>CAVZJB010000010.1:0-95360 GCA_963775425.1 uncultured delta proteobacterium | reverse complement strand
CCGCCGGTGCGCGTGGAGCTCACGAGGCAGCGGAAGAAGGCGCGGGGGACGAACGGTCCGGGCCCTCGCCCCGGTGGAGCGATCGAGCGCGAGCCGGGCGCACCGGCGGCGCCGACGCCCGCGGGCCCTACCGACTCGCCGCGGTTCGGTCGTCGGCCGGCATGAATCGTGAGGTGCAACAGGAGTTGCAGAATCCGACCGTTCCGCATGGAAATCGCTCCAGAATCGTGAGCGAATCATCGTTCGCACCTTGACGGAGCTCGCATGCTCGGGCGACAACGATCGCCTTCAACGGGAGCCTCATGAAGCCAAGCGGTCTTCTCGTCGTCGCCGGCGCGGTCACCACCGTCGTCGTCGGCCTCGCCGTCGTCACGCGCGCGCAGAGCGCGCCGGCGCGGGCGCGCGACCCCGCTCGGCTGATGCAGGCGTACAAGGACCATCTCGCCGCGAATGCGACGCGGCAGAATGCCCCCCCCCCTGTAGGTTCGACTGACGCAAGCGACAACTTCGGCTGTCCGCCGGGCACCGTGTTCTGGATGCGGGACACGCTGACGCCGCTGTGCACACCCGCCTGCAGCTCCGACGCGGACTGCGGGCCTGACGATGGCCGCTGCCGGCTGCTCGACGTCGAAGACCGTTCCCCGGCCCCCCCGATGCTCCTCGTCGACGACATGGCGCCGGAGGACGTCGACGCGGCGCTCAACGACCCCACCAAGCTCGCCCCGCCGGTGACGCTCTGCGATCCGTTCTTCGACATCGCCGGCGCCACCGACGCCGACGCGCCGGCCGCGACGCCGATCCCGACGGTGAATGCGCAGGTGACGCCATGAACCGCGCCACCCACGCCGCCAGGCGGTCCGCCCTCGCCATTGATGCCCTCGTCATTCTCGCCGTCGCGGCCATCGCCGCGTCGGGGGCGAAGGCGCAGTGCCTCTCCTACGAGATTTGCGCGAACGGCGTAGACGACGACTGCAACACACAGGTCGACGATTTGCCGTGCCGTCCGAAGGAGATCTGCTGCAACGGCGTCGACGACGACGGCAACGGCAGCGTCGACGACGGCTGTGGCGCCTGTGTCGAGGGTGCCAACGTGATCGGGCGCTCGGTGAGCGCGGCGTCGAGACAAGTCCAGTCGGGCCCCTACTCGGTCGCTCACGTGCAGACGGACATGGGGGCGCTCGACTTCGCGGTGCTCTACGACAGCACCAGGGCGAAGGCAGACTACGCCGATCTCACCGCGTCTACGTGCAGCAGCAACGCCGACTGCGGCGATGGGCGCGCGTGCGACAGCGGCACTTGCGACGCGACGGACGCGGAGCTCCCTTACGCGCGCGTGCTCGGGCCCGGGTTCCGGCACACGTACGGCGACCGCCTCATCCTCGACGGCGACGACTACGCGTCGCCGCAGGAGATCATCTGGGAGAGCCTGCGACGGACGGTGACGTTCACGCAGATCGACACGTACGTCTGGCAGAGCGAACCGGGGACCCACGCGCTCCTCGAACAGAGCGCGAGCGCGCCCGAGGTCTGGCGTCTGTTGACGGCGTGGGGCGACGTCCTCGAGTTTACACTTCCCGACTCGCCGACTGCGCTCCATCCGGTGGTCACCGATCCGCCGGTGGATGGAGCCGCCACGACGTACTCGACGCATCTCCGGCTCACGCGCATCTATCAAGGAGCAGCGCCGAACCGGTTCATCCGCCTTCTCTATGAGGGCGACGACGTAGGGACCGGGCCGGAGGAGGTGCCGAGCGCCGTCTGCTCGGCGATGCCCGGGTTCCAGGGCCAACCTTCTGGATACTGCTACGCCGACCGTGGGTTGCTCGTGAAGATCGGCGTGGTCCTCGACGGAAACCAGCACGGACCGAGCATCGAGCCCTACTATTCGGCCGAGTCGGCCCCGAGCGGCGCGCAGTTGCGGTACGAGTACAAGCTGCGCGGCATCAACTCGGGGACGGATCGCGTCGACGGGCGCTCGGTGACGGAGCTCGGGCTCGTCGTCCAATCGGGATCCCACCCGACTTCGCTCGTGTACCTGCGCGACAGCCGGTATTGCCTGTCCTCGAGCTCGCATGCCTGCAAGCTCGCGTACTTCAACTACGCGTCGACGCCCTGGGAGCTCACGTACGTCCAACGGCCGTTGGTCACCACGAGCGGCAGCGTGCAGATCCGTCCGATCGCGAGCTACACCTGGGATACCTCCGGGAATGTGGCGACCCACTCGTGGGATCGGCACACGATCTCCTCGTCGAGCACGCCCTGGTCTTCGTCGATGGCCTTCACCGTGAACGGTACGAGCCAAACGTTCGACCTCGACACCAACGGCAACGTGACGGGTTGCACGACGGGCTCTTGCGGCGTCGACGGCGCGTACGCGACGACGACGGACGGCTACACGCTCGGACGGAGCTCCGCGAAGGGCGTGGACGGCGTGTGGCACGCGATGGACTATGCCGATCCTTCGGTGCTCACCCGCGGGCCCGTCCTCGTGTGCGAGCTGGTGCCTGACCAGACCCTGGTCGATCCACCGACGTGCACGCTCACGGGCAATGTCGCCACCTGGGATGCGCACACGACGCCGCGCAGCATCGAGCGGCGCTACTACGACTCCCTCGGACGCCTCAGGGCGACCGCGAAGTACGACGTCGACGACGCGCTCGGGCCCAACGACTCGGTGACGTTCCCCGAGCAGGCGGATCCCGACACGGACCCGAACCCGTTCGCCGCCGAGTCAGAGCCGGATGCGGGGTGCGACACGTTGACCACGAGCTTCACGGGCGGCTCCTTCGACGTCACGTCATACGACTACGACAGCGACGGAGACGGCCTCGGAGGAAATGTCAACGAAGGCTCGAGCTCGACGAGCCTCTTCACGGCGCTCCCCGACATGCTCGTCACCCGCGTCACTCGCGCCGCGCAGTCCTCCGACGACACCACCCAGCGCAGCTCGTGCGTCGTCTACGAGCGTGACGCCGACTCCAACAGCAACACCGGCCGCGGCGCCATCACCGGCATTCGTCGCTACGGCGACGATGGCGCGCTCGTGGCGTACACGGACCTGTCGAACGTCTTCCCGGTGACCTCCGGAGAGACGTACGACAACGACCGCGTCTCGGAGGTGATCGACTATCGCGACACGACGACGAGCCCGCCGAGCGAGTCACGGGTCGACTGGCAGGCTTGCTCGAGCGACGCCTACGACGAGGACGACGGCCACGCGATCTGTTGGGAGGTCCCGCAGGACACGGGCGATCCGATCTCGTTCACCGAGACCACGACAGCGACGTCGGACACGAAGCCCTACGAGCTCCGGCGCGTCATGACGGTCACCGGCGGAGGCACGACGTCAACGACGTACACCAACGAGCTCGCCTGGGGCCCGGCCTACGAGCGCGGGGTCGGCAACGGCGTGTCCGATTCGATCCCCGAGGGCAACTTCGTGCGCTTTCCACGGGACGGCACTTCTTCGGACGCCACCAAGGCGCTCGCCATCGTGGGCGCGGAGCACTACGACTCGACGGGGACACTGCTGTGGAAGACCGTAAACACACGGAACAGCGGCAAGGACCCCTACGGACGGGTGACGAACCGGCAGGTGCTGAACGGGACGGGCCTCGTCTTGCGCTCGAGCCGGGACCGGAACCTCGACACCGGCGCCGCGGGGCAAGACCGCGTGAGCTCGGTGGACGACGAGGTCCGGTCGAGCCCTTTCAGCGAGGTGACGACCAGCTACGCGTACCTGGCCGCCAACGACGACCGCCTCGACTACGTCACGGAGGCGGACGGCGACGTCGAGGTGAACACCTATGGCGAGACCGGCAACGAGACCGGCCGCCTCATCGAGGTGGCGCGTGGGACGAGCGTCGCGGGGGCAAGCGCCGTGCAGGACTTCACGCACACGCAAGACGGCCTCCTCTACGAGAACTACAACTCGCAGCATTCACAGACCACGCCCGCATCGACATACACGTACGACGCATTGCGGAGGCTGATCGCGGAGGACCGCTCATCGGCGGGTCAGAGCGTCGAGTACGCGTACCTCGACACCGGCCACGTCTCCGAGCGGATCGTCAACGACAAGGACGGCACGGCCCGCGCGGACATCGTCACGGGCTACGACGGTCTGGGCCGACCCGTCATCGTGGAGGACGCGCTGACCTCGACAACGCTGCGGCTCTACAAGTGGGACGAGAAGGACAACTCGACGTACGAGAGCGCGTCGCCTCCAGGCAAGTCGTACACGCTCGACAGCGCGTTCAACCGCGGCCGGTTGGCGTACGTGGAGGACCGCCAGTACGGCAACGCGACGTTTTACCGGTACGACGCCCTTGGCCGCGTCATCAGCGTCGTGCAGCACGATGGCCCGCTGTCATCGTTCAGCGCGTCGAGCCTGGTGCCGATCGACTTCACATACGACAACTCGGGCACGCAAGAGCTCGTCTCGATCACGTATCCTTCGGGCATGGTGGCGACCTACAGCTACGGGAACGACAAGGAGCGACCCACAGGGGTGTCGACGTCGCAGGGGAGCTTCAGTCTGACGAACGCCACGTACGAGCCGTCCGGCGCGGTCTCGGGCTGGTATTGGCAGGGGAGCTCCTCGAACGCGCGGACCATCACGCGCGATCTCCTCGGGCGCACCGCGGAGATCCTCGACAAATACAGCGGGTCGACATGGTCCGACGTGAAGTACTACACGACCTACGTCGGCGACGGCTATGATGGCGACGGCGACTTGGTCAAGGAGCGCGACGTGTCGTCATCGGACACCTGGCTCAGCCACACGACGACCGGCAATAAGACCCGCAGCTACGTCTACAAGGACGTCAGGGATCTGCTGAGCTCCTGGGTCGACGATGGGACGACAGAGACAATCAGCTACGCGGCAGACGGGACGAAGGCGAGCGACTCACATGGGTCCTACAGCTACGACTCGACCGACTGGGAGCGCGTGGCGGGCCGCACCGGCGGGAGCGTGTCGGCGTCGCTCGACTACACCTGGGACGGGTCCACCGGCGACGTCGCTGGGCTCCTTCGGAGCATCACGTGGACCGGAGGAATGAGCGGAACGACGACGTTCGGCTACGGCCCCGAGCTTGAGACGACGACGGTGACGACCTCGGCAGGCACGTACACCTCGAGCTACGACGCGGAGAAGCGCCGCGTGGCCCTCGCCTATCCTGCGGGCTCGGCGGTGGGCCGCTTCCGTTATGCCGAAGGGCGCCTCCCTCTCGAAGAGACGCTCGCCGCTGGTTCGCTTGCGTGGACGGGTGACAACGTCCTCTTCGGAGGATCGCCGGTGGCGCAGGTGGGGACCCTCGTCAACCCGAACTACGGGCCAACCGCGTTCCACCTCCACACGGATCGCATGGGCCTCGTGCGGAAGATCTCGACGACGAGCGGAGCGCGCCTCAAGCGCTACATTTCAGACGCCTGGGGCGCGTCCAGCTACTCCGGCGGTGACGAGGTGATCGACTCTGCGGCCAGCCCAAACCCGATCTGGAACTGGCGGTACCCTGGTCAGTACGTCGACGCCGGCGGCGTCTACAACGAGGGCTGGCGCGACTACATCCCCGACCTCGGACAGTTCACCGGACCCGACCCCCTCGCCATGGGGACCGCGTACCAGCACTTCGGAGCGCAGGCGTACGGCTATGTCGCGAGCAGCCCCTTCCGCAACGTCGATCCGGACGGGAGAATGGATGACAGCAAACTCGTGATGGCGCCGTCGCCCAGCGGAACTGGATGGGACGGGCCAGCCAAGGACTGCACACATGCGGAGAACCAAGATGCTTGCATGAATGGTGGATCCACCGGCAGTAGTACTCAGGAGGAAGACCGAGCAGCATTGCGCCGGGAATACGGCTCGTCCTTAGGCCTGTTCGGCTCGGGCGCCGGGGGCGGCGACGGCGCCGGCTTCGGCTGGGGCGACTGGGCCGGCGACGGGGATTGGGTATTAGATGGAGACGCGGCGGCTCAGATCGTCGCAGCATGCAGAGCGCTCGGACCTGCATGCGCAGCCGTGTTTGGCCCTGTCATCGCGGCAATCGTTGCCACACTGCCACTGGTAGTCGCGCTCGCGGTCGTGGGCAGTCTGGGCAGCGACAGCGGCGCTCCGCCCGGGACGGAGGAGGGTCCGGTTCCCGATCCCAGCCCTGATCCCGAGCCAGAGACACCGTCGAATCCGAAACCAATACACCCGTACGTAACATGTATGGCACGTTGCCTTGCCGGCACACGTAACAGTAAAGCGTACTGTCACGCCTTTTGCGCTCAATTTTTGTAGCTGAAGTCCATGGTAGAACGAACAACATCTTCGAACATGCTATATCGCCTTGCCATATACCAGGGGGCGGGGGGGTATTCTGACCTAGCGCTTGAAACAGCACGGCGAGCGCTTGATTGTGCACGGAGCAAGAAAGATCGGTTCAGCGCTCTCGCGCTGTTGGCGCGCATCGAACCGTCCAATTTTGCTGCCTACCGCGTTACGCGAGAGTTAGTGGCGTTGCGACCGGAATGGCCGGACGTTTGGGCTCTACATTTTCGCAAGGCGAGAGACTGTGGATACACTGCTGTGGCCGCGACAGCAAAACGGCGCTATGCCGAAGCAATGAAGGCCTGGGAGGCCATGAGCCGAGACGATTTAATGCGAATCGGTAAACGAATCGGTGTTCATAATTTTGCGGAGATGTCTCGCATCCGTCAGGCAGTTCTCTTCTCGGGTCGAGAGGGCCATTCGCGCTGACGTCGCTCACGTCGACAAGCACGGCCCGCGCCGCGCCGCACGCCGCTCGAGTCTGCCTCGCCGGGTCCGCGCTGTGCGCGCGGGCTCGCGCTCACCGCACGGCCTCCGAGCGCGCCTGCCAGAAGGCCGGCCCCGCGCTCGTCGGCGAAGCCTGCGCCCCGCTGTTGCACGATCCCCACGGCGCCGCTGACGGCGCTACCCTCGACCTCGTGGAGGCCCCGGAGCTCGCCTCAAGCGCTCACGTCGCACGACGCCAACCCGCGTCGGGCGACCTCGTCGCGCTACGGTACGACGCGTCTGAACGAACCTTCCCCGAGCTCGGACAGTTCACAGGACCCGACCCCCTCGCCATGGGGACCGCGTACCAGCACTTCGGCGCGCAGGCCTACGGCTACGCCGCTGGGGCGCCGTTCGGCTACATCGATCCAGACGGGAGAATGGACAATCACGTCGTCACGATGACGCCGGCTCCCTCAGGAAGCGGGTGGGACGCAGAAAGCGCGAAAGACTGCACACACGCGACAAACCAAGACGCATGCATGAACGGCGGAACGACAGGCGCTAGCACTCAGGAAGAGGACAGAAAGGTCATGCTCATTGCCTACGGCTCTGTCGGCCTGTATCCGCAGGGCAATGGGTCGTCACAGCTATCTGGCTACGTAGTGGGAGGGGGCGACGGGGATTGGGTAGCGGATGAAGACGCAGCGGCTCAGATCGTCGCCGCATGTAGAGCGCTCGGACCTGCATGCGCAGCCGTCTTTGGGTCTGCCATCGCGGCAATCGTATCCACACTGCCGTTGGTGCTCGCGCTCGCCGTGGTGGGCAGTCTTAGCAGCGACAGTGGCGCTCCACCGGGAAAGTCCCCTCCACCGGGGGAAGATCCCACGACGGAGGAGGAGCCAGAGCCGAACAGCGACGAGCCGACGGGCCCGGGACCAGCGTGGAGGATCTGGGCGCAGTGCATGGCGGAGTGTAGGGCAATGGGATTTTCCGATGAGTACTGCATCGAAGAATGCGCATAATGAAAAACGTCCGACATACGAAGTTTGAGAAGATGTTCGATCTCGCCATTCAGCAAGCGGCGTCTGGCGTCGACGCCGCTGTCTGCCGCGAGACAGCGCGCCGCGCCTTGTTCTGCGCGCGAAGCCGGAAGGAGCGTGGTTTCGCGATCGAGTTCTTGGCACGTTCAGAGCGTTCCAGCTTTGTGGCCTACAGGTTGACCCGCCAACTCGTTCAACTGTTGCCAGAACTCCCACATGTATGGCGACTCCACTATCGCAATGCAGTCGCTTGTGGATACCGCCGGGCAGCTGCGACTGCGAAGCGACAATACGCCGAGCGAAGAAGAGCGCGCGTTGCGGACAAAGCGTCGAAGTCTTTTCCGCCGGAGTAGCTCTGACGCCCACTACGCGGCCGCTGACGGCGCTACCCTCGAACTCGTGGAGGCCGCAGAGCTCGCCTCAGGCGCTCACGTCGCACGACGCCGACCCGCGTCGGGCGACCTCGTCGCGCTACGGTACGATGCGTCTGAACGAACCTTCCCCGAGCTCGGACAGTTCACAGCACCCGAGCGGCTGCTCATGGAGACTGGCGCTGCGCACTTCGGGGCGCAGGCCTATGGGTACGCAGGCGGGAGTCCGCTCGCTTACGTCGATTCGACTGGGCTGATGATGACCCCACTGCTTACCGAGGAAGAGGTTCCTGGTGTGCACCGTGACGCACCACCGACGGAAGATTGTGAGGGAAGCTTCGACACCTGCACTACCGACGGCGAAAGCACCGACCGCCCGGATTGCGGCAGCGACGGGAGCGGTTGCGCGTTTGGCCGTCGTGGCCAGGTGCATAGCGGCTATGGCGACGCGTACGGTGAATCGAGCGTTGGCGGCGAGGCGGCGGGCGGCGGCGCAGCAGCCCAGGTTATCAACGCATGCAGGGCGATGGGGCCCACACTATGCGCAGAGGTATTCGGTGCTGCCATCGTGGCTCTGGCGACGGTCGCACTGGAGGTAGGAGCAATAGCCTGGGTCCTCAGCATGAACGGCGACGGCTGGGACGAGCCGACCCCGGACGGAGCCGGTGATGGCGATGGCCTAGTAGGAGAGGCGATCGAAGCAGGAGAGAGCGCGGTGCGCCTCTCTCGAGAACCTGCTCTGTACAAAGCGGACCTAGCCGAGATGCTCTGGATATCAACCGGCGACGCGGAACGGCCCTTGGAGATCGTCGGTGACGTTCGGAGGAACGCACCTTCGCGATCGTTCGCGCGTCACCTCGTTGAGCAGTTGGCCGGCCGAATTGCGCTTGCAGACGGCAACACGGAACTTGCGGGACGATTGCTCCTCTCGTCTCTCGACTTTGACAGCGCCGATGCTGTTGAGGCGCGCGGATGTCTCGTGCTCGTTCGGCAACTCATTGAGGGCCGCGTAGAGGCGGAAGCATGTCGGACGTACCTTAGAGCCTCCGTCGAGCGGTGCTCGGTGGCGTCGCCTGTGACAGATGTCTTGCTTCAGCCCGTGCGTGAACTCCTTGCAAAGCTCGCCTTACAGCGACGGCGGTAACAACTGATGCGTGACGGTGCGGCGGTAACCATTCAGGGCCTGGGGCATGGGTGCCGATCGGCCCATGTCACGCGGCCTCCGCGAGTTGGGGTAGCGCTTGCGCCGTGTCTTGCTGAAGGGCTGCGCCCGCGCCCATCTTGTCGCGCACGTCGCGCACGTCGCGCACGTCGTCATCCCAGTCGCCGACAACCTCGGTGCCGTACCGCGCTCCGGAGACCGGCGGAACACCAATCGGGCTGCAGTTCACCGGTGACCACCCCCGCGTCGGCCCGTACGAGCCTCAGTGCCGTGTCCCGCGCTCACACGCTCCACAGCTCACACGCTCCACAGCGTCAGCGACGGCGGCAGCTTCGCGGCGTCGAGCACGGACTTGACGTCGACGACGATGCCGCCGGCGCGCACGCCGGCGAAGAGCTCCGCGGGCGGCTGCGTGAGGAATTGCTCGTGGCTCACGGCGAGGACGGCGCCGGCGAGGTTGGTGAGCGCGTCCTGCGCGACGACGTCGATGCCGTACTCGTGGCGCGCGATCTCCGGGTCGGCGTAAGGGTCGTGCACGAGCGGCACCACGCCGAATTGGAGGAGCTCGGCGACGATGTCGGGCACGCGGGAGTTGCGCAGGTCGGGCACGTTCTCCTTGAAGGTGAGCCCGAGGACGCCGATGCGCGCGCCCTTCACGGGCACGTCGGCGTGCACGAGCATCTTCACGATGCGCTGGGCGATCCACGCGCCCATGCCGTCGTTGATGCGGCGGCCCGCGAGGATCACCTGCGGGTGGTAGCCGAGCTTCTCGGCCATGGTGGTGAGGTAGTAGGGATCGACGCCGATGCAGTGGCCGCCGACGAGGCCCGGCGAGAACTTGAGGAAGTTCCACTTGGTGCCCGCCGCCTCCAGCACGTCTTTGGTGCGCAGCCCCTTGCGCTCGAAGATGACCGCGAGCTCGTTCATGAGCGCGATGTTGAGATCGCGCTGCGTGTTCTCGATGACCTTGGCGGCCTCGGCCACCTGGATGCTCTTCGCGCGGAACACGCCGGCGTCGATGATGGCGCCGTAGGCGACCGCGACGCGCTCGAGGGTCTCGGCGTCCTCGCCGCTCACGATCTTGGTGATCTTCTCGAGCGCGTGCTCCTTGTCGCCGGGGTTGATGCGCTCCGGTGAGTACCCGAGCTTGAAGTCGACGCCGCGCTTGAGGCCGCTGACGCGCTCGAGCACGGGCCCGCACTCGTCCTCGGTGACGCCGGGGTACACGGTGGACTCGAAGACGACGACGGCGCCCTTTTGGAGCACCTTGCCCACGGTCTCGCTGGCGCGCACGAGCGGCGTGAGGTCCGGGCGCTTGGTGCCGTCGACCGGGGTGGGCACGGCGACGACGAAGAAGGTGCAGCCCTCGAGGTCCTCGACCTTCGACGTGACGCGGAGCTTGGCGGCCGCGAGCTCGTCGCTCGAGGTCTCGCCGGTGCGGTCATGGCCGCGCGCGAGCTCGGTGACGCGCTTGGTGTTGATGTCGAAGCCGAGGGTGCCGGGGAATTTTCGTGCGAACGCCAGCGCGACGGGCAGGCCGACGTAGCCAAGGCCGACGACGGCGATGCGCTCGTTTGTGGATGCCATGCCGCAGACGGTGCCGCCTCCATGCTCGCCGCGCAAGGCCGCGGCCCCTGCGTGACGGCGAACGCACGGCGGGCGGCGCCCGCGCGGCCCGGCCGCGGTACACTGTCGCCCGGGGAGGTCTCATGGTGCTCGCGATCGTGCTCGTGGCTTCGACGCTCGCGGCGTCGCCGCAGGGGCCCGCCCACGTGGGGCCGGCAGAGGCCCGCGCGCTCGGCGAGCTGGTGACCGTGTCCGTGGCGCGCCACAAGGTGTTCGACGTCGTGTCGAGCGCGGACCTCCGGCGCGTCGTCGAGCTCGAGGCCGACAAGGCCACCCTCGGCTGCACGGAGGCGGGCTCGTGCCTGGCGGAGCTCGCCGGAGCCATGGGCGCGCGCTACGTGGTGTTCGGCCAGATCGCGCCGCTCGGCTCGCAGCTCGCGCTCACCCTCAACCTGTTCGACTCCGCCAAGGGCTCGTCGTCGGGGCGCGTGGTGCTCCTCGGCGCCGACGTAGACGCCATGATCCCGCACATCGACGCCAAGGTCGACGCGCTCGTCGCCGACGCTGCCGCCGCGAGCGCCCCCCCGCCGCCGGCCGCCGGCGCCCCTGCACCCGACGCGTCCGCGCCCCCGTCGCCGTCGTCGCCGTCGCCGTCGTCGCCGTCGCCGTCGTCGCCGCCGCCGCCGTCGCCATCGCCGCCGTCGTCGTCGCCGCCGTCATCGGGGGCGCGCGTGCGCGTCCTGGTGCTCGACCTCGAGCTGCCCGCCCCGGCGCCCGCCACGGTCGCCGCTGCGCCGGCGCCGCAGGACGGCGGGCCGAGCCTGTGGATGCTCGCGGGCGGCGGCGCGGCCGCGGTGGTCGGCGGCGCGGCCGCGGCCACCGGCGGCTACTTCGGCGTCACGGCGCAAGGCGCGCAGCAGGCGGCGCTGGCGGCGAAGTTCCAGGACGATCGCGTGGCGGCGCTCTCGCGTCGCGACGAAAGCGCGCTCACCGCCAACGTGCTCTACGGCGCGGGCGCGGTCCTCGCCGCCGGCGGCGCCGCGCTCGCTTTGGCGTCCTTCTTCGTGGAGGGCCCGTGACCTCGACAACGCTCGACGCGCCGCGCCGCGGCCGTCCCTGGTTCAGCGCCGCTGCGTGCATGGTGGTGTCAGCCCTCGCCGTCGCGTCCCCGAGCGGCTGCGTCTTTTCGGAGACCCCCGGCCTCGAGGGGCTCCGCTGCAGCGACACCCACGCGTGCGTCGACGGCTTCACCTGCGTCGGCGGCGTCTGCGAAAAGACCGCCGACGTCCCCGGCGCCGTCGACGTCGCGGGCGCGTTCGCCAAGGGGCCCTTCGTGATCGGCTCGTCCATCACCGTCTCCGCCCTCGACGCGAGCGGCGCGCCCACGGGCCAGACCTTCGAGACCTCCACCGTCGACGACGCGGGCGACTTCAGCGTGTCGCTGCGGCACCGCGGCGTGGTCTCCATCGAGGGCGAGGGCTTCTACTACAACGAGATCACCGGCGACCTCTCGCTGGCGCCGCTCACGCTGCGCGCGCTCTACGAGGTCAGCGACGAGCAGAGCCAGGCGGCGTACGTCAACCTCGTCACGCACCTGTCGGCCGAGCGCGCGCGCGTCCTGTACGCGCAAGGCGGCTCCCTGGCCGCCGCCACCGAGCAGGCGGAGAGCGAGCTGGTCGCCGGCCTCGGCGTCGGCGTGGGCACCCCGCACGCCCCCGGAACGAGCGACGCGCTCGTCGGCCCCGACGCCGACGCCTACGTGCTCGCGCTCAGCGCCGTGATCGCCGAGGCCGCCGTCATCGACGCCGGCGGCGTCGGCGACGGCCACCCGGTGGACGCGTCGCTGCAGGAGCTCGTCAACACCATCGCCCTCGATCTCGCCGACGACGGCGCCATCGACCCACAGATCGTCGCCAAGCTCGACGCCGCCGAGGCCGCCGTCGACGTCGATCAGGTCGCCGCCGCCCTGCAGGCCCGCCTCGACGAGGTCGGCTCCGACGCCGCCGTCCCCGACCTCGGCGCCGTCGTCGACGAGGACGGCGACGGCGTCCCCCACTCGCTCGACAACTGCCCCGACGCGCCGAACGCCGGCCAGGCCGACGCCGACAGCGACGGCGTCGGCGACGCCTGCGACTGCGGAAACGCCGGCGAGTCCTGCACCCAGGCCGACCCCTGCTGCGGCGGCTTCACCTGCAACGCCGGCGGCACCTGTGAGGCCGAGTCGAGCTGCTTGTCGTCGGGCGACGCCTGCACCGCCGACCCGGCCGCTTGCTGCGCGGGCCTCGCGTGCGACTTCGGGTCCGGCCTTTGTGTCGACGCGGGCACGTGCGGCGCCGACGGCGACGCGTGCGCCGGCGACGCGGATTGCTGCTCCCAGGTGTGCGACGGTGACATCTGCCGAACCGCGAGCTGCGCCGCGCTCGAGGCGCCTTGCTCGGTGACGTCGGACTGCTGCACCGGCGTGTGCGACGGCACCGCGTGCGGCTGCGGTGCGCTCACCGACTGCGGCGGCACCGCGTGCTTCGACCTCCAGCGCGATCCGCACAACTGCGGCGCCTGCGGCAACCTCTGCGGGACCGGAAGCGACTGCGTGAGCGGCACCTGTCAGGCGCAGGAGATCTGCGGCGACGGCATCGACAACGACGGGGACACACTCATCGACGAGTGCTGCGACGTCGGCGGCTCCTGCAGTGCGGGCTTCGGCGTCTGCCAGCGTGACGGCACCCTGAGCTGCGCGACGGACGGCACGCACTCGGTGTGCGACGCCGCGCCCGGTCCGCCCAACCCCGCCGGGGAGCTGTGCGGCAACAGCGTCGACGACGATTGCGACGGCCTCGTCGACGAGCCCGACTGCGTCCCCGCCGTCAACTGTGGCGACGGCGTCGTCGAGGGCGCGGAGGCGTGCGACGACGGCAACGCCGGCGCCGGCGACGGCTGCGATACGCAGTGCAACGTCGAGCCGGGCTTCGCCTGCCCGCCGGGCGGCGGGACGTGCTCGACCGTCTGTGGCGACGGGCTCATCCGCCCCGGCGAGGGCTGCGACGACGGCGGCACCGGCGCGGGCGACGGCTGCTCGGACACGTGCGCCATCGAGGCGGGCTTCACTTGCGTCGGGGAGCCGAGCGCCTGCACCTTGCAGTGAGAGGCGCGTTGGCGCGCGGGTCGGGCTCCGGCGTGGCGGAGCGCGCCCTCGCTCGGCGCTCGCCGTCCCCGCCGAGCGCCTCGAGCCGCGCCCCGAGCACCGACGTGGTCTTCACGCCGGCGAGCGGCGGCGCCCTCCCGACACGCTCGCTGCCCGGCGGGACGGGCGCCTCCGCGGTGAGCCGCGCGCGCACCTCGGGCGGTGACGGCCGGCCGTCGCCGTCGTCGATCACCAGCTCGCCGAACGCCTCGGCGCGTCGCAGAAGCTTGCCGTCGCCGACCTTCACGCCGCGAGTCTACCCGGGTCGAAGGCGCGCGTCCTCGACGCGGCTCACGCGCGGTGGAACGAGAAGAGCTGCGCGCCGCGGCCGGCGACGTCGAGGAACAGGCCCTTTTGCGCGAGGTCGTCGCCGTCGCGCACCCACTTCTCGGAGCCGATGCGATCGACGAGGTGCCACGTGCCGCCGGCGAGCCCCCGGGCGGCGAGGGGCACGCGGCACTGGGAGCGGTGCTCGGCCATGTTGACGACGACGAGGTCGAAGCGGTCGTCGCGCCCGGGCTCCTGCCACTCGACGACGGTGAAGCTCTGCGCCGTAGCGTTGTCCTCCCAGGCGCGCTGCGGGGCCAGGATGCGCCCTTCGCCGATGCCGACGGAGCTCTCGGCGAACGCGGGCAGGAGCGCCGCGTACATGGCGCGGATGTCGTCGTCGACCGGCTCCACGGCGCGGCGCGCGAGCTGAACGCGCGCGAACTTGCGCGCGCCCTCGAGCTGTCCTTCGTGGAGGAAGCGCATGCCGGGCAGGCCGAGGACGAGGACGGCGGCGGCGCGGTGTTGGTCGAGGTCGATGGTGGCGGCGATGCGCGGCTCGTCGTGGTTTTCGAGGAAGTGCGCGCGCCGGGCGTTGGCGGCGCCGAGGCCGAGCAGGTGCGGCTGGATGTCCTCACGGCCGGTCGTGGACGACGAAGTCGTAGAGCCTCTTGTCGTACGCGTAGTCGAAGCCGAGATTGCAAAGCCGCCCCTCGAGGTCCCAGTAGGCCTCGGCGAGGAAGGTGAAAGACGCGTGGTCCTTCTTCACGAGGGAGACGGCGTCGTGCCAGAACTCGCCGGCCGCGGCCTCGACGTCGACGGGGACGTGGCGCCAGGTGTTCTGGAAGACGTCGGCGAGCACCAGCATGGCCATGTCGCAGCGGACGCCGTCGCACTTGTCGGCCACGCTCCGGAGCTGGTCGCGCATGGCCTGCCGCGTGTCGGCGCGCCGGTAGTCGAGCTGGACGGTGTCGGTCCAACCGGGGAAGTACGGATCTTTTCCGTAGGCGACGAAGCGCGTGCCCGTGGGGAGCTTGAGCGCGAAGGAGTCGGGGAATTGCTGCGGCGCACCGACGAAGAGGTTCGGCCGCGAGATCACCCACGCGTGGTCGAGGCCGAGGTGGTTCGGCACGAAGTCGAGGATGAGCTTGATGCCGCGCTCGTCGAGGCGCCGGCGCAGCGCCTGCAGGCCCGCGTCGCCGCCGAGGAGCGGCGAGACGTGCATGGCGCCCACGGCGTAGGGCGAGCCGAGCACGTCCTCGTCGGTCCAGCCGGGGAGCGCCTCGTCGTAGGCCTTCCTGAGGTCGGGGTGGTGGAGCGCTTCGTTGCGCGAGCGCGGGCCCGTGGGCCACACGCCCATCATCCACAGGTGCGTGAAGCCCTTCTGCTCGAGCGCGTCGAGCTCGTCCTCGGGGACGGCGTACAGGTCGATGTCGCGCCCATGTCGGCGGCTCAGCTCGGAGAGCCACTGGCGGGTGTTCACTTCGTACAGCAGCGGGTGGGCCATGCGGCGGGACATAGCACGAGGCCCCCGACGCCGCGGAGAGGGGCGGTTTGGGTTTCCCGATGGGGATGTGCGTTGTATCGCGGCCCATGCCCGGCGCGCGTCCCATGGATGAAGAGACGCCGCGCGCGCGTTACGCGCGCGTGCGGGCGGCGACGGAGGCGCTCGCGGCGCCGCTGTCGCCCGAGGACCAGCAGCTTCAGTCCATGCCGTTCGCGAGCCCGGTGAAGTGGCACCGCGCGCACACCACCTGGTTCTTCGAGACCTTCGTGCTCGCGCCCGCCGGCATCGACCCCGTCGACGCGCGCTACGGCTACCTCTTCAACTCGTACTACGAGGCCGTCGGCGAGCGCGTCGCGCGGCCCAAGCGCGGGCTGATGTCGCGCCCCGGCGCCGAGGAGATCGGCGCGTACCGCCGCGCGGTGGACGGGCGCATGCTCGAGGTGCTCGACACCATCGCCGACGCGCGCGGGGCGGACCCGGCGGTGGTCGAGGTGGGGCTCGCGCACGAGGAGCAGCACCAGGAGCTCATCCTCACCGACATCCTGCACGCCTTCGCCGAAAACCCGCTCGGCCCCGCGTACAAGCCCGACGACGCTCCGGCTTCGACGGCCTCGACGGCTTCGACGGCTTCGACGGCCTCGACGGCGTCGCCGGCTTCGACGGCGCCGCCGGCCGCGGGCGCGTGGCTCGAGCAAGCGGGCGGCGTCGTCGAGATCGGGGCGGCGTCGGTCGAGGGCGGCGGCGGGTTCGCGTTCGACAACGAGCGCCCGCGGCACAACGTGTTCCTGGAGGACTTCGCGATCGCGTCGCGCCCGGTGAGCGTCGGCGAGGTGAAGGCGTTCATCGAGGCCGGCGGCTACGACACGCCGTCCCTGTGGCTGTCCGAGGGCTGGGACACCGTGCGCGCCGAGGGCTGGCGCGCGCCCGGCTACGCCCACGTCGACGACGAGGGCTACCGGGTCTTCACGCTGCGCGGCTGGCGCAGGCCGAGCGACGACGAGCCCGCGAGCCACCTGAGCTTCTGGGAGGCCGACGCCGTCGCCCGCTTCCTCGGCGCGCGGCTGCCCACGGAGGCGGAGTGGGAGCACGCGGCCGCACGGGCGCCCCGCGACGACCGCACGGAGAATTTCGCCGACGGCGGCGCCGGCGCGCTCGTGCCGGCGGCGGGCGGCGGCTTCTTCGGCGACGTCTGGGAGTGGACGCGCTCGAGCTACGAGCCGTACCCGGGCTACGCGGCGCCGGCGGGCGCGCTCGGCGAGTACAACGGCAAGTTCATGGCGCAGCAGATGGTCCTGCGCGGCGGGAGCTGTCTGACGCCGCGGGATCACCTGCGCGCGACGTACCGCAACTTCTGGCATCCAAGTACGCGCTTCCAGATGGCGGGCGCGCGCCTGGCCCGCTGACGATCACCACGACGATCGCACCACGGCGATCACACAGAGACCAGGAGGGGAACAGATGGCCGACGGAACGCCGAAGAACATGCTCGCGGATGCGGTTGCGGCCGGTCTGTTCTCTTCACCCAAGTCGTTGCCGACGTGGCTCCTGTACGACGAGGCCGGCTGCGCCATCTACGACGAGATCACGCTGCTCCCCGAGTACTACCCGACGCGCGCGGAGGCAGAGATCTTCTCCCGCCACGGCGACGCCATGGTGGCGCAGATGCGCGAGGGCGTGCCGCGCGTCGCGGTCGCGGAGCTCGGCGCGGGGACGGCCGAGAAGACGGAGATCCTCCTCGACGCCGTGGTGCGCGCGCAGGGATCCTGCGTGTTCCTCGCGTGCGACATCGCCGGCGGCGCGGTGTCGCAGGCGGCCGAGCGCATCGCCGACACGCTGCCCACCGTCGACGTGCGCACCGTGGCCGGCACGCACGACGCGGCCGGTCCGCACGTCGCCGCCCTCGCCGACCGGCAGGTGCTGCTGCACATCGGCAGCTCCATCGGCAACCTGCGTGACGACGAAGCCGCCCGGATGCTCGCCGCCGCGCGCCGCCACCTGCGCAGGGACGCCGTGCTCGTGCTCGGCACCGACCTCAAGAAGGACCCCGAGGTCCTGCGCGCCGCGTACGACGACGCCTCCGGCGTCACCGCGCGCTTCAGCAAGAACACGCTGGTGAGGCTCAACCGCGAGCTCGGCGCCGCCTTCGACGTCGACGGCTTCCGGCACGTCGCCGAGTGGGACGAGGCCGGGTCCAACATCGAGATCTACCTCGAGGCCACGCGCGCGCAGTCCGTGCGCATCGAGGCCCTCGACGCCGCCGTCGACTTCGCCGCCGGCGAGCGAGTGCACATCGAGACCAGCGCCAAGTACGACCTCGCCCGCGTCGACGCCATCCTCGCCGCCGCCGGCTTCTCCCGCGTGATCAGCTACTACGACGGCGCTCACCGCTTCGCCGTCCACCTCGCCCGCCTCGCCTGACACGAGGCGGAAGGGTCGCGCCGAGCTAGAGGAGCGCCACGTCGACGAGCGCGCGCACGCGGGCGACCCTCTCGCGCAGCCGCCCCGACAGCGTGCGCGGCCCGCCCGTCGCGAGCACGCCGACGGCGTCGAGGCCGAGGGCGTCGGCGAGGAAGAGCGCTCGGCCCATGTGGAAGCGCTGGGTGACCACCAGCACCCGGTGAAGGCCGAAGAGGTCGCGCGCGCGCCGCAGGTTCTCGAGCGTGCGCGTGGCGCCGTCGTCGACGAGGATGTCGCCGTCGTCGAGGACCGTGCGCGCGCGCGCGCTCATGTACGGCATCTCCTCGTGGAGCCCGCTCAACACGAGGCGCCGGGCCTTGCCCTGGGCGACGAGCGCGCACGCCGCGTCCATGCGCTGCCTGAGGAGGGGGCCGGGCTTGGCCCCCAGGACGACGGCGACGTCGCCCGTGGGCGCGTCCTCGGGGGAGAACGCGCGCCTCGCGACGGCACCGTCCATCCGTGCGCTCGGCGCGAGGGGCTTCCGTCGGAGCCGCATCCTGTTGCAGGCTACCGCCGCACAACGCCCGATCAACCGCCCGCGCGTCTCCGCGCGCGGGTGCACGCGCGGGAACCCGGAGTTTTTCATGAAGCGCCTCGCCTTCGTCGCCGCCGCATTCGCCGTCACCGCCGGGCTGTCCGCCCGCGCCGACGAGGGCATGTGGCCGTTGAACCTCTTTCCCGTCGACGCCGTTTTCAAGGCGCACGGCGTGAAGCTCACGCAGCCGCTGCTCCAAAAGGCCATGCACGCGAGCGTCCGCTTCAACAACGGCGGCTCCGGGTCGTTCGTCTCCAAGGACGGCCTCGTGATGACCAACCACCACGTGGCGCAGGACTGCATCTCCAAGCTCTCCGAGGAGAAGGGCGCGCCCGACTACCTGAACACCGGCTTCATCGCCAACGGCGGCGCCGACGAGCGCAAGTGCCCCGACCTCGAGCTCAACGTCCTGCAGAAGATCAGCGACGTCACCGACAAGGTCGAAGCGGCGGCCAAGGACAAAAAGAGCGACGCCGACAAGAACACCGCGCGCAAGGCGGAGATGGCCCGGATCGAGAAGGCCTGCGCCGACGAGACCAAGGCGCGCTGCGACGTCGTCACCCTGTACGGCGGCGGCATGTACAACCTGTACCAATACAAGAAGTACACCGACGTGCGCTTGGTGTTCGCGCCCGAGTTCCAGACCGCGTTCTTCGGCGGCGACCCCGACAACTTCACCTACCCGCGCGAGGACCTCGACGTCTCCTTCTTCCGTGTCTACGCGGGCGACAAGCCGGCGACGACGCCCGAGTTCTTCACGTTCTCCGCGCGCGGACCGCAGGACGGTGAGACCGTGTTCGTCTCCGGTCACCCGGGCTCCACCGACCGCTTCTCGGTGCTCGCCAAGCTCGAGCTCCTGCGCGACGTCACCTATCCGCTCATCATCGATCGCTACGTCGCCCTCGACGGCATCCTCAAGAAGTACATGGCGAAGGGCGAGGCCGAGAAGCGCGCCGGCAGCCACGACGTCTTCGGCGTCGAAAACACCATCAAGGCCATCAAGGGCTACGAGGGCGGCCTCAAGGACAAGGACCTGATGGCGCAATACAAGAAGCGCCAGGACGAGCTCATCGTCAAGGTCAACGCGCTCACGGACAAGGCCGAGAAGGACCGGCTCCTCGAGGCGTTCCCCAAGCTCGAGAAGGCGTACAAGGACTACCGCAGCTACGCCAAGGCCCTCTACGTCACCGAGTACCGCCTGGGGCCGAGCGGGCACCTGTTCGGCATCGCCCGCGACCTCGTGCGCCTCGCCGACGAGATGCCCAAGAAGAGCGAGGACCGGCTGCGCGAGTACCGTGACAGCAACCTCCCGAGCGTGGAGCTGCACCTGTTCTCCGACGCGCCCATCGAAAAGAGCCTCGAGGTGGAGAAGATCGCGTTCGGCCTCGACAACATGCGCACCGTCCTCACCAAGGCCGACCGCGACGTGAAGAAGGCGCTTCAGGGCAAGGAGCCGCGGGCGCGCGCCGAGGAGGTGGTCAACGGCACCAAGCTCGACGACGTCGCCGTGCGCAAGGCCATCTACGAGCGCATCAAGAAGGGCGACGGCAAGAAGGCCCTCGACGAGGCCAAGGACCCGCTCATCGAGTTCGTGCGCTCGTGGGACAAGCGCGCCCGGGACATCCGCAAGCAGTACGAGGACGAGGTGGAGGCGGCGGAGCGCACCTACAACGGCCGCATCGCCGAGGCCATGAACAAGGTCTACGGCACCAGCGTGTACCCCGACGCCACGTTCACGCTGCGCATCTCCACCGGCAACGTGAAGGGCTACGTCGAGGACGGCAGGAAGATCCGTTGGGCCACGGGCTTCGGCGACCTCTACACCAAGAACAAGCGCCACCACGACAAGCCGCCGTACGACATCGCCCAGCGCTGGAAGGACAAGATGGGCGCCGTGGACTTCTCCGTGCCGCTCAACTTCGTGTCGACGAACGACATCATCGGCGGCAACTCCGGCAGCCCGGTGTGGAACGCCAACGGCCGGGTGGTGGGGCTCATCTTCGACGGCAACATCCAGTCGCTGCCCAACCGTTTCGTCTACTCGGACAAGATCGCGCGTGCGGTCTCGGTGGCCTCGAGCGGCATCCTCCACGCGCTCGACAAGGTCTACGGGGCGAAGCACCTCGTCGACGAGCTCTCCCCGCCCGCGGGCAACGGCGAGTAGGGCCGGGGCTCGCCCCCGCGTCGCGAGGGTCGCCCCGCATGGGGCGGCCCGCATCGGCGTGACCGGGGGTTGCGCTCGCCGCCGCGAGGCGCCATCGCGTTGGCATGACGTCGACGGCCGCCCGCCGTGAGGTGCAGGACACCGCGGCATCCCGCATGACGGAGCCGGAGCGCATCGCTGCGCTCAAGGAGCTCATGGGAGAGCCGGTGGCGGCGGTGCGCGCCTTCCCCGAGGCCATCCGCACCATCACGTTCAAGAACCACGATCGCTGGGTGAAGCCGCTGTACGAGAAGCACTGGCCGGAGGCGCTCGAGGGGCGCGTCGACCGGAAGCTGCGCTTCCTCACGTGCAACCTCTACGCGACGGCGCCGTACACGGTGCTGTTCTCGTCGCCCAAGCCGCCGTTCGCGGTGGGCGCCCTGCGCTGGGCGGGCACCGCGCTCGGGCTCCTGCCGCCGACGCTGGCGTCGTGGGCGGGGGTGGGCGTCAAGCTCGCCGGCAAGCTCCTCGACGAGGACACCCACCGGCGCATCGTCCAGATCGCAGCGTTCATCGCGGCCGTGGACCACGTCTTCGACCACTGCATGGGCGTCCTCGACGGCCCCTCGCGCGGGCAGCGCATGCGCGGCGTCCTCGACGGCTCCTGGACGCCCGAGGACGGCGACGAAAACGCCGGCGCCTTCCGGTTCCTGCGCGCGCTGTTCGTCGAGATGGGCGAGGGCATCGAGGGCGAGGACAAGCGCGTCTACGATCGCGCCGTGAGGCGGCTGCACGAGTACGTCGACAGCGAGGTCAAGGCCATGACCGGCGTGTCGGATCCCTCGGGCTGTTGCTGGCGCATGGCCGGCGTCCTCGGCACCATCGACGGGCTCTTCTTCCCCGTGTGGCGCTTCGCCGGCGACGCAGCCCGCGAGTGGATGGTCTCGGTGTCGCTCTTCGTGCAGGTGATGGACGACTGGATCGACCTCGAGAAGGACGCCGCCGACATCCGCCCCACGCCCATCCTCACGGGCTTCTGGACGCTCGAGACCGTCAAGGAGACGTGGGACAAGACCCTCGACGGCATCACGGCCCTCGCCCGCGCCTCCGGCGTCGACGACGAGAGCTACCTGAGCTTCGTGCGCGACACGTACAAGAACATGGCCATCGAGGTCGCCGACGCCATGTCGGGAGGCGGCGCGGCTTGACCTCGTCGGCCGTGGTGCTCGTGTCCGGCGGCCTCGACTCCGCCACCGCCCTCGCCGTCGCGCGCTCCCGCGGCCTCGAGTGCCACGCGCTGTCCTTCGACTACAGCCAACGCCACGTCGTCGAGCTCGACGCCGCCCGCGTCGTCGCCAAGGCGCTCGGCGCCACGAGCCACCGCGTGGTCGAGGTCGATCTGCGCGCCTTCGGCGGGTCCGCCCTCACCACCGACGACATCGCGGTGCCGCGCGAGGGCACCGACGGCATCCCCGTCACCTACGTCCCCGCGCGCAACACCATCTTCCTGTCGTTCGCGCTGGCGTTCGCCGAGATCATCGGGGCGCGCGAGATCTTCATCGGGGCCAACGCCGTCGACTACTCGGGCTACCCCGACTGCCGGCCGGAGTTCATCGAGGCGTTCGAGCGCCTGGCCAACCTCGCCACCAAGGTGGGCGTGGAGGGGGAATCCTTCCACGTGCGCGCTCCCCTGATGGCCATGACCAAGGCGGAGATCATCCGCGAGGGGATCCGCCTCGGCGTGGACTACGGCCTGACGTGGTCCTGCTACGACCCCCGGCACGCGCCCGGGGGGCCCCGCGCGTGCGGCGCATGCGACAGTTGTCGTATCCGGCGGCGCGGCTTCGTCGACGCCGGGGTGCCCGACCCGACCCCATACGTGTAGGCTACGGGTGCCGGGTCGTCATGGAATGTCCGAAGTGCGGTAGGAGTGTGCAGCCGGGGGCGTTCATCTGCCCGGGCTGCGAGTACATCCTCGACACGAGCTTCCTCGGGGATGACATCACCGACGACGATCCCGCGCGGTCGCTTCCGCCGGCCGATTGCGAGGCCAAGCTCCCGCGCCGCAGCACCTCCGGCGGCGGCGGCGGCGCGGGCTCCTCGGAGTTCGGCGAGGACGCCATCATCCTCGGCAACGGCCAGGGCGAGTACAGCGACTTCTCCTCGCGCGACGCCGGCGGCCTGACGCGCGAGGTCACCCAGGCGCGCTTCTACATCGGCGGCAGCACCGCCGCGCTGCTGCACCCCGACGCCGTCCCCGAGGTCTCGCCCACGGCCGTGCAGGGCAGCCTCAAGATGTCGCCCTTCGAGCAGCACGTCCTCGGCTTCATCAACGGCAAGCGATCCATCGGGCGCATCAAGAAGAAGAGCGCCATGGAGGACAGCGAGTTCAAGGTCGCCGTCTCCATGCTCGCCGACAAGGGCATCATCCGTCTGCGCACGACCAAGAAGCGCAAGAAGACGTCCGGCTCGGCGTCGTCGTCGTCGATGATCTCGCGCAGCGAGAGCGCCGTCTCCGCCCCCCGCCCCGACGCCGCGGGAGGCGAGCGCACGGTGGTGGCGGCGTTCTCCGGCTTCCCCGACGCGGACGACGGCGGGCGCAAGGACGCCAAGAAGGAGCGCGGGAGCGGGGACGGCGAAAAGAGCGCCGTCGCCGCCGCTGCCGCCCTCGACGACGTCGTCGAGACGCGCGCGCAGATCCGCGGGAGCCGCGCCTCGGCGGCCGAGCCCACCATCATCAAGAGCGCCGAGGCGGCGCTCAAGAAGAGCCGGCTGCCGGGCTTCGCGTCGGTGCGCGTCGAGGAGGACAACGAGCGCGCCGACGGCATCGTCCTCGACGAGGGACGCGGAAACGCGTTCTCCGAGACCAACCCCAACAACATCTCCAACGTCTTTGCGCGCGCGACGCCCGAGGCGCGGCCCCGGCCGCCGTCGCTCGCCGACGCCCCGCCCTCGGAGCCGTCCGACGCCGGGCGCTCGCAGCGCTCGAGCGCGTCGCCCCCGCCGTTGCCGCGCGACGCCTCCGGGGACGGGGAGCCGGTGACGGCGGCCAAGGAGGCCAAGGAGGCCAAGGAGGCCAAGGAGGCCAAGGAGACCGCGAGGGAGCGCTCGCGCGAAGCGCCCGCCGAGGACCAGCCCGAGCTGCTCGATCAGGACGAGTTCCTGCCCCCCGGCGGGGACGACGACGTCGGCGGCTTCTTCGACAGCAGCATGTCCACGGGTCCGCGGCGGCCCGCGCGCACCGACGGCGACGAGGAGCTGCCGGCGGCGCTGCGCGACCCCACCGGCCTCGGCGACGCCCCCGGCCCCGCCGGGGCGGTCGCGGAGGCGCGGGCGCTCGAGGAGCCCGACTCCCTCGAGGGGGACGACGAGCCCGACGAGGTGCTGGAGACCGCGGCGCGCCCGGGCCTCGGCGACGTCGCGGACCTGATCACCGCGCGGCCGAGCATCCACGACGACGCCACGGGCGATCCGGGGATCCCCTCCGACGAGCTCACCGGCCCGTTGCCCGGCGGGCGAGGCGACGAGCCCGAGCAAGACGAGCTCCCCCCGCACGCCGACGAGGCCGACGAGGCCGACGAGGACGACGCGTGGGAGACCGCCGGCGACGACGACAGCCAGACGGCCGACGCCGACGAGATTGGTCAAAGCCAGGTCGAGGAGATCGACGACGAGGAGGAGGGCTTCGACGTCGAGCTGCGCACGGCGGCGCTGCCCGGCCTGAGCTCCGCGCAGACGGCGTCGCTGCCCGACCTGCCGTCCGACGCGCTCAGGCCGCTGCCGACGGGAGAGGCGCCCACCGAGCCGCCGCCCAACAAGGACCCGCCGCCGCCGCCGGCCGTCTCCGTGGTCCCGGCCCGGAGCCCGACGCCGCAGGTCGTGGAGGCGAAGCCGCCGCCGATCCCCGGCCTCCCCGGCCAATCGCTGCAGCGCTCCTCGCCCGCCATCCCGGGGCTGCCGGG
Source organism: uncultured delta proteobacterium (assembly GCA_963775425.1). Lineage (GTDB taxonomy): Bacteria > Myxococcota > UBA727 > UBA727 > VGSZ01 > CAVZJB01. Next base: position 70,424 of record CAVZJB010000010.1, on the reverse strand, counting down.
GCAGAGCCTGCAAAAGCCCGGGCAGCCGGCGGGCGTCGCGCGTCCGCCCACGCAAGCGCGCGGGCTCGCGGGCCCCCGCCCCTCGGCGGGCAGCACGGTGCCCTTCGAGCAGGCGCGCAAGGCCGAGAAGATCTTCGAGCAGGCGGTGAAGGACCACACCGAGGGCCGACTGTCGAGCGCGCGCATGAACGCCAAGCTCGCGGTGATGTACGACCCGAGCATCCCCACGTACGCCGACTTCTTGAAGGAGCTCGACGCCCACGGCGTGGCCGCCAAGCCGCCCGGCGGCGGCAAGTCGCGCGAGCTTCAGCTCTTCGAGGCGGCGAGCGAGGCCGAGGGCAAGGGCAACTACGACAAGGCCGTGAAGCTCCTCGAGGAGGCGGTCTCCATCAACCCCAGGGCGGCCGCGCTGCGCAACCGCCTCGGCGTCGTGCTCTCCATCCGCTTGAAGCGGCACGTCGAGGCCATGGAGCAGCTCAAGATCGCCATCGACCTCGAGCCCGGCAACATCGTCTACATGAACAACTTCTCCAAGGTGACGGCCCTGCTCGACAGCCAGCTCGAGAAGGACCCCAACGAGAAGAAGCGGAAGGGCCGCGGCGGCAACGACAACAAGGTCGAGATCAAAAAGATGCGGCCGAAGCTGTTTTGAGCGCGCAGCCCCAGGGCCTGCCGCCGTCGTCCACCTCGTCGCCGGCGTCGGCGGCGTGCACGCGCGCGAGGGACGCGGCCCACAGCGCGGGCGTGACGGCGACGCGGCCGTAGTGGCCGTCGAGGATCTCCGTGACGCCGAGGCCGGCGGCGCGATCGGCGAGGCGGCGGAGCGAGGCGCGCGCGCGCGCGGGGTCTTCGCTGTAGGGCTCCGGCGGCGGCACGACGGCGCGGCCGCGCGGAGAGACCGCGGCGTCGCCGGTGAACAGCAGCCCGCCGCGGAGCCACGCGGTGCTGCCCGGGGTGTGGCCGGGCACGGCGACGGCGCGGAAGGTGCGGCCACCGACGACGAGGGTGAAGCCGTCGTCGACGGGGATGACCGTACGCGGCACGGGCGGCGCGAGCAGGGCGCTCGCGAGCGCGACGGCGAGGTCCTTCACGGCGTGCCTGCCGGACAGCAGAGGGACGTCGGCGCGGCCGACGTAGACGGGAGCGGCGAAGGCGCCGGCGGCGGCGATGTGGTCGGGGTGGGCGTGCGTGAGGAGCACCGCGAGCACGCGGCGGCGGTGGAGCGCGGCGCGGACGGCGGCGCCGCTCTCGTCGAAGCCGGCGTCGACGAGGACCACGCCGCCGTCGACGGGGACGATCCACACGAGCGAGCCGTCGGAGCACGCGGCCCCGACGCCGTCCTCGGCAGCGAAGCGGTGCGGGTCGCTCGCGTTCAGCCCGACGCCGAAGCCGGCCACGTCCTCGGCGCCCTGCCGGAGCGTGGCGCACGCCGTCGTCGACGACAGCGCGCACGCGAGCACCAGGGTCGCCGCCCGCCCCACGCCGCCACGCTAGACCGTGCGAGGCGCTCGCGCGAGCCGCGTTCGACGTCGCGCCCCGCCGGCTCGAACGCTCCGGGGTACACCTCGGGCGGCGCGTCGGTTAAAGCGGCCGCGTGCTCTGGGCGCGACCGCTCCTGTTCGGACACCGCGGCGCGCCGGCCACGGGGCTCCCCGAGAACACCATGGCGTCGTTTTCGCGCGCGCTCGCCGACGGCGCCACCGCCCTCGAGACCGACGCACACCGCACCCGCGACGGCTTCGTCGTCGTCGCGCACGACCCGGTGCTCCGCCCGGCCGGACGCGCGCCGCTCGAGATCAAGAGCGCCTCGCTCGACGAGCTGCGCACGCTCGACCTCGGCGGCGGCGAGCGCGTCCCGCTGCTGCGCGAGGTCCTCGACGCCTTCCGCGACGTCCCCGTGAACGTCGACATCAAGCAGCGCGAGCCGCGCATGGAGCAGGCCATCGTCGACGTCATCGGCGCCGACGCCCCCCGCGTGCTGCTCGCGAGCTTCCACGGCGACGCGCTCTCCCGCGTGCGCCGCCTCGGCTATCGCGGCCCCACCGGCCTGGCCAGGAACGAGGTCGCCGCGCTCGCCGTCGGCCCGCGCGCGCTCGCGCGGATCAGCGGGCGGTTCTTCGTGCACGGCGCCCGCGCCCAGGTGCCGCGGCAGATCGGCCGCCTCCGCTTCGACACGCAAGCGTTCGTCGACAAGTGCCACGCGGCCGGCGTCGCCGTCGACTACTGGGTCATCAACGACGTCGCCGCCGCCCGCGCGCTCCTCGCCCTCGGCGCCGACGGCATCATGAGCGACGCGCCCGCCGTCGTCGCCGCGGCGTTGTCGTAGGGCTCCGAATCGAACTACTGCAGGTCCTCGAGCGTGGTCTTGATCGAGCGCTTGGGCACGAAGCCGAGCTCGCTGTGCGCGCGCTCGCCGTCGACGAGGAAGGAGTAGCGCAAAAACGCGAGCTCGCCGGCGTCGACGGCGCTCAGGCGCCATGACGTGGCGCGCTCCAGGGCCGCGCGCAGAAGCGGCCCCGGCAGCGGCACCGACGACGTGTGCCGCGCGGCGAGCAGCCGCGACAGCGGCGCCTGCGACGGCCCCACGACGTTGAAGACGCCGCGCACCCCGGGGGCCAACGCCCGCTCGATGGCCTCGACGACGTCCTCCTCGTGGACGAGCTGGATCATCGGGTCGAAGCCGAGGAGCCTGGGCACCCGGTGCGCGCGCAGGTAGCGCGTGGCGAGGTTGTCGAGGTGCGGCCCCACGACGTGGACGGGGCGCAGGATGACGGTCTCGGTCTCCGGCCGCTTCCAGAAGAAGCTCTGCACCATCATGTCGAGGGAGATGTCGTCGGCGAGGTCGGGGACGGCGCCGGCCCCGAGCAGCGGGGCCTCCTCGGACATGAAGCTGGCCGACGTCGACGACGGGCCGTAGAGCGTCGCCGAGCTCAACAGCACCAGCTTGCGCACCCGCGTCTGCTCCACCAGCTTCAGGAGCTGAACCGTGCCCTCGACGAGCCGGTGCGCCTGCCGCCCTCCCCGCGGCGGACCGTGGATGCCCCCGATGTGCACCACGACGTCGGGGCGCTTCTTCTTCAAAAGCTGCGTGGCCGCCTTGCGGCGCAGGTCGACCTGGTGGTGCTCGACGTCCTTCGGCCGGTCGGGGAAGGGCTGGGTGTCGACGGCGATGACGTCGAAGCTGCGGTGCAGCCGCCGGCACACCAGGCGGCCGAGGCCGCCGGCGGCGCTGGTGACGAGCGCGCGCTCGCGCTTCAGTCGTGTCGGGGAGCGTCGTTCGTTTGCCATGTCAGAAGAACAGCGAGCGGCGCCGCTCGAGGCCGTGGGCGATCATGCGTTGGATGGTGTGCTTGACCTTCTTGACGTGGCCCGCGACGACGTCGTCATCGTCGTCGTGGTGCCCCTTGAACTCCATGGGCTCGCCGAACCAGATGCGGTACTTCACCGGCAGCGGCAAGGGCACGAGCTGCGGGAAGATGATGGGCACGGCGGGGAAGCCGAGCAGGCGCGCGAGCGGCTTGATGTCCGCCACCGCCGGCGCCTGCTCCTCGGCGCCGATCACCGCCACGGGCACGATGGGCGACTTGGTCTCGAGCGCGAGCCGCATGAAGCCCGTGCCGAAGCTGCCGAGCTGGTAGCGCTGGGCGAAGAGCTTGTTGATGCCCCGCTGCCCCTCGGGGAAGACCATCACGGCCTCCTCGGCCTCGAGCAGGCGTGCGCACACTGTAGGGTCGCCGACGACCTGCCCGGAGCGGACGAAGAGCGACGAGACGAAGGGCAGCTCGGCGCTCCAGCGCTCGACCATGGAGCGCACGAGGCGCGGGCGGGGCGCGTCGGCGAGCACCGTGGTGCCCACCATGGCGGCGTCGAAGGGGAGCTGGCCGGAGTGGTTGCCGATGAGGAGGAAGCGGCCGTCGCCGGGGACGTTGTCGATGCCGTGCACCTCGCAGCGGAACCAGCGCTCCTTCAAGAACATGAGGAAGGGCGCGATGAGCTTGACGGCTTCGGGGTCGTACCCGAAGGGATCGACGCCGAATTCGTTGAGGTTCTTGCGCGGCAGAGCGTCGATTCGCTTCAAGATCCGCGCGTCGACGCGGGAGATCAACGCGCGGCGCAGGTCGTCCACCATCCCCATGCCGCAGGGGTAGCAGACCCCGTGATCGCTCGAAAAGAGCCTAAAATGAGGGGTTCGGCGAGCGGCGCGCTATTCTGGCGGCGGATCACCCGCCTCGATGCCGAAGAACGACGACTGGACAGACGAGAGTACCAACCCGATCAACGTCTCGTTGATGCCGTTGTCCCTCGAGCAGCAACCTTCGAGCCTGCAGATGATCACGGGCCCGGGGGCGCCGAAGACCTACGAGCTGTTTCGGGACGAGGTGGTGGTCGGCCGCGCCATCGACGCCGACATCCCCATCAATTCCACGGATCTGTCCCGCCGCCACATCGCCTTGCGGCGCACGGGGGCGGGGGCGGCGTCGTGGACGGTGGTGGACCTGGAGAGCCGAAACGGCGTCTACTTGAACGGCGTGAAGGTCCACTCGGCGCTCCTGCACGACGGGGACAACCTGCAGCTCGGCACGGTCGTCTTTGTCTACCACGAGGGCCGGGGCGCCTCCTCGGGGACGGGGTCTTAGCCGGCCATGGCGGTGTTCTTCGTTCGGTTCTGGGGCACGCGCGGGTCCATCCCGACGCCGGGCAACGCCTCCAAGAAGTACGGGGGCAACACCTCCTGCGTCGAGATCCGCGTCGACGGCAGCCTCTTTATCTGCGACGGCGGCAGCGGCCTGCGCGAGCTCGGCATCGATCTGCTGCGGCGCTCGCCCGACGCCATCACCGGCCACCTCTTCTTCAGTCACACGCACTGGGACCACATCCAGGGCTTCCCCTTCTTCACGCCGGCGTACCTCTCCAAGAACACCTTCCACGTCTACGGCACCGCCGAGGGCGACCGCCGCACCTACGAGCTGCTGAGCGGGCAGATGCGATCGGTGGAGTACTTCCCCGTCGACTTCGCGGAGCTCAAGGCCAACATCGTCGCGTCCCACATCGACGCCGGCCGCCGCCTCATCGACGGCGTGCGCGTGAGGATCTTCGAGCAGGAGCACCCGGGGCGGAGCTGGGCGTACTCCTTCGAGAAGGACGGCGTGAAGGTGGTGTTCGCCACCGACAACGAGATCGACCTCGCCATGCACGACGAGGCGCACGTGATCGCCGACCTCGACGCGCCGCGGAAGATCCCCGCGGCGCTCCTGGAGTTCGTGCGCGGCGCCGACCTGCTCGTCGCGGACGGGCAGTACTTCGACGAGGAGTACACCGGCAAGATCGGCTGGGGTCACCCGCGCGCGAGCACGGTGGTGGACCTCGCGCTGCAGGGCGACGTCAAACAGCTCGCCATCTTCCACCACGACCCGATGCACTCCGACGCCGACGTCGACCGCAAGATCGCGTTCTGCAAGGAGCGCGCGCTCAAGGGCCGCCGCGACCTGGTGGTGTTCGGCGCGCGCGAGGGGCTCGAGCTGCGCATCGGTGAGCCGACGCTGGTGTCGCCGCCGAAGACCGGCCCGTAGCTACATCTCGTACGCGACGCCGAGGAGCAGCGTGGCACCTGCGAGCGGCGCCAGCGCTTCGTGTTTCTCGACGTTGTCGAGCAGGAAGATCTTCTCGAGGCCGTGGAGCCTGCCGTACGCGCCGAGCTCGACGGCCACCGCGACATGCTCGAGGACGGAGATGTCGACACCGGCGGCGAGATCGAGGCCGCCGCCCGCCGCGATCGACTTGCGAAAGGGCACGGGCGCGCCCAGGCTCGCCGGCAGGTCGGGCTCCCCCTTGTCGGGGTGATAGACGAGGTCGGAGGCGTCGAGCGACAGCACGCCGCCGGCGAGCGCCGCGCTGAGGTATGGGCGCGCGACGCCGGTGCGGGGCTGCAGCTTCACGCCCGCCCCGGCCTCGGCGAGCCCGATGCCGTAGTCGGCGACGAACGAGCCGTTGCTGCTCGTGATGTCGCTGCCGTCGAGGAACTGGATGGTGGCGAGGTTGACGAAGCTGCCAGTGTAGTAGCCCCCGTCGACGAACGCGACGGCGGACAACCACGGCAAGACCGGCACGCCGACGGAGAGCTTGCCGAGCCCACCGGGATAGGCGGGGTCCGAGGGCTTACCGAGCGCGAAGGTGGTCGAATACACGGCGCCGCCGAACGCGGTGAAGGTGGTGCCTCGGGGACGCTCCGCCAGGCGCACCCGATCGAGCATCTCCGCGCTCACCTCGCCCTTCACCGAGGCGTTGGCGGGCAGGAGCGTGGGATCGCCGTTCATGAGGCCGACCGCGACGCTCTCGAGCGCCGCGGCGACCTCGTCCGCGCCGCCGGCGACGGTGGCGGACGCACGGGCGGTGACGCGAACGTCGACGAGGTCCACCAGCGCCGCCTCCACCACGAGCGCGCTGCCGATCTTGTTCACCGTGCCCGTGAGCAGGCGGCGCGTGGGGAGCAGGCGCGTGACGTCGACGTAGCAGCGCGGATCGTCGCAGCCGAGGAGCTGGTTCTCCGCTTCGCGCGAGAGCACCGCGCGCACGTCGTTGCGGGTGAGCAGCTCGACGCCCTGGAACTTCTCGAGCTCCACGGCGAGCACGTCGGCGACGCTGCCCGCGAGCTCCTGGGACGCGCCTCCCTCGGCGCGAAAGGCGGCGACGGCGATGCGCTTGGCGTTGCCGGCGTCGCCGGCGGGCGGCGCGGGGGCGGGGGCGGCGACGGCCAGGGCGAGCAGGAGCGGGACCAGCGCGCTCATGGGGCGGGCTTGCCGAGGATGGCCTTGAGGGTCGCGGCGGCGACGGTGAGCGGCGGGTCGTTCGTGAAGGTGTTGCCGGCCTCGTAGCGGAAGCTCAGGTCGCTAAGCGTGGCGGTCATGACGGCGCCGTCGTCGAGCGTGACGTCGCCGTCGACGTGGAGGGTGCCCTGCACGGCGCGGGCGAAGTGGACGGTGGCGCCGGTGGGCGAGACCTCGCTCACGAGCACGCGGGTGTGCGGCGCGTTCGCGAGGTTGATGTCGCCGCCGCCCGCGGGCACCTCGCCGGGGTCCACGGCGATCGCGAAGTCGTGGAAGCTCGGCCGCGGGTTCAACGCGATGCACGCCTCGTCGGTCCCCGCGTCGTACAGCGGGACGCCCTGCGCGTTGTTGACGACGGTGGTGTGGGCGAGGCCGATGTAGGGGAACGGATCGTAGAAACCGCCGGCGACCTCGTCGGCGCGGAAGAAGCCGCCGACGCCGACCAGGCCGTCGGGCAGGGTCTCCACGACGGCCTTGGCGGTGATGTTGGCGTGCGCGATCACCCGGGTGCTGCCGTCGCAGGCCTGCTGCAGCGTGACGTCGGTCAGATCCACCGAGATGCGCGAGCCGGGGGCCGCGTCATCGGCGTGCACCGTGAGCGTGCCGCTGACGCCGACGTACGACGTGGCCGCGTCCGGGCCGTCGGTGGCGAGCACGCTGGCGGCGCCGAAGGGCTCGACGGCCTGGGCCGCGGCGTCGAGCGAGCCCACCTGAATGACGATGACGAGCTGCCCGAGGCCCGCCTGCAGGAGCACCCGCCGGCCGTCGACGTACTCGCTGCCGTCGGGCTTGACGGTCGCCGACGTGAAGTCGAAGTCCTGGGGCCCGCCGCCGTCCACGGCAATGACGTTCTCCGCCGGCGGCGGCGGCTCGAACCCGGACGATTGAATGCACGCCGACGCGATGACGGTGCAGGCGAGCGCGCACGACATTGCGATCCTCATGGAGTCCCCCGCAATCGCCGCGATCAAACAATCAACCGGCGTAGAGGTCAACGCGCGAATGCATCAGCGCGAGAAGCCGCTGCGAAACAGCGGCGCCCTGCTGGGCGCGGCGGCCGGGACGCGCAGGTGATCGCCGAAGCGCAGCGTGACGGCGCCGCCGGTGGCCTCGAGCGTGTGCGCCCCCGCCGCCAGGGTGACGACGTCGCCGGGGGTGTGAGGGGCGCCGTCGACGGTGACGGGCGCCTGGGCCTCCACGGTGTACGCGCCCGTGATCGGCAGCGCGATCTCGACGGGGCCGACGGCGCCGGCGTCGACGTGGGCGCCGGCGACCCACAGAGGCCCCCAGTGATGGACGTAGCGCGCCCGCAGCGCCAGGAAGTCGTCGGGGTCGAGGTGATAGCGGTTCTTCATGTGCGCCGAGCGCGACAGGTCCAGCGCGCGGATGTTGGCGAGGACGAACACCGGCGGCGTCTCGTCGAGCAGCTCCTGGAACACCTTCGCCTTGCGGTACCGCGCCACCGACAGCGTGCTCATGAACGGGCCCACCTTCGGGAACGACGAGACCATGCCGCAGCGATCCACGTAGCGCACAGGCGTGGGGAACACCTCGTGGACGGCGGCGAGCACGGAGCGCTGGGCCTCGTTTTCGTCGTCGCCGTTGCTCGCCACGAAGCGCTCGAGGTTCCACAGAAGCGGCGCCACCAGCGCGGCGACGGCGAGGGCGAGCGCGACGCGCCGTCCCTCGAGCCGCCGGGTGACGACGTCCACGACGGCCCCGGCGAGGAGCGAGGCGCCGGGCAGGATGGTGACCCAGAAGTAGGGCCACGCGTTTCGGTACACGAGCACGGTGAAGATGGGCAGCGCGAGCGCCAGCACGCTGAGGGCGCGCCTTCGTTCGACGCCGCGCTCCATCACGGCGCGCGCGACGACGACGACGAAGCCGATGGCCAACAACGACCACGCCGCGACGTCGAAGCGGAAGGACGGGATGGTGGCCCTCCAGCGTGGGAAGAAGTGACCGCGCGGGACGATCATCGTCGTCGCCATGCGGTCCACCCACGCCTCGCGGTCCACCGGCGCTGGCGCCAGCGACGCGGCGTGGAACGCATACAGGGCGCCCGCGACGACGACGAGGCCGGCCGCGAACACGAGCAGCGAGCGCAACGGGCTTTGGCGCGCGAGGTCGAGGCGAGGCGGCTCGTCCGCCGCCGGGTGGAGGACGGCGAGCAGCCCAAGCGTCGGAAGGAAGAACGCCGCCTTGACGGAGACGAGCAGCGAGAGGCCCGTGAGCGCGCCGGCCAGAAGCAAGCGCACGCGAGATCCCGCGCGGCCGCTCGCTCCGGTCGCCGCTTCGATGATCAGCGCGCTCGCGACGAGAAAGAGGGGCGAGAGGATGCCGTCGTAGCGAAACTCGGTCCCGTGCCGCAGGACGAACGAGAAGCTCGACGTGAGGAGCACCGCATACAGGCCCGCCGTCGTCGACAACAGGCGGCGGCCGAGCCACACGAGCGCCGCCGCGCCGGCGAGCTGCAGGGCGAAGACGGCGTGGCGCGCGGCCAGGATTCGATCGAGCTCGGTGCCGCGCACGTGGGTGAGCCACCCGAAGAGGTGCACGTGGAACGTCTGCAGCCGCGTGCTCAGCTCGCCACGCGCGGCCTCGTAGACGAAGCGCAGGAAGTTGTATTCGTCCCAGTGCCCGTTGAGCGTGGCGGCGAGCCGGGCGCGGGCGACCAGGGCCACGACGGCCGCGAGGCCCACCGTCGCGGGGACGATGACAGGAACGGGGGCGTTGGCGCGCGCCGTCACGCGCCCAGCCTCCCAGCGGCCTGCTGGGCCGTCAACGACAACGGCGCCGCCGGCGGCCCGCAGTTGTCCTCCTCGCCACGCTCTGCCATCGACGGTCCATGAGCGGGCCGGAGGCACCGTCGGAGGCGGAGAGCGCGGGCGCGAACCCCGGCAGCGCTGCCGCGCCCTCGGGGAGCAACGCGCGCCCGCGTGCCGCGTGGAAGCGCGCGCTCACGGTCCTGGTGGAGCTCCTGCTCGTGGTCGGCATCGGCTGGGCGCTCTATCGGCGCCGCGGCGAGCTCGCGCAGGTCATCGACCTCGACCTGCTCGACGTGAGCCTGATGTTGGCGTTGTGCGCGGCGGCTGCGCCCATCCGTGGCATCGAGCTGAGCACCGTGACGAGGAGCCTCGGGGTGCGCGTCGGCTTCACCGAGTCCATGGCGCTGACGCAGGCGGCCACGCTGCTCAACTACCTGCCGATGCAGGCCGGCACGCTGCTCCGCGCGCGCGTGCTCAAGAGGCACCGCGCGCTCTCGTACACGCGCTACGTCGCCGTCATGACCTCCTTGGTGGTGCTCGCCGTGGGCACCGGCGGCGTGCTCGGCCTGCTGCTGTTGCCGCTCGTCCCGGCGGTGGCCGGACAGGTGCGCACCACCGCGGTCGTCGCGTTCGCCGTCGTCGTCGCCGCCGCCGTCGTCTTCATGGTGCTCCCGCTGCAGCGCGTGCCCCTCGGTCAGAGCTTCTTCGCGCGGCGCGTCCACGACCTCGTCAGCGGCTGGAACGACATCAAGGCGAACAAGCGGGCCCTGCTCGTGCTCGTGGCCACGTCGATGTCCACGCCCATCCTCCTCGGGCTGCGCTTCACCGTGTGCTTCCACGCGCTGTCCATGCCCGTGCACCTCCTCGAGGCCCTGTTGCTCGCGGCGGCCATCCTCGTCACGGCGCCCGTCAACCTCACGCCCGGCGGCCTCGGCGTCCGCGAGCTCGTCGGCACCGCCATCGGCGTCGCCGCCGGGCTCAACTACGCCCAGGTCCTCGCGGCGGTCACCATCGACCGCGTCGTCAGCCTGTCCTTCTCCTTCCTCGGCGGCGGCGGCTCCTGGGCCTGGCTCAAGCGCCGCGGGCTCGTCTGACGCCATGCTGTCCTTCGGCGTGCGCGCCCGCGTCCGACGTCGCGTCATCCGCGCGAGGCGCATCGTCGGCCGCATCAACGAGCTGTTCTACAAGAGCACGCTCCCTCCCGATCTCGCCGGCGTCGCCCGCCGCGTTCGCGCCGACGGCCTCACGTACCTGTCGTCCGCCAAGCTCGACAAGCTCGGCCACGCGCTGCGCCGCGTCGAGGAAGAGTCCATACCGGGCGTCGTCATCGAAGCGGGGTGCGCCCTCGGCGGCTCCGCCATCCTGCTCGCGTCCGCCAAGGCGCGGAGCCGCCCGCTGCGCGTCTACGACGTGTTCGGCATGATCCCGCCGCCCGGCGCCAAGGACGATCAAGACGTCCATGACCGGTACCAGGTCATCGCGTCGGGCAAGTCGCGCGGCCTCAAGGGCCAGCGCTACTACGGCTACGAGACGGACCTCTTCCAGCGCGTGCGCAGGAGCTTCGAGCGCTACGGCTTCGCGCCGCCGGAGGCCCACGGCATCGAGATGCACGCGGGCCTCGTGCAGGACACGCTCGTCGTCGACGAGCCCGTCAGCCTCGCCCACATCGACGTCGACTGGTACGACCCCGTGATGACCTGCCTCGAGCGCATCGCCCCGCGCCTGTCGCCGGGCGGCGCCATCGTCCTCGACGACTACTTCGACTGGTCCGGTTGCCGAAAGGCCACCGACGACTTCCTCAAGAAGGCGGAGATCCCCCTCCGCCGAGATCCGTCGGCGGGCTCGCTGGCGCTCGTCCGGCTGTGAGCGGGAGGTGCATGTGCAGGCGCTGAAGAACGCACGCGAACGCTTCCTGGATCGGCACCCCCATGTGGACGACCGCTGGAACCGCTGGTTCTCCGCCGGCACGTACAGCCACTACCGGTGCTGCGTCGAGATGATCCGCGCGCACGCCGCGGGCCGCACCCTCGACGTCGGCGCCGGCCGCGGCGGCTGGCAGAAGGTGCTCGAGGCCGCCGGCGTCCGCTACGAGTCCCTCGAGCGCGCGCCGCGCGGCACGTTTCGGCCCACCCACGAAGGCGACGTGCTCGACATGAGCGCCGTCGAGGACGACGCCTACGACACGCTCTACTGCAGCCAGGTGCTCGAGCACGTCCCCGAGCCAGAGCGCGCGCTCGCGCAGATGAAACGCAAGCTCCGCCCCGGCGGAAAGCTGTTGTTGTCCGTCCCGCACCTCGCGCGCCGCCACGAGCTGCCGCACGACTACTTCCGCTACACCCAGGAGGGCGTGCGCGCGCTGCTCGAGCGCGCCGGCTTCGACGTGCTCGCGCTGTCGACGTACGGCGGCATCTTGTCGCTCCTGCATCACCAGGTGAGCGTCCTGGCGCTCGGCGCCACCATCGGGCTGCCCGGGGTCGGCGCCGTGGCCCTGGCCGCCAACGCGCCGTGGGCCATGCTGTTGCCGCGCATCGACGGCAGCGTCGATCGGGGGCATCTGCTGCCGCTCGGCGTCGTCGCCGTCGCCCAAAAGCCCGCGAACGGGGAGTGAGCGGCCATGTCCGCGCGCGCGCGCTGGCCCCTGTCTCCCGTCGCCGCGGCCGCGCTCGTCGTCATCGCGCTGGGCGCGTTCCTGCGGCTGCGCGGCATGTCGAGCTGCGAGCTGTGGGCCGACGAGGCGTGGTGGGCCAACAAGCTCGTCGAGGGCCAGGTCGGGTGGATCCGCCCGCCGGGCTACATGTGGCTCACCCGCGTCATCATCTCGGTGCACAACACCGAGGTCACGCTGCGCGCTCTCTCGATGGCGGCGGCGCTCTTGCAGTTGCCGCTGTTCTTCCTGTTGCTGCGGCGCGTGGTGCAGCCGTGGATCGCCGTCGCGGCGACGTTCGCGCTCGCCGTTCACCCGGCGGCGGTCGCCTTCGCGAAGGAGTTCAAGCCCTACGCGCTCGAGTCCTGCCTGCACACGGCGCTGTTGCTCCTGGCGGTGAGCTACCTCCTGCGCCCGCGCACGATCACGCTCGTCGGCCTCGCGCTGCTGGCGGCGATGTCGCCGCCGTTTTCGTGGAGCACGGTGTTCCTCTATCCGGGGTTGTTCCTCGCGGTGGGCTGGCACGCGCTCAAGGAGAAGCGGCGCGTCGACGTCGGCGTGGCCGTGGCCGGCGTCGTCGCCACGCTCGCCGCGCTCGCCGTGGTCTTCGCGCTCCGGCTGCGCGATGCGGACCCGCACCCCGCGTACTGGGGCCACGCCTATGGCGTGTTCTACGTCGGTAAGAGCTTCCTCGGTCACGTCTGGTGGACCGTGCGAAAGACCGCGCACCTGCTCTCGTTCCCGGGCGGGCTGCGCCTGTGGTGGGGGATGCAGCCGCGGGTCGAGCCGTTTTCGATCGTGCTCGGCCTCGTCGGCCTCGGCGCCTTGCTGGCAGGCGTGCGCCGTGGGCGCCCGGCGTCGCTGTGGCCCCTGTTGTTCGCGCTGCCGTGGGGCGTCTTCCTCGTCTTCAACATGGCGGGGCAGTGGCCGTACGGCGTGTTCCGCACCAACCTGTTCATGCTGGTCTACGCGTTGGCGCTCGCCGCCTTCGGGCTGAACGCCGTCGACGCCCTCGTGCGCCGGCGCCGTGGCAGCGCGGGCGCCGTCGTCGTCGTCACGGCGCTGGTCCTGGCGCAGGCGGCGCCCGTCCAGCTCGAGGAATTCCGCTGCAAAGGCCCCGGCACCCTCTCGCGCAGGGCTTCGGTGCTCCGCGCGATGCGCTTGGTCCATGGCGCCGTCGGGACGCCCGATCACGACGTCACCATCGCGCTCGACGGTCAGGCGTGCAGCGTGCTCAGCTACTACAGGAAGTACCACGCGACGGCCAAGGAGGAGCTGCAGGCGATCCTGCAGCCGCCGGTCGAGCTGCGCTGCAGCGTCGGGCGCGACCCCGGGTGGCAGAAGCTCCTGACCGACATCATGGCCGGACCCGACAGCTTCTGGGTCGTCGACGGCAAGTGGAGCACGGCGCGCTTCACGGAGGCACGGATGACAGAGGGCTGTGCGCGCCACATCAAGCGCGCGCTGCCCGGCACGTGGATCTACTGGTGCGGCCGCGGCGACGACGCCGTGCCCGTCCTCCCGCGCCACACGCCGACCTGGACCCCGCCGCGATGACGCTGGCCGTCCTGCACGCCTTCAGCCGGAAGAACGCGGGCGACGGCCTGCTCGTCGACCTCACGCTCCGCGTCCTCGAGCAGGCGGGGCTCGATGCGCGCGCCTGTCGGATCCTGGCCCTCGACGCGGCCTCCTTCGCCGACCTCGCAGACGTGCGCGCCGTCCCCGGCGAGCCGCGTGGGGCGCGCCCCTCGCGCCGCCTGGCGGGCGCCGCGCTCGAAGCGCTGCGCGCCGGCGCCGCGGAGCTCGTCGACCGCGCGCCGCTCAAGGCCGCCGTCCCGTCCATCACGGCGAGGCTCGCCGGCGAGGTCGGCGCGATGCTCGAGGGCGTCGACGGCGTCGTCGCCGTGGGCGGCGGCTACCTCGTCGCGGACTCGGTGGTGCGACAGGGCGGCGTGCTCCTCAACCACATGCCGCAGCTCCTCGCCGCCGGCCGCGCGCGCGTGCCGTCGATCTACCTGCCGCAGAGCATCGGTCCGCTGCGCGGCCCGGTGGGGGAGCTGGCGCGTCGCGCGCTGTCCCGCATCGACGTCGTGTACGCCCGCGACGACGAGACCCTCGCCGAGCTCGCCGGCGTCACCGACGTGCGTCGCTGTCCCGACCTCGCCGTGCTGCGGCTCGCCGAGTCCCTCGCGGGCATCCCGATGCCGAGCGGCGGCGCGGGCGGGCCCACCGTCGTCGTCGGTCGCGAGCTGCCAAGGGCGCCCGGCTACCACGATCGCCTGCGCGAGCTCGGGTCCACCGTGCCTTCGCCCCTGTGGGCGGTGCAGGCGGACGTCGACGGCCCGCGCAGCGATCGCCAGTTCCTGCGCGCGCTCCGCCTCCCCGACGCCGGCGACCTCGGCGCGCTCCTGCCGCGACACACGCCGGGCGTGGTGGTGTCGGTCCGGCTGCACGGCGCCATCGCGTCTCTCCTGGCCGGGTGGCCGGCGATCCACCTGTCGTACGAGCGCAAGGGCTACGGCGCGTACGAGGACCTCGGCATCTCCGAGTGGGTCCACGACGCGCGGCGCTTCGACGTCGGCAAGGTGCGCGCGCAGGTGCTCGAGCTCCACGAAGATCCGCGCCGGCTGTTTTCGCGGATCGAGGCCCGGCTGCCGGCGCTGGCGCGCGCCCACGACGCCCTCGTCGCCGAGCTCGCCACCCGCTTCACCCGCCCGTAGCTCGACCGAGCGGCGCGAGCAGGAAGTCGTACGTGCGGCGCGCGATCTCCGCCCAGTCGAGCGCTTGCACCGCGGCGCGGCCGCGGGCGGCGATGGCCTCCCGCGTGGCCTCGTCGAGGGCGAGCGCGTGCTCGAGCTTGGCCGCCAGCGCCGCCGCGTCCTTCTGCGGCACCACGAAGCCCGTCTCGCCGTCGACGAGCACGCCCTCGGCGCCGGTGGCGTCGGACGCGATACAGAGCTTTCCGGCCGCGAGCGCCTCCATGATGACGACGGGGAAGCCCTCGCTGTCGCCGGAGGCGGTCTCGATGGACGGCACCACGACGACGTCGGCGAGGTGGAGCAGGTCTAGCTTCGTTTCGCCGGTTACAAAACCGACGAATCGGACGATCCCGGCGAGGCCGAGCGCCTTCGCCTGCGCCTCCAGCGTCGCGCGCAGGGGGCCGTCGCCGGCGACCACGAGCGCCACCCGCTCCTTGTGCGGGAGCCGCGCCACGGCCTCGAGCAGGAACGAGACGCCCTTCTTCTCCGCGAGGCGTCCCACGAAGGTGATGACCCAGCGGCCGGCGAGCTCGTGGCGTGCCTTCAACGCCGCAGGCGTCTCCGTCCGCGCCCGGCCCAGCGACGCGACGTCGACGCCCATGGGCAGGATCTCGACCCGCGCCGCCAGCGCCGCCCACTCGGCGTCGGAGAAGAACGCGCGCATCTTGTCGCGCGTGGCGGCGCTCACCGCGGTCAGCCGGCGCGCGCGCGGCAGCAGCCGGCGCACGATGCCGCGCCCAACGACGGGGAGCTTGCTCCAGACGCGCACGTCGTTGGCGTGGCTCGTGAGCACCCACGGCACGCCGGTGACGCTCGAGACGAGCGCGGCCATCACGCCCTGCGGCGTGAACCAATGCGCGTAGATGACGTCGGGCTTGTGGCGCTTGACGTGCCGCCACAGGGCGAGGCCTTCGCCCGCGAACAGGAACGGCACCTGAAGGAGCAGCGCGCGGTTCTGCTCGAGCGCGGGCACGATGCCGCGGCCGGCGAGCTTCTGCCCGGAGCGCGGCAGGAAGTAGGGGAAGCGGTACTCGTCGTACTGCCCGCGCCTCGTGAACGTCGCCGTGCGATCGAGGACCTGCGGCGCGAGCACGTCGATCTCGAGCTCCGGGTGCGCGCGCTTGAGCGCGATGACGAGGTCCTTCACGAACGCCGGCGCGGCGTCTCCTTCAGACGCGGGGAACGTGCTGGCGACGAGCAGGATCTTCATCTCGGCTCCCCGCTCTGTACGTCGCCGCACGGGAGCTGCCAACGATGCGCGGCGGCACGCGCTCGCCACGGTGCGGTAGGCTCGAGGCGGAGACACCCATGCCGAACCGCGTGCACACCAAAGACGCCAAGCTTGCCCTGCGAGACATCCTCCGCGAGAGAGCGGAGGCCGGCGCAGGCGGCAACACGCTCGTGTCCAGGGTCGAGGCCAAGAAGCTCGACCCCGTCCTGCAGCGGGCCGACCAGGAGATCCGGCGAGACGGCGGCAAGGGCACCCGCGTCCATGTGGACGCGCTCGTCGAGCGCGCCACCAGCGACAGCGAACGCACCTGGGGCGCCTTCAACGCCAACAACGAGGGCCGCGACGGCGTCTGGTTGTCCAACGCGGAGGTGGCCGCCATCAAGCAGGCCGACCCCGCGCTCGGGGCGCTCACCGAGCTCGCCATGCTCCGCGTGCGCGGGCGCGGGACGCCGGTCGACCCCGTCGCCGCGGTGAAGGCCGGCGTGGCGACGTTCGACTTCCGCGCCGGCGGTTTTCACAACGCCGGCATCCCGGGCGGCACGGTCCTCGACGTGCGGCCCGGCCACGCGGATCGCAGCCGCGTGCCGGCGGCGGTGGTCGCGGCCTGGGACTCCTTCGCGCGCGGCGCTTCGGCGGGCTGCACGACGTCGCTGCACCAAGGCAAGGTCGGCGGCGTGGACGCGTTCGTGCTCTACACGACGACGGACGGGCACGACGAGCACCTCGAGGTCTTCGACGCGAGCGGCAACGGCCTGGCGTCGGCGCGGCTGTGGGACGGCGCCGATCTCCGCTTTGATCCGTTCTTCGGTCGCGACCGGCTCCACGCGCGGTTCTTCGCCCTCGATGCGCCCACGGTCGAGGACGGCATGAGCGAGGCCGTCGAGCGCGCGGCCGCGGGGCAGCCGCCGCAAGGGTGGCCCGGCGACGTCGTCATCAACCAGGGCGAGATGCGCTCGAGCGGCGGTGACCTCCGCGAGATTGACTTCGGCAGCACGGCCCTGACCCCGGCCCAGCGCGAGGTGGCCACCGCGGCGCTCGAGGTGCTCTGGCCCACCGGCTTCCAATTCCAGGCCGACGCGCGCGGCGCGGTCGGCATCGGCCCGCGCGCGCAGGGCACGCTCGCCGTCGGCAACTTCACGCGCTCCACGGACGGCAAGAGCTACGAGGTCGCCGCCTGGCGCGACGTCGACGACAACAGCCACGTCCTTTACTTCGACCGCACCGCGAGCGGCGCGCTGAAGCTCGCCACCGACCAGGTCGACGGCTGAGCGCGGCGTCACCGCCGCCGCGGCGGTGGGAACGGAGCTCAGCGCGTGAACGCTTCCCCGAGCGCGGCGACGATGGCGCGGACGTTCGGCGATCGGCGGCCCGGCAGCGAGAGGGCGCGCAGCGGCGGGCCGGCGACGGCGTCGTCGGCGAGCACTTCGAGGAGGCGCCCGGCGCGCAGGTCTTCCTCGACCATGAAGTCGAGCACCTGCGCGACGCCCATCCCCGCGCGCGCGGCGTCGAGGAGGGAGGGGCCGTGGTCGACGAGCAGCGCCGCTTGCGGACGCGCCGCCGCGCGCGCGTCGGTGGCGAAGGACCAGGCGCGCGGGCGACCGTTGGGCGCGAGGAAGACAAGGCAGTCGTGGGCGGCGAGGTCCGCGGCGCGCGCGGGGACTCCGCGGCGCGCGAGGTACGCAGGCGACGCCACCGTCACCCAGCGCGTGCCGCGCAACGGGTGCGCCACCAGGCTCTCGTCGGCGGCTCCGATGCGCACGGCGACGTCGACGCGGGCGAAGGCGAGCTTGGCGAGCTGATCGCTGACCTGGAGGCGCACCGTGAGCCGCGGGTGGCGCTCGCGCAGCCGCGCCATCGCGGCGACCACCGTCGGCGCGACGATGAACGGCGACGAGACGGTGGCCTCGCCCTGCGGCGCGCGCCGCGAGGCCACCGTCTCCTCGCGCGCGCCGGCGACGGCGGCGACGGCGCCGCGGCAGCGCTCATAGAACAGCACGCCCTCGCGCGTGACGGACACCGCGCGCGAGGTGCGCTCGAGCAGCTTCACGCCGAGCTCGCCCTCGAGCGTCTGCACGGCCTTGCTGACGGCGGCGGAGGTGACGCCGAGGCGCACGGCCGCTCTGCGGAAGCTCAGCTCCTCGACGACGGCGACGAACGGCACCACGCCGCGGAACACGTCGAGCTCGGCGGCGGCGCGCATCGTCAACCTCAGGTTGACGCTACGGTGCGTCCGGCGCCCTTGTCAACGCGCCGGAGGGTGGCGACAGTCGAGCCGTCCCACGAAGGGCAAGGAGGCGGATATGAAGATCGCTGTATTGGGAACGGGAATGGTCGGGCAGGCCATCGGCAACAAGCTCGTCGCGCTCGGTCACGAGGTGAAGATGGGCTCGCGCACGGCCACGAACGAGAAGGCCGTCGCGTGGGTGAAGGAGGCGGGGGCAAAGGCCTCCACCGGTACCTTCGCCGACGCCGCCGCGTTCGGCGAGGTGGTCTTCAACTGCACCGCCGGCGGCGCGTCGCTTGACGCGCTCAAGGCGGCGGGCGAGGGCAACCTCAAGGGCAAGACCATCGTCGACATCTCGAATTCGCTCGACTTCTCCAAGGGCATGCCGCCCACCCTCTCGGTGTGCAACGACGACTCCGTCGGCGAGCGCATCCAGAAGGCGTTCCCCGACGCCCACGTCGTCAAGACGCTGAATACCGTGAACTGTGGGTTGATGATCGAGCCGGGCAAGCTCGCCGGTGGCGACCACACCATGTTCATGTGCGGCAACGACGCCGGCGCCAAGAGCAAGGTGCGCGAGATTCCTCACGCAGTGGTTCGGCTGGAAGGACGTCATCGATCTCGGTGACGTCGGCCAGTCCCGCGGCCTGGAGATGTACCTCCCGCTGTGGCTGCGCATGTTCGGCGCGCTGAAGACGCCGGACTTCAACGTCAAGATCGTGCGCGGCCCCGCGGCGTGACGACGGCGCGGCGGCGCGGCGCTCGTCGTCGCCCGCCGGGTCAGGGCTCGTCGGGCCCGACGGCGACGGCGTCGCCGTGGCGACAGTCTCCGTCGACGTCGGCGGCGGCCGCGGCGGGCGCGCCCGGGACCGCGGTGCCCGCGCCGGCGGCGGGGCTCACGCCGGTGAGGTGGGTCTTGTCCGCGGCGAGCGCGGGGCCGGCGACGAAGTTGCCGCCGGCGTTCGCGCACTGCGGCCCGCAGGCGTTGAGCGCTGCTGCGTCAGCGGCGCTGAAGCTGTCTCCGGCGAGGAGCGGGACATTGACGTCGTCGAACAGGTTGTTGTTGATGGAGACGCCGCCGTCCGGGACGCCGCTCAGCTCGATGAACGACGTCACCGCGGGGGCGTCGACGAACGTGAAGATGTCGTCGACGATGAGCGCCGTCGACGCGGGCGCGGAGATGGAGAGCACCGACGAGGTGTTCGTCTGACCGAACAGCGTGGAGTGGACCACCGTGAGCGCGGCGCAGCCGTCGCAGATCACGCTGCCGAGCACGCTGTTGACCACGGCGACGCGCGACCCTGCGGCGGCGCGAACGCTGAAGTCGCCGCTGGTCTCGAAGTCGTTGGGTCGGGCGCCGACGACGAGGAGCTGACCCGACGTGACGGTGACGGTGTTTCCGAGGTCGCAGCCCGACAGCAGCGAAGGCCCGGAGTTGCCGCTCAAGCCCAGCTTCTCGAAGACGGCGGCGGACGCGAGGACGGAGGCCTGCGCATCGATGGTGCCGCCCGAGTGAACGTTGCTGCGGTGCACTACCAACGGTGAGTCGGCGAACACGTCGAAGACCATGTCGAAGTCGACGCCGTCGAGGACCTGGGCGCCGCCGCGGGCGCCCATCGAGATGCTCCCGGCCTGGTAGGCAACGTGGGAGAGGCTCGGGTCCGCCGGCGAGCCTGCCGTGGGCGTGTTCGTGAGCGCCGATCGCTGCCAGTCGGCGTCGAGGCCGCCGAGGAGGCTCGCGGCCAATTCCTCGTCGAGCGGATACGGTCCGCCGACACGCAAGAACAGCCAGCGGCGCGTGCCGAGCGCCTGCTGCGCGGCCGCGAGGTCGTTGAGCGGCGCCGCGCGGCTGCCGTCGCCGCCGGCGGGCGCCGCGAAGTCGACGAAGACACCGGTGGTCTCGTCGATGGGCAGGTCGCCGCCGTCGCCGCCGTCGTTGGCGAGGCCGTCGCCGGGGAGCTCCTCGGCCCCGAAGTGCACGAGCGGATCGGTGTCGTCGACGTCGCGGCCGCCGATGCAGGAAGCGGACAGCGCGGGATCGCTGTCGCCGTCGAAGTCGACGCAGCCCGCGCCGCCGTCGACGCACGGTGACTCCACTGCCGTGGCGAGGGGGACGGCGCCGAGCTCGACGGTGCTCGCGTTTCCGACCAGGTCGACGAGGCCGGCGTGCACGGCGGCGCTGTCGCCGTCGCCGACGGCGGCCACGCGCGCGTGGAACGTCCAGCGGGCGGCGGTGACCTCGTCGATCCGGACCGTCGCAGGGTCGAGCGCGAGGGCGGCGCCGTCGAAGGCGACGTCGGGGGCCGCGGCGAGGGCCTCGTCGGAGGCGATGTCGATGACGACGTCGGTGCCCGCGAGCGCGCCGGCCACGGGCTCGCTCGAGCCCGGGCGCCGCACCGTGATCACCGCGCTGGCCGCGGGGGCGGCGAGGTCGACGTCGATGCGGGCTGCGTCGCTGGCGACGTTCCCGGCGCGGTCGTGGACGGTGACGATGACGTCGGCTTGGCCGTTGGTGGTGCAGCCGCCGGTGATGGCGGCGGTGAAGGCGAAGCGCCCTCCGCTCGGCGGCACGGACGAGACCGCGCATGTGCCGAGGGCCACCGTGGCGTCCGCGGGCTCGACGTCCTCGCCGACGAGGAACGAGATCTCCACGACGTCGGTGCCCGGTTGCGCCGAGAACGGGAGCGCGGCCGCGGCGGGGTCGTCGTGCTCGGCGCGCAGGTCGGCGATGACGGGCGGCGTGCGGTCGACGAGCAGGACGGCGTCGACGGGCGCCGCCCGTTCCGCGCTGTTGTGGACGGCGTCTTCGAGGGTGACGGACGCGAGCGTGAACGAAACGCCGTCGGGGAGCGCGGCGGCGTCGGCGAGGGTGAAGTGGGCGTCGGTGCCGGCGAAGTCGACGAGCGCGAATCCCGGATCGTCGCCGTGCCACGACAAGACGGGCGGAGCGCCAAGCGCCTCGTCCGCGCTCACGGTGAGCGTGACGGCGCCCTCGGAGACGAAGCGGCGGTCGAAGCGCGCCTCGACGAGCGCCGGCGCGACGACGTCGACGACCTCGCCGGGCTGCGCGCACACGTGCGACGCCACGGCGCAGCGCGAGCCGCTCGGGCAGTCCGCGTCGCCGGCGCACAGGATGACGGCGCCGTCGGGCGCGCCGTCCTCGAACACGCACCCGCCGGCGACGAGCGCGACGACGCAGGCGGCGAGCGACCCGCATACCCGGCGGGGCACGAACGCGACGTGGTGCATGAGCCGAGCGTACGACGGTGGGCCTGCGTTGTCGTCGAAGCCGCCGGCGCGCGCAGCGCCCTCACCGTCGCCGCGGCCGTCGTCGTCACGGTCCGGGCAGGAGCGCGCCGTCGACGCTGAGCTCGCGCCACACCGGCGCGTCGAGCCAGAGCGCGCCGCAGCCGGGGCACATGTCGAGGCCGAGGCCGACGCGGTCGGCGAGCGCCACGCGCATCTCGGCGGCGCACGCGGGGCAGGGGACGCGCTTGCGCCACACCGGACCGGGTGTCTCGCGCGACCCTCCGGCGCGCACGACGTCGGCGCTGCCCCCGGCGCGCTCGAGGAGCCGCTCGCTGGCGGGGGCGGGGACGAGCGCGCCGTGACCGCGCGGGCACGCGCGCGCCGCGTGGGCGCCCGCGGCGGCGGCGAGCGGCGCGCCGCAGGTGGGGCAGCGGCCGCTCGGGCGCGGCGGCAACAGGCGGGCGCGCTCCCCGGGCAGGTGCCGTCGCCGCGCGCGCCCGCCGGCCACCCACGCGGCGACGCCGGCGAAGGCGACGGCGGCGACGGCGGGCAGGAGCACGCCGGCGCGCGCGGCGACGACGAGGAGGCAGGCCGCGGCGACGCAGGCGGCGCCGGCGCCGAGCGCGGTCAGCGCGCGCTTCTTCGCCCGGGACGACGTCACGCGCGGGGATCGAGCGGGGGGAGCCGGCGGCCGCGCATGAACCGGGTCGCGCACAGGAGCGCGAGCGCCGCGCCGAGCGCGAAGGGGCCCCCGGAGGGAGCGCCGCCGCCGGTGTCGCACGTGCAGCCCCGGGGCGGCGGCACCTGCACGACGATGTCGCCCTCGCCCTCGCCCTCGCCCTCGCCCTCGCCTTCGCCTTCGCCTTCGCCCGCGCCGTCGCCGCACAGGCCGCTCGGGGCGTCGCAGGCGGCGCCCGGGTCGCACGCGGCCGCGCCGTCGTCGTTGCACCCGGCGGCGCATGCGCCGGCGAGGCAGAGGGCGTCGCCCGCGCAGTCGACGTCGTCGGCGCAGCCGGCGCCGGCGGCGACGTCGCCGTCGCCCTTCCACGACAAACGGAACGCGTCGATGCCCACGCGGTGCGTGGCGTCGGGATCCGTGGTGTCGTTTTCGACCTCGACGACCACGGGCTGTCCCTGCTCGAGCACGACGTCGCCGAGCGTCTGGAACACCCCGCCGTTCACGCCCTCGTCGAGAGAGAAGACCCTCGCGGCGCCGCGCGCGTGGACGACGACGTGGACGTCGCTGCACGTGGCCGGATCCAGGGGAACGAAGCCGCCCAGCTCGAAGGTCCCCGACGACGGCGCCGTGCCCTCGAAGCGCGCGTGGACGGTGGGCGCGCCGGCGGGCGCGACGGCGGCGTCGAGGAAGCCGTCGCGGAAGCCGCCGCTGTCGTCGTGGGAGACGTCGCCGTCGACGGTGAAGGAGGCGTCGGCGTCGTCGAGGATGAGCTCGCGCTCGTCGGCCGGCGGGCAGCCCGCGGGCGGGCATTGCTCGACGCAACTGTCGACGTGCGACGGCGCCGGCAGCGGCAGCGAGACGTTGAAGAGCCCGGGCTGGTTGGGGACGTCGTCGGGGTAGCTGACGGCGACCGGATCCCACATGGCGACGCCACCCTTGTCGAGCGGGAACTGCAGGAAGCCCCACACGAGCTCCTGGTACGGATAGCTGCCGCGCGACAGTGAGCCCGGGCTGCGGAAGGGCGGCCGGTTGGCGGGGAGGTCGGGGTTGTTCGGGTTGTTGCCGTAGACGAAGCCGTTGTACGCCCACACGGCGAAGTACCAACTCTCGAGGACGCTCGGGTCGCTGTCGCCGAAGTGACCGCCGAAGCTCTGATCGCCGTTCCACTTCTGCGCGAGGATGTCGGCGCCGGCGGCGATGTTGACGTCGGCGCGCGATTGGATGCCTGGATACCTCGAGGCCCCGCTCGTCACCTGCATGACGCCGAAGCCGCAGTCGAACGAGATGACGGTGCGGCCGTTGCCCGAGCAGAACTCGGTGATCGACGACTCCACGGCGCCGATGGCCGGCAGCAGGCGGCAGGGAAACTCCGACGCTGCGCGCGCGCGGTCCGGGCCGGTCTCGATGGTGGCGACGCTCGGGAGGTCCGCGGCGCCCTGTCGTTGGGCGACGGCGCGGAACAGGTCCTGGTAGCCGGCGGCGTCGGGGTCGGTGCCCTGCACCGGTTGAAACGCGCACGCGGTGCACGGGTTCGGGCAGGCGGCGCCCGAGCACTGCGCCGCGAGCAGCGACGTGAGCACGGCGGCGATCACGGCGCACCTCGCTCGACGACGCCGTACACCTCGACGGCGTCACCGGCGTGAGGCGCGAGCAGCCGCCGGGCCGGGGCGTTGGTCGAAAACAGCCACAGCTCTCCCGGCAGCGACGCGCCCTTGTCGAGCCACGCGGCCACGAGCGTGGCGCCGTCGACGACGCCGCACGACAGCGGTGTGGTCACGCCGGCGACCCCGCCGTCGAGCTCGCGCACGTCGACGAGCTTGCCGCGCTCCACGCGGGCGACGACGACGCCGGCGCGCTTCTTCCCGTTGCCGAGCGCGAGGCCGTCGCCGCAGGCGCGCGGGTCCATGCCGGGGAGGCCGCGCCACAGCACGGTGCGCTCCGCGTTCGACCCTTGGCCGGCGCGAACGCCGATGACCTCGGCGTGGCCTGCGTCGACGTCGCGCTCGACGACGAGGAGGTCGCCCGCGGCGGCGAGCGCGCGGAAGCGCCCCTTGCCGAAGCGCGCGCGCTCCACGAGCGAGCACGCCGCCCCGGACGGCGGGCAGGACAGGGCGAGCGCGCCCCAGACGCCGCCGGCGTCGCCGGCGAGGAAGAGCGGCGCCCGCGTCGACGCGGGCGTGAGCCAGGTGCCGGAGAAGCGCGCGAGCACGCGGTCGCCGCGGCGCAGCTCGAAGCGCGCGGCCGGCGCGCCGGGAGAGACGTCGGCGACGTAGAGCGGGGCGCCGTCGACGAGCCGCGGCGCCTGGGTGGCGATCGCGCCCGTCCCCGCGATCTTGCGCGCGCCGTCGGCGCTGGTGATCTCGACGACGGAGCGCGTGCCGTCCGGGACCTGGGACGTCGTCACCAGCGTGTCGCCGGCGAGCGTTCCCTTCGGGAGGCGACCGCGCGAATGCGCGAAGCTGCCGAGCACCTCGCGCTCGCCGCTCGGCGCGAGGAGGACGACGTCGGTGGCGGTGCCGTCGATGCTCGACGTCCCGACCACGACGCTGCCCGGAGGAAGAGCGACCGCGAGCGCGGCGCAGGCTGCGACGAAGAGCATCCAGCATGCTCGACCGCCGCCGCGCCGGCGGAATCGGTGCCCCGACCGATGGCACGAGGCGCGCCGGGCGGAGCGCCGCTCCGCGCATCAGTCCACGCCGAGCTCGCGCGCCTTCTTCGCGAGCGTGTTGCGCGAGATGCCGAGGGCCTTGGCGGCGGCCGTGCGCGAGCCGCTCGCGTTCGCCAGCGCGCGGCGGAGCTGCGCCGCCGTGAGCGCGCGGGGGTCGGCCTTGGTGCGCACGGCGTCGTCGTCGCCGAAGACCAGCTCGCGCTCGGCGAGGTGCGCCGCGAAGTCGCCGTCGCGCAGCACGATCTCCGGGCGCTTGCCCCCCGTGCGCTCGGCGCGCTCGGACAACCGCGCGAGCCCGAGCTGCGACAGCGCCACCACCGAGGCGCGCAACTGCCGGATCTGACCGGGCCACGGCGCGTCGACACAGAAGCGCACGGCCGCGGGCGGGATGCTCACGCGCGCCCCCAGCATCTTCTCCTGCTCCGCCGCGAACCGGCGCAAGAGCCCGGGGATGTCCTCTCGCCGCTCCTCGAGCCCGGGCACGCGCCACAGGTGCCCCTCGGCGAGGCGCTCGCACAGGTCGTCGCGCAAGCCGCTCTTGCCGAGCGGCAGCTTGGACGCCGCCACCAGACGAAAGGTGATGGGCTTCAGGCGCGGCGCCTGCGCGCCGAGCGGCGCCAGGTCACCGGAGCCCTCGAGCACGTCGAGGAGGAAGCCCTGCGCCAGCGCCGGCAGGCTCTCCACCTCGTCGAGGAACAGCGTGCCGCCGTCGGCGAACACGAGCTTGCCGGTGCGCGCGCCGTCGGCCCCGGTGTACGCGCCCTTCACGTGTCCAAGCAGCTCGCTGTGAAGCGCCGTGGGCTCCTGCGGCAGCCTTGCGCAGTTCACGGGGACGAACGGGCCCGGCAGCGCCGACGCGTCGTGGATCTCCCGCGCGGTGAACGTCTTGCCCACGCCCGAGGGTCCGAGGAGGAACACGGGGACGCGCGTGCGCGCCGCCAGCCGCACGCGCTCGGCGAAGGCGCGCGCGGCCTTGGACACGACGACGTCGAGGCTGCGGGCGCCGTCGTCGTCATCGTCGTCGGCCTCGCTCGCCGGGAGCAGCTCGATGCGCGCGCCCTCGCCGCCGAGCTCCAGGACGTCCAGCGCGCGCAGCTCCACGGGAGCGTGCGCGGGGACCGCGCGGATGTCGTCGAGCCGCACGAGCGTGGACCCGTTCTGGCTGCCGTAGTCCTCGTAGCGCCAGGCGCCGCCGACGAAGCGCAGGACGCCGTGCAGCCGCGAGACCTCGGGCGCGTCGAAGACGATGTCGGCCGCGTCGTGCCTGCCGAGGACGTAGCGCGCGCTCTCGTCGAGCCGGAGGGTGCGCGCGCCCTCGCCGCGCAGGATGCGCACCGCCCGCACCGCCTCCCCCAGGGTGCGCTCGAGCGCGCTCTTGACGGGAGCGGCGGCGGCGGGCCGGGCGCGAGGGCGGGCGACGGTGTCGTTCTGTGCGCGCACGCGCTCATTTTGAGCAGGTTCCGGCGCCCGCGCAAGCGTCTCCGCGCACGCAGGCGGCGCCGGCGACGCCGCTCAGTGCCCGCGCGCGAGCGTGGCGGTGATGAGGCGGCGGACGTCGGGGTTGATGTGCTTGTTGCCCGCGAGCAAGCGCAACTGCTCGCTCGCGACCAGGGGAAGAAACACGCGCGCGATGATCGCCGGCGTCTTGGGGTTTTGCAGCAGCGCGAGCTTGGGCGGCTCTTTGCGGAAGAAGCGCTTGCGCTTGGCGAGCTCGGTGAGCACCACGCGGTGGATGGTGGCGATGCGCAAAAACGGCGTGATGTCGTCGAGACGAAACAAGTGCGGCAGCGTCTCGCGCGCGACGCGATCGTTGCTGTGGCTGACGAAGTAGGTGAGGAAGCGCCCCTCGCGCGCGAGCTTTCGCTGGATGGCCAGCGGGATGTCGCGCATGTGCTCGAGCGGCTTGCTCTCGTGCGCGCCGCCGGCCGTGAACGCGGCGAGGGCCTCGGCGTACGCGGCGTCCTCGAAGCCGGCGGAGCGGGCGCGCAGCGTGCGGTCGAGGTCGAGCAGCGGCTCGAACACGATGTCCTCGTGGAAGCACGGGATCTGGAAGAACCTCGACACGAGCGCCAGCGCGTCGAGCACGTCCTTGCCCGAGGCCGCCGCGCGCAGGCTCTCGCGCACGCAGAAGAAGAAGATCTTGAGGTACTCGTTGGGCGCGCGCTCGGACACGTGCTGAAAGAGGAAGCTGCACACCGCCACCGGCGTCGACGGATGCGCGATGACGTTCCACAGGTCCGACAGCTCGAGCGACGCCGCCGCGCGTCGGCGCGCGACCTCGCTCGGGTGCACGAGCAGGCAGCGCGCGAGCACGGCGCGATCGTCGGCGCGCTCGAGCGCGGCGAGGCCCAGGCTGACGCCGTCGTCGTCGAGGGCGGCGGCGCCGAACATCCGCGCCAACAGCGCGAACGGCGCCGCGGTAGGGCCGCGGAGCCCCGCGAGGAACGGCAGCAATCGAAACGCGCGCCGCGCCGGCGACAGCTCGTGCAACAGGATGGTGTCCGCGTGGCGCCAGAGGCCGCGGGCGAGGCGCACCGCCGTCGCGTCGTCGCCGCCGGGGCCGAGCGCGTGCACCACCAGCTCCACGCCGCTTTGCAGGAGCTCCTCGACGGCGTCGACGGCGTCGAGCGGATCGCGCGCGAGGAGTCGATCGGTGATGTCCGCGAGCGTGAGGTCGCGCGGCGAGTCCGCCTCTGCGAAGAGCTGCACGGCGACGTACGGGCCGGTGTCCGCCGCCTTGTCCTCGCCGGTCACGGCCTTCAGCGCCGCGACGATCTCCTGCGCGGTGGCGTCGAGCCGCGTCCACAGCGCCGCGAGGTAGTCGCCGTATTCGGTGGCCACGCCGCCCGCCACCGGCCCCGGCGCCGGCTCGATGCGCGCGAGGCTCCGGCGCACGGCGCTCACCTGCGCCTCGAGCGCGCGCCGCGCGTCGACGAGCGCGGCGCGGTCGTCGTCGTCGTCGAGCGGCTCCGCGGCCTCCACCACCGCGCGCACCCGCTTGAGCGGCGCGTCCACCGCGAGCAGCGCGTCGCGCGCCTTCTTGTAGTGCTCCTCGCCGGCGGCGCTCTCGACCCAGCCGTGGGCCGCCGCCTCCGCCCCCGCCAGGGATCGCGTGATGGCCTCGATCTCGGCGACGGCGTCGAAGCCGCCGTCCGCGCCGGCCCGCGCGCCCACGAGCGGAGCGCCGGAGGGCGCGCGCGCGGCGTGGACCGCGTGTTTGAGCACCTCGCCGATCTCGCGCACCGTGGCCGGCCGCTCGGCGGGGTCGAGCGCGAAGGAGCGCCGCAGGACGTCTTCGACCTCCGCGGGCGCGTCGACACCGACGTCGAAGAGCGACGGTCGCTCGTCGGCGAGCTTGGCGGCGATGATCTCGTCGTCCTCGCCCTCGTAGGGCAGGCGCCCCGCCAGGCATTGAAACGCGAGCACCGCCACCGCGTGCACGTCGGTGCGGACGGAGATGCGCTCCCCCGTCATCTGCTCCGGCGCCATGTACGGCACCGTGCCGATCATGATGCCCGCCTCGGTGGTGGGATCGCGCGCCGCGCCGCCGCCGCCCACGGCGCCGCCGTCGACGACGGCGGGGCGCGGCGTCCCGGGGACGCGCTCGGACACGGTGGGGCGCGCCACCTCCTGCCGCGTGGAGACCACCTCCGCGAGCCACGCCTCGTCTTCGTCGTCGTCGTCGGCGAGGAGCTCCGCGAGCTCGTCGATCTCGTCACCGTCGCCGGAGAGCGCGAAGCCCTCGAGCGTCACCGGCTCCGGCGCCGTCGCCCCGGCAGCGACGGGCTCGACGTCGGCGCGTCGTGGGCCGTCGGCGCCGCGCGACGACGACAGGTAGCGCGCGATGCCGAAGTCGAGCACCTTCACGATCTCGCTGCCGTCGCGCAGCCGCTCGAGCACCACGTTGCCCGGCTTGATGTCGCGGTGGATGACGCCGACGGCGTGCGCCTCCTCCACGGCGTCGCACAGCGGGCCGAGGATGCGCTCGAGCTCGTCGAGCGACAGCGGCCCGCGGCGCTCGAGGACGCTCGAGAGGCTCTCGCCGCGCAAGAACTCCATGACGAGATAGGGCGCGCTGTCGTGGCCGCGCTGCTCGACGCCGAAGTCGATGACGAGCACGGCGTTCGGGTGCTTGATCTGCCCGAGGATCTGCGCCTCGCGCTGGAAGCGCGCGAGCGCCACGTGCGTGTCCTCGTTCTCGGGGCGCATGAGCTTCACGGCCACGGTGGAGCCCACTTGAAGGTGCGTGGCGCGCACCACCACGCCCATGGCGCCGGCGGCCACGCGCTGCTCGAGGAGGTAGCGCGCGCCGATGACCCGCGGGCCGGGAAAGAAGGTCACGAGGGCGCCGCCGTCGTAGCCGCAGGCGTCGTAGTCGTCGTCGAAGCAGCCGCCGCACGTCTCGCAGAGCTTCATCCGGATGATCCCGGCGCCGGCGTGCCCGCCGGCGGGGGACGCGCGGCGCGTCGTCGTCGGGCCAGCCACCACAGCCGGCCCACGAACACGGCCACGGCGACGCCGACGACGATCCACGCGACCAGGCTGTACCGCTCCACCCAGCCGAGCACCTCGTCGAGGTTCTCGCCGAGGAGCACGCCGGCGCCGATGAGCAGGCCGTTCCAGAGGAACGCCGACAGCGCGCCGAAGATGGCGACGTCCTTGGCGGGCACGCGGAACATCCCGGCGCCGAACATCAGCGTGGTGCGGACACCGGGGAGGAAGCGGTTGGCGGCGATGAGCATGCGACCCCACTTCTGGTAGCGGCGGCCGATGCGATCGAAGCTCGCTTGGCTGACGAAGCGCAAGACGAACTTGCGCACCCGCGGGTGATCGCCCGCGAGGCGGCCGAGGTACCAGGCGGCGAGGGCGCCGAGCATGGAGCCCACGGTCACGACGCCGATGAGCAGGTAGGGATCGATGAGCCCGCGCGCGGCGAGGATGCCGCCGGCGACGACGACGATGTCGTGGGGCAGCGGCGGCACCGGATACTCGATGAACGCGATGAAGCCGCAGAACGCGAGCGCCGCCCACGGCGGAAGCGCTCCGAGCCAATCGAGCGCCTGGATGGCGAGGGCGTGCACGTCCACCTCGGGAATCTACGATCCCACCGCCCAGCGCTCACGGCTTTGCGCCTAGGTGAGGAGCTGGAGGGTCTCCTCGCGCACGATGGCCTCGTGCAGGGCGCCGGCCTCGGCCTTCTTCAAGAGGTGGAGGATGTGGGGACCGAGCAGATCGATGGGCGTCGACGAGAAGGTCTCGGTCCGGAAGCGGTCCACCAGCTCGGTCTGCGCGCCCAGGATGAAGCGATCCTGGGCCAGGATCTTCCATGCCACCGGGATGACGAACGGGGCGAGCAGCCGGATGGGCAGGCGGGTGCGCACGCTCAAGCACGTGAACATCCGGGTGCGCGTCTCGGTGACCGGCGTACAGATCGACGTCGTCACCAGGTGGTTTTCCTCGCCGAGCCGGTACTCCACCTGCGCCACCGACGGCAAAAAGAAGCGGTCGAAGTGCACGACGACGCCGCCGGAGGGCGAAAGCACACGCCCGGCCAGACCCTCGGGCCGCGGCTCCCCGATGAACTCGGCCTCGACGCCGTCGGCGCGGCGGCGCACCACCGCGGTGACCTCGTTCTTCTTCTCCTCTTTGCGAAAGAGGCCGCCGTGCAGGAACGAGGTGTGCGGCACGTCGAGGATGTTCTCGAGGGTGCTGTGCAGCGTGCCCTCGACGTCGCCCACCCAGCGCAGCGTCAGGTACCCGGGCCACCGGCACTGGGCCAGGGCGAACGGCTCCGTCGACGGCGGCCGCGCCGGCTGCGCCCAAACCCACACGTAGCCGTCGCGCTCGATCACGGGGAACGACAGGCAGCGCCGCCCGGGCATGTCGAGCTCGGCAGCGGCGTTGACGATGGGGAGACCCGGGATCGCCTTCAAGCGGCCGTCGCAGTCGAAGCGCCAGCCGTGGTAGCGGCACTTGAGCTCGCCGCCGTCGACGCTGCCGAGCGACAACGGGACGTTCCTGTGCGGGCAGCGATCGAGGAGCGCCGCGGCCCGGCCGTCTTCGTCGCGGAAGAGCACCAGCGGCAGACCGAGCACCA
This sequence comes from uncultured delta proteobacterium, assembly GCA_963775425.1. Lineage (GTDB taxonomy): Bacteria > Myxococcota > UBA727 > UBA727 > VGSZ01 > CAVZJB01. Next base: position 39,281 of record CAVZJB010000010.1, on the reverse strand, counting down.
TGCGCGGCAGCGGGTGCTTGCCGTCGAGGTCGTCGGACTGACAGGCGGCGTACCAGGCGTCGAGGACGCGGACGACGTTCTTCCGTTTTTGCCCCTCGCCTCGCCCGCGGGCCGCTTGGCCGAGCGACGGAGTGGTGGGCGCGAAGGGGGCGGAGCTCATGACAGGTCGAGCATCGCGATCTCGTCGCGCAACCGCAACAGCACGCCCTGCAACTGCTGGAGGAGCTTGAGGTGCGCGTCGCCGCCCTCGACGGCGGCCTTGGTGTAGAAGCCCGTGGCCTGGGTGAGCCCCCACATGAAGGGCTCGAGCGCGCGCACGAGGTCCGCGAGCTGGCGCGACCGGGCGAGCAACACCTCGACGTCACCGTCGGCGCGCGCGCCGCCCGACGCGGCCGCCTTGTCGCGCTCCACCTGGAGCTGCTCGATGCGCGTCTGCAGCTCGTGGATGGTGTTCTGCCGCGCGTCCGCCGCCTCCGCCTGCGAGCGCAGCTTCTCCGTCTCCTCGACGGTGCGCGCGTGCTCGGCCACGACCTTGTTGGCCCACTCGCGCAACGGGCCCGCCTCCGCGCGCAGCGCGTCGCGCTCCTGCGTGGCGGCCGCCAAGGATGTGGTGGCCTCGTCGAGGCGCATCAGCGCCTCCTGCAGATCGAGGCGCACGGTGGTGGCGTCGGTGCGCGCCGACGCCACGTCCGTCTTGAGCTTCTCCGCCTCGATGCGCAGCGCGGCTTCGACGTCGGAGTGGGCGCTCGCGTCCTGCGCGCCCTTCTCGACGGCCGAGACGAGCTCTACGCGCTGCGCCTCGAGCAGGTTGACGCGCTCCTCGAGCGCCGCTCGCTGCTGCTCGATCGCCGCGACGGCCTCGGCCTTCTCCTTGTTCGCGGCCTCGAGCGCCTCGGCGCTGCGCTTCTCGACGGCGTCGACGGCTTCGGCCTTCAGCTTCTCGGCGGCGTCGACGGCTTCGGCCTTCTCCTTCTCGACGGCGCTGACGGCGTCGCCGGCCTGCGCGAGCGCCTGCGCCTCGGCGTCGGCCCTCGCCTTCTGCGCTGCGAGCAGCGCGGCCTCCATCTCCTCGAGCGCCTTGCCCTCGTCCTCGAGCTCCTTCTTGGCGGCGTCGGCCTCGGCGGTCTTTTGCGCGAGCTCCTGTGCGAGCCGCGCCGCCTCCGCCTTGGCCTCGTTGAGGGCCACGTCCGCGCCGCCCGCCTGCGCCTGGAGCTCCGCGAGCACGCCCGCCTTCTGGGCCGCTTCGGCGACGAGCCGATCGCGCTCGGCGCGCAGCGCGTCGACCTCGGCGCGCGCGAGCTCCCGATCGTTTTCGGCGGTGGAGACCTTGTTCTTGAGCTCCTCGATCTCCTCGGCGATGGGGTCGCCTTCATCGGACAGCGCCATCACCTGCGCGACGTCGGCGATGGCGCTGCGCCGCGCGGCCTCCACCTCCACCGACAGCGTCGCCTTCTCCTGCTCCGCCGCGGCGAGCTTGCCGCGCAACATCACCACTTCGGAGTTGGTGCGCGCGAGCTCGTCGACCACCTGCTCGAACTGCGGGCCCTGCCCCTGCTGCGCCACGCCCGGCGTGGCCCCGAGGGTGGGCGGACGCGGTACGCCGCCCGAGGGCGTGACGTTCGGGAAGCCGCCTTGGGGGTTGAACGCGGCGAAGCCGCCCGACGGCGTGGTGACAAAGCCCGCCGACGCCGCCGGCGTGGGCGCCGCGGCAGGCGGAAACGACGTCGCCACGTTCGACAAGGAGCCGCCGGCGCCGCCGAAGAGGGTGGCGGCGCCGGGCGTGAGGTTGAAGGCGGGCGCGGCCCCGGGGATGGGCCCCGAAAGCGGCGGCGGCGCCGTCGGCCGCGGCGTGGGCGTCGGCTGTTGCTGCGTCTGCTGCGGAACGGAGGGCTGCGGCGTGCCCGCGCGCCGCGCGAGGAAGTCGGCGACGACGTGGCCCTCGGCGTGCGCGGGAAAGTGCGCCACGCGGCCCGTGCGCAACAGCGCGTTGACCTCGCCCGGCTCGACGCCGTTTCCGTACAACACCACGCTCGCGTCGAAGTGCCGGAGCACGCCATGGATGAAGTCGACGCCGCCCATGTCCGCGAGCGTCGGCGGGACCACCACGTAGGGGAAGCGCGTGGTCTTCATGCGCGCGACGGCGTCGTTGGCGTTTTGGGCGACGGCGCACTCGAGTCCGCACGAGGCGAGCTCCAGCTCGAGCCTCGCTGAGACATCCCCGACGAGCAGCACCGGTGATCCGGCCTGGGCAGCGACCATCGGCCACAAACTACCAAGGGACCGTTCGCGGTGCGCGCCGACCGGCGAGATTGCGTCACGCCGGGATCGCGCGCGCCCGGCGGGTCTCCCTGAGCGGCCTTGCTCAGGCCAGGGCGCCGCCGCAGGAGGAGCCCTGGCCCGCCGTGCAGCCGTAGCAGTGGACGTCGGTGGCGATGCGCCGGCCGCGCATCCGCTCGCGCGAAAACGACAGGATGCTGCCGGCGTCACCGAGGTCGAGCATCTGGTTGAAATCGCAGTCGTACAGGCGCCCGTCCCACGCGACGCTCAAGGTGTTCCTGCACATGAGGCCGGGCAGCGCGGCTTCGTTGAACGCGCCCGCGAGCTTGTGCACGTAGCGCTCGGTGTTGCCGGTGCGCTCGAGCCACACGAGGAAGCGCGCGATGGGCATGTTGGTGAGCGCGAGCAAGCGGGTGAAGCGGACACCGGGCAGGTGGCGCCGGAAGTCTTCCTCGAGCACGCGCTGCGGCGGCGGCAGGAACGCGCCCGTGGGGTTCGACATCAGCGTCAGCTCGAGGTCGTCGCCGTAGCCGAGGGCGTTCAAGCGCCTGAGGGCCTGAACGCTGCGGGCGAACACGCCGGCGCCGCGCTGTGCGTCGGTGCGCTCCTCCTGCCACGAGGGCAGCGACGCCACGATGTGCACGCGGTGCGCGGCGAGGAAGGCGGCGAGGTCGTCGCCGAGGACGGTGAGGTTGCAGCGATCGATGACCCGCGCGGTCTCGGCGGCGCGGCCGACGATGTCGCGAAAGCGCGGGTGCAGCTCGGGGGCGCCGCCGGTGACGTCGAGGGTGGGGATGCGCTCGCGGGCGAGGACGTCGAGGCACGCGTCGACGACGTCGTCGGGCATCACCTCCTCGCGGTCGGGGCCGGCGTCGACGTGGCAGTGGGCGCAGGCCTGGTTGCAGCGCTTGCCGAGGTTCATCTGCAGGATCTCGACGTCGCCCGCGGTGAGCGCGGCCGGGAAGGGCAGCACCGGCAGCGCGCGCAAGCGGGCGCGCTGCGCCGCCGGCGACGCCAGCGGGTGCCCTTCCGCGACGAGCGAGAGCCGGGCGCTCACATCGACTGCTTCTTGACGTGCTCGCGCATCTGCACGCCGTGAACGAGCGAGGCGCCGCCGCGGATGGCGGCGGCGACGTGCACGGCCTCGGTCATCTGATCGAGCGTGGAGCCCTTGTCGAGGCACGCGGTGGAGTAGGCGTCGATGCAGTACGGGCACTGCACCGCGTGCGCGACGGCGAGCGCGATGAGTGCCTTTTCGCGCTCGCTGAGCGCGCCCTCGGCGAAGACGGCGTGGTACCAGTCGAAGAACTTCTTCCCGAGCTCCGGCGCGTTCTTGGCGACGTCGCCGAACATCGGGAGGTGCTTGTCGTCGTAGTAGTGGGTCACGGCGCCCTCATCGGGGCGGGACCAGGTCGACGCCGCCGGGGTGGAACGGATGACATTTGCAGACGCGCTTGACCGCGAGGAGCGAGCCCTTGCCGGCCCCGTGCACGCGCAGCGCCTCGAGGGCGTAGTCGGAGCACGAGGGGTAGAAGCGGCACAGCGGCGGCATAAAGGGCCGAAGGACCCTCTGGTACACGCGGATCAGGAGCGCGAACACCCACGCCACCCGTTGGGCATAGCGACCGGAGCGCGCGCTGTCACGGCCCCGACAGGCGCTTGACGAGCGCGGCGGCGTCGACGCCGCCCGGGTCGAGCTGCGCGACGCAGCGGTAGTGGGTGAGGGCGGACAGCCGCTCCCCGTGGGCGAGCGCGACGTCGCCGCGCAGCATCTCGGCGGCGGCGCTGCCCGAGGCGCGCTCGGACTCCTCGGCGAGCCTGTCGGCGCCGGCGGCGTCGCCGTTTTGGAAGGCGTCGCGCGCCTGCTCCACGAGCGAGGCGGCCTTCGTGCGGGCCTCCTCCTGCGGGGACGACAGCGGACAGCCGGTCGCGCCTGCGGGCGCGCGCCCGGTGAGGTGCGCGACGCCGAAGCCGGCGGCGAGCCCGACCACGAGCGCGCCGGCGACGGCGACGAAGGAGACACCGCGCCCGCTCTCCGCGGGCGCAGGCGCGGGCGCCGCGGTCGACGGCACCGGCAGCGCGGCCGCCGACATCGGCGCGGGACGGGCGGCCACGGGCGCCCGTGGCGGCGTGACGGCGACGATCTGCGCCGCCGGGGGCGGCGCCTGCGCGGGAGCCGCGACGGGGCCCTGGGGTGTCCGCGCGGGCGCGGGCGGCGGCACGTGCACGGTGGGGACCGAGGGCACGTCGTCGGGAGGGACCTCGAGGGTGCTCGGCGGGTCGTAGATGGTGTCGCCGTCGTCGACGACGCGGGGCTGGGCCGCCACGGAGGGGGTGGCGGGGGTGCCGGGCGCGGTGGGCTCGGGCTCCGGCAGCGGCATCATGGCGTTGGTGGGCAGGCGCGCGCCCAGGTCGTGGCGCACCTTGGACTGCGGGGTGGCGACGGTGGGCGCGTCCTCGAGGGGCGTCACCTGGAGCGCGCGGGCCCGCGGCGCCGGCGCTCCGGGGCGCGTCACCTGCGGCGCCGGCGCGGCGATGGCGCGCGGCTTGGCGGCCTCGCGCAGCTCCTTGGGCGGGATGCCGAGCACGTGGGCCATGACGGCGCCGATGTCGGTCTTGGCGGCGGGGCCGATGACGGCGAGCGCCTGCTTGAGCGCGGCGCCGAAGGCGGCGCAGTCGGGGTAGCGGTCGGCCGGGCGCTTGGCGAGCGCGCGGAGGATGGCGCCGTCGACGACGGGGGGCACGCCTTTGCGCGTCTGCGACGGCCGGGGCGGCGGCTGCCGGATGATCTTTTCGAAGTTCAGGTTGTCGGTCTTTTCGGCGTAGAGGCGCTGGCCGGTGACGAGCTCCCAGACGACGATGCCGGCGGCGAACTGATCGACGCGCTGATCGATGTCCTGCCCGAGCGCCTGCTCGGGCGCCATGTAGCTGACCTTGCCCTTGACGAGCCCGGTGGCCGTGTGCGTCTCGCGGCCGACGGCCTTGGCGATGCCGAAGTCGGTGACCTTCACCGCGCCCGCAGACGAAATGAGGATGTTCTGCGGGCTGACGTCGCGATGGACGAGGTCGACGCCGAGGGCGTGCGCGTAGTGGAGCCCGGCGCACAGCTCGATGCCGATCTGCAGCGCGTGGCCGACGCCGAGCATCTCGCCGCGCTGGCGCAGGCGACGCTGGAGCGAGCCGACGTCCATGCCGTCGACGTACTCCATGGCCATGTACATCCGTCCGTCGGCCTCGCCGAAGTCGAAGACGCGCACGACGTTCGGGTGTTGGAGGCGCTGGCTGAGCCGCGCCTCGTCCTTGAACATCGTGATGTACTCGGCGGAGCTCATCATCTCGGGGAGCATCCGCTTCACGCAGAGGGGCCCGGAGATGCTCCCGTCCTTGCTGCGGCCGAGGAACACCTCTGCCATGCCACCCGCCGCGATGAAGCGGTCGAGCACGTAGGGTCCGAAGTCCATCGGGAACGGCGACGCCATCGGGCAAAGACGCTACCATGCGCGCCGTGCGCCCATAGCTCAGTTGGACAGAGCATCAGCCTTCTAAGCTGAGGGTCGGAGGTTCGAGTCCTCCTGGGCGCGCGTTTCCAACCGTTCGCGACGTCGGCTACGTCGACGACCCGTAGGGCGGGGGCTCGTCCCCCGCTTTTCCGTCGGCGGGCGCGCGTGAGGATGCGGGGGACGAGCCCCCGCCCTACGCACCGCGGTTCGCAAATCGTCACACCGGGCGCGCGTCTCGAACCCGTTGAGCCTGGGGGCGGTCTCGCTCCGATCTCCGCCGGCCGCGAGCCGCTTGCCGCCGGCCGCGGATCCGATCCGGGCCGCCCTCGTGTCCCTCGTGTCCTCGTGTGCTCGTTCTGGCGGGCCCTCGACCTCTCCCGCATCTCTCGCGTCGCCCTTCCCGATCGAGAGAGCGGCGAAGCTCCGCAGAGCTCCGCCGCCGAGCGGCCATCACCGGTAGAGCCGCAGCATCGCGCACAGGTGATTGCAGTGGTCCTTGATGGCCGCGTGCTGCTCGGGCGCGATGACGCCGAAGTCCTCCGCGACATCCGCGATGGCGCTCACCTCGGCGGCGCTCCCGGACGCGATCCGGAAGTAGCGCCCACGCTCCGCGAGCGACTCGTGCCGGCTCCCCTCGCAGAAGTTCAACGTCACCGAGGCCGACGCGCGGCGCAGCTGGTCCTTCAGGTTGCTGAAGCCGCGCGGCAGCCGGTTGGCGAGCGCGGCGGCCTCGCGGTTGAGCGCGCGCGAGGTGAGGTAGATGCGGGAGTGCTCGTGCTTCATGGCCTGCTCTCCTTGCGGATCCCCGACGTGGGGCCCTCGTCAAAAGCGCGAAGCGCTTGAGGGCCCCACGTCGGGGTTCGCGAAGACCACACGGGCCAGGCCATGAAGCGCGAGCACTCTCTCGTCGAGAACCGGCCTACGACCGACAGCACTTCCTGAAACGGCGAGTGACCCCGAGGCCATGTTCGTCCTCCTTCTCGGCCTGCGCGCGGCGGCCACGCAGGCTTTGAAGGCCGCCGTGCTCGGCCTTCGAAGGAGGATCGAACATGGACTACCGAGACACTCGCCTCTACGGGAAGTCGCTGGAGATCTACGGCCAGTGCTTCCAGCTCGCGAAGCAGTTTCCGCCGGGCTTCGCGGACCTCAAGGACCAACTGCGCCGCGCGTCGTCATCCATCACGCTCAATTTCTCCGAGGGCTGTCGCAAGCAGTCGGCGAAGGAGCGCGCGCGGTACTTCGACATCGCCGCCGGGAGCGCGCGCGAGGTGAGCGCCATCCTCGACATCGCGTTCCTGAGCGAGGCCGTCACCGCCGCCGAGCGCGACGTCGGCCAGGATCGCTGCGACCACTTCTGCGCCATGCTCTACAAGTTTCGCTGAGGCTCGGCGCGCGCGGCGGGGCTCGGCCTCGCCGCGCGTCGAGGTCCGATCTCCGCCGGCCGCGATCCGCTGGCCGCCGGCCGAGCGTCCGAGTCGATGTCGCTTCCGCGCACCTCGTGTTCTTCGTTCCTTGCTCCTCGTCTCCTCAATCTCTCTCGCGTCGCCCATCACCCGTCGCCGATCCTCCGCGGGGCCGTTTGAAAGTCGTCACACCGGGCGCGCGTTTCGTTCGCGTCCTCGGCTACGTCGACGACCCGCAGGGCGGGGGCTTGCCCCCGCATCGGAGTGACCCGGCGCCATCGAGGCGCCCGACGCGCCCCACGAGGGGGCGCCCTACGCGCCGGCCGCAATGCCGTCGTCGTTTCGCAGCGCGTTTGGGAAATCGTCACACCGGGCGCGCGTTTCGAACCCGCCGCTGCGGTGCCACACGGAAACCGTCACACCCGGCGCGCGTCTCGAACCCGTTCGCGTCCTCGGCTACGTCGACGACCCGTAGGGCGGGGGCTTGCCCCCCGCATCGGAGTGACCCGGCGCCGTCGAGGCGCCCGACGCGCCCCACGAGGGGGCGCCCTACGCGCCGGCGGCGACGATGCCGTCGTCGTTTCGCGCTGGGGGCCCGCCTCGGCGCCGCCCGCTCACTCCGCTTCCTCGAGATCGTCGATCGCCTGCTGGATGGCCTGGCGGGTGACGCCGAGGAGCTTGGCGGCGTCGGTGATGGTGTTGCTGCGCGCGAGGGCCTCCTCGAGCATGCGGCGCCGGACCGCGCGGTGGGCGTCGCGCATGGGGACGGCGCCGACGAGGCTCGGCACGGTCACCTCGAGCGGGACGCCGGAGTTCTTCTCGATGGCGCGCCACAGGTCGTCGTCGTCGAACGGCTTCTCGACGAATTCGCCGACGCCGGCGCGGGCGAGGGCGAAGCCGTCGCGCCCCGTGGCGGCGCCGGAGATGGCGACGATCACCGGGCAGGGGCGCTGCGCGGCCAACGAACGGCACAGCGTCACCCCCGAGCCGTCGGGGAGGTTCACGTCGACGAGCGCCAGGTCCCAGCCTTCGCCCTGCACCAGCTCGGCGTCCTTGAGCGTGGACACCACGTGACCGGCGATGCCGCGCGCGGCGACGGCGTGGACGAGGGCCCTCGCGAGGGCGTCGTCGTCCTCGACGATCAGCGCGGTCTTCAGGTCGCGGGCGATCCTCATGCCCGTCCCCGGGCGAGGCGCTCGTAGGACACACGCAGGTGAAGCAAGCCGCCGTCGCGCGCGCGCGCCTGCAAGTCGCCGTGCGCGCGCAGCGAGGCTTCGAGGCGCTCACGCTCCGCGGCCGTCGGCGCGCCGGCGAGCTGCCGCAGGCTGTCCGCGCGCGTGAGGTCCCAGAAGCCCGCGCAACGCGCGCTCACGTCCGTCGTCGCCGTGCGCGCGAAGCCCGCCTTGCGCGCGGCAGCGTCGTAGCCCGCGAGCGTCCCGACGTCCGTCTTCCAGACGCGATCGAAGCCCGCCTTCACCTCGGGACGTCCGGCGAACAGGTCGACGATGTGAATGTTGCCCCCGGGCTTCAGCGCGCGCCGCATGGCGTGGAAGAACCTCTCGCGATCGAAATAACACGATGATTCCACGGCGAATACGGCGTCCCAGGCGCGCCGGTCGGCGAGCTCCTCCGCGGCGCCGCAGCGCGCCTCCACGCGCTCCGACACGCCGGCCTGCAGGGCGAGGTCGCTCACCACGGCGACGTGCGGCGCGCAGATGGTGAGCGCCGTGACGCGCGCGCCGGCGGCGGCGAGCAGCAGCGACGTCCCGCCGAGGCCGCAGCCGGCGTCGAGCACGCGCTTGCCCACAAGCTCCCCGGTGAGACCCCACGCCTCGAGGGCGTCGTGCAGGAGCGCCTCCTGCGCCGCCTTCATGCGTGCGCGCAGCGCGTCGCGGGAGAGCAACCGCAATGCCTCGAGGCCGGGCGAATCGAAAACACCAGTGTGGTAGTGGACGCGCGGCCCCGGGCCGTAGCGATCGAGGATGCGCGTGGTCTTGTCGTCGTAATACGCGGCCACCGCCGCGCGCCGCAGCGCCGGCCGCACGCCCTGCGCGGTGAGCGCGGCGATGCGGCGCTCCGAGCGCTCGAGCACGGACAGGCTCGCCCGCGCGCGCTCGAGCACCCGCTCCTGCTCGGCGGGCCCCATGGAGGAGAAGCGCGCGTCGCGGCTGCGGACGTCGAGGGCGACGTGGCCGGCGAAGCCGAGCGCCATGCCGAACGCCTCCGCCTCGCCGGCGAGCGGCGTCCCCGCCCACAGCGCCACGAGGTACGCCTGCCACTGGCGCCCGAGGATGCCCTCGCCGACGTCGACGTAGCGCCTCGCGGTCCAGCGCGTCTCCCGCACCTCGTCCTGTTGCGGCCCGGCCGCCTGCGCCATCAGCTCCGCCGTGCGCCGCAGGGGCTCGCCGTCGACGCCGCCCTCGAGGAGGAGCGCGTACGCGAGGTTCTGCAGGAGCCACTGCACGGTGGGCGCGAGCCGCACCGCCGGGTCGAGGTAGCTGCAGTCGCCGTCGACGAGGTCGTCGGCGAGGTTGCCGGCGGCGAACGCGCAGAAGGCGCCGCCGGCGCGGCACAAAAGAAGGTCGTCGCGCACGCCGGCCTCGTGCGCCGCCTCGTACAGGAGCGTGAGCAGCGAGTCCTTGCGCGCCGCCTCGAGCGCGGCGGTGACGTCGCGGCGGGCGTTGTCGCCGAGCCCGAGGCGCATCACGCGTGAGAGGACGTGTCGGTAGACGGCGCCGGCGCTCATGTCGTCGAACGATCGTAGCGGGCGCGCACGAGCGTCCGCAGCCGCGCCCCACCGTGCTTCGCCGGCAGACACGCAAGCGCGCTTGCGTTGACCGGACCGGCTCTCCGGCGGACAAATGGCACATCCGTTCGAGCAGGAGATCTCGTGGGCTACGCAGACGATCCGCAGCTCGTTTCCTACCCACTCGCCTATTCGATGCTTCAATACATGTTGAAGGCACGAGAGCTGGGCGCGTTCGAGGGCCCGCTCGGCGAGATGGCCTTCAACAAACACCTGCTGCCGGTGGTGAAGGCGATGCACATCGTGCTCGCGGGCGGGCAGGTGGAATTCACGGAGGTCCAGCGCGGGAACCCCGAGCTCATCAACGAGCTCGACGAGATGCTCGAGCGCGGTCAGGCCGACGCCAACGCCATCAACAAGTTGTCCGGCTACTACGTCACCATCGACGGCTGATTCGCACGTACAATCCGGCGACGATGGAAACGCCCGCCTCCTGGGTACGGCACCTCTCCGTCGAGGGCGCCTTCGAGACGTCCGCGCGGGGCCCGTTCACGTGGATCGTGCTGTCCGCGTTCGTCGGCGTCGTGCTCGCGGTGTGCGCCTACGTTCCCCCCGTCGCGCGCGCCACCGGCGTGTCGTTTCCCTGGGCGCTGGCCTCGTTTCTCCCCCTGCCCGCGTTCGCCGCCGTCGACGCCGCGCTCGTCCGCGCCCGCGCCGTGAAGCTCCACGTGGCGCTGTCCCTCGCCGGCAACGTCCTCGTCGAGCTCTTCCCGGCGCTCCTCGTGGCGCTGTCGCGCATGCCCGGCGCCGCCGTCTTCGCCGCTTTCTATCTGCTGACCACGCTCTTTCACGCCCAGCTCATGCGCATCAGCCTCCGCTGGCCGTTCTTCCTGCTCTCGTTCGCGGCCACCGCCGCCGTCTCCCTCGTCGTCAACCACGACCCCGGTCACGTCGCCTTGTGGGTGCTGTCGCTGCCGGCGTCGGTGGCGGCCGGGCTCGTCGCGGGGACGTCGGCGGTGAAGGCGGACCAGCGGCGCTCCGAGTTGTTTCGCACGCAAAGGGCGCTGGCGGCGCAGCTCCTCGACGTGGAAGCCAAGCGCGGGCAGGAGCTCGAGGAAATGATTCGCGACCTGCTCGGAATCGCGCACGACATCAAGAGCCCGCTCACGGCCGCGAGCCTCGAGCTGGCGGCGCTCGAGCGCTCGCTCGCGCGCGACGCCGACGCGCTCACGGTGGAGCGCCTCTCCGTGCTGCGCGCGAGCATCGCCAAGCTCAATGACCTGTTCCTCCAGGCGCGCGCCCGTGCGTCGGAGAGACAGCTTCGCTCCGAGAGCGTACGCGTGCGCGCTGCTCTCGCGGAGGCGGTGGCGTCGGTGTCCCGCGCGCACGCCCGGGTCGCGATCGAGCTCGACGCCGTCGACGATCTGCTGTGCGTGCGCGTGGTCGGCGGCCGCACGACCCTCCTGCGCATCTTCGAAAACCTCCTCGTGAACGCGTGCGAGGGCGACGGCCGCCGCGCCGCGACCCGCGTCTTCGTGAGCGCGGCGCTGTCGGCCGGCGGCGCCGTGCAGGTGGCCGTGCGCGACGACGGGCCGGGCTTCTCCGAGGAGCTGTTGGCGTCGGCGTTGGAGAGCTTCCGCACGACGAAGAAGACGGGGACCGGGCTCGGGCTGTTCACCGCGGACCGCCTGGTCCACGCGTGCGGCGGCACGCTCACCCGCGGCAACGTCGACGGCGGCGGCGCGTGCGTCACCATCGATCTCGGCGCGGCGTGAGCCGCGTGCAAGAAAACTTGCGTTTCCCCCCGGCCGGCCGCCTTCGATGATGTCCTCACATGGACGGCTCTCCGCCTTCACGGTTGGCAGAGCGCTCGCCGTGGGGGGCGGCGCTCGTGGTCTCCGCGGACGAGGAGGTCCGCGGCTTCCTCCTGTCCACGCTCGGCATGCGCTTCTCCACCCTCGCGGCGGCCACGCTGCGGGAGGTCATCGACGTCCTGGTCGACAAGGCGCCGTGCATGCTCATGGTCGTCGCCATCGACGCCTGCGAGCACGCGCTCGACGTCGCGCGCGCCGCCCAGCTCGCCGTCCCGGCGCCCGCCGTCATCGCCGTGCATCGCCGCGCCGTGCACGCCGCGGAGGCGTTCGCGTTCGGCCGCGCGGGGGCGCGGCAGCTCGTGCCATTGCCCTGCACCGCCGCGTGCTTGCTGCACGCCGTCGCCGCAGGGCTCGACGAACAGCCGCCGCCGATCTCCGCGGCGGTGGCGCCCTTCGTCGGCAAGGTGCCGCTCCTCGAGCTCGAGCGGGGCATTCGCAGCGCCGTCATCGCTCACGCGCTCAAGCGCGCGGGGGACAACAAGTCGCGCGCCGCGCGGCTCGTGGGGGTCCCGCGGGCGATTGTCCAGCGGGTGGCCAAGCGCGCGTGGACCTGAGCCTCACGGGCACGGGCCGCCGTCGAGGTTGCCGCCCTCCTCGAGGACGCCGTCGAAGCCGCTTGCGCGCAGCCGGGCGACGAGCTCCTGCACCTGGCACCCGCTCAACGCGGGGTTGTCGCGCAGCCCGACGATGCCCCCGACGACTCGCAGCGACGACAGCGCCGCGATGCTGGTGAGCCCGTCGTTGCCGGAGATGTCGAGGCCGGAAGACAGCCCGACGAAGCCGTTGAGCCCGTCGAGGGTGACGAGGCCGTCGTCGTCGCGGATCTCCAGGAGGCCCGCCGGCGCTTCCGCCTCGGACCGGATCGACGCGAGCGGCGCGAGGCTCGTGAGCTTGGGGCAGCCGGTGACGGAGAGGACGTCCCCGGTGTCCACCACCGACGACAGCGCGCTGATGTCTGCGAGCGCGGGGTCGTCGGCGAGCACGATGGCCTGCGTGCGCACGAGGCGCTCGATGCCGTGGAGGCTCACGAGCGCGGGGTTGTCTTCGACGTGGAGCCCGGGGCTCCGGGAGCCGCGCAGCTCCGTGATGCGCTCGAGGCCACGGAGGTCCTCGAGCGCCCGGTTGCCGAACAGCTCGATCCCGCCGGCGCGTCGCAGCGACGCGAGGCCGGCGAGGCTCGCGATGTGCCGCGTGTCGGAGATGCCGACGTCGCCGTAGACCTCCTCGAGCGCGGACAGGCCGTCCAGATCCGACAGCTCCGCGGACGCCAGGCCGACGCTCTCGGTGACGAGGGTGAGGCGCGGGAGGTCGAGGGACGTGAGGCGCGGCGCGTGGACGATGAGCTTGCCGTGGAGCTCGCGGAGGTTCGGGAAGGACGCGTGCGCCAACCGCGGGCTCGAGAGGATGATGTCGCCACGAATGATCCGGCAATCGCGCACGCGGGTGAGATCGCCTTCGCAGACGGGGCCGTCGCAGACGTCCGCGAGCTCGACGAGATCGTCGATGGGCGCGGGCGGTGGCGGCCGGCACGCGCTGAAGACCGGCTCACGTGCCGCTCGTGCGTCGTCGTCGCCGCCGGTCGAAGCCGTGGCGCCGACGGGCTCGGCGGGGCCGGCCGGCGGCGCGCAGGCGGCGGCGAGCGCCAGCAGAACCGAGGGGAGGCGGAGCATGCTTCGAGCATATCGCAGCGAACGAATCGCGCCCGCTCGCGCACGAAGGGAGGTGCGTGCGCTCGTCGCCTCTCCCGCCGTGCTCGCCGTCCTCACGGTCGGCTGTGCGGGGCCGGCGCCCTTGTCCTTCGACGTCGTCGTCGACCCCGACACCGTCTCCGTGACGCCGCTCCTGCGCTCGCCGGCCCGGTGCGCGCGCGAGCCCCTCGGCGACGGCGTTTGCGTCGTCGCCGGCGACGCCCCCGCCGACTGCAGCGACGTGGCGGCGCTCGCCGACATCGCCTCCGTCTCCGTCGCGCGCGCTTTGGCGGACGGCGCTCCCGTCGACTGTGCGACGACGGAGTTCGCGACCATGGACATGGCGCAGTTCCGGGAATTCGCCGGCGGCAGCCTCCCGCTCGCCGCCGGGGGCTCGACGTTGATCGTCGACGCGCGTGGCAGCGTCGCGCGCGTCGACCTGCGGGCGCCCGCCGCGCCGGTGGTGAACGCGGCGACGGTGAGCGACACCGAGATCAGCGTCGACGCCGACGGCGCGAGCTTGTTTTCATTTTGCGCCGGCACCCCGCGCGCGTCGCGCTGCTGCACGAGCGCGTCGTCGACGGAGCCGTCGTCGAGGACCGGTTGCGACGGCAGGAGCGCCGCCGCGCTCGCCGGTCCGGTGGTGCACGAGGCGGGCTTCGGTCAGGTGCGCGTGTGGGCCCGCGCCGCGGCGGTCCTGCAGCCGCCGCCGCAGTGCATCTGATGTGCATCCAAGCGCGCGCTCCCGACGTGCATCTGATTCGTCGCCGCCTGGGAGCCGACGTAAGATGCCGCCGTGCAGTGTCCGATCTGCAATGACAGCCTGCCGGTCTCCGCGGATCGCTGCACGTTCTGCGGCTACGACTTTCGCACCGGCAAGCGTGGCGCCATCGAGCCTCCGGAGGCCGGCGCCGCCGCGGCCGCGCGCAAACAAGGCATCGTGCTCGTCGCCGTGGGGATCCCGGCGGTGCTCGGCGCGCTCCTGCTGCTCGCGCTGCCGAGCATCATCACGCGCGTGGTCTCCTTGTTCGTCGCGCTGCCCGCGGCCGGCGGCGTCGTCGCGCGCGGAATGAATCGCATCGGCCAGGCCCGCCGTTGGGACCTCAAGCAACGCCTGTACGACGAGACCCACGCGCAGCTCGCCGCCGCCGCGGCCGACGAGAGCCCCGTGGCGGTGCCGCCGCTCGCGCGCTGAGCGCGAGGCACGCGAGGTGCACGCCGTGGAGCCTGGAGGCTCCCATGGCATCACGCATCCTTCTTCGCAGGCGGCGGGCGCGCACGTCGTCGACGCTCGGCAGCGCGGCGGCCACCGCCGGGGCCGTCATCGCCGCCGCCCTCTTCTTGAAGGGCCCGGGCGCGCGCCGGCGCCGCGCCCTCGCCGCCGACAAGGTGCGGCACCTGACGCACACCGCGGCGCACGAGCTCGACAAGGCCGAGCGCGACCTGCGGCAACGCGCGCAAGGCGTGGTCGCACGCACGCGGCCCCACCGTCCGTCGCCGGCGGGCGACGATCTGCTGGTGGAACGTGCGCGCGCCGGGCTCGGCCACGTCTGCTCGCACCCGCACGCAGTGCACATCGAAGCGCACCACGGCGTACTCACGCTGCGCGGCGACATCCTCGCCGTCGAGCACGCGCGCGTCGTCAAGGAGATGCGCCGGGTGCGCGACGCCGAGGACGTCGTCGATGAGCTCACCGAGCACAACGGCCCCGACGGGGTCTCCGCGCTTCAGGGCGGCGCCCCGCGCATGCGCACGCCGGAGCTCCTGCAGGAGAGGTGGTCCCCCGCGTCTCGCGTGCTCGCGGGGGCCGTCGGCGGCGGTCTCCTCGCGAGAGCGCTCTCGGCGCGCCGGCCGGCCGGCGTCGTCGCGGGCGGCGCCGGGGGCCTCCTGCTCGCTCGCGCCGTCACCAACCGACCGCTGTCGACGTGGCAGGGGCCGTTCGTGGTCCACAAGAGCATCTTCATCCACGCCGGCCTCGACGACGTGTTCGCTTTGTTCAGGAAGCCGGAGCGCTTCCCGCTGTTCATGAAGCACGTGCTGGAGGTCGAGAAGATCGACGACGATCACTACCGTTGGAAGGTCGACGGGCCCGCGGGCCCGGTGACGTCGACGCTCGAGATCACGCGCTTTTCGCCGTCCGCGGCCATCGCGTGGCGCTCGGTGGGAGAGGGCCTCTTGAACAGCGCGGGCAGCGTGCACTTCGCGGCCGAGCGAGACGGGACGCGCGTGGACGTGGAGCTGCTGCAGCACCCGCGGCTCGGCGTGATGGGGCTCGCCCTCGGCGGCTTGCTCAACCGGCGCCCCAAGCGCTTTCTCGACGACGATCTGCTGCGTCTCAAGTCGCTGTTCGAGAACAAAAAGGCGACGGGCAACGCAGGTCAAGTGACGCTTGAGCAGGTGACATCCTCCGCTTGACGACGCGAGGCAGCGCCCGGCCGTGGTATCTCCACCCGATGCGGATCACGTTCCACGGGGTGCGCGGCTCCATCCCGACGCCGGGGCCGTCCACGGCGCGCTACGGCGGCAACACCGTCTGCGTCGAGGTGCGCACGGCCGACGGGGAGCTCATCGTCCTCGACGCCGGCACAGGCATCCGCGAGCTCGGCAAGAAGCTCGAGGCGGAGGGCTTCACCAACACCATCCACCTGCTCATCACCCATCGTCACTGGGACCACGTGCACGGCATGCCGTTCTTCGCGCCTGCGTATCGCAAGGACGCGAAGATCCTCTTGCACCCCTACACCCTCGACGGCCAGATGGCCGCGAGCCACCCGGTGCTCTTCGACGGCGTGCACTTCCCCGTGCGCTTCCAGGACCTCCCGTCGAAGCTCGAGGTCGCCGAGGTGCCGCAGGGCGTGCTGCGCGTGGGCTCCGCGCGCATCACGCACATCGCGCTCAACCACCCCGGCGGCGCCAACGGCTTCCGCATCGACGACGACGACGGGACGTCCGTTTGCTACCTCACCGACAACGAGCTGAACCCGCCCGGGCCGGTCACCACCACGCCCGCGGAGCTCGCGCGCTTCGCCGAAGGGAGCGGCCTCATGATCCACGACGCGCAGTACCTGCCGTCGGACATGCCGCAGAAACGCGGGTGGGGGCACTCGCTCGTCGGCGAGGTGCTCGAGCTCGCCCGCGACGCAGGCGTGTCCACCGTCGCGCTTCACCACCACGAGCCCGAGCGCGACGACGAGGCGCTCGACCGCATCGCCAAAGACGCCGCGCTGTGGGCCGCGCAGAAGGCCACCGGGTTGCGCACGCTCGTCGCCCGCGAAGGCCTCTCCTTCCCGTAGCCCGTCGGCGGGCATGTTTGCGCGCCGCGCCGTCACGCGAGTGCCGATGGGAGACACTCCGTGCGGGCGGCCGGGTTGTCGGGGCCGCTCTCGACGTACAATGGTCGGCCATGGCGATCTTCAAGCCCCACGCGCCCGCCGACCTCAAGATGCTTCAGGCCGGCATGTGCCCCGAGTGCGGCGCCGCCCTCAGTGGCGGCGTGAAGGCGTGCGGCGTGTGCAAGGTGCAGTTCACCGAGGAGCACGCCGCGCTCATCGGGGGCGCGCGCAAGGCCGCGCCCGGGCCCGCCGCCGCCGGGCCGGCGCGGCCGCTCACGGCCGAGGAGATCGACGACCTCGAGCGCGGCCCGCTGCACCGCGGCTTCCCCCTCTCCGTCGCCGGCGCCGCCGACGTCGCCGACGGCAAGCCCGTCGCCCTCGGCGTGGCGCTGTCTGCGGCGCTCATCGTGTACGCCGACGCCGCCCTCGTCGACGAGCCGGCCGTCCTCATGGGCGCGGCCGCGCCGCACGCGCCCATCCCGCGCGTGCGGGTGAACGTGCCGGGGAGCGCGGCCGCGCTCGCCGACGACGGGCCGCTTGGCGCCAGCGCATCGCCGCCCGCGCCTGCGCGCGCGGCCCCGGCTGCAGCGCCGCCGCCGCCGCCCGGCGCGGTCGCGCCGCCGCCCGCGGCCGTCGCGCCGCCGCCGCCGCCCCCGCCGCCGGGGGCGCTGCCGGCCGTCGCCGCGCACGACGCGCCGACCCAGCCGGATCACCCCGTCACGGGCGTCGACCCGGACGCCACGATGCAGCACAACGCCGACGACATCGCCGCGGTCATCGACGAGATCGCCGGGGGGCGAAAGCCCGTGGCGAAGGGGCGCGCGCGCGCGCTGGATGATTGATGGCGAGCCCGTTCGCCGCGCTCTCGCCGTGTGACCTCGCCGACGTCCTCGACGTCACCTGCGTGATGCGACGCGAGATCCGGCCCTTGTGGCAGGACATGCCGCGCATCGCGGGCCCCGCGTACACCGTGCGCACCGCCAAGAACGACAACCTCATGCTCCACGCGGCCATCTACCTGGCCAAGCCCGGCGACGTCCTCGTCGTCGAGGCCGGCGACGACGACACCGCCGTCGCCGGCGGCAACGTCTGCGCCATCGCCAAGCGGCGTGGCGTGGCAGGGCTCGTGGTCGACGGCGTCATCCGCGACGTCGCCGAGTCGCGCGCGAACGGCTTCCCCGTGTTCGCGCGCGGCGTCTCCCCGATGCCGGGCAAGAAGGTCGGCGCCGGCTCGCTGGCGGGGCAGGTGCGCGTCGGCGGGGTGATCGTCGACGCGGGCGACGTCGTCGTCGCCGACGAAGAGGGCGTCGTGGTCGTCCCCCGCGCGCGCGCCGACGACGTGCTCGCCAAGGCCACCGACAAAAAGGCCGCCGGCGCCGCGCTCAGCCTCGACGACTGGGAGAAGCGTCACCGCGAGAAGGTGCAAGCCGCGCTCGCTGCGCGCGGCCTGGACATCAGCGTCGAGTGACGGCCTCGGCCACCAGCGTGATGCGCGTGACCTCGCCGGCCACGCGCGTGGTGCGCAGCGGCGGTCCCACCCAGCCGGTGCCGCGGCTCGTGTAGATCCACATCGCGCCGAGGCGGTGCAGCCCGTCGACGAACGGAAAGATCAGGTGCGCGAGCAGCGTGCCCGGGAAGAACTGCCCACCGTGCGTGTGCCCGGAGAGCTGCAGGTGGAAGCCGGCCTTCTCCGCCTCCACCGCCGACGCGGGCTGGTGCGCGAGCAGGAGCTTGAAGGCGTCGGGGGCGCCGGCGGCGGCCTTGTGCGGATCGCTCTCGTGGCCGTGCACCATGCGCCCCGCGGAGTGATCGGTGACGCCGCCGACGACGACCTTCATGCCCTCGTGCTCGATGACGTCGTGGGCGTTGATGAGCACGCGCAGGCCGAGGCGGCGCAGCTCGTCGATCCAGGGCAGGGCGCCCGAGTAGTAGTCGTGGTTTCCGGTGACGAACCACACGCCGTGCTTCGCGCGCAGGTCTCCCAGGGGCTCCGTGTGCTCACGCAGCTCCTCGACGCCGCCGTCCACGAGGTCGCCGGTGATGGCGACGATGTCGGCGCCGATGCCGTTGACGGCGGCCACCACGCTCTCGAGGAAGGGGCGTCGCAGGGTGCGGCCGATGTGCACGTCGGAGATCTGCGCGATGGTGAAGCCGTGCAGCTCCGCGTGCTCGGCGGAGATGGGCACGCTCACGTCGACGACGGTGGGGCCGCCGCGCGCGCGCAGCGTGCCCCAGGTGAACGTGAGCGCGCCGAGCGCGACGGCGGCGCCGCTCGAGAGATCGAACGCGGAGCGCCGCGCGACCTCGTCGGCGGGCAACAGGTGCGCGAGCCACGCGACCAGCCAGCCGAGATCGCGCAGGACCGTGAAGCTCAGCACGAGGACGAACAGACCCACGGGCGCGAGCGCGATGCTGAAGTGCTCGCCGTCGCCGGCGGCGAGCACGGCGAGGGGGACGAAGAGCACCGCCGCCAGCAGCCCCCACGCGCCGGCCTGCGCCCCGAGCGGCCAGCCGCCCGGGATCAGGCGCGAGCCCGCGTAGAAGATCAACAGCGAGAGCAGCGTGACGACGACGGCGAGGAATCGCGAGCCTCGCCGGCGCCGCGGGGGAGAGCGCGCCATGCGGCAAGCTAGCAAAGAGGACGACCGGTGAACGGAACCGCCGCCGGGGCGTGACGCCGCGCACGGGGCCGGGACCGTTGGCCCACCACGGGGGCGCCTGTTCGCCCGGCGCCGGCGTCGGGGCGGGCGGCCGCGCGGCGTTCGGTCGCGCTGCGCCGCCGTGGCACCTGGAATGCAGCCCCCGCGACAGGCAGCGATCAGGCAGGAGATGCCGCGAACAAAACGGCGTCGACGAAAGCCGAAGCGCTGCCTCTTCTTTTTGCGCGACGGGCCGCCTTTGCGCGACCGCGCCGCGGAGCCCGAGGAGGAAGCGTTGTGACCGTCGAGACCACCGGTGCCGCGAAGGCGCCCTCCGCACAAGACGAACAGCGGGCGTTGTGGCGGGAGCTGGCTCAGCAGCTCCGCGTCGACGCCATCCGCGAGACCGCCGCCGCGGGATCCGGTCACCCGACGTCGGCGATGTCGCCGGCCGAGCTCATGGCGGTGCTCCTCGAGAAATACCTGCACTACGACTTCGAAAACCCACACGACCGCCGAAACGATCGCCTCGTGTTCAGCAAGGGCCACGCGTCCGCGCTCCTGTACGCGATGTACAAGGCCGCCGGCGCGGTCACCGACGCCGAGCTCTTGAAGCACAGGAAGCTCGGCAGCCGCCTCGAAGGGCACCCGACCCCCGTCGTGCCCTACGTCGACGTCGCCACCGGCTCGCTCGGACAGGGACTGCCGCTCGGCGTGGGCATGGCCCTGGCGGGCGCGCGGCTCGACGACATCCCGTTTCACGTCTGGGTGTTGTGCGGCGACTCCGAGATGACCGAGGGCTCGGTGTGGGAGGCGTTCGAGCACGCGGCGTACGAGCACCTCGACAACCTCACCGCCATCGTCGACGTGAACCGCCTCGGCCAGACCGGGCCGACCATGCACGGCTGGGACCTCGACAACTACGTCGACCGCGCGCTCGCCTTCGGCTGGCACGCCGTCGCCGTCGACGGGCACGACGTCGACGCCGTCGACCGCGCCTATGCCGAAGCGCGCGACATCGGCGGGCGCCCCACCGCGATCTTCGCGCGGACGGAGAAGGGCCACGGCGTGCGCGCCGTCGCCGACAAGAACGGCTTTCACGGAAAGCCGCTGCCGAACCCCGAAGCCGCCATCGCCGAGCTCGGCGGCGAGCGCCACCTCCACGTGCACGTGCACAAGCCGGAGTCCGCGCGCATCACGCCGCGGCGTCCGCCGCACACCGTCATGCTCCCGGCGTGGGAGCCGGGGGAGTCCGAGGCTACGCGCGTGGCGTTCGGCGAGACGGTGGTGGCGCTCGGTCACGCGCGCGCCGACATCGTCGTCCTCGACGGTGAGGTCGGCAACTCCACCTGCGTCGACCGCTTCGCCCGCGACTTCCCCGAGCGCTTCCTGGAGATGTACATCGCCGAACAGCAGCTCGTCGCGGCTGCGGTGGGCATCCAGGTGCTCGGCTGGCGTCCCGTGGCGTCGACGTTTGCGGCCTTCATGTCTCGCGCGCACGACTTCATCCGCATGGCCGCCGTCAGCGACGCCGACATCATTCTGTGCGGCTCGCACGTGGGCGTGAGCATCGGCGCCGACGGGCCGTCGCAGATGGGGCTCGAGGACATCGCCATGATGCGCGCCACGTTCGGGAGCACGGTGCTGTACCCGTGCGACGCGAACCAGACGGCGGCGCTGCTCGCCGAGGTCGCCGATCGTGCCGGCGTCATCTACCTGCGCACCACGCGTGGGAAGACGCCGGTGATCTACGAGCCCACCGAAGCGTTCGCGGTGGGCAAGCTCCGCGTGTTGCGACGCTCCGTCGACGACGTGGTGACGCTGGTGGGCGCCGGCGTCACCGTGCACGAGGCCTTGGCCGCCGCGGACGCGCTCGCCGCCGACGGCATCTCGGCGCGCGTCATCGATCTGTATTCCATCAAGCCCGTCGACGAGGCAGGGCTGCGCGAGGCGGCGCTCGACACCGGTCGCATCATCACCGTCGAGGATCACTACCCCGAAGGCGGCCTCGGGGACGCCGTCCTCGAGGCGGTGGCGTCGATGAGCGAGCCGCCGCGGGTGAAGAAGCTGGCGGTGCGCCGCATGCCCGGCTCGGCGACGCCCGAGGAACAACTGAAGCTCGCGGGCATCGACGCCGCGGCCATCGCCGACGCCGCGCGCGCGCTGGTGCGCGGGGAGCTCGCGTCATGAACAACCTCTCGCGCCTTCACGCCGACCACGACCAGAGCCCCTGGATCGACTTCATCGATCGCCCGCTGATCGAGTCCGGTCGCCTCGGCTCCCTGGTCAGCGCCGGTGTCCGTGGGCTCACGAGCAACCCGACGATCTTCGAGAAGGCCGTCGCCGCCGGGCACTACGACGACGTCATCCTCGCCGCGGTTGACCGCGGTGAGCGCAACGAGGCCGTCTACGAGAGCTTCGTGCTTCGCGACATCGGCGCCGCCGCCGACATCCTGCGTCCGGTCTACGACAGCTCCGACGGCGCCGACGGCTTCGTCTCCATCGAGGTGGAGCCCGACCTCGCCGGCCACACCGCGGCCACGCTCGCGCGCGTGCGCTACCTCTTTCACCGGCTCGCGCGGCCGAACGTCTTGGTGAAGATCCCGGCGACGCCGGCGGGGCTGCCCGCCATCGAGACCGCGCTCGCCGACGGCATCAACGTCAACGTCACGCTGCTGTTCAGCGTGGACGTCTATCGCGACGTCGCCGCCGCGTACGTCGCCGCGCTCAAGAGCCGGGTGGCGCGCGGGCTCGACGTGAGCCGGGTGGCGTCGGTGGCGAGCTTCTTCGTGAGCCGCGTGGACACCAAGGTGGACCCGCTGCTCGACGAGAGGCGCAGCGCTGCCGCGACCGCGCTGCGGGGGCGCATCGCCGTGGCCAACGCCAAGGTGGCGTACCACTCGTTTCGCGAGATCTTCCATGGACCCGAGTTCGAGGACCTGCGGAGCGCGGGGGCGCGGCCGCAGCGTTGCCTGTGGGCGTCGACGTCGACGAAGGACCCCACGTATCGGGACGTGAAGTACGTCGAGGAGCTCATCGGCCCGGAGACCGTGGACACCATGCCGCCCGCGACCATCGACGCCTTCCTCGACCACGGTCGGGTGGAGCCGACGCTCGAGCGCGACCCCGAGGGCGCCGCCGTCGCCCTCGACGCCCTCGCCGCCGATGGCATCGACCTCGACCGCGCCACCGGCGAGCTGCGCGACGAGGGCGTAGCCTCGTTCACCAGGTCGTACCGCGACCTCCTCGCTGCCATCGACCGCAAGCGCCGCGAGCTCGCCGATCGCGTGAGCTCGCCCGGCCTGTGACGTCGTCCCTGTGGCGCGTGCTCAGCGTCGCCAGATCCAGGCGAGGTGCGCGCCGGTGGCGGCGACGACGACGCCGTTTATCTCGAAGGCGTACTCGCGGAACACGAGGATCAGCGGGAACCCCGAAAACGCGATGAGCGCCGTGGGGATGGCGCGCTTGTCGATGTAGGTGGCGGCGAGCAGCGTGCCCCAACCGATGATGAGGTGCGCGTACGCGAGCCCGAGGGCGATGGGGCTATGGGTGACCCACATGCCGATCCACATGAAGACGGTGATGACGGGGATGGTGACGGCGGTGACGACGAGGTGACGGCCGACCTTGGTGAGCTCGACGCGCTTGCGCAGGGCCGCGAACGCGACGCTGAAGGCAGCGACGAGGGCGAGGTGGGCGAGGATGATGTCGAGGTAGCTGATGGCGATGATGCCCGCGCGCCGCGCCATGCCGAGCCCGACGGCGGAGAGGGCCCACCCGAGTGCCAGCGCGCCGAGCAGCACGCCGCGTCGTCGTTGGCCGCGCTGGGGATCGAGCTCGTCGACGATGCGCCGGAGCTGCTGCTTCTCGTCGGCGTCGCGCGCCACGGCTGCGCGCAACGCGGCGACGCCCTCCGCGAGGTCGGCCGGCGGTGCGTCGATCTCCTCGAGGAGCACCGCGGCGGCGTCGGCGTGGCCGCGGGCCACCTCGTGCCTGGCCATGGCGACGTGAAGGGCGCGCAGCCCGTCACGCGCCTCGCGTGACTCGGTCCAGGTGCGCAGCGCGTGCAGAAAGCCGAAGCGTCCGGCGCTGAACGCGCGCGCGGCGACGACGTCGTCGTAGCGCTTATCGTCGACGAGCTTCTCGAGCTCGGCGAGCTGTTCGCCGGCTTCGGCACAGAGGGCGCGCGCGCTGGCGTGGCTGAGGAACGCGGCGAGGGCGAGGCGCAGCTCGTCCGCCGACGCGTAGCGATCGACGGGATCGTGGGCGAGCGCCTTGTTGCAGATGGCGGCGAGCTCCTCGGGCACGTCGTCGGCGAACGACTTGGGCGCGGAGAGGTACGCCTGGTGCATCCGCTCGGACATCGTCTGCGCCTGGTGCGGCGGCGTCCCGGTGACGACCTCGTAGAGTGCGCCGCCGAGCAGGTAGGTGTCCGTGCGCGCGTCGAGGGTGCTGCCGGGCACCGTCATCTCGGGCGCCATGTACGCGGGCGTGCCGACGACGCCGCTGGTGTCGACGGCCGACGGGCGGTCGCCGGTGTTGGGCTCGCCGAGCGGAACGGCGAGGCCCCAATCGAGGGCGTAGACCTCGCCGAACGGCCCGACCATCACGTTCATCGGCTTGAGGTCGCGATGGAGCACGCCGCGCGTATGGGCGAAGTGAACGGCGCGGCACACGTCCATCAAGATCTCGATGTGCCGCTCGAGCTCGTCGGCGGGCGAGGCGCGCCCCTGGAGGAGCCTGGCCCACGACGTGCCCTCGATGCGCTTCATCACCATCAGCACGCTGCCGTCGGCGGTCTTGCCGAGGGCGTGAACGGGCACGATGTTCGGGTGCTCGAGCGCGCCGGTGATGCGCGCCTCGCGCAAGAGCGACGCCGCGGCCACGTGCCGGTCGGTGCTGCCGGGCACCGCACACTTCACGGCGACCTCGCGCTGCAACGCCAACTGCTGCGCCAGGCGGATCTGCCCCATGCCGCCGCGGCCGATGGAGTGGTGCAGCTTGAGCTCGGGCACCTGATCGCCGACGAAGATGCGCAGCTCGTCGAGCGCGGGATCCGAGGGCTCGGGGACGGCGGCGAACACGGTGCCGTTGGGCTCTACGACGAGGTTCTTCTCGTCGAAGCCTGCGCGGGCGAGCAGGTCGCGAAACTCCGCGAGATCCGGCGGGTGCGCCATCGCCGGCAATCTAGCACGCCGTCGCCGATCGACGGGCCCGTTGCGGGAGGCTCAGCGCGATCTCCACGACAGCGCGGCCGCGCGCACGAGGTCACACCCCCTTGAGCGATACGAGCGGGCGCAAGCGGCGCACGATGCGCGTGAGCTCGCGCTGCGCGCGCATCACTTTGCCGATGTCCTTGTACGCGGCGGGCGCCTCGTCGACGAGCCGATCGAGCTTCCTGCGGTCGATCCACACGCCGCGCAGGTCGCGCTCGAGCGCAGCGGGACGAATGCGCCGTCGCGCTTCGCTCCGCGACATGGCTCGTCCGGCGCCGTGCGACGACGACCACAGCGCGCCGGCGTTGCCGCGCCCCGCGACGTGGAAGGTCGCGCCGCCCATGGAGCCCGGGATGATCCCACGCTGCCCCTCGTTGGCCGCGATGGCGCCCTTGCGGTGCACCCACAGGCCGGCGACGCGCTCGACGTGGTTGTGCGCGCACGACAACAAGGACTCGTCGACGCGCGCCGCGCCCGCGACGTCGGCGAGCACGGACGCAGCCGCGTCCAGGATGGCGCGGCGGTTGGCGGCGGCGAACGAGAGCGCCCACGCCAGGTCCGCGAGATAGGCGCGGCCCGCGTCCGTCTCGGCGTCGATGAAGCGGAGGCCGGAGCGGCTGCGCTCGCCGCGCGCGACATGATGATCGCGAACGGCCTGGCCCATGGCGCGCGATCCGCTGTGCACCGTGAGCCAGAGCCCGTCGTCGTCGTCGACCTGGATCTCGAGGAAGTGGTTCCCGCGTCCGAGCGTCCCGAGCTGGCGACCCGCCTGCCGCCGCGCGAGCGACTCGAGCGACGTGGCCGACAGACGCGCGAGCAGCGCCTCCGGCAACGGCCGCGGGGCCTTGTGCGCCATGATCGGCACCGCGCGCGCGAGGCCGGCGAGGATCCTTCCGGCGACGCCGGCGCGGTCGACGCTGGCGCGCGCGACGTCGAGCCTCACCGCGGCCATCCCGCAGCCGATGTCGCCGCCCACGGCGCTCGGGTACAGCAGGTGCGTCGTGGCGACGACGGCGCCGACGCAGACGTCGGCGGCGAGGTGGACGTCGGGCATGACGGCGACGCGAACGACGTCGTCGCTGGCGGCGACGTGCGCGAGGGCCATCCGCACGTCGGCCGGCAGCGGCTCCGCCGACCAGACGGCGACGGGGGCCGCTTCACGCATCGTCCACCTCCTCCATGCGCGGTTGCGGCACGACGTACAGCGCGACCTGCGGGATCTTCTTGCGCGTGAGCCCGCGCGCGAGCGCCGCGCGGAACACGGGGGCGGCCTCGCGCAGCCGCGCCTGCGCCGCGTCGATGGACGCGGCGTCTTCGGTGGCGAAGAGCGCGACGAGGGCTCCTCCCGGGGTGACGACGACGTCGTGGACCCGCAGCTTTGCGACGAGCGGGTCGCGTACGTCGCAGTCGAGCGCGGCCGAGAGCACGCGGCGAACGGCGACGCGGAGCTGCTCGGTCTTCCTCGCATGAGGAGCGTGTTGGTCGGGGTCGACGCACGCGTCGGCGTGCACCGGCGGAGCGAACGCTCCGCGTCGGGGGCGGTTGTGGCTCATGATGGTCGTCCTCGGCGGACGCGTCGTGCGCCGCCGTCGAAAGATGAGAGGCGATGAAGCGCGAGCCTTCGGGACGACGAGGCGAGGAAGCCTAGCGGCGGACCCGGAGCGCGGGGCGCGGTCGCGCGGGTGCGGCGACCGCAGGCAGCGGCCGCGCTTCGACTGCGAACGGTTGCAGAGACGTACGCATGGGACCTCCGCCGCCGGGCCGACCGGGGGAGCGGCGCGCTCCCTCGCGGATCTGCGAACGCCCATGGACGACGGGCTCGTCGGGCGTATTCACAGAAGCTCGTCAGCTCACGTCGACGTCGTCGCGCCCTGCGCGGAGCCGCCGGATCTCCGCCATCGCCGCGTTCGCGCGCTTCTTCTCTTCACGGCGCGCCCGCCGGCGGTCCCAGGCTCGATCCGCGCGCGCGCGGAGGCGGCGCAAGCCGTACCCCGCGAGCTGCCACGCTGTGGCGCCGTCGAGCGGCGCGAGGGGGAGCGCGTTCAAAGCGATGGCGCCGAGGTTGATGCCGACGAGCACGCCGAACACCTGCCGCTGCTCCCAGCTCATCGGGTGGCCCGACGGATTTGACGCGTCCGCCGGAGCGCCGCACGAGCGCCGCGTGCCCGAGCTCGTGCACGACGATGAGCCCGACGCACAGCGCGACGCCGATGGGAGCGCCGCTGCGAGTCGCTCGCGCAGCCTACTGAAGCTGCTTGACCTCTGCGGTCGGTGACGTCGTGCCGGTGATGGTGTTGACGAAGTCGATGTGGATGAAGCCGCTGCCGCCCGTGCTCCCGACCGCGCCCGCGGTGCCCGGCGCTCCCGGCGCTCCCGTGTTGCCGCCGCTGCCCCCGTTGCCCGCGCTGCCGCCGGTGCCGCGGTTGCCTCCGCTGCTCACCGGGGCGACCACGAGGCCCGTGCCGACGTCGACATCGACGCCGGCGAGCAAGATGGTCCCCGCGCCTCCGCCGCCGCCTCCGCCGCCGCCGCCGCCGCCGACGCCGCCGGCGCCGCCGCCGCCCTTGCCACCGTCGGCGGAGCCGCTGCCGCCGTTGGAGCCCGCGCCGCCGGCGCCGCCGGTGCCGCCGGTGGAGCCGGTGGTGCCGGTGGTGCCGGCCCTCCCGGCCGCCGAGACGGTTCCTGCGATGGAAAGCGTCTGCGCACGAATGATGGCGATGCCGCCGCCGTTGCCGCCGCCTCCGCCAGCGCCGCCGGTGCCGCCGTTGCCGCCGTTGCCGCCCTTCAAGGCGGCGCTGACGGAGCTCGTGCTCGGCCCCGCGGAGCCCCCTCCGCCTCCGCCGCCGCCCGCGCCCGCGCCGCCGCTGCCGCCGTTGCCGCCGCCGCCGCCGCCGCCGAGCCGCGGTAGCAGGGCGGTGGCGCCGGCGAGGCCGCCGCCTCCGCCGCCCGCCGCGCCCGCGCTGCTGCCGGTGCCGGTGCCGGGCTGGCCGGGCGCGCCCGCGGCGCCGTTGTTCGGACGGATCCCGCCGCGGCCGCCGGTGCCGCCGCGGCACATGTTCACCGAGCCGCCGCCGGCGCCGGCCGCGCCGCTCGCGTCGACGACATTGCCGGCGCCGCCGGGGAAGCCGATGTGCGGCTCGACCACGCAACTGCCCGGGTCGTCGCCGCCGGCGGCGCCGCCGCTGCCGCCGGGGCCGCCGGCGCGCGCCGGCCCGCCGCCGCCGGCGGTGAAGCCCGTGCCCGAGACGTCGACGCGGCCGCCGGCGAGCACGCGGAGCGTGCCGCTCGCGCGCACGAACATCACGCCGCCGGTGTTGCCGTCGAAGGGGTGGACGGTGAGGACGCCGCCGCTCTCGACGGTAAGCGCCGTGTATTGCGGGATGCGCAGCACCTGCGCGGTGTTCGTCGCGTTGGCGGCGTAGGGATTGGCGAGCGGGGCGTCGAGCGTCAGCACCCTCGCCACGCTGTCGACGGCGCTCAGCACGTGGGTCTCATGCGTGCCCGCGCCGCCGCCGGTCATCTGGATGATCACGATCTCGTCGCCGACGGCGAAGCCGCCCGCGGTCGACACCGCCAGCGTGACCGCGCCGCCCGCCACCGAAGAGGTCAGCCCCGCGCGGACGTTGTCGGTGAACGTGGTGCCGGTGACGTCGAGCGTGCCGTCGACGCCGGTGCCAACGCCGACGAGGTCACCTTCGCCTTCTCCTTCGCCTTCGCCCTCGCCTTCACCTTCACCTTCTCCTTCTCCTTCTCCTTCACCTTCACCTTCACCTTCACCTTCACCTTCTCCTTCTCCTTCACCTTCACCTTCGCCTTCGCCTTCGCCTTCGCCTTCACCTTCGCCTTCTCCTTCGCCTTCTCCTTCGCCTTCACCTTCACCTTCACCTTCGCCTTCACCCTCTCCTTCGCCTTCACCTTCTCCTTCGCCTTCGCCTTCGTCACCTTCTCCCTCGCCTTCGGCGGCGACGCCGTCGGGAACGCACAGAGCGTTGGGGCAAACGTAGCCGGCGCCGCAGTCGGCGTCGGTGCTGCAGGGCTCGCCGAACGCGGGGCGGCAAGCGTTGATGACGACGATCGTCGCGCCGGCGGCGACGACGGCCAGCGCGATGGCTTGAAGGCGGTTGGAGCCGATCATTCGATCCCCATGGCGAGGCCGCCGGCGACGGCGGCGCCCCCGGCGACGAGCAGGACGGAGCCGGCAGCGACGAGCCCGGTATCGAGGCCGCTGTCATACCAGGAGGTCTGCAGGTCGGAGGCGCGGCCAAGGGCGGCGGTCTCACCAGCCGTGAAATTGCCCTCCTCCCCGGCGATGGCGACGGCGGGGTACGCGCTCACGGCGAGGGCGACTCCGCCGAGGGCGATCGCTGCGCCGCCGGCGACGAGCGTGATGAGCCCCGCCGACGGTCCGGCGCTCTCCACCTCGGGCGTTTCGCCGAGGACGCCGGCGATGAGCTCGCGCAGCGGTGCGCGCAGCGACGTCGACAGCTCGGAGAGGTCCCTGGCCTGCACGGCACGGCGGCCGGCGTTCTGGCCCGTGGCCTGGTTGAAAAGGACGATGTTCAAGTTCAGCGTGCTGCCGAGGTAGCCGACGTTGCCGATGACGACGAGCTTGGCGTCGAGCGCGCCCGCCAGCTCGGCGATGCACGAAGCGTTGTCGCCGGCGCAGCCGACGACGTCTTTCTGGCTCTGGAGGTCGATGAGCTGCCGGAGGTCGGGGCCCGCGAGCACCTCGAGGCGGGGATCTTCCGACAGAATTGCTGCGGACAAGCCGGTGATGTTTTCGACCACGTCGGCCGCGACGCCGCCCGACGGCTTGAAGTCGAGGACGAGAACGCGGACCTCCTGGGGTGGGGGAGGTGCGGCCGTGGCGACCGCTGCGGCAAGAACGAGTGCGAGCACGGCGCGCACGTTACCACGACGGCCGCGCGTCCGACGGGGCCGGCGCGGGTGAAATGGTGCCCGTCGTCACGCGGCGATCGAGAGTCGGTGCCGTCGCGACGCGACGAGCCCGCGAGGCCTCCGCTCCCTCGGCGCGCTATCCTCGAGGAGCGATGCGTCTCTCCGCAGGGTCCTTCGTCCCAATCGCCGCGTTCGCGTGCGCGGCGCTTCTCGGGTGCGAAGGCGCGCCGCACCCGCCCTATTGGACGGTGGAGCGTGACGGCAAGACCAGCGTCCTCCTCGGCACCATGCACGCGGAGGCCGACGCGAGCGTGCTCGCGCCGGAGCTGTGGGACATGCTCGGGAAGTCGCGTGTGCTCGTCACCGAGGCCGACGTGCGCAGCGTCGACCCGGGGGAATTCAACGGGCTCGTCACGTTGCCCGCGGGCGAATCCGTCCGCGACTCCGTCACGGACGACGAGTGGACCCTCGTCTCCGCCGCGCTCGTCGGCATCGTTGGCCTCGGCGAGGCGCCGCACCTGCAGCCGTGGTTCCTCGAGTCGCAAGCGATCGTCCGCCGCCTCCCGCCCGTTTCGCCCATCGACGCCACCCTCGTGGAGCGCGCGTCCGACGACGGCGTGCACCTCGCCTTCTTCGAGACCTGGCAGGACCAGGTCGCAACGCTCAACGGCGTCGGCTTCGACGACGGCCTCGAGGTCCTGCTCCGCACTGCCCGTGACCCCGATGCGGCCGTGGCCGAGCACCTCACCTGGGCCGACGCCTACGGCGCCGGCGACGTGGACCAGATGACCGCCCTCGCCTTCGACGAGGGCGAGATGACGAGCCGTCCCGCGTACTACGACGACGTCGTCTTTCGCCACGACGCGTGGCTGTCGCAAGTGGAAGACGAGATCGACACGGGAGACGCGTTCATCGCCACCGGCTTCATGCACATGCTGACTGACCGAGGGCTGCCCGCGCTGCTCGAGAAGGACGGCTACACGCTCACCCGGAGGTAGCGGGCGATCAGAGCGAAGCGCCCGCCTGGACGAGTGCCCGCTTGAACCCCTCCTTGTCCGCCGGCGAGACGAGCACCCTGCGGCCACCCTTGAGGTCCACGCGCAGTCGATCGAGCGACGACGCCGGGGCGGAGCTGCTTTCGTGGGTCGGCCTGACGTCGACGACGTCGCCGGCATGGAAGAGGACGCCGCTTTCGGGAACGACGGTGCCCGCCGTGACGACGGCGCCGTCGGCTCGCACCTCGTATCGAAGGGAACGGGCGTTGAAGCCGACCCCGACAAAGAGGACGCCGATGGCACCGAGCAGCACGGCGGCGCCCGTGCTCCGTCTGCGAATGAGCGGCGCGCCCGCGAAGCAGGCGACAGCGATGCCCCAGAAGAGCGCTAGAAACCACGTATCGACCTTGGTCGGGAACACGCCGATGACGTCGTGCACGGTCCACCTCCGAGCGTCGATGCTATCGGGCGGCGTCGTGGAAAGCGCCGCGCCGTTTGGAACGCTCCGGGTTCCGCACGTCGACGCCGCGGCCGCGCAGGTGAGCTGGTTGCAGTCACGCTCGACGGTGAATGCACCTCGACAATCGACCGATGTTGTCGAGGGTCGACGCGGGCGAACGGGCCCTTAGCATCCGGCGCCATGCGGACCCTTCCCCCTGTCGTCCTGCTTGTCTTCGCCGCCGCGTGCGGGCCCGCGTCCCTCGAGGGTGAGGCGCCGCCGGCGCGGCAGGAAGCGATCATCAACGGTTCCTCCTGCGACGGCCGGTTCCCCAGCGCGGTCGCCATCATCCTCGACGCCACCCTCGACCCCGGCACGGGGGTCGAGGACGTCACGCGCTTGATGTGCACAGGCACGCTCATCGCGCCCGACGTCGTCCTCACCGCCGCGCACTGCACGGATCCGAAGCTGCTCACGGGCGGCCGCGACACCGTCTCCCGCGCGGATTACTGGGTCACGTTCGAGAGCGACTTGAGCGCGCTCGCGGGACCCGACGCGCCAGCGACGCAGCTCCCTGCGGACGCCGTCGCCGTCCGCGAGCTCGTGCCGCATGAGGACTTCAACATCCAGGGTTGCTGTGCGCCCGGGCTCGGCGCCGTGAAAGACATCGCGCTCCTCTTCCTCGACGCGCCCATCACGAGCGTGACACCCGCGGTGGTGATTCAAAAGGACGAGGCGGCGCAGCTCGCCGCCGGCACGGCCGTCGGCGTCGCCGGTTGGGGCAAGCAAACGCCCGATGCGAACGCGCCCGCGGACACGGTGGGCGTCGAGCTGTGCGGCGACACCACCGTCAACGAGCTCGGTGACGCCGAGATGCAGATCGGCAGCGACGTCGCGAGCACGCGCAAGTGCCAGGGAGACTCCGGCGGGCCGACGTACGCCGACGTCGTCACTCCCCACGCAGTCGCGAGCCGCGTCATCGGCGTGACCTCGCATCAGTACGACGCGACCGGCTGCAGCAAAGGCGGCATCGACACGCGCGTGGACGCGTACTTCGACTGGATGGATCAACACATGCGCGCGCGCTGCGACGACGGCAGCCGCGTCTGGTGCGATGCCCCGGGTGTGGTCCCGGCCGCGTTCTATGACCCACCCGCCGACGGCCCCGACGCCGCTCCCGGCTGCGGCGCCGCGGGTCCGCCGAGCGCGCTGTTCGTCGCGTTGCTGGTGCTCGCCGTCGGCCCTGCGCGGCGTCGCCGGCGGGGATGAGCGGTCGGCCCGGAGAGCTGCGGCGCCAGCTCTTTTCGCGTTCGGCTCGCTTCTTGATGGTCACGGTGCGCGCGGCGGACGCCGCGCAAAGACACGTTTGGTCGTCGAGCTCGACGGAAAGGTGACGCGCCATGGCTCTCCGCCTCCTGAACCCCCTTCGGATTCTGGGGGCCCCGCGAGGTCGCCACGGCCATCGTTGCGCCGCTCCTCTTCGGCACGCTCACGAGCTGCGGCGCGGACAACGGCCCGGCCGCTGCGCCTGGCGTCGAGCGCCACGCCGGTGGCGGCGAAGGGGAAGGCGAGGGCGAAGGTGAGGGCGAAGGTGAGGGCGAGGGCGAGGGCGAAGGTGAGGGCGAAGGCGAGGGCGAGGGCGAGGGCGAAGGCGAAGGCGAAGGAGAGGGCGAAGGAGAGGGCGAAGGCGAAGGCGAAGGAGAGGGCGAAGGAGAAGGCGAAGGAGAAGGAGAAGGAGAGGGCGAAGGAGAAGGTGAAGGAGAGGGTGAAGGAGAGGGTGAAGGAGAGGGCGAAGGAGAGGGCGAAGGAGAGGGCGAAGGAGAAGGCGAAGGCGAAGGTGAAGGCGAGGGCGACGTCGAGGACGTCACGCTCCCGTTCGTCGCGACCTTCAGTCTTCCCGAGCAAGGGGAGAAGTGCTTCCGCTACACCATCGGGATTGCGGCGACGGTCAGCCTCGGGACCACCGACGGCGGGACCGGCTGTCCCGGTGACACCTTCGGTCGCTTCTACAACGCCGCGGGCACGCTGCTGGGCACCGACGACGACGGGGGCCTCACCCCTCCGTGCGCCCGGCTCGATGTGACGAACGATTGCGGGACCTACGTCGCGTGTTTCAACTCCAAGGACGGCAGCGCCATCGATGACATCACCCTCGTCGCGACACCCGCTCGAGCGCGCGTGTTCATCAGCGAGGTGGCGGTGCCGGCGGCGCCAAACGCGGAGTACGTCGAGCTCTACAACACGACGCTGCACCCCATGACGCTCGTGGACATGAGCGTCGAGGTCTTCAGCGGCGGCAGCACGACCCCGCGGCTCGCCGCCATCCCCGACGGCCTGGTCATTCCCGCCGCAACACCTGGGACTGTTGGCACATGCCAGTTCACGATCGTCTCGGACGCCGCGGCGTTCGAGGACGCGTTTCCCGGGAGTACCTTCGACGCCGAGGTGCCGAGCCTTCAGTTCGACGGCACGGACGTCATCGCGCTCTTCTTCGGAGACG
Source organism: uncultured delta proteobacterium (assembly GCA_963775425.1). GTDB lineage: Bacteria > Myxococcota > UBA727 > UBA727 > VGSZ01 > CAVZJB01. The sequence continues at coordinate 5,773 of CAVZJB010000010.1, read as the reverse complement.
AGCTCATCGACGTCTACGGCGTCATCGGCGTCGACGGAAGCGGCGCGCCGTGGCAGCTCTCGGGTCAGTCCGCCGAGCGCAACGTGGAGGTCACGACCCCGAGCACGACGATGGCGCTCTCGGATTGGACCCTCAGCTCCACGTTCACGCCCGACTTCCACGTGCACCCCTGAGCCGGCCCGCGGCTGCGCCGCAGCACCAGGGCGGGTGACGCGACGACGGAGCAAGGAGGCGACGAGCAAGCGCCCCGTGACGGGCTCGTCGCCGAGCGCGGCGCCGCCGCCGACGGCGAGCAGCGGGCTGACGTACGCGTCGCTCGTGGCCACGGAGCTCCGCGCGCGGGGCCGACGCTCAGCTCCGCCGTCTACTCGTGCGGCAAGTCCACGGTGGGCGCGCCGTCGCCCGCGTCGCCGCCGACGAAGAGAGCGTCGCGCGTGGTGGAGGTGTCGAGCATGGTCAGGCCGTCGGCGTCGAGCTCGGCCGTCGGCAGGCCGTGTACGTCGCGGTGCTGGATATGCATTCCCTGATCGACGTCGAGCGTGTCCTGCCCGAACCAGCCGTCGATCGCGGGGAGCGAGATGACGCCGGCGTCGGTGACGCTGTCGAGCTGCTCGCCGGACGCGAGATCGAGCGCGAGGTAGCTCATCGTGCCGATGGACGTGGCCTCGGATGCGACGAGGACACGGTCGCCGACGATGTGCAGCGACGCGTTGCTCGTCGGCCTCACGGTCGACGCGCTCGTCCACACGGCGTCTTGCACGCACCCGTCCACGAGCGCGCCCCGCGCGACGCTGTCGATGAGCGCTCCGACGACGGTGCCGTCGCCGACGTCGACGGGCGGGAGCACGAAGCACGAGAAGCCCGGATCATCCGGGGGAGCCTCGCCGAGCACGTCGCCGGTCGCGGCGTCGACGACGACGTTGCCGCCGGACGCCCCGGCGAAGCTCCCGCTCGGGCAGTCGACGTTGAGGAGCACGCCGTCGGCCGTCACGAACGCGGACGCGTTGCAGTCGACGCCGGCGTCGGCCTTGGCCTGTAGCGTCCAGACGACGTCTCCCGCGCGCGTGACGCGCGCGACGACGCCGTGCACGATGGCGACCGACGTCGGCACCCCGAGGATCGGGCTCGTGGCCGTGCGGCTCTCGCCGGTCTCGCGTCTGAGCGTGACGAGGATGTCGTCGTCGACGCCGGCCGCGCCGTCGACGTCAACCCGGTGACCGCCGGGATCGTGAAATGCGACGCTGCTTGTCCGGTGCAGGTCCGTGTCGAGCACGAGGACGGCGGGGTCGGGCGCGCCGCACGCGGCGAGGGGGAGGGCGAGCGCGCAGAGGACCAGGAGGGGCGGAGGGCTCGGCATGGGCATCGCGGCGGATGAAGCGAGGACCGTGCCTGTCGGAGCCTGCCGTCAGGACGCGGCTGCGTGGAGCGCCGGCGCTCGTCCACACGCGCGCCACCGGCGATGCACGTGTGAAGGCGCAGGGTGCCGCGCGACCCGTCGACGGCGGCCGTCGGCCCCGGAAGGAGAGCGCCCTGGTCGAGCCGGCTGCGGCTACCGCGACTTCTTCAGGCGTCGCATCAGCTCGCCGGCTTCCTGGGCGTCGATGGTGTGCCTCGCGAGCGCGTCCTGGACCTCCGCGCGTGAGAGCTCGCGTTGGATGTTTCGCGCGATGGAGAGCTCGACGAGGTTCTCGAGGCGGCGCGCCGCAGCGATGGAGCCGCCGCGGCTCGCGGTGTAACGGCTGCGCAAGAACACGTAGGCGAGCTGGTCGCCGTTCGGGAAGCGATCGTGGAGCGCGTGAAGGGCGTCGGCGTAGGCGCTCTCGGCGAACGGAGCCCTGCGTGACGACGGGAAGCGCGTCGCGAGCTCGCGCCAGACGTTGTAGGAGACGGAAGGGCCGTCCTTCTTGTCAAGGAGGACACCGAGGCGAAAGAGCGCCTCGGCGGCGGCCGGAAGCGGCTCGGCCGCGACGTCCTCGAGAAGTGTCTCCGCCTCCTCGCGCCGGCCCGTCCTCAGCATCGCGCGCGCGATGTCGACGTCGATCAAGGCGCGCGCCTCATCGCCTTCCGTTTCCCGGCGCTTTCTTTGGAGCTGGTCGAGGGTGAGCTCGACCTTGAGGAGCGGCGCGAGTCGAAGGATGAAGCGCCGGCGGTCGCCGTAGCCGACGATGCGGTCCACCTCGCTTGCGTCCGGTCGAAGGACGATGAGCGTCGGGTAGCCCATCACATGGAGGGCGCGCAGATAGGGGCGGTCTGCGGCGGTGTCGCTGTCGAGGCTCACGACGTGAACGTCCTTCAAGGCGCTCTCACCTTCGGCGGTGTCGAAGACCTCGGCCTTCAAGCGCCTGCAGGGGCCGCACCAGGACGCGTGGGCATAGACGAGCACGCGGCGCCCGTCGGTGTGGGCCTTGGCGAGCGCGTCGTTGACGGACCCGTGCTCGAACGGCACGCCGACGGCGACGAGAAGAGTGAGCGCGAACATCACCTCGCCGCTCCCTCCTCCACGTCCCTGGCGGGCGAAGGGGTGCGAGCCCCGACCTTGTCGAGCCGCGCGCCGAGCGACGCCAGGAGCGTGTCTTCGAGATCCGGGTGCGGCCGATTCTCGATCTCGTGGAGGAGCCTTACGCCGGCCTGTCGCCCGGCGCCGGATTTCTCGGCGAAGGAGACGAGGACGTCGAGCGCCTGCGCGCTGCGCGCGCGGCGAGCGCGCCCCTCGAGGAAGGTGACGGCGAGAGCGTCCTTGTGCTTTCGGTGGAGCGATCCCGCGTACCACCACGCAGCCGTCGTCGCGTACTCGCCCGCGGGGAAGCGCATCGCGAGCTCGCGCCAGACGTGCATCGCCGCGCCGTCGTCGTGTCTTTGGCGCGAGAGGTACGAGGCGAGGAAGTAGAGCGCCTCCTGCGCGGCGCTGCCCTTGGGACCGGGGTCTTCGGTGATCGTGCGCTCGATGACCGAGAGCGCGCCGGGGTCGCCGCGGGCCAGGCGCAAGTGGGACAGCTCGAGGTTCAGGCGCGTGCGCTCCGTGTGCTCACGCGACGCGGCGAGGCGCTCGCTCAGCCACGCGAGCGAATCCTCGCCGGACCGGATGGCCGACAGCTCCGCGAGGAACGCGGCCTTGTCGTGGTAGCCCTCGATGCGGCCGAGCTCGCTTCCGTCCGGCCGAAGGAGCAGGGTGGTCGGCGTGACGAGGATGTTCAGGCGCTTCGCGAGGCGCGCCATCTCGCCGGGCTCGTCCGGCGCGTCGATATCGATCCGCCAGGCGACCAAGGCGGGCGTGCTCTGCGCGCCGTCCCCGGTGTCGTCGATCTCTGTTCGGCGCGCCGCGCACGGCTTGCACCAAGCACCATCGACCTCGGCGAGCACCATGGAGCCGTGGCTGCGCGCGACTGCGAGCGCATCGTCGAGCGTCCCACGCTCGAAGTCGAAGCCGTCGGCGAGCGCAGGAGCAGCGAGGCCCAGTGCGAGAGCCACGATGGCGCACGAGTGCGTCCGTCGACTGCAGCGCGAAATCCCCACGGCGCGAATCTAACACGCGTCGCCCGAGACGGAGAATCGTGCAGGAAGAAGAGCAAGAAGGAGAGAGCTCGTGTCGTGACCACTGCGCGTTGATCACGACGGCTCTTGCGGATGGCCCCGAGTGCTGATCATGTGCTCGGTTCCTCCTTGCGCCAGCCGCTGGGGAGCGCGGCTCGGCGACGGGAGAACGAGCCGGGCGCTCAGCGGCGGGCGGCACCCAGGTGGAAAGGCTCGAGGTGTGGGCGTCGAGCAGGCAGCCGAGCATCAATGCCAGAGGGGAGATGGGGGATGGGAGATGGATCGATGGGAGAGGGGCGGAAAGGATGAGGAACGAGAGATCGAAGCGCGAGAAGAGATCGGACTTCGCCCGACGAGTGCCCCGGTCGGCGGCGATCGTTTGCGGAAAATCGGTTCCCGCGGTCGGCGGACCCAGCGCGCGGAGGGCATCGGCGGAGCCTCGCCTTCCCGCACCCGGGATGGCGCGCAGCTACGCTGCGTTGCTCCCCAGGTGGTCGGCGGACAGCGCCAGCGGAGGATCGGCGCGACGGCCTCTGGGCCATGGTCGAAGACTATTGGTCCTTGGAGTGGCGACGAGCGTGGCTCCGAATCGTGTCATTCTCCGCGACGTGGCGATCACGAAGCGCCTGCGTCGCCTCGGGCCGTACGCCGTGTACGATCCGCTGTCCCTCGACGGCGGGCGCATGCGTTACACCGGCTTCCGTGTGGACCCGTGGACGCCGGCGCAGGAGCTCGTCCTCTACGTGGAGCCGGTGCCCCTTTCGGAATCGATGGGGCAAGTCTACCGCTGTGGCCGGTGAGCTGCGCATCGTCAACGTCGTCGACGCCTACCAGTCGTTGAGCTCGATTCTCGCGCGATCGACGCGCAGGCGGTGCCCCTCGTCGACGACGACAGGGACCTCGATGAAGTGGTTGTTGGACAGCGGCCAGCCGCGGCGCGAGAGGGCGCGCCTGACGTCATCGCGCATGTCGTCCCAGAAGAAGGACCTTCCTTGGCTGAGGGGGAGGCGCGGGTGCACGCGTTCGCCGGCGTGAAAGAGGGCGATGCTCGCGACATCGAGCGAGGATTGAAGGGCTGGAAACACACCCGGAGGTGGGGGCACGACGACGCGTCGGATCTCCTCCGTCGTGAACGGGGGGCCGTTCGGCGTGACGTGGAGCTCCACCGCACCGCGCGCCGTTTTCTCGCGCACCACAGTCGCTTGTCGCGCCTCGACGGCTCCGCTTCCCACGGCGAAGACCAGGAACTCGCGCTCGGCTTCGAAGTGGTCGCTCGCCCATCTCGCGTAACAGTACTTGCAGTACGCGGCCGTGATGCCCTGGAACGTCTCCGGCTCGAGGTCAGAAACAGCGTCGCCCTCGTTGTAGACCTCGAGGTAATCGTTGCCGGTCTTGAACTGGACGTCGGCCTCAAACGCCGCGCCGCAGCGCTGGCAGCTCATCTTTGCGAGGATGGAGCGATAGAGCCCCACCGCACAAGTCTTGAGCGGTGGTGTGTCGTGGGCAATGGCGACACCGTTCGTAACCCGTGAACCGAACCGTGGTGGCGTTAGGTGTTGAAGGAGAAAGCGGTCAGCCGAGCGCACGCGCAGCAGTCGGCGGCTCAGCGGCGGGGGGGAGAAAATTGGAACTACGAGGGCGGTTCCCTGCGCGTCACGGCCATCGTGAACGCCGAAATCGGGACGGCGTGAACGCTCGGATCGGCGATCGTGATCGGAGCGAAGCGACGCTTTCCGACGGTGTTCAGTCCTTGGTGGCCTTCTCCTTCCGCCGCGACGGGCCTTTGAGCTCGATGCGGTGGGCGTTGTGCACAACCCGGTCGCAGATCGAATCCGCGACGGTCGGGTCGTTGATGTAGTCGTGCCAGGCCTTGGTGGGAAGCTGGGTCGTGATGATCGTCGATCGGTTGCCGTAGCGGTCCTCGAGTACGTCGAGGAGGCCCTGGCGGTCTTGGTCTTTCATCGCAGCAAGGCCGAAGTCGTCGATGATGAGCACGTCGACGCGCGCAAGCCGCGTGAGCAGCTTCGCGTACGTTCCGTCGACGCGGGAGAGCGCCAGCTCCTCGTAGAGCCTCGATGCGCGCCGGTAAACCGCGCTCCGGTTCTTCCGGATGGCGGCCTGAGCGAGCGCACAGCCCAGGTACGTCTTCCCCGTTCCGGTGGGGCCGGTGATGATCACGTTCAGGTGTTCGTCGACGAAGGCGCACGTCGCCAAGCGCATGAGAACGCCTTTCTCGATGCTG
>CAVZJB010000009.1:0-394389 GCA_963775425.1 uncultured delta proteobacterium | reverse complement strand
AAACGCGTGGAGCAGGATCTCGTTGTGCCGCGCCAAGGAACGATCGTGGGGGAGCCCCGCGGTCTGATCCGCCGCGAACGGAAGCGCGAGCGCGACCTCCGTGAGCTCGTTGAGCATCGCCTCGAACTCGTCGTCGCCCCACTTGCCGCAACGGACCACGAGTGTTCCGAGCGTGCCGAGGACGAATCGTCCCACGCTGTTGCCGAACCGCAGCAGGACGGCGTCCGATGAGACCCGTGTCGCGGCCGGTCCGACGCTTGCGATGAGCAGCTCGATCTCGTGCGGCGCGCCGTTGACGAACCACTCCACTTCGCCACGGAGCGACACACCGCGCCCGAGATCCTCGGCGACCTCAATGCCGTAGCGCGCTCGGAAGGTGAGCGACCCAAGCACTCGACTACTCGATGAAGCTCACGAAGCCTTGCACGCCCAGTCGCCGCCGCATTCGCCAGAGCTTCGCCGCGGTTCTCGGTAGCAGCGGCTCTTCGCCACCAGCAGCCGAGAGCCTCCCGCGCGCGAGCCGACATCCGTCGAGCGCCTTCGTTTCGCTGAGGGCCTCGCCAAATGCGATGAGCAGCAGGCGATCGAGCACGTGTTCGAGGTCGGCTTGGGTGCCGCCGAGCTTCGGGAGAACCTTTGCGAGCAGCGCGACATCGAACGCCGCGAGCAGAGAATCGTGACCTCCGTTCGTCTGCTCCGACGCGAGATTCGTGAAGCGCGCGATCTCGCGCGCGACGCGATAGCCGAAGTGGCGGTTCTCATCGACGAGAACCTGGTGAACGGCGTCAAGAAGGCGCCGGAGCTCGCCACCTCGGTGCTGCTCGAACGCGGTCCACTCGGCGTCCGTCTGCCTGCCGATCAGTTTGAGGCCGCCGGACAACTTCGTGAGTGCGAGCGGCGTCGAGTCGGGCTCCTCCTTCGGCCCGCGGCCAGACAGGAGGTCGAGGTCCACCTCGTTGAACTCCAGAACGAAAGCGCGGTCGAGGACCTTCGGGCTGAACATGTACGTCGTTTCGTCGACGTTCACGGTCCCGACAACAAAAAGGTTGGGCGGAAGAGCGACCCGGCTGGGCACATCTTCAATCTCGTCGTCGTCATGAAGGTCGATGTGCTCGCCGGACTCCATCGCCGACAAGAAATCCGAGAAGTACTGCTCCACGCGCGCGAGGTTCATCTCGTCGAAGATCAAGAAGAACGGCCGAGGCGGTCGGGCTTCAGCGACCGCAAGACGCGCCTCCTCGGCGGCGCGGATGACCAAGTTGAGGGTCGGCGTCGACGCGTACGTCCGCGTGAGCGGGTTGTAGAAGCCGAGTAGGGCGCGGCCGTCGGTCCAATCGGGCCGGACAGCGACCAGCTGATGACTCACGATCGTCGGCGCAGCCACGTCTTCATTTGCTCGTTCGACGACGAGCACCTCCTTCCCCTCGTTCTCCTCCCGGCGAACCACAAGTTGAGTCCCCTCGACGACGTTCTGCATGAACTCCCGTCTCGTTTCGCCGCTGAGCAGGACGTAGAGGAGCGTGCCGCCCTCGCCGCGCTTGACGAGCGCCATCGACTCGGGCGCGCTGCGCCCGAGCATCCGAACGTCGAGCCGCTTCTTGTCGTCGTAAAGCACGTCGAAGTCCTGCGCGAGCTTCACTGGGAGAACGAAGCGCCCGTACTTCAACATGTACGGCTTTACGGTCATGACTACGCGATCGTTGTCGGGCGTGTGCCGGGCGCTTGATGCCGCTGGCGCGAAGAGCCGCGCGACCTCGAGGGCTAGCTGCGTCTTGCCCGTACCGGAGATCCCCGTGAGCAACACGAAGCGGCGCGCCTGAAGCGCCAGCAGGTACGCCGCGATCAACTCTGCCGGGAACGAGAGCGACCGGCTTTCTAGTCGGGAGATGATCCCCTCGAAGTCGATACCGCCGCTCGGCTGCGCGACGGCAGGAACTGGCGCCGCTTCCTCCGCGTCGGCAGCCGGCGCCCGCGTGATCTCGTCGAACGCCTCCTCCGTCAGCCGGATCACCGTGCTCCGCCAGCCGTATTCGTCGACGACGCGCTCGGTGACATCGTCCCAACGGACACCGAGGCGGTGACCGAACTCGGTCCCGTCCACGAAGTAGTACCGCTCGACTACCGTTCCGATCCCGAGCACACGCGACGTGCCCGCGTTGGCGACGATGCGGTCGCCAAGATTGATGTTCCGGAACTTCCAGACTTGGAGTGGCCCGCCGGTCCCCCACCCGTGCTTCGCTCGAGCCGCGCTCGCACGTCGATCGAACTCAGCCTCGTCGACGTTCTGCAAGTCACCGAGTTCAGTCCATCCAATGGCGACATACCCCCCATCACGGCATTGGGCCCACTCACTGCCGTGTTCACCAGGTGAGACCTTCCAAAAGGAGTTCTTCTTGATGACGGAGAGGGTCGGGTCGGGGATGTCTTCACCGCTGAGCGCGCGAAGCGCATGGAGGACACCCGGCTTGTGAAACTTAGCGAACGGGGTCGTCCCATGTGCCGAGCAGCGCACGACAAGTTCCGTGTGCGCGGCTTTGACGTCCTCATCGAGCGCGCGGAGCTGCGCCGGCGAAAGGCGGAGCGCGACGTTCCTCCCGTACTTCTGCTCGCTAAGGGAGCCGCCTTCTTCATCCACAAGCTCATCCAGCGCTTTCAATCTCGTGGCTGGGAGCTTCTCCGTGCTGATGGCGACGAGGACATCGCCGCGGCGGATATCGAAGACGCGCGCGAATCCGACGTTGAGGCGGACGACCTCCCGATCCTTCCGGTAGTTCACCACCCAGCTTCGGCGGTTCCCAGCGTCGGCCACCCTGATCGATCCTGCCATCGCGGCAGCCAAGGTGCGCAGGTCGTTCTCGTCGGGATACCAGCGTTGCAAGACGTCGAGCGGCGTCTCTGCGTCGTCGCCCACGTTATCGTCGTCGTCGTCATCGCCGCCGAGTCTCTGCTCTACCTCGTCCCGGATCGAAAGGGCTCGGGCGATCGCTTCCGCGAATCCGACGACGTCGCCGTCGGGCAGCGGTATGGGCACGGTGTCGCTGCCGGCGCGTTTCACGAATGCGACTTTGCGTTCGCCGTTCCGCGCATCCCGCTTTGCTGGCCGATAGGTCCATTCGAGACCAGTCGTTGTGCCCTCGCGCAGGTCCATGATGGTCTGCCCGATCGTCCGGCAGATCGCCACGTTGAATCCCGCCCCGCCGCGGGCGTTCGCGAAGATTTGGACGAAGAAGGGAGTGGGTGTGGCGAAGCGGAATGTGCCGACGACAACGGGTTTCCCTGCGCCTTGAAGCCAGTTCTTCGTCCGGAGGTCGTCCGCCGGGAGCTCCTCGACAAGAGACCGCTTTGCGGCCGCTCGCAATTTCGCAGCGAGATCCCGCGCTTTCGTCTCGTCGATCATCAGTAGAGCCCTCGGTCGGCAGCCTACCGCGGGTTGAGAGTGGAGGGCTCGGCCTTCGACTCCGGCAACGCGTCGACGTCGCCCGACTCCGTCGAGGGCGACGCCGACGACGACGGCAACATCTGCTCACTGCCAGTGCTGGACGCCAGGGACGAGCGCCTCCAACTCGAAAACGACTTCGCGTAGCTCGCCCATGGGGAACGCGGGGGCGCGTGTGAACGTCGCAGATCCGCGCAAGGTGTGGCGGCCACCCGACGATCGGGGAGCGCCGCTGTTCACGCGCGCGAACAGCGGTGAGGACGGCGCATTGGCCGCGACGACCGCCGCCGTCGGTACGCGCAGCGTAACGCAACCCGCCTTCGAGTACTTCCGTCGATGGTTCACGCCCGTTTTGATGGGCCCACGCTCCGTGCCTGGCCAGAAGAAAACGAGCTCGTTACTGTAAGGCGCTCGATCCATCGCGGGAGGTCCCAACCGTCCTCGAAGTCGATGTGTCCCGCCTTCAAGGGTCCATGGTCCATGAGCTCAACGGCGACGCCGTCTGCAACGAGCGGACGCGGCACGAGATTACCTCGACCTCGTCGGCACCGGCGTCACGGATGAGGCAGTCTCGCGCATCGCGCGAGCGAACCCGAAAGCTGAAGCTCCGCCCGAGGGTCCGCGCCCGCGAGCGATAGGAGCCGGGACGCCGTGCCGACGCTCATTCGTCGCCGGGGAAGCCGCCGTCATTGAGGGTGATGTGCTCGAGATCTTCCCCGAGCGCGGGTTGCTTGTCGTCCGCCAGGATCATCTGGACGAGTCGACGCATGAGGGGAAGCGAAACGTCCTCGAGCACCTCGAACGCCGCGAAGACCTCGGGCACCGACGACGCTCGCGCAAAGAAGGCGCGCCGGATGACCGCCAGGTACACGTGGGTGAGCACCACGATGTCGGCGCTGTCGAGGCCGCCGAGGCGGCGAACCTCCACGAGGCTCCGCGCCGCGCCCACCATGCGCTCGAGGTCGCCGTCGTTGAGGAAGCCCGCGAGGCTCCGGAGCATGGCCGCGGCCGCGCGCTGCGAGGCGTCCCGGTCCACCCGGGTGTAGGCCGGCACCACGGTGCACATCAGGGGATGGATGCCGCGCGCGATCTCTTCGTTGCATTGCGCGAGGAGGCTGTGGGCGAGAGCGCGCGGCGTCATCGACGCAAACGTCGCATGCAGCTTTGTCGCTCTGCAACACGCCCACATCGCGGGACAAGGGGAATTGTGACCGTGACCGTTGGAGCGGCCGCGGTGCGAACGAATCCCCGTCAGGCGTCGGGGAGCTGCCAGTCGATGGTGCCGCGGCCGCCGTCGGAGAGCGCGTTGTTGACGTCGGAGAAGACGTGCGTCTTGCCGAAGGGGTTGCCGGGAACCATGGGCGAGGGGTGCGGCGCCGTGACCACGACGTGCTTGGCGGTGTCGACGTGGGCGCCCTCCGCCTGCGCCTGCTTCCCGAGGAGGAGGAACACCACGCGCTTGTTCTGCGCGTTCACCTTGTCGAGGATGGCCTGGGTGAATTGCTCCCAGCCATGGTCCTTGTGCGAGTCGGGCTCGCCCTCGCGCACGGTGAGGATGGTGTTGAGGAGCAGGACGCCCTGGTCCGCCCACGGTCCGAGGTCGCCGTTGTTCGGAACCGTGGTGCCGACGTCGGCGTGAGCGGTCTTGAGCATGTTTTTCAACGACGCCGGGATGGGCTTTCCCGTGGGCACCGAGAAGCTCATCCCGCAGGCGTTGCCCTTGGTGGGGTACGGGTCCTGGCCGAGCAACACCACCCGCACCTTCTTGAGCGGCGTGCGCGCGAGCGCCGCGAACACCTCGCCGGGCGGCGGTTCGACGTGGACGTGCTTTCGCTCCCGGGCGACGAAGCGCTCGAGCTCCTTGAAGTAGGGCTTGTCCATCTCCCCCGCGAGCGCCTTTCGCCAGTCTGCAGGGATGCGGCTCGCGAGCGCGCCGAGCCTCGGCTCGATGTCGACGTGCCGGCCCGTGATGAGCTCGTACGCGCGCGCGACGTGGACGCCGACGTCGGCGTCCCGGGCGGCGATGGCGCGCACCTCGGCCATGGACAGCCTGCCCTTCCCGACGGTGTCGATCTCCGAGACCAGCTTCTCCGCCGCGGCCGTGGCCTTCTTGGGCGCGTGCTCGGCCAGGAGCGAGGCGCGCACGCGCGCCATGACGTCCTCGGTGCGGGCGATGCGCGGCATCCCGCCATTGTATCCCGGGCACCGGACAGCGGCCGAAGTCACATTGCCGCAGCCGCCGGCGCAGGTAGAGTGCGGCGTGGCCCTGCCCCCCGATCCGATCGAGGAGGTCCTGCCCCAAGCCGCGCTCATCGTCGTGGGCGTGGTGCGGTCGGTGGAAGACCTCGCTCCCTGGCCCGAGGACGATCGCGGTGCCGCCGTCGACGCCGCCCCCGACCGGCCGCCGCAGCGCGTGCACGTCGCCGTCTCGCGCGTCCTGCGCGGCCACGCCGACAAGGAGATCGTCGCCACCAAGCCCGCGGGCAGCTACGCGCTCACGCCCGGCGTCCGCGGGCCGTTCCTCATCGACGACAAGGACGCCGTCCTCGGGCGCTACGGTCCGGACACGTACGCGCTCGAAGAGATCGAGCGCGCGCTCATCACGGGAGCGCAGCGATGACCATCGACAAGCTCGGGTTCAAAAAGACAGGCAGCGTCGTCGTCGCCCAGGGCAAGGTCGCGCCCGACAGCGAGGTCGTCGTCGAAAACAAGAGCCTCGCGCCCTTCGCCCCGGCCGACACGCCCGACGTGTTCGCGCACGCAAAGGCGGGCGCCGACGGCACGTTCTCGGTGACGCTCCCCGCCGCGCGCGAGGGCGATCGCCTTCAGGTGCGCGCGGGCAAGAGCGCGCTCGCGGTGCGGCTCCAAAACGTCGAGAGCGTCGACGGCCGGCCGCCCGTCGTCCGCCAGCAGGGCCTGCGGCTGGTCGCCGGCGAGCCCGGGACGTTCCTCTTCTCGCACGTGTGCAAGAGCACCGTCGTCGGCGAGCCCGGCCAGCTCCTCCAGGTGAAGAACCGCAGGAGCGGCGAGGCCGCCGTGCTCACGCTCGACGACGAGGGCCGGCTGCCGGCGGACGCGCAGGTCTCCGGCGCGCCCGGCGACGTCTTCGACCTCGCCACCAGCGACGGCGCCCACAACGACAGCTTCGCCGAGGTGTGCGGGGCCTTGTGCGCGCCGCTCGCCGCAGGCGCGCAGCCCCCGCCGGTGGCGGCGACGGGGAACGTGCGGCTGAAGAAGCTCGACGGCCCGCTCTTCGCCGACGGCTCCCCGCGCGTGGCCACGGCCAAACAGGGGCGCATCGGCGACTGCTGGCTCGTGTCCACCATGGACGCCATCGCGGCGGTGGACCCGCAACGCATCAAGGACATGATCAAGGACAACGAGGACGGCACGTTCACCGTGACGTTCCAGCGCTACGACCATGAACAGGAGCGCTACGTCCCCGAGCCCGTCACCGTCGACAACAGCTTCTACGTCACGGGCTTCGCCAACATGCCCGCGTACGGCTCCTGCGCGAGCGGCGACTTGTGGTTCGCCGTCGTCGAGAAGGCGTATGCCGCGTGGAAGGGCGGCTACGAAGCCGTGCGCTCCGGGTATCCCTTCGAGGCCTTCGAGGCCGTCCTCGGCGCCGCCGGCCGACACTTCGATTCGACGTCACGCCGGCCGACGCTCTGGGGAGCGCGCTCGAGAAGCGCCAGCAGCGCGGCGAGGTGATGGTCGGGTGGACACGGCTCGACACGCCGGACCTCCCGTTCGCCAACAGCGGCCTCGCGCAGGACCACGCCTACTCCGTCCTCGGCGTCGAACGGTCCGGCGGCGCGCGCATGGTGCGCGTGCGCAACCCCTGGGGCCAGAACGGCTGGGCCGCGCCGCGCAGCGCGCTCGGGCTCAAGGCGCTCGACGGCGGCGTGCTCCTGGTGCCGCTCGACGTCTTCGCCCAGCGCTTCCTCGGCGTCGGCGCAGCGCCCACGCGCTAGCAGGGACGCTCCCGCTACGCCGTCGCCCGCCGCGCGCCGTCCTCCACGAGGAAGACGCTCCCTGCCTGCGACTTGGCCTTCTGCTTCAGGCCCGCCGCCATCGCCGCGATATCGGAGTGCGACTTGAAGCGACCGCCCGGATCGGTGACGGCGACCACCGACACGCTCATGATCGGGAACCGGCGCTTGTCGCCGTAGCGATCGTCGGTCTCGATGTACCCGCGCTCGCGATCCTCGCGGTTGTAATAGAGCGGGATGATGCGGTCGAACGCGTCGATCAGGCTCTTGCCGATGGCGTTCGCGCGCTCCGGCGACGTGATGAACACGAAGTCGTCGCCCGCGATGTGCCCGAGGAAGTCGTCGGCGCTGCCGTGCTCCGCCATCACGGCGCGCAGCAGATCGCCGGTCTGGTGCACGACGCCGTCGGCCTTGGCGTAGCCGTAGTAGTCGTTGAACGCCTTGAGGTTGTCGAGGTCGAGGTAGCCGAGCGTGAAGGCGCCGCCGCGCTTGATGCGCTCGGACACGGCGCGGTCGATGGCCGACGACGACGGCAGCATGGTCGTCGGCGACGCCTCCGCGTCACGCCGCCGCAGCACGGTCTCGACGCGCGCACAGAGCTCGAGCGCGTCGAACGGCTTCACCACGTAGTCGTCGCCGCCGAGCTGGAGCGCGGTCACCTTGGCGCGCGTCTCGCTGCGCGCGCTGATGAAGATCACGGAGATGTGACTGGTGGTGCGGTCCGCCTTCAGCTCTTCGAGGAGCTGAAAGCCGTCTTTGTCGGGCAGCAGAACGTCGAGGAGGATGAGGTCCGGCCGAAACGCGGCGACCTGCTGTATCGCCCTGTGCGCGTCGCCCGCCTCCGCCACCGAGTACCCGAGCGCGCGCAGGGACTCGCCGCAGAGCGCGCGCATCGCGGGGTCGTCGTCGACGACGAGGACGCGCGCGCCCTCCCGCCGGGCGTGGATGAGCGCGGCGAGCGTGCCCGTGAGCCGCGCGGCGTCGACGGGCTTCTGCAGCGACGCGTGCGCCCCCGCGCGCTGTCCGCGCGCCGCTTGATCGGGCGCGGACATGGCGACGATGAGCGCGCTGCGCGTCTCCGGATCGTGGCGCAGGATCTCGATGAGCTGCGCGCCGTCGACGCCGGGCATGCACACGTCGACGAGGAACGCGGAGGGACGCGTGCGCCGCGCCACCGTCAGCGCGTCGGCGGCGGAGTGGCAGAGGTCGACGGCGTAGCCGGCGCCGAGGAGCACGCCCTTGAGCGCGTAGCCGGTGGCGCGATCGTCGTCGACGACCAGCACGCGCGGCGGCGGCGGCGGCGAGCGTGACGTCGAGCGCGCGCGCAAAACAGGCAGCACCGGGCCCGGCGCGGGCGGGTGCGCGATGACCGGCGTGGCCTCGTACTCCGTGGCCTCCACCGGCAGCACCGCGATGAAGCGCACGCCCTTGTGGGGCGCGCTCTCCACCCAGATGCGGCCGTTGTGCGCCTCGATGATGGTGCGCGAGATGGGGAGGCCGAGCCCCGTGCCGCGCACGCGCCCGCCCTTGGCCTGCGGGTACTGCTGGAAGATGCGCTCCTGATCTTCCTCCGGGATGTGCGAGCCCTCGTTCGACACGGCGAAGCCCGCCATCCCTGCGACGTCGGGCAGGCGAAACGTCTCGACCTCCACGCGCGTGCCTTTGGGCGTGAACTTCAAGGCGTTGGCGAGGAGGTTGTTGAGCACCTGCGCGATGCGCGCCTCGTCGAGGAGCATGCGCACGGGTTCCGCGGGCCTCTTGTGGATCACCTGCACGCCGGCGAGGTGAAAGGCGGGCTCGAACCGCGCCGCCGCCTGCGCCACGATCTCGTCGAGGCAGCGGAGCTCAAGCGCCGGCTTGAGCCCCTCGCGCGCCGCGCGCGACAGGTCGAGGAGGTCGTCGATGGTGCTGTTGAGCCGCGTGGCCGCGCCCCGCGCGAGCGTGATGTAGCGGGTCTGCTTCTCGGACAGCGGCCCTGCGTGGTTGAGGACGAGGTCGAGCGCACCGCTGATGGCCGTGAGCGGCGTGCGCAGCTCGTGGCTCACGTCGGCGACGAAGTCCTCCTTCTTCCGTTCCCCGTGGCGGTCGTCGCTCACGTCCCGCAGCACGACGACGACACCGGTCAGGCGGCCGCCCGCGCCGGTCACCGGGCGCACCAACGAGCGCAGGACGCGCCCGCCGACCTCGACGTCCTCGCTGACGGCGTGGCCACCGCGGCGCTCCCAGCCGCGCACGAGCTCGAACGGGTAGAAGCTGAGCGCCTCGCGCAGGTACTTGCTGGTGAGCGGCTGTCCCTCGGGCACCGCGAGCAACGCGCGCGCGGCGGAGTTCTCGACGACCACCTCGCCCGCTGCGTCCGTCATGATGAGGCCGTCGGCCATGCCCTCCACCATGCGGTTCATGCGGCTGCGCTCGTCGTCGATGCGGGCGCGCAGGCCGTCGATGAGCTCGGCGGCGCGGTCGGCGAACACGTCGAGCAGGGCCGCGTCGACCTCACCGGCAGCGGTGTCGCGCTGCGCGGCGATCGCGAGCACGCCGATGGCCTCGCCGCCGGCGCGCAGCGGGACGAAGCGGCGCGTAGAGAGCCGGCGCCCCGTGGCCGCCGCGGGCGGGGGACGCCCGGTGACGCGGACGAGGACGTCGCTGTCCGCCAGCGCGTCGCCGGTGAGCGCCCGGTAGCGTTGCTGCACCTCCTCTTTCAGGGCCCGCAGCTCCGCCTCGTCCACCGTCGTGCGCGCGCGAAGCGTCAACGCGGCGGGCCGCGCGCGCTCCGCCCGAACCAGGGTGGCGCTTACGTCGAGGGGGGCCACGCGCTCGAGGGCGGCGGTGACGACGTCGACGATGTCGCCGTACGTGGACTGGGCGCCGGCCGCGTTGCCCATCTCCACCATCGCCTCGAGCGCGTCCGACCGCCGCTGCGCGTCCGCGAGGCGCTGGACGCTCTCGCGCCGCACGCCGAGCTCGGCGACGGCGGCGCGCACGGTCTCGATGAGCTGGGGCGCGCGGAACGGCTTGGTCACGAAGCGGTAGACGTGGCCGGTGTTGACCGCGCTGATGAGGTCGGCGGGGTCGCTGTGGCCGGTGAGGATGACGCAGAGGAGGTCCGGATCCGCTGCCTTGGCCCGCTCGATGAGCTCGGCGCCGGACATGCCGGGCATGCGCTGATCGGTGATCAGCAGATCCACCCGGCGTGACCGCAGGATCTCGAGGGCGTCGCCGCCGGAGCGCGCGGTGACGACGTCGTACGCCTCCGTGAACGTCTCTTCGAGGAGCTCGAGGACGTCGGGGTCGTCGTCGACCAGCAGGAGCGTGACCCGCGTGTCCGCCACGCACCCATCTTCGCGCGCCCGCCGCCCGGGTGCGCACGGCGCGGCGGGTGTGCATCAGCTCGATGCGCCGAGGGGCCCGCCGGGCGGATCTGCCACCGCGGGAGCGGCCGCGCCTGATCGCCAGGTTCAGTCCGCGTCGCCGGGAGCCGATGAAGGGGTCGTGGGAGACCAGGTCGAATACCAGGTGCGGGTGGATGACGGGCGACGTTGGCGCTTCGTCGTCGACGTCGAGCGCGGGAGCGCGGCGCCGCCGGGGAGCGGCCTGCCGGTGTGGACGGAGCTGTCGAACCACCCCTGCCCCGGGTGTCCGCTGGAAGCGACGCGGCACACACATTGTCCTGCGGCGGTGGATCTCGCACCCCTGGTGGAGGCGTTCTCCGGCATGGCCTCCTACGAGCGCGTCGACGTCCGCGTCGTCACCGAGGAGCGCATGGTGCAAAAGAGCACCGACCTCCAGGAGCTGCTGCGCAGCCTGGTGGGCCTGTTGATGAGTACGAGCGGGTGCCCCGTGCTCGCCCGCTTCAAGCCCATGGGGCGAACGCACCTCCCGTTTTCGACGCTGCAGGAGACGCTCTTTCGCGCGGTCGCGGTGCACCTCCTGCGCGCGCACTTCGCGCGCGAGGACGGTGCCGAGCCGGATCTGGACCTCGGCGCGCTGCGCGCCTTCTACGCGGATCTCGCGGTCATCAACCGCGAGCTCGCGGCGCGGCTGCGCGCCGCGGGTCCGGGCGACGCCCACATGAACGCCATCGTGCAGCTCTTCACCCTCGGTGTGCTCGTGAGCGACGAGCTCGACTGCCAGGTGGGCGCGCTGCGGGAGCTGGTGCGCTGATGCCGCTCGACGAGGCCACCCCGCAGCTCGACGTGTCGTGGCCGGCCCTCCCCCCGGCGCTGTCCTTCACGCTCGATCGCCGGCCGGAGGGTGCGGCCGCGCTCGATCACGTCGAGGAGCAGCGCCTGCTCCTGGCCTGCGCCGAATCGCTGCCCTGCTGTGCGCTCCCGCCCCCCGCCGCGCTGCGCGCGCTCGCGGGCGGGACGACGACAGCCGCGCTCGCGCGCGACCTCGAGCGCGATCCGATGCTCGCCGGTGCGGTCGAGTGGCTCCTGCGCTCGCCCGTGTACGCCTGCGACGGCGCCGGCGTCGCGGAGCTGCTCGAGGACGCCGGGCCCCGCGCGCCCGCCGCCGTCGTCGAGGCCGCGGTGGAGCTGCACGTGTATCGTGCACCCGGCTTCACCGACATCGCGCTGCGTGCACGGCATCACGCCGCCGCCGTCGCCCACGCCGCCGCGGCGATCGCACGCGTCGCCGGCGCCGATCCCTTCGACGCCTTCCTCCTGGGCCTGTTTCACGACGCCGGCATCGGCGCCGCGCTCGGCGCCATCTCGGCCGCGCCGGACGTGTTCGGGCGGCCGCACGCCTCCGCGCTCGCGCAGCTCGTCGGCGCCGTCCACGAACACGCCGGCCGCGCGGTGGCGAGGTCGTACGGCGTCCCCACACGCGTGGCGGAGCTCGTCGCCAGCCACCACCCGGCCATCATCGACGACCGCACCGATCCGTTGCTGGCCGCGCTCGTCACGGCCGAGAACCTCGCCGTCGCGCAGGGCTTCGCCATCGACGTCGCCGAGACCCCCACCGCCTTCGACGTCCTCTACTACAGCGCCGAAGCCGGCCTGCGCGCCCTCGGCCTCGGCCGCCTCCCCCGCGCCCGCATCAGCATCGACGTCGGCGCGGCCTTGCGCGCGCTGCGCGCCTCGCTCTAGAGAGCGAACCCATGCGTCGAGCAGCTCGGCTTGCTCGATCACGACATGGACGTCCAGCGCGGCTTTGATGCTCGACGCTTCGAGCAACGTAAGACCCGCGCCCTCGACGATCACCTTCGCGTCGGTCCCCGTCGCCCTCGCGACCGCCCCCACGACCTTCGACATCGCGCGGCCGATCAAGCTCCACGTGTCCTCGAGGCGACCCGCCCCTTCGACCGGCGATGAGTCGAGGACCGCCTTGAGGTATCCCGATCGTCCGATCGACGAGCTTGTTGTCCAGGTCGTGCTCGGTCATCTTGATGCGGAAGCGCACGAGGCTACCTTGGCCAAAGCCGGCTTCGTCCCGGCCGAGCGTTCCGAGGATCGCCTGCCATCGCCGATCGTTTTCGGCGGTCTCGACGGCGTCGCGGTCTCCAAGGCCAGTGTCTCCCCGCGGTGGTCGCCGCCGCCGGTGCGCACGAGAGCCCTCCACACCGCTGCGAAGTCGCCACAGCGACACCGCTCCATCTTCCACTTCGACGTCTCGGTGTCAGCGCACCGGCGGCGGGACCACCGCGCGTGCCGGCACACCTACCTGGATCACTTCTCAAGCAGCCTGCGGCACCCCAGCGCCGCCTCACTCCGCGCCGGTGCCGGGGACCCTGCCGGTGATCTTGTAGACGTACGCCAACACCGCGGCGACGGACTTGTAGACGTCGCTCGGCACTTCCTGCCCGACCTTCACGCGCTTCACCAGGAAGCGCGCGAGGGGGATGTCACGCACGACGGGGATGCCGTGCTGCGCCGCCAGCTCGCGCATCACCTCGGCGTGACGCCCCTTGCCCTTGGCCGTCACGCGCGGCGCCGTGTCGGACTTCTTTCGGTAGCGGATGGCCACGGCGATGTGCGTCGGGTTCACGACGATGGCGTCCGCGCGCGGGACCTCGACGGCGACGCGCCCCTGCACGAGCTCGCGGTGCTTGCGCTTCCGCTTGCCTTTGATCTGCGGGTCGCCCTCGTCCTCCTTGTGCTCGCGCTTCAAGTCCTCGCGCTTCATGCGCATCTTGTTCGTGTAGCGGCGTCGCACGAGGAACACGTCGAGCGCCGCCAGCGCCACCAACGCCAGCACGACACGCGGGACCACGCCCGCGAGCACGTGCGCGATGCCCGGAAGGATGCCCGCCACCGGCGCCACCAACAGGTTGCGCAGCTCGCCGAGGTGCGGGCGCAGCGACGCGAGGCCTACCGCGAGGAGGCCGAGCGCCTTGAGCCCGCTCACGCCGATGTCGACGGCGCCTTCGCGCGAAAAGGTGTGCGTGAGACGTTGCGTCGAGAAGAGCCGATCGCCCTTGGGCACGAGGAGCTGCGGCCACACGCCGCCCTTGGTCTGCACCATCGTGGCGACCACCGCCGCCGCCGCCACCGCCGCGACCACGCCGACGCCCAGGAGCGCCGCCCGCGCGCACATCTGAAACAGCAGCCCCGGTGAGGAGAGCGCGCCGCGCATCGATGTCACGAGCGCCGTCGTGAGCGACGGCGCGGCCGCCGCGAGCACCGCGGCGCCGATGACCAGCGCCCCGGTGTGCACCGCCTCGCGGCTGAGCGGGATGCGGCCCTCGCGCCGCGCCTCTTCGAGGCGCCGGTCACTTGGGTCCTCGGTCGCGTCTTCGTCTTTCTCCGGAGCGTCCGACATGGGTTCGCTCCCTCAGGACAGCCGGTGCAGCGCGTCCAACGCGGCGCGCGCCGCGATGGCGGCCATGTCGTTGGCGCACGTGGACAACGCCCAGCCGCCCGCGAGGAGCGGCACGGCGAAGCCGACGTTGGACAAGCTCATCTGCGGCACGGCGCGCCCCACGATGCCCAGGACGAGGTGCACGCACGTCGTCGCGGCCATCACCGGAAACGCGAGGCGCACGGCCAACGCCACCGACGACAGCGACGCCGTCACGGCGGCGTCGGTGAACCCCCACAGGTCCACGGCGGTGCCGGGCGGGATCTGCTCGGCGCTCGCGCAAAACCACGCGACCACCTCGCGGTGAAGGCCGAGGGCGACGGCGGCGCCGAGCGCGACCAGCGAGGTGAGCTCGCCCACCGCCGTCGACGACGCGCCGTGGACGGGGTCGATGGTGGCGCCGAAGCCGAGGCCCGCGGACAGGCCGAGGGTCTGGCCGGCGGCGTTGGCGGCGTCGATGAAGACGCGGGGGACGGTGCCGGCGACGAGGCCGAGCGCCAGCTCGCTGGCGAGGGAGCCAAACAGGCTGGTGGCGTCGAGGGAGCGAACCGCGGCGCCGTGCGCGACGAGGGCGAAGGCGGAGGCTGCGACGACGACGGCGAGGCCGAGGCGAACCCGCACGGGCACGGCTTTGGCCCCGAAGATGGGCGCCACCATGAACAGGGAGGTGGCCCGCACGAGCAGGAAGCCGAACGCGAGCGCCGCGGACGCCGTCACGGGCCGGACCCGACGCGCTCGAGGGCGCTGGCGAAGAACGTCGCCAGGCGCTCCAGCACCATGGGGCCCGCGAGCCACGCGACGAGGATGCCGACGAGGATGCGCGGCAGGAAGCTGACGGCGGGGTCGTTGATCTGCGTGGCCGCCTGAAGGACGCCGACGATGAGGCCGGCGACGAGGAGGGCGCCGACGAAGGGGCCACCCGCGAGCGCGAGCAGCGCGAACGCTTCGCGGACGAGCCCGCCGGGCATGTCACCCATGGAAGCTCCGGGCCAGGTTGAGCACGACGATGTGCCAGCCGTCGGCGAGGAGGAACACGCCGATCTTGAGCGGCAGGGAGATCATCTGCGGCGGCACCATCATCATGCCGAGCGACATGAGCACAGCGGAGACGAGCAGGTCGACGACGAGGAGCGGGATGAAGATGGTGAGCCCCATACGAAACGCGGTGGTGAGCTCGGAGACCATGAACGCGGGGACCGCGATGGACGTCGAGATCTCGTCGACGCTCGCGGGGCGCGGCTCGCCGGCGATGTCGTAGAACAGCGCGAGATCCTCTTCGCGCGTCTGCGGCAACATGAAGCCCTTGAGGTCGGCGCCGCCTTTGTCGAGCGCCTCCTGGTAGCCGATCTTGTCGTCGAGGTAGGGGGCGACGGCGTCGTCGTGCAGCCGCTCGAGAGTGGGGCGCATGATGAACGCGCTCAGGAAGATCGCCAGGCCGATGACAACGGGGTTCGGCGGGAGCTGCGGGGTGCCCAGCGCCTGGCGCAGGAACGACAGCACGATGACGATGCGCGTAAACGACGTGACGGAGACGACGATGGCGGGCGCGAACGAAAGCACCGTGAGGAGGAGGAAGACCTTCACCGCCGCAGAGCCGCCGCCCTGCACGCCGATCTGGATGGCGTCGGCGGCGTTCACGAGCTCCTCCCGGCGGCGAGCTTCTGGCGCAGCCGCGTGTCCTCGTCGGTGACCTCGTCGGTGAAGGAGAGCGCGTCGTCGAACGACGGCCGACGCTCATCGTGCAGCGGGGCCTCGCGCGCCGGCGCCGCTTCGCCCTCGTGCGCCGGCAGCGATGACAGCAGGGTGATGCCGTGGTCGGTCACTCCGAGGAGGATCCGGCGGCCCTCGACGTCGACGATCACCACCGCGCGGCCCTTGCCGAGCGCCGTGCTCTCCACCACCGAGAGCGAACCGCGCGCGCCCCGCTTCCTGCGTGCGGCGAGCCACGCGGCACCCGCGAGCGCCACCAGCCCTCCGCCGGCCACCCACGGGAACGCGCCCGTCTCGGGCGCGCGCGCCCCGACCACGAGCGGCGGCGGCTCCGTCGTCGGGCGCGCCGTTGCGAGCGGCGCCGTCGTGGGGGGCGCCGCAGCGAGCGGCGCCGTCGTGGGGGGCGCGGCGGGGGCCACGGCGAGGGCCTCATCGAGCTCTCGCGTCACGCGGGCATCCGGAGCGGTCGCCGCCAGGGCGACCGCGAGCAACAGGGCGTTCATCGGGGGCTCCGTTCAGCGGGCGCGGGTGCGCTCGGCGGGGAGGACTTCGAGGATGCGAACGCCCAGGCGCTCGCCGATGACGACGGCCTCGCCACGAGCGACGATGCGCCCGTTGACGACGACGTTCAGCGGGTCGCCGGCGATCTTGTCGAGCTCGATGACCGAGCCCTCCTGCAACCGCATCGCCCGCTGGATGCTGATGCTCGCGCGCCCCAGCTCCACGCGGACGTCCAGCCCGACGTCGAGGAACATCTCGATGCGGTCGAAGGGCTCCGCCTCCTGCGAGCGCACGCTCGCGGGCGTCAGCGGCATGGCGGGGTCCGTCCTCGCTTCGAACGGGCCCGCGTCGTCGGTCTTTTCGATCATCGCTCGCCTCTCTCGTTGGGCGCGCGCGACGGATCTCCGCCGGCGCTCACAACCTCAATCGGCGAGGCGTCGTCATTCTTGACGATCTCGACGGCGATCCGGCCGTCGTGCGCCAAGGGTCTGGCGGTGAAGCGGCGCTCCCCCTGGAGGAACACCGGCAGCGCCGACTTCTCCGTCGTCGACAGCGGCAGCAGGTCGCCGGGCCGCAGCGCCACGAGCTGCTCCAGCGTCAAGGCGAGCTTCCCGAGCTCCACCACGAGATCGATCTCCACCTCGGGCACGTGCTCGGCCAGCGAGCGCGTCGCCGACGGCAAGCGCGGCGCCGCCGCCCCCGTCCAGGCCGAGGGCAGCACCACCGTGACGCGCAGCGCGAACGGCCCGCGCGCGTCCATCTCGAGGATGACCGCCTTGCCGGCGCGCACGTCTTCGAGCGCGCGCTCGATGTCGCCGCCGGTGTCACAGACGGCGCCGGTGCAGGGAAGTGTCGGAGCGAGCTCCTCGAGCACCGTCCGCAGCACGCGGCTCACGAGCTGCCGGTCCACACGGCTCAGGCGCGGCGGCGGCGGGGCGTCGTCGGCGTTGGCGCCGAGCGACGACAGCGCGACCCGGTGACCGGCGGCCTCGTCGATGAAGAGCGCGCCCTGCTCCGCGCCTCGGCCGTCGCCGAGCACGAGGCCGAGCACGCGGGTGCCGGGCGGGACCACGACGCCGTCGACGACGCGGGGCTCCCGCGCCGTCACGTCCCACGCCGCGCGCAGCGCGACGCGCAGACCGCACTCCACCGCGCGGCTCGCGGCCTCGGCGACGCGCGTGACGCCGACGAGCAAAGCGCGCGCGCCGTTGTCGGGCTGCACGAGGGCGTGCGGGCGCGCCGAGCGCTCCGCCGGCGACGACATCGCCATGGCTTCGTCGATCGCCCGCACTTCGGCTTCGTCGAGGGTCGCCATTATTGAACCACGAAGTCCGTGATGTAGACGCCGCGGACATGGCCCTCGCCGATGACGGCGGAGGTGCGCGCGGTGACGTCGTCCTTGAGCGCCTTGAGCCCGGCCGAGCCCGCGAGCTGCTCGGCGGTGCGGTCGCTCAACAGCGAGATCATCGCGTCACGCACGCGCGGCAGGGCCGACTGGAACGACGCGAGGTCGTCGGGCTTCGACAGCTCGACGTTGAAGGCCACCCGCGCGTAGCGGTCCATCTCCGGATTTCGCAGGTGAACGACGATGTTGTCGACCGAGACCATGGGCCCCGGACCCGGCTCGCCGGCGCGGTCCTTCCCGGCGCCGACGGGCGCGGCCTTGTCGCCGTTGTCGGCGTGCCCGGTGGCCTCCGCCCCCTCGGCCTCGGCCGTCGCAGGCGCGCCGGCGGACGCGCGCAGCAACGGGAGCGCGAGCGCGGCGGCGGCGAGGAGCGTGTTCACCCCGAGGACGGCGACGATGATCTTGTTCACCGGCTCACCTCTTGATCTGGATGAGCTCGGCGAGCAGCGAGTCCGCCGTCGTCATGGTCTTGCTGTTCGCCTGGAAGCTGCGCTGAGCGACGATCATGCGCACGAACTCCGAGGCGAGGTCGACGTTGGACTGCTCGAGCGCTCCCGCCACGATGGTGCCGCGACCGCCGCTGCCGGGCGCGCCGACGTTGACGTCCCCGGCGTCGGGCAGCGCGCGATAGAGGTTGCCGCCGACACGCTCGAGCTGGTCCGCCGCCGGGAAGTCCGCGAGCGCCACCTGCGCGAGGGTGCGCGTTTCGCCGTTGGTGAAGGTGCCGACCACGTTTCCCTGCTCGTCCACCTTCACGCCCGCGAGCGTGCCCGCGGAGAAGCCGTCCTGGGAGAGGAAGCGCACCGCCGACGTCCCCGCCTGCTGCACGATGCCGGCTGCGCCGGTGCCGCCCGTCGACGTCGGGTCGCCGAGGTCGAAGTTGATGGTCTGGGCGCCGGCGGCGCCGGCCGGGTCGAAGCTGACGGCAGTGCCGGTGGCGTCGACGAGGTTGCCGTCGCCGTCGAAGGTCATGGTGCCGCCGCCGATCTCGACGGGGGTGCCGGCGGTGCCGCCGTCGACGTTGCTGCCGTCGGTGACCGCGTGCCACTCCCAGGAGCCGTCGGCCGCCTTGCGGAAGTGGAGGTCGACCTGGTGCGACGCACCGAGCGAGTCGAAGACGGTGACGCTCGTCGAGAAGTTCGACGTGCCGCTGACGTCGTTGATGTCGAACGGCGGCAGCACGGACGCCCCGGAGTCGAGGTTGGCGCGGACCACCGCCGAGGTCGTGGCCTTGGGCGGCGTGGTGGCGTCCGCGAGCTGAAGGTCGGAGAGGGAGCGGCCGAGGACGCCGTTGACGTCGCCGGCGAAGCCCTGGACGCGCAGGCCGTCGAGGTTCACGAGGAACCCGCTTTGGTCGAGCGTGAAGTTGCCCGCGCGCGTGTAGAGCGGACCATCGGGGCCCTTCACCTGGAAGAAGCCGTTGCCCTGGATGGCGAGGTCGGTGGCGATGCCCGTCGACGTGATCGCGCCCTGTTGGAGCAGCTTCTGCACCGCCTGGAGGCGCGCGCCCATCCCGAGCTCGCCGGAGCCGCCGATGAGGTTCTGCCCGAGCACGTCCTCGAACGCCGCGCGGCTCCCCTTGAAGCCGATGGTGTTCGAGTTGGCGATGTTGTCGCCGACCACGGACAGGTCGAGGCTGTTGGCCGCGAGGCCGCTGGCGCCGATGTAGAGGGAGGAAAACAGGGTCATGGGGTCTCCGTGCTGGGCTCAGAGACCGAAACGACGTCGCCCAGCGAAATCTTGAGCGATCCGACCAACAGCTTGGCCGCTCCGTCGGTGAAGGTGACGCCGTCGACGTGCCCACGTGCACCTACCTCGACGTCCACCGGCTGGCCCGACGCGTCGACGGCGGTGACGGAGACGGTGTAGGCGCCGTCGGGCAGCGGGTTGCCCCGCTCGTCGCGGCCATCCCACGTGTAGGACGCGGAGCCCGCGTCGTGCGCGCCGAGGTGCTCGGTGCGGACCACGTTGCCGTGTTCGTCGGTGACGGTGACGACGACATCGCCGGCCTTGCCCTTGAGGTCGAGGTCGAGCTCCGTCGCCTTGCCGTCTTTGAGATCGACGTGGTCGGCCTTGTAGACGACGTCCTTGCCCACGAGCTGCGCCACGGATGTCTGGTTGTTGGCGGCCTGCGCCACCAGGAGCGACTCGAGGTTGCCGTTGGTGTTCTGCTGCAGCTCGAGCGACGCGAACTGCGCGAGCTGTGCCACGAACGCCTCGCTCGATTGCGGCGACGTCGGGTCCTGGTTCGCGAGCTGCGCCATCAGGAGCTTCATGAACTCGTCCTTGCCGAGGTTGTTCGATCCCACCGGCGTCGCCGTCGACGGCGTCGCCGTCGGGTCCGCCGCCGCTACGAGCGTGCTCACGTCCATCTCGTCCTCCGTCGTTGTGAAACCCAGCTCACGCCCGCACCGACACGCGCCTGCGGGCGCTCCCGGTGACACGCGCGACGTCGCCCCCGCGCGCGACGTCCTCGGCGACGGGCGCGGCGCCGGCGACGCGGGGCCCGCGGGCGGCGGCGAGCGCGGGGCCGCGCGCCGCTTCGGCGGGATCGCCCTGTGAGCCGTCTCCCTGCCGCGAGTCGAAGCTGCCGAGCGAGAGGCCCTCGGACGCGAGCGCCGCGCGCACGCCGCGCTCGGTGAGCGGGGCCGTCCCCGGCGGGGCCTGGACCGACACGTTCGCGACGCCGTCACGCGTGCGTACGAAGATCGACACGGGCTCGGCCGCGCCGACGTCCACGTGCAGGCGCGCCACGTGGCCCGCGAGCACGCCCTGGACGTCGTCACGCGAAAAGAGCGCGTGGGCCGCGGCCGGCGCGCGATCCGGCGTCGCCGGCGCGCGGTTCGGCGCCGCCACGGGGGGCGGCGGTGCGCTCTTCGCGTCCGCGTGCGCGTGGGTGGCCTGCGCGGCGTGCTGCGCGGCGCCGCTCGCGTCGCCCGCGGGCTTGCCGGCCTGCTTGCCGTCGTCGTCCCCGGCCCTCCCCTTGCCCTTCGGGTCCGTTGTCGACGGCGACGGCGTCGGCGTCGGCGCGGCCGCCGCCGCGCCCGCCGCCCGCGCCGCCTTCGCCTTTGGCCCCGCCGCGAGCGCGGCCCGCTCCACCATCCGCGCGGTGACGTCTGCGTCCACGGCGTGAGCCGCGTGCGCGACCGGCTGTGGGACGTGCGCGGGGTTCGCGCCGGCGGCGAGCGCGGCGCGGCCGTCGCCGTCTTCGGGCCTGCGCTGGTCGTCGTCCTTGCGGGAGGCGCGGCGCTCGCGGGCCGGGCCCGCGTCGTCGTGAACGTCGCGGCTCGCCGCCGTCATCTCGTCGTCGAACCGATCGGCGCGCTTTCCGTTCGTGGGCGTGGCTCCGTCGGAGCGCGCGCCGCCCGCGTCGGCCGCGCGCGCGCCGGGGTCCGTCGCGGGGGACGAGATCGTCGAGGTCATAGCCGCGGCTCCTTCACTTCGCCGGCTCCTTCGCCAGGCGCTCGGCGATTTGCGCCGCCAGCTCGGGCTTCAGCCGTTCGAGCAGCGCCGCCGCGCTCACGCGCCCCATCCCGCGCACCACCTCGGTGGCGAGCGTGAGGTCTGTGCGCTCGAGCACGGCCGCGGCTTTGTCGGCCCGCATCTTCTTGATGAGGCCGGCGACGGCGGCGATGTCGTCCGCGCTCGGGCCCTTGGGCTTGTCCTGCTCGATGCGGAAGCTCTCGAGCTCCTGGCGCCGCAGATCGAGGTCGACGCGCTCGGCCTCGAGGCTCTCCTTGGCGTCGGCGGTCTCCTTCTCGAGCTTGTCTCGCTGCGCCTGCAACTTCGCTTCTTCCTTCTTCACGTCCTCGAGGCGCGTGTGCACGCGGGTGAGCTCGGCGACGAGCGCCTTCATCGAGAGCGCGCCCGCCGCCGGATCGCTGCACGCCTGCGCAGGCACCACCAGCGGCGCGGGCTCCGGCTTCTTCGCCGGCGCCGGCGGGTCGTCGATCGGAGGGCCCGCTGCCGCCGGTGCAGCGCCGCCCGTGACGACGACGCCGGCCAGAACGATGACGGCGGCGAGCGCCCGTCGCAGGCGGCCAATCTCTTCAAAGCGCGCATCACGCATGCCGTGACTCCTCGGGTCTACGCCCGCGCGCTGCGCCGTTCGGAGCACCGAGCGCGGCCGTGAGAGCGCGCAACGTGTCCTCGAGCGACATCTTCTCCTCGGGCGGCTGGCGCAGGAACGCGTTCAGCGCCGACTTCACCGCGAGCGCGTGGTCCACGCGCGGGTTGCTGCCCGCGACGTACGCACCGACGTCGACCAGATCCTGTGACTCGTGCAGCGCGCCGAGCACGTCGCGCGCCTTGCGGGCAAGCTCACGCTGGTCGGGTGAAGCGACATCGAGCATCACGCGGCTCACGCTCTGCAGGATGTCGACGGCGGGGAAGTGTCCCTGCCCCGCGAGCTTGCGCGAGAGCACCACGTGGCCGTCGAGAGCCGCGCGCGCGGCGTCGGCGACGGGATCCGACAGGTCGTCCCCCTCGACGAGCACGGTGTACATCGCCGTGATGCTCCCGGGACCCTCGTCGTTTCCGGCGCGCTCCACGAGGCGCGGCAGCGCGGCGAAGACCGACGGCGGGTAGCCCTTCGACGTCGGCGGCTCCTCCGCCGCCAACCCGATCTCGCGCAACGCCATCGCCACGCGCGTGAGCGAGTCCACGAGGAGCAAGACC
This sequence comes from uncultured delta proteobacterium, assembly GCA_963775425.1. Lineage (GTDB taxonomy): Bacteria > Myxococcota > UBA727 > UBA727 > VGSZ01 > CAVZJB01. Next base: position 371,864 of record CAVZJB010000009.1, on the reverse strand, counting down.
CGCTTTCCCTGCGCGCGGAAGTGCTCGGCCGCCGCGGTGGCCGCGAGCGCGGCGTGCACGCGCTCGAGCGGCGGCGTGTCCGCGGTGGCGACGACGACGACGGAGCGGGCGAGGCCGTCCGGCCCGAGGTCGCGTTCGATGAACTCGCGCACCTCGCGGCCGCGTTCGCCGACGAGGCCAACCACCGTGACGTCCGCCTCGCAGTGCCGCGCGAGCATCCCGAGCAGCACGCTCTTGCCCACGCCCGCGCCGGCCATGATGGCTACGCGCTGGCCCTCGCCGCAGGCGAGCAGCGCGTCGATGACGCGGACGCCGGTGACGAACGGGCTCGCGATGCGACGGCGGAACATCGCCGGCGGCGGCGACGCGACCAGCGGGGCGCGCTCGTCGAGCGCGGGAGCCGACGCACCGTCGAGCGGCTTCATGCGCGCGTCCACCACGCGCCCGAGCAGGCGATCGCCGAGGGGGATGTCGACGGCGTGGCCGAGCGGCGTGACCGGCGCCCCGCTTCGGATGCCGCGCACGTCGCCGAGGGGGACCAGGATGGCGCGCTCGCCGTTGAAGCCGACGCACTCGGCGAGCACCGCGCCGTCGTCGACGGCGATCTCGCACGCGGCGCCGATGGCCACCGATGGCAGCGCGGCCTCGACGACGAGGCCGGTGGCGCGCACCACGCGCCCGGAGACGGTGTGCCGCGGCGCGCGCTCCGCCGCACGCGCGACCCGCGCGAGGTCGAAGAGGCGAACGCCCGCCGCGCCGTCGGGGCTCACGCTGCCTCCACGGCGGTGCGCACGCTCTGCATGACGACGTCGAGGCGCGTGTCGATGCGGGCGTCGATGTGGCCGCTCTCGGTGTCGACGACGACGTCGCCGGGGCGCAGGTGCGCGTCGCCGACGACGTCGACGAGGCCGCCGTCGGGGCCCGCGAGCCCCGCGATCTCCACGGCCGCGACGTCGTCGGGGTGAACGCGGACCGTGATGCTGTGTGCAGCGCCCACGCTTGCGATGGCGTCGCGCGCCACGGCCACGGCGACGTCATGGCCGGCGCGCAGCTCGGCGCCGACGACCTCGCGCGCGATGAGGAGCCCGAGCTCGACGGCATCGTTGCGCGCCTGCTCCACGAGGTCGTCCCGCAGCTCCTCGAGCTTGGCGATGGCGAGCGCGACGCGCTGCATCGCGTTCGCCCGCTGCGCCTTCGCGTCCGCCTCTTCGCGCGCGGGATCGGGCGAGCGCGACGGGGTCGGCGGCGCCGCGAGGGGCGTGCCGTCGTCGCGCGCGGGTGGCGTCGCCGGCGGGGCCGCGCCCGGCGGCGATGCGGAAGGTGCGCCCAGGTAGGGAACCGGCTCCCCTTCGCTCGACGTCGCCCACGGGGGCGGGCGCTCCGGTCCTTCCTGGGAAACGAGCCACGAGGGGGTCTGGGACTTGCTCACCTTGTCACCATCGGCAGCCCCGCCAGGACCTTGACCCGATCCCTTCGCGACCGGGCGAGGCGTCAGACCATCTTCTCGGAGGAGCCGAGGAGGTTGACCTTGCCCTCTTCAGCGAGGTGCAGGACGACCTTGATGAGGTCCGCCTGCGCCGCCTCCACCTGCGAGAGCCGCGCGCGGCCGATCATCTCGATCTCCTCGCGCAAGGCGGCGCCTGCGCGCTGCGACATGTTCGCGAGCATCTTTTCGACCAGGGACTCCGGCGCACCCTTGAGCGCCAACGCCAGCGTGCGGGCGTCGCAGGTCTGCAGGAAGAGCTGGATCTCCTTGCGGCTGAGGTCGCCGATGTCCTCGAACGCGATGAGCTTGCCGCGGATGGTCTCGGCGAGCGCGGCGTCGCCGCGCTCGATGTCGTCGACGGCGGCGCGCTGCATGTCCGGCGCGAGGAGCCGCAGGATGGACACGGCCGCTTGCGTGCCGTCGACGGTGCGGCGCTTTCCGTTCTTCACGAAGCGCTGCACCTGGTCGGTGAGGCCGGCGACGACGTCGTCGACCACGTCCGGTGACACCGACGACAACGAGAACACGCCCCGGAGCACCGCCCCGCGCGCCTGCTCGGGCATCTTGGCGAGGACCGCCGCGGCCTTCGCCGCGGGCAGGAGCGACAGCACGAGCGCCACCGTCGGCGCCTGCTCGGCCTCCAGGAGCAACGCGAGATTGCCGGCCTCGACGTCGACCAGCGGCTGCATGCGCTTGTCCTCGGGCGTCGGCGGCGGCGCCAACGCGCGGCGCACGCCGTCCTCGCCGAGCGCGCGCTCCATGATCTCGCGAAGCGCGATGCCGCGCGTCTCCGCGCCCGTCGCGTAGCCCTCCATGGCCGACACAAACTCGCGGGCGACGTCGTCGACGGCGCTCGACGGCGCGCTCTCGAGGACGTGCGCGCTTCGCGCGAGCTTGGCCACCGCCGACTGCGGCAGCAGGCGCAGCACCTCGGCCGCCGCCTCCGGCCCGAGCGCGAGGAGCGCCGCGGCCGCACGTGCGCCCCGCGGCGCGGCCCCCGCCCCCGCGGGCGTCGTCGACGTCGTCGGGGTCGTCTTGGCGGTCTTCACCGCAACGGTTCCGTCAGCGGCCATGGAGCACCTCCGCGTGATCTTCGCTGTCGATGTCTGTTTCGAGCCACGCTTCGAGGACGCGCGCGGCGCGCTGCGGCTCCATCTCGGCGAGCTGCCGTGCGCGCTCGCGCGGTCCAAGCTCCTGCGCCGGTCGCGACAAGGAGACGGTCACGGCGCCCGACGAGGCGGCCTTGAGCAGCCCTGCCTCGAGCTGGTTGCCCGCGCCGGCGGTGAGCGCTTCCCGCGAGCGCCGCGCACGGCTCCGCGTCCGCAGCAACACGACCCCGACCGCGGCCGCCGCGAGGAGCGCCGCGAGCGCCCCGGCGCCCACCGGCGCCCACGAAGGGAGGCTCGCCATGACGCCGACGGGCGCGGCCGGCGGCAGCGGCTCCGGCGCCTCGCGCAGGAACGGCGCGCTCGTGACCTCGATCTGGTCACCGCGCTCCTCGTCGAAGCCGACGGCGTGCTTGGCCAAGGCGGTGAGCTGCTTGATCTCGTCGTCGCTGCGCGCCTTGCCGTCCTTGGCGTCGACGACGACGCCCACGGACAGCCGCACCAGCCGCGGGACGCGCTTCACGCGGCGCGTGACCGTACCGGTGACCTCGAAGTTGCTCGTGGAGTCCACGACGTTGTCGTTCTTCTGCTGCACGCGCGCAGGCGCCAGGTTCTGCGGCGGCGGCACCGGCTTGTTCGCCGCGGCGCCGGCGACACCGGCCTGCGCGCCGTCGCTGCTGTTTTGCTGCTCCGTGCGCTTGTGCTCGCTGCGCAGCGCCGAGCGATCCGGGTCGTAGCTCGACTGCGTCTCGTCCTCCTCGGCCATGTCCATGTCGGCCGTCACGCGCGCCACCACGTTGCCTTTGCCCACCACGGGCTCGACGAGCGCGGTCACGCGCCGCTCGAGCTCTCGCTCGAGCTTCTGCGCGGCCTCTTGCGCGCCGCCCCCGGAGTCGGGCGTGTTGCCGATGCTGTCGCCGTTTTCGTCGACGAGGGTCACGCGCTCCGCGGACAGGTCCGGCACGGCGGCGGCGACGAGGTGCCGCAGCCCGGCGGCCTCACGGTCGTCGAGCCGGCGGCCCGGCTCGAGCCGAACCATCACCGCCGCCGAGGCGCCGTCGCTGTCGCTGCGCAGGAGGCCCTTGCGCGGCATGGTGATGTGCACACGCGCTTCGCGCACCTTGGGCATCGAAGCGATGGTGCGCGTCAGCTCACCCTCGAGCGCGCGCTGCAGGTTCACCTTCTGGGTGAACTCGGAGACGCCGAGATCCCCCTTGTCGAACAGCTCGAAGCCGACGCCGCCGGCGCGCGGCAGCCCCTGCGACGCGAGCAGCAGCCGCGCGTCGTGCACGCGATCCGCGGGGACGGCGATGGCGTCGCCGGCGGCCTCGACGCGAAATGGGATGCCGGCGGCGCGCAACGCGTCCGCGCTGGCGGCGCCGTCCTCGGGCGTGAGCTTGGTGAAGACGTAGCGGTAGCCGGCGTCGCCGCCGCCGAGCGCCACCGCCGCCGCCACCAGCAGGGCGACGAGCGCGAGCGCCACGGCGCCGCCGATCTTGGCGCCGCGCGGCAGTGTCATCACGCGTCCGGGGAGCTTCCGCAGCTCGTTGGCCATCTGGTTCACGTCTCACTCCTCCATCGACGACGTCGTCGACGTCACACCGGCATGCGCATGATGTCCTGGTACGCCTCGACGATCTTGTTGCGCGCCTTCACCATCAGGCGCATCGAGATGTCGGCCTTCTCGAGGGCGAGCGCCGCTTCGTGCAGGTTGCCCTCGCCGCGCGCGAGCTTGCCGGCTTCGACGTCGCCCGCCTGCTGCGCCTGCTCGGCGCCGTCGATGGCGTCTGCGACGGCCTGGCCGAAGCCGCCCGCCTCCGTCGCCGGCTGCGCCGCCGCGGGCGCCGCCGCGTTCGTGCGCGCGGACGCGGGGGGCGTGGGAATCTCGAAGCTCGGCGTCTGGATCTTCATCGGCTACCTCATGATGTCGAGCGCGCGCTGCGCCATGACCTTGACCGTGTCCACGGCGGAGGCGTTCGCTTCGTAGCCCCGCTGGGCCGAGAGCATGTTCACGACCTCGTCGACCGGGTTCACGTTCGGGAGGGTGACGAAGCCGTTTTCGTCGGCGTCGGGGTGGCCCGGCATGTACACCGGCCGCCCGGGCGACTGGTCCTCTTTGACCTCGGCCACGCGGACGCCGACGGCGCCGTCCTCCTCGAGCGGCTGCGCCTCGAACACGGGGTCGAGGCGCTTGTAGGGGCCGCCGTCGGCGGTGCGCGTGGTCTCGGCGTTGGCGAGGTTGGAGGAAGCCAGGTTCACGCGCGTGCGCTCGGCCGCCATGCCGGACGCGCTGACTTCGAGGGCTCGAAAGACGTTCACGGTTCTCTTCCTTTCAGCCGACGCCGTCGCCGGCGACGTAGCGGAGGATCGCGAGCTTCTTGCTCGCGGCGCGCGCGGCGGCGCTGTACTGCATGCCGTTTTCGGCGAGGGCGGCGAGCGTCCGGTCGACGTCGACGCGGTTGCCGTCGATGCCGGGCGCGCCCGCGATCTCTTCGCTCTCGCGCGCCTCCACGGGGGCCGCGCCTTCGCGCCCCGCCGCCGCCATGGCCTCGTCGAACGGGACATCCACGGGCATGAACCCGGGCGTGTCGGCGTTGGCGAGGTCACCGGCGAGCGCGGTGTGCCGGCGGCCGCGGACGTCGAGCGCGTGCTCGAGCGACACGAGCGATGCGTCGAAGATCTTCACGTTCCCTCCTGCTCCCCCGCGGCGCGAATGCGGGCGGTGATGTCGCGAATGCGCCGGCGGTCGCGCGGGTGTTTCAAGTGCGCGCGCAAGAACCGCATGACGGTGGCGGCGCGCACGGCGTCGCCGGAGGCGAGGTACAGCTCGGCGCTCCGCAACAGCGGCTCCTCCACCGCCGCCGCCGGCGCCCCCGCCGTCGACGACGCCAGGAGGTTCGCGGCGAACCCGGGCGCGCCGAAGGCCGCGGCGCGCTCCGCCGCGAGGCGCACGAGCTCGATGTCGGGCTCGCCTTTGCGCGTGAGGCCGAGCGCGAGGGCGAGCGCGGCGGCGCCGTCGGCGTCGCTGTCGCTCTCGAGACCGGCGCGTGCGAGGCGGCGACACAGCGGCGTCGCGCGAGCGCAAGGCGCGCGGCCGTCGTGCGTGCGGTCGACGAGCAGCGAGAGGGCGTCGCCGAGGCGACCGTCGTAGGCGAGGACGCGGGCGTGGCGCAGCACCAGCTCGTCGGCGAGGGGCGCGGGCAGCCCAGCGTCGTCGAGGGCGGCGAAGGTCACGCCAGCCTCCGTCCTCTCCAGGCAACCGCCCACGTACTCACACAGGCGCGCGGCGGCCAGGCGCGCGAGCGATCCTCGCGGCCCGACGCGGTCCCAAAAGCGCGTCGCGCGGTCGATGTCGTCGAGCGACGCGGCGATGTCGCCGAGGCGGAGCGCCGCGAACGGCGCGTTCGCGCCCTCGAGCGCGAGCGTGAATTCCTTCACGGCCGTCGACACGCTCCCCGCGTCGAGGGCGCACTCGCCGCGGCTCGCGGGGGTGTCGCCGGGGCACGCGCCGCCGGCGCCGATCTCCTCCTGGTCGTACGCAAACAACGGCAGCGAGCCCTCGCCGTCCTTTTGCGGCGCCGCGCTCAGCTCCACGATCTCGAGCAGAGCGCCGGGCGTGCGCGCGGCGCGCCGACCCTTCGGGGCGTGGACGATGCGCGCCTCGAGGTGATGCGTCCGGCACCGCAGCTCGACGACCCCGTGCCGCGCACGCGCGTCGTCGACACGGGGACAGATCGACGACGTCGTCGGCGCCCGCTTGACCCCGCGCAGCGTCACCGTGCCGGCCAGCGCGTCGACGCTCACGCGCGCCACCGCCGGCACCGCGAAGCGCTCGATGCCCACGACCTCGCCGAGGGCCGTACGAGCGGCGGGCGGCGCGGACGGCGCGAGGGTCAGGAGGACGGCGAGCGGCAGCACTCAGGCGCTCCGCACCACGGACGCAGGAGACGCCGGCAGGACCGCGTCGCCCTCCGCCGAGCTCACAGACGCTCGCCCGTCGCTCGCCTGGCGGCGGCGCAGCTTCTCGACGAGCGTGGTGCGCTGCAGGCCGAGCAGCGTCGCCGCCGCCTGGCGGTTGCCCTGCGTCTGCGCGAGCGCGGCGTCGATGTAGGCGCACTCGACGTCGCGGAGGAGCGCGCCGAGGCTCATCGGGGGGAGGCGGCCCGGCACGGGGGCCGGCATCCGCGGGAGCAGGGAGCCGTCGGCGGCGGCGACGTCGTCGCCGTCGAGCGGCGAAGCGTGATCCGGACGACGCGGCACGGGGCGCGTGAGCATGAGCTGCGCGCGCGGCGCGGCCGGCGCGCGGCCGCGGTAGCCGGCGGGGAGGTCGTCCTCCGTGATCGCGGGCCCCGGCGAGCACACCGAGAGGCGCTCGATGACGTTTTCGAGCTCGCGCACGTTCCCGGGCCACGCATACGCGCGCAGGTGCGCCAGCACCGCCGGCTCGACGGGGCGCTGCTCGCCGCGCTCCGCCCAGAAGTGCGCGAACAGCGCGTCGACGTCGTCGCGGCGCTCGCGGAGCGCCGGGAGCTCCACGGGGCAAACGAAGAGCCGGTAATAGAGGTCGCGGCGAAAGCGGCCCGCCTCCACCTCCGCTTCGAGGTCCTTGTTGGTGGCAGCCATCAAACGAAAGTCCGCCCGCACCGACGACGCCTCGCCCACGGGCTCGTAGGTGCGCTCCTGCAGCAGGCGCAGGAGCTTCACCTGCAGCGACAGCGGCAGCTCGGCGACCTCGTCGAGGAAGAGGGTGCCGCCCTCCGCCGCAGCCACGCGTCCCCGGCGGCTGCGGTCGGCCCCGGTGAAGGCGCCGCGCACGTGACCGAAGAGCTCGGCCTCGAGCAACGCTTCGGGGATCGCGCCGCAGTTGACGGCGACGAATGCGCCGGCCGCGCGCTTGCTGCTGTCATGGATGTGGCGCGCGAACACCTCTTTGCCGGTGCCGGTCTCGCCGAGCAGGAGCACTGTGGCGTCGCTCGGAGCGACGAAGCGGCATTGCTCGACCACGGGAGCGAGCGCCGAACCGGGTGCGTAGACGATATGCATGCACCGTCACATCGGCGACGGTCCGGCCTTCTGAAGGCTCGGGAATCGGAGATCCGTCAGTCCGCCGGCGCACTTACAACGTCCGACACGTCGGGCGCCGCCAGGTCCACGACGATATCGATGCGGCGGTTTCGTTCCCGCCCCTCGGGCGTGTCGTTGGGCGCCACCGGCCGCCGCGCGCCGTAGCCGGCGAGCGACAGCAGCTTGGTGTCGATGTAGCCGGCGGCCTCCGCGTACGCGACCACGGACGCGGCGCGCTCGGCGGACAGCGCCCAGTTCTTGTCGAACACCGCGGACGCGCCCGAGCTGTCGGTGTGTCCCTCGACGCGGACCGGCTTGTTCAGCGCGCCCACCTCCGCGAGCACGGCGTCGAGGGTGCCGAGCGCCGACGGCCGCAACACCGCCTTCCCCTCGTCAAAGAGGTTCAAAGTGGAGACGCGCACCACGAGCGTTCGGCCCTCGAGCATCACCAACACCGACGGCCGCGCCTCACCCGCGCCCGTGTTGGACACCTTGCGCACGATGTGCGCGCGCACGGTCTTCACCAGCTTTTCGTCGCTCGACCTCTCGCGGTCGGTCTTGCGGATCATCTCCACCGACGGGGCACCGGGCATGAGCGCCTCCGGATTGAGCATGCGGTCGCCGCCCCCGCCGTGCCCGGCGATATGCAGCGCCCAGCGCACCGAGTTCTCCACGCGGATGGCGCGCTTCTGATCCACGGAGCTGATGGCGTACATCACGACGAAAAACGCGAAGAGGAGCGTGATGAAGTCCGCGTAGGACACGAGCCATCGCTCGTGGTTCTCGTGCTCCTCCTCCTCGTGGTCAAGTCTGCTCATGCTTGCCCCCGTAGGAGGTGAGCTTCTCCGCGAGGACGCTCGTGGGCAGGCCCTCCTGGATGCCGAGCGCGGCCTCGATGACGAGGATCTTGCGGTCTTTGGCGTTCTGGATACGCAGCTTGAGCTTGTTGGCAACCGGCAAGAAGAAGAGGTTGGCGGTACCGACGCCGTAGACCGTGGCGACGAACGCCGTGGCGATACCGCCGCCGAGCTTGGATGGATCGGACAGGTTCTCCATCACGTGGATGAGGCCGAGGACGGCGCCGAGGATGCCGACGGTGGGCGAGTACCCTCCCGCCTGCTCCCAGAGCTTTGCCGCGGCGAGCTCGCTCTTCGCGGCGTGAATGGCGTCAGCCTCGAGGATGTCGCGCGTCACCGCGCGGTCGACGCCGTCGACGATCATCTGCAGCGCCCTCTTGAAGAACGGGTCCTCGAGCTCGGCGAGCTTGGGCTCGAGCGCGAGCACGCCTTCCTTGCGCGCCAGCGTCGCGAGCTCCAGCAGCTCCCCCGTGAGCTTGGCGGTGTCGTCCTTGGGCGGGAACAGGGCGAGCTTGATCATCGCAGCGCCGTCTTTGATCAGGGCGGGGGGCGACCCGACGGAGACGGCGCCGATGGTGCCGCCGAGAACGATGATGAAGGCGGTGAGCTGCATGAGGGAGCCCGCGTGGCCTCCCTCGAGCGCCTGCCCACCGAGGATGCACCCCAGCGAGAAGATCAAGCCACCGAGCGTCGCGAAGTCCATGTCTCACTCCGCTCCTTCGAGCATGGGCCCGAGCTGAATGCGGCGGTGGAAGACGATGATGAGGTCGACGATCTCCGCCGCGTCCTCGAGCACCATGATGCTCGTGCCGGTGGACAGGTTGATCACCGTGTCCGGCGCCTCTTCCACGGTCACCATCAGCGCCGGGTTCAAGAAGAACGTGGTTCCATCGAGGCGCGTCAGGGGGATCATGGGAACAGACCTCGCTCCGCGTTCATGCGGCGTTCATCGCCGAGAGGTTGAGGGCGCGCCGCAGGTTTCCCGGGGACGACGCCAGGCTGGCGGCGTTCTCGACGTCGACGATCCCCGCGCTGCACAGCGCGAGCAGGCTCTGGTCGAAGGTGTGCATCCCTTGATCGCCGCCGCGCTCGAGCACGCTCGGGAGCGTCTTTTGACGCGCGGGGTCGCGCACGCACTCCTTGACCGAGTACGTGTTGACGAGGACCTCGGTGGCGAGGACGCGCGAGGCGGAGCCGCGGCGGGCCACGAGGCGCTGCGAGAGCACGCCGCGCAGGGACTCGGCGATGCGCTCGCGCGCTGCGATCTGCTGCTCGACCGGGTGCATCGCGACGAGCCGCGCCAGCGTTTGTGCAGCGCCGTGCGTGTGAAACGTGGCGAAGACGCCGACGCCCATGTCGGCGGCGTGCAGCGCGACGTCGAGGTCCTTGGAGTCGCGCAGCTCACCGATGAACAGGACGTCGGGATCTTCGCGCAGGGCGTCGCGCAACGCGGTGGGCAGGTCGACGGCGTCGCGGCCGAGCTCGCGTTGGCTCACGCAGGACCGCTGCGTGCGCAGGCGGTACTCGATGGGATCTTCCAGCGTGACGATGTGGATGCTCTCCTCGCCCGCCATGTATTGGAGCATCGCCGCGGACGTCGTGGACTTGCCGCTGCCCATCGGCCCCGTGACCAGGACGAGGCCGGGACGGGCCTGGGCGAAGGTCTTCACCACCGGCGGCAGGCGCAGGTCGGCGAACCCGGGGACGGCCGCCGGCACCAGCCGCAGCGCCAGACCCCAGCCCTCGTTGGAGCGGAACGCATGAGCTCGAACCCGGAAGGCGGGGCCGGCGTCGAACGAGAACTCGAACGCGGGTCCCACGGCGCCGATCTCGCGGCCTGAGAAGATCCGGATCATCTCGACGACGTCGACGGCGCTCACGGGTGTCTCGCCCATGCGCACGATCTGGCCGTTGTCGCGAAAGAACGGCGGCGATCCCGTGCGCAGGTGCACGTCGGACGCGCCTGCCGCGACGGCGCCGGTGAGGATCGCCGACAGCGTCTGCGCCGCCGGGTGATGCGCGTGCTCGGTCATGTCTGTGAAGTCGTCGCAAACGGCCCCGGAGTTAAGGGTGCGCGCGCGATCTACGACGCGGGCAGCAGGACCCGGCGGGACTCCTCGAACGTCGCCAGCAGCGGCGAGAGCCGCTCGCGCACCGCCCGCTCGGCGAGCGGGAGGCCGGTCCTCGCGAGCGCGTCTCCGAGAGGAATTGCCCGCCCCCCCGGCTCGCTCGGCGAGATCAGGTCGGCGAGCTGCAAGAGCGCAGACAGCGGCGTGCGCGACGTCGGAAGGTGATGCTCGTCCAGGGCGTCGACCACATCGGGATCGACCTGGTGGCGCGCCGCCACGCGCGCCGCTGTCCAGCCGTGCAAGCGGCGGACGGCGAGGATGGCCGCGCGGCCCGTCACGGGCGGCCGCGCCTTGCTCAAGTCATCGATGATCACGATGGCCCCGAGCGCGTGCAGCAGACCTGCGAGGGCGGCGGGGCCGGGCGCGATGCCGACGTCGCGCGCGAGCAGGCGACACAGCGCGCTCGCGGTGCGCGCATGTCGGACTGCGCGCTCCACGAGAGGCAGGTGCGGCCCGCGGCGCAAAACGCGGGCGGAGTACGCGATGTCGAACGCCACGTGGCGCACACCGTCGAGGCCGATGCGCGCGAGGGCGTCCTTCACGCCGGTGGGCCGGTTGACACCAAAGGCACACGACGACGCCAGCGCCATGATGCGGGCGGCGACGTTCGGGTCCGTCACCGCCCGCCGGGCGAGCCGCTCGAAGGGGATGTCGGCGTCGGAGGCGAGCTCGAACAGCTCCATGGCCACCGCGGGCAGCACCGGCAGGGGGAGCCGCCCCCGGGCGAGGGCGTCCATCAACCGCTCCACGCTCGCGAGCGCGCGTGGCTCCACCGCCGAGAGGTCGGCGACCAAGGCGTTCCTCGGAGCGGCTGGTGCTGACACGTCGGATCGGTCATCGGCGCGCCGGCCTGTGCACTTAAGCCCGGCCTGTGCCGCCCCGATCTCCGGTGACGCACAAGACGGCCCGGGCCTCCTGACCTCTGCTAGATTCACGGTCATGCACTCGGTCCTGCTGCTCGTCGATGACGAGCAGTTGCGCGCAACGTTGATTCCCCTCCTGTCCGGTCTCGGGTACGACGTGACGTCGTCGAGCACGGCGGCGGACGCGCTGGAGGACGGGCCGGCGGTCACCGCACACGTCATCCTCGTCGACGTGCCGGAGGGCCGGCTCGACTCGTGTCTCGACGACGTCGAGGCCCTGCAAGCGGCCGTCGACGCCCCCGTGGTGCTGCTCCTCTCCTCGCTCGATCACGACGTCCTGAGCACAACGGCGCGCGCGCACCCCGCGGGCTACGCCCTCAAGCCGGTGTCGGGGCGGGAGCTCGCGTCCGCCTTCGAGCTGGCGCTGTTCCGCCGCAACATCGAGCGGCAATCTGCGGCGCGCGAGCGTTGGTACACCACCACGCTGCGCTCCATCGCCGACGCCGTCATCACCGCCGACGACGTCGCGCACATCACGTTCATGAACCCCACCGCCGAGCAGCTCACGGGTTGGTCGGAAGCGGACGCGCTCGGCCGTCCGCTGAACGACGTCTTCGCCGTCACCGCCGACGCGAACGAAAAGAGCGCTGAAGAGACGAGCCAGCCGGTCTTGCGACTGGTGCCGCGATCCGGGCCGAGCATCATCATCGAGCACAACGCTTCTCCCATCATCGAGGAGTCCGGCGCCCTGCACGGCGTCGTCGTCGTGTTTCGCGACATCACCGAGCAGCGGCGCCTGGCCCAACGCCTCGCGCTCGCGGACCGCATGGTGTCCATCGGGACACTGGCGGCAGGCATCGCGCACGAGCTGAACAACCCCCTGGCGTTCGTCACGAGCAACATCGAATTCGCGCTCGGCGAGCTCACGCGCCTCACCGAGGAGCTCGCCCCCACCAACGCGTCGCGCGCCTCCCTCGACGCGCTGTCGGAGTCGCTCGACGCGCTCGGCGAGGCCCGCGACGGCGCGGCCCGCGCGGCCACCATCGTCAAGGACATGAAGGTGTTCACGCGCGCGGAGGCGGACGGAAAGCTCCTCGTCGACGTCAACCGCGCGGCGTCCCTCGCTGTGCGCCTGGTCAACACCGAGATCAAGCACCGCGCGGAGCTCGAGCTCCGCCTCGGCTCGGCGCCGCCGGTCCTCGCCGACGAGGGCAAGCTCGTGCAAGTGCTCGTCAACGTGCTCACCAACGCGGTGCAGGCGCTCGACGACAAGCCTGCGCACACTATCTCCGTGTCCACCGGGCTCGAGGGCGATCGCGTCGTGATTCGCATCAGCGACACCGGCAAGGGCATCCCCGCGGAACACATCGGCCGCATCTTCGAGCCCTTCTTCACCACAAAGCCGGTGGGCGAAGGCCTCGGCCTCGGCCTGTCCATCGCGCACACCATCGTCACCGGCTTCGGCGGCACCATCACTGCCGACAGCGTTCCGGACGAAGGCACGGCGGTCGTCATCTCCCTGCCGCCGGCGGAGCCGGTCCACGCGGCGGTCACGGACAAGCGCAGAAGCGCCGCCGCGGCCATGTCGCGCGCCCGCGTCCTCGTCGTGGACGACGAGACGCTCATCTGCACCGCCATTCGGCGCATCCTCACCAAGCACGGCATCGAGGTCGTGGTCGAGGGGCGCGGCCGCGCCGCGTTCGACAGGCTCGCCAACGGCGAGCGCTACGACGTGGTGCTGTGCGACCTGATGATGCCGGGCTTCTCCGGCGTCGATCTCTACGAGGGCCTCGACGACGCCGCGCCCGACATGAAGTCCCGCATCGTGTTCATGACGGGCAACGCGTTCACGCCACGCGCGAGTGAGCTCTTTGAGAACACGCAGAACGTGCGCCTGGAGAAGCCGTTCGTGCCCGCGGACCTCACGCGGGCGGTGACAGAGGTGATGACCCGCCACGGCGAGCGCATCGAGCTCTGAGCGCGCTCGTCAGGACGGGCGCCCAAGGGCCCCCGAATGAACAACTCGATCGCCCTCGCGGCCGATCCATCGCCGCTGGCTTCGTTGCCGTCGGTCACGTGGCGACGGCCACGCTCCCTCCTCGCGCCTCGCCATCGGCGCGCCTCGACCGCGATCTTCGACCGACGTGTTCATTCGAGGACCCTAAGCCCCGCGCTTGAGCCGCGCGGCGACGTCTCTCACCACCGCCGCGGCGTCGCGCGAGACGACGTCGAGCGTGTCGAGCGCCGCGCGCGACGGGTGGTCGCTCCCGAGGTCGTCCTTGACGAGCAACGTGAGGCTGAGGATTCCGGTGAGCTGATTGTTGATCTGGTGAAGGAGAACGAAGACCTCGTCCCGCTCTCCCTCGCCGCCGAGGATGGTGCACAGACCCTCGACGGTGCCGGCCGCGCGCCCGACCTGCTCCCGGATGACCGGCATGTCCTCCGTGTCGTAGCCGGCGGTCAATAACGCCTGCGAAGCCGCTTCGCTCGCCTCGGCCATGGAGGCGACCGCCGCGGCGAGGTGTTCCAACGAGGCCTTCACGGCGCACAGCCTAAGGGACGCCGACGGCGTCGTCCATCGACCGCGCGCGACTCTGCATTCTGACCGACAACGAGAATTCCGCTTCTACGGCGACCACGCGACGAAGAACTCTCCCTCGGAAGGCGACGCCTCGCGGAACCACACCTCGCCGCGCACCCCGCAACGCTCGAGCGCGCCCTCGAGCACGCCGTAGTGATAACTACTCAGGAACGTGTAGGTGTTGGTGAAGGCGAGCAGCACGGTGTCTTTGCCGAGGACCTCGGTGCGCACCTTGCCGGTGTTCTGTGTGATCTCGAAGCTCTTGTTGGCGAGCCGAAAGATCGCCGAGACGTTGCCGCCAAAGACCCCGTACATGACCCTCCCGATGAGCGTCTGCGCGAACGTCGGAAAGAGCGCGCGGCCGATTCTCCTCAGCCCCTCCCGCACAGGAAGGTCGGGACAGAGCGCCCGCGCGCTCGCGATGTTCAGCTCGAGGAGCTCGTGCATCGGGTAGTCGCGGAATTCCGTGTAGACCTTGGTCGTCGGTGGCGCGACGTTCGCGGTCCGCAGGGTGTTCAACGTCGCCGCCGCCACCGTGCCCTTGAACGTCGCGCCCGCGGGGAGCCGACTCAGGTACGCGTCGACGTCGAGCGGCGCGCTGAAATCCGGAATCGTGAAGCCCTCGGGAGGTGCGCTGAGAACCACGGTGGGGATGCTAACCGATCGAATCCATCGACGTGCACTCCGGTCAACCTGTCTCTTCGAGCGAGCCGACGCCCACGTCCCCGAGCGTGGCCACCGCCGCCGCCGCGGTCGACACGGAGCCGATCGAGAAGAACAGGACTCGCGTCCCGGGGCCCGCTCTCCCATCCACGAGCGCGCGGTGCAGGTTCGCCGGGTTGAGCGCGGGGCCGATGTTGGCGTAGTCCTCGTAGGTCGACACGGTCTTTTCCACGGGGATCCCGAGCGTGTCCGCAAAGAGCTCGGCGAACCACGCCAACGGCGTGTTCGGGACGAACAAGTCGATGTCGTCCAGCGTGAGCCTCGCTTTCTTGAGGACGCCGCCGCAGGCATCACGGATCGCGCGTGGCGTGACGTCGCGGAGCGCCTTGCCCGCCGCCGCGCTCGACCGGATCACGGCGCGCGGGGCGCCTTGCTCGATCTCCAGCTCATAGGAGAAGCTGCCGCAGGACTCCGCGGTATTCAGGGCATGGAACGCGTGGAAGCCTTCACCTCTGGGCACTTCGCCGACGACGTACGCGCCGACGCCGTCGCCGAGGAACCACGTCAGCGTGTCGTTCCAATCGCAGCAGCGCGAGTAGATGCAGGAGACGACGACGAGCACGTTCCTTGCCTGTCCCGACTGCACCATCGCAGATGCGAGTTGGAGGCTCGCGAGGCCGCCGCTGCAGGCGGTCTCGACGTTGAACGCGGGCAGCCGCGTGCCGAGCGCCTTCGCGAGGAACACGCCGTCACCG
Organism: uncultured delta proteobacterium; assembly: GCA_963775425.1. Classification (GTDB taxonomy): domain Bacteria; phylum Myxococcota; class UBA727; order UBA727; family VGSZ01; genus CAVZJB01. Next base: position 356,360 of record CAVZJB010000009.1, on the reverse strand, counting down.
ACGCCCACGTTCTCCGTCGGAAACGCCGACGTCAAGATGACGTCGATGTCTTCCACGGCGAGGTTCGCCTTCGAAAGCGCTTCGAGCGCGGTGTCCCGCTCGAGCTCGATCTGGCTCTCGCCCGGCGCCAACACGCGCCGACGCTTCGTTCCCCGGAACGGGTCGCGCAGGTACTGCGTCATCGCCTGGTCGAAGGCGCGCGTGCTCTCCGTCGCCCCTTTGGTGCTGAACACCTGCGCGAGCGCCTTGCTCTCCATGGCCGCGAGCGCGTCGGGGTAATTGTCGCGGAACCAGTCGTTGTTGCGAACCGTCTTGGGAAAGCCGACGGCGATGGATTGAATTCCTGCAGACTTCACTTTGCACCATCCTTGAAGCTCTTGAGACCTGCTTCGCGCTGACTCGCCGGCAAGCGCACCTCCGGATCGATTCTGACGTCGAGGACGACGGGCCCCCCGCGCAAGCGGAGCCCGTCGACCAGCTCTCGCGGCGTGCGCACGATGCGACCCTGGGCCCCGAACGCGTCAGCCACCTTCGCGAAGTCGACCGCGCCGATGTCGCAGACGCCGGTCGCCCCGTAGAGCGCCTTGATGCCGTGGTGACACATGTTGTAGCGGCTGTCGTTCATGAGGACGAAGGTGACCGGCGCCTCGTGCAACACCGCGCTCTGCAGCTCGTTGCCGGACATGAGGAAGCCACCGTCGCCGCAGATGGCGTACGCACGACGGCGAGGATCACCGAGCGCCAGGCCGATGGCGGAGACCACGCCGGATCCGAGCGAGCCGAAGCCGAGGCACGTCACGAAGGATCCCGGCGTGCGGGTGCGCAGAAAGTGGAGGGCGATGCCGAGGTGCTCTCCCATGTCCGAGGTGAACACCGCGTCGCGTGGGCACACCTCGTTCATGATCTGAACGGCGTCGACGGTGGTGATGGCTCCGCTCGGCGAAGGGGGAACGGTCTGGAAGCGCAGGCGCGGATACGGCTCGCGATCACAGCCGTCGCAGGTGTGAAGCAGCATCTCGCCCATGATCTCGTGCAGCGGTCCGAGCAGGCCGATGTCGACCGGGTAGTTCTTGCCGAGCTGCCCCGCGTCGACGTCGATCTGGATGAAGGTCTTGGCGGTGCCGAGCAGCGGGGTCCACGCGTTCGTGGCGAAGTCATTGAGCGACGAGCCGGCCACGAGGATGACGTCGGGCTCCTGCTTCAGGTAGTCGATCACGGACTCGTGTCCGCCGAAGCCGAGCACACCAAGGTAGAGCTCGTCGTCTTCAGCGAACACGCCCTTGCCTTTGGGCGTCACCGCCACGGGGGTGCGCGTGCGGTGCGCCAGCTCCGCGATCGCCTGGCGATCCTTGGTGGCCCGCGCGCCCGCGCCGACGACGAGGAGCGGCCGCTTCGCCTTGCAGAGGACCTCCGCGGCGTTGCGGCAGGCCACCTGATCGATCTCGAACGTGAGGTGCGGGTGGCCGGCGTAGGTCTGCTGCGCAACGTCGGCGTTGGAGATGTCGAGCGGCAAGGAGATGAACGCCGGCCCCGGCTTGCCGGACTGCATCGTCGCCAATGCCTTGCGAACGGTGGTCACCGCCGCGTTGGGGCGCGCCAGTTGCGTGGCGAACTTGCAGACGGGCCGCGCCATGGCGAGCGCGTCGAAGCCGTAGGACGATCCCCTCCTGCAACGCCCCCCGCCCGAAGGCGGAGCGCGGCACTTCGCCGGAGATGACGAGCACGGGGACGCCGTCCGCCTGCGCGGAGGCGAGCCCGGTCAGGGCGTTGGTGAAGCCCGGGCCCGACGTCGTCAACGCCACCGCGGGCTTGCCCGTGGCGAGCGCATGCCCGATGGCCATGAAGACGGCGTTCGTCTCGTGCGTCGCGTTCACCACGCGGATGCCGGGGCGGTTCACCAGCTCGGCGTAGACGCGTGAGATGGCGCCGCCGGGGATGCCGAAGACGGTGTCGACGCCGTTTTCCCGCAGGACGTCGAGGATCTGAAGTGCGACTGAAACCACAACTGCCTCCAATGTGTTCGCTTCTGCGCACACCATCGGCGGCACGGCGGTGGACTTGAGCCTGATCCATTCGCGTGAGCGGACTTGCTCACCCGGGAGCGGCCGCGCGGATCAGCGACCGGAGGGAGCGGCCGCGCTGATCAAGCCATCGGGCCGATGACGTCCGCGTCGACCGGGGCCCGCGAGTCCGCGGCGCCGTCCATCAGGGGCAGCGTGACGATGAACGCGGTCCCGGAGTTGGGCGTGGAGTGCACGCGTACGTTGCCGCCGTGCTCCTCCACCACGCGACGAACGATGCTGAGCCCGAGGCCGGTGCCACGCTCGCCGCTCTTGGTGGTGAACAGCGGCAGGAAGATCCGCTTCATCACGTCCGCGGGCATACCGGCGCCGTTGTCGACGACGTGGATGGCGGCGTTCTTGCCGTCCACGGCCACGCCGACCTTCACCTTGGGCTCGAGCTCGGGCTCTTTCAGGTGTCGCTCCTCGCACGCGTCGGCGGCGTTCACGATGAGGTTCAGGAACGCCTGCGACAGCTCCACGGTGGAGCCCCGCACCACGACGTCGTTCTCGAGGTTGAGCTCGACGGGCACCCGCAGCCGGGGCCGGAGCAGCCGCATGTTGTCCTCGACGAGGTGGGAGAGGGACACGCGCTCGTCGCGCCCGACGGGTCCGTTCATGCGAACCAGCGCCTTCATCTGGCGCACGACGTCCTCGGCCCGCGCGAGGCCCTCCCAGGTCTCGCACAGCACCGACGGAAGGTCGTCGAGGATGGGGCGCAGCTCCGGGTGGTCCTCGTCGGCCTGCTGCAGGACGGGCCCGAGGTCGCGCATATACTCGATCATCGTGTCGACGTTGGCGCGCACGCAGCTGATGGGGTTGGCCACCTCGTGCGCGATGCCGCCGGCGATCTCGCCGACGGTGCTCAAGCGCTCGACGGCCTGAAGGCGCTGCTGCAGGGTGTTGTGGAGCTCGCGGCTCTCCATGAGCATCAGGGCGTCGCCGATGAGTCCGGCGAGAGAGACGCACACGTCGAGGTCGCGCGGCGTGAACACGGCGCACGGCCGGGTCTTGGCGACGTTGATGACACCGCGCGGGCGCGCGACCGCGCCACCGAAGGTGGTGGCCGGAATGGGCACGCACATGGAACCCGTGATCTCGGCGCGGCCCGCCACGCCCGGGAACGCGTCGTCGCGCTTTGCGTCGCGCAGGATGATGCGCGGGACGCGCGCGTGCGCCACGCGCTCGGCCACGCCGCCTCGCCGCGGCGACGAGAAGACCGCGCCCGCGCCGAGGCCCACCTGGGCCACCACGCGGAGGGGCGCGTGGGGATCGTCGTCGTCGAACAGCATGATCGACACGATGGGGGCCTGAAACAGCGCGCTCACCTGGAGCACGGCGGCGCCGAGGAAGCTCGTGTCCTTCGCCGACGCCACCAGCGTCGACAGCGTGCACATGGTCCGGCACATGGCGCGCACGAGCTCCGGCGAGCCGACCCTGCTCTGCTCGGTCGCCATGTGCATCATCGCGATGAGCTCTTCGGGCGTGGGCTCTCCGCGCGTGACATGGGCGATGCCGGCCTCGAACGCGGCCGAGCGGAGATCGTCGTCGATGTCGTCGCCGAGGAAGATGACGGGCACCTGCGCCCGGACCTCCCAAAGGGCTGCGATTTCGACGAGCGGGTCTCCGCCCGGCGTGACGTGGACCACCACCACGTCGACGTCCGAAAACGCCTCCGTGGCCTCACCAAACCCGTCGGCGACGATGAAGTCGGCCCCGTATTGCCCGAGGATGGAGGTCGTGCGCGCCATCCACGGCGAGCCCGGATCCCCGATCAGGAGTGCGGAGAGCGCGGCCTTCACGACGTCACTTCGCCGCTGCGTCGAGGACGATTGCGCCACGCGCATCGCGGAGGATGGTGCGGTGGAAGCTCTTGCTCGCGATCGCGACGTCGGGTCCGGCGCTGGCGGCGCGGCGGACGAGGATGGAGCGCGCGGCCTCGTGGAGGACGTTCTTGAGCTCGTTGTCGTCCCACGGCTTCTCGATGAAGCGGTGGATGTTCCCCTCGTTGATGGCGCGGATGGTGGCCTGACGGTCCGCCTGCCCCGTCATCATGATGCGGGTGGTGTTGGGGTGGAGGCGGCGCACGAGCGCGAGGACCTCGACGCCGGTCATCTGCGGCATCATGTGGTCGCTGACCACGATGTCGATGCGGTGCTCGCCGACGAGCTTCTGGACCTCGAGCGGGTCCGCCGTGAAAAAGAGCTCGAAGCCTTCGCGGCGAAGCGTCCGTTTGAGAGCGTTGAGGATGAGCTGTTCATCGTCGACGAACAGGATCTTGACGGTCGAGGTCATTGCGTTCTCCCTTCACCAGCAGCGACGAGGTTCTTCGAAAACACGCTGAGCGCGGCGTCGTCCGCGGGCAGCAGTACCGTCGCCTTCTCGAGCAAGGCCTGCCGCGACGGCCGCGCGTGGTCTGCCCACGCGTAGAGGACCGCTTGCGGCGCGTCTCCGTCCGGCCTGATCTCGACGAAGGCGTCGACGACCTCTCCGAAGACTTCGAGGTCCTCGTCGGTGTCCGAAAGGAACACGGTGTGGCCGAGGGCCATCAACTGCGTGCCGAGCGTACGCGCGCTGGTCTTGCCGAACGCGTCGTCGCGGATGAGGAACAGGTACTTGTCGTTCATTTTGAGCTCCGGCGGCGGCGAACCGCGAGCAGGCTGAGCAGAAGTGCTGCCCCGACGGTGGTGGTCTCGCCGCCGGCGGCGTTGCAGCCGGGTTCGGCGCCGTCATCGATGTCGTCGTAGAGCTTGAGGAGCATGCTCGTGTCCGTTCCCGTCAGATCCCGCTTGAGCGTCTCCCCAGGCAGGATCAAGTAGAACATCGTCGCGTCGCGCGGATCCTTGATATCCGGGAGCCCGAGCGCGTGTCCGAGCTCGTGCGTGAGCACGTTCTTCAGGTCGTACAGCCCCGAGCTGTCGCCGTGATCGAGGCTCCAATCGAAGGCGGGGTTGAGCGCGAGATCAGCCTCGACCACTTCGTCCTCGGCCCCCGCCGTCTTCCGCGCCCACGCCACGGTGACCGCGCCGGCCTGCGGCGGATAGGGCCAGCTCCCGCGATAGATCGTCACACGATTGACGCCGTCGAGAGCGATGCTGTCGCCGTCCTCGTCTTCTCCGTGCGCGCGCTCGACCTGGATTTCGGTGCCGGCGCCGACCATGTTCCACGTCGTGGCGGCGGACCGAAGCGCGGTCTCAACGTCCTTGGTCTTGATGAACGGCTCGGTGTTTTCGAGCTCGAGGGTGAACGACGACGCCGTCCAACGTTTGGGTTTCGGAGCATCGCTCGTCGCCACCGACGTCGCCGTCGAAGACGCCATCGCGATGCTCAAGATGGTGAGGATCGTCGTGGCCATGCCGGGCCACTACGCAGCGATCATGCCACGCGCGCCGGCGCATCCGATCGCGAGGTCGCAGGTCTGCGCAGGGTCGCGGCCGCCCCAATCGCGTCGTCGATGCGCGGGGTGCAAACGACACGGGCGGGTGCGGACGAACCCCCTCGCGCTCGCGAAGGCAGCTCGTTGTGGTCTAGAGTCGCCGGCCATGGCGGCGAGCAATGACGGGAATCAGGACCGGCCGAGGGTGGTCGTCGTCGACGACGATCCCGGTGTCCTCATGGCGGTGAGCCGCGTTCTCGAGCGCGGCGGGTGCGAGGTGGTGAGATTTGCCGACGCCGCGGAGGCGCACCGCACTCTGAGCGAAGACGGCGCGGTCGACGTCGCCGTCCTCGATGTCATGCTCCCGAAGATCAACGGGCTCGAAATCCTCAAAGACATCAAGAATCGTCGCCCCCACCTGGCCGTGGTGATGATGACCGCCAGCTCGTCTGTGGAGACCGCGGTGGAGGCGGTGAAGGCTGGCGCGTTCGACTACCTCACCAAGCCCTTCGACTCGCTCGAGAAGATTGTCCTCACGGTGCGGCGCGCGTTCGAGCATCACCGCCTCATCGCGCGCAACAACAACCTCGAGCGCATGCTCGAGGCCAAGGAGGGCTTCGAGGAGCTCATCGGGCAAAGCGCCAAGATGCGCGAGGTCTTCCAGCTCATCGAAGCCGTCAGCCCGACGCCGGCCACGGTGCTCGTGCGGGGGGAGAGCGGCACGGGCAAGGAGCTGGTGGCGCGCGCCATCCACCGCCGCTCCGACCGGGCAAAGAAGCCGTTTCACGCGGTGAATTGCTCGGCGCTCTCCGAGAGCATGCTCGAGGGCGAGCTGTTCGGCCACGTGAAGGGCGCCTTCACCGGCGCGGTGTCCAACCGCAAGGGGCTGTTCGAGGCGAGCGACGGCGGCACGCTCTTCCTCGACGAGATCGGTGACATCTCGGCCGCCACGCAGGTGCGGCTGCTGCGCGCGCTGCAGGAGGGCGAGATCAAGCCCGTGGGCAGCAACGACGTGGTGATCGTGGACGTTCGCGTCATCGCCGCCACCAACGTCGACCTCGAAGCCGCCATCCAGAAGAAGACGTTTCGCGAAGACCTCTATTACAGGCTCAACGTCCTCGCCATCGACCTGCCGCGGCTCGCGTCGCGGCCCGAGGACATCATGCTGCTCGCGCACCACTTCCTGCTGAAGCACCGCGAGCGGATGAAGAAGAGCGTCAACGGCTTCTCCGACGCCACGGTCCACGCCCTCACCACCCACGACTGGCCCGGTAACGTGCGCGAGCTCGAAAACGCCGTGGCGCGCGCCATCGTGTTGTGCCCCGGCCAGGAGATTGACGCGGCCCAGCTCCCGCCAGGCATCGGCGGCGCGGTCCCGCTCGCCGACGTCGAGGCCGCCGGCGTCGCGCACCTCCCCTACGCGCAGGCCAAGAAGGCGACGCTCTCCGCGTTCGAGCGCACGTATCTGAACGCCAAGCTCAAAGCCTCCGGCGGAAACATCTCGCAGGCCGCGCGCGACGCCGGCATGGATTGCTCGAACTTCAAGCGCCTGCTCCGCGAGTCCGGCCTCGGCGGGGAGACCTCCACGTCCGGCGAGGGCGAATCTCTGTAGAGCGTTGGCTCGTCCGCGCGCTTCGTGCGGCGGGGCTCGGCCCCCGCGTGCCCCGCCACGATCGATGAGCAGGTCTACCCGAGTACGACCGACCCCCGGTGGGTCGAGCGCACCCTCGCCAAACCGGCCCGGCTGAGGTCCGCGCGACTCCCCCCGCGTGGCTGCTTCGCGTCCGGACGCAGCGAAATCGCTGGCACGCGTCGTGAGTAAGGGATGCCTGCGCAGGGAAGCGCAAGGTGAACCCGATGATGAACACAGCTCATGCCGCCGCCGCCGCCACCACCACCGAGACCCTCTCCGTCGACGAGCACCTTCCCCTCGTCCGTCGCGTCGCGAAGAAGATCGCGCGCCGGCTGCCCAGCGTGGTGGACCTCGACGACCTCGTCGGCGCCGGCACCATCGGCTTGATGGACGCCGCGCAGCGCTTCGACGCGGGGCGCGCCGAGACCTTCCCGGCGTACGCGGAGATTCGCATCCGGGGCGCCATCCTCGACCACCTCCGCGCGATGGACTGGCTCCCGCGGTCGGTGCGGGCGCGCAACCGTCGCCTCGACGAGGCCGACCGCAAGCTCAAGCACACGCTCGGCCACGCGCCCGATTCGTCGGAGCTCGCCGGGTACCTCGGTGTCTCCGCGCGCTCCGTCGGCGGCGTCGCCGGCGTCGTCAGCGTGGAAGACCTCCGCGAGGACGGCTTCGATTCCTTCGACGGCGAGACGCCCACGCCGAACCAGGCGCTCGAGTTGCGTGAGCGTAAGCAGCGCCTCACCGCCGCCATCGCGCGCCTCCCGCTCCGCACGCGCCAGTTGCTCTCGCTCTACTACGTCGAGGAGCTCACGCTGAAGCAGATCGGCATGATCTTCCAGATCACCGAGTCGCGCGCTTGCCAGCTCCACGGCCAGGCCATCATCAAGCTCCGCGCCGAGCTCGTCGACGACATCGACCTCGCTTGATCCCCCAGGGGCGCGTCGTTTCCCCCCCGCGACGTCGTCCCTCGAAGCCGGCACTCCTCACGGAGTGCCGGCTTCGTCTTTTTTCAATTCGTCGTCGTCACCGCGGCATTCGTCGTCGTCAACAGCATGGCGCGGCGTCAAATGTTTGCGCGCACGAAAGCGTCGGCGCGATGACGACGTCGCGCTGTCATGCGCTCCTCGAGCGCCGCGCTCGTGGCACGAGTCGTGAACACGGAAGCCCCGATGTCCTCGTCGAACAGCAGCGCGAACGTCCTCGCCGTCGCCGTCGTCGGAATCCTGGCGACGCTCGTCATCCCGCTGCCGGCTTTGGCGGTGGACGCGCTGCTCGCGTCGACGATCGCGGCGTCGGTGTTGGTGCTCCTGGTGGCGCTCCGCTTGCGCGACCCGCTCGACCTGAGCGTGTTTCCTTCGCTGCTGCTGCTCATCACGCTCTTGCGGCTCGCGCTCAACATCTCCACCACGCGGCTCATCCTCCTTCACGGCAGCGAGGGCCACGGCGCCGCCGGCCACATCGTCGAGGCCTTCGGCCGCTTCGCCGTCGGCGGCAGCGTCCTCATCGGCTCCGTGGTGTTCGTCATCCTCCTGGTCGTCAACTTCGCCGTCATCACCAAGGGCTCCGGACGCATCTCCGAAGTGGCCGCGCGCTTCACTCTCGACGCGTTGCCCGGCAAGCAGATGTCCATCGACGCCGACCTCGCCGCCGGCCTCATCGATGAAAACACGGCGCGCACCCGCCGGCGCAGGCTCGAACAGGAGACGGAGTTCTTCGGCGCCATGGACGGCGCATCCAAGTTCGTGCGCGGCGACGCCGTCGCCGGCCTGGCGGTGATCCTCATCAACATCGCCGGCGGGCTCATCGCGGGCCTCGCGCGCGACGGCCTCAGCCTCCAGAAGGCGGCGGAGACGTACACCATCCTCACCATCGGCGACGGGCTCGTCTCGCAGATGCCGGCGCTGCTGGTCTCCACCGCCGCGGGGCTCGTCGTCACGCGCGCGGGCACGAGCGGGGACCTCGGCGACGCGTTCAAGGGGCAGATGACGCGCGACCCCGCCGTCCTCCTCGGCGCGGCCGGGATGCTCGGCGTGCTCGCGCTCATCCCCGGCATGCCGACGCTCGTCATGCTCGCCATCGGGTCCGGCCTCCTCCTCGTCGCGCGCCTCGTGCGCCGCGCGCCCGACGCCGCCTCCGCCTCCGGCGCGGCGGGCGACGCGGGCGCGGCGGGCGGCAAACCGAAGGAGGAGCGCCCGTACGATCTCCTGAGCCTCGACGCCCTCGAGCTCGAGCTCGGCGGCGACCTCGTCCCCCTCATCGACACCGCCCGCGGCGGCGAGCTGCCCGGACGCGTGGCGGCGCTGCGCAAACGCATCGCGGGCGACCTCGGCATCCTGCTGCCCGCCGTGCACCTGCGCGACGAGCTCGGGCTCGACGGCAACACCTACCGCGTGCTGCTGCGTGGGCACGAGATCGGCCGCGGCACCGCCTACGCCGATCGCTTGATGGTCCTCGACCCGAGCGGAGCCGAGCCGGCCATCGAGGGGATCGCCACGCGCGAGCCGGCCTTCGGGCTGCCGGCGAAGTGGATCCCGACCGACCGCCGCACCGATGCGGAGATCCTCGGCCTCACCATCGTCGACGGGCCGTCGACGGTGACCACGCACCTCGGCGAGCTGTTGCGCAGGAACGCCGCCGAGCTCGTGGGCCGCCAGGAGGTGCAGGAGCTCATCGCCGTGGTGGCCAAGGACGCGCCGAAGCTGGTGGAGGACGTGGTGCCCGCCATCGCTTCGCTCGGCGACATCGTCGCCGTCGTGCGCGGCTTGCTGCGCGAGGGCGTCTCGGTGCGCGACCTGCGCACGGTGCTCGAGGCCGTGGCCGAGAGCGCGCCCAAGAGCAAGGACCCGGTGTATCTCGTCGAGCACGCGCGCCGCCGGCTGGCGCGCCAGATCACCGCGCACGTCGCCGGCGAAAACGGCGTCGCCCGCGCCATCACCATCGACCGCGCCACCGAGCACATGCTCCGCCAGGCCGTGGGCGCGTCGGACGGCGAACCGGTGCTCGCGCTCGACGTGGACAACGCGCGCAGGCTCATCGACCGGCTCGAAGCGCACGCCACCAAGATGCTCGCCGCCGGCGGCCCCGTGGTGGTGCTCGCGCCCCCCAATCTGCGCCGCGCGCTCTTCGACTTCGCTTCGCGCTTCATCCCCGACCTGCAGGTGGTGTGCGCGCGTGAGCTTCTTCCCTCGACGACCATCGAGCCGGCCGGCGTGTTGCAGGTGCAGCCGCAGGCGCTGGCCGCTTGAAAGGAGCCCGGATGCTCGACCTCGCCCCTCCGTCTTCCCGCCCCGGCGCCGCCGCCGACGCTGCCGTCGACGCACACGCCTTCCGCGGCGCCACGCCCCGCGCGGCCCTCGACGCCGTCAGGCGCGCGCTCGGCGGCGACGCCATCCTCCTGTCGACGCGCGAGGTGCGCAGCGCCCGCGGGCCGATGGAGATCGAGATCCTCGCCCGCGCGCCCGGCGCTCGCCCGGCCCTCCACGCGCCGACGCCGGCCGCGGCGCACAGCAGCGAGCCGCGCGGCATCTTCAACGACGCCGGCCCGTTGGCGCCGCCGTCCGGGGCCGCGTGCGCGCCCGAAGCGGTGGTGGCGCGCCTCGTCGACGCCGGCGTCGCCGAGGTCATCGCGCGCAGGCTCGTCGAGCGCGCCGCGCGCCTCCCGCGGCGGCGGGCGCTCGCCGACGGCGTCGGCGCGACGCTCGACGAGGTGCTCTGCGCGGGCGACGCGCCGTGGACGGCGCCGCCCGCGCCGCGCCGGCGGGTGGTCGCGCTGGTCGGCCCCACCGGCGTCGGCAAGACCACCACCATCGCCAAGATGGCCGCGCGCGCGCTCCTCGACACCAAGCTGTCGGTCGCGCTCGTCACGATCGACACCTGGCGCATCGGCGCCGTCGACCAACTGCGGCGCTACGGCGAGATCATGAACCTCGCGACGTACGTCGCGCGTGACGCCAAGGCCCTCGCCGAGGTGCTCGCGCGCACCGCGCGCGCCGACCTCGTCCTCATCGACACGGCGGGCCGCTCGCCGCTCGAGACCGAGACGTTCGCGCAGCAGCTCACCGTGTTGAAGAGCGCGCCCGACGTCGAGATCCACCTGGCGGCCGCCGCGGGATCGAGCGTGAAGCAGCTCCGGGCGCTGCGCGAACGCTACGCGGCGCTGGCGACGAGCGGCATCGTCGTCACCAAGCTCGACGAAGCCGACGGCCGAGGCGGGCTCGTGAACGTCGCCGCCGTCCTCGCCCGCGCCGTCACCTGCTTCACCGACGGGCAGCGCGTGCCCGAAGACCTGCACGCCTTCGATGTGCGTGCGTTCACCGAGGAGCTCCTGTGACCCCCGAGCTGGACCCCGCTTCGAACGACGACCAGGCCGGCGGCCTCCGCGTGCTCGTGAACGCGCACCGGCGCGACGAGCGCGGCCCGGCCCCCTCGACGGCGAAGGCGCGTTGCGTCGCCGTCGCGAGCGGAAAGGGCGGCGTGGGAAAGACGTTCCTGAGCACCAACCTCGCCGTGCTCGCAGCGCGCCGCGGCGTGCGCGTGCTGCTCATCGACGGCGACCTCGGGCTCGCCAACGTCGACGTCATCCTGCAGGCACGCGCCCGCTACACCATCGAGGACGTCATCGAGGGCACCGCGGGCATCCGCGACGCCATCGCCGATGGGCCGTCCGGCGTGAAGATCCTCGCGGCGGGCAGCGGCGTGCGCGCGCTGGCCGACCTGGACGGCGGCAGCCGCAGACGCATCCTGGAGGAGCTGGCGCTCGTCGAGCAGGACTTCGACCTCGTGCTCATCGACTGCGGCGCGGGCATCGGCGGCAACGTCATGTTCTTTGCGTCCGCCGCGAGCACCTGTGTGCTCACGGTGAACGCGGAGCCCACCTGCCTCATCGACGCCTACGCCGCCGTGAAGGCGCTGTCGCAGGTGGGCGTGGACGCCGTCGACGTCGTCGTCAACTGCGCCATGTCCGACGCCGACGCGCGCGACTCCTTCGGCCGCCTCGCCGCGGTCGCGGGGCGCTTCCTTCCCGTGCGGCTGCGCTTCGCCGGCGGGGTGCCGCGCGACGAGTCCGTGCGCCGCGCGGTGATGGCGCGCCGGGCGGTGGTGGATTTGTCGCCGAACGCCAGCGCGAGCCTCGCCCTCGCGCGGGTGGAGCGCCGGGTCCTCGACGGCGCCGACGGCGGTGCGGGCGGGCGCCTGTCGGTGTTTTGGGATCGCATGTTCCGGGAGTCTGCTGGATGACCACGACGAGCAACACGCAATACGCGCTGCAGCGGTATGCGGCGGCGCCGGCCGACGACAACGAGATCCTGAAGCGCTTCGGCCACGTCGTGCGCCGGGCGGCGCTGGCGCTGGCCGCGCGCACCGGCGTGGACGCGGACGACCTGTGGTCGGCAGGCGCGCTCGGCCTGCTCGACGCGATGAAGCGGTACGACCCCGCGCGCGGCGTGAAGCTCGAGGGGTTCGTCAGCCACCGGGTCCGCGGGGCGATGCTCGACGAGCTGCGCCGCATGGACCGCCTGCCGCGCCGGCTCCGCGGCCGCGTGGCCACGCTGGAGAAGAAGCGCCACGAGCTCACCACGGCGCTCGGCCGGGCGCCGTCGCGCGACGAGATCGCGGGCGCGCTCGACGTCGACATGCGCGAGGTCGACCGGCTCGAAAAGGCGAACGAAGCGCACAGGCCGCTCGAGGACGCGGGGCCGGTGGCGAGCGGCGACACGCACGTCGACGAGCTGATCGTGGGCCGGGAGCGCGCGGCCGCGCTGCGCGACGCCGTGGCGACGCTCACCGACCGCTACCAGGCGGTGCTCTCGCTGCGCTACGTCGAAGAATTGACGCTCAAAGAGATCGCCGCGGTCCTCGGCGTGAGCGAGCCGCGCGTGTGTCAGATCCACAACGCCGCCGTCGCCAAGCTGCGCCTCGCCCTCGCCTGAGCTTCGCCGCCCTCGTGGGGCGCGCATCGCTCGAAGCGGGCCGGCGGCCCCGGGGCGAGCCAGGGGACCTCTTCAGGAGAAGCGGGCGGCGGAGCGCTCGTCTTGCTCGCGCTGCTCTTTGCGCGCGGCCTCGCGGCGCGCCTCGAGATCGCGCTCTTCGACGACGCGCTCGATGACGCGGAGGTGCATGCGCGCCTCGACGTGGGCGCCGCGGACCTGGTCGGCGGCGCTCTCGGCGCGGGCGCGGTCCTGTTCGGCGCGCGTGAGGGCATCGACGGAGCGACGATGTCCCACGTCGTGCACCTCGATGAGCCACGCGGCGCCGCCGGCGCTCTCGGCTTTCATCACCAGCGCGCGCGCCTCCTCGGCGACGCGGCGCGCGTCCTCAGCCGCCTTCACGGCGGCGGCGAGGCGGCGGCGCGCGGCGAGCTCGGCGGCGGCGCGGACCTTCAAGACCGGGTCGAGTCCCATGTGGGCACCATCGTCATCGGCGCGCCCTCGCTGGAGCTGATCCGCGTGCGCCAGAGGTCCGTCGCGCGGATCTCTCAAGGAACGTCAGCGAGCCGTCGATGCCATTTCCATGACCGACGGCATCTACATCGGCATGGCCGGCGCGAGCGCGAGGCTCCGTCAGCTCGACGCCATCGCCGACAACCTCAGCAACGCAGAGACGCCCGGCTTCCGCGCGGAGACGCCGCGCTTCGAGGCGTTCCTGCCAAAGGAGGCGCCGAGCGGCCCCGCGTACGTCGCCGCCGCCGACACCGGCGTCGACGTACGCGAGGGTCCCACCACCACCACCGGCCGGCCGCTCGACGTGCGCCTCGACGAGGGCGTCTGGCTCGGCGTCGACGGCGGCTTCACCCGCGACGGCGCCCTGCAGATAGACGCCGAAGGCCAGCTCCTCTCCGCCGGTCACGCCGTCCTCGGCGCGTCGGGCAACCCCGTCATCGTCACACCCGGCGCCGGCGACGTCAGCATCGACGCGCAGGGGCGCGTGCTGCAAAACGGCGCCGTCGTCGATTCGCTCCTGCTCGCGCGCCTCGGCGGCGAGGTCGTCCGCGTCGCGCCCACCATGGTCGCGCCGGCGGATCCGGCGGCGGCGGAGCCGGTGCAGGCCCGCGTGCACAGCGGGGAGCTCGAGGGCAGCAACGCCTCAGCGCTCGACGCCACCGTCAACCTCGTGAGCGCGCAGCGCGCCTACGACCACGCGATGCAAGCCATTCAAACGTCGCGCTCGCTCGATCAGCGCGCGGCCGAGATCGGGAGGATCCGCGCATGATGCGTTCTTTGTCCATCGCCGCCACCGGCATGATCGCGCAAGAGACCAAGATGAACGTGGTCGCGAACAACCTCGCGAACGCGACCACCACGGGTTTCAAGAAGGCGCGCGCGGAGTTCGAAGATCTCCTCGTCGAGCAGCTCGCGGCGCCCGCGGGTCAGCCGGCGCCGCTCGAGAGCGGCCTCGGCGTGCGGGTGGCGGCCACCACGCGCGACTTCGGCCAGGGCGACCTCATCAACACGCAGAACCCGCTCGACGTCGCCATCCAGGGCAACGGGTTCTTCCAGGTGCGCACGCCCGACGGCGAGGTCGCGTACACGCGCGCGGGGAACCTGCGCGTCGATGGCACCGGGCAGCTCGTGACGCAAAACGGCCTGCTCATGGAGCCCGGCATCGAGGTCCCCGAGGACGCCACGTCCGTCACCATCGACCGCGACGGGCGCGTCAGCGCCACGGTCCCGGGGCGCGACGCGCCGCAGGTGCTCGGCCAGCTCGACATCGCCGTGTTCGCGAACCCCGGCGGCCTCCAGGCGCTCGGAGACACCATGCTGAAGGCGACGGAGGCGAGCGGCGAGCCGCTCATCACCGCGCCCGGCAGCGACGGCGCCGGGACCCTGCAGCAGGGGATGCTCGAGGGCGCCAACGTGAAGACCGTCGAGGAGATGATCGACCTCATCACCGCGCAGCGCTCCTACGAGATGTCCTCGAAGGTCATCCAGAGCGCCGACCAGATGCTCCAGCGTCTGAGCAACTTGAGGTGAGCTCATGAGCGCCTTGCTCGCGGCCGTCGCCGTCCCCCTGATGCTCGCCCTCGCGCCGTCCACGCACGCAAGGGCCCCACGCCCCGCGGCCGTGAAGCCGGCGGCGACGGCCACATCGCCCGCGCCGAAGCACGTGCCGCGCAACATGCTCGTGCGCATCGTGGTGCACATCGGCGCGCTCACCCTGGTCGACCACGGCCGCACCGTCGCCTGCCCGCGCGACGAGGTGCAGCCCGTGTGCGCCATGCTCCGCAGCGGCAAGCGCGTGGCGGGGCACCTGTCGGGCGGCGACCTCGTCGTCGAGGTGCGCCGATGATCCTCCGGATCGCCAGCGCCGCCGCGGTGCTCGTCGCCGGCGCCCTCGCCGCGTGCGCGCCCGCGCACATCGCGCCCTACGCGCCGAAGAAGCGCACCATCGAGCTGCCCAAGGCGCAGGCGACCGACGCGCGCCCCGTGACCACCGGCAGCCTGTGGCGCGACGGCGAGCTCGGCGCCGGCCTGTTCGTCGACGCGCGCGCCTTTCGCGTCAACGACGTCGTCGTCGTGCGCGTGGAGGAGGTCGCCGACGCCGAGCGCTCCGCCGACACCGACGTCGAGCGGCACAGCAACACCGCGCTCGGTCTCAGCGCGGTGCCCCTCATCGGCCCGCTCATCCCCACGGGAAACGACGTGGCCTCCACCGCGCAGGCGACCACCGACGGCACCTTTCAGGGCGGCGGCAGCACCAACCGCAAGGAGCGCCTGGTGGCCACGGTCTCCACCGTGGTGAAGCAGGTGATGCCCAACGGCAACCTCATGATCGAGGGTCACCGCGTGATCCTCGTGAACGCCGAGGAGCACCACCTCTACGTCTCCGGCATCGTCCGGCCCGTCGACATCGACCAACAAAACAGCATCGCGTCGTCCAAGATCGCCGAGGCCGAGATCGAGTTCGTCGGCCAGGGCGTCGTCACCGACAACACCACGGAGCCCGTCGTGCCCCGCTTCCTCCACTTCCTGTGGCCGTTTTGATGCGCGCCGCCCTCCTCACCGTCGCCCTCGCTCTCCTCGCCGCGCCGGCGGCGGGCGCACCGACCGCCAACGGCAAGTCGCGCGTCAAGGACATCGTCGACGTGCGCGGCGTCCGCGACAACGCGTTGTTCGGCTACGGCCTCGTGGTCGGCCTCGCCGGCACCGGCGACAGCGCGCGCGTCCTGTTCACGCAGCAGTCGATGAGCGGGATGCTCGGGCGCCTCGGCGTGCGCGTGGAGCCCGGCCAGATCCGATCGCGCAACGTCGCCGCCGTGATGGTGACGGCGACGCTGCCGACGTTCATGCGGCCGGGCGCCCACCTCGACGTCACCGTCAGCTCCCTCGGCGACGCCCGCTCCCTCGTGGGCGGAACGCTCGTCGTCACGCCGCTCGTGGGCGCCGACGGGAAGGTCTACGCCACCGCGCAGGGCCCGGTACAGACCGGCGGCGTCCTCGTCGAAGCCGCGGGCTCGCGTGTGCAACGAAACGACACCGCGTCGGGCCGCGTGCCCTCGGGCGGCGTCGTCGAGGCCGCGGTGCGCCCCGACCTCGACGCCGGCCCGCTCGTGCTCGCGCTGCGCCGGCCGGACATCCAGACCGCCAAGAAGATCGCCGACGCCGTCAACTCCGCCCTCGGCGGAACGCGCGCGCGCGCCACCGACCCCGCCGCCGTCGAGATCGACCGCGGCAGCGACGAGGCCATGGACGTGCTGGCGAAGATCGAAGACCTCGAGGTCGACGCCGTGGGCCGCGCGCGCATCGTCATCAGCGAGCGCACCGGGACCATCGTGGCCGGCGAGGGCGTGCGTATCCGACCGGTGGTCGTCGCGCACGGCGACCTCCAGGTGGCGGTGGCGGGCGACACGCTGGTGTCGCAGCCGGGCCCGTTTTCGGGCGGGCGCACGGCGGTGACGAACCGCGCGCAGCTCGACGTCACAGAGGGCTCGGGCGCCGCCAAGGCCGTGCCCGCCGCGTCCACCGTCGACGAGCTCGTGGCGGCGCTCAACGTCCTCGGGGCCACGCCGCGCGACGTCATCGCCATCCTGCAGGCCATGCAGGCCGCCGGCGCCGTCGACGCCGAGATTGTGGTGATGTGAATGAAGACGGTGCACGACGCAGCCCAGCAGCTCGAGGCGGTGCTCTTGCGGCAACTGCTGCGCGAGGCCAAGGTCTTCGGGAGCAAGGACAGCGGCGCCCACGTCTACGGCGACATGTTCGTCGACGTCATCGCCAACGCCGTGGCCAAGGCCGGCGGCCTCGGGCTCGCCGGCGCCGTCGAGCGCTCGCTCGGCGGCGGGGCGCACGAGGCCCCGCCCGCGCCTCACCGCGGCGCGGGCGGCCTGCCGGCGGCGGCCGCGGGCGCGGCGGGACTCGAGGAGGCGCTGCTCGCCGGGCGCGGCCACGTCACGAGCCCCTTCGGCCCGCGGCGCGACCCCATCGACGGACACGCCGCGTTTCACGAGGGCATCGACATCGCGGCGCCCGCCGGCACCCCGATCCACGCGCTCGCGGGGGGCGTGGTCCGGGCCGCCGGGCGCGAGGGCGGCTACGGGCTCGCCGTCGAGGTGGAGGGCGACGACGGCGTCGTCACCCGCTACGCGCACGCCGAGAAGCTGCTCGTCGCGCGGGGCCAGCGCGTGGAGGCCGGCCAGGTGGTGGCAGATGTGGGCTCCACGGGCAGATCCACGGGACCGCACGTCCATGTCGAGGCTCGGATCCACGGGACTCCCGTGGATCCCAACGCGCACGCCGCGCGGTGGCGCCGGCCGCCGGATCCCACATCCACCCTAAAGGTCCGCCCCGCCCGTGTCGAAGACTCGGGTGAGGACTCGAAGCCGTGAAGATCAACAGCCCCCTCCCCGCTCTCGAAGCACGACCCGTGACGCGCACAGCCGATCCGCGCGAAGCCGCGAAGCCCCCGGGCGACCGCGTCTCGTTCGACCGGACGGAGCGCGCCGTCACCACCTCCCTGGTCAAAGAGAAGCAGGCGCGCGCGGAGCGCATGAGGGTCCTGGCCCTCGCTGTGCGCAACGGCACCTATCGACCCGACCCCGGCCGCATCGCGGCCCGCATGCTCGAGACGTCCGATCTCCTCGAGGGCGTGGAGGCGTCCCTCGACGAACACCCGGGCGCCGCGGTGACCCCATGACCACCCTCGAGCGCGCGCTGCAGGACCTCGACGAGATCGTGCGCACGCTCGAGGCCTCCATCGATCAAGAACGGCACAAGCCGGACGTCGCGGCGCTCGCCCGGTGGGCCGTGGAGCGCGGCGAGGTCCGCGCGCGACTGGCCGCGCTCGAGCGCAGCGTCCTGTCCGCCGTCGAAGAGGAGGCGCGCCGCTCGGGTCGCGAGCCCACGCTCGACGCCCTCTCTGCGACGAGCCCCGACGCCGTCGACGCCATCCGGAGCAAGATCGGACGCGTCCGCGCTCTCGTCCGCGATCTCACCGCCAGCGACGCGCGCCGTCACGCGATGGTCGCCCGCGCGCGCGCCGTCGTGCGCGCCTACCTCGCGGCGCTCTTCCCTGCCCCTCAAGCATACGGACGCGGTGGCGAGGCGAGAGCCGCGTCTCTCCCGTCCTCGACGAGGACCCAAGCCTAGGAGGGTGACGTGACCGACCTGCTGTCCCAACTCAGCATCGCAGCGCGCTCCCTCTCCGCGCAGAGCGTCGGCGTCGCCACCGCCAGCCACAACATCGACAACGCGTCGACGCCCGGCTACGCCCGCCAGCGCGCCGAGCTCACCGCCGCGCTGCCGGCCGCCATGCTCGGCGGCGCCTTCATCGGCCAAGGCGTGAACGTGCTCACCGTGAGCCAGGCGCGCGACCGCTTCCTCGAGGCACAGGTGCCGGGCGCGCTCGGCGCCGCGGCGTTCGCGGACGCGCAGGCCTCGACCCTCACCTCCGTCAGGTCGCTCGACCCGGACGACCCGCTCAACCTGCCGACCACCTTGGCCAACTTCTTCTCCGCGGTGCGCGAGTTGTCGCGGCAGCCCTCCGATCCGGGCGCGCGGCGCGCGTTCGTCACGGCCGCGGGACAGGTGGCGCAGACGTTTCAACGGTCGGCGTCCGAGCTCGACGGCGCCCGGCGCGCCGTCGACGGGCAGCTCGGAGGCGAGGCCGCGCAAGCGACCGACCTCGCCAAGAACGTCGCGCGCCTCAACGCCGAGGTGCGCAAGGCCCGCGCCGGCGGCGGCGAGCCCAACGACCTCCTCGACGCGCGCCGCAAGGCGGCCGAGGATCTCTCCGCGCTCACCGGCGGAAAGCTCATCGAGCAGGACGGCGACCTGAACGTGCAGACCGGCAGCGTGGTCCTCGTGGCGGGAGACAAGTCCGCGACCTTCGGCACCCGGGCCGTCGCCGGAAACCGCGGCCACCTCGCGCTCACCGCCACCGGCGTCGACGGTGCGCCCGCCAAGGTGCTCGACAACGCGCAGGTCGGCGGGACCATCGGCGGCCTGTTGCAGGCGCGCGACGGCGGGCTCGCCGCGGCCGAGAAGAACGTCGACCAGGCCGCGTTCGACTTCGCAAACCAGATGAACGCCGTCCACAGCGCAGGCGTCGCGCTCGACGGCACCAGCGGCCACGACCTGTTCACGCCGCCGGCCGCGGTGGAGGGCGCCGCGTCGTCCATCGCCGTCGACGCCTCGGTGGCCGCGGACCCATCGCTCGTCGCCGCCAGCGCCTCCGGCGCGTCAGGCGACGGCAGCCAGGCGCTCGCGCTCCTCGCCGGCGAGGACGCCACCGTGAGCACGGTCGCCTCCGCCATCGACGACTTCGGCGCCGTCGCCAGGAGCGCGCTCAGCGAGCGCGACGCGTCGGCGGCCGCGCGCGATCAACTGTTGTCCCTGCGCGAGTCGGCGTCGGGTGTCTCCATCGACGAAGAGATGATCGAGATGACGAAGGCGCAGCGCGTGTTCGACGCCGTGGGCAAGGTGTTGTCCACGGCGGACGACATGCTCAAAGGCCTCCTGGAGTTGAGGTAGCCCGTGCGCGTCACTGATAGCTCCATCTTCGCCAACGCGAACGCCGCGACGCAGACCGCGCGCGAGCGCTACGAGAAGGCCACCGACCGCGCCTCCACCGGCGTCTCCGTGCGGCACCCCTGGGAGACGGACTCCGCGGGGCAGATCGCGCGCGAGCGCTTCGCCGCGGTGCGCGCTTCGGGCATCTCGACCACGACGTCACGGGCGCTTGACGACGTCAACGCCGCCGACGGCGCGCTGTCGTCGGTGATCAACACGCTCTCGCGCGCGCAGCAGCTCGCGATCCAGATGTCGAACGGCACCTACAACAGCGCGGATCGCGCGAGCGCCGCGAGCCAGGCGACGCAGATGCTGGCCGAAGCCGTGAGCGCGTTGAACATCGACGTCGGCGGCCGCTTCGTCATGGGCGGCACCGTCGACAACGCGGCCCCGTTCCAGGCCGACGGCAGCTACACCGGCGACGCCGGCGTCCGGCAGATCGAGGTCGCGCCCGGCGTGGTGCAGGGCGTGTCCGTGCGCGCCGACGTCGTCATCAAGGGCGCCGGCGGCGGCGTCGACGTCCTCCAGGCCCTCGGCGACCTGGCCACCGCGCTGTCCACCAACGACACCACGGGGCTGCGCGCGAGCATCGACACGCTGCGCTCGGGCATCGCGCAGGTCGGCGCCGGCCGCGCCGACGCCGGCGGCATCGAGCTCGGCCTGGACGCCGCGCAGACCGCCGCGGGCGACGTGGCGGACGCGGCCGACGGCAGGCGCGCCGGCCTGACCGACGCCGACATCGCGAAGGCGGCGACGGATTCTCGCGTTCGCCGAGCGCTCGCTCGACGCCGCGCTGACCGTGAGCGCCAAGAGCTTCCAGCTCACCATCCTCGACAAGCTGTGACCCCGCGGGTCCGCGCCGCGGTGATGAGGACGGGGCTCGCTCCGTCCTTGCGCTCTTTTGTGCGGCGAATTCGTCCGCGCGGGTTGATCCGGCGACGCAGATCTTAATCAGGGCCCGCGCCGTGACGAACCTCTCCGTGAGCACACACGAACGAAATGCTCAGCAGAAAGAAGGAGCCCCGCCATGATGTCCATCCGCAGCAACCTCTCGTCCCTCGCCGCGCAGCACAGCTTGATGATGAATCAGAGCTCGCTCGATTCCTCGCTCGCCAAGCTCTCCTCCGGCTACCGCATCACCAAGGCGTCCGACGACGCAGCCGGCCTCGGCGTGAGCGCGAACATGACCGCGCAGCTCAAGAGCTATGACCAGGCTTCGCGCAACGCCAACGACGGCATCTCGGTCACGCAGACCGCCGAGGCAGGGCTCAACGAGGTGACCAACATCCTCACCCGCGTCCGCGAGCTCGCCATGCAGTCGGCCTCGGACGGCATCGGCACCACCGAGCGGGGCTACATCCAGAGCGAGGCGGACTCGCTGCTCGCCGAGGTGGACCGCATCGGCGCCACCACCGAGTTCAACGGCGTGAAGGTCTACGGCGCCGCGGCGGCGTTCCAGTTCCAGGTCGGCATCCGCGGCACCGCCAACGACGTCATCAAGGTGGACACCACCGGCATGGCGGTCACCACGGCGGCCCTCGGCACCGGCGGCGGCGGCTCGGCGATCGCGACCCTGAAGACGGGCGGCGCGGCCGACCTCGCCACCAGCGCGACGCAGTCGCAGTCCGCGCTCGCGGTCATCGACCAGGCCATCAACGAGGTCTCCGGCTTCCGCGCCGACCTCGGCGCCTCCGCCAACCACCTCACGAGCGCGCTGTCGACCATCGCCAGCGCGTCCGAGTCGGTGTCCGCCGCCAACAGCCGCATCC
The DNA here is from genome assembly GCA_963775425.1 of uncultured delta proteobacterium. GTDB lineage: Bacteria > Myxococcota > UBA727 > UBA727 > VGSZ01 > CAVZJB01. Next base: position 334,518 of record CAVZJB010000009.1, on the reverse strand, counting down.
GCGACGTCGACGTCGCCTCGGAGACGGCGGAGATGAGCCGCGCGCAGATCCTCGTGCAGGCCGGCGTCTCGGTGCTCGCCCAGGCGAACCAGGCGCCCCAGCTCGCCCTCAAGCTCCTCGGCTGAGCGCTCCTGAAGCCGCCGCACGGACCCGGGTGATCCGTGCGGCGGCTTCGTCCTCGTTCACCCCTCTTGGAGAGCGCCATGTCCACGACGATTCCGTCATTCCAAGCGAGCGGCCTCGCGTCCGGGATCGACACCGCGTCCATCGTGGATCAGCTCGTCTCTCTGCAAAGCAAGCCGATCGCCACCCTCCAGCAGAGCCAGACCGCCATCGACGTGCAGATCTCGTCGATCGGGTCGCTCCGCTCGAACCTCCTCGCCTTCCAGACCGCGCTCCACGGTCTCGTCGACACCGGCGCGCACGGCGCGCGCGTCGCGCAGGCGCCCGCCGCCGCCGACGTCACCGCGTCCCCCGGCGCGAGCGCCGGCCGCACCACCCTCGAGGTCTCGCAGCTCGCGCAAGCGGCCAAGAGCCGGAGCGCGGCGCAGAGCACGTCGGCCCTCCTGTCGGCAGGCACGCTGCACATCGACGCCGACGGCACCGGCTACGACATCGACGTGACCGACGGCATGAGCCTCGGTGACCTCGCCTCCGCCATCCGCGCGAGCGGCGCGCCCGTCACCGCCAACGTCCTCAACGACGGCACCAGCGACTACCTGAGCGTGGCGCGCACGACGTCGGGCTTCGAGGTCGGCTCCACGCCCGACAGCGCCCTCACGCTCTCGGGGACCACCGCCGACGCGCTCGGCTTCTCGACGGTGGTGACGGCGCAAAACGCCAAGCTCACCCTCGACGGCCTCGCCTTCGAGCGCCGCACCAACGAGATCGACGACGCCCTCCCCGGCGCCACGCTTTCGCTCAAACAGGTCAGCACCGGTCCCGAGGACATCGTCATCGCCGACGACGGCGACCAGACCAAAGCCTCGCTGCAGAAGCTCGTCGACGCCTACAACACCATCGTCGGCGCGGTGCAGGGTGAGCTCGACATCCACGCCAACACGGACCGCACGAAGACCCTCGGCGGCGACCCCACCATGCGCCTGGTGCAGGCGCGCATGCAGGCGCTGTTGACGACGGCGGTGGGCTCGACCGGGATGCGTACGCTCGCGGACCTGGGGCTCAAGAGCGACCGCGACGGCAAGGTCACCATCGACGACGCGGCGTTCGACAAGGCGGTCGCGTCGGATCCCGGCGCCGCCGATCGCATCCTCGCCGGGCTCAAGCCCGCCGCCGACGACCTCGTCAACGCGTTCACCGACTCGGTCAACGGCGCGCTCACGGTGCGCAGCCAGGGCCTCGCGGACAAGAAGAAGCGCGTCGGCGATCAGATCACGCAACTGCAGGACCGCGCGGATCAGTACCGCGCGCGACTCGTCGCGCAGTTCGCGGCGATGGAGAAGGTGCTGAGCGGCCTGAAGGCCATCGGCAACTTCCTCACCAGCCAGGAGACCGCGAGCAAGAACAACGGAGGTGGGTGATGTTGCCGTCGGCGCGCTATCAAGAAACTCAGACGGCCACTGCGTCGAAGGAGCGCGTGCTGCTCCTCTTGCTCGCGGGTGCGCGCAAGCAGATGTTCCTCGCCGACGGCGAGCTCGCCCTCGGTCGCGCCGCGCAGGCGGCGACGCCGGTGCGCAAGGCCATCGACATCGTGCACGAGCTCCGGTCCACGCTCGATCCGTCGAAGGCCCCCGAGCTGTGCACCATGCTCGACGACGTCTACGGCTTCGTTCTCACCCGGCTCTACGTCTCGTTGCGCGGCGACCGCGCCGCCCTCGACGACGCGCGTCGCACCTTCAACCCGATCGCCGAGGCGTTCGAAGAGGCGGTCGCGCGCGCCGGGCGACCGCAACCATGACGCGCGTCGAGGAGCACCTGCGCGATCGGCTCGCGCACGCACAGCAGAAGCTCGCCGAGGGCGACGTCGTCGGTGCGGGCGAAGCGCTCGAGGCCGCGACCACCGCGTGCGCGCAGGCCGGCCTCTGCCGCCTCACGCTCGAGGACCGGACGGTGCTGCTCCGGCTCGTCCACGCGTGCACCGTCGCCGCCGGCGCGGCGGAGCGGACGCTGCGGGAGCAGCTCGGCCGCGCGTCGTCGGCGCAGGCCGCGCAGCGCGCGTATGTCAGCGCACCCAGAGCTCCGCGCGGGTGATGTACGTGTCCTCGTCGCTGCTCACCTCGTTGTGGAGGATGCGCAACTCGACGGGGCCGGGGTCCTCGGCCGCGAGCGCGACCTGGAAGTCGGGCGCGGACTCGGGCGCGCCTTCGCATCCCGGGAAGAGATCGGCCCCGTCCCACAGGACGTCGGTGGTGTCGAGCGTGCGCGCGCCGCCGACGAACGCGGTGGTGGCCGCCTCGCAGAGGTAGGCGGTGCCGACGAAGCCCGGCGGGGGATCTCCGCCCGCGCACGGACAGCGATGGACGGTGAACCCGCTCGCGCCGTCGGCGATGGCGTGGGCGAGGGTGAAGACGTGGACGCGCGGCGAGTCCACGGTGAAGCTGATGCCGTCGCCGTAGTTGCCGTCGATGGTGGGCGCGGTGTCGAAGAACGCGTCGGGCGAGCCGAAGCCGAGCGCGCGGACCTCGCCGCGCAGCTCCGTGAAGGGCTCGGGCGCGGGCAGGAACAGCGACGTCTGCGCCGCGTCCAGCGGGCGTCCGCAGCCCCCGCTGGCGGCGTCGCGGACGAGCCCCGCGGGGCAGTCGTCCGTCTGCGCGTCGAAGCGGAACAAGAGCGCCCAGCCGCCGCCCGCTGTGGTCATGTCGCACTCGACGCCGGCGCCGCCGATGCGATAGATGCCGCTCGGCGCGGCCGGGTCGGCGGCGAGCGCGGCGGCGCAGCTCGCGGCGCTCTGCTCGCCTTCCCCCTCGCCCTCTCCTTCTCCCTCGCCCTCGCCGCCGTCGACGGGGGGCCCGCCGTCGACGGGGCCGCCGTCGCCGGGGGAGCCGCCGTCGCCCGTGGGGCCTGTGTCGACGGGGGGGCCGCCGTCGCCGGAGCCGGCGTCATGGGGGCGGCAGATGTCGTCGGGGGCGCAGGACAGGCCGTCGGGGCAGTCGGTGGAGGCGGCGCACGACAGGGTGAACGTGCCGTTGCAGCCCGCGCAGCCCTCGCCGGCGACGACGACGGCCACGATCGCGACGACGGTGCCGTGCCCCACCGCGCGAGCGTACCACGCCGTGCCCGACGCCCCGCCGCCGTCGCGGACACCGCGCGCTTCTCGTTTCCGCGCCGCGCCGGCCGATGGCATGCTCCCGCCATGCGGCGCGCACACGGCCTCGACGAGAACGTGCGGTGATGCCGGCGGCGCTCGAGGTCCTCTCGTGGGTGCTCGCCGTCGCCGTGTTGCCGGTGTGGCTGTACCTCGGGTTCCTCACGCTCCTGTCGTGGCGCAAGCGGCCTCCGCCGGCCCCCGCCGACGCAGACACGCCGCGCCTCGTCTGCGTGGTGCCGGCGCACAACGAGAAGGACGGCATCGCGGCCACGGTGAAGAGCCTGCTCGCCGCGGACGCGCCCGCGGACAAGAAGATCGTCCTCGTCGTCGCCGACAACTGCACCGACGACACCGCCACCCTCGCCCGCGAGGCCGGCGCCCGCGTGCTCGAGCGCAGGGACGACGTGCGCCGCGGCAAGGGCTACGCGCTCGAGGCCGCGTTCGCGCACGCGCTGGCGCTCGAGGGCGACGAGCGCGTCGAGGGCGTCATCGTCGTCGACGCCGACACCATCGTCGCCGGCAACCTCTGGCGCGCGGTGGGCGCCCGCGTGGTCGCCGGCGACCTCGCGATGCAGGTCGAAAACGCCGTGAAGAACCCGGGCGCGGGCTGGCGGCCGCGCCTGCAGGCCATCGCGATGGCGATGATCAACGGCGTGCGCTCGCTCGGGCGCGAGCGGCTCGGCCTCTCGGTCGGGCTGCGCGGCACGGGCATGGCCTTTTCACGGGAGTGCCTCGAGCGCGTGCCGCACGAGGTGTACGGCGTCGTCGAGGACGTCGAGTACGGCGTGCGGCTCGGGATGAACGGCGTCCGCGTGGCGTTCGCTCCGGAGACGTGGATCCGCTCCGACGCGCCGGTGAGCGCCGGGACCGCGCTGTCGCAGCGGCGCCGCTGGGAGGGCGGCCGCTTCGGCCTGATGCGCACGCTCCTCCCGCGCGTGCTGAAGGCGGCGGTGGCGCAGCGCTCGCTGCTGCTCTTCAATCTCGCCTGCGACCTCATGGTCCCGCCGATCTCGTACCCCGCGCTCGTCGTCGTCGCCGGCCTCGCCGTCGAGGGCGCCCACGTCTTCGTCGCCGGCGGGCCGTCGCCGGCGTGGCCGCTGTGGGCGCTGTCGACGCTGTCGCTCGCGGCCTACGTCCTGCGCGGCGTGGCGTTCTCCGGCACCGGCGTCGCCGGCCTCTTCGCTCTGCTGACGGCGCCGGCGTACGTCTTGTGGAAGCTCGTGGTCGCCCGTCCCTGGAAGCGCTCCGACGCCTGGGTGCGCACGCGGCGGGCGAGCGAAGAGGAACCGCCGCAGGCGGACTGATTCGACCGGCCGCCCGACGGTTGCGTGCAGCTCGTCCGGGAACCGGCACCTGACACTCCCGCGACCCATTGAATCCGCGCCACAGATCTTCGTCGCACGACACAATTGTCACACATGGATTTCGCCCCACACGCCGGGGGGTGATCCAGGATCGCGTCCGTGCGCGGTGGCACAGCACACGAGCGCATGGCACGTGTTTTGGTTCTCTGAGCGCGCCTTGCCGGCTTCTGTTCGTCCGACGTTCGTCATCTGGGGAGACTTCACACCATGCTCGTTCGACACCTCGCCGTCGCCGTACCCATCGCGCTGCTCTCCCTCTCGCTGGCATCGGGCTGCGAGCCCGACGTGAAGATCGGTCCGGCGAGCGCGCCGCAGACCGGCCGCATGCAGATCTCCAAGGACGGAAAGACTCTCTACGTCGCCCTCGCCGACCATGACCTGGTGCGCGCCGTCGACGCCCACAGCGGCGCCAAGCTCGGCGAGGTCGCGGTGCCCGGGTATCCCCACCGCCTCACCGTCCTCGACGACGGCCGCGTCGCCGTGAGCGCGCGCTACGCCGGCACCGTCTCGGTGGTGAACGTCGAGAAGGGCACCGTGGACGGCACCGCCGACGTCGGCAGCGATCCCTTCGGCCTCGTTCAGGTCGGTCACGCCGTGCTCGTCGCCGTCGCCGGCGAGGGCGACCTCGCGCGCATCGACCTCGCGGATCCGACGCGCGTCGCTTCGCGCATCACGCTCCACCACGGCGACCCGCGCGGCATCGTGCGCCTCGAGGACGGCCGCGTCGCCGTCACCCACTTCACCGCGGGCTACGTGTCCATCATCGACGGCGACAACGTCGCGGCCGACGTCGACATGCACCTGCCCTCCAAGCAGTTCTTCTTCCCCAACCAGATGGGGAGCATCACCGCGAGCGCGGACGGCGACGGCGTCGTCGTCCCCCACGTCGAGTGCAACAACGACCCGGCCCAGTTCCTCGGCGGCACCAACTTCGCCGGTCAGCCCTCGGTCACGTATTACGTCGACGGCCCCACGGGCTACCCGGCGGTGAACCCGGCCGTCAGCCGCGTGGACCCGGCGTCGGGCTCGCTCTTGTCCGACGAGAACCGGCCCCTCGAGGAGGCCAACGGCAGCGCCCCCGAGCACGCCGGTGACGCCGCGCCCGTGGTCGACGCGCTCAACCGCAACCTCCTGCACGACGAGACCTTCAACGGGCCGCAGGAGATCGCCACCGTCGACGGCGGCAAGCTCCAGCTCGTGGTCGCGCGCGGCTCGGGCAACGTCATCGTGCGCCGGCCGGTGATCGGCGAGGGCGAGCCGTCCATCGTCGCGGTGGTGCCGCTGAAGGTCGGCGTCGAGTCCATCCAGGTCTCCCCCGACGGGACCACGGCGTACGTCTACAACGCCTTCGACGACACCATCTCGAGCTTCGCGGTGCCGGCCGACGCCTCGGCCAAGTCTCGCTACGCCGGGGGCAGCGCCGGCGCGCTCAAGAAGATCTCCGTCGACAACACGTTCACCGTTGCGGCGCCCGTGCTGCCCGCCGACGTGCGTGAGGGCCGCGTGCTCTTCTACAGCGTCAACGACGACCTCACGAAGTTCGGCGCCATCTCCTGCGACTCCTGCCACCCGGGCGGCGGCCCCGACGGCACCACCTGGCACTTCGCCGAGGGCCCGCGCAACGCGCCCGCGCTGTGGGGCGGCATCCTCGGCACCGAGCCCTTCCACTGGGATCAGAGCGTGCCGAACATGGCCGGCATCAGCGACGTCACCATCGTGGGCCGCATGGGCGGCAACGGCCTCGACGCCACCGCCATGAACAAGGTCGGCAAATTCCTCGACCAGATCCCGGCACCCATGCCGCCGAGCGGCCTCGACGCGCAGGCCGTCGCCCACGGCGAGGAGCTGTTCTACGGCAGCGCCGGCTGCGGCCAGTGCCACGCCGGCGACGCCTTCACCGACAACCTCACCCACAGCGTCGGCACCGGCGGCGACAACCTCGATTGGTCCTCGGAGTTCGCCACGCCGGTGCTGCACGGGCTCATCGAGAGCGCGCCGTACCTGCACGACGGCTCCGCGGCCACGCTCGAGGACGTCGTCGAGCGCCTGGTGGCCACCGACAAGATGGGCCACGGCTCCAACCTGTCCTTCCAGGACAAGGCCGACCTCGTCGCGTTCCTCAAGACCCTGTGATCTGCGCGGCCGCTCCCTCCGGTCGCTGATCTGCGCGCGCCCCCCGTGGGGCGCGCTTTCGCTTCCGCGCTTCCCGCGGCCGGTGGCGCCGTGCATCATCGGCGCCGTGAGCGCGCTGAAGGTCTGCGTGGCGCCGAAGGGCGTGCGCCCGTTCCTCGAGGACGCCGTCGTCGAAGGCGGCGCCGCGCTCGCTTCCCCCGAGGACGCCGAGGGTCTCGTCTGGGCGAGCTCGACGGGGGCCGCCGACCTGCGCGCCCTCCTCGATCTGCACGACAACATCCGCTGGGTGCAGTTGCCGTGGGCGGGCATCGAGCCGTTCCTCAGCGTCCTCGACGACAACCACCGCTTCACCGCGGGACAGGGCGTGTACGCCGCCCCCGTCGCCGAGCACGCGCTCGCCCTGGCGCTCGCCGGGCTGCGCAACCTGAAGGCACGCGCGCTCGCGCGCTCCTGGGTGCGGCCGAACGGCGGGCCCGCGGATGGGCTCTCGCTCCTCGGCGGGAAGGTCGTCATCGTCGGCGCCGGCGGCATCGCCCGGAGCCTGGTCGCGCTGCTGGCGCCGTTTCGCTGCGCGCTCACCGTCGTCAGGCGCCGGAGCGTCCCGTTCGCCGGCGGCGACGGTCTGGTGCGGACGGTGACGTTCGAAGCGCGGCGCGAGGCGTTCGCCGGGGCGGACGTCGTGTTCCTCGCCGCGGCGCTGACGCCGGAGACGCGGGGGATGATCGGCGCCGCGGAGCTCGCGTGCATGCCCCGGCACGCCTGGCTCGTGAACGTCGCGCGCGGCGCCCTCGTCGACACCGGCGCCCTCGTCGACGCGCTCGCGCGCGGCGTCATCGGCGGCGCCGCGCTCGACGTCACCGATCCCGAGCCGCTCCCGGAGGATCACCCCCTGTGGCGCAGCGAGCGCTGCGTCATCACGCCGCACGTCGGGAACACGCCCGAGATGGCGGTGCCGCTCCTGAAGGAGCGCGTGCGCGACAACGTCCGCCGCTACGCCGCGCGGGAGCCGCTCCTCGGCGTGGTCGACGTCGCCGCGGGATATTGATGACCGCGCCTGCCCAGGAGACGCCGCCCGTGCGCAAGATGCTGCCGCGACCCGCGCGCATCTGGCGGAACGTGCGCGCCACGCTGGCGCTCGCCTGGGAGGCGGCGCCGCGGCAGATGGGCACCGTCCTCGCGCTCACCGTGGTGAGCGCCGTGCTGACGCCGCTGACGCTCCTCGCCACGGGCAGGCTCATCGACGGCATCGCGGCGCACCCGTCGTCGTGGCGGGATCACCGGGTGCTCTTCCCGGTGCTCGCGCTCGGCGGCCTCGCCGTCCTCAATCAATCGCTGCAGGCGTTCACCGGGCGCGTCCACGACGTGTTCTCCGACCGCGTCTGGATGTCCGCCCACAAGAAGTTCCTCCTGCACGTCGCCACCGCCGACCTCGCGCTCCTCGACGACCCCGCGTGGCACGACAGGCTGCAGCGCGCCCGCGCCGACGTGGGCTGGCGCCCGTACAACCTCACGCTCACGCTCATCCACATCTTCTCGTCGACGATCACGCTCGTCACCCTGTGCTCCGCGCTGTTCGTCCTGGACGCGCGGCTCGTCCCCCTCGGCGTGCTCTCCGTGCTGCCGGTGGCGTTGATGAAGCTCCGCACCAACCGCCGCTTCTACGAGCTCTTCTGGCGCACCACCCGCCGCGAGCGCGAGCACGACTACATGGTGCAGGTGGCGTCGGAGCCGCACTTCGCCAAGGACGTGCGCGCGTTCGGCCTGGCGCAGCACGTGGTCGACCGGGCCAAGGCCATGTCGCTCGATCGGCTCGAGCAAAAGCGGCGGCTCTACCGCGACGCCAACGTCCTCGACCTCCTCGGCGGCGCCGGCTCCGCCTCGCTCTTGTTGGTCGCCTACATCTTCATCGCCGGCGCCGGCACCCGCGGCACCCTCAGCATCGGCGACGTCGCCGCGATCTTCGGCGCCTTCACCGCCCTGACGAGCAACCTCGGCGCCACGCTCGGCTCGCTGGTCACCGTCGACGAGCACGCGCAGTTCATCGACGACTACTTCAGCTTCCTCGCCATCGAGCCCACCGTTCGCGCCCCGGCCGTCGCGAAGGCCCTCCCCGAGCGCATCACGCGGGTGGCGCTCGAGAACGTGTCGTTCCGGTACCCGGGCCACGACGAGGAGCGGGGCGCGCTCGCCGGCGTCGACCTCGAGGTGCGCGCCGGCGAGATCCTCGCGCTGGTGGGCGAAAACGGCGCCGGCAAGAGCACCCTGGTGAAGCTCCTGTGCCGCTTCTTCGATCCCGACGAGGGGCGGATCGTCTTCTCGGGCCCCGTCGACGGCGTCGACGTCGCCGTCGACGCGCGCGCCGCCGACCCCGAGCGCCTGCGCGACAGGATCGGGGTGCTGTTCCAAGACTACGGCGCCTACGAGCTCGAGGTGCAGGACGTCTTGCGCTTCGGCCGGATCTCCTTGCCGTTCGACCGGGAGCGGGCGGAACGCGCGCTCGCGTCCGCGCGCGCGGACGGCATCGTCGACGAGATCGGGCACGGACTGGGGTCCGTCGTCGGCCGCTTGTTCGAGGGAGGGCACGACTTGAGCGGGGGCCAATGGCAACGCCTCGCGCTCGCACGCCTCATCTACCGCGACGCCGACGTGTGGGTCCTCGACGAGCCCACGGCGAACCTCGACCCGGCCGCGGAGGCAGAAATCTTCGCCGAGCTGCGCGGTCTGTTGCGCGGGCGAATCGGCATCGTGATTTCGCACAGGTTCTCCACGGTGCGCACGGCAGATCAGATTGTCGTGCTCGAGAGGGGCCGGGTCGTCGAGCGCGGCACGCACGACACGCTCATGAGCAAGCGCGGTCGTTACGCCGAGATGTTCGATCTGCAGGCACGTGGCTACCGATAATGCGCGGGCGCCGCAGGTCGTGATAATCCGACGACGTGCCCGCGCACCTTCGCTGCCTCGTCCTCGGAGAAGAGCCGCTCGCCGTCTCGTGCGGCGAGCTCCTCCTGGAGCGGGGGCACGCCCTCGCCGGCCTCGTCACGCTCAACCCGGCCCTCGCCGAGTGGGCGCGGGGCAAGGACGTGCCGGTCTACGGGCGCGCGCGCATCGGTGAGCTCATGGCCGCCGGCGACATCGACGTCCTCTTGTCCATCACGTACCCCGCCATCCTCAAGGCCGAGCACTTCACCAAGGCGCGCATCGACGCCGTCAATTTCCACGACGGACCGCTGCCCCGCTACGCGGGCATTCACGGCTCGGCGTGGGCGCTCCTGCGCGGCGAGCGCACGCACGCCGTGGTGTGGCATCGCCTCGCCGACGGCATCGACACCGGCGACATCCTCGAGCGCCGCGACGTCGACATCGAGGAGCGCGAGAGCTCCGTCTCCCTCAACATCAAGAACGCCGCGCTCGCGCTCGACGCCTTCAAGTCTCTCGTCGAGAAGCTCGAGCACGGCGCGCCGCCGGGCATCCCCCAGCCGAAGGGGACGAACCCCGGCGGCGAGCGGCTGATCTTCTCGCGTCACGATCGCCCCGCGGCCCTGGCCACTCTCGACTGGAGCCAGACGGCCGCCGAGCTCGACCGGCTCGTGCGCGCCTGCGACTGGGGCCCGTACATCAACCGCTTCGCCCTCGCCAAGCTCGTGCACAAGACGTCGGCGGGGGAGCGCGCGGTGGTCGTGCGTGAGGCGTCGGTGTCCGGCGCGGGCGGGGGCCCGGGCACCGTCCTCGAGGCCGACGCCCGCTCCTTCGTGGTGGCGTGCGCCCAGGGGGCGCTGCGCGTGGAGCGGACGTCGCTCCTGAGCGGAGTCGAGATCTCCGTCGAGGAGGCGCTGCACTACCTGGGACTCAAGCCCGGTGGACAGATCGTCGATCCCGGACGCGAGGGCCGCGCGGCGATCACCCGCGAGATCGCCGAGGCCGAGCCGTTCTTCGTCAAGCGCCTCGCGCGCGCGGAGTCGCCGGCGGTGCCGTTCTTGTCGGCGGCGGGGCCGCCGGGACAAACGTCGGTGCACTCGCTCCCCCTGCCCGAGCTGCGCTCGCGCTTCGCCGATGACATCGAGGCCGCAGCCACCGCCGCGTTCTCCTTCGCCATGGCCACGCTGTGCGACCGCGACGAGCTGTGCGTCGCCCTCGTAGACGGCCCCGTGCGCAAGCGCTTCGAAGCCGCCTCGGCCTTGTTGGCGCCCACCGTCCCGTTGTTCGTCGGCCTGGACGCGGGGCGCGGCTTCGCGGAGCTGGTGCGCGCGGTGCGAAAGGACCTCGACGAGCTCCGCCGCCGCGGCGGCTACCTCGTCGACCTCGTCGCGCGTACCCCTGTGCTCTCCCCCAGCCGCGCGCTCCAGACGAGCGCGCTGTCGTGCGTGGCCGTCCTGCTCGACGACGGCGAGGCCCTCCCGCCGGGCGCGGTCCTGGCGCTGCGCCTGAGCGGCGGACAGGCGTCGCTCGTCGTCGACGAAGGCGCGGTCGACACGCCCCGCGTGCGCGCGCTGGTGGAGCAGATCTCCGCGGTGTGCGCGCAGGTCGCGGCGGATCCCGAAAAGCCCCTCGCGCGCGTCGACCTCCTCGACGACGAGACCCGCAAGCGGCAGGTCTTCGGCTGGAACGACACGGCCGCGCCGTTTTCAGACGAGATCCTCATCCACACGCTCTTCGAGGAGCAGGTGGACGCGCGGCCTGACGACGTCGCCCTGGAATTCGAGGGAGAGACGCTCACCTTCGCCGAGGTGGAGCGGCGCGCCAACCGCCTCGCCCACGCGCTGCGCGCCCGCGGGGTGAAGCCCGGCCAATACGTGGCGTTCCTGCTCGACCGCAACTTCGACCTCGTCACCACGATGATCGGCATCGCCAAGTCCGGTGCGGCATATGTGCCCGTGGACCCGGGCTACCCCGAAGAGCGCGCGCGCTTCATGGTCGAAGACGCGCGAGCGGTGGCGGTGGTGACGTCGTCGTCGCTGCCGTGGGGCCACGGCGACGGCGCGCCGCCGCCGGGCATCCCCATCCTGGGCGTCGACGGCGCGGACGTGCAGGGCGCTCCCGACACCCGGCCCGCGCGCGTCGCCGCCTCGAGGGACGTGAGCTACGCCATCTACACGTCGGGCAGCACCGGCAGGCCCAAGGGCGTGGTGCTCACGCACCGCGCGGTGACGAACACGCTGCAGTGGGTGAACCGCACCTTCAGCGTCGGCCCGCGCGACAAGCTCTTGTTCGTCACGTCCCCGAGCTTCGACCTGTCCGTCTACGACGTCTTCGGCGCGCTCGGCGCCGGCGCCGTCGTCGAGATCGCTTCGGTGGAGACGCTGCGCGAGCCGGAGCTCCTGGTGAAGAAGCTCACCGCGCCCGGCATCACCATCTGGGACTCCGCGCCGCCGGCGCTGGCGCGGCTCGCGCCGTTCTTTCCGGCGCGCGCGCCGTCGTCGACGCTGCGGCTCGCGCTCATGTCCGGCGACTGGATCCCGGTCAAGCTGCCCGACCACCTGCGCGAGGTGTTCGAGGGTGTGGAACCCGTGTCGTTCGGCGGCGCCACCGAGGCCGCCATCTGGTCGAACTTCCACCGCATCGGCCACGTAGACCCGTCGTGGCGCTCCATCCCCTACGGCCGTCCCATCGACAACGCCCGCTACTACATCCTCGATCGCCACATGCGCCCGGCGCCCACCGGCATCGCCGGCGACCTCTACATCGGCGGCCTCTGCCTCGCCGACGGCTACCTCAACCGCGAGGAGCTCACCGCCGAGCGGTTCCTCCCCGATCCGTTCCTCCCGGGCGAGCGCATCTACAAGACGGGCGACCTCGCGCGCTTCTGGGACGACGGCACCATGGAGTTCCTCGGGCGCGCCGACTTCCAGGTGAAGGTGCGCGGCTTCCGCGTCGAGCTCGGCGAGATCGAAGCCGTGCTGCGCAAGCAGCCCGGCGTGCGCGACGTCGTGTGCGTCGCGCGCCCCGACGCCTCCGGCGCGAAGGCCGTGGTGGCGTACGTCGTGCCGCTCCATGCGGCGCAGCCCTTCGACGCGCCGTCGTTGAAGGCGGCGGTGGCTGCGGCGCTGCCGGACTTCATGGTGCCTTCGGCCCTGGTGCGGCTCGACCGCCTGCCGGTCACCTCCAACGGCAAGCTCGACCGCGCGGCGCTCCCTGATCCGGCGCTCGTCCTCGAGCGGCGCGCGCTGTCCCCACCGCGCACCCCGCTCGAGGAGAAGCTCGTCGCCCTGTGGAGCGACGTCTTGCGCGCGCCGGTGGGTGTTCACGACGACTTCTTCGACGACATGGGCGGCCACTCGCTGCTCGCGGTCGTGGTGGTGTCGCGGCTGAAGAAGGAGCTGGGCATCAACGTCCCGCTGTCGCGCATCCTGGCGAAGCCCACCATCGCCGCGCTCGCGCAGAGCCTCGGCGACGGCGAGCGCGCGACGTCCGAGCCGCAGAGCCACCTCGTCGTGTTGAACGCGCACGGGACGCGCCCGCCGCTGCTCATCGTGTCCGGCGCGGGCGGCCAGGTGTTCATCTTTCGCGAGCTCGCGCAGCGGCTCGGGCCCGATCAACCCGTCTACGCCTTCACCGCCATCGGCGCCGACGGCGAAGACCTGCCACGCGAGTCGGTCGAGGAGATCGCCGCGGCCTACGAGCGCGAGCTCGACGCGCGCGGGCTGTCGGGGCAGCAGCTCGTCGTCGGCGGCTACAGCTTCGGGGCCATGGTCGCCTACGAGCTCGCGCACCGGCTGCGCCGGCGCGGGAAGAACGTCGGCGCCATCGTCGCGTTCGACGCCTTCGCGCCCGGCTATCCCGAGAAGCTTCCGCGCATGGAGCGCGCGCTCGCGCATGTCGAGGAGCTGCGCAGGCGTGACGCCTTGGGCCGCTTCAACTACGTGAAGGATCGCATCGACAACGTGCGCCGCCGCTTGCTCTTCAAGCTCGGCCTCGGCGAGCTGCTCGCGCCCGCCGTCGACGGCGCCGACCGTGAGCGCGAAGATCGCATGAAGCAGATCTGGGCCATCCTCACGCAGGCCCAGCTCGCGTACATGCCCAAACAGAACGGAGAGACGGCGCCGCTCCTGCTCTTTGTCGCCGAGCATCCCTTCCGCTGGCCGGCCACGCGCATGGACGATCCCACCAACGGCTGGCGCCGCTGGGTCAAGGGTCGCATCGACGTCGTCACGGTGAAGGGCTCGCACCTCGAGCTGTTTCGGAGCGAGAACATCGAGCGCATGGCCACGTGCATCACGGGCCTCATCGACGAGGTCGTCGACAAGCGCCCCGCGCGTCCGCGCTCCCTCGCCGCCGCCCCGCAGGCCGACGTCGGCGCGGCCGACGCGATCTAGAGGGCTAAGGGCCCTCGAATGAACAAGTCGGTCGATGATCGCGGTCGAGGCGCGCCGATGGCGAGGCGCGAGGAGGGAGCGTGGCCGTCGCCACGTGACCGACGAGCAACGAAGCCAGCGGCGATGGATCGGCCGCGAGGGCGATCGAGTTGTTCATTCGGGGGCCCTAAGCCCTGGCCACGAAAGACGCGTGCAGGAGCTGCGTCCCGAGGACGAGCATCAGCACCATCTCCAGCCGGACGCGCTCGAGCGTCCCGGGGCGCGAGGTGTGCAGACGCGTGAGGAGCCGCGCGACGACGGCGGCGTCGAACAGCCCGGCGTCCTCGAGCCGCGCGCGCGTCAGGGCGGGCGGCGTAGCTCCCGGCGGGAAGAACCACGGCGCGATCGGCGTCATGAACGGCTGCTTCCTGCGCCGCACGATGGCGCGCGGCAGCAGCCCCGCGACGGCGTCGCGCAGCACGGCCTTCTCGCGCATCCCGCGCATCTTCAGCGCCGGCCGGACGGCGAGGAGCGTGCGCACGACGTCGTCGTCGAGGAACGGCAAGCGGGCCTCGACCCCGTGGGCCATCGATGAGCGATCACCGATGACCAGGATCCACGCGGGCAGGCGCGTCTCCAGCTCCAGCGCGATCTCGGCGTCGAGCGGATCGAGCGCGACGGCGTCCTCGCGCACCAAAGCGGCGAAGCCCGCGGGCGCCTCTTCGATCGGGCGCACGCGCCTGCCGTCGGGCGACAGGAGCGCCGCGCGCTCGACGTCGAGGAGCGCCCACTGCTCGAGCCAGGGTGGGCGCACGCCGCCGTACGCGCGGGCGACGATGTCCGTCCGTGGCGCGCGGGCGTTTTGCGCGAGGAACGCACCGATGCCGCGCGGCGAGAGGAGGCCGAGCGCGTCGCCCGCGACGACGGCGGCGGAGAACGCGCGCGCCCCGAGGAGCCGGCGCGCGCGGCTCGCGCGAAACACGTCGTAGCCGCCGAGCACCTCATCGGCACCGTCGCCGGTGAGCGTGACCTTGAAGCCTCGCGCGCGCTGCCGCTCGGAGAGCAGGAGGCCGCCGAGCGCGCCGGGGACGAGGAGCGGGAGCTCGAGGTGCCACGTCATGCGCTCGAGCAACGAAGCCGCCGGAGCTCCCATGGGCACCTCGTCCAGGTCCGCGCCGAGGAAGCGGGCGACGGCGCGCGCGGGTGCGCTCTCGTCGAGCCCCTCGGGGTCTCCCGGGAACGTGAGCGCGAACGCGGGGAGCGGCGCGCCGGCGGCCTCGCGCGCGAGCGCCGAGACCGCGGACGAGTCGAGCCCTCCGGACAGCCACGTGGCCACGGGGACGTCGGCGTCGAGGTGCGTGCGCAAGGCGGCGGCGAGGGCGTCGTGGACGTCGGCGGCCGACCCCGCGGGCGACCCTCGTTGGCCGGTGTGCGCCGGCGGAGACAGCGGCGCGCGCCAGTAGCGGCGAGCGGCGTCGACGCGGCCTCGCTGTGCGCCGCCGCCCGCGCGAGCCGTCACCGTGTGCCCCGGGGGCACCGCAGTGACGCCGGCGAACATCGTGCGCGGCGGGCACGGGTACCCCAGGGAGAAGAGGTCGTCGACGGCGTCGCGATCGATGCGCGGCTGGACGAGGCCGGAGGCGAAGATCGCCTTTGCCTCCGACGCAGCAACGAGGAAGTCGGGCGTGACGGCGAAGAAGAGCGGTTTGATGCCGAGGCGGTCGCGGCCGAGGAGCAGCGTGCGCTCGCGCCGGTCCCACAGCGCAAAGGCGAACATGCCGTGCATGTGCAGCACCATGTTGGCGCCGTGGTCCTCGTACAAATGCGGCAGCAGCGTGGCGTCGCACGCGTCGACGATCTCGTGCCGCGCGGCGAGCTCCGCGCGCAGCGGGCGGTGCTCGTAGAGCTCGCCGTTCACGACGGACACGGGCCCGGCGCCGCGGCAGCCGCGCGCCGGCTGCCGCCCGTGCCCGACGTCGACGACCGCCAGCCGCACCACGCCGAGCGCGACGTCGTCGTCGCGATGGAAGCCTTCGCCGTCGGGGCCGCGGTGAGCGATGGCTCGGGTCATCGCGCGTACCGCGTCGTCCCCGGGCAGCGGACGCTCGCCGAGGCGCAGGACGGCGACGATGCCGCACACGTTCAGATCTCGCAGGTCTCGAGCGTCGCCCAATCCATACGCGCGAGCCGGTGGTGCAAGAGCGTCGCGCTCGCCGTGGGCGTGAAGCCCTCGGCGGCGAGCGCGCCGGCCAGCGCGTGCTCACGTGGCACGCACCACATGTGCGTGGCCCCGCGTTGCGGCGCCTCGTAGACCCGGTCGTCGCCGGTGGGCGCAAACGACACGTGAAGAAGATCGAGCGGCGCCTTGGAGCTCTCGAGCACGAGGTCCTTGACCCCTGCGAGCGATACGTATCGAGGCCGCACGCCTCCACGCGCGATGAGCGGCGCGGCGCGCTTCATCCCGTGCTCGTCGGCGGCGTAGACGTCGATCTTGGCGAGCGCCATCAATGACATCGGGATCCACTTGAAGTGCGCCATCAGCCGCACCCCCGGAGGCACGCGCCCGTCGGACGGGTCCATCGCCACCGCGTACCCGCGCCCGCAGCGGAGCCAGTTTTGGAGGAACGCGCGGCGGAGCAGCGTGATCGGCAGGTGTCTCCCACGAAAGGCCGGGTGCACCTTCAGGTCCGCGGCGTACCAGCGACGCGGCGCCCGCACCGACGCCGGCCGCAACACGCCGCAAGCGACCGCGGCGAGCGCGCCGCCCTCCTCGATCGCGTAGTAGTGGACCTCGCCCATGCGCTCGAAGAACGCGAAGTAGTCCGCGCCGTGCGTGAGGCGAAAGGCGTCGGCGCCGAGGGGATAGACGCTCAGTTGCTCGAGCGCCTCGAGCTTCTCCTGCCAGCGCGGCAGGATCTCGCGGGTGATCTTGAAGAAGCGCATGCCCTGGGTGCAGTGAGACCGCGCCGGGCGCTCGCGGTCAACGGCGGCCGGACCGCCGCGTCACGGCGTGAGGCGGTAGACGCCGTCCTCGAGGCTGAAGAACACGTCGCCGCCGTCCACCGCGAGGCCGGTCACGCGCGAGTGGGCGTTCACGACGGCGCCCTCGCCGACGCCGACGAGCTTCACCACTCCCGTGGGCGTGGTGGCCGTGACGCCGCTCGACGAGAAGCCCGCGAAGCGGAGCGCGTCTTCGACCTCGGCGCTGTCCTCGCCGTCACGCACGAAGCCGCGCTCCGCGCTCACGGAGGCGCAGTCGAAGACACCGCCCACCACCACCGGTGTCCCCGCGTCCAGCGCGACGGCCTGGCCGCGGTCCGTGACGTTGTCGGCGACGGTGGTGTCGCACTCGCACGTCGTGCCGTCGACGGGGCCGACGGCGGCGACGCGCCCGCGCCACTCCGCGACGCCGTGGCCGTCGGCGCGGCTCACGCGGTAGAGCACGGAGCCGCCGCGGCAGAGGTCGGAGTCCCAGCCGAAGTAGACGTCGTCACCGGCGACGAGCACGCCGAAGGGGCGCGGGAACAGCTCGAGGACGGCGGCGGGGGCGCGGATCTCTCCGGCGTCGAAGGGCGTGCGCCTGGTCACCACACCGTCCTCGCCGGCCTCGACGAGCGTGAGCACATAGAGGCCGTCGACGCCGCCGCCGGTGTCGTCGGTGCCGTCGAGGCGCGCTTCGATCCAGAGGTAGCCGGCGCCGTCGTCGACGGCGGCGAGGGCGAGGGGCGCGTCCGTGCGAGGGACATCGATGGCGTCGCCGCCGTCGAGGGGACGGATGACCACGTGCTGATTGACGGCGGCGGCCTCGGCGAGCTCGAGCGTGGCCACGGAGGTCTTGCCGAGCGCCATCCCGCGCACGGCGACGTCGGCCGGCGCGCGCAGGATCTCCTCGCCGCGCTCGGCGACGACGACGTCGACCCCGACCCCCTGGCCGTCGCTGCTCGCCTCCAGGCCGTCGGTGTAGGCGACGCGGGCGCCGTCGGCGCGCACGTCGGCGGCCGCCTTCTTGGCGGCGATGACGAGCTCGAACGGATCCTCGCTCGCCGGCGCGGGGCAGCCCGCGAGCGCGCCGGTGACGGCGAGGACGAGGGCGGTGACGGGCGCGGCGGCCCACCGGCCCGTGGGCGGGCGCCCCGCGCGCGGTCGACGACGCGGGCGCGTCACGGGCGCACCCAGCGGCGGTCGCGGCAGCGGTACAGGCGCGCGTAGAGCTGGTCGAACGCGATGGCGCCCATGCGCAGGCCTTGCTCGATGCGGTAGCGCTCGTCGGCGGCGCCCCAGGCGGCGTCGAGCACGGCGAAGAAGTCGGACGCGTGCTTGACGTCGAGGGACTCGTGAAGGCTGTAGTGGATCATCCGGTCGGCGGGCAGGAACCCGCGGGCGACGATGGCGTTTCCGATCCAGCCGGAGATCTCGGCGAACATCCGCTCGACGATGCCCATACAGCCGACGCCCACGAGGTACTCGTCGAGCACGCAGACGCCGGCGAGGAGGGTGTTGAACGCGCGCACCTCCGGCCAGAGGGGGCGGCGCTCGATCTCCCGCCGCACCTCGTCGGCGGCGCCGCCGGTGAGGCGCGCCAGGAGCTCGACGAAGGTGGCGCCGTGCATGCGCGCGGGATCGCCCTCGCCGTGCTCCTCCCACACGTTGCGCACGATCTCCACGCGCAGCTCCGCGGACGGGATCTTGGCCGCCAGCGCCGCCATGGGCCGCGAGAAGAACGTCACCGCCGCGTGGAATTGGAGCTGCGTCTCGAGGAAGTCCTCGCGCGAAAAGCTCCCGTCGCGCAGCGCGGTGAAGTAGGGGTTCTCGGCGTAGTCGACGTCGGCGAGCACGTCGTCGATGAGCCGCACGAGCTCCGGCGAGGCAGCCGAGCGACCCGCGCTCTCCGGGGGCGCCGCCGCGCTCATGCGCCACCCCCGCCGGCGACCCGCGTGCCGACCACGAGGCGCTCGTAGAACATGCTGCGGTCGCGGGCGAGGAGCGCCGCGGCGCGTGCGTCGTCGAAGCGGAACGCGTCGCCGAAGAAGCGCTCGACCGGAGCGCGGTTGTTGAGCTGGCGCAAGACCACGACGGCGCCGGGCTTGGACTCGGCGGCGAGGCGCGCGCACGTCGCGGCCACGTCGTCGTCGCTCATCCAGTCGAAGAGGTTCGACAGCGACACGAGGTCGAACGCCGAGAAGGACGGCCCCCGCGTCACGCTCCCCTCGACGAGATTGAAGCGCGCGCCCTCCGCCTGCGCGCATGTCATGCGCTCCAGGAACGCCGGCAGAGCGCCGTCGAGGTAGTGGCCGAGCAACACGTGGTGAAGATACGGGTTCGCGCGCGCCGGCGCTCCCCCCGCGCCGCCGGCGAGGGCGCGCTCGACGACGCGGCGGAAGTACGCCGGGTACGAGCCCTTGTCCGCGTGCTGCGTGGCCTCGGGCCCGAACATGGCCTCGAGCATGGCGTCGGAGAAGAACATCTCGAACGCCACCGGCCAGTACCTGTTGCCGGTGAGCGCGCCCGCGCCGCCGTCGCCCGCGAGGAGCGCGCGCCGCTCGGCCGCCGGCATCACCAGGTCATCGAGCACGGCGCGCAGCCCGCGAAACAGCGACTCGAAGTTGCCGCACCCCGACAGGGACGCCGCGTCGTCCGCGTCGACGCCGAAGGTGCGCCGCCGCGCGGCCGACCCCGGCGCGTGCGCGGCGAGCGCGGCGCGCTTTCGCTCGACGAGGGCGAGCTGGGCGGGGTTCGCATCGAGCAGCGTGAGCGCCACGTCGGGGCGCGCCGCCGCGACCGTGAGCGCCGTGCAGCCGCCCGAGGCGATGAGCAGCGCCGCGGTCGAAGCGCCGCGCCGGACGTCCGCGAGGAGCGAGAGCTCGACGACGGGATCCTCGCGCACCACGGCGAACTGGACCGGATTGGCGACGGGCATGCCGCTGCCTTCAACCCCGACGGTTCTTCAAGATCTTGACGAAGCTGCGGCCGCGCAGCTCGTCGAGGGTGAGGCCCGTGGCGAGGGCCTCGTCCTCCTTGAGGGCGCCGCAGTTGATGCCGCGCAGGAAGAAGTTCAACAGGCCCTGGCCCGTGGCGGCGTCGTCGAAGACGTCGCCCACGAGCGTGGCCTGCGCGGCCTTCTGCACGAAGTTCTTCAGGCGCTCGCTCGCCGCGGGGAGCGCCTCGAGGAAGAACGCGTAGAGCGCGCCGTAGCGCGTGGGGAGCTGCGCGGGGTGGAGGTCCCAGCCCTGGTAGTAGCCGTTTTCCAGCGAGTGGCGGATGTGGCGCACGTGCAGCGCCCACGCCGCGTGCACCACCGACACGTTCTCGGCGACCTGCGCGGCGGTGAGCGCGTGGCCGTCGGCCGCGCGGTGCACCGGCACCGGCATCACGTTGGTGGCTCCGTCGCTGAGCCACACGCCCGTGCCCGCGTACGCCTGCAACATGAAGGTGCGGGCGAAGTCGCAGACCGCGTGCTCCATGGACTGGTACGCGGCGGTGATGTTGTTGGACGCGGTGTAGTCGTAGGTCCCGAAGTGCGCGGCCACGCAGCGGCCGCGCGCGGCGTCGAGGATCCTGGGCAGGGCGATCCTGCCGTCGATGTCCAGGATGGACTGCGTCGCCTCGATCATCACCTCGAGCTGCAACGCCCCCGACGACAGGCCGAGGCGCTCCTCCAGCGCTTCGAGGACGTCGGCGAGGACGGCGACGTGCTCGGCCGTGGTGATCTTCGGCTGCGTGATGACGAAGCCGTCCGGCAGCTTACCGCCGGTGTCTTTGACGAGCGCGCTCACGAAAAGGTCGAGGGTGCGCACCGCGCGCGCGAACAGCTCGTCCGAGAAGGTCTTGATGCGAATGCCGATGAACGGCGGCAGCCCGCTGCCCGGCGCGCGCGGATCCTTCATGCCGGCGGCCACCTCGTGCGCGCAGCGCACCGCCTCGGCGTCTTCTTCGTCGTCGGGGCGGTTGCCGTAGCCGTCCTCGAAGTCGATGCGCATGTCCTCGACGGGCTCGCGCACGAGCTTCTCGCGCACGCGCTCGTACACGACGCCGGCGACGTCGGCGCGGATGCCCGCGGCGCGCGCGAACACGTCCGCCGAGGGCGCGTACTCGTCGAGCGCCTTGAGCGCGCCGCGGCCGAGCTTCCACGCCGCGTCCTTCTTGAAGAGCTGCGCCCCGCCGTAGACCGTGTGCACCGGCTGGCGTGAGGCGCTCTCGCCGACGAAGCGACGGGTGACGGGCTCGTTGGCGGCCCGCAGGCGCGCGGTGGTCTCGGCGAGGAACGTGGGGGGCAGCGACGTGTTGCTCATGGGCCGACCGGGGAAGGCGTGCAGAGGATCATCAGCCCGTTTCCTTCCCGCCGGACGGACCGTCAATGCCCACGCCCGCTCGGGCGCGCTACCGTCACAGCGTGGGCGCGCTCGTGTTGCCTCCGACCTCACGGCGCCGCGCGCCCCCGCCGTTGGCACCCGCCGTCATCGCCGCTATTGGCCCCCAGGTGCGCCCTGACGAACGTGCCTCGTGGCCGACGGTGTGCGCCGCGCTCCTCGGCGCCGCGCTCGCGCTCACGTCCTGTCGCAGCCACGACGCCTGGCGCGCCGACGTCGCCGCGTGGCGGCCCGGACAACCGGTGCCGTCGTTTCCGCTCGTCGACCAGGACGGGCAAGCGTTCGAGCTTGGTGACGTCGCCGGGCCCGTCGCCGTGGGCTTTGTCTATACGCACTGCCCCGTCGAGACCATGTGTCCGCTCACCATGAAGAAGCTCGCCGAGGCACGCCGCGACGGCGCCCGCGTCCTCGTCGTCACGCTCGATCCGGCGCGGGACACGCCGGCGGCGCTGCGCGCGTACGCGGCGCGCTTCGCGGTCGCCGGCGACGCGGGGTTCACCCTCGCCACGGGCGCGCCCGACGTGGTGGAGGCGTTCGCGTCGCTCTTCAACGTCTACGGCGTCGCGGGCGCCGACGGCGCCATCGCCCACCCGGTGCGCACCGCGCTCCTCGACGCGCGCCGCGTGCCCGTGCATACCTGGGCAGACAACACCTTCAGCGCGAAAGAGATCGTCGATGAATCCGCTCGTCAGTGAAGGCTTGAACCTCGTCCTGCGTTGGGCGCACCTCATCGCCGGCATCATGTGGATCGGCTCGTCCATCTTCTTCCATTGGCTCGACAGCCACATGGAGAAGCCCAAGGAGAAGCGGGAGGGGCTCGAGGGAGTCCTGTGGATGGTGCACTCCGGCGGCTTCTACGAGGTCGAAAAGAAGCTGGTGGCGCCGAGCGCGCTGCCGTCGACGCTTCACTGGTTCAAGTGGGAGGCCGCGTTCACCTGGATGACCGGCTTCTTCCTCCTCATCGTGCTCTACCACCTCGGCGGCGGCGTCCTCCTCGTCGACGCCGCTCACCCGGTGGTCTCGCATCAGGTGGCCACCGCCATCTGCATGGGCACGCTCGTCGTCGCTTGGGTCGCCTACGACCTCCTGTGGTCCTCCCGGCTCGCCGGCGCCGCGTCGCAGAACCCGCCGCTCACGGTGGCCATCTCGGTCATCGGCCTCGCGGCCATCGCCTTCGCGTTCACGCACCTCCTGTCGGGCCGCGCGGCGTACATCCACACCGCGGCGGTGATGGGCACGTGCATGGTGGCCAACGTCTGGATGCGCATCATCCCGGCGCAGCGAAACCTCGTCGAGAGCGTGAAGACGGGCAAGGAGCCCGACGCGGCCAAGGCGTACTCGGCCAAGCGCCGCAGCAAGCACAACCACTACATGACCTACCCGGTCATCTTCATCATGATCTCCAACCACTTCCCGTTCACCTACGGCGCCGCCGCCCACGTGGCCGGCACCACCATCGGGTGGAACTGGGTGATCCTCGTCGTGGTCTGCTGCGCCGGCGCCGGCGTGAAGTGGTGGATGAACAAGGTGGACCCGCCGGCCACGGTCATGCTCGGCTTCCTCGGCACGCTCGTCGTCGTCACCATCGTCGCGTCCGTCGCGGGCACGCTGGCCTCGGACCACGACCGCGCCGCGCCCGTCGTGAACGCAGCCAAGACGGGCACGCCCATCACGGCCACCGGCCGCATCCGCGGCAGCGTCACATGGCAGGGGGACGTCCCCGCGCCACGCGAGGTGGCGCTCTACGGCGGCTGTGAGGCCGGCCACGACGGGCCGCTGTCCATCCCCGCCGCGGTCGTTCATGACGGAAAGCTCGCGGAGGCGTTCGTCGCCGTCACCGGCGGCGTCGACAAGTACGCCATCCCCGCGCCGCAGGGCGAGGTCACCGTCGAGCAGAAGGGGTGCCTCTACCAGCCGCGCGTGAGCGGCGTGCGCGTGGGACAGCCCGTCACCTTCGTGAACACCGACCCGGTCTTTCACAACATCCGCTCGGTGGCGCAAAACAACGACACCTTCAGCATCAACCAGCCCGCGCAGGGGCAGCGGGACACCAAGGTGTTCCGTGCGCCCGAGCTGATGGTGGAGACGCGCTGCGACATCCACCCGTGGATGATCAACCACATCGGCGTCGTCGACGACCCGTGGTTCGCCGTCACCAAGGACGACGGGGCCTTCGTCCTCGACGGCGTCCCCGCCGGCGACGTCGAGCTCACCGCGTGGAGCGACGCCGGCGGCAAGAAGACGGTGCACGTGACGGTGCCCGCCGGCGGCGAGGTCACCGCCGACTTCGCCTTCGGCCCCGCGGCCGCGGGGGCGCCGTGACGACGGGGGCGAGCGACAACAAGCCCCCACGCCACGACGAGGGTCGCTCGGCGTGGCGCGGCGGCGCGCCCGCCGGGGGGATCGCGCGGGCGTTCACGTCGACGCGCGTGGTCACCGGCGGCGCCGTGCGGCCGGCGGCGGTGCTCGTCGACGACGGCGGCGCGATCGTAGACGTCGTTGAGCGCGGCCGCGTGCCCGTCGGCGTCGACGTCGTGGACTTCCTCGATTCGCTCGTGATGCCCGGCCTCGTCGACAGCCACGTGCACGTGAACGAGCCCGGGCGCACGGCGTGGGAGGGGTTCGCCACCGCCACGCAAGCGGCCTCGCGCGGCGGCGTCACCACCCTCGTCGACATGCCGCTCAATTCCCTGCCGCCCACCACGAGCGTCGCCGCGTTCGAGGACAAGCTCGACGCCGCCAAGAACCAGCTCGCCGTCGACGTCGGCTTCTGGGGCGGCGTGGTGCCGGGGAACCACGAGGACCTGGTCCCGCTGGTCGAGCGCGGCGTGCTCGGCTTCAAGTGCTTCCTCATCGACTCGGGCGTCCCCGAGTTCAAGAACGTCTCCGAGGCGGACCTGGATCGCTCCCTCGGGATCCTGCGGGACGCGCGCGCCCCGTTGCTCGCCCACGCCGAATTGCAGGGGCCCATCGACGAGGCCGCGCACGCGCTCGAGGCCGCCCTCGCCTCCGGCGCCTTGTCGCGGCGGAGCTATCGCTTCCACCTCGAGAGCCGGCCCAAGGCGTCGGAGAACGCCGCCGTCGAGCTCATGGTCCGCATGTGTCGCGCCCGCGGTGGGCCCGTGCACATCGTGCATCACTCGTCGTCGGAGGCCCTGGCCCTGCTGGAGGACGCGCGCGACGACGGCCTGCCGCTCACCGTCGAGACCTGCCCGCACTACCTGTCGTTTTGCGCCGAGGAGATCGACGACGGCGCCACCTGGTTCAAGTGCACGCCGCCCATCCGCGAGCGCGAAAACCAGGACGCCCTCTGGGACGCGCTCGCCCGCGGCGTCCTCGACAGCGTGGTCAGCGACCACTCGCCGTGCACCGTCGCTCTCAAGCAGGTCGAGCGCGGCGACTTCGACGCCGCGTGGGGCGGCATCTCCTCGCTCCAGCTCACGCTGCCCGCCACGTGGACCGGCGCGCGCGCCCGCGGACGGACGCTCGTCGACGTGGCGCGCTGGATGAGCGAAGAGCCCGCGCTCCTCGCGGGGCTCTCTCGCAAGGGGAGCATCGCCAAGGGCAAGGACGCCGACTTCGCCGTCATCGACCCCGACGCGACCTTCGTCGTCGACCAGGAGAAGCTCGCGCACAAGAACAAGCTCACGCCGTACCACGGCCGCGAGCTGTTCGGCGTGGTGCGCTCCACGTGGCTGCGCGGGCAACAGGTCTTTCGCCGCGGCGACGACGTCACCGCGCGCGACGGCCGGCTGATCCTCGGCCGCGGTTGACCCGTCCGCACGCGATAGTGCCTTGTCATTTCCCCCGGCGCGGCCGACAACCCGGCCATGACGACGACGCACGCCATCGCTTCGTTCGAGGACCTCGTCGACCTGGCCAACGAGCGGCTCGGCGGCGCCGCCGTGGTGTGCAGCGACGACTTCTTCGCCGGCATGGAAAACCTCGTGAAGGCCAAGGAGCCCGTCTGGGACGAGGACGCGTACACCGACCGCGGCAAGTGGATGGACGGCTGGGAGAGCCGGCGCAGCCACCGCGAGAACAGCGGCGCGCGCGACGGTGAGTGGCACGAGGACTTCTGCGTGGTGCGGCTCGGGGCACCGGGCGTCATCCGCGGCGTCGTCGTCGACACCGCGTTCTTCCGCGGCAACTTCCCGTCGCACTGCGCGCTCGAGGGCACGAGCGTGGACGGCTACCCGAGCGCGCAAGAGATCGCCAAGCACGCGGAGTGGTTCCCGCTGTTGCCGCGCTCGCCCCTCCTCGGCAACGCCAAGAACGACTTCGCGGTGTCGTCGCCGTACCGCTTCACCCACGTGCGCCTGCGCATCTTCCCCGACGGCGGCGTCGCGCGGCTGCGTGTGTACGGCGAGCCCCTGCCCGACTTCCGTCTCCACGGCGGCCTCGACGGCGAGCTCGAGGTGTCCGGCGCCGAGCTCGGTGGCGTCGTCCTCGCCTGCAGCGACATGTTCTTCGGCTCCCGCCACAACCTGCTCTTCCCCGGGCACAGCGGCGGCATGCACGACGGGTGGGAGACCCGCCGCGCGCGCCGCGCGGGCTACGACTGGGCCGTCGTGAAGCTCGGCGCGCGGTCGACGCCCACGCGGCTCGTCGTCGACACGTCGCACTTCAAGGGCAACTGCCCCGAGAGCTTCGCGGTCGACGCCGGCAGCTCCGCAGACGGCGAGTGGCGCGAGCTGTTCCCGCGCACGCAACTGCGGCCGCACACGCGGCACGTGTTCCCCTTGTCGGGCGCGCAACCGGCGGTGTCGCACGTTCGCCTCCGCGTCCACCCCGACGGCGGCGTCGCGCGCTTCCGCGTGTTCGCCCGCGTCGACGACGACGAGCGCGCGGCCCTGCGCGTCAAGCGCCTGAACGCCATGCCGCCCGCCGAGGCGGAGGCGGCGTTCCTCTCCTGCTGCGGCTCATGCACGTGGGCGAAGAAGATGCTGGCGGCGCGGCCGTTCCTCGCGCCGAGCGCCTTGGACGAGTCGGTGCGCGCCGCGTTCAACGCCCTCGTCACCGACGACTGGCTCGAGGCTTTCGCGGCGCACCCGCGCATCGGCGGCGGAGCGGCCGCGGCAGCGACGGCAGCGTCCCGCGCGTGGTCCGACGACGAGCAGCGCGCCGTCGGCGGCGCCGTCGACGACGTCAAGGCGCGCCTCGCCGCGCAAAACGACGCGTATTTCGCCAAGCACGGCTTCATCTTCATCGTGATGGCGTCGGGGAAGTCGGCGGCGGAGATGCTCGCCATCCTCGAGGAGCGCGTGAAGAACGACCGCGACGCCGAGATCAAGAACGCGGCCGAGGAGCAGAAGAGGATCACCGCGCTTCGGTTGGCCAGGCTCGCCTAGAGAAGTGATCCGCATAGCGGAATAGTCGAAACGGAATTGGGAGCGGTGTCGCTGTGGCGACTTCGCAGCGGTGTGGAGGGCTCTCGTGCGCACCGGCGGCGGCGACCACCGCGGGGAGGGGGGATCGCGTTGCGCCCGTCGGCGTGAGCACAAGCTCGCTCGCGTCGACGCCGTGCAAGGCGGTCGCGCCCGTTGCAAGGTCCGGCAGACCGACGGCTCGGAGGCGTCGCACGCGAAGCCGACGGTCGGGGTGCAGCCGGCGTCGCAGCCGGCGGCGGCGTTGGCGTCGTCGCAGCCCTCGGCGCCGCGCACGAGCCCGTCGCCACAGACGGCCATGCACGTCGAGGGCTCGCCGTCGTCGCAGGCAAAGCCCGTCTCGACCGCGCAGCTCTCGTCGCAGCCGTCGCCGGCGTCGCCGTGCCGTCGTCGCACACCGGGGCGCACGCGCTCGGCGCGCCGGCGCAGGCGTAGCCGCTCTCGACGGAGCACGCCGCGGTGCAGCCGTCGCCGGGCGCGAGCCCGCCGTCGTCGCACGCCTCGGTGCCCTGTTGCACCCCGTCGCCACAGCGCTGGCAGACGCTCGGCGCGCCGCCGCAGTCCCAGCCCGCCTCGATCAGGCAGCGGGCGTCGCAGCCGTCACCGGCTGCGCGCGCGCCGTCGTCGCACTGCTCGCCCGCGTCGAGCTTGCCGTCTCCGCACACCACGGCCGGGACCACGCACGCGCCGAGGACGCAGGAGGCGCCCGCGCAATCCGAGTCCTCGTTGCAGGCGCCCCCGTGCGCGGGGCGGTCGCACCCGCACCACGCGGCGATGCACCAGGCGGCCACGCCGATGAGCGCGGTGCGCTGCTTGAGCACGCAGGGTGCGGCGCACGCGCCTCGCATCGCCTCGAGGCCAACGAGGGGGACGCGCGCGACGCCGGACCGTCCGCTCGAGCTTGCCGGCGCGCTATCGTCCCGTCGAGGCACTCTTGTCGGCACCATCACCACGGACCGGAGACGACGCATGGCCCGCATCACCACCCACGTCCTCGACATCTCGCGCGGCCAGCCCGCCGCCGGCGTCGCCGTCACGCTGGAGAGCGGCGCAACGCTCGGGGACAGGCAGAGCGCCGTCACCGACGACGACGGCCGCGTGAAGACGTTCGCCGAGGTCGGCGCCGGGACGCACCGCCTGACGTTCGATGTCGGCGCGCACTACGCAAAGAGCGGGCAGGACACGTTCTATCCCCACGCCCAGATCACGTTCGTGGTGAAGGACGCAGCCCAGCACTTCCACGTGCCGCTCCTGCTGTCGCCCTTCGGCTACTCCACCTACCGCGGCTCGTGATCCGCCGCGCCGCCGTCGTCGTCGGGCACGCCGCTGTGATCAAGGTTGCAGGAAGACCCACGGTGCCGCGCTAAGGTCGCCCCGATGCTGCCCGCCACTTTCGCCGCCCTGCTCGCCGCCGGCGCCCCCGGCCCCGGGTCGCCCGTCGTCGCGGAGAGCGCCGGCGCGGAGAGCGCCGGCGCGGCGGACCTGCTCGTGCTCGACCTCAAGCCGGTCGGCGTCGACGAGGACGAGGCGCGCGTCGTCGACGGGCTGTTCGCCGAGGCGGTGGGCACGGCGGTGAAGGGGTGGCCGGCGGCGGCGCGCCCGAAGGTCGCCACCGGCAACGACATCCGCACGCTCATCACGCTCGAGGCCAACAAGGCCGCCGCCGGCTGCAACGACGCCGGCTGCCTCGCCGAGATCGCCGGTGCGTTCGGCGCTCACTACGTCGTCACCGGCACGCTCGGCAAGCTCGGCGACGAGCGCGTCTTGCAGGTGTGGCTCTTCGACGTCGGCGGCAGCCAGACGCTGGAGCGCGCGAGCGTCACGGCGCCCTCGGCGGGCGCGCTCACGCCGCGCCTGGGAGAGCTCGCCGCCCGCGTGCTCCACCCGCTGGTGCCGGCGTCGGTGGCCTCGAGCGCCGCGCCCGCCAAGCCGGCCGGCGGCGACGCGCCGGTGCTCCCCGGCGTGCTCCTCGTCGGCGGCGGCGGCCTCGCCGGGGTGGCCGGCCTCGCCGCCGTCGGCGCCGGCGTCTTCGCCCTCGTCCTCGACGACCGCCTCGCCGCGGGGAGCGGCGCCACGCCGAGCGACAAGCGCCAGGCGCTCGACATCGGCCCGCCCGTCGTCTTCACCGCCGCCGTCGCGGGCGGCGCCGCCGTCGTCGGCCTCGCGCTCGCCGGCGCCGGCGCGCTGCTGGGGGGATCGTGACCCGCGAGCTGCTCCCCGGGGTCGCGCTCCTGCTCCTGGCGTGCTTGGTCGCCGGCGGCGCCGGGTGCCGCCTGCTGCGCGGCCAGGTCGAGTGCGCCGACGACGGCGACTGCGTAGGCTTCGGCATCTGCCACGGCGGCCTGTGCCGCGACCGCGCCGAGGGGGAGGGCGAGCCCGGCGAGGGAGAGGGCGAGCCGGGCGAGGGCGAGGGCGAGGGCGAGGGCGAGGGAGAGGGCGAGGGCGAGGGCGAGGGCGAGGGAGAGGGCGAGCCGCCCGTCGACCTCATCGACACGGTCGCCGAGATCACCGCCGCCGCGCAGCCCGCGATGTGCGCGGGCCACACGTTCTCGGTCGGCGTCGCCGTCACCGCGCTCGCCGACGTCGACCTCACGTTGACGACGTCACGCGCCGTGCTCGGCGTGTCCCCCGCCACCCTCGCGCTGGCCCAGGGGGGCGGCGCCACGCTCAACGTCACCTGGGAGGTCGGCGCGCCGCCCGGCGTCACCGGCAGCGTCCTCGTCCACGACAACGTCGGCGGCGGCAACTTCGCCATCCCCGTCCACTTCAGCGTGAGCACGTCGTCGTCGGTGCTGATCAACGTGCCGCCCAGCGCGCGTCACGACGTGCTGTACGTGCTCGACGCCTCCGGCTCCATGTCGGACAAGGGCAACATCATCGGCACCATCGGCGCGCACTTCGACGCGGTCTTCGCCCGCAGCGCCGACCTGCGCTTCGCCGTCACCGACACCGACGACTTCAACAACGCCGCCGTCGGCCCCTTCGGCGACCCGCGGCTGTGCAACACCCCCTTCGTCGACGAGACCTCCAGCGACGCTCGCACGGATCTCGACTGCGCCGTGAGCCAGCTCTGGGACGCCGGCAGCTTCGCCGGCTCCGGCACCGAGACGCCGCTCGGCTCCATGACGGGCTACTTCTCGGCGCCCGCGTACCCCACCGACACCGGGGAGTTCCTGCGGCCCGACGCGCAACTGCACATCGTGTACATCGGTGACAGCCCCGACCAGACCCCGAACCTCACGCCGTCGCAGGCGCAGACGGCGCTCGACCAGCTCGTCGTCGACGGGCGCACGCTCTCGGTCCGCGTCCACGCCCTCGCCAACGCCGGCCCCAACGAGGACTGCTCTCCCTCCGGCGTCGACGGCGCCGTGCAGTCGGTGGTCGACGCCAACTTCGGCGTGTCCGGCTCCATATGCGACTTCGCCGGCCGCGGCGACGTCCTCGCCGCCGTCGCCGCGCGCATCCTGCAGCCGCTCGACGAGGTCTTTGTGCCGGCGTGCACGCCGAACGACGCGCTGGTGTGCACGCTCGACGGCGACCGCTGCGTCCCCGTCGAGCCGGGCGTCTCGGCCATCGTCGGCTGCACCGTGCACTTCGACGCGAGCGCCGACATCGGCGGCTCCACGCTGCTCGTCGCCGAAGGTGACGCGTGCTCGTATTGACCCGTCGACGGGGCGCGGCCACGCGACCTACGCTCGAGCCCCGGAGGTAGATGTGTCCCAGATCCCTTCTTCGCTGAGCCCGCCTGTGGTCGACGTTTTGCGCCGCGCGCGCGAGATGGTCGCCGACGGGAAGAACAGCACGTCCGAGGTCGCCGGGCTCGTCGGCGACATCGGCCGTTTGAGCGACACCGATCGCAAGGACCTGTTCGACACGTTCGAGGGCGTGAAGACGCAGGCGGGCGCGCCCAAGGACAAGGAGGCGCTCGAGGTGTTCCTCACCGCGCTGCGCGGCAAGCCCGCCAAGCTCCTCGACAAGCTCGAGAAGGACGACGGCATCGTCGACCTCAAGGACGCGCTCGCCGTGCTGAGCGAGGTGGGCAAGGGCAGCGGGGTCTCGGGCAAGCAGCGCGTGAGCGTCTTCGCCGCGCTGCTCGCGGCCAGGACCACGCCTGACGCCAAGGCCGCGCTCGCGAATTTCTCGACGAACCGCAGCATCGACATCGACCACGCCATGCGCGAGCTGCTCCGCCGCGGCAACGTCACCGCCGACGAGGTGCGCGCGCTCAAGGTCGGCGCCGGCGACCACCCCTACGACACCTACCAGCTCAGCTACTGGGCCCAGACCACCAAGCGCTCCGACTACGCGGCGGGCGGCTTCGAGGCGATGCAGGCGGCGGCCGAGGAGACCTATCGCCACGTCGGCGTGCACTACAAGGAAGACCTCGAGCTCAACCGCGGCCGCCCCTGCACGCTGCGCGGCTCGCACGTGCTCAACCTCTTTTCCCGGGAGACCTTGAGCCTGCCGTGGCCGGTGTCGTTCGACGCGGGACGCTACAAGCTCGACGTCGGCGGCAGCGTGCAGCACTACGACAAGCCCGACGTCCTCGCGGCATTCCTCATCGAAAACGCGCTCAAGCGCGGCGGCCACGACATCGACAGCGTGCGCTGGGACCCCGCCGACGGCGGCCGCTACGTCGTGAAGAAGGGCGCCGCCGAGTCGCGGCACACCTACCACGTCGACGTCCTGCGGGCGTTCGGCTACCGCATCTGACCAGGCGGCGCCGGCGGGCAAGACATCGTCCAAGCGTCCGACGCAGCAGGGGAAATCCCCGGGATCGCGCAACTTCGGAAGATTTGCTCCGAAGACCTACATGTACGTCCCGGAGGCACATTCCATGGGTCTGAAGTCTCTCTCCCCTTCCGCGTTCGGCCAGGCCCACCGGCAGCTCTTCGAAGGCATCGTCGGGCCGCTCGCGCAGGGCGTCGGCGCGCGATCGCTGTCGAGCAAGCTGCACTTCGAGGCGTCGGCGAAGCAGCGCGATCCCGACGTCGCGCTCATCTTCGACAACCTCAAGGCCATCGAGGACACCGCGCGCGGCGCGCTCCCGCTGTCGAAGGCGTACGACACCGACGCGGCGCTGGCGACGGAGGCGGCGGAGCAGGCGGCCAAGGCGACGGGCGGCGTCTTGACGCCGCAGTCCGCCCGCTTCCTGCCGCAGGCCTTTCGCGCGGACTACGAGCGCATCACGGGCCTCAAGATCCCGTCGAAGGCGGGCACGGCGGTGTCCGGCGTGACGGTGAAGGAGTCGCGCGGGCACGTCGCCGTCGACATCGACTTCAAGGAGGCGCTCGCCGGCGCCACCGCCAAGGACGTCGTCCTCGCGCTCACCGACAAGGTGATGATCACCGCGTCGCGCCTCGATCCGCCGCTCGCGCGCCCCGACCTGCCGCCCTACTGGCTCGTGGTCTCGCCGCGCGAGGGCAAGCTCCCCGCGGACACGTGGATCCAACGAGACAACGGGATGAGCGGCTTTTCGTCGGCGGACGCGGGCTCGCTGTTGCGCGCGGGTACGGAGAAGATCGGGCTCGTCAAGGGCAACGCCCGAAAGCCCTTCCTCACCCTCGACGTCACCCTCGACGAGGTCAACGACTACGGCGACGCGGGCAAGCAGCCGTCGACCAAGACCAAGGCGGTCCGCAGCGCGTGGGGCAAGCGCTTCTCGAGGGCCGACGGCGCCTTTGACCTCGACAAGGGCCTCAAGGACGGCTCCCTCGAGAAGCTCTCGGTGGCCGAGCTCCGCTCCATCCCGGGCGCCAAGACCCTGCTGCACGCCGTGCGCGACAACTCCGGCTCGAGCATCACGCGGCTCGACAACAAGGGCCTCCTCACCGTCGTCCGCGATCGCCAAAGCGGCAGCGTCGCCGTGCTGCGGCAGGTGGAGGAAGAGTCGGAGCAGTACCTGAGCGTCATCGACGAGGCGCGCAAGCGCTGGGTCGGCACCTGGGCCGTCGCCGACGACGGCACCAAGGACTGGAACGAGCGGTGAGCCGGGCGCCGGTAGCCCGCCGGTCACTTTCACGCTTCCAAAAATGAGCGGCGTGGATCAGATTTACAGGCGCTGTGGCGGATCCGGCGCAAATTTCGAGGGGGTCGCGCGGATGTCCTCATAGGAGGGCGCGTTGCGGCTGATCCACACCGGCGACTGGCACCTGGGGCAGACCCTCGGCGGCTTCTCGCGGGCCGTGGAGCACCAGCGCTTCATGGCGTGGCTGCTCGATCGCATCGAGGACGAGCGCGCCGACGCCGTCGTCGTCTGCGGCGACGTCTTCGACACCGGCAACGCCCCCGCGTCCGCGCAGTCGCAGTACTACCGCTGGCTCGCCGAGGCGCGGCGCCGCTTCCCGCGGCTCGACATCGTCGTCATCGGCGGAAACCACGACGCCGCGCCGCGCCTCGATGCGCCCGGCCCCATCCTGCGCGAGCTCGACGTGCACGTCGTTGGGGCCCTGCCCCGCGCGTCCGGCGAGGTGGACGCGGCGTCTTGCGTCGTTCCGCTCACCGGTGACGGCGGCGACGTCGAGGCGTGGTGCGCCGCCTTGCCCTTCCTGCGCATGGCGGACCTCGCGCCCCAGCCCGCCGACGTCAGCGACGCCGTCGTCGCCGGCGTCGCCGACGCCTACGCCCGCGTGCTGGACCACGCGCGCGCGCGGCGCCACCCCGGGCAGTCGCTCGTCGCGCTCGGGCACTGCCACATGCAGGGCGGGCGCCTCACGGAGGACAGCGAGCGCCCCGTGTTCGGCAACGTCCACGCGCTCCCCGCCGACATCTTCCCCGACGACGTCGACTACGTCGCGCTCGGCCACCTCCACCTCGCGCAGGACGTCGCCGGCCGCGACAACGTCCGCTACAGCGGCTCGCCCATCCCGCTGTCGATGACCGAGCGCGCCTACCGCCACCAGGTGCTCGTCGTCGACCTCCCCGAGGCCCGCGTCCGCCCGCTCTTCGTCCCGCGCGCCGTCGACCTGCTGCGCGTCCCCGAGGCCGCCGCCGGCGTCGACGACGTCCTCGCCCGCCTGCGCGCGCTCGATCTCCCGGACGCCCCCGTCGACGCGCGGCCGCTCCTCGAGGTGCGCGTCAAGCTCGACGCCCCGTGCCCCGACCTGCGCGCGCGCGTGGAGGCGGCGCTCGAGGGGAAGCCGGTGCGGCTCGTGCGCGTGCACCGGGCGCTCGCCGGCGACGGCGGCCCCCTCGCCGACGTCGCCGCCGCCGCCTCGCTGCAGGACATCGAGCCCGTTCACGTGCTCGAGCGGCTCTACGAGCGCACCTACGGCGGCGCCGTCCCGGACGACATCCGCGGCGCCTTCTTCGAGCTGATGGAGGCCGTCGCGCCGTCGTCGACGGTGCCGCCGTCCACGGTGCCGCCGTCCACCGTGCCGGCGAGGGCCGCCGACGAGGGGGAGCGGCCGTGAGGATCCTCGCCATCCGCGGCGCCAACCTCGCGTCGCTCAAGGGCGGCTTCGCCGTCGATTCTCGCGCAGCCGCCGCTGTGCCACCTCGGCCTGTTCGCCATCGCCGGCCCCGTCGGCTCGGGCAAGTCCACGCTCCTCGACGCGATGTGCCTCGCGCTCTTCAACCGCACGCCGCGGCTGTCGGGGCGCGGCGGATCTCCGCTCAAGAAGGACGGCGCGTCGCTGCGCGCCAACGATCCCAAGAGCCTCGTGCGCCGGATGGCCGCCACCGCGTTCGCCGAGGTGGACTTCAGCGGCGTCGACGGGCGCGTGTGGCGCGCGCGCTGGACGGTGCGGCGCGCCCGCGGCCAGGCCTTCGGCCGCCTGCAGGAAGAGGTGCTCACGCTTCATGACGTCGTCACCGGCGAGCGCGCCGGCGACGGCAAGGAGGACACGCTCGAGCACATCCGCGCCCGCCTCGGCCTCACCTTCGACGAGTGCTGCCGCTCGGTGCTGCTCGCCCAGGGCGGCTTCGCGAGCTTCTTGAAGGCGCGCGCCGACGACCGCGCGGCGCTCCTCGAAAAGATCACGGGCACGGATCTGTACTCGACGCTCTCCGTGCAGGCCCACGAGCGCAGCAAGGAGGAGGCGCGCGCGCTGCGCTCCCTCGAGGACGAGCTGCGCGCCATGCCGCCGGCCGGCGACGACGAGCGCCGGTGCCTCGAGAGCGCCGACGCCGACGCCGACGCCGCGCGCGCCGCCGCCGCAGGGGCGCTCGAGGCGGCCGAGGCGCGCCGGCGGCACGACGAGCGCGCGCTGGAGCTCGAGCGCGCCGCCGCAGCCGCGGCCGTCGACGTCGACGCCGCCCGGCGCGCCCGCGCGAGCGCCCCCGCGGCGCAGGAGCTCGCGGAGCTCGAGCGGGTGTGGCCGCTGCGGGCGCCCGCGGCGGCGGAGCGCGCGGCGCGGGCGGCGGCGGAGCGTGCGGCGCGGGCGGCGGAGCGCGCGCGTGACGACGAGCGACGGGCGCGCGGCGACGTCGCCAGCGCGCGCGAGCGGCGCGCACGCGCCGACGAGGCGTTCGTCCACCATGCCCGCGTGCTCGCCGACGCGGAGCCGGAGCTCGAGCGCGCGCTGCGGCTCGACGAACAGATCGTGCGCGCCGGCACCGCCGCCGCCGTCGACGCGCACGCGCGCGCCGCGGACGAGCTCGCCGGCGTGGAGCGCGAGCTCGCCGAGCTGACCGTCAGCCGCGCGGTGGCGGCCGGCGATCTCCACCGCGCCGAAGAGGTGCTCGCCCGCGAGCCGTCGTTGGTGGCGCTGATCCCGTCGTGGGAGGCGCTGGCGGCAGACCTCGACAAGCTCGCGCGCTTCGACACCGAGCTCGAGGGCGCGCGCGCGTTCGCCGCCGCGGCGGCCCGCAACCGGGACGAGGCCCGCGCGGCGCGCGACGAAGCGGCGGCGAGCCTCGCGGCCGCCGGCGCGGAGCTGGGCCAGGCGCGCGCGGCGCTCGCGGCGGTGGTGGGCGACGGCGACGTCGACGACGCCGCCGGCATCCTCGCCGGGGCCGCGGCCGATTTGATGCACCGCCGCGCGCTCGACGCCGAGCGGGCGCGTGTGCTCAGCCGCGCCGCGGCCTTGCGCGCAGATCGCGCGGCCGCCGTCGACGAGGCGCGCGCCGCGGACGAGGCGCGCGCCCGCGCGAGCGAGGCGCTCTCGTGCGCGCGGCGCGCGCGGCTGCGCGACGGCGAGCCGTGTCCGCTGTGCGGGAGCCGCGCGCACCCCGCCGTCGACGGCGCGCCGATGGACGACGCCGCGGTCGACGCGCCCGCCGCGCCGCTGGAGGCGCTCGAGGACGCGGCGCGTGGGCAGGGCGAGCGCGCCGCGGCGGCCCGGGCGCGCGCCGCCGAGATCGAGCGCGCGCTGGCGCACGCGGCGGGCGAGCAGGCGCGCGTCGACGAGGACGTCGCGCGGCTCGAAGCCGAGCGGCGCGGGCCGGCCCTCGACGAAGACGCCCTCGCCCGCGGCCGCGCGGCGCTCGCCCGGGCGCGCGCCGCGGACGAGCGCGTCCGATCGATGGAGCGCGCGTTGGCAGACGCCGGGGCCGCGGTCGCCGCGGACGAGCAGGCCCTCGCCCTGCGCGTGCACGACGTCGAGGGCCGCGTCGTCGCCCGCGACGAGCGCGCGGCGTCTCTGCGCGCGCGCCTGGATCCGCACGGCGGCGCGGAGGGGGACGCGCGCGCCGCGTCCGCCGATGCGCTCGCCTCGCCGCGCGCCTTGCTGCGCGCGCTGCAGCCGCGCGTCGAGGGGCTGCGCGCGCAACAGCAGATCGCGCTGCGCGCCCGGGCCGCGCTCGCGCACAGCGAGCCCGCCCTGCGCGCGCTCGAGCAGCGCCGCGCCGCCGCCGCCGAGCGCGAGGCGTCGCTGGCGTCACGCGCGGCGGAGGCGCGGGCGCACGAGGCGGAGCTGTTGCGGGCCCGCGCGGCGCTGTTCGACGGCGCGTCGGTCGCCGAGGTCCGCGGGCGCCTGACCGCCGCCCTCGACGAGGCGCGCGCCGCCGCGGCCGAGGCCGCCGTCGCCCTGGCCGCCGCCGAGGTGCGCTGCGGCCAGGCCGAGGCCGGGCGCGCCGGCGCCCTCGACGGCGACGAGCGCGCCCGCCGCGCGCACGACGACGCCCGCGCCGCGCTCGAGGCGGCCCGCCGCGCGGCGCGCCCCGGTGGGCGGCTCGCCCGAGGGGGGCCCGCCGTCCCCGACGGGGGCCTCGGCGCCGCCGGGCCGCGCGTCAGCGACGTCAGCGACGTCAGCGACGTCGACGACGATCACGCGCTCGCCCGCGCCTGCGCTCTCGACGACGGCGCCCTCGAGCGCGCCCGCGCCGCGGTGCGCGCGCTCGACGACGCCGTCGCCCGCGCGGAGGCCGTGCTCGCGGAGCGCGCGTCGGCGGCGCAGGCGCACGGCGAGGGCGCGCCGGCGCAGGCGCCGGACACCGTCGACGACGCGCGGGCGGCGCTCGCCGTCGCGACCGAGCGCTGGGCCGGCGCCCGCGCGGCGCTCGCGCGCGACGACGATGCGCGGCGGCGCGCGGGGCTGCTCCTCCCGAGGCTCGAGGCGCAGCGCGCACGGGCGCTCACCTGGGAGCGCTTGAGCGACGTGATTGGCTCCGCCGACGGCGCGCGCTTCCGCGTGTTCGCGCAGAGCCTCACGCTCGACGCGCTGCTCGTGCACGCCAACGCGCAGCTCGCGATGCTCGCGCCGCGCTACCGCCTCGAGCGCGCCGGCGGCGGCGACAAGCGCGCGCGCTTCGACCTCGATCTCGTCGTCGTCGATTGCGAAAGCGGCGACGAGCCGCGCGCGGTGGGCTCGCTGTCGGGCGGAGAGACCTTCTTGGTGTCGCTGTCCTTGGCGCTGGGGTTGTCGGCGCTGTCGGCGGCGCGGACGCCGGTGGAGTCCCTGTTCATCGACGAGGGTTTCTCGAGCCTCGACCCGGAGACCCTCGAGGCGGCGCTGGCGGCGCTCGAGGCGCTGCGCGCCACCGGCCGGCAGATCGGCGTCATCTCGCACCTGCCCGCGCTCGCCGAGCGCATCGGCGCGCAGGTCCGCGTGGTCCCGCTCGGCGGCGGCAAGAGCCGCGTCGACGTCTCCGCGGCCTGACGCCCGTCTCTTGCGTGAACCGCGCGGCGTGCCTTGTGGGCCGGGGACGAGGACGCTAGCGCCGCGCGCGTGTGGACCGTCTACCTCGTACGCTGCGCCGACGACTCGCTCTACGTCGGCGTCACCAACGATTCTCGACAAGCGCCTCGCCACCCACAACGCGGGGCGCGGCGGCTCGTACACGCGGTGCCGGCGGCCGGTCGCCCTCGCGTTCGCGCACCCGCTGCGCTCGGAGACCAAGGCGCGCCGCCTCGAGGTCGCCCTGAAGAAGCTCGATCGGGCCCGCCGGCTGCGGCTCGTCGCCGGCGATCCCGAGGTCCTCGCCGCCGCCCTGCGCGACGTCGACGCCATGCGCCGCCGCCGCCGCCGCCGGTGACGACGGCTGACGGCTGGCGGCTGGCGGCTGGCGCTCGGTCTGTTCGCGGGGCGCGGCCCGCCCGGGTCAGGTGCAGGTGATGAACGGGTCGAGCGGAGAGCTGCCGCACTCGATCTCGGCGGCGTCGCACTGGCCGTCGCCGTCGGTGTCGGGGTTGTTGGGGTCGGTGCCGCGGGCGGCCTCGTCGGCGTCGGACACGCCGTCCTGGTCGCTGTCCGCGGGCGGCGGGTCGACGCCGTCGGGGGGCTGGCTGCCCGCCGGCGGGTGGCTCGTCGGATCCCAGCAGCTCGTCCCGGCCGCGATCTCCCAGGCGTTGCTGTAGCCGTCGCCGTCGAGGTCCTCGTCGACGTCGAGCACGCCGTCGTTGTCGCTGTCCGAGAACCAGTCGCTCGTGCCGCACTCGTCCTCTTCGCTCGCCGTCATGCCGTCGCCGTCCTGGTCGACGTCTCCGTCGACATCGCCCTCGCCCTCGCCTTCGCCGGCGCTGCCGGGGAAGTCGCTGCCGTCGGCGCAGTTGGAGCCGAAGGCCAGCTCCTGCGACGTGGTGAAGCCGTCGCCGTCGAGGTCCTCGTCGCCGTCGAGGACGCCGTCGCCGTCGGTGTCGGGGTTGTTGGGGTCGAGGTTGCACCCGGGCTCGTCGGCGTCCGGCAGGCCGTCGCCGTCGGCGTCGTCGCTCGCGGTGCACGCGCCGCAGTCGCCGCCGTTCCAGCTCCAGTCGTTGCCGCCGCCGCGGTCGTCGTAGACGATGCAGCCGGGGGCCGACAAAGCGGCGAGCGCGAGCAGGGCGGTGATGGCCAGCGGGAGCGCCAGGGCGCCTGCCGGGCGTTCGCTTTGGCCGAGGACGTTCATGGACATGGAAAGGACCTCATGGGGGTTGGCGCGGGGCTGCCGCGCGGACTTGCCCGGGGCTTGGCGCCACCCGCCCGGATCCGTGTCGGCCGGGTCCGGCCTGTGATCCCGGTCGCCCCGGCCGCGCAGTAGCGTCGTCCCATGCCGCTCGCCCGCTCCGCCGCCGGCCTGCTCGCCACCGCCCTCGCAATCGCCTGCGGGCCGGCGCCTTCGCCTCCGCCTTCGCCGGGCGCGGGGGCCGCCGTCGTCTGTCCCGCCCCGCTCGAGCCCGTCGAGGTCGGCGACGCCGTCGTCGTCGGCGACGGCGGCGCAGCCTCCTGCACCGAGGCCGCCCTCGACGCCGCCCTCGGGCAGCACGCCGCCAAGATCCGCTTCGACTGCGGCCCCGCCCCCGTCACCGTCACCGTCACCGCCGAGAAGGTCCTCACCGAGGACGTCGTCATCGACGGCGGCGGCACCGTCACGCTCTCCGGCGGCGGCAGCACGCGCATCCTGCGCATCGACTCCACCTTCGACCGCGACACGCCCCACGTCGTCGTCCAGCGCCTCGGCTTCGCCGACGGCAGCGCGTCCGGCACCGACCTCGGCGGCGGCGGCGCGGCCATCGCCCGCGTCGGCGGCACCCTCGACGTCATCGCCTGCTCCTTCGTCGACGACGTCGGCAACGTCGACGGCCAGGACACCGCGGGCGGCGCCATCTTCTCCGAGGGCGGCGGCTTCACCACCGTGGTCGGTACCACCTTCTCGGGCAACCGCTGCAGCAACGGCGGGGCGCTCGGCAACCTCGGCAACGACCTCGTCGTCGTCAATTCCGACTTCGACGACAACCAGGCCACCGGCACCGGCGGAAACCCCGGCGACGGCGGCAACGGCGGCACCCTCTCCATCGACGGCGAGGGCCGCAGCGTCACGCTCTGCGGCGTCCACATCACGCGCTCCAGGGCAAACGCCTTCGGCGGTGCCGTCTTTCGCGTCGCGTACGACTTCACCGAGCCCACCGACATCGACCGCACCGTCGTCGATGGCGCCGTCATCGACGACCACGACCCCTCCATGGCCGGCGGCCTCTACCTGCAGGGCACCGTCGTCACCATGAGCGCCTCCACCGTCGTCGGCTGCACCGCGCGCGCCGCCGGCGGCGCGTACTTCGGCCCGGGCGCCACGGTGAACCTCGAAAACACGAGCTTCCTCGACGACACCGCCAGCGCCGGCCTTGGCGGCGGCGTCTTCCTCGACGGCGTCCTCGGCGGCGCCGTGGTCAACTGCACCTTCGCCGGCAACGCCGCACCCGGCGACGTCGCGTTCGGCGGCGCCATCGTCGGCAACGGCGCCGGCGTGACGATGAGGAACACGCTCGTCCTCGACTCGGTCGCGGGCAACGGCTTCAACCCCGTGAGCTGCACCACCGCCCTCGACGGCGGCGCCGGCAGCTTCCAGTTCCCCGTCGAGCGCAGCGGCGGCGGCAGCGACGACCCCGACGCGCTGTGCGCACCGGACGTCACGGTAAAGGACGTCACCCTCAGCGACATCGACGACAGCGGCGTCGTCCCCGTGCGCGCGCCCGCCGCGGGCTCCCCCGCCGTCGGCGCGGGCGCGGACTGCCCCGCGGCGGACGCGCTCGGGCACCCGCGCGAGGCGTCGTCGTGCACCGCGGGCGCCGTCGAGGTCGGCCCGTGAGCAACGCGGGACGCGGGGATCTCGCCGACAAGCTGCGATTGGCGGTCCGGCGCTGCTGCTGCTCGGCATCGTCGCCGCCGCCGCGTGGAACTTCGCGCCGTTCGGCTGGGAGACGCGCGTGTTCCACCTGCACGGACGCGTCCAGGCGGTCTGGTTCACCGAGGACCCGCCGCTCGCGACGGTCGTCGAGCACGTTCGCTCCGGCGACCAGCCTTTCGGCCGCTCCGGCCGCAACGCCACGCGCGTATCGTTCGTGCCGCTCGACGGGCGAAGCGCGCCTGTGGCCGTCGTCATCCCCGCGGCGCTCAAGTGCAGCCGCCCGGCGCGCGGGCTCGTGTGGTGCAAGGATCGCAAGGACGCGGTGTACGCGCTCTCCACGGCCACCCGCGCCGTCGCCGTCGACGACGACACCCTCGCGCAGCGCGGCGTGCACCTCGAGGACCTCATGGACCACGCGCCGATCGTCGACGACGACACCGGCGCCGCGTACTACGCCACCACCGGCGGCACCTCTTGGCGCGTGGACGGCACCGGACGCGCCGAGCAGGTGCGGACGTCGGCGGTGCGGGTGACCCGGGCGCCGCCGCGCTTTGACCGCGACTCCCTCGAGATGCCCGGCGGCGAGCTCGTGGAGCCCGGTCACGAGGCGCGCGCGCGGCTGTTGCGCGGGCCCGGGGGCGAGGAGAAGCCCTACGGCGACGAGGAGTACATCCACGCCAAGGTCGTCGGCGACGCCGCGAGCAGCGCGCAGCTCACGGCGGACGACGGCGCCATCGCGTTCTTCCGGCACGACGACAAGATGGACCGCAAGGGCCACGCCTCGCAGCAGGCCGTGGCCGGCGTGCGCACCGCCGACGGCGCGCGGCTGTGGGACGTGGTCCTGGCACCCGACCTGCCGGGCGCGGCGCTCGCCGCCGCGCACCTCGAGGGCGACAGCCTGATCCTCGTCGTCGCGCGCGAGGCGGCGGGCGCGGGGGTCCTCGCCGTCGACGTGCACGCCGGCAACGTGCTGTGGCGCCGCATGCTGTGACGCCCCCGGTGGTCGCGCCGGGGTCGCGAACCGTATGCTCGTACCGATGTTCGTCGTGGACCTCGCCTGCGCCGCCGGACACCTCTACGAGGGGTGGTACGACAACGCCGCCGCCTTCGAAGGCGCGCGCGACGGCGGTGAGCTCTGTTGCCCCACGTGTGGCAGCGGCGACGTCGCGCAGCGCCCGAGCTTCCGCGGCATCGCCACGCGGGGCTCGACGGCGCCGGACAAGACCCCCGCGCCGGCCCCCGACGCGCCGCGGCCGGCGCCCGACGCGCAGCGGCCGGTGCCCGACGCGACGATGCCGCTGGAGGTGCAGCGCGCGCTCTCCCGCCTGCTCCGCGCCGTGCGGACCCACGCCGAGGACGTCGGCGACACGTTCGCCAGCCGCGCCTTGGCCATCCACCACGGCGAGGAGGAGGCGCGGCCCATCCACGGCACGTCCACCGCCGAGGAAGAGCAGCGCCTCGTCGACGAGGGCGTGCCGTTCGCCAAGATCCCCGTC
The DNA here is from genome assembly GCA_963775425.1 of uncultured delta proteobacterium. Lineage (GTDB taxonomy): Bacteria > Myxococcota > UBA727 > UBA727 > VGSZ01 > CAVZJB01. The sequence continues at coordinate 292,234 of CAVZJB010000009.1, read as the reverse complement.
CCCGACATCGACCTCAACTGAAGACGCGCGGCGCCGACGAGCGCCGCGACCGCGCGGCGCGATCAGCGCTTGCCGTAGGCGAGCGGCACGCCGGAGCGCTGCGCGAGGATGTACGCCTCGAGGGCGCGCATGCGCGGGTCGTCGCCCGCGAGCGCCTTGCCCTTCACCGGGTGCTCGATGCACCAGTTGATCATGTCGCGCAGCAGGGTGACGCGGCCGACCTGCGGCTCGTACTTCGGGAAGGTCTCCGGGTGCGTGTTCGATCCGTTCGGGTGACACATGTCGCAGGAGACGCCGATGGTGCTGCCGAGCTCATCGGCGCTGTGGAACACGCGTGAGCCGGCGCGCGCGAAGCGTTCGCTCTCGCTCTTCCACAGGGCGACGTCGTCCTTGGTGACGCCGCCGTACGTCGCGCCCTGCGGATCGCCGACGAGCGACGCGTTGTCGTACGCGGGCACGAGGGTGTGCGCGTCGGCCTCCGCCACGTCCCAGTCCTTCGTGGGGTTATTGCGCAGCCACTGGCTCATCAGCGCGCCCGCGATGGCCGTGCCGGGCGTACCCGTGGGCATCACGGTCTTCGTCTTTCCGTCGCACAGGAGCACCTCGACGCCCTCCTTGCCGGCCGGCGGCGGCGGCGGGGGCGCGCGGCAACCCGCGAGCGTGGCGCAGACGGAGACGGCGCCGGCGAGCGCGGTGACGATGAAGAGACGCTGACGCGACATGAAGACCCCCTGCGCGGCGCGACGTTCAGTAGCTGACGAGAGCAGGCGCGGGCGGGACGTCGACCTTGCCGTTCGACGACAGGTAGCTCGCGCGCACGGTGATCGGGTTCCGATTCCAGAGGTCGTAGATGCTCTCGACCACGCCGTCGTCGGACAGGGAGAACGTGCCGTCGCCGCAGCCGTCCTGCGGATCGAATGGATCGGCGCGGCCCATCTGCACGGTGAGCGGCGGCAGCCCCTCGGGCGCGTACGGCCAGGGCCACGCCGTCGACAGCATCCCGTAGAAGTTGATGTTGTCGACGTGATTCAAGAGAAGTTGGTGCGTGTGCCCGTGGATGACGCTCACGTGCGAGAAGCGCTTGAGGAGCGCCTGCACCTCTTCGGCGTCCTCCGTCCAGAAGTTCCAGGGGCGGTAGAGCTTGTAGAGCGGCGAATGCGAGAAGACGACGAGCGGCGTCGACGCCGGCAGGTGGGCCAGGTCCTTCTCGAGCCACGCGCGTTGCTTCGCGCCGACCTGGAAACGCGACTGGATCTTGTCGTCGAGCCCGGCCACGGTGCGCATCCGCTCCATGGGCGTGAGCTTGCGCGCGGTCCAGAAGTCGTCCTCGATGACGCTGTTGAGCACCACGAAGTGCACGCCGCGGTGGTCGAACGAGTAGGTGGGCTCGCCGAACAGGTCGCGCCACTTCTCGCCCAGGTCGAAGTACCAGTCGTGCTCGCCCACCATGACGTGCAGCGGCGCCTTCAGCTCCTTCAAGATCTGCGCGCCCAGCTCGAGCTCTTTGGCCTGGCCGAGCTGCGCCAGGTCGCCGCCGAAGATGACGAAGTCCGGCTGCGGATCGAGCGCGTTGACGTCGTCGACGGCGCGCATGATGGCGTTGACGAAGCGCGGGTTGAGGCTGGTCTCGTACAGGTGCGAGTCCGAGATGTACGCGATTCGGAAGGGCGCACCGTCGAGCTCCGCGGCGCGCGCGATGGCGATGGGCTGGAAGCTGCGCGGGTACACGAGCCCCGCCGCCGCCGCGGCCGCCGCGGCCGACGCTTTGAGGAAGCCGCGGCGGTTTAGGCCGGCCAGCGCGCGCAACGCGCGCTCGCGCTTCTCGAGGTACCTGGTCTCAACGCTCTTCCAGCCCTTCATGGCGCCCCCTTCCCTCGCGTCCCGCCGTCGACGGAGCCCGCCGCGCGGTCCTCGCGTGCCAGGCGTTGCTGAAACGGCAGCACTGTCCTGTGCGCGAGCTCGTCGTCGCGGAACGGGCGCGACTTCTGCGCCTTCGCCCGCTGCTCATTGAATTGCGTGCGGTTGTCATCGGCGAAGCGCGCGTCGGTGAGCGTGAACATGAAGGCGACGAGCTGGTTCACCTCCTGCTCGCTCAGGTCGAGGGGCTCGATGCCGCCGTCGAGGTACGGGTTCGCCTCGCCGCCCTTGTTGTAGTGGTCGACGACGTCCCAGAGCGTCTGCATGGAGCCGTCGTGCATGTACGGCGGCGTGAGCCCGACGTTGCGCAACTGCTCCGTCTTGAACGCCCCGATGTCGCTTCGGTGCTTGGTGACGACGAAGCGGCCGAGCTCGGCGAGATCGCTGGAGAGCGCGAGCTCGTCGACGGCGCGGTCCCCGCCGCCCGTCTTGTCGAGCGCCGCCACCGCCTGCCGCGCGAGCTTCTCGAAGTCCTGGTGCCGCGCGCTGACGCCGATGTTGTGGAAGCGGTTGTCGGTGCCGACGGGGTTCACGGCGCTCAGGGTGTGGCACGAGGCGCAGCGCGCCTTGCCGAAGAAGAGCACCATGCCGGCCTTGGCGTCGTCGTCGATGGCGTCCACCTGTCCGTTCATGAAGCGGTCGAAGGGCGCGTCGAGGAAGATGAGCGTCCTTTCGAAGGCGCCGATGGCGCGGCCGAAGTCTTCGTAGTTGGGCGGGTGTCCGTAGGCCTCGTGGAACAGCCGCGGGTAGTCGGCGTCCGCTGTGAGCACGGCGACGACCGCGTCCCCGTTGGGCTGTCCCATCTCGACGGGGTTCAGCGGCGGCAGCCTCGCCTGGTCCTCCAGGGTCTTGGCGCGCCCGTCCCAGAACTGCGACGAGAAGAACGCCGCGTTCAACGTGGTGGGCGCGTTTCTGCGTCCGATGCGCCCGCCGATGCCCTCGGACGCGGGGCGCCGGTCGGTGAAGCCGCGGCTGACGTCGTGGCAGGTCGCGCACGCGACGGTGCCGTCGCGCGACAGCCGCGGGTCGAAGTAGAGCTTCTTGCCGAGGGCGATGCGCGCGGGCGTGGCGGCGTTGTCCTCGGGGACGAGCGTGTTCCAGTAGGCCCGGTCGGTGGGGATCACCTCGCCCGTGACGTCGGTCTTCAGCGCGTCGAACGCCGCGATCTGATCGGCCATGACCTGCGCGCCGTGCGGCGCGATCCGCGTCGGCGGCGGATCGGTGGCGCCGAGCGTGACACCGGCGACGACGACGGTGGCGAAGACGACTGCGACGACGCGCGTGCGCATGCGAGCTCCCGTTGCGGAACAACGCAAGCCTGGCGTCTCACCCCGCCGTGGACCGCCGGTCGATCCGGGCGCACCGGATGTCGTAGCGCCGCTCGGCTCAGGGCTGACGCGTAACGTGTTGATCCGAGCCACCCGGAAGGGGCCGGTGCTACGGCCACACGGCGGAGCGGAAAGGAGCTCCGGCGGTGGCGACGTTGTCTCGCCTTCGCTGATTCCGAGCGCCCAAGCTGAAGACCCAGGCCGTGGACGACCTCATCGGCCCCGAGCACCCGGCTCGCCTGATCGACCGTGTGCTCGACCTCGACGGGTTCACGTGGGCGCCCGATGACGAGCCCGCGGATGCTCCTGACGCTGTGGCTGTACGCGATAGGCCAAGGGATCGGGAGCGGCCGGGAGATCGCGCGGCTGACGACGAACGACGACGCCTTCCGTTTTATCGTCGGCGATCTGCGCCCGAGTCATGACGTCCTCGCCAGGTTCCGCGTCGATCACCGCGCCGCGTTCGACAAGCTCCTCACCGATGTCCTCGCGGTGCTCGCCGATGCCGACAATCCGGAGATCTCCGATGCGGCGCACGCGGCCCGCGCCGCGAAGGCGCGTGACACAAGCGGCGCGAAGCGGTTCTTGCGCGCCGACGTGCCTCGCCACGTACTCCGCGCGGCGAGCCACCTTGTGGGCGGCTTCGCCGAGTGCTGCTACGAGCCTTGCTTTTCGTCAGCCTTTCAGCCGTTGCCGTTGTCGAACAACTGGCCGAGCTGGATCACGCGCAGGTTCGTCATGTCGAGGTTGCCGAGCGCGCCGCTGTCGAGCACGCCGTTCCAGGCGGCCTGCGCGTCGGGGGCGCCGTCCGCGTAGAGGTCGAGGGCGCCGGAGTAGTCGCCGACGTACGCGCCGTACTCCTGCAGCGCGCGCAGGACGACCTTGCCGGCGGGGCTGACGTTGGCGTGCTCGACGTCGAAGCCCGGGTCGAGCTGGATGCGGCCGCCGCAGGGGATGCCGCGCGTGCTGATGGAGTTGCTTCCCACGCGCGCCTGCGCCGTCGACGCCGGCGGCGTGTAGAAGCCCGCGCGGATGTGCGGGTACGCGACGACGAGCGCGTGGCGGATGTGACCGGCGGCGATCTCTTCGGGGCGGATGAGCCCGGCGACGAGGGGGAAGCCGCACGCACGCGCGCCGTGCGCGTCCCACCACGGGTTCGCCACCGCGGCGAGCGGTCGCACGCCGTCGCCGTTGAGATCGGTGGTGGCGCACAGGCCCGCGCTCTGGGTGTCCAGGTGCGTGTCCCAGCAGCCCCACTCGATCCCCAGCGCGCGGTCGACGACGGAGATGTGGTGGTCCGACTGCGGATCGGGCGCGGCGCCCGGCGGCAACGGCATGGCGAGGGAGGCGTTGAAGCCGCCTGCGCCCCAGCCCTCGCCGCCGATGCCCGCGACGATGGGGACCTGCGGCGTGCTGCCGTCCGCGAAGAACAGCGGGATGGAGAAGCCGGTGATGTTGATGTCGAGGTGCACGCCGAAGGGCGAGCTGTGCATGAAGTCGTCGACGAGCGCGGCGCTGTCCGGATCCACCGCCGCGTTCGCGGGGATGGGCGTGTTCCACGGGCTCGCGTCGGAGAACGGCCGCCAGACCTCGGCGCCGACGTCCCCTTCGCCCTCGCCCTCGCCCTCGCCCTCGCCCTCGCCCTCGCCGGTGACGTCCCCTTCGCCCTCGCCCTCGCCGGTGACGTCCCCTTCGCCCTCGCCTTCGCCGGCGCTCTCACCCTCTCCTTCGGCGCTCTCGCCCTCCCCTTCGCCGGCGACGTCACCCTCGCCGGCGGGGTGCGTGCCCTTGGCCGGCGGGCGCGCGGCGCTGTCGGGGGCGCACGCGGCTGCCACGAAGCTTGCGGCGAGGGTGACAACAACGGGACGGAGCGGGAAAAAGCGTGCTGCCATCGAATCCTCGTGGCGCGCGATGCGCGCGGTCGTTCATCTCGGCAGTAGCACGCAGAAACCCACCTCATCGTCGTGAGACAGCCGGCGATTTCGCACAGCGCCTTCTCGCTCATGCCTCGCGCGCCGGCGCCGCAGCAGCCGGTCGTCACGCCGTGCGAATCGCAGTAAAAGCGCCGCCATGAACCTCGACGACCGCATGATGGACTTCCCGCTGAGCCTCGGTCACCTCCTGGAGCGCGGGCGCGCGCTCTTCGGCGACGCAGAGGTCGTGAGCCGGCGCCCGGACAAGTCCGTCGTGCGCCAGAGCTTCGCCGACACGTACACCCGCGCCGAGCGCTGCGCCCGCGCGCTCGCGGCCCTCGGCGTCAAGCAAGGCGACCGTGTGGCCACGCTGTGCTGGAACCACCGCGAGCACCTCGAGGTGTACCTCGGCGTCCCCGCGATGGGCGCGGTGGTCCACACCCTCAACCTGCGCCTTCACCCCGACGAGCTCACGTACATCGTCGATCACGCGCAGGACAGCGTCGTCGTCGTCGACCGCACGCTGTGGCCGCTGTGGGAGAAGTTTCGCGCGCGCTGCAAGAGCGTCCGCCACGTCATCGTGGTCCGCGACGACGGCGGCCCCGTCCCCGAAGGCGCGCACGACTACGAAGCGCTCCTCGAGGCGCAGCAGGCGTCGGCGCACGCCACCGGCACGTCGCCGCCGGCGGGCTCGCCCTTCGCGGTCGACATCGACGAGAAGACGGCGGCGATGATCTGTTACACGTCCGGCACCACCGGCAACCCCAAGGGCGTCGTCTACACGCACCGCTCGGTGATGCTGCACACCATGGCCGTGTCCATGCGCGACATGATCGGCGTCGGCAGCAGCGACGTCGTCCTCCCCGTGGTCCCCATGTTCCACGCCGCGGCGTGGGGCCTGCCCTGGGCCGCGTTCCTGAACGGCGCAAGCCTCATCTTCCCCGGGCCCCACCTCGACGCCGTGTCGCTCCTCGACCTGATGGCCAAGGAGAAGGTCACGCTCGCCGGCGGCGTGCCCACCATCTGGCTCGCCATCCTCGACAAGCTCGACGCCGCGCCCAAGCAGTGGGACCTCTCCGCCATCCGCAGCATGATCATCGGCGGCTCTGCGGCGCCGGCGTCGCTCATCCAGGGCTTCCTCGAGCGCCACGACATCGAGGTCACGCACGCCTGGGGCATGACCGAGATGAACCCCCTCGGGACGCTCGCCCGCGTCACGCCTGCGGTGCGTAAGCGCGGGCCGGAGGCGGTGCTCGCGGCGCGCGCGTCGCAGGGCGTGCCCGCGCCGCTCGTGGAGATGCGCCACGTCGACGACGCCGGCACCGTGCTGCCGTGGGACGGCAAGGCCATGGGCGAGCTCGAGGTGCGCGGGCCGTGGGTCGCCGCCAGCTACATGGCGGACGAAGGCAAGGACCGCTTCACCAAGGACGGGTGGTTCAAGACGGGTGACGTCGTCACCATCACGCCCGAGGGCTACATGCACATCACCGACCGCAGCAAGGACGTCATCAAGTCCGGCGGCGAGTGGATCAGCTCCGTCGCGCTCGAAAACGCGCTGATGGCGCACCCGGCCGTCCTCGAGGCGGCGGTGTTCGGCGCGCCGCACGCCAAGTGGGACGAGCGGCCCGTCGCAGCCATCGTCGTGAGGCAGGGACAGACCGTCACCGACAAAGAGCTCACCGCGCACCTCGACGGCAAGTTCGCCAGGTTCTGGCTCCCCGACGCCTACGTCTTCGTCGATCAGAATCCCGCGCACCTCCACCGGCAAGTTCCTCAAGCAGCGCCTGCGCGCCGACCACAAGGACGTCCTCGCCGGCCGCGCGTGACCCTACGGCGCCAGGCGGAAGCCGCCGGCGCAGGCGTGGCCGGCGTCGCACGGCTTCCCCTGCAGGGACACGTCGAGCGGGCAGCCGCACAGGAGCAGCGCGGCGAACGGGGCCAGGTGCCCTCGCACGGTCACGGCACGAACATGGCGCGCGCGGTGCGGACGCCGGCGCGCTCGCGTGGGCGCGCACAGACGTCGTGACTCGAGACGATCCCGTGCCGGAAGCGCTCGTCGTCCGCGGCGGAGGCGGGCTACGCTGGCCGCGTGATTCGCCTGCACCAGCCGGAGCGCTTCCTGCTCGCGTTCGTCGCGCTGCTGCTCTTCGGCGTCGGCGTCGTCGCCGGCATCAACGTCGTCATCGATCCCTACGACGTCCTGCGCATCGTTCACACGCCCTGGCTCCCCAACCGCCCGGCGCAGGAGGGACACGATCGCCTCTTCAAGGTCCACCTGGTGCGCAGCGAGAAGCCCGAGGGGATCATCCTCGGGACGTCGCGCGCGCAGGTGATGCTCGATCCACAGAGCCCCGCGTTCGGCGGCCTCCACGTGGTGAACGCCGCCGTCAACGGCTCGCAGCCCTACGACTGGGTGCGCCTGTACCAACACGCGAACGCCCTCGTCCCGCAGAAGCTCATCGTCGTCGGCCTCGATCTCCTGGCGTTCGACGCCGCCGCCAAGATCCCCGCCACGCTCGACGAGGCCCGCTACGCCGTGGACAGCAGCGGCGCGCCGCAGCGCTGGTCCGCCTGGAGCGACTTCGGCTCCACCGTCCTGTCCGAAGACGCGCTGCGCTCGTCGCTGTCCACCCTCCGGCGCCGCCACGACCCGAGCTACTTCACGCAGCTCGGCCAACGCGACCCGCGCTTCCAGGAGCGCGATCGCGCGCGCGCCGGCGGCCCGCTCGCGTACTTCCGCGCGTCGGAGAAGGACTACTTCGGCAACTACTCCTGCGCGAACCCGCTCGCCATCCACGGCGAGCCCGTCGAGGACACGCGCGGGCTCCGCGACCTCGCGCGCCTGCTCGAGCTCGCGCGGCGCGGACACACCCGCGTGCGCCTCTACTTCTCGCCGGTGCACGCGCGTCACCTCGAGGTCATCGAGCAGGCCGGGCTGCTCGACGCGCAGGATCGGTGGAAGGCCACCATCGAGCGCATCGTCGACAAAGAGCGCCGCGAGGGCCTCGACGTCGTGCTGCTCGACTTCCAGGGCCTCGCCTTCGACGAGGCGCCCGACGCAGGCTCGTGGTGGGAGTCGTCTCACGCCAAGGCGCTGCTCGGGGAGCGCGTGCTCGATGCGCTCCTGCGCGGCGACGCCGCCGCCGCGGCCTGGGTCGCCGGCCCCGATCGCGCCGCCGCGATCCGCACCCGCTTCCTGGCGTGGGAGGCCGGTCACAGCGCGGAAGTCGCGGAGATCCGCGCGGTTGGCGCCAAGGTGCTCCCCGCGGCGCGGGCCGCGCGGGGATGTAGCACCGTATCCCACATGTGACCGATAACGGGGCATCTCGTCCGGGAGTCCCGATGCCCGTCACCATCCGCGACCGCTCCATCCGCGCCGAGGTCGACAAGCTCGCGCGCGCCTTCACGGGCTCGAAGAAGGCCGGCCTCGACGATCTGAAGGCCCTCCTCGCCGACATCGCCGACCGCAGCGGCCTCGCGATGACGAGCGCGCGGGACCAGCTCGACAACGCGGTGTCCAAGCAGGAGCTCATGTCCATCGTGCGCGAGGGCTTGAGCAAGCGTGAGAAGAAGGACGTCGAGGCCATCCTCGACGGCGGCGCCGTCCCCCTCGCCGACGACGCGCAGCGCTTCCTCGAGCAGCTCGTCGGCCGCGCGCCGGTGAACCCGCAAAGCGGCCCCGTCAACATCACCGACATGAGGCTCGTGCGCGGCAAGGTGAAGATCGAAGGGAGCGCCGGGCCGAACGTGACGGTGGAGGCGCTGAACCTCTCGGCCATCCCCGCGATGCGCCTTCACGACGACGACACCTTCGTCCTCGGAAAGACCGACGCCACCGGCCGGCTCACCGGCACCACCGACCTGAAGGGCGGCGACTGGCTGCGCGTGCGCACCCGGGACGCGCACGGCAACGCCTCGGCCTGGATGGTGATCCGCGCCGACCAGCTCGGCGCCGACAAGCGCGGCGCCGAAGTGGCGCTCATGCGCATCGAGCTGTCCGACGCCGGACGCGGCAAGATCGCCGTCGCCAACAACAACAACTCCCGCCCGATCTCGGAGCCCTACGCGGTGCTGCGCTTCGAAAATGAGCGCACCGGCGAAAAGACCGACATCACCATGGACGACACCGGGCGCTTCCCCGGCGTCCCCAAGCTGAACGGCAAGCCCGGCGACACGTTCCAGGTGGCGGCCACCGACGGCCGCAACAACACGGACTTCAAGGAGATCGCCGGCACCTCGGCGGTGCTCGGCGCGGGCGGCGCGACGGGCGCTCCCGTGGAGATCGAAGATCCCAAGCCGCACAAGGACGATCGCAAGCCCGACGGCAGCTCGCGCTACGACCTCAAGAACTACACGGGGCCGCTGTTCAAGGACGGCGCCGCCATGGAAGACGTGGTGCAGGGCAACCTCGGCGACTGCTACACGCCGGCGGGGGCGGCGGCGCTCGCGCTCGTGCGCCCCGACCTGCTCACGCAGATCATCCGCGTGGCCACCGACGCCGACCGGAAGACCGTGAACGCGGACAGGAAGAAGCGCGGCGAGCCGCCGTTGCCGGCGAACGGCACGTTCTACGTCGTCGAGCTCAAGCGTGACCGCGACGGGTACGCGAAGAAGCACCTTGAGGCCGTCGACGCCGACCTCTACACGCGCTCCTGGGGCGGCCCGCTGTACGGCTCGTCGGCCAACTCCACCGCGCGCGACAAGATGGAGCTGTGGTTCCCGCTCTTCGAGAAAGCGTGGGCGCAGCTCAACGGCGATTACAACGACATCGGCGACGGCGGCAGCTCCGCCGACCTCTTCGAAGCGGTCCTCGGCCGGCCGGCGCTCGAGAAGGACTTCTCGGCGCGCAACAAGGACGCGTGCTTCCGCATCATCAAGGACAAGCTCGCGCACAAGCTCCCGGTGTGCCTCGGCACCAAGGACGACGCGGGCCACGAGGCGCTGTTCGCCAACACCGGCGTCTACGGCGACCACACCTACACCGTCGTCGACGCCTACGAGAAAAACGGCGTGAAGATGGTGAAGCTCAGGAACCCCTGGGGCGAGTCCGAGCCGCGCGGCAACGGGAAGAACGACGGCATCTTCGAGCTCAAGCTCGACGACATGCCCAAGTGGTACTCGGTCCTGTGGAGCGTGTCCTGACGACGGGATAACGTCCGGCATGGCCAAGCCCCCCGAGCCCCTCCACGAGATCATCCCGCTCGCCACGCTCGTCGTCGAAGCCACGGTCAAAGAGGTCACCGCCACGGGGCCGACGCCGCCGCCGCCCGACAAACCGGCGACGTGGAGCGACAAGGGGACGCTGAACCCCTCACAGGAGCTGGTGCTCGACGTCGCGCGCGTCCTGCGGGGCACGCTCGACGGCGCCACCGTGACCGCCCGGAAGCCCGAGGCCGGCTACATGGTGAAGGTCGGCGTGAAGGGCGCGTGGCTCATCGACGCCGACGGCGTGGTGCTCGGCCGCTATGGCCCCGACACGTGGACGCTCGACAAGGTCGAAGCCGCCTGCAAGTGAACCGCGGCCGCGTAGGGCTCTCGACGGAGACGGCGACCCCGCCTGCGGCGCGCTATCCTCGGCGCATGCGCCGCCCCCCGGTCTCCGGCCTCGCCACCGCGCCCGTAGCGGCGCTCGCGCGCGCCGCGCTCGTGTTCGTGGCGATCGTGGCGACGAGCGGCTGCCCGCCCGACGACAGCGGCGTCATCTGCAACGCCGACAGCGACTGCTTCGTAGGCCACGTCTGCCGCGACGGACACTGCATCACCGACTTCGGCGAGGGCGAGGGCGAGGGCGAAGGCGGCGAGGGCGAAGGCGAAGGCGATCCCTGCGGCACCCACGACGAGGACAACGACGGCGTCGCCGACCGCTGCGACGACTGCCCCACCACCTCGGACGCGGCCCAGGCCGACAGCGACGGCGACGGCGTCGGCGACGCGTGCGACCCACGGCCCGACCAGGGCGGCGACGTGCTCATCGCGTTCGACGCGTTCGACGGCGTGGTGCTCTCGTCGGCGTGGACCGGCGCCGGCTCATGGAGCCTCTCGAACGATCAGCTTCATCACACGGCCACCGCCGACGCCGAGATCCTGCGGCGCACCGACATCGCCCCCACCGACCACATCGTCGTCGAGCTCCGCTTCACCGTGGAGAGCTTCGAGCTCGGCGGCCAGTTCAACACGGCGAGCGCGGGCATCGGCGTCGGCATGACCGGCGACGCCGACGGCGTGATGTGCTTCCCCGTCATCGGCGACGGCGCGCAGGCGCTCGTCATCGACGGGCTGGTGAACAACGACGCCAGCGAATTCCGCGCGTCGAGCGACCTCGCGAGCCCCGATCAGATCGTCGGACCCACGCTCTTGTTGCGCGCGGTGCTCGACGGCTCGCTGCAGTGCCAGCTCGAGGGCGTGGCCACCGTCGTCGACGCCACCGCCACGCCCGCCGGCGGCGTCGTGCTCCGGTCCAACCGCATGGTGACGTCGTTCGACTCGTTCGCCGCCTGGTCCATCGGCCCGTAGGTGCGGCCGTCTCCTCAGGCCTCGCCGAACGCGGCGCCGAGCCAGCGCTCGACGTCGGGGCGGAGCGCAAGGTCGTCGCCGGGGCCGGCGGGGCCGAAGAACAGGCCCTCGAGCGCGTAGAGGGCGACGTCCGAGAAGCCGAGGGCCTCCATGGCGCGCACGTCTTCGGCGAGCACCGCGGGGTCTTCGTAGACGGGCTCGTCGCCGAGGATGCCGGTGGCGGTCATGCCGACGACGACGGCGTCGAAGGCGGTGCGGTGGCGGGCCGCCCACAAGGCGAGCGTGTCCTTGTCGCGGCGGCGGTCCGCGTCGCGCGCGTCGTCGTCGTCGTCGTCGAGGGGCCGCGGGTCCACCCTGGCGCGCAGGCGCTCCGGCAGCCGCCGGGTGAGCGACGCGTAGCACATGGCGGCCTGAAGGCCGAAGAGCGGCCGGCCGTCGTCGTCGACGGCGGGGCAGCCGAGCGCCCACGCGCGCAGCGTGTCACTCGTGGACGACGACAGCGGCGGCATCACCGCGACGTGCACCGGGAGATCGCGCGCCTGCAGGTCGCGCGCGAGCTCGGCGAGGTCCCGGCGCCCCTGGCGCGCCATGGCCACGCTGCCGCCCACGCTCCTCGCGATGCGACCGAGCGCGCGCGCGCGCTCGAAGAGCGAGGAGCCCGGCGCCCGCATCTCCCACGCCGCCCGCGCGAGCGCCTCGTTGGGCTCGAGGTCGAGGGCGACGCCGATGTCGCAGCCATCGTCGCTGCGGGCGAGCACGTCGAGGAGCGGCAGCAACCGCTGCTGGAAGATCTCGGCGGTGCCCGTGTTCAGGAAGCGCTCGGCGCCGGCGAGCTGCGGCCAGAGATCGAGCGCGATCTCGTGGCGGGCCAGGGCCGCGCGCGCGCGCAACAGCGGCGCCACGTCCATCTCGTCGGCGAGCTCGAGCACGCAGGCGATGCGCAGCGGCTCCTCCGGCCGGGCCGCGCGCAGCGCCGAGAGGGCCACGTCCATGCGCCGGTCCGCGAGCACCGCCGCCGCCTGCGGGCCCCCGGATCGCCGCAGCGAGACCAGCTCCCAGTAGAAGCGGCGCGTGACCCCGCGGCCCGCCGGGGAGGGGGCGCCCGACGCCGGGGCCGCGCGCCCCTGCGTCGTCGACGAGATCTCGCGCAGATCTCGGTCAAACGCCCGATGGTCAGACCATGTAGGCAACGGTCGCATATGCAGGTGCGATACATGACCCAAGTCGTTCCCGGGAGGGATTCCTGCATGCTTACGCGCTGCATCATCCTGGTCTTCACCTTCTCCGCCGTGGCGCTCGGCGGCGGGTGCGAGATCGAGCAATTCTTTCCCAAGGACGTCGGCGCCGGCGCCGCGCGCCTCACGGTGCGAAACGCGGTGAAGCTCATCGCGCTCGCCGACGCCGACACGAATTGCGGCTTCTCCTCGAAGCACGTGCAGGACAACTACGTCGAGGACGGTGAGCTCGGCGGCCCCGGCACCGTCACCTGGACCGTCGACAACTGCGTCATGGACTTCGGCGACACGCTGGTCCCGGGCGGGGCCCCCAGCGAAGACTGCAACGGGGAGAAGACCACGGTGAGCGGCAAGGTCACCTTGAGCGCCACCCGCACCGTCACCGGCACCCTCACCGGCAACCCCGAAAACCCCGTGATCCCGTCGTCCCCGGACGCCGTCGCCATCACCGTCAGCGCCGACGTGCAGGACTACCAGATCCGCTTGAGCGACAAGACCACCGGCCTGACCATGCATACGGGCCACGTCGACGAGAGCGCGAGCATCCACCTCGCGCAGAACATCTCGCTCGGCGTCTGCGGCGTCCCCACCAGCGACGTCACGCTCAACAGCATCAAGGTCACGGACGCCACCTACACCGTCGACGACGACGGCCACATCTTCGACGTCGACGTCCCGTCGCTCGAGGAGAAGGCGCAGCTCGGCGTCTACGGCGACTTCGAGAACTACCTCGAGGGCAAGATCACGGTCTGGGACAGCGACGTCGACCTCAACGACGACCACGTGCTCGACCCGGACTACAAGGCCGACGAGTTCGCCAACTCGTTCGCCTGCGTCGACGACCTCAAGCTGCCCGTGGAGTACGTCTGCAAGGACCTCACGCCGCAGCTCGCCGACGGCGCCGCCAAGCTCACGGTGAACAACGTGGGCAACGTGATCTCCGTCGCCGCCGCCGACACCCGCTGCGGCTTCATGAGCCCCGGCGTCATCGCGAACGCCCAGATCACCGGCGACGTCGGCCACGAGGGCGGCGAGGCCGTGTTCCGCATCGATCAACCCTGCGCGCTGGTGTTCCCCACGCCCACCGAGGTCGCGCGCGATTGCTCGGGCAAGACCACCTACGCCGAGGGCACCGCGCTCATCACGGGGACCATGCGCCTGCGCGGCCGCCTGAGCGGCGACCCGTCGCAGCCGGTGATCCCGACGTCACGCGACCCTGCGTCGTTCACGTTCCACATCGACTTCCAGAACTTTCGCGTCACCGACAGCGTCTCCGACCAATCCCTCGAGGTCGTCGAGGGCGGCATCGACGGACGGATGGAGCCGCGCATGGCGCAGGACACGCTCACCGGCGCGTGCAGCATCCCCACGCCCGTGTCCACGTTCGACGACCTGGCGTGGCAGCCCGGCGCGGTGGGCATCGTGCGCGCCGCGGGCAACGCGCTGCGCATCGACATCGACGGCAGCAGCCTCTCGGCGCAAAACGGCAACAAGGACGGCGTGGAGAACAAGCTCGCCGGCGACATCACCGTCAACGGCACCGACTACCAGATCCCCCTCGAGGGCGCCCCCATCCTCGACCCCAACTACGACGCCGCCGCGTTCAACGCGAGCTACGCCTGCACGCCCAACATGGCGGTGCCGGCGAGCGACGCGCAGTGCAACTTCCACCAGGTCATCGCCGACGGCGCCGCGCGCCTGGTGATCCAGACGGTGGGCACGGTGGCGACCATGGTGAACGGCGACAGCAACTGCGGCTTCGAGGACCAGCTCGGCGTGTTGATCTTCCCGAGCGACGTTCAGGGCAACCCGGGAGACATGGGCTCGATGACGTGGGACGTCTCCGGCTGCACCGTCGGCGACCCGAACCTGCAGACGCTCAGCGAGGACTGCAGCGGCGGCGCGACGTTCTACCAGGGCACCGCTGACGTGAACGCCACGCGCACCGTCCTCGGCGAGCGCACCACCCAGTTCCTGATCATCGACGCCATCGAGCCGCGCAACGACGAGAGCGTGACCATCTGGCTCGACAACACGGCGCTCCACGAGTTCGTTACGTATCCGTTGGCGGCGGGCGAGAGCGAGCCCATCGGCAAGCTCACCATCCACGACGGCACGCTGTCGGCGACGGTGGAGCCCGCGACCGGCGCCCGCGCCGACGACACCCAGACCTTCGACGTGCCGACGCCGGTGGCGCGCATCTCCAACGTGCACCTGCGAAACGCCCACGCCACGCTCGAGGCGCAGGGCAAGACCTTCGAGATCGAGATCCCCGACACCGACCTGAGCGCCGTCAACGGCAGCCTCGACGGCGTCACCAACCAGATCTCGGGGACCATCACCGTCGACGGCGACACCCTCTCGGTGGGCGGCGGCCTGAACCCGACCTACGACCAGAGCAGCTTCGACGACAGCTACGCCTGCACCGACAACCTCGCCGCCGTCGTGCAATAGGGCCCGCGGGCCGGCTTGTGGGGCGCGCGGCGGCCGGGCAAGCTCTCCGTGTGGACCTCGAGGACAAGCCGGTCGGCTCCGCGGACGACGCCAAGCGCGTCATCTGCGCGCTCGGCCGGCGCTTCTATACGCAGGGCTGGGTGAGCGGCACCGGCGGCGGCATCTCCATCCGCCACGACGGGCGCACCTTCATGGCGCCGTCGGGGGTGCAAAAGGAGCTGCTCACGCCCGACGTCATCTTCGAGCTCGACGACGACGGTGAGGTGAAGGCGGGGCCGCCGGCGTCGTCGGGCTTCACCGTCTCGCAGTGCCGCCCGCTGTTCCTCGCGGCCATGAAGCTCCGCGGCGCCGGCGCCGTCATCCACACACACAGCAAGCGCGCGCTCTTCGCCACCCTCGCGTTCGATCGCGAGGTCGTGCTCACGAAGCTCGAGATGATGAAGGGCCTGCGCGGCGTCGGCTACGACGACGTCCACCGCGTGCCCGTCATCGAAAACACGGCCCGCGAGTGCGACCTGGCGGACTCCCTGAGCGCCGCCGTCGCCGGATACCCCGACGCGCACGCGGTCCTCGTGCGCCGCCACGGGGTCTACGTGTGGGGCGCGGACTGGCGCGAAGCCAAGCGCCACGCCGAGTGCTACGACTACCTCTTCGACGTCGCCGTACACATGCGACGTCACCCCTCGGAGACGCAGCCATGAGAGCCTTCTTCCGCGACACCAACGAGGCCATCGACGGGAACCTCCTCGAGGAAAACGGTGTCATCTATCGCGACCTGCCCCTCGGCGCGCACCAGCCCGCGCTCGACGAGCTCACCAAGCGCCGCGGCTACATCACGCAGGACGAGGTGGCCCTGCGCCCCGACACGGCGAACCTCGAGGGCCTGCTCGCCAAGTTCGATCCGGAGCACCACCACGACGATGACGAGGTGCGCTTCGTCCTCGAGGGCGAGGGCGTCTTCGACATCCGCAGCAACGACGACAGGTGGATGCGCGTGGTGGTGGAGCCCGGCGACCTGATCGTCGTCCCCAAGGGCAAACACCACCGCTTCGAGCTCACGGACAAAAAGACCATCCGCTGCGTGCGGCTGTTCAAGGACCCGGCGGGCTGGGCGGCGATCTACCGCTGAGCGCGCTGCTCGGCGCGGACGCAGCCGGCGTAGACGGCGAACGGAAAGACGTAGGTGAGCGGCGCCATCATCGCCGAGATGGCGAGCTGCGCGACCAGCCCGAGGATGGGCACGATGCCCACCAGGCCGGCCGTCATGCTCATGGCGAAGTAGGCCACCATGAACAGCACCGACGCGCCGAGCACGGTCAGCGTGCGGCCGCGCGTCAACGACCAGGCGCGCGACATCGCCTGCCCGAGCCCGATGTCCTCGACGATGATCGCCGGGAACGCGGGCGCGAGGCGCGCGCCGATCACCATGGCGACGACGACGGTGGCGAGACCCGGGAGCGCGAACAGCGCCGTTTGCGCCTCCGAGCGATCCAGGGCGACGGCGATGGGGAGCGCGGGGCCGGCCACGGCGAAGATCATGAGCGCCGAGAAGAGCAGCCACCCGAGGCCGAGCCACCCGACGTGGCGGGCCCCCGTCAGGAGCGCGGCGAAGGCGCCGACGCGCACCCCGTGCTGCTGCTCGTCGACCAGGTGCACGACGCCCCCCGCCGCGCTCAGGCCGGCGACGATGAAGACCACGAAGAGCACGCAGCCCGCGGGCACCAGCCACACGAGGTTTTGCGGGCTGAACAGCTCTTCGGCCCAGCGCGGGCTGAGCGCGAGCCCGCCGCCCAGGATGACGAACGGCAACATGAGGGCGTACGGCACGAAGCCGAGCGCCATGAGGCGCGGCAGGTTGTCCCACCACATCTTGAACGTCCACGAGAGCGTGTCGCCGATGCCGAGCTCCACTTCGTAGGGGCCGGCGGGGAGCGGCGCGACGTCGTAGCGCCTCTCGGCGACGGCGCCGACGCTGGCGCCGATGCGCGCGAGGCCACACGCGGGACACGCAGCGGCGTCGCCGAGCCCACAGCCGCAGTTTTCACATCTCTGGTCGCTCATGAAGAACCTCGCGGACGTCGCTCGATGATAGCCGCGGCGTCGGAAGGTCGTAGTGACGGGCGCCATGGCGCGCAGGCAGGTAGAGTGGCGCCGTGCTCGGGCTGGTCGTCACGGTCGCCGCGTTGGCCCAGGCCCCGGTCGGAGCGACCCCGGTCGATCCACTGCCGCCGCCGCCGCCGTTGCTCGATGGGTCTTCGGAGCGCGTCCCCGCGGCGCGCGCCCCGCCGCCGGCGTCGACACCGACACCGACACCGACACCGCGGCCGCGGCCCGTGCGGCCGGACGAGCGGAGAGCGCCGGCGCCCCTCGACCCCGTCCTCGTGGGGTGCCTGCAAGCGCTCGTGCCCTGCAGCGTCAGCGTCGTCGGCATGCCCTGCGCGCTGATCATCGCCGCCGTGGTGCCCGGCGGCGCCTGCGTCGCGTGCCTGCTGCCAGCCGCCAGCGGCTACGCCGCCACCATCCTCGGCGATCGGCTCGGCCCGAGCCGCGCGCCCGCGCTCTGGCCCGTCGTCGCGTCGTACGTCGCCGCCGTCGCAGGCGTCGTCAGCGCCGCCACGCTCTACACCCTCCTCGCCGGCGGCGGCGGCGGCGGCGCCGGCGATCCCGCGCTCTACGGGCTCGTCGTGGCCGGCGCCGCCGTCGCGGCCGTCGGCGTCGCCGCCGTCCCCGTCTCCTACGCCCTCACCGCCGAGAAGAAGCACGACGGCGACGACGGCACCGGCGCGCCCGGCTTCCTCTCCCCCGGCCACCCCGACGCGCAAGCCATGCCGTATTGAGCGCGGCCCGTCACTCGACCAGCACCAGGTACCATTTTTGATTGCTTCGATCGACGACCTTGATGCGTGATTCGTAGTCCTTGCCGAGCGCGCTCTTCAAGCTGCCGTAGCGATCGGTCTGGACGAGGACGAATTCGCGCCCCGGGCGCTCGACGGCCTTCTTCAGCTCGCTGCCGGAGCGCTTGATCTGGATGTCCTGGTTCTTCCCGTAGAAGGTCTCACCCTTCCAATCCATCTGGAAAGCGATGATGGGCTCGTCACCCTTTCTCATCGAATAGTAGGTATCGAAGATCTCGCGCTGGCTCCAGTGCTGCGAGGCGCGGTTGAAGTGGACCTGCACCGCAAACACCGCAAACAAGATCGCAGCCGCGAGATAGGCGGTGATGAAGCCCTCGCTGGCGCAGCGACGGGAAAAGACCAGCGAGCCGAGCCAGGTCTTGTGCTCGCCCTCCGGCGGCGGACGCACCATGTCCCACACCGCGCCGGCGGCCACGACGAGGGTGGCGCCAAAACACGCGATGCTGAGACCGACCCGCCACTCCTCATCTGAAGGGAAGTAATAGGCAGGCTTGTAGCTCTTGTAGTGGTAGGTGAAGAGGTCGATGAGCTGCCAGGGCTCCGTGACGAGATCCCGGCCGATGAGCGCCGCCAGCGTCACCGCGAAGAACGCCACCACCGGCGCCACCCGCAGCTTGGGCTCGGACACCAGCTTGTCGAGGTAGCGCCCGATGAGCAGCGCGCAGGGGACGCACAGCGGGAAGATGTAGTGGTGGAACTTGGTCGTCGTGGCGGCGAAGAAGGCGAAGGTGATCACCGCCCACAGCGCGACGAGCACCGTGAAGCGCTCGCCCTTGTTTCGCGGCGCGGCGCGGGCGCCCGCGGCGGAGAACAGCGCGGGCGGGACCAGGCCCGTCCACGGGAACATGCCGAAGCCGGCGTATTCCACATAATAGTTGAACGAGCCGCGGTCGCCGTGGGCGCCGGGGCCGATGCGGCCGAGGAGGTCGTAGAAGATGAAGCGCTGCACCCAGGTCTTTCGCTCCTCGTCGAGCCCGGTGAAGAACGTCATCACGATGGGCCACGGCGCGCAGATGGCGAGGAACAGCGCGGTGCACGAGACGGCGGCCGGGCGCAGCATCCGCTCCCACTCGCCGAGCACGGCGATGGTGCACAGGAGCGTGAGGCCGCAGACGCCGACGCCGACGGGGCCCTTGGCGAGCGTGGAGAGCGCGAAGAGGATGGCGGCCGCGTGCAGGAGCGGATCGCGCCCGGCGCGCCAGAGGTAGTAGAGCAGCCCGCCCGCGAACAGCAGGAGGATGGCGGCGAACACGCCGCGCGCCGCCGCCTCGCTCCCGAACAGGGTGACGCGGTTGAGGAACGCGCCGCTGCGCGCGATCTCGGCGAGCTGCGGCAGGGTGCACGCCGCCGCCAGCGCCACCAGCCAACGCGGCAGGCGCTCCTTTTGCGTGTCCTTGTCGTCGTCGAACAGCGCCACGGCGAGGAGCAACAGCGCCGCGCTCGCCGGAGCGACATAGAGCATGTCCGTGATGGCCTGGCGCGACAGGAACGCCCACAAGGGCATCGTCGCCAGCGCGAGCGACGCATACAGCGCCGCCCGCCGGCCCCACAGGCGCCGCGCTGCGTAGTACTCCACGGCGACGCACATCACCGACGCCAGCGCCGACGGCAGACGGCCGCACAGCTCGGCGAGCGCGGGGATGGGCCCGCCCGGCGTCCCCGCGCCGATCAGCTTGTACAGCGGCGCCGTCAGCCAGAACAGGAGCACCGGCTTCGAAAAGAAGTACGCGTCTTTCCAGAACGGGTAGAGGTAGTCGTTGCGCGTGACCATCTCGCGCGCGACCTCGCCGTAATTCGTCTCCCAGGGGTCGAAATAGCCGACGGCGCCGAGCAGGGGCAGCGTGATGCCCACGGCCACCCCCACGACGAGCAGGAAGGACCAGCGCTCGCGGTCTTTCCCGGCGGCTGCGGGCGAGGGGGCGGCGGGCTCCATGGGCGGCGGCTACAACGGTTGGGGCACGTTTTGAATGCCTCCGAGGAGCCGCTAGACTGCAACCCGTGACCCCCCGGCCGGCCCCCATCTCCGTCGACGACGGCGCCCCGCTCGATCCCGCCATGGGACGCTCGCGCCTGCAGGACTCCGACCTCGGGCACCTGCGCCGCGTGCTCGTGGAGATCAAGAAGGCCCTGAAACAGGCGATGTTCAACCGCCACCGCGGCGACCAGTTCGAGAGCTACATCGCGCCGGCGCACTCGCTCCTGGCCGCCTTCCTCGAGGTCCACCGCACCTGCGAGCTCAAGCTCGAGGTCTCCACCTTCGTGGTGGGCGACACGCCTCTGCTCGAGGACGACAGCCCCGAGAACAACATCATCTACCCGCTGTGGGCCGCGGGCATCCGCCTGCTCATCTTCAAGGAGGGCGTCAGCGGCCTCGACCTGTTGCGCTTCTTCATGACCGTCTGCGACTTCAAACGCACCAACGCCAGCGACGACCTCGCCACGTTCCTGTGGAAGCAGGACTTCCAGGGCATCGAGTGGGTGGTGGTGGCGGACTTCGAGCTCGGGGACGAGGACGAAGGGCAGGAGGTGGAGATCGAGGTGGAGAAGGTGCTGTCCTTCCTCCAGGACCAGCTCCGCTCCGACGACACCGAGGACAGCATCGGCTTCGCCCGCGTCTCCGTCGCCGACCTCGACGTGAAGCTCGAGCAGCTCGAGCAGATCCGGCAGACCGTCGTGTCGCGCGGCACCGTCGAGAGCGCGGACCAGAAGTCGGTGGCCCAGGAGGTGCGCCACGACGAGCGCGATCTCCTGCGCCGCATCTGCAACATCCTGCTCGAGGTCATGAAGCTGCCGGCGTCAGCGCGGGAGCTCACCGACCTCGAGCAGGCGCTCGAGCAGCTCCTCGACGGGCTCATCCTCGAAGGGCAGTTCGGCATGGTCGATCGCCTGCTCGCACAGTGCGAGGCCATCTCCCGCGACCCCTCGCTGCCCGACGCCAACCGCGAGATGGCGCGCACCTGCGGCGACCGCCTCTTCATGCTCATGCACGAGGGCCAGCGCGTGCGCGCGGTCGGGTCCGCGCTCAACACCGGCCGCACCAAGGACATGGACGGGCTCCACCGCTACCTGTTGCGCCTCGGGCCCACGGTCACGCTCCTCCTGCTCGATCTCCTCGACACGCTGAACGCCACGCAGCACCGCCGGCTGGTGGCCGACGTGCTCGCCACCGTCGGACAGCAAGGGGTGCCGATGTTCGCGCGCCGCCTGCCCACGGCGTCGTCCAACCTCGCCAAGGACCTGCTCTACATCATCGACAAGATCGATCCGCCGGACAAAGTCGCGCTCTTCGCGCCCATCCTGCGACACGAAAACGCGGTCCTGCGCATGGAGGGCCTCTCCACCATCGGCCGCACCAAGAACGACAAGTGCTTCGGCATCATCCGCGAGGTGCTCGAGACGCACGACGTGCCGCAGATGCGCGCGCACGCCGCCCGCATCCTGGGGGAGTACCCGCCCAAGTGGTGTGAGCCGGTGCTCCTCGCCGTCGTCAAGGACGCCAAGTTCGAGCAGCGCGCCGACGGCGAAAAGCGCGCGCTCATCGGCGCCGTCGCCAGGGTGGAGAGCCCCGGCTGCCAGAGCTGGGTGCGCTCGCTGTTCGCCGAAAAGAGCGGCATCTTCTCCTCGCGCGTCGACGACAGGAAGCTCATGGCCATCTCGGCGCTGCAAGCCACGCCGGGCATCCCGTCGCTGCAGATGCTCGTCGACGTGGCCAAGGAGGAGAAGCTTCACTCCAAGGACGTGCGCGAGGCCGCGCACGCCGCCGCCATCGAGGTGAAGAAGCGCCTGCTCGGGCCCAACGGGCAGCCCGCCGGAGGTGCCGCATGAGCGAAGAGCCCACACAGCTCCTCGCGCCGCCCAACATGCTGATGGCGGAGGCGCCCACCAAGGGGCGCAAGGGCAAGCTGCAGCAGCTCGGCCGTCAGGCCATCGGCACGCTCTACATGCTCATCCGCAACGTGCGCATGTACGACGCCGACAACGCCATCTTCGCGCAGCCCCTCGAGCAGTTGCGCGAGTGCATCAACACCGTCATCGCCGTCGACGGCAAGTTCGACCTCGCGGCCGTGGGCACGGTGCTCTCGCTGAACGGGACCGTCATCTCCGTCGACTTCTCGTCGCTCGAAAACGTGCGTTCGTTGACCAACGAGCTCAAGAGCAAGGACATGGGCGGCCTGCAGGCCACGCGGCCCGTGCAGCTCGTCGAGCTCAAGGCCTTCCTGCGCGCGTTCGCCGCGCCCGACGCCAACGTGGAGAACGTCGACGGCCTGGTGAACGTCAAGATCGCCAAGTACCGCGCCATCGTCGAGCTCTTGCACAAGAAGAGCGAGACCGAGATCCAGCAGAACCGCAAGATCGACCGCAAGAAGTACGCGTTCGCGGTCTACGCGCGCGCGGTCACGTACATGAAGCGGTTCCTCACGGCCATCCACGAGGGCCGGGACGACCTGCCCTCCAGCGCTCCCGCGGTGCGCCTCGTGCGCGACTTCGTCGACATCTGCCTCGAGCAGAAGGGCCCCGGCGGCTCCGGCACGCCCCCGGAGCGCAACATGTTCCTGGGCATGACGACGACGCGCCAGGCCAACGAGTACCTCGGGTACCACTCGGTGAACACCTGCCTCATGTCCATCGTGATCGGCACCGAGCTCGGTCTGCCGCGCGAGCAGCTCTTCGACCTCGGCCGCGCCGCGCTCTTCCACGACGTCGGTGCCGCCGGCGCGGACCAGGCCATCCTCAACAAGGTCGGCGCGCTCACGCATCAAGAGCGCGTGGTGGTCGCGCAGAACCCGTACATCGGCGCCAAGGTGATGCTCAAGGTGCGCCCGCTCGACCTCGGCGCCCTGCGCTGCATCCTCGCCGCCGCCGAGGCCAAGCAGCCCTACTTCCGGATCGAGACCGATCCGGCCACGGGCAAGAGCCGCTGGCACCTGCAGAGCCTGGGCCTGTTCGGCCGCATCATCCGCGTGTGCTCCACCTACGACGCGTTGACGTCCGCCCGCCCCTACCGCGAGGCGTTCCCGCCGACGACGGCGGTGGCGATGATGTGCACGCAGATGAAGCACGAGTTCGACCCGCACCTCCTCGCCACGTTCGTGAAGGTGCTCTCGGGCATCACCGTCGAGCGCGCGCCGGACACCATGGCCCTCGTGTAGCGCCGCGGCCTCGCCGGCGGCCGCTCCCGCCGCGCACAAAAAAACGCGCCCCACGACGAACCGTCGCGGGGCGCGCCTGTGCCGCAGGGGCTCAGCTCACCAGCGGTTGCCACCGCGGTTGCCGCCGCGGTTGCCGCCGCCGCCGCCGCCGCGCGGGCCGCCGCGGTCCTCGCGCGGACGCGCGATGTTGACCACGATGCGCCGGCCTTCGATGGTCGCGCCGTCGAGCGACTCGACCGCCTTCTGGGCTGCTTCGTCGGTGGCCATCTCCACGAAACCGAAGCCGCGGCTCCGGCCCGTCTCGCGGTCCGTCACGACCTGCGCCCGCTGCACGTCGCCGATGTCGGCAAAGATCTGCGCGAGGGCATTGTCGTCGGTCCCGTAGGCGAGGTTTCCGACGTAAAGCTTGTTGTTCGACATGTTCTTGCTCTCTCATCCAAGCCGGGCAAGCGTCGTCCACCATGGACGGCGGATCCCGGGCACGTTCCCCGACAGACAGGCCCTGAGCTTGCGTTTCCGGCTGGATGAAGGATCAAGCAGCGAGACGAGCGAAGCGGGAGCGAAGCGAGCGGGTGGCGCGACTTGCGCCTTGGGCATGTCGTAGCAGAACGCCGCCGCGGGGCAACGGCGATCTTGGGCCTATTCGCAGATGGCGACCGAAACCGGGGTCGTCGGCGGGAAGTCCGAGTCGAGGTCGAGCGTGGTGTGCTCGAGGGCACCGCACGACTCCCCAACCGGGCAGTCGAGCTGCGCGCCCGTATTGAATTCGCTGTTGCAGACGTCCGAGCAGGTGCCGTCGACGCACAGGAGCACCTCGTTCGCGTCCGCCGGCGACTCGCAGTAGGTGTCGACGAGCCGCCAGGTGCCGCCGAGCGCGGAGCCGTCGCACGTGGCGCCGAGCGGGACCTCGTCGGCGCAGTAGCCCTGGCCGGGGCCGAACACGTCGGCCACGCAGGGGAGGCCGCCGTGGCAGTCGGCGGTGGTGGCGCAGGCCTCCTTGCAGGAGCCGCGCAGCGTGGTGTCGCCGTCGCTGATGCAGATGGCGCCGGTGTCGCAATCGCGGTCCCGGTCGCAGGGCTGGTTGGTGAGCGGGCCGACGCCCTCTCCCTCTCCTTCGCCTTCGCCTTCGCCTTCCCCTTCGCCCTCGCCCTCGCCACCGGCGAAGATGCAGTCGCAGATGTCGGTGTCGAAGTCGTCGGCGCCGGCGAGCGCGCAGCTCACGAGGAGCTGAAGGCCGTCGCAGGTGCACTGGCCGTCGGCGCTGCACGAGTTGACGGGGCCGCCGCTCAGCACGCAGTCGAGGCCGGAGAGGCTCGGGTCGCAGGTGATGCCGCTTTCGCCTTCGCCCTCGCCTTCTCCCTCACCGACGTCGCCCTCGCCCTCGCCCTCGCCTTCGCCCACGTTGTCCGCGGCGCAGCCGCCGCCGACGGCCTGATGGAAGCCGGGGTTGCAGTGGCAGGTGCCGTTGACCGGCGTGGCGTTGGCGGGGCACACGACGTCGGAGCAGACGCCGGGGTTGACGCACTCGTTGCCGCCGCAGTCGGCGTTGCTGAGGCACTCGACGCAGCGGCCGGGCACGTTGCTGTTGCCGTTGTTGCCGCACACGGGCGTGTCGGCGGGGCACTGGCCGTTTTCACGGCAGAAGCCGTCGGCGAGGTCGGCGCACAGCCCCGTGGAGGTGTTGCAGAACTGCGTGCTCGGGCAGTCCGCCGTGTTCTGGCAGCCGCCGGTGTTGTCGTCGCGCTGTTTGCATTGGCCGGTCGTCGGGTCGCAGATCTCGTTCGCGTTGGTGTTGCAGTCGGCGTCGACGGTGCAGCCCCCGCTGCCCGCGACACAGGCGCCCTGCTGACAGATCTGGCCCGCGCCGCAGTCACGCGCGTTTTCGCAGCCGACCTTGCCGAGGGTGGTGGGGCATCCCGCCAGCGTCGCCGCCAGCAGCGCCACGGAGCCGAGAGCAACGATATACAAGGGCGAACGGAAGCAACGCATGGGTGACCTCACGACGCTGCCGGCTTAGTCGGCGAAAACGGATTGTTCGAGGGGGATCCCGTGATCCAGCGCATGTTCATGCGCAGTCCCGGCTCTTCGGCGGATGCAATTCCGCATGGGTAGGATGATGTGCGCTAGCGCGTTCGTGTAAGGTTCGACGTCGAGGATACATGCTCGAGCCCATCAGCCTCGGACAGGGACGGACACATTGCCCCGGCCTCGCCGCCGACGAGCGTGGCGTCGTCATGGGCCGCCGCCTCGCGCTGTTCTTCCCCGACGTCGCGCGCGCCGTAGGCTTCTTTCGCAGCTACTCGCGCGAGGTCTCGCTCGACGAGGTGTTGAGCTCGCTCGAGATCAAGGAGGCCATCTCCGAGCGCGGCGGCCGCGAGCTCCTCGTCACCTTCGAGGTCACCGGCAGCTACGCCGCGGATCGCGCGGCGCAAGCGGCCCGCATGCACAAGGGGCGCGCGTTCACCGGCACCGAAGCGCACTTCGTGCCCTATCGCGATCGGCGCTCTCCCCTCGGCTACGACCTCGGCGGCTCCGAGGACCTCGTCGCCGACCCCGGCGACATGGTGCTCTACGGCGAGGCCGGCGCCGACCGCCGCCGCTTCGGCCGCATCATCCGCCTCGTCGATCTCATCCTCGGCCTCTCGCCCCGCCCGCTGTCTGCGGTCGAGCGCGAGCGCGAGAGCCACGACCGGCTCGTGGTGCGCTGCGAGGGTGGCCTCGCGCGCGCCGTGTGCCGCTACCTGTGGTCGCGCCAGGTGCCGGCCACGGTGACGTCGGCGGCGTCGGCCAAGCGCAGCCTGTTTTCGGGCAAGCAGCGCGAGATCCAGCTCGTGAGCTGCGAGGGCATGCCCCGGCACGTCGCCGCGCTCTTGTCGTCGACGCCGGGCATGCGCGTGTTCGTCCCGGTGCAGGAAAACGTCCTCGTCGAGTGGGGCTATCGCCACCCCATCGCGCTCGAGTCGTGCGGCTCCGCGTTCCCCGACGGCGAGACCGTGCTGTTCTGGGGGCCGCCCGAGAAGGTGGAGCGGCTGCTGGTGGGCGAGGAGGCCGTCGACATCCGCGACCTCGTCGACGTCACCGTGCGGGGCAAGGACGGCATCATCCCGCGGCCCGAGGCGGCCGAGAGCCGGCCCATCGAGTCGCTCGACGTCGAGCTGCGCCTCGCGCGGCTGCCGCGCGCGTCGGCGGCGACGACGGCGCTGCTCATCGAGCGCGAGCGCCTGCCCTGGTTCAAGAAGCTCGTCTACATGCTGCCGGCCGCCATCCTGCGCACCTATGAGGCCGCCGTGGCGGGGCCGTACATCATCGTCATCAACCGGCGCGGGGTGCACGGCATCCCCTTCGGCGAGCCGATGACGGAGTCGTACCCGCAGATCTTCCTCCCCGTCGGCACGCAGTTGTTGCCGCGCGTCGACTACGACCTGCTGCGCGAGCACCTGCAGATCCGCCCCGATCAGAACCTCTACTTCTTTCCCGAGGGCAAGTCGGCGTTCTCCGTCGGCATCGACGTGTTGAAGCCGCTGTCGCGCGCGGTGGTGGCGCCCGATCGCGCGCGGGCGAGCATCATCGAGCTGAAGACCGAGCCCATCGGCGAGCCCTTGCCCTCACCGGTGGTGACGCACAAGCGCCAGGGCGCCTTCTCGTTGTGGCGCGGCACCCGCGTGCAGCCGCAGCTCGAGGAGCGCGCGGCGCGGCAACTGCCGTCGGCGGCGCCGCCGCAGTTGCCCCCGCCGCAAAAGCAGGCCGACGACCAGACGCCGCCGCTCGGGCTGGAGCTGCGCGCCGACGGCGGGAAGGGCAAGTGAACGTGCGCGGCGGCCCCCTGCGGCCGCTCGTCGAGCGGCGCTCGTCGTGGGGCGGCCCCCCGTGGCCGGGACGGTCCGCATGGTGAGGCACGCCGAGCTCCTGGCGCGCTTCGCCGAGGACTTCGGCGTGCCGTTCCTCCTCGGCAAGAAGTGCGTCGTGTCCTCGCCCATGGGCAAGGACGGCATCCTCGCCGTCAAAAACGGGCTCTCCATCGACGTCGGCCTCGCCGACGCGTGCGAGGAGCAGCTCCAGCAGGCCGCGCACTTCGCCGACGTCACCCCCGCGCCCTTCGACGAGGACGCGGGCGCGCTGCTCGTGGCGGTGCATGAGCTGTTCGCGTGCACGCACCCCCAGGCCAGCTCCTTCTACGCGCGCGCGCACCTGTTCTGCCGCGCCGCCGCGCAGGAGGTGCAGGCCCTGCCGCGCACGCTCGAGCCGCGGCGGTTGTTGACCCGGCACCTCGTCGTCGAGCGCGCGTTCGCCACCACGCGCACCGACGTGTCCGTGCGCTGGTGGACGGGCCACGCCAACTTCTACGGCGAAGACGCGCCCCGCCGCCTGACCGCGTGGCCGTCGGTGCGCCGGGTGAACATCGACCGTCGCACCACGCCCATGTGGAAGCTCGCGCTCTCGGCGGGCGACGAAGAGCTGCGCGTGGCGCGGGCCGCGCTCCTGGTGGCGCTCCTCGACGCGTCACCGCTCACGCGCCTGACGCTCCTCGGCGATCCGGCACAGAAGGCCATCGGCTTCTCGCTGCTCCTCCCCTACAAGCTCGGCGGGAAGAAGATCTCGCCGCTCGACGCCCTCGAGGACAAGGCCCTCGCGCGCGCGGTGGTGGACGGCATGCTCGAGCGCGGCTTCGACGTCACGGGGCCGCCGCTGGCGCTGGCGATGCTGCAGTCGCTGCGCGAAGGCGCGCCGCCGCGCGTGCTGCGGCGCGCCGCCGAGCTGTGCACGCACCTCGCGATCACCGCGTGCCTCGTGGAGGCGGACGCGCCCGGCTCGCGCGAGAGCAGGCCGCTGCGCGTGCTGCTCGACGACGATCCGGCGCAGCTCAATGAAGCCGTGCGCGTGTTCTGGGCCGTGGTTTCGGCGGCGGTGGCGCTCGACGACACCACCTTCGAGCTGCCGCGCGCCGAAGACCTCCCCGATCGCGCGGCGCCCCTGTGGGCGCGCTTGAAGGAGCGCCTCGCGCACCGCCGGGTGCTCGCCGTGGCGGAGCCCCTCCGCCGCGAGCTCGTGCGCCGGCTGCCGCCCGCGCGCGTGGCGCGCAACGACGACGAGGTCACCGAAGAGCGCCCGAGGGCGCCGTGACGACGCGAGCCATCCCGCGGCGCGGGCGCCGGCCGGCTACGGTGCGCGCGCCGTGATCGGCGGTCTCCCGCCGGCGTTCCTCGCGCTCGTCCTCTTCGTCGGCTTCATCGGCTTCGTGTTCTCCTCGGTGTTCGGCGTGGGCGGCGCGCTCCTGCTGATTCCGCTGCTGGCGCAGCGCATGCCGGCGTCGCACGCGGTGGCGTTGGCGGCGCCGGTGATGCTGTCGAACAACGTGTTGAAGGGGTGGGTGTTTCGCAAGCACGTCGACAAGCGCGCGTTCCTCCTCGTGTCGGCGCTGGCGTTGCCGGCGGCGTTCGCGGGGGCGACGTTCGCCGCCCGCGTCGACGATCGCGTGATCCTGCTCGGCGTGGCGGGGCTCATCTTGCTGTCGCTCGTCGTCGAGCGCGGCTTTCACAAGCGAGTACGCTTCGGGTCCCGCGCACTGTTTTTCTGGGGCGCCCTCATCGGCGCGATCTCGGGGCTCGTGGGCGCCGCGGGGCCGCCCACCGCCATCGGCCTGCGGGGTCACGGGCTCGACCGCGAAGCCTTCGTCGGCACCGTGGCGTGGTTCGCCATCCTCCTGCAGCTCACCAAGATCCCCGCCTACGTCGCGGCGGGCTCGTTGCCCGCCCAGCGCTGGCCGCTCGCGGGCGCCCTCGCCCTCGTCGGCGCCGTCACGGTCGCCGTCGCCCCTCGGCTGCTCGCGCGGGTCCCGCGCCGCACCTTCTCCCTCGCGCTCGACGGCCTGCTCCTCGTGTCCGCGGCCTGGATCATCATCGACGTCGTCCGGCGCTGACCTCCCACCGGAGGTCGCAGCGCAAGAGCGTCTCGGAACGGACGGCCGCGACGCGAAGCTTTCGCTCCGCGCACCACGAGGGAATCCTCGGGCGATGCGCTTCGCCCTCGCCGCCCTCGCCGCCCTCGCGGGCACCCTCGGCTGTGCCCCCGCCGCGCCCCTCGCCGCGCCGCTCGCCGCTCCCCCCGCGCCCCACACCGCGGCGCTCGTCGGGGAGGACGGCGACGTCGTCGTCAGCGCCCCCGGCACCGTGCTGAACACCTACGCCGTGCTCGCCTCCGACGCCGCCGCGGGCGACACCTCGCTCGTCGTCACCGACGCCACCGACCTCGACAGCGCCGCCCTCGGGCCCCTCGGCGCCGGCGACCTCGTCCTCGTCATGCAGATGCAAGGCGCGAGCATCACCAACACCGACGACGCGTCCTACGGCACCGTCACCGCGCTCGACGGGGCCGGGCTCTACGAGCTCGTCGCCGTCACCGGCGTCGCCGGCAACACCATCTCCGTCGAGAGCGCCTGCGGCGGCCTCGCCCACGGCTACGCGGCGGCCGGCCACACCCAGGTCGTGCGCGTGGTCCAGGCCAAGACCCTCACCGTCGACGCCGGCGCCAGCCTCGTGGCCTCACCCTGGGACGGCGCCCGCGGCGGCGTCGTCGCCGTGCACGCCGAGGCGTCCGCGACCATCGACGGCAGCGTCGACGCCAGCGGCCAGGGCTTCCGCGGCGGCGGCCTCGACAACCAGAGCCGCAGCACCGGCACCGACACCGCCTCCTTCCGCTCCTCCGACGCCCGCGACGGCGGCGAGAAGGGCGAATCCATCGCCGGCGACGCCGCCGTGTACGACACGCTCGGCGGGCGCTTCGGCCGCGGCGCCCCCGCCAACGGCGGCGGCGGCGGCAACAGCCACAACGCCGGCGGCGGCGGCGGCGCCAACGGCAACAACGGCAACGCGTACGCCGTGAGCGACGCGGTGCAGGGTCAAGGCGTGATGGACGACGGCGTCGTGGGAGCGGCGGCGTGGGACCTCGATCCCGGCAAGACCGCCAACGGCGACGTCAACACCGATGCGTCGGGCGGCGGCCGCGGCGGCTACTCGTTCTCCGACAGCAACCAGAACGCGCTCACGCGGGCGCCGGGCGCAAGCCAGTGGAACGGCAACCGGCGCCGCGAGCGCGGGGGGCTCGGCGGCCACCCGCTCGACAACGATCCGGCGAGCCGCCTGTTCCTCGGCGGCGGCGGCGGCGCCGGCGACGCCAACAACGGCGCCGACTCCAGCGGCGGAAGCGGCGGCGGCATCGTGCTGCTCATCGCGCCCACCGTGAGCGGCGCCGGCAGCATCGCCGCAGACGGCGCACACGGCGGCGACGTCACCCAGGTCACGCCCTCGGACGCCCCCGGCGGCGGCGGCGGCGGCGGCAGCGTGGTGGTGCAGGCCAATTCCCTGTCGGGCATCGGCGTGCACGCCGACGGCGGCGCCGGCGGAACGCAATCCGACACCGGCGGCACCGAGGCCGAAGGCCCGGGCGGCGGCGGCGGCGGCGGCTTCGTCGCCACGAGCGGCGGCGCTCCCTCTTCGCTGAGCGTCGCGGGCGCGCTCGGCGGCACCACCGGCAGCCAGACGCTCACGGAGTTCCCCAGCGACGGCGCCACCAAGGGCGCGAGCGGAAACGCCGCCACGTCCATCACGAGCGTGCCGCTCTGCGAGGCGGGTGACGTGAGCGTCACCGTCGACGACGGCGTCGCCACCGCCGCGCCCGGCGGGACCGTGACGTACAGCATCGTGGTCACGAACGGCGCGTCGAGCACGCTCGCCGGCATCCGCGTCACCGACGCGTTCCCCGCCGAGGTCACGTCGACGTCATGGACGTGCGCGCCGGCGGTGGCGTGCTCCGCCGCCAGCGGCAGCGGCGACGTCGACGTCATTGTGGACCTCGCGGGTGGCGCCACCGCCACCATCACCGCCGTCGCCACGGTGTCCACCGGGGCCACCGGCTCGCTCACCGACACCGCGAACGTGAGCACACCGGCGGGCGTCATCGATCCCGTCGCGGGCAACGACAGCGCCAGCGACACGGACACGCTCGTCGCCAGCGCCGACCTCGCCGTCACGCTCGTCGACGCCCCCGATCCCGTCGACGAGGGCGGCGCGCTCACCTACACCATCACCGTCGACAACAACGGGCCGAGCGACGCCGCCGCCCTCACGGTGACGCAGGCGCTGCCGGCCGCGTCGACGTTCACGAGCGCCGCCGGCGCCGGCTGGACCTGCGGCGAGGCCGGCGGCACGGTCACCTGCACGCGGGCGGCGCTCGCCGCCGGGGCGAGCGCGCCGGACATCACCGTCGACGTCGTCGAGGGCGCCCAGGGCGGGACGGTCTCGAGCACGGCGACGGTGTCGGCGAGCACGGCGGATCCCGACGCCGGCAACGACACCGCGACCCAGGTGACGACGGTGAACGGCGTGAACGACGCGCCGGTGAACACCGTGCCCGGCGCCGCGCAGTCCACGCCCGAGGACACTGCGCTCGTGTTCTCGAGCGCCGCGGGCAACGCCTTCGCCGTGAGCGATGTCGACGCGGACGCCGGCGGCGCCCCCGGCGACGTGCAGGTCACGCTCGCGGCCACCAACGGCACGCTCACCCTCGCGTCCACCGCGGGGCTCACGTTCAGCGACGGAGACGGCGCCGGCGACGGCACGATGACCTTCACCGGCACCCTCGCCGACGTCGACGCGGCCCTCGACGGGCTGTCGTTCCTCCCCGACGCCGGCTTCAACGGCGGCGCCACGGTGACCATCACCACCGACGACCTCGGCAACACGGGCGCCGGCGGCGCGCAGACCGACAGCGACACCGTCGCCGTCGACGTCAGCGCCGTGAACGACGCGCCCGTGAACGTGGTCCCCGGCGCGCAGGCCACCGCCGAGGACACGGCCCTGATCTTTTCGGCCGCAAACGGAAACGCCGTCGCCGTCCTCGACGAGGACGCGGGCGCGGGCGACGTCCAGGTGACGCTGGCCGCGGCCGACGGCGCGCTGACGTTGGCGTCCACCGCCGGGCTCACGTTCACCATCGGCGACGGCGCCACGGACGCGACCATGACGTTCACGGGCACCCTCGCGAACGTCGACGCCGCGCTCGACGGCCTGACGTTCACACCCGACGCCGACTTCAGCGGCGCCGCCTCCGTCACCGTCACCACCAACGACCTCGGCAACACCGGCGCGGGCGGCGCGCTCACCGACAGCGACACCGTCGTCGTCGACGTCAGCGCCGTGAATGACGCGCCGGTGAACACGGTGCCCGGACCGCAGTCGACGCCCGAGGACACCGCGCTCGTGTTCTCGAGCGCCGCGGGCAACGCCGTCGCCGTCGTCGACGTCGACGCGGGCGGCGGCACGGTGCAGGTGACCCTCGCGGCCACCAACGGCACGCTCACCCTCGCGAGCACGAGCGGGCTCACCTTCAGCGACGGCGACGGCGCCGCCGACGGCACCATGACCTTCACCGGCACCGTCGCCGACGTCGCCGCGGCCCTCGACGGCCTGTCGCTTCAGCCCGACGCCGGCTTCAACGGCACCGCCACCGTGAGCATCACCACCGACGACCTCGGCAACACCGGCGCCGGCGGCGCGCAGAGCGACAGCGACAGCGTCGACGTCGCCGTCACCGCGGTGAACGGGGCGCCGGTGAACGTGGTCCCCGGCGCGCAGACCACCGCCGAGGACACCGCGCTGGTGTTCTCGAGCGCCGGCGGCAACGCGGTCGTGATCACCGACGCCGACGCCGGTGGCGCGAGCGAGCAGGTCACGCTCAGCGCCCAAAACGGCACGCTGACGCTCGCGTCCACGAGCGGGCTGACCTTCTCGGACGGCGACGGCGCCGGCGACACCACCATGAGCTTCACCGGCACCCTCGCCGACATCGACGCCGCCCTCGACGGCCTCTCCTTCCAGCCGGCCGCCGACTTCAACGGCGCCGCCTCCGTCGACGTGACCAGCGACGACCTCGGCAACACCGGCGCCGGCGGCGCGCAGAGCGACAGCGACACCATCGGCATCGACGTGACGGCGGTGAACGACGCGCCGGTGGTCACGGTGCCCTCGGGCACCCAGACCACCGACGAGGACACCGCGCTCACGCTGTCGAGCGCCGCGGGCGACGCCGTCACCATCGTCGACACAGACGCGGGCGGCGGCGCGGTCCAGGTGACGCTCAGCGCCACCAACGGCACGCTCACGCTCGCGTCCACCACCGGGCTCACCTTCAGCGCCGGTGACGGCGACGCCGACGCCACCATGACCTTCACCGGCACCCTCGCCGACATCGCCGCCGCGCTGGACGGGCTCGTGTTCACGCCCGACGCGGGCTTCACGGGCGCCGCCTCCGTCGACGTCACCGTCGACGACCTCGGCAACAGCGGCGCCGGCGGCGCGGCCAGCGGCACGGGCTCCGTCGCCGTTGACGTCGTCGCGGTGGACCCGTGCGCCGTCGATCCCAACGGCATCGCCTGCCCCACGGGCGACACCGACGGCGACGGCGTCACCAACGGCGACGAGGACGCCGGCGGCAGCGACCCGCTCGATCCCTGCGATCCGAACATCAACGCGCTCGCCTGCGACCGCGGCGACACCGACGGTGACGGCGTCACCAACGGCGACGAGCGCACCGGTGGGAGCGACCCGCTGAACCCGTGCGACCCGAACCCGAACGCCCTCGTGTGCCCGAGCGGCGACCCGGACGGCGACGGGCTCGTCAACAGCGTCGAGGCGCTGCTCGGCACGGATCCCCTCGACGCCGACACCGACGGCGACGGCATCACCGACGGCGTCGAGGACGCCGACCACAGCGGCACCACCGACGCGGGTGAGACCGATCCGCTCGTGGCGGACACCGACGGCGACGGGATCGACGACGGCACCGAAGACGCCAACGCCAACGGCACCGTCGACATCGGGGAGAGCGACCCGCTCGACCCGTGCGATCCGGACCCCAACGCGATCACCTGCCCCACCGGCGACGCAGACGGCGACGGCGTCACGAACGCCGACGAGGATCTGAACGGCGACGGTGTCGTCGATCCGGGCGAGAGCGATCCCCTCGATCCCTGCGATCCGAACCCCGACGCGGTGGTCTGCCCCACCGGCGACACCGACGGCGACGGCGTGACGAACGGCGACGAGGATCTGAACGGAGACGGCGTCGTCGATCCCGGCGAGAGCGATCCGCTCGATCCGTGCGATCCGAACCCGGCATCGCAGGCGTGCGCCCAGGGCGACACCGACGGCGACGGCATCGCCAACGGTGACGAGGACACCAACGGAAACGGCGTCGTCGACCCGGGCGAGAGCGATCCCCTCGACCCGTGCGATCCAAACCCCGACGCCGTCGCCTGCCCCACGGGCGACGCCGACGGCGACGGGCTCACCAACGCCGAAGAGGCCACGCTCGGCACCAACCCCACCGACCCCGACACCGACGGCGACACCATCCCCGACGGCGTCGAGGTGGGCGGCGACGTGGCTCACCCCGTGGACACCGACGGCGACGGCGCCATCGACGCGCGCGACGAGGACGACGACAACGACGGCGTGCTCTCCGGCGCCGAGGTGGGCGACGACCCCGCGCACCCGCTCGATCACGACGGCGACGGTGTGCCCGACTACCTCGACCCCTGCTTCCCCAATCCCACCGTGACCGCGTGCCCGGGCGGTGAGGGCGAGGGCGAGGGCGAGTCGCCCGACGCGGACAACGACGGCGTCCCCGACGACGTCGACAACTGCCCGACGGTGCCGAACCCCGACCAGGCCGACCTCGACGGCAACGGCAAGGGCGACGCCTGCGACGGCGCGCTCGCGCTCATCACCTCCGGCGACATCTCGGTCTCGGGCGGCGGCTGCCACTGCGGCTCCACCGCCCCCGCCGACGGCGCCGTCGGCGCGGTGTTCTTCGGCGTGCTCGCGCTCGCCCGCCGCCGCCGGCGGCGGTGACGACGCATCGACGCAGGGCGGGGCCTTGTCCCGCGCGTCACGAGGCATCACTGTCGGAGGCATGAGCGTCACCGGCCCCCGCTACTTGTACCTGCACGGTTTTGCATCGAGCCCCGCCTCCAAGAAGGGCGTGGCGTTCGCGTCGTTCTTCGATCGCCGCCGCGTCAGGCTCGAGCGGCTCGACCTGCGCGTGCCCGCGCTCGAGGAGCTGCGGCTGTCGTCGATGATCAAGACCACGCGCGGCGCCATCGGGAGCGAGCGCGACCGCGCGGTGGTCATCGGGTCGAGCCTCGGCGGCCTCACCGCGGCCCACGCCGCGATGCGCGACGCGCGCGTGTGCGCCCTCGTGCTGCTCGCGCCCGCGTTCGGCATCGGCAAGCGCTGGCGCGCGCGCATCGGCGACGACGGGATGCGCGCCTGGCGCGAGTCCGGCTGGCGCACCCTGGAGCCCGACCCCGAAGGTCCGCCGCGGCTGCACTACGAATTCATGCGGGACCTCGACGAGCTCGAGGGCCGCGGCGTCCCCGACGTCCGCGTGCCCACGCTCATCGTGCACGGCAAGAGCGACGAGTCCGTCCCCATCGAGAGCTCACGGTCGTGGGCGGCGAACAAGCCTCACGT
Source organism: uncultured delta proteobacterium (assembly GCA_963775425.1). Lineage (GTDB taxonomy): Bacteria > Myxococcota > UBA727 > UBA727 > VGSZ01 > CAVZJB01. The sequence continues at coordinate 256,282 of CAVZJB010000009.1, read as the reverse complement.
GAGGCTCGTCGAGGTGGACGACGGCCACCCGCTCTACGGCTCCCTGGAGCGCGTCTGCGAAGAGATGGATTGCTTCCTCTTCGGCGCGCGCTGATTGTCGTCGCTGTGCACCGGCGGCGGCGAGATCACGGTCTTTTCGCCCTCGAGCTCGGGAGCCTCGTCGTCGTCGGCGCCGCCATCGGGCGTGTGGGGGTGCGTGCGCGGGCTCACGCGCACGACCGTGTCGGCGTCGTCGACGACGTGCGCGGGCGCCGGCGCCTGGAGCGTGCTCGCCTCGAGGAGGTCGTCCAGCTCCTCGACGTCCGCCGCCGGCGCCGCGCTCGCGGGCTCGAGCGACATGTCCGACGGCGGCGGGCTCATCACCGTCTTGTCCGTGTCCTCGGCGCGCGGCACCTTGCCGGTGACGTCGGTGACCGGGACATCGAAGCCGAAGACCTCGTCGTCGTCGGAGGCGGGCCCCTGGGGGAGCTGGGTGAAGCCGCTGCGCGTGCGGTTGGAAGGCGCGTCCAGGAGCGCCGGGTCCACGACACACCCGCAGGCACGACAGACCGACGCCCCTTCCTTCAACCTCCGCTGGCATTGCGGACAGCGCACGACACCCCCTCGGCCCCAGTCTAGTGCAGCCGCCCCGCGTTTCGTCGAGACCGGGCGGCGGTCTTCTCACCCGAGCGGACCCACGTCCCGCTCTTTCCGCCGCGCTTCTCCACGAGACGCACGGCGTCGAGGACCATGTCGCGCTGCGCCGCCTTGGCCATGTCGTACAGCGTGAGGCCCGCGACGCTGACGGCGACCATGGCCTCCATCTCCACGCCGGTGCGCCCCACGGTGCGCGCGCGCGCCTCGATGGCGATGCCGTCCTCCACGGGCGTGAGGTCGACGGAGACGTCCGTGAGCGCCACCGGGTGGCAGAGCGGGATCAGCTCACCCGTCCGCTTGGCGGCGAGGACCCCGGCGATGCGGGCGGCGGCCAGCGCCTCCCCCTTGTTGAGCGTGCCGGCGGTGACGGCGTCGCGGGTGGCGGGCGAGCAGCGCAAGAGCGCGCGGGCCACCGCGGTGCGCTCCGTCTGCGGCTTCTCGGAGACGTCGACCATGCTCACACGGCCGGAGTCGTCGACGTGGGTCAACTTTCGACGCGTCATGGCGGCCGAGTGTAGTCTGACGGCGGATGCGGGTTTCCCTGAAGATTCTCTTCGTGATCCTCGTGGTCGCGGTGCTGCCCGTCACCGTCAGCGGGCTCACGAGCGTCGTCCTCGCCAAGAGCGCGGTGGCCCAGGCCTCGAGCGAGAAGCTCGAGAGCGAGGCGCGCCACCTCGCGGAGCTCTCGGAGACCACCATCCTCGGCTCGCTCGACGACCTGCGTCAGTCGGCCAACCTCGATTCTCGCGTCGCTCTCCAAGCAGGAGGCCCAGGGCGCGCTCTGGGTCATCTACCGCGGTGACGCCGCACGCTCCGCCGTCGCCCTCGTCGACGGCGTCACCGGCGAGGCGGTGGTGGACCCGGTCTACCAGGAGACCGTCGATCCAAAGGACACCGACGGCATGGGCGAGCACGAGGCGTTCCCGAAGAGCGCCGTCGAGACCTTCGCCAAGCACGTGCCGTTGGCGGAGGCGCTGGCGGCGGGCAAGGCCGTGAGCGTGCCCTACGCCGACGCCGCCCGCGGCTCGCCGCTCATCGCGCTCGCGGTGCGCGTGCCGGGGCCCAAGGGGCCCGACGGCAAGGAGCGGCCCTGGGTGGTGGCGGCGGAGCTGTCTTTGCGCTCGCTCAACCAGCGCTTCGAAGAGGCCGGCGACGACAAGCTCACCGCGTACCTGGTCGACCTCCAGGGGCGCGCGGTGTGTCACACCAACAAGGCCCTCGCCCTCGCGCGTACCGATATGTCGAAGACGCCGGGCGCGCGGCCGCTCGCCGATCCGCGCGCGCCGGCGTCGGGGGTGGTGGGGCTCACCGACACCACGGCGACGTCGCTGGTGGCGTACGCACGGGCCACGCGCCTGGCGTCGGCGGACGGCAAGACCTGGGGCGTCGTCGTCGAGCGTGACCGCGCGGAGGCGCTGTCGGCGGTGAACGCGCTCGCGGCGCGGACCGCTTTCTGGGTGGGCGTCGCGCTCGCGCTCGCGCTCGTGTCGGGCACGGTGCTCGCGCGCGGCATCGCCCGGCCCATCGAGGTGCTCACGTCCATCGTGCAGCGCTTCGCCGCCGCCGGCGACAAGGGCGACGCCGACCTCCGCGCGCCCCGCCTCGGCCGCGACGAGATTGGCACGCTCGCGGTCACCTTCAACAAGATGGCCGACGACATCGACGACTACACGCGGCAGCTCAAGAGCTTCAACACCGACCTGCAGAAGAAGGTCGAGGACCGCACCCGCGAGCTCAAGGACGCGCAGAGCCAGCTCATCCAGTCGCAGAAGATGGCGGCGGTGGGCGAGCTCGGCGCCGGCGTCGCGCACGAGATCAACAACCCGCTCGCGGGCGTGCTCGGCAGCGCGCAGCTCGCGCTGCTGCGCCTCGACGACAAGGACGCGCGCGTGAAGCCGCACCTGCAGGACATCGAGCGCGAGGCGCTGCGCATCAAGGACATCGTCGACAGCCTGCTGAAGCTCTCGCAGGACCAGGGCGTGGCCACCATGAGCACCGTCGACGTCAACCAGGTCGTCGACGGGGCGGTGGCGCTCCTGGCGCGGCCGATCATCGCGCAGCGCATCCAGGTGAAAAAGGAGCTCGGCAAGGACCTGCCCCGCATCAAGGGCCGCCCCGCGGACCTGCAAAACGCCCTGATGCAGCTTCTGACCAACGCCAAGGACGCCATGCCCGACGGCGGCACCCTCACCATCCGCACCGAGGCCATCGACGATCGCCTGGTGAAGGTGAGCGTGGACGACACCGGCCACGGCCTCGACGAGGGGATGCGCGAGCGCATCTTCGAGCCCTTCTTCACCACGCGCGCCAGCAAGGGGCACAAGGGCATGGGCTTGGCCATCGTCCACCGCGTCGTGGACGAGCACCAGGGCCGGGTGACGGTGGACAGCACCGCGGGCAAGGGGGCGAGCTTCCGGCTGGTGTTCCCGTCGTCGCGCGAGAGCCTGCACCTCGTGTAGCGGGGCGAGCGCGTGCCTCGCCGTGGCGCGGCGGCTTGTCCGCCGCTACGCTCCAGGACATGCGCACGATCTCCCGCCTCGCCGTCGTCACCTCGCTCGCGTTCGTCACGATGCTCGGCCTGCGCCTGGCGTGGTCGGCGCACACGCACCCGAAGGAGGTGGCCGGGCTGTGGTCGCGCTGGCCCGCCGCGCAGTCGGACGGTGACCCCGTGCGCTTCTACTTCTTCCACGAAGACGGCATCGGCCTGTACCGCTACGGGAAGATCGGCCTGAACACCACCAACAGCTTCGACTGGAAGGCCGACGGCGACGAGCTCGTCATCACGTTCCGAAAGACCGGCCAGGTGGTGCGCACGCGCTACAGCGTCGCGGACCACGTGCTCACGCTGCTCGACGACCCGAAGGAGCCCCTCGAGCACAAGGTGCGCTACGCGTTCGTTCCGCCGTCGCAGGTCGCCGGGCTCCTCGAGGGCGCCGACACGCTCGGCGCCGCCGGCAAGGTGCCCGGCCGGCTGTGGATCGACGCGCAGAAGTTCGCCACCGGCGGCATGGGCTTCTCGCTGTACCAGCTCCGCGACGCCGGCATCGACGGCCGCGGCGTCGGCTGGCACCACGTGGGTGACTTCGACGACTGGTCGACGGAGGCGCTCACCTACCGCGCGTCGCCGGGCACCCTCGAGCTGTGGTTCACCGTTCGCGGCGAGCACGCCAAGACCCGCGCCCTGCGCAACGCCGACGGCGATCTCACGCTGGTCGAGGACCCGCGCAACTTCGGGCACGTCGAGACGTACAAGGACGCGGGTCCCAGCTTCGGCTCGTTCTGATCGGCGTCCGCGCTGTTACCAGCGACCGCGGCCGCCGCGGCCGCCGTCGTCGCGATCCGAGCGGTCGCGATCGCGCCGGCGATCGGCGCGCCCTCCACCGGCGCCGCCGCCGTCGCCGGCGAAGCCGCCGCGATCCCAGCCGCCGCGGTCGCCGCCGAAGCCGCCGCGGTCACCGCCGCGGTCGCCGCCGAAGCCGCCCCGGGGTCCGCCGGGTCCGCGCGGCGCACGCTCGCGCGCCTCGTTGACCGTGAGAGGGCGGCCGTCGAGCAAGGCCCCGTTCATGGCCTGGGTGGCTTTTTCAGCCGCCTCGCTCGACGCCATCTCGACGAACCCGAAGCCGCGCGACCGGCCCGTGGCCCGATCCATCACGACGCTCGCCGACACGACGTCGCCGTGTGGAGCAAAAGCTGCGCGGAGTGAATCGTCTGTGGTGGAGTATGGAAGGTTTCCGACGTAGAGGCGGTTTCCCACGAATCGACCCTTTTCTTTCTTCTCGCCCGGCCCCGTTGGCCCGAGTGGTCTGCAATTCGTATCGCGATCTGCCGAGCAAAAAAACTGCGAGACATCCGCGGAGCGGTCGAGCGAGCGGGGCGCACATCCGCACATCCCGGCGCCCATGGAGGCGTCAGAGGTCGCAGGGTTTGGCGCGGGATGCGCTAACCTGCGCTCGTGAAGGTGTCCAAGAACATCCTCCTCGTCGAGGACGAGCCGACGCTCCAACGGATCCTCGGGTCCGTCCTTTCGGACGCCGGCCATCACGTCGAGAGCGTGGGCACGGCCGAGCAGGCGCTCGAGCGGCTCAACGACGCCGCGCGCCCGGACATCGACCTCGTGCTGTCGGACAAGAACCTCCCCGCCATGAGCGGCCTCGACCTCATGGAGCAGGTGCGGGAGCTCGAGCGCCGCGCGCGCAGGCCCATCGGCTTCGTCCTCGTCACCGGCTACCCGAGCCGGGACAGCGCGCTCGCGGTGCTCGCCGCCGACGGCGACGGCTACCTCGTGAAGCCGTTCCGTTCGCTCTCCCACGCGATGGACCAGATCCAGGGGATCCTCGACGCCGACCTCACGCTGCGCCGCGCGGGCTGCCCCGAGGCGCGCCAGCTCGCGCAGGTCCTCTCGGGTCTGCCCACCGCCGTCCCCCGCGGCCTCGCCGCCGCCGTCCTCGTCGACGACGCGTCGGTGGCCGCCAAGGTGCGCGCGCGCCTCACCGAAGCCGGCGTCGGCGTGCAGGACGTCGGCAACCTCCCCGGCCAGGGGCGCGTCGCCGTGGCGGCGGGGCGCGTCGAGGATCTGCAGGCGTTTTCGCGCCGGCGGCTCGGCGCGTCGCTCGTCCTCGTGGACCCGGGCGCGTCGTTCTCGGACCTCGTCACGCTCATCGGCGCCGGCGGCGGCGCCCTGTGCGATCCGGGGCTGTTGTGATGGGACGCTCCGTCGCGCTCGCCGCCGTGCTCGCCGTGGCCGTCCTCGTCGGCGCGTTCTTCGTCTACCGCCGCGCGGTCGGCGCGGGCCCGGGCCCCAATCCCATCGCCGCCGTCCATGACGCCGGGACGCTCGTCGCGCCGCCCGTCGACGTGGTCCCCCCGCAAGGCGAAGGCGCCGACGCCGGCGTCGTCGACGAGCGCGCCGAGATCGTCGCCGCGCGCGGCCGCGTCGAGGCCCGCACCGGCGAGCGCGGGCCGTGGAGCGGCGCCAGCGTCGGCCAGCGCCTCAACACGGACGACTCCGTGCGCGCGGGCAGGAACGCCGAGGCCACCCTGCGCATGGGCAACGGCGTCGAGGTGCGCTTGAGCCCGCGGTCGGAGTTCAGCATCCGCGAGCTCACCGAGAGCACCTCGAAGATCCGCCTCGAGGAAGGCCACGTCACCGCCAGCGTCGACGAAGACGGCAAGCGCACCCTGCGCGTCGCCGCCCGCGGCACCGACGCCGAGGCGGAGAGCAAGGGCGGCGAGTTCGGCGTGGTCACCGACGGCAGGGGACAGCTCGCCGTCGCCACCAGCACCGGCTCGGTCAAGCTCAGCGCCGGAGGCCAGAGCGTCGACGTCGCCGCCGGCCAGACGTCGGCGGCGGTGGCGGGCGGGACGCCGTCGGCGCCGCGCGCCATCCCGTCGAGCTTGTTCTTGAAGATCGGGAACCTCGGCTCCACCCGCACGCGCGAGACCTCGGTGACGGTGACGGGCACCACCGATCCCGGCAGCGTGGTATCCGCTGCGGGCACCCCCGCGCGCGTCGACGACAAGGGCCGGTTCCGCGTGAAGGTGCCGCTCAAGGACGGCGCCAACACCGTCGCCGTCGACGTCACCGACGCCTCCGGCCGGACCAAATCGAAGACCCTCCCCACCATCATCCTGGACCGCAAGAAGCCCGGCATCGAGGCAGAGACCCAATGGGGCACACAGAAGCCCAAGCCCAAGCCCGACTGACCCAGCGCGGCCCCGTCGTTGCCGCCGTCCTCGCCGCCGCCCTCGCCGCCGCCGCGCCGGCCGCGGCCGGCCCGCGCGTCGTCGATCCCCAGGCGGTGTCGCTCGGCGTGACCGAGCGCGTGGTGCTCGGCGACACCGCAGGCACCGAGATCACGGTGATCGCGCGCAAGAAGGACGGCGCGCCCCTCGACGTCGCGCCGCCCCGGCTGGTGGCGTCGGTGGGCACGCTCGGCGCGGTCGAGCGCACGGGCCCGGGCACGTGGAAGGTGTCGTACGTGCCGCCGGCGGAGGGGCCGCCGCAGGTGGCGGTGATCGTCGCCGCCGTCGACGCCGCCGACGAGGACGCCGTCGGGTTCCTCCCGCTTCCCCTCTACGGCAAGGGCGCCACCGTCGTGCACACGAAGCCCGGCAGCGTCGTCACCGTCGTCGCCGGCGGCAAGAGCTTCGGACCGGTGAAGGCCGACAAGGACGGCAGCGCGTCGGTGCCCCTGGTGCTCGGCCCCGGCGTGAAGACCGCCGTGACCCACGCGCTCGACGAGGCCGGCAACCAGGCGGAAAAGAAGATCGACCTCGGTGTCCCGCCGTTTCCCCGGGTGGCCGCCATCGCGCTCGACGAGGTGGCCACCGCCGACGGCAACGGCGTCGCGCGCGTGCTCGCCGTCACCGTCGACGAGAGAGGCGCGCCGCAGGAGCACGCGCCGCTCAAGGTGGCCGTGAGCACCGGCGGGGTGAAGGTGGAGGACGACATCGCGCCGGGGATGCGCCTCCTGGTGCTGCAGCCCGGCCGGACCAGGAGCGGCTCGGTCTCGGCGACGGTGACGCTCGTGGGCGCGCCGGACTCGGTCTCCCACCTCGAGGTGCCGCTGGTGACGGGGCCACCCGCCAAGGCCGAGATCACGCTGTCGCGCGAGATGATCGACGACCACGACCCCGATCGCACCATCACGGCCACGGCCAGGCTCCTCGACGCAGGAGGGCACCCGGTGCCGCCCCAAGCCGCCGGCGCCGTCGTCGACTTCGGGCGCATCGAGAGGTTCGACAGCGACGAGGACGGCACGCGGCGCATCACGTGGATCGTCCCCGCGGGCACGCACAAGAAGCGCGCGGTGCTGAGCGTGCACCTGCCGAGCGGCGTGGTGCTCGGCGAGGCGCGCGTGAAGCTCCAGGGCGGGCCGCCGCCGATCAAGTTCGACCCGGTCGACTTTGTCGTCGCCGACGGCACAAGCGGCATCGACCTCGTCGTCCGCATACGCGATCCCTCGGTGAACAACGTCGCCGTGCAGGCGGACCCCGCGGAGGGCACGGTGGGCAGGCCCACGGTGAAGCACGGCGTGGTGCGCGTGCGCTTTACGCCCGCGCGCACCGAGACCGCCACCACGGCGCACGTGCGCGCGCAGGCGGGCGACGACGTCGCCGAGGTGACGGTGCCGCTCGCGCCCGCGCCGCACGCCGGGCTCATCCTCGGCGGCTCCCTCGCCGTGGAGTCCAACTACAGCTCCATCGTCGCCGTCGGCCCCGAGGTCTCGCTGGTCACCCAGGTGATCGGGCCGCTCTACGCCGGCGGCAAGCTCGCGCTCCTGCAGTCGGTGCTCAAGCCCGTCGAGGACCACCGCGCGGTGCCGTTGTTCGCCGAGGTCCTGTGGCGGCCGGCCATGTCGCCCGACGCGCAGTTCGTCGTCGGGCTCGACGCGGGCCCGGTGCTCTCCGACCTCGTCGACGGCGGCAAGCACACCCTCGAGGTAGCCGTGGGCGCCCAGGCCGTGGTCGGGGCGGCCTGGCACGCGGGCCCCGGCTGGGTCGAGGCCGCCCTCGAGGCCGGCTCCGCCGGCTACGTCGGCAGCGGCATCGCCGCCGCCCGCGTCGGCGTCCCGTTCGGCGCCGGCGTCTCCGTCGGCTACCGCATCGGCCTGTGAGCCGCTGGGGGCGCGTCCGCGCGCGCGATCGGCGACCGGACGGAGCGGCCGCGCTTGATCGGAGATCTTTCGTGCGCCTTGTACCTGAACACGTGTTGCGTATCGCCGCCTGGAGTCGTTAAACCGCAGATCCCATGAGCGAGCTGCACCACATCCGCGTCAAGGGCGCCCGCGTCCACAACCTCAAGAACCTCGACGTCACCCTGCCGCGCAACGAGCTCGTGGTGCTCACGGGCCTGTCCGGGTCCGGCAAGAGCTCGCTCGCGTTCGACACCATCTACGCCGAGGGACAGCGCCGCTACGTGGAGAGCCTGAGCTCGTACGCGCGGCAGTTCCTGCAGATGCAGGACAAGCCCGACGTCGATCTCATCGAGGGGCTCTCGCCCGCCATCTCCATCGAGCAGAAGACCACGTCCAAGAACCCGCGCTCGACGGTGGCCACCGTCACCGAGGTCTACGACTACCTGCGCCTGCTCTACGCCAGGATCGGAAAGGTCTTCTGCTACAACTGCGAAAAGCCCATCGTCTCGCGCTCCACCACGCAGATCGTCGACGACGTCATGGCGCTCGGTGAGGGCGCCAAGGTCTCGGTGCTCTCGCCCATCGTGCGCGCGCGCAAGGGCGAGTACAAAAAGGAGCTGAACGAGCTGCGCAAGGAGGGGTTCGCCCGCGTTCGCATCGACGGCAACGTCGTCATGCTCGACGACATCGACGCCACGTTCTCGGGTGGCGGCGCCGGCCTCGACAAGCAGAAGAAGCACTCCATCGACGTCGTCGTCGACCGCGTCGTGGTCAAGGACGACGCGCGCCCCCGCATCGCAGACGCCGTCGAGCTCGCGGTGAAGAAGGCCAAGGGGCTCGTCATCCTCATCCACCACGCCGCCAAGGGCGGCGACAAGGAGTCGCTCGAGTCCACCAACTTCGCCTGCGCCGACTGCGGCATCTCGTATCCGGAGCTCGAGCCGCGCATGTTCTCGTTCAACGCGCCGCAGGGCGCGTGCCCGTCGTGCTCGGGCCTCGGCGAGATCCAGAAGTTCGACGAGGCGCTCGTCGTCCCTGACAAGACGCTCTCCCTCGACGACGGCGCCATCAAGCCGTGGGCGGGCCCGTGGATGAGCTACTACCTGCAGATGCTCGCGTCGCTCGGGCGCGAGATGAAGTTCAAGCTCAAGACGCCGTGGAAGGACCTGCCCAAGGCCGCGCAGAAGATCATCCTGCACGGCAGCTCCAAGGAGGTGCACTTCAAGATGGAGTCGGAGTCCTCGGGCAACGAGTACTCCTTCAAGAAGCAGTACGAGGGGGTCATCCCCAACCTCGAGCGCCGCTACAAGGAGACGCAGAGCGACGGCGTGCGCTGGGAGCTCGAGCGCTTCACGGCCAAGACGCCGTGCAACGACTGCGGCGGCGCGCGCCTGCGCAAGGAGGCGCGCTTCGTCCGCGTCGGCGGCGTGTCGCTCAACGACATCGTCGGCAAGAGCATCGTCGAAGCCAAGGAGTTCCTCGCGGGGCTCGACCTCGACGCGCGCGACGCCAAGATCGCCCAGGCCGTGCTCAAGGAGATCCTCGCGCGCCTCGACTTCCTCATCGCCGTCGGCCTGCAGTACCTCACGCTCGACCGAGCGGCGGGCACGCTCTCCGGCGGAGAGGCGCAGCGCATCCGCCTGGCGTCGCAGATCGGCTCCGCCCTCGTGGGCGTCCTGTACGTGCTCGACGAGCCGAGCATCGGGCTTCACCAGCGCGACAACGAGAAGCTGCTCGCCACCCTCAAGCACCTGCGCGATCTCGGGAACACGGTGCTGGTGGTGGAGCATGACGAGGACACCATCCTCGCCGCCGACCACGTCGTCGACATGGGCCCGGGCGCGGGGCACGAGGGCGGCGAGGTGGTGGCGCAGGGCTCGCCCGACGAGATCATCAAGAACCCCAGGTCGCTCACCGGCCAGTACCTCGCGCGCAAGAAGCGCATCGAGATCCCGCCCGAGCGCCGCGCGGGAAACGGCGAGCACCTCGTGCTCAAGAACTGTCGCGGCAACAACCTCCGCAGGGTCGACCTGGACGTCCCCCTCGGAAAGCTCGTGTGCGTCACCGGCGTGTCGGGCTCGGGCAAGTCCACGCTGGTGCTCGACACGCTCTACCGCGCGCTCTCGCAGGCGCTCTACGAGACACGCGACCGGCCGCTGGCCTTCGACAAGATCGTCGGGCTCGACCACGTCGACAAGGTCGTCGACATCGATCAGACGCCCATCGGCAGGACGCCGCGCTCGAACCCGGCCACGTACACCGGCGTCTTCGACGACATCAGGAACCTCTTCGCCTCCACGCAGGACGCGCAGGTGCGCGGCTACAAGGCCGGGCGCTTCTCCTTCAACGTCCCCGGCGGCCGCTGCGAGGCGTGCGAGGGCGACGGCGTCAACAAGATCGAGATGAACTTCCTGCCCGACGTCTACGTCACCTGTGAGGTGTGCCGCGGCGCCCGCTACAACCCGGAGACGCTGGCGGTGCTGTACCGGCAGAAGTCCATCGCCGAGGTGTTGAGCATGAGCGTGGCCGAGGGCCGGCAGTTCTTCTCGGCGGTGCCGTCCATCGCGCGCAAGCTCCAGACGCTGCAGGACGTGGGGCTCGGCTACATCAAGCTCGGGCAGTCGGCGACCACGCTGTCGGGCGGCGAGGCCCAGCGCATCAAGCTCAGCAAGGAGCTCGGCCGGCGCGCCACGGGGCAGACGCTCTACATCCTCGACGAGCCCACCACGGGCCTGCACTTCGACGACGTCGCGCACCTGCTCACGGTGCTCCACCGCTTCGCCGATCAGGGAAACAGCGTGCTGGTCATCGAGCACAACCTCGACGTCATCAAGACCGCCGACTGGATCGTGGACATGGGGCCCGAGGGCGGAAACCTCGGCGGCACCATCGTCGTGCAGGGGACGCCCGAGGACATCGCGCGCCACAAGACCAGCCACACCGGACGCTTCCTCCGACAGATCTTCGAGCGCGACGGCCACGACATGGGGCGGACGCGGCCGGCCACCAAGAAGGCGGCGCCCGACGAGCTGAACCGCGTGAAGGGACGGCGCGCCCGCGCCGAGCGCGTGCAGGCGCAGACGGCCCGAGGCGAGACGCGATAGGGTGCGCGCACGGAGGTCCTCGTGCGCTTGCTCCTCGGCCTGTCCCTGTCCGCTCTCGTCGTTGCCACCGGCTGCGGCTCCTGCATCAAGTCGGCCGGCGAGCTGGCGCTCGAGAAGGCCTCGGGCGGCCAGGTCAACATCGGCGACAACGGCAAGATGACGGTGAAGACCGACAAGGGCACCGCCAACATCGACTTCTCCAAAAACGGCATGAAGGTCGACACCCACAACGCCGACGGCACCCACGCCACCGCCAACTACGGCACGGGCAGCACGGTGCCCGCCGGTTTTCCGCTGCCGGTGTTCTCGGGGATGAAGATCATCAACAGCGCCATGGGCACGGATCCGAAGGGCAAGCGCGGCTTCATGCTCATGGGCATGGTCGACGGGAAGACCGCCGAGGAGGTCGCCGCGTTCTATGAGCCGGCCTTGAAGAAGGCCGGCTACACCGTCGCCAAGACGGAGGTGACCGCAAACGGCGGGCACGTGATCGGTCTGACCGGGAAGCTGGGGGACAACAGCGGCGCCGCCGTCCACATCACAGAGACCAAGGACAAAAAGCAGGTGGCCGTCATGATCAGCGGCTCCGCGCCCTGAGCGGCGGCATGATCCACGCGCTGCTGCCGCGCTTCGTGCTCGTGGTCGTGGCCGCGCCGCTCGCGTTTTTGGGCGCGTTGTTCGCCGCGGCGCGCTTCCTTGAGGCGGGCGCGCTCGCCTCCCGGGGCCCGCCGCAGGTGGCCGCCGTCGCCGCGGCGGTCACCTTCGCCGCCGTCGCGCTCGCGCCTTCGCACCGAAACGCCGCCGTACGCGCGGGCGTCGCGCTCGCCGCCGTGGCGGTGGCGATGGTGGCGGCGCTCGCGCGCTGACGGTCACCTGCGCGCGATGTCGTCGCGCGCGTGGCCCGCGATCTCCACGCAGGTCTGGCCGTCGTCCAGGGCCAGAAAGCAGCCGGCGAAGACCAGCGTGTGCACGCCCTCGGCGATCACGCCCTGGACGAGCGGCCCGACGTCGGGCGCCGACAGCCCCGTCTCGAAGACCGGGGACACCGGGGCGAACAGCGCCGCGACCGCCGGCGGTGGGTGGGCCCGCGGCGCAGGCTGGGCCGGCGCGGCGAAGGCGGTGAGCGAGGCGGCGAAGAGGGCGGCGGGTGCAAGGAGTGTCATGGTGTCTCCAACCGCCTCCAGAGTGCACCCGCCGGCACCTCGCTCCAAAAAATCGGCCGCGCGCCTTGGGCGCAAAAGCACGACCCCGTGCGCTTCCGCCCCATGCCCTGCTCCCTCGATCGCGTTCCAACCGCACGGCTGCCTTGGCGCAGACTTTGCTGTGTCATTTCGCAAATGACGACGACGAAACGGCGCAAACCGCATCCTGTTCCCCCCGCCGCGCTGTCCTTCGAGGACGACGGTGACGACACGACGACGCTCGAGGAGACCGCCGCGATGGATCCTCTCGCTGCCGAGCCGCTCACCACGGACGAGATCCACGCCCTCGAGATGCACCCGCCCGCCCTCGAAGAGGATGAGGAGCGGACGCTGCGCGTCATCGGCCACGGCACCGAGGCGACGATGCCCTTCGACGTCGACGACGCCGACGGCATCGAGGAGGCGACCGATCAGGTGCTCGGGGTCCGGCTCCGGCCCAAGAAGCGCCGCTGAGCGCCGCGAATCCGCTCAACCGTAGGGACGAAACGCGGCCTTCGAGGTGCGGCGGGCGTTGAGCGCGACGAGCTCCTGCTCGGTGAAGGCGTCGGCGCTGCCCTTGGGCAGGTGCTGGCGAACGAAGCTCTCGACGAGCTCGCGCGCGCGCGCCCCGATGCCGTCCTCGCGGCACTCGTCCCACATGGAGAACAGCGCCGCGCGCCGCTGCGCCGCCGGTCGATCGTCGTCGAACCAGGCGCGCTCGAGATCGCGGCGCAGCGTCGCGAGCTGAACGGCCTCGTGCTTGTCGCGGAGATCCGCGCGCAGCGCGAGCGTGTCGTCGAGGAAGCAGGACTTCTCGGCCTCGTAGGGGTCCTGGCCTTGGGCGCGCAGCAGGGCCGCCGTGGGGTCGAAGCTGCCCGAGCCGAGCGAGGCCGCCTGCGGGCCCCGCGCGACGCTGCCGTCGGGGCGCGGGGCGGGGACGGCGGCGCGGTAGGGCGCGAGGGCATCGCCGTTGCCGAGGCCCGCTCGATCGCCCTTGTCGCGGAAGGTGACGCTGCCGTCGACGCGGATGAGGGCGACGAAGCCGCCGGTGGTGTAGCTGAAGCCGCCGTCACCCGTGGGCACGAGCTGCACGTGCGCGGGCCCGGTGTTGACGGGTGGCGCGTCGACGCGCGCGATCCGATCGATGAACCTCCTGGCGCGCGCGGCGTCGCTCTCGTCGCGGCCCGCCGTCGCGCGTGACGGGTCGAGCGTGTCGAGGCTCGGCTGCGGCCCGCCCGCCGCCCCGAGCACGCGCTCGAGCAAGGACCTCGGCGCGCGCGGCCCGGCCCCCGCTCGTGCCGACTCCATGGGGGGCGGCGCTTCCGTCGGCGGCGCCGGCTTCGTGGGGGGCGCCTGCGTCGTGGGCGGCGGCGCCGGCTTCGTCGGGGGCGCCGGCTTCGTCGGGGGCGCCGGCTTCGGGGGCGACGCCGGCATCGTCGGGGGCGGCGCCGGCATCGTAGGCGGCGGCGGCGCGGGCGACAGCGGTGGCGGCGACAGCAGGGCGACGGAGACCCGAGACGGGGGCGGGCGCGCCGGCAGGGGCCGAACGGCCGAGCGCGTGACGACGAGCGCCGCCACCGCGTGCACGGCGAGCGCGACGGCGAGGGCGACGAGGACGCGGCGGCGCGGGCGCATTCCCCAGAAGGATAGCGTGCCGCCCTCGAGCCCGACGGGAGATCAGCGACCGGAGGGAGCGGCCGCGCTTGATCAGCGACCGGAGGGAGCGGCCGCGCTTGATCAGCGACCGGAGGGAGCGGCCGCGCTTTGATCAGCGACCGGGGCGCCGTGATCGAAGCGCGGCCGCCGGGGCCCGTCGACAACCGGGAGCGTGCCCGCGATGCCGGCGGAGGGCGACCGGCCCTGTGGCGCGAGGGCTTCGGGGGCGGCGACCACGCGCAGCCCGGCCCTACTCGGCGTCGCCTTCGCGGCCCGCGAGCTTCGTCGGCTTCAGCATCGGCAGCGACGTCTGCGGCACGAAGTCGAGGAACTTCCGCGCCGTCTCCAGGAGCCCCCGGCCCTCCACCGCCGCGAGCTCACCGAAGTTCGCCGACAGCGACGACAGGAGCTGCGCGTCGCCGAGCCGCGTGACCGCCGCGATGAGCTCGGGCGAAAACGCCGACGCCTGCCGCACGGCGGCCTCCACTTGCTCGCGCAGAAGCGCCAGGTCGAGCGCCTGCTTGCGCGTGCGCTCGTCGACGTCGGCGGCGGACTCGAGCGCGCGCACCTCGAGCATCTTCGTCCGCACCTGCCCGTCGAGCTCGGCGTCCTTCAGGTCCGCTTCGCGCTTGTGCTGCGCGAGCAGCGCCCGCGCCGCCAGCCGCTGCTCCTCGAGCAGCGCCGCGCGTTCTTCGCGCTCGGCGTCGAGCTCGGCCTTGAGCGTCCGCGTCTCGTGCTCGGCGCGCAGCAACTGTCGCTCGATCTCCCCGATGCGCCGGCGGTCCGCGAGCGCGGCTTCCTTCTCGGCGACGTCGACGGCGCTCTTGATGGCCGCGAGCTGCGCCTCGTCGAGGAGATCGTTGACGGCGTCGTCGATGACGTCGAGCTCGAGCACCTCGACGTCGGTCACGCGCATACCGTTTTCGGCGAAGGCGAGGCCGGGCCGAGGACCGTCGGCCTTCTTGCCGAGCACCGTGTCACGCACCACGCCTGCGAGCTCCGCGCGCAGCCGGCGGATGGGCGTCCCGCGCGCGACGGCTTTGATGAGCGAGCTCGCGTGGTCGCACAGGAGCTTCACGTAGTTGTCGACCGCGAACCAACGCGCGTCGTCGCCTTCGAAGGACACGCGGTACTTCACCGACACCGAGGCCTTCACCAGATCGCTCGACGTGACCTCCACGAGGTCGCTGACCTGGTTGCCCGCGATCTTGAGGAACGCCGTGCGCAGGGTCTTCGCCGTCGACTTCGGCGTCCCCGTCGACAGGGCCAGCGCCTCCAACGTCTCGTCCCACTCGAGCAGCACCGTCGCCGGGCCGCGCACCACGCGGCGGCCGAGGGTCTTGTCGACGATCTGCACGGCGTAACCGGACCAGACGTCGATGGAGACGGCGCCGTCGTACTTGGTGTCGAGCGTGATGGTGCGCGGCGGCGTGAAGCTGCGGGCGAATGCATCGAGCCCCTCGCGCGCCGCCGCCTTCACCGGCGCCGGCGCGGGCGCCTCCTTCTTCAAAGGAAGCACGGGTGCCGGCGCGCCGCCCCGCTTCAACGAACGGTTTTGCGCGAGGGCCTCTTCGTTGCCGGGGAACAGGAGCGCGCACTCGCCGTCGCCGAGCACGCGGCGTGTGATCACCTCGCGGCGCGGATCTGGCAGGAACATCACGGGGCCGGGCTTCAGGCCGATCTCGCCGCTCAGGCGGTTCAGCACGTAACGGCCCTCGCCCGCGGGGATGGCGACGGCGTGGTGGACGTCGCCGGCCCCCGTGCGCACCACCGCGTGCTCCTCGCGCGGGAAGTAGATCTTGTTCTTGCCGGTGATGAACAGCTCCTCGCCCTCCACGCGCGCGGTGCCGTCGTCGTCGACGTAGGGCGCGATGACCTTCACGTGCAGGCCCGTCACCTCCGACAGCTCGATGGCGCGGAACTTCCGGTTGCCGTTCTCCTCGAAGAAGCGCTGCTCCGGCGACGGGAACACGACCGCCTCGCCGCGCACCGTCTTCTTCTTGCCGTCCTCGCCGACGAGCACGCAGTACTCGAGGCGCTGGAGCGTGACGGCGTCGCGCACGTACGAGCCGCGCGCGTCGGGGATCACCTCGACGCCGTTCGGCGGCAGGTACCACATGACGTCGCTGCCCTTGATGATGCGCTTCTCGCCGGGGCTGAAGGCGGCGTCGGCGGGGGCGGCGACGGCGCCGAGGACGGCGGCCTTGTCGGCGTTGGCGAGGGCGGCGTCGTAGATGTGGATCACCAGGTACTGGTTGGTGCGCAGCCGGTGACCGGTGACGATCCTCGCCATCTGCCCCGGCCACAACGCGAAGCTCTGCGGCCCGTGCAGCACCACCTTGCGGCCGACGTCGAGGTCGACGGAGCCCGACGCGAGCCCGGGCTTCGGGTGCGCGCCGTCCTTCGCGGGGTTCTTCAGCACCATGTAGAAGCCGGCCGGCGCCGTCGCGAAGAGCTGCACCGCGAGGTCGATCTCGGGCGCAGGCTCGAAGCGCTTGGTGTCCGCGTTGAAGAGGACGGGCTGATCGGTCTGCGCGAGGCTCGTCTTGTTGGGGCCGACGTAGCAGTTGATGTGGCCCTTGGTCGTGTCCAGGATGTAGGCGTACTCATTGGGCGCGAGCACGAGCTCGCGCTCCCGCGGGCGGCGTTCTTCCATGATGACCTCCGTGGCCGCTCGGAGAGCACCTCGCGTGCCCGCCCCCGCGCCGCGCAGCGACGCCGACGACGGAGCCGCCCCCGCGCCAAGGCGGAGCGCCCTGCCCCGAAACGGACCAGTCAGCCGCCGGGGATGAAGGGGAGGATGCTCCTCAGGTCGTCGTCCTTGAAGGTGATGCCGACGCCGAGGAAGTAGTCGAGGCCGTAGCCGTCGCCGCCGTTGAGCGGGTTGGTGTAGAGGTGCAGGCCGTTTTGTGTCCAGCCGTTCAAGACGTCGTCGAGGCCGGCCGCCAGGTAGAGGTGCGGGATGGGCTGCGCCTTCACCTGCGTGCGCAGGCGCGGCAGGTAGAAGGACGGGAAGCTCCCACCGGTCAGGGCGTCCTCGGCGAGCGAGTCGCGCGGGCCGCGGAAGTCGAAGAGGTCGGTGCGGAGCTGGATGCGGTCGTCGAAGAAGAAGAGGTCGGCGCCGACGCCGCCGGTGGTCTCGATGAGGCCGACGCGCAAGACGAGGAAGTCGAAGAAGCGCTTGGCGAACATGGCCGTGAAGCGCAGCGAGTTGTCCTCCTCGCGGATGGACTCTCGCAGGAAGTTGCCGTTTTCGTCGTGCTCCGTGAAGCGCTCGAGGCGGCCGCCGTCGTCGACGACCTCGATCAAGTAGTACTTGTCGGGCTTGGGCTGCAGCCGCAGGCCCACGGTGGTGGTGTTGGCCCCGCGGGCGAAGTTGTATGCGGTGCCCAGGTCGATGTGGGCCTCGATGGACGTCAAAGACGACACGTAGTCCGCCGCCCCCGACACCGCGGACTCCACCTTGTCCGCGATCTTCTCATCGGTGAGGAGGCGGCCGACGGTGCCCTCGCCGCGCTCGACGCGCCCGGCCACCTCCGACAGCGACGTCAGCGTGCGGTTGAGCTCGGTGATGGTGGACTTGAGCGACTTCACCTCTTCGCCCACGTCGCCCTGGTTCTCGCCGAGGATGTCCTTGAGCTGGCCGGTGACCACGCTCAGGTCGTCGGCGACCTTGCGGACCGACGCCATGGTGGCGCGGATGTCGCCCTCGCTCGCCGGGCCGCCGTCGGGGCCCGCCTCGCCGGGCTCGCCCTTGGCCGTGAGGTCGGCGATGTCGGCGGTGATGCGGTTCACGTTCTTCACGAGCGACGAGAACTGCTCGTCGTTGTCCTTCATGAGCTTGTTGGCGCTGGCGACGGCGTCGCCGACGGTGTGCGAGAGCTTGCGCAGGTCGCCCATCACGAGCTTGTACAACTGGTCGAGCGGCATGGTCTTGCCGTCGCCGTTGACGAAGCGGTTGAGCTCGCCGGTGATGCCCTTGATGTCGCGCGTGATGCCGCCGATGTCGCGGTCGAGCTTCTCGGTGATGCCGCGGACGTCGCTGACGATGCCCTGTGCCTGCGCGAGCAGGGCGTCGGTGCCCGTCATGGAGCGCACGTTCACCAGCCGATCGCCGTCCTTGAGGACGTCGGTGGACGCACCGAGCTCGAGGAAGAGCGCCTTGGCACCGAGCACGCCGAGGCTCTCCTTCTTCATCCAGGTGTCGGTGGGCACCTTGACGTTGCCGCCGACGCGGAAGTCCACGCGGGCGACCTTGATCGTGTCGCTCTTCAGCGCGTCGAGCTTCTGCCGCACCTCCTCCTCGGGGATGCCTTTCTTCTCGACCTGCGCGCGCGTCGGCAGCTTGCCCTGCTGCATCAAGGTCTGGATGAGGCCGTCGAAGTCCTCGTTGATCGGGATGTGCATGTCCTTGGTGGGCAGCGCGTACCCCATGGCGTCGAGCGCCCGCACCTCGAAGTCCGGCACGAGGTCGCCGATGGAGACGCCCACCAGCGTGATGTTCTTGATCTCCCCCACCTGCAGGCCGGCCACGGTGATGAGGCTCTTGGCGTTCACACCCGAAACGTCGGTCATCAGCGCGTAGAGCGCCGTGGAGTTCTGCTCGTCGAGCGAGCTCTTCTTTGACGCGAAGAAGAACGCGATCGCGATGATCGTCCCGGCGACGATGACGAGGCCTGCCCGGAACGCGTTCCCCGTGTCGCTCACACGTTCTTCTCCCGCCAGGTGGCGAAAAACTGACGCACGAAAGGGTGCTCGCAAGCGAGCATATCGGGTTTCAGGCCGCGGACGACGATCTGCCCTTCGTAGACGAAGATGATGTGGTCGGCGATGTGGAAAGCCGAGGCGATGTCGTGGCTGATCACGATGCTCGTGACGCCGAGCTTCTGCTTGGCCTCGAGGATCATCTCGTCGACCTGGTCGGTGGTGATGGGGTCGAGGCCGGTGGTGGGCTCGTCGTACAAGACGATCTGTGGCTCGAGCGCCACGGCGCGCGCCAGGGCCACGCGCTTGCGCTGGCCGCCGGAGATCTCCGAAGGGGAGCGGTCGCCCAGGGCCTCCACCGAGAGCGAGAACAGCTCGAACAGCTCGCGGACGCGCTTTATGAGCGCCTCGCCCTTGAGGTCCTTTCGGTGCTCTCGCAAGGGGAAGGCGACGTTGTCCCAGTTGCTCATCGAGTCGAACAGCGCGCCGTTTTGAAAGACCATGCCGAACTTGCCGCGGACCTTCTTGAGCTCGAGCGGCTTCAGCCGGGTGATGTCCTGGCCGTCGACGATCACCTCCCCGCTGTCCGGCTTGAGCAAGCCGATCATGTGCTTCATCAGCACGCTCTTGCCCATGCCGGAGCCGCCGAGGATGACGAGGATGCTGCCGCGGGGAACGTCGACGGACACGCCCTTGAGCACCTCGCGCGTGCCGAACGTCTTGTGGATGTCGACGACACGGAGGGCGTAGTCGGGCGCCTCGCCGGTGCGAGCGGTGGTGGCGACGGGAGCGACTTGCGTGGTGGTCATCGCGCGCGCGGCTACGGCAATGCGGTGAAGTAGATGTAGCTGTGGATGAGCGGCTGCAGCACCTCGGCCAGCAGGTAGGTGCCGACGAGGATGCTCACCGACGACAACACCACGGCGCGCGTCGCCGCCTCGCCGACGCCGCGGGCGCCGCCGGCGGCGTGGAACCCCTGGTAACAGGAGATGAGCGCTATCTGCAGACCGAAGAAGGCGGCCTTGATCCAGCCTTCGTAGAAGTCGTCGGGGTCGAGCGACTGCCACGTCTCGTGGAAGAACACGCCGGGATCCACGCCCTCGCGCACGACGCCGATCAGGTAGCAGCCCAAAAAGCCCGTGGCGGCGAAGATCGCCGTGAGCAGGGGCATCATCATGGTGGCCGCGATGGTGCGCGGCACGACCAGGTATTGAACCGGCTCCACCGCCAGCGTCGACAGCGCGTCGATCTGCTCCGTCACGCGCATGGTGCCGAGCTCGGTGGCCATGCCCGAGCCCGAGCGGCCGGCGACCATCAAGCCCGTGAGCACCGCGCCCAGCTCGCGCGCAAGCGTGAGGAGCGTTGCGGGTCCGACCAGCGCTTCGGCGCCGAAGCGGCGGAAGCCCTGCAACGTTTGAAAACCGAAGACCAGCCCGGTGAAGAACCCGGTGAGCACCACGATGAACAGCGAGCCGAAGCCGATGTCGCGCATGTGCCGGAACAGTTGCGACCAGCGGAACGGGCGGCGCGGGAGCCAGAAGGCCACCTGCAAACAGAACGCGCCGAGCTTTCCCGTCTCCTCGAGGAATTTCACCGCCGGCTCGCCCACCGCCTGCATCGCCGAGACGAACACGTCGCGCATCCGCCGCGCCGTCGACTTGCGCTCGGTTGCGTTCGGCGCGGGCGACGACGATGGCGCCGGCGCGGGCGGGCTCGACGACGGGGGAGGGGGTGGGTCAGTCACCGTTGTGTCGACGATCGTTCTTTCCCAACGTCGACGTCAAGCTCTGGTAGTGTCCGCCGTACATGGTCTCCGCCGGGAAAACGCCTCGGGTCGTCGGGATCGACCTCGGGACCACCAACACGCTCGCCGCCTGGACCGACGGGCGCGTGCCGCGGGTGATCCCCACGGAGCGCGGCTACACCTTGTTGCCGTCGGTGGTGGCGTTCGCGGGTGAGCGCGTGTTGATCGGGCAGCCGGCGAAAGAGCAGCTCCTCATCAACCCGTCCGACACCATCTACGGCAGCAAGCGCCTCGTGGGCCGCCCCTACCACTCGCGCCAGGTGCAGGCGCTGCAGAAGCGCTTCGCGTACGAGATCACCGAGGGGAAGGACGGCTTTTGCGCCGTGCACGCCGGCGGCCGCGTCCACGAGCTCACCGAAATCTCCTCCATCCTGCTGTCGCAGATCGCGCGCTACTCGGCGGCGCACCTGTCGCAGCTCGGCGGCGGCGGTCCGCTCGACGGCGTCGTCATCTCGGTCCCGGCGTACTACCCGCTGTCGCAGCGCGAGGCCGTGCGCAAAGCGGGCAAGGAGGCGGGCCTCGACGTGTGGCGCCTGGTGAACGAGCCCACCGCGGCGGCGCTCGCGTACGGCATGAACCGCAACGTCGACCAGCGCATCCTGGTGTTCGACCTCGGCGGCGGCACGTTCGACGTCTCCATCCTCGAGATCGGCGGCGGAACGTTCCAGGTCCTCGCCACCGGCGGGGACGGCTTCCTCGGCGGCGTCGACTTCGACATCCGCCTCACCGACTACCTCATCGATCGCTTCGAGACCGAAGAGGGCATCGACATCCGCGACGACGCCGTCGTCGTCCAACGCGTGCTCAACGCGGCGGAGCTCGCCAAGATCGACCTGTCCCTGTTGCAGCACGCGGAGGTGCGGCTGCCGTTCGTGGCCGCGCGGCGCGGAAAGCCCGTGGACATGGTGCTGCACGTCAGCCGACAGATGTTGAACCAGCTCACCGACGACCTCATCGAGCGCTGCGCCCACACCGTCGACGAGGTGCTCGCGCACGCCGGGCTCCAGCACGACGAGATCAACGAGGTGCTGCTCGCGGGCGGCCAGACGCGCATGCCCGCCATCCAGGCGCGGCTCGAGAAGCAATTCGGCCGGCCGCCCAAGAAGGGCGTGAACCCCGACGAGGTGGTCGCGCAGGGAGCGGCGCTGCTCGGCCGCTCGCTGCAGAGCGGGGGCGACCTGCGCCTGCTCGACGTCATCTCGTTGCCCATCGGCGTCGGCCGCCGCACGCAGACCACGGTGCACTTCGAGCCCGTGGTGCCGCGCAACGCCACGCTGCCGGTGGAGGCGCGCACGGACGTGGCCACGCTCCACGACGGGCAGACGTCCATCGAGGTGGACCTCTTCCAGGGGCAATCGCGCGAGATCAACAACGCCGACTACCTGGGTACCGTGCGCTTCGACGGCCTCGCGCCCGCGCCTGCGGGCAAGGCGCACCTCTCGCTCGCCATCCACATCGACCCCGAAGGCATCGTCGACGTCAAGGGCAGCTACGCCGGCGCCACCAGGAAGCTCACGCTCATCGCCGGCACGCCCACGCTCAGCATGGACCCCGCCGACCTCACCGACGCCACCGCGAGCCAGATGGCCATCGCCCCGAGCCACTCACCCGCTCGTCCCACCGGCCCCCAGGGGACAGCGGCCAAGCAGAGCCTGCTGCGCCGCCTCTTCCGCCGGTGACGGCTCACACGGCGCGGCGTGGCGCCGCTCGAGTCAGACGAGCTTGTCGACGAGCGGCTTCACGGCCATGAAGTACGCGAGGGTCCACGGCGCCACGAAGAAGACGGCGTCGACGCGGTCGAGGATGCCGCCGTGGCCGGGGATGATGTTGCCGGAGTCTTTGACGTCGTAGGCACGCTTGAGCATGGACTCGGCGAGGTCGCCCATGGGGCCGAGGAAGCTCACGGGCAGCCCCACGATGACCATGTCGAGGTACGTGATGTCGAGGAACACCGACGGGAACAGCGCCCGCCCCGCGAGGAGGAACGCGAGCGTTCCGACGGCGCCGCCGGCGAAGCCCTCCCAGGTCTTCTTGGGCGAGACCTTCGCCGACATCTTGTGCTTCCCGAAGGCGCGGCCGGCGAAGTAGGCGCAGGTGTCGTTGGCCCAGGTGGCGGTGAACGCGACCAGGATGTGCCCGCCGCGGGCGGCGCCGGTGTACGCGTCGCCGAGGTCGCGCAGCCGCGCCACCGCGAGCAGGCTCAGGCCGACGTACCACACGCCGAACGCCAGGACGCACAGGCGCTTCCACGCCGTGATCAGGTCGCCCGGCGCCAGCACCACCATGGAGGCGATCGCCATGGTGGCCACCTGAAGCACGAGCAACGCGGCGATGGCGTTGTCGAGGACGAGGCCGAGCGCGGTGGCGCCGCTGCCGACGATCAGCAACGCGATGCGGTCGCGCAGCGAGTCGCGGGCGACGATGCGGCCGTACTCGAACAGGCCGATGGCCGTGGCCGTAAGGACGAGGCCGCGCAGCCACCAGCCGCCGGCGATGAACGCGGCGATCACGGGCGGCAACAGCACGGCCGCCGAGAGGACGCGGAGCAGGAGGTTGTTCACGAAGAGCCCTTCCGCGCCTGCGCGCCGGTCAGACCGAAGCGGCGCTGGCGGGAGCCGAAGGAAGCGAAGGCCTCGTCGACGTGCGCGCGTGAAAATTCCGGCCAAGTGACGTCGGTGACGTACAGCTCGGTGTAGGCGAGCTGCCACAGGAGGAAGTTCGACAGGCGCATCTCTCCGCTCGTGCGGATGAGGAGGTCCGGGTCCGGCATGTCCGCGGTGTCGAGCCGCGCGCTGACGGCCTTTTCGTCGATCTCGTCGGGCTTGAGCGTGCCGCGCCGAACGTCGCCGGCGAGGGCGCGCGCGGCGCGCACGATCTCGTCGCGGGAGCCGTACGACAACGCCAACGTCAGGCGCATCCCGCCGAGGCCGCGGCTCGCCTCCTTCGCCGCCTTCAGCACGGTGCGGACGAACAGCGGCAGCTTGTCGGTGGCGCCGATGGTGCGCAGCTCGATCTGGTTCTTCAAAAGCGTGGCGCGCTCCTCCACCAGGTACTCGTGGAGGAGCTGCATCAGGCCGCCGACCTCCGTCTCGGGGCGCCCCCAGTTCTCCGACGAGAACGCGTAGAGGGTGAGGTAGCGAACGCCGCGTTCGCGGCAATGCGTGGTCACCTCACGTACGGTCTTGGCCCCCGCGCGGTGCCCCTCGATGCGAGGCAGGCCGCGGTCTTCGGCCCAGCGGCCGTTGCCGTCCATGATGATGGCGACGTGGCGGGGAACGGCCATCAGCGCTTCTTCCTCGGGGTCTTCACGGCGTCGTCGGTGAACAGGTCGAGGTCTTCGTCCTCTTCACTGCTCGCGTCCTCGTCGACGATCATCGGCGCGTGGCGCAACGTCTCGTCGCTGTCGCCCGCGGGGAGCGCGCGCGCGTCCTTGCGGGCGTCGATGGGGACGACGCGCGTCGCCGCGCGTGTTCCGGGCGAGATCTGCACGCGCTCGCCCGCGCCGCGCCCCGCGCGCCGCGTGGAGGTGGGCTCGTCGCCGATGCTGTCCTCCTCGGCCTCGATCTCCTCGACGTCGTCGCCGCGGGTGTACGCGCGCCGCGGGCGGGTACGCTCGCTCGAGGCCGCCATGTTCATGGTGTCGTCGCCGTCGTCGGGGATCTCGTCCTCGACGACGGCCGCGTCGGGGAGGCTCTCGTCGGTGGATGGCCGCTGCAGCGCCTGCAAGCCCTTGGGCGCGGTGTTGACGTTGGTCTCGCCGGTGCTCGCCCGCTGCGAGCGTGGCTGCTCGTGCACGTTGACGCTCACGCTGAGCGCGTCGAGGGCGGTCTCTTCGGCGCACAAGGCGCCGCCGATCTCCGTGACGACGCGCGCGAACCCCTCGCTGACGTCGTCGACGTCCTCGATGACGAGGTCGGGCTCGTTTTGCAGCGCCTTCATCAGGTTGGGCCGCTCGGTGTGAAGCTGGCCGAGCCGCCCGTTGGCCACCTGCAGCCGCAGCCGGCGGCGCGCCCGCAACTGCGTCATGCCGCGCTGCAGGATGCGCTCGACGTCCTTGGGTCCGAGATCGGGCTCGTTGCCGAGCACCTTCCTCACCACCTCCAGCGCGAGGGCGCGGATGTCGTCGGCGGCCTCGCCGTAGCGATCGGCGCGCGCGCGAAACGCCGCCAGCGCCTCCGCCGCCGCCGCCGCGAACGCCTCGGACGCTCCGCGCACCATGGCCTCCTCGCGGGTGCGCGCCGACTGCTTCTTGCCGTCCGCGATGATGGCTTGCCGCTCGTGCTCGGCGCGCATCAGGATGTGCTCGGCGTCCTGCTTCGCCTGATAGAGCGCGCGATCGATGATCTTCTTGTCGCCGGCGTCGACGATCATGCGCGTCGCGGGGCGCGCGGGCTTCTGTCCTCCTTGGCCCGCTTTGATGACGCGCGCCACTACGCCTGCTCCTGCGCACCACGCGCGCCCTTGCGCTCGAGCACCTGCTCGAGCTCCTCGAGCTGGGTGTCGAGTTGCGCGTCGACGACGCCGGACTCCGTCTCGATGAGGACTCCGCCGGGGTTCACGCGCCGGTCCTCGCGGATCTCCAGGTCCTTGGCGCGGGTGAGCACGCTGACGAGGCGCGCCTTGTCGCGCCGCAGCACAGGCGCGTCGCGGGGGCTCGCGCGCAGGTTGATGTCGCGCGCGGTCTTGGCCGCCTGCAGCGCGGTGGCGGCGACGTCGACGACGGCGTCCTCGCGCATCTGCGTCTCCGCGGCGAGCAGCGCGCGCGCGACCCGCATCGCGGTGCGCACCACCTCCCCGTCGACCTCCTTGAGCATGCGCTCGAGCAGATGCTGGATCTCGTCGCGCATGTGCTCAGCCTGCGCCGCCCCCTCGCGCTCGCCCTCTTCGGCGGCCGCCGCGATCATCTCCTTCACCTGCGCGCGCGCCTCTTCGACGAGCGACTGCGCGTTGCGCTCGGCTTCCTCGATCAGGGCGTCAGCGTCGGTCATCGGTGGGTTCTCTCGATTGTCGCCCCGTCCTGGTCCGGAGGCAAAAGCTTGGGCAAAAGCCAGAGCGTGACCGCCGCGAAGACGACGGCGAGGACCGCGGCGGCGATCCACTGTGTCCTCTGGCCCGCGCTCTTCTCCGGTGCGCCGAGGTCCTTGCGGGCCGTCAGCGACGCCATGGCGAGCGTCATGATCTCGTTTTGCGCGGTCTTGGCCGCGGCGTCGCCGGGGACCTCTTCGAGCACCGCCCGGTAGCGCTGCCCCATGAACGCGAGCTCGCCCGCGATGGCCGCGCTCTTCAACAGGCGCTTGTGCTCGGCGGCGTCGTCCCAACGCGCGAGGAGCTTGTCGAAGCCGGCCGCCAGCGTCTCCTGTTGCTCGGCGACCGGCGGCAGCCTGGCGACGCGGGCGGCGACGCGCTCGCGCGCGGCCCCGTCGAGCCCACCGTCACGCACCGCGACCTGGCCGGCGGGCGCGAGCGACGACGGCGCGGGCAGCTCCTTGGGCGGGGGCGCGGGGCGAGGCGACTCCGCGTCGACGACGACGCGGGCGCCGCCGCGGTGGGCGACGGGGAGCATGGTGATGGCGCCGCACGCCGTGCACGCGAGGCCGGCGCGGTCACCGTCGACGCGGATGGAGTCCGCGACGGCGAGCGCGCGGCATGCCGCGCACTGGAAGATGACGCCGTTCACTCCGTGCCTCCGGTGCGCCCTCGTTCGTCGCCGTCGTCGTGCAGGGTGGGGCGCTCACTCCCCGCTTTCGCCGCTCTTGGCGAGCGCGGCGGGATCCCGCGCTTCGAGCCTATCACCGTCGACCTGGAAGTAGCGCGGCGGCGTGGCGCTGTCCCCGTCGTCGTCGAACCGGATGAGGCCGGTGACGCCGGGGAAGTCCTTCACGCCGGCGAGCGCGCCGCGCATCTGCGCGCGGGTCCTGGGCGACGCACCGCCCGATCCGTTGAGCAGCGCCGAGAGCAACGCGGCGCCGTCGTACGCCTGCGCCTCGACGAGCTGCGGCTTGCCGTAGTGCGCGTCCGCGAACGCCTTGACGAACTTCTGGACGCGCGGCTCTCCCGAGCGGGCGTCGAAGCCGTCGACGAAGATGGCGCCGTCGATCTGCCGGCCGAGCCGACGCGTGAGCTCCGGGTCGTTCCACATGTTGACGCCGAAGAGCTGCACCGGCCTGACGTTCTTGTTGTTCGGCAACGTCTTTTTGTAGTTCTCGACGATGCGCCGGTCGTTGGTGAGGAGCATGTCCTCGGCGACGAGCGCGGGGATCACGTAGCTGACCGTCTTGTAGCTGTCGGGGATGAACAGCGCCTCGAAGTCGACGATGGGCTTGGCGAGATCGTTGCAAGACTCGTACTTCTTCTTGCGGCGATAGGAGTTGGTGATTTCGCGCGCCTCGCGACGGCACTCGATCATCTCCTTGTTGGCCTGCATGCCGCGCCCGACGAGAGACTTGGCCTCCGACGTGAACGTGGTCTGGTCATGCGCGTAGCTCTCGACGGCGGTGACCTCGGCCTTGCGCTTCTCCAGCTCGTCCCAGATGGCGTTCATCAGCTCCACGCCGAACTGGTGCTTGGGGTACATGATGGCGAAGCGCTTGAGCCCGATGCCGTCGACGGCGAGCGACACCAGCGCCTCCGCCTGCTTCTCGGCGGTGAGCCCGAGCCGGAACGTCCACGGCCCCGCCTTGGGGACGTCCTCGCGGCGCGACAGGGACAGGATGGGCACGCCCGCGTCCTCCGCGGCGAGCGCCGCCGGCAGCGAGGTGTCGAGGAGGATGTCGCCGAGGATGGCGATGACGTGGTCCTGCTCGACGAGCGCGTGCACCGCCGCCACCGCCTTGTCGGCGTCGCCGCCGCTGTCCTTCACGACGATGCGCAGGCCGCTCGGCGCGGTCAGCGTGCCTTCGAGGCTCTCCTTGTCGCCCCGCGCGCGCGGCGCCGGCGCTGCGTCGGCGGGCGGCTCGACGGGCTCGCCGGTCTTTGGATCGAGCACGGGCTCGGGCGCGCGCGTCACGTGCGGCTTCACCGGGATGCCGAAGGCGAGCTTGATGGCGGCGAGGGAGCGCTTGCCGTAGGGCGAGTAGTCGCCCGTGAGCGGCAGGATGACGCCGACCACCTTGGGATCGACGACGACGCGCGCCGCGAGCTGATCGCGCAGCGCGCTCGCCTGCTGCGCGAAGCGGCCGCTCGGGTAGCGCGACAGGTAGCGCTGCACCATGTCGTTGGCGGAGGCGTAGTCGCGCAGGTGCAGGTGCACGCGCGCGAGCTTCATGGTCAAAAGCTCGTCGAAGAGCGTGTTGGGCTTGGCCTCGGTCTCGAGGAGCACGCGCAGGTCGGAGAAGGGGATGCCGCCGTCGACGGCCGTGAACAGCTCCTTTTCGAGCCCGCTCTTGTCGGCGGCGCCGGCGGCGAGGGCGCGGGCGACGTAGCGCGCTCCCTCGGTCCCCTGCCCCTGCGCGAGGAGCTGGCGGCCGAGCTGAGCGAGGGCGTCGGCCTTCTGGTCCGCGGGGAGCTTGTCGACGATGGTCTTGAGCGTGGGGGCCGCGCTCCTGCTGTCGCCCTGTTGGAGCTGCGCGAGCGCGAGCAGGTAGCGCGCGTCGTCGGACACCGGCGTGGTCGGGTCCTGCATGAGGAGCTTCTCGAGCGCGGCCTGCGCGCCCTTGGCGTCGCCCTGGTCGAGCAGGATGTGCGCGAGGCCGACCGTGGCGGGGCCGAACGACGAGGTGTCCGAGAACTCGTTGGTCACGCGCTCGAACGAGGCGCGCGCCTTGCCGGCGTCGCCGCCGCGGGCGGCCGCGTTGCCGTCGTCGAGGAGGCCCTTGGCCACGTCCTCGGCGAGGACCTGTTGGCCGCCCACCGTGACGGTGCGGGTGGAGGCGGCGGCGGTGGTGGTGGCGCAGGACAGCGCGAGGACGGCCGCGAGGAGGAGGGGCATGACTCTCATGGGCGTGCTGGAGGGGAACACGCCCGCACTCTCATCGAGTCCCAGCGTCCCTGCAAGGCTTCCGCGCCGCATGTAGGACGAAGTCCCACCGGCCTCTTGCGCCGGCGCCTCCCATCCGTGAAGTTCTCCCGCCATGTCCGACGTCGCCGCTTTTCGTCCCGTGCCCAAGACCGGTGTGATCTTCGTGACCACGGAGGCGGAGCGCCGCGGTTACGCGCCCGGAGATCCCGCGTGGTGCAACCTCGGCCAGGGACAACCCGAGACGGGCGCGCTCCCGGGCGCGCCGCCGCGGCTGCCGTCGCTGGCGGTGTCCGACGACGCGTACGAGTACGCGCCCGTCGCCGGGCTCGGCGACCTGCGCGCGGCGGTGGCCGACGCGTACAACCGCAGGTTCCGCCGCGGGCTCGCCTCGCAGTACAGCGCGGAGAACGTCGCCATCTGCGGCGGCGGCCGCCTCGCGCTCGCCCGGGCGGCGACGGCGCTCGGCGAGGTGAACCTCGGCCACTTCCTGCCGGACTACACGGCGTACGAAGAGCTGCTGAGCGTGTTCCGCCTGTTTTCGGCCATCCCGATCCTGCTGGAGGCGGAGCGCCGCTACCACTTCGGCGTCGACGAGCTGAGGAAGGAGATCCTCGGGCGCGGCTTGAGCGCGCTGCTGCTGTCGAACCCGTGCAACCCGACGGGCAAGACGCTCCTCGGGGCGGAGCTGGCGGCGTGGGTGGCCACGTGCCGCTCGCTCGACTGCGCGCTCCTCGTCGACGAGTTCTACTCGCACTACATCTGGAAGACGGCCGACGGCGTGCACAAGCCCGTGGTGAGCGCGTGTGAATACGTCGAGGACGTCGACAAGGATCCGGTGGTGGTGTTCGACGGGCTGACGAAGAACTGGCGCTACCCGGGCTTTCGCATCTCGTGGACCGTGGGACCGAAGAAGGTCATCGACGCGGTGGCGTCGGCGGGCTCGTTCCTCGACGGCGGCGGCTCACGGCCGGCGCAGCAGGCGGCGGTGGCGCTGCTCGAGGACGACGTCATCGACAAGGAGACCGGCGCCATTCGCCGCGCGTTCCTGCCCAAGCGCGACTTCCTCGTCGATCGGTTGCAGGCGCTCGGCGTGCGCGTGGACCTGCCGCCGGAGGGCGGGTTCTACGTGTGGGGCTCGGTGGAGAACCTGCCGCCCGGCCTCGACGACGGCATGTCGTTCTTCAAGAAGATGCTCGAGCAGCAGGTGATCACGGTCCCCGGGGCGTTCTTCGACATCAACCCGGGCCGCCGCCGCAGCAGCACCCGCTTCGAGCGGCACCTGCGCTTCTCCTTCGGCCCCTCGATGGAGACGCTGCGCACCGCGGTGGACCGCATCGCCGACGTCGTGAAGGGCGCCGCGTGAGCGCCGCGCGCCTCGCCGGCGCCACCCTCGCGTTGACGACGCTGTGCGCCTGCACCGCCCGCTACGGCCTCGTCCGCTGGGAGGACATCGACCCTCCCGGACAGGCCTCGAACGCTGCGCCGGCTTCGAGGGGGGACGCGCCGCCGACGGCTGCACCCGCGCCGCCGGCGCCGACGACGACGACGGCGACGGCGGCGGCGACGACGGCGGCGACGACGACGGCGACGACGGCCCCGATGACGGCGGCGGCGACGACGGCGGCGACGACGACAGCGACGACGGCGACGACGGCGCCCGCGACGACGGCGACGACGGCGCCCGCGACGCCAACGCCCGCGTCCCCGACGACGACGCCCGCGGCGCCGGCGCCGGCCCCCACGGCCGCGCGCGACGGCAACGGCGGCAACGACGACAAGGGCGCCGCGAGCGTGCCCCCCCCGAAGCCGGCAGCCGCGCCGGAGCCGATCGCCACCGCGCCGGTCGACGCGGACGGCACCATCCTCGTCGAAGGGATGAGCGTCGACGACGGCGAGCTCGTCGACGTCCCCGCGCTCGACCTCGCGTGCATGGCGGCCCCCGACGCGCTCACCACGCCCCAGAGGGCGCGCGCCCGCTTCGACGAGACCGCCAGGAAGCTCGGCGTCACCGCGAGCAGCTTCTCCTTCGTCGTCCTCGAGCGCGACCCGGCGCGCTCCGTCACCGATCCGCCGCCGCACCTCTGCCGCACCATCGCGAGCGACCCCGACACCATGAAGGCCCCGC
Organism: uncultured delta proteobacterium; assembly: GCA_963775425.1. GTDB lineage: Bacteria > Myxococcota > UBA727 > UBA727 > VGSZ01 > CAVZJB01. The sequence continues at coordinate 225,478 of CAVZJB010000009.1, read as the reverse complement.
TGCTCCACATGCACGAGCCCGCCGCCCGCTGGCGCATCAAGCGCATCACCGCCAACCTCGTCGACGACGCCGCCGCGCTCGTTCGCTCCACCAAGGACGGTGTCGGCCCTCCCCGCGTCATCCTCGACGACAGCGGCGCGCTCATCGCCGTCGCGCTGCCTGTCGCCCGCGCGCGAGGAGGGAGCTGATGGCCCGCCTCGCATTCTTCGGCACGCCCGAGCTCGCCGCCGCGCAACTGCGGGCGCTCCTCGCGAGCAAGCACCAGGTCGCCCTCGTCGTCGCGCAGCCGGACAAGCCGCGCGGCCGCGGCCACAAGCTCGAGCCGCCGCCCACCAAGGCGCTCGCCCTCGAGCACCACGTCGAGGTCGCGCAACCCGAGACGCTCAAGAAGGGCACGCCCTCGGGCGACGCCTTCTTCGAGCGCTTCAGGGCGCTCGCCCCCGAGCTCGCCGTCGTCGCCGCGTACGGACGCATCATCCCCCGGCGCGTCCTCGACGTCCCCGCGCGCGGCTTCGTCAACGTGCACGCCTCCCTCCTGCCGCGCTGGCGCGGCGCCGCGCCCATCCAGCGCTGCATCGAGGCCGGCGACGAAGAGACCGGCGTGTGCCTCATGCACATGGTCCCCGAGCTCGACGCCGGCGACGTCTACGCCTCCGCCGAGATCCTCGTCGCGCCCGACGACGACGGCGAGACCCTGACCCGGAAGATCGCCGACCTCGGCGCGGGCCTCCTCTCCGAGCACATCGACGCGCTCGTCGACGGAGCGCTCACGCGCACACCGCAGCCGAGCGAGGGCGTCACCTACGCGTCACAGCTCACCAAGGAAGACGGCCGCATCGACTGGACGCGCGGCGCAGCCGCCGTGAAGAACCACGCGCGCGCGATGCACCCGTGGCCGGGCGCGTTCACCACGCTCGACGGCGAGACGCTCAAGCTGTTCTCGCCACGCGACGCCGTCGGCGCGGCCGCCGCCGGCGTCGTCGTCGGCACCGGCGACGGCAGCCTCGTCGTCGGCACCGGCGACGGCGCGGTCGCCTTCCTCGAGGCGCAGTTGCCGAACAAGAGGCGCATGCCCGTCGCCGACCTCGTGCGCGGGCGCCCCATCGCTGCCGGCACGGTGCTCGGGTGAGCGCCGTCGACGACGTCGCGCGCGCGATCAGGAACAGCGACGAGGTCGTGTTCCTCACCGGCGCCGGCTTGTCCGTGGCGAGCGGCATCGCGCCCTACCGAAAGAGCAAGGACGCGGTCTGGGAGAGCTTCGTCACGGACTGGGGGACCATCGCGAAGTTCCACGAGGACCCGCGCGCGTGGTGGCGCGAGTTCTGGCTCAAGGCCCACGCGTCGCTCGTGACGGGGACGCCGCCGTCGCCGAACGCGGGGCACCTCGCCATTACGGAGATGCTCGCGCACAAGCCCGGCGCGCTCGTGGTCACGCAGAACATCGACGGGCTCCACAGAAAGGCCGGCGTCCCCGAGGACCAGCTCGTCGAGATCCACGGCCGGCACGACCGCTTCGTGTGCACCCGCGACGGCTGCCGCCGCGTGCTCGAGCCCGTCTTTCATGTTTTCCTCTCTGCCCTCGCCGACGACGACGCCGCCGACCTCCCCCGCTGCGATCTCTGCGGCGCGCCGCTGCGGCCCTTGGTCCTGCTCTTCGACGAGATGTACGAGTCGCACCCGGCCTACAAGATGCGCGAGGCGCGTCGCGCGTTGAACGACGCCGGCGTCATCGTCTTCGTCGGCACGTCCTTCTCCGTCGGCATCACCGACTACGCGGTCCGCGCAGGGCGCTACGCGCGCTCCATGCTCGTGAACGTCAACGTCGACAAAGCGTTCGGCTTCGAAAACCTCATCGGCCCGGCCGAGGAGGTCCTGCCGGAGCTCGCGGCGCGCGTCGCCGAAGGCCATGTGGGCTGAGCGCTTCCGCGTCGCCCGCGCCGTCGTCGTTCGCGGCGTCGGCGGCTGCGCGCTCGTCGCGTTCGCCTCGCTCGCCGCGCAGCTCCGCGGGCTCGTGGGGGCGCACGGCATCCTCCCCGCGCAAGCGTTCTTCGAGCGCGTCGCCGACCGCCTCGACCTCGTCGAGCGCGTGACGCGGCTGCCTTCGCTGTTCTGGCTCACCGGCGCGAGCGACGGCTGGCTGCTCGCCTTCTGCGCCGCCGGCATGATCGCGTCGGCCCTCGCCGTCGCCGACGTCTTCGCCGGCCCCGCGCTTTTGGTCGCGTACGCGCTCTACCTGTCGCTGTGCGGCGCCGGGCAGATCTTCCTCGGCTACCAGTGGGACATGCTCCTGTGCGAGTCGCTCATCGTCGCGGCGCTGATGTCGCCGCGGCGGCCCTCGCCGTTTTCGTTGGTCCTCGTGTGGGCGCTGGCGGCGCGGCTCGAGATGGGCTCGGGCCTGTCGAAGCTCCTCTCGGGCGACGAGAGCTGGCGCTCCCTCACCGCGCTCCACTTCCACTTCGAGACGCAGCCGCTGCCGACGCCCGTGGGCTGGCTCGCGCACCACCTGCCGGCGCCGCTGCTCGATCTGTCGTGCCTCCTGATGTTCGTCATCCAGCTCGGCCTCCCCCCTCTCCTCTTCGTGCCGCTGCGCAAGGTGCGCCACGCCGCCGTCGCGGGGATGACGCTCCTGCAAGCGGTCATCGCGCTCACCGGCAACTTCGCGTTCTTCAACGCGCTCACCACCGTCCTCGCCCTCGCCGCCGTCGACGACGACGCCTGGCGCTCTCTCGCCCGCGCCCTCCTGCCGGCCTCGGCTTCGAGCGGATCGTCGTCGCCGCCGGCCGCGGCCGCGCGGGCCCCCGTGGCGCGCGCGGGGGCCGGACGCGCCGCCGTCGCCGTCCTCTCGTGCGTGCTCATCGTCCTCGGCCTGCTCGCCGAGACCGAGCGGCTGGTGCGCGCGCCGCTGCCGTTCGACGACGTCATGATGCGCGTGGAGCCGTTCCTCGTCGCCGGCGGCTATGGGCTGTTCGCCAGCATGACCACCGAGCGCGACGAGATCGTCGTCGAGGGCACGCTCGACGGAGAGACCTGGCTGCCGTACGCGTTCAAGGACAAGCCCGGCGACGTCGACGCGCTCCCCGGCTTCGTCGCGCCGCACCAGCCACGGCTCGACTGGCAGATGTGGTTCGCCGCGCTCGGCTCGCCGCGCCGGAGCCCGTGGTTCTTCCGGTTCCTCGAGCGGCTCCGCGACGCCGAGCCGTCGGTGCTCGCGCTCCTCGCCGGCGACCCCTTCCACGGCGCGCGCCCCCTCGACGTGCGCGCCACGCTCTGGCGCTACCACGTCGCTCCGCTCGGCAGCGGGCACGTCTGGACGCGCGAAGAGCTCGGCGTGTTCGGGGCCCGCTGAAATTCGTTCGGCGGAAAACTTGGAGCGGTCGCACGTTGGCTCCATAGTCGGCAGCAGAGGACAAGAGGCGACGAGGTCGCCTTCGTGACGACGACGTGAACCCAAGGATCCTCGCGAGCTTGCGCTCGCGGCGGATGTGTGCGTGCGATCGGAGGGTGAAGGATGGTGGCGATGGCGAAGTTCCAGGCCGGCGAAGTGGAGCCGCTCGATCTCGAGCGGCCGTACGAGCCCGTGGCCCGTCCGCTTTCGACGGGATCGATCTCGACGCTGCCGAAGCGAGGGAGCGACAAGGTCAGTCCGCTGCCCAACCAGCTCTACCATGGCAATTGCCTGGAGACCTTGTCGCAATGGAGCAACCGGTATTTCCATGCATGTATCACCGATCCACCATACAATATTGCTCGCGACAGAAAGGGTCTGTCGTGGGCGTTCTCCTCGCACGTGACCATCGACAGCGAGTGGGATCGGTTTACCCACGACGAGTACGAGGAGTTCACCGCCGCATGGCTCAAGGAGGTGTGCCGCACCACCAAGGAGAACGGCAACATCTTCATCTTCGGGAGCTATCACAATATCTATACGATTGGTGCCATTGCCGCTCGCCTGGATCTGCGCATCGTGAACAGCATCATCTGGGCGAAGCCGAACGCCCAGCCCAACATCACCTGTCGCATGCTCACCGAGAGCACGGAGCAGATCCTGTGGCTGTGCAACAACACCAACAAGAAGGCGAAGAACTGGACCTTCAACTACGACTCGATGAAGGCGCTCAACGGCGGCAAGCAGATGCGCAACTTCTGGGAGATCCCGGTGACGCCGGCGCGCGAGAGGGTGCACGGCAAGCACCCGTCGCAGAAGCCGCTGCGCGTGATGGAGCGGATCGTCCTCGCGGGGACGAACCGGGGGGACCGCATCCTCGACTGCTTCGCCGGGTCCGGTTCGACCTTGCTCGCCTCCGACCGCCTCGACCGTCACTGGGTGGGGGTTGAGCGCGACGGCGACTACTGCACCATCGCGCACAAGCGCATCGACGATGAGCGCCGCCAGCGCCGGCTGCCCCTCGTCGAGCGGTGACTACGATCCGGCCGCGAGCCGCTCGAGGCGATCGAGGTCATGGCGGTGCCCGAGGGAGATCAGCGTGTCGCCCTCGTCGAGCTTGGTCTCGCCGCCCGGGTTGAATTCCATCTTCCCGTTCTTGCGCTTGATGGCCACGATGATGATGCGGTGCTCGCGGTTCATGGACTCGCTCAGCTTCTTGCCGATGAGGCCGGAGCTGTGGTGCACCAACGTCTCCTCCATCTGCAGCTCGATGTGGTGCGTCTTGGTGGCGAGGTCGATGAAGTCGAGCACCGTCGGCCTGAGCACCGCCTGCACCACGCGGCCGCCGCCGAGGACGTAGGGGGCGACGACGCGGTTGGCGCCGGCGCGCGTGAGCTTGGCCTCGCTGGCGGGGTCTTCGGCGCGCGCGACGACGAAGACCTTCTCGTTCAAGAGCTTGGCGCTCATGGTGACGAAGAGGTTGTCGGCGTCGTGCGGCAGCGCGCTGACGACGGCGCGGGCGCGGTCGATGCCGGCCTTGCGCAGCACCTCGTCGGCCGTGGCGTCCCCCTCGAGCGCGACCCCGATGTGGCCGGGGAAGTGCTCGATGAGGTTGTGGTCGCGGTCGATGGCGACGAACGGCTGGTTGATGACCGCCAGCTCGTCACAAACGATGTGTCCCATGCGCCCGTAGCCGCAGACGATCACGTGGTCCTTCATCGACGCCAAGCTGCGCTCCATGCGCTGCCTCCCGAGGAGCTTTTGCACCTCGCCTGAAACCAGAGAGCTGATCACCGACGTCACCGCGGCGGCCATGGTGAAGACGCCGCCGAGCACGAGACCGACGGTGAACATGCGCCCCGCGGCCGAGAGGGGATGCACCTCGCCGAAGCCCACCGTGGAGAGCGTGGTCACCGTCATGTAGAGGGCGTCGAGCCAGCTCCAACCCTCGATGACGTGGTAGCCCTCGCTGCCGATGGCGACGAGCACGAACGGCGTCGCGGCGGCAAAGGCGATGCGGCGAGCCGTGGGATCGACGCGCAGGTCGATCTTCACGAGCGCCCCTCGTACTTCACGGGCCGCTGCCCGTAGCGCGCCTCGATCTTTCCGCGCCGCGAGAGGTTGACGAGGACGTCGAGCACCTGATCGCGCAGCCGCCGCACCTGGCCGTCGTCGAGCTCCTCGTCGCGCACGCGCGCGAGGTATTCGCCGAGCAGCCGGCCGTGCGGGCGCGGGAAGCGCTGCGAAATCTGACGCACGTAGGTGGGGTCTTCGATGGAGATGGCGCGGGCGAGGCGATAGAGGCCCGCCTTCTGGAACAGCTCGTCGGTGTTGTTGAAGCCCTGGAGCACCTTGCCGAGGAAGCCGCGCGCCGCCTTCTGCTCCATCTGGTCCTTGATGTCGGTTCGCTTGACGGCGGCGATGAGCTCCTCGGCGTCCTCGGGGCTGAGCTTGGAGAGGAACTCGGCGAGGGCGCGCTTGCCGACGGCGAGGAACGCACAGGCGATCTCGTCGGCGCCGACGTGGCGCACCACCGTGACGAGCTCCTTGGCGGTGAGCAGCACGAGGTCGCGGAACTGCAGCTCGGCCAGGTCGCGCTCGAGCGGCATCGAGGCGAACTTGGCGTCGAAGCGCGCGCGCACGAGCTTGACCACCGACAGCGGCACCTGCCGCAGCTCCTCCCGCGGCGGCAGCGCGTCGCGCACGGGATCCGGCAGCCGCGCCACGATCTGCCGCGCGATCGACGACGGCATGTGCATGAGCGCGATGGCGATGACCCGCGGGCTCTCGCCCTTGAACCCCGCCGACAACCAGGACGGCTCGACGCCCTCGAGCCCCTTGATGGCGCGAAACGTCATCATCTGCTTGAGCTCGCGCACCATGAGCGGGATGCGGCGATCGCGCGGGATCTCGTCGAGCTTCCGCGCCTTCTCGGCCATCATCCCGGCTTCGTCGTCGGGCAGCAGCGACAGCAGCTCCTTGCCCTGCGAGCCGCCGAAGCTCAGCATGGTCAACAGCAGCGTCTGCTGACGCCGATCCAGCGGATGGAGCAGACGTCCGAGCACCTACCCTCCGCGGCGCCTCGGCCTCAGCCCTGCTGCAGGCCCGTCTGGGTGGCGCGACCGGCCTTGCGCATCGAGGTCAGCTCGGCCTCCGCCCGCGCCTTGGCCCGGCGCAGGCTCATGGAGCGCACGATGCCGCCGACGCCGACGCCGAGGCAGAGGACACCGATGATGCCGCCGACGGCGAAGTAGCCGACGAGCTTGTTGCGCGAGGCCTTGTCGGCGAACTTGAGCCCGAGCCAGCTCGACGCAGTGATGGGGGCCTCGATGGTGCCGGAGTCGGCGTATTCGCTGACGATCACCGCCGGCTCGTTGGGCTTCATGACCACGGTGACGTTGCCCGGCTTCAGATCCTCCACCGACGACGCCACCAGGTCCTTCACCTCGTCCCGGCTGACGGCGGCGCTGCCGCGGGGATCGACGGCGTTGTAGACGATGGCCACCGACGCCGTGGACAGGGGCGGCGGCGCGTCCAGGTCGCGCACGATGTCCTTCTCCGGCTGCACCACGGTCACCTGCGCCGACACGATGCCGGGGAGGGTCTTGAGCTTCTTTTCGATCTCTCCCTGGAGGGCCATCATGAACTTGGCCTTCTCCTCGGACTTGGTGGGGATGAGGCCGCCGCCGCCGGCGGGATAGACCTCGGGGAGGCCCTGGCTGTGTGCCCGGGGCAGGTGGTTGGCCACCAGGTAGCGGCGCGCGTCTTTGGCGTCCACGCCGGACACGACGATCTTCCACGTCGTCACGCGGCCGGGCTCCGCCTGCTTCTCGGAGTCGATCCCCTTGGCCTCGAGCACGACCATGATCTCGTTGGCCTCGAGCTCGCTGAGCCCGTGGACCACTTCTGCGCTGCCCCCGCAGGCGGCGGCGGCGAGGAGGGCAACGGCGACGAGGGGGGCGCGCATGGAGCGGGAGTCTCGGCCATCCGGCCTCGAAAAGTCGAGCCTCCGGCCCCCTCCTCCCGTCGACCGAGGGCGTTGACCGGGCTCACGCTGCCGGCGTGAGACACTCCGGCCCGCTTTTGCCGGGGATGAACCGGGCCGATACACTTGTTGTCGGTCGATGAGATCAGGTTCACCACGATGAGGTCAGCGATGCGCTACTCGGGCTTCACGCCACAAGACACCCCGTGCTCCACCGGATTCGCCTGCGGGCGCGAACGGTGTTTGTTCACGTCGGTGATGATGTTGGGGGCGCTGTTCGGCCTCATGGCCTCCCCGGCCGCGAGAGTGCCGATGGTGACGATGTTCGTCGTCGTGGGCATCCCCGTGATGACCTTCGCGGTGGCGGCGCCGTCCCGCCTGGGCTTGTTCCGGGAGATCGGCCTGCTCTTGCGCGGGCTCGAGGCGTCCGGCCTGGCGGTGCTGTGCACCCTGGTCGGCCGCGGCGCGGACGCGCGTTCGGTGCTCCAGCGCCAGCGCATCCGCGTCGAGAACGCGTACTCCTCCCATGACTTCGCCATGGGTGGCGGCCGCCTCGCCGGCATCGTGGCGTCGGATCCGCTGCGCCTGCACCACGTCCGGCGCCTGGCGGTGCTCGGCACGGTGCTCGCCCTCGTCGCCGGCAACGCGCTCCCGCTCCTTCACCCCGAGACCTACACCTGGGGCGACGACTGGACGGCTCCCTTTGTCTTCGGCCTCGACGTCCTCGTCATCGGCCTGACCAGCCGCATCGTGGCCGAGCGCATGGCCATCCGCCTCCTCGAGGCCAGCCACGCCCTGGGCGGCGGGCACCCCGTGGCGGCGCGCTTCCGCGTCGTTCCGCTCTCCACGATGCTCGGCAGCGCCATGGGCGCGGTCGGCGCCCTCGTGGTCCTCGCGGCGGCGGGCGCGGCCTCGGCCGTCGAGACCTCGTGGATGGTCGACACCAACCTCGTCGCCGCCGCCCGCTGGTTCATCAGCGAGACCGCGAGCTACGCCCTGCCCCTCGGCATCGGCATCGGCGCCGTCCTCGGCGCCTCCGCGGGCCTGGCCCAGCCGCCGCGCGACTAAGACCCCCGCAGCCGATCGACCCCGCAGCCGATCGACCGTGGCAGCCCGTCGTCCCCACGACGGGCTGCTTTTTTGCGCGCTTCGCGCGCGAACAGCCGGGCCCTCCGGGCCCCCCCGCGCTCCGCGCGGGTCCCCCCCGCTTGAGGGTGTGCCTTCGAACGGCCCGCTCGCGGAGCTCGCGCTTTCGCGAGAGGCGCAGCGCCCTCCTCAATGACGCGGGACGAAGCTCGCGGCGGAGCCGGCCTCGCAGCGGACTGCGGCGGCCGGCTCCGCCGCGCTCCTGTTGGGGGGCTTGACCGCCCCGCCTCGTCGTCAGCGCTCCTCCACCTTCTTGCCTTCTTGCCTTCTTGCCTTCTTGCCTTCTTGCCTTCTTGCCTTCTTGCCTTCTTGCCTTCTTGCCTTCTTGCCTTCTTGCCTTCTTGCCTTCTTGCCTTCTTGCCTTCTTGCCTTCTTGCCTTCTTGCCTTTCTTGCCTTCTTGCCTTCTGCCTTCTCCCCTTCCCCCTTCTGCTTTCTTGCCTTGGTCCGTGGGTATGCATGGGCGCGCCGGGGCGATAGAGGACGGCGTGCTGTCCGCCGTCATTGCCGTCGTCGCTGCCGTGGTCGCCGCTGCTGCGCCGGTGGTGGCGATCGACGGCGCGGTCTCCGATGCCTTCTTCGCGAAGCCGCGGACCATCGTGCTCACGAGCGCGGACGCGCGGGGTCGTCGCCTGGTCCGCGTCGACGCGGAGGGCCGGCGGGCGGCCGCGGACAGCCGGGTCCCGGCCGACGCGATCTTCGTGGACGCGTGCCCTGACGGCCGCGTCGTGTTCGCGGGACCGCGGGGCCTCGAGGACGTCGACGGCAAGGTGCTCGTCGAGGGGCACGCGCTGTTCACGGTGCCGGACGCGGACGCGCTGCTGGTGGCGGACCTTTGCGGCCAGCGCGGCGACGGCGACGGCGAGCTCCGCTTGCCTGTGGTGGACGGCCTCCTTGTCGTGCCGCGTCCGCCGCGCGGCGGGGAGGCGGCGAAGGCGCCGCGCTTGGTGCACATGCGCCACGAGGCGCGCGCGTACTCGGGACGGGCGCATCGCGGGCTGCGGCCCGATCGGGGCTACGCGGAGGCGCTGTCGCTGTATGGGCCGCGCCTCATCGACGCCGACGTGGACGCCGACGGCGACACGGACCTGATCGCCGTGCACGAGGGGGAGGTGGTCGTGTGGCGCCGCACCGCCGGCGATCTCGAGGCGAGTCCGTGGCTGTCCGGCGACCTCGGGCGCACCGTCGGCGCGGGCGACGCCGACCTGCGTGTGCGCATCGTCGACGCCGACGCGGACGGCCGCGCCGACGCCGTGATCGGCGTGACGCGCGGCGCGGTGCCCGAGCGCTCGGAGGCGTGGCTGGTGTCGTCGACGTCGGCGCGGCCGTTTTCGTCGCCGCGCTTGCTGTGGCGGCGGGACGGGCTCGTGGCGCCCATCGGTGAACGCGGCCGCGCGCTGGTGGTGGCGGAGGTGGACACGTCGCTGGTCTCGCTGTCGGCCGTCGTCGTCACCGGGCGGATCCCGGTGAAGGTGGGGCTCCAGGGGGGCGAACCGCTGGCGATGCAGGCGAAGGCCGACGTGCGCGGCGGGCACATGGACGGCGCGCTGCCGGTGGTGAGCGTCGACTTCGACGGCGACGGCGTGCCGGACCTGCTGGACCTGGGCGAGCCTGGGAGAGCGGCGCTCCACAAGGGCACTGCGGCCGGCTTCGCCCTGGATGCGACGGCGACGTGGGAGGTCCCTGCGTTTGTGCATGTGGTGGCGATGCCGGCGCTCCCCGGCGTCGTCCTGGTCGGCGAGCCGCACCAGGGCAAGACCGCCGTGGCCATCATCACCACGGCGCGATCGCCGCACCGAGGCAGAGCGCCGCGTCGCTGACGTGGAGGCGCGCCGAGGAGGCGCACCAAGGAGGCGCGCCAAGGAGGCGCGCCGAGGAGGCGCGCCGAGGAGGCGCGCCAAGGAGGCGCGCCAAGGAGGCGCGCCAAGGAGGCGCGCCAAGGAGGCGCGCCAAGGAGGCGCGCGGCCCGATGAGGACGCCGAGGGCACGTCCCAGTCGTAGCGGCGGAGCCGTTCGGGGGGGTGACGAGGTCAAGCCGTCGAAAAGGAGCGCGGCGGAGCCGGCCGCCGCAGTCCGCTGCGAGGGCGGCTCCGCCGCGAGCTTGGTCCCGCGTCTTTGAGGAGCGCGCTGCATGTCTCGCGGAAGCGCGAGCTCCGCGAGCGGGCCCATCGATGCGCAAGCTGAAGAAGGGGGGGGCCCGCGCGCGAAGCGCGTGGGGGGCCCGGAGGGCCCCGCGCGAAGCGCGCGGCGCGCGCAGCGCGCCAAGAAACTGCTACAGACACGGGGTGCACCCGGTGCTGTTTTCGGCCTTCGGCCAGACCGTGCATTCCTACGTGGCGGCGACGGTGCTCGGCTACCTCGCCGGCGTCGGCTGCGGCGTCTGGCTCGGGCTCAAGGACGGACGGCCCCTGCGGGACATGATTGACCTCGCCATCGTCGTCGTCATCTCCGCGCTCCTCGGGTCCAAGCTCTTCCACACGCTGTTCGAGGCGCGCGGCCACGTGCTCAGCGACGGCAGCACCGCGCGCGGCATCATCGACCTCCTCAAGGACGACCCCTGGCACTGGGCGCGGCTGTTCGAAGCCGGCTACGTCTTCTACGGCGGCGTCGTCGGCGCCGTCGCCATGGGGTGGCTCTTCACCGTCCGCCGCGGCATCCCCGAGCCGGGCGGCCTCGGCGACTACGGCGTCCCCGGGCTCTTGTTCGGGACGTTTGTCGGCCGCATCGGGTGTTTCCTCGGCGGCTGCTGCTACGGCGTGCCCACGTCCTTGCCCTGGGCGGTGACGTTCCCGCCCGGGCACCCGTCGGGCTCGGTGCCGGTGCACCCCGTCGAGCTGTACGACTCCGCGTTCGGTCTCGTCGGCCTCGTCGCGCTCGCGCTCCTGTACAAGAAGCGGCGCTTCGCCGGCGAAGCCCTCTGCGCCTACATCGTCTGCTACGCCGTGTGGCGCTTTTGCACCGAGACGGTCCGCGCCGACACCGACCGCGGGCTGTGGTTTCACGGGCTCGTCTCGACGTCGCAGCTCGTCGCCCTCGCATCCCTCCCCGTCACGATCTATGTGTGGCGGCGAAACCTCCGCCTCGCCCGCGCCGGGAAGCTCCGCGACCCGCGCGAGCCCCTGCCCGCCACGGACCCTGCATGATCGCCGCCGTCCCCGTCGCCCTCGCCCTCGCCCTCGGCGCCGGTCCCGCGCCTTGCGCCGGCGTCGTCGACCGCACGCCGGCGTGCGCGGCGCCCGCCGACGCCGCGCCGCCCGTCGCCGCCGACAAGAAGCCTGCCGAGGACAGGCCCGCCGTGAGCCCGAGCATCCTCCCCGGCGAGCTCGCGTTTTTGAGCGTCGGCCTCGCCCTCGGCGGCGCCGGCGTGCTCGCGGCGTCGTACGCAAATACGCCGCGCAACGACGTCGACGATCACGTGCAGTCCGTGGCGCAGATTGGCGGCGCGGGCCTGCTCGTGTGGTCGGGTCTGGTCGGCGCCAGCGCCGCCGCGCTCGCGCTGTTCGACCCTTCCACCGGTGGGTTCCGGCTGAAGCCGCTGTTCGCCGGGAGCGACTGATGCTCGCGCTCGTCGTCGCTCTCTCCCTCGGCGGTGCGCAGGCCGACGCGGCCTCCATCCTGCCGCTCCTCGCCGGCGAGGGTGTCAGCGAGAAGCAGGCGCACGGCGTCACGGCCCTGGTCCGCAAGGCCATCGACGACGGGCATGTCGCCAAGCTCCTCTCCGAGACCAAGGGCGACAACGGCGACGCGCAGCGTTGCCAACGCGAGCCCAAGTGCCTCGGCGCGCTCGCGTCGGTGCGCGGCGCCGATCTCATGGTCGCGGGCGCCGTCACCGTCGCGCCCGACGGCCTGCGCATCTCGCTCGTCGTCGTGAAGGCCGGCGCCGCCGCCGTCTTCCGGCACGCCGAGGCCACGCTGCAGGGCAAGGACGGCGACGACGGCCGCATCGATTGCCTCGTCCGCGTGGCCCTCGACCCGAGCTCGCTCAAGGGCACGATCGTCATCACCGGCGACGAAGGCGCGGCGGCGTCTCTCGACGGCAGACCGCTCGGCGCGCTTCCGCTCGATCCGATCGAGGGCGTGCCCGAGGGGGACCACATCCTCGTCGTCGCCAAGGACGGCTACCGCGCGCTGCGGCGACGCGTGAGCGTCTTGCACGGCACCACCACCGAGGTGAAGGCGGTGCTGCTCGCCGGCGTCGACGGGCCCGCGGCGCCGGCTGCTTCCGGGGAGGGCGGCGGCGCCGACCACACCGAGGCCATCGTCCTCGGCTCCATCGGCGCGGGCCTGTTCGTTCTCGGCGGCGTCGCCGGCGCGCTCTCCTTGAAGGACTCGCTCGACGTCGAAAATCGCGCCAAGGCCCAGCTCCTCGCGTTCCCCCAGGACAGCGACCTCACCCTGCGCGGCCAGGTCTACGCGTACACCGCCGACGGCCTCTACGCCGCCGGCCTCGTCGCCGCCGGCGCAGCCGCCGCGCTGTGGTTCTTGTCCGGCGACGACGACGCCGAGGCCGCGCCATGACCCGCGCGCCCCACGTCGGACGACGGCCGCAGTGGCGCGCGGGCTTGTGCCCCGCCGGCGCCGTGCTCGTCGTCGCGAGCGTCGGCGGATGCATCTGGGCGCCCAACATCGCGCCCGACGGCTACGTCTCCTGCGCCGCCGACAAGGACTGCGACCCGGGGCGCTCGTGCGAGGAGCACGTGTGCGCGCCGCCGCCGTGGGACGACGAGCAGTTCGGCTCGCGGCGCTTGCTCACGGTGAACAACGGCGACGACAAGCCCCTGCCCAAGGGGACGGCGGTGCCCGTGTCGGTGGGGGGCGACGGCGCCGACCTGCCGCTCGACGAGGTCGGGCCCGACTTCCGCATCGTGGACTTCGACGAGCAGACGGGCGCGTGGCACGTGGTGCCGGTGTTCCTCGATCGCCTGGCCGACCGCTTCACCGCGTGGATCCCCACGCAGCGCGAGATTGCGCAGGGGCGCACCGGGGTGCTCGCGTACATCGAGGCCGACACCTTCGACAAGGTGCCCACCGTCGTCGAGGACCCGAGCACCACCTTCGCGGACTTCGACGGCTTCGACGACGGCCTCGACGACACCCGCTGGCGCGTGACCGGCACGCCCAACGTCGACGGCGGCATCGTCAACGTCGGCGACGAGCAGGCCGTCGTCTTGCGCCGCCAGCTCACGCCGCCCGTGTTGATGACGGCCCTCGTCCGCATCAACGGGCGCGACTGCGGGCAGGTGTTCGTGGGGCTCATCGGCGACGATCAGTCGCTCTTCAACGTGGGCCCGTCGGCGGGCGTCTTCGTGAGCGACCAGCTCGCGGCGGCGGCGCAGGTCGCACCCGACGAGAATTCCACGCCGACCCCCTTGGGCGACAGCTTCGTCGCCACCAACAGCTTCGCCCGCGTCACCGTCGCCGTCGACGGCGGCGGCGTGTTCGTCGGGTCCGACGACACGGTGGCGTACCAGGAGAGCGACCTGCGCCCGCCGTTCTCCGACGCGCCCATGTTCGCCGCGATCCAGGTGCACGGCGCGTGCTCCGTCGACGTCGACGCGCTGTGGACCACCCCGCTTCCCCAACCGTTGCCCGTCGTGGCCGCCGCCGACGCCGTGCACTTCCAGCTCTTCGAGTAGAGCATGGCCCAGACCAAGCCCCGCATCCTGATCATCGAAGACGACGCCTCCATCACGGCGGGGCTCCGCCTCAACCTGCGCCACGAGGGCTTCGACGTGGTCACGCGCTCGGAGGGCGAGAGCGGGCTGCGCGAGGCCATGGACAACCCGTACGACCTCATCCTCCTCGACGTCATGCTGCCCGTGATGAACGGCTTCGAGGTGCTCCGCGAGCTGCGCCGCCGCGGCAGCCAGAGCGGCGTCATCATGCTCACCGCCAAGGGCCTCGAGGAGGACAAGGTGCTCGGGCTCGACCTCGGCGCCGACGACTACGTGCAAAAGCCCTTCGGTCTGCACGAGCTCATCGCGCGCATCCACGCGGTGCTGCGTCGTCGGGAGGCGCACGCGCCGTCGATGACCATCTTCGGCGAGGTCACCGTCGACCGCCGCGCGCGCACGGTGAGCCGCGCAGGCGCGGCCGTGGTGCTGTCGCCGCGGGAGATGGCGCTGCTGATGTTCTTCCTCGATCACCCCGGCCGCGCCCTGACGAGGAACGCGCTCCTCGAGGGCGCCTGGGGCCTCGACTACGAAGGCACCGAGCGAACGATCGACAACTTCGTGGTGTCGCTGCGCAAGAAGCTCGAGGTCGACCCCGAGAGCCCACGGCACCTCATCACGGTGCGCGGCACGGGGTACCGCTTCGACCCCGTCGGGGGCTCGCCGTGAGCCGGTCCGGCGCGCGGAGGCCAACCCACAGGAAGCGCCGTGGTCGCTCCGAGCCCTGACAGCGCGGCCGCGTTGGTCGCCGCCATCCGCTCCGGTGACGTCGCTGCCGTCCGGCGCATCGTCGCCGACGCGCCGGAGATCGTCGCCGGGCCCCTCGAGGGCCCGTTCGGGCGCCGCACCCCGCTGCACGTCGTCGCCGATTGGCCGGGCTACTTCCCGAACGGGCCCGAGATCGCGCGGCTCCTCCTGGCCGCCGGGGCCGATCCGATGAGCCGCGGCCCCCGCGACGAGACGCCGCTGCCCTGGGCGGCCAGCAGCGACGACGTCGACGTCGCCGCGGCGCTTATCGACGGCGGCGCCGACATCGAAGCCCTCCCCGGCTCGATCGGCACCCCGCTCGACAACGCCGTCGGCTACGCGTGCTGGCACGGGCACGCGGACGTTGCCGGTGTCGCCGACGCGCCGCACGAGGGGGCGCCCTACGTCTCGATGCCGTGCGTGTCGTGTCGACGTGTGGGGCGGCGGGCGGCGCCGGGAGGAGCCGCGCCGTCGATGCGGCGCGTTCGCGCCCGGGCCCGCGTTGAGCCGCGTTCCCCACGGAGAGGGCGCGGACGTGCCGTGTCGACGCGTGCGGCGACGACGGTGCCGGCCGTCGCCCCGATGCGACAAAGGCGTCGAAGGCGCGCGGCGTAGACATTCGCGGCGGGGCACGACGTCATCGTCAGCGAACGCCGCTAAGCTCGCGACGCCTTCAGCTGAGCGTGGGGCCGCGCAGGGACGACGGCGGCGCCAGCAGCGGCGCGACCTTCTCCGCGAGCTCGCGCCGGGCGGACGCCGGATCGAAGCGCGGGAGGGCGCGGCGCATCTCACGGGCGTCGGCGAAGCGTCGCTCCGGATCTGCCGTGAGCGCGCGCGAAAACACCGCGTCGAGGGGGGCGAGCGCGGCGTCGAGCTCGGCGGCGGGGGCGAACGCGCCGCGGGCGACGGCGTCGAGCACCCGGCGCGGCCCCTTGCCGCGAAACGCGCCCTGGCCGGCGGCGAGGCGATAGAGCAGGGCGCCGGCGGCGAAGAGATCGGCGCGCGCGTCGACGGGCTCGCCGCGCACGGCCTCGGGCGCGAGGTACCCGAGCGTCCCGCGGAGCGCGCCCGCCGCGGTCCAGCGCTCGCGGTCGTCGTCGACGGCGATGCCGAAGTCGATGAGAGCGACGTCACCGCTGCGCGTGACGACGACGTTGTGCGGGCCGACGTCTCTGTGCACGACCGCGAGGCCGTGGACGTAGCCGAGCGCGTCGAGCAGCGTGTCCACGACGAACAGCGCCGCGTTCGACGACAACGTCGCCTTCTTCGGCAGCACCTCGTCGAGCGTGGCGCCGTCGAGCAGCTCGAAGACCATCACGACGCCGTCGACGTCGCTCTCCGCCACCGCGCACAAACGCGGGATGGCCGAGTGCGCGAGCTGCCCCGCCACGCGCGCCTCGTCGCGCAGCAGGCGGAGCACGCCGGCGTTCGCGCGGTGCTCGGCGAGCGCGCGCTTCATGGCGTAGCGCCGCCCGGCGGCGTCCTCGACGAGGAGCACCTCGCACAGCGTCCCGCGCCCGAGCCCGCGCACGAGCACGAGCGCATCGACGTCGACGGCGTGGCCGCCGCGCGTCACCTCGCCGGCCCGCGGCGGCCCGCCCCGCGCCCGCCGGACGGGCGGTGCCGCTGCAACAGGCGGTGGAAGTAGCTGCGGGCCACGCCGGCCTTGCGCGCGGCGGCGCTGACGTTGCCGCCGCACGCCTCGAGCACCGCCGCGAGGTAGCGCGCGTCGAGGTCGTCGAGCATCGCGCGGCGCGCCTCGGGGAGCGTGCGCTCGAGCAAAGCGCCGTCTGCGAGCGGCGCGAGGCGCGCGTCGACGGCGGCGGCGCCGCGCTCGACACGGGCGCTTTCGCCGGCGGCGCCCGGGGCGGCGACGCTCGCGCGGCCGCGGACGGCGTCGTCGTCGAAGGTGAGCCGCACGGGTTCGTCGAGGCCCGTGAGCGCACAAGCGCGCAGCACCACGTTCTTCAGCTCGCGCACGTTGCCGGGCCACGGATATTCGAGGAGCCGGCGGCGGTCCGCGGCGGCGACGTCGTCGAGGCTGCGGCCCTGCTCACGCAGGAACTCACCGGCGAACGCGAGGATCTCGTCCTTGCGCTCGCGCAACGGCGGCAACGCCACGCTCACCACCGCCAACCGGAAGAACAAGTCGGCGCGGAAGCGGCCCCCGTCCACCTCGCTCTTCAGCTTGCGGTTGGTGGCCGCCACCACGCGCACGTCGACGTGGCGCGCGTGGCTCTCGCCGACGCGTGTCACCTGCCGCATCTCGAGCACGCGCAAGAGCGCGGGCTGGAGCTCGAGCGGCAGCTCGCCGATCTCGTCGAGGAAGAGCGTCCCGCCGCGCGCGGCCTCGAACGCGCCGACGCGGTCTTCGTGCGCCGACGTGAAGGCGCCCCGCTTGTGCCCGAACAGCTCACTCGCCACGAGGCCAGGCGCGATGGCGCCGCAATCGACGACGACGAACGGCGCCTTGGCGCGCGAGCTCTTGCCGTGAAGCGCGCGCGCCATGACGTCCTTGCCGGTGCCGCTCTCTCCTTGCAGGAGCACCGTCACGTCGCTCCTGGCCGCGCGATCGAGCACGGCGACGATGCGCCGCATCGACGCGCCGAACGCCGGCGCGCCGGCACCGCGCGCGCCCGAAGTGCGGGGGACGTCGACGACGTCGCCGTCGCCGTCGACGACGAGCGCGGTGTCGCCGATCTCGACGACGGCGCCCGGCCGGACCACGGCCTCGGCGGTGGGGGCGCCGTTCACCCGCGTACCGTTCTTCGAGCGCAGATCGCGCACGCGCACGCCGTCGGCGACGAGCTCGAAGCTCGCGTGGCTGCGGGACACGCGCGGGTCCCTGAGGGGGACGTCGACGTCGCCGGCGCCGAGGACGATGGCGCCGGCGCGCAGCGGGATGCGCTTGCCGCGGTCGGGCCCGGCGATGACGCGCAGCCACAGCGTCATCGCGAGCGTCTCGCCCGTGGCGAGGTCGGTGATCAGGGTGTGGGCGGCGCGCGCGATCTCACTCCCCCGTCGGTTTCGCGGCCGCGGCCGCCGCAGGCTCCGGCGCGTCGCCGAAGACGAACATTGCGACCGCCGTGCCGGCGCCGGCGACGCAGGCGCCGCCGAGCACGGACGCCCACAGGAGCGATGCGTTGGCGTCGTCGACGAGGGCCTGGGCGTCCTGCTGCGAGGTGCCCTTGTCGCTCGCGGTCTGCATCTTGCCGGCGACGTCGAGGCCGAAGGCCACGCTCGCCATCCCCGCGGCGGCGCCGACGACGGCGGCGCCGATGCCGGCGACGGCGGCGAGGTCGGGACTGGCTTGCTCCTCGGCGGCCGGCGCGTGCGCGCGCGGCGCGGCGGCGGTCGAGCTTCGGGGGCTGGGGGGAGCGGCCGCGCTCGACGGCACGAGCGCGGGGCCCGCGCGTCCGTCGGCGGGGGGCGGTGGGCCCGCGCGCGCGGAGACGGTGTGCTTCACGTCGTCGAAGAGGGCGACGACCTTGGGCGAGGTGTTGAGGTCGAACGACGTGTCCGGATCGATCCGCAGGGCGCTCTCGAACGCGAGGCGCGCGGCGCCGTCGTCGCCGAGGAGGGCGCGGGCGGCGCCGGAGTAGAGCAACAGCGTCACGCGCTCGCCGTCGGGACGGGCCTCCTCGAGCAAGGCGTCGAACGCGGTGACGGCGCCTTCGTAGTCGAGCTTGCGCATGCGCTCCGCGGCGTCGGCGAAGCGCGGGTCCTCGGCGAGCGACGCGGCGAGCAGCAGTGACAACAGCCACGGCATTCCGGCACTCTAGACCCTCCATGCGCGCGAGAGGCGTCGAAGCTCACAACGAACCCGGCGCACGGCGGGCCTGCGGCGCCGATGGCGCGCGACTTGAATGCGGCGCAGGTCTCGTGCGCGCCTCGACCGTCGCCCTGCCCCTCGCCGCGCTCGCCGGCCTCTCGGTGTGGGCGGCGTGCCTGAGCGTCGACCTCGAGGGCAGGCCGTGCCCGTGCCTCGACGGCTTCGTCTGCGTCGACGACGTCTGCGTGCGCCCCGGGCCCGACGCCGGCCCCGCCGACGACGGCCCCGCGGACGGGGGCGCGCGCGACGCCGGCGCGGCGCAGGACGCGGGCAACGGCGACCCGCAAGACGCGGGCGTCGCCGGCTGCCCCGACTCGTTCACCACAAGCTGCAGCGGCGACCTCCCGCTGCACGCGGCGCTCGCGCGCGTCTGCGACGACGGAGACACCTTCCCCGTCGACCTCGTCGAGGAGCTCGGCGCCGGCGGAGGGACGTGCGTGGGGCCGCCGGACACGGCGACGATCGCGTCCTCGACGCTCGCCGGGACGCTCGACTCCGCGGGCGGCGGCGCGTCCCTCTCGCTCACCGGCGAGGTCACATACGACGTGACCGTGCCCGATCAATGCGTGCCCGGCGGCATCTGCCTCGACTCAGGGGGCAGCGGGACCTGCGGCAGCGAGGGCGACGCCTGCGTCTGCACCGGCGTCGTCGTCGACGGCGCCACGAACGACACGCTGAACGCCATCGGCGGCGGTGAGCTCGCCGGCGCGCACAGGTACATCGGCTGCCGGCGGAGCGACGGCTCCTATCTGCTGCGCGAGTCCGAGGTCGGGCGCCTCGGCCCGATCCTGGTGTTTGGGAACTGATCGGGCGCTCGGGATCCGCGCACCGGCCGCTCCACCTGGCGGGCCAGCCACGAGCGCATGTCCTTCCGCGAGGACAGTCGCATGTCCATCATAAGTGTACATACCTGTCTACCAATAGTGAGCACACCGGCGCGGCCGCGGCGCGCCGCGGGGGAAGGGCGCCGGCATCGGTCTTGAAAGGTCCCACGCCGGAGGTGCTCATGAGGTCTTTGCCCATCCTGATTTCCACGGTGCTCCTGGCCGCGACCGCCTGCTCGAACACCATCGTCGATCGCGCCGCTCCCGGGAGCCGCGCCGCCGGGGGACAGCAGGCACTCGACAACGCCGGCGACGACGCGAGCGATTGCGCGGGGGCGCTCGACGACGCCGCTTCCGCGCTCGCCGACGGCGCCGGCGCCGCCGACGACGCGCTCGGCGCCGCCGGCGCGGCGCTCGATCAGGCGCGGGCCGCCCTCGAGCAGGCCGCGAGCGAGGGCGCGTGCACCTGCGACGTCGACGCGCTGCAGAGCGCGGTCGACGCGGGCGACGCCGACCTGCAGCCGATCCTCGACGGGTGCAGCGCCGCCGACGCCGACGCCCTCGCCGCGGCCGCCGACGCCCAGGCCGGCGCGTGCGAGGAGGTCGCCCACGCCATCGGCGACCTCGCCGATCAGCTCGCCCGCCTTCAGGACAGCGCCGACGCCTACGACGCCGCCTTCGCCGCCTGCCAGGCCGCGTTCGACGACGCCGACGCCCAGGCGGACGCGCTGCGCGCGAGCTTCGAAGACGGCTGCGCCGCCGGCCCCGACACCTGCGACCCCGACACCTTCAGCGCCAGCCTCGACGCCGTCTACGCGGCCGCGCAGGCCGCCTGCGACGACGCCCTCGCCGGCGCCGCAGGCGACCCCGCCGACGACGCAGGCGCCCCCGCCGACGACGCAGGCGACCCCGCCGACGACGCAGGCGAGCCCGCCGACGGCGCAGGCGACCCCGCCGACGCCGGCACGGGTGACGACGATGCCGGTGATCCCGCCGGCGATCCGGCCGATCCGGCCGACGGCGCAGGCGACGGCTGCGACAACCCCTTCGCCGGCGCGGGCGACTCCGCCGACGCGTGCACGCAGGCATACGCCGACGCGCAGGCGACCATCGCCGACCTGAGCGCGCAGCTTCAGGACGCGTGCCTCGCAGATCCGGGCACCTGCGACGCCGCCACCCACAGCTACAACGACGCTGTCGACGCCGCGCTCGCGACCGCCGAAGCGGCGTGCGGCCTCGGCGCCTAGCGAGCTCGTTACGGCTCTCTAACGCGACCCGTCCATGTCCACGCGCACCGGCGTGGTCTTGCCTGCGACGACGCGC
Source organism: uncultured delta proteobacterium (assembly GCA_963775425.1). Taxonomy (GTDB): domain Bacteria; phylum Myxococcota; class UBA727; order UBA727; family VGSZ01; genus CAVZJB01. The sequence continues at coordinate 204,566 of CAVZJB010000009.1, read as the reverse complement.
ACCGTCTCGGTGCGCGTCTTTTTTTCGTAGACGAAGCGCATGCGGTAGCTGCACGCCTTGAGCTCGGGCGGCGGGCTGATGGGCGTGGTGCCGAGCGCGCGCCCGCCCACGGAGACCGCCGCGTAGGGGTTGGCGCGCACGTCGACGGCGCCGGTGGGCAGCGCGTCGAAGCGCGCGACGCCGGAGGCGATCGGCACCATGCAGCGCGCGCCGGTCGCGCCGTCGAACGCGGCCACCGCGTGGGAACGCAGGCGCACGTGGAGCTCGCCGACGCCGAGCTTTTTTCCGTCGAGCGTCGACCACGACACCGACGGCGGTCCCACGAGCGACACCTCCGGCACCACGACGTGGCGTCGCCCCGGCCGCGCCTCGGGCTCGTCCGGCGCGTCGGCGACCGTCGCCGCGGCGGCATCTTCGACGACGACGAGGACGCCGGCGTCGCGTGCGGCCCCAGCACCCTCCCCGACGGCACCCTCCCCGACGGCGCCCTCCCCGACGGCGCCCTGCGCGACGGCCCCCAGCGCCACGGGGGGCTCCGGCCCCCCGCGCGCGGCCCACACCCAGGCGCCCGCCGCCGCCACGAGCACGAGGACGAGCGAGGCCGCGGCGACGACGGCGGCCGGGGGCGCGCGGCGGCGGCGGCGGCGGTTGAAGCCCGCGCTCGTCTCCGCCGTGACCAGCTCGGTCGCCGGCTCGTTCTCCGCGGTGGTGCTGTGGAGCACCTCCACCACCTGCGTCTCGAGCGGCGGCGCCAGCGCGCGCGTCGGCGGACCGAGGACGAGCGTCACGAGGTCCTTCGGCCGATCCCCCGCGAAGGCGAGGACGTCGGCGACCTCGGCGGCCGTCGGGCGCTCGAAGCTCACCTTGGCCAGCATGCGGCGCGACAGGTCCTCCACCGCCGCAGGGACGTCGCCGCGCAGGTCGCGCAACCGCGGCGGCGCCTCGTTGACGATCGCGTTCATGGTGCCGAGCTCGGTGCCACGGTCGAAGGGACGCTTGCCGCTCAGCAGGGTGTGGAGCGTCACGCCGAGGGAGAAGACGTCGGCGGCGCTCGTGATGTCGCCGCCGTCGAGCTGCTCCGGCGCCATGTAGGGGATCTTGCCCTTGAGCTCTCCCGTCGTCGTCAACCGCGCCATGTCCGCGGCCATCGCGATCCCGAAGTCGCCGATCTTGGCGACGCCCTCGCGCGTGACCAGGATGTTGTCGGGCGTGACGTCTCGATGGACCACCCGCTCCTTGAGCGCGTGGATGGCCTGGAGGCCGCGCGCTGCGTCGGCGATGAACGAGCAGACCTCGGGGACCGACAGCGGCTGCTTCTTCCAGCGCCGCTCGGCGAGGGCGCGCAGGGTGAGCCCGTCGACGTACTCCATGACCAGATAGAGGGCGTCGCCGTCGCGGCCGAAGTCGAACACCTGCACGACGTTTTCGTGCGCGATGCGCGCGGCCAGCACGGCTTCGCGCTCGAACATCGCCACGACGTCGTCGCGAGCGACGCGGTGGGGCAGGACGAGCTTCACGGCGCAGCGGCGGCGAAAGCCCGCGACGCCGACGAGCTCGGCGAGATACACCTCCCCCATCCCGCCCGCGCCGACGCGCTCGAGGAGCCGGTATCGCCCGACCTGCCGCTCCGCCATCGCCACATCTTCCTCGATCCGCGGCGCCGCGTGCCGCCCGTCATCGGCCCCACCCGCCTTCCGACCCATCTGTCCCATCCTGGTCACAAGTGTCCACCAATACAGGACAATCGCGGCTCCACCCGTGGCGTCCGCGCGCCGCCGGGCACGTGGCACCGCCCTTGCGACGCCAGGCGCACGGAGGCTCCATGCGCTTGCTCCTCGTCGCCCTCGTCCTCGCCCCGCTCGCCGGCTGTGCCGGCGCCGACCTCGCCCCCGGCGCGCGCCCCCCCGGCGGTGGCGCCCCCGGCCGCGCCACCGCGGCCCCGAACGGCAACCGCTTCGTCGGCGCGCTCTCGAACGGCGCTCCCGTGTGCAGCGACGGCCTCGCCGCCGACGCGTTCGGCTTCGGCCTGTGCCTGTGCGGCGACGCCGCCTTCGCCGGCGACCTGAGCGTGCACGGCCTCGACGCGCAGACGCCGGCGTCGGCAGCCGCCAACGGCGACTGGAGCCGCGCCGGGGTCTCCGTCATCGAGGGCGATCTCGTCGTCGGCGCGCGGATGAGCGGCGCCGGCGACGACGACATCGAGGGGGACCTCGACGTCGGCGCCGGCTTCGCCCAGGCCGGCGTCGTCGACGTCGGCGGCGACGCGCGCATCGGCGGCGACGCCGTGGGCGCGGGCGTCGTCGGCATCGACGGGACGCTCACCGTGCCCGAGGGCGCGCGGGTCCTCGGCATCCAGGCCGGCGGCGTCGTGCGCGGCGACGTCGACGTCCCGCCCCCGTGCGACTGCGGCGGCGACGCGTCCACGCACGTCGACGTGCAGGGCTTCATCGCGCAGGCGCGCAGCGAAAACGACGACGCGGCCGCCGGCATCGACCCCGCCGGCTTCGAGAGCGCGGGCGCGGTGGCGCTCGACCTGCCGGCCGGCCGCTACTTCGTCGAGGACATCGCGCACGCGGGCGTCATCGAGATCCACGCGAGCGGCGCCGTGGAGCTCTTCGTCGCCGGCGACGTGGCCTCCGCAGGCGACGTCGACGTCGACCTCGACGACGGCGCCACGCTCGACCTCTTCATCGGCGGAGACCTCGCCGCCGCCGGCGTGCTCCACCTCGGCGACGGCGCGACGCCGGACGCCGTGCGGCTCTACGTCGACGGCAGCCGCGGCGTCGCGCTCGCGGGCGACGAGGTCGTCTCCGGCGCCCTCTACCTCCCCCACGGCACGCTCGCGTCGGCGGGCGACCTGCGCGTCGCCGGCGCCGTCGTCGCGCGCGACCTCGCCGCCGCCGGCGTCATCGACATCGGCTTCGCGGGCGGGCTCGTCGCCGGCGACCCCGGCGCCTGCACCCCCGCCACCGGCGCCGACCCCCCGGCCGGCGACGGGAGCGGCGGGGGCGCCGAGATCCCGCCGCAGGGCTGAAGGCTGACGAAAAACAAGGCTCGTAGCAGCACTCGGCGAAGCCGCCACACGGTGGCTCGCCGCGCGGAGTACGTGGCGAGGCACGTCGGCGCGCAAGAACCGCTGCAGGTTGTGAGGAAACGGCGGGTGAGGAGCTTGTCGAACGCGGCGCCGTGATCGACGCGGAACCTGGCGATGACGTCGTGACTCGGGCGCAGATCGCCGACGATAAAACGGCAGGCGTCGTCGTTCGTCGTCAGCCCTTCACCGTGCAAGGTGGATCGCTCGAGCCGCATCTTGGCGCGCAAATCTCGGTGAGTTGCGAGTGCTTGGGCGCTCGGAATCAGCGGAGGCTAGACAACGTCGCCACCGCCGGAGCGGAAAGCAGCGGAGAGCTCGGCGCCCCGGCGCTCAACTCGGCGCGCGTCTTCGTCGCCGAGCTCGGAGCTCCTCTCCGCTCCGCCGTGTGGCCGTAGCACCGGCCCCTTCCGGGTGGCTCGGATCAACACGTGATGCGTCAGCCTCGCGCTCGTGCCGGCGCCCGTCTCACGGCATCGTGAATTGGCGGGACTCTCCAGGGCGTGACAGAACGGGTCGATGGCCATCGACCACGCGGCGCTGCGCAAGGTGGCGCTCTTCGAGAGCCTTCTGCCCGAGCACTTGAAGCTCGTGGCGGGCATCGTCGAAGAGCGCACCTACCAGCCGAGCACCACGATCTTCAAGGACGGCGACATCGCGGATCGCTTCTTCTTCATCATCAGCGGCAAGGTCCGCATCAGCAAACAAATCCCGGGGATGGGAGAGGAGGCGCTCGCCATCCTCGAGCCCGGCGACTACTTCGGCGAGATGGCGCTCATCGACGACAGCCCGCGCTCCGCCGACGCCATCACCAACACCACCGTCGTCGTCGGCTGCATCGCCAAGGCCACGTTCGAGGACCTCTTGTTCATGAACAAGGACCTCGCCTACGACATGCTCTGGACGTTCGTGCGCACCCTCTCGGCGCGCCTGCGTGACGCGAACGAGAAGATGCGCGCGTTCCTCGTGATGGCGGGGAAGTTCTAGCGGCCGTCAGTCAACGGGGGGCCACGGAGACGGCGGGGGCGCCGCCACCGGGTACGGCGGGCAGAAGCCGTCGGGGCAGCCGATGCGCAGGTCGGGGATCTGCGGCAGGTCGACGGCCGGCGCCGTGCTCGCGGGCCGCGGGGCCAGCGGGTCTCCGCCGAGGAACGGCGGCGTGCCGATGACGCCGAGCGCGACGTCGGTGGGGAGCGCCGTCACGTCGTTCATCTCGAGCAGGAAGCAACTGCCGAGGGAGTCGGTCTCGTCGCACGGATAGCAGCCCTGGCCGGTGAGGTCGTGGAGCACCGCGCACGGATTGTCGACGCCGCGCATGCCGTGGACATCGACCTCGGCGGACAGGCGTCCGTCCTCGAGCCCGTTTTCGCCGAGGCCGAGCACGAGATCGACGCTGCGCAGGGAGACGGCGCCGTCACCCACGGCGACGGGGAAGTTGTCCGGCGTGAGCGACACGTACGGGTTGCCGGAGAGGTCCGCCGTCAGGAACTGCGCGCTCCGCGACGGATCGGGCACGGTGTTGCCGTCCTTGTCGAGCTTCCCGGGGATGAGCGCGAAGGTGCCTGTGTTGCCGTCGACGGCCTCGAGCATCACGAGCAGGGTCGGCGCGAGGCGCCACTTGAGCATGACCTCGGCGATGGCGCTCGCGGGCTTCGGCGCCGCCCAGTGCGCCGTGCGCAGGTCCATGCCGTAGGGCTGGCCCACGCAGGTGTCGAGCTCCTGTAGCGGGTGCAGGATGGCGCCGGTGGTGAACGTGCTCGTGTCGACGAAGCCGCAGACGCTGACGCGGGCGGTGATCGTGCTCGACGCGGGCAGCGGCTCCGTGGGCAGGAAGACGGCGCGGTTGTCGTCGACGAAGGTCTCCCCGGCGACGGCCTTGGCGCCGGCGTGCACGTCGAAGAAGACGTTGGTCGCGGTGCCTGTCCAGGTCGCGGCGATCGGCGTCATGCGGTGCAGCGGGCCGGCCCCGTCGCCGGGCGCGACCTGCAGCGCGGTGGCGTTGCAGCTCGTCGAAGGCGTGATGGGTTGTAGCGGCGGTGAAGCGCCGCAGGCGGCCAGGCCCGCGGCGAAGATGGCGATGGGGATGATGCGGAGCATGGGACCTCCTGCGTTCCGCGGTGGCCACCGGCGGCGGCGTTGCCGCCGGTCCGCCAAGAGGACGCAAGCAGCGATCCAACACGCCCGTCGCGTTCGGACGCGGTCGTTCGTTTCCTGAGCGTCGCGATGCGGCCTCCTGGCTCACGCAGCCGGGGCAAAGCGCACCGGCGGCGCGCGCGCGGCGCGCGCGCGGATAAGCTCGAGGCGGTGACGGTCCGCATCGTGCGCTGCGAGTGCTTCCACAAGACGTTCACCGAGCTGAAGGCCGCGGCCGAGCGCACGGGGGCGACCACGCTCGAGGAGCTGCAGGAGCACGTCGAGTTCGGCATCTCGTGCCGGCTGTGCAACCCGTACGTGCGGCGCATGCTCGTGACCGGCGAGACGGTCTTTCACGAGCTGCTCGACGACGCGCCTCCGCCCGAGCCCAAGCCGCTCGTCCCAAAGCCCGACGACGAGTGAGCCGCCGGTGACAAGGGAAGGCGCCGTGGTATCGCTCCGCACATGAGCGCGGCGCACCGGGTCGTTGTCATCGGGGGCGGGTTCGCCGGCGTGCGCTGCTGCCAGGAGCTGAGAAAGGCCGCCGTCGACGTCACCGTCATCGACCGGCGCAACTTCCACCTGTTCCAGCCCCTCCTGTATCAGGTCGCCACCGGCGGCCTGTCGCCCGGGGACATCGCCGCGCCGCTGCGCTCCGTGCTCAAGCGCGTCAAGAACGCGCGCGTGATCCTCGGCGACGTCGAGGACCTCGACACCGACGCGCGCGCGGTGCTCCTGTCCTCGGGAGAGCGCGTCCCCTGGGACAGCCTCGTCGTCGCCACCGGCGCCACCCACAGCTACTTCGGCCACGACGAGTGGGCGGCGCCCGCGCCGGGGCTCAAGACCGTCGAGGACGCCACCGAGATCCGCGGCCGCGTGCTCGCCGCGTTCGAAAACGCCGAGCTCGAGGACGACGAGCAGGCGCGGCGGGCGTGGCTCACCTTCGTCATCGTCGGCGGCGGGCCCACCGGCGTCGAGCTTGCCGGCGCCCTGGGCGAGCTCGCGCGACAGACCCTGCGCGGAGAGTTTCGCCGCATCGATCCAGCGTCGGCGCGCATCATCCTCGTCGAGGGCTTGGACCGCATCCTCTCGATGTACAGCGAGCGGCAGGCCAGCTACGCGCTGCGCGCGCTCGAGCGCCTCGGCGTCCGCGTCGAGCTCGAGGCGCGCGTGGTCGGCGTCGACGACGGCGGCGTCGACGTCGAGGTCAAGACGGGCCGCGAGCGCGTCGCCGCACGCACCGTGCTGTGGGCCGCGGGCGTCGCCGGCTCGCCTCTCGGCCGCATCCTGCACGATCGGGTCGGCGCCACCCTCGATCGCGCGGGCCGCGTCGTCGTCGAGCCCGACTGCACGCTGAGCGGTCGCCCCGACATCTTCGTCGCCGGCGACCTCGCCCACTTCGCCCACCCCGCGTCGCCGCCGGGGGCGGCGGAGACGGCGGACAAGCCCGCGCCGCTGCCGGGGGTGGCGCCGGTGGCGATGCAGATGGGCGCCTGGGTCGCCCGCGCCATCCGCGCGCGGCTCGCGGGGCGAGACCCGGGCGCCTTCCGCTTCTTCGACAAGGGCACGATGGCGGTGATCGGCAGAAACCGGGCGGTCGCTCGCGTGGGGTTCGGCCTCGACCTCCGCCTGACGGGGGTGCTGGCGTGGCTCGCCTGGCTCTTCGTCCACATCCTGTACCTCGTGGACTTCGAAAACCGCGTGCTGGTCGCGGTGCAATGGGCCTACTCGTACGTGACCCGCAACCGCGGCGCCCGGCTGATCGCGGGGCCCGAGGCGCGGGCCCTGCCGGCGCCGTCAGGCCGCGCCCCGCTGCCTGACACCCGCAGATCCCACACGAAAAACTGAGGCCGCCGCCAAGCGCTCCGGTGTGCCGCCGTCACCGACCGCAGCTGGATGCCGTGCCATAGGGCGCGGGAGGGTCTGCTAGGCTGGCATGGATCGCGCAGCCTGGCCGGCGGTTTCGATCGCTCCACACAGGAGCCCCAGGGGAGCCCAGATGAAGAAAGTACTCGCTCTTGTTTGCCTGGTCGCCGCAGCGCTCGCCTGCGAGCCGCCCGCGCGCACCATCGACCCCGGGCACGGCCCCGTGTCGAGCGCCATCGCCGCCACCCACGACAAGCTGCTCATCGCGGCCGAGGACCACGGCCAGCTCCTCATCGTCAACCGCGCGACGATGAAGCTCGAGCACCGCGTCGACGTCGGGGACTCCCCCGCCCACGTCATCCAGCTCAGAAACGGCAACGCCGCCGTCAGCACCCGCTACGGCAACAGCGTCGTCATCGTCGACGTGAACCGCGGCGCCGTGGTCCAGAGCATCGACGTCGGCATCGAGCCGTTCGGCATGGTCGAGCTCCAAAACGGCGACATCGCCGTGGCGCTCGCCGGCGAGGCGGCCCTCGCCGTCGTCGACGTGAAGGACGGCAGCGTCCGCCAGAAGGTCCAGCTCGGCGACCGCGACCCGCGCGGCGTGGCCCTGCTCCCCGACGGCTCGCTGTACGTCTCGCACATGGCCACCGGCTCGTTCTCGCACGTGCGCCTCGACACCGGCGTGGCCACCCGCGTCGACGTCACCACCCGCAACGACTTCGGCCCGCGCATCGTGGCCGAGCACCTGCGCACCCTCACCGTCGACGACAACACCGCCACGGTGCTGTCGGTGAACACGCAGGCCAACGTGGACACCGTCCGCGCCCCCATCGACGATCCCGGAGCGCCGGACCAGGGCGCCAACTGCGGCTACAGCGGCTGCCAGCAGGAGCTCCCCGCGGTGACGCCGAGCATCACCGAGGTGAACCCCACCGACGACACCGTGGTCATCCCCACCTCGCAGCAGCAGCAGCAAGCCACCAACGGCGCCTTCGAGGGCGCGCCCGTCGACGACTGCTTCGACTGCGGCGGCGGCGGCTTCTTCGGCGTCACGCCCAACCCGCCGAACGTGCTCAACCCGCACGAGAGCCGCCTCGCCGGCACCCACGTGCAAAACCCCACCGCGCTCGCGCTCTTCGACGGCGGCCGCGGCATGATGGTCGTGAACCTCGGCTCCAAGAACGCGCTGCTCCTCCGCCGTGACCTGCACGGCGTGGCCAAGGACGTCATCGCCACCGTGAGCCTCGGCAACGGCGCGCAGTCCGTGACCGTCTCCGACGACGGCACCACCGCCTACGTGTGGAACCAGTTCGATCGCACCGTGTCGGTCATCGCGCTGCCCAAGGTCGATGACGAGGTGGACACCGCGTCCAAGTTCGTCCCCGACCAAAACGGCCAGCCCGTGGCGGCGCCCGAGCTCGGGCTCGTGCCGGAGCTCGCGGCCAAGACCATCGACCTCGGCATCGAGGACGCGCTGTCGCCCGAGGCCTCCATCGGCCGCAAGCTCTTCCACGACGCCACCGACTCGCGCATCTCGGCCAACGCCGCGGTGAGCTGCGCCACCTGCCACCCCGACGGCCGCAACGACGGCCGCACCTGGCAGTTCGTGTTCGGCCCCCGCAACACCCCGCAGCTCGGCGGCGGCATCCTCGACACCGCGCCCTTCCACTGGCCGGGCGACGTGCCCACGGTGCCGGCGCTCAACGACATGACCGTGCTCCCCTTCATGGGCGGCACCGGCCTCGACGCGGGCAGCTTCCAGTACATCGCCGCGTACATCGACCAGCTTCGTCCGGCGCCGTCGGCCACCAGCCAGCGTGACCTCACCGAGCAGGAGCAGCGCGGCGAGCAGCTCTTCTACAGCGACGCGACCCAGTGCGCGAGCTGCCACGGCGGCGGTCACTTCACCGACAACCTCAGCCACGACGTCGGCACGCAGGCCTCGGCGAGCGACATCCGCCTGTTCCAGACCCCGGTGCTCCACGGCCTCAACCGCTCGGCGCCGTACCTCCACGACGGCTCGGAGCCCACCCTGCGCGACCTCGTGAACAACGTCGTGCGCACCGACAAGATGGGCCATGGCAGCCAGCTCACCGACGACGAGGCCAGCGACCTCGTGGCCTACCTGAAGACGCTCTGACGCTCTGACGTCGAGCCGAACGCGAAGCGCGCCTCCTTTCGGGGGCGCGCTTCGCTTTTTTCGTGGCGCGCGCGTCAGGCCGGAGCTCGTACGTGTGGCGCGGCTTGCCCGCCGCCGCGGTCACGCCTTGACGCCGCCTTTGGGGCGGAGGTCGCCCTTGGGCGCCGGGCGGCCCTTTTGGGCGTCGGCAGCGGGGACGGGCCGGCCGCTCTTCCTGGCGCGGTCGACGCGGAAGGCCTCGCCGACCTGCTTTCGGTCGCCGACGGCGAAGAACGAGTCGTGTGCCGCCTGCATCTCCTCGATGATGTGCGTGGTGACGTCGCGCAGCAGGTCGCCGGCGAGCTTCAGCACCTCGACGTCGGTGACGAAGTTCTTCGTCTTTCGCACCTTGGGATCACAGGCGGCGCGCACGACGGTCAAGTAAACCGCCAGCGCCTGCGCGCTCTTGTAGGTCTGGATCCCGAGCTGAAACTTGAAGTCGCGCTTCGCGTCGAGGAAGGTCGGCCAATCGATGCCGAGATCCTGGAGGAGCTCGTTGTCATCGACGATCTTTCTGAGGTCCCGATGTCCGAAGGCCACGTTCAGCTTCCCGATGTTCTCGTGGCGGAACAGCGCGTCCATGCGCGGGCGGGGCAGGCTCGCGATCAGGTGTCCGATGATCTGGTGCTCGCGCGGCTCGGCCCCGAGCTTGTTGCGCCACTCGTGCCGGGCGCGGCCCTCGATGGGCGTCACCGTGAATTCCAGGGCTTTCCAGCGCTCCAGGTACTCGAGGTGCGGCTTTTGCTCCTCGTCCTTGCGCAGGACCTCGGCCTTCTTCTCGTGCGTCCGCGCCTTGACGAGCGGCCCCGGGTCCGGCTTCACGATCTTCAACGACTCGGGCACCGTGTGGGGCAGCTTCGGCGTAAACTTCATCGACACGAGGCTAACGCCTCGCGTGGCAACTCCGTAGGGTCCCCGGCATGAAACGCTTGCCCGTGGTGCAGGAGCGTGAGCGGACGGCGCTGTCGGCGCGCTGGCCGGAGGCCGTGTTGTCGCTCTCCGACGACGAGCGCGCGCGCCGCGTGCGGGCCGGCAGCGACACGGTGGTGCTCCACGAGCCCGGCGCCACCCGCGGCTTCGTCCGCGCCGTCCTCACCGTGCCGCTCGGGCACCCGAAGGGATCGGTGTACGGCGTCTTCGTCGAGGTCGATCGCGCCGCCTACGCCGCCCTCAAGCGCGCCTTCGCCGACAAGGCCCCCGCGAAGGTCTGGGGCAAGCTCGCCACGCGCCTGCCGTACCTCGAGGACGCCTTCGGCACCGAGGTCGAGATCCTCGAGGACGGCGGCGATCTGCGCGCTCGCGTGGTCGCGGCCCGGAGCGCGCTCCTCGTCGACGGGCCGCCGGTGGGGAGGCCCTGAGTGGCGGCGCCGCGCTTCATCTTGAAGACCGAGCCGGGGACGTACTCCTGGGACGACCTCGTGAAGGACGGCGGGACCGCCTGGGACGGCGTCCGCAACTACACCGCCCGCAACAACCTGCGCGCGATGAAGGTCGGCGACGGCTGCTTCATCTACCACTCGGTAGGTCCGCGGGAGATCGTGGGCATCGCGGAGGTGAAGAAGGCGGCCTACCCGGACCCCAACGACGACGACCCGAAGCAGCCCTGGGTCGTCGTGGACCTCGTGCCCAAGCGGGCCCTGAAAAGGCCCGTCGGCCTCGACGCGCTCAAGGCGCACGAGCTCCTGAAGGGCATGGCCCTGGTCAAGCAGTCCCGGCTCTCGGTGTGCCCGGTGACGCCGGAGGAGGCGGCCGCCATCCTCGAGCTTGCCCGGTGACCGAGCAAAACCGCCGGCGGCACCCGCGCGTCGACGTGCCCCTCCTCGTGCAGTACCGTTTCGGGGCCCTCGAGGAGCTGCGCACCGAGTACGCGCTGAACGTGTCGGTTTCGGGGATGTTCATCTCGACCACCGAGGCGAAGCCCGTGGGGACCCGGGTCTTCGTCCAGCTCACGACGAGGGACGGACGCCACTTTTTGCAGGGTGAGGGCCGCGTGGTGCGCAACGCCGACGGCGGGTACGGCATCGAGCTGGTGGGGTTCGACGACGAGGCGCGCGCCGCGCTCGAGGAGCTGGTCCGGGAGGCCCTTGCCAGGAACGGCCCTGCTTCTTGACCGCGCCGTCGGCGCACGGTTAGCGTCGCGCACGGAGGGTTCCATGACATCGACGTCGACCAACACGAGGGCGCGCCAGATCGTGGACCTCCTCAAGGACGTCCCGCTCTTCGCGGGGCTCGACCACGACGATCTCGCGCGTCTGTCGCTGATCATCACCGAGAAGCACTACCCCAAAGACACGGTGATCGTGTCCGCCACGGACCCGGGCGACGCGCTCTACATCGTGGCCGAGGGCGAGGTGAAGGTCTCGTTGTGGAGCGACAACGGGCGCGAGATCATCCTGTCCACGCTCGGGCCGGGCAGCTTCTTCGGCGAGATGTCGCTGGTCGACGGCGAGCCCCGCTCCGCCAACGTCGCCTGCCTCACCGACGCCCTGGTGCTGCGCCTCGGGCGCCGCGAGTTCCTCCAGGCGCTGCGCGGCTATCCCACCATCGCCATCAACGTCATGACCGAGGTCTGCGTCCGCCTGCGGCGCGCCGACGAGAGCATCGGCAACCTCGCGCTCCTCGACGTCTACGGTCGCGTGGCCCGGTTCCTCCTCGAGCGCTGTGAAGAAGAGGGCGACCCCGTCCCCGAGGGGCACCTCATCAAGAAGATGCCCACGCAGCAGCACATCGCCTCGCGCATCGGCACCTCGCGCGAGACGGTGTCGCGCGCCCTCTCGGAGTTCCAGCGTCGCGGCTTCATCGAGCAGCGCGGCAAGGGCCTCCTCGTCCGCGAGGGCCTGGACCCCAAAGCCGTCTCCCGCGGCCGCTCGTAGCCGCGCCGCCGCGCTTTTGCAGCCGTCCGGCCGCCGCGTCAGCGGGGCCGCGCGCGCTTGAAGACGAACGCCTCCGCGGCGGGCCCGCGGGAGGCCTCCGCGCGGCCCGTGAGCTGCGCCAGGAGCGCGCGCATGGCGCGGCCGCGGTGGGAGATGGCGTGCTTGCCGTCGGGCGTGAGCTCGGCCATGCGGCGGCCCGGGGCCTCGTCGGGGAGAAACAGCGGGTCGTAGCCGAAGCCGCCGTCGCCTTCGAGGTCACGGGCGATGCGGCCCTCGACGGTGCCGAAGGCCTCGAGGTGCTCGCCGGTCTGGACGACGACGGCGCACACGGCGGAGGCGAAGCGCGCCCCGCGCATCTCGTCCGGAACGGCCTCGAGCAACAAGAGCAGCAGCGCGTTGTTGGCGTCATCGACGGTGGGCCCGAGCATCTCGACGCCGTGGTCGGCAGCGAAGCGGGCCGAGCGCACGCCGGGCTTTGCGTCCGGGCCGTCGTGGCGGCTGCCGGCGGGCGCGCCGGGGAGCTCGGGGGCGTCGCGCCGCGCGGGGGGAGACAGCGCGTCGACGATGATGCCCGAGTCGTCGGCGACGACGGCGAAGGTCTCGCGGCGCTCGCCCTCGGGCAGCGCCGCGAGCACGGCGTCGGCCTTGATGCGGGCGTTTTCGGCGAAGGTGGCGCCGGTCTCTTCGATCGCGAGGCCGCCGAGGCCGACGTCGTCGAGCGTGCGCACGAGCCACGGCCCGCCCGCGACGAGGTCCTCGAGCTCGCGCCGCTTCTTCGCGTTCTGCGTGGCGAGGACGAGGACGGCGCTCACCCGAGGATCCCCCCGAGGGCCTCGTTCTGCTTGGCGCACAGCTCGCGCACGGCGGCGAGGCCCTGGTCGACCACGGCGAAGAGCTGCTCGCGCTTCATCGGGTGGCCCTCGGCGGTGCCCTGGATCTCGACGATGGTGCCGTCGTTGCGGGCGACGAGGTTGAGGTCGGTCTCCGCCTTGGAGTCTTCGCCGTAGTTGAGGTCCGTGAAGATCTCGTCGCCGAGGATGCCGAGCGACACCGCCGCCACCTGCGCGCGCAGGACGTCCTTGAGCTTCTTGCCCTTCATGGACACGCCGCGCTTTTGCAGGTCGTTCAAGCACAGCGCGAGGGCGACGAAGCCGCCGGTGATGGAGGCGGTGCGCGTGCCGCCGTCGGCCTGAAGGACGTCGCAGTCGACGGTGATGGAGCGCTGCCCGATGGCGTCGATGTCGACGATGTTCCTGAGCGCGCGCGCCACGAGCCGCTGGATCTCGACGGAGCGGGCGTCGGCCTTGCCGCGGGAGATCTCCCGATGCTTTCGCTCATGCGTGGAGGCGGGGAGCATGGAGTACTCGGCCGTGACCCAGCCGCCGCCCGAGGCCAGGCGGAAGGGCGGCACCCGATCCTCGGCGGTGGCGACGCAGAGCACCCGCGTGTCCCCGAAGCTCACCAGGACGCTCCCTGCGTGGTGCTTCACGAACCCGACGTCGAATTTCACCGGCCGCAGCTCCGTCGCCGCGCGCCCGTCCTTGCGAGCCATGGTCACCTCGAGGGCGCGGATACAGCAGGACGCCGCCGGCGCGGAAAAAAAACGAAGGCCATCTTTGCGGCACGGGGGGGACGCCGCTTCAGATGGCCTTCCACAGACAACCGATCGACCTGGGGGGAAGTCAACGCAGCCGGCTGTCTGTGGAGCCAGCCAACAGCATCCTCCATGCCAACCCCGAGACTGCATGTTGACGCGATCGCGGAGGCGGGGGTGCGGTCAATTTACCCCGACGGTTTGCGCCGAACGCGCCAGATTCGGGACAATTCGGTCCGCGGTAAGAACGCCACGGTTGCGGCATGTTCACCACAGATCCGAGGGCTCCAGCCACGCGGCTATGAGGCCCAACGCCCGATCAGGTCGATCACGCGATCGAAGCCGGGGACGTCGATGAGGCCCCGGGTGGTCGCGAGCTGCTCCCGCAGCCGGTAGTGCTGGCGCAGCGCCCGTTGGCCGGCGGAGGCGAGGTCGATCTGGAGGACGCGGGCGTCCTCGTAGCCGTCCTTCACCATGCCGAGGCCGAGGCCGAGCCACTTCACCTGCTTCATCTCCAGCCACACGAGCTTGTGGCGTGGCAGCGCCTTGAGGAGCGCGGGGAGATAGAGGACGCCGATGGCGGTGTGCTTCTTCTCGTCGCGGGCCACGTAGTCGAGCACCTGCCGCACGAGGGGGTCCTCGATGGCGTCGTGGAGCGCATGGAAGCTGTGGTTGGCGATGTTCTCGACGAACATGTGCATGCCGACCATCTTGGCCGCGGGCTCGTCGGTCTCGATGAGGTCGACGAGCAGCTTCTTGGCAAAGAACGAGGGCGGCGAGATCTTGTCGAGGCGCTTGAGCAGCTTCTGGAACGCCCCGACGTGCTTGGCCTCCTCGATCACCTGGCAGGCGAGCACCTGCCGGGCCTCCTCGTCGGGCACGCTGGCGACGAGCTGCCCGGCGATGGTCATGGCCGCGCGCTCCCCGTAGTAGGTGATGCTCAGGATGCGCGCGAGCGCGCGCCGCTCGTCGGTGGACAGCGTGAGGGGCTGGTCCCAGTCGATGGCCGTGGACTCGTTCCAGAAGTCCCGCTTGGCCTTCTCGTAGAGGTTCACGAGCTTGGGGAACCGATCCGGCAACCGCTCTTCGAACAGCGTGGATTCGGCCCAACCCATGAAACACCTCGAGGGGACGCGCGCTTGTATCCCGCCGAATTTCAACCGACGAGCGGGATCCTCCTCGGCGGGCTAATCTTCGGTGTGCGCTCCGTCATCACATTTTCGGTGCTGGCGCTTGCCGTCAGTTGTGTCGGTAGAACGTCGACGGGTCCCGACGCGGGCGCGGTCGGGGACGGCGGACCCGGCCCCGTCGACGGGGGAACGGCGGCGACGCTCTCCGTCAATGAGCTGATGTCCAAGAACGATGTGACCGTCGCCGACGCCGCGGGTGACTTCGACGATTGGCTCGAGCTCGCCAACGGCACCGACGCGGACATCGCGCTCGGGACGTTCAGCCTCGAGGACAGCGGCTCCGGGCCGCAGCCCTTCAGCCTCGGCGCGGTGGTGCCGGCCCACGGCTTCCTCGTGGTGTTCTGCGACGACGAGCCCGGCCAGGGCAGCGCCGCCGAGCCGCACTTCGCGTTCAAGCTGTCGGCCTCGGGCGATCACGTCACGTTGAGGAGCGCCGGCGAGATCGTCGACGACGTCGCGCTGCCGGCGCTCGGCGCGGACGTGAGCTTCGGGCGCATCCCCGACGTCGACGGAGCCTTCGCCGTGCTCGCACATCCCACGCCCGGCGCGCCCAACGACGGCGCGGGCGAAGGCGAAGGAGAAGGCGAAGGCGAGGGAGAAGGCGAGGGCGACTGCGTGCCGACGACGCCCGACGGCGTGGTCGTCAACGAGGCCCTCGTCGACAACGTCGCCGGCATCACCGACGAGGGCGGCGAGCACGCGCCCTGGATCGAGCTGTTCAACGCGGGCGCCGCCGCGGTCTCGCTCGGCGGGATGCGCCTCGCGGACAACGCCGCCGGCCTCGGCGCGTGGCCGCTCCCCGCGCAGGCGCTCGACCCCGGCGGCTTCCTGGTCATCTTCGCCGACGAGGAGCCCGGCGAGGGAGCGCTGCACGCGAGCTTCCTCCTGAGCGCCGCCGACGACGACGTCGTCCTCGTCGACGACTGCGGCAGCGTCACCGACGACCTGCCGCTCGACGGCGCCGGCGCCGACGTGTCCGCCGGCCTCTCCCCCGACGGCGCCGCCGGCACCGCGGGTCCGCGCGATCCGCCGACGCCCGGCGCCGCGAACTGAAGGCTGACGAAAAATAAGGCTCGCAGCAGCACTCGGCGAAGGGTGGCTCGCCGCGCGGAGTACGTGGCGAGGCACGTCGGCGCGCAAGAACCGCTGCAGGTTGTGAGGAAACGGCGGGTCCGAGCGGTGTTGTGATCCCGCTATCAGCGCACGTACAGGGTTCGTGCCTCGATGCGACGTCGGCGCGGACTTCAGGCGAGCGGAAAGGAGCGGAGAGCTCGGCGCCCCGGCGCTCAACTCGGCGCGCGTCTTCGTCGCCGAGCTCGGAGCTCCTTTCCGCTCCGCCGTGTGGCCGTAGCACCGTCCGCTTCCGGGTGGCTCGGATCAACGGTCCACTCGATGACGCGGATCCCGATGGATCACGTTACGCGGCGTGGCTCGGTCCGATCGCTCGGGCATGGCGGCTGCACACCGGCGGGGTCATGATGGGTGTCGTGAAGAAGATCGGGGGCTTGGCCCTGCTGCTGCTGCTGCCTGCAGGTCTCATGGCCTGCCCGGGCACGCACCCGGGCGAAGGCGAGGGCGAGGGCGAGGGGGAAGGCGAGGGCGACGGCTTCGACGATCACACCGTTCGCGCGCTCGCCACCTTCGACGACTTCGAGGCCGTGGCGGCGCCGTCGGCGTCGAGCACCGCGGTGAAGTTCGTCATCACGCGCTTCATGCAGCCCGGTGAGAACCTGCGCTGGCTCGCCTCCGACGCGTACGGCCTGCACGACGAGTGGTACTGGTTTCGCCTCATGAACGGCCACGTCGTCGACGGCGTCGACGACATCGCGCCGGTGAACGTCGGCCGCTCCTTCGCGAGCGTCGCCGACATCGTGTCGTGGGCCGACGGCGAGGTCATCGCGCAGCGCCCCCTGCCGCTCGACCTGGCGTTCGTCGGCGACCACCGGCTCTACTCGCCGCACTTCTACAACCTCTCGTTGTTCGACACGCCGAAGACCATGGGCATCGGCACCGTGCTTCACTTCGACGCGCGCGACACGGTCCCGGAGACCTGGGCCATCGAGCTCGAGTACCAGCACGTCTTGAGCAAGGCCGAGCTCGTCGACATGTTCGCGATGGTCGAGCCCTCGCTCCCGCCCGAGGTCGGCGACAACCTCAAGATGCTCGTGCGCTCGCCGCAGCACGAGGAGCTCCTGCAGCAGCTCGTCGCCGACGGTGATCCGCTCGCGGCCCGCTTCATCCACTACAGCGACGTCACCGTCCCCGGGCAGACGGAGGTCTACAACGACGGCCTCGTCGCCGGCCGGCTGCGCGTGGTCCACGCCGGCGAGAACTTCCAGGACGCGCGCTCCACCGACGTGCTCGTCAGCGAAGACCTCGTCGACTTCCTGCCGCAGTGCACGGGCCTCGTCACCGCCGTCCCGCAGACGGCGCTGTCGCACATCAACCTGCTCGCCAAGAACCGCGGCATCCCCAACGCCTTCCAGGCCGGCATCCTCGACGACCCGGGGCTCGACCAGCTCGCGCGCGTGCGCGCCCCGGTGGTCCTCGAGGCGCTCGCGCCGGATCGCTTGCGGCTCGTCGCCATGACGGAGGCGCAGTTCGCCCAATACCGCGCGCTCAGCGTGGTGCCGCCGAGCTCCGCGCCGCCCGTCGACGTCAGCACCATCGACTACGCCTACGACCTCACCGACCTCGACTTCGCCGACGAGGCGCACTGGCGCCCGATCCTCGGCGGCAAGGCCAGCGGCTTCCTCGCGCTCCTCGACCAGGAGGACATCGACACGCCCGACCGACCCTTCGCCGTCTCCGTGCGCGGCTACGTCGAGCACATCGCCGATCTCAAGCCCACCATCGAGGCCGTGCTCGCCGACCCGCAATTCGCCGCCGACGCCAACGTGCGCGTCCTCGGCCTCGAAGGCGTCGACGGCTGGAACACACGCCACCCCGAGCGCCCGGACTTCCCGCAGCAGCTCCTCGACTCACGCGCGCCCGACGACCTGCTGCGCACCGTCATCGAGCAGGGCGGCATCATGGGGCTCATCCGCAACAAGCCCATGGATCCGGTTGCGCTCGCCGCCATCACCGCCATGGTCGAGGATCACTTCGGCGGCTACGCCGACGGGCAGGGCATCCGCTTCCGCTCGTCATCGAACGTCGAGGACGCCGAGGGCTTCAACGGCGCCGGGCTCTACACCTCCAACACCGGCTACCTCCACGCGGACCGCTTGAGCGGCGGCAAGCACGAAAAGACCATCGAGCACGCCGTGAAGGAGACGTGGGCGTCGTACTGGGACGTCGAGGGCTTCGAAGAGCGGAAGCTCGCCAACGTCGACCACCTCTCGGGCGCCATGGGCTGCGCGTGCCACGCCAACTTCCAGGACTCGAAGGAGATCGGAAACGGCGTGATGCTCTACACCATCCTGCCGCCCGGACACCCCGACGGCGCCGCCGTCCTCGAGGTGAACGCCCAGGAGGGCGCGCTCAGCGTCACCAACCCGCCGGCCGGCGATCCGAACCTCCCCGAGGTCGATCGCATCGTGCTCCACGACGACGGCACCACCGCCCTCACCCGCGTGCGCGGCTCCACGCTCCTGCCCGAGGGCTCGTGGGTGTTGACCGACGATCAGCTCGCGCGCGTCTTCGACGAGACCCGGCAGGTGGCGGAGTACTGGAAGGGCATCGAGAACGCCGCGCTGCCGCTCGCGCAGCAGCGCCGGGAGCTCACCATCAACTTCGAGCTGCGCGAGGTCGCCGACGGATGGCCCGAGCTCGCGAACGGCAACGTGTGGGGCTCGCGCGTGGTGATCAAGCAGGCGCGCACCAGCGAGCCGTCCACGGTGCGCGTGCCCGCCCTCGTGCGCTCGATGCCCATCCCCAAGGACATCCTCTCGCGCTCGCGCCGCGTCGAGCAGCGCACCTGCGACGCCGGCGCGTTGCGGGTGACGGTCACCGAGGCGTTCACCGATCCGCTCCTGCCGCCGGACCTCGGCTACGACGACGCGCCGTTCACGTCGTTCGCGGTCGTGGACTTCCTCGACGACGTGCCCGATCTCGGCGCCACCGCCGGCCAGCGCCGGAGCGTCATCCACACCGGCTACGCCTTCGATCACCCCGGGATGGACGCAGGCGGCCCGTGGGCCCTGGAGCTCGACGTCGACGCCGGCGCCGCGGCGCAGTCGGGCGTCTCCCGCATCGCCTACGACGGCGGCGTGCTCACCGTCGAGCGCGACGCCGGCGCCTTCAGCGGCGACGCCGCCTGCAGCGCGAACGTGATCTTCTCGTCGCCCGAGGCGTTCCTGCAGAGCGTGCTCGACGCCTCCGGCGACTGAACAGCGGGCGATCGGCACGGGCGCCCGGACACTGCTACGGGGAGCAGTCGAGGGGCTTTTCCCAGCGGCGGTTGGCGACGAGGACGGTCTTCACCGGGGGCTCGTCGACGTTGTCGCAACCGGGAGAGCTGTCCGTGGACTCGTTCTCGCGCCCGAGCAGGGAGATGCACGGGTCGCTGCCGATCTTGTCGGTGGAGGCGTCCGGGTCGACGCTGATGGAGATCTCGAGGCGGTCGGTGAGCGTGCAGGTGCTGGAGCTGTTTTCCTGCACCACCTGGTCCACGAAGAGGTAGCCGCCGGCGCTGTCACGCGTGCCGAGGATGGCGCGGTCGGAGACCCCGTTGCGCGGGATGCCGTACAGCCAGACGTTCTGGTCGTCGCGCTCGACGAGGCGGACGCGCTCGTCGGTGACGGACTCCTCGCGCGTGCACACCTGCGGGTGGTCGCCGACGGTCTTGCAGGTCTCGTGCTGCACCACGCGGCTCGTGAAGGTGGCGTCGATCCTGTCGGGCCCACACCCCGCCAGGCCACCTCCGACGAGGAGCGCAGCGAGCGCCGGCACGCACGTGGGGGCACGCATCAGGGGGCCCCCGCGATGGTTCCGTCGATGCGCGCGGTGGTGCGCAGGCCGCGCGGCGTGTCGCCGCACTCCTGCCCGCCGACGAGGCGCGTCTTTTCGTGGAGCTGGCCGGTGATGTCGGCGTCGGTGGCGAGCACCTGGAAGTCGCGCGTGATGGTGTTGGTGCAGCCCCCCGGATCGCGCGTGTCGACCTCGAGCTTGGAGGCTTTCACGAGGTTCGGGTCGTCCTTGTTGCCGGGCGGGCTCGCCACCCAGACCTCTTCGTCGACGTACACGCGCACGACATTGTCGACGCGCTCCACCGACCACGTCTCCGTCGTCGGCGGCGACAGCGCGTCCGGATCGCAGAACTCGCCCTCGGGCAGGATGTCGCACTCCTCGGTGGGCGTGCGGGTGACGTCGTAGAAGTTGAACTGGTCGAGGCGGCAGCCGGCGGCCCCCAGCGCGCAGCCGAGCCCCGCGACGACGCAGGCCGTCTTGACGGCGCGTTCCACGGCGGTGCTCGTCATGGTGCCGCCGCCGCTTCCTGCCGAGCCAGCGACGGCTCCGCCGACAGCTTGCCGCTCACGGCGTTGATGCGTTGGACCACCGTGGAGGTGCCGCAGTTCTGGTCGGTGCCGGCGGTGTCGGAGACGACGCCGCTGAAGGTCTCGGCGTCGGTGCGCAGCAGGATGGCCACGAGCTCGCCGAACGTCGTGCAGCCGTTGTTGCGGTCGTCGCTGGACTCGAATTTGCGCCGGGCGAAGTAGCAGAGCGACGAGCCGTCGGTGCCGATGCAAGGCGCCTCGTTCAGCACCGTGGCGTCGTCGGGGAAGTAGATGCCCGGGAGCGTGAAGCCCTCCTCCGTGGTGAGCGTGAAGCTCTCCGCCGGCCCGGCCTCGAACACCCAGCGCCCCTTGGTCTGCTGCGCGGCGAGGTCGGCGTCATCGGTGCAGTCGCGCGAGGTGGAGCCGGTGAGCGTGCAGTCCTGCGTGGGCTGGAGGACGACGTCGTACGCCTCGATGGGCTGCACGTTGATCCCGCAGCCCGCGGCGGCGCAGCCGAGGACGGCGAGGGACAGGGCGAGGCGCGAGCTCATGATTCGAATTTGAGCACGGCGCGGCTCACGAATGCGTTGACGATGCGCACGAGCTCGTCTTTCTGGATGGGGCTGACGGCGGCGATCTGCTGGAGGGACCGACGACCGTCCACGCGCGACAGGACGTAGCGCTCCTTGGACGTGAGGTGGGTGAGCGCGACCTGCTCGCGCGGCATGGCCAGCCGCGGCACCTGCCGCATGTCCACCGCGGCGCCGGCGGGCGCCTTCTTGAGCTGCGCCTCGGCGACCCGCCAGGCCGCGATGGCCTCGGAGTTCAACGGGTCGAGCTCGAGGATGCGCTGGGACAACAACAGGGCATCCGACCAACTGCGGCCCGCGAGCGCCACCCGCAGCGCCGCCTGCGGGTCCGACGCCTCCGGCGGCACCAACACGCCGGGCGCCTCCTCGGGCTTCTCGGGCCGCACCAGCACGTAGCCGCCGATCCCCGCGCCCTGGGCGTGCGCCGACGACGGCTGCGTCGGCTGCGCCGGCGGACGCTGGCCTTCGGGCGTCTTCGTGCGCGGGACGTCGGAGCGGAACGGCATCGGCGTGGCCGCCCGCGGCGCAGGGATGCTCGCGGGCATCGTCTGCACGGTGCTCGACGCCAGCCGTGGACGCACGGCGCCGCGGTTGTAGAGGTCGTACAGGCGCGCGTAGGTCTGGAAGTCCATCGAGCGCAGCTCGAGGCTGGCCTCGCCGATGGAGCGGCCGGACAGCATGAGCATCACGAGCTTCTTGTCGAAGCCGCTGAGCCGCGCGGCGTCGACGAGCACCTCGGCGCGCGTGGCGTCGGACGGGAACACGTTCCTGATCTCGTTCCACATCGAGGCCCGGGCGAGCGCCTCGCTGTGCGCCTCGTGGAGGTCGACGGGGACCGTGGTGTCGAGCTCTCGGGTCTCGGGGACCTCGTCGACGAGCTTGAAGGCGCCCTCGGTCCAGCTCATGGTCTCGAGCATGCTCTCGCGCGTCTTGAACAACAGCACGCGGTCGAGCTGCTCCTGGTTCACCGCCTCGACCATGACGAGGACGCGGCCGAGGGGGACGTGCGTCTCCTGCTGCGTGTCGAACGCCTTCTGGAGCTGCTCTTCGCTGATGTAGCCGAAGTTGATGAGGTGCTGGCCGAGGTACTCGCGCGGATCCAACGACGCCGCCTGCCACAGCTTGCCGTCGCGGATCACGAACCGCGACTCGACCCCACGCTTCTTCACCATGAACGTGCCGCTCAACGCTCGGTTGGCGATCCAGATGATCAGATCGCCAATGGGCATCAGGGACACGTCGCCGCTTATCGACGCCATCGCCTCGGAGTTATTCCGCGTGTCTGGCCCCGCGTCAAATCACCGCCTATGTTGCGCGTCATGGCCACCAACCCGTCCGGGCCCGTCGCCGCCGTCGTCCTCGCCGCCGGCAAGGGCACGCGCATGAAGAGCGCGATCCCCAAGGTGCTGCACCCGGCGTGCGGAAAACCCCTCGTCTCCTGGCCCGTGGAGTCCGTCCTCGTCGTGGGGGCGTCGCCCGTCGTCGTCGTCACCGGCCACCGGCACGACCTCGTGGACGCGGAGCTGGCCGGTCGCTTCGGCAACCGGGTGAAGACGGTGCACCAGACCGAGCTCAAGGGCACCGGGCACGCGGCGCGGATGGCGCTGCCGCTCCTCGAGGGCTTCACCGGCACGGTGCTCCTCGTCTACGGCGACTGCCCGCTCCTGACCGGCCAGCACCTGGCGGGGCTGGTGGACCTGCGCGCGCGAACGGGCGCTCCGGTGGCGCTGTGGACGGCCCGCGCGCCGGACCCCACCGGCTACGGCCGCATCGTGCGCGGCGCCGACGGCCTCCTCGAACGCATCGTCGAGCACAGGGACGCCTCGGAGGCCGAGCGCGCCGTCGACGAGATCAACCCGGGCGTCTACGCCGTGGACGCCGCGTTCCTCCGCGCCGCGCTCGACAAGCTCGAGCCGAACAACGCGCAGGGCGAGCTGTACCTCACGGACATCGTCGCGCTCGCGCGCACCGAGGGGCGCGGCGTGCCGACGTACGCGGTGCCCGTGGGCGAGACCCTCGGCGTCAACGACCGCGCCCAGCTCGCCGAGGCCGCCGAGGTCTTGCGGGCGCGCGTGATCAACAGCGCCATGCTCGACGGCGTGACCTTCGTGGACCCGAAGAGCGCGTACGTCGACGCCAGCGTGCGTTTCCACCACGACGTCGTCGTGGGGCCCAACGCGGTGTTGTCCGGCAACACCACCGTCGGCGAGGGAGCGCAGATCGGCGCGGGCTGCGTGCTGCACGACACGCAGGTCGACGAGGGATTGGTGGTGCACCCCTACAGCGTCTGCGACGGCGCTCGCATCGGTCCGCGCTGCATCGTGGGGCCGTTCGCGCGGCTGAGGCCGGGCGCGGTGCTCGAGGACGGCGCGCACGTCGGCAACTTCGTGGAGCTGAAGAAGACGCGGCTCGGCAAAGGGAGCAAGGCCAACCACCTCGCGTACCTCGGCGACGCCGACATCGGCCGCGGCGTCAACATCGGCGCCGGCACCATCACCTGCAACTACGACGGCATCGGCAAGCACCCCACCGTCATCGCCGACGAGGTCTTCATCGGCAGCAACGCGACCCTGGTGGCCCCCGTGGAGATCCAGCGCGGCGCGTACGTCGCCGCGGGCTCGGTCATCACCGACGAGGTGCCGCCCGACGCCCTGGCCTTCGGGCGCGCGCGGCAGACGAACAAGGAAGGCCAAGCGGCGAAGGTGCGCGCCAGGAACGCGGCGCGCGCCAAGAAGTAGCGCGCGACGGTGGGGGGCGCTCGCCGCCCGGAGGGGCTCGGTCGATGAAGGTCGTCATCGTGCGCCGCGGACGGACCATCGCGCCCTTCGGCTGCGACGTGGACGCGTGCGGCCTCGGCGCCGGGACGTTCGCGTCGTATCGCGAGCGCGTCTTGCGCGACGAGAAGGTGTCCGTCGAGGAGGCGAGCGTCGACGACGGCGTCACCGGGCCCGCCATCGTGTGGAGCGACGACGTCTTCGTGAGCAAGCGCGCGCTCGAGGGGTTCGCGTCCGCCGCCGCGGGAGAGCTGTCGCGCTTGTGCCTGGAGCCCAGCCGCCTGCTCGAGCTGTTCTCGCCGCTGCAGGACGTCGACACGCACGAGGGGAAGGCGGGCTACGACGTCGGCTTCGTCCCCGCGGGCCAGAGCCTGCGCATCAAGGACGTCTTTGCGCTCGGTGCCGAGCGCTGGCGGGCGCCGCCCTACCGGCAGCTCGACCTCGAGGTGCCGGTGCCACGGCACATCCTCGGGAGGGAGTCGTCGACGATGGTGTTCCCCGTGACGTCGACGGTGGTGATGCGCGTGCGACACTGGTTGCACGTCTTGCGCGCGGGTCACCTGATGCCGCAGGTCGCGCTCCTCGAGCGGG
Organism: uncultured delta proteobacterium; assembly: GCA_963775425.1. Classification (GTDB taxonomy): domain Bacteria; phylum Myxococcota; class UBA727; order UBA727; family VGSZ01; genus CAVZJB01. The sequence continues at coordinate 180,244 of CAVZJB010000009.1, read as the reverse complement.
CGTCGTCGCAGCCGGTGCGCTCGGCGCTGCGCGGGCTGTCGGCGCTGCGGCCGACGCGGGCGGGGCGGATGCGCGCGCTGCGTCGGGCGTTCTCGTACCGCGGCCGGGGGACGTACGTGCACCCGACGGCGACGGTGGAGGCGAGCGTGCTCGGTGACGACGTCACGGTGGGCGCGCACAGCTACGTGACCAACAGCGTCCTGGGCGACGGCTGCGTCATCGAGCAGCGCGCGCACGTGAGCGGGTGCTCGCTCGGACCGCGGACGTTCGTGTCGTTGAATTCGTCGCTGTCGGCGTGCGTCACCTTCGGCGACACGGACGCGTGCATCAACGGCGTGCAGGCCTGCGTCATCGCTCAGGGCTGCGCGCTGACCTCGTTCGCGCGACCGCTGGATCTGGCTGTAGGCGGCGCGGTGCGCGTCGAGGACGACGGCGGGCTCCGCGAGGTGGGCGAGCTCCCCTGCGGCGTCGCCTTCGGACCCAAGGTCTTCGTGGGTGCCGACGTCGTCATCGCGGCCGGCCGCGCCGTCCCCGCCGGCGTGCGGCTGTACGTGAACGCCGACCGCGTGCTGCGAAAGGTCCCCGCCGACCTCGCCCCGGGCAGCTACGCCGTCGTCGACGGCAAGCCCCTCGAGTGACCCCCGGCGGGGACCCGTCTGCCTCGTAGGCGGTGGCGCGGGCGCGTCCCGCGCCTCGCGGTGGCGCGCTCAAGCGCCGGAGTGGCGACGACGGCTGGCCCGATGGACCGTTGATCCGAGCCCCCCGGAAGGGGACGGTGCTACGGCCACACGGCGGAGCGGAAAGGAGCTCCGGCGGTGGCGACGTTGTCTACTAGCCTTCGCGAAGCTCACCGCCTCAAGTCCGCGCCGACGTGCCTCGCCACGTACTCCGCGCGGCGAGCCACCTTGTGGGCGGCTTCGCCGAGTGCTGCCACGAGCCTTATTTCGTCAGCCTTTCAGTGGTGCTCGGCGAGCCAGCGCTCGCAGTCGATGGCGGCCATGCAGCCTGTGCCGGCGGCGGTGATGGCCTGGCGGTAATAGCTGTCCTGCACGTCGCCGCAGGCGAACACCCCGTCGAGCCACTGGCCGGACCTGGCCGTGGCGCGCGTGGTGCCCGGCGTGACGGCGAGGTACCCCTTGTCGTCGAGCTTCAGGTGCTCCTTGAACAGCGAGACGTTGGGCTCGTGGCCGATGGCGACGAAGAGGCCGCCCACGGCGATGTCCTTGGTGCCGCCGTCCTTGGTGTTCTTGAGGCGCAAGGCCACGAGCGCGTCGCGCTCGAAGATGCCCATCTTCTTCTTCTCGGTGAGGATCTCGTCGACGACGGCGTTGAGCTCCCACGCGATCTTCGGGTTGCTGCGCGCGCGCTCGAGCATGACCTTGGAGGCGCGGAACTCCTCACGGCGGTGCACGAGGGTGACCTTGGACGCGTAGCGCGTGAGGAACAGCGCCTCCTCCATGGCCGTGTCGCCGCCGCCCACCACCGCCAGCTCCTCGCCCTTGTAGAGCGCGCCGTCGCAGGTGGCGCAGGCGGAGACGCCGGCGCCGGAGGACATCAGGTCCTTCTCCTTGTCGATGCCGAGGAGCTTGGCGTTGGCGCCGGTGGCGATGATGACGGCGTGCGCCGTGAGGGTCTCGCCTTCCTCGGTGGTGAGCGTGAACGGCCGCTTGGAGAAGTCCACGGCGGCGATGTTCTCGCTCTTCACGGTGGTCCCGAAGCGCTCCGCCTGCTTCTTGAAGCGGTCCATCATCTCGGGGCCTTTGATGCCCTCCGGGAAGCCCGGGTAATTCTCGACGTCGCTCGTGATCATGAGCTGGCCGCCGGGCAGGTTGGGCACGGAGCCCTCGAACACGATGGGCGAGAGGTTGGCGCGGGCGGTGTAGAGCGCCGCGGTCCACCCCGCGGGCCCCGAGCCGATGATGACGACGTTGTGGGCGGTCATGAGGTTCCTTATCCGTTCGCGAGCTTCTTCACCACGGCCAACGCCTCGTCGACGTGGGACTGGGCTTCGAGCTGGGCCTTGTGCACGTGCCGCACGACGCCGTCCTTGTCGAGCACGTAGGTGGAGCGGCCTGCGGTGAGGCCGAGCAGCCCGCGCGGCACGCCGAACACGCCGTCCCGCACCTTGTCCCCGGGGTCGGCGAGGAGCGGGTAGGTGAGCTTGTGGTGCTCGGCGAAGCTCGCGTGCGACTCGACGGAGTCTCCGCTCACGCCGAAGACGGCGGCGCCGGCCTGCTGCAGCTCGTCGTGGGCGTCGCGGAAGCTGCACGCCTCGCGCGTGCACACGGGGGTCTCGTCCTTCGGATAGAAGAAGAACACGAGCGGACCCTTGCCGAGGAGGTCGTCGAGCTTGACGACCTTTCCGTGTTGATCGGGCAGCTCGAAGGAAGCGACGCGGTCGCCGACGGCGATGCTCTTGGCCATACGCGTTCGATGCCTGAGCGCCCGCGGGGTCGCAAGCCCGGCCGGGACTATTTCGGTGGGTTGGGCTTCTGGCGCTCGGCGGCGATGCGCTGGTTGATCTGCCCGAGGAGGCCGGCGGCGCGGGGATCGCCGCCCTGCTTGGCCTGGGCGGCGTTCTCGCGGGCCTCCTGGAGGTTGCCCACGTTCAACAGGGCCACGGCGAGGCCGTAGCGGGCGGCGACGAAGTTGGCGTCGACGGCGAGCGCGTTGCGGAAGGCGAGCTCGGCGGCGCTGTGGTTCTGCAGCCGGCCCTCGGCACGCCCGAGCTGGGTCCAGGCGAACACGTTGTTCTTGTCGAGGTTGGTGGACGTCGAGAGGTGATCGCGCGCGCTCTCGAGGAGCTGCCGCGAGCGGGTGGCGTCGGCGCGGGCGATGGCGGCGCTCATGCGGCCCTCGGCGTCGCCGAGGGCGAGCTGCGCGACGGCGCTCCTGGGATCGCGCAGCACCGCCTTGTTGTAGAGCGCGAGGGCGCGCGCCAGGTCCTTGGGCAGGTCGCCGCCCTTGGCGCTCTTGGCCGGCGGGAACTGCGGGTCGAACGCCTTGGCGTCCTCGATGAGCTGGCGCACCGCGATCTCGTCGGCGCTCTCGCCGGCGGTGATGCGCTGCGAGAGGTGGAAGGTCATGCGCGAGAGCATCTGCGCCGCCACCTCGTCATAGGCGCCGAAGATGTTGGCCATGGGCTGCGTGCTGCGCGAGCTGGCCAGCAGTTGCCGCGTCTCCACCTCGAGCAGCCGCGACGTGACGGCGACCTGATCGGCCACCACCTGCACGCTGCCGATGATGATGAAGCGGGCGTCCACCATCTGGCCCACGGCGAGCGCGCTCTCCTCTTCGAACAAGCCGGTCTGGTTGCGCGCGAGGGCGTTGATGGCCTTGTCGAGCTGGCTCTCCTCGACGATGCGCAACGACTTGTCGTTGACGATCTTGTTGATGATGGCCTCGGCCGCACCCTCGCCGTAGGACTGGAATTTGTCTTCCTTGTTCAGCACCTTGAACGGGAAGACGGCGACGACGGGGGCCTTCTTGTTGCGCTCGCGGTCCACGTGGCCGGCCAGCGCGGGGACGCTCACGAGGGCGGCGAGCAGCGCGATTGCGACCGCAGGGAGCGGGCGCGCTGCAGTCGAGTCGATGCGGGACTTCATGGGGCGCATCCTACCAGGCAAGCCCGCGACACGCTCCCCCCATGCCGGGGCGCCTCTGCTAGGCTCGGCCTCTCGGCAGGGGAACGACGATGAAGCTCCGCGCGCTCGACAAGGCACAACAAAAGACCAGTCTGCCGCTGCGCGACAACCGGGCCGAGCGCGCGTTCGCCTTTCCCGCCGGGCGCAACTTCGTCGCGCAACACCTCGCGGCCAAGAACGACCACCCCGGGTTCCGCGGCGCGCGCGACACCGCCATCAGCGTCAGCCCGGCGGCGCAGCGCATGCTCGCCCAGGCCGGCTTGACCCTCGGTGACGACGGCGTCGTGCACACCCCTTCGGGCGACATCGACCTGCGCGGGACCGCCAAGGCGAACGAGGAGGTCAGCCTCGACGTGTCGCCGAACAAGCCGTTCACCGTCGACATCCGCGCGCGCGAGTCGGGCGAGCGCGGCATCGGCGAGATCACCTCGGTGAGCCTCGCCGACGTCGGCGGCCACGTCCCGGAAGCGTCGCGCTTCGAGGCGGACAAGGCGCACGGCGGCGCCTCCGTCGTGCCGCCGGCGGACAAGACCCTCGTCGGGGACATGGAGCTGTGGCGGGTGAAGAACCCGCTCCTGAACGGTCAGGTGACACAGCTCACCACCACGGGGACCACGCTGAAGGCGCTGAAGGAGCGGGGCTACGCCCTTTCGGAGGACGCGGTGCTCCACGCGCCCGACGGTGCCGAGATCGATCTGCGCGGCACCAAGAAGGGCAACATGTTCGTCGAGCTCAAGCTGCTCGATCCCGGCGCCGACGAGTTCGGGCTGCGCTTCCGCGAGAACAACTTCGCACCGTGGCAGAACCTCACGCTCCGGGCGGCCGGCGGGTTCGAGCTGTTGGGCTGACGAACGCCCTCGATGGCCGACGACGCCGGCGACGCGACGTTCTTCTTCCGTTACCAGGACGACCGGGGCCGCGACGTCGTCACCAACGACTACGCCTCCATCCCGCCGGCGTACCGCGAGCACGCCGCGCTCTTCGATCCCGGCGCGCGGCCCGCTCCGGTCGTGCACGTGCCCGCCGTCGTGGGCGGCGTGCACCTGCCCTCGGCCGCCGTCGGCGCCGGCGCCGCCCTCGTCGTCGTCGCCGCCGTCGGCCTCGCGCGCGGCCGCCGCCGCGGCCGCCGGCTCTTGCTGCGCGCCGCCGGGCTCGCCGCCGGCGTCGCCCTCCTCGGCGCGCTCTACTTCGGCTGGGTGATGCGCAGCGCCGGCCTCGGCGACGGCGGCCTCGTCGCGTTCCCGGCGGACGCCGTCCACCAGGCGCGCGCCGCCGCCGCCGCCGCCGACCGCGCCACGCAGGCGCAGGCGCAGGCCGTCGACGCGCTCGATCGATGAGGGCATCGCGCGCGTGGCGCGCCGTGCTGAAAAGCGGCCCTCGACGTCAAAGGAGCGCGCGTGACTCGAGGCCGCGGATGCGGTCGCGCAACTCCGCGGCGCGCTCGAATTCCATGTCGGCGGCGGCGGCGCGCATCTCTTTCCTGAGCTTGTCGAGGAGCGCCGGCAGCTCGGCCGGGTCCACCTCCTCGGCGCGCGCCTTCCTGCCCTTCTTGCGGCCGGGGGTGGCGCGCGCGGCGTCGACGTCGAGGTAGTCCATCTCGGCGTAGGCGATCTGGGGGTTTGCGCGAACGGCCTTCTGGATGGTGGTGGGCGTGATGCCGTGCCGCTTGTTGTACTCCTCCTGGATCGCGCGACGGCGCCCGGTCTCCGAGACGGCGGCGTTGATGGAGTCGGTCATGGTGTCGGCGTAGAGGATGACGCGGCCGTGATCGTTGCGCGCCGCGCGCCCGATGGTCTGGATGAGGCCCGTGGCCGCGCGGAGGAAGCCCTCCTTGTCGGCGTCGAGAATGGCGACGAGCGAGACCTCGGGCAGGTCGAGACCCTCGCGCAGGAGGTTGATGCCGACGAGGACGTCGTACTCCCCGCGGCGGAGCGCGGAGAGGATCTCGATGCGCTCGAGGGTGTCGATGTCCGAGTGGAGGTAGCGCGCCTTGACGCCGACCTCGACGAGGTACTCGGTGAGGTCCTCTGCCATGCGCTTGGTGAGCGTGGTGACGAGGACGCGGTCGCCGGACGCCACCACCTTCTTGGCCTCCGCGATGAGGTCGTCCACCTGCGACGCCACCGGGCGGATCTCCACGAGCGGATCGAGCAGGCCGGTGGGGCGGATGAGCTGCTCGACGAGGACGCCCTCGGCCTTCTCGACCTCGTACTCGGCGGGGGTGGCCGAGACGTAGACCGCCTGGTGGATGTGGCCGTCGAACTCCTCGAACTTGAGCGGGCGGTTGTCGAGCGCGCTCGGCAGCCGGAAGCCGTAGCGCACCAGCGTCTCCTTGCGCGAGCGATCGCCGAAGTACATGCCGCGCACCTGCGGGACGCTCTGGTGGCTCTCGTCGACGACGAGCAGGAAGTCGCGCGGGAAGTAGTCGAGCAGCGTGGGCGGCGGCTCGCCGGGGCTCCGGCCGGTGAGGTGACGCGAGTAGTTCTCGATGCCCTTGCACTGGCCCGTGGCCTCGAGCATCTCGAGGTCGTACAGCGTGCGCTGCTCCAGGCGCTGGGCCTCGAGCAGCAGGTTCTGGGCGCGCAGCTCCTGGAGGCGCTCGCGCAGCTCGTCGCGGATGGCGTCGAGCGTGCGCTTCATCCGGTCCTTGTTCATCGCGTAGTGCGAGGCGGGCCAGATGGTGACGAACGGCAGCTCGCGCAAGGTGCGTCCGCGCAGCGGATCGGTCTCGACGATGGACTCCACCTCGTCGCCGAAGAAGGAGATGCGCAGCGCGTGCTCCTCTTCGTCGGCGGGGAACACCTCGACGGTGTCGCCCCGGACGCGGAAGGTGCCGCGGGCGAACGAGACGTCGTTCCTCTCGAATTGGCTCTCGACGAGCTGGCGCAGGAACTGGTCGCGGTTCAGCGGGCGGCCGACCTCGACATACGCCGTCATCTCCTTGTAGCTCTCGCGCGAGCCGATGCCGTAGATGCAGCTCACCGACGCGACGATGATGACGTCGTTTCTCTCGAGCAGGCTCTTGGTGGCCGAGTGCCGCATCCGATCGATGGTCTCGTTGATGAGCGAGTCCTTCTCGATGTACGTGTCCGTCGACGGGACGTAGGCCTCGGGCTGGTAGTAGTCGTAGTAGCTGACGAAGTACTCGACGGCGTTTTCTGGGAAGAACGCCTTGATCTCCTGATAGAGCTGCGCCGCGAGCGTCTTGTTGTGCGCGAGCACGAGCGTCGGCCGGTTGGTGCGGGCGACGACGTTGGCCATCGTGAACGTCTTGCCCGACCCGGTGACGCCGAGGAGCACCTGGTGCTTGTGGCCGCGGTTCACGCCGTCCACGAGCTGATCGATGGCCGCGGGCTGATCGCCCTGGGGCTGGTACTCGGAGACGAGCTTGAACTGCGCGGGCGTGCGCAAACCAGGGCCCGGGTCCTCCCGCGCCGCCTGCTCCGTCACCGCCGCCGCCCTCTCGAGCGGCCAGAGCTTCTTCGGCGGCACCGCGCCCTGAGCGCCGCCGTCGTCACGAGCCGCCATGGGGACCTCACGCCGCGGGCACGGAGAACGGGTGCTTCTTCGGGCGGTCGCAGGCCTTGTCGGTGCACACCTGGGCCGTCACGACGCCCTTGATCTCACCGCTGCCGCCCTTGAGCTTGGCGCTCAAGGGGACGTCGCCCTCGAGGATGACGCTCTTGCCGAGCTCGCCCATGTCCTTGGGCGTGCCCTTGGGGATGTTGACGGCGCCGTCGACGGTCCAGGGCGCGTCCACGGCGAGCTCCACGGGCTTGCCGACCTCTTCGCCCGGGGCGTAGGCGTGAAAGCCCGGCTTGAGCTTGAGGGTGACCGTGAGCGTGTTGCTCGCCTTGTCGAAGGCGGGCGCGACGTCGACGGAGTGCTCGAAGTCCGGCGCCGCCGGCGCGGCATCGGTGATGGGCTTGTTGCCGAGGGTGCCGTTGTTCTTCACGGGCTTGGCGGGGCCGAAGTCGCCGGTCTCTTCGGACTTGGGGCAGCCGGCGAGGGCGAGGAGGGAGAGGGCGGCGGCGAAGATCAAGGGCGTGCGCATGGAACCCTAGGTAGCGCCGCGGCGTCTCGGATGCCATAGAGAACCCGATGACCTCCGACAGCCTCGCAGACGGCCCCGACAGCGCGCGCCCGGCGTTCGGCGGGGACGGGGGCGCCCCCGACGACGAGGACGACGCCGGCATCGCGCCGCGCCCGCGGCCCGGCTACCGCACCCCGCGCCCAGGCGGCGGCGCCGCCGAGAAGGCCCAGCTGTTCGCCGGCGTGCTCCGCGCCGGCGCCGGCTGCGCGGGCTTGTTCGCGGCGCTCTTGTACCTGCCCATCCAGGCCGTCACGCCCATCCTCGCGGGCGTGTCGATCCTCATGATGGTGACCGGCTGCACCTCCACCTGGCGTGCCGTGCGCGACGCCCCCTCGCTGAAGCTCGTGCTCCGCGTGCTCGTCGCCGGCTGCGCCGCCGTCACGCTCCTCACGCTGCTGCTCACGTGGATCCTCGGCGCGGGCTCCCTCGGCCCGCTGGCCCAGCTCAAGGCCGAGCGCGCGCGCGCGGGCTCGCCCACCGTGCACTTCGAGCGCTGAGAGCGTGCCCGCCACCGGTGCGAACGCCGCCTACACGGGAGCGAACAGCCTTGTTCGCCCGCGGGCGGGATCGTTTAGAATCCACGCGTGGCACTGAAGCCGCAGCTCTTCGGTCGCTATCTCCTGCTCGACAAGGTTGCGTCGGGCGGTATGGCCGAGGTGTGGCGCGGCAAGCTCTCCGGTGAGCAGGGCTTCCAGCGCATCTACGCCATCAAGAAGATCCTGCCGCACGTCGCCGAAGACGAAGACTTCATCACGATGTTCAAGGACGAGGCGAACATCACCGTCTCGCTTCAGCATGGAAACATCGGGCAGGTCTTCGAGTTCAACAAGGTCAACGACACGTACTTCATCTCGATGGAGTACATCTCCGGCAAGGACCTCAAGACGGTGTGGTCCTACTGCCGGAGCCGGAAGACCACGCTGCCCCTCGAGATCGCGGCGTACGTCGTGTCCAAGATGGCCGACGGCCTCGACTACGCCCACCGCCGCACCGACAACTACGACAACGAAGCCGGCATCGTGCACCGCGACGTGTCGCCGCAGAACGTGCTGTTGTCGTGGGACGGCGAGGTCAAGGTCATCGACTTCGGCATCGCCAAGGCGTCGGAGAAGTCGGGCAAGACGCGCCCCGGTACGCTCAAGGGCAAGTTCGCGTACATGTCGCCCGAGCAGATCCGCGGCCTCAACCTCGACGGGCGCGCCGACGTCTTCGCCATCGGCGTCGTCCTCTACGAGCTGTGCACCGGCGAGCGCGGCTTCTCGGCGGACAGCGAGTTCTCGCTGCTCGAGATGGTGCGCAACGTCGAGATCAAGCCGCCCACCATCGTCAACCGCGACATCCCGGCGGAGCTCGAGCGCATCATCTACAAGGCGCTCGCCAAGGACCGTGAGCACCGCTACCAGACCGCCGCCGAGCTGTCCGAGGACCTGCAGCGCTTCCTGATCCAGCGGGGGAAGCCGCCCAACCGCCAGGACCTCTCGACGTACCTGCGCACCAACTTCACGGTCGACTTCGAGAAGGAGCGCGCACGGCTCGAGGCGTACAAGGAGATCACCGTCGACGAGATCTCGCAGCCGCAGCCGCGCTCGCCGGCGCCGGCCGCGCCGAACGACGACCCCCACGACGACGCCACGTCCGCGTGGGACCCCGCGTCGGAGAACGACACGTTCGCGTCGAGCGCGCCCACGCGGCCGCAGCAGCCGGCGCAGCCCCAGGGCATCCGGCCGGCCGCGCGCACCAACCCCGTTCGCGTGGACACCGTCACCAACGAGACGCCCGCCAACGTCGCGCGGCCGCGCGCGCCGCTGCCGCCGGCGCCGAGCGGCTCGGGCAAGGGCGTGAAGCTCTTCGCCATCGCCGCGGGCATCACCCTCGTGGTGGTGGCCGCCGTCGGGGTCGCGCTGTGGAGGCTGAACCCGTTCGCGCAGATGACCGTCGTCGTCGTCACGGTCACCGGGGCGCCGGGGGGGCTCGTGCGCCTCGACAACCGGCCGCCCGTGCGCGCGGAGCCGTCGGTGACCATCGACAAGGTCGCCGCGGGTGTCCCGCACACGCTCCTCGTCGAGGAGCCCGGCTACATGACCTGGGTGCCGCCGGCGCCCATCATCACCTCGGCGAGCAACCCGCTGTTCACGTTGAAGGCGCCGCTCAAGCGGCTCACGGGCAAGTTCATGGTCACGTCGGAGCCCACCGGCGCGGCCATCTTCCTGGACGGCAACGACACGGCCAAGCAGACCCCGTCGGCCATCGAGGTCGAGGGCGAGACGCTCCACGAGATCACGCTCAAGCTCGACGGCTACAAGGACCTCCACAAGACCGACGTGAAGGTCGCGGTCTCGTCGGAGATCGCGGTGAGGGCCAAGCTGATCCCCGACAAGCTCGTCATCCACATCGCGTCCTCGCCGGACGGCGCCCACGTGTTCATCGACGGCAACGACAAAAACGCGGAGACGCCGTACGACCTCACGCTCCCGTCGGGCTCACCGAACCCGCAGCTCAAGCTCACCCATCACGGCTGCAAGCCGTACGAGACCACCATCGCCCTCGACGACCGCCCCCAGCGCAACGAGAAATTCTCGCTGACCTGCCGCTAGGCGCCCCATCGACGCGGGGGACAAGCCCCCGCCCTACGACGACCACGAGCGGGGCAAGGCGGCGCCGCCCCACGAGGACTGCGAGCGCCGGCCGTCCCCTTCCGGGTGGCTCGGATCAACGGTCCATCGGGCCAGCCGACAAGCCGCTGAATCGGCGCGCGCAGCGCGCCCTCACGATTACGGCAGGGTGGCGAGGAAGCCTTCGAGCTGGGCTTCTGCGGGGGAGCCGGCGACGTGGCCGCGGGCCTGCTCGCCGAGCTTGCGCGCCCAGGTCCACATGGCGTGGCTGCGGGCGAGGATGGCGCCGGAGATCAGGGCGCCGACGTCGCCTGCCTCCGAGAGGATCTCGAGGGCCTCTTCGGCGTCGCTCCTGCGGCCCACGGCGATGCAGACGTGGAACATCTCGATGCAGAGCTCGCCGAGGAGGGCGCCGCCCGCGCGGGCCGCCTCCTTCATGAGCGCGATGGCGTCGGCGGCGCGCGGGGGACGCTCGGCCAGCGCGATGCGGGCGAGCTGACGGCGGGCGCGCTGCTGGATGGCCGTGGGGCTCGGCCCCTGCAAGAGCGCGTCGAGCACGGCCTTGGCGTCCTCGGGCTTGTCGTTTTCCGCGAGCGCCTCCGCGTGCAGGAGCGCGATGTCGACGTCGGCCGGCAACTTGTCGTGCAACATCGACGACAGTTGAAGCGCCGCCTCCCGCTCGCCCACCTCGAGCAGCACGCGCAGTTGCAGCGAGCGCGGCGCGAGGGCGTCGGGGGCCGCGTCGCACACGGCGGTGACGAGGTTCAAGGCCTCGCCGTACTGGCGGCTGTCGGCGAGCATCTCGGCGAGGGCGAGCGCCGGCGCCACGAACGTGGGCTGGAGCTGCCAGGACATCTCGAACAGCGTCCCGGCGCGCGCGGGATCACCCGTGGCGAGGAGGATCTGGCCGAGCTGGTAGCGGGCGACGGCGTGCGTCGGCGCGGAGCGCGCGACGTCGGAGAGCGCCGAGCCGGCCTCGGCCATGTCGCCCTCGGCGACCTTGACGAGGGCAAACAGGTACCGCTCGGCGAGCCCGTTGGGCCGGCTGAACAGCGCGTCGGCGACGCGGCGGGCGGCGCGGGCGGCGTCGCCCTCGGCGAGCGCGAGGGCGGCGTCGGCCACGGCGAAGGCGGGCATGTCCCGCTCGTTGCCGAGCTGCACCTTGGCCTCGTCGACGTCGCCGGCCATCAGCGCGGCGCGGGCGCGGACGGCGCGGGCGATCTCCGCGGGGATGTCAGCGGCCTCGACGGCGGCGCGCGCCGCCTGCGGATCGGCGCGGCCGAGCGCGAGCTCGGCCTCGCCCGCGGGGCCCGCGGGGAGATCGAGCGGGGGCTCGCTCTCGTCGGCGACGCCGAACTGGAGGTCGCCGGCGCCCGGCGTGCTGTGCGCGCGGTACAGCGGCACCTCGGGCGGCGGCTGCGGCCCTTCGTACCGCGCGACGCGCAGCTCGTTCGGATCGCGCTTCTTGCGCACCGGCGGCGATTCGGGTTCCCCGTCTGTCACGATGGCGGACATTGGCATCGTTTGGGGTCGCCGTCGAGCGCGCTCAATCGAGATCGTCGGCGTCGAGCCAGGCCTTGGCGTCGTCGTGCGCCGCCCGGTCGATGATGCGGGGGACGTCCTCGCCCAGGTAGGCGTCGATGAGCCCCAGGAGCCGGGCGCGGAGCCGCTCGCGCTCGGCGGCGAGCCGGGCGATCTCATCGTCGAGGTGGAGCAGGGCGAGCAGCGTGGACAGGCCCCGGCGCAGCTCGCTCTGCTTCTCCAGAACCCGGATGGTCGCGTACCCGGACAACAGGAGCGCCAGGAGGGTGGTGCCGGCGGCGGCCAGGCCCCCGGGCGGCGGGACCCTCACGAGCACCAGGCCCGCGACGACGGCGTAGGCCGCCAGCGTCAACAGCGTGGCCGCGCACATCTTGATGGTCGCCCGGACGTCGCCCCGCGAGGTCAGGGCCTGCCCCGCCCAGACCGCCGCGACGAGCACCGGGGCGTGGATGACGACGCCGGGGATGGCCGCCGGCACGAGCACGAGGGAGAACACCAGGTGCTTGATGACGAAGGCGGCGCGGTTGATGAGCGACGTGGGATCGCCGCGCAGGTCCGTGTCCGTCAGACCGAGCGCGCGCAGCGACAGCAGGTACGACTCGACGTCGCCGTAGAAGGCGCGGATCTCCGGCTCGTGCCGGAAGCGCTCCCAATGATTGATGAAGCGCCGCATCAGCTCCGCGCGCTGCGCGAGCGTGAGGTCGACGTTGTCGGGCTTGTACAAACGGCGGACGCCGTCGAGGACGCGGATGGTCTCGAAGTCGGCGGCGTTGATGGTCTGCGCGCGCAGCGCCTGCCCGATCCGTCCCGTCAGCCGGCGCGCGCGGTCGAGGGACGACTCCGCGCTTTCCTCTGCCTCCGCCGCCGGCGCGGGCTCGACGACGAGCGGCGGCCCGAACTGCACCAGCACCCGGCTGCGCATCCGGTCGCGGCGGCGGTAGGTGAGGCCCACCGGGACGATGCGCACCGGCACGCCCTTGTCGGCGGCGCCGAGCGCGATGCGCGCGGCGCCGGTCTTCAAGGGCGCGAGCTCCGGGCGCGTGTGCGAGATGCCCTCCGGGAAGATGCCGAACGCGCCGCCGCCCTCGAGCACGGCGTGGAGCGCGGAGAACGCCTCGCTGTTGTCGACGCGGGCGGGCGCGTCTGCGGCCGGGGCGTCCTCGGCGGCGCCGGGGACCTGGTCCTGCCGCCGCTTGATGGGGACCGCGCCGAGGGCCTTGAGGAAGGGGTTGAGCGGCCCCTTGAAGAGCGTCTCCTTGGCCGCGAAGGCCACCGGCCGCCGGCAGGTGGTGATCACGAGGACGGGGTCGAGCAGCGAGTTGGGGTGGTTGCCGACGAAGATGACCGGGCCGTCGGCGGGGACGTTTTCGAGGCCGCTCACCTCGACGCTGCGAAAGAATACGCGCGTCACGAGGGTGAGGAAGCCGACGACCGCGCGATACAACACCGTTCAATCCTAACGCGACCGCGCTGTAAGCTGCCGGCCGTGCGCGTCTTCCTGATCCACGGCATGGGCCGCACGTCGGTGTCGATGGGCCTCCTCGCGCGCCGGCTGCGCGCCGCCGGCCACGAGGTCTCCGCGTTCGGCTACTTCGTCACGCGCGACCCGGTCGACGTCATCGCCCACAAGCTCAAGCTCTTCATCGGCGACGCCGAGGGCTACGCGCTCATCGGCCATTCGCTCGGAAACGTCATCGCGCGCCTGGCCCTGCCCCTGCCCGGGCTCGCGCGCATGATCATGCTCGCCCCGCCCAACCAACCCCCGGTGATGGCGCGGGCCCTCGAGGGAAACCCGCTGTTCAAGGTGCTCACCCGCGACGCCGGCAAGAAGCTCCTCGACGAGCAATTCTACGCGCGCCTGCCCGTGCCTGACGTCCCCACCCTGGTCATCGCCGGCAACCGCGGCCCGCGGGCGGCGTGGCTGCCGTTCAAGGGGGAGCCGTCCGACGGCGTGGTCCGCGTGGAGGAGACCCGGCTGCCCGGCGTGCCCCACGTGGAGGTGCCTGCGATTCACACGTTCATCATGAACGACGCCGAGGTCGCACGCCTTGCGCTCGACTTCCTCGCAGGCTAGGCCCCCCTTTGTGCGGTTCCTTCCGTTCGTCGGCGTTGTCGTCGTCGCTGCGTTCCTCTCCGCGGGCTGCGAAGATCCGTGCAAGGTCCTCGCGGACCGCATCTGCAACTGCCAGCCGAACTCCACGGCGCAGACGTCCTGCCGCACCGACCGCATCGTGAACCAGCAGAGCACCATCCAGATCACGGACGCGGACCGCGCCTTCTGCTCGCAGAAGCTCGACACCTGCACGTGCGACGCGATTGATGAGAACAAGCTCGACGCCTGCGGCTTCGTGCCCGAGGACGCCGGGACAACGCCGTGACCGACGGCTCGCCCGCGGAGGCGCGCCAACGCAGGCGGCTCTTTCGTCGACGGCTGCGCACCGGCGGCATCGAGCGGCCGCGGCGAAAGCCGCCGTTCGACCTGCGCAAGGCGCTGTTCATCCTGCCGAACGCCTTCACGCTGTCGTCGATCTTCTGCGGCTTCTTCTCGATCATGCGCTCGACGTCGCGCGGCGGCCCCGAGGCCTTCTACCAGGCCGCGGTCGCGCTGTTCTTCGCGGCGTTCTTCGACGCGTTCGACGGACGCGTCGCGCGCCTCACGCGCACGCAGAGCGACTTCGGCGTGCAGATGGACTCGCTCGCCGACGTCATCAGCTTCGGCGTCGCCCCCGCCATCATGGTCTACTCGTGGGGCCTCGAGGACCTGCGCATCGGGGGCTTCGACGTCGGCCTGTTCGTCAGCTTCGTGTTCGCCGCCTGCGGCGCCATCCGCCTCGCGCGCTTCAACGTGCTCGCCGCCCGGGGCCACGGCTCCTCGAAGTACTTCATCGGGCTGCCCATCCCGGGCGCCGCCATGATGCTCGTCTCCGTCGTCATCGCGCAGTCGCTGTGGATCCACGAGAGCGTGCGCGCCAAAGGCACGGTGGCCTTGCTCGTGCTGGTCTTGTCCTACCTGATGGTCAGCCGGGTGCGCTTTCGCACGTTCAAGGACTTCCGGCCGAGCGTGAAGACCACGCCCATCCTCTTGTCCGTGATGCTGATCCTGGCCGCCGCCGTGGCCCTGTTCAAGGCCAGCGTCACCCTCGTCCTCGCCGTGGGCGCCTACATCAGCCTCGGGCTCGTCGAAGAGGTGGTCTTCTTCAAGCGGCGCCGCACGCTCGAGCGCGCCGAGACGCCACCGGCGCCGAGCGCCCGTCCGACGAGCTAGCCCAGCGACCGCGGGGCGAGCCCCCGCCCTACTTGAAGAGGCCGATGAAGGACGACATGAACTGGCCCGCTTCCTCGCGGCCGGCGAGCTTCTCGAGCTCCCCGTCGTCGAGCACGATCGCGCCGCAGCGGAAGCACTTCTCGACATCGACGCTGCGCCAGCGGATGGTCTCGAGGTCGTAGCCGCACTTGCCGCACTTCATCCAGTGCAGCTTCTTCTGCTCCTCCGCGTCCTGCTGGGACAAAGCCCGCAGCTTCTCGGTGTGGAGGCGGTGAAGCTTCTCGGCTTCCTCGCGGGCGAAGAACTCGTCCTCGTTCTTGGTCTTCTTTTCAGCCACGACAAGCGGTTAGCATCCCACCCCACGTCGAGGCAAGGATTCCACGGCTTTGACGGCACCCGGCCCTGCAACATAAGGTCCGGACAGATCTCCAGGAGCGTGCGTGTGAGTGGGATTCTTCTCATCGACGCCGAGCAGCCCTTCGCCGAGCAGTTGGCGGGGTCGCTCACAGGGCGCGGTTTTTCGGTCAAGCTCCTCGACGACGGGAAGGACGGCCTCGACTACGCGAGGGACAACCGCCCCGACTTGATCATCCTCTGCGTGGAGCTGCCCAAGATGAGCGGCTACTCCATCTGCAACAAGCTCAAGAAGGACACGGACCTCAAGACCATCCCGCTGATCATCACGTCCAAGGAGGCGACGCCGGAGACCTTCGCGCAGCACAAGAAGCTCAAGACGCGCGCCGAGGACTACCTGATCAAGCCCTTCTCGGACGGAGAGCTCGTCGAGAAGATCGCCGCGCTCAACATCGCCGTGCCCGAGGCCAACGGCGCCGGCGCGGCCCCCGCCGCCGCGGACGACGACGCGTTCGACGCCCTCGACTCCCTCGGCGCCGACCTCGACCTCGGCCCCGCCTCCACGGGTGGGGAGAGCGAGGTCAAGCTCGACGACGCCGAATTCGCGTCCCTCGACGTCGACGCGGGCGGCTCGCTGTCCCCCGAGGACGACCTGCTCGCCGGCTTCGACGAGATTGGCGGCGACGCGCCGACGGGCGCCCCGGTGCCGAGCATCGACGAGCTCGACCTCGGGCCGGCCGTGCAGGACGACGGGCTCAACTTCGACCAGAACTTCGACCTCGACGCCGGCGCCGCGCCGGAGCCGGCCCCGGAGCCCGCGAAGCCCGCGCCGGCGCAAAAGGCGCCCGCGACCACCACGCCTCCCTCGCCGTCGGCGTCCGCGGCCGACCTCCAGGCGCTCGCCCAGCTTCGACACGACAACACCGACCTCAAGGCCAAGGTCGCCGAGCTCGAGGCGCGCCTGCGCGCCGCCGAGGAGAGCAACAAGGCCAAGGACGCGCAGATTGCGGCGGCGGCCGGCGGCGGCGGCGCGTCGTCGGCGCGCGACGTGCTCAACCTCAAAGAACAGGTGCGGGCCAAGGAGAAGGAGATTGGCGCCCTCAAGGACGAAGTCTTCGAGAAGGAGAAGACCAACGTCGATCTGCAGGAGCAGATCGAGGCGGTGCGCGCCGAGGTGCAGCAGAAGCTCGACGTGGCCAACAAGAAGGACGTCGAGCTGTCCGCGCTCAACGCCAAGCTCTCCGCCATCACCGAGGAGCGCGACGAGCTCGAGCGGCAGGTGCAGGGCCGTATGCGCCAGGCCGAGGCCGAGCGCGACGAGGCCCGCGCCGCCCTCGAGGGGGCAAAGAACGACCTCGATCGCGCCAAGGCGTTCGAGGACAAGCTCAAGGTGGACGTCGATCGCGCCAAGAGCGACATCGAAGAGCACAAGAAGCAGCGGCAGCAGATGGAGACGCGCGTCAACGAGCTCGAGAGCGAGGTCAGGAACCAGGAAGACCGGGCGCTCAAGGCGTACCAGCGCCTGAAGACGGAAGAGACCGTGCGCGAGAAGGCCAAGAAGGCGGTGGAGATCGCCTTCACGCTGCTGAATGGGGACGTCGAGACCGGCAGCAAGTCCGCCGACCTCGACCAGCTCGACGCCGAATGAGGCGTCGTACAAAAGAAAAAGGGGACCGAATGCGTTTCGTGGCATCCGGATTGATGGTTCTCGCGGTCGCCGCCCTCGGCGGCTGCTGCCCACTCGATTGCCTGTACTGCTGCCTCCCGGGCAACACGTCCAACCAGCTCCCGGTGGCCGCCGCCGGCTTGCACCCCGTGTCCTCCGCCGACCGCGCCAGGCTCGTGGAGGTGCCGCTCGAGGCCGTGAACGCCCCGCTCGCCAAGGCCGCCGGCCAGCGCTTCTGAGCGCGTGGGCTTCGACCTCCGAAGCCGCTTCGAGACCACAGACGGCTCGCGCCCGTCGTCGAGGACGCTCGCCGAGGCGCGCGCGCGCGCGCTGCCGCTGGCGGCGATGGCCCTCCTCGAGGGCGGCGACGCGTTCGACGCGCCTGCCGGCACGTCCGCGAAGGCCGTCGCCGACCGGGCGGAGCGGGCGGCGGCGTGGGCGAAGGAGCGGCTGCTCTTCGACGGCGCCGCGAAGGCGGATCGGCAGCGCGTGCGGGCGGAGGCCGCGCGGGTGCTCGCGGGAAACGCCGTGCTGTGCGCGCGCATGATGGAGGCGCGGCCCATCCGCGTCGACGTGCTCGCGCCGCGGGAGAGCTTCGTGGCGCTCGGCTTCCCGCGGGCGACCAACGAGCGCGCGTCGGGGCTGTTTTGGGATCACCCGTCGTGGCCGGAGGCCCGCATCGCGCTTCGCTCGGAGCACCTCGACGACGACGAGGTGCTCGTGGTGCACGAGGTGGGGCACGCGGTACACGCGCTCGCGCTCACGGAGAGGGAGCGCGCGCTCGTCTACGGCGTCCTGCGCCCGACGTTCGTCGATCGGTCGTCGATGGACGAAGCGTTCGCCATCTACACCGAGCGGGAGCTCTGCAAGGACTTCTCGGAGCTCGAGCGGCGCGCCCCCGGCATCTACGGCTTCGTGCGGCGCCAGTGGAACGAAGACCACCTGTTCACACGCTTCGTCAGGAAGCTCTACTTCCCGCACAAGCCGCTCGCCGGCCCCAGGCTCGCCGCGTCGTCGTCGTGGCGAAGGTTCTCCGGCGGCTGAGCGGCGACCGGAGCGAGCGACGGCGCCGATGGGTCTCGCGTGACCGCCGGGCGCGGCGCTGTGGTAGCAACCGGGTATGCGAGTGCGGAAAGCCGTCATCCCCGTCGCCGGTCTCGGCACCCGGTTTCTCCCCGCCACCAAAGCGGTGCCCAAGGAGATGCTGCCCATCGTCGACAAGCCGACGCTGCAGTACATCGTCGAAGAGGCCTTCGCCGCGGGCGTCGAGCACATCGTCCTCGTGCAGGGCCGCTACAAGGGCGCCATCGAGGACCACTTCGACGCGAGCTACGAGCTCGAGGACACGCTCGAAAAGCGCGGCAAGACCGCCGACCTCGAGATGGTCCGCAAGATCTCGCACATGGGCTCCATCTCGAGCGTGCGCCAGAAGGCGCCGCTCGGCCTCGGCCACGCCGTCCTGTGCGCCAAGCCTTTGATCGGCGACGAGCCCTTCGCGGTGCTCCTCGGCGACGACCTCGTGCGCACCGCGCCCGGCGCGCGCACCGGAATCGGCCAGCTCATCGACGCGTTTGAAAAGACGTCCAAGGCGCAAGTGGCGTTGATGACCGTTCCCCTCGACGAGATCCACAAGTACGGCGCGGCCGAAGGCAAGGTCGACGCCGCCGACGCGTCGCAGTTCCACATCAGCGCCCTCGTCGAGAAGCCGCCCAAGGGCACCGAGAAGACGGACCAGGCCATCATAGGCCGCTACGTCCTGCCGCCGAAGATTTGGGGGCTCCTCGAGGGGACGAAGCCCGGCAAGGGCGGCGAGATCCAGCTCACCGACGCCCTCGAGGCGCTGCGCGCGCAGGACGGGCTCATGGGCTGCAAGTTCGCGGGCCGCCGCGTCGACGCCGGCGACAAGCTCGGCTACCTCGAAGCCAACCTCCTCGAGGCGCTCTCCCGCCCCGACCTCGCCAAAGGCGTCACCGCGCTGATGCGCGGCCTGCTCGAGGAGGCCCGATGAACGCGCCGTGTCCTCGTCGTGGAGCGCCCGCCGGGCGCGCCACCGCCCTGCTCGCCGCGGCGATCGCGCTGACGTGGGCGGCGGCGGCGCAGGCGTACCGGCCGCCGGCGACGGTGCTGTTGCAGCGGGCCATGGAGCGGCAGTTCGACCGCGGGGCAAAGACGCTCCGCGTCGAGATGGACACGCAGAGCTTCGAGCTCACGGGCGCGCCGCGGGGCATGCCCGTCGTCGAGCGCTGGCTCGTCGAGGCGCCGGGGAGCGTCCGCAAGGAGATGGACAGCGGCGACGACGAGACCGTCGAGGTGCGCGTCGGCAGCAAGGTGCTCGCGGCGGGGAAGACGGCGGCGGCGCCGGTGGATTTGCTCGTCGATCAGATCACGGCGAACCCGCCGCTGTCCGACGACCAGGCCGTCGATCGCTTCATGAAGGACATGAAGCTCATCGGCGTGAACCCCGAGGTGGTGAGCTTCGCCCGCTTCGACGGCCGCGTCGCCTACCTCATCGGCAGCAAGCCCTGGGAGAACGACAAGCCGCAGATCTGGCTCGACAAGGACACCCTCCTGCTCGTGCGCGTGGTGATGGTGCAGAAGGTCGGCGACGCCGTGCGCCGCACCGACGTCCGCTACCTCGGCTGGGGCTCGCCCATCGGCGGCAATTGGTTCCCGGCGTCGATCGAGGTCTGGAGCGACGGCAAGCTCGTCCGCCGTTCGAACGTCAGAGAGGTCGAAAAGGGCGTCCACTTCGACGCCACGCTGTTCTCGTTGCGCTGATTTGAGCGGCGTGACGACATTCACGGCGGGGCGACGACCGGCGCCGTCGTCGCCGCACGCGTCGACACGGCACGTCCGCGCCCTCCGCGCGGGGAACGCGGCTCAGCGCGTCGGACGGCACCGGCAACGTCCGCGCCTGGCCTTCCGACACGGGGGACAAGCCCCCGCCCTACGGGGCGTCGACGCAGCCCCGCCGGGGCGTCGACGCAGCCGACGTCAAGCCCCGCCGGCGGCGCCTCACGTCGGCTGCGTGAAGCCCCGGCGGGTCGTCGACGTCGCCGACGTCGCGAATGGACTGGCCGCGCCGAGGCGCCGGCGCCGACGGATCACGTTGCGCGTCACCCTTTGAGCCCAGCGGCGTGACGACATGCACGGGCGGGAGGGCGTTCCTCGCCGACGACGACGTCCTGCCCCGCCGAGAGTGTCTACGCCGCGCGCCTTCGGCGCCTTTCCCGCGTCGGGCCGGCTGTACCGCGCGCGTCGCCGATGGATTAGATTGCTCGTCACCCTCCGAGGCGCGGGCCCAGACGAGCTAGTCTTTTGCCCAGGGCTCGCGCTTGATCCAATGGACGTCGTCGTCGACGACGGCGAAGCCCTCGGCTTCGTAGAGCTCCACGGCGGACTCGCGGCGGCGGTCGGCGACGACCTCGAGATCGGTGAAGCCCGCGCGCTGAAGCTCGACGAGGCCCGCGCGCACCAGCGGGCGGGACATGCCCTTGCCGCGCACGGCCTTGCCGAGGCCGACGCGCTCGACGACCCCGACGGTGGGCTCGCCCGCCGGGTTGCGCTCGCTGCGCTTGGCGTGGTCGCTGCCGGCGACGAGGCAGATGCCGTAGTCGCGCCGGGCGACGGAGAGGTAGAGCGCGCGGCAGCCGGGCCGGGCGAGCCACGCGGCGACCAGGCCGCGGTCCTTCTCGGCGTCGTCGCCGAAGACGGTGGCGAGGGCGGCGAGGCAGCGGTCGGCGTCGCCGCTCTTGTCGGCGACGACGACGGCGCCGTCGGGGATCTCCATGGGCGTGAGCCCCTTGGCCTTCCTGCGCATGCGCGCCTCGCGGAACCGCTCGGAGAAGCCGGCGCTCTCGAGGAGCTCCGCCGCGCCCTGCACGCCGGCGCGGCTTGTGACGAGCAGCCGGCGGTCCTGCGGCGCTTCGTCCAGGAGCGCGCGGCCGATGCCCTGCCGGCGCCACGCGGGGTTCACCGCGAGGACCACCTCGGTGCGCACCGTCCCGATGAAGCCGATCTCGAGCGCGCCCACCACCGCGCCGTTGCCGGCGACGGCGACGCGCCAGTGCTTTCCGCCAAGGTGCGCGGGGTGCGCGAGCAGCGCGTCGATCTCGCCGGTGGTGCGCGCCGGGGTGCTGCCGTCGAAGCTGGCGACGCCGGCCCACAGCTTCTGCACGCCCGCTTTGTCCGCGGCGGCGAAGGGGCGGAGGGTCCACTGTTTCTTGGCCGGCACGGCGACGAAGCTACACCAGGATCGCCGACGAGGTCTCGTCGGGGATATCGGCGTCGTCGGGACGCCAGCGCGCGTTGAAGGCGGCGCGCGACGACGCCAGCTCCTTCAGCCTCTCCTCGAGCGCCGGGTGCGCGCGCGCGAACGCCGCGAACGCCTCCTTGTCGAGGAACAGGAGCGCACAATCGGACGCGGCGGTCACCGACGCCGACGCCGGCGCACCGGACAGCAGGCTCATCTCGCCGAAGACGTCGCCGGGGCCCAGCCTCTTCAGGCGCATCTGCATCCCGGGCGCGCCCTTGGTGCCGGCGCCGGTGACGTCGAGCTCGCCCGAGAGGACGACGAAGAGCCCGGGGCCCTCCCCGCCCTCTTCGACGAGCTTGTTGCCGGCGGCGGCGCGCTTGCCGCCGAACGCGGCGAGGGCGCCGTCGACGACGTCGCGCGGCAGCTCCTGCAACAGCGGCGAGACGTGGGAGAGGTTTTCGAGCAGGCGCGCGCGGTTGAAGTGGTCGAGCGCCTGGGCCACGCCGGGGTCGTCGGCGACGAGATCGGTGAGGACGTCTTTGGGGATCTCGAGAAGCTCCGTCTTCACCTCGGCGATGACGGTGGCCGCCCGCGGCTTCTTCGACAACAGCGCCATCTCGCCGAAGAAGCTGTCGGGGCCGAGGGTGGCGAGCACCACGCCCTGGCGCTCGACGCGCACGCGGCCGCGGACGACGACGAAGACGCCGTCGCTCTCCTCGCCCTCGCCGACGATGACGGCGTCGGCGTCGGCCTCCCAGGCCGTGAGGCGCTTGACCACCTGCTGGAAGCTCGCCGGCGACAGCCCCGAAAACAGCGGCACCGCCGGCGGCCGCTCGAGGCGGACCGCGCCCTCGGGCAGCGGCGTAAGGGCGGCGGCGAGGGCGCTGACGTCGACGACCTCGTCGTCGTCCGCGTCGGGGGGCAGCGGCGGCGGCATCATGACGACGGCGCCGTCGGGGATGGAGACGGGATCGCTGTCGTCGGAGACGAGCGCGGCGCTCATGGGCCCCGACAGCTCCGCCGACTCCTTGCCCGCGGTGCGCCGGCCGTAGAGCTCGGCGAGGGTGTGGCTGGTCTGGTCGTCGTCGGGGCGCAGCTCGAGGATGAGCTTGCAGGCCGCGATGGCCCGAAACAGCAGGCCCTGCGCGGCGTAGGCGCCGACGAGCGCCTGGTATTGCTCCACCGCTTCGTCGAGCTTGTTGGCCGAGCGGAAGGCGTCGCCGAGCCGCCGGCGGGCGCGCAGGTCGCCGGGGCGGCGTTCGAGCGCATCGAAGAGCTCCTCGATGCGGGCGCGGTCGGCGTCGTCGAGGCCGGCGAGCGCTTCGTCGTGCGAGGGGCGCGGGGAAAACAGGGAGCGCATCGACGGAGTGTAGCGGCACATCGGCAGCGGCACATCGGCGGCGGCGCGCCCCCGCCGCCGCCGTCGTCGTCGCGCGCGCGGCCCGGTCGCACGCTCCCGGTCGCCGGGCGCTCCCGGCGCGCTATGTTGCGCGGCGTGCGCGCGTCACCGGGTGCCACCATGCTCCACCCCGCGGTCCTCGCCGCGCTCGCGCTGCTCCTCGTGAACGACCACGTGCTCAAGGCCGCGTTCCCGGGCACGGTCACCGGCAAGCTCTCGGACGCCGCCGGCCTCGTGTTCTTCCCGGTGCTCCTGTGGTCGCTCGTCGAGGTGCTCGCGCGCCGGCGCCTGTCAACGCGCGCGCGCCTGGCGTGCGTCGTCGTCACGGGGTGCTTCTTCGCGCTGGCGAAGACGTGGGCGCCGGCGGCGGAGCTGTATCGCGCCGGCATCTCGGCGCTGCAGTGGCCGGTGCGCGCCGTCGCCGCCGCGATCGCGGGCCGCGCGGTGCCGGCGCTCGCGCGCGTGAGCTTCGTCGTCGACCCGACCGACCTCCTCGCGCTGCCCTCCCTCGTGTTCCCGGCTTGGCTGGCGACGCGCGCGCGCCACGACGGCGACGCGCGCAGCGACGATGCCCCCCTCGAAGCGGGCGAGGCGCCATGAGCGAGCACCCGAAGCCGCTGGTCGCCGTCGACGTCGCCGCGTTCACGGTGCTCGACGCAGACTTGAAGCTGCTGCTCATCCGCCGCGGGCTGCCGCCGCTCGCGCTCGCGCTGCCGGGCGGGTTCGTGCGCGTGGGGCCGTCGAAGGACGAGCAGGGCGAGGACCTCGAGGACGCCGCGCGCCGCGAGCTCCTCGAGGAGACGCACCTGCCGCCGACGGCGTCCTTGCCGCTGTGCCAGGTGCACGTGTCCGGCGCGCCCGACCGCGACCCCCGCGCGCGTGTGATCTCCGTGGCGTACCTCGCCGTTGTGCGCCCGGAGCTCGCCGCGTTCGTGCGCGCGGGGAGCGACGCGGCGTCGACGCAGTGGTGGAGCGTGGGCGACCTGTCGAAGCTCACGCTCGCCTTCGACCACCGACAGATCGTGGATCGGTGCCTGGAGCGGCTGCGCGACGACGTCGACGCCTTCGCCCGCGCCCTCGTCCCCGCCACGTTCACGCTCGCCGAGCTGCGCGCGGCGTGGGCCGCGGTCCTCGGCAAGCCCCAGGACCCGGGCAACTTCCGCCGCCGCTTCCAGGCGCTCCTCGACGAGGGTGTGGTGGCGCCGGCGACGGGGAAGCGGGTGACGGCGCGGCGGCCCGCCAAGGTCTTCGCGTTCTCCGCCGAAGGCCCGACGGCTGCGACGCCGGGCTGAGGGTCGCCGGCCCGATCGCCGCTTTCGGTCAGATGTGACCGGATCGGCTTCGAGGTGATGCATGACCGACGCCCCGTGTCTCTCCCGCCCACGCATCTTCACCGCGGCCGCGATCGCCGGGCTCGCGCTCGCCTGCGCGCCCGCGCCGCAGGGCGGATCGACGGCGCATCGAGGGCGGCCGCTGCCGCACGACCTCGGCGCCGCGCCGTCCGGCGTCGTCGGCATCGCCCAGAGCGGCGCGCCGGTGTGCGGCGCTGATCTCTCCGCCACGACGTTCGGCTACGGCCTGTGCACGTGCGAGGACATCTCGTTTTCGACGGTTCTGCGCATCGACGGCCTCGACGGCGGTGGCGCGGCCGTGGGCACCAACGGCTCCTTCACGTCGACCGGCGACAGCGACATCGGCGGCGATCTCGTCGTCGCCGGCAGCGCCCTGCCCATCGGCCACCACGAGATCGCCGGCGACCTGAGAGCCGGCGCCGACGTCACGGCCGCCGGCGACATCGACGTCGCCGGCGACGCCTTCGTCGGCGGCGACATCGGCGGCTTCATCATCGACATCGACGGCACGCTCCACGCGCCGGCAGACAGCGCGGTGGGCCTCGGGGTCTCGTCGAGCGCCGCCGTGAACGAGCCCGTGGCCGTGGACCCGCCCTGCCCGTGCGACGTCGCGGGCGCGCTCGACGTGCCGTCGTTCATCGCCGACGCCCGCGAGCACAACGACGACGACGCCATCGGCCTGCACCCCGACGGCCTCACCAATCTCGTCGCCCCGAAGGATCTCGTGCTGCCGCCGGGCCGCTACTTCGTGGACCGCGTGCGCGCCATCGCGCCCCTCGACATCCACGTGAGCGGGCCGACGGCGCTGTACATCGACGGCGACCTCGACAGCGTGAGCGTCATCGAGATCCACGTCGACAGGACCGCGGACCCCACCGCGGCGCTCGACGTGTTCGTCGGCGGCTCGCTGCATGCGTCGGGCGACTTCGACTTCGGCGAGGACGGCGCCCCGCCGTCGAGCGTGCGCACGTACGTCGCGGGCAGCGACGACATCCTGCTCGCCGGCGACCTCGACTTCCAAGGCGAGCTGTGGGCGCCGAACGCCCGCCTCATCGCCGCCGGCCCCCTCGACGTGGCCGGTGCGGTGCTCGTCAAGGAGGTCAAGGAGGCCGGCGTCATCCACGTCGGCTACGACGAGCACGCCGGCGACGGCGCGGGCGACGACTGCGGCCTCGGCGACAGCGGCACCGGTGACGGCGGCGACGGCGGCGACGGCGGCGGCAACGGGAGCGGCGGCGGCAACGGGAGCGGCGGCGGCGGCGGCAACGGCAGCGGCGGCGGCCCCTTCGGCTGACGGAACGCGTGCGCCACGAGGGTGCGCCCCACGTCTTCACGCACAGGCCGCACGGGACCACGGGTCTGTGCCCTCGCGTGGGACGCCCCCTCGTGGCGCACGCACGCGGCCAGGGACGCACGAGCGGTCGAGCCCGGGGGCGCTTCGTCGCCCGGCGCCGGCCGTGTACAACAGGGAGATGGACCCGAACGCCCCGCCTCCGGGCACGACCGTCGAGGACACCGATCCCGCGCTCGTCGACACGCGCCCGGTGGAGCCCCGGAGCGTCCTCGACGAGGCCCTCGCGGAGGCCGTGCTGCGCGTGCGCAACGAGCCCGCGCGCGCCGCCGACTGCTTCACGGCGATGCGCGACACGCTCGTGTCCGCGCCCGACCCGCAGACCTGCCGCGACCTGCTGAAGAAGCTCGTGGCCACCGCGCTGTCGGCGTGGACGCCGCCCACCAGCGACCCCGAGGGCTTCGCCGCCGCCGCCCGCGACGCCGGCTTCCTCGTGCAGATCTGCGGCGCCGGCAAGCACCCGGGGCCCGCCGTGGTGCGCGAGCTGGCCTACCCCGTGGCGACGTCGAGCCCGCTGTTCCGCTCCCTCTGCAGGAGCTTCGCCGACGACGTGCTCGTCCCCGTCCGCCGCCACCTGGCGCTGACGTCGTCGAAGAGCGACGCGGCCACGCGCGCGTTCGTCGAGCACCTGCCGGCGCTCGTGCGCGCCGGCAGCCGCGAGGCGCCGCTCACGCCCCAGGGCGCCTCGACGTCACGCTTCGTCATCGGCGCCGACGAGACGTAGCGGGCCCCGCTGTCGTCGACGGGCGGAGGCGCGGCTATGCTGCCGGCCGTGACGGACGAACCGCTCCCGGGCTCGGTGCTCGCCGGCCGCTACCGCGTCCCTCGGGCGCGAGGTGGCGCTCAAGGTGCTCCGGCCGTGGCTACGTGCTGCACGCGCTGGTGCTGCGCGCGGAGCTCGAGGACAAGAGCGATCCGGCGCGCGCACGCGACGAGCTCGCCCACGACCTCAAGCGCCTCTTCCCGCGCGCCGTCTTGATGAAGCGCGCCGCCGCGATCCTCACGCCAACGGCAGCTTCGAGCCCGTGAGGCCGGCGAAGAAGTCGTTGCCCTTGTCGTCGACGACGACGAAGGCGGGGAAGTCGACGACGTCGATCTTCCACACGGCCTCCATGCCGAGCTCGGGGAATTCGAGCACCTCGACCTTCTTGATGTTGTTTTGCGCGAGCACCGCCGCCGGCCCGCCGATGGACCCGAGGTAGAAGCCGCCGTGCTTCTTGCACGCCGCCGTCACCGCGGGCGAGCGGTTGCCCTTGGCGAGCATGACGAACGAGCCGCCCGCCGCCTGGAACACGTCGACGTAGCCGTCCATGCGGCCCGCCGTCGTCGGCCCGAATGATCCCGAGGCGTAGCCCTCGGGCGTCTTGGCCGGCCCCGCGTAATAGACGCAGTGGTCCTTGAGGTACTGCGGCAGGCCCTTGCCCGCGTCGAGGCGCTCCTTGATCTTGGCGTGCGCGATGTCGCGCGCGACCACCATGGGGCCCGTGAGCGACAGCCGCGTCTTCACCGGGAGCTTCGACAGCGTGGCGCGGATCTCCTTCATCGGCTTCGACAGGTCGATCTTCACGACGTCGCCGCCGAGGTGCTGGTGCTCGACGTCGGGCAGGAAGCGCGCGGGATCACGCTCGAGCTGCTCGAGGAACACGCCGTCCCTCGTGATCTTGCCGAGCACCTGGCGGTCCGCCGAGCACGACACCGCCAGCGCCACCGGACACGAGGCGCCGTGACGCGACAGCCGGATGCACCGGACGTCGTGGCAGAAGTACTTGCCGCCGAACTGCGCGCCGATGCCCGTCTTCTGCGCGATGGCGAGGATGCGCTTCTCCCACTCGAGGTCGCGGAAGGCGTGGCCCTTCGCGCTCCCCTCGGTGGGCAGCCCGTCGAGGAAGCGCGCCGACGCCAGCTTGGCGGTCTTGAGCGTGAATTCCGCCGAGGTGCCGCCGACGACGACCGCGAGGTGATAGGGAGGACACGCCGCCGTGCCGAGCGTCTTGATCTTGGCCTCGACGAATTCCGCCAGGGACTTGTCGTTGAGCAGCGCCTTGGTCTCCTGGAACAGGATGGACTTGTTGGCGCTGCCGCCGCCCTTGGTCATGAAGAGGAAGTGGTACTCGTCGTCGTCCGTGGCGTAGATCTCGATCTGCGCCGGGAGGTTGTTGCCGGTGTTCTTCTCCTCGAACATCGACAGCGGCGCGAGCTGCGAGTAGCGCAGGTTGGACGCCTGGTACGTGTCGTAGATGCCGCGGGCGACGGCCTCCTCGTCGCCGCCGCCGGTGAACACGGTCTGGCCCTTCTTGCCCATGACGATGGCGGTGCCGGTGTCCTGGCAGCCGGGCAGGATGAAGCCGGACGCGATGTTGGCGTTCTTCAACAGCTCGAGCGCGACGAAGCGGTCGTTGTCGCTGGCGTCCTTGTCGTCGAGGATGTTCCGGAGCTGTTGGAGGTGCCCCGGGCGCAACAGGTGCGAGACCTCGCGGATGGCCGTGGCGGCGAGCCGGGTCAGCGCGGCGGGGTCGACCTTCAGGAAGGTGCGGCCGGCGGCCTCGAAGGTGGAGACGCCGTCCTTGCCGAGCAGGCGATAGGGGGTGTCGTCGTGGGCGAGCGGGAAGATCTCTTGGAATTCGAAGCCCATGGCCGGCTGAATCTCCCCTTGGCCCGCGGGCGTCAACCGCGCCGAGAGGGCTTGCCAGCGGCTCCGGCGTGCCCTACATGACCGGTTCCCGCCGAGTGGCGGCAAGGGATCCGAGGGAACGATGGCGAAGACGTCGACGGTGGCCAAAGAGAAGCGCAAGGCGGAGACCGCCAAGCGCCACAAGGCAAAGCGCACGGAGCTCAAGGCGAAGATCATCGATCCGAGCCTCTCCGAGGAAGACAAGCGCGAGGCGATGTTCGCCCTCACCAAGATGCCGCGGTACGGCTCGCCGTCGCACGGCCGGCGTCGCTGCACCGCCACGGGCGCGCCCCGCGGCAACTACCGCAAGTTCGGCCTGAACCGCATCACCTTCCGCAAGATGGCGCTCGCCGGCCTGCTCCCCGGCGTCACCAAGGCCTCCTGGTAGGCTGAACGCCTCGCTTTGGTCCGCCGTGTGTCGACGGCGGGCCGCACGCCCGGGTTGCCTTTCACCGGGCCGCCGGTACGTTCCCGCACATGCGCGCTTACATCGCCGGCACCGGGTTTCATGTCCCGCCCAAGGTCATGACCAACCAGGACCTCATCGACCTGGGCATCGACACCAACAACGAGTGGATCGTCCAGCGCACCGGCATTGAGGCCCGCCGGTTCTCCGAGGACGGCGAGGGGCCCTCGGACCTCGCGTTGCCCGCGTGCAAGGACGCCATCGAGCGCGCCGGGCTCGAGGTCTCCGACATCGACTTCATCGTCTTCGCGACGCTGTCGCCGGAGCACGCCTTCCCCGGCGCCGGCTGCTACCTGCAGGCCAAGCTCGGCCTCGTGGGCATCCCCGCCCTCGACGTCAGGAACCAGTGCTCCGGCTTCCTCTACGCGCTCGCCTGCGCCCGCGGCATCGTCGAGACGGGCATGGCCAAAAACGTCCTCGTCGTCGGCGGCGAGAAGCACACCTCGGCGCTCGACTTCACCACCGAGGGCCGCACTGTCGCCTGTCTCTTCGGCGACGGCGCCGGCGCCGTCGTCCTGCGGGGGAGCGACGAGCCGGCCTTCATGGAGTCGGGGCGCGGCATCCGCTGGATGAACCTCGGCGCCGACGGCCGCTTCGCCGACGCGCTCTCGCAGCGCGTGTGGAACAACAGGAACACCCCGTTCATCCCCAAGGACGCCGAGGGCCGCGGCATCGTCACCAAGGACATGCTGTTTTGTCAGATGGACGGAAAGACGGTGTTCAAGAACGCCGTCGAGAAGATGATCATGTCGCTCATGGGCATGTGCATGGAAAACGGGCTCGAGGCAGACGACCTTGACCTCGTCGTCTGCCACCAGGCCAACATGCGCATCAACGAGTACGTGCGCGATCAGCTCGGCCTCTCCCCGGAGAAGGTGCCGAGCAACATCCAGAAGTACGGAAACACCACCGCAGCCACCATCCCCATCCTGCTCGCAGAGCTCGAGCGCGACGGCCGCTTGCAGCGGGGCATGAAGGTGGCGCTCGTCGCCTTCGGCTCCGGCTTCACCTGGGGCTCCGCGTACATGGTGTGGTGATGGCCAGCACCGTCGCCGACGACACGCGCGGCTTCGATCACGTTCGCGTCACCGTGAACGGCGTCGCCCTCCACGTCGTCCTCGGCGGGAGCGGCCCGCTGGTGGTGCTCCTGCACGGCTGGCCGGAGTCGTGGGTGACGTGGCGGCACGTCATGGGTCCGCTCCGGGACGCGGGCTTCACCGTGGCCGTCCCCGACCTGCGCGGCTTCGGCGACTCCGAGAAGCCGCCGCACGTCGACGACTACGCCGTCGACCGCGTCGCCACCGACGTGCACGCGCTCATCCGCGCCCTCGGCCACGAGCGAGCCCACGTCGTCGGCCACGACTGGGGCGGCGTGGTCGCGTGGCAGCTCGCGCTCCGCCACGACGACGTCCTCGACAAGCTCGTCATCGTCAACGCCCCGCACCCGGGGCTGTTCAAGAAGCGGCTGCGCCACTTCGATCAGCTCAAGGCGAGCTACTACATGTTCGTGTTCCAGGTGCCGTTCGTCGCCGAGCGCCTGGTGTCGTCGGACGACTTCCGCCCGCTGAAGAACATCCTCAAGTACCAGCCGCGGCGCGAGGGCGCGTTCACCGACGAGGACGTCGAGCTCTACGTCCGCGCGATCAAGAAGCCGGGGGCGCTCACCGCGGGCCTCAACTACTACCGCGCCGCCGGCCGTGCCGCCGTCGCCGAGGGCCTGCGCGGCCTCAAGGGCGGGCGCCACCGCGGCGGCGTCGTCGAACGGCCCACGCTCGTGGTGTGGGGCCTCGACGACAGCGCGCTGCCTCCGGAGAACCTCGACGGCCTCGACCGCGTCGTCACGTCGGTGCGCACCGTGCGCATCCCGCAGTGCTCGCACTGGGTGCAGCACGACGCGCCCGAGATCCTCGTGCGCGAGACGCTCGCGTTCCTCGCGCCCTCGTGACAGCGGCGGCGGACGCGCCGCCAGGCCCGAGGTGTGCGCCGGGCGATCACCTCGTTTGGCACGCCGCCTGCTGAGAGCGCACACGCCATGCGTCTCCTCCCTCTGCGCCCCGCCCTCGCCCTCGCCTTCGCCCTGCCGTTCGGGGGAGCCTGCGTCGGCCCCGGCGCCGCGCCGCCGCCCGACGACAACGCTCCGAAGCGGACGACCTTCTCGTTCGCGCCCATCGAGACCGACGGCGTCGACGCCCGCTGGGGCGCAGCCGCCGTCGGCGACTTCGTCGTGGGCGGCGTCGATCAGAGCATGACCGTGACGCAGGACATCTTCCGGCTGGACGCGTCGGACGGGACCATGCGCGCGACGCCGCTGACGACGCTGGACACGCCGCGCTACTGCAACTGCGCCATGTTCGATCCCAATCGACACGAGCTGCTCGTGGTGGGCGGCAGGAACGGGACGTTCAACGACGAAAACAGCGCCGAGATCGTCAACACCGAGACGCTCGAGCACGTCGCCATCGACGCCAACGGCGCCGCCGACCACCCCGTGGGCTGCCAGGCGTTCTTCTCGCCGTCGGCGGACAAGGGATACGTGTTCGGCGGCCTCGATTCGTCTTCGGGGTTCACCGGCAAGACCTGGCGCTATGACCCGGCGGCGCACACGCTCACGGAGCTGTCCATCGACGGCCCGCCCGCGCGCTACGACGCCGGCATCCACATCTTCGACGACGGCACGGTGCTCCTCGTCGGCGGCATGGGCCTCGGCGCGTTCGGCCCGATCTTCTTCTCGGACCTCTGGCGCTTCGATCCCGCCGACGAGACCTGGTCGCAGATCGCGACGACGTCGACGGACGTGCCGCAGGGCCGCCGCTACCCGTGGACGTCGCTCGCCCCCGACGAGTCGATGCTGCTGTACGGCTTCGGCTCCGACTCGGGCAACGGCAGCCACGTGCTCGGCGACCTCTGGTCGTTTACGTTCGACACCGGCGCGTGGGCGCAGGTCCCCGTCGACGGCGAGCGCCCCGAGGCCCGCGGCTTCACGTACAACTGGCGCGGTCCGCCGGGCAGCGCCGGCGCGCTCGCCTTCGGCACCGACGCGAACCTCGGCGTGTTCGAAGACGCGTACGCGCTGCAGGTCCCCGACGCGCTCGCGGGCACCTGGCACTAACACCGATCAGGTTGCCGCGAGCGGTGGAACGCGGCTGAGCGTGGCCGGCGAGCGCGAGTCGCACGCGCTGCCCGTCCATGGTCGATGCGAAAGTCGGCCTTGGTGAACAGTCCCTTCGCCCTCTGTGTTGGCCAGGGCTTGCACAGCACCTCGCCGCATGCGCCTTCGACGCCGCGCCCGCGTCGAGCACCATCTCACCCACGTCGCTGCACGCAGGCGCCCACGAGCGCGCTACCGCGGGAGTCGCAAGAACGCCTTCGCGCTACGCCGGACCGCCGCGCTGCAGAACCTCCAAGCGGCGCAGCGTGCCGTGATGGCGTCGTGACGCTGGTTTCAACCTGTTCGGCGTTCTAGTAGCGCATCGCGCTCGCGCGGCCCGTTGACGGCGCCGCGGACATGACGGGGCGCGGGTCGCCGGGCTCGGCGGGCGCGTTCGGCATCACCGCGCACGCGCCGATGTCGCCGACGCCGCTGCAGGCGTCGCCCGCGCTGCTGCAAGAGTCGCCGAGGCCGCTGCAGGCGTTGCCGATGTCGGCGACGCTGGCGCAGGCGTCGCCGAGGGCGTTGAAGGGTGCGGTGCAGGCGTTGGTGAGCGCGTCGCCGCACGCGTTACCCGCGGCGTCACCGGCAGCCTGGGCCGAGGCGATCATCGCGTAGACCACGCCGGCGGCGGCGCCGAGCAGACAGAGTCCGCCGCACACCACGCCGGTGCCGAGCACCCAGGGGACCCACGGGCTCTGCGCGTCGGGCGGCGGCGTGGCGGGCGCCGCGTCGGGCGTGGCGCCGGCGACGGCGGCGTCCTCGATGCGATCGAGGGCGGGCGCGAGCGTGGCGTCGAGGAGCGCCGGATCGCCGACGGCGACCACCTCGCTCGCCCGCGTGGCCCCCGTGTTGTCGACGAGCTCGATGTGCACCGACGATCCCGTCACGGCGACCGCGACGAGGGCGTCGGCCTTCGGGCGCTCGGGGCACGCCGTGGTGCGCACGCAGCTCGCGGCGAGCGGCGCCTCGCGCAGCGTGGCGAGCACCTTCCCGCTCGCTGACAGGTGCGCGGTCACCGCCTGCGCCTCCGCCAGCGCGCCGTCGTGCACGACGACCACTTGCGGCGGCGCCGGCGCGGCGGCCGCGAGGCCGAAGCCCAACGGGTGCGGGGAGGCGGCGAGCGCGGCGACGAGCACGAGTGGCGCGGACATGCCTCGATCGTCGGCGTCGTCGTCATCGATGTCAAAAAACGCCGACCGAAAAGGCGAAGCGGCATTCCGCTCGACACCGACGGCGTCAGGGCGACACGGCGCGCCAGAGGTACCACGCGGCCATGGTGCGAAAGGGGCGCCAGCGTTCGCCGCGGGCGAGGACCTGCGCCGGCGACGGCAGCGCCTTGGTGCGAAAGACCTTTTGGAAGCCCTGGCGGATGCCGTAGTCGGTGGCGGGCAGGACGTCGCCGCGGCCGAGGCGGAAGATGAGGAGCATCTCCACGGTCCACGGGCCGATGCCGCGCACCGCCGTGAGCTTGTCGACGAGCGCCGCGTCGTCGAGGCCGTGCGCCTCCGCGAGCGTGGGCAGGTCGCCGCGCTGCTCGTGCAGCGCCAGGTCGCGCACGGCCCTGGCCTTGGCGGCCGAGAGGCCGGCACCGCGCAGCGCAGCGTCGTCGAGGGCGATGAGCTCCGCGGGGCTCGGGAAGCCGCGGGTCCCGAGCGCCTTCACCCGCGAAAAGATGCTCGCCGCAGCCTTGCCGTTGAGCTGCTGGTACACGATGGCCTCCGCGAGCGACTCGTAGAGGCTCGAGATGTCGTCCTTGCGCAGGCGACAGGCGCCGATCTTGTCCATGTGACGACCGAGGACGGGGTCGGCGGCGATGAGGTGGCGTCGGGCGCGAGCGGTCACGGCGTTGCTCCTGCGACCGCTCGATATGCCAACGGGAGCGCGCGGACGAGGGCGGCTTCGCCGCGCGCACGGCGCAGCATCGCGCACACGGTCGTCGTCGACGAGCGCGGCGCGTCCAGCGCCGTGGACTCCGAGTTGACGCCGCGGCGCCCACCGATAACGTCCGGCGATGACCGCAGCCCCCCTCGTCGCCGCCACCACCTGGACCCGCGCCGGGGGCGCGCGCTTCACGGCGGAGATCACGCCGCCCTGGTTTCAGGGCAAGGGCGCCTACGGCGGCTTGCTCAACGCCGGCGTCCTCCGCGCGATGATGACCGTCGTCGACGCCCCCGCGCGCCGGCCGCGCACGCTCCACGTGCACTTCTGCGCGCCGGCCCGGGAGGGCCCGCTCACCTGCGACGTCGTCGTCGAGCGCGCGGGCGCCACCATGTCCACGCTCTCGGCGCGCGTGCGCCAGGGCGACACGGTGGTCACCCTCGCGAGCGCCACGTTCGCCGTGCCGCGCCCGCGCCCGGAAGACGCGCTCGTGTACCTCGACGCGCAGATGCCGGCTGTCCCCGCTCCCGAGGGCGTGCCCACGGTGCCGCCCGACGTCCCGGTCCTGCCGGCGTTCACGCAGTTCTTCGAATACCGCATGTGCCTCGGCGACCCGCCGCTGTCATCGTCGCCGCGCTCGCTCGTCGGCGGCTGGCTGCGGCCGCGCGAGCCCGTGGTCGTCGACGCGCCCGCCGTCGCCGCGCTCATCGACGCGTACCCGCCGGCGCTCATGCCCCGGCTCCCCTCGCTGCGCGCGGCCAGCAGCGTCGACATGACCATCGACTTCCACGGCGATCCCGCCGCCGTCGCGCCCGGCGCTCACGTGCTCATCGTGCAGAGCTCGCGCGTCGGCGACGGAGGCATGACCGACGAGCGCTGCGACCTTTGGTCCGCGGACGGCGTGCTCGTGGCCACCGCCCGGCAATTGGTCGCCTTGCTCTGATCCCCGTAGACTCGCGCCGTGCCTCGGCGCGGGAACACCGGCAGGCTCCTGGCATTCGCGGTCATCGCGGTGGTCGCCGTGGTCCTCGGTCTGCTCATCGGCCGCGCCTGTAGCCGAACGAGCGAATCCAACGACGCGGGCAACGCCGACGCGGGCGACGTCGGCGCGGGCGACGCCGACGCGGGCGACCTCGACGCGGGCGTCGCCGAAGCCGTGGGCGATGCCGGCGCCGCCGACGCGGGCGGCCTCGTCGAGGCCGTCGTCGACGCCGGCGCGGCCATTGCGCTGGTGGCGCCCGTCGGGCCCACACACCACGGCCGGCGCGCGCGCGCCGAGGAGCCGGTCGACAACAAGCCGGTGGACAACAAGCCGGTCGAGAGCACGGCGGTCGCGAAGGAGCCGGTCGTCGTCGACGCCGGCGAGGCCGAGGCCGTCCACGACGCCGGCGTCGCTGCGGCCGCCCACGGCGTCGTCGACGCGGGCGTCGCCGACGCGGGGACCGCGCGCGCGGCGCACCAGGACCTCGCGCCCGAGCCGCTCCCGTCGGCGCCGCTCACGGTGCGCTACACCGACGAAGTCTCCGCGTGGCTCAAGCTCATCCAGGTGCGTGTGTTCGTCGACGGCAAGCGCGTCACCGACGCCAACGATCAAACGGGCATCGACGCCCGGAAGGCGCGGGTGTTCTACGAGGGCACCGTGTTCCCCGGCACCCACCAGGTGCGCGTCGAGACGCTCTATGTCGGCAAGGCCAACGGCCTGTTCAGCTACATGGAGGGCATCCACATCAAGGTGCGCGGCATGACCCTCGTGCACCCGGCCGAAGGCAAGCCCGCCCACGTCGACGCCGTCGCCTACGACAAAGGCGCGCTGCAGCAATTCGAAAACCGCGCCGGCCTCCGCATCACGGTGCGCTGACTCTCCGGTCGCGTGATCCAGCGCGGCCGCTCCCTCCGGTCGCTTGATCAACCGGAATGGCCGCCGGGGCCCGCGGCTTTGTGCCTCCACACCACGCGCTCGACGTGAGGGAGGCTCGCGTGACACCGCTCCGCCTGTTCGCCATTGGGTTCATCTTCGTATGCACGACGGTCGCGTGGATGATCCTCGGCGCTACCGTGACCAACCGCAGCGGCGAGGCCGACGGCACCCTGCGCGCCGAGGTGGAGCGGCTCTGGGGCGGTGAGCACGTGCAGCGGGCGCCGGAGGCGTGGCTCGTCACCCACGACGTCACGCGCAACGTCGTCGACAGAGACGACAAGGGCAAGAAGGTTGGCGAGCACGTCGAGCGCGTCCGTGAGTCGCTCGTGCAGGGCAACACCCGCGGCGAATCCGTCTCGCTCGTGAAGAGCGACGTCCGCGTCTCCCTCGATCTCCAGCACCGCCGGAAGGGCCTGCTGTGGTTCCCCACCTACGGCGTCGGCTTCGCCGGGCACTATCGCTTCGAGAACCAGACCAACGACGTCGGCGACGCCGAGGTCGGCTTCTCGTTCCCCTCCACCGAGGGCATCTACGACGGCTTCGTCTTCAAGGTGAACGGCAAGGAGGCGCCGGCGGTCACGGATCTGTCGCGCGGCGCCGTGGTGCGCCTCGAGCTCCACCCCGGCGACGCCGTCGACGTCGACGTCGCCTACCGCTCACGCGGCATCGGCACGTGGAGCTACGTGTTCGGCGACGGCGTCTCGCAGGTGCGCGACTTCGCGCTCGCGCTCTCCACCAACGTCGCCGACGTGGACTTCCCGTCGGGCTCGATGTCGCCGTCGGCGAAGGCCGCCGCCGGCGACGGCGCCCTCCTCACGTGGAAGTTCGCCAACCTCGTCACCGGCCAGCGCATCGCGGTGGAGCTGCCGAGCCGCTTGAACCCGGGACCGGTGGCGGCGCGCATCTCGTTCTTCGCGCCCGTGAGCCTGCTGTTCTTCTTCACCGTGATGGTGATCCTCGGGGTGGTGCGCGGCAAGAGCCTGCACCCGATGAACTACTTCTTCCTCGCGGCCGGGTTCTTCGCGTTCCACCTGCTGCTGGCCTACCTCGTCGACGTCGTCGACATCGCCACCGCGTTCGCCATCTCCGCCGTCGCCAGCGTCGCGTTGGTGGTGAGCTACCTGCGCATCGTGATGGGCAGCAAGGCGGCGTGGCTCCAGGCGGCGGCGGCGCAGCTCGTGTTCCTCGTGCTCTTTTCGTGCGCGTTCTTCGTCGAAGGGCAGACGGGCCTGTCCATCGCGGTCGGCGCCACCCTCACGCTGTTCGTGCTGATGCAACTCACCGCGCGCGTGAAGTGGGCCGAGGTCTTCGGCGGCGACGACGACAAGCAGGGCCCGCCGCCCTCGGGCATGCCCATCGGCCTGCCCAAGTAGACGACGCGGGCAGCGGGTGTGGCCCCGCCGCCGTCACTCGGCCGTCGCGCCGGCTCCTCCACCGACGTCGTCGTCGATCTCGCCCTCGTCGTCGCCCTCGGGCTCGCTCGAGCCCTGCTGGGCGCCCGCGTCGACGGGGGCGGCGACACCGGCGTCGGCCGCGCCGTGCGCCGGCACGGCGCCGCCGCGCGGCAAGCGCAACGGCGGGATCATGTCGGGCGTGAGCGGCGGGACGGGCGGGCGCGGCACCTCGACGCGCGGGTCCTTGGTGCGGTCCGGCAGGTTGCCCTTGTCGTCCATGAGCAGGAAGTTGTGCGGCGCGACCTCGTAGATGTGGTGCAGCGTCTCGTCGTCGAGCCCCATGCCGTGCATGGTCTTGGACGGCACGAGGAACACACGCCAGCGCTCCTTCTCGAGGAACTGCATGTACGCGCGCAGGGTGTTCTCGATGTACGGCTGGTCCTTGGACGGCTCGAGCACCATGTCCGACGCGAACATGACCTTGTCCCGCTCCTGCGTGAGCCACTCCTTGCTGCGCGAGCGCCACATCGCCAGGTTCTCGTACCCGTCGAGCTGGTAGGTGTAGTAGCCGAAGCTCACGTCGGTGTAGGCGTACGGGTAGCGGTTGAGCAGGAACGCGAGCCGCTTGAGCTTCTGGCCCGAGTTCTTCGACAGGCCGAAGTGCGGCATGTTCACACGCAGATAGGGGTGCTTCTCGAGGACGTCGAGCATCTCGTCCCAGTACTTCCCGAGGTTCACGTGCAGGACGATGGGGATCTGCGCGTCCTCGGCGAACGCGAAGAACGGCTCCATGTTGGGCGCGTCGATGGGCTCGCAGTGAAACGCGAACTTGGGCGTGTGCGCGCCGTGGCCGAGGTAGAGCTTCACGCCGTCGGCGCCGCGAGCGAGGTAGTCCTTCACGAGGGCGACCTTGTCCTCGTCGTCACACGGATCGAACGTGACGAACACCGCGAAGCGCCCCGGGTGCGCCTTCTTCACCTTCAACAAGGACTCGTTGTTGTCCTTCCACCCTTCGAAGCCGTAGATGGGGTTGAGCGTCAGCGTGTACGTGGTGGACCCCATGAGCGACGTGCGCTGGATGCCGAGCTTGTCCATCTCCTTGAGGAGCATCTTGGCCTCGGGCTCGCCCTTGAGGTGCTCATGGACGTCGATGATCTTCCATTTGCGCGGGCCGAGGTCGTCGACCTTGATGGTGGGGTCGTCGACGGAGAGGTAGGCGTTTTTGTGCTTGGGGTTGCCGGTGGTGGTTCGGATGAGCCGATCGATCTTCGACTGCTTGATGGGCGGCGCCACCAGGCCGAACTTGCTCGCCACCATCCAGCCGACGAGGATCGCCAAGACCACGACGACGACGGTGAGGGCGATGTTGGCGTAACGCTTCATGGCTCGACGAGATAGCGAACGCGGCGGGCGGTTGAAAGGCCCCCGCCGCCGGCTAGATTGCGCGGGTGCGCACGCCCGCGAAGCTGGGGCTCTTGACCTCCCTGTATCTCTCACAGGGGCTCCCCTACGGCTTCTTCACGACGGCGTTGCCGGTGGTGATGCGCAAGGAAAAGATCTCCCTGGCGCTCATCGGGGCGAGCGCGGTGTTGGCGGCGCCGTGGGCGCTGAAGTTCCTGTGGGCGCCCGTGGTGGACCGCTTCACTGGCTCACCGCTCGGCCGGCGCCGGGGCTGGATCGTCCCGCTGCAGGCGCTGACGGTGGCGATGGCCCTCGCGCTCGCCGGCGCGCAAGGCGCGTTCGGCGGCTCCTCGCTCGTCGGCGTCATGGCCGTGGGCCTCCTGGTGATGAACGCGCTGGCGGCCACACAGGACATCGCCACCGACGGCCTCGCCGTGGACCTCCTCACGCCCGCCGAGCGCGGCCACGGAAACGGCGTGCAGGTCGCCGCGTACCGCGTCGGCATGATCATCGGCGGCGCCGTCCTCGTGTGGGTCTTCGATCGGCTCGGTTGGCACGCGACCTTCGTCGCCATGGCTGCCGTCCTCGCCGCCGCCACGCTGCCGGTGTTGTGGTTCCGCGAGCGCCCGCTCGTCGGCGCGACACAGGAAGGGGGGCCGGTGACGTGGACCGCCGCGGTGGCGTTCCTCAAGCGCAAGGACGTGCTCGTGTGGCTCGCGCTCGTCGCCGTCTACAAGCTCGGCGACGCGCTGCCCGGGCCGATGGCCAAGACCATGCTCGTCGACAAGGGGTACTCGCTCTCCCAGATCGGCTCGCTGTTCGCGCTGTGGGGCTCGGGGGCCGGCCTGCTCGGCGCCATGACCGGCGGCGCGCTCGCCAAGCGCGGCCGGCTCTTCGCCCTCGTCGCCGGCGGCGCCGTGCACACGCTCCTCCTCGCCGGCTACGCGTGGCCGGCGTTCGCCGCCACCGGCCCCGGCGTCGTGGCCACGCTCGTCGTCATCGAGCACTTCACCGGCGGCGTCGCCACGGTCGCGCTGTTCACGGCGATGATGGACGTGTGCGACCCGAAGACCGGCGGCACCGACTACACCGTGCAGGCCTGCGCCGTCGTGCTCGTACAGCTCGTCGGCAGTTGGCTCTCCGGCGTCTCCGCCCAGGCCTTCGGCTACGGCCCGCACTTCCTCCTCGTCGGCGCCGTCTCCGCGCTCGGCGTCGTCGTCATGGCCGCCGGCTTCCGCCGCCACCCCGTGTGGCGCGCCTGAACGCAGCCCGGCCCGGCGGCGCCCGCGCTATGCCCGGACGAGCCGCGCCGGAACGCAGAAGTGGCTCGCGCTGATGGTGGGGTTGGCGCGTCCCTTCCTCGCCAGCGGGTAGACCGTGCGCGACTTGGACGAGTACTTGTCCATGCGCACGTAGCCCGCGCGCTCGGCGCACTCGCGCCACGAGCTGTGCAGCGAGCGGCCCACCGTCGACGGGAGCGCGGGCTCGGCGGGCCGGAGCCCCTGCCCGGACTTGTCGTGCACGTAACGGAAGCCCGCGTGGTAGGTGTTCCACGCCGTGGCCAGGAGGTCGTCGACGCGCAGCGCGTTCTCCTCGGTGAAGAGCAACACGATGCCGGCGTCGCAGTAGGCGCGGAAGACGCCGACCATGCCGTCGTCGTCCTTGCCCCGCACCTCGTGAAAGCCGTTGCCGACGATCATCACCGCGCCCTCCGTGGAGCAGCCGGCCTTGCGGACGGCGTCGACGAGCGGCTGCGGGTCGCCGATGTCGGCGTGGCGCACGAACACCATGTTCCTGGGCAGCACCCCGCGCGCCTGCTCCTCGAGGCACGCGTCGATGGCGGCGTCCTCGAGGTCGGCGCCGAAGTAACGCACGCGCTCGCCGTCCTTCTCGAAGCGCTGCCGCGTGGCCTCACCGCGGCCGATGGCGTGCTCGATGTACACCTCGTACGAAAAGCCGGTGTCCGCGCAGTACGCGTCGAGGGCGTCGTTCGCCCTTTGGAAGGTGTCGCGGTTGGCGTCCTGGCTGGCGGCGATGTTCGCGCCGCGCGTGACCCACGCGGCGCCGCCGCGGCCGTGCACGAGGATGTCGTCGAGGTGGGCCATGTACGGGTGGTACGCCTCGATGATGCCCATGGGCCCGGCGCCCTTGTCGCCGACGCGCTTGCCCGTGGCCGTGGGCAGGAACCGCGGACCGCCGCCGCCGTCCCCGCCGGCCTTCATGACGACGCCGGCCGCCTCGAGGATCGCCAGCGCCGCGGCGCCCACCGCGGGCTCGCCCGGGCACAGCGCGGCGGCGTCGAGGGCGGCGCCCTCGGCGAGCCGCGCGTGCATCCCGGCGGCGCGCAGGCCAAGCACGACGGGGACGAGGCGAAAGCCGACCTCGACCTCGACGGCCGTGGGGATCCACGTGTCCTGCGCGGCGTCGGTGCGGGTGCGCGCGCTCGCGCCGAGCTCGACGAGCACCGCGCGCTCGTCGTCGTCGAGGGGGCGCACGGCGAGCCCCGACATCGTCGAGCGGCCACCGGCGCTTCGCTCGGCTGCGTCCGCGAACGCGAGCCACCACAGGCGAGAGACGTCGGCCGGCCACGACGGCGGCAGCGGCGAAAGCGCGGCGAGCGTCTCTCGCGCACGCGGGTGACGCGGGGCCACGAAGCGCGCGCGGCGCTCACCGTCGACGGACGGCGCGACCTGGACCAGGCCGCGTGACACGAGGAGCGTGAGGTCGGCCTCGAGCTCGCGCGCATCGGCGCGGTGCGTGCCGCCGGCGACGACGACGTCGCATGCGCTCGCGTCGACGGTCTCGCCGGCGAGGAGGCGTTGCACCACGCCCGTGCGCGCGAGGCACCCGGCGACGTGACGAACGAGCCACAGGTCGGGCGGCGCGGTGACGGCGGCGGTGAGGACGCAGCCGCGCACCACCCTGGCGGCGGCGGCGACGTCGGCGCCGGCGCGGCGCGCGGCGGCGGTGACGACGTCGAGCGCGGCGAGCGCGCGCGGGCCCATGGCGAGGATGTGCGGCACGCGGTCGCGAAAGCGCGCGAAGGCGTCGTCGCTCAGGTACGGAAAGCCCGCGGACGACAGGCCCGTGGGCGCGCTGACGACGTGTGCGAGCTCCACGGCGACGGGGTCGGCAATGACGTCTGGGTCGGAGAGGAGACGCTGCAGGATGTCGTCGGTCACGCCCGAGCGTAGCCGGGCGGCGACGCGGGCGGAATCGGCGACGGAGGCCCGCCGGCCCACCGGCGTCATGCTAGACCCGCGCGGTGGCGTCACCGGTCGCTCGCGTCGTCAAAGCCAACGGCCTCAAGCTGCGCTTGTGGGATCACGCCGGCGCAGGACCGGTCGCGCTCTTCGTGCACGGCTACCTGGACACCGGTCGCTCCTTCGACGCGGTCGCGGACGCCCTCGACGGCGTGCGCTGCCTCGCGCTCGACCTCCGCGGCCACGGGCAGAGCGAGCGCGTCGGCGCCGGCGGCAGCTATCACCTGCTCGATCACCTGAAGGACGTCGCCGTCGTCATCGACACGCTGAAGAAGAGCGGCGAAGCCGTCGACGTCCTCGTCGCGCACTCGATGGGGGGCAACGTCGCGACCCTGCTCGCGGGCGCGGTCCCGGCGATGGTGCCGCGGCTGCTGCTCATCGACTCGGTGGGCGGGCCGCCCGAAGACCCGGCGGAGGCCCCCGAGCGCCTCGCCGAGGTGGTGAAGAGCGTGCTCGCGGACAAGCGCCCCTTCTCCACCGTCGCCAGCGTCGACGACGCGGCCGACAAGGTCCGCCAGCAGAACCCGGGGCTGTCCAGGGAGGGCGCGCTGCGCATGGTGCGGCACGTGCTCGTCGACGCCGGCGACGGCCGCCTCGCCTTCCCGTTCGACCCGCGGCTGCGCGGGCCCACCCCCGTGCGCTGGCCGGAGTCCATGTGGCTCGCCACCGCCGCGCGCATGAGGATGCCCGTCCTCGTGCTGCGGGCGAGCGACGGCTACGTCCCCGAGGGCGAGACCACCGACGCGCGCCTCGCGGCCATGAAGCAGGCGCGCCTGCAGACCCTCAAGGGGGCGCACCACCTCCATGTCGAGCGCCCCGCCGACGTCGCCGGCGCCATCCGCGCCCTCCTCGCCACGCGCGCCTGACGGCCCGCGAGCTGCCACTCACACGTACACGCAGAAATTCGCGGGCCGCGGGCACGGCGACACAGCCGTTGCCTCGATTCGAACGATCGCTTCGCGCACGATCGCCGCGTCCTTCGGCCTGTGTCGCGCGCACGCCCCGCGCGGATCCGGCGTGACACGCGTCGTCGCTCTCGGGTTGAGCGTCGGGCATGTTTCTCGCTTCTACCGGGTTCAGTGTCCGTTCGAGGGAACAGCGATGACCACGATGAGCGTGCACAAGCCCCATCCGCCGCCCCTGCCCGCAGAGGACGACGACGACGTTCGCCCTGACACCCAGCCTGACACCGAGCAGGACGGCGAGCTGCTCGAGGCCATCCAGTGGCTCAAGCGCGCAGGCGTCGTGCGGCAGGACGAGCGCCCCGCGTTCGCCGGCTTCTTCGACGAGGTCGTCAACTCCGCCGAGGGCGACCCCGAGCCGTAGGGGCTACGCCTCGTCGACGTCCGTGTAGTGCTGCGGGCGCTCGGCGAGCTTTCCCTGCCCCCCGGCGAACTGCTTCCAGGTGGTGGGCGCGCCGCCGCTCGGGATTTGCTTCATGCTGATGCAGTCCGGCACGGGGCACACGAGCGAGCACAGGTTGCAGCCGACGCACATGTCCTCTTTGACCTCGACGCGCCGCAGGGCCTCGCCGGCAGGCGTCGTGCGCGTGACGAGGCGCAGCGCCTGGTGCGCGCCGTCTTCGCAGGCGATGTAGCAGAGCTCGCAGCCGATGCACTTGTCCTCGTCGATGTGCGCGCGGGTGAAGTAGTTGAGGTCGAGGTTCTCCCACTTCTGCACGGTGGACACGGCCTTGCCCTGGAAGTCCGCGAGCTTCGAGTAGCCCTTGGACTCCATCCACGACGAGAGGCCGTCGATCATGTCCTCGACGATGCGGAAGCCGTAGTGCATGACCGCCGTGCACACCTGCACGTTGGTGCAGCCGAGCGCGATGAACTCCGCCGCGTCCTTCCACGTGGACACGCCGCCGATGCCGGAGACGGGGAGCCCGGCGAGCTCCGGGTCCGCGGCGATGGACGAGATCATGTTGAGCGCGATGGGCTTCACCGCCGGGCCGCAGTAGCCCCCGTGCGATCCCTTGCCCGCGACGCTCGGCCTGGGCGCCATGAGGTCGAGATCGACGCTGATGATGGAGTTGACGGTGTTGATGAGGCTGACGGCGTCGGTCTTGGCTGCCTTTGCGGCCCGGGCCGGATAGGTGACGTCGGCGACGTTGGGCGTGAGCTTGGTGATGACGGGGATGGAGGAGACCTCCTTCACCCACTCCACGATCTGCTGGCAGTACTCGGGCACCTGACCCACGGCGGCGCCCATGCCGCGCTCGCTCATGCCGTGCGGGCAGCCG
The DNA here is from genome assembly GCA_963775425.1 of uncultured delta proteobacterium. GTDB lineage: Bacteria > Myxococcota > UBA727 > UBA727 > VGSZ01 > CAVZJB01. Next base: position 136,324 of record CAVZJB010000009.1, on the reverse strand, counting down.
AAGTTGAGCTCGAAGCCGTCGCAGCCGGTCTCACCCTGCGTGCGCTTCACGATCTCGTGCCACGCTTCGCGGTTTGACTCCACCATGAGCGACGCGATGAGCGCGTGCTTGGGGTAGCGCTTCTTGACGAGCTTCATCTCCTTGATGTTGTCCTCGATGGGACGGTCCGTGATGAGCTCGATGTTGTTGAGGCCGATGAGCTTCTGCGTGCCCGAGTCGAGCCCGCCGTAGCGTGAGTAGACGTTGATGATGGGCTGGCCGATGGTCTTCCACACCGCGCCGCCCCAGCCGTTGTCGAACGCGCGCGCGACCTGCCCGTAGGTGTTGGTGGGCGGCGCCGACGCAAGCCAGAAGGGGTTCGGGGACACGATGCCGGCGAGGTTGGCGGTGAGGTCGACCATGGCCCGACGCTATCGAAGCCGCATCGCCGTGCAACCCGTCAAAAGCGCCGAGCTCACACGCGCAGGAACACGTCGATGGCGTGGGCGGCGCGCTTGCCGTCGGCGGCGGCGTTCACGATCTCCTTGCCGCCGTTGATGCAGTCGCCGCCGGCGAAGACCTTCTCGTTGGTGGTCTGCCCGTTGGCCTGCACGACGACGCGGCCGGCGCCGTCGAGCACCAGGCCGGGGACCTGCCCGAGCATCGCCTTGCGCTTCTGCTGCCCGAGCGCCTTGATGACGAGGTCGCACGGGATGACGTGCTCCGAGCCGTCTTGCGGCTCGAGCTTGTCGTTCACGCGCACGCAGCGAAGGCCGGTGACCCGGCCGTTTTGGCCCTCGACGGCCACGGGCACCGTGCGCCAGATGAACTCGCAGCCGTCTTTCCTGGCGATGTCGAGCTCGTACTCGTAGGCGGGCGCCGCCGCCTCGTCGCGCCGGTACACGAAGCTCACGTGCTCCGCGCCGAGCCGGCGCGCCTGCGTGGCGGCGTCGACCGCCGTGTTGCCCGCGCCGATGACGAGCACGCGCGCCTGCACCTTGAACGCCCCGTAGGGCTTCTCCTTCAAGTGCTCGATGAAGGTGAGCGCGTCGACGACGCCCGTGAGGTCCTCGCCGGGGATGCCCAGGTTCTGCGTGGCGCCGAGGCCCATGCCGAGGAACACCGCGTCGTGCTTCTTCAACAGGTCGTCCCACGAGACGTCCTTGCCGACGACGACGCCCGTCTTGATCTCGACGCCGAGCGCCTCGACCATCTTGGCCTCGGCCAGCGCCGTCTCCGGCGTGAGCTTGTACTGCGCGATGCCGTAGGTGTTGAGGCCGCCGGGCTTCTGCTTGGCGTCGTACACGACGACGGCGTGGCCGGCGCGGCGCAGGTCCTGCGCGCACGACAGCCCGGCGGGGCCGGCGCCGACGATGCCGATGCTCTTGCCCGTGGCGGGGCCGGGCTCGAAGAGCTTCCAGTCGTTTTCGAGCGCGGCGTCCGTGGCATAGCGCTGCAGCCGCGCGATCTCGATGGGCTTCATCTGCTGGTGGTTCATCACGCAGCTGCCCTCGCACAGCGCCTCCACCGGGCACGCGCGCGCGCAGGAGTGCCCCATGGGGTTGGCGTCGAGGATGACGCGGGCCGCGCCCTTGAGGTTGTCGTTGTGGATCTTCTTGATGAACGCGGGCACGTCGATGTGCGTCGGGCACGCGATGGTGCAAGGCGCGTCGTAGCACATGAGGCAGCGGTTGCTCTCCGCGAACGCCTCCGCCTTGTTCAGCGCGGGCGCGATCTCGGCGAAGTTGTGCGCGATGTCGGCGGCGGAGAGGTTCGAGCCGGTCTTCATGGTCGCGTTCTACGTCGACCCCGCGAAGAATCAACCGGGCTGTCCCCGCTACTCCGACGGCAACAGGTGCGCCGCGCGCGCGAGCGGAACGATGACCGCCGGGAAGGCGCCGAAGGGCAAAGGACCGGTGACGAGGTCGACGGCCTCCGCCTCCTGCCCGCGCGTGCGCGCGTCGACGACGACGTGGCGGATCCACAAGACCGCGGCGCCGGCGCCCGCGAGCTCGAGGCCGGCCTGCGCCGACGTCGGCAGCGGGCGGGTTGCGTGCGCGAGCTCGACGCGGGGCGTCGCGCGCCCGGGAGAGACGACGGCGAGGCCCGTGATGAGGAGCGCGGCGAGCACGTCCTCCTTGTGGCCGGCGGCGAGGCGGTTTGCAACCGAGGTCGGCGCCGCTACCAGTGACGCCATGCACGATCCCGCATTCGTGGCGGAGGCGCTCGAAGGTCTCCCCGCCGACGTCAAGGACAGCCCGCTGTTCAACCCCGACCTGGCGCCGGTGCCCGCGTCGCGCCGGACGTGGACGACGTACAACTTCGCCGCCCTGTGGATCTCCATGGCGCACTGCATCCCCACGTACATGCTCGCCGGCGGCCTGGTCGCCGCGGGCATGAACTGGTGGCAGGCGCTCTTCACGGTCGGGCTCGGCAACATCATCGTGCTCGTGCCCATCCTGCTGAACGCGCACGCGGGCACCCGCTACGGCATCCCGTTCCCCGTGTTCGCGCGCGCCTCGTTCGGCACCGCCGGTGCCAACGTCGCCGCCGTCCTGCGCGCCATCGTCGCGTGCGGCTGGTTCGGCATCCAGACGTTCATCGGCGGCGAAGCCGTGAAGACCTTCGTGGAAGCCCTGTGGCCCGGATACGCCAACCTCGGCGGCGGCGCGTCGTTCGCCGGCCTCACGCTGCCGTCGGCCATCACGTTCTTCCTGTTTTGGGGCCTGAACGTCTTCATCATCTTCCGCGGCATGAACGCGGTGCGCGTCTTCGAGAACTGGGCGGCGCCCATCGTCCTCGTCCTGGCCGGCGGCCTGCTCGCCTTCGTCGTCGTCAAGGCGGGCGGCCTCGGGCCGATGCTGACGCAGCCGTCCAAGTTCGAGACCGTCGGCGCGTTCTGGAAGGTCTTCATCCCGTCGCTGACGGGCATGATTGGCTTTTGGGCCACGCTCTCGTTGAACATCCCGGACTTCACGCGCTTCGGCAAAGGCCAGAAAGAACAGATGCTCGGCCAGGTGCTGGGCCTGCCGACGACGATGATCGCGTTTTCGGCGATGGGCGTCGTCGTGACGAGCGCGTCGCAGGCGCTCCTCACCGGCGTGGACCCGGGCAAGCTGTGGGACCCGGTGTTCGTGCTCTCGCAGATCACGTCGAGCACGGCGCCCGCCGGCCTCGAGGCTCCGCTCATCGCGTCCGACGGGGTGCGCCTGCTGGTCGCGGTGGTGTCGCTGGTCGGCGTCGGCATCGCCACGGTGTCGGTGAACATCGCCGCCAACGTCGTCAGCCCCGCCAACGACTTCGCCAACCTCGCGCCGAAGCACATCTCGTTCAAGATGGGCGGGCTCATCACCGGCGTGCTCGGCATCCTGCTCATGCCGTGGAAGCTGCTGGCGTCGGCGGACACGTACATCTTCAACTGGCTCGTGGGCTACTCGGCGCTCCTCGGGCCCATCGCCGGCATCATGATCGCCGACTACTGGATTGTGCGGAAGCGCGAGCTCGACGTCGGCGACCTCTACCGGCCCGGGAGCACGCCGGTGCTGGCCTCGGTCGTGCGGGTGCTGAGCCGCATCCCGGTCGTCCGCTTCCTGGCCTTCATCCTCGAAGGCAGCGTCGGCCGCGAGGGCATGCGCACCGGCCGCTACTCCGGCGTGAACCCGGTGGCGATGGTGGCGCTCGTCGCCGGCATTGCGCCGAACGTGCCGGGCTTTCTCGCCAGCGCGCACGTCATCGACGGCGCCGGCGGCTTCTTCGACGCCATCTATCCCTACGCCTGGTTCACGGGCTTCTTGATCGCCGGCGGCATCTACCTGATCGGGACCAAGCTGATGCCGCGCGCGAGCGCTCCCGCCGCGTGAGCGCTCCCGCCGCGTGATCGCTCCCGCCGCGTGATCGCTCCCGCCGCTGATCAGCGACCGGAGGGAGCGGCCGCGCTTGATCGCCAGCGTCGCTCCGGCGTCGCCGGAGCCTGCGTCGCTACGGCGTCGCCGCCGGAGCCGGCGTCGCGGGCTTCGCCGCCGGGGGCGCAGCGGCGGCAGCGGCCGGAGCGGCGCCTGCCGGAGCGGCAGCGGCCGCAGGAGCGGCGCCGGCCGGAGCGGCAGCGGCTGGGGCGGCGGCGGTCGGCGTCGACGGACCGGGGGCCACGGTGGCCGGAGGCAGCGTCGGCGCGGCGGCGGCCTTGGCGGCGTCGAACGGCGTCGGCTCCGCCGAGGGCGGGGTGTCCGCCGCGGCCGGCAGCTTCACGTGGCCGTCGTACCAGCCGCCCTCGCCGCGGGCGGGGACCCCGGCGCTCCCCTGGTCCTTCGAGCCCTCGGGGTGACAGCCGGCGAGGCCCGTGAGTGCGGCAGCAGCGATGACGACAGCGAAGGGGATGAGGCGCTTCATGGGCCGGACGATAGGCATCTCGCGGACGAATGCAAGCGCGCCGTCGCGGGGTCAGCGGCGCCGGTCCTCGTCGAACGCGCGGGGCGATCAGGGACGGCGACGACTCAGGCGGCCGGGGCGAGCGCGGGGCCCTTCTTCAGGTTGATGCGCTCGCCGACGAGCACGCGCTTGCCGTCGGGGCTGGCCACCACGGGGTGGGCGACGTCGAGCGACGCCACCTTCTTGCCCTGCAGCGACCACACGCCCGACGCGGGGGCGCCGGCGATGACGGCGTCGCCGCGGTCGGTGAGCGCGACGGACCACGCCTTGGTCCCGAGGTCGATGCGCGCGAGGCGATCGCCGCCGTCGATGGGCCACACCTCGACGGTGTTGTCGTAGCCGATGGCGGCGCGCTGGCCGTCGCGGCTGAAGGCGAACGCGGCGGCGATGCGCGCGCCGATCTCGCGCTCGTCGAGAGACGGGAAGCGAAACAGCTCGCGGCGCGCCTCGAGGTCGAAGACCACGACGATGCCCCCGCCGAAGCCGAGGAACAAAAGCAGGCCGTCGGCCGAAAACGCGATCTCGCGGATGGGCAGGTCGATGACCGCCGTGCGGAACAGCTCCGCGCCCGTGAGGAGGTCGACGAGCGTGACGTAGCTGCGCGCGTGAAGGCCCTGCTCGCCGATGCGCTCGACCTCGCCGAGGACGAAGCGGCCGTCGGGGGCGAAGCCGAAGCAGGTGACGGCGCCGCGGGCGTGGATCTCGTGCAGCAGCGCGCCGGTGGACGCCGCGCGGATCCGCACCTCCGAGAAGCCGGCGACGGCGGCGGCGACGCGCGAGCCGTCGGCGTCGACGGCGATGCGCGACGCGTCCACCTGCGTCAGGAAGCTCCCGATCTTCTTGGGCGCTGCGCGGCTCACGTCCCAGACGTAGATGCGCTTGCCCGCCGCCGTGGCCAACACGCGGCCGTCACGCGACCAGGCGGCCGTGCCGATCCGATACGCGCGCGCCGGCCTCGAGGGGGAGCGCCTGCCCGTCCGCTTCGCGGTGCGCTTCTTCGTGCCCGCGCGCCGCTTCGCGGCCGTCGCCTTCTTCTTCGACGGCGCGCGCGCTTTCTTCTTCTTCTTCGACGACGTCCGCGCCTTCTTCTTGGACGACGTGCGCACTTTCTTCTTCTTCTGCGACGACGTCCGCGCCTTCTTCTTCGACACGCGGGCCTTCTTGGCCGCGGGGCGCTTCTTCTTCGACGGACGCTTCTTCGTCATCGAAGCAGCTCGCTCGCGCGGGCGCGCTTGATGAAGCGGCCGCCGCCCTTGGTCTTCTGAGAGCCCTTGTCGACGATGATGCGGCCGCGGGAGATGACGGTGTCGGGGTAGCCCTTCACCGTGAAGCCCTCGTAGGCCGAGAAGTCGACCCGCATGTGGTGCGTCTTGTCGTTCTTGATGGAGATGGTCTCGGTGCGGTTGGGATCGAAGACCACGATGTCGGCGTCGCTGCCCACCGCGATGGTGCCCTTCTTCGGGAACAAGCCGAAGGTCTTGGCCGCCGACGTCGACGTCAGCTCCACGAAGCGATTCAGCGAGATGCGGCCCTCGACGACGCCGCCGTGGTACATGAGCGCCATGCGGTTCTCGACGCCGGGCGCGCCGTTGGGGATCTTGGTGAAGCTCTCGCGCCCGAGCTCCTTGCCCGGCCGCTCCGGCGCCGGGTCACCGGGCTTCCACGCGCCGTTGAAGCAGAACGGGCAGTGGTCCGTCGCGATCGCCGAGAGGTGGTTGTACTTGAGCCCCTGCCACAGGACGTCCTGGTTCCACTTCTCGCGCAGGGCCGGCGTCATCACCCACTTGGCGCCCTCGAAGCCCTCCTTGTCGTAGGAGGTCTCGTCGAGGAAGAGGTACTGCGGGCACGTCTCCGCCTGCACGTCCACGCCCCGCATCCGCGCCAGCTTCACCTCTTCGAGCGCGTCCGCCGACGACAAGTGCACGATGTACAGCGGCACGCCCGCCACCTCGGCGATGGCGATGGCGCGGTGCACGCCCTCCGCCTCCATGCGCGTGGGTCGCGTCTTGGCGTGGAACCTCGGCTGGACCTTTCCGTCCTTCACCGCGGCCTTGATGATCTCGTCGATGACGATGCCGTTTTCGGCGTGCATCGAGATGCGCGTGCCGTTCTCCCCGGCCTGGCGGAAGGTGCGGTACAGCGTGCCGTCGTCGACGTAGAACACGCCGGGATACGCCATGAAGAGCTTGTACGACGTGAGCCCCTCGTCGCTGAGGCGCTTCATCTCGGGCAGCCGCTCGTCGGGCATGTCCGTGATGATCATGTGGAAGCCGTAGTCGATGGTGGCCTTGCCCTCGGCCTTCTGGTGCCACTTCTCGAGGCCCTTGAGCGTGGACTCGCCCTTTTGCTGGATGGCGAAGTCCACGATGGTGGTGGTGCCGCCGAACGCCGCGGCGATGGTCCCCGTCTCGAAGTCGTCCGACGAGCTGGTGCCGCCGAACGGCATGTCCATGTGCGTGTGCGGATCGATGCCGCCGGGGATGACGAGCTTGCCCTTGGCGTCGACGACGGTGGCGCCCTTGGCCGCCGGCAGCGTGCCGGCGAGATCCTTGCCGATGGCGGTGACGGTGTCGTTGTCGATGAAGACGTCGGCGAAGTAGTCGTCGGTGGCGGTGACCACCCGGCCACCGGTGATGAGCACGCTCATGGAGACCTCCGAGGTCCGGAGGGTGCACGAAGGCCGCGCGCCTGGCAACGTCGGGTGATGCGCCTCCCCGGATCCCTCCCGATCGCCGCCGCCGCCGTCGTGCTCGCCCTCATTGGGGCGTGCGGCGGTCCTGCCCCGGCTCCGGAGACGACGTGCACCGGGCCCAGCGTCGACAAGGCCGATCCCGTCGAGCGGCTCCCGTTCCACGCCGACCTCGACCCCGCCTGCTCCGCCGACACCGCCCCCGCGGAGCTGTCGGCGACGCAGGCGCACGTGTTCGGCTCGGAGCAGGAGCTGCTCGACTCGTTTTCCTGCGCGTCGGGCAGCGTCGACGTCGACTTCGCGAACGAGGAGGTCCTCGTGCTCGACCGCCTCGACACCGTCGACGTCGACGGGGTGTTCGCCGTCGGCGCGAACCTCGTCGTCGCCACCAGCGCCTCCGAGACCTGCCACGGCGCCGGGCCCCTCGCCCTGCGCTCGGTCACGGTGCTGCAGCGCACCGGCGACGTCGACGTCGCCGTCCGCGCGTGCACCACGACGGATCCCTCGGCTTCCGACCTGCAATGCCCGTGAGCGCGGCGCGGTGACGACGTTGTCGGCATTTGGAGCGGTGTCGCTGTGGCGACTTCGTGGCGATGTGCAGGGCTCTCGTGCGCACCGACGACGGGACCCGGCGCGGGCTCTGCGACGCCGCGCGGCGGAGCTTGGCGATCTCTTGCAGGTTGATCACGGCCGCGGCGCGGTCAGGTCGAGCTCGTTGTTGCGCACGCCCTTGTCACGGGCGCGACCGCCCTCCACGGCGGCTATGCGGTCACTTCTCTAGGCGGGCTCCACGTGGACCTGCACGCCCGCGATCCCCGGGATCTCCTTGCGCACGCTGTCCTCGACGCGATGGGCCAGGCTGTGTGCGCGCTCCACGGGGACGCCGCCGTCGACGGCGATGGCCATGTCCACGAACACGTTGCCCGGCGAGCCTCGCGAGCGCACGTCGCGCGCGGCGCGCACGCCCTCGACGGTGAGCGCGAGGGCGACGACGCGGTCGACGTCGACGAGGTTGGTGTCCATGAGGTAGCTGGCGTTCTCCTTCACGATGCGCACGCCCGTGATCCCGATGAAGACCGCGACGGCGGCGCCGGCGACGGCGTCGACCCACACGAAGCCGAAGCGCACGAGCAGCGCCGACAGCGAAACGCCGACGGTGACCACGACGTCGCTGCGCGTGTGCGCCGCGTCCGACAGCAAGGCGGGGCTCATGAGCCGCTTGCCCACCCGCGCCTCCCACAGCGAGACGCCGACGTTCACCGCCAGCGTGCCCCCGAGGACCGCGAAGGCGCCCACGTTGATGTGCGGGGGCTCCATGGTCCCGCGCACGCGCCCGATGACGTCGCGGACGACGTCGGCGGCGACCACGAGGAGGCCGATGCCCACCGCGCCGGCGGCGAACACCTCGAGCTTCTTGTGCCCATACGGATGCTCGCGATCGGGGGGCCGGGCGGCGAGCCACGTGCCCACGAGCAGGACCACGTTGTTCAGGCCGTCGGTGGCGGAGTGAAAGCCGTCGGCGCGGATGGAGAGCGATTCCGCCCACACGCCGTAGAGGATCTTGGAGAGCGCGACGGCGACGTTCAGCACCAGGGTGACGACGAGGACGAACTGGATGCCCCGCGCGCGATCGTCCATGGGTGCAGCATACGAACAAAAAGGCCGCGCACGAGCGCGAAAACGGTCGAGCCACATCGTTCGCGTTCTTTCCTCGTCGCAGGTGGGGGGATACAACCGGTGAGATGGCCGACGCCAAGAGCTCCACGGTCCTCGGTGCGACCATCGGGAAGCACCGCATCGTGCGCCTCATTGGAGGCGGCGCCGTCGGACGTGTCTTCGTCTGCCGCCTCGCGGACCTCGACGCCGACGACGCGCAGGTCGCCATCAAGGTGCTGCGCACCAGGCGCGCCGCGGCCGGCGACCGCTTGATGCGCGACCGTTTGCTCGTGGAGAAGATCAGCTCACCGCACGTCGTGCGCGTGAACGACGTGTCCGTCTACAACAACGTGCCGTACGTCGTGATGGAGCTCGTCGAGGGCGAGAGCCTCGCCGCGCGCCTCGAGCGCGGCCCGCTCAAGAGCGCCGAGGCCCTCGAGGTGGCGCGCGCGATCTGCCTCGGGCTACAGGCGGGTTGGTCGGTCGGCCTCGCGCATGGCGACGTCCAGCCGCGCAACGTGCTCTTGCCCGAGGGCGACCTGCGCCGCGCCAAGCTCGGCGACTTCCTGCTGCCGGCGCCGGTGGAGGGCACGGAGTCGGTGCGCGGCACGCCGGCGTACCTGGCGCCGGAGATCCTCGTCGGCACGCCGCCGGACCCGCTCAGCGATCTCTACGCGCTGGGCTGCGTCCTGTACGAGTGCGTCACGGGCAAGACGCCGTTCGTGGGGAGCCCCGCGTCGCTCCTGCATGCGCAGGTGAGCACGCCGCCGCCGTCGCTGGCCGCGTCGGTGCCGGGTCCGCAGGGCCTCGTCGACCTCGTCGATCGCCTCCTGGAGAAGGACCGCAGCAAGCGCGTGAAGACCCACGCGGAGGCGCTCGAGTGCATCGAGCGCGCGCTGCGCGGCCTGTCGATGCCCGCGCCGAAGCAGCCGCAGGTGCCGGAGCTCGACCTCGACATCCACACGGACGGCGCGTCCTTCGAGGACAGCGAGCGCACCGACGAGGTGCACACGAGCCCGGCGCGCGACCGTCTGCTCGACGAGATCTCCGAGCCCCCCGCGCCGTCGCCCGTGGTGCGGCCTCGCGACGACACCGGCGTGTACCGTGGCGGGCCGCAGCCGAAGGACGCGCCCGCCGCGCGCGCCCCCGACGCCTACGCCGACATCGAGGTCGACGCGGGCGCCGGCGCCGTGTTCGACGACGTCCACGACGACGGCATCGACATGACCATGGTCGCCGACGCCGCGATGCTCCTCGCCGCGGCGGAGGCGCAAGCCGAGCCGGAGCCGCCCGCGGTGACGCCGCGCGGCTTCGCGCCACGCGCCGCGCCACCGCCCGTCGACGACCTCGAGCCGCCCCCCGGCGCCGCCTTCCCGCAGCTCCGCGACGAGAGCGTCGAGATGACCACGATCGCCGACCCCGCGCTGCTGCAGGCCGCGGCCGCGGCCGCCGCTCCGCCCGCGAAGATGAGGTCCGCCGCCGGCATCCGCGGCGCGTCACCGATCGCCGGTCGCGGCGCGGCGTCGGCGGTGCCCGTCGTCCCGGTGATCCCGGTGATCCCCGTCGGCCTGCCCATGCGTCGGCGCAGAGAGGACGTCGACGAGGAGCCCGAGGAGAGGACGCGCATCCAGCCCGGCATCGCCGCGCCCATCCCGAGCGCCGAGGACCTCGGTCTCATCCTCGAGCCCGTCCCGCCCAAGCCGAAGGAGTGACGGGCTGACGCAACCAACGCGCTCGGAGCAGCGCGCGGCGGAGCCGCCCAAGGGGCCGTGCGGACAACGTGGCGAAGCACGTCGGCGGGCCCTCAGAACAGGCGCTTGTTGACCTCGGCCTTCACGCGCTGCCCGCGCTCCTCGAGGCGCGCGCGCGCCGGCGCGATCTCTTTTTCGTGCGGCACCCGCGCCACCATCTCGAAGTACATCTTGATCTTCGGCTCCGTCCCCGACGGCCGCACCGTCAGCCGCGCGCCGTCCTTCGTGTGGAACACGACGACGTCGGCGCCCGGCGAGAGATCCACGAAGCGCTCCACCGCCTCGCCGTCGAGCGACTGGATGGGCTCCTTGCGCAAGGACGCCATGGCGCCCTTGATCTTCTCCATGCCCGCCGCGCCCGGCATGGTCACCGACCAGTTCACGGCGTGGGACAGGCCGTGGGCGACGGCGAGCGCGTCGAGGCGCTGCCCGAGCGTGATGCCCTGCGCCTTCAGCGAGCGCGTCATCTCCGCAAAGCGCACCGCGGCGCCGATGCCGTCCTTGTCGCGCACCAGCGGCCCGAGGGAGTAGCCGAGCGCCTCCTCGTAGCCGCACACGAAGACCTCGTTTTCGCTCAGGCGCTCCATCGCCTTGTTGGCGATCCACTTGAAGCCCGTCAGCGTCTCCGCGTACGCCGCGCCCTTGTCCTTGGCCATGCGCGACAGGAACGTCGACGACACGATGGTGGTGATCACGAGCTTCTTCGCGCCGTCCGGCACGGGAGCGTGGTCGAGCGCATCCGCGGCGAGCAGGATGCCGATCTCGTTGCCCGTCAGCATCCGCCAGCGGCCCTCCTCGCGCACGCACACGGCGAGGCGGTCGGCGTCGGGGTCGTTGGCGAGGATGATCTCGGAGTCGCTCTCCTTGGCGAGCGCGAGCGCGAGATCGAGGGCGCCCTTCTCCTCGGGGTTCGGGAACGCCACCGTGCGAAACGTGCCGTCGGGGTCCGCCTGCTTCGGCACGTCGACGACGCCGTCGAAGCCGGCCTCGTGGAGCGCGCGAATGGCGCAGCGGTGTCCGACGCCGTGCATCGCCGTGTACACGATGCGCAGCGGCACCGGGTCCCCGGCCCGCACCGTCAACGGCTTCCCGCCCGACGACAGCGGGGCCGCCGGCTTGTGCCAAGCCAGGGCGCGGACGCCGTCGAGGTACGCGCGCTCGACATCGTCGGACAGCAGGCGGCGCAGGCCCTTGCCCGCTGCGTCGGGCGGCGACGTGCGCTCGATCTCGTTGCACGCCGGCGCCCGCGCGATGCACGCGGCGATGCCGGTGTCGTGGGGCGGGATGATCTGGGCGGCGTTGCCCCAATAGACCTTGTAGCCGTTGTCCGCGGGCGGGTTGTGCGACGCCGTGACCATGATGCCCGCCGCCGCCTTCAGCTTCTCGACGGTGAACGCGCACTGCGGCGTGGAGATCGGGTCCACCGCGATGTGCACCGGGATGCGCAGGGCCGCGAGCACCGCCGCCGCGTCCTCGGCGAACTGGCGCGAGGTCAACCGGCCGTCGAAGCCGATCACCACGCCTCGCGTGGGCACGCCCTCGACGTTCTCCAGCAGATACGTGCCGAGGCCCCACGTCGCCTTGATGACGACGACGCGGTTCATGCGCATGGTGCCCGCCTCGACCTTGCCGCGCAGCCCCGCGGTGCCGAACTCGAGGGTGCCCGAGAACCGCTCGTCGAGATCCGCGCGCGCCGCGGCGTCGCCGGCTTCGACGCGCTCGAGGAGGGCGGTGAGCTCGGCGCGGGTGTCCGCGTCGGGGTCTTCGGCGAGGAACTTCCTGGCGGCGGCGACGGTCATGCTCATGGGCCGGTCGCTATAGACTCGGCAACCCGAGGTGTCCATGCGCCGTCCCCCGCTGTTCCGCACGCCTTCCCTCGCTGCGTTCGTCGCAGGACTGTTGTGCGGCGTCGTCCTCGCCGGCGGCGCAGGCGTCGCGTACGCCGGCGGCGTCGACGGCACGTACAAGAAGCTGCGGGTGTTTTCGCAGGTGCTCACGTACGTGCAGCAGAACTACGTGGACGAGCTCGACCCGGACGAGCTGGTCTACGACGCCATCACGGGCATGCTCTCCGGCCTCGACCCCCACACGACCTTCATGCGCCCCGCCGAGTACGAGAAGCTCCGCGAGGACACCGCGGGCGAGTTCGGCGGGCTCGGCATCGAGGTGGGGCCCTACAAAGAGCCCGGCGGCGACGTCATCCAGGTGGAGGTCGTGCACGCGGACAGCCCGGGAGCGCACGCGGGCTTGAAGCCCGGTGACAAGATCCTCGCCGTCGACGGCGAGAGCATGCGCGGCCAGCCGCTCGAGGCCAGCGTCAAGCTCATGCGCGGCGTCCCCGGCACCCGCGTGGTCCTCACTGTGGCGCGCAAGGGCTGGGATCATGCGCGGGACATCCCGCTCGTGCGCCGGCAGGTGCGCGTGCCCTCCGTCGACGACGACGACCTCGGCAACGACATCGCCTACGTCCGCATCCGCGCGTTCCAGGAGCGCACCGACCAGGAGCTGGCGCACGCGCTGGCGGGGGCGCGCAAGCGGGCGCGGGCGCTCGGCAAACAGCAGCCGGCGGGCGTGGTGCTCGACCTGCGCGACGACCCCGGGGGCCTCCTCGACGAGGGCGTGCGCGTGGCGGACCGCTTCCTCAAAGACGGCCTGATCGTCACCACCCAGGGCAGGAACCCGAGGAACACGGAGCGGGAGGTGGCGCGGCCGGAGGGGACGGAGCCGGACTACCCGCTGGTGCTCCTCGTGAACGACGGGACCGCGTCGGCGAGCGAGATCGTCGCCGGGGCGCTCCAGGACCACAAGCGCGCCGTGGTCGTCGGCACCCGCACCTTCGGCAAGGGATCGGTGCAGACGCTGTTCGGGCTCGACGACGGCGCCGGGCTGAAGCTCACCATCGCCCGCTACTTCACCCCGAGCGGGCGCTCCATCCAGGACGTCGGCATCGAGCCGGACGTCCCGGTGCGTCCGGCCGCGGATCTGCCGCCGGGCATCCACGGGGCGGAGCGGGTCAAGCGGGATCCGCAGGTGGCCGCCGCCCTGGACGTCATCCGGCGGTGGCCGGCGGGCAAGAACATCGCCCGCGGTGTGCGATAGGGTCTCCAAACACAGCGCCGGTCACGGCTTGGCGGCCGGCCTGTTCGTCGACGTATGATGCCGGCCAGGAGTGCGCACTCGCGGATGCCTTCGACCTGGAAGCTGATCATCGAAGACGATGCGGGCAAGCAGATCGTCGTGCCGTTCACGCGCGACGTCATCACCATCGGGCGTAAAGAAGGGAACACCATCCGGCTCACGGAGCGGAACGTCTCCCGCAACCACGCCAAGCTCTCGAAGGAGAACGGCCACGTCCTGATCGAGGACCTGAAGAGCTTCAACGGCATCAAGCTCAACGGGGATCGCATCGACGGCCGGGTGCACGTCCACGAGGGCGACACCATCCAGATCGGCGACTACCACCTCGCGCTTCACGCGCAGGACACCCTCGGCGTGACCGCGCCGCAACACCCGCACAACGGCGCGGCCGAGGGCGCCCAGGCCACGCAGCCGCTGCACCGCGACACCGCTCCCCACGGCCCCGACGACGACGAGTTCGCCGGCGACACGCAGCGTTGGGAGCCTCCGCAGGGCGGACCCGCGCTGTCGGTGCCCGGGCTCGCCACCCAGGAAGATCACCCGCTCAGCGACGAGCGCACGGTGCCGTCGCCCGCGGTCGCGGGGGCGCAGCCCGCGCCGCAGCCGGCGCCGGAAAACGGCAGCAACGCGCGGAGCGGCTTCGATCCCGACGGCGGCGACACCGAGCGCGTCACCATGGAGATGCTCGAAGCCATGGAGGCGCCCACTGTGGACGCCGCGGCGCTGCCGTCGCGACAGCGCGAGGCCGAGCTCGAGCCCACGGTGCGCCAGGCGACGTCGCCGCCGCCCATCACCATGCCGCCCGCGCCGCCGCCGGCGGCGCACAAGGCGGTGGCGCACAAGGCGGAGGGATCGCCGACGGCGGCGGTGCCCGAGATCGGCGGCCACGTCGGGGTGCTCGAGACCAAGCCCGAGCCGCGGGCGCAGGACCGCGCCCCCGACGCGCGGCCGGCCACGCCGTCGCCGGACAACGGGCGCGCGCCGGGGACGCCGGCGGCGCCGGCGCGTCCCAACGACGCACGCACCGCCCTCGAGGAGCAGACCGAGGCCATGCGCGCCGCGCCCGGCGCCGAGGACGTGGTGTACCCGCGCCTGGTGGTGCTCAACACCATCTTCGCGGGCAGCACCTTCTCGCTGCGTGCGGCGGAGGCGGTGCTCGGGCGCACCGAGGACAACGACATCACCATCGAGCACAAGTCGGTCTCGCGAAACCACGCCAAGGTGGTGCGCGAGGGCGATCGCGTGCGCATCCTCGATCTCAAGAGCGCCAACGGCGTCCTCGTCAACAACGAGGAGGTCGAGCAGGCCGTGTTGAAGCCCGGCGACGTCGTCGAGCTCGGCCGCGTCCGCCTTCGCTTCGTCGCCATCGGCGAGCGCTTCGCCGTCTCCCCCGAGGAGATCGAGCGCGCCCGCATCGCCGACACCGCCGGCGACGACTTCGAGCAGGACGCCGGCACCGGGGTCACCAACCCCGTTCGCAAGAAGCAGGCGGACGCGGTGTCGGCGGCGCCGTTCGAGGGCTTCTCGCAGCCGAGCGGCCGCCCGAACATCATCGTCATCGGCGTCGTCGTCGTCATCGCGCTGCTCGCGGTGATCGCCGTGCTCGTCGCCACGAGCGGCGGCGACGACAAGCCCACGCCGCCCCCACCCACCGCCGCGGCCTCACCGACGCCGACGACGCCCGACACGGCGCCCGTCCCGGACGGCAGCGGCGCCAAGCCCGACGTCGGCCCCACCGGGGACGACGCGCCCGCCGCCGCCGCCGCCGCCGCGGGCGCAGACGACGCCGCCGCGCACGACGACGCCGCCCCGGGCGACGCGCATGACGACGGCGCCGCCGCGGGCGCGGACGACGACGCCGCCCTCGCCGCCGCCGACGACGCCGCGGGCGACAGCGGCGGGCACGCCGTGCGAGCGGAGCCCAAGCACAAGCGCAAGACCGACGAGCCCCGCGTCACGCACCACAACAAGCAGGCCGAGATCAACAAGGCGCTGAGCAGCGCCACCCAGAAGATCTTCGCGGGCGATCCCGGCGCCGCCGTGAGCGAGCTCGCGCCCTACGTCAACGGCAACAACGCCAACGTGCACCGCACGCTCGGCGTGGCCTACGCCAAGCTCAAGAAGAACGATCTCGCGCGCAAGCACTACCGGAAGTACCTCGAGCTCAAGCCCGACGCGGAGGACGCCTCCAAGGTGAGGGCGATCCTCAAGGGCCAATGACCACCACGCGCAAGAAGCCGGACTTCGACGCCCTTGAGGAGAACCTCGTCGGCGAGCCCGCGCCCCACGTCGACGGCGTCCCCGAGGGCAAGGTCATCGAGCTGCGTCGGGCCATCGAGGAGATCCGCGAGGCCAAGCCGTACCGCGTCCGCGGCCGCGTCACCGAGGTCACCGGCCTCATCATCAAGGCTGCGGTGCCGGGCGTGCGCATCGGCGAGATGTGCTACGTGACGTCGCCCAAGGAAGACGTCGGCGCGCTCAAGACCGAGGTCGTCGGCTTCAAGGACGGCGCCGTCTTCTTGATGCCGCTCGGCAATCCCAAGAACGCCGGGCTCGGCCCCGAGAGCGAGGTCATCCCGAGCGGCAAGCCGTTCCAGATCAAGTGCGGCTACGGCCTGCTCGGCCGAACGCTCTCCGGCACCGGCGAGCCCATCGACGGCCTCGGCTCCATCGAGGAGATCGAGGGCCTCGAGGACTGGGCCGTCGAGCGCGAGTGCCCCGATCCCTACACGCGCCAACCCGTCGATCGCGTCATCTCCTTCGGCGTGCGCGCGTGGGACGGCCTGCTCACCGTCGGCCGCGGCCAGCGCGTCGGCCTGTTCGCGGGCTCCGGCGTCGGCAAGTCGACGTTGATGGGACAGATCGCGCGGCAGACCTCCGCCGAGATCGTCGTGGTCTGCATGGTCGGCGAGCGCGGTCGCGAGGTGCTCGAGTTCATCCACGACTCCCTCGGCGAAGAGGGCCTCAAGCGCTCCGTCGTCGTGTGCGCCACGTCGGACCAGCCCTCGCTCGTGCGCCTCAAGTGTTGCTTCGTCGCCACGGCGGTGGCGGAGTGGTTCCGCGACGAGGGCAAGGACGTCCTGTTCATGATGGACAGCTCCACCCGCTTCGCCCGCGCGCAGCGCGAGATCGGCCTCGCGCTCGGCGAGCCGCCTGCGCGCCAGGGCTACCCGCCGAGCGTGTTCGCGCTCATCCCGAAGCTCATGGAGCGCACCGGCAACAACCACATCGGCTCCATCACCGCGATGTACACGATCCTCGTGCAAGGCGGCGACATGGAGGAGCCCATCGCCGACGAGGTGCGCGGCATCCTCGACGGCCACGTCATCCTCAACCGCGAGCTCGGCGCGCGAAACCACTGGCCCGCCATCGACGTGCTGCCGTCGCTGTCCCGCGTGATGACCGGCATCGCCGCCGACGAGCACAAAAAGGCCGCGTCCAAGATGCGGCAGGTGATGGCCACCTACGAGAAGAACCGCGACCTCATCCTCCTCGGCGCGTACCAGTACGGCACCGATCCGCAGGTCGACTACGCCATCGACAAGATCGAAGAGGTCGAGACGTTCCTCAAGCAGGGCACCACGGAGGCCTCCGCGTTCGAGGACACGGTGCAGGCGCTGGTGGAGATGTTCGCGGACGCCCAGGACTGAAGAATCAGGGCACGCGGTAGAGCGCGTGGTCGTCGACGTCGCCGACGCGCTCGAGCGCGGGGTCCACGGCGCGCCCGGCGCGCACGAGCACGAAGCGCGCTCCCGTGGCGCGCACGTCGGCGAGCGACAGCGACGTGAGCGCGCGGTCTCGCAGCTTGGTGAGGGCGTCGCGGCGGTCGCGGTCGACGAGGAAGCCGACGCTGGCGTCGCGCCAGTCGAACCCGACGAGGGCGAAGCCGAGCTCCTGGATCTGCGGCGCGTCGGTGAGGACGGGCGCGAGGCCGACGACGTCGCCGAAGCGCGCGTCGAGGTCGCGCGCGAGCGGCGCGGGCGCGCGCTCGGTGTAGCGCGGGGCGATGGCGCCGTTGAGCGGGCCGAAGCGCACGAGCCACACGCCGCCGGCGACGGCGCAGGCGGCGGCGACGCAGGCGACGACGGCGGGCCGCACGCGCGCGACGGCGGCCGCCAGCACGTCGGCGAGGAGCAGGTTGGCGCAGAAGGCGGCGGCCCCGAAGAGCTTCACGATGTCCCAGCTCCGCTCGTAGCTGACGACGTTGCCGGCGATGAACCCGGCGGCGGCGGCGACGACGAGCGCGAGGCGCAGCCCGCCGGCTCGCGCGCGAAAGACCGCGAACGGCAGCGTGGCGAGGGCGGGCGCGAACAGCACCAGGTTGAGCGCGATGCTCCCGAGGACGCCGGCGTGGAACGCGGCGCGGAAGTGCCCGACCCACAGGAAGCGCGCGGGCGCCTCCGGCGTATGGAAGAAGCCGCCGGCGAGGAGCGCGAACGCGAGCGCGCCCAGGAGCGCGGCGCCGCGGACGGCGCCGGCGGCCACGGCCCGCGTGCGCACGGTGCGCGCGACGACGACGGCGGCGAGGCCGAGGCCGGCGAGCCCGAAGAGCACCACGTGCGCCTGTGACGCCAGCGCGAGCAGGGCGACGCCGGCGCCGAAGCGCTTTTGGTCGTCGTCGCTGCCGAGGACGAGCGCGGGCAGGACGACCGCCATGCCGAGGGCCTGCGGGTGTTGGAAGAAATTCGAGAATCACCGGCGCCGGCAGCCAGGCCGTGTGCTGCCACGACGCGGGGAACAGGGCGCTGCACGCGGGATCGAGGCCGTAGACCACGCCGGTGCACAGGGAGAGCGGGCCGTAGGCGAGCAGCGCGAGCGCGGGGGCGAGGCGCGCGCCGGCGCGTCCGCCGAGGTCGCGGCCGATGTCGAGGAGCGTCCACAGCAGCGACGCCGCGGCGGCGAGGCCGACGACGTCGATGCAGCGCTCGATGGGCAGCCGCGTGAAGCGCCGGACGGCGCCGGCGATGACGTCGAAGCCCGCGTGGTACGAAAACGCCGCGCCGGGGAACTCGGGGTGAAACACCGGCAACCCGCCCCTGGCGACGACGGAGGCGAGCCCGAAGTGCGTGCTGCGCTCGTCCCAGAGGAACGTCGTGAGCGTCACCCAGGCGATGCCCGCGAACAGGAGGAGCGCGAGGGCGGCGGCGAGCGCGTCGAGCGGAGGGCCCGGCGCGCGCGGGTCGCCCGTCCGCGCCGGGGCGGGGCGGCGCAAAAAGAGGACGCCCGGCGCGCACAGGACTGAAGTGAGACACAGGCCGGCGCCGACGTCGTGAAAGGGGCGCCCGAGCAGGTCCGGGCCCACCGCCAGGACGGCCAGCGCCGCCGCGGCCGCGGTGGAAGGCCGGCCGGCCTGCAGGCGCCGCAGGGCGCCTGCCACGCCCGCGACGACGACCGCGAGGAGGGCGAAGAAGAGCGCCGTGCCCGGGAGCGACACAGAGCAGCACGTACCACGCCCGGAAGCGGCCTGTGCAATGACGCCGCCGCGAGCAGACGGTAATCTCATCCCATATGGCCAAGTCGCCGGCGTACCGCCTGCAGGTCCTCTACGAGATGCGGGAGAAGAAGAAGAAGGAGGCCGAGGAGGCCTACGCGGAGAAGCGCAGGAAGGTCGTCGAGGAGGAGCGCAAGCTCGACGAGATGCGCCAGAAGCTCAGAGAGATGGTGCAGATGCGCCAGAACAAGAAGGCCGAGTACGCCGAGCGCACCCGCATGGGCGAGTACACCGTGAGCCAGATCCAGCAAAACGACCGGCACATCGAGCGACTCAAGCAGCAGGAAGAGGCCTACCAGGTGGACATCGACAGGCAGCAAGAGCGCGTTCAGGAAGCCGAGCGCATCGCCGCCGAAGCCATGGAAGTTGTCGTGAAATGTACGCAGGACTTCAAAGCCCTCGAGAAGCACAAGGAAAAGTGGCTCAAGCAGGTGAAGCGCGAGCGCATGCTGAAGGAAGAGATGGCCGCCGAGGACATCGCGCAGGCCCAGTACTTCCAGAAGCTCCTCGAGGAGCTCGGTGACGCATGAACGCCTCCGTGGGAAAGGTCATCGCGGAGCTCGGGCGCACGCTGGGGAAGGCGCTTTTGGCGGGCGTCGGCGTGGAGATCGCCAAGGTCGCCGGCGCGCACATGAAAAAGCGCCTGGGGCCGCGCGACGGGGCCGCCGCCAAGGAGGACCCGCCGCCGCCCACGGCCGACGAGGTCCAGCGCGAAAACGAGAAGCTCCGCGAGGAGATCGAAAAGCTCCGCGAGGAGCTCGCCGCCGCGCGTCGCTGACGGACGGCGCGCCGCGTCATGACGGGGTCGCACCCCCGTCGGCGGCGGCGCCGATACACTCCGCGATGCTTTTCACCGGGGTTTTTCATGTCCACGCGTGTCGAAGAAGACGCCCACAAAAGGGCGGAGGCTGAGCGGCTCCAGAAGAAGCTCGACAAGAACGCCCGCGACGCCAAGTCCACCGAGAAGAACCGTGCGGCGTTCGGCAAGCTGGTGCGCGCCGGGCAGCGCACCGCCGAGACGACGAAGGACAAGGCGCTCAAGGCGCAGCACGAGGAGCACCACGCCGAGCAGGAGGGCGAGCACGTCGCCAAGGAGGCCCACAGCGAGGCCCAGGCCGCGCGCCTCGCCAGGAGCGGCATCCAGAAGCAGACGCGCGCGATGCAGCAGGCCAAGGGCTTCCAGGGCGTGCTCAACAAGAACGCCACGGCGACGCAGTCGGCGGACACGGGCCGCTTCGTGCGGCGCCAGCAGGGCGTCGAGCACGACCGCGTCGAGCGCGACGATCGCAAGGTCGACCTCGACAAGAAGGAGACGGCCAAGGAGATGGACGCGGAGGCGGTGCAGCTCGACGCTCGCAACGCCGCATTGCCCAACGCCGCCATCGACGCCGACGGCAAGGGCGAGTCCGACGGGCGCGGCCGCGAGGGCGCCGGCGCGCTCGGCGCCGTCAAGGCCGCTCAGTTGCAGGCGGCGCAGGGGGCGGCGCCGGCGCACGAGGTCAAGCAGATCCCCGCCGAGCTCCTCGACAAGCTCGTCAGCGCCGTGCACCTCGCCGTCAACGACAAGGGCCTCAAGGAATTCCAGATCGAGCTGAAGGACGGCCCGCTCAAGGGCGCGCGCATGCGCGTGTCCGCCGAGGACGGCAAGGTCTCGCTGCGCTTCGAGAACCTCGATCAGAACAGCAAGCGGCTCATCGAGGCTTCCAAGGGAGACCTCATGCGCCGCCTCGACAAGAAGGGCCTGTCGCTGGCCCGCCTCGAGACCCGCTGACGAAGCGTGGGCGCGCGCCCGCGCATCGCTGCGCCGCGGGTCTTGCTTGGCACCCGTCCCCTCAGCGGGTACTTCCCCCGGGTGCACTCCATCGGCACCCCGGCGCTGTGGATCGCGTTCACGGCCATCGTCGTCGTGGTGCTGGCGGTGGACCTGTGGATCGGGAGCCGCAGCGACGCGCCGATGAAGAAGCGCGTGGCGCTCGCGTGGACCATCGTGTGGGTGACGCTCGGCTGCGGGTTCGGCGTCGCCGTCCTCGTGCTGTCGGACCGTGAGAGCGGCCTCGAGTTCTTCTCGGCCTACGTCATCGAGTACTCGCTGTCCGTCGACAACCTCTTCGTCTTCTTGCTCCTGTTTCACGCCTTCAAGGTCCCCGACGCCTACCAGCACCGCGTGCTGTTCTGGGGCATCTTCGGCGCCGTCGTCCTGCGCGGCGTGTTCATCATCGGCGGCACCGCGCTTCTGTCCACGGTGCACGCGCTCATCTACGTCTTCGGCGCGTTCCTCCTGTACAGCGGCATCAAGCTCATCGTCGAGCGCGGCGGCGACGACGAAGGCGACGTCAAGGACAACCGCGTCGTCAAGCTCGCCCGCCGCTTCGTCCGCGTCACCGACAGCTACGACGGCCACCGCTTCTTCACGCTCAAAGAGGGCGTCAGGAAGGCCACGCCGCTCCTGCTCGTCCTCGTGTCGGTCGAGCTCAGCGACGTGGTCTTCGCGCTCGACTCCATCCCCGCCGTGTTCGGCATCTCCCTGGACCCGTTCATCGTCTACACCTCGAACATCTTCGCCATCCTGGGCCTGCGGTCGCTGTTCTTCCTGCTGTCGGGCGCGCTGTGGGGGCTCCGGTTCCTCAAGCCGGCGCTCGGCTTGGTGCTCGGCTTCATCGGGGCCAAGATGT
Organism: uncultured delta proteobacterium; assembly: GCA_963775425.1. Classification (GTDB taxonomy): domain Bacteria; phylum Myxococcota; class UBA727; order UBA727; family VGSZ01; genus CAVZJB01. Next base: position 114,523 of record CAVZJB010000009.1, on the reverse strand, counting down.
GCCTGCCGCTCCTCGCCTGGGTGTGGCCCGAGGCGCCGACCCACGTGCCGACCCCGTTGTCACTCGTCGTCGTGGGTGGATTGTTGGGGGCCGGGATCGGGCTCAGCCTGCTTTTCCCCGGCAAGAAAAAGGAAGCCGTGGACGAGATCAAGGAAGATATCCGCGAGGTCTTCGAGGACTGATGGCGAGGAAGCTCCGCAAGTTCAAGCTGCAGGGAACGCTCCCCCGCATCAGCCGCCGGCAGGTGCAGGTGCAAAACGCGCTGTTGTGTCACCTACCGCAGACGGCGTTCGAGAGCGACTTCAAGGATTGGCTCAAGGACATGCTCGGGCCGCTCGTCCACGCGGACGTCGAGCTGTGGTTCGAGGGCGTGCGCGCGCTCGGCGACGGAGAGCTCGCGCAGGTCCTCGCGGAGCCCACGTGCGCCGCCGTCATCGGGCTGCCGCCGCGCACCGAGAAGGCGCTCCTCGAGGTGGATCTCACCGTGGCGCAGCAGGCCATCGACAAGCTCCTCGGGGGGAACGCCGAGGACGCCGACGGACAAAGGCCGCTGTCGGAGATCGAGGACGGCGTGTTCTCCTTCGTGCTGTTGCGCGTGCTGCAGCTCCTGCAGGAGGGGGCCGCCGACAAGGACGTGGCGTTGAAGCTCGAGGGGGTCCACGGGACCATGGCGTCGCTCGCGGAGCGCTTCCCGGTCGACGCGCCCCTGCTGTGCCTGAGCTTCCGGCTGTTCTTCGACGTCAAGGTGGGCTTCTGCCGCGTCTACTTGCCGGAGAGCTTCGTGCGCGACGCGTTTTCGCCCGACGTCCCCGCGGAGGGCCCGGCCTTGTCGCGCTGGCTCCGCCGGCTCGACGAGCGCATCGACGTGGTGCGGCTGTTGACGGCGCCGCTCGTGGTCGAGGTAGGCCGCATCGGTCTGCAGATGGCGGACGTGGAGTCCCTCGAGATCGACGACATCATCCTCGTCGAGGAGAGCGAAGTGACGATCGTGCCGCCCGAGGACGAGGACCAGCCGCAAACGCTGAGCGGCCGCGTGCAGTGCCGGCTCGGCGACGGGCACCGCGGCGTCATCTCCGGCGCGCTCGTCGTCGGCGACAGCGGGCGCTACGAGGTCCAGATCGAGGCCATCTCGCCCGCGGGCGAGCCGCGCGCAAAGGCGCATCTGTTCCACGAGGGCTTCGGCGAGGTAGAAGGCGGGGAGATGGAAGAAAACGCCAAGCGGCTGTCCGCTGCGGGTCTCGTCGACGCCGACGCCTTCGGGTCCCGGCTGCGCCGGGAGGCCGCCGACCGCGTCGCCGCCCCCATCGACGACGCCGGCGGGGGCGCGCCGCTCCCGGGTGGCACCGCGGTCGACGACGAGCCGGGGGCCGAGCACTCCGACGGGGAAGAGGAGCCCGAGGACGAGCCCTCGCCCGAGGCCGCGGGCCTCCTCGACGACATCACCGTGGCGATGGTCGTCGAGCTCGGCCGCGTGATGGTCTCCGCCGCCGACGTCGTCCAACTGCGCGCGGGCCAGGTCATCGAGCTGTCGCGCGCCCCCGGCGAGCCCGTGGACCTCGTCGTCGACGGCAAGCGCGTCGGCAAGGGCGAGCTCGTCGAGATCGACGGCGAGCTGGGCGTCCGGATCCTCTCCCTCGTCAAATGACCCGGCACCCGCGTGGCGTCCGCCCGGGGTCCGGCGCGGATGTAGGCCCGGCCCCACGCGCGGACGGGGGCGCTCGCCACGCCTGGAGCGCGGCGCGCTAAGCTGCGGCCGTGATCAGCAAGCTCCAGCGTGGCTCCCTCCCGTCGCCCATGCTCGTCGTCGTCGGGCTCGCGCTCGCCGGCCCCGCGCTCGCCGACAACGCCGGCGACAGCGCGCCGTTCGGCGGCACCGCCGCCGCGCACGCCGCCGACGACGACGCCACGGCCGACGACGCCGTGAAGCTCGTTCTGCCGCCGCCGGGCGTCGGCGACGACCCCGCCGGCGACGACGACGCGGCGCCCGCGACCGGCGCGGACGTCGCCGCCGCGCGCGCGGACGACGGGGACGCAGCGGCAAACCCGGCGGCACACGCCGCGCCGCAGGTGCCCCCGGCGCCCCCGCCGGATCCGGACGCGCTCAAGCCGCTGCCGGCGCCGCAGTCGGGGCTCGGCGACCTCGTCGGGCCGCTCTTGAAGACCATCTTGATGCTCTGCATCGTCCTCGGGCTCGTGTACCTCACGCTGTCCAAGGGGCTCGGCAAGCTCGTCGAGCGCCAGAACCTCGGCAGGCGGGTCAAGGTGGTCGAGCGCGTCGGCCTCGACGCCAAGCGCTCGCTCTTCCTCGTCGAGGTCGACGGCAAGCAGATGCTGCTCGCCGCCGGCGAGGGCGGCGTCACGCTCCTGAAGGACGTGGAGACCAAGGCCGCGGCGGCGCCGCCGCCGTCCTTCATGGACGCCCTCAGGCGCCGCGACGCCAAGAAGACGAACGACGACGAGAAGGCCACCGCATGAAGCTCCGCGAAGCCCTCCGCTCCTGCTTCGGACACCACAAGGACGAGCCGCGCACCCTGCGCTTCGCCCGCGGGGTGGGCTGGGCCACGTTCGTCTTCTTCGTCGTGTCGCTCGCGCCGTGCGTCGCCCTGGCCAAGGGTCGCGGCATCGCCCACGGCGCCACCGTCGGCGGCGTCGACCTCCTCGGCAACGACTCCATCTCCAACCGCCCGCTCATCCTCATGACGGCCATGGCGGGCCTCGCCCTCATCCCCTTCGTCGGGATGATGGTGACGAGCTTCGTCAAGATCGCGGTGGTCCTGTCCATCACCCGCCAGGCCATCGGCACGCAGCAGGCGCCGCCCACCACCGTCATCACGGGCATGGCCATCATCCTCACCGCGTACGTGATGCAGCCCGTGGGTCTGCAGATCTACAACCGCGTCGACCGCCTCATCGAGATAAGACGCGGCGGCGACCTCCTGCAGAAGGAGAACGTCGACATCATCGTCGACGCGCTCAAGCAGGCCAAGGAGCCCATCAAGGCGTTCCTCCTCAAAAACAGCAATGAGAAGAACCGCCAGATGCTCTATCGCGTCGCCTATCGGCTGCGCGCCGAGGAGGACCGCGCGTCGCTTCAGCCCGACGACCTCGTGATCATCACGCCCGCGTTCGTCATCAGCGAGCTCACCAAGGCCTTCCAGATAGGCTTCATCATCTTCGTGCCGTTCCTGGTGATCGACATGGTGGTGTCGAACATATTGATGGCGCTCGGCATGCAGATGCTGTCGCCGACAACCATCTCGCTGCCGTTCAAGATATTGCTCTTCGTCCTCGTAGACGGGTGGTACCTCATCACCCGCGGCCTCGTCTTGGGGTACCAATGACCGTCCAGGACTTCATCGTTCAAATCACGAACGAGGCCATCCTCATCACCATCGTGGTGTCGATGCCCCCCATCTTGTTGAGCCTGCTCATCGGCGTGCTGGTCGCGGTGTTCTCCGCGACGACGCAGATCCAGGAGCAGACGCTCTCCTTCGTCCCGAAGATGATCGCCGTCTTCGCGGTGCTCGCCGCCACCGGCGGCTGGCTCGGGGCCACGATGCTTCGCTTCGCGACGCTCTGCCTCGGGAGCATCCCCGACGTGATCCACTAGGAGCGGCCGTGCAGAACTTCATGGCTGCACTCGCGCAGCAGCTCGACATGACGAAGACCATCGTCGTGTTCGCGCTGATCATGGCGCGGATCATGGCCATGGTCGTCCTCGTGCCGTTCCTCGGCGGCAAGAACGCGCCCGTCGAGGTGAAGATGGGCGTCGGCGTCACGCTCACCATCCTGCTGTGGCCCACGGTGCTCGCCAACGTCAGCCCGGAGCACGGGCTGCCCATCACGCCCATCGGGTTCACGCTCATGATGATGAAGGAGACCTTCGTCGGCCTCGTCATCGGCTTCGTCGCGTCCAAGGTGTTCTACACCGTGGAGATCGCCGGCCAGCTCATCGACATCCTGCGCGGCGCCAACCAGATCCAGTTGCAGGTGCCCGAGATCGAGGAGCGCTCGTCGGCGTTCGGCACGCTGCAGTACCAGTTGCTGCTCGCCCTGTTCCTGGCGCTGGATCTGCACCACCCGTTCCTGGCGTCGCTGTTCGAGAGCTTCGTCGCGGTCCCCATCAACGACTTCCCGCACTTCCACGCCGGCTACGCCGCCTTCGTCGAGTACAACGCGCGGCTCACCGCCGAGATCCTCGAGATCGCGGTGCTCCTCGCCATGCCCATCGGCATCGTCACGCTGACGCTCGAGACGTCCTTCGGCCTCATCAACCGCGTGGCCCCGCAGATCAACGCGTACTTCATGGCCATGCCCGCCAAGGTCATCGGCGGCTGCATCGTGTTCTTCCTCTGCATCGACCTGTTCATCCAGACCATGCTGAAGAACTCGGTGATCATGCTGGGCCACGTCGACGACATCATCAAGCTCCTCAGCTGAGGCGCACGCGTGATCGATCCACACGCGAGCCCTGCGCGCGGCCGCGTCCTCGTTAGGTTCAGCGTCGGGGTCGGACACAGCGGAGCTCGGGGGGCATCAGGTGACGGCCCGCCGCGAGGCGAGCCGAGGGGGGAAACGCTGTGTCCGGGCGTCGACGGGAGAGGTCGCCGCTTTCGGTCGTCGTCGGCGTTGTTTCAACGCCGGCGACGGCTCCCTTTTTTGTTCGCTGACGCTCACGAACAGCCGCGCGCTCCGCGCGCCCGGAGCGGCGGACGACTCCGGCGGCAGCTTCCGCCGCGCTCCTTTTGGGGCTTGACCGCCCGTCCGCCACGAACCGGGGCTCCCGGGCGCGGCGCCCCCGCGCTTGCTTCGGGTGGCTCCGGATGCGGTAGCCTCGGGGCGTGCCCGAGCCACATGACCCCGACCAGATGGTGACCGCCGAGCGCTCCATGTTCGGCACGCGGCTGCCACGGCCCACCGGGGTGGGCCGCCACCTGGTCGTGGTCCTCGTGATCTCCGCGGTCGCCCTCGGCATCGCCATCTGGTTTGCCGAGCGCAAGACGCCCGACACGCCCGTCCCCACCGCCGCCCCCTGATCCGCCGTGAACCGTCCGACGGGAAGCCGGGCCGCACGGAACCGCGGTTGTTTGTGTCGGGGCGCCGGGGTAGGCCCTCGACGACGACAGCGAACACGGAGCTCCGATGCCGGCCAAGGGCACCTTCGAGGCCACGCCCCTCAAGCAACTGCAGCGCTACCACCACACCACGCTGAACGCGTTCGGGGACGGCGAGACCCTGGTGGAAGCCATCCACAGAAGACCCGGCATCTACGGCCCGAACCCCATCGCGTACCTCTCGCTGATGGCCCGGCGCCCGACGCTCACCCTCGGGGACCTCGAGGAGGCGCTCGTCAACGATTGGTCGTTGGTGCGCGCCACGGCGTTTCGCGGGTCGCTGTTCCTGCTCGCGAGCGAGGACTACCCGCTCTACTTCCGCGCGCTGTACGACACGCTGTCGACGACGGGCATGTCCCGCCTGCGCTCCGAGGGCATCGACGAGCTCCAGCTTCAGCGCTTCGCCGAGAAGCTGCGCTCCGAGGCGTTCACCATGCCGCGGCAGGAGAGCGAGGTCATCGCGCTTTTGTACCCCGGCAAGGAGCGCCGCCCCGGCGTCGACATCGAGCGCCTGCTGCTGCGCAAGCTCTGCGACATCGGCGTGCTCGTCCGCACCACGTCCAAGGGCTGGAAGGGCAACCAGTTCAACTACGCGCTCGCCGAGCAGTGGCTCGAGGGCGCGTCGCTCATCCCGGAGCAGGTGGAGCAGGCCCGCGTCGAGGTCGTTCGCCGCTATCTGCGCACGTACGGCCCCGCCCGCCTCGAGGACGCCGCCTGGTGGACGGGCCTGCCCATGGCCGACGTGCGCCGCGTGCTCGAGGTGCTCGGCCGCGAGGTCGTGAAGTTCCCCGTCGACGGGCTCGGCGAGGGCCTCGTCACTCTGCGGGAGGTCGCCGACCAGACGCGCAAGGGCGGCGGGCAACCCGAGCGCATCCTGTTCCTGCCGTTGTGGGACGCGTACCCACTCGGCTGGCGCGACCGCACCCGCGTCGTCGAGCCGCGCTTCGCTCCCTGGGTCTACGACCCCGCCGGCAACACCACCTCGATCATCATCGAGGAGGGGCGCTGCATCGGCCTGTGGCAGTTCCGCGACAGCGACTCCATCGCGCTCGAGTTCCACATCTTCGAGCCCTACGCCAATCGCTTGAACGCCGTGCGCCTCGCCGCGGAGACGCACGCGGGGCAGCTCGCCGTCGTCGCCGGCGCGCGCGACGTGCGCGTCATCGAGCGCGCGCTCCCCGCGCCCTTGTCGGAGCGGCCGGCGGCTGCGTTTTTGTGGCCGCTCGGCAAGGAGCCCGTGTTTCGCCTCGGCGAAAACGACGACGACAACCCCATGGATTGACGGGAGCGCCAGCCCAACGTGCTGCGCTCCAAGTTCCTCGACGACGAGCGCCTGGTGCGCCCCGTCGAGGAGCCCAAGCACCATGAGCGCAGCGATTGCTTCGTCGGCGGCGCCAAGCCCATCCTGAAGGGCGACGCGCCGCGCCCCGCGGCGCCGGTCGTCGAGCCGCCCAAGGCCGAGCCGGCCAAGGCGCCGGCCAAAGCCGCCAAGCCCGCGCACAGCGCGCCGTCGAAGAAGAAGCCGGCGAAGGCGACCCCGGCGAAGAAGCCGTCGTCGACGAGAGCCGCCAAGAAGCACCCGGCGAAGAAGGCCGCGGGCAAAAAGAAGCGCTGACCCTCCGCACGGGATTGCGCGGGCTCCGGCCCTCGTGAGCCCGACGACGACGACGGCGACGGCGACGACGACGACGACGGCGACGACGACGCGCCAGCGCGCATCGCCCCCGACGCCGCTCCCAGGGGCGCGCCGACCCACGGCCGGAGCGGCCGTCGTAGAGTCGTCGCATGCAGGAGAGCGCGCCGTCGAAGACCGCCGAGGCCGTTTGCTTCTTTCGCGCGTTCGAGCGGCTCCGCGATCCCGCCGCGCGCATCGTCGACGACCCGTACGCGCGCCTCTTCCTCGGCAGGAGCCTGAGGACGGCGCTGCGCGCCGCCGAGGCCGCCGGGCCGCTGGTCGAGATCCCCACGCGCTTGCTCCCCGGCGTCGGCAACTTCGTCATCGCCCGCCACCGCTTCATCGACGACGCCCTCTCGCGCGCGCTCTCCACCGACGGCGGCGAGCCCGTCGCCCAGGTGGTGCTCCTCGGGGCGGGCTACGACACGCGCGCCTACCGCTTCGCCGGTGCCTTGAAGGGCCGGCCGGTGTTCGAGGTGGACTTCCCGTCGACGGGGCGGCGCAAGGACGACCTCGTGCGCAAGCACGCGAAGGATCTCCCGGGTAGCGTGGTCCGCCGCGTCGAGGTCGATTTCCTGGCCGAGACCTTCGACGGCCCCCTCGTGCGAGCGGGGTTCGTCGAGGGCGCGCGCACGTTCTTCGTGTGGGAGGGCGTGTCGATGTACCTCACGCGCGCGGCGGTGAAGCAGACGCTCTCTCTCATCGAGAGGCTCGGCGGCCGCGGCAGCGAGCTGTGCTGCGACTTCTGGTTCCTCCTCGACGCGCCCGACCTTCGCGCGTCGGCGCACCGCCTGAGCGCCAACCTGCTCGCGCTCCTCGGGGAGCCCGTGCTGTTCGGTATCCACCCCGAAGACGCGGTGCCGTTCTTCTCGTCGCTCGGGTTCGACGTCGTGGAGATCGCCACCGCGAGCGATCTGCGCGATCGCTACGTCAAGGACCGCCGGGACCTCTACGGCGCGATGTACGTGGCGCACGCCAGGAAACGAGGGTGATCCTCGGCGTGGTCCTCGCCGTCCACGTCGCCGGCCTCGCCGACGAAGACCGCGTCCGCCTGCGCATCGTCCGCGGCGACGGCGCCGAACGCTGCCCCGCCGACGCCGCGCTCGCCGCGCGCGTGCGCGCCCGGATCGGCAGCGAGCCGTTCCGCGAAGCCGACGACGCCCGCGAGGTGCGCGTCGGCGTCGCCCGCGACGGCGACGGCGACGAGCTCGTCGCGCGCATCGTCCTGTTTTCGCCGAGCGGCACCCGGCTCGGCTTGCGCGTGCTCCACGGCGATGCCGACTGCCGCTCCCTCGCCGACGACCTCGTCCTCGCCGTCGCCATCGCCATCGATCCCCTCCTCCTCGTGCGCCGCCGGCCCCCTGCTCCTCCCCGGCGTCCGCCCACGCACGCGCGCGCGAGCCCCGCCGACGGTGGCGCCGACGCTGCCGACGCCGCGCGTCTGACGTTCGCCGCGCCCGTCGACGCGCCGACGGCGACGGACGCCGCAGACGCGAGCGCGAGCGCGAGCCTGCCCCCGGCGGCGGCGGACGCAGGCTCCGGCGTCCCCGCGCCGGCGTCGGTGTCGGGGCGCGCGCTGCTCCTCGTGGCGTCGGGCGTGGGCGTCATCGCCACGCCGTCGCTGCGCGGGCAGGCCTCGTTCGGCTACGGCGTGGTCGACGTGGACGCGGGCGTCCGCTTCGACCTCCCCTCGCGCTACCCGGTGGGCAACGGGGCGCTCCTCGACGTCGCGCTCCTCGCGCTCGACGGCTCGGCCTGTCTCGAGTGGGACCCCGACGCCTTCGTCGGGCTGCGCGGCTGCGGCGACATCGAGGCCGGCGCCCTGAACGCGCGCGGCATCGGCCTCGACAACAGCCGCGCCGTGACGGCGCCCTGGGTGGCCGTGGGCGCCCGCGGAGCCGTCGACATGCACATCTGGCCGGAGCTTGGCCTGGTGGTGCAGGGCGACCTCCTGTCGCCGCTCATCCGGCCTCGCCTGATCGACGACGTGTCGCATGAGGTGTACGCGGAGCCCGCGCTCGTCGGCTGGGATCTGGGGATCGGCGCCGAGGTGCAGATCCGGTGACGGAGACCGGCGCCCTGCCCCAAACCCCCGCGGTGGACGGTGCCGCCATCACCGAGCCTCTGCCGCTGCCGCCGCCGACGGACGCGGCGCACGTGCGCGCGGCGGCCTCGTTCACGGCGCTGTACCAGGAGCACTTCGGGTACGTGTGGCGCTCGCTGCGCCGGCTCGGCATCCCGGACGCGGACCTGCCGGACCTGGCCCACGACGTGTTCGTCGTCGTGCACCGAAAGCTCGGCGACTACGACCCCGCGCGGCCCGCCAAGCCCTGGCTGTTCGGCATCTGCTTTCGCGTGGCGCTCGACAAGAAGCGCAAGGCCTCGAGCTTCCGCGAGTCCCTGGTGGAGGGCGCCGGCGACCGCGTGCCCGCCCGCGACCGCCCCGCCGACGACGTCGTCGAGGCGCGCGAGGCGCACGAGGAGGTCATGCGTGCGCTCGACGGGCTCGACCTCGACAAGCGCGCGGTGTTCGTGCTGCACGAGCTCGAGGGCTTGTCGATGCCCGAGATCGCCCGCGTCGTCGACGCGCCGCTCAACACCCTCTACTCCCGCCTGCGCCTGGCGCGCGAAGCCTTCGTGGCCGCCGTCCGCCGTGCGCCCGGGCGCCGCTCGAGCACGACATGAACGATCTGCCGCCCCTCCCCGACGACCTCCAGGCGCTCCTGCACAAGGCGCAGGCGGGCGCGCCGCCGCCGCCGCCGGGCGTCGAGGCCGCCGTGCTCGCCAAGGTCACCGCCAGCGTCGCCGTCCCCGCCGCCGCCGGCGGCCTCGCGTTCGGCGCCGGCGCCGCCAAGGTGGTCGCCGCCGTCGTCGCCGTCGCCGTCGTCGGCACCGGCGTCGTCGTCGCGGCCTCCCGGGCGCGCGCGCCCGCCGCCGTCGACGCGGCCACCGCGCCCGCGACCGTCGCCCCGCGCGCCGCCCCCGCGCCCGCCGCGCCCGGGGTCCCGCATGCGCCCGCCGGCGTCGCGCCCGCGCTCGACGACGCCGTCGCGCCCGCCGCCGTCGACGACCGCGCGTCCCCCGCGGAGTCGCGCCCCGCGGCGTCGAGGGGCGAGGCCCCCTCCGAGGGCAAGATCATCGAGGGCGCGCGCGAGGCGCTCGCCATCGGCGACGCCGACCTCGCGCTCAAGCGCCTGCAGGCGCACGCGCGCGCGTTCCCGCACGGCACCCTCGTCGAGGAGCGGCGCGCGCTCACCGTGGTGGCGTTCGCGCAGCGCGGCGACACCGAGCGCGCCCGCGCGGCGGCGGGCGCGTTCACGCGGGAGTACCCCACGAGCCTCTTCCTGCAGATGGTGCGCGCGGCCGTCGACGACGGAGCGCGAGACGGATCCGCGCCGTGAGCCCAAACCCCGGCCGGAGGTCACCTATGCGCGTCTTCTGGCTCGCCATCGGAGCGGCAGGTCTCGCCGGCTGCGTCATCGACTACGGCGTCGGCTCCGCCCCGGGGCAGCCGCTCGTGTCGTCGACGGAGCCGGCCGACAAGCCCATCGACATCCTGTTCGTCGTCGACAACTCGGGGTCGATGGCGGAGGAGCAGGCGGCGCTGGCGCGCACCATCTACAAGCCCGAGTGCCCGATCACCGACCTGGAGCACGTGCCCGAGGCGCTCCTCGATCCCGCGCCCGGCGTCCTCGAGGAGCTCTCCACCGTCTGCGGCTTCTCCCAGATCCTCGCCGCCTACGACCGCGACTTCCGCGTCGGCGTCATCACCACGGACGTCGACGCGTGCGACAACGCGCTGTCCGAGGCCACGGACAACGACGCGTGGGGGTACCGCCCGCAGCGCGGCTGCCTCCAGCCGGTGCCCTCGACGGGTCAGAAGATCATCGCGCGCGACGACGTCGACGTCGCCGGCAAGTTCCGCGAGCTGCTCGACAACGTCGGGACCTTCGGCTCCCCCTTCGAGCGCGGCCTCGACGCCGCCGACGTCTTCCTCGGCGGCGACTCCTGGGTCGCCGACGGCTGCGAAGGCGATCGGGACCTGTTCCTGCGCGACGAGGCCCAACTGATGGTCGTGTTCGTCACCGACGAGGACGACTGCAGCCATGACGGCAGCGACTTCCCCGACGAGACCCTCACCACCTGCGGTCCCGGCGAGAGCATCGTCACCGAGCACCGTCCCGACGACTGCTACGACGACGCCGCCGCGCTCACGCCCGTCCGGCGCTACGCCGAGCGGCTCGCGGCCGTGAAGGGCCCGAACCGCGCCGACGACGTCAGCGTCGTCGTCATCGCCGGGGCCATCCCGGCGGGCGGCGGCTTCATCGCCGCCGGCTGCGACAAGGGCGCCGCGCTCCTGCCGGGCCAGTGCCGGCCGAGCCACGGCCTCTCCAACTTCACCGGGCCGGGCGAGCCCTGCGACGCCACGCTCGACACGCCGTGCTGCACCGCCGACGCGGGGTCGCGCTACTTCGAGCTGCAGGACGACGTCGCGCTCACGGGCGGCAGCATCTGCAGCGAGAGCTTCGTCGACACCCTCATCGCGGCCACGCAGAAGACCGAGGGGTGAGCGCTCACTGCGGCGCGGGCGCCGGCGGCGCCGGCGGCGCGCTCGCCGGCGGAGCGGGGGGCGCGCCGAGCGGGGTGCCGTCGGGCCCGCAGCCCATGCCGCGCAGGAGCGTGTCGCCCGGGACGGCGACGTCGAGGTTGAAGCGGCCGCCGGGCAGCGGCGACACGCGCGCCTGCTCGAGCAGTTGCGCCAGCTCGGCGTCGCCTTGCTGCTGCGCCTTGGCGTGAAGCCCGGCGAGCACGCCGCCCACCGCCTTGGCGAGGTCGTCGCCGGACTTCTCGTCGACGGCCTGCAGGTCCAAAGAGAGCGCGGCGTCCTCGTCGAGGTTCATGCGCACCGTCGACGACGTCACCATGGTCGCGATGGTCTGCGCCACGGGGTCCTGGCTGCCGCCGAGCACCGACTTGAGGAACGCGGCGCCGACCGTGCCGTAGACCTCGCCCTCGCCGAAGCCGGCCGGCAGGCCGCTGACCGCGACGGCGCCGCGGCCCTCGGCGCGATCCATGGCGGACTTCAAGAGGGCCTCGTCGCTGGCGGTGAGCAGCATGCCGTCACCCACCTCGCCGAACCACATGTCCTTGCCCTTGTCGTCCTTCACCTGCCACAGCCGGCCGCCGTCACCGTAGGCGTCGCCGTCGCCGATCTCCGGCGGCAGCTTGAGCTTGTCGAAGAAGCCGCTGGCGACGAAGACGTCGCCGTCGAAGCCGACGCGGTCGATGTCCTCCATCGGGTCGATGCCGAGCTCGGCCTTCATGCGGGCGAGGCCGTCGGCGCTGTCGGCCTGGCGGCAGCGCAGGATCTTCTCCATGAGCGGCGCGTGGCGGATGGCGTTGGCCTCGACGAAGATGGCGCCCTTGTTCCCGGGACCGAACAGCGCGCGTTGCATGGCGTCGAGCCGCGGCTTGTCGTCGGGCGTCGGCTGCGCGGGCGCCGTGTGCGTGGCCGCCGCGAGCCGGGCGCGGTCGCGGGGGAACACGAGCGGCGCCTTGCGCGCGCTCCTGGCGGGCGCCGACGACGACGGCCCGGCGTCCGGCGACGACGAAGCGTCGGCGGAGCTGCGCGACAAGATGAAGGCGAGCACCAGCAGGACCACTGCGGCGACGGCGAGGGCGACGACACTGTTGCGCCTGGACATCTTGCGCTCCATCTGGGGGCGACCGGGGGGAGCGGCCGCGTTCAATAGTCCTTCATGCTGACGACGATGCAGGCGACGACGACGAAGAAGAGGCCGAACGCCGCGCAGCCGCCGATGACGGCCGACGTCTCGCCCCAGTTCACGGGGTGGTGCACCGCGGCGGCGCCGCCGGCCTTGGCGAGCGTCACCAACCGCGGCAGCGGTCCCATGATCACCGAGGCGATCTCGCGCGAGGCGCCGTGGCGGAAGAAGCCGAGCACGGACGCGCGGTTCGACGTCGCCGCGCCGGCGATGCCGATCAAGATCGCGGCCCCCGCCGACAGCGCCGCCGACCGCGCCACCGACGCCACCGCGAGCATCACGCCGTACAGCGTGATGAAGCCGACGAGCGCCGTGAGCGCGCCGATGAGCGGCGCCAAGGTGAAGAAGTGGGCCTTGATGAACAAGACGAGCGCGCCGCCGCCCACGGCCGTGAACGTGGCGAGCGCGCCGATGAGGATCACGCCGAGGTAGATGCCCAGGACGAGCTCGGTGCGGCGAAGCGGCAGCGCGAGCAGGAGCTCCACGCGGCCGGGCGCCAGCATCCGGGGCGCGATGTCGGCGACGGCGACGACGAGGAACAACAGACCCCAGCCGAAGGTGTTGTAGACGATGACCTCGAGGAAGGGCGCGAGGAACTCCTCCACTCCCACCGTCTTGCCCTTACCGACGATGCTGCCGCCGAAGAGCTTGCCGGCCGCGATGGCCCCGTTCACCACCTCGAGGTCGAGCGCCAGCGCGAGCGAGATGATGCCGAGCAGGATGAGGCCGAACAGCACGATGAGGTACTTCGACGCAGCCGCCTCCCGCAGCACGTCGAGCGCGACGTTCATGACGCTGCGCGGGTTCATGCCGGCCTCGCCGCGATGGACTCGCGCAGGATGGTCTCGAGGTCCTTGAGCTCGGGCGTGACGTCGACGACGACGAGGCCGTCGGCGAGGGCGGCGGCGAGGGCCTTGGACAATTCGTGCGGCCCGCCGCCGGTCCAGCGATAGGTGCGCTGCTCGGCGTCGGGCGGCTCGGGAGCGACGCCGTCGCCCTCGAGCAGCGCGAAGCCGCAGCGGGCGGCGCGGGCTGCGTCGTCGTCGGCCTTGAGGAAGCGCACGCGCGAGGCGTCCTTGCGCTTGAGGACGTCGAGCGCGCCCGCTTGCACGACCCTGCCCTTGGACAGCACCGCGACGTGGTCGCAGATCTTCTCGGTCTCCGCGAGCAGGTGGCTGTTCAAAAACACCGTGGCCCCGGCGTGGACGGCGTCGACGATGACGTCCCGGATCTGTGCGCGGCCGAGCGGGTCGATGCCGTCGGTGGGCTCGTCGAGCACGAGCAGCCGCGGCCTGCCGACGAGGGAGGCGGCGAGGCCGGTGCGCTGCTTCATGCCCTTGGAGAAGCCGCCGGTCTTTCGCTTCCACGCGGCGCGATCGAGCTTGACTTGCTCGAGCACGCGCTCGCTCTCGACGGGGATCTCGGCGGGCAGCAGCCCCTTCATGCGCCCGACGCTCGCCAGGAAGCGCAGCGGCGAGAACGCCTCGGGGATGTGCAGGCGCTCCGGGAGGTAGCCGATGTGCTTGCGCACGGCGACGTCGTCGGGGGAGCCGCCGAGCACGGCGATGTCGCCGTCGTCGGGGCGCGTGATGCCGAGGAGCATCTTGATGAACGTGGTCTTGCCGGCCCCGTTTTCGCCGATGAGGCCGAAGCAGGCGCCGGCGGGGACGTCGAGGTCGATGCCGGCGACGGCCTGGACGCTGCCGAACGACTTCTTCAGGCCGCGGGACGAGACGGCGGCGACGCCGGAGGTGACGGGGGCGGGGGCCGGCGTGGGGGCGGGGGCCGGCGTGGGGGCGGGGGCCGGCGTGGGGGCAGTCATTGCGCCGCCCGCGCCGGCGTACGACAAGGGGCGCGATGCCAGTCCCCACGGGAAAAGAGATCATCCCCCTCGACGTGAAGGTCGAAAACGAGAAGTCGCGCGTCGTCGTCAAGTGGGGGGACGGCCATACGAGCGTCTACCCCGTTCAGCGTCTGCGCGGCTACTGCCCCTGTGCGCTCTGTCAAGGACACGAGGTGGGCGGGCTCAAGCACATCGACAACAACGTCGCCGCCATCTTCGACGTGGAGCTGGTCGGGCGCTACGCGGTGAATTTCAAGTTCGCCGACGCGCACAACACCGGGATCTACCGCTGGGACATGCTGCGCCGCCTCGACCCCGAGGAGGCCGAGCGCTGGGGTCCCCCCGAGAGCATCGGGAGGCCGTGACGTGCTCGACTTGAAGGCAAAGCTCCTCAAGGCCGGCCTGGTCACCGAGGAGCAGGTCAAGAAGGTGGAGGAGGAGCAGGCCTCCCGCGGCAAGAAGAGGAAGGGCGCCGCCGAGGACGCGGGAGCCGGTTGGCGCAAGCGGCTCGACGAGCTGAGGGCGGCCGGCAAGAGCGAGCAGTACGACGTCATCCGCGGTTGGGTGGTGCGCCACCGGCTCGACAACAAGACCGCGGTGCCGTCGGAGAACGCCGGTCGCTTCCACTTCGACAAGGGCGACGGCGCCATCGGCCACGTCACGCTCGAGCCCGAGGTGCAGCAGAAGCTCTCGGCGGGCGAGGCGGGGATCATCGCGTTCATGGGGCACAACGGCCTCGAGCACGCCGTCGTTCCCGTGGATCTGGCCCGCGACATCGCCCACGTGAGGGCCGAGTGGCTGCGCTTCCTGGCCGGCGTCACGCCCGCCGACGACAGCCCCGCCCCCGACGGCCCCGCCCCCGACGGCCCCGCCCCCGACGGCCCCGCCCCCGACAGCCCCGCCCCCGCCAGCCCCGCCGCCGACAGCCCCGCCGACGACGACAGCCCCGCGCCGCCGGTGGACGCGGCGCCCGCAGCGGGCGACAAGGAGGGCACATGAGCCAGACATCCCCGCTCACCGCCTGGGTGCCCGCGCGACGCACCGCCTTGTCCGCCGCGGGCGCGTTGGCGCTCCTCGCCGGAGCGCTGGCGCTCGGCGCTTGCCCGCCGGCCGACGAGTGCGTCGTCGACAGCGACTGCCACGGCGCCGAGACCTGCTCCGGCGGCGTTTGCGTCGAGTGCGAGCGCGACGGCGACTGCGCGAACGGCGAGACCTGCTCCGACGACGGGAGCTGCGTCCGCGCCGGCGGCGAGGGCGAAGGTGAAGGCGAAGGCGAAGGCGAAGGCGAAGGTGAAGGCGAAGGCGAGAGCGCCGAGATCTGCAACGACGGCGTCGACAACGACGGCAACGGCTTCGCCGACTGCCGCGACTTCGCCTGCGATCTCGACTCCCACTGCGCCGAGAATTGCGCCAACGGCGTCGATGACGACGGCGACGGCCGCATCGACTGCGCCGACGGCGGCTGCGCCGGCGACCCCGCGTGCGACGCCGGCCAGGTGCACATCCAGGACATCGAGGACGGCACGGTGTCGCAGCAGGCCAGCGTGCGCATCGCGCGGGTGGTCGTGACGGGCACCGAGGTGAGCGCCAACCAGAACCGCTCGCTGTTCGTGCAGGAAGCGCAGGGCGTCACCAGCGGCGGCCACGCCTACCCCGAATTCGCCGGCGTCAGCGTGTTCGTCCCGGCGTCGATCGCATCGCAGTTTCCCGATGTCGCCACCGTCTCCGTGGGCAGTTGCGTGACGCTCACGGGCAAGGTCGGTGAGTTCAACGGCCAGACGCAGCTCGCCAACCTCAGCGAATTCCACGTCGACACCGGGTGCGGCTCGGACCCGCTCGCCGACGTGCACACCGTGGCGGAGCTTCAGCCCGGCGTGCTCGCGGAGACGTTCGAGGGCGTGCTCGTCACCGTCGAAAACGTCGAGGCGTCCGAGCCGTCGGTGAACGGCGACTTCACCATCGACGACTTCGCCGGCGACACGCTGTTCGTGAGCAACTTCCTGATGACCTCGGACCCGGCGGTCTCGGCGCTCGATTCGTTCGCCACCATCACGGGCGTGCTCTCCGAGTTCACCGTGAACGGCGTGATCCGCTACCAACTGCAGCCGCGCTTCGACTCCGAGATCGTCCGCCAGTAGGCCCGCGGCGTGACCGGCGTCTTTGTCGGATCCGCGCGCGCCCGCTAGGGTCGCCCCCATGGTGAAGCTGAACGCGACGAAGTCCGTGTCCCCCGGCGAGGCCCTGAGGATGCGGCGCACCGAGGAGCGCCGCACCCGCGCCTACGGCGAGCTGAGCGTGCTCTTGCAGCGCGGTGACGTCGGCGGCGAGCTCGTCTCGCGCCTGCACACGCTCATCGGCGGCAACCTCGAAGCCCTCTCGCTCGCGGAGACCGAGATGGCGATGCGGCGCATGGGCCTGCTGCACGACCGCGCGATGACGCAGATCCGGAACCTCCGCGCGTGAGCGCGCTGACGCGCTTCCTCGACGAGCTCGAGGCGCTCCCCGACGCACAGCTCGCTGGCGTCCTCCCGCTCGCGGTCTTGATGTTCTCGCCCGACGGCGCCGTGCCCGCGCGGCTGCGCCCCGCCGTCGAGGCGTTCATCCACGCCGTGGGCTGGGACGACGCCGGCGACGACGACGCGCGCGCCCGCGCCGTCGATGCGTGGCTCGCCAAGACCGGCGTCGACGCCGCCGTCTGGCGCCGCCTGCTCGCCGCGTTTCAGGAAGACCCCGAGCAGATCCGCGACGCCGCCCGCGCCCTCGGCGCCGGCCCGCGCGTCGCCGGCGCCCTCGAGCGCACCGCCCCGGCCCCTGCCGGCACCGTCGCCGCGGGCCCCATGGCGCGGTTCTCGGCGCCGGCGCTCACCAAGAAGGAGCCGTGAGATCAAGCGACCGGAGGGAGCGGCCGCGCCGATCGCTACAGCGTGACGGCCTGCGGGACGGGGTTGAAGTCGCACGCGCCGCCGGTGACGCATTTGGCGGTGCAGTCCGCGGGCTGGTTGTCGAGCGCGCCGCCGGTGCAGGTGAGGCGGGCGCCCGCGCAGGTGTCGGCGTAGTCCTTCTCGTACTGCTTGATCTGGCTGGCGCGGTCGGCGTCGGTGGGATCCGTGCAGAAGGTGTCCGTCACCGGATCGGTGGCGACGTCCTCACCGCACAACTGCTGCTGGGTGCAGGTGACCACCTCGCCCTTCGGGTCGAGGACGTCGCATGAGCTCGCCGCGGCCAGGGCGGCCCCGAGCACGGCGAGCACAAGAACGCTGCGGGTGCGCATGGCTCAACGATAGCTGATCGTGACCTGCTGCCGCTCCACCTTCATGGAGCCGATGGAGGCGTACGGAATCACGAGGACCTCCTCCCCGAGCAGCTTGATGACCACGTGGTCCACGGCGGCGTCGGAGATGGCAAAGCGCGAGTCCTGCACGCGGGCGTTGCCCGGGCCGACCAGGATGAGCTTGCGGTCGCCCATCTCGGCGAACGCGTTCTGCAGGGTCTTCTTCGACGTCGGCTTCAGGTCCGCCATGGGAGCCCCCTTCGCTGGCGTTGTCGGCGAAAACGCGACGGCCCGCAACTCTCGTTGCGGGCCGCCGGGTCTGCACGGTGATGGAGGGCTACGCCGCCGCGAACAGCGGCTGCCCGGTCTGGGCGGCGCGGACCGCGCGGCGGAGCCGGGCGACCTCGGCGGGCATCAGCTCCTTCATGCGGCGGTCGAGCACCGGCTTGGCGCGGTGCGAGTGCGCCGTGCCGAGCGCCGGAAGCACGCTCTCCGCGAAGAACGCCACGTCCTTGGGCATGCACTTGCCGAGCAGGTCCACGAGACCGCCCGCCAGCGTGCGCGCGTAGTCGGGGCCGGCGGCGCACAGCGCCGACAGCAGGCGGACCGCGCCGGCTTGCGCCATGTCCGCGGGCTGCGTCAGGTCCGCGAGGGCCGACCAGAACAGATCGCGCATGTCCCACAGCGCCTCGGCGTGGTGGTGGGCCACCGGCGAGAGCGCGTACATGGTGCAGGCGAGGACGTCGCGCTGGGTCTCGTCACAGAGCGCGAGCAGGCGCTCGGCGTGCTCGAGCAAAAGCTCGGGCGCGCGCACGCCGACCTCGCACAGGACGCGCGCGGTGTCGGGCGCGTGCTCGGTGTCGTGGCGCTCGATGACGCCGACGAGCAGGCCCACCGCTTCTTCGTCCTCGTTGAGGACGAGGTCGGCGGCGAGCTCGAGGTTGGGCATGTCGTCGCTGCGGCACATGGACACCGCGAGCCGCGACAGCAGGTCCCGCTCGCGCTGGCCGCGCAGGGCCTGGCGCTGCAGCACCGAGTCTTCGCCGTAGCTCTCCATCTCGCCGAGCATCGCCTGCGCGATCTCGGAGGCGACGAGCTCGGTGCGCGCCACGCGGCGCGCCCGCACGGGCTTGTGCGCCTTGCGCGACGACGACACCACGGGCTTGACGTGGACCTTGGGCGCCACAGGCTTCGCCTGCGCCTTCACCGAGGTCCGCAGGGCCGGGACGGCGGGCGCGGGCAGGGCCACGGCCGCCTTGGCGCTCTTCTTGACGTTCGCTTTCGTGCTGGTGGTCAAGCGGGCTCGCACCCCTCTCGAGCTCTCGACCTTGGAGTTCTTCTTCGTCCGCGAGGAATTCAACGCCACAGCAGTTCACCCTTCGTGAGCGGGAACACGTTCAGCTTCAGCTTTCGCGAGCGGGCGATCGAGAAAAGTGCCGGAGCTCCACGCGTTTCCCACGCGATCTCGGCGATGGACTCGATCCCGCTTTTTTTCCAGGGGTTTACTTCCTCCTTACCCAATCCAGACAGACGGTTGCGACGCAGTGCGCAGCAAAAGGTTGCCCGGGACATATCACATCGGTCGAAAAATGCGAGGCCCATGTAGGTAAGAGTGGTCTGGGGCCGAATCCCCCTCGGCCAACGCCGCGCCCAACCGCTCGATTCCCGTGGTCCGTCGAGTAGATACGTTCTTCACTTCAACCAGTGCCATAGATCCTAGGGGATCGCGATCGTCCCGTCTTTACGCAACGCGTCGACACCCCCGAGATAGGGGCGCAACCGTTCGGGTATACGGACCGATCCATCGGCTTGCAGGTGGTTCTCGAGCAGGGCGATCCACGTCCGCCCCACCGCGAGCCCCGAGCCGTTCAGCGTGGCCAGCGGGGCGGGCTTGGCCTTGGGCGCCGCCGGCCGCCAGCGGATGGCCGCGCGGCGCGCCTGGAAGGACCCGCACGTCGAGCAGGAGGAGATCTCCCGGTAGGTCCCCTGCGCGGGCAGCCACACCTCGAGGTCGTAGGTCTTCTCCGCCGCGAAGCCCATGTCGCCGGCGCACAACAACATCACCCGGTGCGGCAGCTCCAGCGCGGTCATGATGTCGCTCGCGCGCTGCACCATCTCTTCGAGCTCGGCGTCGGCCTGGTCGGGCGCGCAGAAGCGCACCATCTCCACCTTGTCGAACTGGTGCTGGCGGATGAGCCCGCGGGTGTCGCGGCCCGCAGACCCCGCCTCCGCGCGAAAGCACGCCGACAGCGCGCAGAAGCGCTGCGGCAGCGCCGCTTCGTCGAGGATCTCCCCGGCGTAGTAGTTGGTGATGGGGACTTCGCTCGTGGGGATCAGGTAGAGCGCCGCCGGGTCCGCGGGCGCCCCGAAGGAGACGGAGAAGAGGTCGTCGGCGAACTTGGGGAGCTGCCCGGTGCCCATGAGCGTCTTCGACGTCACCAGGTACGGAGGCGCGAGCTCCACGTCCCCCTGCGCGAGGTGGAAGTCGAGCATGAACTGCGCGAGCGCGCGCTCGAGGCGCGCCCCCTGCCCCTTCAGGAAGGCGAAGCGCGCGCCGGAGATCTTGGCGGCGCGCTCGATGTCGAGGAGCCCGAGCTCCTGCCCGATGTCGACGTGATCGCGCGGCTCGAAGTCGAAGGTGCGTGGCTCGAGGACCTTCCTGACCTCGACGTTGCCGTGCTCGTCGACGCCTTCGGGGACGTCCTTTTGGGGGACGTTCGGGATGACGAGGGCGAGCGCGTCCCGCTTGTCCTCCACGTCTCGCTGGCGCGCCTCGAGGTCTTTGACCCGGTCGCCGAGGGCGCGCATCTTTTCGCGGTTCTGCTCGCGCGTCTCGGGCGTGGCCTTCTTCATGCCCTCGTTCAGCTTGTTGCGCTCCTCCTGAAGGCCCTGGAGCGAGCCGATGATCTCGCGGCGCTCCCGGGACAGGGCGATGACCTCGTCGAGGTTGGGCACCGCGCCGCGCCGCTCGAGCGCGTAGGCAAAACCGTCGGGGTCGTTCTCGAGCGCCTTGAGGTCGATCATGGCTCGATCGACTACTCGAGGATGAGCCCCGCGACAAGCACGCCGGCGCCCACGACCGCGAGGCCCGCGCCCGCGAGCGCGATGCTGCCGAGCGTATCGCCGCTTTGCTGTGCCACCTTCTTGTCCGCGAAGGCGGCCTCATTGCCGACGTCGATGTAGCTGGCGGCCGCGAAGACGCCGAACACGCCGGCCGCGACGACGCCGGCGCCGCCGACGGCGACGCCCGTCCACCCGATGGGACCGAGGCCCGAGGACGACGCCGGGCTGAGCCCCGGCAGCTTCGCCACCAGCGCGTCCCCCGCCTCACGCAACCGCGCCGGCAGCTCGTCGAGGGTCCTGGCCTCCATGGTCTCCCGACCCACGGACCTGGCGGCTTGCGCGTCGAACAGGCTGACGTTGACGACAAAGGTGCCGCCGAGCTTTCCCGCGGTGCCGTACACCGTGAGCTGCGCCCCCAACGCGTCCGCGACCTCCGCGAGGCAGCTCTCGTCGCTGCAATCGCCGAGCGCGCGCTTCTGCGCGTCGACGTCGAGCGCGCGGCGCACGTCGTCGGTGGACAACACCTCGAGGCGCGGGTCCTGGGACAGGTGCGACGCCAGCGTGTCGTGGATGATGTGCACGGCGTCGGCGCCGACGCCGTCGTCGCGAAAGTCGAGCACGAGGACCTTGGTCTTGTGCTGCGCCTCCGCCGTGCCGGCGGGGGCCGGTGTCGCGACGAGGAGCAGGGCGGCGAGCGCGATCACGACGGCGGTCCGAGGAAGAGCTCACGGACCTCGTTCAGGCTGAGCGCGCGCCCGTACACGTCGATTTGATCGAAGGCCGCGTGCGTGTTCTGGCTGACGTCGTCGGTCTGGGTCCCCGTGCAACCGCTGTCCCCGCCCTGGCCCATGCCGCCGATGTAGAACAGGCACGCGTTGTCGCCGAGGACGCCGCTCGCGCTGTCGGCGGTGGCCACCTGCGCGCCGTCGATGAACAGCGTGACCGTCGCGCGGCCGGCGCTGACGACGCCGACGAGGTGGTGCCACGCGTTCGAGCTGAGCGCGACGGTGGAGTCGGCGAAGGGGTCTTCGGGCGTGGGCCCGCCCCCCTGGATCTTGCCGAAGCGCACCGTGCCGCCGGTGGCGTACAGCGCGAAGCCGTCGCCTTCGCCCGCCAGGCGCACGGTGTTGTTGTTGAACGAGCCGTTGGTGGCGTCGAGCCAGAGGGAGATGGTGAAGTCGCCGCCGGTGACGTCGGGCACCGACAGGAGCCCGGGGACGTTGCCGTCGAGGCTGACGCCCTCGGCGGAGCCGGGCGCGTCGCTCGGCACGAACGTGAGCTCGCCGCTCGTGGTCACGGTGGAGGGCGGTGACACCACGTCCTCGACGACGTCGCCCTCCACCGGGATGGACAGCAGGTCGCCGGCGCCGGGGAACGCCGTGGCGATGGCGTTGACCTGGGTGTCGGTCTCGTGGCCGCCGTCGTCGAAGACGGCGAAGCCGACGGGGCCGGTGAAGCTGGCGGTGTAGAGGTGGTCCTTGGCGACCGAGGTGTCGGTGGAGAGCACCGGGATGACGTCGCTCGTGCCGTCTCCCCAGTCGATGGTGACGTGGTCGACGTCGTTGTCGTCGTCGTGGAACTGCAAGACGGCGTGGGCGGTGTCGGGGCGATCGGGAAACTCGACGGTGGCGCTGTCGACCACCGGCGCCACGCCCTCACCCTCACCCTCACCCTCACCCTCGCCCTCGCCCTCGCCTTCCCCTTCGCCCGGCGGCCCTTCGACGCAGAAGCCCGCGGCGCAGGCCCCCCCCGTCCCGCAATCGTCGTCGACGGTGCACGGGATCTCGCCGCAGCGCTCGCACGCCGCGAGGGCGACGAGCGCGGGTACGGCGAGGAGCAGGCGGAGGCCCGAAGGGGGCCGCGAGCGTTGCTTCGGCATGCGGAGGGCTTAGCGCACCTCGGGCGGCGGCGCGAGTCTCGATGTGACGCGTGCGCCGAGGATGCGCCGCGCGGCGGCCGCGGCGCCGAAGCCGTTGTCGATGTTGACCACGGTGACGCCGCTCGCGCACGCCGAGAGCATCGCGAGCAGCGCGGCGATGCCCCCGAGGCTCGCCCCGTAGCCCACCGACGTTGGCACGGCGATGACGGGCTTCCTGGTGAGGCCGGCCACCACCGACGCGAGCGCGCCCTCCATGCCCGCGACCACGACGACCACGTCGCAGGCGTCCACGCGTTCGCGCACGGACAGGATCCGGTGCAGGCCCGCGACGCCCACGTCGACGAAGCGCTCGGTGTCGATGCCCCACGCGCGGCAGCAGACCTCGCACTCCTCGAGCACGGGGAGATCGCTGGTGCCGGCGCACAACAGCGCCGCCGTGCCGAGCGCCGGCGCGGTGGGCGCGTCGACGGCGCGCGCCACGATCACCCGCGCGCGCTCGTGATAGCTGACGCCGGCGCCCGAGGCGGCGGCGGAGACGGCGGCGTGGTGCGCGGGCGAGGCGCGCGTGACGAGGGCGGCGGCGCCGCGATCGAGCAGCGCCCTCGCCACGCCGGCGACCTCGTCCGGCGTCTTGCCCTCGCCGTAGATCACCTCCGCCGCGCCCTGCACCGCGGCGCGGTGGTGGTCGACGCGCGCGTAGCCGAGGTCCTCGTACGGCGCGTGGGCGAGGCGGCGGACGGCATCGTCGAGCGCAATTCGACCGCTGAGGACACCCTCGAGGAGTGAGACCAAATCCATCGCGTTCGCGATATACGGGGCCATGCCCGTGGACAACAACCCTCTCCACGTCGGAGACAACCGCGGGGAACGGTTCGTGAGCGACGTCGGCCGCCGCGTCGGTGGCGACCGCGGGCTGCCGGTCGATGCGACCGGTGAAGGCGCGCAAATCCATTTCGGCGAGCGCGCGGGCGACGAAATCGCCGGGGGGGCGGTCGGGAAATCCCCGGAGGCCCCGCCTGTGATCGCGCGAGGCCCCGCGAGGAGCTCGCGCGACTCGATCGCCGAAGCATGAGCGCGAAGGGGGCGCGAACAATGCCAACGGACGCGGCACGATGAACGTTCAAACGGCTTTGCTCGCCAGGCCCCGGCCCACGGCGGAGCAGCTCGCGCTCATCTACGAGTCCGTCTCCGACGCCATCATGCTCGTCGGCGTGGAGCCGGGCGGGCTGCGCGTCGCCGCCGTCAACCCGGCCTTCACCGCCGCCACCGGCATGCCCGCCGCGCACGCCGTCGGCCGCCTCCTGCTCGACATCGCCGACCACCCCGAGCGGCCGAGCCGGTTTCGCGACGCGTGCAGCATCGTCGCCCGGGACGCACGCGCGGTGCGTTTCGAGGAGCACACCGAATACCGCGGCAAGCACATCTCGGCGCTCGTGCACGTGAGCCCCATCATCGACGAGCGAGGCGTCGTCACCCACGTGCTCTCGGTGTCGCGCGACATGACGCAGGAGACCCGGGTGCTCGAGGCGCTGCGGGCCGGAGAGCAGAGCCTCGAGGCCACGCTCCTGTCCATCGGCGACGGCGTCATCGCCACCGACATCGCCGGCAACGTGGTGCGCATGAACCCGGTGGCCGAGAGCACCACGGGGTTCTCTCTCGGAGAGGCGCGCGGCCGCCCGCTCGACGAGATCTTCCGCATCATCGACGGCAAGTCGCGCGCGCCGCTCCCGTCGCCCGCGGTCGCCGCCCTGCGCGAGGCGCGCAACGTCGAGCTCCTCCCCGAGACCGTGCTCGTCTCCCGCGGCGGCGTCGAGCGCGCGGTGGCGGCCAGCGCCGCGCCCATCCGCAACGTCGGCGGCGTCTGCGGCGTCGTGCTCGTCTACCGCGACGTCACGCCGGAGCGACGGGCGGCGGCGGAGAAGAAGGTGGCGGAGGCCGAGCGCCGCCGCACCGAGACCGCGCTGCGCGAGAGCGAGGCGCGGTACCGCACGCAGTTCGAGCACGCGCCCGAGGCCATCGTCACCCTCGACGTGGACATCGGCCGCTTCGTCGAGGCCAACGGCAACGCGCTGCGCCTGTTCGGCTACAGCCGTGAGGAGCTCTTGCACATCGGTCCGCTCGAGGTGAGCCCGCCGAAGCAGCCCGACGGCCGCTTGTCGTGGGAGGGCGCCGCCGAGCACATCGCGCGCACCATCGGCGGCGAGAGCCCCGTCTTTGAGTGGACCTGTGTCGACAAGGAGGGGCGGCACATCCCGTGCGAGATCCGCCTCGTGCGGCTCCCCGGCGCCGGCATGCAGGTGCGCGCCAGCTTCATCGACGTCACCGAGCGCAAGCAGGCGGAGGAGCTGCGCCGGCAGTCCACGGCCCTCCTCGAGGAGAACCGGCTCATCCAGGCCGCCAACCGCCTGAAGAGCGAGTTCGTCGCGAACATGTCTCACGAGCTGCGCACACCGCTCAACGCCATCCTCGGCTTCGCCGAGCTGCTGCACGACGGAAAGATCGGGGCCGTCTCGTCCGAGCAGCGCGACTGCCTCACCGACGTCCTCGCCTCCGGCCGCCACCTGCTCATGCTCATCAACGGCATGCTCGACCTGGCCAAGGTCGAGTCGGGACGCATGGAGCTGGTCCCGGAGCCGCTGAAGCTGCAGGCGCTGGTGGTGGAGGTCACCGACGTCGTGCGCGCGCTCGCGGCGCGCAAGCGGCTGCGCATCGACGTCGATGTCGGCGACGGCATCGACGAAGTGGTGCTCGACGCCGCGCGCCTCAAACAGGTGCTGTTCAACTACCTGTCGAACGCGCTCAAGTTCACGCCCGAGGGTGGCCGGGTCATCGTGCGCGCGAAGAGCGAAGACGAGCAGCGCTTCCGCGTCGAGGTGGAGGACAGCGGCGTCGGCATCCGCGAGCAGGACCACGGCAAGCTGTTCATCGAGTTTTCACAGCTCGACGCCGGCATGACCAAGACGCACGAAGGCACGGGCCTCGGGCTCGCGCTCACCAAGCGCATCGTCGAGGCGCAAGGCGGCGCGGTCGGCGTGCGCAGCGCGCCCGGCACCGGCAGCACGTTCTTCGCCATCCTCCCCAAGGTGCATCGCACATGAAGGGCCCCATCCTCGTCGTCGACGACAACCCCACCAACGTCAAGCTGCTGCAGCTCGTGCTGCACGGGGAGGGCTACGAGCTGGACATCGCGCACAACGCCGACGAGACCCTGCGCGCGCTCGATGCGCGCCTGCCCCGGGTGATCCTCATGGACCTGCAGCTCCCCGGCGTCGACGGCCTCACCCTCACCCGCAAGCTCAAGGCCGACGCGCGCTTCAAGGACATCCCCATCGTGGCCGTGACGTCGTACGCGATGAAGGGTGACGAACAGCGCGCCCGCGCCGCCGGCTGCGACGGCTACGTGACCAAGCCCATCGACACTCGCGCGCTGCCCGGCGTCATCCGCGGCTTCCTCGGGCCGGTTTGACGTCGGGCTCGGCGTCGCGCTTCCACTCCTCCCACAGGTGCAGCAGGAGCGAGACGCGATCGACCTCGAGCTTTGGCACCAGGCCCTTGATCGACGCGTGGAACCTCTTGTGCGACTCGGGCACGAAGTGGCGCAGCAGGGCGGCGCGCGCCTTGGTGGGCATCTCTTCGAAGGCGATGCCCATGCCGCCGTCGGCCTTGCGCACCACGCGCCCCTTGACCGGCACCTTCTCGTCGGGGAGCGCAAGCTCGACGTGGATCTCGGGGTCTCCCTTGAGCTGGAATTGGCTCTCGACGAACGCGCCGCCGAAGGACAGGTCGCGCACGCGCAGGAACGCCTCGAAGCGCACCTCGCCGCGCTTGCCGCCCGGCACGTAGATCCGGCACGGGATGTCCGCGCTGAAGCGCTCGTGGCGGCGGCGCGATGCGTTCATCCGGGAGCTCGAATGCCGTCGAGCATCAACGAGATGAGCGCGCCCGGGATCTCGAGCGGCTCACCGACCTGCTCGCCGGCGAGCACCGCGAACAAGAGCCGCTCGGCGGCGCCGATGACGGCGAGGGTGGAGACCTCGGCGGGGAACGGGCGCAGGAGCCCGTGCTCGCGCGCGTGCTCCGTGTGCTCGATGGCCTTGGCGGACACGAGCTGCGCGAGCTTGCGGGCGGGGCCCCGCGCGCCGCCGGCGGGGGCCTTGTTCTCCTGGAGGTAGAGCAGGACGTGGTCGGCGTGGCTCATGAGGAGGCGCGCGAGCCCCTCGCCGATGACCTCGTAGCTCGAGAACGCCTCCTCCTTGGTGGTGGCGCTCTTGATGCGCTCGAGCGAGCGCTCGAAGGTCTGGGCGATCTCCTCGGACACCGGCGAGAACAGGCTCTCGACAAGCGCGACCTTGTCGTCGAAGTACCGGTAGAAGCTGCCCTTGGCCACGCCCGCCTTGGACGTGATGTCCTCGATGGTGACCGCTTCGATGCCGCGCTCGAGGAAGAGCGCGAGGGCGGCGTCGGCGAGCGCCTTGGTGCGCTCCTTCCGGTTGGTGTCGCGCCGCCCGCCCGGCTGGCCCGGGCGCTCGCTCGGCACCTTGGCCCGGTCGGCGATGGGGGCCTTCTTCTTGCGAGAGGAGGCGGAGGCGAGGGTCACGGGGACTGCATGTTCGGATCTGCGCGCATGCGCAACCGCCGTCCGGCCGGGCACCCGGCGCGGACGGCGGCCGTCGTGCACGCGGCAGGATCTCCTAGCGGCCCACGACGCGGAGGGACGAGACATCGGGCTCCTTCCGCGCGGCGGGCTTCGGCAGGTTTCGCAAGTCTTCCAGGCTGTTGATCTCGCGCTCGCTGTCGAGGCGCAGCTTGTAGCTCTCGACGCTGCCACGCGCGAACGGGCCGGCCTTCGCCTTGAGCGTGGGGTCGTTGCCGATGAACGTCTTGATCTCGCCGTGGACGGGGACGTCCGTGTCGGTGCCGTGGACGAGGGCGGACGCGACCTTCTGCGCTTCGGCGAGGCCGCCCTCGACCTCGATCTCGCCCTGCACGTGCACGGGCCCGAAGTCGTCCGCCGCCTCCACAGCGTAGGAGACCTCGCCCGCGCCGCGCACGGCCATCATCACGGCCTGCGGGTTGCCGGCGAGGCTCATCGGGAAGTCGTCGGGCAGCTCGAAGGCCTCGCGGCGGATGACGGTGGCGTCCACGCCGACCTTGAGCGCGCCGACCTGCAGCTTGTTGGCTTCGCCGCCGCCGCCGACGGCGAGCTCGGCCTCGCCGGCGCCGCCGTAGCGCACCTCGACGATCGCGGTCTTTTTGCCGTTCTCGTTCTTCACGGCGACGGAGGCGCCGGCGGCGCCCTCGAGCTTCAGCTCCGCGGAGAGCGCGGGGTTTTCGCCGAGGGACACGAGCCCCTCGGTGTCGACGCCGAGGGAGACCTTCACGAGCTTGGCGCGCTCGAGGAGCTTGGCGTCGTCGCCGTGGACGACGCCGGCGGTGGCGGCGGTGCCGCTGATGAGGTTCTTGGTGAACGACGAGGCGAGCTGCTTCGAGTCCTCGGCACGCTCGTCGGCCTCCGCGGGGGTCGCGGCGTCGAACTCGACGTGGAGCGCGGCGTGGCCGGTGATCTCTCCTTCGACCTCGCCGATCTCGCCCTTCACGCCCGCGCCGAATTCGGTGTCGGCCTGGACGTCGTAGCTGCCGTCTTCGTTGCGCGTGCTCTGCAACCGGGCCTTGGCGGTGGCGACGAGGCCCTCGCCGGTGGGGCTCACGTGGGCGTCGAAGCCCATCACCCGCCGCTCGCCCGGGGCCAGCTTGGTGAGCGGGGCGTTGCTGTCGAGGCCGGTGACGTCGGCGACGACGGCGCGCGCGCCGCGCGACAACACGAACGCGTCGTGCGCGGTGGTGGCGATCATTCCCTGCGGCGAGACGTGCTCGGTGAACCAGGCGATGCCGTTGTTGACCTTGGCGAGCATGGCGATGTCGTCGACGTCCGTGCCCTCGTCGGTCGGCGGCGCGGCGGCGGCGCCGGCGGGCGCGGCGGCGGAGGGGCTGGAGGTCGCGGGGGCGGGGGAGGGGGAGGGGCGGTTCTTGGTGTCGATGGGCATGGCGGGCTCCTTGTGTTTCGCGGTGCCCTCCCCTTCGCAGCCCGCGTGCCGCCGCCCGCACGGCATCACACCGCGATCGCCGGCCGTTCCCGCCGTTCCACCGGCCCGCCGGCCGGAACGGCCGGATCCGCTTGCCACCCGGCGCCGCGTGCGACATACTGTGACCAGGTGGTCACATGATTGGATTTCCCCTCGGTCTCGTCTACGCCAACGCCATGGAGTGGGTCATCCACAAGCACGTGCTGCACGGGCTCGGCAAGAACAAGAAGAGCTTCTGGGCGTTCCACTGGCACGACCACCACCAGAGCGCGCGCAAGCGGGACATGCTCGACGACGACTACCACGCGAGCCTGCTCACCTGGGGACCCAAGACCAAGGAGATCGTGGCGCTCCTCGGCGGCGCCGCCATCCACGCGCCGCTGTTGCCGGTGGCGCCGGGGTTCACGCTCGGCGTGTGGTTCTCGGCGGCGAACTACTACCGCGTGCACAGGAAGGCGCACGTCGATCCCGAGTGGGCCAAGGAGCACCTGCCCTGGCACGTCGATCACCACATGGGCCCCAACCAGCACAAGAACTGGTGCGTGACCCACCCGCTGTTCGACTGGGTCATGGGCACGCGCGAGAAGTACCTGGGCACCGACAAGCACCGCGACGACCTCGCGCGCGCCCGCGCCCGCAAGACCGTGGACGTCGCTGCCGCCCCCGCCGTCGCGGCCTGAGCCCGACGGACGCCGGCGGTTTTCCGGACGACGCGCGGGATTTTCCCCGGGGCGCCCTCCCTTCTCCTGCTGCGCCGGCGCCCGCCGGACGGGCACGATGCGCGTGGAGGTGTTGATGAGCTCCCGTGCCCTCTTTCCCTTCGTTCTCCTCGCCGCTGCGTGCGGCGCCCCCGACGCCGGCGCCGGCGCGCCCGCGGCGGAGCGCCACGGGGACGAGGGCCCCGCCGTCGTCGACGTCGCCGCCGCCGACCTCGCGGTCGCGCACTACGTCGTCGATTCTCACGCGCCCCGCCGTCTACCGGTTCCAGGATCCGGCCGCGGCGCTGCCCACCGATCGCATCCGCATCCAAGGCCCCGGCCGCGGCGACGAGCTCGATCAGGTGCTGCAGGCCGCGTGGCGCGCCACCAGCGTCGACGTGACCGGCGGCGGGCCCTTCCTCATCACCGACGCGTTCGGCGCGCTGCCCGCCGCGTGCGCCATGAAGTGCTACGGCGACTGCGAGGACGGCGGGATGTGCGTCTGCCCGTCGTACTGCGAGTCGCTTCGGACGCGCGACACCGCCAACGAGGAGAGCCCCGACGGCGTCGAGAGCGGCTGCCCGCACGACGGCAGCGGCGTCGACGGCCCCGGCACCGGCCCCGGCTCCGGCGGCTCCGGCGACGGCGCGGGCGGCTCGACGTCGTCGGGCTCCAGCGCCGGCGGCGGCAGCGGCGCCGCCGGCGGCGGCACCCACGGCGGGGTGAGCACGCCCGGCGGGGGGTGGTGACGTGCTGGCCGTGGCCCTCGCCGCGTTCGCCGCCGTCAGCACCGGCGCGTTCGACGCCGTCGACGACGTCCTCGACGACAACACCGCCGACATCGTCGACCTGCGCGGGGCGAGCCGGGTGAGCACGACGGAGGCGTCGCACATCACGGTCATCTGGGTCGCGCGGCACCACTGCCGGGCGCGCCCCCGGCCCGGGGCGCCCGCGGGCGGTGGCGACGGGGACCCCGTCGCCAAGCCTCGTCCGAGGCCGTAGACCGTGGCCGTGGCCACGAAGAAGCAGAGGGACGCCCGGAGCCAGGTGATGGATCTTCTGCTCCATGTCGCCGGCCTGCTCGACGTCGAGAGCGATCGCGACCTGGCGAGCCTCGCGGGCGTCAGCGTCGACAACGTCGACAACTGGAAGAGCGGGGCGTCGCAGGAGCTGAAGGGACAGACGCTGGCGTCGGTGAAGGAGGGCCTGGCCGCGCGCGTGCACGCCTTGAAGGAGCGGGCGCGCGTGGTGGAGGCCGCCCACGACCTCGGGCTGCTCGCGCTCGAGATCGAGGAGGACGCGTCGCCGTCGTCGTTGCAGCGGCAGTTCCACGACCGCGTGAGCTACGACTACCTCGGGCACCGCTTCCTCTACTTCGAGCCCCAGGGCGCCCTCGCCTGGGAGAACCTGATGAAGGGCGGCTACGACCAGGGTTGCTGGCTCGCGGGCGTCGAGGCGTGCGCCCAGCAGTTCTTCGAGACGACGAAGGACGGGCCCAGGGGGCCGCTCGCGCGCGCGCTCGGCCTGCGGCGCGGCGCCGCCCGCGGCCTCGACCTCGTCTCCCTCGGGCCGGGCGAGGCGTCGAAGGAGGCGCTGCTCCTGAAGACGCTGCTCGCCGAGGAGGAGCGGGCGCAGCAGAAGCTCGCGTGGCTGTCGCTGGCGCTCGTCGACGTGTCCATCCCGCTGGTGCTCAAGGGCGCCAAGGCGTGCCGCGGCCTGCTCGCGCGCACGCGCGAGGCGGCGGTGCTGCCGTTTTGCGCCGACTTCGAGGAGGGCGGGCTCGCGTTCCTGCACCGGCTGCCGTCGACGAAGAACGACGGCGGCGTGCGCCTGGTGATGATGCTCGGCAACGTCTTCGGCAACGTGCGCGACGAGGAGGCCTTGCTCCGGGAGCGCCTGGTCGAGGTGGTGCGCCCCGGGGACTTCCTGTGGATCGAGGTGGCCACGCGCCTCGAGCGCATCGAGGACGATCCGCTCTACACCATGACGCTCACCCCCGACGGCGCGCTGACCGCCCCCGAGGCCAACCGCCGCCTGCTCCTCGAGGGCCCCTACCGGCGCTGGGAGGTCGCGCGCGGCGGGCGATCGACGGAGCTCGTCACCCGCGTCTGGCTGCGCGAGGACGACGAGACCTGCCGCGTCCCCGGCTCCCTCAACTTCTGCCACGACCTCGTGCTCAAGTCGGAGCGGCGCGCGTGCACCATGCTGTACTCGCGGCGCTACGACATCCAGAAGCTCGAGCGCTGGCTCGAGCAGCAGGGCTTCGACGTCGAGGGCGTCGTCCCGGTGGGGGACTCCCAGAAGCGCGTGCGCGTCGCCCACGTCCTCGCGCGCCGCCGCTGACGCCCGCTAGCCCTTCGGCGGCGTCGACAGCTCGAGCAGCACGCCGCCCGAGGCCTTGGGGTGCACGAAGGCCACGCGGCAGCCGTGGGCGCCCGGGGACGGCGCCTGGGCGAGGCGCACGCCGGCGCCCTCGAGGGCGGCGGCGTCGGCGTCGACGTCGTCGGTGCGCAGGGCGATGTGGTGGATGCCCCCGCCGCGCTTGTCCAGGAAGGCGCTCACCTCGGAGCCCTCGCGCAGCGGGGTCACGAGCTCGATGCGGGTGTCGCCGATGGGGAGCATGGCGACCTTGATGCCGCGCTCGGGGAGCTCCTCGACGTGGTCGCAGGTGATGCCCAGGGCGTCGCGGAAGAAGCGCAGGCTCTCCTCGAGGTCGGCGGTGGCGATGGCGATGTGGTCGACGGCGCGGATGTGCGGCATGCCCCGGGCATATCCGGGCGCGGGCGCCCTGGCCACGGGAGCGACCGGGTTGACAGCGACGCCAGGGGCCTATTTGCTCCGCCCTCTACTTCAGGACGTAAGCCATGTACGCGATCATTTCGGCCGGCGCCGGACAGCACAAGGTCACCGAGGGCGAGACCCATCGCATCGACCTCATCGCCGGCAAGCAAAAGGGCGACAAGCTCACCTTCGACAAGGTGCTCTTCGTCGAAAACGAGGGCAAGCACACCATCGGCCAGCCGCTGGTGGCGGGGGCCAGGGTCGAGGCGGTCGTCGTCGACAACGGGTCCGACGGCCAGGGCAAAAAGGGCGACAAGATCTGGCCGCTCAAGCGGCGCCCCGGCGACTACATCAAGCACCAGGGCCACCGGCAGCGGTGGACGATGATCAAGATCGAGAAGATCCACCATGGCGCATAAAAAAGGCCAAGGGTCCACCCGCAACGGGCGCGACTCCAACCCCAAGTACCTCGGCGTGAAGCGCGGCGACGGCGAGCTCGTGAAGGCGGGCAACGTCATCGTGCGGCAGCGCGGCACCAAGATGAACCCGGGCAAGAACGTCGGCGTCGGCCGCGACCACACCCTGTTCGCCCTCGTGGACGGCCACGTGAAGTTCGAGCAGGAATCGAAGATCAAGAAGCGCGTGTCCATCGTCCCCGCCGCCTGAGCGGGACGTGTCTTCCTTCATCGACGAGGTCGTCCTGCAGGCCAAGGCCGGGGACGGCGGCAACGGCGCAGTCGCGTGGCGCCGCGAGGCACACGTGCCCCGCGGCGGACCCGCGGGCGGCGACGGCGGCGACGGCGGCGACGTCGTCCTCGTCGGCGACGAAGGCGTGCACTCGCTGCTCGACTTCACCTACAACCCGCACCTGCGCGCGAAAAACGGCCAGCCCGGGCGCGGCAAGCGCCAGGCGGGCGAGGGCGGCACGGAGGCGCTTGCCAAGGTGCCCATCGGCACCCAGGTCCTCGACGTCGAGACCGGCGAGCTCCTCGCCGACATCACGGCCCACGCCCAGCGCGTGGTCGTGTGCAAGGGCGGCAGCGGCGGCTTCGGCAATTCGCGGTTCGCCACGCCGTCGCGGCAGGCGCCGGAGTTCGCCAAGCCCGGGCTCCCCGGGGAAGAGCGGCGCATCCGGCTCTCGCTCAAGCTCATGGCCGACGTGGGCCTGCTCGGCTTTCCGAACGCGGGCAAGTCGACGTTCCTGTCGCGCGTGAGCGCGGCGCGCCCGAAGATCGCGAGCTACCCCTTCACGACGCTGGCCCCGCAGCTCGGCGTGGTGCGCTCGCCGTTCGACGACCACGCGAGCTTCGTCGTCGCCGACATCCCCGGCCTCATCGAAGGCGCCGCCGAGGGCGCCGGCCTCGGCGTGCGTTTCTTGAAGCACCTCGAGCGCGTGCGCGTCCTGTGTCACCTCATCGAGGTGCCCCTCGAGCTCACCGACGCCCCTTCCGACGACGACAGCGGCGGGACGCACGACCCGACCCGGGGGCCCGTCGACCTCGTGGCGCGCTACGAGGCGCTGCGCTCGGAGCTCGCGCGCTTCAACCCGGCGCTGTCGGCGGTGCCCGAGGTGGTGGTGCTCAACAAGATCGACCTGCTCGACGAGCCCCGCGCGCACCCGCGGGTGACGAAGCTCGAAGCCCACCTCGCGCAGCGCGGCGTCCCGCTGGGCTTCATGAGCACCGCCACCGGCGCCGGCCTCGACGACGTCCTCGCCGTCCTCGACGCCCGCGCCCGCGCCGCCCGCGGCGCGCCGGCGCCCGCGCCGTTCAACCCGTTCTCGCGCGTGCGCTGATGCGCGCGCTTGACCACGCGGTCCGCGGCGTGCGACAATCCTCGTGGATTCAATGAATCGCGCTCGAGCGATTCGTGGTGATTCTCGTCGACAATGCATATTCTCTCCCGCTCACCCGAGCGGAGGAACCCATGCGCGCTTTGTTGTCGGCGGTTGGAACTCGTGGAGACGTGCAGCCCGTGGTGGCGCTGGCCCTGCGGCTGCGGGAGCTCGGTCACGACGTCCGGCTTTGCGTCCCGCCGAACTTCGTCGAGTGGGCCACGGGGCTCGAGCTCGAGGCGGCTCCCGTCGGCGTGGCCATGCGCGCGCCCGCCCGCGGCGCTTCGGCGGCGCCGCTCACGCCTGAGCAGATTCGATTGATGCGCGAATCGATGCCGGACCTGATTACCGACCAATTCGACAAAGTCGGCGCGGCCGCCGAGGGCTGCGACGTCATCCTCGGCGCAAACGCGCACCAGTACGCCGCGCGCTCGATCGCCGAGCTTCGCGGCGTCCGGTACGTCAACGCCCTCTACGCGCCGGTGGCGATCCCGTCCCCCGATCACGCGCCGCCGCCGGCGCCGGGCCAGGCGTGGGAGCCCGGCGGAGATCCGGCGCACAACCTCGAGCGCTGGGCGGCGAACGTGCAGGCCTGGAACGCCCGCGCCCTCGAGCGCGTCAACCACAACCGCGCGCGGCTCGGCCTGACGCCCATCGACGACGTGCTCCGCTTCAACATCACCGGGAGCCCCTGGCTCGCCACCGACGCCGCGCTCGCGCCGGTGCCGTCGACGCCGGGCATGACGGTCTTCGAGACGGGCGCGTGGATCCTCGAGGACAGCGCGCCCCTTCCCTCCGAGGTCACGGCGTTTCTCGAGGCCGGGGACGCGCCGGTCTACCTCGGCTTCGGCAGCATGCCGGCGCCCGTAGGGGCGAGCCGCGTCCTCGTCGACGCCGCACGCGCGGTGGGGCGCCGGGCGATCGTGTCCAAGGGGTGGGCGGAGCTCGACGTCATCGACGACGCGCCCGACTGCATCGCAGTCGGCGACGTCAACCAGCAGGCGCTGTTTCCGCGCCTGGCGGCGGCGGTGCACCACGGCGGCGCGGGCACCACCGCCGCCGCCGCGCGCGCGGGGGTGCCGCAGGTGGTGGTGCCGATGTTCAGCGACCAGTTCTTCTGGGCGAGCCGCGTCCGCGCGGTGGGCATC
Organism: uncultured delta proteobacterium; assembly: GCA_963775425.1. Taxonomy (GTDB): domain Bacteria; phylum Myxococcota; class UBA727; order UBA727; family VGSZ01; genus CAVZJB01. The sequence continues at coordinate 79,348 of CAVZJB010000009.1, read as the reverse complement.
GGCGCGGCCGTCGACGGCGCGCTCACGACGGCGGCGCTGGCGGCGGCGCTGCGGGAGGCGCTCGCGCCCGCCGTCGCGCCGCGCGCGCGCAAGCACGCACAGCAGCTCCGCGATGCCGGCGACGGCGCCACGGCGGCGGCGCGCCGGCTGGTGGCGTCGGTGTAGCAGGCACCGGGGCTGATCCATCGGAAACGCGCGCGGGACGGCCTGGCCGTCGCCCCGACGCGAGAAAGGCCACCGTGAATGTCGTCACGCCGCTCAGCTCTGAGGCTGACGCGTAGAGCGCCGCGAGCTGGCCCGATGGACCGTTGATCCGAGCCACCCGGAAGGGGACGGTGCTATGGCCACACGGCGGAGCGGAAAGGAGCTCCGGCGGTGGCGACGTTGTCTAGCCTTCGCTGATTCCGAGCGCCCAAGCACTCGCAACTCACCGAGATTCGCGCGCCAAAAGTGCGGCTCGAGCTGATCCACCTTGCATGGTGAAGCTCAAGCGCCGCGCGCGAATCCAGGAACCTGACGGCGACAGGTTGAGCTGAAGACCCAGGCCGTGGACGACCTCATCGGCCCCGAGCACCCGGCTCGCCTGATCGACCGTGTGCTCGGTGGGGCTCGAATTCGACGGGTTCACAGCGAGCGCCAAGGCCGTGCAGTTTGGCGATTACGAGCCCGCGGATGCTCCTGACGCTGTACGCGATAGGCCAAGGGATCGGGAGCGCCCGGGAGATCCCGCCACCTCGGCCGCGCGGGGCCGGCGATCCCGCACGAACCCTGTACGACGTTCGCGGGCTGATGAGCGATCGTCAGCTCCGGCCAGCGGAGTACCCAGCCACGTGCGCTGCTAGCGGGATCACAACACCGCTCGGACCCGCCGTTTCCTCACAACCTGCAGCGGTTCTTGCGCGCCGACGTGCCTCGCCACGTACTCTGCGCGGCGAGCCACCTTGTGGGCGGCTTCGCCGAGTGCTGCTACGAGCCTTGTTTTTCGTCAGCCTTTCAGGCGCGGCGCTTGGCGCGAGGCGTGAGCTGGCCGAGGAGGTTCTTGCGGTAACCGTCGGCGAGGGCGTCGTCGCCGAGGACCGCCTCCGCGTCGAACGTCACCTCGCCGATCTCCTTCAGCGCGGCGTGGAGGTCCGAAAACGCGGGGTCCATGAAGCGCTGCGGGTCGTAGCGCTGGCGGATGCGCTCAGCCGCGCGCTGCACCTCGAAGGGCGACGCGTGCAGGTCGACGCCGAGGAAGGTGAAGTAGTCGCCCTGCCGCGCCGCCCGCAGGCGGTCGAGGATGCGCGCGCGGTCGATGGCCACCGAGCGATCGCGCGCCGCCGCCCGCTCCGCCGGATCCGCCGGGATGCCGCGCGCCAGCATGCGCGCGCCGCCGCACGAAAGCGCGATGAGCGCCGTGCGCAGCACCACCGGCGACGCGATGCCGGTCTCGAGGATGACGTCCTCGAGGGAGCGCGTGCCGTCGAGGCGCGCGAGCGCCAGCTTCTCCTCGGGCGACAGCGGCGGCAGCGCGCTCACTCGCGCGTCCGGCGCGATGAGCGACGCGGGCCCGCCGAGGACGAACCACAGGCGGCGCTCGTCGAACTTGCGCCGCACGCCCTCCGCGAGGAGCGCGTCGAGCGAGTGCTCGAGGCGCACCCGATCGGCGGCGTGGGCGTGCTCTTCACGGTAGTTGAACGTGCCCGCGTCGTGCTCGAGGAGCGAGAGCACCTGCTCGGTGAGCACGCCGCGCACCGCAGGGAACAGCTCCTCCGTCTTCAGCTCGTGCTCCGCCACCAACACCGCCGCAGCCCGCCGCGGCGAGCGCAGCGGCCCCGCGCGCATCTCGTTGTAGCGGCTCGCGGTGATGAGGCCGGCGCGCAGCAGGCCCTCCTCGGCCCGATCCGCCGGCAGCGCCGACACCACCAACACCGGTTCGCCCTCCTCGAGGAAGAGCGAGCGCGTGCGGCCGTCGTCGAGGCCGACGTCGACGACGCCGGTGACCTTCAGGTGATGGCAGGCCCACAGAAGCGCCGGCAGCTCTCCCTCGACGAAGCGCCCCTGCGCCGGCTCCAGCGGCACGAACGGCGGCGGCGGCGGCGGCTCGGCGTCGACGGGGACAAACGGCAACAGGCCGCCGCCCGCGACCATCCCCTCGTCGTCGCTCGAAGGCCGGCGCTCCGCGCCGACGTCGGAGGCGCCCGTGGGGAGCCCCGTGGGGACGGCGTCGAGCCGCCCGGTCTGGAAGCTCAGCCGCGCGCGCGTGCGGCGCTCCTCGAGCTCTCGGCGCGCGAGCTCCTCCTCGGCGCGCATACGGGCCAGCCGCTCCATCTCGACGGCGGCCTCCTCCTCGATCTGCGCGCGCAGGCGGCGCGCCTCCTGCAGCCGCTCCTCGGCGTCGGCCTCGCGGCGGGCGCGGTCCTCGGCTTCGCGCACGGCGGCGTTTTCGGCCTCGCTGCGCGCGCGCTGGAGCGCGACCAGGCGCTCCTCCTCGATGGCGAGCGCGCGCTCCTTCTCCTCGATGGCCGCGCGCATCTCGCGCTCGATGCGCTCGCGCTCCTCTTCGGCGGCGGCCAGACGGCTGCGCTCCTCGTCGGCGCGCGCCTCGGCGGCGGCCCGCTCGCGCCGCGCCTCTTCCTCGACGCGGGCCCGCTCCTTCTCGAGCTCGGCGATGCGCGCGCGCTCCTTCTCCTCGAACGCGCGCGCCTGCTCCGCGACGCGCGCGGCCTCCTCGGTGGAGCGCACGCGCTCGGCCTCGAGCTCCGTGAGCCGCGCGCGCGTCTTCGCTTCCTTCTCGCTCGCCTCCTCGGCAGCGCGGCGCGCCTCGTCTTCCGTCTCGGCGCGGCGCGCTTCGATGTCGGCGAGGCGCGCGCGCACCTCGGCCTCGCGCCGCTCGGCCTCCTCGAGCGACGCGCGCGCGAGCTGGGCGCGCGCCTCGGTCTCGCCGAGCGCGCGCTCGGCCTCGTCCTCGGCGTCCTTCCGCAACTGCTCGAGCTCGTCGAGGCGCGCGCGCTCGTCGGCGGCGCGGTGCGCGGTCTCCTCGAGGGCGGCGCGCGCAGCCACCTCCCGCTCGGCCATCTGCGCGAGCGCCGCCTGGGCCTCCTCCTCGGCGGCCTCGCGCCGGCGCATCAGCGCCACCAGCCGCTCCTTCTCCTCTTGCTCGCGGCGGGCGGCGTCGGCGAGCACGCGCTGCGACGCCTCCTCGGCCTCGCGGCGCGCGCGCTCCAGCTCCTCGAGCCGCGCCTTCTCCTCGTTCTCCCGGTGCGCCGCCTGCTCCACCGCGCGCGCCGCGGCCTCCTCGGCCTCGCGCCTTTTGTCTTCGAGCTCCTCGAGCCGCGAGCGCTCCGCCTCCGCGCGCGCCGCCGCCTCCTCGTGGGCGCGCGCCGCGGCCTCCTCGGCCGCGCGGCGGCGCTGCTCGAGCTCCTCGAGGCGCTCGTGCTCCTCGCGCTCGCGCTCCGCCATGGCGGCCGCCGCGCGCGCCGCGGCCTCCTCGGCCTCGCGACGGCGCTGCTCGAGCTCCTCGAGCCGGGCCATCTCCGCCTGCTCCTGCGCCGCCGCGCCCTCCTTGGCGCGCGCCGCGGCCTCCTCGGCCTCGCGCCGCTTGTCCTCGAGCTCCTCGAGCCGCCGGCGCTCCTCCTCGGCGCGCGCGGCGACCGCGGCGGCGGCGCGCTCGGCTTCGAGCTCGGCCTGCGCGCGCTGCATCTCGAGCGCGAGCAGGCGCGCCTGCTCCTCGGCGCCGCGCCGCTGCGCCTCTTCGACGGCGCGCTCGGCTTCGCGCTCCGCGGCCTCGCGCTTCCTGGCGAGCTCCTCCAGGCGCCCGCGCTCCTCCTCGGCCTTGGCCCGGGCGGTCTCCGCCTGGCGCGCCGCCTCCTCGAGCGCCTGGCGCGCCTCTTCCTCGGCGGCGCGGCGGGCCTGTTCCTCCGCCTCGCGGTGCGCCTCTGCCTCGGCGGCCTCGAGCGCCTCCTGCTCGGCGACGCGCTGGGCCTCCTCGATCGCCCTGGCCTCCTCGGCCTCGGCCTCCTTGCGCGCCTCCTCGGCCTCGGCCTCCTCGCGCGCCTCCTCGGCCTCGGCCTCCTTGCGCGCCTCCTCCTCCGCCTCCTTGCGCGCCTCCTCGGCCTGCTCGCGCGCCGCCTCGGCCTCGGCCTCCTCGCGCGCCTCCTCCTCCGCCTCCCGCAGCCCCTCCTCCTCGAGGCGCCGCTGCTCCTCTTGCGCGCGCCGCGCCTCCGCCTGCGCCGCCGGCGTCAGGTCCACGCGCAGCGTCGGGCGGCGCGGCATGTCGTCGGGGGCCTCGGCGCCCGTCGCCGGCGCCTGGTCGGAGAGCGTGCGGCCCTCGCCGCTGCGCGCGGTCTCGATGGCGTCGGCGACGGCCCGCGCGGCCATGGCGTCGGTGATGTCGTCGAGGTTCGGCTGCACGCCCTCGTCGTCGTCCAGGGACACCGCGCGCGGCGCCCCGGCCTGCTGCACCACGGTGCGCTCCTCGTCGTCGCCGCTGAGCATGAGCGTCGACGGCAGCTCGGGCACCGGGCAGCCCACGTAGGTCGCGATCTTGGCCACGACCTTGGCGGCCTCGATGGGCATCTGGAAGTAGCCGTCGCCGCCGACGATCAGCGCGTCGGTGGTGGACTTGATGTCCTGCGCGCCGGTGCCGCAGAAGATCACCGGCACTTGCGCGCCCTCGTCGTAGGCGCGCACGGCGTCGCACAGGCCCGAAGCCTCTTCGGGCGTGGTGACGAGGTCGACCACCACGGCGCTCGGCACGCCGTCGTCGCGCAAGGAGGCGACGGCGTCATCGCCGCCGCGGGCGCCGACGTAGTCGAGGTCGCTCGCGCGCAACGCGACGGACAAGGCCTCGGCAAAGGCCGTGCGGGTCGTCACGACGAGGACGCGGGTTGCCATGGTTCGCGGGGAGGATTCCGCGCCCCACCGGCCGGAGCAAATTCTCCACCGCGGGCGACGCCGCCTGGGTCGCGCTTGCCTTTTCCGGAGACCGGCCTACAGCAGGTGCACCGGATCCACGTCGATGACGAGCCGCGCCCGCTGGCGCCTCAGATCGCGGGCGAGCCCCTCGTCGCGCCGGACGGCCTCGATGAGCCCGGCCCGGTGGGCCGCGCTCTGCGTGCGCACGAAGACCTGCCAGCGGGTGCGCCCCTGGAGGCGCTCGAGCGCGCAGGGCGCGGGCCCCAGGGCGCTCCACGATCCCTTCGGCAGCGCCGCCGCCGCCGCCGACACCCGCGCCTGCACGTCGGACGCGAGCCGCGCGGTCGCCGACGCGTCCTCGTGCTCCACGCGAAACAGCACCGCGCGCGAAAACGGCGGGTAGCGGTGCAGCTCGCGCTCGGCGAGCTCCTGCGCGGCGAAGCCCTTGACGTCGTGGGTGACCGCGAACGCCACCGCGGGCGCCTCCGGCTTGTAGGTCTGCACGACGACGCGGCCGCGCTTGTCGCCGCGGCCGGCGCGGCCGGCGACCTGGGCCAGCAGCGCGAACGCGCGCTCCGCGGCGCGAAAGTCGGGCATGGCGAGGGCGATGTCGGCGAGCACGACGCCGACCAGGCGCACGCCGGGGAAGTCGTGGCCCTTGGCGATCATCTGGGTGCCGACGACGATGTCGACGGTGCGGCCATGGACGGCGGCGAGCACCTCCTCGAGGGCGCCGCGCCTGCGGGTGCTGTCGCGGTCGAGGCGGGCGACGCGGGCGTCGGGGAAGCGCGCGCGCACCTCGCCCTCGAGCCGCTCGGTGCCGAGGCCGAGGCGGAGCAGCGCGTCGTTGCCGCAGTCGGTGCAGGTGGCGGGCACGAGGTGCTCGTGGTCGCACTGGTGGCAGACGAGGACGTTCCTGCGGCGGTGCAGCGTCAGGGTCACCGAGCAGTTCGGGCAGGTCTCGATGTGGCCGCACATCTCGCACAGGACGGCGGACGCGTAGCCGCGCTTGTTCAGAAAGAGGAGCACCTGATCGCCGTCGCCGAGGGCCTCGCCCATGGCCTCGACGAGCGGCGCCGACAGGACGACGCCGGGCCCCTCGTCCGCGTTCATGCGGTCGCGCTTGTTGGCCTCGGCGACGCCCGCGCGCGCGCGGAGGTCGACGACCTCGACGACCGGGAGGGCGCCGCCGCCGCCGACCCGCGCCGGGAGCTCGAGGAGCTCGAGCTTTTTGCGCATGGCGTTGTGACGGCTCTCCAACGAAGGCGTGGCGGAGCCGAGCACGCAGACGGCGCCCTCGTTCTTCGCGCGCCACAGGGCGACGTCGCGGGCGTGGTAGCGCGGCGCCTCGTCCTGCTTGAGGCTCGCGTCGTGCTCCTCGTCGACGACGACGAGGCCGAGGTCCTGCACCGGGGCGAACAGCGCCGAGCGCGCGCCGACGACGACGCGGGCGGTGCCGGCGCGCAGGCGCGCGTGGGCGTCGCGGCGCTCGGCGAGGGAGACCCCGGAGTGCAACACGACGAGCGACGGCGGGCCCTCGAGGGCGGCCTGGACGCGGCCGACGAGCTGCGGGGTGAGGCCGATCTCGGGGACGATGAGCACCGCGCCGCGGCCCTTGGCGAGGCAGGCGCCGAGCGCGCGGAGGTAGACCTCGGTCTTGCCCGAGCCCGTGACGCCCTCGAGGAGGAACGCCGCAGGCTCTCTCGTCGCCGCCGACAAGGACGGCGGCGGGCCCGTGGGCGCCGGCGCGGCGGGCCCGTCGTCGGCGGTCCTCGACGGCGGCGCGTCGTCGAGCGCCGCGGTGATGCGAGCGACGGCGACGCGCTGCGCGTCGGTGAGCGTGGACGCCGGCGCCTTGGCGGCGACGCCGGCGTGCGCCTGTCCGGCGGCGATGGTGCGCTCGATGCGCAGGCGCCCGAGGGCCTCGAGGCGCTTGGCCTTGCCGCGGGCGTTCGCGTGCGCCGCCTGCGCCTGCGCCATCGTCGACGGCCCCGCGGCGCGCAGCCAGGCGTCGAAGGCGGCGAGCGCGGGCGCCCCTTTCGGCAGCGCGCCGTCGGCGCCTCTGTCGACGGCGACGAGGCGCTCGTCGAAGCGCACGGCGCTCGCCGCCTTCTCGTCGGCGACCTGCTCGACGAGACCGCGGGCGACGAGCTTGTGCAGGCGCTCGCGCTGCGGTCGCGTGAACGCGCGCTCGCGCTTGCGCTCCCCGGCGCCGAACGCCTCGAGCAAAGCGATGTCGTGGCGGTTGAGGTCGCCGGAGAGGACGCGCGCGCGCTCCCCTTGCTCGGTGAGCTGAAAGCGCCGCTCGACGGCGGTCTCCGTGCCCGGCGGCATCACCAGGCGCGCGCACAGGCCGATCTCGGCGGCGTAGTAGGTCGACACGAAGCGCATCAACGCGAGCTGCTTCGCGTCGACCACCGGCTCGTCGTCGAGGACCTCGAGGAGCGGCTTGGTGGCCCTCGCGGCGACGTCGCGCACGGCGATGACGAGGCCCACGAGGCGTCGCGCCCCCACGGGGACCAACACCCGCGCCCCGCGGCGGACGCGAGCGGAGAGCGCGGCGGGGACGAGGTAGCTGAGCGCGTCGTCGATGCCTGCGACGGGGACGGCGACGTCTGCGATCAATGAGAGGCCATGAGCGGGATCGTGATCGTCGTCGGCTCGCCCGCGCCGACCTGGAAGCGCGCCTCCGGCGGCGGGTAGTAGCCGCTCATCGAGGCGCGCGCGCGGTGCGGCCCGGGGTTGAGCTTCACCTTCACCGGGGTCTTGCCGAGCGCGGAGCCGTCGACGACGACGGTGGCGCCCTCGGGCTTGGACGTCACCTCCATCTCCACGGCGTTCGGCCCTGCCGCCGGCAACGCCGGCCCCGCCGGCTTGCACCCGGCCGACGTGAAGAGGAAGGCGGAGCAGAGGGCGGCGAAGGTGAGCGTGCGCATGCGGAGACGATAGACGGAACGGCGGACGCGGGCACCCCGATACTGCGGGGGTCGGCGCCGTCGACGACGGCCGACCACCAGGGGTAACTTCGCCGCCATGAATGTCCGACACATCCCGCTGCTGGTGCTGCTCGTCGTCCCCGCCCTCGGCGGTGCCCTCTGCGGCGACACCGCGGCCAAGAGCCAACAGGAAGTGCTTCAGGAGCAGGCCTGCGTGAAGGACATCGAAGCGCAGGACTACGACCGGGCGGAGACGCGCTGCCAGCTCTGCCTCGAGTACAACGAGCGCAACTCGGAGTGCCTGAATGCGTTCGGGCTCATCTGGTACGCGCGCCACGACGTCGAGACCGCGAAGAAGTACTACATCCGCGCCATCCGCGAGAACAACGACGCCGCGCAGCCGCGCAACAACATGGGCGTCCTCGAGTTCGAGGCCGGGCACTACGCGGAGGCCGCCCGCTACTTCGCCGGCGCGGTGGAGATCGATCCGCGCTTCCAGGACGGCCGTTACAACCTCGCGCTCAGCTACCTGCGCGTCGGGCAGCAGGACGTCGCCGACGGCAAGGATCCCACCGAGCCGTACAAGCAGGCGGAGACCGAGTACCGCAAGATGTTCGAGCTGTTCCCCAACCACGCCAAGTCGTACTGCGACATGGGCGTCATCATGAGCTACCGCGCGGAGAAGGTGGCCAAGACGGAGAACGATCGGCGCGCCTTCATCGACGACGCCGAGAAGTATTACGTCCGCGGCCTCGACCTCGACGGCTCCCGCGACGACTGCCGCGCCAACCTCGCGCACTTGCTGCTCGCGGTCGGGCGCTACGACGAGGCCCTCTTCCAGTTCGTGCAGTGCCTCGCCGCCAACAAGAACAACCCCATCTGCTCGAGCGAGCTCCCGCGCGCCTACGCCGGCAGCGCCATGAAGTCGGAGGCGCTCAAGAAGTACATGGACCAGCTCGTCGAAAACCCCGGCTACGGCCAGGGCCACTACGGGTTCTGCCTGGCGCTGTTCGACAAGGGGCTCGTCGATCAGGCGGTGACCGAGTGCGAAAACGCGCTCAAGCTCGACGACACCATCTGCCTGGCCCACTACCAGCTCGCCAAGCACTACAAGAGCGTGCTCAACAAGGACCTGGCGCTGCAGAATTGCCGCGGCCTCATCGAGTGCGCCGGCGAGACCAAGGACCAGAGCGAGGTGGCCGACTGCAAGGCCATCGTGCAGGCGCTCGAGGTGCAGTAGGCGCCGCCGGCCCCCGGGCCGAGGGCCTCGTGCGTCCGACGGACGGAGCGACCAGCGTCACGGCTTCCTCAAACGGGTCCCGATAGGCTATCCCGTTTCTCGAGGTCCGATCGTCGTATGCCGCCGGTGAAGCTGCAGGTGGTGATGTCCATCCCTGGGAAGGACCCCAGGGAGTTCGAATATGAATTCGACCAGGACCGCATCTCGGTCGGCCGCGACGCGCAAAACGACATCCAGGTGCCGCTGTCGACGGTGAGCCGCGCCCACTGCATTTTGATGAGCGACAACCGCGAGTGGTACCTCGAGGATCTCGAAGTCCACGCACGGCACCAAGCACAACGGCAAGGTGCTCGGCCAGGGCGGCAAGAAGCTCATGCGCGACGGCGACGTCATCGAGCTCGTGCACTTCAAGATCACGTTCCACGCGGAGAAGCAGCGCAGCCAGGACTACTCCGTCGAGAAGACCGAGGCGTTGGCGCGCAAGATGGTCGAGGAGGTGCTCGCCCAGATCGGCAACGACGCGAGCCAGATGCCCTACTTGCGGGTGATGAACGGGCCCGAGGAGGGCAAGAAGCTCTCCATAGGCCCCGACGTCGCCGAGGCCACGGTCGGGCGCGGCACCGACTGCGACTTCCAGATCAACGACGCCAACGTCTCCCGCCGCCACGCCATCATCCGGCGCGACTGGAACGAGATCACCGTCGAGGACGCCGGCAGCAAGAACGGCGTGGTCGTGAACGACCGCAGGATCACCAAGCCGGTCGCGCTGCGCGACGCCGACGAGATCATGCTTGGGGCCATGAAGCTCACCTTCATCGATCCCTCGGCCAAGTTCCTCGGCAAGCTCGACGACATCCCGGCGTTCCAGGATCAGCCGACGTCGGCGGAGTCGACGTCTTTGCCCGAGGGCAACCCCGAGGAGGACGGCGAAGAGGCCGAAGCCTCCGGCGACGGCGACGTGGAGCCGGAGGAGCAGGAGGAGCCGCGCGAGATTGGACCGGGGCCCTCGGCGGCCACGGCCCCCGGCACCGGCGGTCGTGCGATGGGGACGGTCGCGTACGACGACGACGACGAGGGCCCCGAGCCCGAGGCGTTCGACGACGACTACGACGAGGCCCCGCCGCGGTCGTTGGGCGCCGCCGAGATCCTGCTGATCGTGCTGGCCATCCTCGCCGTCATCGGCCTCGCTGTCGGCGTGGCGGTGATCTTCTTCGTGCAGTGATGATTCCTGGGACAACGCCGTCGGTTCAAGGTATGTCGGGCGCCGTGGCGGCCGAGCTCCCCTCCGACGACGTGCTCGTGGCCAAGGCGCGTGAAGGTGACTACGCCTCCTTCGAAGCGTTGGTGAAGAAGCATCAGGGCAAGGTCTACGCGCTCGCGTTGGGCCTCACCAAGAACTCCGCCGAGGCCGAGGAGGTGGTGCAGGACACCTTCCTGTCCGCCTTCCAGCACCTCGACGGCTTCCGCGGTGACGCCAAGTTCTCGACGTGGATCTTCCGTGTCGCCTCCAACCATGCGCTGATGAAGCTCCGAAAGAAGAAGCCGGAGCCGCAAGGTGGCATCCTCGAGCTCGAGCCCAAGATGGAGACCGACGGCACCTCCCCTTTCGACGCCCTTTCGCTCTGGGCCCGCCGTCCGGACGAAGCGCTGCAGGACCGCGAGGTGCAAAACGCCCTCGAGGAGTCCCTGGATCTGCTGCCGGACGAAGATCGGGCCCTTCTGCTGATGCGAGCGATCGACAATGCATCGCACGACGATCTCGCGCATCTGTTCCACACCACGGTGCCTGCGGTGAAGAGCCGCCTGCACCGGATCCGCTTGCAGCTCCGCCAGCTCCTCGACGAGAAGCTGCGCGGCAAGCCGCCGGCTGAGGTTTGACGGATGACGCAGCGCGACGACGACGACGCCCAGCCGGAATGCGGTTCGCCCGCGGCGGCGGAGCACGCCGGCCACGTCGACTGCCGCCGCGTGGCGGACCTCCTCGGGGACTACGTCGACGAGCAGTTGCCTTCTTCGCTCAAGGTCGCGGTGGAATCGCACATGTCGCAGTGCGCGCCCTGCATCGCATTCCTGCGCCAGTACAAGTTCGCCCCCGAGGCCGCGCGCCGCATGCTCTTGAAGCAGGTGCCCGAGGAGCTCGAGCAGCGCCTGCTCAGCTTCCTCAAGTCCAAGTGCAAGTAGGGCGGGGGCTCGTCCCCCGCTTCGTACGGCGGGGCCCGCTTCGTAGGGCGGGGGCTCACGGCAGGTCGCTGTAGCCGATGAGCGCGCGGTCCTGCGGGTCGCCGCGGTGGACGTCGATGGACTTGACGACGAGGCCGCCGTCGTCGGCGCGGGGGACCACGATGCGCGTGACGTGGCCGTCCTTGACGTCGATGACGATGCCGGCGCGGTCCGGCGTGAAGTTGAACCTGCCGCGGTCGTCCCAGTCGAGGAAGCAGGCCATGCCGGGGGCGGGCTCCGGCCGGCTGCCTCGCGGCACGTAGAAGCCGGCTCGCTTGAGGTAGTGCACGAGGTTCGACGACGAGCGAAAGAAGTAGGCCTGGGCGGGGGTGTTCGCGCCGCCGCCTATCTTTCGGTAGCCCGACTCGTCCTTGGTGAAGTCGCGCTCGAGCCCGTCCTTGAGCCAGGGGCTGCCGGCGACCATGACGACGTCGATGGCGCACAGCGGAGAGCGCACGGGGTCGAAGCCCTCGGGCGCGCGCGCGCCCACCAGCGCCCGCGCGGCCTCGAGGATGTGGGCCCGTCTGGCCAGGCGGGCCGGGCTTGGCGAGAGCTCGCCCGTCATGACCCTGGCTTCTAGCACGGGTACCCGAATGGGATGGACCGCGCCGCCTGGGCCGGCGACGAGGGGCTCCCCTTGGGGCCCCGGTCCTCGGCGCTCCCCTTTTCGCATCGAGCACAGCCGCGCGGGCGCCTGCGGAAGGGGCCCCGGCGGGGAGCCCTCGCCGCCGTCCCGGCCGGCAGCGCTCCTCCACCAAACACCCGCGGGCTCGACGTCGCCCTCGCCTGAACGGTCCGCGCCCGCCTTGTCCGGCGGCTCCCGCTCCCTCCGCGCCACCCGCACTTGAGGCGCTCCGGGTAAGCCCCGACCGCCGCCCGTGCGGGTGGCGCCTCCGGGAGCGTCCACCGCCGTCCTGCGGCGCGCGCTCCCGGACGACACACGGGTCCCCGGCCGCCGGGGTGGGTCCCGTGGTCGGCGCGACCGCACGCGCGCCGCGGGCGGCCTCAGGGGTGCGCTCCCGGCGTGAGGGCCGCACCGACCGACGACGTGGGCGCACGAAGCCGACGACGGGGACGACCTCGACCCCCCAAGGACACCGGCCCCGACTCGACGGGTCGCTCGGTCACGCCGAGCGCGGCGACGACATCCCAGATGAACCCGGTTGAGCGACTTGTCGACGGCAGCGCCACATGGGACAACGAAGACGCCGGGGCGTAGCTCAGCTTGGTAGAGCGCCAGTTTTGGGAACTGGAAGTCGCACGTTCGAATCGTGTCGCCCCGACCACTTAACTTTCGCCTACTTACAAGCCTCGTCTTTTTCGTCTTGCTGGGGTGAATTGCACCATTTTGCTGGGGTGCACCCCAGCAGACGTCGTCACCACAGGGTTTGTCCCCAACAAACCGAGCGCAACCGTCAGCGCACGGTTCTTCTCTTCCAGCGTCACGTGCGAGTAGTGCTCGGTCATCGCCGTCGTCGTGTGGCCCGTCATCGACCTCGCCACGATCTCTCCGGCTGCCTGGCGCGCGAGGTTGTTGAACGTCCGCCGCATCGTGTGCGGCGTGACGTGCTTGTTCACCTTCGCCCGTTCAGCGCAGCGCGCGAGCGGCTTTGACAACACGTTCGAGTACCGAAGCCGCACAGCATCGGAGACGACGCCGTCGTCGTCACCGGTGGTCCGCGTCCTCGTCGGCAGGAACAGAAACCCGGACTCGCGTCCGAGGATCCTCTTCTCCTGCTGCCAGCTCGCGTGCGCGTGCAGGATCTCCGCGACGACGGGATGGAGCGGCACGGTGCGGCGGGAACGCGTCTTGGTCGGACCGACGTTCCCCTTCACCTGCGACTTGCGAACGTGGATGAGCCCACCCTCGAAGTCGATGTCGCTCCACTGAAGCGCGCTCAGCTCGCCAAACCGCATCCCCGTCGTGAACCCGACCCAGATCATGGCGCGCATGTCCGGGGCCTCTGCATGGGTCTCGTCGAGGAGGCGACCGAGCTCGTCTCGCGTCAGCACATCCTTCTCCGTCGCTTCCTTCCCTCGCACGCGGAACCGAACACCCGCCGTCACGTCCTGCTTCAAGTTGCACAGGACGAGCGCGTCTTTGAGCATGCACCGCAGCGTCGCCCACACACCCGCGAGGGTCTGCTTCGCGTACTGCTCACCGCTCCTGCTCTTCAGATCGCCGAGGCCCTCCATCCACATCACGATGTCTCTCCTCGTGATCTGGCCGACCTCCATCCGCCCGAGTCTCGGGAGGATGAAGCGTTCGAGCATGTCTGCGTGCTGGTCGACGACATGTTTCCGGTTCCTGCCGCTCTTCTCTACGTGTTCGAGCCACCGCTTCGCGTAGGCCGTAAGGATCTCTTTCCTCGCGTTGGCTCTCTCGAGACCCAGCTCCCTCAGCTTGGCCTCGTCCGCGAACTCGCGCAGCAGCTCCTCCCGGAGATCCTCCCGCACGCGAATCGCTTCCGTCAGGGTGCCGATCACCCTCGTCTCTCTCTCCTTCTGGACGTTCTCCTCGTTGCGGAGCGTGATCCGCACTACGAACCCGTTCTTCCCATCCGGGCGAATTCCCGGATGGATCCCTTTGTTTCCGCGTCTCATCGTCGCTCTCCTTGTCGTCGAGCAACGATGAAGGACGAGGCCGCAGCACATCGATCGTACCGACGAGAAGCTGTCGGTCAAGATCGGCGCGCGTGAAAAGCAGCGTCCTTCCTCGACGAGCTGTGGGCGTGATCTGTTTGCGCGACACCGCCATGCGCAGCGCGTTGGTGGAGCGGTAGCCGAGGTAGGCGGCCGCTTCGTCGCAGGTCATGAAGCGCCCATCGATCGGGAGCTGCGCGACCCTCGCCTTCGGCGCGAGCGCGGCCGTGACGTCGCCCCACCGGTAGAGCGCCTCGTCGCCGACCTTCACCGCCGGCTTCACGTGCTCGTCGAGCCAGACGTCCCCGCCGGTGCGGAACGGCAGCGCGGCGATCGCCTCGTTGCGCGTCACCAGCGACGCGGGATCGAGCGAGGCGCGCGCGAACACGCGGAGAAGGCGCGTGACGTTCCCTGACGGCAGTTCGCCGCTGAGGAGACGCGAGGCGTGGGACGGGTCGGGGGTGCCGTCGGAGTCGTGCATCTCGGACGAGTCGCAGCCGCGGTAGCCGGCGCTCGCGATCCCTGTGAATTCGCGCACGACGAAACCGCGAGCGCGATCCGCGCCCGCCGCGACTTGTCCCGTCAGGAGGTCGCACCATGCGAAACCGAAGCCGAGCCGACGCCCGAGAAACAGAACAGCAGCAGCAGCGCGAGCGCAGCCAGCCCCCGCGAGCCCAGGCCCGCGAAGGGAGCGGCAAGCGCGAGCGGCCGACCGGGCGGGAGCAGCCCACCGGGCGCGCCCGCGTCGGGAAGATCCAGTACCGCTTCATCAAGGAGGTCGAGGAGAAGGGCGTGAACGGCGACCTGCGCGTGGGCGCGCTCGCGATGGCCGACAAGATCAAGCGCTACCCGCTCGACGCGCAGCACGTGATGGGCTCGTGGGAGCGCTTCACCAAGAAGGACATCGAGGAGTTCAAGGCGAGCCGCGGCAACCACGCCGAGCGCGAGCGTACCCACATCGCGTACGCCGTCGTCTTCTCTGCGCTTCGGGACAAGCAGCCGGTGCAGAGCATCGGCGAGCTCAAGCAGCGCATCGACGTCTTCAGCGCCAAGCATCCTCCCCACGGCGCCGAGCGCGCCGGGGAGAGCAGGAAGGAGGTGATGAAGAACGATCCGGCTGCCCAGCAGCAGCCGCGGCAGCAGAGCTTGCTCGAACGCGAGCGCCCGACCATCGAGCAGCAGATGGACACCACCCTCGCGACGGTGCGGGGCCTGTCGTCGCCGCTCCGCGGAGCGATCGAGGGCTCCGCGCGCGAGCTCCTCGTCGAAGGCCACCACTCGCAGCGCTCGGCGCGGGAGGCGCTCCCTACCGCCGTGCGCGAGTTTCAGACGGACAAGAGCGAGCGCAACACCGTCCACATGCTCACGCTCGCCGTCATCGCGAAGGCGCCCGAGCATCGTGCGTTGCTGCGCGATCTCTGGGACATGCCGCGCGAGCAGATGAAGGAGATCGAGGCCGAGGGCCGCTCCCGCCTCGAACGCTACCCGCCGCTCGAGACGGGCCTCGCCGACCTGCGCAAGGACGCCATCGAGGCGAGCGTGCGCGTGGCGGTGGCGCCGTCCGCGCCGAACCAGCGCGAGGCGCTCGTGCTGGCGCACGCGCGCGAGGAGCTCGAGTGCCTCGCCGATCCGAAGCGCGCGCAGTGGCAGAACGTCTCCGACGAGCTCGCGCGAGATCTGGCGTGAACGCTCCGCGCGCTCGCCGCCGCACGTCGAAGGCGAGGAAGAACCTCCTCGCCATCGCGACCGCCGTCCTCCTCGCGGCGTGTCGTGACGATGTGCGTGCGGCGAGCGCGCACCTTCCTGAGCACTCCGTGCCGCACGCCCCCGACCCTCTCGTGGCGTGGGTGCCCGGCGTGTTGCACCAGGCGGAGGAGGTGCGGGACGCCGGCGTCTCGCGCCGCGACTCGCGGGACGCCGGCGTCTCACGCCGCGACTTCGTCCTCGCGGGCGACGGCATCGACGGTGCGCTCCGCCGTGCTGGCGTCGAGTCGACGACGCTCGCCGACGCAATCGACGACGCCTTCGTGGGGCGCATCGACCTCTTCGCCCATGCGCGAGTCGGGCGGCGGCTCTCGCTCTGGATACGCGATGAGACGCTCGTCGCCGCGAAGCTCGAGCTCGGTGCGGACCGGTCGATCTTCGCCGCGCTCTACGCCGGAACACGCGCACCGCGCGGCTTCTACGATGCCGATGGGCGGCTCATGACCGGCACCCTCCTCGCGCGTCCAGTGCGCTTGCGCCGCATCACCTCACGCTTCGGCGACCGCTTCGACGCGTTCAACGGCAAGGCCGACACCCACCACGGCATCGACTACGGCGTGCCGCGCGGAACGTCCGTTGTCGCCGTCGGTCGCGGACGCGTCGCCGCCATCGGCTCCTCGAAGGAGTCGGGCAACTTCATCAAGCTCGCGCACGCCGACGGCTACGAGTCGTTCTATCTCCACCTCGACCGCAGCGACGAAGCGCTTCACGTCGGGAGCATCGTCGAGCAGGGTCAGCACATCGCCGACAGCGGCAACACGGGCCGGTCGACCGGCCCTCATCTCCACTACGAGCTCCACCTCGCCGGCATCCCCGTCGATCCCTTGGCCGTGCTCCCGATGCCGAAGCTGGTGCTCGGTCCCCTCGCGAGGCGTGAACACCTCGCGTTCCTGAAGAACCTGGAGGCAATGCATGATTGAAGAGCAGACGACGAGCAAGACGACCATCCCCGAGCTGCCCCGTGAGCTCTTGCACCTTCCCTTCGAGCAGGTCGCACCCTCGGAGACGAACCCGCGGCTGAACCTCGAGAGGGAGCCCTTCGACGAGCTCAAGAAGAGCATCCTGGCGAACGGTCTCTTGCAGCCGATTGTCGTGCGCCCGCGCGGCGACGTCTACGAGATTATCGGCGGGCATCGCCGCTTCCAGGCGCTCAGCGAGCTCGCGCAGGAGCACCCCAAGGACAAACGCTTCGCGCGCGTCGCTGCTGTCGCGGTGGACGTCGACGACGCGGCCGTCCCCGTGCTCCAGCTCGCCGAGAACCTCAACCGCAGCGACCTGAGCGCGGCCGAGATCGCCGATGCGGTGGCGCGCGCGGTTTCCTCGGGCGTGAAGGCGGCGCAGCTCGCGGAGAGCCTCGGCTGGACCAAGCGCAACCTCAACCGCTACCTCCAGCTCGCCAATTCTCCGGAGTGGTTCCGCGACTACGCGAGGGAGGTGAAGGTGCCGCGCAAGAAGGTTGACGACGCCGGAGAGGTCGTCCTCGATGCGAAGACGAAGAAGCCCGTGATCGAGGTGCACAAGTACCCCGGCCTCCAGTTCACCGACCTCACGGAGCTGCTCGCGCTCTACAACGTGATGCGGGAGAGCGACGCGCTCCAGCTCGAGGAGCTCGGCGGCGAGCAGTTCAAGCCGCAGGCCGAGAAGACGACGAAGCGCCTCGCCTTCGCGTGCGCGGCCGAGGGGTGGAGCAAGCGCCGGCTCCGCGAGGAGATCGCCCGCGCGAAGGACCCGCGCCCGCGCGGCAGCATCGGCAACGACGAGGCGCGAAGCGAGCAACCACCCGTCGTCGTCACCGCCGACAGGTGCGTCGTCGACCTCCGCCAGGCCGGCAGGCTGTCCACCGCCGGGCGCGGCGAGCTCGCCGCGCAGCTCACCCGCGCGCTCGCCGGCTTCGGGTTCAAGACCCTGCTGATCGCTCCGTAGCGAGCGCTCCGCTGCATCGTGAACGCGGAAGAAGAGGCGGCGCACCCATCGGGCGCCGCCTTTTCTCGTTTCCGGCCATCGACGACGGCGATCGAGGCGGACGCCAGCGTCCCGTCAATTGGTGTCAATTGCTGTCAGAACAATGGGGAGGCACATGCGACACTTTCCGAGGAGCTAAACCACCGCATCCAAAGCATGTGACACGTACTGACGTGGTGCCAGCGACCTCCAGACTCACCCCCAACAAGGGGTTTCGTCTGCCGGCACCCTTCGGGTGTCGCTGACGCGACGGGCCGGCACGCGAGGCAAGTCCGCAACAGCGTCCTCGCCATCGCCGGCCGCACACGGCAGAGCCGTGTGTCGCTTCGCGACGGGCGGCCGGAGGTCGCTGGCTATCCTGCAAGAACAAGAACGATCATCAAGATTCGACCACAGCATCCGAAGGTCGCAGCTGCGATGAATCCAGGGGGCGCAATGTCGGACCGCATGATCCAGGAACAGTTTGGCCAGATCTTCGTCGACGGACTCCGCGCGTTTGCGCGCAAGGACATCGCGAGCGTCGATGAGACGATGAAGGACCTCGACCACATCATAGACATCGAGTTTCGGCGGGTCCTCGCGGAGTGCGTCTATGGTGCACGATGGATGTACAAGCTCGGCCTCGCGGCGCTTGCGGAACCCCAAGAACGCGCCGCCCACATTCGGACCCAAGTCATCGACTACGCGGCAGCGACCGAGGGGCTGCTCGGCGAGGCGATCTCCTGGGGAATCGCCAACGGGCATCTCACCGGTCAGATGTGGCAGTTTGCAGACTACAAGAGACTTCAAAGGAAGATCGCGTGGTCCGCCAAGCCCCGCGACGACTTCGTCAAGAACCGAATCTCATTCGCGTGGTTGATCGCGGTCGCGTCGGAGGAAAAACTCCTCAGCGGTGCGCTGACGCGTGAGCTGACCGATTCTCAGGAAACTCCGGAACGGAGTGCACCTCTCCGCGTCGTCCAGGTTCAGGCCCGACATGGCCAAGAACGCACTCGAGCGCTTCGGGCGGACGAACCTTGCGGTGCGAAAGTGGAAGGCACGCCGCAAGTAGCCGCCCGGTGACCGCCACTGCACCTGCTCCCTACGACCTCGCCTTCGGCACCTGTGAGCGTGTTCTCGTCGCCCCTCTCTGCGGCGAAGGGACGACGAGACACGTCCCGCAGGAGAAGCCGATGACGACGACCACAGCGATGACGATCAAGAAGCTGCCTACGCACGAGCTGTTCGATGTGCAGCAACGTGAGGGACAGAAGGCGTTCTGGAACCGGGTGGGTGCCGCGTTCGAGAACCGCGACGGCAGCCACTCGGTGCTGCTCTACCAACCTGGGCTCCCCGAGCCGAAGCGGCTCCAGCTCCGCCGCATCGACCGCGACAAGCGCCCGCTGAACGAGGGCGCCGACCCGAAGAGGTTCCCCACGCACGAGCTCTTCCTGGTTGCGGAGGTCAACGGCGCGCCGAACGAGTGGAAGCGGGTCGGCGTCGGCTTCACGAACAAGGACGCCTCGCTGAGCCTCATCGTCGATGACGGCGTGCGAGAGGGGCCGAAGGCGCGATTCCAGATGCGCCCCCGACGCGATGCCCCGCCCCGTACCGACCCGTCGCCCGCGGACAACCCGGCCTCTGCACCGGCCGCGACCGCGCGCACCGTGGTCCGCAAGCGCAACGCTGCCGCCTGAACAGCGTGGAATGGGTCGCCAGCGAAACCGCTGTGGGATCACGTCCATCAGCGCTTTCGCCTTGGCAGCTCGATCTTCAGTCCACGAAACGTGGCCTCTCGCTGGCTATCGATTCCTCGCCATCGATCGCCAGCGAGAGCGGCGGCGGTCGCCGCCGCCGCGAGCAACATGCTGTCGCGCGGGGCGCGCTCCACCGCGAGCGAGAGAACACGATCCGCCTCCTTCGCATTCGCGTCTTCGTCAATCATCAAGTGCGCCACGCCAAGCTGATAGAGGTGCTCCGCCGACGCGGTCGCTTCGCCGCCAACGAGGTCGAGCGCCGCCAGGAGGACCGCCCGCGCTTCAAGTGGACGCTCCGCTTGTAACAGAAGCGCCCCGAGCTCTTCGCGCGCGACGACGTACCCGGGCACGAGCGCCACGGCTTCGCTGCACTGCCGCAGCGCCTCATCGATGTGGCCAGTCTCGCCAAGGTGCGCTGCGAGCCGCAAGCGAGCGACTCCGCTTTCAGGGAACTCCTTCGCTGCCGACTCGTACAGCGCGCGCGCACCCTCGACGTCGCCGTTCGTTCTCTTCCCGTGGGCGTCGGCGAGCAACATCGCGAGGCGCGGCTCTCCCGGCGGCGTCCCGACCGGAACGAGGCCACCGGTCCCGTCCCAGACCGCCTCCTGATGAAAGCCGAACATCACCTCGAGCAGAGCGATTGGAAAGCCAACGGCTCGGTGCATCCGCAACATCTCCAGAGTGCCAGCAAGCGCCTCCGCGTGGCTCTGCGTGTACACAATGTCATCCGCCATCAACGCCTCGCGGAGATGCTCATCGTCGAGGTACTTGGCGACGCCTCGCCTCGTGACCGTCGCATGTTCGCCATGCGGCTCGTCGAGCATCGGCTTGTTGCGTCCTTCGAGCCCGTAGCCGAGAACGAACCACTTGAAGCGCTCCGGGTCTTTCGCCTCCCCGGGGACGTCGACGTTCGCGGTCGCCTCGAACCACTTGGTGAAGCAGTTCACGAGGTACACGACGTTCTGGGGGAGGTCTTGGAAGAACCGCTGGTCCTCCTCGCACGATGAGAACACGTCCCGCACGAGGTCGTAGAGTCGCCAAGCTGCCCGGTGGCGCAGAAGTCGCCCCCGCCACTCGAGCTGCTTCGGCGTCTCTCCTGCCTCCTCTTCCCTCGCGAGGAACCGCGCGAGCTTCTTGATGCTCTCCTTGTCCGGCAGCCCGTCACTGCACCACTCGTCAAGGGTCGTCGGGTGAACGTCGATCGCCCCGGCGACCTGATCACGCGTGCCTCTGCCCTTGATGGCCGAGACCACCAAGTCGCCGCGCTTCTTGTCGAAGTAGAAATCCTCGACAGTCGGGAGCCCGGCTGCGAACCGAAAGCCCGCGACGCGTAGCGCGACATCGACCATCAGCAGCCGCGCAAACGCACGACGCACGTACGGGTGCTTCTCGAGCAGTCGCAACAGCTCCTTGTCCGACTGGCCGACAAACCTGTCCCAGAAACGCGAGTTCTCGATGAGGAGCCCATGCACTGCCTCGGCGTTGAGCTTCACCGGAATGCGGACGATTTCTGTCTCCTTCACGAGCTCCTCGGCGATTACCCGCAAGACGTCGTAGGCCTCCTTCTCGAGCACGCGCTCGCCATCGAGAAATTTGTTCAGCGTGCGCCATCCCTTTCGCGGAATGGCGAGGTCCAGCGCGTCGCTCATGAACTCGAGCAGCACGCCGCTCGTTGGGGCAATGAAGGTGGTCGGCATTGAAGACCCCGCCGGCGTCTCCGCCGGCGGGACCTCCTTTCTCTCAGCTCTCGCTGCTCGTGTTGTTGGTGATGCTCTCCTGGCTCTCCACGCGCTCCTCCCAGTCGTCTGGCTTCTCGTCTTCGCCGCGCGACTGCCAGTAGGCGTCGTTGTTCGGGTTCAGTTGGTTCGCGCGATGATCGTCATCGTCCTTCGAGCGGGGCATGTGCCTTCTTCCTTCTGCGCCCTGTTGGCGCGTCGGAGAGTGTCGCCGCGGGCGACGACTGCCGAGCACGCCCGAGGTCGCAGAAATTCCGTCAAGGGCGCCAGAGCGCGTCCGAACGCCGTCCCATCCCTCAATCGTCGTCTAAGCCACTGCCGAAGCGCTAGCGCTCCTCTGGTCTCCATCGACGGCCACGCCGCCGACGGCCGGCCTGGTCGTCAGCGGCAACGGTCGCGCCGGGACGCTGCGCTCCTCGCGGACGAGGCCCGTCACGCCCGTCGCCTCGACGCCGGCGCCCGTCTCGCCGTCGTCGCTCGTTGTGCCGCTGGGCCCCTCGACCGGGTCTTCGAGAGGGGCCCAACGGACAACGCCCCTCGAGGAGACAGAACATGAAGACCTCGACCACGAACAGCGAATCGATTGCGCTCAAGTATAAGCTCGCGAACATCAAGGACGAGCTCGAGCTCTTCGGCTGGCGCGCCGAAGACACAGCGCGCTACATGCGCGACGCGCTCAAGGTGATGCCGCTCCCGAACGTCGTCGCGCTCTTCGAGGAGATGGCGGCGGAGGAGCGCAGCTACTACCGCATGCATGCCCAGCTCCTCGACGATCAGCTCGACCACACGCCGCTTGCCGCGTGACTCCCGTCGGCCGCGCGCGGCCCATTCGGGCCGCGCGGCGTCGCCGCCGCGCCGTCGGCGCTCCGCAAGTGAGCGCCACGACGGCGCGAGCGGAGGAAGCCATGGAACGCCGGACCAACATCGACGTGGAGGAGCTTGCGCGCAGCCCCCTCGTGAGGAGCTTTATGCTGCGCGTGCTCCCCGACGTGAGGGACCCACTCACTGGTTACGTCTTCGCAGTGTCGCTCGCGAAACGCGCCGCCGACGCCTTCGATCTCTACTCCGACGACGGAGTTATCTTCGCGGCCGCGCTCGTCGACGTTGCAGCGGACGTCATCGCCGCGCGTCCTACGCCACCGCCGGCGGCTCTCTGCTCCGCCAGCGCGGCACAGAGCCGCCGGAGGTCATGGTGAAACGTGAGACTCGGCTTCGCCCTGCACGCGGAGGCAAGTTCTTCGGAACGGTGTTCGGTCTCCCGACGGCGAACCCGCCATCGGAGCGCGACCGAACTTCGACAGCGCCGCCGCGCGCCAAGTGCTTCCTGTGCAAGCGCGCCGTCGACAACGACCGTACCTACGCCATCTGCTCCGATTGCGACGCCGCGCATGAGATCCGCGCGTCGTGGGCGCACGACTACGGCGCAATCGAGGCGCACTGGAAGGCGACGGGCGAGCGGGAGTGCTTCTGCCCAGGCTGGTTGTGGATGAACGAGGAGAGCGACGGCAGCTTCAACATCGAGCGCTGCGACACCTGCCGCACCGTCCGCGACGACACCGACGCCGCGCGAGACGTCGTCCTGCGCTGCTGCATCCGCGGCGTCGAGTGGCCGTGACCCTGGCCCGTTTCATCGGGTCCCCGCTTCAGCCGTTGAAGCGGAGGACCCGAATCCCTCCGCACATGAACCGAAGGAGGCCGTGATGTCGAGCGTCGGAGCCGAGAAGAGGACCAAGCACAAGCCGCGCAAAGATGATGCGCAGGCCGACTACCGCGTCGTTCCGCTCGCCGTGCTGCGCGAGAACCCGCGGAACCCGCGCAAGACCTTCGATGGGCTCGAAGAACTCGCGGCGTCGATTGCCCAGATGGGACAGATCGTGCCCGGCCTCGCGCGCCCGCACCCGACGGAGCCCGGAGCGCTGGAGCTCGTCGCGGGGCACCGGCGCTTCCGCGCGTGCACGAACGCCGGGGTGTCCACGTTCCGGGTCGTGGTGAAGGAGATGGACGACGCCACGGCGCTCAAGGTCATGCTCGTCGAGAACGGCCAGCGCGCGGACGTCCCGCCGCTGGAGGAGGCCGAGAGCTACCGGCAGCTGCGCGACGAGCACGGCCTCTCCGCTGCCCAGATCGCCGGCGACGTCGGGCGCTCCGAAGCGCACGTCTACCAGCGCCTCAAGCTCACCGAGCTCATCGCCGACGTCCAGGAGTTCCTACGCCGCGGCAACCTCCAGATCCGGTCGGCCCTGCTCTTCGCCCGCGTCGACGAGAAGGCGCAGCATCAAGCGCTGAAGGCGATCCGAACCCGCTACGAGTTCCTCATCGAGGAGGGAGCCGTGCTGAGCCACCGCGAGGTCGATCACTTCATCCTGCTCGGATCGAGGAAGCTGATGCACGCGCGGTGGGTGCTCGATGACGCCGACCTGGTCTCGTCAGCGGGCTCTTGCCTCTCCTGCGGGAAGCGCACGCATGCGCAGGCGCAGCTGTTCCAGATCGGCGACACCGACTCGCATGACGCGTGCCTCGACGCCGGCTGCTGGGAAGGCAAGGTTACCGTGCAAGCCGACAGAGAATCTCGCCGCCGCCTTCGAGAAGGGACAGGACGTCATCGACCCGAAAGAGGCGAAGACGCTCTGGAGCTTCGGCGGCGAACCCGTCGACGGGTGGATCGACGTCGAGCACCACCTCGAGTGGGCGATCAAGCGGCAGCACCACGCGACGACCGCTGAGCGCGAGCACGCCATCGACGCCGTGTTCCCCGAGCGGGCCGCGCACAAGGCGGCGCTCGATCAGTGGAACCTCCGCGCCGGCGCATACCTCGAAGACCACGAGCTCGCTGAGCTCCCGGACGACTTCGAAGCAGAACCCGAAGAGCCGACCAAGACATGGGCCGACGTCATCGGCATCGGGCACCCCTCCATTCGCGTCACGCTCGACAGGGACGGTCACGCCCGCCGGCTGATCACCCAAGCGGACCTCGCGACTGCGCTGTGGGACCTCGGCCACAAGGATGCACACAAGGTGATGCGTCCACTGCGCGAGGCGCCACTGCCCGGATCTCCCGCCCACAGTCGAGCCCAGAACGACGACGGCGCGTGGAAGCGGGAACAGGAGCGGCGTGACCAGCGCATCTACGAAGCGCGCGCCGTGCGAGAAGCGGCCCTCGTGGCGGCGGCGCGTCTGGACGTCGGCGAGCTGGTCCTCGCGATGACGCTGATGGTGTGCCGCTACGGCGTCCACTACCACGAGGCCGACATCATTCGGAGAGAGCTCGGGCTCGCCGCGGGCAAGCAGAACCGCAACCTCTACCTCGACGCGCCGAACGCGGCGCTCTTCGCGCACGCGCGGAGCGCGCTCACAGACAAGAAGACGAAGGACAAGGACCGCTTGATGAACGACAACTACCAGTGCCGCTCGACGACAATTACCGGTGCCGGTTTTGCCGCCCTGACGGCGTGAGCCCGTGATCTGCTGAGGAGCCGCGGAGGCGGCCCCATGAAGCCCATCACGGACGAGCAGGTCAGGTTGTTGAGGCGGAAACTGATGGAAGGCAAGACGCAGGAAGCGGCCGCGGCAGCGGCGGCGATGAGCGAGCGCTCGGCGCGCAACTGGCAAGAGGGCCCGTTGCCGTCCGAGGGCAAGAGACCCCGAGCTTGGCGGACGCGGAAGGATCCATTCGAGGGGGTGTGGGAGTCGAAGGTCGTGCCGCTCCTCGTCGACGACAAGGAGCGCGTGCTGGAGGCGACAATGCTCCTCGACGCGCTCAACAAGGAGCGAAAGGAAGGCGAGGCGAAGTTCGACGACGGCCAGGTGCGCACGCTGCAGCGCCGCATCCGGGAGTGGCGGGCGCTCTATGGGCCCGAGCAGGAGGTGTTCTTCCAGCAGGAGCACCCGCCGGGGCGCGAGGCGGCGCTCGACTTCACCAACTGCAACGAGCTCGGCGTCACGATCCAGGGGGAGCCGTTCCCGCACCTGCTGTTCGAGCTCGTGCTGTCGTTCTCGACGTGGACGGCGATCGGGCTCGCGTTCAGCGAGACGTTCGAGGCGCTGGTGAAGGGCTTCCAGGACGCGCTGTGCGCGCTGGGGGCGCGGCCGGCGATCGCGCGCTCGGACAACTTGTCAGCGGCGACGCATGAGCTGAAGGGCGGAGGGCGCAAGCTGACGGAGCGCTGGAAGGCGGTCCTCGACCACTGGGGCATGACATCGACGCGCATCACGCCCGGCAACTCGAACGAGAACGGCGGCGTCGAGCAGCGCCACAACCGCACCAAGTCGGCGCTCGCCCAGGCCCTTGTGTTGCGAGGAAGCCGCGACTTCGAGAGCGCGGCCGCATACCTGTCGTTCGCCCGCAGCGTCGTCGACGAGACGCACAACGACAAGATCGCCGATCGGCTCGCGATGGAGCGTGAGCACCTCCTGCCGCTGCCGTCGACCAGGGTGCCGGACTACACGACGTGGACGCCGGCGGTTCGCTGCTGGAGCACCATCAGCGTCAACAAACGCATCTACTCGGTGCCTTCGAGGATGATCGGCCACCAAGTAGAAGCGCGGCAGTACGCCGACGTCGTCGAGGTCTATTACCGGGGGCGGCTCGTGCAGACGATGCCGCGGCTGCGCGGAGACAAGACCGCCCGCATCGACTACCGCCACGTCATCTGGTCGCTGGTGAAGAAACCCGGCGCGTTCGCCCGCTACCGCTATCGCGAGGAGCTCTTCCCGACGTTGGTGTTCCGCCGCACCTACGACGCGCTCACGTCGACGCATGGCGAACGCGCCGACATCGAGTACGTGCGCGTGCTGCACTTGGCGGCGAGCACGATGGAGTGCACGGTCGAGGCGGCCCTCGTGGAGTTGCTCGCGGAGGGCAAGCGCTTCGACTACGCCGCCGTCAAGGCGCGCGTGAAACCGGAGACGCCGTCGATTCCCGAGATGGCGCCGCTCAAGCCGGACCTCGCCGTGTACGACGCGCTCCTGGCGGGAGGTGCGGCATGACGACGAAGAAGCCCACCGACGTGCTCGAACGCCTGGCCGAGCTCTGCATCACCTTCAAGCTCCCGACGCTCGCGGAGCAGCTCGGGCCCCGCTTCGTCGACGCGGGTCACGGCGACGTTCTCGGCCTCGTGCTTGAGCTGTTCGAGCTTGAGGCCGGCGATCGGCGTGAGCGGCGCGTCGACCGGTTGCGACGGGCGTCGCGCCTGCCGCCGGGCAAGACGCTCGACACGCTCGAATCTGTCGCGGTTCCCGAAGCAGCTCGCGGCCAAGGTGAAAGAGCTCGCCAAGGGCGCCTTCCTCGAGCGCTGTGACAACGCGCTCTGCTTCGGCCTGCCCGGCGTCGGGAAGAGTCATGCCGCTGCGGCACTCGGGCACGCGCTCGTCAGCCAGGGCCACTCGGTGCTCTTCACGCCGACGTTCAAGTTGGTGCAGGAGCTCCTCGCCGCCAAGCGGGACCTGAAGCTCAGCAGGGCTCTCCGGGCGCTCGACGTCTTCGAGCTCCTTATCCTCGACGACATCGGCTACGTCCAGCAGAGCCCCGACGAGGTCGACGTGCTCTTCACGTTGATGGCCGAGAGGTACGAGCGGCGCTCGATGCTGATCACCTCGAATTTGGTGTTCTCGGAGTGGAACAGGATCTTCAAGGACCCGATGACCACGGCAGCAGCCATCGACCGCGTCGTGCACCACTCGGTGATCTTGGAGTTCGCGGAGGTCAAGACGTACCGCGGCGAGGTGGCCGAGCGACGAAAGGCAGCAGCTAAGGGCAAGAGCGCTGGCGACGAGAACTCCGGCGGCGCTACGGACGGAGGTTGATATGGGCGCGCGACCGGTTCTGAAGGCGCTCACCTTGGCTGCCGCGCGGTCGCCGCGGAGGCCGTTTACCCTGGCAACGACCGGCACAGGTAGTTGTCGCCACCCGGCACAGGTAGTTGACGCCGTTCACACGCCGCCCCCGCCCACGCTGGCAGTCGCCGCAGCTCGCGTCCAGACGTGGTTCGCCGGCCGCATACTCCGCTTGCTAGCCTCCGCGATGAGCGTCGGAATCTTGAGCGAGCTCAGCTCGTGGTCCTCCAGGAGGCACACGAGCATCCCGGCGTTGTACGCGGAGACGAGCTGGTCGAGGTCCTTCTGCACATCGCGCTTCCAGAAGCCGCCGGCATAGGCGCCGGCGCACTGCTTTCCGGGGGCCATGGTGAGGAGCACGTGCCCCGGCTGGGAGTCGTCGATGGTCGTGGCGTAGAGCGGGTGGCTGTCTGAGGTCTTGATGGTCATCTGTTCTTCCTTTGTTTGCTGTTGATGGTCAGCAAACCAGGAAGCGGCGGCACCCAGGGCCAACGTAAGGTTACTGCCCAGGAAGGCCGAGCACCTCGATGCGGCTCGACTCGAGCGGAATGCGCTGGAAGTGGACGAGCGGCCCGTCGACGTGTCGCCGCGTGGCCTGCGGGACGATCCAAGCGCTCCAGGCGGGGTGGCCTTTCGCGCACCACGACCTGACGTGCTTCGCCGTGTCCGAGCGGAGCTTGCTGAGAATCTGTGGCGATCTCCTTTTCTGACGTCGCTCCCTTTCCGTGCTTTCCCTTGCCCTTCGGCTCCGTCCCCTTGATGTACGCCGCAAGGGTCGCGTTCTTCACAGCGAGCTCAGGCCAAGCGAACGCCTTCGCGCACGCGGCCGCCACCGTCTTCACCGCCATGATGTCATTGCCTGCAACCCATCCATCGCCTCGACGTCGAGCAAGCGCCAGCGTGGCGTACCAAATGCAGCTCCGCAGCAGAGAGCTTCAGGGGAAGGCCATCTATGAGCACAACTTCGTGAGGGAGGTCCACGACGAGCTTCGGCGGCACGGCCGCGTCGACGGCCTTCTGCCCTGCGGTGAGCGCGGACGAGTACGTCGCGAAGGCCTCATCCGGTAGCAGCGATCGAAGTCGGGGAAGGTGGACATCCACAAGGTGAACGCCGACCTCACGGGCGACGAACGGGACTCCGGCTTTTGAGACCAGCGTTTGCTGTTGCTGGTCAGGGAAGTAGAAGCCGGAGCCGCCCTCGGCGCGTTTGTCGTCGACCCGGACGTCGACGCAAGTGTCGTGCTCCCGCGCGAGGAGCTGAAACGCCATCGTTGACATCGCCGTCATCGTGCGCCGGCGACCAGCAGCGAGCCCGAACACGACGGGGCGCGCCCCGGCGTGCGCGGTCGCCTCTCTCGCGACCTCCCAGGTCGCCGCGTTGTAGAGCTCGGCGTGCGTGGGGTCTTCGTCGTCGAGGACCGTGCCTGCCGGACCTTCAACGACGCGCTCGTGGATCTTCTCCGGACCAAGATCGATGTTGAGCAACTGCCGGAGCTCGTCGAGGACGAGATGCGAACCCAAGAGCTCCCTATGCAAGTAGTCGTGCCCTCGCGGGTCCACGACCAAGAAGAGATCCCCGGCAACCTGGCCACGGCGGTGGAGGCCCCAGATCAGCTCTGCAAGCGGAGCAGGGTTGGGCCCCAGTGCGGCGAACACCGTGATGGGGTTGTGGGCGCGGACCATGCCGCGAGCACCGAGTGCCTCAACCGGCGGGCCTTGCTTCGGCGAATCGCCGGCGTTCGTCACTCCCCGTCGCTCCCCTCGCCAAGCTGCTTCTCGAGCGCCTGCCGCACGAGGCCCATGATGTACGGCAACTCGGCAGGCGTCTTGAGCTCCGCCTCGACGTCACCGTTCCCCCAGCGTCCGAGCCCTGAGACGTCCCTGCAAGCGCCCTTCGGGTCGTTGATGTCGCCGATGCTCACGTTCAACGAGAGGAGCAGCCGCTTCGCTTGCGGGATCACGTCCACGAAGTTCGTCTCGGCCTTGAACGCGACGTACAGCTTCAGGAACTCCAGCCTGACGCACGGATCGAGTGCGAGCACTTCCTTGCTGAACGCCTCGAAGAGGGTCCGCATCGGACCAGGCGCCAGCTGCGGGTGATCGTCGATCGTGTAGCCGACAGCGGCGACGGGCTTTGGCTTGTAACCATCGAGGACCGCCGCCTCGAGCTTGGGAGCCGCCCACACCGTGGCTGCTGTCGCGGCCAATTTTTCCGCGCGCTGCTGGATGGTGACTTCGTTCCAGAAGTCGAGCTTGCCGAGTCCTTGGTTCACGCGGAGCGGGCTGTCGGCGAAGCCGCCCTTCATGTCGCGTTTCTCGAGGAAAGGCCGGTCGCTCAGCTCGGAGTTGTAGCCGGTGAGCGTGAGGTTCCCGAGCGTGTGCAGGTACTTCTCCTGCACGGCGGCCCAATCGGCACCGAGGTCGGCGCGCCACTTGTCAGACAGGTTCTGGTTCTGCGGAAGGATGTGCTCGATCGTGTACTCATCGACCGGGACTCGCTCTTTACGGTCGTGGTTCTCGAGCCGCCGGAGCCAGTAGCTGCGGCTGCGGAAGTTGTAGAGATCCTTCGCTCGCAGATCCCGCTTGAACTCATCGTCGTTCGGGAACCGCCGGTACGAGGGGAGAAGCAGGAACGCGGCCTGCACACTTTCGAGGTAGCGGTCCTTCTTCACGGTCTTCGTGAACTGCGCGAAGGTCTTGTTCATCGAGTTCGTCGGGATGGCGCACACTGCGCGACGGAACACGTAGCTCTCGATGAGGCGCCCGATCTTGACCAAGTCAGCCTTCGCGAGGCTCTGCTTCGAATAGTCGTTGTAGAGGTCGAGGAGGAACGGAAACGCGACGTCGACCTTCAGCTCGCGGATGTCGTGGAAGACCTCCTTGAGGTCCGCATCGGGCTCCGCGCCCGCGAGTGCCATGGCGCAGTAGTACCGGGCAAAGGCGCGGATGTCGGCGACGATGGCTTCGACTGTTGCTGCGCCGGGCGCGCGCGCGTAGCTCTTGAACGCGTCGTAGACCTCGCGGACGTTCGGGATCTCGCCGGTCTTTACCGTCAAGTAGTGGCGCATGAAGCTGTCGAAGTGCGTCGCGTAACCCTCCTGACCGAAGTCGACCTCCATCGGCCGCCAGTACTGCTCGTAGAGCCGGGTCTGGAGTTGAGGCTCGAGCCCCATGAGGATGAAGTTGCGGATGAGATCGGCTTGGCTCAGCTCCTTGCCGGTGGAGTTGAGGCTCTCGAAGATGAGCTGAGGGTTGTCGTGGTCCCGGTTCAGACTGATGTCCACGACCACCAGCTTCGCGAGCCCCTTGCAGACCGCGGGTAGCTCATCCTTTGCTCCTTCCAGCCACTCGGTGAAGAGCTTGAAGTTCGCGTCGATGCGGACCGACACCTCTTTCGGCGCGGGCGCCTGATCGAGGAGCGCGATGAGTGAGGTCCTGTCGGTCTGGGAGAGCACGAGCTTGTAGCGACGCTCGCCCTCCTCGAGCGGGTTCAGGAGGTAGTAGTTGCGCAGCTTCTTCGCCGAGAATCCCTCGAGAGGTTCGGTGTTGCCCAGCGTTCGCGCAAGTGCCTCGATGAGCACCGAGATCGTGGTCAGGCGCTGTTGCCCGTCGATGACGAGCAACGGCGATTGACTCGAGACGTTGTAGAGACCTTTCTCGACGTAGACGATGGAGCCGACGAAGTGCGCGTTCACGTCGTCACGCCGCCCCGCGCGCAGGACGTCATCCCAAAGCTGGCGGCACTCCTTCTCCGTCCAGCTGTAGGTGCGCTGGTAGATCGGGATCAGGAACTGTGGCGACTTCTTGAGGAACTCGAGAAGCTTCGCTTCGGTCGCTTTCATTGTGCGCTCCCCAGGTAGTGGCCGCGATGAGCCCGAACTGCGCGTGACAACGCTGAGTGCCAGGTCACGCGACGCCAAGAGCCTTGAACGCCGCATCGACGGCGTCCGCATAGAAGCTCGTCTGGAACTTCGCGAATAGCTCACCGGGCACGGTCGGGATGTCCCCGACGCTTGCCATCGGCATCAAGACCCGCTTCGCGCCAGCATCGAAGGCGACCTGGAGCGAGCTCGCAAGGTCTTCGGCCTTCTTGACGCTTCCACCGAGGCTCATGTCGCCGAGCACAACCATCTGGCCGAGGATCGGCTTCATAAGCATCGCGCTCGAAAACGCGAGCACCGCGGGCAACGTCAACGAGGTCGTTGGACCGGTGTTGTGCAGTTCGACGATGTGGAGGTGAAAATCGTGATCCCCGGGCTTCATCGAAGCGCTCACACGGCTCGCGTTGGCCTTGAAAAAGTCGAAGCCGACCTTGACTGATTCCTTCGACGCCGTGTTCGAGCCGAAGCCGGACAACGTCAGCTTTCCCGACCCCGCTGTGACCTGTAGCTCGAGTCGGTAGAGCCCGAGCATTCCGCCGGAACCCCGTGCGACCGTGTAGAGCACGCCCGGCTTCGCGGGGCTCTCAGGGATGAGGGAACCGCCACCCTGCTCGTTCACCGAGATGAATCGCTCCTCGCCGCTCTCGATGTCGAGGTAACTGAAGTGGACGTCGTAGAACTCCATCCCGCCGATCTTCTTGAGCTGCTCTTTGACGCGACGCCGGACTTGCAGCGCGTACTCCAGAGCCTTGCGGACGTCTTCCTTGTCGTATTTCTCGTTGGGATGCACCAGCTTGAGCAGGCCCGACACAGTGCGACGAACCGCAATCGTGTCCCGCTGGTTCAAGTCGCGGCCGAGGCGGAAGTACTTGTCGATCGCGTCAGCGAAACTGCGCTTGCGCATCTCGCGCATAAATTCGGCGAGGTAGTCGACGATGAAACCGTATTGGTTCGTGAAGAACTCCGGCCGCATCTTCGGAATTTCCCAGCCAGGCAGGTAGGCGTGCATGCGATCGAAGAAGGCTGAGTCGATCATCTCCTCGGGGAAGGGGGCGAGCAGATGGCTCGTCTTCACGAGCGTTTCGATGCTGCCGTCGATGTTGCCGACGAAGACCATCGACGCCGACGCGGCGACGGGTGCACGACCACGGCTGAACGAGCCTGAGGCCATGAAGTCCTTCATGATCTGGACGCCGTCGTTCTCCTTGAAGTGGATCCCGGCGACCTCGTCGAATGCCACGACATCCCAGAGCCCGACGAGGCCAATGGTGCTCGTGCCCATGTTGTAGAACAGGTTTGCGACGGTGGTCTGGCCACCCGAGACGAGAATGCTGTTCGGCGAGATCTCTTTGTAGATGTGGCTCTTGCCGGTACCGCGCGGGCCGAGCTCCACCATGTTGTAGTTGTTCTCGACGAACGGGACCATGCGGGCGAGCAAGTGCCACTTGACGTTTTCATCGAGCACGGAGGGCTCCATGCCTGAGGACCGCACCAAGGCGTCGATCCACTGCGCCGTCGTGAAGTGACCACGGCCGGCAAACAGACCCTCCATGTCCATGTTCGGCAGTCTGGATGGGCCGGAGCGAAGAGATGCTGAACGGTGACCCCTTCTGGCCCTCCTCGTAGAAGTATTGGAGCGAGATGACGCTCCAGATTCCGCCCGCGAGGAGCTTCTCGAACTCCTTGACCGTGCTCGCCGGGACCTCGACGCCTTTGATGCCGAGGTTCGAGAGCGTGGCCTCGTAGGTGTCGCGTTTCTCGTTGAGGCGGACGGTGACGCGATCGATGACCTTGTAGGAGCCCTTCTCGCGGATCTTGGACTTGATCTTCTCAGCCTCGTCGGGCCGGACGTAGTTGTCTGAGAGGATGCCCTTGACGACGCTCAGCCCGAGGTCGTTGACTGCCTCGTCGTTCGACGAGCAGTTCATGCCGAGGAGGTACTCGAGCACGTAGATCGGAACGTTTGCGCCCTCCTTCACGAGCTTGGTCAGAGCCTTGCGCACGATCTTGCCTGCGAAGTGCTCCTTCAGAAGCGCATCGAGCTCGGTGTCTGCGGTGGTGGGAACGCTGCCGGTTGTCATGTGCGCTCCACCTCAGAAGTCGATCTTCGAGAACGTGATGTTGATGGTGACGGGGTAGTCCTGCACCTGGAGTGTGTCGAGGTTCTTCAGGACGAGGCGGTATTCCTTCTTCGCGAACGTGTCGCCCTTGACCGTGAGCTCGACCGTTTTGGTGCGCTCCTCCTGGCTCTGCGAGGTGCTGTCGAAGAGCACCTCCTTGGAGTCCGAGATGAGCTGCTGGTCATCGAACACGCCGACGCTGATGCGCGCGGCGACGACCTTGCCCGCGACCGCTTCCATCTGGAGAAGCTCGAACTTCCGCGTGTTCATGACGAAGCTGTGGGGTCCCTTGAGCACCTGGATCTTGACGGGCTCTGGTCTGGCCTCGCTGGCCTTCTTGCCTTCGAGCTCTTTGACGGTGATGACCGGAACGACGATCTCTTGGAGCATCGAGCCGCCGTGGACGAAGCGTGCGCCGCCCGCGAGATGAAAGAGCTGCGTGCCGTACGGGACCAGAAACTCGGGTCCCCCCTCGATTCCCGCCGTCGCCTGGGTGTTCCCATGGAGGGCCCCGCTTGAAGGCTTGAGGTCGCTGCCGATGACGTAGCGCTTCTTCGCGATCGAACGCGCCGGCCGACTTCTCGTCGAGCGCGCTCTTGTCGAGGTCGGTTTGTTTGTCGGCCTGAAATAGAAAGCCGTGGTCGGCGGTGACGATGATGTAGCTACCGTTCATCTTGTTCACGATGTCGGCCACCAGCCGCACGATCTTGTTGATGGTGTCGCGTGCCGTGAGGCAGGTCAGGTGTTCGGTCGCAGCTTTGTCACCGACCGCGTCGATGCCACCGTCGTAGATGTAGACGACTGGGAACCCGTTCACGGCCTTGCGCGCATCTTCCTTCGACTTCTTGAGCAGGTCATCGGCGTTGAAAGCCGCGCCGTGAACGGTCTCGAGAATGGTGGACTGCAACTCGAGCGACTGTCGGCGCTTGCCGTCGACCCGCACGTCGCCGCCCTCGTCAAACGCGAGCTTCTGGTGAGGGAGCAGCGCGGCCATGCCGAGGTCGGTGTAGCTGGGGAGAACCCCGAGCTGAGAGCTCAGCGCAGCTTTGAACCGGTACGTGCCGTTCAGCTCTTTCGTGATTTCCTGCGCGACTTCGTAGCGAAGCGCGTCGCTGATGATGACAAAGACGCGCTTGGGTCCGGTCTTGTCCTGCAGGATCGGGGCGACGTTGCGCGCATAGAAATCGATCTGCACTGGGACGTCTTTGATTTGCCAGGTCCCGAGCAACTTCGGGCGACCAGGTCCGGCCGATTCCTCGACGAACGGCATCCAAGCCTTCACCAGCTCAGGGAGAAACCAGTCCGTGTAGAGCGCCTCCACCTTGGTCGCTAGCGGCTTCAAAACATCGGCTCCGGTGTCCGCCACGCCGGCGGCGGCCTCTTGAAAGCGTCGGTAGCCACCGTCAAACCGATGGAGGTCGGTGGTGTACGCGGACCACATGGCCTCGACAGTCGCGAACGAGAACCCGTCTGCGTGCGCCCGGCGGAGGCCCACGAGGTCGGCCACGGCTTCGAGGGCGCGGTAGGCATTGGCGAAGGCCGAGCGCTTCACCTTCTCTGCGTCGGGCAGCTTGTCCGTCACCCAATGGCCGGTTCGACGGTCGCTGATGGCCTTCTGGTAGCCGTGCAGGTCAAACGGCTGGTCAGGGTCGAAGGCCACGACGAGCTCGTTCATCAGCGCCGCCAGGGTGAGCTTCTCACTGATGGCGAAGGTCCCCGCGGTCGCAAGCTGCTGGCGGGTGAACCCAGACAACTTGGTCGGCAACTCCTGCTCGCGCTCGATGCGCCGGCTCCAGATGTCGTAGCTCTGATGAAAGGCTCCGCTGTCACGCCACGTCGACAGGCAGACGCGAACGGCGGCGGTGTGGTTGCCGTCGGGCAAGAGCAGCGGCTTCAACGTCGATGGCAGGTCCGCGCCCTTCAGCGAGCGCCCGAACTCAGACACCATCATGCGCGTCGCCAACTTCTTCAGCGACGGCGATGGATCGTCGAACCCGGTGTGCGCCTTGACTCGGCTCCAAAAGGCAGCACTCAAGCCGTGCTTCTCAAGCTCCACGACGGGGTCGGCCACAGCTGGCGCCGCGCCCAACGCCAGCTCCGACGCGGAAGCGGCGCCTTCGCTCGAGATGAGCGCGCCCTTCTTGCCGCCGGAGGACACGGCAGCATGGAGCAGCGCGATGAGAATCGGATCGATGTCTGCCTTCTGCGCACGGGCGAGCACTGCGATCATCTTTAGGTCGAGGGAGTCTGCGGTGTCGCTCTGGTCGACGAGCTTCTTCAGCTCCACCACACGCTGCGGGCTCCCGAAGAACGCGATGCGCTTCTCGATATGCTCCTTGAGCGAGAGCGTGATGAGGCCAAGCTCGCTCAACAACATCGCCGCGCGATTGGCGCTGAACGTGCCGCTGTAGAGGCGGATGTCGAGCAGCCAGTCGTGTTCGGGCTCGGGCTGGCGGGACCCGGAGTAGACGAGGAAGCGCGTTTGCGGCTCTGCACGCTCGAGTCGGACCTTGGCCTCGAGCGCACCGATGTCGCTGAGGCGAAGCAGCGTGACGCCACCGGCGAGGCTTGCGAGCGGCAACTCGGCAAGCTCGAGCTCAAACGCCTTCGCATCGTCGTGCCAGAACACAATGCGATGGCCCTCGGTTTCAAACTTCTGACGGAGCCCGGTGACGAGCTGCTGGGTGTCCACGCCGCTACTCCTCTTCCTTCTCGCCGCAGACCTTGTCGACCATCGCGAGCAGGTCGCCGAACTTGCCGTAGTTGACGTTCACGCCGGCATCGAGGTCGAGCGTGATGCGTTGGTCGGCATGATGCTTGAGCAGCTCGTCGAACTTTCGGATCTCGACAACCTTCTTCTCGACGTCCACGAGCTCCTTCTGGAGCTTGCGCTTCTGGGCCGTCGACGTCGCCTGCTTCTCCTCGGTCTCAAGAAGTTTGGCGCGGGACGCGAGCTTTCCCTGCAGCGGGATGACGTAGTCGGCGCGCATTCGGGAGAGTGTCGATTCGTTGTAGCGGTGCAGGTAGACGAGGCACTCGAACGCCTTCTCCTTTCCGCTCGAAAACAGCCAGTAGATCGGACGCTTTTTGTAGGTCTGCAGATGGTCCTTGAAAAACTTGTCACTCAAATACCGACGGATCGTCTCCTCGGGAAGCTCAGTGGCTTTGGTGCCGAGACTCTCGGCGAGCCACTTCATGTTTTCGTCGAGGTTTTCAGCGCCCCAGATGGCATGCAAGAACTCGCGAACCCGTTTTGCGGCGTCGTCGTCGAACCAGAGTGCATCGGTAATGGGAATGATGCCGTCGGTATCGGCCGGGAAGGTCTTGTAGCGGGTTGGCTGGAAGCCAATGTTGCTAGCATTTGCATAGATCAACCCTAGCTCATCGAGACAGTAGCGCCCCATCATGCATCCGACTGCGTAGGAGATGAGGCGTTGGCAGTCCTTTCACGATCGGCGCGAACCAGCGTAATCTGCTCCTCGGGGACGTCAGCAGAGAGTTCCGCTTGGAGCCCGTAGGCTTCGATGCAGGCGCGATCGACTTCATCCTCCAGTCTGCTTCGCGTGCGCCGCGTCATTGGCATTGGCGTCGCGCCATGCCGCCCAGCTTTCCGATAGACGCGTCGACGGAAACGAAGCTATTGGATGACCAGAAAAGTCCCACGACTGCTCGAACGCATCCCAGTTCTGCCGTGCGAGTTGAACGAGTCGGTTCACCGCCGTGGCCACCGTCTTGGAGGAGAGGAGGGATCCGTCGAGAGGGATCTCCCGTAGCGCGCCCGGGTTGAAGTCCTTTTGCGCGACCACCTCAAGGAGGGGGGACACGACGGAACTATGCAAGAAGCCAAGGATCCCGGCTCGGTCCTCGTCGTTCCGAGGAAAAATCATAGAATTCTTCTGATCGAAGATTGCCCCGGCATCGACCGCACGCGCACAAAAGACCTTTGAGATGTTGTTGTATGCAATCCCTGGACGAAAATAGAAGTCTGGATTGCGCACCGCACTTGATGGGTGATGTCGTATTTCTCGTCCGTCATCGCGCCAGTCGAGAATGCAGAGCTGGCTGCCATACCATTTCCGGTATTCACTCCCTTTGACATAGGGAAACCAACGTCCGCCGATCTGCTCGGCGTGCGCACAAGACTTCGCCTCCCGCTGGATCATCTCGCGGCTCACCTCGAACCAGTACTTGATAAAGCGAGGATTGTTACCGGTCTGAAGTCCAGTCGCGACGTCGGCAAAATCACCGAGCGTAATGCCATTTCTAAACGCTTCCTTCGTGCGTTCACTGGCGTAGTAGATCATGGCGCATCGCGGAAAGAGAGAAAAGTCTGTAAGCCGGGATCGATAGCAGTTCGAGCGAGCCAGTAGCAGCTCCCGCTTTTCCTCGGACGAACTCGCTTTTGTTAGACGGTAGTAGGTGCCAATGAAGTCGCCCACCGGCCCCCGATATGACGAGAACGCCGCGGTTTGCACAACCTCACCAGGCACTTCCTCGAACGCCCTGGCTCCGAGATGTGCCACCGTGATTGGGGTGAGGCGCTCGTTCACGGAAGCTCGCGTCGACGTGAAGTCCTGCCCGAACATCCAACTATCCATTGCAATCATCGACACAAAACCTGTCGCCTTTGCAAATACAGTGGAACGGATGATAAATGCCGCGTACAGGTCGATTTGCGTGGCGGTATATTGCGTCTTCAGAAAGGCATCGAGATCGTTGTTCAGGTACTTCCTGTTCATGTACGGCGGGTTCGCGATGACGTTGTCTACCTTCATCGAGAGGATGCTTGCTTGCCGAACAAGTAGCGCGACTTTCGCACGTTGAAGTTGGGCCTCGGGGGTGGCCATGGCCGCACCGGCAGCCTCCAGCGTGACGGCGATCGACGGCAACGCGGTGCGCAGTTCCTCGGGGATCTGAATAAGCGATCCCCGCGTCTTTGCGGGTTTGAACACCTCGAGGAGAGCGCTCAGGTGAGCAAAGGGAACGCCGAGCGGCACGAGGTCGGTTGCCAGGTTGTCGAGCCGTAGCCCTTCGGTGTCCGCAATCGGCAGGACATTTAGAATCGGCGGCTTGCTGAAGAGCTGTCGATCATCCGCACGGCCCTTCATGCAGAGCGCAAAAGACGAAAGTTGCGCGGCGCGGTCGTCGATGTCGAGTCCGAAGAGGTTCCTTCTCGAGGATCAGGCGCGGAATTTCGCGGGGCTGATATCCACGCTCGAGGTAGATGGCCTTGAGGACGTCGTAGGCGACGACGAGTATGTGGCCCGAGCCGCACGCTGGATCGAGGATGGTGATCGATTCTGGGTTCAAGCTTTCGCCGTCTTGAACGATGCGCGACTTAATCAGGGCGTCGAGTCGCTCCTGCACCTCGGGCGTCTGCTTCGCAGGTCGATGAAGTACGGCCATTGTTGCGACAGAGTCGACGATGGGTTCGCCAGCCGCCAAAGCCGACCCACGCTGTTCTGAACGAGGATACTGGACGATCCAGTTGGGCGTGAAGAGCTGCGTCGCGGCGGGAATATCCTCGCTCTTGATCACGCTGCCGATGACCTCGTCTTTCCTCTCCGCGATGTAGAACTGGTAGAGCCAGCCAACGACCTCGACCTCCTGCCAATCCTCCTCGTCGATGTCGTTCACAAGTCCACGAACGATCGAATCCGAGTGCAACAAGTTGTCGGGCAGCAACAGTTCGGTGTCGTCGTCGATGGGCTCAAAAAGGAATGGCATCGCCGCGTGCAGCGCCTCGCACTGCGCGAGCACCAGCCTCCGGTACAGCTCCGCGTCCTTGTTGCCCGCCAGCTTGAGCTCAACGACGAGCTCGCGATTGAGCCCAGGCAATTCGACGTTCTCAGCCTCGCCCAAAATCTGCGGCAGCGCGCCGGTGTCTGTGGACTCGGGGTCCGACAGCACGCGGAAGCCGTGGTCGAGGTAGCCGTGCACTTCCATGTAGCGCAGCGCCATGAAGCGATTGAACCACGTGTATGCAGCCGCCTCGATGACCTGCGAGAAGCCTTGCTGTCCGATGCGCTGGCGGAGCGCCTCGCGCATCTCGCCCGTCTTCCGTGGGTACGGCTGACCCATGATGATCGCCGAGTCGCCTTGGATGACGACGTCGGACGCACCATCCTTCGTGATGCCGAGCTTCTGGGCGCGGTCGGTGACGGCCCGGATGAGGTCTCGACGCGCCTTGGGCGCGAAGGCTTTGAGCTTGGCCTTGTTCAGGGACTCCGCACGCTGTCCCCCGCCCCCGAGCGTAGCCCGACCGGATTCGCGGCCGCGACCTGACAGTTTCCAGGGTGGTGTCGGCGCAGCGTGCACCCGACCATTCGATTGCAGGGTTCGTGGGTGGTGTTGCCTGAGGTCATGCAGCCTTCCGTGGGTCCAGATTTCGTCGATGAGCTCCGCCTAGAACTCGCTGAAGTTGCGGCATTCACTTGATGCGGATGCGGTGCGTTGCCACCATGGTGAGAAGCTCATCCTTCAAGGCGCTCAGAAACGCGTCGACGTCCCTCTCATTCTCGAGGTAGGGCGTCTTGACGAGCGAAGACACCGTCACGGTGTGGATTGGTCGCTGCGGCTTCGGGACCTTTGGATTCGCCCACTGCTCGATGTCATCCAGGGCGTCGTTGCGCGCCTCCTCAGCACGCTGCTGCGCATCGGCGATGGTGGGCAGCTCTTTGGAGGTCTGCGCGGTCTTCAGGTGACCTTGCAGCGGATGAAGCCAGCCGTTCTGCAGCTCGGCCGTGGCGCTTGTCCCGCGCGTCTTCTCGGCCTGCTCGATGGCAGCCTTCAGCTGACCGACGTAGCCCTCGATGGCCGCCACAGCTGACGGACGCACATCCGCGAGCAGCGCCTCGTTCTCCGTCTTCAGGGTCGCGAGCAGGGCGGCGGCCGTGTGCAACTTCCCGTAGGGCTCGGCAAGCGCGAGCAGCTCGCCGATGGAAGTGAAGGCCGCCTTCGCCGAAGCGCGGTGGAGAAGCGCGTGCAGGTTGGCTTTGTAGGTGCTGTCGACGGCAAGGCGCAGGTCATCCCAGGTGGGGCGCTGGGTCTTGAAGAACTGCTCAAGGTCTTGGCGCTTGTCGTTGAAGGCGAGCCACGAAGCACCGTCTGCTACGAGAGTGCCAAGGAACTCTGTGGGCTCAACCAGGTGAACCAACGCTTCAATGCGGTGCAGGCCGTCAACGACGACTGTTTCGCCCGGGTACTTTCCGCCAGCGAAGAGTGGCGCGATCTTCTGCAGGTCCGATCGCCAGTCGGCAAAGCGCTCGTGCAAGAACGTTGAGAGCTCCTGCTCGCCGTCGGGACCCGTGGTGTCGAAGAGCTTCTTGCCGAGCTCGCGGGCTTTCTTGAGCACATCGCCGGTGGTGGTCGCGCGCTTGCGCACCGTGACCTTGCTCCAGTTTGCGCGCTTGGCGAGCGGGTCTTTGGCGTCTGCCGGGGCCATCGCCTGCCCATCGAGAAGCAGGGTGATTTCCCCAGCGACGAACAGCCGCGCCAGCAGCAGCACGACATCGTACGTGGGCCAGCCATACGGACGACGCTCGTAACGCGAGACCAGGTCCTCAAGGATCACCTTGTGGTTGTTGCTCGAGCTGAGCTTCACGTACTGCAGCAGGTCTTGAAGCGCCTTGCCGTTGGGCGCCTCGAGACCAAGGCCGAGCGCCTGCTGGTGCGTGTCGCTTGCTGCGAGAACAGCCGCCGTCTCCGCCTGCGCAGCACTCGCGTCCTTGCTTGGGTGCGAGAGCAGCACCATCTTGTTGAACGTGTTGCGGACCAGGTAGTCGAAGCCTTCGGCGAACTGTGCGGCGACGTTGGTGCTCTTGGGCTTAAGCGAGTTGCCGGCGGCGAAGAAGTCCGCGGTTGATAGCAACACCTCCACCATCTCGCGCAGACGCGCGTCACGCTCGCGGTTCTCATCGGCCCGGTCGCGAAGAATGCGCTTGAGCGTTTCCGGGTTGCTCTCGTCCGTCTTGAAGCGGACGTATTTGTCGGTCTTCAAGTACTGCTTCAACTCGCGAAGCAACTGGGGGTTGTCGCTGAGCTTTACGAGCAGCTGTCCCCCATGCTCGGTCGACTGTGTGACACAGAGCGCCGGGTTGAACGCTTCGTAGGTGTCGTGCAGCGGCGTCACGACGGAAACAGCAAGGTCTTCGTCCTTCTTGTTTCCGGTGAGCTGGCCGTCGCAGTAGCGGGTGAGCTTATAGTCGACCTTGTTGTCCTTGAACGTGTGCTTGACCTGCCCCTTGAGGACGTCCGCGTAGATGAGCTCAGCGAGCTTCCTCTGTTCGTCGCTTGGGGAAATCTCCTGGTTCTTGATCTCGCGGCCGACATCCTGCTCCTCGCTCGTAAGGAAGCTGTACGTATCACCGCTCCGCGAGATGAGGTTCTGGCCCTCAAGTCGCTCGAGGCTCGCCTCGATCTTCTTCTTCAGGGCGATCCGGTCTTGGTCGATTTCCTCGAGACTCAACGTGACGAGGTTATCGACCGTTCCCTTGAGCACGTCGACGTAGCGAATGAGAAACAGTGCACGGAGAAGCTCGACGTCTTCGGGGAACGCCTTGATCGCCGGGTTTTCTTTGGCCTGGTCGATGGTCCGCTTGACCGTGGTGTCGAGGAAGCTCTCGATGGCAGGATAGAAGCGGTGGATCGCGACGAGAGCGCCCACCTCACGGTCTTTGATGGCCAGCGCCGCGGATTGGAAGGCGTCGAGCATCGAGCGCTCGCCCTGAGCGAGGTGCACGCCGGTCGCGCCTGCTTTTCGGATCGACTCGAAGATCTTCTGCACCAGCTCGAAGTGGTACGGGGCGAACGGATACGCGGTGATGAAGCTCTGCGGGTCGGTGTAGTTCTGGAACTTCTTCTTCGTCGATGAGAACGACACCTGGTTCTTGAGGATGTCGCCCTTCTCCGCGAAGACCTTCGTTAGCTCCTTGACTGCGTCGGTTGTCTTCTCGAGCAGACGCGCACCGATGACCTCATCGGTGTTGGAGCTTGAAAGCGACAGGCGCGTCTTGAAGCGGCCCTGGATCTTCGAGAAGTCGTTCTCTTTGACCGCCCGGAACTGCCCGAGCACGGCGTCAATGTCCTCTTGAGAAGTCACGATGACCCAGGCGCGCCCCTGGCACGCGGTGCCGAGGTGCTCGGCGACCGTCTGCAGGTTGAGCATCAGGTGTGTGTCGTTGCCGATGAACTGGCCGACCTCGTCGGCGCAGAAGACGACGCGCTGATCCGGTCCCTTTGTCGCCAGGTACTCCTTCACCTGCGCCGCCAACTTCTCCACCGTGACAACCGAGTCCTGCTCAGCCTTGTCGAACCACGCCTTGGTCGCCGCTTCGTCCTTCCCAAGCGCAAGGGCGAGCGCCCCACGCAGCGCGTCCTCATGGAAGTGCCAGGCATCGCGCTCTGCGACCCATGCGCTACCGGCGCGCTTTTGAAACTCGGCGTGGAAAGCGTCGAGCTTCCCTTGCTTCTGCAGGTAGCGCTCCATGTAGGCGATGTGCGGATGGTCGCTGGAGAAACCCTGGCGCTCGTTCAAGACACGCACGAAGACCTGGAGCACAGCGTCGCGACCCCACTTCGCATCAGCCTTCGCATCGATGTTGAAGAGGAGCACGTCGGTCGGCTTGGATGTCGCAGTGAGCACATCGGAGAAGAGCGCCGGATCGCCTTTGGCGCCAGCCTTCGGCCCGATCTTCGTGTTGAAGAACTCGACAGCATCCCTGGCGATGCCTGACTGCGGATGCGTCGCCGAGCGCCGAGCAAGCAAGTACGAGAGGATCTTCAGGAAGTGCGACTTGCCGGATCCGAAGAAGCCCGAAATCCAGACGCCCATGTTGTCGGTCGGGGAGTTGATCGAGGCGGTGTACGCCTCGAGGAACTTCCGCAGGTGACCGTCGAGCTCCTTCGTGACGTGGTACTCGTCGAGCTCGTTCCAGACGACTTCGTTGGCGACCTGCTCGGCCTTAACGACGCCGTTGATGGGTCTGTCGAGTTGTTTCAGAAATAGCGCCTGGATTTTCACGAATTCCCCACTCAGCTCACGAGCTTGAAGGCACGGTAGTAGTTGTCGTTTTGAAGCTTCCCGAAGAGCCGGAAGTGCTTGCCGTCGTAGTCGCCGGGATAAAAGAAGACCATTGGCGTGTGCGGGACCAGCGGATGAAGGTTGTTCAAGAGTTGGTGCGTGCGGATCAGCGGGTAAACCCCGCCAACTCCTGACACGAGCACAAGGTCGACTTCGCTCGGCTTCGCTGCCGCCACGACGACGTCGGCAAAGCGTTTGGCATCGAGCGGGCCCTTGAGGGGCGACAGCACCGCGTCGTCCCCTTTGGTGCGTTGCATCTCGAACACCTTGTCGAGGAAACCACGCTCCTTGAGGTGATCGACGAGGACATCGAACAAGTTGATGTGGCGGACTTTGATGGGCGGCTTGTCTCCGGCGAGCTTCTTCACAA
Organism: uncultured delta proteobacterium; assembly: GCA_963775425.1. Taxonomy (GTDB): domain Bacteria; phylum Myxococcota; class UBA727; order UBA727; family VGSZ01; genus CAVZJB01. Next base: position 35,931 of record CAVZJB010000009.1, on the reverse strand, counting down.
CAGAAGCGATCTCATCTCGCACCTTCAGCTCGTGAACTGGCGGGTAGTCGAAGACGTAGAACGCGATCTCGTTCCCGAGGCCCGTGGACTCGAGAAAGTCCTTGGAACGGAGTCGTGGCAGCACCGCGTCCAGTCGCTCCTGAAAGTTGTCGTCGTTCGTCATGCTTCCGCAACCCCCAGACATCGCAGCACGTATTCCTCTCGCGCATCGTCGAGCACACGCCTGATCTCGGCGCGCACTCGAACGGGTTGCAGGCGCTTGGACTTCGTGTCGGCGAGATAGCCCGCCTCGCTCATCGCCTGGTGTACAACCTGCCCCAGCTTCTGCCGGGTGGAGGTGCTCCATGCATGCACTTCGGGCGCGTAGCCTTCCGCGTTGTCGAGGAAGGCGGCCCAATCCTTCGCGACGAGCGAGGGTTGCTGGCGAAGCCGCTGAAGCCTCACGACCTGGTCGAGGTAGTCGCCGAGGAGGCGGCTGTGTTTGATGGCAAGCGCCATGGCGGCTTGTGCAGCGAGCTCAGTATCGCCCCGCGCCAACAGCGGAAGCAACGTCGCGGGGCCCACCGAGAGTCGGGCGCGCAGGTAGCGTGCGCGGCTGCGCGCTGTCACCGGGCTTCGCTTCTGCAACATGTTCTCCCGCACAACCTGCGCCTCCCACTCTGCGGACGAGAGCTGCGGCGACTGCAGCAAGACGTTGGCGACGACGCGGCTCTCGGGGATCATCAACGCGCCTTTGGTGATGTCGGCGCTGTAGACCGGCCCCTTCTTGGACGACGTCGATGGAGTGGTCCTCATGGAGCCACCACGGCCGCGAGGCCGACCGGCACCATGAGACCGGCGACGGGGAAGTGCACGAGAGTGGCGAGGGTGGGTCGCTTCCGCGCGGCTTCAATGCCACCGGCGTAAGCGTGGAGTTGCCCTGCAAAGGCTCGTGCGTGCTCTTCAGCTCCGCCCGGGTTCGGATAGCTCTTGTGGTCGATGACGACGAAGCCATCTGTGGTTTCAAGAACCAGATCGGCCGCCCCGCGAAGTCGGGTGCCGCCATCGAGGACGCGTTCGACCGACCACTCTCGATGCCAAGCGCAATTGGGCCAACGCCCGTTCACGAACGTCCGCAAGCGATCGCTCATGGTGACGACGCTGTTGGGGTCCAGTGCTTCACCGACGCGCCAGTTGCGCAGCAGCTCCGCAGCGAGCTCGACGCGTCCTTCGGCTGTAAGGCCGGGCAGGTCGGCGGCAAAGAAGCCATGGAGCGCATTTCCCAGCGCCGCCATGTCGAGGTCGCCCGGGAGCGGCACTGGCTGACCGATGACGATGGGTGGCGAATTCGTGCCTTCGGTTGCGATCGATGACGGCGCGAGAAAAGCAGGCGCGTACAGCCTTGGAGCTGGCGCATCGAACGCGACTTCGAGCGCGAGCTCGGCTGTCTCTGCAGAGTCGACGGCGGCCATACGCTCACGGAGCGCAACTGCCTCCCCGGCCCACACGACGTCACTCGCGGGTCCAATGTCTGCTGTGGGCTTCGGAGCAACCAGCAACGGCCCGTTCGCGTCGCGAAGAAACCCGAGGATGCCAGCGGTCAGGCTCCCGCGGCCGGCCAGCACCACGCGGTCTCTCGCTCGCGTCCACCCGACGTACAAGAGCCGAAGCTCCTGGCTTTGCTCACGCGCTTCCGCGCGCAGGTGCTCCTCGGTCTGTGAGAGACGCTCGTGAAACGGCGTGTCGGTCTGGTTTGGATGGAAGGGGTTCGGCCAGAATCGGACACGTCGGCCGGCCAGCGGATCGGTGAAGTTGACCGCCGCTGTTGTTGCGTCGGCGTGGACACCCAAAGATGCGACGATCGGATCCTTCTCGAGCTGAAAAAGAACAGTCACCGGCCACTCGAGGCCTTTGGCTGCGTGCCACGTCGTCACCGTGACGGCGTCCGCTGAGCCAACGACGGCTTGCGAGTCCTCGTCCTCCTCTTCGAGCCGGGCGAGGTCGTTCACCAGACTCGAGACTGTGGCCGCGATGCCGTCTTCGCTCGCACGCGCGGCAAACGCGACGACGTGTGCACGAAAGGCATCCAGGTTGCCCAACCGCTGGGCGGCATTCCCCCAGCGAAGGCACAGCTCGCGAATCCCGAGCGCAGTCATGACCTCGTCCGTAGCCGACAGGGGACCGAGGTGGGGCTTTGCCGCGCGAACAGCGAGTACCGTGGCCACGGGCTCCGCTTCCCGGAACTTCTGGCCGTAGGGGTTCTGCAATGCGGTGAGGAGCCAACCGTCAGCGTCGTCCACCAGGGAGACGAACCGGGCAACCTCGGCAGCCGCGAGGGCATCGTCAGGATCTGCCCAGAGGCGAAGGCCATCGAGCAGGAGCCGACCTTCGGGCGTACGCAGCAAGCCGGTCCGCGGCAACACCGCAGCAACGCCAGCGGCTGCGAGCTCCGCAGCGACCAGCGCGCACATCGCTCGCCGCCGACAGAGAACGGCGGTGTCGAGCGGGCGGATCTTGCGGGCTGCGTTCGAACCACGGTCGCGGATACGAACATCGTCATCGGCGAGAAACGATCGCAGGGTGCCGGCAAGGGCGCGCGCATCGGCTTCCTGGTTCTTGCTCCCCAGCGTCCATCTCTCAACGATAGGCCCGAGCCCTGCCGCCTCTTGCGGGTTTCCCGGCGTGAGTCGCACGCGGCTTTCGGGAAGGCCCTGCAGCGAGAACGCTTTCGAGAAGACCTCGCTGGTCAGCTTCACCAGCGCCGGCCGACTTCGGTAAGACGTCGACAGCGTGATGGGCTCGGCGTCGCCGAGGATTTCGATGACGACGGCATCCATCAAGGCGGGATCGGTGCCGCGAAATCCGTAGATGGCTTGCTTCTGATCGCCGACCCAGATGTTCTTCTTCGCGATGCCGGCGAGCTCGAGAAAGATCGCGAGCTGAATGGGGCTCGTGTCCTGAAACTCATCCACCAAGACGAGCGAGATCTCCTCGCGCAACTGCTCTGCGACTGGAGGCAATCGCAGAAGGCGAAGAGCGAGCGCTTCCTGGTCAACGAAGTCCATCGCGCGTCGCTCGTTCTTGTACGCGCTGTACGCAGCCAGACTTCGCGCAGCGACGTCGAACACGATCTCGATGGCGTCCCGCGCGTCTGCATGCAGCGCCGGATGCGAGTGCACCCGCAGCGCAGCCTCGTGCAGCGGGGGCAAGAGATGCTCCGACTTTTTGCGCGTCTGCAGCTTCGCGAGCTTCACCCATCGGCGCCATTCCTGGCAGCCCAGGGCTCGCATGTCGTTCAGGGAGCGCCGGGCTTCCGCCAAAGCCTCGGCGGTCCCGCTGGTAGCGTCGACGCCGGATACCTGGTTCGCTTCCACGCCCGCAATGAAGCCCTCAAGCGCCTCGACAAGGGCTGCGTCGATGGCGATGCCGTCCGGCTCCGCTGTACCGAGCAGCGCTTGGTAGCCGAGAAGTCGAGCTCGCCTTCGAGACAGGAACCTCCTCGACAGCGATCCCATTCGTTCGCGCCAGCTCCACGAGCCGTTGCACGGCGTGCTGCCAATCGAACTCGTAAAAGCGCGTTCCGATTTCCGTAAGGCGCGCAAGCTCCTGCTTTGTGACGACGTCGCTGAGGCAGCGCTTGAACGACTCGCCAGCTCTCTTCTCGTCGAGCACCTCGAGGTCCGGTGACACGCCGAGCTCAAAGGCAAAGTCGGCGACCAACCGGCCGCAGACCGCGTTGACCGTGCCGATTCGCGCCGCACCGAAGCGCTCTGCTTCATCGACGCGGCCGGCAGCAAGCAGCACCGTTCGGCCGCGTTCCAAGAGCTCTGATGCAGCTTTGCGAGTGAACGTCGTGGCAAGGATCGAATCGGGGCTAACACCTCCCACGGACACGGCGTTCTCAAGCTCGCGGGCGAGCCTCGTCGTCTTTCCGCTGCCGGCCGACGCCGAGATGATCTGGATGTTCTTCATCTCAGCGTTGCCCCTGCTGCTGGGCGTGTCCGCAGAGATGATGGAAATCGCAGAAACCGCACGGCGCGGGCAGGCTCAGCCGCCCATCCACGATCTCGCCGCGTTCGGGGAGGTCTTGGTGCGCTTCGTCTGCAACCCCAGACGCGCAGACGCCGGTTGAGAATCCAGCTATCGCCTCGTCGTACGCCTTCACCGTCGCGTCCCAGCAATCAGCGCTGCTGACGAACGCGAGCTCTTCGGCGTCGGGCAACAAACCGATCGTGTCCGCGATGATGCGCTGCGCACGGAGCACGTAGTAGGCCGCCGCTGGTCGTGGGCCACCGCCGTCGGCGACGAGCTCGACGTACGCGGCCAATTGGTGAGCGGCACCGTTCTTCAGCGCTTCGCGATGGACGCTCTCCCCACCCCACTTGAAGTCGACGACGACGGAAGTTCCGCCTGGAGCGCGGAGCACCAGATCAGGCGTGCCGGTAAGAGGAATGGACGCGATGGTGCGGCTTCTCTCCGTCTCGACCTCGACGACGGTGAATCCGTGCTTCTGGACGAGGGCGCCGACCCGCGTTGCTGCTGCAGCGATCACCTCTCGCAGTTGCGCTCGTTCATGGTGTGCGCCTGGGAGGAAGAGCGCCGACGCAAGGTCGCCGACGCGTTTATCGAAAAGCTGCCGTGCGACGTCAGTGATGTTCGCCAACGAGAACGATCCGCTGCGCCCTAGCTCTGCAAGGAGTTCGTGCGCGATGAGGCCGTAGAGCCGTCCGTCGACTCTCGCAGCTGCCGCCGGAGCGTTGCTCAGCCGCGCGTGGTAGGTGAGCGCCCAACGGAGGGGACACCCCACAAGCGTGCCGATGCTCGACGGGGACTCCTTGGGCCGCGCTCCAACCGTGCCTGCCGGCACCGACCACGCTCGTCGCGGGGCGACCACCGCTGCTCGCGGGCGTGCCGACTGAGAAAGCTCAGACTCCAAAACCGGAGCGGTTCTGAGCAGCGCTCGTCGGTCGTCGCTGCGCACGAGCCGCGCCGTGATTTCATCCCAGAGCGGATGCGGATGGACCTGCTCCCCGTCAACCCCAACCTCGGGGCACACGAGGAGGAGCGTGCGGTTCGCGCGCCAAAGCGGCCGCTTATAGCGATGTGCGGCGCGTTGCGCTGCATCACCTCTCGTCTGCACGCTCACGCCGATGCTCTTGAGGCTGGCGCGTTCTGTGTTTGTGAGAGACGCGGTCGGCAGGCGAGCGCCGGCCACCTCCGTGAAGTTCCACCAGACAATTCTGTCAGCCGGTGCGGCGACGCCGCCTGGCTGTCCCACAGAGTGGAGATGAGCCTCAGCGGGAAAGCGACTCGTCCCCTTAGACGGCGATGCGAGCGCCACCATCTGTCGCGCCTGTGTCTTGGTGAGGACAGCAAGGCCGCTCGCGCGAACGAGCTCAAGGAAGGAAGTCGATTGCGCTGCGGCAGCCAGGTAGTCGTCGGGTGTCGTCGACGTGGCGGCACGCGCCCGAAGCCAATGTTGAAGCGCCACCACGCGCGGCTCGAGTTGGTTGAGGCCCACCTCCGCCGAGCTCGCCGGCGTGAAGAAGGTCTCAATGCGTTGGCGGATATCGGCTCGGCGCTTCAGGTCGTCGATTGCGGCCAATGCGTCCTCGAGGCCCTGCATCCACGTCGACGCTGTCGTTGACGGCCACTCTTGAAGGGCGCGACGAAGGGGCCGCGCACAGACCGCCGGGATCGGTCCATCGGGATGTGAAAGAAGCTCGAAGGCCCGATCGGGGTGCACGGGCGACCACGCCAGTTCCAACACGTTGCCGAGGAGCTGCGTCAGAGCGTTCTCTTGGGCCGGGTAGCAGGCGCCCGCCGTGGGTCGGGCAAACCGTCGCATGGCCTCGTCGAGAATCGGGTCGCCACCGACGACCACCGTGGTCGACGCGTCGTTGACGCTGGCAAGGTAGGCCGCGACGAGCTCGGCGGCGGCGAGAGGACCCGGCGGCCGAAGGAGTTGAAGGCTTGGGTCGGAGAAGGACGGTTGAAAGCCGTCGCGACGCGCGTTTGCAAGGTTGCCCGTCGATGACGCGGGCCGGAACGCAGCATCGCGGACCATGACGCGACGGTCGGCGAGCTTCGTCAGGACTTCTCGCCAGATCGCAGGAAGATGTTCCCGAGGGGTTCCGAGCTCGATCTTCGTGACGTCCGTCCTGCGTCGATCGAGCGTGTTCGTGATCGACGAGAGTCGGTCCGGTGCTCCTCCGTTGATATCGCCGGCTAGCTCAGCGATCGCATCGAGACGTTGGGCGCCCGTCTTTTGCCCTCGCCAGCCATGGCTCCAGAGGTCGTCGCGCCAGTCGAGCAGACGGACTGCGGTGCCGATCGGATCGACCAACGCCGATCCGGACCAAAACCCGGGCTTCCCCAAACGCGAAACAAGACAAGCTACACGCTGAGCTTTGGTCGGGAAGATCCCGTTGAGCCCGAGCGAGAGCTCGAGCCTGGACACCAAGCCGTTCGGACCAAGCCAAGCTTCGCCAACGGTCGCCCCCTGATCGGATGGCCCCGGCCAGCTGCCTTCATCAAAGTCGAGATCAAAGACGACGTGCATGGATCTTGTGCCGCTTCACCGGGCGGTGCCGGCAAACACCGCAGGAAGAAGGTCGCCCGCAAAGCCTGTTGGGGACAACCCGGGAACGTCCGTGCGTCACGATGTAACTCCTTGAAATCTCGTGGGTCTAGGAGGGAGTTGCACAAAAACGCCGCCTGAACGCCCGTGCGGGCTCCCTCTGCGAGCAGTTCGATCTTGTTGGGGTGTTCCCCGGCGCGAAACGCCGCCCGCCCAGGCCTCCTCGAACTGGTGATGGTCATCTCCGTTCACACGACAATCTCGACCCGGTGACCGCAGACGTGGATGGTCTCCTCGGCCCGGAGCTCATGGGCCCGCTCGGCGCCGAAGAGGTCGGCGGCCTCTCGGAGGCCAGCCCCGCGCACCTGAGTGCCGTTTGTGGAGGCGGCATCGACGATGAAGAGCTTGTTGTCCCTGAGGACGACGACAGCGTGGACCCGCGAGACGTTGTTGTCCCCGGCAAGCGGCCCCTGGACATCGCAGCGGTCGTAGCGCCCGATCACAACCCCGCGCTCGAGCTCCTCGATCGTCGACGTGACGACGATTCGCCGGCCGCCCTCGTCGCTGCGGACGGCGCGCTGCTGCTCCCGAAGCGCGATCGTGAGCCCGTAGCGCGTCGCCGTGGACTCCCGCAACGCGCTCGTCGCTTCGTGCGATCTTTGGCGAGCGACGTGGGCGCGGGGCGCCCACGTCGGGCGAGCGCCATTCACCCGACGCTCAAGCTCCCCCCACGAGAGGCGAAGCTCTTCGCCCGGCGCGGCCTCGGCGACGAAGACTTCCGCGTCACCAACGCTGAACCGGACCGCCTTGCTCCCGAACACGCGCGCGCACCGTGCGTCATCGACGCCGATACCGACGCCTGTCCGCAGATCGAGGACGTCGATGCGAGCATCGGGCCACCCCAGAACGAGCGCGTGCCGCAGGCAGGTGCCGTGCAGGTTCGTGACGTCACAAGCGGGGTGCGAACCCAGGACGATCGCTCCCGGTGGCCCGGTGCGCTCGGCGAAGCAGAGCCGCGACTCAAGCCGCACGCGACCCGTGCTGCGCGCAGCGACGACGACCGCGAAGGCGCGGGCGTGGAGCCGAGCGCGACGCGCCTCGCAAAGACTCTGGGCGTGCCACGGCCAGTCAGCAGCCGTGTCGAGCGCGAGGTCGCCCACGGGTCGGGTTGACGGGTGCCAGACTGCGACCGCGGTGCCGGGAACGTCACTCATCTCGCCCTCGCTTTCGACGTCGACCGACGTCGCTTGAACCTGGGATTCGAGCGCTCATCGGGGGATCATGTCGCAGGGGTGCGTCAAGAACGGTCGCAGCACCGAGTAGACCTGAGGGATAGTCTGCGCGACAGGATCCGTCGCACGGTTGAGCACGACCACGAAGATCGCGGGCCGCATGCCCCTTCCTGATCAAGTTTCTTGAGGGGAGAGCAAGAAGCCCCCGCAGAAAACTTGAGAAAGCTCCTGCGGGGGCCCATCTCCGAATTGCTGAGAAGCGGAGGTGGTCAGTGTGGCACGGAGCGATGTTCGGCGCCGAGTTCTTCGCCTTGCTCGTGGAGATGGACAGACAGATCACCCAGGCCGTTGCGGCAGCAGGATGCCGGCGGTGCGAGGGGCCGCTGCACCGGGGGGACTACCCGAGGAAGCCGCGGGGTGCGCTGGTGGCGGCCGCGGGCGAGGCGTTCAACGTGCGGTTCAGCCTCTGCTGCGGTGCGTGCCGTCGACGTACTCAGCCGCCGTCGGTGAGGTTCCTGGGGCGGCGGGTCTACCTTGGTGCCGTGGTGCTCCTGGCCAGCCTGTGGGCGCTCTGCGGCAGCGTGACGGCGGCAGGGGTGCCCGTGCGGACGGTGCGGCGGTGGCTCGGCTGGTGGCAGGTGATCTTCCCGGCGCTGCCAACGTGGACGGAGCTGCGGGCTCGGTTCGCGCCGCCACCGCCTGCCGGGGCTGAGCTGCCGAAGTCGCTCCTCGAACGTCTCGCGCAGGCGCTGGGCCCTCTCGACGTCGAGCGGGTGATGGTGACGGCGGCGCAGCTCCTGGCGCCGGTGACGACGCAGTCGTGCCCCGATGCGCCACGTTTCCTGCGGGCCGGCTGAGCTCGCGCAGAAGTTGGCATTTCTCGAGAGCGTGCTCGGTCGGGTAGATGTCGCGCCCGACGGAGATCCCCATGGCCAACGACAACGACACGCCGCCGCGCGTGCGCTGGGCACGCTTGCGCTTTGCGATCATCGGGCCGCTCCTGAGCGCGCCCGCGGAGGCCGGCGAGCTCTGGGCACGCATCGAGGCTCTCGCCAACAAGCCTTGGCGTCACCCGACGACCGGCGAAACCATCCGCTTCAGCCCGAAGACGATCGAGCGCTGGTACTACACCGCCAAGGACGAGCCGGACCCGATCAAGGCGCTCGAGCGCAGGGTGCCCAGGCACGCGGGTACGCAGCCGAGTATCTCCGTGGCCGTCGCCGCGAAGATCAGGCTCCTCCGCAAGCAGCACCCACGCTGGACGTTCCAGCTCGTCTTCGACAACCTGAAGGCGCTCGCGGCGGAGGACGCGACGCTCGTGCCCCTGCCGGGCTACGCGAGCGTCTGCCGGTACATGAAGCGCAACGGCCTCCAGAAGGCCCGCCGGGCTCGTCGACACGAGGCTGATCCCTCCTTCGTTCCCAGGGAGCGCCGCTCGTTCGAGGTGGAGCACACGAACGCGCTGTGGCACACGGACTTCCACGAGTGCAAGCGCAAGGTGCTCTTGCCGAGCGGCGAGTGGCAGAAGCCGGTGGCGTTCGGCGTCCTCGACGATCACTCCCGGCTGTGCTGCCACCTGCAGTGGTACCTCGGCGAGGAGAAGGCTGAGTCCTTCGTACACGGCTTCAGCCAGGCGCTCATGAAGCGCGGGCTGCCGCGGGCGCTGCTCTCGGACAACGGCAAGGCGTTCCTCGCCGCCGAGAGCGCGCAGGGGCTCGAGCGCCTCTCGATCACGCACCACACGACGCTGCCCGAGACGCCGGAGCAGAACGGCAAGCAGGAGTCCTTCTGGGGCCAGGTCGAGGCCCGCCTCATGGCGATGCTCGAGGGCGAAAAGGAGCTCACCCTCGAGCTCCTCAACCGCGCCACCCAGGCGTGGGTCGAGGGCGAGTACAACCGGAAGAGGCACGACGAGATCGGCGAGACGCCGCTCGAGCGGTTCTTGCGGGGCCCTGACCTCGGGCGGCCGTGCCCCTCGAGTGACGAGCTCCGCCGCGCCTTCCGCATGGAGGTGCGGCGCACGCAGCGCAGAAGCGACGGCACCATCACCGTGGAGGGCGTCCGCTTCGAGATCCCCTCCACCTACCGCACCCTGCTGCGCCCCAGCGTGCGCGTCGCTCGGTGGGACCTGTCGAGCATCGACCTCGTCGACCACCGCACCGGCAAGCACCTCACCACACTCCTGCCGCTCGACAAACACAAGAACGCTGCCGGTGGGCGCCGGGCGCTCTCGGCCGATCCGCCATCGCTCCCGCCGGCGCCGGCCGGGATCGCGCCGCTCTTGAAGAGGCTCATGGCGGACTACGCCGCCACCGGTTTGCCGCCCGCCTACATCCCCAAAGATAGCGACGACGACAACGACGAGGACCACGAATGAAGAACAAGCTCCTGCAGACCTACGGGCTGAAGTTCCACCCCTTTCGACCCGACGTGCCCATCGAGGCGCTCTACACGACGCCTGCCGTCGACGCGTTCTTGCGACGCGTCGAGCTCGGCATCGCCGACGGCGGCTACGTGATGATCACCGGCGAGCCCGGGACCGGGAAGAGCGTCGCCCTGCGGCTGTTGAAGAAGCGGCTCGAGGAGATCCGCGACGTCGTCGTCGGCATCGTCGAGCACCCGCAGTCCCGGACCATGGACTTCTACCGCGAAGTTGGAGACCTCTTCGGCGTGCCGCTCCAGTCCCACAACCGATGGGCGGGCTTCAAGGCGCTGCGCGCGCGCTGGCACGAGCACATCACCACCACGCTCATGCGTCCCGTCCTCGTCATCGACGAGGCCCAGGAGACCCTCACCACCGTCTTCAACGAGCTGCGCGTCCTCGCCAGCAAGGACCTCGACTCCCGCCAGCTCCTCTGCGTCGTCTTCGCCGGCGACCAGCGGCTGCCGGAGCGCTTCCGCTCCCCGGAGCTGCTCCCGCTTGGAAGCCGCATCCGCCGGCGCCTCGTCCTCGAATACGCACCCCGAGACGAGCTCCTCGCCTGCCTCGACCACCTCCTCGAGACCGCGGGCAACCCCACGCTCATGACCACCGAGCTCAAGGCCACCCTCGCCGACCACGCCGCCGGCAACTACCGCATCCTCATGAACCTCGCCGACGAGCTCCTGGCCATCGGCGCCGACACCGGCGCCCAGCGGCTCGACGAGAAGCTCTTCCTCGAGGCCTTCGAGAAGCCCGTCGCCAAGAAGACCGCAGCCAACAAGAGGAAGTGATCATGACCTGCCCCAATCCTGCGCCCACCCCGCCGGAGATCGCTCGCGCACCGGAGTGCGCCGCCCTCTCCGTGCTCGACCACGCCCTCCACACCGCCGCCTTCGCGCTCCTCGCCGCAAACCCCGCGGCCGCCGACGCCGAATTCAGGAACAGCCTCGACCGGCGCGAGATCCTCGCTGAGGCCATCCTCAGGCAGACCGAGGCCCTCCAAGCGCTCCTCCGCCGCTACCGCGCCACCGCCATCGGGTGGGGCGACCCGTTCTGACGTGACGCGGCGCGCCCCGCTCAAAACGTGATCGGCGGCCCCTCAGAAAACGAGAGCACGCTCAAAGGCGCGCGTGCCCGAGACGCAGGTTCTACGAGCATGGATTCTCGGCTTCGGGGCGAACGTCGAGGTCGTCAAGCCTAAGTCGCTCCGGGCTGCTGTGCGGGCGGCGCACGAAGCGGCACTTCTGCGGTACTCGTGACTATTGGGGGATCGGATGAAAGCACTCTCTGTTCAGCAGCCGTGGGCGGACTTCATCATGCGCGGGAAGGACGTGGAGAACCGCTCGTGGTCGACCAAGTACCGCGGCCCCCTTCTCATCCACGCAGGCGTGACGCTGCGGCATGGGCCCTTCCTGAGGAAAGCCTACGGGCCGAACCACGAGTGGGAGCTCGGCGGCGTCGTTGGCATCGTCGACCTCGTCGACTGTGTTCAGCGCTACCGGAGCCCTTGGGCAGGCGAGGGCGACGATGTGTGGCACTGGGTGGTCGCGAACCCGCGGCGGGTTCCCTTCGTTCCGTGGAAGGGGACGCTTGGGCGTATGCGGCCGGCGAACCACGTGGTGACGGGCGCCGTAGAAAGCGCCAGCAATGGGCGGGGGGCGGCTCCGGCTCCCCGCGGTCGCCGGCGGCCACGGCACGGCTCTATAGGTCGACGGCGGCGATGGCGTCAGTCGGCCGCACTGGCGTGGCGCGGTCGATCAGCCGGAGCGTGGCGAGCCGTTCCTGCACCTCGGACGTCGCGAGCGTCGTCCGCCAGCTCTTCGGTGCGAGCTCAAGCACACGCTGGTGGGGCCACGAGGGCAGCAGCGTGAGGACATCGCGCAGGTACGCCCACGGCTCGATGCCATGCATCTGACAGCTCGCGATGAGCGACACGGCGATCGTGTTCCACTTCGCGCCGTTGTCGCTGCCGACGAAGATCCAGTTTTTCCGTCCCACGGCTTCGCGCCGTAGCGCAAGCTCGGCGGGGTTCGTGTCGAGGCGTATGCGCCCGTCGTCGAGGAAGCGAAGCAACGCGCGCCTTTGGCGGACAAGGTAGCCGAGGGCGAGATGGATCGGCGTGCCTTGCGCGACCGCGCGGAATTCGCGGCGCGCCCACCACAAGAGCTTCGCGAGGATGGGGCGAGCGAGCTCGGCGCGCCTCTTCGTGTCGGCGACCCCGTCGCTGTCGAGCGTTGCGCGGTGGGCGTCATAGAGGTGGCTGATGTACCCGATGCCGACGAGCGCGCGCTCCCGATCGCGCGACAGCGCATCGAAGAACTTCCGCCGCGTGTGGGCCCAACATCCGACTTCGGTGAGGTGCTGAAGCTCGCGCCGGTAGAGCTCGTGGTAGACGGTCGCCGCGTCGGCGTGGACGTGGCCCTTGAAGCCTTCGAACAGCGCCGCGACGGTCGGCCCGTCGTTCTTCCGAGTGAAGCGGAACAGCACGTGCTCTTGCGGTACGACAGCGACGTAGAAGTGCGCGCGCTGGCACTCGCCCTTCGCCTGCACCAAGACGCCGGTCGCGTCGACGATGCAGTACGACGCATTCTCCTTCGCGTCCTTCCACATCGCGTCGACGACATGGGCAAGCAGGTTCGTCGACGCCTCCACCCAATCGCCGAGAGTCGAGCTCGACACCTTGAACCCCTCCCGCTTGAAGATGCCCTCCTGGCGGTTCAGCGGGATGTGGTCGCAGTGCTTCGACACCAACACGTGCGCGAGGAACCCCGGCTCGACCATCGCCTTCGGGATCACGCGCTCCGGCATGTCGGCGATGAAGACGGCGCGCGGCGCGCGCCCGAGCGGGGGCGCGCCGGCGATCGTCGAGCTCTCCGGCGCTACGGGCGGCGCGCTCGCCGGCGGAGACGTAGCCTCCGCGTCCGCTGGCGCTGCGAACTTCTCGCGCACGACCTCGATGCGCACGATCGAGGCCGGCTGCCGCTCGACAAGCTGCGTCACCTCCTCGCCAATCTTCACCAGCTTCTCGCCGCCAGGAGCGAGTCGCTCGGGCGGCAACAGCACGATGCGGTGAAGCGGCAGATCCTCGAGCTGGAGCTTGCGGCGACCATGGCCGCCAGGCCTCGACGGCTTCTCTAGCGCGTCGTCGCCGCCGCCCCCGAGCGCCGCTGTCGCCTCGTCGAGGGCCCTCTGGGCGTCGTCGAGAGCGCTCTCGTCACCGGCCTGAAGCCTGCCGATCGCCGCGACGAACTCCAAGAGCGGCAGCTCAGCCTGCGCCTGCGCGTTCTTGACGCGCTCGGCCTTGGGACCGAGCACTTGCCGCTTCAGCAGCTCGTGCTCGAAGAGGAGCTTGTCGTACGCCTTCTTCAGCGCTTCGAGCATCGCCACCGTCTCGAGGTGGCGCGCGCGCAGCACGTTGACGTCGGTGAGCTCCTCGTTCACGCCATGATCTATCGCCTCGTCGACGAGCTTGGCGAAGAAATCGACACCTTCGCGCGCGCCTCGCGAACGGTCTCGCGCGTCGTCGCGCGCTTCTTCGCGCCGTCGAGGATCGCCGCCAGTTGGCGAGCATCGACCGATACGCTCGCCACGCCATCCTGCGCGACGGGCAGCGTCACGCGGTAGCCGGCGTCGAGCCGCGTGTACAGCAGGCACCATTGATGCTCGGTGCGCCAGATCAGCTTTGCGCGATCCCTGCGCGTGTTGGCGAAGGCGTAGACCACGCGCGCGACTGCGGCGTCCTGGTGGAGCCGGTCGGCGACGGCGGCGACAAGGCCGTCTATCGAGCGCCGCATGTCCATCGGCGCGAGCGCGACGACGATGCGCAGGCCGGCCGGGATCATCGGGACTCCGCGGCGGCAAGCACGCGCACGAGAGCGTCGTCGCGGAACGTCATCGGTACGCGCACCACGCGGCCGTTGGTGAGCGCCACTTCGATGCGCTCGCTCACGGCCTCGACCACGACCGGCTCGACCTCGACGAAGGCTGGCTCGGGCCGCGCGAGCATCCGCGCTGGCGCCGCACCGTCGCGGCCCAGGTACCAGCGCCACCACGACAGCGTCGTCGCCTTCACGCCCTCACGCGCCGCGAACTCCTCGCGCGACAGGCCGCTCTTCGCCCACCGCGCCACCCGCCGCGCCCACACCACCCTCGACTCCCTGGCCATGCATCACCTCCGCGCGCGCGGTACGCGCGGCGAGGCCCGGTGTCACGACGCAGTTCGCCGGCCGGATACCTTGGGCTCTTCGAGATCCCGTGGCCGCCGGCGCCGGGCGCGGTTGGCCAAGAGCACCGTCGTGACGAACGCCCGTTTGACGTCGAGAACCTGTTCGATCGTGTGGTTCCTATCGACGAGATCGCGCGCGTTCTTCCGGTGAGCTCCCTCCGGCGGCTTGTTGCGGTGCTTGGCGAGGTTGCGCTGCCGGACGGCGAAGAGGCAGCGCGCGGAAAGTTCGCCGAGAGCTTTCGCCGGAAGCTAAACACAGTCGCAGTGGCGCTCGAGGACACGGAGCGAAGAGCTCTGTTGGAGGCGGCCGGTCTCTCCACGCGCCAGCGTCTTGCGGCTTGGGTCGATGCACTCGGTGGCGCGGTCGATGAGGACTTCGCGGATGACCCAGCCGACGAGGCAACGGAGCTGGTCGACAACGGAGGAGCGGGCGACGACCTCGACTTTCAAGACTGGGATGTTGATCACGAAAAGCTTGAGGTCGTCAGCGCACTTGGCGTGAAGCGCGAAGATGGGTTCATCTACTACTTCGACGACGGGAAGGTCATGCGTGCGCCCGTCGACGATGCCGACGCACCGGCTGAGTTCGTCGCGGACGCCGGCGCGAGGCGCGAGGCCGGCTACCTGTACTTCGTCGACGAGAACGGGGACGTGTCTCGCTACCCAGCGAAACGTCGGCATGGTCTGCCCAACGATGCGCCGCTCGTCTCGGACTTGCTCGAATGGATTGGGATCGACGGAGGGCGCGACTCACTCGTCGCCCTCTGCGACGCGCGTGGTCTCGCGCGGCGTAAGAGCAAGGCGGCAATGGAGGAGCAGCTCGCGGACGCGTACCGCGGCGACAGTGCCGCTCTCATCGCTGACCTGCGACAAGCTGACCTCACGCATGTGTTGGGCTCGACCGAGGGTTTCCCGATCGGCGATGGCTGGTGGCGATTGCCGGACGCGAAGGCGAAGTCGTCGGACGAGCTCCGCGCGACGGCGACGGCGGCGTGGTGCCGAATGGACACGAGCATGCTGACGGCATGCGCGGCTGACGGAGGCGGCGAAGAAGCCGCTGCCGCCGATCCGGCGGATGACCCCGTCGCGGTCCTCAAAGACAAGCTCGCGCAGTACACCGGCCGGCGCTCGATCGAGATTCGTTCGTTGCTCAAGAAGGCCGGTCTCGGCGAGTTCAGCCGGCTGAGGACGGACCGGTTCCACGAGCTGCGGTTGCTCATCGATGCCGCGGGCTACGCGCTCTGCGATGAGGACGGCGCTCCGTTCGCCGCCGACGCGGCGTCGCCCGGGATTGACGCGCGCGTACGCCTGCAGCCGAACACCACCGCCGAAGGGACAGGCAACGCCACAACGCGGACTGAAGGCGCGGTGACGGCGACGGTCTCGGTCGCGCCTCCCGCGGTGCCGACGACCGGGGCAGCTGTCGCAGGAACTGCGATGGCTTCGAGTGTGGTCTCCGTCTTCACCGCTGAGCCGGCGCTGGTCCTGGAGTTTCTCGCGACGTTTGCACGCTTCGAGTACGCGCTGAAGAGGAGCGCGACGTACCTGAACGATACTGCCGATGCGTCTCCGAATTGGGATGCGTTCGCGAAGGCGATCAAGGCCGACTTTGCGACGGCGACGGCGGTCGACCCGCGCGTTGGCGAAGCGGCGCGGTACCTCCGAGATCACCCGCCGAAGAAGCAAATCAGAAAGGACGACGGCACGCTCGGGTGGAAGGATGGAGGTATCGACGGCGACTCGGTATCCGTGCTGCTCGCGGTGCGGCGCGTGCGGAACAACCTCTTCCACGGCGGCAAGTTTGCGGACGGACCGATCAGCGAGGTCGCTCGCGACACGGAGTTGCTGAAGCACTCGCTGCAGATCCTCCGTCACTGCTCGCGGCTCGATCGCGACGTGCAGTTGCACTTCGAGGAGGCGGTCTAGTCGCTCTTCAGCAGGCGATTGGACGCGTGGTCATGGGTGCGCTATCAGTCACCCTATGCCACCATGCCGTCAGCCGATCCTCTTGTTCACCTTTTCCGTGAACCAGAGTGGACACGGATGATGTCCGTGGATATCACCTTCAAGACGGACAAAGTCGAGCAGCTCTTCCACGACGACGTGGCACTCAAGAAGAAGTGGGGCCAAGACATGGCCCGATGCATCCGCAGGCGGCTCGACGACCTACGCGCCGCGCCGACGCTGCGCGACGTTCGGGGCATTCCGGGCGCGCTGACCGGTGATGCTGAGAAGCTCGGTCGTCTCCACATCGCTGTTCAGCCACCGCACGGCCTCATCCTCGAGCCCGTCGACGACCGGGCCGCGACTCACGGCAACGCCGACTGGACCCAGGTGACCACCGTTCGCGTGCTTGGAATCGGGACCGCAGATGACTGAGACGAAGAACAAATACCAGCCGCCCGTCGTGTCGCTCCCCGGCGAGACGCTCGTCGAGTTGCTCGATCAACGCGGCATGACGCAGTCGGAACTCGCCCAGCGCATGGGTCGGCCCAAGAAAACCATCAACGAGATCGTCAAGGGCAAGACAGCGATCACGCCGGACACCGCGCTCGAGCTCGAACGCGTGCTCGGCGAGCCCTCTGCGGGCTTCTGGCTCAGCCGCGAACAGAATTACCGCGAGTCGCTTGCGCGCCAAGAGGAAGACAAGCGCCTCCTCGACTACGACGCCGAAATCGCCAAGTGGAGCTTGCCGCTCAACGAGATGGTCAAGCGAAAGTGGCTGAGGCCCACGCACACACGCGCCGAACGCGCTCGTGAGGTCTTGTCGTTCTTCGGGATGGCGACCCCCGAGAATTGGAAGGCGCTGTACATCGACCACCAGTCGAAGTGGCGCCGCACGCCAAGCGTCTCTGAGAAGCACGGGAAAATCGCCGCGTGGCTACGCAGCGGTGAGCTTGAGGCGCAGAAAGTGGCGCCAGCTCCATACGACCGCGACCGCTTTGTCGCCGCAGTGAAGACCATCCGCGAGACGTTGCTCACGAAGAAGAAGCTCGCCGACATCATGCCGGAGATCCAGCGTCTCTGCGCCGAGGCCGGCGTCGTCGTCGTGATGGTCGAGGAATTCCCAGGTGCGGGCATCAAGGCTGCGGCCCGTTGGCTCTCACAGGACAAGGCGCTCATCCAAAACACATTCCTGTGGGACCGTCTCGACATCTTCTGGTTCAACTTCTTCCATGAAGCTGCTCACATCCTCTTTCATGCGAAGCGCGCGATCTTCATCGAAGACGAAGATCAAGATATTGCTCCGGACGTCGCTGTCGAAGAAGCCGAAGCCGACCGCTATGCCACGGACACGCTGATCGACCCGAAGGCGCTCCGCATGTTTCTCGCACGCACGGCTCCGACGATCGACGACGTCGTTCGCTTCGCGCGCAGCGTCGGCGTCGATCCTTGCGTCGTTGTCGGTCGCCTGCGCAGAGAAAAGATGGTCAGCCCCGGCTTCGGTGCCGAGCTCATGGTGAAGCTCGGCAAGAACGCCAAGGGCTGACCGTCATCGCGTGCATCGACACGACGCCCGCGCGTTCACCTCGTTGCGCGTCACGCTGCCGTCCTCAAACATGAACCCGAGGCGGTTCGGCGGGTCGTCGGCGCCGGCGAACCCGGTCACCAACCGCAACAGCTCGATCACCGCCGCCCCGGCAACGTACGTGTTGAATGCCACGACGCTCGGCTGCGCCACGTCCGCGCCGCTGAGGTAGCCCTGCCGCCCGAGCTCCGCGCGCTCGGCGCTCGACAGCGCCTCCTCGCGGAGCCGGTCGGCGTTCAGGTGACCCCAACAACCCAGGCACGGGCGACCCGGCCCCACCACCACGACGCGACCGCCGCTGCTCGTGATAACGCCGCTCGCACCATCGATGCGAAACGCGGTCCCCATATCGATCACGGGCACCAACGCCTCGTACGCGAGCGCGTTCAACAACGACCGCGGCGTGTGCGTGTCCACGCACGAGAACACCACGTCGCACGAGCGCAGCAACGCCGCGTGCTGCGAGCCGAGCGGGTCGTCAACCGTCACGACCTCCACCGGTAGCCCGCTCTCCGTCGCGTAACGCGCCGCCACCACCACCTTCTTCGCGCCGACGTCGCCCCTCCGCGCGCCATATACGCGCGACAGGTTCGACTCGGACACCACATCGCCGTCGACGTAGACGAGCTCGCCGACGCCGAGGTGCACGAGCTGTGCAGCGACGATCGAGCCGACGCCGCCCAGCCCAATCACACCGACCCGCAAACTGCGCAGGCGCGTTTGCCCCGCGGGCCCAAGCGCCAGCTCCTGCCGCGCGAAGCGCTCGTCCTCGACGCGCTCGCGCGCTTGCCGGTGACGAACCAGACGGCGCCCGACGACGTCGAAGTCGACCGACGTCGCCACCCCCTCCTCGTTGAACGCACGCGCCAACACGCCGCCGCCGGGCACGATCACGATCGAGCCGTGCGGACCTGGCGCCTGCGCGTGCAGGCTCGGCATCAAGCGCTTGTCGCCGTTGTCGTCGGCCCACGAGAACCAAGCCTCGTTGGCCATCGGATGCGTGTGAACCGTAAAGATCGACAAGCCCTCGTCACGCGCCCGCTGCGTCATCCCGTTCATCGCGATCGGGTCGATCCGAATCTGATCGAACCGCCGGATGAGATACCCATCGTCGGGGACGACGAGCAGCTCGTCCGCGACCAGCAGAGGCCCGTCGGCCGCGTCGAGAGCGCGGGCGAGCACAATGCCCGCGCTCTCGACGTCGGTCCGCTCGAGCAGGTGATCACTGAACGCGTTCCACGCCGCTTCGCTCACCTTGAGTCGCATACACACCTCCTTCTTTGTTGTTGTTCGTCGGCCTAGTCGCGCTTCTCGAGGCGGCTCCGCACACACCGCATGAAGTCGCGGAACGTGCTCACCCCCGGCATCCACGCTCCCGGCTTCAGGTGCCAGCTGAACTGCTGCCACCCTTGACCGAGAATGGTCGTCGTCGACGTGCCCCGGGGCGGCGCGCCGTTCGTCACGCGCAAGATCGGCGTGACGAAGAACATGTCCGGCGCCGCATCCGGGAACGTCGGCGGCAACTTGACGAGCAACCGCACCACACGCGGCACGTAGGCGTCCGGCAGCTCATACGCGTCGTGGATCGCGAACGTCCACCCATCCGGCTGCCGCTGCAGCGTGAACCCCTCGAGGCCGTCGAGCACGCTCGCGGCCTGCGGGGACACGTTGCCGTAGTCCGCAGGCGGTTGGCTGTAGAGGTGATCGCCGTTCTTCAGCGTCACCTTCTCATCGTTGCCGACGACCACGTCCTTCCCCGGCTGCCGGAGGAAGAGCACGTCCGTCAGCGGGATGCCCGCGAGTTCCTTCAACGCCTTGCCGGTCTGCACCGGCTTCAGGTCGTCGAAGCGCTTGCGGTTGATGAACACGTGGACCAAGCGGTCCTTGTGCTCGTCGTTGCCGTCTTTGTTGTCCTTGTTATCGAGCGCAGTCATTTTCTTTCTCGTTTCGACGTCAGCCCTTGCTGCCGTCCGTGTTGACGTCAGCACCACGCTGCCGTCACGAGAAAGATTGCCGTCCGCGAGGAGGTCGATGGGTCGGAGAAAGGTCGGTTGCTGCGGCGCGCGAAGAGCTCGGACAGGAACCTTTAAGGAACCTTTGCCGGCACGGGCACAATCAGCCGGAGGTTCCCCTGGCCCTTCTTCGACATGACCTTGTTGATGTCGACTCCGGCGGCGACAAACGCCTTCTTCAGATCGGACTTCGCGCTCTTCATCGCTGCGAGGGGCCGCGCCCAAGCGCCGACGATTTTGTCCAGCTCATGCGTGGACATTGCGGCTGGATACGCCGTTGCGAGCGCGTCGATGAGCTTGAGCTGGGGTGAGTCCACACCGAGCTCGATCGTCGAACCGAAGACCGCCACGCACCCGCTTGCACGATCGACCGCCACTCCGTCCGGCCGTTGCTCGTTGAGCGGCAACGCTTCCGCTACGCCGAGCGCCTCGGCGAGGCGCGTCCTCGTGCTGCTCGCGTCCAACCACGACTTCACGCTCACCGTGCACAGGCCAGCGACAGTCTCACCGCTCGGGACGAGCGCGATGAACTTCGTCTCGGCGAGCACGACCTCCGTGATCTCGCGCAGCGGCCGCGACGGCGCGGCGACAACGAGCACGAGCTCGATCTCTTTGCCGCCGATCTCGCAGCGGCCAAGCCGCCAGACCCGCCCGTCATCGAGCTCAACGATGTTTTTCTCGCAGCGCAGGCGCCCGGCGATGTGCTCGGCCAACGCGCGCGGCAGCATCCGAAGTCCCTCGATGTCGCTCGCCGTCAGCGCGCGCGCGCCGTCCTCGGGTTCACGTCCGACGCCGTAGTAGTCACCCGCCGCTTCGCTCACGGCATGAACGACGAGCTCGTCCCCGCCGACAGCGCTCTGCACGCTGCGCAGCCTGATGCCCTCGAGCACGCCAGCGGCGACGAGCCCATCGAGCTCGTTGCCGAAGACATCGCGCCAGTCCGCCTGCCTCATCTCCCACGGGAAGGCCGACCAGAGCGTCAGCGCCTCATCCTTTGTGCCGCGCACGCCGACATGCGTGAGGTACTCCTCAACGAGCGCCTCATGCGCTTTCTTGTCGACGACAACACCCTTCTGCGGCCTTACGTACGCGATCAGGCGGGTGCCGTCCTTCAGCTCGATCTTGAGCCGAGCCTCGGTGAGGTCGATCTCCGGATACGACGCGACGAAGCGCTCGAGGTCCGCGGCTTCGCCGCCGCCGAGAAAGGTACCCTCGCATCCGGTGAACTTGAGCAGCGTCACCCGATCAACCGGAGAGCCAGGCCGGGGCGCCAGCGCACTCGGTCCCCGCTTCAGCGGCTCAAGCGTCAACCCGACACCATCCGCGAAGTGTGCCTTCGTCCCGAAGAAGACCTCGCCAAGCGCGTCAGCGTAAATGCGAGCCAGGCGCCGCGAACGCGCAGTGATGCGCAGCTTCCCCGTCACCAAGTTGTAGCGCAAGACGTCGGTGACCGCCGGGCGATGCAGGAGCGCCTTGCGCTGCCCGTTCTCGACGACCACGGGCGCACGCAACTTGCCCCCGCGGCCGATGAAGAGCGCGTCGTCGAGGTACTCGGCCTCGACGTCCATCCCGTAGCCCTCGCCGAAAAACGTCAGCCGCAAGCTCTCCTTCAACGCGCGCAGGTCACGCGGCAACGCACGTCCCGCTTCCCCCGCGAACTCGAAGGTCGTTCGACCGTGGACAGCCGCCGTCCGAAACCGTGCGCTCACGAACGCGTCTCGCACACGCTGCTCGCCGCGCGCGCCCTCGGCGTGCATCTCGACGAACGCGCGCGCGACGAGGTCGGGCGCGGACAACTGACCCCAGGCGCCCGGATCTACCGCGCGCTCCCGCAGGGCCTCGTCGAGGAAGTCGTGCCCCACGTCGATGCCAAACTCTTCCTCGAGCTCGAGCAGCTCATTCACGAGCGGCTGCGACTCGAATCCCGGCCGCGAGACCCATGCCCTGAGCTCTTCGTCGGTGCGAAGCGCGTCGCCTGGGATCCCCAGGGTCGACGCGGCGACCCGCCAGATCGACAACGACCACTGCGAAATTTTGAGCTTGGGCTGACTACTGTCTCCGTCCGCGGGCATGGGTCACCTCTTCGTTACTCAGGATCAAGGTCGTGGCCGATGCCGCCGCCAAGGAGGGCACCTGCAAGCACACCCAAGGGGCCGAACACCAGGCCACCAGCGACGGCACCGAGGCCGCCGCCCACCGCGGCGTTCTTCTGTCGCGTCGCAGTCTTCTCGCTGCGCGACTTGGGGCGACGGCTGAACCCGTTGCGCTTGCGTGCGCTCCGCGTCGACGAAGCGCGCTTCGTCCGATTGCACGAACAGCACGCTGGCAACAGGTTGCTCTTGCGGTCGGTGCCGCCCCGCGCGCGCGGGTTGCTGTGGTCGACCGCCCAACCCGCGGGCTCTTCGTACGCGCCGTAGAGCGAGTAGCGGACCGCTCGCCTGCACAGATGGCAGCGGCCGTCGGTCTTCTGGTGGATGAGCCGGAGGTCGTCGTCGTTGTACGCCATGACGTGCCTCAGTAGCGCCGGCCGACTGCACCGCCGCGGAAGTGGGTGCGGATCCACTCCGCCACCTCGGGCGCCAAGCCGTGCCACGCCATCACGCCCGTGACCTCGGCGACGAGCAGCTTGTCGTTCGCGTCGATGAAGGGGAGCAGTCGGTCACGCAACTGCGCTGCCGTCATCGACGTGTCGACGAGCCACTGCGACTCGGTAGGGCGACACCAGTCGCCGATCGACTTCAACTGCTGGATGAGCCCGGCATAGTTCTGGCCGGGCTTGCGCAAGTCGTAACTGATGGACTGAACGCTCATGACGCCTCCTTGAGCCGAACCTGAAGGGGGCGCGGCCTAGGGATAGCGTAACCACCGCGCAACCACACGGCAAGTTTGGTACACGGCAACCGTTAATCGAGTTGGATCTTTTTTGATTTCGCTCCGCGAAACAAAACTAGATCGACGTCGACAACGGCCGACGCAAGGCGAGAGCGCTGCGGACGCTAGATCCCGCGCGGATCCGCAGATCCGTGGACCCGCGCCCGTCGCAAACGCGAGGCCTTGACATCAGGCGCATCAGTTGAGCTCCAACGCGGGGATCGCTGGGCCGACGGTTGAGCAAAGCGGGCAAGGTGCCGAATAGGTCTTCCACAGGAAGGTCAGCGGGATGTGGATAGAGAGGCCAGCCAACCCGGGACGCGTCTCAAGCGACGCCTTCTCATGTACCGCGAATGCAATGGCTCCCGCGAGCTCGCCACCATGCTCGCGCGCGACGATCGCAAGCTGTTCGAGCGAGGATCCGGTCGTCACGACATCGTTGACGACATAGGTCTTACGCCCCTTCACATCTCCGCTTCGGAGTTCCTTCAGCGGACGGCGGTGTTGGTCGACCCCTACGACGGCAAGCGAGACACCGAGCTCATCTCGCAGTGCGGCGGCGAGGGCGACGCCGGAGCTCTCCGGGCAAAGCAGCACAGAGTCCTTCGGCAGCAAGCCGGAGAAGACCTTCGCCACAGTTGATGCGTCCTCGGGACGTCGCACCGCATCCGCGAAGCGAAGGAAGTACTGCGCATGCGCGCCGCTCTGAAGCTCGAAGTGATGATCGAGCACCGAGCCGGTGCGACTCAAGAGCCGCCGCAACGCATCGGCGTGCTGCTGAAAGCCGTCGCGGGCAGTCACCAGCTTCTGCATGACGTCGGGATCAAGCACGCGGCGGGCGCTCATGGCAGAGCCTCCAGCGCCAAAGTTCGCTCGGCACCAACGGGCTTCACCAAGAAGCGACCGTCCGCGTTGCCCAGGAGCTTTCGGCCAAAAGCGTTGGCGCGATCGAGCTGCTCTTGCCGCGGATCGTCGTAGATCACGACGTAGCGCTCGTCGGGCACCTGCGCGAAGTGGTCGTTCGCCATCGCGTCTGGCATGAGCGAGCACTCCCGCCAGCGTCGTTTCATGAACGACGAGGCAAAGAACAGCTGCTGCCACGCATGCGTCGCATTGGATCGAATCACGATCGACGTCTCATCGGGAGGTGCGCGCATCTTGAGATCGAGGAGAAAACGCGGCGCCTCGCTCTCGCGCCACAAGTCAGTGAACAGCTCCGCGATGGTCACGTCGACACGCACGGTTGCGTGAATGAAGAGCGTCCGCCTGAAGACGGCCGCGCTCGCCTCAGGAACACTGTGCTCGATCTCCCATTCCCGCTTCGTTGGCGGAGCTTCTGGCAACGCGCGCCGGCCCCGAAGGGTCAACCGATGAGGCCGCTCTCGCTTGTCGTCGACGGCGAAGAGTTCCACGAGGCCCGCTTGCCGCAAGCCCTCCAGCTCACGCGACACTTGACCGAGATCCTTGCTGACGGCTGTCGCGATCTGAGAAGGTGTGCGCGACCCCTCGCGCAACACTTCCAAGTACTCCGCGCGACGGATAGCGAGCTGCGACGAGCGCTCGTCAACAAGCTCCCCCTCAAGACGCCGCACAAGCGCCGAGATCATGTCCGTCAGCGCGAGCGCATAGGCTCGCAGGACATCGGACTCGAACGGGAGGCGTGCGAGCTCGCTCTCAAGGCTGCGCAACACATCGGGATCAGCCTCAGTCCGTGCGGCGTCGCCGATCTCCAACGCTGCCATCCGCAGAGACTCTTGATCACGTTTCGCGCTGATGAGCTCGACGACCTTCTCTGCCCAGCGTCGCCGCCGCGCGCGAGGAGCCTGGCCAGGGTGCGCCTCTGGTTTCATGAAGTAATTCTAGCCGCTGTCAAGCATTCGTCAACCAATTTGGAGGCGGTGTACGATCAGCGTAAGCCCTTGATCTTCCGAGCTATTCTCGACCTTCGTCAGCCGAGTCGTGACCAGCGCCGGGCCACCCAGATCCGCACGCGTCCTGTGCGCCGGCGTGTTCGATTTCGCTGCCTTCCGCGGTCTCCCCGCCACGACGACCGCTTCAGTCGGATCTCCGAAGGATGCGATCGCAGCAATCAGCGACGTCTGCGCTGTTGTGGCCAGGATCCCTGCGATGTTCTGGAAGTCGTCGGCCTTCGGCGAGAGCGAGGGCACGAGGACGAGCCACAACCGCATGTCCGCGATGACCCTCGCCACCTCCTGCGCCAGGAGGTCTTTGCAAACCAGCACGACGAGCGTCCGCAGGTCGCCAAGCGCATGGATCCGGATCTCGCTCTTCGTCTCACGGAGGTCTTCGTGCAGCTCGCCGGCAAAGATGTACGGGTTGAACTTCTCATGGACAAGCTCGACGCCGGGGCAGACGAAGCTCCTGGCGCGATTCATCCTCCTTCCGCCCTCTTCGAAGTGAGCGCTCCCAACCGTCAAGAACATCGATTTCCGCTGCTCTGAGAGCCACGCGACGAGCTCGACCTGCTGTTGGTGCGTGACGCACAGCTCCGGCAGCAACGCGATGTGAACCCCTTGCTGCTCCGCTACGGCGACAAGGCGCTTGATCCGCTCGACCTGATCGTGGTTTGTCGTGCGCACCCAGAAGAACCGCTCGCCCTCGACGGTCGCGTCAACCTCGAAGTGTTTCTTGATGTCCTCAAGGCCCTTCGCTGCCGGGACTTCGGCCGCGGCGACGTTCGGCAGCATCGCAGCGACACACGCGTCCGCCGGTAAACTGGCCAGCGCGGATGCGTGCTCGAAAGACAGAACGACTGGCACCGTCGGCGACGCGCTCGGGAACAGCTTCAGGCGCGGCGACGCGTCCGGCGCGTGTCCAAGGAAGTCTGGATCGTGGTGCCGAACCGGAAAGGGAGCGTCGGCCGTGAGCGCCGTTGCCCCGCGCGCCTGAAACGGATTCACGAACTTGTCGCCGAAGACCTCATCGAACGCGAAAGCCATCGCTCGTGCCGCAAGGAGCGCGGACTTGGCCCCGTGTGCGAGGCTCTCCGCGAACTCGGCGATCTCATTCACCTCGTCCTTCGAAAACAGCGAACCGCTGAACTCCGAGAAGAACTTCGCTGCTTCGTCTCGCGCTTGGTCGAACGCCTGCTCGGCGCCAGCCGTGGTGAACGCCGCAGTCCATTGGTTGGTGCGATGGCGGCCGAAAGCGAGCAAAGCGCCAGCGATCTCGACGGCGCTGCACGCATCGAGCTGCTCGAGGTTCTTTCTCAACACGCCGGCCGCACTCATCGTGTGCGAGCATCTTCAACTTCGCGAGCGATCGCCAGCAGAACCGTGACATGTGAGGGCTCGCTCCGGCTCCGGTGGCCGCCGTACGCGCGCCCGCCTGCGGCGAGGGCGACGCGACGGCGACGGTGGGGACAGCGCGGGCGCACCCGGCCGGTTGGGGTGCCTACTCTAGCGGCTCGAGCTCGTCGGGTTCCTCCACCTCAACGGACTCGAACCTCAAGTCATCAGCATCGCCGCGGGAGAAGTTGATCTTGGCCTTGAAGTGGACACGCAGACTTCCATGATACATCGCCCACAACGAGTGATCACTCCAGTCACCATCATTAACTTCATACCCATCGGGTTCATTGTCCTCGTCGCCGGCCGCCCAGTATGTTCGCTTGTCGACGAATAGGTCGAAGGTCGAATCAGCAAACGTAACCTCAACATCAACGTCCTCGAGAGAATCGCCGCTCGGAGTCGCGGACTTCACGCTCACGTAGCAGGAGTCGAGCGTACCGTAGTCCGCTATCGTTCCGTCACCGTCATCGCTCAAGAAGAGCGGCGAGAAGACCTCTCTGTCGGCCAGCATTCGAGAAATCTCCTCGACAAGGAACTCCTCAACCGTCGGGCGCTCCGAGGCCAGGCACGAACGCAGTTCGCTCAGCTGCGTATCACGGAGCGCAAGTTCCTCAAGGATGGCATCGCTCTCATGGTCGGGGAGAGGCGCCTTCTCTTCAGCTATCGGTCGGACGCAGTCGAGGTAGAAGTTGCCGGCCCACTGATCGAACCGGCCTCTCTTGTCCGAGGGCATCTTGTCGAAGCCGATGATCGTGGCGGGAAGAGCGATCGTCAGATCCCTGGTTGAGAGAGTCGCGCCCAGACGAGCTGCGGCATCAGCAGCCTCGGCGATTTGCGCAGCCTTGTCCCGACCCGTGTAGTTTCGTTCTTGTACCAGTGCCTCCAGGCGCAATGGCGCAACTATCTCTCGGACGCGGTCGACTAGGCGCTTCCCATCAAGAATCAGCGGCTCGACGATTATCCCAACACACGCTTCGAGCGACAGCGCGCGGTTACTACAGGAAATCTCGGTGCACGTGAACCTTCTCGGGACTTCGCCGCCGTTCACCCGTGCATGGTCGATCATCACACCGATCTCATGGTCGCTGATCGCGAATTTGCGCCAGTCCGCGCCGTAGTTAACGACACTGAGCGGTGTAAGTACTACGTCGGTCATAATGCGCCAAAGTTCGGGAGACAGGACAATCTGAACTACACCGTAGATGTTCGGTGTCGCCGCCGCGTGCGCGCGCGCATAGATCGCCCCAAAGTCGTAGATGTTGCCGAAGGTCCGGTCCAAAATACCTACACTGCGGTCTTGCGGATCTGACCGGAACGGCGCGGTGGCAGCGTCCTTGAGGAGGTCCTCACGACAAACCACTGCGCGCGCCGCCACGTAGGATTGAAGGCCGCCAAGGTTGATCGCGTGGAAAAGCGGGAAGCGTCCGTCGGCGAGGCGCGCAAGGAGCTCAGGTGGCATAGGTCCCCGATTGCCCCCGAGCTTACACGCGCGAACGGCGCCCTCCGATCGCCAGCCCCTTGTCCTCCCCGTTGCGAGACAGGCGCAGACGCCGCGTCAGGGCGAACGCAGGGTTCGTGAGCAGCTCGCGCCTCGGGACGCCGGCGTCTCGCTGGGACGCCTCGTCGTCGACGAACGCTGCTCTGCTGGGGTGGTCGCTGCCACCTTCAGCCCGGACGCCGGCGTCTCGCTGGGGCGCTTCGCCGTCGACAAACGGCGCTCTGCTGGGGTGGTCGCGGAGT
Source organism: uncultured delta proteobacterium (assembly GCA_963775425.1). Classification (GTDB taxonomy): domain Bacteria; phylum Myxococcota; class UBA727; order UBA727; family VGSZ01; genus CAVZJB01. The sequence goes on along the minus strand of CAVZJB010000009.1, from coordinate 8,030 downwards.
TTGCCGGCGGGTGACCAGCGACGGATTCGCAGATGCGACTTCCACGTGCGCCGTCCGTTCATCGTCGACGATGACGGATTCGCAGATGCGACTTCCACGTGTGCCGTCTGTGCATCGTCGACGGCGAATTTGGCGGTTTGACTCCCAGATCAACGCAACTGGAAGTCTTGCTGGGGTGGTGTATGCGGCCGGCGAACCACGTCTGGACGCGAGCTGCGGCGACTGCCAGCGTGGGCGGGGGCGGCGTGGGCGCGTATCGGGGCCGCTGCCCCGGGGGCGGCGGGCCGCCCACCGCGGCTACCGCGACTTGGCCGGTGGGCGGGGCCCCGCCGGCGTCGGCGAACGCGACGCAGATCCTACAGGTCGACGGCAGCGATCGCGTCGGTCGGGTGCACCGGCGTGGCGCGGTCGATGAGTCGGAGCTCGGCGAGGCGCTCCTGCACTTCGAGCGTGGCGAGCGTGGCGCGCCAGTTCTTCGGCGCGAGCTCGAGCACGCGCTGCTGCGGCCATGAGGGCAGCAGCGTCAGCACGTCGCGCAGGTACGCCCAGGGCTCGATGTCGTGCATCTGACAGCTCGCAATGAGCGAAACCGTGATCGTGTTCCACTTTGCGCTGTCGTCGCTGCCGAGGAAGAGCCAGTTCTTCCTGCCGACGGCTTCGCGCCGCAGAGCGAGCTCGGCTGGGTTGGTGTCGAGCCGTATTCGCCCGTCGTCGAGGAAGCGAAGCAACGCGCGTCTCTGGCGCACGAGATAGCCGAGGGCGAGGTGGATCGGCGTGCCGTCGTCGACCGCGCGAAATTCACGGCGCGCCCACCACAACAGCTTCGCGAGGATCGGCCGAGCAAGCTTGGCGCGCTTCTCCGTGTCGGCGACGCCGTCCTCATCAAGCGTCGCGCGGTGGGCGTCGTAGAGATGGCTGATGTATCCGATGCCGACGAGCGCGCGCTCCCGGTCGGACGACAGGGCATCGAAGAACTTCCGCCGCGTGTGGCACCAACAGCCGACCTCGGTGAGCTGCTCGAGCTCGCGGCGATAAAGCTCGTGGTACACGGTCGCCGCGTCAGCGTGGATGAAGCCCTTGAAGCCTTCGAGCAGCGTCGCGACCGTCGGCCCGTCGTTTTTCTCGGTGAAGCGAAAGAGCACGTGCTCCTTCGGCACGACGACGACGTAGAAGTGACAGCGTTTGCACGCGCCCTTCGCCTGCACGAGCACGCCAGTGGCGTCGACGATGGAGTACGACGCGTTGTGCTTTGCGTTTTTCCACATCGCGTCGAAGATGTGGCCGAGCAGGTTGGTCGATGCGTCCACCCACTCGCCGAGCGTTGAGCGCGCGACCTTGAACCCCTCGCGCTTGTAGATGACCGCCTGACGATGAAGCGGGATGTGGTCGGCGTGCTTCGACACCAACACGTGCGCGAGGAACCCCGGCTCGACCATCGCCTTCGGGATCGTACGCTCCGGCACGTCGGCGATGAACACTCGGCGCGCGAGTGGCGCGCGCCCGAGCGGCGGAGCGCCGGCGATCGTCGCCAGCGGCGCATCAACGGGCGCAGGCGCCGGCGGTGCGGGCTCCACCCCGGCGGGCGCGGCGTACTTCTCACGCACAACCTCGATGCGCACGATCGACGCCGGCTGCCGCTCGACGAGCTGCGTGACCTCCTCACCGATCTTCTCCAGCTTCTCGCCGCCGGGGGCGAGCCGCTCCGGCGGAAGCAGCACGAGGCGGCGAAGCGGCAGATCCTCGAGCTCGAGCTTGCGCCGCCCCTGGCGCGCGGGCTTCGACGGTTTGTCCGCGTCGTCGTTCTTCGCAAGCGCGGCCTTCGCCTCGTCGAGCGCCTTCTGCGCTTCGTCGGCGGCGGTCTCGTCGCCGGCCTGAAGCCGGCCGATCGCCGCGAGGAACTCGATGAGCGGCAGCTCCGCCTGGGCCTGCGCGTTCTTCATGCGCTCGGCCTTCGGACCGAACACCTGCCGCTTCAACAGCTCGTGTTCGAACAAGAGCTTGTCGTACGCCTTCTTCAGCGCCTCGAGCATCGCCACCGTTTCGAGGTGGCGTGCGCGCAACGCGTTGAGATCGACGGCGAGCTCTTCGGCCACGTCATGATCTATCGCCGTGGCGTCGGGGTTGGCGAAGAAATCGACACTTTCGCGCGCGCCTCGCGCACGATCTCTCGCGTCGTCGCACGCTTCTTCGCGCCGTCGAGGATCGCCGCCAGTTGGCGGGCGTCGACGGACACGCTCGCCACCCCATCCTTCGCCACGGGCAGCGTCACGCGATAGCCGGCGTCGAGCCGCGTGTAGAGCAGGCACCACTGGTGCTCTGTGCGCCAGAGTAGCTTCGCGCGATCCTTGCGCGCGTTGGCGAAGGCGTAGACGACGCGCCCGACGGCTGCGTCCTGCTGGAACCTGTCCGCCACGGCCGCGACCAAGCCGTCAATCGAGCGGCGCATGTCGATGGGCGCCAGCGCGACGACGATACGAAGACCGGCGGGGATCATCGGCGCTCCGCGGCGGTGAGAACGCGGATGAGTGCGTCCTCGCAGAACGACATCGGCACGCGCACGACGCGGCCGTTGGTCAGCGCCACTTCGATGCGCTCGCCGGCGGCCTCGACCAGGACCGGCTCGATCTCGACGAACGCCGGCTCCGCTCGAGCGAGCGCTCGCGTCGGCCCATCCGAGCGTCCGAGGAACCAGCGCCACCACGACAGCGTCCTCGCCTTCACGCCCTCACGCGACGCGAACTCCGCGCAGGACAGCCCACTCTTCTGCCACCGCGCGACGCGACGCGCCCACGAGGCCCTCGACTCCCTCGCCATGCACCACCTCCGCGCGCGCGACTACCGCGGCGAGGTGGCGCCGCGAGGACGTACTTGGCCGGCCGGATACGGGTGGTCACCCAGTTTGCTGGGGTGCACCCCAGCAGACCTGGTGTTTTCCGGTGAAACTTGGCTGCGACCTGTCCCTCACCGTTGCGTCCGAACGCCGCCTTTCTCACCACGTTTTCCGTCGTCGAGGCCCCGAACGAATTTGGGAACTGGAAGTCGCACGTTCGAATCGTGTCGCCCCGACCAAATATCTCGCCTAGTTACGAACCTCCGGGGTGCTGGGGTTCGGCCCCTTCTCCCCCGAAGTGCTGGGGTCGACCCCAGCAGCGGCACGTTGCGTGCCGAGCAAACCCAGCGCAACCATCCCTGACTCCTAGCGCCTCCGTTCCGCGGAGGCATCGGGAGTCACGTTCCGGCTGAGGCACTACACGCAGCTGCCTCCGCCGCGGTCCCCGGCTCCCAGACCACGGGCGCCGACGCGGCGCTGGGCTCGAGGGTGCCAGGGGAATCAACACCGGCAACCCGATTTCGACCGCCGCCGAGTCGGAGGCGCGCTTCTAAAGGCGCACATCAATGACATCGCAGCACCGACGATGCGCTCCTCACCGCACGGCCCGTCTCGCCGAGCGCCCGTCAGCGCACGACGCGTCTCGCCAAACCCGGCTTCAGCTCCACGTCGTTCACGAAGAGAACCACGAGCCGCCGGTCCTCCGATAGAGCGGGCTCGACCAGCGCTCGCGTCGCGTGTTGAACAAGCTCCGTCTGTCGCAACAACGCCTGCTCGGCGCTGTTCGGTATCGGGCGCCCTCCGGCGCGTCATGTCCACCAGCGCGTGAACGACTCCCGGTCTCCCACCACCAGACTCTCGGTTCCGATGCAGCTGCCGTCCGCGGTGAAGTAGGAGACGCGCAACGCGGGGTTCCACCCCGGCGCTGCCTCCATCGACACCCTCGCCACCTCCTCCCACGTCTCTGCCACCTGCGCTGCCTCAATCGCCCCTGCCGGCCCATCATCGCTACCTCTCGGCGTGCCACCCCGCACCTCGGCGAGCAGATCTCTGCCGCTCCCGCGATCGACGAACTGGACGACGTCGCTGCGCCGTGGACTAGGGCTGGAACTTGAGCTCGTCGCGCCCAACGCGGGCGGAGCCGTCATCGACGGGCCCGAAGGCACGAATAGGTGGCCGCAACGAGAACAGACCGGCTCCGACACGAAGCAGAGACGGTCGCACCTGGTGCACCGCCGCCTCGCTGGCGCACGACTCGAGCTCCACTCCGCGGACGTTGGCGCCTCGGGCGCCCCCTGTGATGCCATCGAAACGCTGGGCGCGGCGGCGCGTTCCGCCAGAGGTTCGGGAATCAAGCTCGGGACGTCGATGAAAACCAGCGGCACCTCGGGGCGGCGCCGGAGCGCGAGCGCTCCAAGCGCTCGCGCAACCTCTTGCGTACTGCCAGGTCGATCGCTTGGCCGCGGCGCAAGCATGCGAACAAGCACCCTCTGAAGCGAGCGCGCAAAGCCTGGAACCGCCCTCTTCACGTCGACGGTCTCGCCGCGCCGCGGAAGCGCAGACGCCTCCGGTCCGGCTCCGACTGCGACCATGGTCATGGCGAGCGAGTAGAGATCCGAGCGCACCGAGCGCTCGCCGTGGAGCTGCTCAGGAGCCATGTACGCGAGCGTCCCCACGCCAAGTGTCTCGCTCCCGATACGCATCTCCCCGACAGCACCGAAGTCGATAAGCCTCACGGAGTTGTCCTGAACGAGCATCAGGTTGCCTGGCTTCACGTCGCGGTGAACGAGCCCCTCCGCATGAAGGGCCGAGAGTGCATTCAGCGCGTCGGCCAACATCCACGGCACATCGTCCGCCGAGATGGCACCGCGCCTCGCGACATAGCCCTCTAGCGTCTCTCCGAAGAACCGCTCCATCACGAGGACGCCAACACCCACGTCGTCGTCGAACATCGCGTCAACAAAGCGAGGCACGAGGGGATGGGCGATCCTCGCCAGGGCCTCGCACTCCCGCCGAAAGAGCTTCTCCCCGTCCCAGTCTCGCGCTCTCTTCCGGTCGAACACCTTGCCAACGACGTGGGACATCGTCATTAGATCAACGAGCTCGAACACGGCGCCTTGTCCGCCGGTAGCCAAGAGCCCCCGAACTTCGTAGCGGCCCTTCCAGAGATTCGTCGAGAGCGGCCCGTCTAAGAAGACCCGCGCCGAGATCCCGCTCCTCTCCACATCGTCGACGAGCCGCTTCGCCGCCTCCACCGACTCCGACGCCCGCGTCCCAACGACAATCCGCATCGACGCCAGCATACTCGAACCGTCGCGCGCCTCGACGAGTGATGATGCATCCGACTTGCTGACGGGACCTTCCGCACGAAGCGCTGATCCGCGACGGACCCCTCGTCTTCCTGAGATCCGGCCACCTGCTCGAACCCGAATCAGACACCGCCGTCATTCCGCTCGCTCATCGATCCTTCGACCCCTCCCCCGTCGCTCCCTCTCCCCCCCCCTCTCCCCTCTGGTAACCGAGACCCCGTGCGGCCGCTCAACGCACATACGGGGAACTGCGTGCGACGGCCCACCGTGAACGGGAAAATCGGCGGAGCGTGAACACCCGGATCGGCGGCGTGTGAACGCCAAGATCGGCATCGTGAACGCGAAAATCGGCCATCGTGAACGCCGGAATCGGCATCGTGAACGCCGAGATCGGGGCCGTGAACGCCTGGACCGCCGGGCGTGAACGGCGAGGCTCGGGCCACTTGGGCCGGGCTCTACGAGGCGACGCTGGACGACTCGAACCACACCCGCCCGCGGAGGGCGGATGTCGAACACGAGGCTGTCTATGCGCAAGGTCAGGGAAATTCTGCGGCTCACGCACGAGGTGAAGCTCTCGTGCCGCGAGGTCGCGTTGAGCGCCGGCGTCTCCGTCGGCGTCGTCAGCAAGGTCATCAACCGCGCGAAGACCGCGGGCCTGACGTGGGCGGAGCTCGCGCCGCTCGACGAGGCCGCGCTCGAAATGCGGCTCAACGGCCCCGTCGTCGAACCTGGTGTCGCGCGTGACGAGCCGGACCCGGTGTGGATCCACGTCGAGAAGATGCGGCCCGGCGTGACGCTCGAGCTGCTGCACATCGAGTACCTCGAGTCGCACCCGAACGGTCTCCGCTACACGGCGTTCTGCGATCGGTACCGCGCCTGGCTCGCGCGACGGAAGCTGACGATGCGCCAGGTCCACAAGGCAGGCGAGCGCGCCTTCGTCGACTACTCGGGCAAGCGGCCATCCATCATCGACAAGAAGACCGGCGAGCGCGTTCCGGTCGAGCTCTTCGTCGGCGTTCTCGGTGCGTCGAGCTTCACGTTTGCTGAGGCCACGCGGTCGCAGCAGGGCGTCGACTTCATTCAGAGCCACGTGCGCATGCTCGAGTACTTCGGCGGCGCCCCCGCGCTCGTCGTCCCGGACAACTTGAAGAGCGGCGTGACGACGTCGTCTTGGTACGACCCGGAGATCCAGCGCACGTACGAGGAGCTCGCCGAGCACTACTCCACGGCGGTGTTGCCGGCACGGCCAAAGAAGCCTCGCGACAAGGCGAAGGTGGAGGTGGCGGTGCAGGTTGCGCAGCGCTGGATCCTCGCGCGCATTCGCAACGAGGCGTTCTTCTCACTCGAAGCCCTCAACGAGCGCATCGCCGAGCTGCTCGAGGTGCTCAACGATTGGCCGATGCGGGCGTACAAGAAGAGCCGTCGCGAGCTCTTCGAGCTTCTCGACAAGCCGGTGCTGAAGCCGCTGCCCGTCGAGCGCTTCGTCTACTCGGAGTGGGGCAAGGCGCGCCTCAACATCGACTACCACGTGTCCTTCGACGGCAACGCGTACTCGGCACCGTACGCGCTCGTGCACGAAGTCCTGGAGGTGCGCGCGACGGCGACGACGGTCGAGCTGTACTTCAAGAGCCAGCGCGTGGCGTCGCACGTGCGCAGCTACGGAACGGCGCGGCTCGTGACGACGACGGCGCACATGCCGAAGGCGCACCAAGAGCACCTCGAATGGCCACCGTCGCGCGTGATCGATTGGGCCGGGAAGATCGGGCCGAACGTGAAGGCGCTGATCGAGGCGCTCATCGCTGAGCGGAAACATCCCGAGCAGGGCTACCGACCGAGCCTTGGCATCATCCGACTCGCGAAGACGTACGGCAACGAGCGCGTCGACAGGGCGTGCAAGCGCGCGCACCTGGCCGGCGCGCGCAACTACCGGCACGTCGCCGCGATCCTCAAGAACCGCCTCGATGAGGCACCGATGCCCGACGCCGTCGACGACAACGGGCCGCCCGTCGACCACGAGAACATCCGCGGCCCTGGCTACTACAACTGAAGGAGAGACCGTGTTGACCGAACCAACGATCGACAAGCTGAGGAACATCTGGCTCTACGGAATGGCAGACGCGTACGTCGAGCAGCAGAAGAGCAAAGAGGTGGCGAGCATGGACTTCGACGACCGCTTCGGCCTGCTCGTCGACGCGGAATGGCTGCTTCGGCAGAACCGGCGAACGAAGCGGCGCATGAAGGAAGCGAAGCTGCGGCTCACGCAGGCCTGCGTCGAGGACGTCGACACCGGCGCCGCTCGCGGCATCGAGAAAGGCGTTCTCATGCGCTTGGCGACGTGCGCCTTCGTCGACGAACACCTGAACGTGATCATCACCGGCCCCACCGGAACGGGGAAGACGTACCTGGGCTGTGCGCTCGCTCAGGCCGCCATCCGGAAGAACCGGAGCGCGGTTTACCGGCGCGCATCGAGGCTCTACGAGGAGCTGGCGCTCTCCCGCGTCGACGGAACGTACGCGAAGCTGCTCACGCGGCTTGCGCGCGTCGACGTGCTCATCATCGACGACTTCGGCCTTGCTGCGATGAAAGACCAAGACCGCCAGGGCCTCCTCGACGTACTCGAGGACCGCTACGGCAACCGATCGACGATCATCACGACCCAGCTTCCCACCAAGGCCTGGCACGACTACATCAACGACCCGACCGTCGCGGATTCGATCTGCGACCGGGTTGTGCACAACGCCCACCGCATCGAGCTCAAAGGCCCGTCGCGGCGGAAGGAGAAGGCCACCAAGGACTGAACACCGTCGGAAAGCGTCGCTTCGCTCCGATCACGATCGCCGATCCGAGCGTTCACGCCGTCCCGATTTCGGCGTTCACGATGGCCGTGACGC
>CAVZJB010000008.1:0-419423 GCA_963775425.1 uncultured delta proteobacterium | reverse complement strand
CACACCGGACGCAGGGGCTCTGCTCACCCTGGTGGGAACCCGCTTCACCTATGCGCTCGAGATTCCGCCCGGCGCCGTGGCGGAGGACGTTGAGGTCACGCTGCGGGAGGCGACCAGCGCGCAGCTCCCGAACGCGGCGGTGGTGCGCTTCGAGCCGGACGGCCTCGCCTTCTCGGTCCCGGCGTTTCTCACCGCGACCATTCCCGCGTCGGGCGTAATGGTCGGGCTCGCCTTCCAGGAGGGCGTGGCCGGCGTCGAGATGGTGTTCGCCGCGCCCACGGAGGATGGCTTCTCCATGCCGGTCCTGCATTTCTCGAACGCCGCCATCGCAAGCGCGTCCGAGGCCTCTGCGGCGTTGTCGGCAGAGGAGGAGGCGCTGGCGGCAGTCACCGCGGCACTGGAGGCGCAGGCGTTTGCGCTCGGGACCCAGTACCACCAGATCGTGGAGCCGCGCATTGCCGAGGTCCCGCGCAGCGTCGATGCGTTCCACGCGGCGACGCGCGCGTTCGCACGCTTCAGTGTCGCGGTCGACCGGCTGACCCTCCAGGATTTCGCCGACGCGCCAGGCAGCGAGACGACTCTGGGGACTCTGCAGCTCGAGGGGCAGACCGCCGTGTCGGACGCCGGCATCGAGCTCTATCGCGACAGGATGGCGCCGCGCTGCATCCCCGGTCGCGACGTCATCGAGCCCACCGATCTGACCGCGTGGCTCAACGTTCCGGTCGAGCTCCAGGCCGACTTCATTCAGGCGGGTGTCGACGTTCCCGTCCTCGACTTCTGCGTGCGCTTCGTGTTGGCGCTCGACGGACCGTCTCAGCTGGCGCCCTCGGACGCGGCGGTCACGCTCTCGAGCCGCTTCGAGCTGAGGGGGCCCAACAACGTGGTTATCGGTGCCCAGGGGGTCTTGAGCTTCGACGCCACCGGAGCCACGCCCGAGACGTCGTCGCAGGCCACCGACAGCGACGGGCGCGTCTCGGGCAAGGTGTTCACGCGACCCGACGTCGATTGGCCGCGCGCCGTCCGCGTCGTCGTGACCGCGCAGTCCGCCGACGCTGCGTTCGCCGCGATCGACATCGCGCCGGGGACCTTCTTCGTGCAGGAGCCCGTCACCCTGGAGCTGACGGCAACCCCGCCGATCGTCGACACGCCCGGCGCTGAGGTCACCGTGTGCGCGCAGGTCAAGGATGCGGTCGGCAACGTCATCGATGACTTCAGCGTGGAGTGGGATCGCCAGGAGCCCGTGGGCGCCATCGACTTTCTGTCGTCGGGCACCACCACGGGAGCGTCGTGCATCCACTACACGGCGCCGAACCCCTTCGTGCTCGGTGACAAGGACGTCGGCATCATCGCGCGCGCCACGCTGCCGGACGGTGCCAGCACCTCGCAGGGGACGATCGCGGTGACGCTCGACGGCGATGCGCAGTTCGACCTCTCCGTGGACCCGAACAGCGTCCAGGTCAACGAGAGCACGTCCGTGTGCGCGACCGTGTTCTCGCGCGGCACGCCCATCGCTGGCCAGCTTATCGCCTTGACGACGACGGGCGGCACGCTCGCCGCCAGCATGACCACGGACGACAGCGGCGCCGCCTGCGCGACCCTCACCGCACCCTCGAGCGCTGGCACCCTCACCGTCACCGGAAGGCTCCCCGTAAACGGGGTCGACATCATCAAGTCGGCACAGGTCAGCGTGGACCATCGCGTCGTCAGCGGCACCATCGCCCTCACGCACGACCACTTGCAGGACAACTACTACGACTTCGGCGGCCCCCAGGAGCTCCACGAGACCACACACGACGAAGTCGTCGTCGATGTGGCCCTAAGAGAGATCGGAGACGGAACGTATGAGGCTGTCTCCGTCGCGGGGACCTACTCGAGCACCTTTCGAAAAACCGACTCTGGACAGACCGACCCGTGTGCGGTGTCGGTGGACGACACGGTCACGGGCGACCTCGGTCTTCCCGTGTTCGTGACCGTCTTCGGGGGCGGCTTGCTCGTGACGATGCAAGCACCCATGACCTTCACCCACACAACGCCGTGTGAGAGCACCACAGACACGGTGACGTCCGGCGCCGGCTTCCAAGGGACCATCCAGCCGGATGGCAGCATCGACTTCAACCAGGAGCAGCACACGAGCGAGCGCAACGCGCAGGGCTCTGGAAACGACGACGACGTCGTGCAGACCGGCAGAGGCTGATCGCGGAGGACCGCTCATCGGCGGGTCAGAGCGTCGAGTACGCGTACCTCGACACCGGCCACGTCTCCGAGCGGATCGTCAACGACAAGGACGGCACGGCCCGCGCGGACATCGTCACGGGCTACGACGGTCTGGGCCGACCCGTCATCGTGGAGGACGCGCTGACCTCGACAACGCTGCGGCTCTACAAGTGGGACGAGAAGGACAACTCGACGTACGAGAGCGCGTCGCCTCCAGGCAAGTCGTACACGCTCGACAGCGCGTTCAACCGCGGCCGGTTGGCGTACGTGGAGGACCGCCAGTACGGCAACGCGACGTTTTACCGGTACGACGCCCTTGGCCGCGTCATCAGCGTCGTGCAGCACGATGGCCCGCTGTCATCGTTCAGCGCGTCGAGCCTGGTGCCGATCGACTTCACATACGACAACTCGGGCACGCAAGAGCTCGTCTCGATCACGTATCCTTCGGGCATGGTGGCGACCTACAGCTACGGGAACGACAAGGAGCGACCCACAGGGGTGTCGACGTCGCAGGGGAGCTTCAGTCTGACGAACGCCACGTACGAGCCGTCCGGCGCGGTCTCGGGCTGGTATTGGCAGGGGAGCTCCTCGAACGCGCGGACCATCACGCGCGATCTCCTCGGGCGCACCGCGGAGATCCTCGACAAATACAGCGGGTCGACATGGTCCGACGTGAAGTACTACACGACCTACGTCGGCGACGGCTATGATGGCGACGGCGACTTGGTCAAGGAGCGCGACGTGTCGTCATCGGACACCTGGCTCAGCCACACGACGACCGGCAATAAGACCCGCAGCTACGTCTACAAGGACGTCAGGGATTCTGCTGAGCTCCTGGGTCGACGATGGGACGACAGAGACAATCAGCTACGCGGCAGACGGGACGAAGGCGAGCGACTCACATGGGTCCTACAGCTACGACTCGACCGACTGGGAGCGCGTGGCGGGCCGCACCGGCGGGAGCGTGTCGGCGTCGCTCGACTACACCTGGGACGGGTCCACCGGCGACGTCGCTGGGCTCCTTCGGAGCATCACGTGGACCGGAGGAATGAGCGGAACGACGACGTTCGGCTACGGCCCCGAGCTTGAGACGACGACGGTGACGACCTCGGCAGGCACGTACACCTCGAGCTACGACGCGGAGAAGCGCCGCGTGGCCCTCGCCTATCCTGCGGGCTCGGCGGTGGGCCGCTTCCGTTATGCCGAAGGGCGCCTCCCTCTCGAAGAGACGCTCGCCGCTGGTTCGCTTGCGTGGACGGGTGACAACGTCCTCTTCGGAGGATCGCCGGTGGCGCAGGTGGGGACCCTCGTCAACCCGAACTACGGGCCAACCGCGTTCCACCTCCACACGGATCGCATGGGCCTCGTGCGGAAGATCTCGACGACGAGCGGAGCGCGCCTCAAGCGCTACATTTCAGACGCCTGGGGCGCGTCCAGCTACTCCGGCGGTGACGAGGTGATCGACTCTGCGGCCAGCCCAAACCCGATCTGGAACTGGCGGTACCCTGGTCAGTACGTCGACGCCGGCGGCGTCTACAACGAGGGCTGGCGCGACTACATCCCCGACCTCGGACAGTTCACCGGACCAGACCCGCTCGCCATGGGCACGTCCTACGAACATTTCGGCGCGCAGGCGTACGGCTACGCGGCTGGCGAACCGTTCGCATTCACAGATCCTGATGGGCGGGCAATCGATCCAAATGCGCTCATCCATGTCGAGCCGGTACCAGGCCGACACAGTGGTGGCGGCGGAGGTGGCCTGAGCGACGACTACTGCGAGAAACATCCGACGGATCCCGAATGCCAGCAGCAGACGACCGACGACGATGACCAAGACTCTCACAGCACGAGGGGGGAGCCGCAGACGTTCGTGGCGTGGACGTGCGCGAACTTCGGCTGGTTCTGCGGCTTGACCGATGGTGGAGGCAGTGGTGGCGGTGGTGGCTCTAGCTCTAGTGGTGGTGGTGGTGCTGGGACCCTAGCGAAGAACCGCTATCGGATGGGTTGGGGTACGAAATATGTAATTTACGCCCATGGCGCTCCACCAATCTGCACGTACGTGACGAACGACATGTTCAGAGAGGTATATGAGTGTGACGTCACCACGTGCTCGGGTCCGTGTCGTTTTCAGGTAGCCTGTCCGTACTCCATCGGAGGGCAGTTCAATGTCAACAACAGCCCGTACAAGTGTAAGAGAGTCTTCTCCGCCGGGGGGCCGTTCGGACCATGAACACGAGTCGAACCGATCGTGTGCTAAGGAAGAAGCGGCTACCGAAAGGGAAAATCCTGAGCCGTTTGGGTGGTTCGCGGAACCAGATAATCCATGTTGCTGAAAAGGAGAGGAGGTCCGTCTACCTCCGCCGGAACGCGACGTACGTTCATCTCGGCCCACTCGATGCGAAAACAACATCGTGGGAACAAATACTCCTATCCGGTCACATGCTGTTTGTTATAGAGGCTCGACTACAACTTGACGGTGTCGGGTGCGAATGCGTTCTGTGTGCCATGGACCTGTTAGAAAACAAAATGACGAGAATTGGTGATTTCGGCGATTACCATCCTGTGCAAATATTCGGGGTTTCACATGATCAAAAATGGGTCTTTTTTCGGCATGGCCCAGAGCTGCTGAACACGAGGTCTGGCCCTGTCGGCGAGACTTTTTTCGCGAAGATCCGCATCGACGGAAAGATGTTCAAGAAAGTTCACAGGATGTCATTCGTCGGCCGTTAGAGGGCGCGACGTCGCAGGGTCTGCTGCGCAGCATCACGTGGACCGGAGGAATGAGCGAAACGACGACGTTCGGCTACGGCCCGGAGCTCGATCAGCGGGCGCGACGTGCACGTCGTCGTTCGCTGTGGGATCGACGGGCTGAGCCCCACGAACTAGACGTACGCGCGACCGCTTTTGTGGAGCGGCGCAACTGCCCGGCAGAACCTTCTCTCCGAACCGGCAACAACATGCCGCGGCCGCGTCGTGGCGTGTTGACCGCGGCGTTGGTGTCCCCCACCCGACGGCGGCGAAGGCCCCCAGGCAGCGAGCGAGGAGCGACACCCGAGGCGCGGGATCGTCACCCAGGCCGGGGCGCTTGATCCGCGCTCGGCTGGCCAAAGCGCCGAGCTGCGAAATAGATCCCGACAAGAGCTGGTTAGGCCAGTAGGCGAAAGACCGTCGCCGGTTGCCGCAGGGCAACCAGTTGCCGCGCGGCAACTCACGCAGCTGGCAAGAGGCCATCTGCGCGGGGGTGTCGACGACGAAGATGCACCGACCGCCGGCCTCGCTGGCGGCGCACTTCGCTGTGTGCTCGCCATCTGCGGAACTCATGGCAGAGGCGTGGGTGCGTTGCTCTTCCCCATTCGACGTCAGCTCCGACACGACGAGGTTCTTCGCGATCTTGAGATCCGACGAGTGGAGGTGGGGGACGAAACCGCCATTGAAACGCCGGACGGCGAGCTGAGGTGGGGGACTGGCGGTGCGGCAAGTGGTCCCTTCTTGGGCCGCGTTCAACAGTCGTGGCGCCGGCCGACGGGCGTTGACGGCTGCTTGGTGTCGCTGCGGAGGAGCGGCCAACGGCACATGGCGGGTGCAGCCCGGCCCGGCGCCCGCGACAGCGCCTGGCGACGCCTTAGCCCTGACCCGTCCGAGCCGACGTTCCGATCGTCGGCGCTGACGGGCTTCATCTTCCCGCGCGCTGCGCGGGCGACGACGACGTGGAGCTCGCTGCCTTCAGGCTTTTGTACGCGCTCTGGTTCGGCGTGGCCGGAGCCGCATGGTGGGACTCGATCGCGACTGCACTATCTCTCCAACGGACTGGGTCGTCCAAGCGGTCGCCCGTGCTGTTGTCGCTCTGCGAGCACTCCCGCGTCGTCGATGCGTGCGACGGCCCAGCGTGAACGGGAAAATCGGCGGAGCGTACTGATAGGCGAAACAAAGGCCCCTTTTCGCGCGCGGACCGGCGTGACTTTGGGCGGCGGCCATGCTTGCAGATGGTAGCGCGCCGCGTCGGATCGGCGCACGGCTCGGGGCGTTCCGCGGTGGGCGCTCCGGGGGCGCCGCAGCGGGCCCACGCGGCGGCGGGGGATCAGGCGACGTCGAAGGCGAGGTCTTTTTGAGGAGGCCCGCGGGCGGGCGCGGTGTCGAGAGGCACCGACGGCAGGCCGAGGTGATCGAGGATCTTCGTCACCGCGTCAGGCTGGTCGACCACGGCGAGGACGCGCATGCGCCCGTCGCAGCGGGGACATGCGAGAACGTCGACGGCGAACACGCGCCTGAGGAGCGAGGCCCAGTCGATGCGAAACGGCCTCAGCTGTCGCGGCGGCAGTGGGATTGCGGCCGCGGCATCGACGACGGGTGAAGGAGCTGGGGGCCGCGGCGTTGGCGGCTTCTTCACGACGAGCGAACGGAGCTTGGCGTTGGGCGCAAAGACGCCGTGGAAGCGCGTGAGGTGGACGCGGGGCGGCGGGATGAGGATCGCCAGCTTGGCGACGAGCTCGACGCCCGTGAGGACGAGCTCTACCTTTCCGCGCACGGTGCGCTTCATGCGGTAGCGGAAGCGGCCGTCATCGTCGCGGCTGAGGCGCCCCAGGGTGAGCGGCCCCCGGGCGCCGTAGCGACAGAGGCGCTCGATGCCGGCGCGGTCGCCGGCGTGCAGGTGGACGCCGCAGTGCAACGAGAATCCGTCGAGGAAGGCCTCGAAGCGACCCTGCCGCCGCTCGACGGCGGCGTCCGCGGAGCTCTTGCCGGCGACCGACGCGGCCGCGAGCGCGGCGAGGACGTCGGCGGCGAAGTGGTCGTCGCGCCCTTCGCAGTGCCGCTCCACGCACCGGCGCACGCGCTGGACGATGCGGGCGAGCAGCGCCTCGAGCTCGCTGTGCTCGGGCGGGTCGAGGGGCACGAACGACGGCCGCTCCTCGTCGGGTGCGGGCAACGCGAACACCCCGTCGGGTCGCACCGTGTGCAGATGGACGTTGAGATCCAAGGCTGAGCCGAACCTTTGCGCGAAAGTCACCGCCCCGCCCGCCGTCGACGAGAAACCGCGGTCGCGCGCCCGGCGACGGTGGAAGCCCTCGAGCGCGCGCAGCCAGACCGCGATGACCTTGGTGCACAGCGCTGCGTCCCGCGCGAGCGCGAAGCGCAGCCGGCGCGGGAACGTGAGCACCCACTGCCGCACCGGGACGTGCGGCAGCACCGCGTCGACGAGGTGGGCGGCGCAGTCGCTGGCGCGCCGCCCGGTGCACGACGGACACACCGCGCGGCCTTTGCACGAGAAACCGACCAGCAGCTCGTTCCCGCACCCGCCGCAGCGAACGCGCGCGAAGCCGTAGGCCAGCACCCCGCAGCGCAGGAAGCCGCGGAGCTCTTCCTCGACGAACCGCGGCACGCCGAACCCGTGCTCGCTGCGCTCACGCGCGTCGGCGAGGAACGTCTCGACGCTGTCACGCACGGCGCGATGCAGCGGGGAGCACTCACCGAGGCGCGGCGCGTAGCCGGAGGGCAGCGACCCTGTTGCCATCGCCGCAGCTCGCGCATGACGCAACCGACGATGTCAATCCGAATGCGCCTCTTCGGATTCGCGCCACGCTCGCACGATCTCTGCGACCTGCCAGCCTGGCTTCGTCGAGCGTGCCCGATGGTTGCTCGGGACCCTTCCCGTTGGCGTCAATCTTCTTCACGATGGCCGACAAGGTCGGAGCGGGCCGCGCAGGGAAGAAACCAGCGGACGCCGTCCAGCTCCTGAACGATGGCGCGGTGGTCGTCACCGGCCTGTGGCCCTACGCCCACCCCGCGCCGGCCGTCGACCGCGCCATCGCCTCCGCCCCGGAGCTCTGCGGCTTTCGCCGCGACTTCGCGCGCGACCTCGCGCGGCTCTTTCACGCCATCGCCGTGAACCTCGTCGCCGCCCACGGAGAACGCTGAGCGGGTGCAGCTCACGTGCTGATCACCCCGAGCGCGGCGTCGACGCGCTCGCTCCCGCAGCCCGACAGAGAGCGCACCCGGCCGCCGTCTGCGCGCAGCGCAGACCTCATCGCGTGAGAGCGCGATGGCACCCAGGCGCCGCACCCACGCGGCGACCAAAACGAAACGTGCTGACCGAGAGCGACGGCACGGGGCCGTGGCAGAGCATCGGCTCGTTCGGGGCGCCGCTGTCCGAGGTCACCTTCGGCCGCTTCGATCCGAGCATCCGCGACTACCGCACCGGCACCAAGCGGACCACGCACGCGTTTCGCCGCGCGCCGAACGGCGAGTGGTTGGTGACGCCGCTGTCGGCGCCGAATTGGCAGCACGCGCAGAGCTCATCGTTCGCGATGAACAAGCTGCGCTTCGGCGACTTCACCGGCGACGGCGTCAGCAATGCAGGCGCCTTCGCGATTGCCGGCAATGTCGGGACATCCTTCAAAGACGCAACGCTCAGGTGGGGTGCAGTCGATGTCGCCCGTGATGCTCGATCGCGGGGCAGGAGATTGGGTTCGAGCACGATGCGCTGCCCGCGACGACCAACGGTGAGACGAGCGCGAGAGCCGCGACGACGGGAAAGAAACGATGCGCCATGAGGGACTCTACACCGGCATGGGGCGCCGGCATGGGGCGCTCAACGCGTGGCGCGTCACGCTCGAGCGGAGAAGCGCGTCGTTGTGGAAGCCGCGGGCGTGGCAGCCCTTGCTCTCGTCGTACCCCTCGCGCAGCACGCGAAAGGGTCCGATCGAGAAGACGCGCCTCCTGCGATCGAGCGGGAGGCCCCCGTCGACATCTGCCGGTGCCCGGCCCCGCCAGGTGATGTCGACTCGGTCGCCGATGGAGAAGGGCACAAGCTCAGCTTGGTCGACCGCGCGTCCAACAGCTTCCGGGCCAGCGGTCAGCGAGGCGCGAGCCCCAGCTCGAAGCGGTGACGCCGCTCGGCAGTGGTACCATGCCGGGATGAGCTCCAAGATGCGCCTCCCGTTCTCGGCCGTCGCCGCGTTGTGTGGCTCCCTCGCGTGCATCTCGCCGCCAACCGCCGAACCGACCGATGCAGGCGAAGGTTCGGGAGAGGGAGAGGGAGAGGGAGAGGGAGAGGGAGAGCTACCGCTGACGACGGCCACGACTGGTTCGGCGGTCACCGAGATCGCCACACCGGACGCAGGGGCTCTGCTCACCCTGGTGGGAACCCGCTTCACCTATGCGCTCGAGATTCCGCCCGGCGCCGTGGCGGAGGACGTTGAGGTCACGCTGCGGGAGGCGACCAGCGCGCAGCTCCCGAACGCGGCGGTGGTGCGCTTCGAGCCGGACGGCCTCGCCTTCTCGGTCCCGGCGTTTCTCACCGCGACCATTCCCGCGTCGGGCGTAATGGTCGGGCTCGCCTTCCAGGAGGGCGTGGCCGGCGTCGAGATGGTGTTCGCCGCGCCCACGGAGGATGGCTTCTCCATGCCGGTCCTGCATTTCTCGAACGCCGCCATCGCAAGCGCGTCCGAGGCCTCTGCGGCGTTGTCGGCAGAGGAGGAGGCGCTGGCGGCAGTCACCGCGGCACTGGAGGCGCAGGCGTTTGCGCTCGGGACCCAGTACCACCAGATCGTGGAGCCGCGCATTGCCGAGGTCCCGCGCAGCGTCGATGCGTTCCACGCGGCGACGCGCGCGTTCGCACGCTTCAGTGTCGCGGTCGACCGGCTGACCCTCCAGGATTTCGCCGACGCGCCAGGCAGCGAGACGACTCTGGGGACTCTGCAGCTCGAGGGGCAGACCGCCGTGTCGGACGCCGGCATCGAGCTCTATCGCGACAGGATGGCGCCGCGCTGCATCCCCGGTCGCGACGTCATCGAGCCCACCGATCTGACCGCGTGGCTCAACGTTCCGGTCGAGCTCCAGGCCGACTTCATTCAGGCGGGTGTCGACGTTCCCGTCCTCGACTTCTGCGTGCGCTTCGTGTTGGCGCTCGACGGACCGTCTCAGCTGGCGCCCTCGGACGCGGCGGTCACGCTCTCGAGCCGCTTCGAGCTGAGGGGGCCCAACAACGTGGTTATCGGTGCCCAGGGGGTCTTGAGCTTCGACGCCACCGGAGCCACGCCCGAGACGTCGTCGCAGGCCACCGACAGCGACGGGCGCGTCTCGGGCAAGGTGTTCACGCGACCCGACGTCGATCGGCCGCGCGCCGTCCGCGTCGTCGTGACCGCGCAGTCCGCCGACGCTGCGTTCGCCGCGATCGACATCGCGCCGGGGACCTTCTTCGTGCAGGAGCCCGTCACCCTGGAGCTGACGGCAACCCCGCCGATCGTCGACACGCCCGGCGCTGAGGTCACCGTGTGCGCGCAGGTCAAGGATGCGGTCGGCAACGTCATCGATGACTTCAGCGTGGAGTGGGATCGCCAGGAGCCCGTGGGCGCCATCGACTTTCTGTCGTCGGGCACCACCACGGGAGCGTCGTGCATCCACTACACGGCGCCGAACCCCTTCGTGCTCGGTGACAAGGACGTCGGCATCATCGCGCGCGCCACGCTGCCGGACGGTGCCAGCACCTCGCAGGGGACGATCGCGGTGACGCTCGACGGCGATGCGCAGTTCGACCTCTCCGTGGACCCGAACAGCGTCCAGGTCAACGAGAGCACGTCCGTGTGCGCGACCGTGTTCTCGCGCGGCACGCCCATCGCTGGCCAGCTTATCGCCTTGACGACGACGGGCGGCACGCTCGCCGCCAGCATGACCACGGACGACAGCGGCGCCGCCTGCGCGACCCTCACCGCACCCTCGAGCGCTGGCACCCTCACCGTCACCGGAAGGCTCCCCGTAAACGGGGTCGACATCATCAAGTCGGCACAGGTCAGCGTGGACCATCGCGTCGTCAGCGGCACCATCGCCCTCACGCACGACCACTTGCAGGACAACTACTACGACTTCGGCGGCCCCCAGGAGCTCCACGAGACCACACACGACGAAGTCGTCGTCGATGTGGCCCTAAGAGAGATCGGAGACGGAACGTATGAGGCTGTCTCCGTCGCGGGGACCTACTCGAGCACCTTTCGAAAAACCGACTCTGGACAGACCGACCCGTGTGCGGTGTCGGTGGACGACACGGTCACGGGCGACCTCGGTCTTCCCGTGTTCGTGACCGTCTTCGGGGGCGGCTTGCTCGTGACGATGCAAGCACCCATGACCTTCACCCACACAACGCCGTGTGAGAGCACCACAGACACGGTGACGTCCGGCGCCGGCTTCCAAGGGACCATCCAGCCGGATGGCAGCATCGACTTCAACCAGGAGCAGCACACGAGCGAGCGCAACGCGCAGGGCTCTGGAAACGACGACGACGTCGTGCAGACCGGCATCCTGCAATGAGCGCCCTCATCAGCCAGGACACGGAGCAGGCACGCGGTTGATGGCGAGTCGGGGCCCCCTCACCTCGCGCGGTTCGCGTCGCGGGCGAACGCCCCGTCGATCTCGGCGAAGGGGATCGTGAACGACCTGGACGACAGCCACGACGTCGTTCTTGTGTCGACGAGGACGAGGGAACGAACAGCGTAGCCAACGTTGGGCACGGCCGACAGCCGCGCCGATGACCTTCATTGTGGCGCTCCGTGTCGACGGAGAGCAACCCCGCGCAGCGAAGCGGGATGAAGCGGCGAGCCACCTTGTACGGTGGTTTTGTGCCCACCGCGGGCGCGTGCTCCGGGGAATGGGCCCCTGGCATAAGAACATGAGCGCGAGCACCGCGCGGACAAGCACGACGTACTGCGCCGCGCGGATCATGCGCTCGAGGAACGCGGCCACCTCGCCCACGTCGGGCGCGTACGGCGAGGTGATCCGCTCCGGCGCGTTCATCGCTTCTTCAAACGAGGGGCGCCCCCTCCGAATTCCGGATCTCCTGCGATTTCTTCGCGGGCTCCCAGCGCGGGCGTCGGCGCGCGCCGGCGAGGTCGATGCCCTCGAGGATCAGCCCGAGCTCCGCGGACTCGACCGCGTTCGCGGTCAGGCGACCGTCGGCAGAGAACGACTGATAGGCGAAACAAAGGCCGCTTTTCGCGCGCGGACCGGCGTGACTTTGGGCGGCGGCCATGCTTGCAGATGGTCGCGCGCCGCGTCGGATCGGCGCACGGCTCGGGGCGTTCCGCGGTGGGCGCTCCGGGGGCGCCGCAGCGGGCCCACGCGGCGGCGAGGGATCAGGCGACGTCGAAGGCGAACTCCGCTGGTTGCACCGACGTGTAGCCAAAGCGTCGCCGGCGCTGCTGCCTTCGGAGGCGGAAAAGGGCTCGGCAACCAGAAACTTGCGAATTTCGGAGCTGACCTCACGCGGCCCACGTGGTCGCGCGCCTACGCATCGCCGTCAGGAGTGTCGCTCCTGACGGCGCAAGGCTCGCTACCGGCCCGCCGTGCTCGACTTTGGCCGGGCGGGATTCGCACCCGCTGGACGATGTTCCGCATTTCTACAAGGTGACCGTCACCTTCCTTCCCTGCGGACCAGCCTTGCCTGGTCGCACTCCCGGCGTCGCTGATGGGTCACTCGATGACGGATAGCGAGCGCGATTCTATCCCGCGACCCCTTCTCCTTCTCCTTCTCCTTCTCCTTCTCCTTCTCCTTCGACGCAAGTGCCGAGCCCACCGTCAGGGATATCGCAGAAGAAGTGCTGCCCGGTGTTGCAGTCGTCGTCGTTCTTGCATGCACGTGAGTTAGACGGGCAGGCGGCGACACCAAGCAGCAACGCAAGCAGCGAGAATGACAGGAGATCAGAAGCAGAAGTCATTTCCATCCTCGCGATTTCCGAATTGCAGGCTCACGACTTGCCCGGACACGCCGCACGTTGGGCACCAGGCGATCGAAACGCCACCGCCCGGCGTGGATCGACCGAACGCCGTTCGACCAAGGCCAGTGCCGACGGGTGTGGATCCCATGCTGAGCATCGGTTGAGCGATCGATGGCGGTCGTCGACGAAGCGGGCGACATGTTGGCATGGCGAAAATCACCCTGGATGTCCCAGACGACGTGGCGGAAGAGCTGAAGGCGCTGGAGGCGCGGCTGAAGCGGCTTGAGGCCGACAAGATCGGCACCGAGGACGCCATCCCGGAGGACGACATCGACGTGGTCACGAAGGGCATCGCGCTCTCCTTGAAGCGGAGGTCGCTTCAAGGCCTCGACATCGACGCCGAAAGAGTCCTCGTCGAGGGAGAGCCTTACGTCAAAATCGGCCGGTACGAAGCGACGTACTACACGCGGGAAGGCCCGGTCGCGGTGACGCGAAGCCTGTTCCGCAAGTGCGGCGTGCGGAACGCCGACACCGTCGACACCGTGAGCCTTCCCCCAAAGGTGCGCGGACCGTATCTCCGAGTCGAGCCGCAAAGCAACGTCGGCGACGATTCGTGTGCGAATGCCGAATGCGGCGCGCGCGCGGGAACGAGGGGAGAGGGGCGAGGGGCGAGGGAAATTGATGGGAGATGCGTCGAGGGACCGAGGAGAAATCGGAGAGGATTGAGGAGCGTGGCACCGAGCTTCTCGGCGACGTGCCAGAAGTCGATCATGCGGACTGGCGTTGTTCCGAGGGCCTCCGCGGTGAACTGCGCATCGAGTGCGTCGACGATCTCCGCCGCGCCGTCTGTGAGGAGCACGACGCGCAAGTGTCGCCTGCGTTTCAGGAGGACCTTCACGTCGCCAAGCATGCCGGCGACGAGGTCGTCGCTTCCGTAGTCGGTCGTCGCCTTGGTAAAGGAGCTTTCCTTCTACTGCGCCGCGCCTTCTTCCGGCTCGTCGATCGGCGACCGGAGGGAGCGGTCGCGCTCGATCGCAACCGACGACCGCGCTCGACCGCATCATCGACCGCCGCGATGAGCGTGGTCGCGACAGCCTTGCTGAACGACCCACCGCGGAACGCCCCGAGCCGTGCGCCGATCCGACGCGGCGCGCTACCATCTGCAAGCATGGCCGCCGCCCAAAGTCACGCCGGTCCGCGCGCGAAAAGGCCTTTGTTTCGCCTATCAGCGCTCCGGGGGCGCCGCAGCGGGCCCACGCGGCGGCGAGGGATCAGGCGACGTCGAAGGCGAGGTCTTTTTGAGGAGGCCCGCGGGCGGGCGCGGTGTCGAGAGGCACCGACGGCAGGCCGAGGTGATCGAGGATCTTCGTCACCGCGTCAGGCTGGTCGACCACGGCGAGGACGCGCATGCGCCCGTCGCAGCGGGGACATGCGAGAACGTCGACGGCGAACACGCGCCTGAGGAGCGAGGCCCAGTCGATGCGAAACGGCCTCAGCTGTCGCGGCGGCAGTGGGATCGCGGCCACGGCATCGACGACGGGTGAAGGAGCTGGGGGCCGCGGCGTTGGCGGCTTCTTCACGACGAGCGAACGGAGCTTGGCGTTGGGCGCAAAGACGCCGTGGAAGCGCGTGAGGTGGACGCGGGGCGGCGGGATGAGGATCGCCAGCTTGGCGACGAGCTCGACGCCCGTGAGGACGAGCTCTACCTTTCCGCGCACGGTGCGCTTCATGCGGTAGCGGAAGCGGCCGTCATCGTCGCGGCTGAGGCGCCCCAGGGTGAGCGGGCGCCGTAGCGGCAGAGGCGCTCGATGCCGGCGCGGTCGCCGGCGTGCAGGTGGACGCCGCAGTGCAACGAGAATCCGTCGAGGAAGGCCTCGAAGCGACCCTGCCGCCGCTCGACAGCGTCGTCCGCGGAGCTCTTGCCGGCGACCGACGCGGCCGCGAGCGCGGCGAGCACGTCGGCGGCGAAGTGGTCGTCGCGCCCTTCGCAGTGCCGCTCCACGCACCGGCGAGCCGGGGCGCGCTCCGGGACGTCAGCGATGGTACCCGGCGAGCTTGGTCAGCATGGCGCACAGCCGCCACAGGAGCGCGAGGAGCGGGTCTGCCTCGGTGGCGGTGATGCGACTCGCGGTCACGGGAGCGGTCGCGGTCCCCTGGCCGTGACCGCGCACGTGAGCCGCGCGCGCTCGCCGTACACGTGACCGTTCCCCGCTCGCCCATCACGCTGAGCCGCGTCCGAACGCTCGCGGCAACCTGATCGGCTCTTTAGCGCCCTGCGAGGCTACTGGGCCTCGGCCGAACACCACGCGTTTTGACGCTACTCCACGCTGGCGGCAGTCATGCGTCAGAACGCGCGCGGCCTGTGCCAGATGGCCGCCTTCGCCACGCGCGCGCAGCGCTCTCAGGACGAGCGCGCATGCACTGCGTGCGGGAGGCTCACGGCGCCCACCACCTCGGCGAGCTCGTGCTCGCTCACCTCTTCGACGCCGTCGCCGCTGCTGCGCGCCAGGTCGGCGACGGCGATGATGCCGCTGAGGAGGCCGTCGTCGTCGATGACGGGCACGCGGCGGATCCGGTTGACCTCCATCAGCTCCTCGACGCGCTCGAGGTCGTCGTCGGGACGTACGCTGATGACGTTCCGGCTCATCGCTCCCTTGACGCTGACGTCGGACAAGCGCTTGTCCTCCTCGTACGCGCAGCGGCAGACGTCGCGGTCGGTCAGCACGCCCACCACGGCGCCCTGCGGGTCGACGACGGGCACACTGCCCACGTCCTCCTCGAACATGATGCGCGCAGCGTCGGCGAGGGTCTCGTCGGGCGTGCACGTGAACACCTCGTGCGTCATGACATCGATCGCTCTCATGGCTCAGTCCCTCCGGGACGTCGCCGTGCACGATCCGCGCCCTCCCGTCCGCGGCGCTCTCAAGCAGGCAGCGTGATGCGCACCGTGGTTCCGGCCCCCGGTGACGACGTCACCGCCGCGTCGCCGCCGTGGTCGCGCGCGAGCTTCCGCACGAGCGGCAGGCCGAGGCCGGAGCCCTTCTCCTTCGTCGTGAAGAAGGGCGTCCACACGCGCTCGAGCGTGGCGGCCTCCATGCCCTTGCCTGTGTCGACGACCTCGAGCACCAGGGCGCCCCCGCCGCCGCCGCCGCCGGGCACACGGTGGGCGCGCACGGTGACGGTGCCGCCGGCGCCGGTGGCGGCGAGCGCGTTGTCGACGAGGTTCAAGAGCGCCTGCTTGATGCGCGCGCGATCGAGCTCGGCCGCGCCGGCGCCCGCCGCCTCGACGACGATCGCCGCGGCGCCCTCGCGGCGACACAGCGAGGCCACGTCGTCGAGGAGCGCGGGGACGTCGACGGGCTCCTTGGTGAGCGGGGTGTCGCGCGCGAACGCGAGGAACGAGCTGACGACGTCGGTCAGGTAGCGCAGCTCCTTGCGCACGCGCCCCGCCTGCTCGAGCAGCTCGGCGCGCGCCTCGGGCGCGGGGGCGGCGTCGGCGGGGAGCTCGGCGATGCCCTCCTCGAGGAGCCCCGAGAACAGCTCCATGCCGCCGAGCGGGTTGCGCACCTCGTGGGCGATGCCGGCGAGCATCATCTGGCGCTCGGCGTCGCGGTCGACGAGCGCCTTGCGCATGGCCTCGAGCGTGCGGCCGAGGCCGGCGACCTCGTCGTCGCCGCGCGGGAGGTCGAGCGCGCTCGAGAGATCGCCGCGCCCGAGTCGCTCGGCCTCGTCGGCGAGCCCGCGCAGCGGACGGGTGATGGTGCGCGCCACGACGAGGGCGAGCGAGATGACGCTCAGCACCGCGAGCCCGACGAGGCCGGCGATCTGGCGGGCGACGGCGTCGGTGGCGTCGAGCGCGGCGGCGGGCGCCTCCATGGCGAGGACCAGCGGCGGCCCCTCGGCGACGTCGTCGCGGCCGCCGCGGTCCTCGGGGATGCGCGCGTAGGCGGCCATGTAGCGCTTGCCATCCTTGGCGGTGAAGGGGACGCTGACGGCGGGGTCGCCGCCGACGGCGCGCGAGAGCTCCACGCGGTCGAGCGCCACGCGCGGAGCTTGATCGCCGATGTGCAGGGCGGGATCGGCCGAGGCGCGCACCTTCTCGTCGCCGTCGACGACGAGCACGCGCACGGAGCCCGTGGACTGCTGGATGGCCCTGAGGCGCCCGACCATGCGCCGGTACGACGACGACGTCGCCTCGTCCTCGGGGAGCAGCACGCGCAGGGCGAGCGTGGGGATGGTCGACGCGGCCACCGCCACCGACGCCTGCAGCTCCCGCTGCAACGACGCCTCCACCGCCTGCCGCGTGGTGCGCCACGCGAGCACCCCGAGCGCGACGACGACGACCGCCGTGGGAAGGCCCACCGCGAGGAACAGCCGCGCCGCGATGCGCGGACGCCATCGGCGAAGCCATGGCTTCCCGCCCGCCGGGATGGCGCGCACGGAGTGCGCTGCTCCCCTCGGGGACGCTCTGGTGCGCATCGCTGAACGTGATACCTCAACGAGGGTCATGACGCTCCCATGCGCGCTCACCGTCGCAGGCTCCGATCCGTCGGGCGGCGCCGGCATCCAGGCGGACCTGCGGACCTTCGCCGCGCTGCAGGTCTATGGCACCGCCGCCGTCACGGCGGTCACGTCCCAGAACACCCTCGGCGTCCGGCGGGTGGCGGCCCTCGATCCGGCGCTGGTCGCCGACCAGATCGACGCCGTCCTCGACGACATCCCGGTGCGCGCCATCAAGACCGGCATGCTCGGGAGCGGCGCCGTCGCCGACGCCGTCGCCGTCGAGCTCATCAAGTGCGCGGTGCCGGTCGTGGTGGATCCGGTGATGCAGAGCTCCTCCGGCGCCACCCTCCTCGACGACGACGGCGTGCGCGTGCTGCGCGAGCGCCTCATCCCGCACGCCACGCTGGTGACGCCCAACCTCGCCGAGGCGGAGAAGCTCTGCGGCTTCCTCGTCCGCAACGTCGACGAGCAGGAGCAGGCCGCGCGCGCGCTGGTGCAGCTCGGCGCCAAGGCGGCGCTCGTGAAGGGCGGCCACGCTCAGGGCGATCCCGTCGACGTCCTCTTCGACGGCGACGCCGTCAAGGAGCTCGTGTCGCCGCGCATCGACACCATGCACACCCACGGCACGGGCTGTGCGCTCTCGGCCGCCGTCTGCGCCTGCCTCGCGCTCGGCCTCCCCCTCGTCGAAGCCGTGGTGCGCGCGCACGCGTACGTGCAGGAGGCCATTCGCACGGCGCCCGGCATCGGCCGCGGGCGCGGCCCGGTGCACCACATGCACCCGTGGTACCCGTCGTGAACCGGCCTGCCTTCCCGGCGGACGAGCCCGCGCGCGGCGCCGACGCAGCCGGGGACGAGCGCTTCATGCGCCGGGCGCTCGCGCTCGCGGCGGAGGCGCGGGCGCTCGGCGAGGTGCCGGTGGGCGCCGTGGTCGTCGTCGACGGCGAGATCGTCGGCGAGGGCATGAACCGGCGCGAGGTGGACCTCGACCCGCTCGGCCACGCCGAGATCCGCGCCATCGCCGCCGCCTCCCGCGCGCTCGGGCGCTGGCGGCTGTCCGGGGCTACGCTCGTCGTCACGCTGGAGCCGTGCTTCATGTGCGCGGGCGCCCTGGTGAACGCGCGCATCGACCGCCTCGTCTACGGCGCCACCGACGAGAAGGCCGGCGCCGTCGCGTCGCTCGCGCGGGTCTGCGACGACCCGCGGCTCAACCACCGCCTCGACGTCACCGCCGGCGTCCTCGCCGACGAGTGCGGCGCGGCGCTCAAGGACTTCTTCGCGTCGCTGCGGGCGCGGACGGGAGCGCGCTCGTGAGCGGCGCCGGCGCGCGGTCGACCGGCGAGGTCGACGCCCCGGCCGCGGGGCCCGTGGGCGCGCTCGACGCCCTCGGCGGCATGATCGCCGCGCCGGTGCGCACGCTGCGGGCCGTCGCCGCGCGGGGCGCGCCGTGGTGGCCGCCGGTGGCGCTGCTCGTCGCGGCCGTGGTCGTCGTCGACGTCAAGGTGCTCGCGCGGCTGTCCTTCCTCGTGGGCGCGGGCGGTGAGGTCATCCTCCGGCGCATCCGCGACACGCTCTTCGACGACCTGAAGACGCACGCCGCGCTCTTGCTCGCCACCTGCGCCGTCGTCGCGGCGCTCGCGCGCCTGCTCACGAAGGGGCGCGTATCCCCGTGGCGCGCGGCGGTGGCGGCGGCGTACCTGACGGTGCCGCTCGTCGCGCTCATCGCCGTCGGCGGCGCGTTCGCGGGGTTCGGCGCGGGGCGCTGGTGGATGCCCAACGAGGCCGTCGACTCCATGGCCGTCGTCGTCGGGCGGCAGGTGAGCGCGCTGCGCTTCGTGGTGAAGTGCGTGGTCTCCTACGGCGTCCCCCTGGCCCTCGGGCTGACCCTCGTGCCCTGGCTGCGGCGCCCCGGCGGCGCCCCGCCCGCCCCGCCGCGGGCCCGGCTGCGCGCGGGCGGGGCCGTGCTCCTCGCGAGCCTGGCGGCCCTGTCGGCCGGGGCGGTGACGTCGTCGATCAAGTACGCCGACCGCATCCGCCCCGTCCTCGTCGGCGACCCGCTCCCCGACACGCGGCTGCACAAGCTCGACGAGTACGGCATCCAGAAGGAGGCGGTGAAGCTGGCGAGCTTCCGTGGCCAGGTTCTGATCCTCGACTTCTGGGCGTCCTGGTGCGGCCCCTGCCGCCGCTCGATGCCGGAGCTGTCGGCGCTGGCGGAGCGCTACCGCGGCCGCGGCCTCGCCGTCCTCGGGGTCAACCGCGAGCCCCACGACCCGAAGGCCGCGGGCAAGGCCTTGGCACAGATCCGGCCGAGCTTCGACTGCGTCGTGGACGACCGCTTCTTCGGCGAGCGGCTCGGGCTGACCACGCTGCCCACCTCCTACATCGTCGACAAGGCCGGCACGGTGCGGCACATGCACCTCGGCTACACCGACCCCGCGGTCATCCAGGGGGAGGTCGACGCCCTCCTTCAGAATTGAACGAGCCCGCCGATGAACGACACCAACCCCCGCGCCCGCATGTGGACCCTGTATCTACGTCAGAATCCCGATACCCCGGCGCGGACCATCGACGGGGAAGCAATCGTGATCACGCCTGAAGACTCGACGCTGCACACGCTGAACGACACAGCCACCTTCATCTGGGACCGCGCCGACGGCACCCGCACGCTCGACGCCATCGTCGTCGAGATGCTCGAGGAGTTCGAGGTCGACGAAGAGACCTTGCGTGCCGACGCGCTTGTTTTCGTGGACGACGCCCTGGCACGGAACCTCCTTTTGACCTCCGAGTCCCCGTCGTGAGCCGGCGGCCTGTCGTGCGAGGCATGGCGGGGTTGAGGAGCCCCCGATCATGTGTCAACTCATCCGTGGGTCGTTTTCGGGAGGGGTCCATGTTTTTCACGAATTCCATTGTGCGCCTGGGCGGGTTGATTCTGGGTCTGTCGGTCGCCGCCGCGTGCGGTGACTCCTGCTGCTGCGACGACTCCTGCAAGCCCGCGGAAGGCGAGCCGGAGCAGCCCTCCATCGCGTTCGCGGGCCTCCCCGACGTCGTGCACTGCGCCGACGACGTCGACCCCAATACGCCCGGCGTGCAGATCGACCTCCAGGTGGACCTCATCAACGACGACGGCAGCGGCTACGGCTCCGTGGACGTCAGCGACGCCCGCGGCACCGATGGCAACACCGGCAGCGGCACCTTCACGGACGGCGAGGCCACGGTCCGCATCACCCTCGTCGGCGGCGAGGCGCCCGGCGCCGAGAACACGCTGACGGCGGTCGCGAGCAACGGCGACTCGACCCAGGACCTCACCGACACCGCGACCATCCGCGACGACTGCGTCGAGGGCCAGGAATTCAGCGTCGAGTGCCACATCACGTCCCCGGGTGACGGCGACACCGCCACGGAGACGCCCTTCGACGTCGGCGTGGCCTGCTCCACCACGAGCACGGACCCCACCATCATCGCGTTCCTCAACACCGCGCAGGTGCGCGTCGACGCCACGTCCGACACCACGAACGTCACCACCAGCGGTACGGCGCAGCTCGCCAACGCCGTGGGCACCGCCACGGTGCCGCTCACCAAGGGCGAGGATGCCACGCTCGGCGGCCAGCTCCTCGACCCCACCAATGCGCTCGGCCTCGCTCCTGACATCGTCACCATCGACCCCACGATCCTTATCCACGTGAACCTCCCCAACCAGGTGGATGTCGTCAGCCCGCGCACCGCGCCGCCCTACACCGACGCCGACGACCTCAACAGCAATCCGTTCGACGGCATCAGCATCGCGCTCGACGCCACCGCCGACGAGGCAAGCGCGGTCTCGTTCGACGCGCTCTGCCAGGACGACGCCAATCCCACGGCCGGCAACCAGGAAATCACGGGGACCTCCGGGGGCGCGAATCCGGAAATCACCCTCACACCGACCAACGGAAGAGTGCACATCACCGCGCAAATCGACGGACTCGTTCAGCCCGATTGCACCCTCACGCTCACCGTCGACGGCGAGGACACCGTGGTTCTTTTCACGGTCCAGTCGAGCGCGCCGACGTTCAGCATCACGCTCGACCCCACCGGCAGCGGCAACGACGGCGCATACCTCGCGGCGGACGACCCCGACCTCTCCACCGCCGATGTGCTCGAGATCGCGGCGACGTTCACGCCTTCGGGCGACGTCACCGGCTTGACCGGCACCGTCAGACTCACTGATCCGGCGGGCAACCTCGCACTCGAGGAGACCGCGGTCGACCTGTCCGCGCCCTTCCTCGAGAGCCTCAACATCGACTTCTCCGACCGCGCCACCTGGCACCTCGAGGTCTTCGCGGTCAGCGCCACCGACGTCGACGGCCCGCACATCACGCGTGACATCGTCATCGACACGGTCGACCCCGACGTCGTGTTCTTCTCCCCCAACGCGGGGTTGAGCCTCAACGCGAGCAACGACGCGGATCCGAGCACGGCCGGATTCCAGGCCCGCATCGTCCTCGTGGTCTCGGCGGGGACGACGTCCTGCACGGTCACGGTGGACGGCGTGGAGCAGACCGGTGCCGTCGCCGGAACGTCGTGCACCGCCACCGTCACCCTCGACGACGGAACCCACACGCTGTCCGCGACCGCGGCGGACGCGGCGGGGAACGTGCACACCAGTGGTCCCATCACGTTCAACACCGACTCGAGCATTCCCACCGTCGAATCCATCGTCGTGGACAACGCGGGGAGCGACAACGTCCTCAACGCCGCCGACAACGGCGGCGCCGCAACCGGGAACGTCGCGAGCGACGTCACGGTGACGTTCAGCAGCGACATGGACGGCCGCACGGTTCGCCTGACGGGTCCGGGCGGCACCAAGACCGCCGTCGTGAGCGGAGGGGCCGCGACCTTCACCACGTTCCCCCTCACCCAGGGAGACGACGAGCTCGTCGTCACGGGCTCGGATCCCGGCGGAAATGCGCTCGACCCGAACACCACGCACCTCACCGTCACCGTCGACACCGTCCCGCCCGTCGTCGTCGTCGAGGCGCCACCAGCCGGCACGTTGAACCTGGCCGACGACGCGGACGGCGACGCTTCGAACGGGCTGCAGACGGACGTCATCGTGACGAGCGACGCCGGCGACGGCCAGAGCGTGCAGATCGCGATCGACGGCACGCCCAGCGGTGCTCCGGGCACGCTCAACAACGGCTCCGTCACGGTGCGCGTCACCGTCCCCGACGGCAACCGCGCCATCACCGCCACGGTCTCCGATCCGGCAGGAAACCCGGCGACGAGCGACCCGGTCGCCGTCTCCGTCGACACCGCGCCGCCGGTTCTCGTGCTCGTGGCGAACGACGCCGGCAGCGCGGATGACCTCGACGGCAACGCCACCAACGGCGTCCAGGTGAACGTCACCGTCACGCCAACCGGACTCGCCGCCGGGTTGCCCATCACCATCACGAGCGACCTTCAGGGCGGCGCCATCAACACCGCGGGCTTCCCCTGCGTCTCGGCCGGCGACGGCGTCGCCGTCCAGTGCCGCGTCACCTACCTGGCCGAAGGCGACCATCACGTCACCGCCGCCGCCACCGACGCCGCCGGCAACGTAGGCGTGTCCAACACCGTCACCGTCACCGTCGCCACCGGCATCTTCTTCGTGGCCATCACCAACCCGCCGCTGCGCGCCGGCTTCCGCTCCGTCGGCGTGGCCGAAGACACCGACGCCGGCGCCACGGGTGCGCAGATCGTCGTCACCGGCACCACCGACGCTCCGGTGACCGCCACGGCGCAAGTGCTCATCAACGGCGCCACCGCCACCACGTGCACCGTGGACGGCGCCGGCGGCCTGTCGTGCGCCGCGTTCACGCTCGACGACGGCGCCACCGGCACGTTCGAGGTCACGGTGCAGGACGGTCCCAAGACGGGCACGAGCGGGGAGGAGAGCTTCCGCGTCGACCTCGGGCGCCCGACCACCGCTTTCACCAACCCCGCGGGCGCGACGGCGACGTTCAACAAGGCCAGCGACCTCCAGCAGGGCGTCGCCGGCCTGCAGGTGCAGGTCAACGTCGACGTCACGCAGTGCGAAAACGGCGTGTTGCAGGTCCTCGACGGCGCCACGGTGATCGGCTCGACGAACGTCGACGCCTCGGGCAGCGGGAGCCTTGCGGTCGCCGTGAGCGACGCCGCGCAAGGCGACGCGGAGACCTGGACGGCCACGTGCACCGACTCCGAGGGCAACACACCCACGACGCCGGACTCGTTCATCGCCACCGTGGACATCACGTCGCCGGGCTCGCCCACGCTCAACGTCGCGGTGCTCGATGCGCGCGCCGGCAACGTCGGCGTCACCTACACACAGCCCGGCGATGACAATTTCGACAACGCCGCCGGCCCCACCGCGGTCCAGATCTTCTTCTCCAAGACGGCCATCACCGACGCCAACTTCGGCGGCGCCGGCCAGATCGCGGCGGCGAACGTCGCGCAGACCGCCAATGGCGGCACCGGTGAGCTCGTCGATACGTCGACGACGCCGCTCGCGTTCGACAACACGTGGTTCATCGCGCTGCGCGCCACCGACGACGTCGGCAACCGCTCGGCCCTGGCCACCACGCAGGTCGTCGTCGCCACCAACAGCGTCACGCTCGCGCCGCCGGCCGGCGTGAACGGTTGGGCGCAGGCGCTGTCGCGCTCGCGCGGCGACATCAACGGCGACAACCTCGACGACATCGTGGTCGGCGCGCCGAACCAGTTCGCCGGCCAGGCGGGGGCCTTCGAGGTCATCCTCGGCGGCGCCACGGAGAACGACCTGCAGCGGACCGTCGTCACCCCGCCGGCGTCGTTCCCGTGCGCCGCGGGCACGTGCACGCCGCTCGAGATGGGCTGGGCGGTCAACGTCGTCAAGTCCATCGACGGCGACGCGTTC
Organism: uncultured delta proteobacterium; assembly: GCA_963775425.1. Lineage (GTDB taxonomy): Bacteria > Myxococcota > UBA727 > UBA727 > VGSZ01 > CAVZJB01. The sequence continues at coordinate 395,117 of CAVZJB010000008.1, read as the reverse complement.
GACGACGTCATCGTCGTCGGGTACGACAGCAACTTCAATCAGGAGTTCCTCTTCATCTACCCGGGCAGCAGCACCGGCATCGCCTCCGACGCCACGCCCGCCGCGGTGCTCGAGGCGCCGACCTTCGGCCTCGCCGGCTACAACGCGCAGACGCTCGGAGACGTCGACGGCGACGGCGCCCCGGATTGGGGCTTCACCGCCCCGCTGCTCGCCAAGGCCTACGTGTTCCTCAACACAGGGGCCGTGCCCACGAGCGGCCTCATCGACGACGTGGCCAGCACCGTCATCTCCAACAGCGACGCGACAGGCTCCGCGGGCTTCGGCGCCGGCATCGCCGGCGTCGGGTCCAACGGCGACACACGCGACGACATCATGATCTCGTGCACGGGCAGCGTGCCGTCGCTGTTCGTCGTCCGCGGCCAGGACACGTGGCCGGCCACCCTCGACCTCAACGGCACGACGGGCAACGACTTCGTCGCCATCACCAAGTCGGTGTCCCGCACGCCGGGCTTCGATCTGTCGAGCGGTGACGTCGACGGCGACGGCGACATCGACGCGGTCTACTTCTCGCAGGACGGCCTCACCGTGGTGGAGAACACGGGCGCGACGTGGAGCGGCGAGACCACCTTCGGCGGCGGCAACGTGCTCCTCGTCGGCACGTCCCTCGTGCTGCCGAGCCTGAACGGGGACGCCCGCGCCGACCTCGTCCAGGGCGGCAAGACCGCCACGTCCATCGCCTTCGGCGCCAACCCCATCGCCGCCAAGACCGCGGACACGACCTACGCCATCACGGTGACCGGCTCGGACGCCGTCTTCGTGAGCGCCGCCAACCTGATCGGCAGCTCGCCCGAGCCCGATTTGATCCTGGAGCCGACCACCCGGCCGGGCTCGATCATCGTACGCTTCTGAACCATGAGCGAGGTGCGGATGCCGCAGCAGCAGAAGAAGAAGAGCCCCTACAAGCCGCCCGCGATCGTGAGCTCCGAGACCTACGAGCGCCTGGCGCTCGGGTGCAACGGAACGCAGGGTGGCCGCACGCCGCAGCCGAAGAACGGAGCGGCGAGCTGCACGACGCTGGGTGCGTCTTGACGCTCTGGCGCGTCGGCCCTCTGCGCATCGCAACGTCGGTCGACGCTCCCGTCGACTGGTGCTGCGAGCGCGAGGACGCGCGCCGCCCGCCTGACCTCGAGGTCGCCGTCGTCGGCCGCCGGACGCCGCCGGCGGACGTTGGAGCGCTCGCCGAGATCCACACCCGCGTCGACGGGGACACGCTCCACCTGACGCGCGCCGGGGCGTTCACGGCCACGCTCGACCTCCGAACGCGCAGGGCCGAGTACACCGGCAGCCTCGACCAGGGCGACGGTGGCTTCCCCCTGTTCGAGTCCTTCCTGCGGGCCGCCTGCGCCAGCATCCTCCTGCGCGCGGGGGGCGCCCTCCTGCACGCGGCGTCAGCGGCGTTCGGCGCCGGCGGCTACGTCTTCTGCGGCCTCTCGGGCGCCGGGAAGACCACGCTCGTCGAGGGCACACCGGACGACGTGTACTTGTCGGACGATCAGAGCATCGTGACGCCGACACAGGGCGGCCTCGCGGTGTGGGGCTCGCCGTTTTCAGGGCTCGCCACGCGGCGGGCGCGTCCCACCCACCACGCCGTTCGGGCCCTCGTCCTGCTGTCCGCGGACCGACCGCCGCGCACCGCCCTCAGCGTGCGCGAAGATCGTGCGCGGGCGGCCGGGGAGCTGCTGCGCCACCTGTGCTGTTTCGAGCGCACGCCGGCGGAGGGCCGGGCGGCGCTCGCCTGGGCGCAGCGCGCGGTCCAGACCACGCCGGTCTTCTCCCTCGCGCGCCACGTCGACACCCCTCTCGCAACGATCATCGACGAGATCGAGGGTCACCTCGCAGCGTCCCGGAAGGCGGCGTGAGCAAGGCGCTGCCGATCCTCGGGCAGATGTTCGATCGGACGCCGGCGCGCTTCCTCGAGCTGCGCGAGCGCGCCAGGGAACGGGCAATCCCGTTCCACGCGCAGGTCTATCTGGTGAACGCGTGCAACCTGAAGTGCGAGCACTGCTACGAGGACGAGAGCACGCACGCCACCGACGAGATGATGTCGCTCTCGGAGGTCGAGGGTGTTCTCACCGACCTCGCCGCGCTCGGATGCCTCCAGCTCACCCTCACGGGCGGCGAGATCTTCCTGCGGCGCGACATCTTCGAGATCCTCGCCGTCGCCAAGAGACTCCGGTTCCACACCACCCTGTTCACCAGCGGCACGCTGCTCAATCGCGAGAAGATCCTTCGTTTGAAGGAGCTCGGCGTGGCGCAGGTCGACATCTCGGTCTACTCGGATGTCGCGGCCGACCACGACGCGTTCACGCGGATCCCCGGCTCGTGGAAGCGCAGCACCGACGCGCTGCGCATGCTCGCCGAGCACGGGGTGAAGGCCGCCCTCAAGTGCGTGCTGACGACGTTCAGCGTCGACCGCATCGACGACATCGTGCGGCTCGCCCATGAGCTCGGCGTCGCGTTCCAGCTCGACCCGAACGTGCGCCCGCGGATGTCCAACGATCGCTCGACGCTGAAGTACGCGCTCGATGCCAAGACGCTCGCCGACAAGGTGTTCGCGCGGCGCGACCTCTACCCGGGGTTTCGCGAGGTCACACCGGACACCATCTGCCACGGCGCGGACTTCCTGCACGGCTCGTCGGCGATGTGCGGCGCGGGGAGCTCCACGCTCGCGGTCGCGGCGTCCGGCGACGTGCTCCCGTGCGGGTTCTTCCCTACCGCCGTGGGCAACGTCCGCAACAACGCGCTGCGGGACATCTGGGAGCGCAACGCCGTCCTTCACGAGATGCGCGGCATGACCTTCGAGAAGATGACGTCGTGCCCGTCGTGCAGCGTCAGGTCCGCTTGCCACCCATGCATGGCGTACGGGCAGGTCGAGCACGGCGACTTCCGGGCGTGCAACACGGCGTCGCAGACGAGCGCTGAAGCGCTGGTCCGCCTCGCCGAGCGCGCCGAACGTACGAACGCCAAGATCGGTCGCGGCGGCCGTCCGCTGAGCATCGTCGGCGACACGACCCTGCCCGAGGCGGAAGGCACCGCGGGCAACGTCCTCGCGATGTTCGACTAGTCCGGGCGCAGACCGAGGTAGATCGTGGGTGTCTTTGGATACGACGACGTCGCCAACCACGCGATGATGCTCGTCGACCGCGTGCGAATGTCGGCGTTCGCCGCGGCGATCGAGCAAGGCGTGAAACCGGGCGACGTCGTGGTCGATGTCGGCTCCGGGAGCGGCATCCTCGCCCTGCTCTGCGCCAAGGCCGGCGCGCGGCGCGTCTACGCGCTGGAGCGCGGCCCCATGGTCGAGATCGTGAGGGAGGCCGCGCGGGACAACGGCCTCGACAGCGTCATCGAGGTCATCCGCGGCGACGCCAGGGACATCAAGCTCCCGCTGGCCCCGAACGTCCTCGTGAGCGAGATGATCGGCAGCTTCGGCATCGACGAGGACTACCGCGGCCTCCTCGGCACCGTGCGCAAGCATTGTGCGCAGAGCTGTCGCGTCATCCCGGGCTCCGTCGAGACCCATGTCGCTGTCGCCGAGCTGCCCGCGCTCGATCGGGAAGTCGGGATGATCCGCGGCCAGCTCGGCGTCACCATGAACGGGCTCGCCGATCGCCTGCTCTCACGCGTCTCTCTCGCTCGGGTCCCAGGTGATGCCATCGCAGGCTCGTCCTGCTCCGCGCGATTCGACGTCGATGGACCGCCGCCGGCGATGGTAAGCGGCGTCTCGCGCGCCACCAGAGCGGCTCGCGTCAACGCGCTGGTCGGCTGGTTCGAATCCGATCTCGTCGAGGGAGTCCGCCTGTCGTCCTCGCCGGCGGCCGCCTCCACGCACTGGGCGCACCTCGTCTTTCCCCTCGCGCAACCGTTGTCCGTCTCGCCCGGTGACGACGTCCACGTCGAGGTACGCACGCGCCTGCTCACGGATCGCGGGACCTGGAAGTGGTCGGCTCGCAGCGGGGCCGAACGGAGCGAAGGCAACGCGATGAAGTCGCTCGTCGGTGATCGCGACGATTGGCTGCGACAGCTCGACATCGTCGTTCCGGGAAAGGGCTCCGCGCCGGCGGCTTTGGCGCGATGGGCGGCGGCGCTCGGTGGAGACGCCGGGGACGTGCCGACGATGGCGCGTCGGCTTCGCAGCGCGTATCCCGACCGCTATCTCGACGACGGCGACGCTGAACAAGATGTCCTCCGCATGATCGCTTCGGCGGAGCGTGCCTCATGAGGCCCGCGTCACGCGCGCGCGCCGTCAACCTGGAGATGGCCCGTCTCGACCTCGTCATCGAGGTCCTGCGGCGGGGAAACGGGCAGACGATCATCGCGCGCGGCGGGTCCATGCAGGCCGCCATCCGCAACGGCGCCACCCTGACCTTGGCGCCGCTCGCGAGACCGCCTCGGCTTGGCGAGGTCGTTGCGGTCACCAATGCGCGTGTCTCCCTCATGGTGCACCGGGTGGTGGGCATCGACGCCGCCGGGCGCGTGCTCACCAAGGGTGACGCGTGCCCGAGCCCCGACGGCTGGTTCGCCCCGCAGGAGGTCGTCGGCCTCGTCGTCTCCGTCGACGGCGGGCCCGTGCGCGGGCCGACGCCGACCCCACCGCGGTGGCGGCGGGCGCTGCGCCGCTTGTGGTCGCTCGCGCGTTGACCCGATCGCGCGCGCCACGAGAGCCGCGAGGGGGTCAGGGGCCGCGGGGGCGCTCGTCGGCGCCGAGATCGCAGAGCGTGCCGATGGGGCGGGCTTCGCCGTCGAAGTCGAGGGCGGGGCAGCCGGCGACGGGCGCCTGGTCGACGACGGGGGACGCGGGCAAGAGGTGGAAGCCGTCGGTGTCGAAGAGGGGATCGACGCCGACGCTGCTCGTCGAGCCGTCGCACGCGGCCGAGACCTCGGTGGCGGCGCCGGCGTTGCCGAACACCACCGATGACACCAGCGCCGTCGCCGACGCGCAGACCACGCCCGCCGGCGACGTCGACGCCGACGTGTTGCCCGCCACCGTGTCGAAGCGGAACACGCCGCTCGCCGCGAGCGACGCGCCGCCCACCGCGGACGCGGAGGTCCCGTTCCCGGTGACCACCGTGTTGTCGACGGTGTAGTCGCCCGCGAGCACCAGGCCGCCTCCGCTGTTGCCCTGCACCAGGGTCCGCTCGAGCGTCACCGTCGTCCCCGACGCCGCGTCGACGCCGATGCGCCCCGAGGGCCCCAGCGTGCAGCCCCGCACCGTCAGGCTCGTGCCGGCGCCGGACACCGTCACTGCCGAGCTCGAGCTCGAGGGCGAGGTCTGACGAATGGAAAGGCCCTGCACGGACACCGTCCGGCCGCCGCTCACGTTCAACGCCTCGAGGTCGTTGCCGTCGGCGTCGGAGAACAAGACCGCGCCGGCGTCGGCCACCAACGTGAGGTCCTTGGTGGAGATGGCGACGTTTTCGTTGAACGACTCGCTCAGGATGAACAGCGTGTCGCCGCTCACCACCGACGACGACGCCACCGCGTCTCCGATCACGGTGAACTCCCCGCCCGCGCCGATGACGTGCACGTTGGCCGTGGCCACACACACGCTCGGCGACCCGAGACACGAGAACGTCGCCTCGACGGTGCACGTGTCGGAGCAGCCGTCCCCCGGCGCGATGTTGCCGTCGTCGCACGCCTCCCCCTGGTCGAGGAAGCCGTCGCCGCACGTCGGCGTGCGGCAGTCGGTGCGGCAAGCGTCGTCGTTGGCCGCGTTGCCGTCGTCGCACTGCTCGCCGGTGTCGGTGATGGCGTCGCCGCAGAACGGCAGCGTGCACGTGCCCGAGCGGCACTGGTCCGCGCCGTTGCCGTTGCCCGCGCCGTCGTCGCACTCCTCCGCGCCGCGCACGAGGCCGTCGCCGCACACCGTGCTGCAGACGCTGGGCTCGCCCGTGCAGTCGAAGCCGCTCTCGCGGGCGCACACCGCCGAGCAGCCGTCGCCGTCTGTCGGCGTGCCCACGACGTCGTCGCACTGCTCCCCGCCGCGCACGAGGCCGTCGCCGCACACGGGCGCGCACACCGTGGGCTCGCCCGCGCACGAAAAGCCTTCTTCGAAGGTGCACGTCGACGAACAACCGTCGCCGTCCGTCGGCGTGCCCACCACGTCGTCGCACTGCTCCCCGCCGCGCACGAGGCCGTCGCCGCACACGGGCGCGCACACCGTGGGCTCGCCCGCGCACGTGAAGCCGAGCTCGAGGGTGCACGTCGAAGAGCAGCCGTCACCGTCGGCGGTGCCGCTATCGTCGCAGCCCTCGACGCCGGCGACGACGACGCCGTCGCCGCACACCGGCGCGCAGGTGGACGGCTCTCCGGTGCACGCGTAACCGGTCTCGAGGGTGCACGTCGAAGAGCAACCGTCGCCGTCGACGGGCGCGCCAACGACGTCGTCGCAGTCCTCGGCGCCGCGCACGAGCCCGTCGCCGCAGACGGCGGTGCACGCCGACGGCGCGCCGCTGCACGTGAAACCGGCTTCGACCGCGCAGGTCGACGAGCAGCCGTCGCCGTCGCCGACGTCCGCGTCGTCACACGCCTCGCCGCCGACGAGGAGGCCGTCGCCGCACACCGGCGCGCACACGGAGGGCGAGCCGTCGCAGGCGTAGCCGATCTCGACGGTGCACGCCGCGGAGCAGCCGTCGCCGCTGTCGCCGCCGCCGTCGTCGCACTCCTCGGCGCCGGTGGCGACCTCGCCGTCGCCGCACGCGGACACGCACAGGGAGGGGGCGCCGCTGCACACGAAGCCGCGCTCGATCTCGCAGACGGAGGAGCAGCCGTCGTCATCGGCGATGCCACCGTCGTCGCAGGCCTCGCCGTCGTCGAGGACACCGTCGCCGCAGAAGGGGACGGAGGCGAGCTTGACGAAGACCTTCACGGTGGTGTCGGGGATGGTGCGGATGCTGTTTTCACCGCGGGCGCGCACCTCGCGTCCGGCGCCGCCGTCCGCGCTGCCTTCGACGGCGACGGCGACGTCGACGTCGACGAGCGCCGGCGGGAGGAGGAACGCCGCGGTCTGCTCGCGGTCTGCGAACGCCTCGCCGGGCGCATCGGGTGCCGTGGCCTCGATGCTGGTGTCTCCGCTCGAGAGCGTGAACGCGAGCTGGTCGATGCCGAGCGACGGGTCGAGGGTGGCGCCGACGATGATGACGGCCTGCGGGTCGCGGCAACCGCACGCGAGCGCGGCGACCGCGAGGAGCGCGCACGTCCTGCTGCGGGAGGCGCTCATTTATCCCTCAGGTCGATCGCGCCGAGCGTCGTCGACGGGACCGGCGGTCCCGGTGCCGTGTAGTAGAGCACCGCGGCGGCGCCGCCGGCGATGGCGGCCGCCGTGACACCGACGGCGGCCCCGATGACGAACGGGTTCTGCCAGAGGGGCGCCGCGTCGTCGTCGACGGCCGCGGCGGGGCGCGCCTCGTCGGGAGCGGGCGGCGGCGGCACGGACGCGGCGGGTGGCGCTGCCGGCGGCGGCGCCGGTGGCGGTGGCGGCGGATCCGGCGCGGCAGGTGGGGGCGGCGCCGCCTCGGGTGGGGGCGAGGCGAGGAGCGCCTTTTCTTCGGCGAGCTGCGCTTCGAGCTCCTTGCGGATGGACGCGGGGATCCTCTTTTGGAGCTTGCGGTACTTCTCGAGGGCTTCGACGGCGTGCGCGTGATCGCCGAGCTTCCGGTAGCACTGCGCGATGTTGAAGTAGAGCGCGGGCGCGGGGACGGTGGCGTATGCCTCCTGGAAGAGGTCGAGCGCGCCCTGGAAGTCGCCGGCCTCGTAGGCGCTCTGTCCCTGATGGAAGAGCGTGCGCGCCTTTGCCTTGCTGCCGGCGGCGTGCGCGGGGAAGGCGACGAGGACGGCGAGCGCGAGCGCGCCGAGCAGCGCGACGGCCAATCGGCGACCGGAGGGAGCGGCCGCGTGGGATCGGCGACCGGAGGGAGCGGCCGCGTGGGATCGGCGACCGGAGGGAGCGGCCGCGTGGGATCGGCGACCGGAGGGAGCGGCCGCGTGGGATCGGCGACCGGAGGGAGCGGCCGCGTGGGATCGGCGACCGGAGGGAGCGTTCGATCGGCGATGCGCGTGCACGAGCCCGATTGTCGATGAGCGGGGAGGCGCGCGCAACCTGGCGAGAGGGGGCCTCACGGGCCGCCGAAGGGGTCGAGGAGGTCGCCTTCCTTCTTCGGTGCCTTGCTCGCGGGCTTGAGCGTGACGTCGACGGCAGCGTCGCCGGCGACGCGCTTTGACAGCGGCGCGTAGCCGTTGAGCTTGAAGACGACGCGGATCGGCGTCGATGGGAGCGAGGCGACAAACGGCGTCTGCCCGAGGGCTCCTTTCCGTCCGCGCACGAACACGGAGGCCCCCGTCGGCGTGGAGCTGAACGACACATCGACGCGCCCCGTCGCTTTGCCCGACGGCGACTTCCCCGCCGCGTGCGCCGTCGACGAGGACGCGGGCGACGGGCCCGACGGCGACGGAGACGATGACGTCGTCGTCGTGGGCGGAGCGTTCGAGGCCGAAGCGGTGCCGGATGGAGCAGCGCCGGATGGAGCGCCGGATGGAGCGGCGCCGGATGGAGCGGCGGTGGGAGCGGCGCCCGAAGACGCGGGGCTCGCGTCCGCGACCGGCGGCGCGCCCGACGAGGCGGCGCTCGGCGGCGCTGCGCTCGATGCTTCGTCGCTCGGGGCGTGCGATCGCACCACTTGCACCGCGACGGCGCCGGCGCCGATGACGACGACTGCGAGCGCGAGCAGCGGCCAACGGCGCCGGCTCGCTGCGGCGTCGACGTCGGCCGCCGCGGCCGCGGCCATCGCGCCGGTGTCCATCGCGAACGGCGCCGCGCCGTCGGCCGGTGGGAACAGCGGCGACGGGCCCGCGAACGGCCCCGCGTCGGCCGCCAGGGCGCCCGGCGACGACGAGGGCGGCGACGGCGAGCCGAACGGCGACGGCGACGATGGCGACGATGGCGAGGGCGGCGACGGCGAGCCGAACGGCGACGGCGACGGCGACGATGGCGACGATGGCGACGGCGACGATGGCGACGATGGAGGCGGTGACGACGGCGAGCCGAACGGCGACGACCACGACGGCGGCGACGATGGCGACGATGGCGACGATGGCGACGATGGCGACAATGGCGAGCCGAACGGCGACGGCGACGGCGACGATGGCGACGACGGCGAGCCGAACGGCGACGGCGACGCGGACGATGGCGACGCGGACGATGGCGACGCAGACGACGGCGACGATGGCGACGGCGAGCCGAACGGCGACGGCGACGCGGACGATGGCAACGCAGACGACGGCGACGCAGACGACGGCGACGATGGCGAGGGCGACGGGGGAGACCCGAAAGGCGACGACGACGGCGCCGGCGACGACGACGGCGCCGGCGACGACGAGCCGACAGGCGACGATGGCGACGACGGCGACGACGACGCCGGCGACGGCGACGGCGGCGACGACCCGAAAGGTGACGGCGAAGCCTGCGCCGGAGACGCGAACGGCGACGGCGACGGCGACGGCGACGGCTCCGCCACCGCCACCGTCGGAGGCGCCTGGATCGACGGCGGGGCGCTGGCAGGCATGACCGCCCGGGGCGCGTCCCCGGCGTCGCGAGCCGCCACGATCTTGAAGCCGCCGGACATCCGCGGCACGGCGAACGCGTCCTCGTCGAAGGTCCCGGCGACGGCGATGCGGTGGCCGCCGAGCGAATCGAGGATCGCCCCGAGCGCGAGGGTCACCTCGTGCATCGACGCGGGGCGCATCGCGGGGTTCTTCTCGAGGCAGCGCATGATCAGGCGCTCGAGCGCCTCGGGCAGCGCGTCCTGCCCCGGCAGCACCGATGAGGGCGGCGGCGGCGGCGTCAGCAGGTGTTGACGCGCCACGTCGGTGATCGCCGTCCCCTCGAAGGGACGGCGCCCCACCGTCATCTCGTAGAGAATGACGCCGAACGCGTAGATGTCCATCCGCGTCGACGCCGGCGCCTGGTGGAATTGCTCCGGCGCCATGTACGCGGGCGTGCCGACGATGACCCCGGGCTCCGGCGCCTTGCTGACATCGAGGTCGTGCATCTTGGCCACGCCGAAGTCGAGCACCTTGACGACGTCGGGATCGCCGTTTCTCTGCACGAGCAGCACGTTGGTGGGCTTGAGGTGCCGATGCGTGAAGTCGGCGTCATGGCCCGCCGCCACCGCCGAGGAGATCTGCCGCGCGATGTGCAGCGCCCGGCTCAGCGGCGGGCGCCCCTGCTTCAACAGATCCGAGAGCGATCGGCCACGCAGGAGCTCCATCGCGATGGACGGCGGCGGTCCCTCGAGCACCTCGAGCACGACGACCACGTTGGGGTGCGCGATGGCGCCGGCGACGTCCGCCTCCGTCAGGAACAGGGACACCGACGACGAGAACGCGGCCATGTCGGGCCGCATGATCTTCAGCGCGACCTCGCCCCACTCGGGGTGCGTGGCGAGGAAGACCACGCCGAGGCTGCCCGTGCCGAGCTCACGCACCAGCGTGTATTCCCCGATCGAATCGCCGGGCCGGGGGAGCGCCTTGGCCGTCATGCCCCGAACGTAGCGCAGCCGGCGCGTCTGGTAGGCTCGCTGGCCATGGCAGACAGCGTACCCCCGTTGCCCACCCCTGACGCACCGCGGGGATCGGCGCAGCTCGCGGCCGTCGAGCACGCGGTGCTCGAGGTCGTGCGCGGAAACCCCGAGACGGTCCGGCTCGCCCTCGCCGCCGTCCTCGCCGGCGGCCACGTGCTGCTCGAGGACGTCCCCGGGGTCGGAAAGACCACGCTCGCCCGCGCCATCGCCAAGGCGCTCGGGTGCAGCTTCTCGCGCATCCAGTTCACGGCGGATCTGCTCCCGTCCGACGTCATCGGCGTCCAGATCCTCGACACCGCCACCACCACCCTGCGCTTCAAGCGCGGCCCGCTGTTCGCCCACGTCGTCCTCGCCGACGAGATCAACCGCGCGTCGCCGAAGACGCAGTCGGCGCTGCTCGAGGCCATGGCCGACTTCCAGGTCTCCGTCGACGACGAGACCCACGCGTTGCCGCCGCCCTTCGTGGTGCTCGCCACGCAAAACCCCGTGGAGCACCACGGGGCCTACCCGCTCCCCGAGAGCCAGCTCGACCGCTTCATGGTGTGCCTCACGCTCGGCTATCCGCCGCCGGAGGACGAGCGCCGTCTCCTCGTCGGGAACCGCACCGCCGACGACGCGCTCCGCGCGCTCGCGCCCCACCTCGATCCGGATCGCGTGCGCGCGCTGCAGGCGGAGGTGAAGGCGCTCCCGCTCTCGGACGCGGTGGCCGCGTACCTCCTGCGCATCGTCGACGCCACGCGCACGCATCCGGCGGTGGAGCTCGGGTGCTCGCCGCGCGGCGCCTTGAGCTGGGCAGCGCTGTGCCGCGCCCGGGCCGTCCTCGCGGGGCGCGCGTTCGTCCTCCCCGACGACGTCAAGGCCACCGCCCACGCCGTCCTCGTGCACCGCCTCGCCGTGCGCGGCGTCCCCGAGGGCGCCGAGGCGCGGCAGCGCGCGCGGGGCGTCGTCGACGAGATCGTCGCGCGGACGCCGGCGCCGCGATGACGACGCACGTCGCGCCGCTCAGCGCCCGCCCGCGTCAGGGAGGGGCGCGCCTGCCATGGTGGCGCCGCCTCGGGCCGCGGCGGCGGCTGCGGGCGACGGGGTCGGGGCGCGCGCTCGTCGCGCTCACGTTCGCCGTCGGCTTCGCCGCGTTCAACACCGGCAACAACTTGCTGTTCTTCGGGTGGGGCCTGCTGTTGTCGTCGATCGTCGTGTCGGGGATCTTGAGCGAGCAGACGCTGCGCTCGGTCGGGCTCGAGCCGCGCGGCGCCGGCGAGGCGCGCGCGCGCGGCGGAGGCGCGCTGTCGTTCCTCGTGCGAAACGCGCGGCGGCTGCCCGCGTTCGCCGTCGAGCTGCGCGCGCCGTTCGAGCGCGGCGCGCGCGCCGTCCCCGCGCCCGCGCGCTGCTTCGACCTGCGCGTGGCGCCCCACAGCGAGCGCGTCGTGGCGCTCACGTTTTCGCCGCTTCGACGCGGGCGGCTCACCGTGCGCACCGCGGTCGCGTCCACGGCGTTCCCCTTCGGCTTCTTCGAGAAGGACAAGCTCGTCACGCTCGATCCCCCGCTCGACGTCGTCGTGCTCCCCGCGCGCGTCGACGTCGGCGGCGCCGCGCGGGATCTGCTCGCGCGCATCGGCGAGGCGCCCGCGCGCCGCACCGGGCCCGGCGACGAGCTGTTCTCCCTGCGGCCCTTCCGCGCCGGCGACGATCCGCGGCACATCGCGTGGCGCCGCGCCGCCCGCACCGGGCGCCTGGTGGTGCGCGAGACCGAGGCCGCGCGCAGCAACGACATCGTCATCGACCTCGTCAGCGCCGCGGGCGCGCGCGCGGAAGACGTCGATCACGCCATCGACGTCGCCGCCAGCCTCGCCGAGGACCTCCTCGACGCCGGCCACGCCGTGGGCGTCTGCGCGCCCGGCGTCGCCCTCGCCCCTGCCCCGGGTCCGCGCCAGCGCGGCGCGCTCCTGCATCGGCTCGCGCTCCTCGACGCCACGGCGGAGAAGCCGCCGCTGCCGGCGCGGCGCGCCGTCGTCGTCGCCGTCGTCGCGCGCGGCGCGACCGCGCCCCCTTACACCGCCGCCGTCGTCGACGCGGCGCGGGTGGCCGGTGCCGTCGACGAGCCCCGCCCCGACGTTTCGGCGCCGCGACGTGGGGGCGCGTCGTGAGGTTGCCGCTCGGCCTCGCGCACGAGATCGGCTTCGCCGGCGCCACCACCACCTCCATCGCCGTGGTGCTCCTCGGCGGCGCGCTGCCCGACTTCGCGTGGCTCGTGTGCCTCGCGCCGGCGGTGTCCTTCCTCCTCGCGGCGAAGGGGATCACGCCGCCGGCGCTGTCGGCCACGCTCGTCGGCCTCGCCAGCATCGCGCTCGGCGGCGTCACCATCGCGCAAGGCGGCATCGACACCGCCGTCCTCGCCGGCGCCGAGGTGTTGATGGGCCTGCTCGCCGCGCGGCTCCTCGTGCGCAGGACGCCCGCACACGACATGCAGGCCCTCTCCCTGTCGCTGCTGCTCGTGCTCGCCGGGTCCGTCTTGAACGTCAGCCTCAGCTACATCGTCGTCTTCGTCGTCTACGCCGTCTCCGCCGTCTGGGCGCTGTCCACGCGGCAGCTCCTCGCCGGCGCCGTCGACGTCGAGCGCACCGCGATCCGCGCCCGCACCGACGTCGTCACGCCCGCGTTCTTCGTCGCCACCGCGGCCATCGCGCTGGTGGTCCTCGCCAGCGCCGCGCTGGTGTTCGCGGCGTTTCCGCGCGTCGGCTTCGGCGACATCGGCGCGTTCCTGAAGAAGGAGTCGCGCTTGCCCGGCGCCGTCGGCTTGCGTGGCGACCCGCGGCTGTCCGGCGGCACCACCGTCGTCGCGCGCGCGCGCTTCGTGTCGCGCGAGGCGTTCGACCGTGGGCTCTATCTGCGCGGCGCCGTCTACGACACCATCACGCTCGACGGCTTTTCGCGCTCCGACGCAGGCAAGCTCCGCACGCGCGGCGCGGTCCGGCTCGCGCCGGCCCCCGAGGACGCGCACTACGAGCTCACCGTGATGCCGGTCGTCGGCGACACCATGCTCACGCTCGGCGACTTCAAGGGCCTGCGCGTGCTCGGGGGCGGCAACGCGAACCCCAACACGCCCCTGCACTTCGACCGGCGCACCATCCTCGACGAGACCAAGGCCACCGCGCCCCTCGTCTCCGCCATGCGCTACGCCGTCGCCGGCGGCGTCGCCGCGCCCGGCTACATCCCGAAGGCCCCGGCGAGGACGCCGCGCCCGCTCGACGACGACCTGCGCGCGCGCTTCCTTCAGGTGCCGCAGGGCTTCGACGCCCCGCTGCGGGCGCTCGTCGAGCGAGTCGTGACGGGCGCGCGGACGCCGGCGCAGAAGGCGAACGCGCTGCGCGGGTTCTTCTTGCACGAGTTCCGCTACAGCCAGGAGCCGCCGCGCTTCGCGGCGTCCCCGCTGCGGACGTTCCTCCTCGAGGAGCGCCAGGGGCACTGCGAGTACTTCGCCGCGGCGTACGCGCTGCTCTTGCGCGCCGCCGGGGTGCCCGCGCGCGTGATCGGCGGTTTTCAGGGGGGCGCGTGGGACGACGGCGTCGTCGTGTTCGCCGAGAAGAACGCCCACGCGTGGGTGGAGTGGTGGGACGACGACGCCGGTTGGATCGTCGACGACGCCACGCCGCTCGCCACCGCGCCGCGCGAGGAGCTGCACGGCATGGCGTCCGTCCTCGAGCGCGCCCGCCGCTTCTGGGACGACACGGTGCTCGACTACTCGCTCACCGACCAGACCGACGCGCTCGACCGCGCGCGCCACGCGCTGCGCCAGGTGGAGCGCAAGAGCCCCGTGCCGCCCTGGGCGCTGGCCGCTCCCCTCGTGCTCGCCGCCGCCGCCGCGGGCGTCGCGATCGCCTGGCGCCGGCGCCGGCGCCGCGCCGCGCAGCCGGACGTCCACCCGCTCGCGCGCGCCATCGTCGACGAGCTGGGCCGGGTCACCCACGCGCCGGTGAGGGACGCGGCGACGCTGCGAGAGGCGGTGGACGGCGCGGGCGCGCTGCCCGACGCGCTCGGGGCGGCGCTTTCGGACGCGCTCGCCCTGTACGAGGCCGAGCGCTTCGGGGGGGCGCCGCCGGACAAGGGGGCCGTCCGGCGGGCGACGAAGGCCCTGCGCCGCAGCCGGCACACACGCTAAGGTTTTTTCGTGCGTCCCGTCCTTTGCGCCCTGCTCCTCGCCGTCGCTGCGCCGGCGCTCGCCGCGCCGCCCGGCGGCGACGACGAAGAGACGGGCGCCGCGGGCGTCGTCAAGGACAAGCCGAGCAAGCTCGACACCTTCCTCGACGACCTCTTCGCCGGTCGCTGGCTCGATCCGAAGGAGCCGTACTGGGCCCCGCGGCGGGGGCAGCGCTTCGAAATCAGCGTGCTCGTCGGCGGCGAGGCGGCGTTCGGGGCGGTGCAGCCGGCGCTGAAGCTGCCCACCATCGGCGGCATCGTGCTCAACGGGGTCGGCCGCTACTACCCGGTCGACCGCCTCGCCGTGGTGTTCGGCGGGCGCACGTACGTCGGGCTCGACGGCGTCCCGGCCGCGGGGACCACGGCGTCGTCGGTGGCGTCGCTCATCACGGGCATCCGCTACGACCTCGTGCGCGAGAACCGCTTCTCGCTGTTGTGGGATCTGTACTCGGGCCCGTCGCTCTATGTCTTCGCCGACCTGCCGAGCGTGCAGGAGCGCACCGTCGCGCTCGGCGGCGAGATGGGCACCGCGCTCGCCTTCCGCTACTCCATCGGGCCTTTCACCGGCGAGGCCCGCGGCGTCGTCGGCGGCCGCGCCGGCGCCTCATCGAGCCCGTTTCAACGGGCCGGCGACGCGGGCCCATTCTCCGCGATCTACGCCGGCGTCGACGTCGGCGGCACGTGGAGCTTTCAGTGACGGGGCGGCGGGCCGGCGATCGGGCCGAGGAGAGCACGCGCCTCGTGGTGCGCGCGTTGCGCCACGCGCTCGAGCGCGGGCGCTTCTCCGTCGAGGACGCCGCCGAGATCGCGATGGTGCAGCTCATGCGACCGGGCGGCCCCGCCAAGAAGCTCGGCGTCACGCAGCGCGCGGGGCTTCGCGACGTCGTCACGCGCTTCGCGCGCGCCATCCACGACCTCACCCAGCCGCGCGAGCTCCTGCAGTTCGCGCGCAACTGCAGCGACGCCGCCTGGACGCTCGCCACCACGCCGCGCCACCCCGGCGCACGCATGGACGAGGCGGTCGACGGCAGCCTGCGCACCCTCGCGCGCGCCGCGCTCTACGCCGAGGCGACGCGCGCCAAGGACAGCGAGGACCACGTGCGCCGCGCCGTCGCGCGCGCCGTGCGCGAGCGCAAGAAGTCGCGCGGCGTGGCCAAGCTTCCCCTCGACGACGGCGATCCCCTGCGCGCGCTCCTCGACGTCCCCGCGCGCGGCAAGGTGGCGCTGCCCAGAAACGACGTGCGCATGCGCATCGCGGGCGCGGCGCGGAACACCCCCTTCGGCGAGGTGCTGCGGCGCGCCGCGCGCTTCTCCGAGGAGGTGGTGCGGCCCGCCGTCGGCGAGGAGCTGTGGAGCCTGTGCCGTCCGGTGGGCTTCGCCGACCGCGCCGAGACCCGCGTGCTCGTCGAGGTGCGCTCGACGCTCCTCGCGCACGAGGTGCAGCTCCGCAGCCAGGAGCTCGTGCACCGCCTGAAGAAGGTGCCGTCGTTCGCGTCGGTTGGCGCGGTGAAGATCGTCGTCGTCACGCCCGCGGCGGTGCCCGTCCTGCGCTGAAGCTCACCGCCCGCCGCGCGCGCGGCGCACCTCGGCCGCGAGCGAGACGCCGACGCCGCCGAGGAGGATGGCGGCCCCGAGCCACTGCACGGGCCGCATGGCCTCGTCGAAGAACACCACCGCGGCGGCCACGCCGAGCGGCGCCTCGAGGAGCATGATGAGCGCCGCCGTCGGCGCCGACGCGTGCCGCTGGCCGACGATCTGACAGGTGAACGCCACCACCGTCGAAAACACCGCGAGGTAGCCGAAGGCCGCCCACGCGTCCCCGCCGAGCGCGCCGAGGTGGGGGACGCCGTCGACGACGAGCGCGGCCGGCACCGAGATCACTGCGACGACGACGAGCTGCACGGCGTTGAGGGCGAAGGGGTCCGCGTGGCGCGCGAGCCTGCCGACGAACAGCACCTGGAACGCGCTGACCACGGCGTGGACGAGGACGAGGAGGTCGCCGATGTTGAGGGGCACGCCCGCCGCCGCCGAGCCGCCACGGTCGAGCACGCCCGTGAGCGCGAGCAGGCCAGCGACGGCGAGGACCACGCCCGCCCAGTGCCCCGCCGTCGGCCGGGGCTGCCGCAGCAACGGAGCGAACAGCGGGACGAACACCGCGTACATGCCGGTGATCAGCGAGACGCGCGCCACCGGCGCCCACACGAGCGCCGCCGTCTGCGTGAGGTACACGACGGTGAGCACCACGCCCAGGCCGACGGCGTGGCGCATGCGCACGCCCGGGTGGAGCAGCCGGCGGTTCGCGAGCAGGCACGCGAGCGGCGCGGCCATGCAGAAGCGCAGCGCCGTCGCCGACAGCGGCGGCAGCGCGATGACCGTCATCTTCTGGGGGACGAAGGCGTAGCCCCAGATGAGCGCGGCCACGAGGATCACGGCGCCGCCGAACAGCGGCCGCCTTCGCCCCGGGGCGCTCGACGACGTCACGCACGAGACGTAGCCCACCAGCGCCCCGGGCAGAAGGTCACGCGTGCCGAACCGGCAAACCGGGCGCGCCGCGGGGGCGCCCCACGCCCGGAGCGCCGCCCTATACTCGAGGCGTGCGTGTCCTCGGGCACTCGGTGTTCGCCGTCCTCGCCGCCGCGGCGCTGTTCGTGTGCGGCAGCATCGTCGTCGGCGTGTTCGCGCTCGTGGGCAGGCCGTTCATCGGCTTCTCCCTGGTCGAGGAGGGCCTCGTGAACCCCGTGGGGCTGCAGTCCTGGGGGGCGCAGGACGCCGGCTTCAAGATGTGGGACCGCATCATCGCCGTCGACGGCGAGGTGGTGTTCTCCAAGGACGGCATCCTCGAGCACGCGTTCGCGCGGCCCGTCGGCAGCGAGATCACCTACCAGGTCGAGGGCATGGACGGCGACGCGCGCTTCGTCGAGCTCCCCACGCGCACGTTCACGGCCAGCGACCTCATCAAGAGCCACACGAGCCAGGCGCTGCTCGGGCTCGTGTTCGTCGTCGTCGCCGTGCTGCTCTACTTCCTGCGGCCGGGCACGCCCGAGGCGTGGAGCTTCTTCGCGTTCTTCGCGCCGCTCGGCGTGGCGATGTCGTCGGTGGTGGACCTCACGATGCTGTGGCGGCTGCCACCGTTTTTCCCGATGGTCGGTCCGTTCCTCGGCACGCTCGGCATGATCCTCGTCGGCGTCATCACCCGCGGCTACACCAAATTCGACGGCGCGCGCGCGCTCGAGGGCGCGCCCGAGGTCGGCGAGACGGGGTTCTCCCTCGACACGCGGCGGGCGCCCCAGCGGCGCATGTGGGCCCTCACCGTCGGCAGCCTCCTCGTGTCCGGCGTCATCTCCGCGCTCCTCCTCACGAGCATGGGCGACGTGCATCGCTACGTCGTCGCAGACTCCGCCTTCTACACCTGGCTGGCCGTCTGCATGACCGTGAACCTCGGGCTGCTCGCCGTCGCGTACGTGCGCGGCCGCTCTCCGCGGCGCCGCGCGCGCATCCGCCAGATCCTGTGGGCCTGGCCCGTCGGCGCCGGCATCCCCATCGTCAACCTCTTCCTCGGAAACGTGCTGCACCTGTCGCCGCTCTCGCTCATCTGGAACGGCTTCCTGCTGCTCGTGCCCATCTCCACCGCCGACGCCATCGTCCGCCACGACCTCTTTCGCCTGAACCACACGGCGCGGCGCCTCGTCGGCGGGCTCACCGTCGCCGCCGTCGTCGGCATGGCGCTGGGGCTCGTGCTGTGGGCGGCGGTGCAGTTCCTCAAGCTCGACGACGCGCCCGCCATGGTCGCGCTCGCCGCGCTCCTGTTCGCGGTGGCCGCGCCGCTCACCCACCGCGTGCAGACGCACGTCGAGGACCTGCTGCGTTCGCGGCGCTACGACGCCAGCCGCCTGGTCGCCGACTTCACCGCGCGCGCGTCGACGTCCACGCACCTCGCCGCCGTCATCGAAACGCTCAAGTCCACGTTCCAAAGCTCCATCGCGCCGGCGTCCTTCGAGCTGTACCGCCTCGACCGCGGGGAGAAGCGGCTCATCCCGCAGGTGCGCGCGCGCATCATCGACGTCGACTACGGCGTCCAAGCGTGGCTCGAGCGCGCCGACCCCATCGTCATCGACGACGAGATGCCCGCGCCCGGCGCCGTCGAGGCCGGCTTTCAAAACCCGGCGCTCGCCGTGCGCCTCGCCGTGGCCAACGAGCCTGTGGGCCTGCTCGTCGTCAGCGTGCGCCCGGAGGGCACCCCGTACGAAGACGGCGACGTCAGCTTCGTCGGCGCGCTCGCCGGTCCGCTCGCCGCCGCCCTCGTCAACACGCTCGCCTTCGAGGCCGTGGAGCGGCTCAACCGCGAGCTCGAAAAGCGCGTGGTCGCGCGCACCGCCGAGCTCGAGCAGAAGAATCACGAGCTGAACCTGTTGAACGAGCGCAAGGACGAGCTCGTCGCCACCATCTCGCACGACTTCCGCTCGCCGCTCGCGGTCATCCGCCAGAACGTGCAGACCATCCTGCGCGACCTCCCGCGCATGCACAGGGACGACGTGCGCGCCTTCCTCGAGGGCGTCTCGCGGCAGGAGGACCGGCTCACGGCGCTGTGCACCAACCTCCTCGATCTGCAGAAGCTCAAGCACCGCGCGGGTCCGCAGGAGAAGGTCGACGTCGCCGACATCGCGCGGCGCCTCGTCGCCGACCTCGAGGGCCGCGCGCGCGAGGCGGGCGTCGAGCTGGTGCTCGACGTCGAGGAGGGGACGCCGGCGCTGGTGCGCGGCGACCCCGACCGCCTCGGGCAGGTGGTGCAAAACCTCGTGGACAACGCGCTCAAGTTCACCGGGCGCGGCGGCCGCGTGTCGGTGACGCTCAAGCGCGGCGAGGAGCCGCACCGCCTGCTCGTCGAGATCAAGGACGACGGGTGCGGCGTTCCCGAGGAGGCGCTGCCGCGCCTGTTCGAGCCGTTCTTCCAGGTGCCCACCAACGCGCACGCGGGCCAGGGCTCCGGGCTCGGGCTCGCCATCGTGAAGGCGGTCGTCGACGCGCACGGCGGCGACGTCAAGGTCAGCTCCGTCGAGGGGCAAGGCACCACCTTCGCCGTCGGCCTCCCCGCCGAGCCCGAGTTGCCCCCTGGAGGCGCAGTGGGCGAACATCGCGCCGCCGAGTAACCGGAGCAGCACCATGACCACGGCAACCCTCGGGAGCGACGACACCATCGACGGGGCCGACGAGCTGCCCATCCACCTGCTGCTCGTCGAAGACGAGCCCGACCTGCGAAACACCCTGCGCTACAACCTGCGCCGCTGCGGCTACGCCGTCACCGACGTCGGCAACGGCCAGGAAGCGCTGGACATGCTCGCCAAGGGAGACGCCGCGGAGGACGGCCCGGTCGAGATCATCGTCTCCGACGTCATGATGCCCATGATGGACGGCCACGCCCTGGTGCGCGCCGTGCGGGCCATGCCGGAGACGGCGGAGCTGCCGTTCATGTTCCTCACCGCCAAGGGCGACACCGCCGATCGCGTGGAGGGCTTTCGCCTCGGCGCCGACGACTACCTCACCAAGCCCTTCGACCTCGAGGAATTGCTCGCGCGGGTGCAGGTGCTCGCCCGCCGCGCCCACGTCGCGCGCAAGCTCAGGAAGCTCATGCCGCCCGCGCCCTTGCCGGCGCCCGCCGGCGGCGACCTCTACGCCAAGGTGGCCACGTGGGAGCGGCGCTTCCCACAGCTCGCCGTCATCCGCGCCGACTCCATCGTGGGCGCGTCGGTGCGCACGCTCCTGCTGCTGCGCGAGGTGTTGGTGCGCGCGCCGGGCAAGGACCCGGTGCTCATCGCCGGAGAGACCGGGACGGGAAAGACCGGCGTGGCCGAGGCGCTCCACCAGCTCGGGCCACGCGCGCAGAAGCCCTTTCGCGTGGTGAACTGCGCGGAGCTGTCGGCGGCGGACTCCGCCATCACCGCGGGCAAGCTCTTCGGCTTCGGCAAGGGCTCTGGCCTGCAGAACGTGAGCAAGGACGGGCAGCCGGGCCTGCTCGAGGACGTCGACGGCGGCACGCTCTTCCTCGACGAGATCCACCGGCTGCCGCTGGAGGCGCAGGCCATGTTGCTCCTCCCCATCGAGGGGCGGCCCTTTCACGCCGCCGTGGGCAAGAGCGATCCGAAGACCGTCGACGTGAAATTCATCTTCGCCACCAACGTCGACCTCAAGGCAGAGGCGCAGGCGGGGCGCTTTCCCTTCGACCTGTACCAGCGCCTGGCGCAGAGCCAGATCAGGGTGCCGCCGCTGCGCGAGCGGCGTGAGGACATCGCCACCCTCGCCGAGCACTTCCTCGACGAGTGCAAGGGCGACCTCGACATCGGCAACGCCACGTTCGCCCCGTCGCTGCTGAAGCACCTCGTGGAGCGCGACTATCCAGGGAACATCCGCGAGCTCCGGAACCTCGTCCGCGAGATCGCGCGGCGCGCGGCGTTCGAGCTCGACACGGTGCTCACGCTCGAGCACCTGCCCGAGCGCAACAGCGGCGACGGCGCGGACCTCGCGGCGGCGGCCGACGCGCTGAAGGCGCCCGCGGCGGCGCCGAGCGCCGCCCTTGCTCCGCCGGCGGCCCCGCAAAGGCCGGCCACGCCGGGCACCGACGACGACGGCGGCGGGTTCTGGAACGAGGTGGAGATGCAGGAGCTGGCGGCGCTGCGTCGCCACCGCTTCAAGATCGCGGCGGCGGAGCACGAGCTCGGCCTGAGCTCCAAGTCGCGCACGCTGACCAACCACCTGCGCGGCCTGTGCTTCAAGGCCATCGCGTCCGCGGAAAATGAGCTGCGCGAAGCCGCGCGGCTCGTGGTGGGGCGCGACGATGACGCGCTGATCGATCGCACCGTGGAGCGCATGGAGAGCTACCTCGACATGGTCGACAAGCACGTGGCGGCGCACACGGTGGAGACGCTGTTCAACAACCTGCCGCGCGACTACCGCAAGCACGTGGAGCGAGCGATCGAAAGCGCCCGAGCAAAGCTCGGGCGCTGAGCGGAGCCGGCGCCATCTGCGGCGCCGCGAGAGCGGGTGCTACGGCCACACGGCGGAGCGGAAAGGAGCTCCGGCGGTGGCGACGTTGTCACGAACCCGCCACGTGCGCTGATAGCGGGATCACAACACCGCTCGGACCCGCCGTTTCCTCACAACCTGCAGCGGTTCTTGCGCGCCGACGTGCCTCGCCGCGTACTCCGCGCGGCGAGCCACCTTGTGGGCGGCTTCGCCGAGTGCGGCTACGAGCCTTGTTTTTCAGCCTTTCAGTCCTCGTCGTCCGCCGGTCCCCTGCCGCCGAAGCCGCCGCGGCCGCCGCGCATCTCGCGGTGGGACGAGCGCATCATGTGGTGGACCTCCTTGAGGACGTCGGGCAACGCCAGCGCGAGCTTGGCCTGCTCCTGCACCGAGAGGAACTTCGAG
This sequence comes from uncultured delta proteobacterium, assembly GCA_963775425.1. Taxonomy (GTDB): domain Bacteria; phylum Myxococcota; class UBA727; order UBA727; family VGSZ01; genus CAVZJB01. Next base: position 372,870 of record CAVZJB010000008.1, on the reverse strand, counting down.
GTGTCGCCGATGAAGGCCTGCGCGTCGTCGTCGCGGCTGGAGGCGCCGAGCACGCGGTCGAGCTGCGCCTTGATCTGCGCGTCGCTGGCCTTGCCGTCGACGAGGCCACGCAGCTTCTTCATCTCCTCGCGCAACTGCTTGGCGCGCGCGTGCTTGCGCTCCATGTGCGCCTGGATGGCGTCGGAGAGCTTGGCGCTCTTGGTCGCGTCGAGCCCGACGCGCGACTGCAGCTCGGTGGTGAGGAACGCCTGCACCTTCTGCTGCACGCGCGCGCGCATCTCTTCGCGGCGGGCGCCGCCGGGTCCGCCGGGGCCGCCGTGCGCGCCGGCGCGCATGCCCGGTCCGGGGGGCGGTGGGGCGTCGGCGAAGGCGGGCATGGCGACGGCGCCGGCGAGGGCGGTGGCGAGGGCGGTGACGAGCAGGGTGCGGCGCATGGTTTCTCTCCTCAGGGCTTGTTCTTGAGCGCCTCGTCGAGGGCTCGATCGAGGCGCGCGAGCTCTTCATCCGAAGACCCGTCGAGCGACGGAAGCGCAAAGTCGTCTTCGTCGTCCCAGGACGCGTCGATCTGCTCGGCGGGCGCGGCGACGGGATGGGCGACGGGGTGGGCGACGGCCACGCGCACGCCGGCGTCGACGACGGAACGCTCCGGGTTGCCGACGGTGACGACGAGGGCGAACGCCGCCGCCGCCGCCGCCAACGCCGGCAGGGCGAAGAGGGAGCCGCGGCCCGCGCTCTTGCCCCGGGCGACGCCGGCGGCGACGGCGCGCGCGAACGCGGCGTCGGTGCGGCGCGGCGGCGGGGCGAGCGCGGCGAGCTCGGTCTCGATGGGATCGCGGTCGGTCATGGCGACTTCTCCTTCGTGGCGGAGGGGGCGGCGGCCTCTCCGAGCACGGCGACGAGCTTCTTTTTGGCGTTGGAGAACGTGACCCGCGCGTTGGCCTCGGTCATGCCGAGCGCCTCGGCGACCTCGGCGAACTCGAGCTGCGCGACGGCGTGCAAGCGCACGACGTCCCGCTGGCGCTCGGGGAGGGCGTCCACCGCGGCGATCAGCCGGGCGCGCGCCTGCTTGTGTGCGGCGACGGCGTCGGGCGCGTGGAGCGCCTGCGCCTCCGCCCCCCGGACGCTGCGTTCGTCCGGGAGCGCGGCCTCCAGGATCTCCCGGCGGCGCTTGCCGTCGCGCAGCCGGTTTTTGGCGAGGTTCTGGGCGATGCGGGTCATCCACCCCGCCACGCTGCCCTTGCCGAGAAACAGGAAGCGCCGCTTCAGGGCCCGGATGAGGGCCTCCTGGGCCACGTCGTCGGCCTCGTCGGCGTCCTTCACGATGGCCCAGGCCACCCGGTACAGCCGGGGGCGCATCTCGGCGCACAGGCGTTCGAGGGCCCCGGCGTCGCCCCCGCGGGCCTGCTCGAACAGGGCCCGCAACGGGTCCTTCGGCCGCGGGGGGACGGCCTCTGCGGCCAGGAGGGGTGCGCTCTGCGCCATCACGTCACTCCTCGACCCGCGGGCGGGGCCGCCCGCAAAGCCTACACGTAGGACCCGGTCCTATCGGGGGATCGCCCGAAAGATGCACCGAGGCAGCGAGACCGAGAACCAACTTGTCTTCGGCAAACAACCCACAACGCCGATTTGGAGGTCCCTCATGTGCCACAAGGTTTGCAACTCCGGCGGCTGCCACAAGGTTCAGGCCCCCTCGCAGGACATCAGCATGCCGATCGCCCAGGCCCAGCGCCGCGATCGCCCCGGCTTCAACCAGGATGACGTGATGGAGGGCCTCCGCGCCGACGCCCGCAAGAAGGTCGCCAAGCAGCCCCCGCCGCAGCAGGCCATCAGCGAGCGCGTGAAGAACATGGTCTCCGCCATCGTGGACAACATCAAGAAGCTGAAGCCTACGGAGCCCGACGTCGCTCCCGTGGCCTCGGCCCCCAGCGCGCCCTCCAACAACCGCCCGGTGAGCGTGGTCTGACCATTTCCGATCGTCCGTGTGTGTGGGAGAGGGCGCCGTCGGGCGCCCTCTCTTTTTGCGCGTCGATCAAGCGCTACTCGAGGACGGGCGCGGGTCCGCGGTGCAGGATGAGGAAGTTGCCGCCGTCCGTGGTGAGCGTGACGACGCCGCCGTCGGCGTCGACGACGTCGTCGAGCGAGAGGTTCCGGTCCGCGCCGATGAACGAGGGCGTGCCCGGCGTGAGGTCCGCGGCCCAGCTCTGGAGCATGCCGCCGTAGCTGACGTCGACGACCACGCCGCCGCCGTCGCCTTGCAGGTAGCTCAAGGGCTGCACCCAGCGGACGCCGTCGCCCTCGGCGATGAGGCGCGGCGGGTCCGCGGACTCCACGGTGGCCGGCGCGCCCGAGAGGTCCACCGGGGCGTCGAGCTCGGCGAGGCTCGCGTCGAGCGAGGCCAGCGAGAACGCGCCGGCGTCGTCGACCGCCACGACGACGCGCGCGCCGGCGGCCACCGCGACCCGCGGGAAGCCGGCGACGGCGAGCGTGGCGACGTCTTCGTCGACGTTGGCGTTGCCGGGGGTGACGGCGCTGATGGTGGCGGCGGCGCCGTCGGTCTCGGCGTCGAAGACGAGGACGCGGCCCGAGGAGGTCTCCTGGGCGAAGGCGCCGCCAGCGCGCCCGGGGAGCTCCCAGGCGTCGACGCCGTCGCCGGTCTCGCCGTCGAGCTCGAGGACGAAGGTGCTGCCGCTGAAGGCGAACGCGAGGACCCACACGTGGCCCTGGGCGTCGACGAAGGCGTCCTCCAGGGACTGCCCACCGGAGCCGCCGGCGGCGGCGATGACGTCGGCGAGCGGCGCGCGCCAGATGTTGTCGTGGCGCGCCGTGACGCGGCGGACGTCGAAGCCGCTCACGGTGACGATGTCCCCCGACGGGTGCGCGAGCGCGATGTCGGCGGTGGGCCCGCGCCACATGGGGGCGCCGGTGGTGGCGTCGAACACGAGCACCTCGCGCTCCGTGGTGCCCGACGACGACTGCACCTCGGCGGTGGTGACGAGGCGGCCGCCGCCGTCGACGTAGCCGCGCGCGAACGCGGCGCGCAGCGGGGTGTTGCCGGTGCCCACCGGCCCGACGTCGATGCCGCCGAAGAACGTCGCGGTCCAGGTCGACGGCGCGTCGGCGGTGGGGAACGGGCGCGTGCCGCAGCCGGCGCAGTCGGTGCCGTAGGAGCAGCTTTGGAAGTCCGGATCGGAGTAGCCGTCGTCGCAGCCGCCGAAGCTGAAGTCGAGCGCGCAGGTGTTCTCGCAGAGGCCGCCTTCGCCCTCTCCTTCGCCCTCTCCTTCGCCCTCTCCTTCGCCCTCTCCTTCGCCTTCGCCCTCTCCTTCCCCTTCTCCTTCGCCCTCGCCTTCGCCCTCGCCCTCGCCGGCGTCGCCTTCGCCCTCTCCTTCGGCGGCGTCGCCCTCGCCCTCGCCCGCGCCGCCGGGATCGCAGGCGGCGGCGAGGGGGAGCGCGAACAGGAACGCGAGGGCGAGGGGGCGCATCATCATGTGACCCCGGGTAATAGAACGAGTGATATATTCAACCCCGCCGGCCGTGACCGGCGGCACACCGCGTGGGACCTCCCGCGAGGCCGCGCCCTCACTCGACGTCGAAGGTGACGAACATCGGGAAGCTCGGGTCCACCGCGCGGCGCACGCGCTTGGCGGGGAACGCGGCGCGCAGGTGGGCCTCGAGGGCGTCGACGTCGACGGCCTCGCAGCGGGTGTCGGCGGTGAGGCCGTCGCCGTCGAGGTAGACGGGGAAGTCGCTGCACGAGGGCGGCTTGACGTCGGTGCCGTAGACGCGGCAGCGGCCGCCGCCGTCGTAGGCCGGACAGGGCGCGCCGTGGGCGTAGTAGCGCCCGTGGTGCTCCTGGATGGTGGTGGGCCCGCTGCCGTCGTGGAGCGAGCGATTGAAGGCGCGCCGCGAGGACTTGATCTGGTAGAGCGCCTGCGCGCGCTTCCAGTCGAGGTCGAGCACGACGTCGTCGAGCTTGCAGCAGGGCCGCGCGCAGCTCGCGCAGTGCGGGATGATCGCGTCGCGCTGGTACGCGTCGCCGGCGCGCTTGAGCGGGTTCACCCCGCGAGCCCGCGGAGGAGGCCCAGCACCTCGTCGGTCTTTGCGCGCATGAGCGCGGCGTCGCCGCGGGACTCGACGTTCACGCGCACCACGGGCTCGGTGTTGGACGAGCGCACGTTGACCCGCCAGGTCTCGTGCTCCACGGAGATGCCGTCGGTCTCGTCGATGCGCACGGCGCCCGGGCCGAACGTCGCGCGCACCTTGTCGAGGGCCGCCTTGGGATTGGCGATGGTGAGGTTCACCTCGCCCGACGCCGGGAAACGCTGCTGCATGTCCGCCACGAGCTCCGCGAGGGAGCTCTTGGTGCGCGACATCGTCGACGTCAGGAGCAGCCAGGGGATCATGCCGGAGTCGCAGTAGGCGAACTCCCTGAAGTAGTGATGCGCGCTCATCTCGCCGCCGTAGACGGCGTTCTCCTTGCGCATGCGCTCCTTGATGAAGGCGTGGCCGGTCTTGGACATCACCGGGCGGCCGCCGCCCCGCTCGACGAGGTCGATGGTGTTCCACACGAGCCGCGGGTCGTGCACCACCGCCGTGCCCTCGGGCTGCTTGGCGAGCAGCTCGGAGGCGAACAGGCCGACCATGTAGTAGCCCTCGATGAACGCGCCGCCGGCGTCGAAGAAGAAGCAGCGGTCGTGGTCGCCGTCCCAGGCGAGGCCGAGGTCGGCCTTGTGGGCGCGGACGACGTCGGCGGTGGCGGGGTGGTTGTCGACCAGGATGGGGTTCGGGACGCCGTTCGGGAAGGTGCCGTCGGGCTCGTTGTGCACCTTGATGAAGGAAAACGGCAGCCGCGCCTCGAGCTTGTCGACGACGAGGCCGGCGCAGCCGTTGCCGGCGTTGGCGACGATCTTGAGCGGAGCGAGCGCCTTGACGTCCACGTACGACAAGAGGTGCTCGATGTACGCCGGCCACACGTCGACCGTCTCGCGCTTGCCCGTGGGCGCCGCGCGCGCGAAGCCCTGCTCGGCCAGGCGCTCGATGTCCTTGAGGCCCGTGTCCCCGCTGATGGGGACGGCGCCTCTGCGCACGAGCTTCATGCCGTTGTAGTCGGCGGGGTTGTGGCTGGCGGTGACGGCGATGCCGCCGTCGACGCCGTCCTTTTCGAGGTGGAACGCGGCGAAGTAGACGAGCTCGGTGCCGCCGAGGCCGATGTCGACGACGTCGACCCCGGCCTCGCGCAAGCCGTCGGCGAGGGCCCCGGCGATGGCCTCGGAGGACAGGCGCATGTCGCGCCCGATGACCACGCGGCGCGGCTTTTCGAGCTGCGCGTAGGCGCGGCCGATGTTGCGCGCGAGGTCTTCGTCGAGCTCCGATGGGACCTTGCCGCGGATGTCGTAGGCCTTGAAGCACTTGAGCGTCATGAGCGGTCCCCTTTGTCGAGCGTGTCGACGAGCTTCTTGATGTCCTCGGCCCGGGACTTGCGCGTCACGAGCGTGCGCTTGCCGGCGCGGACGACGACGAGGTCGTCGACGCCGAGGAGCGCGACCAGCTCGCCGTCGTCCTCGCACCACACCACGTTGCCGCGCGCGTCGAGCGAGGCCACGCGGCCGCGGTGCGCGTTTTGCTGCGCGTCCTCGGGCATGTGCTCGGCGAGGGCGGCGAACGAGCCGACGTCGCTCCACGAAAAGGTGGCGGCGGCGCAGCGGACGTTGCGGGCCTTCTCCATGAGGCCGTAGTCGACGGACACCTTGGGCACCGCCGCGAACGCCTGCGCCATCGCCGCCGCGCGCGCCGCGTCCGACGCCGCGGGATCGGCGAGGGCGGCGGCCGCGGGCTCGAGCGCGGCCACGTGTTGCGGCAGGTGCTCGCGCATCTGCGCGAGCGCGGCGGCGGCCCGCCACACGAACATGCCGCTGTTCCACAGGTGCCGGCCGCCGTCGACGTAGCGCTTCGCGGTCGCCGCGTCGGGCTTTTCCACGAAGCGCTGCACCGCCGAGCGGCGCACGACGCCGGCCGGCCCGGACGGCGCCGACTCGACGTCGTCGACGGGGGCGCCGAGCTCGAGGTAGCCGTAGCCGGTGGCGGGGAAGGCCGGCGGGATCCCGAGGGTGTACAGGGCGTCGCCGGCCCCGGCGGCGAGGTCGGCGGCGGCGGCGCGCACCGTCCGCGCGAATTCGTCGACGGGGCCGATGACGTGGTCGCTCGTGAGGATCACGAGCGTGCAGCCGGGGAAGCGCCGCTCGGCGAGGAGCGTGGCGAGCACCGCGGCGGCGGCGGTGTCCTTGCGCTCGGGCTCGCCGACGACGTCGCCGGGCCCGAGCTGCGGCAGTTGCTCCCCGACGAGCCCGATGAACGCGGCGTTGGTGACGACGAAGATCTTGTCGGTGAGCGCCCGGGCGCGGTCGTAGCTCTGCTGCAGGAGGGTGCGCTCGCCGGCGAGCGCGAGGAACTGCTTGGGCCGCCGCTCGGTGGACGCCGGCCAGAAGCGCGTGCCCGCGCCCCCCGCCATGATCGCCACCACGAGCGTGTCCGCCATCGCCCCCCTGTAGCGGTCGGCGCCGGGCGTGCCAACGTGGCCTGTCGATCCGGGGCTTCACGAGATGGACGACGCCAGGCGCGCTGCGGGAGCGGGCGGCTGCAGCCGCCGTCCACGGCCACGCGCGTGCGCGGCGACGGACGGGCAGCTCCTGCGACTCGCGGTCACGGGAGCGCTCGCGGTCCCCCTCACCGTGACCGCGCACGTGCGCCGCACGCGCTTGCCGTACACGTGACCGCTCCCCGCTCCCCGACAACCGTTCTAGAACCACCGCTTGCGCTTGAACAACGCGAGCATGCCGATGGCGGCGACGATCATCACCGCCAGCACCACGGGGTAGCCCCAGCGCTCGTGCAGCTCGGGCATGTAGCGGAAGTTCATGCCGTAGACGCCCGCGATGAAGCTCAAGGGGATGAAGATCGTGGACACCATGGTCATCACCTTCATCACCTCGTTGAGCCGGTTGGACAAAGACGCGTGGTACACGTCGGTCATCGACGCGAGGATGCCGCGCTGAACGTCGAGGTTCTCGGCCACCTGCGCGGTGTGGTCGTAGACGTCGCGCAGGTAGACGTGCGTGACCGGCTGGATGAGCGCGGTGTCCTCGAGCTTGGAGAAGGTGGCGATGATCTCGCGCGCGGGGACCACCACCTTGCGCAGGAAGAGGCTCTCGCGCTTGAGCATGTGCAGCTCGTTGGCCTCGATGCCCTTGGGGTCCTCGGTCATCTGCGTCTCCATGGTCTCGACGAGCTCGGCCATGGCGTCGACAGCGACGAAGTAGTTGTCGACGATGGCGTCGACGAGGCGGTAGGCGAGGTAGTCGGCGCCGAGCTTGCGGATCTTGCCGGTGGCGTTCTTGAGGCTCTTGCGGACGTCGTCGAACACGTCGCCGACGCGCTCCTGGAACGTGATGACGAGCTTGTCCTTGAGGATGAGGCTCATGTGCTCGACGTAGATGCGCTCGGCGTCCGGGTCCGTACGCAGCATCTTCATCACCACGAACACCAGGCCGACGTACTCCTCGAGCTTGGGCCGCTGCTCCATGTTGGTGACGTCCTCGAGCAGCAGCGGGTGGAGCCCGAAGCGCTCGCCGAGGGCGGCGACGGTCTTTTCGTCCTGGCGCCCGTCGACGTTGACCCACACGACGCCGTCGCCGGTGGTGAGGCCGGCGAGCTCCTCGGGCTTCACCTCGCGCACCCGGTGGTCCGCCTCGCCGTATTCGGTCACCCAGAGGCGCGGCTCGTCGAGCGTGGTCTCCGTGATATGAACCAGCCGCTGCTTGTCGGGTCGCATGGCGCCGAAGACTAGCCCGGCTTTGGTAGCTTCGCGGGATGTTCGAGACCGCCGAGCTCAATCGATCCGTTCAGAAGGCCGACTACGACAAGCGCGTGCCCGTGCTCCGGACGCAACTGCTGCGACTGCAGGAGAGGCTCGCGGACTTCCAGGTCTTCATCCTCATCAACGGCGTCGACGGCTCCGGCAAGGGCGACGCCGTCAACCTCCTGCACGAGTGGATGGATACGCGCTACCTGCGCACGTTCGCGATGCGGGACCCGACGGAGGAGGAGCGGGAGCGCCCCGAATACTGGCGCTTCTGGAGGGACCTCGCCCCCAAGGGCACCATCGGCATCTACTTCGGCAACTGGTACACGCGGCCCATCGTCGATCGCGTCCACAAGGAGATCGGCAAGAGCGCCTTCATCGCCGCGCTCGAGCGCATCATGGGGTTCGAGCGGGCCCTCGTCGACGACGGCGCCCTCATCATCAAGCTGTGGTTCCATCTGTCGAAGAAGGAGCAGGGCCGCAGGTACGCGGAGCTCATCGGCAACAAGCGGACGCGTTGGCGCGTCACCGACGAGGACCTGCGCAACCGCGCGCACTACCGCCGCTTCAGGAACGTCAGCGAGCGGGCGCTCCGGGAGACGTCGACGGGGCCGGCCCCGTGGACAGTGGTCGAGGCCACCGACCACCGCTTTCGGGACCTCGCCGTCGGCGAGACCATCGCCGCGGCGCTGCGCGCGCGCCTCGACCGCAAGCCGCCGCCGCGGGCCCACCGGGCGATGCCGGCGCCCGTCGACGGCAAGACCATCCTCGACACCGTGGACCTGTCGCGCCGCGCGGACCTGCACGGCTACGAGAGGAAGCTCGAGGGCCTGCAGGGGCGGCTCAACCACGCCTTCGCCAGGCTGCGGCGGCAGGGAGGCTCGGCCATCGCGGTGTTCGAGGGGTGGGACGCCGCGGGCAAGGGCGGCGCCATTCGCCGGGTGACCGAGGCGCTCGATGCGCGCGACTACCGCGTGATCCCCATCGCCGCCCCCACCGACGAGGAGCGCGCGCAGCACTACCTGTGGCGCTTCTGGCGCCGGCTGCCCGGCCGCGGCGCGATGACCATCTATGATCGCTCCTGGTACGGACGCGTCCTCGTGGAGCGCGTCGAGGGCTTCGCCCGTGACGACGAGTGGCAGCGCGCGTACCAGGAGATCAACGACTTCGAGGAGCAGCTCGTCGACAACGGCGTCGTGATGACCAAGCTCTGGCTGCACATCGACCCCGCCGAGCAGCTCCGCCGGTTCGAGCAGCGCGAAAAGACCGCCTTCAAGCGGTACAAGATCACCGCCGAGGACTATCGGAACCGGGAGAAGTGGCCCGCGTACACCCTCGCGGTGCACGACATGGTGGCGAGAACGTCGACGGAGATCGCCCCCTGGAACCTCGTCGCCGCCGAGGACAAGCGCGCCGCCCGCCTCGAGGTGCTGGGCCTCCTGTGCGAGCGGATCGAGAGGGCCCTGTGAGGAGCCCGCCACGGGGCGCCGTGTCCCCGCCCCTCCTCGGCGGCGGCGCGGCTTGGCTTGGCGCGCTCGACGTGCAAGCACACCCGCGCATGCGACCCCTCCGACCGCTCCTCGCCCGCGTCGTCGTCGCCGTTGCCGCCGGCGGCGCGCTCGCGCTCTCCGCTTGCCCGTCGTCGCCGTCGAAGGTGGTCGACGCGGGGACACCCAAGGCGCCCAAGCCGGTCGACGGCGACACGCGCCCTCCTTTCCCCAACATGGCCACGCCCGCCTGGGGGCAGCGCGTGCTCGAGAAGCGCGTGCAGGCGCTGCCGGCGGACGCCGCCAAGGTGACGTCGGCGACCCCGGTGCTCGACGCGTTCCACGAGCTGACGCCCGGCTCGGAGAAGCGGGCCGGCGAGCTCGCGGTCTCCTGGTACAAGTCCGCCGCCACCGACATCGACCGCTCGGAGGCGGTGGCGCTCCTCGCCGCCTCGTTGGTCCTCGAGCCCACCGTCACCGGGTACAAGGATCGCCTCACCGACGCGCGCGGCCTGGCCACCTATGCAGCCACGCTCAACGCGGCGTCGCCGGTGGGCCAGGGAGCGCGCGCGCTCGTGGACGCCGCCGTCGGCTCGCTCGCCAACGCCAAGACGCTGGTGCAGCTCGTCGAGAGCACGCCGACCGCCACCGCCGACCCGCACCTCTTCCTCGCGCTCGCGCAGAAGATGACGGGCGGCACGCTCGACGACGTCCACGGCGACCTCGAGAAGGTGCTCGCGGCGCGCCCGGACTCGGCGCGCGCGCACGCGCTGCTCGCGGAGCTCTATCTCGACGTCGGGCTCTACCCCGAGGCGGTCAAGGAGGCGGCCGCCGTCAAGAGCCACCCGTGGCTCGACGCCGTGCGCGGGCGCGCGCTGGTGCTCGAGGGGACGCCCAGGTCCATCGACGAGGGCATCGCGCTGTTGAAGGGCTCCGAAAAGAACCTCGATGAGGGCCGGCGCGGCGAGGTGCTCTACTGGCTCGGCCGCTCGCTGACCCGGAAGGACGGCGACGAAGCCGAGGTGCAGACCATCCTCTCCACGCTCTCGCCGCGCGCGGGCTACGCCAAGGAGACGGCGGCGCTCAAGGCGCTGCTCGCGCAGAAGAAGGGCGACTACAAGGCGGCCGCCGAGCTGTTGAACCCGTTCATCAAGGGGCCGCCGCGGCTGCCCGTCGACGAGGACATCTCGTGGCTCCTGGCCGACGCCTGCGCAGGCCTCGGCGACACCGGCTGCATGGGCCGCGCGGCCCAGCGGGCGGTGGCGATGGACGGTGACTACGGCCGGCTGAACGTCACGCGCGCGGCGGCGCACCTCGTGGGCAAGGCGGACGTCGACGCCACCGAAGCGCTCGACGAAGCGTTCCGCGCCTCGCCGTTCGATCCCGCGCTCGCCAAGAGGACCGGCGAAAAGGTGGTCGCCGGCGGCGACGAGGGGGCAAACCGGGTGCGCGCCGCGCGGCGGGCGCTGGTGCGCAAGTCGCCGAAGCTCGTCGGCAAGGCGCTGGCGCCGCTCGCGAAGACGTCCACCTGCCGCGTCTGCCGCGCCGTCACCGCCATGGCGTCGTCGGGTGAGGAGCAGGCGAAGAACGCCGTGAAGGCGCTCGACGGCGCCGGGCCCAAGCTGTGCGTCGCCGACCTCGTCGGCGTCATCGACGCGCTCGGCGCGGCGCCGCTGCCGGAGGCCAGGAAGGCGCTCGACGCCATCAAGGACGATCGTGAGCCGATCAAGCAGGCGGTGACGCGCGCCCGCGCCGACCAGAAAGATCCCGACGGCCGGCGCCGCAGGGACAAGGGCGAGGGCGCGCCGCAGCCGAGCCCCGCCGCGCCGCCGCCGACGAACGCGTCGCCGCCGACGAACGCGGCGCCGGGCCAGCGATGAGCGGCGGCCGCTCCCTCCCGTCGTGGCCCACACGCGCGTCGCGTTGCGCGCTGGCCGGGTGCGCCGTCGCGCTCTTCGCCGCCGGCGCGCGCGCCGAGGACAAACAGCCGTTTGGGCCCTTCGACGCCGGCGCGGTCCGCGACGTCGTCCGCCAGGGGCAAAAGGGCAAGGCGCGCCACGCGCACCCCGCGGTGGGCGACGCGGCCAAGGTGCCCGGCGAGGGGCCGCCGCCGCCGCCCTTGCGCATGGACCCGGACATCCCCGAGCTCGCGCTCGACAAGGGGCCGGGGCGCGGGCCGAACGTCGTGGGGCCGGGGTTGTCGTCGAGCCCGCTGTACCTGGCGTCGCTCGGATACGCGAACCTCATCACCAAGATCGACGGCCCGCGCTGCACGCACCTGCCGACCTGCTCGCGCTTCGGCGCGCAGGCGGTGGCGCGCCACGGCCTGCTCGGCATCGTGATGACCCTCGACCGTGTGATCGCGCCGAGCGAGTCCACGCCCATCCGCCGCTTCCCCGAGGTGGAGGGCTGGGGCGGCACGCGCGTGTACGACCCCATCACCAACTACGAGTTCTGGCACGCCGAGCGCTTCACCGGCTTGCCCCCGCACGCCGACGAGCAGCCGCTCGAGCTGCCGCCGCTGCCCCAAAAGAAGCTCGCCCGCGCGACCCTCCCCGCGATTGCGCTCCCCAAGAGCGACGCCTCCGATCACCCGCACGAGACGCCATGATCGCCATCGCCACCGCCCTGTTTTTGAGCGCCGCCCCCGCCGCCGCCGACACGCCTGCGCACGACGCCGCGCCCGCCGGCAAGGCCCCCGCCGCGCCCGCGCCCGCGGACAAGGCCGCCGCCGTGCCCGCGGCCGACGGCGCCGCCACCGACGCGTCCGCCCCCGCGACGAGCGACGCGCCGGCCCCCGCGCCAAGCGACGCGGCGCCGCCCCCGGCGACGAGCGCGGTCGCGCCCGCGCCCGAGCCGACGGCGGAGCAACTGCAGACGCTGGCGTTCGCGGACCACCTGTTTCGCGACGGCGATTGGTATCGGGCCATCACCGAGTACCGCCGCTATCTGTGGCAGGTGAAGGGCGTCGGGAACGAGGCCGAGCGCGCGGCGCTCGCCATCGGGGAGGCGCTCGCGCGCGGCGAGCAGTGGGACGCCGCGGGCCGTCAGCTCGACGGCGTCGCGCAGCGCGCGGGCACCATCGACCTTCGCCAGGCGGCGCTGTTCGGCGCGGGCCGCGCGTACCTGCTCGACAACCGCCCGGAGCTCGCCAAGCCGCGCTTCCGTTTGCTCGTCGAGGACGGCGGCACGCCGAAGACGCTGAAGGTGCAGTCCAGGTGGCTGCTCGCGTGGGGCCACTTCGACGCCGGCGAGCTCGATCAGGCGCGCGTCTACTTCCAGGAGCTCGCGGACCAAAAGGGCATGCACGCCAAGGACGCGCTCGGGATCGTGAAGGCCATCGACGCCAAGGACGACGTCGAGCTCAAGGACCCGCTGCTCGCGGGCGTGTTGTCCATCGTGCCCGGCCTCGGCCACTTCTACCTGGGGCAGTGGGGCACCGGCGTGACCTCGCTCGTGTGGAACTCCCTGTTCATCTTCGCGGCGGCGTCGGCGTGGCTCACGGGCGACTTCGCCGTGGCCGCGGTGCTCACCGTGTTCGAGCTCGGCTGGTACGCCGGCGGCGTCTTCGGCGCCGTAGCCGGCGCCTACCGCCACAACCGCGACGCCGTGAAGAACTGGCGCGATGACGTCCTCGCCCGCTACGGGCAGACCCGCGAGATCCCGGACATGCACGACGTCGACAAGGCGCCGCCGGGGACGCTCATCCGCTTCGGCGGCGCGTTCTAAGAGCGAGCCATCGACGGCTCTTCGCCGAGCCCGTCGACGGCGTCGACGAAGCGCGCGGGGATCTTCGCGAAGAACGCGGCGTCGGCGGCGCGCACGGCGGCGGCGGCCTTCTTGAGGACGGCGCGGCCAGCCGGCGTGGGCGACAGCCGCCAGGAGCGCGCGTCGTCTGGGTCGTCGTGGCGCGCGAGGAGCCCGGCCTTGTCGAGGGCGCGCACCACCTGCGACGTCGTCATCAGGTCGAGCCCGGCGAGCGCGGCGACGTCCTTCTGGCGGGGCGCGCCCGCGGTCCTCTCCATCCAGCCGGCGGCGCCGAGCACGAAGAACTGCGTGGGCGTGAGCCCGTGCGGCGCGAGTGCGGTGCGCACGGCGTTCTTCCAGCGCAGCGCCGCCTGCCAAAGGTGCCACCCCGGGCTGGCCAGGGGGCCGCCCGTCTCCGTAGGCCGCGGCTCAGCCATGGATCACCGGCATGCGCCGCGCGTACGCGTCGGACGTCACCTGCGCGACGAGGAACGCGGCGACGTCGGCGCGTGGGATCTGAAGGCGCGTGAGCTTCTCGCCGTCGAGCGACGCGCCGACGTCGTTGCGCGCGGGGGCGTTCACGAGCTGCACCGGGCGAACCACGGTCCAGTCGAGGTCGCTCTCGCGCACGGCCTCCTCGGCGACGGCGGCGTCGGCGAACTGCGCCTTCATGAACAGCGGGACGATGACGCGCCCGAACACGAACGACGACCTGGCCGCCTGCGCGAGGCTGTCGCCGACGCCCGACGCGCTCACCCAGACGAGGCGCGCCACGCCCGCGCGCTTCATCTCCTCGACGAGCGCGCGCGCCGCCTGCGAACGCACCGCGTCGTCCTTCCTGCGCGGGCTCAGGATGGCGACGACGGCCGCGACCCCGGGCAGCGCGCGCGCGAGGTCGCCGGCGCGGGTGGCGTCACCCTGCACCACCGTCAGCCGCGCGTGGGTGACGGCGAGCTTCTCGGGCGCGCGCGCGAGCGCCACCACCTCGTGCCCGGCGTCGAGCGCCTGCTGCACCGCCATCGCCCCCGTGGCTCCCGTCGCGCCGATGATGAGCACCTTCATGACCGCCTCCTGGTTGGTAAGATCTATTATGATAAGCGTGCATATCAAATGCAAGCCGCTCCGCGGGCGGAGAGACCGCGTCCGGCCGCGCCCGCGCGCGGCGGCGTGTCCTGTGTCACGCCCCGTGGGATGCTGGCGGCGGGAGGCATCATGATCGCGCTCGTCACGGGGGCCACCGACGGCATCGGCAAGGAGACGGCCCGCAAGCTCGCCGCGCGCGGCTTCGACGTCGTCGTCCACGGGCGCACGCAGGAGAAAGCCGAGCGCGCCCGCGCCGAGGTCGACGCCAAGCGGGCGGTGGCGGCGGAGCTGTCCTCGCTCGACGCCGTGCGCGCGCTCGCCGGGCAGATCGAAGCGCTCGACGTCCTCGTGAACAACGCCGGCGTCTACATGAAGCGCCGCGCGCTCACCGCCGACGGTCGCGAGATGAGCATGGCGGTCAACCACGACGCTCCCTTCCTGCTGACGCACCTGCTCCTGGCGCGGCTGCGCGCGTCGAAGGATCCGCGCGTGGTGAACGTGAGCTCCGTCGCCCACACCCGCGGCCGCATCGACGTCGACGACATCGACATGGCGCGCGGGTTCTCGGCCTACGGCGCGTACGCCGCGTCCAAGCTGGCCAACGTGCTGTTCACCGTGGAGCTCGCGCGGCGCGCCCCCGGCGTGAAGGTGAACGCCTGCCACCCGGGCGTGGTCTCCACCAAGCTTCTGAAGGCCGGCTTCGACATGAACGGCCCCGACAGCCTCGACGAGGGCGCGCGCACCTCGGTGCTCCTCGCCGCCGGCGACGTCGACGACAGCGGCGCGTACTGGGTCGCCGAGCGGCGCGCGCGCGCGTCCATCGACGAGCGCCTGTGCGCGCCCTTCTACGAAGCGAGCGCCCGCCGCGTGGGCGTCGCCCCCCTGCGCGCGCCGTAGCTGGGCGCGCGCGGCGGCGCGTCAGAGGCGGGAGAGGGAGCGGAGCGCCTCGTAGGTCCTGGAGCCGACGCGGGCGAGGCAGACGCCTTCGCGGGCGATGGCGGCGGCGCGCTCGGCGTCGTCCTGTTTGGCGGCGCGGGCGCGGTCGAGGGCGGCGACGGCGCGGGCGTCGAGGTCCCTGAGCTTGGCCTCGATCGCCGGATCGTCGGGCGTGACGCGGGCGGCGCGGTAGAGCTGCCGCGCGCCCGCGCAGGGGTTCTTGTCGAGCTTGGCGGTGCCGGCGACGAGCAGCGCCTTGGCGTAGGGCTTGCGCACGCCGGCGAACACCGGCGACGACGCGTCGCCGCCGAGCGCGTGCAGGAGGCGGAAGGCGCGGTCGAGCGTGTCGGCGGCGGCGTCGTCGAAGCGCGCGAGGGCGGCCTTGCCGTTGTGCACCGACGCCTGGAAGTCGTCGACGTCGTGGGCGTAGCCGGTGAGGCCGTTGTCGAGCGCTATCTGCTTGGCGCGCGCGAGGTCGCCGGCGGCGAACGCGGCGCGCGCCGAGGCGAGGCCCGGGTGCTTGGGCATCGCCGCCTGGGCGGCCTTCACGCGCTCGAAGATGGCGCGCGCCTCCTCGTCCTCGGGCCACGTCGCCATGTGCTTCTCGGCCGCCTCGAGGGCCTCTTTCACGCGGCCTTGATCGAGGAGCGTCTCGATGTGCCGGCGCGACCGCACCTGGCCGCGCTCGTCGAGCGTCTGCCGCAGGCGATCGCGCGTGGGCGCGAACACGCTGGCGTCGGGGACGCGCTTCAAGATCTGCTCGGCCTCGACGTCGCGCTCCTCGTCGCCGAGGCGCAGCGCGAGCGAGATGGCGTCGCGCGCCTCCGTCTCCGTGATGGCCATCTTCAAGAGGCTCTGCGCCTCGTCGTTGTTGTCGTCGAGCGCGAGCACGGTGTTGGCGGCGGCGCGGGCGCCGTCGACGTCCTGCGCGCGCAGCCGGTTGCGCCCGTCGGCGAGGAGCTCGGCCACCTGCGCGCGGATCTGCGCCGGCGCCTCGTCGGTGAAGAAGCGGTCGTGGACGAGCTTGGCCGCCACGGCGACGACGAGGAGCAGCGCGCTGCCGGCGATCACGCGCACCGTGGTGCGCCGGATCTTCTCGCGCATCTCCACCACGCGCTGGGTGGGCGCCAGCGGCGCGAGCACCGTCCCGCGGCGGGTGCGCGTGGCCTCGCGGGTGGGCAGGCGCTCGGTGGGCTCGATCTGCGGCTGCTCGGGCTCGGGCGCGGGGCGCGGCTGCGGGATCTTGTCGCCGCGCACGAAGCGCAGCTCGGTCTTTCCGAGCGCGATGACGTCGCCGTGGCGCAGCGCTACCTCGTCGACGACGACGCGGCCGTTCAACAGCGTGCCCGAGCGCGAGCCGACGTCCTCGAGGGTGAAGCCGTCGTCGTCGGACCAGCGGATCTCGAGGTGGCGCAGCGAGACGCATGGATCCGTCAGGCCGATCTCGGCGGACTCCGTGCGCCCGACGAGCGTCGGCGTCAGCTCGATGTCCGCCTCGCCGCCCTGGTCGGCGCCCTCGAGGACGATCACGCGCGCGCCGCGGCGCGGCGGACGATCGGGGGCCGCCCGCGCCGCCGTCGACTCCCCCGCGCCCGGGTGCGTCTCCCGCGACGACCGCCGCACCGCCTTCACGAAGGACGCCTCGGGATCGTTCTCGGGGCCGGTGTCGCGCGTCGAGCGCTGGGCCGGGCGGGTGCCTTCAACCGGCTGCGACGACTCCACCTCGCGCACCTGGCTCACCAGGGGCAGGTCGTCGTCGTCATCCTCGTCGGACGGCAGTGGATCGACGATCTCCCCCGGCCGCGTGCCGGAGCCGTCGTCGAGGAGATCATTGCCCCCGCGCTCCCGGCGCCGGTCCGCCGCCCGCCTGCCCTTGGTCACGCGTGCTCCCCCCGCGCCCGCCGCTGGGCGGTGTCCGCTCCGCGCCGGGCGCTGCACGTCGTGCTCGCTGCGATCACGGGCCCGACGCTAGCACGTCGACACCCGCCCCCCTCGTCGCTTGGCTCAAGAGGCTGACGCGTAAGGGCTGGCCCGATGGACCGTTGATCCGAGCCACCCGGAAGGGGACGGTGCTCCGGCCACACGGCGGAGCGGAAAGGAGCTCCGGCGGTGGCGACGTTGTCTAGCCTTCGCTGATTCCGAGCGCCCAAGCGCGCCCTGGTCTCGCCGAGTGCTACGAGCCTTGTTCTTCGTCAGCCTTTCAGCGCTTGGAGGCGTCGGCGGGCGGGGCGGCGGCGCGCGGGGCGGCGGTGGTGGCCGGCGCCACGACCTCGTCGTCGAAGTCGGCCTTCTCACGCACCGCGGGGGCGCTCAGGTGGCGCAGGGCCCGGCGCGCCTCGCGGCGGTGCGCGGGCACCTTCAGCAGCCGCGTCCAGAGATCGCGCTCGAGCGTGGTGTCGCCGATCTGTTGCGCGGCCTGCACGCCGATGAGCCACGCGTCGGCGATGCCCCCGACCTTGACGCTCCGGCCCAGCGCGCGCCGCGCGATGGCCGCGGCGTCGGCGGGCCGCTTGAGCCCGAGGAGCGCCTTCATCTCGCCCGTCTGCGGCTCGGCGCCGAGGGCGCCGTCGATGTCGATGTGCTCCGCCCTCGTCATCAGGTCGTACGCGGCCACGTAGTCCTTGCGCGCGAGCTCGCGCTGCGCGGACGCCAAGGTGAGGTTCGCCTGCTCGAGGCGCTTTTCGCGGTCGGCCTGCGCGGCGCGCGGCGATGTCTCGGCGCGCTCGAGCCGCTTCTGCAACACGGCGTTGCGCTTGCGTGCGATCTCGTCGCTGGAGACCACGCCGGCGGGCGCGCTCTGCGCCGCGGGCTTCGCCGCTTCGGCCACCTTCGCCGGCGGCGGAGGCGGCGCGGCCGGCGGCGCCATCGCCGACGACGGCATCGGCTCCGCCGCGGCCCCGCCGGCGCCGACCTTGTAGTCGTAGCCGTTCGACGACGCGCCCGAGAGGCTGTCGAGCTCGGGCGAGGCGACGTCCTTGGCCTTCGCCTCGGGCGCGCGGCGCGGCGCCTTCTTCGCCGTCGCTTCTTCTTTGGCCTCGTCCGGCATCTCCGCCGGCGCGTCGCGCAACGCCGGCGACGCGTGCGCCTGTGTACGGGCGCGGGCGGGCCCATCGGCGCGACGCGCGCTCGCCGATGACGACGACGCTTTGTCCTGCTTCTCGGCGAGGCGCATGCCCTCGAGGTCTTCCACGACCCCGTCATTGGCGTCGTCGGCGGCGCTGTCGAGGTGACCCGCCGTCTTGGCGGCGCGGCTCTCGGTCTCGAGCGCGACGTCCCCCTTTTGGTCGGCCTTCTCACCGGCGAAGAAGCCGCCGGTGGCGGGCGGCGCCTCGTTCGCCGCCGCGGAGCGATCGACCGCCCCTCCCTCCCGTCCCTGCTCGGCGCCCGCTCGAGCGACGGTCTCGGGCGCGGGCGCGCCGCCCATGGGCTTGCTGTCCTTGGCCACGCGGGGCACGTCGGCGGCGGCGACCACGGGCGCCGGCGCCATCGCCATCTCCGCCTTGTCCGCGGAGCGCGTCACGACGAAGAGGAAGGCGGCCGCGGCGCCGACGACGAGGCCGCCGCCCAGGAGCCAGCGCGCCATCCGCGCCGTCCACGTCGACGACGGCGCCGCGCGCTTGACCATGGCCTCGCGCACCTGCGGCGGGCGCGCCAGGGCTTCGGCGCGGCAGATGGCGTCGACGAGGTGGGGCGGGGGCGCGTCGACCAGGGAGCGCTGGCCGTACTCTTGATCCCTGCCGAAGAGATCGTGCACGGCCCGCATGCCCTCGACCTCGGCGCGAAGCTCCGCGTCCGCGCCCATGCGCCGCTCGAAGTCGCGCGCGTCGGACGCCGACAGCTCGCCGTACACATAGGCGAGCATCAGGGCCTCGGTCTCCTCGGTCGTTGCCATTGACTT
Organism: uncultured delta proteobacterium; assembly: GCA_963775425.1. Lineage (GTDB taxonomy): Bacteria > Myxococcota > UBA727 > UBA727 > VGSZ01 > CAVZJB01. The sequence continues at coordinate 353,864 of CAVZJB010000008.1, read as the reverse complement.
CCGTCACTCCCATCCGTCTTCGATGTTATGAAACTGCAAACGCGCCACGGGTCCGGCGGATCTAAACCGCCGCCCCCCCTCCCGGACGGCCTATCCCGTGTCCGTGAAGCCTGCCGCGACGAGCGCCTTCTTCAAGCCGGTCAGCGCGTAGCGCATCCGCGACTTGACGGTGTTCTCTCCCACACCCGTGGCCTCGGCGATCTCCTTGAAGGCCAGCCCCGACACCTCGCGCAGCAGGAACACCTCGCGCTGCTCCTCGGGGAGCGTGGCCAACGCCGCGTCCACGGCCTTGCGCAGGCGGGTGCCGTGGGCCACGTCGTCGCTCTGCGGCAGCGGCGACGCCACCCTGTCGATCTTCTGATCGCCCTCGTCGCCGTCCTTGGACAAGGACTCGTTCAACGACTCGGTGTGGCGGAAGCGCGCCTTGCGGGCCTCGTCGATGCAGTGGTTCCTGGCGATGGTGTAGACCCAGGTCGTGAACTTGGCCTTCGGCTCCCACGTGGGCGCGTTCTTCACCACCCGCAGGAACACCTCCTGCGCCGCGTCCGCCGCCGCCTCCGGGTTTTTGATGGCGCGCAGGCAGAAGCGATAGACCGGGGCGTGGTGCCGCTCGACCAGCGCGCGGAACGCGGCCGGGTCACCGGTCTTGTAGGCCGCCATGAGCTCTTCGTCCGTGCGCGCGTCGCGCGCCCCCCGCGTGGCAGGGGCGTCGGGCAGACGGGGGGCGGCTTCGGCGCTCATGCGGGTCCGACACAGGCGAACCTGCGGAGGTTCGCAGGCCTTCCCTGCGGGGCGCAAGCCTCACACGATCGTTACGCGGTCTGCCGATCCTCGACGACGAACGCCGTCCGGCACCCGTTGCACACGAGCGCGTCGCGGCCGTGGAAGGCGGTGCGGGTGCCGCGGTAGTCGGCGACGTCGAAGTGCGCGCCGCAGGCGGGGCAGTCGAGGGCGCCCTGTTTGTCGAGGAGCGCGAGCGCGATCTTGGCGCGGCGATCGCCCGGGTGCTCCGCCGCCGCCCACAGCGCGTCCACGACGCGGCGCAGTTGTGGCGCGGTCATCGAGGGAGCGCGCAGGACTTCGGGGGCGGAGATCGTCAACGTCTTCATGGCGGCCAGCGTGCATTCGGTCCGGTGCGTGATCGAGAATTCTTCGTTTAGCGACCTCCTGCCACCGGCGGCGCCGTTATGCTCCAGGATGATGCGCTGCGCCGCAGTCCTCCTCGTCGCCGCCTGCGCGAGCTGCCACGCGCGCCCCGCCGCCGCCGAGGGCGGCGCCGCCCGACCCGCCGACCAGCCCGGCGGAGGGGGGGCCCGCGCCGTCTCGCCCTGGGTCGACGTCAGCCTCGGCCCGCCCATCGGCGGCTTCACCACCCCCGTGTTCCTCACCAACGCCGGCGACGGCACCGGCCGCATGTTCGTGGTGCAGCAAGACGGCGTCGTGAAGGTCGTCGACAAGGACGGCCGCGTCGAGGCGGCGCCCTTCCTCGACGTGCGCTCCTTGCTCGGGCGCGTCGGCGGCGAGCAGGGGTTGCTCGGCCTCGCGTTCCACCCGCGCTTCAAGCAAAACGGCCGCCTGTTCATCGCCTACACCGACGCGCGACAAAACGACGCCGTCGCCGAGGTGCACGCGTCCGCGGCCAAGGCCGATGCGGGCACGGTGCGCGTGCTCTTCGCCATCCCCGACTTCGCCTCCAACCACAACGGCGGCATGCTCGCGTTCGCGCCCGACGGCAAGCTCGTCATCGGCGCCGGCGACGGCGGCGGCGCCGGCGACCCCCACCGCAGCGCCCAGGACGACCACAACCTCCTCGGCAAGATCCTGCGCCTCGACGTCGACAACCTCCCCGGCAACGCCCGCGCGCGGCCCGAGGTGCTCCTCAAGGGCATGCGCAACCCGTGGCGCTTCTCCTTCGACGGAGAGACCGGCGAGCTGTGGATTGGCGACGTCGGCCAGGACAAGTGGGAGGAGATCGACGTCGTCACGCCCACGCCCGGGCTGAACCTCGGCTGGAGCTGCTTCGAGGGGACGCACCGCTATGACAAGGACGAGCAGTGCGGCCGCGTGGTCATGCCGGTGTTCGAGTACTCCCACAAGGACGGCTGCTCCGTCACCGGCGGCGCCGTCTACCGGGGCAAGGCGCAGCCGGCGCTCGCAGGCACCTACGTCTTCGCCGACTTCTGTTCGGGCCGCCTGTGGGAGATGAAGAAGGACGCGGCCGGCTTCGTCGTGGCGCCCGCGTTCGAGTCGCACATCGCCGTGTCGAGCTTCGGCCAGGACGAGGCCGGCGAGGTGTGGCTCGTCGACTACGGCAACGGCGCCGTGCGCAAGGTGCTCGGCGTCAAGCCGCGGGCGGCGCCTCGCTGACGCCGAAGCCGGGCTCGTCGTCGAGCGTCATGCGCGCGGCGTTGTGCGCGTCGACGGTGTAGCCGCCGTCGAAGGGATCCCAGCGGAGCAGGTGCGCGGTGTCGAGGTCGGCGAAGTCGACGCGGCCGAGCGCGCGCGCCACGTGCGCCATGGCGCAGAGCCCGAGGCGCGTCTCCACCATGGCGCCGACCATGACCTTCATGCCCGCGCGGCGCGCGGCGCGGCCCACGCGGCCGGCCTCGACGAGGCCGCCGTGCTTGGCGAGCTTGAGGTTCACGCCGCTACAGGCCTTTTTGTGGGCGAGCCGCTCGACGTCCTCCGCCGTCTTGACGCTCTCGTCGGCGACGACGGTGCAGCCGGCGAGGGCGGTGACGTGCGCCATCCCTTCGAGGTCGTCGCGGGCGCAGGGCTGCTCGAAGCACTCGAGCGTGACGTCCAGGCTGCGCGCGATGGACACGAGCGTCATGGCGTCGCGCGCGGCGAGGCCCTCGTTGCCGTCGAGGCGCAAGGCGCAGTCCGGCGCGGCCTTGTGGATGAGCTCGAGGGCGCGGGCGTCGTCGTCGAGGTTCTTGCCGACCTTGACCTTGAACGCGGTGAAGCCCCTGGCCCGCCAGCGCACGGCGAGCTCGGCCATGTGGGCCGGGTCGGCGATGGGGATGGTGATGTCGCTGTCGAGGTGGAACGGCCCCTGGGGCTCCGACCCGAGGATGCGGTGCGCGGGGACCTCCTCGAGCCGCGCCCACGCGTCGATGAGGGCCGCCTCGGCGCCGGCGCGGGCGACGGGGTCGTCGTCGAGGGCGTCGTCGAGGAGCGCCTGCAGCGACGAGTGGCCCGAGAAGCTCTGCCCGACAAGGTGCCCGTGCGCGCGGTGCAGGCTCATGATGACGTCGGCCTGATCCACGCCGGTGACCGGCGGCAGCGCCGCGGCCTCGCCGATGCCGCGCGACACGCGGGCGCCGCCGTCGTCGACGAGGCGGGCGATGACCAGGGCCGCGCGCGTGGTCTCCACGCGGCCGCTCGCGATGACGAACGGCTCGGCGAGCGGGATCGACAGGGGACGCGTCTCGAGCCGGACGATCTTCATCCCACCGCAGTATCCGCAAAGGGACGCGAGATGAACCCCGACCCGCCGCGTTTGCCCGCAGCGGACCGCGTTCGGCCGGGCGCGTTGCTCGCTTTTCGGTCGGGGCGCTCTACACTTGCGCTCGATGCCCGTCTCCCGCCCCGATGACGCGCCGGGTCGATCGCGCGCGGCCGCTCCTCGCGGTCGCCCGGCGCGCCGCGCGCCCGCGCTCTTGTGCGGCGCCGCGCTGTGCGCCGCGGGGCTGTCCGCCGCGGGGCTGGGCGCCGGCTGCAGCCAGCCCGTGGTGGGGATCCGCTTGCGCTTCCCTTCCCAGCAGACCTTCCTCATCACCAACACCGTCACCGTCGACGTCTATGACGGCGACGGCCAGGGCGACAAAGGCCCCGACGCCATCTGCCGCGCGCTCTCCGTGGAGACCTCGGTGGCGCCCGAGGGCGTGCAGGCCCTGAAGAGCTCGGGCAACACCAGCGCCTGTCAGCTCCTCGACGGCGGCGTGACCTTCGACGACATCGACGTCGGCCGGCGCGTGTTCTTCGCCGAGGCCGTGGACTTCCAGGGCACGGCCATCATGCGCGGCTGCACCGTCGCCGACGTCTTCGGCGACAAAGAGCAACTGAAAGACGACCAAAAGGAGGCCGCTGACAAGCTCGGCGCGACGTCTTTCGTCGAGGTGCAGCTCGCCACGCTGCCCACCTACCCCGACGATCTGACGCCCACGTGCGACGACGTCAAGGCCAAGTGCGAGGAGAACAAGCCATGCGTGCCCTGATCTTCCTGCCCATTGTCGGCGCCATCGTCCTCGCGCTGTGGGGGTGCCCGCCCCCGCTCGAGTGCACCAACCAGAACGACTGCTCGATCGGCAAGGTCTGCAACAAGGACGGCTCTTGCGTCGACGCGCCCCCGCCGCCCGTGGGCATCGACGCCGGGCCCCGCCCCGGCGAGGGCGAAGGAGAGGGCGAGGGCGAGGGCGAGGGCGAGCAGGTCATCACCACCAACGCGCCGATCACCATGCTGCTCCCCGACGACACGCAGCCCGGCACCGCGCTCGTCGGGCTCTTCTCGGGCGTCGCCGCGATCGATCAGATCCAGCGGCTCGACCTCGCCGCCGGCACGCTCGACTCCAGCCTCGAGTTCGGTGACTTCACCTCGCTCACGAACCCCAGCGGCTGCGGCATCGACACCGTGGTGAGCGTGCAACAAGCGGCGCTCGGCACCACGCTCCCCCTCGGTGAGGACGAGACGTGGTTCAGCTGCCGCGGCGCCAACGTCCTTCGCATCCAGTACGGCGGCGACTTCAACCAGCCCTACGTCACCACCAGCCCCCCCACCACCGGCGAGATCGTGCACTTCCTCACGACGAACCCCAACGAGGGCCTCGACACCAAGGCGCGCGCGCTCGCCGCCGTGCGCGGAGGGAGCCAACTGCAGATCGTCGAGCTCCGCAACCAGAACCTCGACTCCGTCGACGCCCCGTTTCAGACCGAGGCCGTCAGCGGCGTGACGTTCACCCACATCGAGCAGATCTTCACGCTCATCACCGGCGACAACCAGGTCGGCGACATCGTGCTCGTCTTCGACCGCTCGACGCCTCCCGCGCTCGTTCCGCTCCAACGCAACTTCGGCGAGGTCACGTGGCACGGCGCGCCGCTCGACGGCGGCGTCAACACGAGGCTCGTCCCCCTGGAGCTGCCCGACGACACGCACGCCGTGCTCTTCGACGCCGCCCTCCAGCCCGCCATCGATCTGTCGGGGCTCTCCACCGACAGCGCGCAGGACGAGCAGACCAACCTCGTGGTCCTGCGGCCCACGGCCAACGACAACGACGGCGCGGTCACGTTCGCCCGCTGGGAGACCGAGCTCACGAGCGGCACCGGCACCTTCGGCGACGCCTCCAACTTCCAACCGCTGAGCCTGCAATCGAGCGACCAGCAGCAGGTCCTGCCGCCCGCCGGCGATCGCATCCTCCTCAGCACGAGCGGCAATCGCATCTTCTATGCGTTGACCCAATCGGACCACGCCTGGTCGTTCCCGTCGCCGGTGGACCGCAACGAGGACCTCACGAGCTTCGTCGCGCGCGCGACCGTCGAGTTCGACCTCACCGAGGGACCAAACGGCATGGTGCCCGTGCCGGGGAGCACCGATCAGGCCTGGTTCTCCTTCCCCGGCACGCGGCAGGAGCTCCACCTGCGCACGTTCGACCCGCACCAGTTGTGAGCGACGACGCCGAGCAGGCGAGCGCTTCGGACCGCCGGCGCCATGCCCGCGTGCCCGCGCCGGTGGCCGTCGACGTCGTCATCGGCGGCGACGCCGTCTCCGTCGCCCGCGTCGTCGACGTCTCCGTCGGCGGCGTGCTCGTGGAGCTGTTCCCCGGGCAGGCGCCGCCGGCGCTCGCCGCGCACGGCAGCGCGGTGGTGCGGCACGGGGACGCGGTCGTCACGCGCGGGGCCCGCGTGGTCCGCGTGCGCTGGGGCGGGCGCGAGCGGGGCGTGGCGGTCCCCGCGGCCGTCGCGCTGGTGTTCGACGACAGCGACGACGACGCGGCCGCCCGCCTGGAGGCGCTCCTCGCAAGCGGCTGAGGCGCTATACCTGCGGCGTGGTCGCCGCTGAAGCGCCGCTCGTTCGCGGCCTCCCCCTGATCGGAAGCATCCGTGATCTGCAGCGGGACGCGCTCGGCTTCTTCGAGCGCATCCGCGACGAGCACGGCGACGTCGCGCGCGTCGCCATCGGTCCGCGGCACGGCGTGGCGGTGTCGGACCCGCGGTGGATCGAGCAGGTCCTCGTCGACCGCGTGCGCAACTACACCAAGAAGACGCGCGGCTACGACACGCTCAGAAAGCTCGTCGGCAACGGCCTGGTCACGAGCGAGGGGAGCTTCTGGCTGCGCCAGCGACGCATCGCGCAGCCCGCGTTTCACCGCGAGCGCATCGCGGGCTTCGCGGCGCTCATGCGGCGCGCCGCCGACGACATGGTCGCGCGCGTGCCCCGCGACGGCACCCCGTTCGACGTCACCGCCGAGATGATGCGGGTGACCATGCGCATCGTCGGCGAGGCGCTCTTGTCCACCGACGTCACCGCCGACGCCGACGAGGTCGGCGTCGCGCTCACCGAGCTGTTGCACCAGGCCAAGGAGCGCACGCAATCCCTGTTCCTCCTGCCCGACGTCGTCCCCACGCCGGCGAACCGGCGCTTCAAGCGCTCGCTCGCCACGCTCGATCGCGTGGTGCTCGGCGTCATCGCCGAGCGGCGCGCCGGCGTGGACAAGCCCGACCTGTTGTCGATGCTCCTGCACGCGGTCGACGAGGAGACCGGCGAGCGCATGGACGACGCCCAGCTCCGCGACGAGGTGATGACCATCTTCGTCGCCGGCCACGAGACCACCGCCAACCTGTTGTCCTGGACCGTGATGCTGCTCGCCGAGAACCCGGACGCCGAGGAGAAGCTGCGGGCCGAGCTCGGCGACGGCGCGCAGCCGCTCGAGGAGCTGATGCGGCTGCCGTACCTCGACGCCGTGCTCAAGGAGTCCATGCGGCTGTACCCGCCGGTGTGGACGCTGGCGCGCTACGCCGAGAGCGACGACGTGCTCGGCGGCTTTCGCGTGCACGCCGGCGACATCGTCTTCATGTCGCAGTGGGTGGTGCACCGCCACCCGAGGCTGTGGCCGGAGCCGCGGCGCTTCCTGCCCGAGCGCTTCGTCGACGAGCCCGAGGCGTCGGCGCCGGGCGCCCGCCCGCGCTACGCGTACTTTCCGTTCTCGGGCGGCCCGCGCAAATGCATCGGCGACTTCTTCGCGATGCTCGAGGCCAAGATCATCCTGGCGGCGCTGTTGCCGAAGGTGCGCCTGCGACTCGTCGAGGGCCAGCGCATCGTGCCGCTGCCCACGGTGACGCTGCGGCCGCTGTCGGGCATTCGCGTGCGCGCGCTGCCCTGACCCTCACGACGACGCCGGCTCCCGCGCGCCGCACAGCTCACGCACGGCGTCGACGAGCGCGGTCGGCTCGACCGGCTTTTTGAGGTGCACCTGGAAGCCGGCCTCTTCCGCGCGCCGCTTGTCGCCGCCGCGCGCGTACGCGGTGAGGGCCACGGCGGGGACGTCGCGGCCCTTCTCCGGCGGCAGCGCCCGGATGCGCGCGATGAGCCCGTAGCCGTCCTCGCCGGGCATGCCGATGTCGCTCACCAGCACCTGCGGCGGCCCCTGCAGGAGGCTCGCGAACGCGGTGGACGCGCTGGACGCGCGCACCACGTCGGCGCCGGCGTCGGCGAGGACGTCGCCGATGATCTCGCGGGAGTCCTCGTCGTCGTCGACCACCAGCACGCGCACGTGCGCGAGCGGCATGTCCCAGGGCGCGCGCGCGGGCGGCGCCGCGCCGGGCGCCACCGCGGGCGGCGTGGCGGGGAGCACGACGGTGAAGGTGGAGCCCTGCCCGGGCCCCGGGCTGTCCGCCTCCACAATCCCGCCGTGCGCCTCGACGAGGTAGCGCACGATGGCGAGGCCGAGGCCGAGGCCGCCGCTCGTGCGGGTGGGCGACGAATCGACCTGGCGAAAGCGCTCGAAGATCACGCGCAGGTCCTCCGGCTTGATGCCGCGCCCGGTGTCTTTCACCGCGATGCGCACGAGCGCGTCCTCGCGCGTCGCCCGGACGATCACCTCGCCGCCGGCGTCGGTGAACTTCACGGCGTTGTTCACGAGGTTCCACACCACCTGCTGCAGGCGATCGGGATCGCCGAGCATCTCACCGACGGCCGGATCGATCTGCTCCGTCACGCGCACCCCGCGCGCCGCGGCGGCGGGGCGGACCGCGTCGAGCGCGGCGCGCACCACGGTGGCGACCTCGATGCGCGCCATGTGCATGCGCAGCTTGCCGCTGATGATGCCGGAGACGTCGAAGATGTCGTCGATGAGGCGCGCCTGCGCCCAGGCGTTCCTGACGATGGCGCCCACGGCCTTCTGCGGATCGCGCGCCTTGCCACGCGCGAGGATGGTGGCCCAGCCGAGGACCGCTTGCAGCGGCGTGCGCAGCTCGTGGCTGATGGTGGCGAGGAACTCGTCCTTGGTGCGGTTGGCCGCCTGCGCCGCCTCCTCGAGCCGGCGGCGCTCGATGACCAGCGACGCGCGGCGCGCGAGCACCTCGGCGAACGACACGTCCTCCTGCGAATAGTGGCGGCCCGACTCGGCGTAGATGAGGGTGAGCGCGCCGAAGATGCCCTCGCGCCCCTTGAGCGGCACGATGACGGCGGAGCGGAGGTGGAGGTCCCGGACGACGTCGCGGTCCTCCTCGGCGAGGGCGGCCTCCTCGACGAGCTGCGCGGGCACCTCGGGGTACAGCTCGACCTCGCCGGTGCGCACGACGTGCGGCGCGCCGCGCGGCGCGTCGGCCGGCGCCGGGTAGCGCTCGGCGAGCCGCCGGGCCAGCGCGACGAGGGACGGATTGGCGTGCCCCACCGCCACCGGCCGCAGCACGCCCGCGGCGTCGACGACGTGCACGGTGCACCAATCGGCGAGGCGCGGGACGGCGAGCTGCGCGAACGCCTGCAGCGCGTCCTGGGAGCTGTCGGTGGCCATCAGCACCTCGCCCACGCGCGCCAGGAACGCGAGCCGCTCCTGCGCCGCGCGCTCGCGCGTGACGTCGCGAAAGACGAGCACGGCGCCGTCGAGCCGGCCCTCGCCCACGCGGATGGCGGCCGCGTTCGACTGCACCGCCACCTCGCCGCCGCCCGGGCGCAGGAGCATCGCGTCGTCGGCCAACATCGGCTCGTCGTCCTCGAGCACGCGCCGCGCGGGGTTGACGACGGGCGCGCGCGTGTGCGCGTCGACGAGGGTAAAGACGTCCTCGACCGGCCGGCCCACGGCGACGGCGGCGGAGACGCCCGTGACGCGCTCGGCGGCGGCGTTCATGAAGCGAACGCTGCCTGCGGCGTCGGTGGCGACGACGGCGTCGCCGATGCTGCTCACCGTCGTCGTCCACCAGTTGAGCGAGGCCTCGCGCTCCTCCTCCGCTTTTTTGCGCGCGCTGATGTCGAACGTGACGCCGAACCACTCGCGCACCTGTCCGTCTTCGTGCTTCAACGGCACGGCGCGCGTGGCCATCCATGCGTAGACGCCGTCGTGGCGGCGCAGACGGAACTCCGCCTCGAACGGCGACCCCTCCGCCGTCGCCGTCGCCCACGCCTTCGCCACCTCGTGCAGATCGTCCGGGTGCACGGGATCCCAGCCGTGCTGGCCGCGCCACGCCTCCTCGCTCTGGCCGGTGAACGCGCGCCACGACGACGAGTCCGCGTTGGGCCGCCCGGCCGCGTCGGTGGTCCATACGATGGCGTGGGCCGCCTCGACGAACTCGCGGTACCCCTCGTCGGTGAGGTCACGCGTGACCTTGGTGAAGCCGACGTGACGATCGTTGGCGTCCCGGAGCGCGGTGATGACCACGCGCGCCCAGAAGCGGGAGCCGTCCTTGCGCACGCGCCACCCGACGTCGACGAGCGAGCCCCGCTCCAACGCCAGTGACAGCATGCGCTCCGGCTTGTGCCGGGCGACGTCCTCGGGTGTGTAGAACACGGAGAAGGAGCGGCCGATGATCTCGCGATCCGTGTAGCCCTTGAGGCGGCGCGCGCCCTTGTTCCACGAGCGCACGATCCCGTTCGGGTCGATGAAGTAGATGGCGTAGTCCTGGACCGCTTCCACCAACAAGCGGAAGTGCGCGTCCGTCAGATCCAGATCGGTCGCGGCCATGATGCACCGCGGTTATCATGTCGACGACGTGATCGACGCGCACGTCGGTGTCGAAAAGAATGGACGTTCAGACCTTCGGGAGCGCGAACGCAGCCGCGTTGCCGGCCAGCACGGGCAAAGCGAAGCCGTAGGTCTGCCAGACGTCCTGGCCGGCGACGAGGGCGACGGGCACGCCGACGACGCCGGCGACGACGAGCGCCACCCACAGCCAGCCGAGCGCGCGCTCGACGCGGGTGCCGCCCCCGGGCGCGGGGGCCGAGGCGCTGCGGCGCGCGAAGGCGCCGATGACCACGGCGAGGGACAAGGCGGCGGCCACGAGCGTGAGCGGGTTTGCGACGAACAGGTTGGCGTTCCGGTGCGCGACGTCGTGGTCGGTGATGAGCCACATGAGCGCGAGCACGGTCCCCGGCACCCCCAACACCACGCCCGACAACAGCGACCACGCCGCCCGCAGAGCGCGCCGGCGACGCAGCGCGACGGCGACGCCGCCGACGACGACGCCGAGGGCGAGCAGCGCGGGCGCGTACACCGGCGCCCGCGCGGCGATGGCCGGGCGCGTCCCCGCGAAGATCACCTGCTCGCGCTTCACCAGGCCGGCGGCGCGCACCTGGCGCAACAGCTCCGCGGGCAGGAACGCCTCCTGCCACGTGGTCACCGGGCGATCGACGCTCGCGTTTTCCAGGAAGTCGATGAGCACCGACATCGCCGGGCTCACGCCGGTCATGCGTCGCGTGTGCTCGCGCAACGTCATGCGCCCGGCCTTGACGATGGCGCGCAGGCGGCCGCCCGAGGCGCGATCGATGATGTCGCGCGGGCGCGTGGCGCAATTTTGCAGGTAGTGGTCGTAGACGTAGAGCGCGTTTTGCGGGAGCGCGTTGTTCGCGAGGAAGCGCGCGGCGCTCATGCGCTGCTCCGGCGTGAGCGCGAGCTCGTCGACGCGGATGGCGCGGCCCTCGCCCTCGTAGCGGTGGAACGTGGGCAGCACCTGGCGCTCGCCCACGTGGAAGGTGAGCGCGTGCAGCGCGTATTGGACGATGGTGTCGTCGGTGAAGGAGAACTCGCCGTAGTTGTACAGCCGCGCCTCGCCGAGCCGCTTGTCCTCGACGATGATGGCGCTGTGGCCGAACCACTCGGTGATGTCCGGGCCCGGACCAAAGGTCACCAGGCTCACGGTGAGGTCCGCGGCGTTGCTTTCGCCCCCCTCGCCCCAGGGCACCGCCGGCCGCGCCGGCGCCGCGGACCCGGCGGGCGACGACGGCGGCGTGGCGGCGACACCGAGGGCGAGCGCCAGGGCGACGAGCGGGGTCACTCCGAACGTGTAGCCTGCGCGATGACCTCGCGCAGGCGCGATGTGACGAGGTCGAGGGCGACGGCGTTGTTGCCCCCCTCGGGGATGAGGACGTCCGCCCAGCGCTTGCTCGGCTCCACGAAGGCGAGGTGCATGGGGCGCACCGTCTTGTAGTACTGCTCGCGGATGGACTGGAAGGTGCGCCCGCGCTGCTCGATGTCGCGGCGCACGCGGCGCATCAGGCGGATGTCGGCGTCGGTGTCGACGAAGATCTTCACGTTCATCAGGTCGCGCAGTTGCTTCTCGACGAACACGAGGATGCCCTCGACGATGATCACCTTCTTGGGCTCGATGTGCACGCGCTCGGGCTTGCGCGCGTGCGCCTTGAAGTCGTAGCCGGGCACGTCGACCGCCTCGCCGTCGCGCAGGGCGCGCACGTGCTCCACGAGGAGGCTGGTCTCGAGGCTGTCGGGGTGATCGAAGTTGAGCTGCGCGCGCTCCTCGAGCGGCAGGTCCCTGCGGTCGCGGTAGTACCAATCGTGCTCGAGGATGGCGACGTGCTCCGCGGGGAGCGCGTCGGCGATGGCGCGGGCGATGGTGGTCTTGCCCGAGCCCGTGCCGCCCGCGATGCCGATGATGAATGCCGGGTGCGTGTCCGCCACCTGCGGGGACTTACTGGACGAGCGCGCCCGGGTCCATGCCTTCGACGGGATCGGTGCGCAGGGAGCGGGCGAGGCCGTCGACGTCGACGGCGAAGCTCCGCCGCGGCTCGAGCAGCCGGGCCAGCCACAACAAGCCGCCGGGGGCGAGGGCCTTGGCCATGCGGTCCGACACCGGCAGCGCCCGCTCCTCGGGGTGATACACGAACGGGGCGCCGTCCTCGTCGATGACGAAGCCGCGCTCGGTCGCCCACGCCCGCGCCGGGAACGTCAGCTTGCGCGCGGCCGCCAGCACATCCTCGAAGTCGCGGTCGGCGCTGGGGCCCGGGGCCAGCCAACCGGCGCGCGTGTACAGCTCGGCGAGGTGGAAGCGCGCGGGCACCACGATGAGGCCGTCGCGCCCGATGCGGCGACACATGAGGACGAGGAGCTGGGCGACGGCGCCGCCGAGGCCGGTGCCCGGGTACTCCTGCCCCGGCAGCCGCGGGCGCTCCTTGGTGAAGCGCGCGCGGGGGTTCTGCATCAAGAGCCACTCGACGACGACGACGGCGAGCGGCGCGGGCGCGGCCGCCGGCGGGGCGCCGGACGGCGGCGGCAGCGTCACCGAGCGCAGATGCAGGCGCAGATCCATGAGGTGGCGGTCGGGGGCGCTGCCCTCCGGCAGCAGCACCTCGAGGCGCTGGCGGAACGCGTCCTCCTCGCTGATCACCACCTGGAAGTCGCCGAGGCCCTTGTCCTCGAGCTTCTTGGCCAGGCCGTACTCGCCGATGGCCGCGCGCAGGCCGCTCGCCGTGTACTGCCCCACCAGGCGCGGCGACACCCGCCCGAACGGCGAGCCCGGCCGCTCCTCGAGCGAGCCGTCCTCGGCGTCGGGCGCGCACAGCGTCAGCGTGCGCAGGCGGCGCGCGATGCGCTCGAAGTGGGGATCCACGAGGGACATGGGGGCACGATACCGCGCGCTCAGGCTCCGACGGCGCCGCCGGCGCAGCGGGCTACTTCTGGTAGGTGCCCGTGAGCTCGGCCTTGGCGACGACGTGGCCGTCCATGGCCTTGAGCAGCGCTTCCCGTGGGGGCTCCTTGAGGTCCCCGAGCACCGTGTCGACGGCGTAGACCGTGGTGACGTAGCGGTGCCTGCCCACCGGGGGACAGGGGCCGCGAAAGCCGGGCTTCTTCCAGTCGTTTCTGCCCTGGAGCGTGCCGTGCGGCAGCGCGGCCGCGGAGACGCCGGCGGCGAGCTCCGTCGTCGACGGCGGCAGATCGTAGAGCACCCAGTGCGTCCAACCGCCGGGCCGCGGCGCCTTGGGGTCGGGGGCGTCGGGGTCGTGGACGACGACGGCGAGGCTCTTCGCCTCCTTGGGCACACCCGTGATCGACAACGACCAGCTCTGGTCCTTGCCCTGGCACGTGTGCTCCTTCGGGATCGCCGCGTGATCCTGGAAGGACGAGGTGGTCACGGTCATCGGAGGCTCGGTCGCCAACTGCGTCGTCATGATCAGCACCGCCGTGAGCATGACGTCATTTTATCGATCCGGCCGCGACGCGTCGGACTGGTTAGCTCCAAGACGGAGGCACTCCCATGGCGAAGCTCACCGCCGGCACCCTCGCCCGCCGCCTGATCTACGCCGCGTCCGGCGGAGCGCTCGTGCTCTTCGCCGTCCGCCGCGTCGCCGCCCGCAGGCCGAAGAAGGGGCGTGTGATCTCCATCCGCACCTCGCTGCACCTCGCGCGCTCGCCCGACGACGTCTACCGCGCGTGGCGCGACCTGACCCGCCTGCCGCGCGTGCTGCGCCACGTCGACGACGTCGCCGATCTCGGAGACGGGCGCTTCCACTGGAAGGCGCACCTCGCCGGCGCCAACGCCGACGCCCTCGAGTGGGACGCGGCGATCACCGAGGACCGGCCGGGCGAGCAGCTCAGTTGGCGCTCCATCCCCGCGCCCGAATTGCGTGCGAGCGGCACGCTGCGCTTCGAGGCCGTCCCCGGCGGAACGGTGCTGCACGTCGAGCTCGGCTACGAGCCCGCCGCCGGCCGCTTCGACCGGAGCCTGGTCGCCGCGGCGAAGGACGACCTGCGGCGCTTCAAGGCCGAGCTCGAGACGGGCGAGGCGCCCACGGTGCAGGGGCAGTCCGTCGGCGCCGGTCGCCGTGGCCTGCTCCTCGACGATCCCGCCCGGCGAGGGGGTGACGCATGAAGGCGGTGGTCTGGCACGGCAAGAAGGACGTGCGCGTCGAGACCGTGCCGGACCCGAAGCTGTTGAACCCGCACGACTGCATCGTCGCCGTGGCGTCGACGGCGATCTGCGGCTCCGATCTGCACCTCTACGGCGGCCACATGCCGGGCATGCGCCCCGGCGACATCCTCGGCCACGAGTTCATGGGCGAGGTCGTCGACGTCGGCCCCGCGGTGACCAAGCTCAAGAAGGGCGATCGCGTGGCGGTGCCCTTCTGCATCGCGTGCGGGCAGTGCTTCTTCTGCCGGCGCTCCCTGTACTCGTGCTGCGACAACACCAACCCCAACGCGGCGCTCGCCGAGAAGGTGCTCGGCACGTCGACGGCGGGGCTGTTCGGCTTCTCGCACCTCACCGGCGGCTACGCCGGCGGGCAGGCCGAGTACGTGCGCGTGCCCTTCGCCGACGTGGGCCCCGTGGTGCTCCCGCGCGACGTCCCCGACGACAAGCTCTTGATGCTCACCGACGTCTTTCCCACCGGGTACATGGCGGCGGAGCAGTGCGACATCGAGCCCGGCCAGACGGTGCTCGTCTTCGGCTGCGGGCCCGTGGGCCTGCTCGCCATCAAGAGCGCCAAGCTCCTCGGCGCCGGGCGCGTCGTCGCCGTGGACCGCGTGCTCGAGCGACTGGCGGCCGCGCGCGACCTCGCCGGCGCCGACGTCATCCTCGACGACAACGAGGACGTCACCGGCAAGGTGAAGGAGCTCACCGGCGGCCTCGGCCCCGACGCCGTCATCGACGCCGTCGGCATGGAGGCCCACGGCTTCTCCGCCGACGCCCTCGGCGACATCGTCCGCCAGGCCGTGCACATCGACCACGACCGCGCCCACGTGCTGCGCATGGCGCTGCGCCTCTGCAGAAAGGGCGGCGTGGTCTCCGTGCCCGGGATCTACGGCGGCGTCGACCGGCTTCCCTTCGGCGCGGCGATGAACAAGGCGCTCACCATCCGCACGGGGCAGACGCACGTGCAGCGCTACACCAAGAAGCTGCTCGCGCTGATCCTCGAGGACAAGCTCGATCCCTCGTTCGTGGTCACGCACCGGCGGCGCCTCGACGAGGCCGCCGAGATGTACGAGGTGTTCCGGCACAAGCGCGAGGGCTGCATCAAGGTGTTGATGCGCCCGTAGCGCTCACTCGCGCTTGCGCTTGCGCACGAGGGCGCCCGACAGCCGCTCCTCGACGACGGCCTCGGTGCGCTGGGCGAAGGGCACGTCGACGCTGCCCTGCCAGGCGGTGAAGCCGCGCAGGCAGCTCGGGCACAGCGGGTCTCCGTCGTCCTCGGCGGTGATGGGGAGCGCGAAGGGGGTGCCGCAGAGGTTGCACACGGCCGGGCGCGTGGGCATCCGCACCTTGGTGCCCTGCTCGAAGGTCTTGAGGACCTCGGCGGCGCAGTTGCGACACAAGGCCTTGGTGGGGTCCTTGGGCACGTAGGGGACGTGATCGGCGGTGCCGCAGCGGGCGCAGGTGACGCGCCGGGCCACGCGGGTGCCATGCTCGTTTCTGGGACCGCCGACGAACCGGGCGCCGTCGTCGCGCGCGCCGCCGCCCTGCCGGCCGCCGCGCTCGCGCGGCGCGGGGGCCGACGACGACGACGACGACGCCGACGACGCCGACGACGACGACGACGACGACGACGACGACGACGACTCCTTCTTCACCACGACGGGCGTGGGCTTTTCCTTGCGCGGGATGCGCTTTTTGTCTCCGGGCATGGCTCCGTCTCGACGAGACAAGCACCGTAGCAAGCGGGCCGCCGGGGGCAAGGCGTGGTCTTTTCGTGTCCGGCCGGGGTATCAAGCCTGTGTGAGCGAGCCGCCGCGCGCCCGTGTCCTCGTCGCCGACGACGCCCGCGTCATGCGCATGTTGCTGCGCACCTGGCTCGAGCGGCTGGGCTTCTCCGTGATCGAGGCGAGCTCCGGCACCGAGGCCTTCGCCCTGCTGCAGCAAACCCCCGTGGACGCCGCCCTCCTCGACATCCACATGCCCGGGGTGACGGGCCTGCAGGTCCTCGACCAGGCGCGCAACGACCCGCGGCTCAAGGACCTCCCCATCATCATCATCACCACGCTCGGCCATGCCGCCGACGTCGAGCGGGGCCTGCGCATCGGGGCCACGGCGTATCTCACAAAGCCCCTCGGGTATGGAGATCTGCTCCGCGCCCTCGACGTCGCGCTCCCCGGGAAGCTCCGCCAATCCGCCGTTGCCCGGCGCTGACGCCTGCCTACAATCCAGGGGACCCGCGGCATGTCGCCCGGGTCGAAGTCCCCGCCCGCGGCCATGCCCGGGCGAGAAGGAGTCAGCATGCATCCAGGCTTCATGCACTGGTGGAAAGAGCAACAGCGCCAATCCCAGCAGGGGGGCGCCTCCTGCGGCGCCGGCTGCGGCCCCGCGTACGGCTATGGCCGGCAAGCGCGGCGGTCCCGCGAGGACGTCGAGAGCTGGTTCGCGATGGAGGACGGCGGCGGCGGCTTCGGCGTGCGCCGGCCGCTGCGCTTCATGGCCCACAGGCTCGAGCTCAACGAGAGCCAGGTGGCCGAGCTCGCCGCCATCCTCGACGAGCTGAAGACCGAGCGGGCGCAGGCCTCGGTGGATCACCGGCGCAGCGTCGGCTCCTTCGCCGACTGCCTCGCCGGCGACGCCTTCGACGAGGACGGCGCCAAGTCCGCCGCCGGCGCCCGCGTGAAGAGCGCGGAGCGGCTGCGGGAGGCCGTGGTCAAGGCGCTCAAGCGCACCCACGCCATGCTGGACGCCGAGCAGAGGAGGCAGCTCGCCTACCTGCTGCGCTCCGGCCAGCTCACGATCTGAGCGGCGCGACGACCGCCTTGGACCCCGTCGAAGGCGGCGGGGTCCACGCGGGCCGTTGCCGACAGACGGCGGACACGGCATGGCTCCCCGAGCAGGAGATCCGCGATGCCCGTCGACGACAAGACCGAGACCACGGCGGAGGTGCCCCCCGCCGGCGACGCCCCCGCGAGCGAGCCCCCGGCCGCCCCCGACGACGTGAAGATCACGGCCGTCGACACGGGCAAGCGCGTGGACCCCACCCACCTCCAGCCGCCGCCGTCCACCGTGCGCCGCTCCCGCGACGGCGGGCGCGAGGCCAAGGGCAAGCGCCGCGAGCCGGAGATCTACCGCAAGCCCAGGCCCAACGACGGGCCCACCAACGTGACGCCCCGCGGCACCACCGAGGGCTCCCTCGAAAACGCCGCCACCGTCGAGGGCGCGCCCGCCTCCGACGCCACCACCGTCGAGCGGCCCATGGTCGACGACGCCGGCGGCGCGGGGCGCGGCGGGCGCGGCCCCGAGGGCGGGCGGCCCCGCGGCGGGCGCGGACGGAGCGACGACCGGGGCGGGCGGCCGCGCGGGCCCCGCGCGGGACCGGGTGACTTCGCCAACATCGCGCCCGTCGTCGTCGAGACGGGCGACCCGGGCGACTTCGCGGCCATGCTCGCGGAGACCGGCCCCATCGACCGCGTCGACGTGCGCGTCGGCGACAAGGTGCGCGCCCGCTGCGTGCACATCGGCACGGACTCGGCCTTCTTCGAGCTGTCGCGGACGCAGGAGGCGCATGCGCCGACGGCGGAGTTCCTCGACGAGGACGGCGAGCTGCGCCTGAACGTCGGCGACGTCATCGACGCGTTCGTGGTGGGGCTGTCCGAGGGCATCCTCCTGTCCACCAAGCTCGGCCGCGACCAGATCGACGTCGGCATGCTCGAGCAGGCCAAGGCGTCGCAGATGCCGGTGCAGGGCACGGTGTCGGGCGTGAACAAGGGCGGCATCGAGGTGTCCCTGTCGGGCTCGGCCCGCGGCTTCTGCCCGCTCGGGCAGATCGACGCCGGCTTCGTCGACGATCCGCAGTCCCTCGTCGGAAAGACCCTCGAGTTCATCGTGCGCGAGGTGAAGGAGAACGGGCGCAACGTGCTGCTGTCGCGGCGCGCGCTCGTCGAAAAGCAGAAGAAGGAGCAGGCGCACAAGACCATGGCCACGCTCGCCGTGGGCGCCATGGTGAAGGGCACCGTCACGCGGCTTCAGCCCTTCGGCGCCTTCGTCGACATCGGCGGCGTCGACGGCATGATCCCGTTGTCGCAGCTCGGTTGGGGGCACGTGAAGGATCCCGGCGAGGTCTTGAAGACCGGCGATCTCGTCACCGTCGAGGTCACCAAGATCGAGGACGACCCGAAGCGTCCCGGACAGGCCCGCATCGGGCTGTCGTTGAAGGCGGCGCAGCCGGATCCCTTCATCGAGCACCTCGACGACATGGCGGCCGGCGACTGGCTCGTGGGCACCGTGAAGAAGCTCGAGGCGTTCGGCGCGTTCGTGGAGCTGTGGCCCGGCGTTCAGGGCCTGGTGCACGTGAGCGAGATTGCCGATCGGCGCATCGGGCACCCGAAAGAGGTGCTCAACGTCGACGAGGAGGTGCGCGTGCGGGTGATCTCCGTCGACGAGGCGGCGCACCGCATCTCGCTGTCGCTCAAGGACGCGCCGCCGGAGCTCGCCGACGTCTCCGAGGGCCGCGGGCGCTCGGGCGGCAGGCGCGTGGCGCGCGGGGCGCAGGTCGACGCCGCGGTGGATCGCGTGGAGCGCTTCGGCGTCTTCGTGAAGATCGAGGCGCCGGCGGAGCTCGCCGGGCAGAGCGCGTTCATGCCGGCGTCGGAGACGGGCACCCCGCGCGGCTCCGACCTGAACAAGGCGTTCCCCCTGGGGACAAAGCTCCAGCTCCTGGTCATCGACGTCGACGAGCGCGGCCGCCTGAAGGTCTCAAAGACCGCGCGTGAGCAGGCCGAGGAGCGCGCCCTCGTCGACCAGTACAAGTCCGACAAGTCGGGCGGCGGCGGCCTCGGCACCCTCGGCGACCTCTTGAAGGCCAGGCTCAAGTAGGCGGCCCGCGCGTGTCTCCCGAGGGTGCTCCCGGACCGCTCGCCGTCGTCACCGGGGCCGGGGTGCGCGTCGGGCGCGCCATCGCCGTCGCCCTCGCGGGCGACGGCTTCGACGTCGTGGTGCACGCGCACCGCTCGAGCGGCGCCGCCCAGGAGACCGCGCGCGCCGTCGAGGCCCATGGGCGGCGCGCCTATGTCGAGCGCGCCGACCTCGGCGACGACGACGGCGTCGACGCGTTCGCCGCGCGCGTCGACGCGATCGCCGCGGGGCGCGGCGGCCCCTGCGGCGTCGACGTCCTCGTGCACAGCGCCGCCGCCTTCGAGAAGCTGCCGTTCGCGGACATCGACCGCGCGCGCTACCGGGCGATGCAGCGCTTGAACCTCGAGGCGCCGTTCTTCCTCACGCAGCGCTTGATGCCCGCGCTCGAGCGCGCCGGCGCTTCGTCGTCGACGGGTGGGCCGTGCGTGGTGCACGTCGCCGACATCGCGGCGGAGCGCCCGGTGCGTGGCTACGCCCACTACAGCGTGTCCAAGGCAGGCGTCGTGATGCTCACCAAGGCCCTCGCCGTCGAGCTCGCGCCGCGCGTGCGCGTGAACGCCGTGGCCCCGGGCACCGTGGCGTTTCCGCCGGGCTTCACCGAAGCGCAGCGCGCCTCCGTCCTCAAGCGCGTCCCGATGCAACGCGAGGGCACGCCCGAGGACGTCGCGCGCGCCGTGGTCTTCCTCGCGCGCTCGCCCTATGTCACCGGCGCCGTCCTCCCCGTCGACGGCGGCCGCGCGGCGGTGCTGTGACGACGCCGCCCGGGAGCAGCCGATGACGCTCGACGTGCTCTCCATCCGGCACCTCGAGGTGGCCTGCATCGTCGGCGTCTTTCCGCGCGAGCGCGACATCCCGCAGCCGCTCGTCGTCGACGTCGACCTCTGGCTCGACACGCGGGCGTCGGCGCGGAGCGAGACGCTCTCGGCCACCGTGGACTACGGCCGCGTGGCCGGCGAGCTGCGCTTCCTCCTCGAGAGCAGCCGCTTCCGCCTGATCGAGACCGCGGCCGAGGCGCTCGCGCGCTGGCTGCTGTTGCCGCCGGCGACGACGGGGCCGTCGCGGCCGGCGGTGGCGCGGGTGCGGGTGAAGCTCACCAAGCCCGAGGCGCTCGCGGGCGGCGCGCTCGCCTCGCTCGAGATCGAGCGCGCGGCCGCCGACGAGACCTTCACCGTCGAGGACAAGGCGTTCGGCGCCGTCGACGTCGTCTACGTCGCGCGCGACTGCGGCATCTATCGCCTGCGCATCGCCCCCGGGCGCGCCATCGCCACGCACGTGCACCGGGTGATGGACGAGCACGAGCTCGTGCTCACCGACGGGATTCTTGTTGCAGCGAAGGGCCGTGCCCGCGGGCGTCGCGCACCACTGGCCGAAGGAGCTCCCGCACCGCTACGACAACCCGACGGGCGACGAGCAGAGCCTCCTGTGCGTGGACCGCCCGCCGTTCATCCCCGACGACGAGATCGAGGTCGACGAGCCGGCCGCCGGCCTGGTGCTGCCCGCGTCCATCAACTACGCCCCCGCTGCCGCCCGCTGAGCGGGAGCGAGTCATAGAGGCTCAGCGAGACGCACGCGCTCGGCCGCGAGCGCAGCCAGGGCACGTCGCGCAGCTCGAGCCCGACGGTGCACACCTTGATGCGCCGTCGGCGAGCGACGTCCTCGAGGCGCCGCAACACGCGCGTCAACATGTCGCCGTTGAACGGCGCGTAGAGGAAGAACACGGTGCCGTCGAGCGCGACCTCGGCGGCGTCGGCGTGCACGAAGGAGACGCCGGTGAGGCCGAGCTCGGCGGCGCGGAGCTCGGCGAGGTCGACCAGGGGGCGCTGAATCTCGACGCCGCGGCTCCGCGCGCCGGACAACAGGTGCGCGAGGATGACGACGCGGCCGACGCCCGAGCCGAGGTCCACCAGCTCGTCGTGCGGCGCCAGCGGCGCCTCCCGACCCATGGCGAGGATCTCCTCGACGCCGCACGGCAGGTACGGCACCGCCCCGCGCGGGAGATCGGCGACGTCGGGCGGCGGGGCGGCGAAGCCGAGCAGCTCGTCGACGAACACGTCGCGGTCGCGGTAGGGGACGGACAACAGCAGCCCCTCGAGCTCCTCCCCGCGCAGCGGCGCGTGGCCGAGCGCGCGCGCGCCCTCGACGCCGAAGCGCCGCACGGCCCTCGCGATCTGCTCGGCACCGGCCATCGCCGCGATACCGGCGCTCACCACGCGCCGCGGCAGGCGGTCCCTGGCGTCGAGGCGCACCGACATCGCGCGATGCTACCGCGACGCGGGGACCAGGACGGGCGCTCGCGAAGATCAGGGTCAGACTGCACAGGCGGTGTGTGCCGGCCCGCACGCACCGCCTCCGCCCGAAGCCGCGCTCGACACCAGCGGGCGCGTCCGGCCGGCTGGCACGGTTTTCGATGCGCAGGCGGCACCGACCCCGACGAGGAGCGCCCGATGATCCCCGAACCCCGCCGCCGCCGAGACGTCGACACGGACTTCCTCACCGAGCGCTACCACCGCGCCTTCGACGACGAGCTCCGCGTCGTGCGCGACCGCCTGCAGAGCGGCCCGATCCGCGGGCTCCGCCGCAGCCTCGACCGCCTCGGCGAGCGCCTCTTCGCCCACAACCTGCTGCAAGAGATGCGGCTGTTCCCGTCGTTCGACGCGGGCAGCCCCTGCCCGGCCACGCTGCGACAGGCGCACGCGGAGGACGCGCGCAAGCTCTTCGCCGCCGTCGAGGAGGTGCGCGCCGCCTGCCGCGACGTCGACGGGGACCTCCCCATCATGCGGCGCCTGGGCCACCTGTTGGACGAGATCCAGGAGCACCTCGCTGTCGAGGCCTCCCTGTTCGGCCGCTGGACCGCCGGCCACGAGCGCGAGATTGGGGCGCTCGTCCCGGCCTGAGCCGCTCGCCCTAGGTCTTGGCGAGCGCGCGGGCGTCGAGGCCGTAGCGGGCCAGGATCTTGTGCAGGCTCATGCGGTCGATCCCGGCGACGCGGGCGGCGGCGGAGACGTTGCCCGCGTGCTCCTTCATCAACAGGCGCACGTAGCGCTCCTCGAAGTCGGCGACCACCTTGGCCTTCTGGTCCTTGTACAGCTCGCTCGCGTCGACGACGTAGGTCCCCGTGGCGCCCTCGGCCGCCGGCGCGGCGCCGCTCGCCCTCGGCGCGTCGCCGGGACCCGTGAGGAACTTGGTCTCGCCGAGCACCACCGCGCGCTCCACGGCGTTCTTCAGCTCCCGCGCGTTGCCCGGCCAGGAGTGCTCGAGGAAGCGCGCGACGGCGCCCTCGGGCAGCGCTTTGCGATCGAGGCCGAGGCCCTTCAGGAAGTGATCGACGAGGACCTCGATGTCCTCCTTGCGCTCGCGCAGCGGCGGGATCTCGAGGGTGACGACGGCGAGCCGGTAGTAGAGGTCCTCGCGGAACTCGCCGCGCGCGACCATGCCGCGCAGGTCGCGGTTGGTGGCGGCGACGATGCGGACGTCGACGGCGATGGGCTTGTCGCCGCCGAGCCGCTGGATCTCGCGGCGCTCGAGCGCCCGCAGCAGCTTGGGCTGCAGATCGAGGCCGAGCTCGCCGAGCTCGTCGAGGAAGAGCGTGCCGCCGTGGGCGCGCTCGAAGGCGCCGAGGCGCCTCGTGTGGGCGCCGGTGTAGGCGCCCTTCTCATGGCCGAACAGCTCGCTCTCGATGAGGGTGGGGGCGATGCCGCCGCAGTCGACGACGACGAAGGGGCCGTCCTTGCGCTTGCTCGCCTCGTAGATGGACCAGGCGACGACCTCCTTGCCGGTGCCCGTCTCGCCGTGGATGAGCACGGTGGCGTCGGTCTTGGCGACGCGGTCGATGCGCGAGAAGATCGCGCGCATGGCGGGCGACGCGCCGACGGCGCCGTGCAGCTCGGTGGCCTCGCTCATCGGCTGGCTGACGTTCTCCTTGCCGAGCTTGAACTGCAGCATCACCTCGCCGATGCCGACGGTGCAGCCGTCCTCGAGGAAGGCCTCGACGATGCGCACGCCGTTGACCGTGGTGCCGTTGGTGCTGCCGAGATCGACGAGCTTGAAGCCGCGCGGCGTGGCCTGGATCTCGGCGTGGACCGAGGACACTGTGAGGTTGTCGAGCAGCAGGTCGTTGCCACGGCCGGCGCCGATGCGCACGGCGATGGCGTCGAAGCGGTGCTTCTTGCCGCCGGTCTGCTCGAGGAGCTCGAAGGTCGGGCGCTCGAGCGAAAGCCCGCCGCCCGACTTGACGACGATCGTGGCGCCGCGCGGAGTCTGAGTCATCAAGCGAGCGTGCATCGGTGCCCGCCGCTTGCCAAGGGTGGAGGCGGCGTCGACAATGATGCCCGCCGGCCTCCGGCGACGAGGACGAATGCCCGAACGAGACGACGTCGCGCGCGTCGAGCTGGACGATCCGTCCAGCGCGCACGTGGTGCGCGCGCCGGTGCCCACGGATTTCGAGCTCGACGACGAGGGGGCAGGCGGGGCCACGGATCCGTCGCTGGTGTTGCCCGGGCAGACGGGCGTGCTCGAGGCCGGAGCGGGCGCGCGGCTCCTCATGGATCTGTTCGTCCACGAGCGCACCGGGCGCCTGCTCGTCGAGCTGCCCTTCCCCGGCGCGGCGGCCCCCGGCGGCGCCACGGCGCCCGCGCGAGGCACCCTCTTCTTCCTGCACGGCGAGCCGGTGCACGCGGCCTCCCCCGAGGCCGACGAGGCCCTCGTCGCGCGCCTCGCAGAGCGCGCCGCGCTCGCCGACGCGGCCGCCGCGCGCGACAAGCAGCGGCGCGCGATGACCAGCGTCCCCGCGCTCCTCGTGCGCCACCGGCTCGCGCGACCCGTGCCGGTGCTCGAAGCGCTGCGCGACGCCGTCCGCGACTTCGCCCGCGCCGTCATCGACGCCACCGGCGGCTCCTGGCGCTTCTTCGACGACGTCGACTTCGCCGAGCACACGCCGCTCACCGCCGTGAACCCGTTCGGCCTCGTGCTCGAAGCGCGCCGAAAGCGGCTCGCGCCCGACGCGCTCTTGCGGCTCGGCGAGGCGCTCGCGGGCAAGACGCCGGCGCCGCTCGAGGGCTTCGCCAACGTCGCGCCGCGCCTGCGCTCGTTCACGGGCCACGTCGACCTCGGCGGCGTCGTCGACGGCACGGTGCCCGCGTCCGAGCTGTACCGCCTCACGCGGCTCGATCCGCTCATGGGCGGGCTCGTCCTGGGCACGCTCGCGGACACCGGGCTCGTCGAGCTGTTGAACCGCCCCCGCGAAGAGGGCGCGCCCGGCAAGCGGCAGGCGCAGGAGAGCCCGCTGCCGAAGCTGGTGCAGGCGGACGCGTCGTTGTCGGTGCTGGCGCAGATGCCCGAGCGCGGCGCCAACGAGATCCTCTCGCTCTACGTGGAGCTCAAGCCCGAGCGCGACGACGACGTCATCCTCGGCGTCGACGTCGAGGCCGCGCCCGGCGCCATCGAGCGCGGCTACCAGGCGCGCCTCGCCGAGCTGGATCCGCGCGCCATCCCCGCGGCGCGCGTGCGCCCGTACCTGCTCGGGCGCGCCGAGGAGCTGCGCAGCAAGGTGGAGCGCGCGTATCGCCGCCGCACCGCCAACCTCCCGCGCCGCGGCGGCGCCGCGTACGAGATCCTCGAGAAGCTCGGCGAGGGCGGCATGGCCGAGGTGTTCCGCGGCCGCGCCGCCGACGACCCGTCCTTCGTCGTCGCCATCAAGCGCATCCTGCCGGCTCACCGCGCCGATCCGTCCTTCGCCAGGCAGTTCCTCGACGAGGCGCGCCTCGCGCGGCGCGTCCAGCACCCGAACGTGGTGCGCGTCTTCACCGTCGGCAAGGCGGCCGAGGACCTCTACCTCGCCATGGAGCTCGTCGACGGCTGCGACCTCGGCGAGCTCCTGCGCCGGAGCAAGAAGCTCAAGCTGCCGGTGCCTGTCGACGTCGCCTGCCGCATCGTCGCCGACGCCTGCGGCGGCCTCCACGCCGCCCACACCGCCCACGACCGCGACGGCAACATCGTGCCCATCCTGCACCGCGACGTGTCGCCGCAGAACATCCTCGTGTCGTCGAGCGGCGACGTGAAGCTCACCGACTTCGGCATCGCGCGCGCCCAGAACGTCACGCAGACCGGTGAAGAGGAGCGCGGCATGGTCAAGGGCAAGGCCGCGTACCTCCCGCCCGAGGTCGTCGACGGCCGCAAGGCCACCATCCGCTCCGACGTCTACTCGATGGCGATGACGCTGTACGCGGCGCTGTCGCGGGCGCCCTTTCTGCGGCGCGAGATCGTGCCCACGCTGCGGGCCATCCTGTGCGAGCCGCTGCCGCGCATGACGTCGCTGCGCGACGACGCGCCCGCGGAGCTCGACGCCATCCTGCTGCGCGCGGGGGCCCGCGATCCACAGGAGCGCCACGGCAGCGCCCAGGAATTGCAGCTCGAGCTCGAGGAGCTCCTGGCGTCGCGCCCCGCGGTCGACGTCCGCGCGTGGGCCCACGGGCTCGCCGCCGAGCGCCACGCCCAGGCCTCGCCGCCTCCGGCGGTGACGCGCACGGTGCCCATCGCCGAGGACGTGGACCTCGACAGCTTGTGACGGACCGCCGCGCCGCGCGCCGGCGTGCTCATTCGCCATGCGAACGCGGTACGATCGCGTCGTGGCTCCCCGTCTCGCCGCGTTCGCCGCGGTCTTCGCCCTGCTCTTCAGCGCCGGTTGCCCCCCGCCCGAGGAGCCGCCGCCGCCGCCGCCCGCCGACGCAGGGCCACAAGGGCCGGCGCAGGCCGGCGAGACCTGCCGCTCCGATATCGTCAGCCGCGCGTGCGACAGCGGGCTCGAGTGCGCGGCGGCGTCGACGGAGGGCGCGGGCGCGTTTGCGTGCGTCGCGCCGTCGGCGTTGGGCGGCCCGTGCATCTTTCCCACCGTGGACGGACCGAACCCGCCCGACGACGGCTGCGCCGCCGGCCTCGCGTGCTCGTCCGACGCCACGTGCGTCACGGCGGGGACGCTCGGCGCCGCCTGCACCTCGCCGACGGACTGCGCGAGCGTCAACTGCGGCACGCTCGCCGATCGCAGCGGCCATGTCTGCGTCGTCAACGAGTGCATCAACGGGTGCGGCGCCGGCGAATCGTGTCGCCAGGCGGGTCAGTGCGGGCTGACGTGCGTGGCGGCGCCGGTGAGGGGGGAGCCCTGCTTCACGCCCGGCGACGACGCGTGCGCTCCCGTCCGCGTCAACTGCGGTTCGGGCTTCGAGTGCTTCGTGGGCGACCTCACCACCGGCGTGAGCTGCGGCGCCCCCGGCGACGAAGGCAGCCGCTGCAACACGTCCACCCCCGACGACGGCTGCCAACAGGGCTTCCGCTGCCAGGCGGGCACCAACATCTGCAAGCCGATCAACCCGTAGAACCCTGCGGCGTCCCGACCGGGCGGGCGCTTCCTTCGTCGGGGCCGGCGTGGGAGAACCAGGCAGATGGCGGCGCGGATCGTCCGGCTCGAAGACTCGTCGGGGGCGATGCCCCGAGCGCCGCTCCCCGGACCGCTGCGGACGGACCCGTCCGTGCCTTCGCTCACCGGCGGCCTCGCGCCCGGCATCGGCGCGCGCGTGCTCATGGACCTCTTCGTCGACGAGCGCTCGGGACGGCTCCTCGTCGACGGCATGCCCGGTCCGCGCGGCACGCTCTTCTTCCTCGGCGGTGAGCCCGTCTACGCGGCGACCGCGGGGAGCAGCGAGTCCCTCGTCAAGCGCCTGGGCGAGAAGGGGCAACTGCGGCCGCCGCCGACGAACGATCCGCTGGCGAAGATGAACCCGCTCGCCAAGCTCTCGCGGTGCTCGCACCCCGTCGCGGTGCTCGAGGCCCTGCGCGACGAGGTGCGCGAGTTCTGCAGCCAGCTCCTGGTGCCGCAGTTCGGCGAGTGGGCCTTCTTCGACGACGAGGGCTTCGTCGAGTACACGCCGCTCACCGCCGTCAACCCTTTCGGCTTCGTCCTCGACGCCCGCCGCCGCGCGCTCACGCCCGACGCCATGCTGCGCCTCGGTGAGGAGCTCGCGAAGAAGGTCCCCGAGCCGCGCAGCGGCTTCGCCAACGTGGCGTCGCGCCTGCGCGCGTTCACCGGACAGGTGGATCTCGCCGGCGTCGTCGACGGCACGCGCACGTGCGCCGAGATCTACAAGCTCACGGGCCTGCACCCGCTCGTCGGCGGGCTCGTGCTGCAGACGCTCGTCGAGACCGGGCTCGTCACCCTGCTGAACGCGCCGCGCTCGACGTCCAAGCGCGACCGCCGCAAGGCGGCCACGAGCGCCATGCCGGCCCTGGTGCAGGCCGACAGCCAGATCCTCTCGCAGCTCGCCTCGCTGCCCGGCCGCGGCGGCGCCGAGATCCTGTCGCTCTACCTCGACATCAAGCCCGAGCGCAGCGACTTCGCCATCCTCGGCGTCGACCCACAGGGCTGGAGCCCCGCGGCGGTCGAGCGCGGCTACCAGCAGCGACTGGCCGAGCTCGATCCGCGCGCCATCCCCTCGGGCGGCAACCGCCCCTACCTGCTGGCCCGCGTCGAGGAGCTGCGCACCAAGGTCGAGCGCGCGTACCGCACGCTCACGGCCACGCAGACGCGGGCGGCGCCGGCGGCGTACGAGATCCTCGACAAGATCGGCGAGGGCGGCATGGCCGAGGTGTATCGCGGCCACGCCTCGGACGACCCCAGCCGCGTCGTCGCCGTCAAGCGCATCCTGCCCAAGCTGCGCGAAGACCCGGACTTCGGGCGGCAGTTCCTCGAGGAGGCGCGGCTCGCGCGGCGGGTGGAGCACCCGAACGTCGTCAAGATCTACACGGTCGGAAAGAGCGGCGAAGACCTCTACCTCGCCATGGAGTTCGTCGACGGGCTCGACCTCGGTGAGCTCACCCGGCGCGCCAAGCGCAAGAAGGAGCCCGTGCCCATCGACATCGCCTGCCGCGTCGTCGCCGACGCCTGCGGCGGCCTGCACGCGGCGCATACGGCGCACGATCGCCTCGGCAACGTCACGCCCATCCTCCACCGCGACGTGTCGCCGCAGAACATCCTGGTGAGCCGCGCCGGCGACGTGAAGCTCACCGACTTCGGCATCGCCAAGGCCGGCGACACGCAGGAGGGCGAGGACAACGGCCAGGTGAAGGGCAAGGTGCCGTACCTGTCGCCGGAGCTCATCGACGGCGAGCCCGCCTCCGTCCGCAGCGACGTGTACGCCATGGCCATGACGCTGTACGCCACGCTCGCGCACACGCCGTTTTCGCGCGGCGAGATGTTCCAGACCATGCGCGCCATCCTCATGGACCCGCTGGTGCCCGCGTCGTCGCTCAGACCCGACGTGCCCGAGGTGCTCGACGCGCTCCTGTTGCGCGCAGGCGCGAAGAAGCCCGAGGAGCGCCACGCCAGCGCCCAGGAGCTGCAGCTCGAGCTCGAGGAATTCCTCGCCACCCGCCCGCCCGTCGACGTCGGCGCCTGGGCCTGCGCGCTCGGCGTCACGGTCGACAAGCCCGACGCCGAAAGCGCTCCGCGGGCGCCGACGCACACCATCCCGATCATCGACCTCGGAGACGGCTGATGCCCTGCGGCGACCCTCTCGTCGTGGGGCGCGCCTCGGTGGCGCGCGCGGCCGCCGTGGGCGCGTTGCTCGTCGCGGCGGCGGCGGGAGCGGCGGGGCCGCATCCGCCGGAGCAGGACGCGCAAAACCGGAAGCTCGGCCTGCGCGAGGGCCCGCTCAGCGCCGACCTCGGCGTCGCCACGCTCGAGGTGCCCGAGGGCGACGTCTCCACCGGCAAAGACGGCGCCAAGGCGTGGGAGGCGCTCACGCACAACCCGCAGAGCGGCCTCGAGGTGGCGCTCGTCGGGCTGCCGGGCGGCGGCAAGGTGCTGTTCGAGTACGCGCCGCTCGGCTTCGTCACCGTCGACAAGGACGACCCTTTCACCCCTGCCGACGCGCCCGTCGGGGAGGGGGGCGGCGAGCGGCCGGTCTACGACATCCCGGCGCACACGCTCTCGTGGCGCGTCGCCCACGGCGGCGACGAAAACGTCCACCGCGCGATCCTCGGGCGGCACGGGGTCGTGCACGTGACCTTGACGCGCCCGCGCGCCGACACCGCCGACGACGCCGCGTTCACGGCGCTGCTCGCGGGCTTTTCTTTCAAGCAGGGCGAGCACGTCGAGGAGCACGTGCAGGGAGAGCCCGTCGCGCCGCAGGGCCTGCGCGCCCTCGTCGAGCGGAGCGGGCTCGCGCTCGCGCCGCGGCGACAGCGGGTGGTCCCGATCGCGAGCGGCGCGGGCATCGCCGTCCTCGGCGCCGCCATCGCCGTCGCCGTCGTCGTCAAGCGCCGCCGCATCGCGAGGGGCGAGCGCGGGTGACGCTGCACGGCGCCGTCGACGCGTTCTTCGCCGCGGACGGCCCGCTCCACAAGCGGCTCACCGGGTACAAGCCGCGCACCGCGCAGATCGACATGGCGCACGCCGTCGCCGACGCGCTCACCGGCGGCGGCGGCCGCCGCCTCGCCGTGGAGGCCGGCACCGGCACGGGCAAGTCGCTCGCGTACCTCGCCGTCGCGCTGCTCGCCGAAAAGAGCGTGGTGGTGACCACGGGGACCAAGGCCCTCCAGGACCAGCTCTACACCAAGGACGTCCCGCTCGCGCTCGCCGCCGTCGCCGACCTCCTCGGCGACCACGACGGCCTCGACCCCGAGCGCGACGCCGTCCTCGTCAAGGGCCGGCAGAACTATCTGTGCAAGCTGCGCTTCGAGCGCTTCTCGCTGCAACCGACGTTCGCGTTTTCGGCGGAGGCGAAGGAGCTCGTGCAGATCCAGCGCTGGGCCGAGCGCACCACGACCGGCGACCGCGCCGAGATCGAGGGCCTGCCCGATCCCTATGTCGCCTGGAGCGATTTCGACTGCGGCAGCGAGACGTGCATCGGCACGCGGTGCATGCACTACGAGAAGTGCTTCGTGGTGCAGATGAAGCGAAGGGCCGAGGGCGCGCGCCTCGTCATCGCCAACCACCACCTGCTGTGCGCGGACATGCGGCTGCGCCTCGCGGCCACACCGGTGGGCGACGCATCCTCCGACGGCGAGAGCGGGGAGAGCACCTGGGCCGGCGCGCTGGCCCACGTGCTCCCCGACGTCGACGCGTACGTCATCGACGAGGCCCACGCGCTTCCCGAGGTGGCGAGCGACTACTTCGGCGTCTCGGTGGGGAGCGCGTCGCTGATGCGTCTGTTTGGCGACGTGCGCAAGCACGCCGACGGCCTCGGCGGCGACAACCGCGCCGCGGTGCTCGACGCGATGATCGGCGCCGAGGAGCGCGTCGAGCGGTTGATGGCGTCGGTGCCGTCGCGGGAGCGCGAGCGGGCGCGCCTGGTGTTGCCGTCGTCGGCGCGGTCGCTCATCGACGGCGCGGCGGAGGCGCTCGCGTCGCTGCACGGCGTGCTCGACGCGCTGCCCGACGAGAACCTCGCGGGCGGGCCCGACGCGGCCACGCGCATGGCGGAGCGGCTGCGGCTCCTCGAGCGGGCCTACACCGCGCGCGGCGAGATCGAGTTCGTGCTGCACAAGGCGCTCGAGGACCCGCGCTACGTCGTGGTGAGCGAGCCCACGCGGCGCGGCGCGGTGGTGACGGCGGCGCCCGTGGACGTGGCGGCGGCGCTGTCGTCGTCGCTGTTTCGCATGGAGCAGCCGGTGGTGATGACGAGCGCCACGCTGGCCGTGGCCGGCGACGTCGCGCCCTTCCTCGCGCGCATCGGGGCCGCGGCCGGCACCAGGAGCGCCGTGCTCCCCTCGCCCTTCGACTTCGCCAGGCGCGCGGCGCTCTATTGCCCGAAGGAGATGCCGGAGCCGAACCACGCGAAGTACGGCGAGGCGCTGCTCGACGAGATGCGCTTCCTCCTCGAGACCACCCGCGGCGGCGCGCTCTTCTTGTTCACGAGCAACGCCGCGCTCGACGAGGCGCACGCGGCCCTCTTGCCCGCGGCGGCGGCGCTCGGCGTGCCCGTGCTGAAGCAAGGGCAGATGCAAAAGAAGAAGCTCCTCGACGAGCTGCGCGCGCACGACGGCGAGACCGGCGCCTTGTTGTGTGCGACGCGCTCGTTCTGGGAGGGCGTCGACGTGCGCGGCCGCGCGCTGCGCCTCGTGGTGATGGACCGGTTGCCCTTCGACGTGCCCACGGATCCGCTGCGGCGCGCGCGCGCGGACCTGTGCCGGCAGCGAGGCGGGGATCCCTTCAACGACATCGCGCTCCCGGAGGCGGCGCTCTCGCTCAAGCAGGGCGCGGGGAGGCTTTTGCGCGACGTCGACGACGCCGGCATCGTCGCCGTCCTCGACGGACGCCTGCGCAAGAAGCGCTACGGCCGTGTCTTCCTCGAGACCCTGCCGCCGCTCACCCGCATCGGCGCGCGGCCGGCGCTGGCGGCGTTCTGGGAGCGCTTCGTGCGGCCTTCCCTCGAGCGGCGGAGCTGAGCGGCGACTCCGCGCGGCGATCGTGCCGGCCATCGACCTCGACGCGGGGGACGAGCCCGCCCTAGCTCGAGGGCAGCACGCGCCACGAGCGCGGCGGGGCTCGCTCGACGGGGCGCTCGACCGCGCGGGCGACGCGCAGGAGCACGGCCTCATCCCAGGGGCGCGCCATCGCCTGGAAGCCGATGGGCAGCCCGTCCTTGTCGAAGCCGGCGGGCACCGAGATGGCCGGCTGCCCGGTGAGGTTGGCGAGCGCGGTGGTGCGCATGAGCTCCACGGTCTGCGCGACGTCGGCGACGTCGTCCCGCGGCACCGGCGGCGCGGTGCGCACCGTCGACGGCGACACGAGCACGTCGACGCGCTCGAGCAAGCGCCACATCGACGCCGCCATGCCCGCGCGTACGCGCTGCGCGGCGGCGTACTCGCTCCGGCCGATGTGGCGAGCGACCGCGAGCCCGATGCGCACGTCGGGCGGGAGCGTGCGGCGCGCCGCCGCGTCGAGGAACCACGCGTTGTGCTGCACCTCGGCGCCGATGGTGGCCACGAGGACGTCGCGCACCTCGTCGAGGCCTTCGACCTCGACGTCGACGACGCGCGCGCCTCGCGCCTCGAGCGCGCCCAGCGTGCGCTCGCACGCCCGCGCGACCTCGCGGGTGGCGTCCGCCCACCACGCCTCGACGACGCCGACCGTGAGCCCGGCGAGGTCCTCCCAATCCCAGCCGTCCAGCGACGGCGGCGGCGCCGCGACACCGGCCACGTCCCCGTCGACGAGGCCGGCGGCCTCACCCGGCGCGAGCGCGCCGGCCATAGCGGCGAGGCCGAGCGCCACGTCGTGGACGGTGCGGCCGATGGGCCCGATGTGCGTGACGCTGTGGGCGATGGGCGGGGTCTCGCCGGCCTTGGGGATGCGCGCGAACGTCGGCTTGAGCCCGACGTCACCGCAGAACGACGCCGGGATGCGAATGGAGCCGCCACCGTCGCAGCCGACGGCGAGCGGCACGAGGCCCGCCGCGACGAGCGCCGCCGAGCCGCTCGACGAGCCGCCGGGGAAGTGCGCGGGGTTCCACGGGTTGCGCGCGGTGCCGAAGTCCGCGTTTCCACCCTGCGGCCCGGCGCCGAGCACGTGCATGTTCGCCTTGCCGACGAGGAGCGCGCCTTGCGCGCGCAGGCGCCCGACCGCCACGCAGTCGCGGCTCGCGCGGCGCAGCCCGGGCAACCGGGTGCCGAGCGTGGTGACGTAGCCGCGCTGATCGATCTCGTCCTTCACCGCGACGGGCACGCCGTCGAGGAGCGACAGCGGGCGGCCCTCGCGGTGCCGCTGCGCCGACGCCGCGGCCTGCGCGCGCACATCGCCGGCGTCGAGGGAGATGAAGAAGCGCATGGGCGGATCGCCGCGCTCGCTGTCCTCGACGGCGGCGAGGAACGCCTCGGCGACGTCGACGGGGCTCGCGCGGCCGGCGGCGTAGGCGGCGGCGAAGTCGACGCCGGAGGGGAGGCCGCCGTCGGTGCGGAGCTGCGGCGGCGGCGCGCGCAGGAGCCGCGCCGCGCTGCCGTCGTCGTCGCCGTCGCCGGCGCCGGCGGGCGCGGGCGGCAGCGGCGGCGGCGCCGGAAAGGCGACGTCGCCGGCGGCCGCGCGCCGGCGGGCGAGGCGCAGCGGCGCGGCGACGAGGGCGTGCACGCGCGGGTGCTCGAGCGCGGCGGCGACGGCGCGCAGGCGGTGCGTGGCGATCGGCGGCAGGCGGCGCCCGGAGGAGGCCATCCACCCGTCGTGGTTCGCCGCGTCGAGAAAGGCAAACCCGTTCGCGCGCCTTGAGCTTCGGCGGGTGTTTGGTCCACCCTCGTGCCCATGACGAGACTGCACCTCCTCGCCGCGGCCGGCGCGCTCAGCCTCTTGGCCTGCAAGACCGAGCCCGCCGTCGACGCCGGCCACGGCGCGCTGGCGTCCGCCGACGCCGGCGCCGCCACGACGACCGACGACGACGCCGGCGCGCCGGCGGGGGACGTGCCCCCGCGCCACGAAGAAACGGACGCGGGCGCCGCGCCGGCGGCGGACGAGCCCCCGCGCGACGGCGCGACGGACGCGGGCGCCGCTGCGGCGGGCGACGACGGCGGAGGCGGCGCCACGAGCGCGCACACCGCCGAGGCCGGCAAGGCGTCGGTGTTCGATCGCCTGCTCATCAAGCCGAAGGACAGGACCACGGGGCCGGACGACGTCAAGGCGCTCGTGGAAAAGACCCTCGGCGTGAAGGTGGTCAAGGTGCGGCGCACCGCGGTGCGCTGGGTGCTCGTCACGCTCGCGCCCGCGAGCCGCACGTCCGCCGACCAGAAGGCCGCCATCGACAAGCTCCGCACCGTCGACAAATTCGCCGCGGTCGAGGGCGATCGCCTGATGAAGGTGCGCTGATGTCGCGTCTCGCTGTCTATTGCGGTGCCTCGCCCCACGTCGACGACAAGTACCTCGGCGCCGCGCGGGCGTTCGGCGCGCGCTTGGCCGCCGCCGGCGTCGGCGTCGTCTACGGCGGCTGTAAGACCGGTCTCATGGGCGCCGTCGCCGACGGTTGCCTCGAGGCGGGCGGCGAGGTCATCGGCGTGCTCCCCGACGTGCTCGCCAACAACCCCTACGGCATCGAGCCCACGCACAAGGGGCTCACGCAACTGCTGCGCGTGCCCGACATGCATACGCGCAAAGCCGTGATGACCGCATACGCCGACGCGTTCGTCGCGCTGCCCGGCGGCTTCGGCACGCTCGATGAGCTGTTCGAAGCGCTCACGTGGCGCATGATCGGTACGCACAACAAGCCCGTGGGGCTCCTCGACGTCGACGGCTACTGGGATCACCTCGTGGCCTTCCTCGACCACGCCAACGGCGAGAAGCTCGTGAGCGACACCGCCCGTTCGTATGTCATCGTCGACAAAGACGCGGGGCGCCTCCTCGACAAGCTCCTGGCCGCGCACTAGTCCGCGCGCATGGAATTCACCCGCGAGCGCTTCGAGTACACCCGCAACTACCTGCGCGAGGTCTTTGGCAAGCAGGACGCGCACCTCGCCGGCCTGATGGCGGAGGCGGTGCAGGCGGGCCTGCCCGACATCGCCGTGAGCAGCGACGTCGGCCACCTGCTGAGCCTCATGGTGAAGACCACGGAGGGCAAGCGCGTCGTCGAGCTCGGCACCCTGGGCGGCTACTCCACCATCTGGCTCGCGCGTGGCTTGAAGGACGGCGGCCGCGTGGTGACCGTCGAGCTCAAGGAGCTCCACGCCGACTTCGCCCACGCACAATTCGACAAGGCCGGCGTGGCCGACAAGGTCGACGTCCGCCTCGGCGCCGCGCTCGACGTCATGCCCAAGCTCGCCGCCGAGTTCGGCGACAACAGCGTCGACGTCTTCTTCTTCGACGCGATCAAGAGCGAGTACGAGGCCTACTGGAAGATCGCCAAGCCGATGCTCAAAAAGGGCGGCCTGTTGATGGCCGACAACGTGCTCGGGGCCTCCTGGTGGATCGACCAGGAGGGTGACCCGGCGCGCGACGCCGTCGACAGGTTCAACCGCGCCGTCGCCGCGGACCCCGAGCTCGACGTCGCCTGCGTCCCGTTGCGCGAAGGCGTGCTCGTGGCCCGCAAGCGCTGACCATCGACGAGCGCGCGCTGGCGTGGGCTGCGTCGATGCGGGGGACATGCCCCCGCCCTACGCCGCAGAGCATTCACAGCGTTCGCCAGGCGGCGGGGAGCACGTGGCCTGGGTCCGCCAAGCTCGCCTGAATCTCACGGATGATCGCGCCGAGGAGACCGGAGGCGAGGAGCCCTGGCCCGAGGGGGCCGGACGAATTCTCACCGACCGGCGGCAGCGTTCGCAGCGCGGCTGCGGCCGCCCCGGACATGTGATCGAGCTGCCAGCGAATCTCTTCGCTGATGGCCGTCGGCCGATCGGGCGCGCCGAGCCCTGCCGCCTTCGCGGCTTGCGCGGCGGCGCCGAGCGCGTGCGCGCCCATATGCGCGACGGCCGAGGCTTGCCCCGCCGCGCGAGCCGCCGCCGCCGCGCAAGCGCTCACGTCGCGAGCGGCGCCGCCACCGACGAAGCGCCGGCGGATCTCCTCGGCGACGCCGAGCTCGCCACGCGCGAACGCCCGCGTCCGCGCGATGGCATCACGCGGTCGGGAGTCCTCTGGAGCTTCCGCCTCGAACCAGCCGAGCACCCGCTCCGCGCAGTCTGCCGCCCACGCGGCGACAATCCGCCGGTCGGCTTCGCTCAGCGTCTGCGGGGAGCGCACGTCGAGATTCTCGCACGGGAACCGAGAGGCGAAACAAACCGCGGGTCGAACGATCCGCCTGGCCGCGACCGCACGCGGCCAGCCCCGCGCGGGTTCCCCCTCGACGACCGGCGTCGGCTCGGCACACAGTCCGCGCCATGCACGCCCTCGCCATCGCCGCGGCCCTCGCGGTCGCCACGCCGCCCGCTCCCGACACGCCTCCCGCCGCCGCGCCCGCGGCAGCGACGCCGGCCGACGCCCCGTCGACGCCCGCCGCGCCGCCGCAGCCGCAGCAGCCGCAGCAGGCCGCGCCCGCGCCCGCCGTGCAACTGCCCGACGACGTGCTCACCGTCGCCGTGCTCGACCTGCGCGCGGGCAAGGGCACCGAGGGCATCGCCAGGGCGTTGACCACGCTGGTGACGACGGAGATCGGGGCGCGGCCGGGGTGGCGCGCCGTCTCGCGCAACGAGCTCAAGACACTGCTCGCGCACCAGGCCGACCAGCGGCTGCTCGGCTGCGACGAGGCCGCGTGCACCGCGGACATCGGCAAGCTCGCGCAGGCCAAGCGCGTGGTGTTCGGCTCCGTTGAGATGGCCGAAGGCGGCGCCGCGGTGTTCTCGCTCACGCTCGTCGACACCACCGACACACCGGTGATCCTCCAGCGCGTGGCGTACACGTGGAAGAGCGCCGTCGACGACATGGTCGACCTCGCGCGCTCCGCGGTGGACCGGCTCGTGCTCGGCAAGAAGGCCGCGGCGCTCGCGGGCAGCGTGGAGATCCTCTCGCCCGCCGGCGCCAGCGTCGTCATCGACGACAAGGAGCTCGGCCAGGCGCCGGTGAAGCCGGTGCACGACCTCGCCATCGGCCCGCACCGCATCGAGGTGCGCAAGCCGGGGTACGTCCCCTTCGGCAAGGACGTGGCGGTGAACGCCGACGAGACCCAGGTGGTGCAGGTGGACCTCGTCGACGAGGCCAGCCTGCAGCCCTGGTACGCCCGCTGGTACGTGTGGGGCAGCGCGCTCGCCGGCGTCGTCGTCGTCGGCGGCACGGTCGCCGCCGTCGGCACGTACGAGTATCTCTCCACGCCCGCCAAGATCATCGTCGGAGGTGCGCCGTGAACCGCCCCCATCGCAACGTCGCTGCGCGGCTCGTCGTCGTGGCCACCCTGGGCGCCGCCGCGGCGCTGTCGTCGTGCTCCTGCGGCGAGGCCAACGCCGCCATCACCATGCCGAAGAAGCTGCGCGTCGCCAACCTCGCGCCGAAGCAGCGCGACCTGCTGCGCGCCACGCTGGAGATCCCGGGCCTGCTCGCACCCACCGAGCTGACCTTCGACGAGAGCCACCAGCACCTCAGCGGCGCCTTCGTCCTCGCGGTGCAGCAGGCACAGAAGGCGGACGTCACCCTGCGCGTGTTCGGGCGCCTGTCGGGCGACAGCGACGAGGTGCTCGTCGGCCTCGCCAAGAGGAACGTCACGCTCGAGCC
Organism: uncultured delta proteobacterium; assembly: GCA_963775425.1. Lineage (GTDB taxonomy): Bacteria > Myxococcota > UBA727 > UBA727 > VGSZ01 > CAVZJB01. The sequence goes on along the minus strand of CAVZJB010000008.1, from coordinate 316,441 downwards.
GCGCAGCTCGGTGTTCTTCGATCTCAAGGAGGCCGATTGGGCCGTCGACGGCGCCGCCGTCTTCGACCAAAACGGCAACGGCGCGAGCAACATCGACGACCTCGTCGCCGGCTTCGACCCCGCGCCGCCCAAGCGCGTGCTCGCGGTCTTGCCCGACACGCTGCAGTTTTCGTCGGGCATCCGCCCCGGCCAGTTCACGCGGCAGGTGATCGTCGTCGAGAACGTCTCCGGCCTCACGCAGACGGTCTCGCCCGTCGTCGTCGGCGGCCAGGGGGTCTCCATCACGCGCATCGACCCCACCGGCACCCCCGAGGGCGGCGCCCCGCGCAGCCTCGAGCCGTTCACCATGCAGCCGTTCCAGGAGGTGCTGCTCGCCGTCACCTTCGCGCCCACCAACGAGTTCCTGGTGCGCGGCAGCGTGGCGCTCGCCACCGAGCAGCCGGACTCGCACGTGACGTCGGTCAGCGAGCTCGCCGTCATCGCGAGCTCCGACGGTGACCCGCAGCCCGCGGTCGCCGGCTACGACCCCGGCACCGTCGACGGCGCGGCCGTCGGCTTCAGCGGCACCATCATCCCGTTCCCGCCGGCGTCGCTCTTTGGCGGACAACCCATCGCGCCCGGCAGCGTGCAGCTCTCGGACGACCCCAACGACACCGTCGACGTCCCCGCGCTGCCGTTCGCCACCGCCGGCGACGACGTGGGCGGCGTCGCGCCCGGGCTCGTGTTCAACGTCGCCGTCCCGCCGCGAAACCGCCTGAGCGTGGTCCTCGACGGCCTCACCGCCGACGTCCAGCTCGGCCTCTTCGTGCTCGACGGCGCCGGCGGCCTCTCCGCCGCGGACGGCGAGAGCGTCGTCAGCGCCCACCCTGGCGCCTCGCCCGAGGCGGCGCAGTTCCGCAACACGTCGAGCACCGACACGCGCCGCGCCATCATCGTGCTCTCGCGCGTCGATGGCCGCGAGCCGGGCGACGGCTCCGTCGACGCCGGCCTGCCGTTCGCGCTGCTCGCGCAGCTCAACTCCGGGCCGGAGTTCGACGACGTCGACCCGCTGTCGCGCACCCACGGCGACTTCCGCGGCGGCAACGATCTCACGCTGCACGGCATCGACTTCGACACCGCCGCGGTGCTCATCGGCTCGCACGTGGCCGACCCCGGTGCGACCGTCACCTCCGACGACGGCGCCCGCATCGACACCGTCACGCCGCCCGGGTCCACCGACGATCTCGGCGCGCCGCTCACGGTGGTCGCCATCAACCAAAACGGCGAGGCGGCCACGCTGCCGTCGGTGTTCACCTATGACGCGCCGGCGCCGGAGATCGACCAGGTCGATCCCCCCACCGGGAGCACCCTCGGGGGCACCGCGCTCAACATCAGCGGCGCTTTCTTCTCCGCGCAAAACGGCGGTGCGCGCGTGACCGTCGGCGGGCAACTGGCCACCGGCGTCGTCGTCGTCTCCTCCAACCTCATCACGGCCACCGCGCCCACGGGCAGCGCCGGCTTCACCACCCTCGTCGTCGAGAACGTCACCGCCGACGGCTCCACCATCGCGAGCGCGGGCTTCCCGTTCGTCTACGTCGAGCCGGCCGGCGCGGCGCCGGCCATCACGAGCGTGGCCCCCGCCACCGGCTCCACCGACGGCGGCGACCTCGTCACCCTCAGCGGCACCGGCTTCGTCTCCGGCGCGCTCGTCCGCTTCGGCGGCTCCGTCGCCTCCGACGTCACCGTCGCCTCCGACACGAGCATCACGTGCCGCACCCCGCCCAAGGTCACCGCCGGCGCGGTCGACCTCGTCGTCACCAATCCCGACGGCCAGACCGCCATCCTCGCCGGGGGCTTCTCCTACGCCACCCCGCCGCCGGTGCTCGTGGTCGCCACGCCGACGGCAGTGTCCACGCTGGGCGGCACCCGCGTGTTCCTCGACGGCTCCGGCTTCCGCCCCGGCGTCACCGCCGTGTTCGCGCAGGGGGCGACGTCCCTGGCGGCGCCGGCCGTGACGTTCGTGAACGACTCGCGCATCATCGCCACCGCGCCCGGCGGCCTCGCGGAGGGCAGCGCCGACATCACGGTGCGCAACACCGACGGGCAGCAGAGCGGCACCCTCGCCGTCGACGTGTTCGCGCCCGCCGCGGCGCCGCCGCGCGTCCTGGCGCTCAACCCGGCCAGCGTGCGCGTCGACGCGCTCAACGTCACCGTCACGGTGACGGGCTCGGGCTTTCAGACCGGCATGCTCGCGTTCCTCGACACGGACCCGCTGCCCATCACCAACCTCACGGGCACGTCCTTCACCTTCGTGCCGCCGCTGCGCGCGCCGGGCGCGGCCATCCTGCGGGTGGCCAACCCCGACGGGCAGACCGACGCCTCGGCGCTCGTCTACGAGGACGCGCTCGCGCCTGTGTTCACCAGCGTGTCGCCGGACGTGGTGGGCGCGCTCGTGCCCGGTGACGTCGTCACGGTGGCCGGCCAGAACCTCGTGGCCATCGACGGCGGGCACGTGCACCTGAACGACGGCGCGGGCGCGGAGTACGCCGCGACGCTGGTGTCGGCGTCGGCCACGGCGCTGAACGTGCGCGTCGACGACGCGCTCCCCGAGCGCGGCGACTTCTTCATCACGGCGGACTTCTCCACGGGCACGGCGCTGTCGCCGACGTTCGCCGCCATCGCGCCCACGCTCCTGTCGCAGCAGGCGCTGTCGCCGCCCGTCGACGGAGCCAATTTCACCGTGCTCTTGCAGGGCTCGAGCCTCAACCACGCGCGCATCACCACCGCCCGCTTCGTGCGCGACGACGACGAGCTGACCGTCGAGATCGCTCCGAGCATCGCCACCGACAGCCTGGTGCGCGTCGACAGCGGCGGCCGCCTCCCGCAGGGCGTCTGGCGCGTCGCGCTCGTCTACGCGTTCACGGACACGGGCGGGCAGGCGCAGGAGCTCACGGTGTCCGTGCCCGACGGCGCCGGCGGCGCCGCGCCCTTCACGGTCGCGGGCCAGTGCGGCAACGGCGTCCTCGACGCCGGCGAGGACTGCGACGTCGGCGGCGTCTTCGCCTCGGGCCTGTCGTGCACCAGCTTCGGGTTCTTCGGCGGCACGCTCACGTGCGACTCCAACTGCCACGCGCGCACCACGCAGTGCAGCAACTGCGGCGACGGCATCATCGACACCGCCGACTTCGAGGAGTGCGACGGCACCAACTTCGGCGGCGCCACCTGCGCCGACTTCGTCGCCGGCTCCGTCGGCACCCTCGCGTGCAACTCGCAGTGCCAGGTGAACGCCAACAGTTGCTCCATCTGCGGCAACGGCATCATCGAAGGCGACGAGGAGTGCGACGGCAACAACTTCGCCGGCGCCACCTGCGGCGACCTCGGCTTCAACGCCGGGCAGATCTCGTGCGACCCGTTGACGTGCCGTCTGTCGAGCGACCTGTGCTCCACCTGCGGCAACAACCGCTGCGACCCGCTCGAGGACTCGTCGTCGTGCCCGGCCGACTGCGTCGCCACGTGCGGCAACGGCACGTGCGACTCCGGCGAGGCGTGCACCACGTGTCCCAAGGACTGCGGCGGGCAGTGCGAGGCGCCGTTTTCGCTCTCGCTCGGCGCGGGCGGCGGTCAGTCGGCGCGCTTCTCGGCGGACCTCGCGCAGGCGTTCGTGGTCCACGCGCAGGACACGGCGGGCGCGCCGCTCGTCGGTCTGCAGATCGTGCTCACGGCGCCGCCTGGCGGCGTCGTGTCACCGGCGGTGGTGCTCACCGACGCCAACGGCAACGCGTCTTCGCTCGGCACGGTGTCGCGCGCGCTCGGCGCGCAGACGTTCACCGTCACCGGCACCGGGCCCGACGGAGCGCTGCTCGCCGGCGCGCCCTTGAGCATCGCGGCCACGGCGACGGATCTCCCCACGGGCTTCGCCGGCACGCTGGCGAACGCCCCCGCGCAGCAGGGCCGCACGCAGCTCCTCGACGGCCAGGGCAACGCCGCGCCGAGCGCCGCGTCCAAGGCGTCCCTGAGCCTGGAGGGGGCCTCCGGCGTCGTGGTTCGCCCGTCGGACGGGTCCATCTTCGTCGCCGACTCCGCGAACAACCGCGTCGTGCGCATCGCGCCCGACGGAGAGCTCTTCCTCGCCGCCGGCAGCGACGCGGGACAGGCGGCGTTCGTCGACAACGTCGCCGGCCCACAAGCGCGCTTCAGCCGCCCCCACGGGCTGGCGCTCGACGCGAACGAGAACCTCTACATCGCGGACACCAACAACAACCGCGTGCGCGAGCTCGATGCGCAGACCGGCCTCGTCACCACGTTCGCCGGCGGCGGCACGTCGACAAACGAAAACGTCCTCGCCACCACCGCGCAGCTCTCGGGCCCCACGTCGCTGGTGTTCGCGCAGACCGGTGACGCGTTCGTCCTCGACAACGGGTCCCCGGACGCCATCAAGAAGATCAACACCGGCGGCTTCATCAGCACGGCGATCACCGTCGCGCTGTGCACCACCGGCAACCTCCGCGCGGGCGGGCTCGCCGACACCGAGCTCACGCTCGATCCGCAGGATCGGCTCGTGTTCCTCGGACAGATCCTCAACGGCGGCGGCTGCGCGCTGCCGAGCTCCGCGGACGTCCTGTTTCGCCTGGAGGCGGACGGCACGCTTACGGCGCTCGCCGGCGGGAGCACCATCGTCACCACGGGCGCCGCGCGCGGCGCGCGCCTCGACACGCCCTCCGGCCTGGCCATGGACCCGGCGGGCAACGCGTACGTCGCCGAGCGCGGCACGTCGGAGCGCGTGCGCAAGGTGTCGGCCACCGGCGTGATCTCGACGTTGGCGGGCACGGCGGGCACGGTGGCGACGTCGACCACCACCGGCGACGGCGGCCCCGCGTCGGGCGCGCTGTTCGCGGTGCCGTCCTTCCTTGCGTTCTCGCCGGCGGGCGACCTCATCATCACCGACGCCGGCCTCGACGACGTGCGCGTCGTGCGCGCCGTGGCGGAGACCACGCCGCCCGTGGTGGTCGCCACGCCCTTCGGCGGCGGCCAGTCGGCGACCATCAACCAGGCGCTCGCCTCGCCGCTCGGCGTCACGGTGAAGGACACCGACGGCACGCCCATCTCCGGCGTCTTCGTACAGGTGACGACGCCGGCCGGGGCGGCGGCGGAGCCGTCGTCGGGGTTCACCGACGGCAACGGCGTCTTTTCCTTCGTGGCCTTCCTGCCGCGGACGCCGGGCGCGGCGACGTTCACCCTCACGTCCACCGGGCTCGACGGCCTGCCGCTCGGCACCCCCATCGTGCTCACCGAGACGGCCACGGACATCGCCACCGGCATCATCGCGAGCATCGTGAACCAGACCGGCGTCCCCGGCAGCACGCTGAGCTCGTCGGCGGCCCGCTCCCTCGCCAACCTCACCACCTCGTTCGACGGCATCGCCGTCGACCCCGACGACGGCACGGTGTTCTACAGCGACGCCTCCAACAACCGCGTGCTGCGCGTGGACCCGAACGGGGCCGTGCTCGCCGTCGCCGGCACCGGCGCGGCCGGCAACGGCGGCAACGGGCCCGCGCTCTCCGTCGCGCTCAACGGCCCGCACGGCCTCGCGCTCGACGCGGACAAGAACCTCTACATCGCGGACACCAACAACGACGTCGTGCGTGTGCTGACGAGCGACGGCAACCTCACTGTCTTCGCGGGGAGCGCGCTCAACAACCCGCAGCCCGCCGACGGCGTGGTCGCCACCGGCGCGAACCTCGACGCACCATCCAGCGTCGCGGTCGGCCCCACCGCGGCCGACGGCAGCGACGTCCCGGGGATCACCGGCAACGTGTTCATCGTCGACGAAGCGCACCAGCGCATCCGCCGCGTACAGGTCACCACGCCGGCTTTGCCCGGCGTCATCGACAGCGTGGTGGTCGGCCAGGCCTGCTCGTCGGTGACGGGCGTGGCGGCCACGTCGTTTCCGCAGGCGTCGCTCGCCTTCGACAAGGAGGGCCGCCTCTATTACAGCGGCAGCATCGGCAACGCCGGCGGCTGCCCGGTGCCCGACCCCAACGCGGACTACGTGTTCCGGCTCGAGAGCGACGGGGTCACGCAGACCGCGCTCGCGGGCGGCAACACCGAGGCGGCCTCCGGCGCGGCCCTGGGCATCCGCGTGCACCGCGTCGGCGGCATCGCCGTGGACGCCGCCGGCAACCTGTACTTCGCCGAAGGCACGGGGCACCGCATCCGCAAGGTGGACGTCCTCGGCGTGATGACCACCGTCGCGGGCGACGGCGTCGCCGGCTTCACCGCCGACAACGTCAACAGCACCGCGACCCGCGTGAACGCCCCCACCGGCCTCGCGTTCGACGCCGACGACAACCTCTACGTCGTCGACGGCGGCAACGAGCGCGTGCGCATGATCCGCGGCATCGGTCAGCAGACGCCCGCCACGGCCACCATCGCCATCGTCGACGGAGATGCGCAGATCGCCACCATGGGTCAGCTCGCCGCGCTGCCGCTGCGCGTGCGCGTCATCGACGGCGGCTCCACGCCGGTGGTGGGGCTGCCCGTGTTCTTCACGGCGCTCGACCTCGGCGACAGCGTCACACAAGGCGTCCTGGCCACCACGCTCGCCGGCGAGGCCAGCAGCACGGTGCGCCTCGGCCGCAGCGTGACCACGCCGCACCGGTTCCAGGCGCTCGCGCGCACGTGGCTTGATCCCGTCGACATCATCGACGGCACCGGACAGCCCCCGCTGTTTACGTTGACGGCGCAGCGCCCGCCCTCGGGCAGCACCGTCGCCATCGCCAACAGCCAGGGCACCGCGGGGGCGGTGCCGCCGCTCAGCGGCTTTGGCGAGATCGCGGCCACGCAAGCGCGCCTGAGCTTGAGCGTCTCGGGCGTGGCGCTCGCGGCGGACGGCACGCTGTTCGTGTCGGACAGCAGCAACCACCGCGTGGTGTCCATCAGCCCGGAGGGACACCTCTCGGTGTTCGCGGGCACGGGCACCTCAGGCTTCCTCGACAACGTGCTGGCGACGCAGGCGCAACTGGAGTCGCCGCGGGGCATCGCGCTCGACGCCGCCGGCAACGTCTACATCGCGGACGCCGGCGGCTCCGTCGACCGCGACCGCGTCCGCCGGGTCAACATCAGCGACGGCATCATCACCACCATCGCCGGCGGCGCCGCGGACACCCCCGGACACGGCGACGGCGGCGCGGGCTCGGGCGTGAGCTTGAACGACATCCGCGAGCTCAGCATCGGCCCGGACGGCTTCCTCTACGTCGTCGACAACGGCTTCAACGACATCCGCCGCATCGATCCCGTGTCGCCGTTCAACACCACCAGCGCGGTGCTCGGCAGTCAAAACTGCACGGCGGCGTCGGGCCTGGTGGTCAGCTCCATCTCCAACACGGGGCTCGCGTGGGACGCGCAGGACCGCATGTACTTCTCGGCGAATATCTCGAACGGCGGCGCCTGCCCGGTGCCGAACAACGCGCTCAACACCTCGGCGCTCCTGCGCCTGGAGACCGACGGCACGCTCACCTACATCGCGGGCGCCAACAACGGCTCCACCGGCGACGGCGTCAACGGCAACGGCATGACGGTGAACAACATCGGCGGGCTCGCGTACGACGCCGTCGCCGACACGCTGTTCTTCACCGAGGTGTCGAACCACCGGCTGCGCGCGCTGCCCGGCGTGGCCGCGGTCGTCGCCGGCCAGGGCGCGGCGGGGCTCGGGACGAGCGGGACGGTGCGCACGCTGGTCGGCACGCTCAACACCGCGGGCTTCAGCTCGCTCACGGCGCCGGGCACGGGCCTGTTGAACGCGCCGGAGGGCGTCGCCCTCGACGGCAACGGCGACATCTATTGGACCGGCGACGGCTCGAACGCCGTCCGGTTGCTGATCCCATAGCGGGCGCCGGGGTGCCCCGGCGCGCCCCGAGGTGCGTCACTGGGCGGCGTGGGCGTAGATGCGCTTCACGTAGCGCGCGTCCAGATCGGAGATCGCGGTGCGGTAGCCGCCGAACGGGCGCCCGTCGCTCACGCGCACGATGGTGGGCGCGCCGTTCTTCGAAAACGCGTACGAGCTGTACTGCATGATGGAGTCGAGGTCGTACGGCCCGACGTCGCGGCCGGCGGTCTCCCGGTACCGATCGAAGTTGCCGCGGGCCCACCTCTCGACGTTGTTCCACAGGATGCGCACGTGCTTGTCGCGGTCCTGCCGCGACTGCTCGTGGTAGAGGCCGAGCGAGTGGCCGAGCTCGTGCTTGATGAGCCCGACGCTGCACACGTGGCTCAGCCACATGTACCGGACGCCTGAGCCGTGGCCGATGCTCGCGCGGCAGTAGGGGTGCTGAAACGGCTTGATCAAGACGTAGTCGTCGCGGCCGGGGCCGGCCTTCTCGAAGACGATGCTCGCCCTGTCCTCCCACGCCGCCATGGCGCGCTTGACGCGGTGGCGCATCGTCGACGAGAGCGAAGCGCTGAAGCGGTAGTAGACGACGCCGCCGGGCCACAGCCGGCCGCGCTTCACGGCCGCCAGGCCCTGCTCCTCGGTGGGCGGCGGCGTCGCCTGCACACCGCCGGCGTCGAGCGCGTCGTGGTCGTCGAGCACGGTGACGTCCTCGGGGTCGAGCACGATGTCGCCGTCGAGGACGTACGTCCCGTCGAAGTCCTCCACGGAGAGGGTGGCGATCCGATCGTCGATCCGCACCGCGGCGGTGCGCCAGACACCCTCTCCCGGCGCGCCGAGCGTCGGAGCGCCGTCGTCGTCGAGCGGCGGCGGCGCGCCACAGGCGGCGGTCAGGAGCAGGGCGATGAAGATGGACGAGCGCGCGATCATGGGGCCTCCTTGGTTGCGACATAGAAACAATGCTGTTTCTTTGACCGTCGCGCGTCCGTCGATCGGCGGACGTCGCCTGCGCGAGGCCGCCCGGGCGCCGCGGGGAACGGCTCTTCTGCGCGCAGGGGCCGGCGGCGCCCGGCGCGGGATCACGCCGGTCGCGCGAGCGTGTCGGCGACGACCTCGAGGAGCGTGTCCAGCTCGACGGGCTTGGGCACGAATGCGACGGCGCCGTAGGCGGCGGCCTCGCTCCGCTCGAGCACGCCGCTCGTGACGATCACGCGAACGTGCGGATCCACCTCGCGCAAGCGCTCGATGGTGACCGCGCCGCTCATCCGGGGCATGACCATGTCGGTGACGACGGCCTGGAAGCCGACGGCATCGCTGCGGAACACCTGCACGCCGTTCACCCCGTCTTCCGCCGTCACGACCCGGTACCCCGCCGACTCGAGCACGTCGCGCGTGGCCTCGCGCACCTCCGCTTCGTCATCGATGACGAGGATGCGCTCGCCGTGTCCGGGGAGCGCGGCGGCGCTCGCGCCGGCAGGCGCCGGCTGGCTCGCCTCGTCGAGAGCCGGGAGGTAGACGGAGAAGGTCGTGCCGCGCCCCGGCTCGCTGTCGACGGCGATGAAGCCGCCGTGCCCGACCACGATCCCACGCACGGTGCTCAACCCGAGCCCCGTCCCCTCTCCCTGGCCCTTGGTGGTGACGAACGGATCGAAGATCTTGTCGATGAGGTCGGGCGCGATGCCCACGCCCGTGTCCACGACGCGGATGCGCACGTACCACCCCGCCCGCGCGTCAAGCTGCCTGCGCGCGTCCGCTTCGCTCAGCTCCGCGTCCGCCACGTCGATGTGCAGCACGCCGGCGCCGTGCATGGCGTCGCGAGCGTTGACGCAGAGATTCATCAAGACCTGATGGAGCTGGGTGGCGTTGCCGGCGACGGCACGAACCGCCTGAGGGCGATCCACCTCGAGCGTGATCGAAGGGGGCAGGGTCCGCCGCAGCATGGGGGCGACCTCGTCGATGACGGTGGCCGGGTCGAGCGGCGCGCGCTCCGACTCGGCGCCGCGCGCGAACGACAACACCTGGCGGATCAGCTCCGCCCCACGGCGGCAGTTGCGCACGATCATGTCGACGAGCGGCCGCGTGTCCTGCCCGGGGCGGCGCTTCTGCAGCAACTGTCCCGACAGCATCACGGGCTGCAGGATGTTGTTGAGATCGTGCGCCATGCCGCTCGCCAGCGTTCCGATGCTCTCCAGCCGCTGTGCTCGATAGAACTGCGCCTCCAACAGGCGCTGCTCGGTGACGTCCGTCATGATGGCAAGCACGCCCTGGGGCCGGCCGGCTTCGTCGTGAAACAGCGTCCAACTGACCTGGCTCACGATGGGCTTGTGATCGCGGCTGCGGGCCCGCAGCTCACCTGCCCACTCTCCGTCCTCCAGCATCTTGCGCCGCGCACGGCGATAGCGTTCGACGTCGGCGGAGTACAGGCACGTCTGCAGGTCCCGGCCGATGGTCTCTTCTGCCCGCCAGCCGGTGATGCGTTCCGCCGCGCGATTCCAGAACGTGACCCGATCAAGCATGTCGACGACGACAATGGCGTCGTGGGCGTGCTCGAGCAGCGCGGCCTGCTCGCGCAGGCGCTCGAGGACGTGAGTGCGCTCCGCGAACTGGCCGACGATGTTCGCCACGCTCTGCGCGAGCGCCACGTCGTCTGCCGTGAACTCACGGCGCCCGCGCGCGTGCGCACCGAGCACGCCGAAGGCCCGCTTGTGTCCCTGAATGACGACGGTGATGCCGCTGACCGCTTGGTGAGCCGTCAGCAGCGGCGCGGTGAAGCGCGCCTCCCGACCCAGATCCGCGACGACGACGGGGCCACCGCGCTCGAGCGTGTATCCGGCCTGACTCGCGGCGCCTGCGTCAACCGTGGTTCGGCCGACCAGGCCCTCCTGCCAGCCGGCGCCCTCGCGCAGCAGCAGCCCGCCCTGCCCGGGGAGGAGCTCGAGGAGCTCGCACAGCTCGACGTCGAGCGCCTCGGTGACGACGGAGACCGCGTCGCGCAGGAGCTCGGGCAGGCTCGCGCACGCGAGCGCGCGCTCGCCCAGCGCGGCGACGCGGGACTGCTGCTCCGCGCGGACGCGCAGCGCGTCCTCGGCGCGCCGCTGGTCGGTGACGTCCATGGTGTAGCCGATCATGCCGATGGGCTCACCGTCGTCATCGCGCAGCAGCGACAAGGACACATGGCCGTAGAAGTCTTCGCCCGACTTCTTGCGCAGCCGGACCGAGACCTCGTGAGCGCCCTTTGCCTGCAGGGGCGCGATGACATCGCGCTCGTGCATGTCCCGCTCCTCCTCAGGGTAGAGGAAGGAGACGGGTCGCTCGAGCGCCTCCGCGCGCGTGTAACCCGTGATGCGCTCCGCACCCTGGTTCCAGCTTTGCACGACGCCGTCGACGTCGGTGGCGATCACCGCATCGTGGACCTGGTCGACGATCTGGCTCTGCAGCCTGAGCACTTGCTCGTCGCGGAGCCGCCGCCGGCTGTCCGCGCGCAGCAGCAGGAGCGCGAGCGCGCCGACGACGAAGGCGAGACCGCTGCCGCCGGCGATGGAGGCGAGCGCGGCGCGGACCTCGGTTCCACCCGGATGCGCCAGGCCCGCCGCCTGCACCTCTTCGTGCTGCATCTCATCGAGCATGTGGCGCATGGCGTCCATGGTCGCCTTGCCGTGTCCGGAGGCGACGACATCCCGCGCGACCGCGACGCCCTTGGTGTCGCGCACGTCCACGACATGCTCGACCCAGCGCAGCTTGCGCTCCATCACCGGGCGCAGCCGCTGCGCGCGGCGCTCTTGCGCCGGGTCGCCCTTCAGCTCCGCCTCCAGGTGAGCCATCTCTCCCGGCAAGTTCGCGGTGGCGGCCCGCAGCGGCTGCAGGAACGCCGGATCGCCGGTGACGACGTAGCCGCGCTCTCCCGTCTCCGCGTCGACGAGCTCGCGCCCCACCGCATCGAGCGTGGCGACGACCTCGTCGGCCCGCTGCTGATCAGCGGCACCCGACACGACCGCCATCGTGCTGCGATAGGCGGTGAAGCCGATGACGGCGAGGAGCACGAGCGCCATCGCGAAGCCCACCTCGATGCCCCGCTGCAAGCGGCTGAGCCTTACCGGGGAAGCCGTCTTTCGTTGGAGAGGCGCAGCTTGCCGTTGGCGCATGAGCGGCGTTATGGACCCGAGCGCCGCCCAGCACCAGCGAACGGTGCGCGTGTCGTTCGTGACAGCGCGCACGGCCGTACGAGATCGGCGCCCCAGCTCGCTAGCGCGGCTTCGCCTGTGCGTTGTCCAACATCGCCTTCACCTCGGGCAGCTCGGGGCCGGAGGCGACGACGGCTGCGCCGTCGAGGTGCACCGGGATGCCGCTCGACTCGCTCAGCGCCTGCAGCGCCGTGCCGAGGGTGACGTCGTCGAGGTGGAGCTTGAGCTTCGGGTGGGCGCGGGCGCCGTAGCGCACGGTGAGCTTCTCCATGTGCGCGATCATGTCGAGCGCCTCATCGAGGGTGGTGTCGTCGGCGTCCAACGACACCGTGTGCGAGAGCCGCGGGTCCGGCGGCGGCCAGCGGTGGCGCGTGTCCACCACGGTGGTGGCGCCGGGCGTCACGCCGCGACAATGAAACTCCACGGCGCTCTCGCTGGTCTTCACCTCGAGGTCGAGGCGCTCGGAGATCACATCGAGGAGGACGTTGGCGGGGACGGCGTCGGCGACCACGTCGATGCGGCGGCCGGCGAGGCACGCGTCCGCGCGGATCTCGAGGCCGGGGACCGAGGCGACGACGTCGTCGAAGACGGCGAGCACGGGCTCTTGCTCGCTGTCGTCGCGCACGCGCCGCTCGGCGAACACGTCCGCCAGGCCACGAAAGCGGCCGGCGGCGGCGGCGACGCTGCGGGCGAAGACGCGGGCGTCGCCGCGGACCGCGAGCGGCGCGCCCTTGCCCGTCTCGTCCACGGTGACGCCGGCGCCGCCCGCGTCGTCCCCCGCGCGCTGCACACGCGCCGCCAGCGACGGCGCCAGGAAGGCGCCGCCGGCGACGACGGCGCCGGCGAGGGCGGCGCCCACGTGGGAGAGCGGGCCGCCGCGAAAGCGGCGGGCGCGGCGCGGGAGGCTGGCGAGATCTTCGCGGCGCTCGTCGGCGGTGGGCAGCGCCTCGTCGAGGTGCGCGCCGAGCGCGGCCTTGAGGTCGTTGTCGTTGGGGCTGGTGTCGTCGTCCTTCATGGCGTCGCTCCGAGCGCGGCGCGCAGCCGCGTGAGCGCGCGGTGCAGGGCGACCCGCGCGGCGTTGTCGTTCATGCTCAGCGTGGCTGCGATCTCCCGCGGGGCCATGCCCTCGTCGACGTGAAGGACCACGATGGCGCGGTCCCGCGGCGCCAGCCCGGCGAGCGCCGCCCGCAAGGAGCGCCTGCGCTCCACGCCCTGGGCGACCTCGTGCGGAGACGGCGCGTCGCTCTCGGTGGCGTCGATGGCGGGGGCGGGATCCACCGGGTCCTCGTGGCGGCGGCGGCGCAACAGGCGCCGCCGCCAACTGAGGCACTCGTTGAGCGTCACCCGACGCAGCCACGTGGACACGGCGGCGTGGGGCTCCCACGCCGCCGCCGCCCGCAAGAGCTTGATCATGACGTCGTGGGCGATGTCGCGCGCCTGCTCGCGGTCCTGCAACACGCCATACGCGAGCCGGACCACGCGCCCGTGATGGGCGTCATAGAGCCGGCGAAAGGCGCCGTCGTCGCCGGCGGCGACCCGCGTGAGCTCCTCTGCGTCCGCCCGCCACGCCTGTGTGCTCATCGCGCCCCCTTCACGGTGTTGAACGCCGCGCGCGCCTCGGCATTACACGGATCCGCGTCCGTGCGGGGGCCCGGCGTGATGGGACCGGCATGCTCGAGCGGGTGCCCGGCCGCGCGCGCTAGGGCGGTGGACAGGCGGGTGTCAGCGTCATGATCTGGGCGAGGTCGCTGACGACGAGGCGATCGCCGTCGGCGGTCGCCCGCACCGGCGCGATCGGGACGGCGACATCGCCTATCAACCGCGGCGGCAGCGTCGCCACCGAGAGGAAGCCGATGTGGCCGTCGAAGCCGACCACCAGCGTCTCGTCGTCGACGGCGAGGGGGAAGGCGATGTCGGTGGGGAGGCCGAGGCTCGCCCAGCTCGCGTCGGCGAGCTCCGTCAGGTCGGCGCCGATGTCCTCCACGACCACACCGGCCGCGGTGAGGATGTAGAGACGATCGCCGTGGAGAGCGAGCCTCGACCCGACGAACGAGCCGGGCTCCGCCAACGGCGGATAGATGCGCGGCGCCGTAGGGTCGCCGGCGTCGACGACGATGATGGTGTCGCTGTCGGCGACGAGCTCCGCCGCGATGCGACGCGTGGCGGGATCGAACGCGGTGGTGAGATCGGAGAACGCGATGACGCCGTCCACCGCGAGCGTGGCGCCGCCGAGCCGCGGATAGGGGAACGGCGGCGACGTCGAGACGTCGAACGCCTCGGCGACCACGCGGCCGCCCGGGATGGAGCAGTCGATGTCGCACGCGAACCCCGGCTGCCGGGCGGAGATCGACACGACGATGCCGCCGGCCGCAAACAGGAACCGGCCGTCGAGCGCAGCAGCGAGCGAACGCGCCGACTCGAGCACCGGCGCGTCGACGTCGGTGAGGTCGACGATGGTGAGCGGCCCGAAGGATCCGGAGGCGTCGCCGAGGCCGGGCGGGGCCGTGACGAGGTCGCCGCCGGCGAGCCGGAAGAGCGACGCCCGAAACGGCAGGTTGCCGCCGCCGATGAACGCCGGGCCGGCAGGATCCGTGGCGTCGATGAGCCTGGCCGACAACGCACTGGCGGCGAGGACGAGGCCGGGCGCCGCCCGCGTGAGGCGCCCGAGCGCGCCGTAGCCCGGAGCCGTAAGCGGCACGAGGGCATCACCCGACACGTCGAAGGCACGGGCCCCGGGCAACCCGTCGATGTTCGCCAACAGCAGCGTCGACGACATCGCCGGCTGTCCGTGAACGTAGTCGGGAAAGAGCGGCGCGCTGGCGAGCACGGTCCCGGAAGGCAGCGCGACGAGCTCGACGTTGTCGCCCATCAGCGCCGCGCGGGTCCCGTGGCTCGCGACGGCCGCGACGTTGCGGCCGGCGACGTCGAGCGTCGACGTCACGGCGCCGGTCACCGGGTCGAGCACGTCGACACGATCGGCGACGACGCGGTTTGGCGTGTCGGAGCGGAGCGCGAGGACCCCGGCGTCCGAGAGCGCCAGGCCGATCGCCGCGCCGCCGCTGTCGTCGGAGAGCACGTCGAGCGTCCCGGCGCTGGTGTCGAAGATCGTGAAGCCGTCCAAGCGCCCGTAGAAGAGGCGGTCTCCCACGGCGAGGAGGGCGAGGCCGACGCCCGCCTCCGGTACGGCGTCGGTGACGTGCGGCGCCGCCGGGTTCGTGATGTCGATGGCGGTGATGTCGGCGCCGGCGGCGAACGCGCGGTCGCCGGCGGCGGCGAGGAGGACGCCGTTCAGCTCGGATGCCAGGTCCAGGCCGCCGAGCGGGGTGAACGTCGCGCCGGAGACGCCGTAGGTGGTGACGTGAAGCGGCGAGCCGAAGGCCGCGCCGACGGCGCCGAACGACGTGGCGACGACCTGCACGCTGTCGGCGGCGCTCGGCGGGCCGGGCGCCGTGTCGACGAGAGCGAGCGCTCCGCCCTGCGCGCGCACCAGGTGCGACTCCGTGAAGAGGAACGCGACGTCGTCGGGTGCACCTTCGATGTCGGGCATCATGAACGCCTCGCCGAAGCCGAACGCGCTCGACACCGCCGCGGGCACCGGCGTGGTCTCGCCGCGGACGCCGCCGCAGGCGCCGGAACGGCACTGGTCGTCGGCGGTGCACAGGAGCCCGTCGTCGCAAGCCGCGCCGTCTGGCAGGGTGCTGACGATGCACGAGCCCGCGCTGCACGTGCCGACGTGGCACGTGTCGAAGTGGCCGCAGGGCGCGCCGTCAGCGAGCGTGAGGTGCGTGCACCCGAGGTCGGCGTCGCAGCTCTCGACGGTGCAGGGCTGCCCGTCGTCGCAGAGGTCGGCGTCGGGGATGGCCAGGCAGCCGAGCTGCGCGTCGCACACCCCGCGCCCGCACTCCCCCTCCGTGGGGCACTGGACGGCCTCGCCGACGCATGAGCCCTGGTCGCAGTGATCTTGGGTCGTGCACACGGATCCGTCGTCGCACGCGCCCGTGCGGATCTCGATCACGCAGGTGCCCGTGTCCGGATCGAACGTGAGCTGCTTGCACGCCTCGTCGGGCGGGCACTCGAGCGGCGCGAGCCCCTCGCCGGTAAGAGCGACGGTGAAGACGGGTCCGTTGCTCGCGTTGGTGGTGATGGTGAGCGAGCCGGAAGCGGGGCCCGCCACGGTCGGATTCGAGCTCGACGACGACCTCTGCGCTGTCGCCGGGCGCAATGTCCCCGATCGGCGCCGCGCCGACGATGGTGAAGCCGCCGCCCGCCACCGATGCGTCGCTGAGGTCGAGCGGCGCCGTCCCCTGGCTGCCGACGGTCACCGTCGCCTGCGTCGACGACCCGACGAAACGCTGGCCGAAGTCGAGGCTCGGCTGTACGGCGCCGAGCACCACCAGCTTGACGAGAGCGTCGTCTCCGCAGTTGCACGAAGGCGAAGCGGCGGCGGCGAGCGCGAGGCAGACAGCCGCGGAAGAGCGCAGCGATATCGGCATGGCATCGATGCTCGCCCGCGGCGCGCACGCCGACAAGCTCGGGGCGCCCTGAGCCTGCTCCCGTCACCGGCGCCGGTGACCTGGGCCTCGGCGCAGCCGCGACGGCGACGCCACGTTCGCGCCCGGATCCTGTCGCCGCTTCAGCAATCGCGGGGAGATGACGGGACGCGCTCGATGACCGGGCCCGGCTTCTGCGGGCGGCGGTTGTTGCGCTGCGGGTGCTGTTGCCGGGGTGGAGCGTGGGGCGGCCGCGGGTCGCGCGGAGGCGCCGCGTCGCGGGGCGCGTGCTGCGCCGGCCGCGGATCATGCGCCCCGCGCCCCGCGCGGTTGCGCTCGGCGTCGCGGGCGCGGCGCCCTCGGTGTCCGCGGGCATCGTGACGACGCACGCCGCCCTCCTCGGGCTCGAGCGCACGGTCGAGGTCGCCGCGACGGTAGTGCTGCCACAGCGCCGATCCGCAATCGCGAAAGCGCAGCAGGCGCGCGTCGAAGCGCGCGAGGTGCTCCGTGACGTTCTGCAGGTCGCGCTGCAGGATGGCCGGCGCGTTGTTGTTCGTGGACGCGTCCACCACCTGCGGCATGTCGATGAGGGTGGGCCCACCGCGCGCGATGAGGATGTTGAACGCCGAGAGGTCGCCGTGGATGAGACCTGCGCGCAGGAGCAGGCGCGCCTGCCCGTAGATCTCACGGTGCAGGAGCGTGGCCACCTCGGGCGTGAGATCGAAGTCGGCGAGGCGCGGCGCCGGCGCCCCCTGCTCGTCGACGAGCAGCTCGATCAACAAGGCGTTTTCGTACAGGAGCAGCGGCTCGGGGACGCGCACGCCCGCGTGGAACGCGTTGCACAGCGCCTGGTACTCCATCTCGCGCCAGCTCGCCTCCGCGAGCTCCTTGCCGTAGCTCGTGCGCTTGTTCATCGCGCGCTTGTCGCGCGTGTTGCGCGTCTGGTTACGGCCCTCGGTGTAGCTCGACGTCGCCTTGAAGGTCCGCTGGTTGCGCGCCTTGTAGACCTTGGCCGCGAGCAGCTCGTCGCCACGAGAGACGACGAAGACCGAAGCTTCCTTGCCCGACATCAAGCGGGCGCGCACGTCATCGATGACACCTTCGTTGACGAGCTCTTGCAGGATGTCGGGGACGTCCACCTGGGATGATCCTGTCGGACCGGGAGCGCCCCGTCGAGGGGGCAACGTGAGGAACCGCACAGGGGCCCCGCGGGGGGGACCGGGGCCGGGCGGGCGCGGGTCAATGCGCGGGTCGGCGCGCGCCCTCGACGTCAATCCAATACCGGCACGTCTCCCGCTGCACCTGTTCGGCGAAGACCGACGCGCATCTCCCCGATGAATTCGAGGTACGACGACAAGCGCGCGAGCGACGGGCGAACGAGCGCCAGCCGTGCGACGAGGTCGGGCGGGGAGCCGGCGCCCACGGTCGCGAGCCTAGAGAGTCGAACCGCAAAGACAAATGGGTCGGCCAAGCACTCGGCGCGGAGGGCCGCCCGCACGTCGTCGATGCGCGCGAAGCGGCGGGCGTGCCCGCACGCGCGCCAGGCCCGTCGCCGGTGCGCTGACACCGAGACGTCGAAGCGGAAGATGGAGCGGTGTCAGCGCACCGGCGGCGGGACCACCGCGCGTGCCGGCACTGACCCTGTTCGCTATGCGGATCACTTCTCCAGCAGCCCGATGTGCGGCCGCGCTCCCGCTCGCCCGAGGGCGCGCGGGCGGCCGCGCGGAGCGCCTCCTTTGCGCGACGTGCGTCTCGATCACCCGGTCAGGTGCGGCGCTGCCAGGTGGTCTGGGTGATCGACTCGAGGGCCGGCGCGGCGCCACCCAGATCGAGCGACGTGAGCGGCGCGGCGTGCGCCTCCTCGGCGAGCGCCGCGAGCTCCGCGGCCAGGACCCGGGCGCTCGGGCGCGCCGCGGGGTCGAGGGTGAGGCAAGCGCCGACGACGTGCGCGACCTTGGCGTCGACGAGCCCCGCGAGGCCCGTCTGGTCAGGCGCCGTGTCAGGCTCGCCGCCGCGCGCGCGCGCGGTCTCCTTCTCCGTGGGCAGCCGCCGCGTGAGCATGCGGAAGAGCACGACGCCGACGGCGTAGACGTCGGCGCGGTCGGTGACGTCGGCGGCGCCCTCCTTCTGCTCCGGGGCCATGTACGCGGGCGTCCCGAGGAAGAAGCCGGTCCCCGTGCGCTCCGTGTCCCTGGTGTCGTGACGCTCCGAGAGCTTGGCGATGCCGAAGTCGAGGAGCTTCACGTGCGGCGCCGCCGACGTCAGCATCACGTTGCTCGGCTTGACGTCGCGATGGATGACGCCCGCTTCATGCGCCGCCGCCAGCGCCTCGCACAGCACGGCGCCGACCCGCGCGACGACACCCGCGGGCACCGCCTCCTTGCGGCGCAGCCAGCCCTCGAGCGTCTCGCCGTCGACGAGCTCTTGCACCTGGAACAGCAGGCCATCGTCGGAGATGTCGACGTGGAGCACCCGCACCACCGCCGCGTGCGCGATGGTGGCAGCGGAGCGCGCCTCGAGGAGGAAGCGATGCAAGGCGTCGAGCTGTCGCGCCGACGCGGCCTGGATGACCTTGACGGCCACGCGCGCGCTCGTGGTCCTGTCGACGCCCGCGTAGACCGCGCCCATGCCGCCCTGCCCGAGCAGCTCCACGATCTCGAAGCGCTCGGCGAGGAGCGTGCCCGGCTTGAGCGTACCGTCGGCCTCGCGCTGCGAGGCGAGCTGGGCGAGCGCCAGCGACAGCTCGTTCGAGCGATCGCGCACGCGCGCCTGCAACTGCGTGTTCAACGCGTCGACCTCGTCGGCGCGCTGGACGATCTCGGCCACCTGCTCCCGCACGCGCCGCTCGAGGACCGCGTTCAACGACTGCAGCTCCTGGCGCTGGCGATCGATGGTGCGGCGCTGCGCGAAGTCGCGGCGGCGGTTGCCGTGCAGGATGACGGCAAGGCCCACGCCGGCCACGGAGAGCGACACGGCGTTGGCCAACGCCGACGTGCGCATGTTGACGTCGGGCTGAAGCGCGCCGACGGCGCCGACGACGCTCACCAGGCCGATGCCGTAGCACACCACCGTCTGCCACGGCGTGAGCGCGATGATCACGGCGATGCCGAACGCGTAACCCGTGAACGCCGTGACGTTCATGACCACGAGCTGGTCTACGCCCGAGCAGGCCGCGCCGTGGACCAGATACAGCGTGGCGGCGGCAGGGCCGTACAGCCACGCGGAGCTCGCCCGCGGGCGCAGCCACGCCAGCGCCGCCAGCGCCAGGTTGAGCACGAGCGTGGCGAGGTGCGCCGTCACCACGCCGTCGCGCCAGAGGGCGACGGTGGGCGCGAGCGTGGCGCGCTCGGCGGGTGACACCCAATAGAGCAGCGTGTGCGCCACATGCACCACCGCCATCAGGGGCAAGAGCACCCGCAGGCGGACGTTGTTGCTGTCGATGACGCTGCGGCCGAACGCGGCGCGGGCCTCGTCGTCGAACGCGCCGCCGAGGAGGCCCGCGAAGCGGTCTGGCAGCCGCGCTCGGGCGCCTTGGCTCGCGGCGGGGGCGCTCACGACGCAGCTCCCGCGCACGCGGCGAGCGCGTGCTCGGTGGCGTCGAAGTCCGCGCGCGAGCCGTCGACGAAGCGCTCGTACGCGAGCACGGGCGCGCCCAGCACCGCGGGCAGGTGCAGCTCGAGGCTGTCGAGCCAACCGGTGAGCGGCCACGTGAAGCGCAGCGACGTGACGACGGTGCCGACGTCGACGACGGCGGTGCCCGACGGCAGCGCGGCCTCGAGCGCGCGGGACAGCAGCAAGCGGCGCTCGGCCTCGTCGCGGGCGGCGCGCACGGCGACGAGCGCCCGCGCGGCGCGCGCGTGCACGGCGGGGCGGCACCCGCTCCCGTCGCGGCGGACGTCGGCGAGCGTCGCGCCGGCGCCGGCGCCGCCGGCCGCGAGGATGCGCGCGGCGAGGTGCGACGCGGGGTGGAGCGGCACCACGGCGAGCGCCCGCTCCGCCGGGTTCGAGCGCATCACCAGGGACCAACGCGCGCGGGCCACGTCGAGGGGATAGCTCACCGGCACGATGACCAGCTCGTGCTGGTTGGCCACGCCGGCGAAGGCGAAGGGCCGGCCGAGGGCGCCGCGAAACAGATCATCGAGCGCCGCGCGGGTCTCCGCGGGGAGCGGCGCCGCGCCGGCGGGCTCGTCGAGGAAGAGCGTGATCTTGTAGCGCTTGCCGGCGGTGTCGTCGTCGACGGGATCTCTCTCGGAAAAGAGCGTCCACGCGTCCACCGCGTGCACCAGCAGCGGCACGTCGACGCCGCCGACGTCGAGCGTGAGGTGAAACGGTGAGCAGTGAAAGGCAAAGTCGTCGGTGACGCCGTACGCGCGGATCTTCCCGCGCGCACGCCGGGCGCCGCTCACCGAGGACGACGCCATGCGCAGGAAGCCGCCGTACGAGACCGACGGCGCCGCCGCGTGCGCCTGCGCGCGCGGATCGAGCCAGGCGCCGGCCGCGACGTCGAGCCCCGCGTCGAGGGCGCCGTCGCCCGCGGGGCGAAACGTCCATCGCGCCGCGTCGAGCGGCTTTGCGTACACGCCGCGGCGGCCGTCGGCGTCGTCGCCGGCGACGCGCAGCTCGCGCGCGGCGTTGCCCCTGCCGGTCTGCACGATGGCGATGTTCCGGCTCAGCCGCGCCTTCCCCGAGAGCGCGACCGGGGGCTGCGCGTGCCAGTCGTCGGCGGGGAGCCCGCGCGTCTGCGCCGCCGAGAGCGGGTCGGTGCCCGCGCGCCCGACGGGCGGCGGCCGCGCGGAGCGCTCGGGGCGGTAGTCGTATGAAAACAGCGGCGTGCCGCCGTCGTGGTCGTAGTCCTCGAAGCGGGTGAACATCGAGCCGTCGACGCCGATGACGAAGAGCATGGACGCGCTGGCCGCCACCGACGCCATGACAAAGCCGCCGCGCTCGGGCGCGCAGATCTCGCGCGAGAAGTCCGGCGGCAACCACGGATCGCCGAACAGGATGCGGCGCCCGTCGTCCGTGAGCACGAACAGCGACGTGGTGCCGGCGTCGCCCCAGAAGAACTGGGCACCGTTTCGGTCCTCGTAGAACAGCACGTTCTTCTGGCGCATGCTGTACGCCGCGCGCCCCGGCCGCAGCGACGCGGTGGCGAACGGCAAGGCGAGCGGGCCGCGCACCGGCGGCAGCGACGGCAGGCCCCAAAGGGAGTCCCACGCGCCATTTTCGTGGTGGTGCATCAGCAGGTCGTCGGTGACCACCGTGAAGTGCTCGTCCTCATCGGCAAAGACGGCGATGACGGGGTGATCCGTCCCTGGCGGAGCGCCCGTGCCGCCATAGAGCTCCCAGGAGCCCGCCGCCCGCTTCATCCACAGCTTGCCGCCGCGCACGGCGTAGATCTCACCGAGGCCGATGGCCTCGGTGGGCGTCGGCACCACGACATCGCGAGGAAACGGCGTCGGCGTCTGCGGTGCAGCGGCAGCGACCAGGAGGGCCGGGACAAACATGGCGCGCGGTCACCTTACGGCGCGCGCGGCGCCGCTGTCGCCGGGAGGCCGCGAACGTGGCGACCTGGGACAAAACAGACGGAAGCGACCCCATCGCGGCGCTGCAGTCGGAGTACTCGCTGTGGACGCGCGACCCCGAGGACGGCGTGCTCGCCACGTGCCGGGAGCTCGGCATCGGCTTCGTCGCCTACAGCCCCCTCGGTCGCGGCTTCCTGTCCGGCGCCATCCGCCGCTACGAGGACATCCCGGAAGACGACTACCGCCGTCACTCGCCGCGCTTTCAGGGCGAGAACTTCGCGAAGAACCTGCGTCTGGTGGACGCCGTCGCCGAGCTCGCCGAGCAAGAGGGCGTCACCACCGCGCAGCTCGCGCTCGGGCGACGATCTCCGTGAGCGGACACCCCGGCGCCGCCTTCACCGCGCCCGTGGAAAACGGCGGCGCCTGCCGGGCGAGCCGCGCGGTGTCCGTGGGGATCAGCGACAGGACCACCAGCGCGGCGGCGATCAGCGCGAGCGCGAAGACGCCGACGGCGACGGCGGCGATGAGCTTGGTCGTGCGCGTGAGCGGCTCTTTCGCGGGCACGGCGCAGCCTACCCCGGGCGGGGGGACGTTCGACCGATGCCCGCGCGGCGCCGGCGCTCCTGTGCGCCGCGCTCGCATCCACGCGGCGACCGAGGTGCGCGGCGGAACCTGTATGCCGACAACCTCACCGTCCCCTGGAGCACACATGGCAGACGAGATCTCCCCGCAGAAGCCGCCGCCGCCGCCGCCCCCGCCGCCGCCCAAGGTGAACGACACCGCGGCGTCGCAAGCGGTCGGCCAGCAGCTCGCGCAGCAACCGAGCCAGAAGCCCCCGCTCGATCCCGCGAACGTGCAGGCAACCGCCTCGGTCCAGCAGGCGGCGGGGCAACGCTTCCGGCAATTCGCCGCCCGGGCGCCGTCGTCGACGGACCCGGCGATGCCGGCCGCGCCGAGCCCCTCCGCCGCGACCGGCCCGTCGTCCGGGGCGGCGGTGACGGCGGCGCCCAACACGGCGGCCGCGCGACAGGCGGCGCTCGAGAAGAAGTTCAACGCCACCGCCGACAAGCTCGCCGCGGACTCCCCGACGGCCAAGGCGCTCCTCGCCAGGTTCCGCGCCGAGGGCGGCAAGCTCACCGACGGTGGGGACAGCGGTTTCTTCAAGGACGGTCACCCGCCGCAGATCGCAATCATGACCCGCAGCCACGGGACCGCGACCTCGGAGGCGGATCACAAGGAGACCATCGCCCATGAGCTCGGTCACTTCGACTACGCGCGCAGCGGTGCCCCCGGTTTGGTGAAGCCCGGCCTCGGCGACAACCCCGGGAAGTCGGACCGGACCATCGAGGCCTGGCGCGAGCGCAACTATGTCGCCGCCAACACCAACCGCAACCTCGGCGACGAAGCCCACGCCACCGAGATCAACAAGAAGATCCGCGACGAGGTGCTGAGCAAGACCGGGAACGACATCGGCGTCGCCGGCGTGGACACCGCCAAGCCGTTCCCTTCGCACGACGCGCTCGTCGAGCGCTACGCGCACTTGCGGCCGTCGGGCCAGCCCGCCGGCACCAACTACCGTGACTACTACGGCGGCGCGTACCGGAAGTTCTACGACAAGAACTACGCGCCCGGCGGGCCCGGCAACCTCTGGTGAAGCTCAGCTCCCCGCGCGGCGCGGGGCGGCGACGCGCGTAGGCCGCGAGCGCCGCCGGCGACGCGCGAGGCCGAGCGCGAGCGCCGCAGCGGCGGCGACGGGCGCGGGCACGCCGCTCGAGGAGCAGCCGGTGGCGGCGGGCTGGTTGCAAGCCCAGCTCGCGTCGAGCGCCTCGCGGTCGTAGTCGGGGTTCAACGCGCCGCCGACCTCGACGACGTCGCCGTCGATGGTCACCGTGCCGCGGATGTCGTTCTCCACGAGGTCCACCGCGCCGTTCACCGCCGCGAGGTCCGTGTCCGGGATCTCGATCTCGAAGGTGAGCCCGATGCCCGGGCGCGCGGACGGCGCGGCCCGGGTCACAAGCCCGCGAGGCGGAGGGCGTCGCGGGCGATGGCCCGCTCTTCGTCGGTGGGAATGACGAGGATGCGCACGCGCGAGTCCATGGAGGCGAGATCACGCTCGCCGCGCTCGCTGCGCTCGTTCTTCCGGTCGTCGAGGAGCGCGCCGATGACGCCGAGGCCGTCGCAGATCTCGCGGCGCACGCGCGCCGAGTTCTCGCCGATCCCGCCGGTGAAGACGACGCCGTCGACGCCGCCGAGCACGGCGGCGAACGCGCCCACGTACTTCTTGGCGCGGCGGCTGAAGACGCGGATGGCGAGGTCGGCGTCGGCGTCGCCCTCGGCCGCGGCCTTCTCCAGATCGCGCATGTCGTTGCTCCGCCTGGACACCCCGAGCAAGCCGCTCTGCTTGTTGAGCGTGGTCTCCGCGGCGTCGATGCCCTGGTCGCGGGCGATGCGGAGCACCACGGCGGCGTCGACGTCGCCGCTGCGCGTCCCCATCACCAGCCCCTCGAGCGGCGTCATGCCCATGGACGTGTCCACGCTCTTTCCGCCGTCGATGGCCGCCGCGGAGCAGCCGTTGCCGAGGTGAAGCGTGACCAGCCGAAGGGTGGTGAGCGCGCGACCGAAGAAGGCGGCGGCGCGCTCCGCGACGTAGCGGTGCGAGGTGCCGTGGAAGCCGTAGCGGCGCACGCCGTCATCGTCATGGAGCGCCCGCGGCAGCGCATACAGGTAGGCGTCCGGCGCCAGCGTCTGGTGAAACGCGGTGTCGAAGACGGCCACGTGCGGCACGCTAGGCAGCCGCGCGCGCGCCACGTGGATGCCGGCGAGGTTGGCGGGGTTGTGCAGCGGCGCCAGCGGCACACAGCGCTTGATGGCGGCGAGCACGTCTTCGTCGACGACGACGCTGTCGGAGAAGCGCTCGCCGCCATGCACCACGCGGTGGCCGACGACGTCGACGGAGAAGCCGGCGGCGGCCACCACGTCGAGGACGAGGCCCACGGCGGCCGCCGTGTCCGGGGCCTCCACGGGGCGCGACTCGCTCTGGTCTTCGGTGCGGTTCACCCGCAGCGCGGAGCCCGGCGTGCCGACGCGGTCCACCTGCACCGAGAGCGGGTTGTCCTCGCTGGGCAGCACGAACACGTCGAGCTTCACGCTCGATGAGCCGCAGTTCACGACGACGACGTTTCTCCTGACGACCATCTCGCCCCCGAAGAGCTACTTCACCTTGCCGACCTTCACACGCACGGCCGCCATGTTGGCGGCGTACACGGCGCAGGCGATGGAGAGGAACTTCGACTCCGCGGAGTCCGCGCGCGACGTCAATACCACGGGCGCCCGCGCGCCGAGCACCAGACCCGCGGTGCGGCCGCCGGCGAGGTGCGAGAACGTCTTGACGAGGATGTTGCCGCACTCGAGGGAGGGCACGAGCAGGATGTCCGCCTTGCCTGCCACGGGGTTGTTCACCCCCTTCACGCGCGCAGCCTCCTCGGACACGGCGAGGTCGAGCGCCAGCGGCCCCTCGACGATGCCGGCCTCGAACTGGCCGCGGTAGCTCATGAGGGCGAGCACCGCCGCGTCCTGCGTGGCGGGCATCTTGGGGTTCACGAGCTCCACGCCGGCGAGCGCCGCCACCTTGGGCTGATCGATGCCGAACAGGCGCGCGAGCGCGATGGCGTTGGTGGCGATCTGCGCCTTCTGCTCGAAGTTGGGCGCGATGTTCATGGCGCCGTCGGTGACGAACAAGAGGTGCCGGTGCGGCCGCTCCACCTCGAGGATGAAGCAGTGCGAGAGGAGGCGCTTTCCGCGCAGGCCGACCTCCTTGTCGAGGACGGCGCGCAGGAAGTCGTCCGTATGAATCTTGCCCTTCATGACGATGTGACAGGCGCCGCTGCTCACGAGCTCCACGGCGCGCAGGGCGGCGTTCACCTGATCGGGCTCGTGCTCGATCTCGATGCCCGTGAGGTCGGCGCCGACGCGCGCGGCCACTTCCTTGATGAGGCCCTCGTCACCGACGAGCACGGCCTCGGCGACGTTTTCGCGGCGCGCGCGCGCCACGGCGTCGAGCACGGCGTCGTCCTGGCCGACGGCGACGGCCAGGCGGCGGACGGCGTGCGGCTTGATGGCCTCGAGCACGCCGGCGAAGTCGAGCGCGCCTTTGCCGGCGGCGCCCGTCGAGGGGGCGGGATCTTGCGTGTCGGTCATCGTCGGTCCTTTCGGCCGGACCATGGCCAGGGAGCACAGCGCGGACAAGCCCCCTTTGCCGGGTGCGGGCGGCGCTTCGCGCCGAGTGCTTGGCCGACCCATTTGTTTTGCGGTTCAACTCTCTAGTGCCCGCGGCGGCGCAGGGTTCGCACGGTGCCGAGCTTGCCGAGCGCGTTCTGCACGCCCGAGACGCGGTCCTTCCGACCGAGCACGCTCCACAGCTCGAGCGCGTGCTCGTACGCGTCGGCGGCGCGCGCGTCGTCCTCCTGGGCACGCGCGTGGTCGCCGATGATCTCGAAGAGCATGGCGCCGTCGGCGTCGACGAGGTCGCGCTCGGGCTTGGACGCGGCCAGCACGGCGATGTGCTCGTCGAAGGACTTCCAGTTGCGGTCATGCGCGGCACACGCGGCGAGCACGCCGTGGCACAAGGAGGCGATGCCGGGATCGAGCCTGGGCGCGGCGGCGAGGAGGTCGTCGGCGAGCGCGCGCGCCCGAGCGAGGTTCCCGCGCGCCACGGCGTTCATAGCCATGTTCAAGCGAACGGTGCGCCGCTTCCCCGAGCCGATGGCCTCGAGCAGGCGCAAGGCGTCGTCGTAGCGGGCGTCTGCGTCGTCGTAGTGCCCGGAGAAGCGCTCGAGGTCGCCGAGGGCGTTCTTTCCGTTGGCGATCATCGAGCGGTGACCGGTGCGCCGCGCGAGCTTCTGCTGCCGCAGGAGCAGCTCGCGCGCCTCGTCGGCGTCGCCGCGCCAGATGGACACGTACGCGAGGTTCCACAGGCAGTACGCCATGCCGCCCTCGTCGCCCTCCTCCTGGCACAGCGCCAGCGCCTGCGCCAACAGCCCCGCGCTCTCGTCGAGGTGGCCGCGGTAGTAGGCGATGTCGGCGAGGCCCACCGTGGAGCGCACGATCATGTCGACGTCGTTGACGGCGACGGCGGCGTCGCGTGCGTGCGTGAAGTGCCTCTCGGCCTCGTCCCAGCGCGCCTGCTGCAGCGCGCACTGCGCGCAGACGCGCGACGCGCCCGGGATGAGCGGCGCGTGCTCGTCCTCGCCGGCGTAGCGCAACACCAGGCCCGCCCACATGCGCGCCTCGTCGAGCTTGCCCTCGTCGACGAGGAAGCTCGCCTTCAGCGCCCAGCCCTCGGCGCGGCGCGCGTCTTCCTCGGGGAGGCCCAGGGCGTCGATGGCGGCGTCACGCTCGGCGAGCAGCATGTGCGCCTGCGGGTACCCCGCCGACACCGCCGCCTCCTCCGCCGCGCGCAGCAGCCACGGCAGCGCCTCCTCGACGTCACCGGCGGACACCAGGTGCCGCCCGATGCGCTCCGCGACGCCGCGGCGGCGATCGCCGTAGCGCTTGCGCAGCATCTTGGCCGCGGTGCGGTGATGGCTCTCGAGCCGCCCGCCCTCCTCCGCCACCCGCAGCACGCTCTCGCGCAGCATGGCGTGGGCGAAGCGGAGGCCGGCGTCGTCGGGGACCACCAGGCGCGCGCGCAGGAGCTCGTCGACGAGCTCCGCGGGCAGGTCCACGCCCGCCGTCTCGCACATCGCCTGCCACTCGCCGTCGTCGCCGTTGCTGCCGAGCACGGCGCCGAGCTCGAGGGCGCGCTGCGAGTCCGGCGGCGTCTTTGCGAACACGCGGCGCACGCGCTCGCTCCACACCTCGTGGAGATTGTCGGGCAGCGCCGCGGGCTCGCCCTTCTTGAGCGCGAAGCCGTCAGGCGTGATCTCGAGAACGCCGCGCTGGACGAAGTCACCGACGAGCTGCACCGCGAACAACGGGTTGCCCGCGCTCCTGGCGGCGACGGCGCCGGCGAGGCCCTGCTCGAGGCCGAGCAATTCCTCGACGAGCGCGCGGTGATCGCGCGTGGGCAGGTGCGGCAACGAGAGCTGCACCGTGCGCGGGTTCCGGCAGAGCTCGTCGAGCGCGCCCGCCTCGATGGGCCGCTCGCCGAGGCCCTCCTCGCTCGCCGACAGCACCAGGAGGATCGGCGCGAGGCGGCCGAGCTCGTCGTCGAGGACGGCGCGGGCGAAGGCGATGGCGTCGCCGCCCCATTGCACGTCGTCGAGCCACGCCACCACCGGCCGCTCGCGCGCGACGCGCACGAGATAGCGCAAGCACACCGAGTGCCGCTCGCGCGCGCTGTCGAGGCGGACGCGCTCGGACTCGTCGGACGCCTCCACCTGAGCCACGGAGAAGTCGGCGGTGGCGTCGTTGGCGTCGCGCACGATGCCGTCGCCGGGGCCGTCGTCGTCCGGCCGCCCGCTCGGCGTCGGCGGCATGCTCGGCGGCGGCGGCAGCGGGCGTACACCGCTCGAGCGCCGCGAAGCGAAGTCGTCGCGCGCGGGGTTCAGGAGCTCTGCGAGCGCCAGCGCCTCCTCGACGCCGCCGATGCCCTGGCGGCGCACGACCTCGATCAAGCGGCGCTGCAGGCCGCGGCGCGACAAGCCGATGGTGCGCGCGTGGATGGCGACGAGGCCGGCCAGGCCGTCGAGCGGACCGCCGCCGGGGCCGTGCCCCGCGCGCAGCGCCACCGCCGCGCCCACCTCGGCCGCCCTCTCGACGAGCCACTCGGCGAGGCGCGACTTGCCGATGCCCGCGGGCCCGCGCAGGACGATCGCGCGCGCGCCGGTGCCGTCGTGCACCGTGCGCAGCGTGTCCCACAGCAGGTCGCGCTCGCCGTCGCGATCGACGAGGGGGATCTGGCGCAAGCCGTAGAGCCCCTGCCCCGCGCCGAGCAGGTGGCGCACCGGCGCCTGGGGCCCGGGCCGCCGCCACGTGGGTGGCATCGGTGGCGGCGCGCGCGGCGCGAGCAAGCTCTCGTCGACGGTGTCGGCCTTCCTTCGCCCGGCGACGTCGGGCGCGCGGCCCGTGCGCGTGGGCATGCTCTCCGCCGGCGCCATCGCCTGCAGCTCCGTCCACGGCACGTTGGCCGCGAAGGTGGTGTCGACGCCGACGGGGTCGGGGGCGGGCGCGCGCGTGCCGTGCGTGACGGGCGTGGTGGGCCCGCTGAGCGTGGACTCGGGCACCGGCGGCGGCACGACCTTGGTGCCCCGCCGGCGACGAGGCTTCTCGGGCGCGATCTTCGGGAAGAGATCGTCGTCGCTGACCATCTCCGGCGGGAGGTCGCGCGTGACGCCCGCGGTGCTCTCGTTCTCCGACGACATCGACGCAAAGCGGCCCTGCTGCGGCTTCGCGTGGTCCGTGGCGTCCGGCCTCTTGGCCGCCGGCGAGGTCTTGCGATCGAGGACGGTGTTGACGTTGGTCTGCTCGGTGCGCGCGATGGCCGCGCTGATGACCGACTGCGACATCTCCTCGTGCGGGTCCTGCGCCGAGCCGTCGACGATCTCGCCGGTGAGCGACGTGCGCAGCACCGTGGGCGCGCCGCTCATGTCCGACGGCTCGACGGTGAGCGGCTTGAGGGAGCGCAGCGCTTCCTCCCAGCCCGCGGTCACCGTGTTTTCCTCCTCGGCGCCCGGGACGCTGAGCGGCAGGAGCGCCCAGGCGGCGTCGGCGGCGCACGCGAAGCGACGCCCGGGCTCCTTCTCGAGGAGCCGCAGCACCCACGCGTCGTAGCCGTCGGGGTACCCGTCGGCGAGCGACTTGTTCTTCATGTGCGCGCTCGGCGGCTCCGGCGGATCGTGGCAGTGGGCGATGGCCAGCCGGAGCGCATCCCCGGAGAACGGCGCTTTGCCGGTGGCGAGCTGGTAGGCGATGCAGCCGAGCGCGTAGAGGTCGGTCCACGGGCCGAAGTCGCGCCACCTGGCCTGGAACTGCTCGGGCGCCATGTAGCGCGGCGTCCCCGACAGGCGCCCCTGCTCCGCCTCGCCGTCGATGTGCTCGCCGATGGGCTGCGCGATGCCGAAGTCGGTGAGCTTCAGGCCCGGGCGCGGATCGTCGGGCGCGCACAGGAGGATGTTGCCGGGCTTGAGGTCCCTGTGGATGACGCCGCGGGCGTGGGCGTGGGCGAGCGCGTCGAGGAGCGAGAGCAGCAGCATGCGCGTGGTGGACCACGGCAGCGGGAGGCGCCGCGGCGACAGCGAGCCGTGGCTCGCGAGCTCCATGGCGAACCAGGGGCTGCCGGCGACGAAGCGGCCGGCGGTGGTGCGCTCGGCCTCCTCGTCCACCTCGCCCGTGTCGAAGAGCAGGATGATGCCCGGGTGATGCAGCCGCGCGACGTTGTGGATCTCGTTGCGCAGCGCGCGGATGAACGCGTCTTCGCGCGCGCGCTCGCCCGTGAGGATCTTGACCGCCACCTTGTGCTGCTGCGCGCGGTGGACCCCGAGCCACACCTCCGCCATCCCGCCGCGCCCGATGGGGCGCTCGAGCTCGAAGGGGCCCACTGCCACAGGGCCCGCGGGGACGGCGTGCTCGCGCATGACGACGGGACTGTACCCCGCCCGACGCGGTAGCGTCGGTTTCGGCGGACGGGGTCGTCCGCCCGCCACACCTTGGAGGTCCCTCCGTGTCCCCTCGCTCCGTCGCTGCCGTCCTCTCGGTCCTTTTGTGTGCCTGCGTCGCTGTCGTCGTCGCCGACGCGTGCGCGACGGGCCGTGGCCGCGGTGGGCCTCCCGAATCCGGCGAAAGGCGCCGCCTACTTTCAAGCGAAGTGCAACGTCTGCCACCCCGGCGGCGGCCAGGGCGCGGGCCCGGCGCTGGCGGGAAAAACGCCGCCCGGCCCCTTGAAGAAGTCCTCGGTGGGCGGACGCCACAACGTCCCCGCGGCCGACTACGACTCGCTCCTCGCCTACATCACGCCGATCATGGTCGGCGCCGGCGCCGCTCCCGCGGCCGCGGCTCCCGTCGCCGCCGCGCCCGCGCCCGTCGCCGCCGCGCCCGTCGCCGCCGCGCCCGCGCCCGTGCCCGCCGCCGCGCCCGCGCCGGGGATGAAGACGTGCAATTGCACCTGTCAGTGCCCCGCGGGCACGCCGCCCGGACAGATGTCGCAGTGCACGTGCCAGTGCAGCTGCCCTCCGTGACGCGCCGGACGCGCCGATGAAGCCGCGCGCGTCGATGGGCGCGGCCGGCGCGCGCAGGCGCGCGGCCCTCGCCATCCTGCGCGAGGCCGACGACGCCCTCGACGGTTGGTCCTGCGACGCGTCGACGGACTGCTGCCGCTTCGCCGTCACCGGGCGCGAGCCCTGGCTCACGCCCGTGGAGTGGGAGCT
Source organism: uncultured delta proteobacterium (assembly GCA_963775425.1). Taxonomy (GTDB): domain Bacteria; phylum Myxococcota; class UBA727; order UBA727; family VGSZ01; genus CAVZJB01. The sequence continues at coordinate 285,022 of CAVZJB010000008.1, read as the reverse complement.
CGTCGTCGACGAAGTGAAGCGCACGGGACGCCGGCTGCCGCGCGTCCCCGACGACGACGACGAGCGCTGCCCGTTTTTGTCGCCCGAGGGCCGCTGCCTCGTGTACGCCGCGCGCCCGCTCGGCTGCCGCACCTTCTACTGCGAGCGCGCGACGGGCCCCGCGCCGCCCCCCACCCGCGCGCTGCGCGCGCTCCCGCGCCGGCTCGCCGCCCTCGGCGCCGACGACGCTCGCCCGCTCCGCTCGTGGCTGAGCGCCGCTTCGCTCCGACATCCCCGGCGACGCTGACGACGACGCAGCGCCCGCGCGAGCCCGCGACGGCGCTCCCCTCGCCGGCGCTCTACGAGCTCCCCGGCAGGAGCGCGTCGAGCTCTCCCGCGTCGAGCCAGATGGCGCCGCACGCGCCGCAGAGCTCGACGTCGACGTCGCGCGCGCCGGCGCCGCGCAGCCGCACTGCGCGCATCGCGCCGGCGCACGCCGGGCACGCCGGCTCGCGGCGCCGGCGGCGGGTGCGGCGCGAGCCGGCCGCGCGCGCCTCGTCGAGGTCGACGGCGGGCAGCGCCTCGAGGAGCCGCTCGCTGGCGGGCGGTGACACGAGCGCGCCGTGGCCGCTCGGGCACGCGCGCGCGTCGTACGACCCGCGCGCGTCGCCGAGCGGCGCCTCGCAACGGAGGCAACGGCCGCTCGGCGCCGGCGCCGGCAGCGACGGGGCGCCGGCGCGCTCGAGCCGCCGCCGCGCGCGCCGCCGCCGCAACGCACGCGCGACCCACGCGATGTCCGCGATGGTGACGACGGCGGTGAGCGCCCCGAAGATAGCGAGCACCGGCACAGGGCCGATGTGGGGAACCGCGAGCAGCGACAGCATCATCAACAGCCCGAGGCCGCCCATCACCGCGGCCGCGATCTTCACCGCCTTCGGCGGCCACGTATCCAGGTCGAACGGGTCCACGCCCGACGATCCGCCACGCGGCGCTCGTCGCACAAGGGCGCCTCGCGATCTGCCTCAGCGCACGCGTGCGTCGTCGCCGCGCAGCACCATGCACGTGCTCGTGACCTTGGCGACGAGGCATCGATCCCTTCATGACGTCACCTCCTCGAGCACGCGCTTGCCCAGCGCACGAGCAGCCGGAGCAGCCCAGGTCGAGCGCCGGTGTTCGCCGAGCACCGTCCTCGACGGCGCCGTCAGAGCAGCTCGAGGAACGCGACGAGCGCCCGCTGATCTGCCGGCGGGAGCGCCGCGAGATCGCTTCGCTTCGATGAATGCATGAACGTTGAACCCGAGAAGCGCGCGCGGGCGACGACGTCGGCGAGGGCCCGGGACGAGCCGTTGGTGAAGTACGGGAGCTTGCGCGAGACCCGCCGCAGGGACGACGGCCGCGCGCCGTCCTCGTGCACGTAGGGCTCGATGCCGGTCTTTTTGCGGCCGTCGCCGGACCACACGAGCGGGCCGTTGTCCGAGAGGATGAGGCGCTCCCAACGATCGAAGGGCTGGGCGGTGCGCGGGTCGTCGCCGACGAGCCGGGGCGTGTGGCACGACGCGCAGCGGGCGCGGAACACCTCAGCGCCGCGGCGCTCCTCGGCGGTGAACGCCGTGCGGCCGACGACGGCGGCGTTTTCGCGCGGGGTGAAGTCGTGGAAGAACGAGACGAGCGCGCGCCGGAGCTCGACGGGCTCGACCTTGCCGCGCACCCCGAGGAGCGACAGCCACGGCGCGTCGGCGGGCGTGACGGCGAACCACGGGTCGAGCTCGCTCCTGGCGTTGGCCACGCGGAACTCCGCGTGCACCATCTCGGAGAGGTTCTCGTCGAGGGCGCGCGTGAACAGCGGCTTGTTGTTGAACAGCCCCTGGATGAAGCGCGTGCTGGCCTTCACGTCGCCGCGGCCGGTGGAGTGCACGCGGCCGTCGCCGCCGCCCTCGAAGTGACACGTCTCGCACGTGAAGCGCGACAGCTCCCCGTCGCTCTTCTGCCGCGGGGCCATCAGCGTGGTGAAGGCCAGCGCCTCCCCGAGCTTCGACGCGGTCGAGCGCGCGGGCGCCCCCGGCGGCGCCGGCACCGGCACCGCGCGCGGGGCGCCGCCGTCGAGGGGGAGGACCACCCAGGCATCGAGCAGCCGATCCGCGGCGAGCGCGCGACCGCCGGCGACCGCGACGGCGACGATGCCCGGCAGCGCCGCGACGGCCGTCGTCGCGCGCGCCTCGCGGGCGCGCGCGCCGTCATCGGTAGTGACTTCGATAGCCGTCGAACCATCGATCTGGAAGCGCATGCCCCGCCCGCTGCCGGCGCCGAGGGCCACGACGGTGTCGTCGTCGAGGAACGCCAGGGCCTTGGGGACCACCACGCCGGCGGCCGAGGCGTTGAGGCGCACGAGGCGCTCCGCCTTCGCGCCCGCCGCAGCGGGAAAGCGGTACACGCTCACGAACGAGTCGATGTAGCCGAAGCTGCCGCCGCTGCGATCGAGCGGGTGGTCCTCGACGTGCCCCGCGGCGACCAGCAGCGAGGCGCCGACCACACGCGCGTCGAAGCCCCAAAAGGGCCCGTCGTTGTCCACGCGCATCGCGCGCGCGCCGTCGGGCACGCCGCGCTCGTCGACGGGGACGACGACGAGCTGGTGGCCGAGCACGGACATCGACACGAGGAAGCCCCCGGCGCGCTTCAACCACAGCGCCCGCGGTCCCACGTTCACGGGCGCCGCCCTGTCGTCGCCCGGCCACACGCGGCGCCCCGCACCGTCGAGGACCAGCAGGTTGCCGTCGAGGTCGACGACGTAGATCAGGCGCACGCCATGACGATCGCGCGCCAGGGCGACGCCGCGCATGCCCCGTACGCCGGCAACGGCCACGAAGCGGGGCGCGCCCGCGCGGGCTGCGGCCGCCGGTGCGCCGAGGGCAGCGGCGCTCGCGAGCAGGACGCGCCCGTCGAGCTCGCCCACCACCGCGACGGCGTCGCCGTCGACGGCCACGGCGCGGGGGGCGCGCGGGGCGGGCACGCGCGCGAGCTCCCGGCCGTCGTCGTCGAGGCGCACCAGGGCGTCGGCGCCGCGCAGGACGCCCACGAAGCCGCCGCCCGGGAGCGCGGCGACGTCGACGGGGTCGGCGCCGAGGGTGCGATCGCTCGACGGGAACGCGGCCCAGTCGGTGGCCGCGCGCAGCGCATCCTCCTGGTGGACGAGGTCGGCGATGTACGGCGACGCGTCGTCGGCGTCCGCGGGGGCCGGGGGCGGCGCCGGCGGGGACTTGTGGCAGGCGGCGGCGGCGAGGAGGGCGAGCGCGGCGGCGGTGGCAACGACGACGGGGCTGCCGACGCGGGTGCCGGGCGAGCCGCCGCGGCCGGGTGTCACGGGGCCTTCCAGCGCACGGAGACGACGCGGTCGAGCGAGTACCTTCCGCCGCCCGCGAGGATGAGCGCGACGAACGCCGCCCCGTACAACAGCGCGTGCTCGCCGTCGCCGAACACCGAGTCCTTGTGCACGCCGAGCGCGGCCACCAGCATGGTGATGAGCGCCGGCACCGCCGCCACCCGCGTGCCCAGGCCGAGCACGATGAGCATGCTGCACACGAGCTCGCCGAAGATGGCCAGCGCCATGCTCGTCGGGTGCCCCACGCCGAGGGGATCGGCGAACGTGGGGTGCTTGGGGCCCCACGTCATCAGCTTGGTCCAGCCGTGGTTCACGGCGAGGAAGCCGCCGAACCCCACGCGCAGCATCAAGAGGGCGACGTCGTTGCCGTACTTCTCGAGCAGGCTCTTCAGCATCGGCGAAACCTACTCCTGGCGGCGGCGAGCGCAACGCGTTCGGGGCACCGTTGCTTCCCCGGGGACATCGCCGTCAGGCACCCCGTCGTTTCGCCGAGGGTCACTGCGGGGCGCGACGTCGTCGGCGGCGACAAACCCGGCGCCGTGCCATGCGCGGCGTCGGCTGCGTCGACGACCGCATCGCCGCGGCGGCCGGCCGGCGTCGTCGGCGACAAACCCGGCGCCGTGCCATGCGCGGCGCCGGCTGCGTCGACGACCGCATCGCGGGGCGCGACGTCGGCGGCGACAAACCCGCGCATGCTGCGTCGACGACCGTAGGCGGCCGCGTCGGAGGGACCCGGCGCCGTGGACGATGCCGGTGCCCTCCGACGCGCCCCACAGGGGGGCGCCCAACAGCGGCGACGACGGCGCGGGCCGTCGCCCCGCTGCGGGAAAGGCGGCGAAGGCGCGCGCCGTAGACATTCGCGGCGGGGCACGACGTCGTCGTCAGCGACGAGCGCCGTCCCGCCGTGAATGTCGTAACGCCGCTCAGAACTGAAAGTAGAGGAACTCGCTCACCTGCGTGAGCTTCATGATCGACACGAGGGCCATGCCGGCGACGCCCACGGCCACCCAATGGTTGAGCTTGAGCTGCATGCGCGACGGCCGCTCCACCTTGCCGTAGACGGGCTCGAGCTCGGTGAGCACCTGCTGCGTGTTGGGCGCGTGGCGGCAGAAGACGTAGAGGGCGGCGAAGGCGAAGAGGACGGCGGCGTTGGCGGCGAGCTGATCGAGGCCGACGCCGTGCATGCCGAAGAGGTCGAGGAACACCGAGCCCGCCGTGGTGAACGTCGGCGAACGGAAGAACACGCGCGACAGCATGATGAAGAAGAACGTGGCGGCGGCCGAGATCTCGATCACCCACCACGGCCCCTCGGGGTTGTTGCCCTTGGGCGCCTTGCGCCACTTGCGAAACAGGTTGTTGGCGACGAGGTACACGCCGTTGAGGCCGCCCCAGATGACGAAGCCCCACCCCGCGCCGTGCCAGAGCCCGCCGAGGAGCATGGTGAGCATGAGGTTCACGTAGCGGCGCGTCTGGGTGCCGCGGTTGCCGCCGAGCGGGATGTAGAGATAGGTCCGCAGGAAGCGCGAGAGCGTCATGTGCCAGCGACGCCAGAACTCGATGGGGTTGTGCGCCTTGTAGGGCGAGTTGAAGTTCTGCGGGAGCTTGATGTTGAAGATGCGCGCGAGGCCGATGGCCATGTCGCTGTATCCGGAGAAGTCGAAGTAGAGCTGCAGCGAGTAGCCGATGGTGCCGATCCACGCCTCTACCGCCGTCATCGCCTGCGGCCCGTGGTCATAGACGCCCGGCACCACGCGCATGCACCAGTCGGCGATGACCACCTTCTTGAAGAGGCCGACGACGAGGATGAAGATGCCGAGCGCGACGTTCTCCGCGCGCGGCTTGGACAGCGACGGCTTGAGCTGATCCATCAGCTCGTTGTGCTGGATGATCGGCCCCGCGATGAGGTGCGGGAAGAACGTGACGAACACGCAGTACTCGACGAAGCCGTACTGGCGGGGTTGGCCACGGTAGGCGTCGACGACGTAGGCGATCTGCTCGAACGAGAAAAACGAGATGCCGAGCGGCAACACCAGGTGCTGCAGCGGGATGCGCAGCCCGAAAGGTCCGCCGATGAAGTCGACGGTGTTGATGGTGAAGTCGAGGTACTTGAAGCACCCGAGCAGCGCGAGGTTGAAGATGAGCCCGCAGACGAGGACGATCTTGCGACCGCCGACGGCGGGGTCGGCGTCCTTGCCGCCCTGCAGGTGCGTGCGCGTCAGCCAGCGGCCGACGGCGAAGTTGACGAGCAGCGACGGCGCGAGGATGAAGAGGTTGCGCCAGTCCCAGTACGCGTAGAACGCCAGCGACGCCAGCACGAGCGCCGGCAGTGCCACCCGCCCGGCGCGCAGGCGCCCGAGGGTGAAGAACGCGACCACGGCGATCGGCAGGAAGCCGAACAGGAACGCGTAGGAGTTGAAGAGCACCGGCCCGCACCGTACCGAAGAACCGAAGCCGGCGTCAGTGACCGGGATCGAGTGTCCCGGCGTACATCGCTACGGCATCGAACGCCCCGGGGCGCCCCTCACCGCTGGTAGTTCTCGAAGGAGAGCGCGACGGAGAGGTCCTTCCCGCGGAGGAATTGCTGGACGGCTTGCAGGTCGTCGATGCTCTTGCCCTCGACGCGCACCTTGCTCTCGCCGGTCTTCTTGTCGCCCTGGATGGACGACGTCACCTTCCACTGCTTGTTCTCTTTGATCATCGCCACGATCTTCTTGGCGTTGTCGGTGTCGAGCGACTTCTTCAGCGCCACCGTCATGGTGTAGCGCGCCCCCGACGGCTGCGGATCCTGCCGGTCGAGGAATTTCACGGAGAGCTTGCGCTTCACGAACTTGTCCTCGAGGACGTCCGCGACCTGCTTCACCTTTTCCTCGGTGTTGGCCTCGAGCTTGAACCCACCCTCGACCTCGGTCACCGACGCGTCGGTGCCCTTGAAGTCCCAGCGGGTCTTCAGCTCCTTTTGCGCCTGGTCGAGCGCGTTTTGCACCTCGTGCAAGTTCGGCTTCGACACGATGTCCATGGACGGCATCTGCCCCTCCTCAAGGTGGATCAACGAACGGAAGCGCCGATGTCTCGCCGCACCTGCGCGCCGGTCATGTGGATGGCGTCGACGCCGGCGTAGGCGCGGCCGATGGCGTCGTCGAAGGTGGCCCCGCGGCCCGCGACGGCGAGCACGCGGCCGCCGCCCGCCACGAGCCGGTCGCCGTCCCTCGCGACGCCGGCGCAGAACACCTTCACGCCCGCGAGGGCGTCGGCGGCGGCGAGCCCCTCGATGGCCGCGCCCTTCACCGGCGCCTCCGGGTAGCCCGCGGCCGCCACGACGACGACGGCGGCCTTCTGCGCCGTCTCCCGCAGGTCCACGCGCGGCAGGCGCTCGCCGGCCGCGCAGGCGCGCAGGAGCGGCAGCAGGTCCACGGGCGTCGCCATCACGAGCGCCTCGGTCTCCGGGTCGCCGAAGCGCACGTTGAACTCGAGCACGCGCGGCTCGTCGTCGTGCACCATCAGCCCGGCGAACAGGAGGCCGCGCACGGGCGCGTTGCGCGCGCGCATCTCGTCGAGGACGGGGAGGAACACGCGCCGCCGGATCTTGTCGTACAGCTCCGCCGACACCCCGTGGCGCTCGTCGAGCGGCGCCACGGCGCCCATGCCGCCGGTGTTCGGGCCCTCGTCGCCGTCCTTGAGGCGCTTGTGATCACGGGCCGCGCCGAACAGCAGCGCGTCGTGGCCGTCGCACAGACCGAACACGCTCAGCTCCTGGCCGCCCAGGACGTCCTCGACGACGATGTTGCGGCTGGCGTCGCCGAAGCGCGGCGGCCGGGCGTCGTCGCCGAGCATGTCGTGGGCGACCTCCACGGCCTCCTTGGCGGTCTTGCACACCACCACGCCCTTGCCCGCGCACAGGCCGTCGGCCTTCACCACGACGCCGCGGCCGCTGCGCGCGCGCTCGTCGATGAAGCGGCGGGCGTCGTCGAGCTGCGCCGTCGCCACCGACGACGCCGTGCTCACGCCCGCGCGCACGCACACGGCCTTCATGAAGGCCTTGCTGCCCTCGAGCCGCGCGGCCTCGCGCGACGGGCCGAAGCAGGGGATCTTCGCGGCGGCGAGCGCGTCGGCGACGCCGTCCACGAGCGGCTGCTCGGGCCCCACCACGACGAGGTCCGCGCCGACGTCGCGCGCGACCTTCACGAGCGCCGCCGGCGCGAGCGACGTCGACACGCAGCGGAATTCGCGGGCGATGCCGGCGTTGCCGGGCGCGACGATGATCTCGCGGTCGGCGAGGGCGGCGTCGCCGGCGCCGCGGGCGAGCCGCCAGGCGAGGGCGTGCTCACGCGCTCCCGCGCCGACGACGAGCACCTTCGTGGCCATCACTGCACCGAGAAGTCGAAGGAGCGCACCGCGGTGCCGCCGCGGCCGTCGCGCATGACCACCCAGCCGTGGACCACGCCGTCGGCGGGCAGCGGGTCGCCGTCGGCGCCGGTGGGCGGCGTGTACTCCACCTCGGGCGCGCGCGGATCGCCCTCGATGGGCGGACAGTCGACGCCCCGCGCGTCGAACACGCGCTTGACGACGCCCTCGTCGAGCGTGGTGTCCCGGCGGACGCGCCCGTGGGTGACGAACCACGTGAACGTGGGGATCTCGCAGCGCTGCACCTTCTGGAAGCGCTTGATCATGTCGTCGACGGGGATGGCCTGGAGCGACGCCGGGTCCGAGAGGTCGAGCCCCGACAGGTCGACCTTGAGGGAGATGTAGTCCTCCAGGGTGGCGTCGTCGAAGACGGGCGTGAAGAAGTACGTCTTGCCGTGGGTCAGCTCGGTCTTGGTGGGGCCGTCGACCTTGTCCTCGTGGATGAGCACCGCGGACACGGTGGGGTTCTGGTTGGGCGGCAGGACGTCGCCGTTTTCGTCGACGTGGGAGTCGAGCGCGGCCAGCCGCTCATCGACGTCGCCGAGGCGCACGGGCAGGTACACGGGGATGCGCTTGAACGCGTCCACCGAGCGCTTGCCGTCGCCGGCGGCGGCGCTCATGTTGAAGCCGACGACGCGCCAGTAGCCGAGGATGGCGCCGAGGAGCTTGTCCGACGGCAGCGGGTCGGTCTGCGACGGGTCCGGCGCGGCGTTCGGGTCCGGCAGCGGGCCGAAGACGTCTGCGGGGACGGTGTCGACGTAGGGGGCGCCGCTCGCGATGTCTTTTCTGTCGGCGGGGTTGGTGCACTGGTCGTAGTCGCCCAGGGCGTCGCTGTCGGAGTCCGGACAGCGCCACCAGGTGGCCTCGTAGCCGGCGCCAGCGGCGAGGTCGCCGTCGGGCGAGACGACGGTGGGGGTGAGCGTGACCTGCTGCCCGGGCACCGCCTCCGGCGGCTCCGCCGTGACGGCGATGACGCGCTGGTTGATGACCACGGACGCGGGCAGGAAGTCCGCCGCGCACCCGGCCGCGAACGCCACGACAGCGGCGGCGACGGGGACGGGGAGAAGGGCGACGGCCGCGCGCGACATGACGACGGCATTAGCACCGGCGTCTGGGTCGAGAAAGCGCGCTTTTGGCGCCGTCCTCACGCGTGCCTGCGATCAGCGACCGGAGGGAGCGGCCGCGCCGATCAGCTCGTCCCCCGCCGGGCGGGCGCCCGAGCGCGGGCGCGCGCGCTAGCCTGCCCGGGTGAGCGCCGTCGCCCTCGCCCTCGCCGCGCTGTCGCTGGCGTTCGTCGCCAGCGCGCTCGTCGTCGCCCGCCGGGAGCTCGCGGCGTTGTGGCGCGTGGCCCCCGGGAGCCCTGTGACGCCGGTCGCCCCCGCGCGGCAGCTCCCTCCGCTCGCCGAGCGAGCCGGCGGCGCAGCCGAGGGATTGCTCGTCGTCGTCCCCGCGCGCAACGAGGGCGCGCGCATCGGGCCCACGCTCCGCGCTTTGCTCGCCGACGACAGCGCGCCCGCCGCGATCGTCGTCGTCGACGATCGCTCCACCGACGACACCGCCGCCGTCGTCGAGGCCCTCGCCGCCCAGGCCGCCGGACGCCTGCGGCTGCTGCGCCTCGAGGACGAGCCGCCCCCGGGGGTGTTCGGCAAGCCGCGCGCGCTGCAGGCCGCCGTCGACGACGCCCGCGCCCGCGCCGCCGCCGAGGGCGGCACGCTTCCGGAGCGCGTGCTCTTCCTCGACGCCGACGTCGTGCTCGCGCCCGGCGCCCTCGCCGCGCTCAACGGCGCGATGGACCGAAGCGGCGCCGACGCGCTCTCGGGCGTGCCGCGCATCGTCTGCGAGAGCGCCGTCGAGCAGATGTTCGTGCCGGCGCTGATCTCCGTGGTCACCGGGCGCTTCGCGCCGAGCCGCGTCCACGACGACGTCGACCCCACCGCGTTCCTGAACGGCCAGCTCGTCCTCGTGAAAACCGCCGCCCTCGACGACGCCGGCGGCTGGGCGGCGGTGTCCGGCACCGTCCTCGAGGACGTCGCCCTCGCGCGCGCGCTCAAGTCGCGCGGCAAGCGCGTCCGCCTCGCCGACCTGCGCCCGTGGGCGTCGACGAGGATGTACGCCTCGTTCGCCGAGCTGTCGGACGGCTTCGGCAAGAACGCCACGGCGCTGCTCGGGCGGACCGCCGGCGTCGTCGGCGTCTTCGCCTTCGCCACCTCCCTCGTGCCGTGGCTCGTCGCGGGCATCGCCGTGGCGAGCCCCGATCCGCTCGCGCTCGCCGCCTGCGTCGTCGCCGTCGTCACCATGGGGCTGCAGGCGCTCGTGCGCAGGACCGCCGGCGCGCCCGTGTGGCCCGCGCTCGTGTTGCCCGTGGTGTACGCCGGCGTCGCCGTCGTCCTCGTGCGCGCGAGCCTGCGCCGCCGCATCGCCTGGCGCGGCCGCGTGTACGACGCATGACTCCCTCGTTGGCTCGACTGCTCGTTACGGCAGCAGGACGGCGATCCCGTCGGCGGCGAGCGCGGCCTGGCCGTCGCGGACCGTCTGGAGCTGCTCGTTGTCCGACGGAGAGAACGCGAGCTGCCCCGCAAAGCCGGGCATGCACGGCAGGAGGCGGGCGTCGCCGGCGCGGACGTCGTCGAGGGTGAGGCGGTTGCCCGCGCTGTCCTCGGTGTACAGCGACCACGCGAGGACGCCGGGCTCCCCCGTGAGCGGGTGCGGCGTCGACGGCAGCAACACGACCTCGCCGCCCCACCACACGCGCGTGTCGCGCTTGATGACGCGCGCGACGTACTCGTCGAAGCTGATGTCCTCGCCGCCCGGCTGCGCGTTCAAGAACGGCAGGTGGAACGGGTACAGCGCCGTGTTCTGGAACTCGCAGGCGTCGGCGATGGGCGCGGTGACGGGCGCGCCCTCGACCTGCGCGAGGAACTTGGTGTCGCCCTGCTCGCCGCGCAGCGCGTCGAGGTCGGAGGCGTCCTCGATGGCCGGGAGGTATTGCAGCGCGTCGGGGCCGGCGTCGTCGACGGGGCCGGCGTCTGCGCCCGCGGGGGCGGGCGAGGGGACGCAGGCGAGGGAGGGGGCGAGGACGACGACGACGACGACGACGACGAGCTCTGCGGCGAGGGCGCGCATGGTCACGGACCGTTCGGATCGCCGGCGCACTTCGCGAACGTGTCCTCGAGCGGCGGGAGCGTGCCGTCGGTGACGTAGGCGCAGGCCTCGGGGATGGTGCGGTCGGCGGTGCAGCCGTCGTCGACGACGGCGCCGCCGGCGTCGAGCTTCTGGATGCAGTCCGGCGCCTGGCACGCGCGAAAGCCGAAGCCGAAGCTCGAGTGGTTGTAGCGGTAGACGTCGCCGTCGATGGTGACGTCGAAGACGTCGTTGTGGTGGTTGCTGCCGTAGTCGTAGGCGGCGGGGACGTCGACGGTGCTGTCGTCGGCGTTGTCGTGGAGGAAGCCGGCGACGTCCTCGTAGACGCCGAAGCCGAACGGGCTCGTCGAGGTCGGGTTCGCCTGCACGTAGACCACCGCGTCCTTGCCCTGGCGGAAGGTGCACACGACGTCGATCTGCGGGACCTCGGCGGTGCCGTCGGCGTCGCAGAGGAGGCCGCCGGGGTCGCAGGGCAGGGTCACGGTCCCCGGGGTGCGCAGCGGGAAGCCGAGCTCGCCCTCTCCCTCTCCTTCGCCTTCGCCTTCTCCCTCTCCTTCGCCTTCTCCTTCTCCCTCTCCTTCGCCTTCGCCGGGCGTGCCGTCGCAAGCGGCGACGGCGACGCACGCGAGCGGCGCGATGAGGGCGGCGAGGGCGACGAGCGAGGGGGCACGGGTGGGCATCCCGCGCATGATGCCGCCCGAGGGCGCGCGCGCAACCCGCGTGCAAGCGCGCTGTGACCCGCTACCCTTCTCGCCATGCTCGCCCTCGCCCTCCTCGCCCTCGCCCTGCCGCCGCTGCCCCCGTTCCCGAGCGAGCTGCGGCCGCGCGACGGCACCACGGCGCCGCAGAACGCCTCGCTGTACGCGCTCGGCGATCCTGCGCCCTCGCTCGATCAGATCGGCGCCGCCGCCACCGTCGACGGCGCCCCCGCCTCACTCGGCGACCCCGTCGCCGTCGGCTGCTGCGTCGTCGTCATCCCCTTCGCCGCACCGCCCGCCGCCGGCGCCGCCGTCAGCGTCACGGTGACGTCGGCGGCCGGCGAGAGCACCTCGACGTGGACCGCGGGGCCGCCCGACCACACGCCGCCCGCGCTGGCGCAAGATCCGGTCGTCATCGACCACCACGCGGTGGCCGTCGGCGGCGATCCGGCGGGCGGCGAGGACATGATCGTCGGGCTCGAGGTCAGCGACGACACCCAGGTCGGCATGATCACCGCGTCCCTCGCCGACGGCACCGTCGTCGGCGCCACCGTCGACGGCTACACCCTGCGCGCCAACGCCCCCGTCGTCGACGGCCAGGCCTGCGTCGACGTCACCGTCACCGACGTCGCCGGCAACGCCTCCGCCGCCACACCGGTGTGCGTCGCCGCCGAGCCGGCCGAGGGCGAGGGCGAGGGCGAAGGCGACGTCGACGGCGCCGAATGCGAAGGCCCCGGCGACGTCCCCGTCCACGTCCCCTCGACGTCCGCGGTGCTCGCGCTCCTCGTGGTGCTCGGGCTCGGCCCCCGCCGCGCCCGCTGACGAATCAGCGCATGTCGGCCAGGCTCTGCTTCACGTCCCCGTTGTCCGGGTCGTCTGGGTTCACGGCGAGGTGGCGCTCGTAGCAGCGGACGGCGTCCTTCTTCTTGCCGAGCGTCTTGTAGGCGTTGCCGAGGTTCTTCCACGCGCTCTCGTGCTTGGGCGCGAGCCTCACGCAGCGCTCGAGCGCGTCGATGCCGCGCTTGAGCTGCTTGTTGTCGTTGCCCAACATGACGACGAGCGTCTCGCCCATCTGGCACACCGACGCGGGGTTCTTCGGGTCCGCCTTGAGGGCGCGCTCGTAGGCGCGCAGCGAGCCCGCCTCGTCGCCCTGCTGCTGGTAGATGGCCGCGAGCTCGAGCCAGCAGTCGGTGCGCTTGGGATCGATGCGCACCGCGTTCTCCAACGACTGCTTGGCGTCCTTGATGCGGTTGAGCTCCCGCTGCACCTTGGCGAGCTGGTAGTAGGCGTCGACGTAGTCGGGGTCGAGGGAGACGGCCTTCTTGAAGGCGTCGATGGCCTCGGGGTACGCCACCATGCCCGAGAAGATGAGCCCGAGCTCGTAGGGATAGACGGGCTCCTCGGGGGCCTGATCGATCGCCTGCTCCATCGTGCGCGACGCGGCCTTGGGATCCATGCTCTTGGTGACGATGGCCTGCATGGCCAACACCTCGGCGACGCTCGGGCGCAACTGCTGCGCGGTGTCCACGAAGCCCTTGGCGCGCCCGAGATCCTTGAGCGCCACCGCCGTGCGCGCCGCATGCAGGTAGGGCATGTAGTTGTTGGGCGCGAGCTGCATGGCCTCTTCGTAGCGGGTCATCGCGCCCTTGTTGTCGCCGCGCGCGGCGAGGAGGTCGCCGGCGGCGACGATGACGGCGGGGTTCTTGGCGTCGAGCTCCTCGGCCCTCTTGATCTCGGCCGCGGCGTCGTCGAGGTGGCGCTGGGCGATGAGCATGGTGGCGTGGCGCGCCCGCGTGTCGGTGTCGCGCGGGCTCTCCTTGAGCACGGCGACGTACTCCTTCTCCGCCTGCTCGAACTGCCGGCGCCGCGCGTACGCAAACGCCTTGGCCGCGCGCACCTTGTAGCGCTCGCCGACGAACACCTTGTCCTCGGCGTCGCCGGCGCGCTTGACCGCTTCGGTGAGCTTCCCCTGCTCGATGAGGTCGTAGACGATGTCGATGATGGGGTCGGCGTGCTTGGGATCGAGCTTGGCGGCCTTCTCGAACTGCGAGCGGGCCTCGTCGAGCTTGGACATCTCGCGCGCCGCCACGCCGAACCAGTAGTTGAGCAGCGCGTTGTTCGGGTGCTTCTTCACCGCGACCTGGAGGTCCGAGTACGCGCCGAGGGCGTCGCGGTTTCCCATGCGCGCGCGCGACACCATGATGAGGCCGTCGATGTCCTCGGGGTTGGCCTCGAGGAGCTTCTCGCCGTTGGCCTGCGCCACCTTGTAGTCGCGCAGGCGCAGCGCCATCTCGGCGGCCCGCACGCGCACGGTGCGGTTCAACGGCACGAGCTCGACGGCCTTCTGCACGTAGCGCAGCGCGTCCGGATACTTCTGCCCCACGATGGCGACGTTGGCGCGGCCGATCCACGCCTGCGCGAGCTCGGGCGGCGACGCGTCCTTGCCCTTGTCGCCTTCGGTGATGGCCACGAGGATCTTCTTTCCCTCATCGAGGGTCTTGAAGTCGTCGGCGAGCAGCGTGCCCTTCAAGATGTTGGCGCGCGGGTGCGTCGGGTCGAGCGAGAGCACCTTGTCGACGTACTCGAGCGCGGGGGCGGGCTGGCTCGCGTCCACGAGCGTCTGCGCCTGCAGGTAGAGCGCGAGCTTCTTGGACGTGGTGGCCTGCAGCGCCTTGTCGAAGTCGCTCACGGCGGCGTCGAGGTCGGCCTTGCCGCGGTCGCCGATGCCGATCCACGTCCACACCTCCGCCCTCCTTTCGGGCGTGAGCTTCTTTTTGTCGTCGGTGAGCGGCTTCAGCGCGCCGATGCCCTTGTCCCACTGCTTGTCGACGTAGCTCGACGCGGCCGTGCCCACCGCCTTGGCGACCTCGTCGCCGTCGGCGAGGGCCAGCGACTCGCGCAGCTTGGGCACGAAGGCGGGCAGGTCGTCGACGAGGACGAGGTACGCGAGGAAGCGCGCGTGCTGCGCGGCGGCCTTCTTGGCGCTGTCGGGAAACGGCTTGACCGCCTTGCCGGCCTCCACCGCGCGCTGCGCCTGCTCGGCGCCCTGGCGATACGCGATGTACGTGTCCGCCGCGATGAGCTCCTCGGTGTCGACGTCGACGGCGGGGAGCGCGACCGGCGGCGGCGGCGGCTCCAGCTCCGTGGGCTTCGGCGGCAGCGCGGCGCCCTTCGGGTGGTAGACGAGCTTGTAGCCGAAGTAGCCGACGTCGGGCTTGATGAAGTTGATGCCGATGCCGGCGGCGAGAAACAGGAGCACGATGACGGCGACCGACGCCGCGCGCAGCGCCGTGCGCTCCTTGCGCTGCCGCTTGCGCTCGACGAGCGCCTTGGCCTTCTCGGCGTCACGCAACTGGCCCGTGTCGACGCCGAGCGCGTCGACGCCGCCCGGGCCCTTGGGCACCGGCAGGTCCATGTTGCTGTCGCGCGGGACGGGCAGGTCGTCGTAGCCCGCGCCCTTGGGGGCGGGCAGGTTGTCGAACCCGGAGCCCTTGGGCACCGGCAGGTCGTCGAGGCCGGAGAGCGCGTTGGCCATCGCCTGCTGGATGGTCTGCGCGAACGCAGGGATTTGCGCGAGCGGCCGCCAGGTGACACCGTCGGTGGACGCCTCCTCGCTGCCGAGCAGGTCGCCCTTGTGGAACATGGTGAGGACTTCCGTCGTCGACAGCGGCCCGAGGACGCGGCCCGAGCGCTTGCGGATCTGGAAGCTCTCCTCACGCGGCGGCGCCGACGGGCTGCCGGCGTCGTTGATGAAGTCGAGCACCTCGCGGCCGGCGTCGACCATCACGGAGTTGTTGCCGTGGAACGGGTGCGGCGAGCGGTTGCTCTCCTCGGCGGGGTTGTTGCCGTCGTCGCCGAAGATGTCGCCGATGGACATCGACTGCCCCGGCGGCGCCGTCGCGGGCGGCGCGGGCGCGGGGATGCTCGGGGAGCTGGTGCCGAAGATCTCCTCCATCGACGGCAGCGAGCCGCGCGGGGCCGCGCCCTGGCCCGGCAGCGGCACCGCGCCGCCCTGCCCCGGCAGCGGCACCGCGCCGCGGCCCTGGCCGGGCAGCGGGACCGCGCCGCCCTGCCCTGGCAGCGGGACCGCGCCGCCCTGGCCGGGGAGCGGGACCGCGCCGGCGCCCGGCAGCGGCACCGCCCCGGGGCTGCGCCCCTGGCCCGGCAGCGGGACCGCCCCGCCCTGGCCCGGCAGCGGGACCGCCCCGCCCTGGCCCGGCAGCGGGACCGCCCCGCCCTGGCCCGGCAGCGGGACCGCGCCGCCCTGGCCGGGCAGGGGCACGGCCCCTGGCGACGACGGCGACGGGACCACGAAGGTGTGCTGGCAGCGAGGGCATTTGATCTGGACGCCCTGCGTCGGGATGCGCGCCTCGTCGACGTTGTAGTTGGCTTGGCACTGCGGACAGGCGATCTGCATGTGTCTGCTTGAGGTACCACGCCACGAGGTCACCAAGCAAAACGAGGCCCGCTTGAGCCGCCGCCTCCGGTCGCAAAGGAGCGCGCACATCGCGGGTCAAGGTAGGCTCCCGCAGTGCTCCCCTGGCTCGCGCTCTCGCTCGTCGTCGCCGCCGACGCCCACGTCGACGTCCGGGGCAACCCGCCGGCGTTCGCCCTCGAGCCCGGCTTCATCGAGGCCGTCCCGGAGACCCCGATCATCGTCGTCATCGATGACGCAGCGCCGCGCGACGAGCTCGCCCTCGACGTCGTGCGCATCGCTCGCCTGGGCAAGGGGCGCGCGCACCTGACCGTCACCATCGACCGCCACGCGCGCACCCTGACCATCACCGCCCCCACCGTCCGCGGGCGCGCCGTGGGCAAGCTCTTTGCGTCCCACCCCGAGCACCAGCGGGTGCCGCTGCCGACGGGGAGCGCGGTGGTGCAGATCAAGGTCCACGAGCCCATGGCCCTCCGGATCGGGGTCGAGCGCGCGCCCCCCAACAACGCCGACATCCCGCTGGTCCCCTTGAGCGACACCGCGCCTGCTGCGAGCGAGCCGGCGACGCCGCCCGCCTCGACGCCGCCCGCCTCGACGCCGCCCGCCTCGACGACCGCCACCGCGACGCCCGCGACGACGCCGCCCGCGACGACGACGCCACCCGCGACGACGACGCCACCCGCGACGCCCCCCCCGGCCGCGACGACGACGACGACGCCCGCGACGACGCCCCCCGCGACGACGCCGGCGACGACGACGACGCCCCCGGCCCCGACGACGACGGCGACGACGACGACGACGGCACCGTCGACGACGACGGCGCCGCCGGCGACGGAGCCTGCGCGCGAGCGTTCGAGCGCCCCCGCGGGGCGCGACGCCGGCGCGCTCGCGTTCCCCAAGGTCTACGCCGAGGTGCACGCGGGCGGCTCGGCCGTCGTCAACGGGCTCGAGACGCTCGTGCCCGCGGGCGGCGTGCGCGTGATGCTCGGGCCCCGCGCCGTGGACGCCGCGCTCGGCGTCGCGCTGGACTTCGAGGGCCAGGGCGCGTTCGTGAAGGACATCTCCAACGGCCGCTGGGACGCGGCGTCGACGCGCGTGCGGCTCGAGGGCATCCTCGGCCTCGGCCTCCTCGACATGCTCGACGCCGAGCTCGATCTCGCGGTGGGCGTGGGCGCACGCATCACGCAGCACACGGTGTCCGGTGCCGGCATCCTGCAGACCGTGACCGTGGTGGGCGGGACGCTGCGCGTCGCCCCCGAGGCGACGTTCCCCGCGGGCCCCGGCCGCTTCCTCATCGCCGCGCCCGTCGACGTGTGCGCGGATCTGTCCGACAAGGTCGCGAATTTCGCGCCGATTGCCGCGGGCGTGCTCCTCGGTTATCGACTCGAGTTGTGACCGCCCTCTCGCGCACCGCCCTTCGCCGCTTCGCCTTCGCCGCCGTGCTCATCGGGACCCTCGGGGGCTGCAAGGCCTTCGAGACCAACCTCCAGGACACACAGGTCGACTATCAGGAGACCGCGCGCCAGAATTTCGAAGAGGGCGAGACGGCCATGAAGGACGGCCGCTTCCCGGAGGCCGTGAAGTTCTTCGACCACGTGAAGAACAAGTACCCGTACTCCAAGTACGCCGTGCTCGCCGAGCTGCGCACCGCCGACGCGCACTTCGCGCGCGAGAAGTGGCTCGAGGCCGCCGACGCCTACCGCATCTTCGTGCGCTTCCACCCGCGGCACGAGAAGGTGCCCTACGCCACCTTCCGCATCGCGCTCGCGTACTCCAAGGAGATCGACCAGGACGTGTGGTGGTTCCCCACGGCCGTCGAGAAGGACCAGTCGGCCGCGCGCGACGCCATCAAGGCGTTCGACGAGTACCTCGCCCGCTTCCCCGACGACGAAAACGTCAAGGAGGCCAAGCGCCTGCGCACCGAGGCGCGCGCGCGCCTCGCCGACACCGACCTGTACGCCGCCAAGTTCTACGCCGAGCGCCAGAAGTGGCAGGGCGCGCTGTGGCGCTACCAGCGCGTGGCCGACGAGTTCGGTGACACGCCCAAGGCGCCGTACGCGCTGTTGCAGGCGGCGCAGATCGCCGACGAGAAGCTCAGCGACGCGGACACCGCCGCGCGCCTGTACCAACAGCTCGTGCGCGAGCACCCGAGCTCCGCGGAGGCCGCCGACGCGCGCACGGCGCTCGCGGCCATGAAGGTGACGGCGCCCAAGCCGCCGCCGCCGCCGCCGCCGCAATCGTCGTCGCAATCATCGTCGACATCAACGTCGGGCTCCGCGCCTCAGACGCCGCCGAACCACGGGTAGCCCTGGTCTTCCCAATAGCCGCCGGGCCGCTCGGCGGTGAAGGTCACCGACGTCAGGTACTTGGTGAGCTTGTAGCCGAGCTTGATCGCGGAGGCCAAGCGCAGCGGCGCGCCGTGATCGGGCGCGAGGTCGCGGTCGTTCCACGCGTACGCGAGGAGCGTCTGGCGGTGCATGGCGCTCTTCATGTCCCAGCCGTTGAAATACCCGTTGTCGAAGGAGTCGAAGCGGACGTAGCGCGCGTCGGCGAGCGGCTGCACGAGCTGCGCGAGCGCCGAGATGCGCACGCCGCTCCAGGTGGAGATGGCCGACCATCCCTCGACGCAGAAGTGCTTCACGGTCATGGTGGTGCGCGGCAGCGCCTTGAGCTGCTCGAGGGTGAGCCGCATCGGTGTCTTCACGAGGCCGCCGACGGCGAGCGTCCACGTCGCAGGGTCGTCGAGCTCGGGCATCGACGGCGAGATGAAGTAGGCGGGGAAGTCGCTCGTGGTGCGCGTGTACTCGGGCGCGAGGTGATCGCCCTGCAGCGCGCCGCCGAGCCAGTCGTTGAAGCGGCCGATGGGCTCGCACGCCGCCGCCACCGGCAGCGTTGCGGCGAGCGTCAGCAGGCGGCGCCGGGGGAGCGCGAGGCGCGGCGCGGGCGCGGCGGGACGGTCACGGGTCATCGGGGAACCTCCCCCGGTAGCCGCCGGTGGTCATCGCGCGCAGCGACGACGGGTCGACGAGGAACACCATGGCGACGTGCGCCACCGTGAACGCCGCGAAGATCCACACGGCGACGAAGTGCCACGTGCGCGCCAGCTCGTAGCCGCCGAACAGCCACGTGAGCCAGAAGAGCTGCACGGGCTTGTACACGGCGAGCCCGGTGAGCACCGACAGCGCGCCGAGGGCGATGATGAAGGAGTAGCCGCCCTTCTGCAGCGCGTTGCGCTTGCCCTGCGGCGGGTGCTCCTTGCGCACGCGCAGGTAGTACAGCGCCATCTGTCCCGCCGCCTTCAGCTCGCGCGGGCGGATGAAGAGCGTGCGCCACGCGCCGGTGACGGCGAGCGTGCCCGCGTAGACGAGGCCGGTGGCGATGAAGAACCAGGCGAGCGTGAAGTGCCAGTGCAGCCCGCCCGCGAGCCAGCCGCCGAGGCGCATCCCCGCCGGGAAGTGCGTGCCGTCGAACGGGTTCGGCAGGTGACGCTCGCGCGTGCCGAGGTGCGGGAACGCGCCGTAGATCTGCAGCCCGCTGGCGATCATGCCCGTCAGCAGCGCGGCGTTCGCCCAATGCGTCGCGCGCACCAGGATGTGGTGCCTCGGCTTCGCCATCGAAGGAGCCTAACGCAGGCCGCGGGCCGCGGCAGCCGTCGACGGCGCGCTCGCCGCGGCCGGCCGGCCGCTACTGCAGGTTCTGATCGACCGCGGGGCAGATGCCGTCGCTCGACGTCTCGTCGCCGCCGAACAGCACGGCCGCCGTGCCGTCGAACGCCATGGCCGGGCGCTCGCGGCGATCCGGCGGGAACGCGTCGGCAAAGGCGAAGGAGCCCGACTCGGGCTGCAGCAGGAACGTCTCGTGCGCGGGCGCGCCGCTCGCGTCGACGCCGTCGACGAGGACGACGTCGCCCACCGGATCCTGCGAGATCCCCGCGAACGCGCGCGGCGCCGGCAGCGGGTTTCCCTGCGTGAACGCCGGCGGCGTGGCGCCGAGGTCGAGGAGCCAGACGTCGTCGAGGACGGCGCCGGCGCCGTCGACGCCGCCGATCACGAAGATCCCCTGCGTGGTGGGATCGAGCGCCATCATGTGGCCGGCGCGCGGCGGCACCGGTCCGCCGCCGGGCGCGATCTCCGCGCCCCACGTGCGCGTGTCGGTGTCGAACGGCCAGAGGTCGCCGAGCACCGTGCCGTCGGCCGCGCGGCCGCCGAAGAGGAACACCGTGTGGTTGCCGTCGAAGGCCAGGCCCGCTTCGGTGCGCGCGGGCGGCGTGCCGTCGGCGCCGGGCGCCACCGCCGACCAGTCGCCGCGCGTGAAGACCCAGCCGTCTTCGCCGGCGATGACCGCGCCGCCGGCGTCGCCGCCGAACAACAGCACCGCGGCGCCGGCCAGCGCGCTCGGCGCCTCCGCCATCGCGTGGCCCTCGCGCGCAGGCGGCGTGGTGTTGGTGGCGGTGTCGGTCCACGTGAGCTGGCCGCCGTCCCACACCTGCGTGTCCGACAGCAGCGCGCCGCCCTGCGCGCGGCCGCCGAAGAGCACCGCGCTCGTCGCGCCGAGCTGCGCCATGGCGGCGCCGGTGCGCGGCCGCGGGAACGGCGAGACGAAGCGCTGCTGCCAGAAGCCCGATTGGCCGTCGAACACCCACGTGACGTCGCTGTCGAAGAACGTGGGCGCCGCCGTGCACGCGCCCGCGGAGAAGTCGCAGCACTCGTCGACGGCGCTGCACAGGAGCCCCGGCAGCGTGGTGAGGCACGACGGCAGGCACACGCCGCGGGTGCACGCGGGCGCGGTCGGGTCGCTCCCGCAGTCGCCGGCGCCGGTGCAGGCGGCCCCGCACAGGCCGGTGAAGGTGTCGCAGGTGGCGCCGGCGCAGTCGCCGTCGGCGGCGCAGGCGGCGACGCAGGTGAGCGAGCGCGGATCGCAGGTCTCGCCGGCGCCGCAGTCGGCGCGCGCGCTGCAGGCGTTGTCCTCGAAGCCGTGCGTCAGCGTGCCGCCGCCGTCGATGACGCGCCAGACGAACGCGTCCGACGCGCTCTCCACCGACAGGCGCGGCAGCGCGGCGACGTCGCCGAGGACCGTGCGCCCGCCGAGGTTGCCCGCGACGAGCACGGCGTTGTCGTCGAGGAGGCGCACGGCGTGCACGCTGTCGTTCGCGCCGAGCGCGTTGCCTGCGCCGCCGAGCGCGCGGCCGGCGGCGGCCCACACGCCGGCGAGCCCGTCGAAGCGCGCCACCCACGGGGAGCGCGCCTTGCGCTCGTGCGGCCCCGCCACCACGACGCCCGCCGCGCCCGGCAGCGCCAGCGCCGCGTCGGTGTCGCCGCCGGCGATGACGGTGGTGTCGTCGGGCACGTCGAGCGCGTCGACCTCGGCGCTGCGGTCGGAGCCGAATTCGCCGGGCCCCGGCTGCAGGACGAGGTGCGCGCCGTCGAGCGGATTGCCCGTGGCGGGGTCGTAGCCGAGGAGGAACGCGGCGCGCGTCTGATCGTCGGCGTCGAGCTCGACGAAGAAGTCGGGGTTGGTGGGCCCGAAGAAGAAGGCCGCGGGCCCCTTGAAGCTGCCGCCGACGAAGAGCTTGGCCCCGGACGGCGACAGCGCGAGGGAGCTGCCGATGCCGATGAAGTCGGGATTGTTGCCGATGCTCGTCAGCCACTTGGGTGAGCCGTCCGCGCTCGAGAAGCGCTCGAGCGCCGTGCCCGGCCCTGAGTTGAAGTCGCCGGCCACGGACACGTTGCCGAACGTGACGCTCCCGAAGCCCACGCGGCTGAGCAGGACGACGTCGCCGCTGGCGGGGTCTTCGCGGGCGTCGACCGCGTCGATGCTGATGCTGTCGACGACGTCGCCCACGGGCACGGCCCACGCCGGCGCGAGCGTGTCGGCGGCGAGGCGCGCGACCCACACGTCGGTGCAGCAGCCGGTGCCGGGCGCCGGCAACGACGCGGCGCCGATGTCGAAGGATCCGTCGCGCGTGCCGGACACGACGAGGTCGGCGCCGGCGAGGGACAGCGACGAGGCGGAGGCGTTGCCGCTTACGCGCAGCGCGTGGACGGTGGTGAGCTTCACGAGCAGCGTGCTGCGATCGGCGCCGACGCGGGCGACGAACGCGAAGCGCTTGTCGAGCGCGCTGCCGTCGATGTCGGCGAGCGTGGCGGCGCCGCGGAGCAGGCGCACGACGCCGACCCCGTCGCCGAAGAGGTAGGTCTCGCCCGCGGCGTTCTGCACGGCGCCCGCGATGTCGGGGGCGCCCTCGTTGGTGCCGGCGAGCCCCTCGACGACCAGGCTGTCGACGCACACGCCGGTGCGCGCATCGATCCACGCCACGTAGCCGGCGTTCGGGCTGATGGCGGTGGCC
Organism: uncultured delta proteobacterium; assembly: GCA_963775425.1. Taxonomy (GTDB): domain Bacteria; phylum Myxococcota; class UBA727; order UBA727; family VGSZ01; genus CAVZJB01. Next base: position 262,646 of record CAVZJB010000008.1, on the reverse strand, counting down.
GCGCCGTCGCGCTTGAAGCTGCAGGCGCCGAGCGCCGCCGGCGGCAGCGGGCCGTCGTCGCCGTCGTTGAACGTGCCGGTGAGGACGGCGAGGCCGGGCGCGGGGAACGCGGGCACCACGCCCACGCTCAGGGAGCGCACGCCGTCCTGATCGCCGGGATCGTCGACCTGATCGAAGAACGGAGGATCGCCCGCGTCGGGGAAGCCTGCGTCGGGGGCGCCCACGCCACCGTCGACGTCGCCGCCGTCGACGAGCGCGCCGCCGTCGACGTCGCCGCCGTCGACGAGCGCGCCGCCGTCGCTGTTGCCGCCGTCGACGAGCACGCCGCCGTCGAAGGGCGCGGGGGTGCCCGAGCAGCGCGGCAGGCAGGTCCCCGCTGCGTCGCAGCAGGGATCGAGGTCGGGGCCGCTGCAGACGCCGTCGCGGTCGGCGTCGGAGCCGGCGCACGCGCCGAAGCAGGCGGCCTCGGCGGGATCGTTTTCGTCGTCGCCGTCGTCGTTGCAATCGAAGGTGCCGCCGTCGGCGCCGTCCCCCGTCCCGCCGGGGGCGAGCGTGCACGACGCCGAGGAGCGGGCGGCGCCGTCCTGCCCGGCGCACTGCGCGGCGCACTCGGCCATGCGCGCGAGTGGGATGGACTTGAGGCCGTCGCCGTCGCGGTCGCGGCTGTCGGCGTCGCAGCCGTCGGCGGCGTCGAGGAGGATCACCCAGCGCGCGACCTGGCCCTCGTCGGTGGTGGACGGGACGCCGCGCAGGCCGCCGCGCACGCTGTTGCCCTCGACGACGAGCACGTCGTAGGTGTCGATGGGGAGCTGGATGGTGGTGTCGCTGTTGGCGGTGGCGTCGCCGTCGAAGGCGGCCGGCCCGAGCGGATCGGCGCTCCTCTGGATGCGCACGTGGACGCTGTCGTTGGCGCCGCCACCACCGCCGACGCCGACGACGACGTTGACCTGTACGTCCTTCGGGTCGTCCGCCTGCAAGAGCGCGCGCACGTCGCCGAGGTCCTTCCTGTCGCCGGCGGCCAGGGGGACCTTGCCGCTGTCGAACACGAACAGGTCCGTGCCGTCGCGCAGGAGCGCGAGCACGCGCGCGTCGCCGGGCATCACGCCGGGCAGCGTGAAGGTGCCGTCGGCGCCGGTGACCACGGCGCTCTCCGCGGGCAGGCTCTGATCGCCGACGCGTTGATCGGCGGCGTCGACGAGGGCGGTGACGTCGCCGGCGAGGTCGTCGGCGCGGCGGTAGGCGATCACCTGTGCGCCGGCGAGCGGCGCCCCGGTGTCGTCGCGCAGCACGCGCCCGGTGACGTCGGCGGTGCCCTGCAGGCGCACGGTGCCGAGGAGCACGGAGCTGAGCTCCTTGTTGCCGTCGGGGTTGGTGATGTTCCTGAGGCTGACGGCGCGGTAGGCGCCGCGCTCGAGGAAGCCGTCGCCGTCGGTGTCCTCGGACATCTTGAGCACGAACGCGCCGGCGGGCAGCCCGTTGACGACGAACGCGCCCGACTGCAGCGCGCGAAACACCTTGGACGCGCCCATGGGCTCGACGCGCGCGAACGCGGCGGCGTCGCCGGTGTCGTCCTCGATGCTCGTGCCGGCGATGTCGCCGGGCGAGACGCCGTCGAGGCGGTCAAGCTTGAAGCTGCAGGCACCGCTCAGCGCGGCGGCCGCCACGGCGGCGACGAAGGAGAGGCGAGCGAAAGGCATGGACCGGGAGCGTACGCGCTGGGCGTTGCGCCGCAACCGCGCCCGGGGCTCGTCTAGGTGCCCCGCTGCCCCCCCACCGGGCAGAGCTGGTCGAGCTCCGGATCTTCTCCGCCGAAGAGCAGCGCATTCGTGCCGTCGTACGCGCCGGCGGCGAAGCGCCGCGGGCCGGGCTGGATGACGTCGTCCAGGCGCTGGAAGCTCACGCCCGGCGAGACGGGATCGACGGTGACCTCGTAGGAGTCCCCCTGTACGCCCGTGTCGTCGAAGCCGCCGGAGATCACGACGTGCGGGGCGACACCCTCGCGCGCCATGATGTGCCCGGCGCGGCCGCCGATGGGCGTGGACGCGGCGAGCTGGACCCAATCCGGCGTGGCCTGCGTGAGGTCGAGCATCCAGACGTCGTCGAGCACATTGCCCGCGGCGTCGAGGCCGCCGTAGAGGATCACCTGTCCGCCCGCGATGCTGGCCATGGCGTGCGCGTGGCGCGCCGGCGGCGTCGTCGCCGTCGTGAGCTGGCCGGTCCACGCGATGGTCGCGGGGTCGAACAGCCAGGTGTCGTCGAGCGCGGCGCCGGCGCCGTCGACGCCGCCGAAGAGCACCACGGTCCCCGTGACGGGATCGACGTGATCCGAGAAGGTCATGGCGGTCTCCTTGCGCGGCGGCGGCTCGTTGCCGGTGGGCGTGAGGTCGGTCCAGCCGGTGCCGTCGTACAGGGAGCCGGCGCCGGCGGCGAGCGCGCCGGTGTCGTCGACGCCGCCGAACAAGAGCGTGCCGGTGCCGCTGAGCACCGGGGCGTACGCGGCGGCGGCGAAGGCGCGCAGCGGCGGCGGATCGAGGGACTCGCTCCACGTCTGCTGCTGCGCGTCCCAGTCCCAACTGTCGCCGAGGACGGCGCCGGCGCCGTCGACGCCGCCGACGAGCACGGCGAAGCCGGCGCTCAGGTCGTTGAGCGCGAACGCCGCGTGGGCGCGCGCGGGCGGGCCGTTGGCGATGGGGTCCCACCGCGGCGGGAGGTTGTTGAACAGGAAGTAGCCGTCGCCGATGGCGTGGCTCGCAGGCGTGCACGAGCCGTCGGGGTTGCAGCACGCGTCGGGCCCGCACACCACGTCCGGCGGGAACAGCCCGCAGCGCGGCACGCACACGAGCTCGGGCGCCTGGAAGTCGCAGGTCTCGAGCGGCGACTCGCAGAAGCCCTTGGTGGCGCTGCAGTCCTTACCGCAGCGGCCCGTGTCGGTGTCGCAGACGTCGGGCGCGCAATCGGCGTCGGACGTACAGCGCGGGACGCACGCGCGCTGCAGGGGATCGCAGGTGTCCCCCGCGCCGCAGTCGGCGTCGCCGGCGCACCCCGGCGAGGCGGTGCTCCCGCCGGCGCCGATGCGCCACAAGACGAGGTCCGGATCTCCCTGCGTCTGCGCGGCCATCTGTCCGTGGATGATGCGGCCGGTCTCGCGCGCGAGCACGAGGGCGCCGCCGTCGGAGAGCGCGCGCGCGCGCAGCGCGTTCGCCGACGACACGTCGGGGTTTCCGACGAGCTCGTTGTGCACGTCGGTGTGCGCGGTCCACACGGCCGTGGTGCCGCTCAGGCGCACGGCGAAGGCCGAGGGCCCCGCGACGCTGCGCGGGCCGTCGACGTGCAGGCCCGAGGCGTCGATGGCCGTGGTGGTCTCTCCGGCGATGACGAGCTGGCCGTCGTCCGCGAACGCCGCGCTGTCGACGCCGGCGAAGATCAAAAAGCCGCTCCCCTGCGGCACGAGCTCCAGCTCGTCGCCGAGGGCGCCGTCGGCGCCGGCGAGGTGGAACGCGTAGCCCTCGCTGAACCCGGCGACGAGCCTGTCGCCGCCGCCGATCCCGTCGGTGATGTCCATGACGCTGTCGAAGGTGCCGGCGACCACGACGTCGTCCCCCGCCGGCGACGCCGCCACCGACGAGGGCACCGCCTCGAACGAGCCGTCCTGCCCGACCTGCGCGGTCCAATCCACGCTGCCGTCGGGGGCGCGGTGCTGGACGAACGCCACCGAGGTCTCCGCCGCGGAGGCGGTGTCGAGCGTGCCGAGCACGCTGCCGAGGAGCGTCACGGCGCCGGCGGCGTCGACGGCGACGTCGGAGGGTCGCACCACCACGCCCGCGCCGGTGGCGCCGGTGGCGTACGCGTCCGCCACCGACAAGGTCGTGGTGTCGACGCGCGCGACGAAGCCGTCCTGGCAGCAGCCGTCGTCGCCGGGCGCGGCCAGCGGCACGCCCCCGAAGGTGATGGCGCCGTCGCGGTTGGCGAACAGGAACGCGTCGGTGCCTCCCGGCGTGCGCGCGACGGCGCCGGCGCGCGAGGCCGCCTCGTTGCCCGCCGCGAGGAAGCTCGTGGCGCCGTCGACCGCGATCTTCACGAGGAGCGCGCGCGTGGTGGCGTCGCCGACGATGTCGGTGTCGCCCGCCGGCGTGTGCACGAGCAGGTGGCCGGTGAAGCTGCCGGCGATGAGCGCCGCGCCGTCGCTGGTGGAGGTCACTCCGCCGACCAGCAGGCTGCCGGCCCCCGCCGCCGCGTCGACGACGGCGAAGATGGGGAGCGCGGCGACGCACGCGCCGTCGGCGTCGAGGAACGCGACCACCACCGGGTCGGGGGCGGTGTCGATCTGCGCCGACACCGCCGCGTCCGGCACGCAGGAGGTGCCGAAGCCGCGCACGAAGCCCCCGCCGTCGGTGCGCAGGCCGCCGACGAGCGCGAAGCCGGGCTGCCCGTTCACGGTCACGCCGTCGGTGGCGTCGCCGTTGTCGGCGTCGGCGGCGATGTCGCTGATCTGCGCCAGGAAGCCCGTGGCTTCGCCCTCGCCCTCGCCCTCGCCCTCGCCCTCGCCCTCGCCTTCGCCCTCGCCCTCACCCTCGCCCTCGCCGATGACCGCGCCGCCGCAGGCCGCGAGGCAGGCGCCGGCGGCGCCGCAGCAGGGGTCGGCGTCGGCGCCGGTGCACACGCCGTCGCCGTCGCCGTCGGAGGTGGCGCAGGCGCCGAAGCAGGCGGCCTCGGCGGGATCGTTCTGGTCGTCGCCGTCGTCGTTGCAGTCGAAGGTGCCGCCGGCCGCGCCCCCAGAGGCGGCCAGCGTGCACGACGTCGACGAGCGGGCGGCGCCGTTGGCGTCGGCGCACTGCGCGGCGCACTCCGCCATGCGATCGGCGGGGATGGACTTCAGGCCGTCGCCGTCGCGGTCGCGGCTGTCGGCGTCGCAGCCGTCGGCGTCGTCGAGGAGGATCACCCAGCGCGACACGGCGCCGGGCACGGTCACCACGCCCTGCAGCCCGCCCACCGGCGCGCCGTCCTTCTCGGCGAGCACGTCGTAGGTGCCGATGGGTACCTGAAGCGTCTGGTCCGCGTTGGCCTGCACGTCCTGCGCGATGAGCGGTGTCCCGCGCGGCACGGTGTGATCGTGCACCTCGATGTGCACCGACTGGTCCCCGGACACCGTCACGTGCACCTGCACGTCGAGCGGGGCGTTCGCCTGCGGGCTCACCACGAGGTCGCCGAGATCCTTGACGTCGCCCGCGGCCAGCGAGAGCGCGTCCGAGTTGAACGCGAACACGTTGTCGCCGTCGACGAGGAACGCGAGCACGCGCGCATCACCGGGGATGACGCCGGCGAGCTGGAAGTCACCGTTTTGGTCCGCCGTCACCTCGCTCTCCAACGGCAGCGTCTGATCTTCCGCCGCCGCCACCAGCGCGTCGCCCGACAGGTCCGAGGCGTCGCGGAACGCGACCACGTGGGCCCCCGCGAGCGCGGTCCCGCCCGCGTCCGCGGAGCGCACCAGGTGCCCCTTCACCGTGGCCGTGCCCTGCAGGCGCACGGTGCCGAGGAGCACCGACGAGAGCTGCTTTTTGCCGTCGGGGCCGGTGATGGTCTTGAGCGCCACCGAGCGATAGGCGCCGCGGTCCAGGAAGCCGTCCCCGTCGTCGTCCTCGGCGAAGCGCAGGACGAACCCGCCGGCCGACAGCCCGTTCACCGTGAACACCCCGGACTGCAGCGCGCGGAAGACCTTGGAGCCGCCCGAGGGCTCTACGCGCGCGAACGCCGCCGGGTTGCCGCTGTCGTCCTCCACGGCGGTGCCGGTGATGTCGCCGGGGTTCACGCCGTCGAGGCGATCGAAGACATAGGTGCAGCCGCCCTCGAGGAGGACGGCGCCGAAGAGGACGGCGGTGGCGACGACGACGAGCGCCGAGGGGAGCGCCGCGCGGCCGAGGGGGATCGGGGGAGCACGCATCCCTTGATGCTGGTGCCGTTGCGGGGTCGCATGCAACGTGGCACCCGGCGCACATGGCTCAGATCGACCTCTACGCTCCCACCGAGGAGCACAAGATGTTGCGCGACACCGTCCGGGGCTTCGTGACCGCCGAGGTGGAGCCCCAGGCCCTGGCGCACGATCGCGCCGAGAAATTCAACCTGCCGCTGTTCCGGAAGCTCGGCGAGATGGGCTTGCTCGGGATCACGGTCTCCGAAGAGGACGGCGGCGCCGGCATGGACGCCACGGCCGCGGTGATCGTGCACGAGGAGCTGAGCGCCGCCGACCCCGGCTTCTGCCTGGCGTACCTCGCGCACTCGATGCTGTGCGTGAACAACCTCGCGCGCAACGCGTCCGCCGAGCAGCGCCGCCGCTTCCTGCCCAAGCTGATGTCGGGCGAGCACGTCGGGGCCATGGGCATGAGCGAGCCCGGCGCCGGCACCGACGTCATGGGCATGAAGACCACGGCGGTGAAGAAGGGCGACGAGTACGTCGTCAACGGCCGCAAGATGTGGATCACCAACGGCGCCGTCGACGACGAGAAGACCCCGTGCGACGTGATGTTGTTCTACGCCCGCACCGGCGGCACCGAGGCGCGCCCCGAGCTGTCCACGTTGGTCGCCGAGCGCGGCGCCGCCGGGTTCTCGGTGGGCCAGAAGATCCACGACAAGACCGGCATGCGCGCGTCCAACACCGCCGAGATGGTGCTCGAGGACTGCCGCGTCCCGCTGCACAACCGCCTGGGCGACGAGGGGCAGAGCATCAAGCACATGATGCGCAACCTGGCCCTCGAGCGGCTGACGCTGGCGGCCATGTCGCTCGGCATCGCGCGCCGCTCCATCGAGGTGATGGTGCGCTACGCCGGGGAGCGGAAGGCGTTCGGCCAGCCGCTGTCGTCGTTCGGCCAGATCCAGCGCCACGTCGCCGAGAGCTACGCCGAATTCATGGCCTGCCGGGCCTACGTCTACACCACCGCCAGCGCGCTCACCCTCGACGCCCACGGCGGCCGCCTCGACACCGACGGCGTCAAGCTCGTCTCCGCCACCATGGGCAAGAACGTCGCGGACCGCGCCATGCAGGTGCTCGGCGGCTACGGCTACGTCGGCGAGTACGTCGTCGAGCGCCTGTGGCGCGACGCCAAGCTCCTCGAGATCGGCGGCGGCACGCTCGAGGCGCACCAGAAAAACATCAGCCGCGACCTCGCCCGCGGCGCGCTCCCCTGGTGAGCGGCCGGCGCGGGGAGGAGCCGCTCACAGCGGCGCGCACTGCGCGTCGAGCGGCGTGAACGTGTTCTCCTGGTAGCTCCCGACGCACTGCACGAGCCCCGAGATGGACGTGGGGTCGACGATGTTGCCGGTGAACCCCTCGATGCCGGTGCCGGCGAGCTTGATGACGCCGGTGGACGCGAACAGCGGGTCGTCTGTGAAGAACAGCGAGTCCAGGACGCGGACGTCGCCGCCGTTGACGCTGAGCGCGCGCGCTCCCCCCGCCGTCGTGCGCACCTCCGTGTGGGTCACGCGCCCGGCGCCGCCGGCGGCGTTGGTCTCGATGCCGGCGGCAAAGCCGGAGGAGAGGTCGAGCGCGATCCTCACGTTGGTCGTCCGCAGAGAGAAGCTCGGCAGTCGGTTCGCCGGGTCGCCGAGTCGAATGCCGATGGCGAGGACGTTGGCGGAGCTCGGGGCGATGAACGTGTCGCTGATGCTGAGCTGAACACCGGCGCGGTCCAGCACGCCCACGGCGCCGCCCTGCGCCGCGGCCAGGAGGCGGCAGTCGCGAAGAACGACGAATGTCTGCGCGCCGCCCTGCTCAACGGAGACCGCGGCGGCGGTGCCCGCGCCAACGGATGCCGCGACGACGACGTTGTCGACCTCCACGCGTTCGCCGTCGGAGGCGCTGATGATCAGGGCGACGGGGCCGGCGTTGTCCTGCACGTGGAGGTCGCGCAGGGTGGCGTTCCCCGTGAGGAACACCTCGCCGATGAGGATGGTGGCTTCCGGTCCCTGGCCACGCAGCACCGTGAAGGGGGGGACGGTGAACGACCCGCCGTAGGTCTCGGGCCCGAGCTCGAATCGAAAACGGCGTCGTCGGCGAGGCGGCCGCCGCGGCGGTGGCGAGCGCCGTGTTCAGCTCAGCGGCGTCCCTGGCGTAGAGCTGCCGCGGGTGCTTGAGGAACGCGTCGGCGGACAGGCCGTCGAGGAGCTGGCAGGTCCCCGCGCTCGGCACGTCGCCGACGGGGAAGTCGAAGTCCGCGCCGTTGAACGTGACGCGGACCAGGGCGTTGCCCGGCGTGAACAGGTTCGGGTCGATCTCCGAGGGCTTGCCGTCGCAGGCGTTGGTGGTGTCGCCGAGGAGGAGGTTGAAGGTGCCGCGGGTGAGCGTGACGCCCGAGAAGCTCTCGCAGGTCTGCTCGACGCCGACGTCGTCGATGATGCGGACCTCGAGGTCGACGGGGCCGGACACGGCGGTGCCGTTGTCGGTGAGGTTCCCCTGCACCGGCACGCGGATCGCCGCCGCGGCGGGAACGGCGACCAGGCTCAGGAGGAGGATCAGCTTCTTCATGGTGCTCTCAGAGCGCGAACGGCGCGCTCACCGAAAGAGTCATCGTCACGCTGCCGGCGGTCCTGCTGCCCTGAAGGGGCGGCCCCACCTGCAGTTGCATCTGTACGGTGCCGGCTTCGGCGACGCCGCCGCCGCTGGTGAGCTCGAGGGTGAGCGCGTCTCCCTCTCCCTCGCCCTCGCCCTCGCCCTCGCCCTCGCCCTCGCCCTCGCCCTCGCCCTCGCCCTCGCCTTCGCCTCTCGCCCTCGCCCTCGCCTTCGCCCTCGCCTTCGCCTTCGCCTTCGCCGGCGGGGACGCACTGGCCGCCCGAGCAGGTGAAGCCGTCGCCGCACTCGGCGTCGCTCGCGCAGGAGCGGCCGAAGACCGCCTGCGCCTGCAGGCACCCCGTGAGCAGGGCGGCGAGCGCGCACGACAGGAGCCAGCGAGCGATCATTCGCCGCTCCATAGCACCACGCCGGTGACGACGGCGGCGGCGCCGGCGACGGCGACGGCCGCGCCGCCGCCCATGAGCCACAGGTAGCTCGTCGCGTCCTCGTCCGCCGTGACCTGCAGCGCTCCGGCGCGGGTGAGCGCGCCCGGGTCGCCGCCGGCGAACTTGTCCTGCTCCGCGAGGATGCTCTTCTGGCCGGCGTTGTACTTGTCCGCCGGAGCGGCGCTGAGCGCCATCATCACGACGCCGCCGATCGCCACGACGGCGCCGCCGCCGGCGACGAGGAGCCCGGTGGACAACGGCGCCGCCGCCGCCGCGGGCGCGGGCGCGGGCGCGCCAAGGAGCGGCTCGAAGACGCGGTCCACGGCGTCGTCGATCTGCGTGGTGATCTGCGAAAGGTCGCGGGTCTCCACGCGGACGCGCTCCACCGCCTTGGCCTTGTCCGCGTCGAACAAGGTCATCTGCACGACGTAGAGCCCGCCGAGCGACGCGATGGAGCCGTAGAGCACGTAGCGCGCGCCGAAGTCACCGGCGAGCGTCGCCAGACAGCTCGAGTCCGACTGACACCCCAACAGCTCCTTCTGCGCCGCGACGTCCGCCATGCGCCGCACGTCCGCCGCCGTGATGACCCGCAGCGCCTTGCGCGCCACCGACTCGCCCACGACGTCGTTGATGACCTTGGCGTCGCTCGGGTCGATGTGCGCCGCGTCGAGGTCCAACACCAGCACGCTCGGCTCGTCCTGGCCCCGCTCCGCTCGCGCCGCGACACCGGCGGCCGGCCGCAGCGACGACGCGGCCGGCGGCGCGTGAGGGGCGGCCGCCGAGGGCGACGGCGACGGCGACGCCGACGGAGACGGCGACGCCGACGGAGACGGAGACGGCGACGCCGACGGAGACGCTGACGCGCCGGGGGCGCTCTCCTGCGCGAGCGCCGCGAAGTGCTTACGGAAGCCCGCGCTCGCTCCGTCCGGCGCCACCACGCCCGGCTGCAGCCCGAGCGCCTCGCGGATGGCCACGTCGGTGCCGGGGACGGCACCCTTGGCGAACAGCAGCATGGCCTCCCACACGAGCACCTGCGCGCGCTCGGTGGCGGGCCTGTCCGTGGCGAGCAGGCGGTTCACCTTGGCGAGCCCGTCGTCGAGCTCACCGGCGGCGTAGTCGGACCGCACGACGTCGAGCGTCTCGTGGAGGTCGAGCGCGGCCGCACCCGGCGGGGCGGCGATCAGGGCCATCAGGGCAAGGCTGCTCCACACCGGACGTGCGATAGCACAAACCGGCGCCGAAGGTGCCGTCGTCGTCGGCTCGATCCCCTTTGCGCCGGCGGCGGCGATGCAGGATCTCGGGGCCATGAAACCGACACCGAAGGGCTGGCCCCGCATCTCCTCCTCCGTGAGCTACGACGACGCGCGCGCGGCCATCCGCTGGCTGTGCGAAGCGTTCGGCTTCGAGGTGCGCATCCTCGTCGACGGCGAGGGGGGCAAGGTGGCGCACGCGGAGCTTCTCTTCGGCGACGGCCTCATCATGGTCGGCGACGTCCGCGTTGATCGCGACTGGCGCGCGAGCCCGAGGAGCCTCGGCGGCAAGAACACACAGACGCTGTTCGTCTACGTGGACGACATCGAGGCGCACTGCGCGCGCGCCCGCAGCGCGGGAGCGCAGATCGTCTCGGAGCCCAAGGACGTCGACTACGGCGAAGACCACTGGGCCGACCGGGGCTACGAGTGCGTCGACGTCGGCGGCCACCACTGGTACTTCGCCCAACGCGTGCGCGGCTGACGCCATGGCGCTCTCGACGCTCACCTACGACGTCACCGGCCGCGTCGCCCGCATCACGCTCAACCGGCCCGAGCGCGGCAACGGCATCACCTTCGACATGCCCGTGGAGCTCGCCGCGTGCGTCGAGCGGGCCAACCTCGATCCCGGGGTGCACGTCATCGCGCTGTCGGGCAACGGCAAGGGCTTCTGCGGCGGCTACGACCTCGTCGCGAGCGCCGAGAAGCTCGAGGCGGGAGGCGAGCTCGCGTCGTCGGCGCCGCCGGGCTCGCCCATCGATCCCGCCGTCGTGGCCGCCAACCACGACCCGAAGGCCGTGTGGGATCCGATGGTCGACTACGCGATGATGTCGCGGAACGTGAAGGGCTTCATGAGCCTGTTTCACAGCGACAAGCCCGTGGTGTGCAAGGTCCACGGCTTCTGCGTCGCCGGCGGCACCGACATGGCGCTGTGCTCGGACCTCCTCGTCATCGCCGACGACGCCAGGATCGGCTACCCGCCGGCGCGGGTGTGGGGCGTGCCGACGACGGCGGTGTGGGCGTTTCGCATCGGCGTCGAGAAGGCCAAGCGCCTGCTCTTCACCGGCGATTGTCTCTCGGGCAGGGAGGCCGCGGCGTGGGGCCTGGCGACGGAGTCCGCGCCCGCGGACAAGCTCGACGAGCGCTTCGAGATCCTCGTCGAGCGCATCGCGAGGATGCCCATCAACCAGCTCGTGATGATGAAGCTCCTCGTGAACCAGACGCTGATGGCGCAGGGGCTGCACACCACGCAGATCCTCGGCGTCATGCTCGACGGCGTCGCCCGTCACACCCGCGAGGGCTACGCCTTCCAGCAGCGCGCCGCCGAGGCCGGCTTCAAGCAGGCCGTGCGCGAGCGCGACGAGCCGTTCGGTGCTCGCTGAGGTATTTGTTCGCTCACGCTCACGAACAGCCCGTCGACGGCCCGGCGCCGTACACATTCGCGACGACCCGTAGGGCGGGGGCTTGTCCCCCGCGTCGAGAGACCCGGCCGGCGCGCCCCACGAGGGGGCGCCCTACGTGACGTCGGGCACGTCGACGACCCATTCGCGATGACCCGTTACGTGCCGATGCAGCCCGGCGACCACACATTCGCGACGACCCGTGACGTGCCGATGCAAAAGAGGCGCCGAAGGCGCGCGGCGTAGACAGTCGCGGCGGGGCGCAACGTCGTCGTCAGCGACAAACGTCGCAGCGCCGGGAGCGTCGTAACGCCGCTGCGTCACGTCTCGTCGACGGTGACGACGGCGTATTGAAACGGCAGCGTGTCGTCGGTGCGGTCGAGCAGGAGCGCGAGCAGATCCGACGACGTCACCAGGCCGACGAGCTTGTCGTGCTTGTCGACGACGGGTACGGCGTCGATCTTCTGCTCGATCATCGCGCGCGCGACGGTGCCGATGCGCGCGTCGGGCAGGCACGTGAGCGGCGCCGCCGACATCACCTCCGTGACGACCAACGACTTGTCGAACACGAGGCCGCCGTGCCGTGGCTGTCCGCGCGACAGCAGGTCGCGATCGGAGAGGATGCCGACGAGCATGCCGTTTCTCACGATGGGGAGGTGCCGGATGGACTCCCGCTGCATGAGGCGCCACGCCCCCGCGAGATCGATCTCCGGGGGAACCACGATGACGTCCCGCGACATGGCGTGTTTGGCGCGCATGGGCGGAGCGTAGCGGTTTCACCGAGCGCGCACGACTCGGCCGGCTACCAGGTGGCCTCGACGACGAGGTGGCTGCCATGGCCCTTCACGGTCGCGCTCTGCACGAAGGCCGGCAGCTTGATGTAGTGGGACTCGAGGGTGGCCCTGTCCATCTTGAGGCCGCCCGCGAGGCGCTGGACGTGGGCGGCGTCGAGCTTCTCGAAGGTGCTGCTGCTCCGGATCTCGTACGAGAGCGTCATCTTGCCGTGGGCGTCGTCGCCCGACACCTTGATCTGCGGCGTGATGACGGAGACGCCGCGCTTGGACGAGTCGATGATGTAGTTCGACATCATGCCGAGCGCCGCCTCCACCGCCTTCGGCTTCTTGCTGCGCGGCGCCGACCACTCCGACGCGATGACGACCTTGTTGCCGCGCGCGTGGGCGTCGACCGTGTCCATGCCCTCGGGCCACTCGATGTTGTCGGTGAGGAGGTTCTCGTCGTCCATGGGCCCGAAGCCCTCGACGATCTCCTTGGCCGCCTTGGCGCTCCCTACGGTGTACGTGAGCGTCACCTTGCCGCGCGCGCGGGCGTTCTCGGGCGGCAGCGACGACTCCGACACCACGGGGTCCTTCATCATGGACAGGAGCTTGTGGTCGACGACGTCGGGCAGCCCCTTCGTCAACGCGCCCGCGATCTTCTGCGACGTCGCGGACAGCGCGTGCGACGCGTGGTGGTGGACGGGGCGGACGTGCGACGTCGTGTGGATCCTGGGCACGGTGGTCTCCTAGACGCGGGGCGCCGGCAGCGGGTGCGCGACGCGAATGGTGTTCTGGTCGTAGCCGATGGTGAGCGTGCCGCCGGCGTCGGTGAGCGACACGACGCCGCCGTCGGACGCGCGCAACTGCGTCCCGGAGGGCGTGGAGCTCGTCACCGTGAGCGTCGACGTCGTCGGCGGGTCTCCCGAGGTGAGGTCCGCCGCGGAGAACCTCACGTGTTTGGCGTCGACCCTGGTGAAGGAGAGCTGCACCGAACGGGTCTGCCCGGCGAAGATGCCCTGGCTGCCGTGCGCGTCGACGCGCAGGACCAGGTTGTCGGCGTCGGACTTCACCACGCGCGCGCTGCCGGCGAAGCTGATCTGCGTCGGGCCGAACAGGATCGTCGTCGTGAACGTGCCGGCGACGTCGAGGTTCTTCCCCGCCGGGAGCGGCGCGAAGGCGAAGATCGCGGGCTTCACGACCGGCGGCGGCGCGGGCGTCACCACCGGCGGCGGCGCGGGCGTCACCACCGGCGGCGGCGCGGGCGTCACGACGGGCGGCGGCGCAGGCGTCACGACGGGCGGCGGCGCGGGCGTCACGACGGGCGGCGGCGCCGGCGTGACGACGGGCGGCGGCGCGGGCGTCACCACCGGCGGGGGCTGCACGACGACGATGGACGGCTGCGGCAACCGCGTCGCGAGCGGCGACATGGTGACGGCGCCGACGCCGGCGAGGCCGATCATCGCGCCGACGACGCCCGCGCGGACCACCCGCCCGAACGATCCGAGCCCGCTGCGCGCCGCCCGCGTCCCCGCGCTCGTCGACGTGCTCGTCGACCTGCTCCGGGGGGGCGTGACGCGCGGGAGCGGCGGCAGCGGCGCGTCGTCGAGGCGCGGGGGCTTGTCCCCCGCCACCTCCGACGCCGTCGAGACGCTCCCGCTGCGGGCGGTGACGCGAGGGCGAACCGTGGAAGTCCCGATGGGCATGTGTGTCGTATCGGGTGCGCCCGCGAGGCCACGCATCGGCCCCTCGCCCATCCCCCGCTCGCCCATCCGCCCATCGTCGGTGGGCTCCTCGCCGCGACCGCGCACCTGAGCCGCACGCGCTCGCCGTACACGTGACCGCGCCCCGCTCGCCCATCACGCTGAACCGCTAGAGCATCGACGGCGACGCGCGCCCGCTCGCAAACCGCGCGCCGAAGAGCCACGCGACGCCGGCGACGACGGCGCCGACGAGCGCGACGCCGATCCCCAGCGCGACGCTGCCGGTGGCGCTCGAGACCCGGCCGATCACCGGCGGGCTCAGGACGTCGCCGAACAGGTGCGTACACAAAAGCGCGAGGCCGAACGCGCGCGCGCGCTTGCCGCCGTCGAGCGAGTTCACGAGGAGCGCGTTGACGGGGGCGTTGTACATCCAGAGAAACACCTGCGCCGCCGACAGCGCGACGGCGATCTCGAGCGCCCCGCGCGCCGCGAAGATCGCGTACGCCGCCAGCGCCGCTCCCGGGATGCACGAGGCGCCGCACACGACGAAGTACGGCTCGCGCAGCTTCTTCGACAGCGCGTCCGACAACAGGCCGCCGAGCGCGGTGCCGATGAACCCCCCGACGACCACGGAGATGCCCGCGACGTTGCCGGCCTGCGCCATCGAGAAGCCGCGCTCGCGCGACAGGAACGTCGGGAACCAGTCGCCGATGCCGCCGAGCGCGAACGTGATGGCGACGTAGCCCGCGGTGGCGAACACGTAGCGCGGGTTGCGCACGAGCTCCCGGAGCACGCGCGGCCACGCCGGCGCCGCCGCGACGTCCACCCCGGCGGCGCGCGGTTCGAACGCGCCGCGCGGCGGATCCGGCAACGACAGCGCCACGAGCGCGAGCGCGAGGCCCGGCAAGCCCACGATGGCGAAGGCCGCGCGCCAGCCCCACATCTGGCCGAACCACCCCGCCAACGAAAAGCCGATGGCGACGCCGATGGGTGTGGCGGCGTTCAGGATGGTCAGCATGCGGTTCCGGCGCGCGGGCGGGAACAGGTCGGCGATGAGCGTGGGGCTGATGGTGATGAACGCGGCCTCGCCGACGCCGACGAGGGCGCGCGCGCACAGCAGCGTCGCGAAGTCCTGCGCGAGCGCGCCGGCGGCGGTGGCGATCGACCAGATCAGCACCCCGAGCGCCAGCAAGCGCGGCCGGTTGCCCCGCTCGGCGAACGTGCCGAACACCGGGCACGCGACGAGGTACACGAGGACGAACGCCGAAAAGACGAAGCCCGTCTGCGCGTCCGTGAGGCCCAGGTCCGCCTTGAACAGGTCCTTCACCGCCGACGGCGCGTAGCGGTCGATGAAGTTCAACAACTGCAGCGCCGTGAGCACGGCGACGGTGAGGGCGGTGCTTTTCAGACGAGGGATGCGCACGTTCGCCCGCAGCCTACCGGGAACCGGCGGCGCTTGCCTCGATGCTGCGCTCGACACAGGGGCCGCCCCGCCGGCACCACGGAGACGACGCTGAACGCGACCTTCCCGGCGCGGCTCACTCGCGACGGCGGCGGCGGAGCAGGCCGAGCAGCGCGAGCGCCGCCGCGGCGAGGCCGACGGTCTGCGGCGACGCCTGCGCGCAGCTCGGGACCACCGACGGCGGCAGCGGCTCTTGGCCCGCGAGGGGCTTGCCGTCGGGGCCGACCCCGAAGAGGCCGTCGGCGGCGGCGGCGCCGAAGGTGCCGTGCGGCACCACGCGCACCTTGAGCGTGAAGAAGTCGTCGGCGGGGCCGAAGCCGGCGTCGGCGAACCACGTCACGGCTTCGTGGACCAGGCCGAAGGTCTGCGTGAAGTCGCCGACCGTGTTGCCCTGCACCTCGAAGGTGAAGCGCGCCACCGAGCCCTCCGGCGTGTCCGCGTCGGCCGTGGCCACGCGCGTCGGCGACATCCACGAGGCCGCGGCGACGTCCGACGGCTGGTCGCGCGGCGTCGGCGCCAGGCGCACCGTCGAGTCCCAGGTCACGTGGCCGTCGTTTCGCACGTCGACGTAGCCCTGCGCCGTGGAGCCCTGCTCCACCACCACGAAGCCGTCCTCGTCCTTGGCGAAGCCGTCTTCGACGAGGGTGCCGGCGTGGTCGCGCGCGATGACGTCGACCTTCACCGCGAGCTGGGTGTCCGGCGGCCCGCCCGAGGACGAAAACCAGCTCACGCCCTCCTGCACCAGGCCGAAGCTCTGGATGTGCTCGCCGGGCGCGCCGCCGCGCAGCGTGACCGCGAAATGGCCGACGGCGTTTCGCGCGACGGCGCCGGGCGAGACGATGCGCGTGTCCGACAGCCACGAGTCGTCGTGCAGCGTCGACGGCTGATCGCGCGGCGTGGGCGCGAGCTTGGTGTCCGCGCTCCAGGCGTTGGCGCCGTCGTTCCTGAGGTCGAAGAAGCCGTCGACGGTCTCGCCCTCTTTGAGCTGGATGGCGGGCGCGCTCGCGTACGGGAAGGACTGGTTCACGTACGTCGCCTTCCAAGCCGGCGGCGTGAGGTCGAGGTTGTCGCGCTGGGACGCGTTGAACTCGGAGCCGAGCGAGCGCACGTTGTGCTGGATGCCGTAGCTGCAGCCGCGCGCCTCGTCGATGGTGGGCGTGCCCCACGGGTCGCCGCCGAGGACGAGCACCACGTGCGTCGTGGATGCGAGGGCGTCGGCCTTCTTGGCGTTGGCCCGCGTGATGTGCGTCCAGTGCGTCTGGTTCGTGTGGTACGAGCTCGCGGTGTACGGCCCGTGGCCGCACGTGCTGACGGACTGCGCGCCGTCGATCTGCCACGCCTTGAACACGTAGCCGCTGCAGTCCGCGCCGTAGCTGCCTGAGTGCGTGCAGTTGGGGCAGTTGCCGGAGCAGGAGCCGTGGCCGCCGCCGCCGTCGAGCTGCCAGCAGGCGCCGCCCCAATGGTACGAGTAGCCGACGCCGGGCGCGGCGCGCGCGACGACCTGGTCGCGGGTCATCGGCGGCGGCGTGGCCGCGAGCGAAGCGACGAGGAGCAGAGCGCTCACCACGACGTCACCTCCATCCCCGGCTGGCCGGGCTTGGCCATGGAATTCACGTAGAGGTGCGCGACCCCGTCGGGCGCGGCGACCAACTGTTTGAGCGGCACCCACTCCGGCGACGCCTTGGTCACGTGCCTCCCGATCTCACGGAGGCGATCACCCTTGCGCCGGAGCTCGACGACCACGACGCGATCGCTCTTGATGGTGCGCGCGCCCGCGGCGTCGATCGCCTCGTCGAGCTCGTGACCCGCGACCCAGATGCGATCGCCTTTGACGACGAGGCCCGACAGCTCGAGCAGGTTCTGGAACGAGACCGCGCCGTCGGCGACGACGGCGCCTGCCTTGTCGAAGAACAGCACCTGGGCGACGTCGCCGACCTTGCGCAGCCGCACGTATTGCTCCGCCGCCGTCTGCTCGGCCGCGCCCGCGACGGCCATGGGGACGCCGGGGCGCACGACGCGTCGCTCGTCGACCTTCAGGGACGCGTCGAGCACGCGCACCTGCGCGCCGTGGAGCACCTCGAGCCACACGCCGTCGGCGTCGGCGAAGATGGCGGTGACCTCGCCGCCGTCGTCGACGCCGGCGCCTTCGACGGCGGCGCGGGCGAGCACGGCGCCGTTGGGCGCGATGACGGAGACGGTGCGGTCCACGAGGCGATCGAGGACGGCGATGTCCCCCGAGGGCAGGAGCGCGAAGTCCTCGATGGTGTCCGAGGGCAACGGGATGCTCGCGTCGAGCTTGCCGTCGGGCGAAAAGACCGCGACGCGCTCATCGACCGCGTCGAGGACGAACGCGCGCCCGGCGTCGTCGACGGCGAGGCTGCCGGGCGCCTCCGGCGAGGACTCGGGCTCCCGGATGAGGCCCACCTGCGCGGGCGCTTTTCCGAAGGGAACGGTGAAGGAGGCAAGGGCGAGCGCCAGCGCAAGCATGGGACCTTCGTCGCGGAAATTGGCGACCGCCGCGTCGGAATTTCGCAGTACGACGATTGACCGACCCGCGACAACGCCCGGGCCAATGGACGCGCGTGCTTGGGCGGGCTCGCGCGCGCTCGGGCGCTTGGCGTGCCGCCTGGAGCCCGCGACGGCGGCGCGCCCGACGGCGGCGCGCGCGGGCACCGGCGCGGCTCTTGAACGAGCGAGGGGGAGGGGAGGTCACCATGGTGCGGCTGGCCGTAATCGTCGTCGTCGTCGTCGTCGCCGGGGCCGGCTGCGCGCTGCCGGTTCCATTCTCGGTCACGCGCGCCGCGCACGTGTCGCTGCCGCTCGGGCCTGTCGGCGAGGGCTGCGACGAGAGCCTCGCCACCGCCGTCGCCGGGTTCACCTTCGAGCACCACGTGGCGCGCGACTCGTGCGTGATGGCGTCGTCGTGGCACGGCGAGATCATCGACATGGGCGACGTGCGCGCCGACGCCGAAAAGCAGGTGGCCGACCAGGGCGCGCAGCTCAAGGACGTGGTCCTGTCGAGCGTGGAGATGGACGTGCGCCGCGTGTCCTTCACCGACCTCGACGGCGGCGGCACCATCGATCCCGGCGAGGGCCTCGAGAGCATGGAGAGCCACGTCGACGTCCTCGGGCAAAAGGACGTGCTGGTGGTCCGCGCCGTGCCCGCCGACGGCAGCGACCTCGCCGACCCCGACGTCACCGTGGACACGTCGGGCGCCCTCACGGGCCTCATCGACGACGCCTTCAACGCCGGCGACGTCGTCACCGGCGACGGCGCCTGCGAGGTCTCGCAGAGCCTCGACGGCCTCGCGCCCTTCACCGCGGCGAGCCAGCCCGCCGTCACGCTCGACGTCCGCATCCACGTCCACGGCACCGCCCACGCCGCCCTCTGAGCTGTGGGTGTTCGCAGAGAGTGTGCTGCGCCCCCGCGGCCGTGATCAACCTGCAAGAGATCGCCAAGCTCCGCCGCGCGGCGTCGCAGCGCCCGCGCGGGGTGCCGTCGCCGGTGCGCACGAGAGCCCTGCACATCGCCACGAAGCCGCCACAGCGACACCGCTCCAAATTCCGCGTCCGGACGTCTCGGTGTCAGCGCACCGGCGACGGGCCCGGCGCGCGTGCCGGCACGCCCGCCGCTTCGCGCATCGACGACGTGCGGGCGGCGCTTCGCGCCGAGTGCTTGGCCGACCCATTTGTTTTTGGCGGTTCAACTCTCTAGGGACGGACGCGCGCGAGCTGCTGCATCAGCGGCCGGTCGCGCTCCGTCACGAAGTTGATGACGACGCCGGCGCGGCCGGCGCGCGCGGTGCGGCCCACGCGGTGCAGGTAGTTTTGCATGTCCTTGGGCAGGTGGAAGTTCACGATGCGACCGACGTGCTGCACGTCGAGACCCCGCGACGCGAGGTCCGTGGAGACGAGGACGTCCACGGCGCCGTCGCGGAACGCCTTGAGGTTCGCGCGTCGCTGCAGCTTGTCCATCTCGCCGCGGTAAATGGTGCAGGTGCGGCCGAGCTTGGCGATCTCGCGCGCCACCGTGTCGCACTGCTCGCGCGTGTTCGTGAAGATCATGGTGCCGCCGGCGACCTTCTCGGCCAGCACCTGCGCGAGCAGCGGCAAGCGGTCGCCGTTCTTCACGTCGCGGTTGAGCGTGGTGAGCGTGGCGACGACCTTGTGGCTGCCCTCGCTGCGGATGACCTCCACGCCGGCGAAGAGCTTCGCGATGAGCGCCTCCACCGTGGGCGACACCGTGGCGGAGAACAGCGCGAGCTGCCGCCGCGGGGGACACGCGCCGGCGATGTGTGTGGCGTCGGGCAGGAAGCCCTCGTCCATCATCTGATCGGCTTCGTCGAACACCAGCACGCGGACGTCGTCGAAGTGGATGAAGCCGCGGTCGAGGAGCTTGATGAGGCGCCCCGGCGTGGCCACGAGCACCTCGAAGGGGCCGTTGATGTTCTTCTTGGCGACCTCCATGGCCGTCCCGCCAAGGACGGTGCGCACGCGCAGCCGCGTCTTGTGGGTGAAGGGTTTGAACACCTTCGAGACCTGCTCCCCGAGCTCTCGCGTGGGCACGATGACGACCGCGCGAGGGTGAGCCGGCTTCTCGATGCGCGAGCCGTCGCTTTCGAGCGTCTTGAGCGCGTGGAGAATCGGCAGCGCGTAGGCGAGCGTCTTGCCGCTGCCGGTCTCCGAGACGCCGACGACCGAGCGCCCGGCGAGCAGGACGGGCAGGGCGCGGCTCTGGATCTCGGTGAGCTGGACGAGGCTCTGCTCGGCGAGCGTCGCTTGCAGCGTGGGGAGAAGAGCGAGATCGGTGAACTTCTTCAAAGGGGCCTTCCGCGCATCGGGGTCCCCAGCGTCGCACGCCTTCTCGGCGCGCGCTTGATGGTCGTCGGTGGTTGAGGCCGATGAGCAGCGACCGAGCCATGTCCGTCGTTCATCATCGGAGAGCATGCGCGCCGCCAGCCACGACGACGAAAGCCACGACGACAAGCTGCGGCGCTCCGGCAACGCCTGGACCGTCTCGCCGGAACGCGGCTCGCGCGCGCGCGCTACGGAATGCGCTCGAGGAGCGCGAGCAGCGTTCGCCGTTCTTTGGTGTCGAAGGAGGCGAAGGTCTCTTCTTCGGTGTCTTCGATGGTGCGCTCGATGGCGCGGCGCTGCTTTTTATCCACCGCGGCGGGCTCCACGAGGAAGGCGCGGCCGTCGCGAGGGTCGGGGACGCGGCGGACGAGGCCGGCCTTCTCCATGCGATCGACGGCGCCGGTGAGGGTGCCGCTGGAGAGCATCAAGGTGCGCTGGAGATCGCCGACCTTCATCGGCCCCTCCGTCCACAGGACCATCAGCACGTGCGCCTGCTCCGCGGTGAGCCCGAGCGGCTTGAGCGCGCGGTTGTGGGCGCGGTTCACCCGGCGAAAGGCGCGCACCAGGGCGTGTCCGAGCGAGGACGAGATCCGATCATCTTGCATGCGAGATAACTACCTCGTATCCTAGATATCGCGATGAACGTCCCTGCGCACCTCGATCTCGTCCGTCTCCTTCTCGAAGGCGAGCCCGCCCAGGCGCGTCCCGTAGGCGAGGTGCCCACGTCGCGCTTCACGTCCCCGGAGCGCTTCGCCCTCGAGCGGCAGCGCTTGTTTTCGCAGGTGCCGTCGGTGGCGGCGGCGGCGGCGGAGCTCTCCTCGACCGGATCGTGCGTGACCGTGGCCGTCGCGGGTGTGCCCTTGATCCTCGCCCGCGGCGGCGACGGCGAGGTCCGCGCCTTCAGGAACGCCTGCCGGCACAGGGGCACCGCGCTCCTGCCGTCCGGTCCGCCGTGCGTGAAGAAGGCGTTCGTCTGTCCGTACCACGCGTGGACCTACGACCTCAGCGGCGAGCGCATCCACGTACCGCACGAGGAGGTGTTCTGCGGGGCGCACGCGGGGCGCGACGCCTTGGTCCCGGCGCACGCCGCCGTCAAGCACGGGCTCGTGTGGGCGTCCCTCGCGCCCTTCGACGTCGACGCCCACACGGCCGGCATCGCCGCCGATCTCGATGCGCTCGACACGCAGGTGTTGTTCAAGTCGTCGTCGCGGGATGTGGGCGCCAACTGGAAGCTCCTCGTCGACGCGTTCCTCGACGGCTACCACATCCGCCATCTGCACCGGGACTCCGTCGCGCGCTTCTTCGTGGACGGCAAGGTCGAGACCGCGCGCGCCGGCGACCACATCCGCGCCGTCACCGCGCGCCGCGCGCTGCTCGAGCTCGACCCAGGCGTCGTCGACGACGTGCGCGTGCGCGACGTGGCCACGCCGAGCCTCGTGGTCTTTCCGGCCACGGTGGTCATCCTTCACCCCGACTACACCAGCATCATGCGCATCGAGCCGCTCGCCCCCGACCGCTCCCGCTTCCACCACACCATGCTGCTCGCGCAGGAGCCGGCGTCGGACGCCGAGCGCGCGCACTTCGACAAGAGCTTCTCGCTCATCGACGACGGGGTCTTTGGCCGCGAAGACCTCGTCATCGTGGAGCAGGTGCAACGCGGCCTCGCCGCAGCCGCGGACACGAGCGTGCTCTACGGCGGGCTCGAGCACGCGTCGCTGTGGTTTCACGCCTCCGTGGACGCGGCCGTCGCTTCGAGCGCGTGACGTCCCCAGCGCCTTCTTCCGCTGCCTCGTCGAGTCAACGCGCACCGGCGGCGCGACGCCCGCGTCCAACCACAGCGCTCCATAGATGCCTCGACGTCGCGTCGCTCTCCAGATGGCGCGCGGCGCCTGACGCCGCCAACGCGGCGCGCGCGGCGGGGGCGCGTACGCCCGACGACGACGCCGCTGCACGCTCGACGAAAGTGCTAAGGTCTGAGCGTGGCCATCTCCAAGAGCGAGCCGCGGATCCCGCCGTCGACGCCGCAGCTCCCGATTCCGAAGACGATCGGGCGCTACGAGGTCGTCGATCGCCTGGCCACGGGCGGGATGGCGGAGGTCTTCGTCTGCTGCGATCGCGGCATGGCGGGCCTCGAGCGCCTCATCGTCATCAAGCGAATCCTGCCGCACCTCGCCGTGCACGCGCAGTTCGTCGAGATGTTCCTCGCCGAGGCGCGCTACGTCGCCCGCCTGAACCACCCGAACGTGGTGCAGATCCACGAGCTCGGCGAAGACCACGACGCCCCGTACCTCGCCATGGAGTACGTGCCGGGCTCGTCGGTGCGCGACGTCCTCATCGCCGCCATCGAGACCGGCACCGAGACGCCCGCCGGCGCCGGCATCGGCCTCATCGCGCAGGCCTGCGCGGGCGCGCACGCGGCCCACGAGCTGTGCGACCCGCAGGGCAAGCCCCTCGGCCTCGTCCACCGGGACATCTCGCCGCACAACCTCATGGTCACCGCCGAGGGGCACGTAAAGCTCCTCGACTTCGGCATCGCCAAGGCCACCGAGGCCGCCAGCCTCGAGGACCACACGCGCACCGGCGCCCTCAAGGGCAAGGTGCACTACATGGCGCCGGAGCAGTGCAAGCAGGAGGCGCTCGACCGCCGCGCCGACATCTTCGCCCTCGGCATCGTCGGCTGGGAGCTGCTCGCGCAGGAGCGCCTGTTCAAGCGCGACAGCGACCTCGACTCGATGCAGGCCATCGTCACCGGTGACAGAAAGAACCTGCGCAAGCTGCGGCGCGATCTTCCCGAGGGCGTGATCGCCGCCCTCGAGCGCTCGCTGCGCACCAACCGCGGCGACCGCTACGCCACCGCCGACGAGATGCGCCGCGCGCTGCTCGACGCCGCCGACAAGGCGGGGCTGCGCACGGACATCGACACCGTCGGCGCCTTCGTCAAGCCGCTCATCGGCGAGGTGCAGCAGCGCCGCACCTCCATGCTCATGTCCATGGCGCAGGAGCGCACGCAGGCCACGCCCCACGGCGCCGACGACACCACGCTCGTCGAGAAGCGCCAGAAGCCGGTCGAGACGGTGCTGGAGCAGCGGCCCATCGAGCCCACGGCGCGCACCACGGCCAAGCGTCACGACGAGGAGACCAGCGGCGCGCAGCAAGAGGTCCCGTCGTCGACGCACCTCGCGAGGCCCAAGGGAAGGCAGCGCAAGCGGCGCTTGGCGTCGCTGCAAGCGGCGGCGATCGCCGTGGTGGTGCTCCTGCTCATCGGCGGCGGCGTGCTGCTGCGGCAGCGCATCGCCGGGCCGCCGCCGGGCACCGCCATCCGCATGGTGTTCCCGCCGGTGGCCGATCGCGAGCTCATCGTCGCCGACGTGCAGCCCTTCCAGCAGTACCTGCAGGACGTCCTCGATCGCCCGGTGACCATCACGGTGGCCAAGAGCTACGAGGACCTCCTCGAGATCGCCACCACCGGAAGGGCCGACATCGCGGTGCTGCCTCCGAACACCTACGTGCGCACGCGCCTGAAGGATCCGCGCATCGAGATCCTCGCGTCCAAGATCATCGACGGCAGCACCGGCAGCGACGGCGTCATCTTCGTGAACGAGACGTCGTCGGCGAAGACCATCGCCGACCTCAAGGGCAAGCGCTTCTGCTTCGCCGACCCGCTGTCCACCACGGGGTACGTCCTGCCGCGCATCGCGCTGCGCAAAGCCGGCATCGACCCCGACAAGGACATCGTCAGCCACATCTCGGGCACGCACACGCAGGTGCTGCGCGACATCGTCGACGGCGTCTGCGAGGCCGGCGCCACCTACTCCGGCGGCTTCCTCGCCGCCGACCGCGCCGGCGTCCCCGTCGCGCGCGTACACCAGCTCGCCATCACCGGGCGCACGCCGCAGGACGCCATCTGCGCCACTGCGACGCTGTCGGACGCCGACAAGCGGAAGATCAAGACCGCGCTGTTCGAGTTCGACCCCAAGAAGGCCGGGACCATCGGTGGCCGCGTCGAGCGCATCACCGGCTTTTCCCACACCACCGACCGCGACTACGACTCCGTCCGTCAGGCCATCGCGGGCAATTCGAGCGCGGCGGTTCCCCCCAAAGGACGGGACCGCGCCGGCTGGGCCGGCGGCGAGGGCTCTCCCGAAGGGGGCCCGCCCGCAGGCGCCCTCGAGCTTGTGGATGCGGCGACGCCCGCGGAGCGCCGAGGACCAGGGCCCCCGGAGGGAGAGGCCTCGTCGCCGCACCAGGCGGCGCGGCCCGTTCCCTCGGGGTGTTGAGCGGGCCACGCGGCGACGCTACATGAGGACGCAGTGAAGGACGTCTTCGGCAAGACCCAGGGACTCAAAGCCAGCCAGCTCCGCCGCCTCGAGCGCCTGCACCAGCGAACCGCGGGCGGACGCACGGCGTGTACGCCCGAGCTCGCGCGGGCGCTGGCGGAGTGCGCCTTCGACACCGGGCGCATGGTCGGCGTGCTCTGCGATCGCCGCGGCGGCGTCGCCCACGTCGCCCTCGGCGAGGCCGGCCGCCTCTACCTGCCCGACATCGGCCGCCTGCGCGCCGGCCCCGGCCGCCTGCGCGGCCTGCGCCTCGTCGTCGCGCGCCCGCACAAAAGCGGCGCCGCCTCGCGCGGACCCCTGGCGGTCGAGCACGATCTGCTCACCGACCTCGAGCGCCTCAAGCTGGACGCCGTCCTGCTCATCGAGTCCCTCGACGACGGGCTGCCCGGCCGCTGCGCCCTCGCCACCCTCCTGCCCGGCGACCTCCCCGGCGACGGCGCCGAGGGCGCGCGCCCCGCGGCGCGGCACGCCGTCGAGACGTTCCACGGGGTGCACGAGGTCAGCGTCGACTTCGGCGCCATGGTCGAGTCCCTCGAGGGAGAGCTCGGCCGCAAAGCCGAGCGCGCCCGTGAGGCCGCGCGCGTGCCCGGCGAGCGCGACGTCGCCGTGCTCGTCGGCGTCTACACCGGCAACCGCGCCGACGCGCACTCGTCCATGCAGGAGCTGCAGGAGCTGGCGCGCACCGCCGGCGTCAGCGTCGTCGACGTCGTCATGCAGCACCGCGCGGAGATCGACGGCCGCACCATCGTCGGCAAGGGCAAGCTCGAGGAGATCTGCCTGACGGCGCTTCACCGCGGCGCCGAGATGATCATTTTCGACCGCGACCTCTCGCCGTCGCAGCTCAACGCCATCACCGACAAGACCGACCTCAAGGTGCTCGACCGCACCATGCTCATCCTCGACATCTTCGCGCGCCGCGCCAGGAGCAAGGGCGGGCGGCTGCAGGTGGAGCTGGCGCAGCTCCGGTACTCGCTGCCGCGCCTCGCGCAGAAGCAGACGGGCATGTCGCGCCTCACCGGCGGCATCGGCGGCCAGGGGCCCGGCGAGACCAAGCTCGAGATCGATCGGCGCCGCGCGCGCGACCGCATCGCGCGCCTCGACAAAGAGCTCACCCGCTACGGCAACGAGCGCCAGCTCCGCCGCCGCGTGAGAAACGACAAGGACATCCCCGTCGTCGCCATCGTCGGCTACACCAACGCGGGCAAGAGCACGCTGTTGAACCGCCTGACGGGCAGCGAGGTGTACGCGGCCGACGAGCTGTTCGCCACGCTCGACCCCACGTCGCGGCGGCTGCGCTTCCCCGAGGAGCGCGAGGTGGTGCTCATCGACACGGTGGGCTTCATCCGCGACCTGCCGGACACGCTGCGAAACGCCTTCCGCGCCACGCTCGAGGAGCTGCAGGACGCCGACCTGCTGCTGCACGTCGTCGACGGCAACGACCCGCGCCGGCGCCAGCACATGGAGGCCGTCGACGAGGTCCTGGCCGACCTCGAGCTGTCGGGCACGCCGCGCATCGTGGTGCTCAACAAGAGCGACCGCAAGAAAGAGCCGCCCCGCGGTCACGACGACGTCGACGGCGAGGCCGCGCGCCTGCGCGCCGTGCGCACGAGCGCCAGGACGGGGGCCGGCCTCGGCGACCTCGTCACCCGTATGCGCGACGAGATCTGGTCCGAAGGGCGCACCTGGCCCGGCAAGAAGGCCGCGCTCCCCGTCGCCGCCGCCCAATGACCGCGCTCAAATTGCGACCGGAGGGAGCGGCCGCGCTCAAATTCACGGGGACGGCGAGCACGAACACGCTGAACGACACGGTGCCCGCGGCGCTGTCGGACGCCACGACGTCGAGGGTGCCGCCGGCGTTGATGGTGCGCGCGGCCGCGTTGCCGGCGAAGTGCGTGATGTGCGCGACGTCGCCGGTGTTGGGGACGATCTCGTCGCCGGTGACGGCGGTGGCGCCCTTGGCGAGGTGCCACGCGGCGGTGCCGTTGCCGCCGCTGACGCCGACCGCCCACGCGTCGACGATCAAGAGCTTGTGCGCCGGCCCGCTGCCCGCGCCGTACACCGAGCCGACCGTGGCCGCGGTGGCCGTGAGGGCCGCGCCGCTGACGTCGGTGGTGGCCACCAGGGACAGCGCCTCGGTGGGGCCGGTGCCGGCGACGCCGCCGACGGGGTCGAGGCTGCGCGGGGCCGCGGGGAACGAACAACTGTTGCTGAAGTTGGTGCCGTTGAAGACGTAGGACTGGCCGGTGCTGCAGCCGGTGGTGTCGAGCGAGATCTTGCGCTGCGCGTCGACGAGCACGGGGGAGGTGCCCGTGGGCGCGGTGTCGTTGTCGACGCGGTCGGCGAAGCCCCCGGGGAGGCCGACGAGGTCGTCGAAGTTGACGCTCGGCACGAAGTCGCTCGGCAGGTAGTCGTCGTCGAGCGCGGCGTGCAGCGCGGTCTCGTCGTCGAAGAAGTCCGTCTGCACCACCTGGTCGATGTCGAGGTTGTTCAACACCGCCGTGTCCGCGGGCAGGTAGCGGTTGTCGAGGATGGCGCCGAGCGCGTCCTCGTCGAGGCAGGTCTGCGTGGCGATGTCCGCCACCTGCGCCTGGTCGAGGATGGGCGTGTCCGCGGCGAGGTAGTGGTCGTCGAGGATGCCCGCGAGCTGGTCCTCGGAGCCGGCGAGCACCTTCTTGGCCGCCGCCTCCGCCTGCGTCTCGCCGAAGGCGGGCTGCGGCGAGCTCCTGCCGCACGCGGCGACGACGAGGACGGCGGAGAGGGCGAGGGCGCGCTGGGTGAGCATGCCCGCAGTCTAGCGCACGCAACTCGACGTCGCGCGATCGACGCCCCGGCATCCGGCGAACGCCTGGAGGGGGCTCGCCCCCCCACGACGACGACGCCGAGGGGGCGCCGTCAGCGCGCGACCACGCGATCCCGCGGGGCCTCGACGTGCAAGGCCACCGTGAGGGCGCCGTCGCCGCCCGGGACGTTGTTGGCGTCGGACTGCACGAGCAGCGCGCCGTCGAGCGCCCCGACGGCGGGCGGGGTGACGGTGACGTCGACGTCGGTGGCGAGGCCGGCGCCGAGCGTGAAGCTCACCGGCGACGCGGAGAACGCGGCGCCGTCGACGACGATGGACACCGGGTCGTCGATGAGGCTCGGGTTCGTGAAGCGCACCGTGCGCACGACGCTGTCGGCGGCGGCGCCGAAGTCGAGCGCGCAGTCCTCGACGCCCCCGATGACCACGCCGTTCACCTTGCGCTGCGGCGTCGCGCACGCGTCCACGTAGATCTGGGCGGAGACGCAGTCGCCGGCGGCGGGGGGCCCGGAGCAGGGCGGCGGCGGCCCGCATGCCGCGACGGCGGCGGCGAGCGCGGCGGCGAGCGCGGCGAGGGGCGCGAGCCACGGGGACGGGCGGGGCGCGAGCCACGGGGACGGGCGGGCGGGCAGCACGCCCCAGGATAGCGCGGCGGGCGCTGCCTCGACGGGGCGCGCGCGTTCGGCCATACCGGAGGGGTGAAGCTCGTCCTCGGCGCCCTCGGGTTCCTCGCGTTCGTCGCCGCGCTCATCTTCGGCGCGCGCTTCGCCGCCACCCGTGACCAGCCTGCCCCACGCGCGCCGGCCAACGCGCCGCCGATCGCCTCCGCCGGCGCCGACGGCAACGGCGGCGACGACGGCGACGACGGCGACGCCCCGAGCGGCGCCGCCCCGCACCGCACGCCGCCGCTGCCGGCGCTCTTCGTCTTCAAGGGCGACAAGCAGATCGCGCTCGCGGGGCCGCGCAAGAAGCCCCTGCTCCTGCACCTGTGGGCGTCGTGGTGCGGCCCGTGCCGCGCCGAGCTCCCCGGGCTCCTCGCGTTCGCGCGCAAGAAGGGCGACGTCGACGTGCTCGCCGTCAGCGTCGACGACTACTGGGAGCCCGTGGAGAAGTTCTTCACCGGCGCCGTCCCGCCCGAGGTGGTCTGGGACAAGAAGATCACGCTCGAGCGCGCGCTCGGCGTCGACTCCATCCCCACCACCTTCCTCGTCGACACCGCCGGCAACGTCGTCGACCGCTTCGACGGCGCGCACGACTGGTCCGACCCGCGCATCGAAGCGGTGCTCGCCGCCGACCTGCACTGAGCGGCCCGCCCTGCCGGCCGCGCCCGGCGACGGCGGCGGCGACGGCGGCGGCGGCCTCGCCGGGCGCCGTGCGGCCGGCCTTGGCCGTGAGAGCGCGGCATGACGGGCGTGGCTCCGCTACGCTTGGGGATGCGCGCCGCCTCGCTCGCCGCCGCCCTCGCCGTCGCCGCCGCGGGCTCCTGCCAATGCCCCGGGCCCTTCACCCCCATCGCGCCGTCCGAGCGCATCGACACCTTCACGCAGAAGGACGCCGCGCGCGTCGACGTGCTCTGGGTCGTCGACAACTCCGGCTCCATGCAAGCGGAACAGCAGAAGCTCGCCGAGCGCTTCGCCGACTTCTTCCGCGCGCTCGTCGTGAGCCACGTCGACTACCACATCGGCGTCGTCTCCTCGGACGCGCGCGAGGGCGGCGTGCTGCGCGCGTACGCGGGCGCGCCCGTACGGGGCTGCGACGGCTGCCGGTTCCTCACGAACGCCGTCCCCTGCGCCAATCCCTCGTCGACGACGAGCGACGGCTGCGCGGCCGCCGGCGTCTTCGCCGACCTCGTGCAGACCGGCACCGGCGGCTCGCCCGTCGAGGAGCTGTTCGCGCAGGCCGCCGCCGCGCTCGGCATCGACCCGTCCAACCCCGGCGCGGCGCCGGCGCCGTCCGCCGAGAACGCGGGCTTCGTGCGCGACGACGCGTCCCTGTACATCGTGTTCGTCACCGACGAGGACGACCGCGACTCCAGCGAGGTCGGCTTCACCCAGCGCCTCTTCGAGGGCCTGAAGGGCGCAGGCAACGAGAACAAGGTCACCGTCGCCGGCATCGTCGGCTTCCCCGAGGACGCGCCCGCCCCGATCGGCGACGTCTGCGCCGTCCTCGACACCACTTTCGACGCCGACCCGGGGGACGACGACCCGCGCGCGGCGCCGCTCCTCGAGGCGCTGCGCGCGACGGGCCCCGTGTGCCGCGACCGACAGGCCGCCGACGGCGCGCCCAACAGCGACGCGCAAAACGGCGCGCGCATCCTCGAGCTCGCCTGCCGCACCGGCGGCGTCGTCGCCGACATCTGCAGCGCCGACTACGGCGCCGCCCTCGACGCCCTCGGCGCCGACGCCGCCGGCCTCTTGCGCACGTTTTCGCCGAGCGTCCCCGTGGCGCAGATCCAATGGGGCGCCGACTGCACGCCCGGCACCGGCGACGACGTCAACCTCGACTGCGACGACGACGGCCGCTTCGACGGCCCGCTCGACGGCCCCTTGTGCGTCACCGCCGCCGGCCTCCCCCTCGCGCACCCCGGGGCCGACTGCGCGCCCACGGGAGAGCCCGAGCTCGTGCCGCGGTCGCAGAGCTGCGGCTGGCAGCTCGAGCCCGACGGGGCCATCCGCTTCCCAGGCGCCTTCGTGCCCAGGCCCGGCAGCGAGGTGGACATCCGCTACGGCCTCTCGGCGACGTGCGCGGCCCGGTAGAGGTAGGCAAGCGAACGAAGCGAACAACGCGCCGGACGAGGCGGGGGACGAGCCCCCGCCCTACTCGGCGCCTTTGACGAAGACGTGGACGTCGGTGGTCCAGGCGCGGCGGTTGCTCGTCGCGAGGTCGGACAGGGACCACGTGTCGTACGGCAGGCCGGGGATGAAGATGGCCTCGTGCTGCCACGCCAGCCCGCCGTTCGGCAGGTCGGAGGGCGGCGCGTAGGGCGTCTCGCCCGACGGATCCTGGCCGAAGAACGCGCACGCGGCGTTCACCGTGGGGTCGGTGATGCACGCGGCCTCGGCGCTCGGCAGCACCGCGAGCAGATCGGCGAGCTCCGGCGGGCGGGGGACGACCACCTTGGTGCGCGAGCCGTCCGCGACGACCTCCTGGATGCAGCCGGACTGACACGAGTCGCTGCCGCCGAAGAACGACGAGAACGGGTCGAAGAGGAACATGTCGTGGATGGTCGGCTGCTGGCCGAGCGCGGCCTTCCAGCGCAGCGTGCGGTTTTCGAGCACGCCGTTTTCCACCGGCGAGAGCACGCGCGGCAAGCCGAGCACGGGCTGGATGGTGATGCCGCCGCGCGACAGATCGCCGACGCCCGGCTCGATGACCTCCGACGACGGCGCGCCCGGGTTGCCGATGTGGTAGGTGGCGCCGGTGAGGTCGAAGTCGGGCGCCTTCTGGAGCGTCAGCGTGCTCACGCCGTCGGTGTTGGTGATGACGCTCGCGAAGCGCGTGCCCGTGTCCGGGCGCTCGGTGACGAACACCTGGCCGACGATGATGAAGTTGCCCTGGAGGTCCTGGGCGCCCCAGTCGAAGGTGCCGTTGCCGAGGACGATGTCGTCACCGGCGGCGAGGTCGACGGTGCCGGTGTTGGCGGTGAGGTTCCTGCCGTCGGTGGTGTAGGCGCCCGAGACGAACTTGAGGAACTCGCCGGGGACGTCGGGCATGGTGTCGAGCGCGTGGTTGCGCTTGCCCTCGACGGCCTGCGTGTAGGCGAAGCTGCCTTCGCCGCCGAACTCGAGGAACGGGATGACGCGCGTGATGTCGGGGAGGAAGCCGATGTCACGGTTGTCGTCGACGGCGCGCAGCGGCGCGTCCGGCAGCGAGAGGTCGATGTTGGCGTCGAGGTCGATGGTGAGGGTGATGTCCTGGTCGACGAGGTCCACGCCGTGCTGCGGGAACACGGCGTTCCTGACGCCGAGCTGGCGCAGGCGAAACGTGCCGTTGTTGAGATCGAAGATGCCCGCGAGCGCCACCAGCGTCAGGCGGCCGACGCGCGAGTTGTCGATGTGGTACTCGCCGCCCTCGTCGAACACGACGTTCCTGCCGCCCGCGCCGGGCGTGGTCGAGAACTCGTCGCCCGCGGTGGTCTCCACCTGCGCGAAGGCGATCTCGCACTTGGCCGGGGCGCCGGTGGTGCACCCGGACTGATCGAGCGCGGCGGGATCGAAGAACGCCTTGGCGAAGCCGAACACGCGCCCCTGGATGGTGGCCGGCTCCACCGGCGGCGGCGGCTGGCCCGACGAAGGCGGCGACGGGCACAGCGGGAACAGGTACGCCGTGAGCTCCGTGGCGTTGACGTCGACGAAGGTGGCGCTCGAGAAGCAGTCGCCGGCGATGGTCACGGTCTGCGGGCCGACCACCTGGGGGCCCGAGAGGGTGGCGGTGCCGATGATGCTGGTGATGCCCGCGGCCACGGGGTGCCCGTCGGTGCCCACCCACGCCGTCAGGCCCGGGATGGGCTGGCCGGCGATGGCGTCGAACGCGGTGACGTACACGGCGCCGTCGATGGGGCCGCCGCGCACGCCGCCGAGCACGTTGGTGCCCGTCTGGAAGTAGGTGAAGGCGCCGGCGGCGACGGCGTCGTCGGGCGCGAGGTCCGAGCCCTGGCGCACCCTGACGTCGACGACGCCGGCGGCGAAGCCCGGCGCCGGCGGCGTGCGGCACGTCAAGGTGCTGTCGTTGATCACGTGCACGTCGAGCGGGAGCGCCTGCGTGTCCCCGAAGAACACGCTGACCGCGCTCTTGGAAAAGCCGCTGCCCGTGACGGTGACGAAGGTGTCGCCGCCGAGCCCGCCGCGCGAAGGCAGCACGCCGAGGACGCTGAGCGGCGCCTCGTAGCGGAAGCCGCCGGCCTTGACGCCGCGCTCGCCGTTGGCGGTGACGACGACGTCGACGGCGCCGGCCGCGCCCGCGGGCGTGGTGGCGGTGACGCTGAGGCCGTCCGCCGCGACCACGACGTCGGTGGCGGGGATGCCGCCGAAGGTGACGACGGCGGGGTCGACGAAGCCGCGGCCGCTGAGCGTCACCGCCGTGCCGCCGTCGGACGGGCCGAAGGCGGGGGCGACGGCGTCGATGACGACGGGCGCGAAGTAGGTGACGCCGCCGGTGAGCGTGGCGCTGCCGGCGCCGGTGGTGACGACGACGTCGGCGGGGCCGGCGGCGCCCGCAGGCACGGTGAGCGTGATGGTGCGGTCATCGACCACGGTGAACGTGCCGGCGGCGCCGCCCACGCTGACGTCGGTGGCGCCGGTGAATTGCTCGCCGACGAGCGTGAGCTCGGTGCCGCCGGCGACGTCGGCGCGCGCGGGGACGGCGGCGGTCACCGTGAGCGTGCCGGTGACGGGCGGGCGCACGACGAGGGCGCCGGCGAGCGTGGCGCTCTGCGCGCCGTGGTCGACGACGATGTCCTGGGCGCCCGACAAGCCGGTGGGGACGACGACGCGCAGCCGCGCCTGGCTGATGAGGTTGTCGCGCGTGGCCGCGGCGCCGCCGATGGTGGCGGCGACGTCGTCGATGAAGCCGGCGCCGTCGAGCTCGACCACGGCGCCGGTGTCGTCGACGACGTTGGGCGTGACGGACTCGAGGCGCAAGCCGGCCTCGTAGGTGAAGCCGAGCTGGAAGTCGCTGCGGCCGAAGGCGTCGGTGGCGACGACGTCGACGCGCCCGGGGTTGCCCGGCGGCGTGAGGAAGGTGGCGGAGGTGCCGTCGGGGTCGACGGTGAGGCCGATGACGGTGCGGCCGCCGACGCTGACGGTCATGGCGTCGCTGAAGGCGACGCCGTGGAGGGTGACGAGGTCGCCGCCGTCGGTGCTGCCGGTGTCGGGATCGATGCTCTCCACCGTGACGGGCGAAAAGCACGTGTAGCCGCCGTCGAGCACGGCGACGCCGAGCGGGTTTTCCACGCGCACCGTCTTCGGGCCGGGCGAGTTGCACGCGGGCGCGAAGAACGACAGCGACGTCGGCAGGGTGAGGCCGATGACGCCGGTGGCCTCGACGTCGTCGACGAAGACGTGGTTGGTGCTGTTGCCGTCGGCGTCGTCGCCGGTGAAGCCGACGCCGTCGAGGCGGACGCGCAGGGGGTGGCCGGCGGCGTCGAGGCCGCTCATGGGACCCGAGGGCGGCGTGACGCTCTCGATCTGGACGGCGTCGTTGACGCCCGCGTCGACGGCGGGCGCGCCGGCGTCGTCGAAGCCGGCGTCGGACGGGGCCACGATCGGCCCGGCGTCGGACAGGTGGATGCCGGTCCCGCCGTCGGGGGCGCCGTTGATGGGAGGCTGCGGGCAGGCGCTCAAGAGCGCGGCGGCGGCGGCGAGGAAAGAGACACGGACGAGCACGGGCCACCTCGACGGAAAAAGCACGAGAACAACGCAGGTTACCGCCGCTTCGGGGGGGCAGCAATGAGCCCCGCGGTGATCCCGGCCCCGCCGGCGCGGACGTGCCGGAACGACGACGCGACAGAGCGGCCGGCCGCGTTCAAATTGCCCGGGGCTCGCTCCGCTCGCAAAAATTGTCAGCCGGGGATTTTCCGTGCGGCCCCGAGGCAGCACCGCCGCACCGACGACCGGGGCGACGATGGGGGACCTCCGAAGCGGGGGACGAGCCCCCGCCCTACGGGGCGGCGAGGATGGCGCGCACCTGGGCGGCGTCGGGGGCCGTGGGCGCGAGCTCGACGTACTTCTTGTACGCCCGGCGCGCGCCGCTCTTGTCGCCGAGCTGCGCGCGCGCGATGCCGAGGTGGCGCCAGGCGTCGGGGTACGTCGGGTCGATCAGGACCGCGCGCACCAGCAGCGGCTCGGCGTTCGCGTAGTCGCCGTCGCGCAAGCGCGCGATCGCCCGCGCCGTCAGCCCCGCCGACTTCTTGTGCGCCGGCAGCTCGGCGACGAGCGGCGCCCTCGCCTCGTCCGTCGCCGCGGTGGCGGGCGCGGGGGGCGCCGCCACCGGGGGCGCGGGGGGCGCCGGGGCGTCGCCGCCCTGGTCCTCGGGCGCGACGTCGCCGGGGTCCGTCGACGACGTCGCCGGCGGGCGCGGGATCTCGGACACCGGGTGCGCCACCGGAGCCGCCGCAGCCGGCGCAGGCGCAGGCGCGGGAGCGCTCGGCCGCGCCGGCGCCAGCGCCACGGCGAGCGCGGCGCAGGCGACGATGCCGACGCCGACGAGGACGCCGGTGGTGACGGGGCGCGGCGCGGGCTGCGGCAGCGTGGAGACGGCCTCGGCGGGCCGGGTCCAGGTGCGGGGGATCTCCCCGGGCGCCAGCCGCAGCGACGACGTCGTGTCGGTGGGC
Source organism: uncultured delta proteobacterium (assembly GCA_963775425.1). GTDB lineage: Bacteria > Myxococcota > UBA727 > UBA727 > VGSZ01 > CAVZJB01. The sequence continues at coordinate 227,752 of CAVZJB010000008.1, read as the reverse complement.
GCCGGCGCGTCTCCGGGCGCGGCGCTCATCTGTCCTCGGCGTCGGCAGCGGCCTTCTTGTCGCCGCGGCGGCGGGCGATGGCCGCGGCGACGTCCTTGGCGTCGCCGGCCTTGTCCTCGAGCTTGAGGTACTCCTCGTACGCGTCGGCGGCCTCGTCGTAGCGCGAGAGCTTGGCGAGCGCCGCCCCCTTGGCCCGGTGCGCGAGGGCGTAGGTGGGATTGATGCTCAGCGCGCCGCGGAACGCACCCAGCGCGTCGTCGTAGCGCCCGGCGTCGTAGAAGCGGTTGCCCGCCGCGAACTGCAGCTCCGCCCGCTCCCGCGCCGTGTGCGCGCCCTTGGGCTTCGGCGCCGACAGCGCCCCGCCGAGGCCGCCGAGCGCGGCGCACACGAGCAGGATGGCGGCGGCCCGCACGAACGTGAGCCCGGCGAGCGGCGACGGCACCGGCTTTTTCGGCTCGCGCCCCGGGCGCACGACGTCGGTGTGCTCCGCCTGCACCGCCCGCCGGCCGTCGGCCGACGACGACGCCGGCCGCCTCGGCTCCAGGACCGGCAGATCGGCCTCGAGGCGCGGGCGCACCACCGGCGCCGACGTCTCCGGCTTCAGCGGCAGGAACGCGAGGTCCTTCGCCTCCGGCGACAGCTCGAAGTGCGTCGGCCGCGGGCGCCTGGAGCGCTTCTTCGGCGGCGGCCGCGGCGGCGCGGCGTTCCGATCCGTCCGCTCGCCGTCGACGCGCCTGAGCGGCGGCGGCCGCAGCGACGGGCTGCTCGCCTCGTCGCGCAGGAAGCGCTCCTCGTCGGTGCTGAGCCCGCTGCCCGACAGCGGCGGCGGCACCGGCTTGAGCGCCATCTCGTCGAAGGCCTTCTCGAGGTCACCGAAGGCGTCCTCGGACAGCCCGCTCCACGGCGCGTGCTGGGAGTTGGTCGGGCCCGCCTCGGCGTCGGCGGCCAGCGCGGCCAGCGCCTCGGGCGGCAGCGCGTGCACCGCCGGCCCCTCCAGCGACGACGACGACAACGACGGCCCCTCCGACGACAGCGGCGAGCGCGTCGGCGGCGGCGGCAGCGCCGGGAGATCGATGTCGAGGCCGAAGTCGAAGTCGAGCTCCGGCGCGCGGGCGCTCCCGCTCACCGACGGTGCGCCGCCCGACGACGCGCTCGACGTCGGCGGCGCGCTCTCCTCCGAGGAGGGGGCATCCGAGGCCTCCGGGGGCTGGACCGTCGACGACAACAGGTCCGTGAACATCCCCGGCGCCGGCGCCGACGGATCCGGCGCCGCCGGGTCCATCTCGGTCTCGGTGGAGGCGAGACCGGTGGGCACCACCTGCGACGCCGACACCGCCCGCTCGAACGCCCCCTCGGTCGCGTCGCCGGCGGGCAGCGCCAACGCGCCGCACGAGGGACACTCGACGAAAGCGGCATCCCCCGCGATGTCCTTGACGAACACCGTTTGACAGCGCGGACACTCGAAGCGGCTGGCCATGATCCCAGCGGCATCCTAGTGCGCCGCGCGCCGCGCGGGCAAAGCGGGACGCTCAGGGGGTCGACGTGAGGTGCACCGACGACGAAAACGAGTGTGTGATGGTGCCCCCTCCGAAGGCCGGGTCGAGGCTGCCGGTGCGCGTGCGGATCACCGAGAAGATCACCTCGCAGGAGTCGTCGCCGCCGGCGCTGTGGACCACCGAGCCCGCGGGGACGGTGGCGGCGGTGTCGGTGTGGGCGATGTCGATGGAGCCGTCCTCCACGCAATTGCCCGACCACGCCACCTGGAGCGGGTCCTCGCTCGCGTCGCTGGCCCACTCGAGGCGTACGGCGTCGGAGCCCCGCGAGAACGTGTCGCCGTTTTGCGGGTGGGACAGGCTGAGCTGCTCGGTCATCGTCACCGTCGACACCGGGGCGTCGCCGCCGTCTTGCAGCGACAGGGCGATCACCACGGGGGTGCCGGAGGCCTTGATGCTCAGGTCGGCGCCGTAGCGGTCGGTCAGATCCGCGAGGTCGACGGGTGGATCGTCGCCGGCGGTGACCGTGAGGGCGTCGCCGCTCTTGAGCGTATAGCGCCCGTCCGGCGACACGAGGCGCACGTCGACGTGGGAGCCGCCGACCTCGAGCTGCGAGATGACGTTCATCTGCGGCTGCAGGTCGGCGACGGTGAGCGCTTGGGTGCCGTTGTGCGGTGAGCCGGAGCCCCCTGCGCAGCCGGCGGCGATGAGTGCGGTGATGGGCGCGAGAAGCATTCGCATGGAAGTCCCCCTCTCTGCTGCCGAGGTAACGGGGACGTCGCTCGCGCGCACGAAGACCGAACGAGCCTGCGGCGGCGAGAGAGAGAGAGATCGGCGCGCGGCACGGGCGCGCGCCCTCGATCAGCGACCGGAGGGAGCGGCGGCGCTTGATCAGCGCGGGCCGCTCCCTGTGGTCGCTGATCAGGGGTTGGCGGTCACCTTCGCCGACGCCGAGAACGAGTGTGTGATCGCCCCGCCGCCGAACGCGGGGTCGAGCGTGCCCGTGCGCGTGCGCGTGGCGGCGATGGTGACGTCGCAACTGTCGGCGACGTTGTCGCCCTGGCGCTTCTTGATGGTGCTCTTGTCGATGGTCGCCTGGGACTCGCCGGCGGCCACGTCGATGCTGCCGGCCTCGACGCAGTCCCCGGTCCACGACACGGTGACGCCGTCGTCGCTGGGGTCGCTGGTCCACGCTACGGTGAGATCGTCGGCGTCGCGGGAGAACGCGGCGCCCGGCTGCGGCGAGCTCAAGGAGAGCTTCTCCGTCATGGTCACCGTCGACGCCGGCGCGCTCTCGTCGCTCTGGCGCGTGAAGACGATGGTGACCTTGGTGCCCGGCTCCTGCGTGTCGAGGTCGCCGCTGTAGCTGGTGACGCCGAGCAGGTTCGACTCCTTGAGCTCGACGGGGTCACCGCCCGTGCTCGCCGTGAGGCTGTCGCCGTCGGCGAGGTTCACGAACGTGGTGGGCGAGTTGCCGACGTGCAGCGTGACGTCGACGTGGGAGCCGGCGGCGTCGGCGCTGGAGGTGACGTGCATGCCCGGGTTGATGCCGTGGGTCTTGATGTCCGACGAGTCCACGGAGGTGCAGCCGGCGATGGCGGCGAGCACGGCGAGTGACAGCAGCGACGGGCGTGACAGGTGCGTGCGCATGGCGCTTTCGTACCACGCGATCCCGTCGCTCGCCCGTTCACGCACGACGGGACGTCACTGGATCCAGCCGGCGGTGCGCGTGAGCTTGTCGAGGATGCGCTCGGCGGCGTCCTGCTCGTCGGGGTCGCGCGCGAGGCGCAGGCCGGTCTCGGCGTCGGCGAGGGCGCCGGCGGGGTCGCCGAGCGCGCTTTTGAGGTGCGCGCGCTCGAGGTGGAGCGCGGCCTCCCGCGGGCGCAGCAGCAGGAGGCGCGAGAGCACGCGCATGCAGCAGAAGGCGTCCTGCCGATGCAGGTAGCTCACGCGCAGGTTGGTGAGCATGCGCACGAGGACGCACTCGGGCGTCGCCGGGCTCAGGTGCTCGGGCAATTCCTCCAGGGGGAGGCCGATGCGCGCGGCGACGTCCTCGGCGGGCAGCACCTGCGCGTGGAACGCGTCGATGAAGAAGAGGTCGGCGCTGTCTTCGTCGGCGGCGCGCTTGAGCATGAGGCCCGCCATGAAGTGGCGCGGCAGGGAGAGGCCGCACGCCACCAGGCCCGCGCGGCGCGCGGTCTCGACGACGAGCAGCGACAGCGAGATGGGCAGGCCGCGGCGGTTCTCGACGACCTGGTCGAGGAACGAGTTGCGCGGCGCGTCGAACTCGTCGCGGTCGCCGCGCAGGCGCGCGTGCTGAAAGAGCACGGACACCAGGGAGTGCAGCGGGCCCTGCCAGCTCGAGCGGCGCTCGAGGTCGTCCTTGACGGCGCCGGCCCACTCGTCGACCGCTTCGGTGACGGCGTCGACGTCGGGCTCGCGGCCCTCGATGCGCGGCAGGAGCGCGGCGGCGCGCAGGAGATCGAAGCCTCCGCGCTCGGCGTCGAACGCGGCGCGCTCGAGATCGAGGTCCTCGTCGTCCTCCAGCACCGCGCCGAGCATAACAACGGCCCGGCCCGCGTGTGGCGGGCGCGACACCCGCGGATCCGCGCGTTGGCGTCAGGCCGTCGGGGCGGTCGTCCCCTCGGCCGCGGGCGCCCCGTCTCTCTTGCCGTCTTTGCCGTCTTTGCCGTCTTTGCCGTCACCGGCGGCCACGACGGCCGCGGGGCGCGGGCGGCGCTCGAAGGCGAGGCCGTCCTCGGGGTGGGCCTTGTCCTTCAAGGTGGCGACGATGGTGTCACCCTCGTCGTAGCCGCCCTCGAGGATGGCCGTGGACAGCGGGTCCTGCAGCCAGCGCTGGATGGCGCGCCTGAGCGGGCGCGCGCCGAAGCGCGGCTCGTAGCCCGCGTCGACGACGGCCTTCTTGGCCTCCGGCAGAAGCTCGAGGTTCAAGCGGCGGTGCGCGAGCATGCCCCTGACCTTCTTGAACTGGATGTCGGCGATGGCGTCGATGTTGTCGCGGGTGAGCCCGTGGAACATGATGACCTCGTCGATGCGGCCGAGGAACTCGGGGCGGAAGGTCTTCTTCAATTCCGCGAACGCCGCGTCCTTGGCGGGCTCCTCGATGATGCCGTCGTCGATGCTGGCCTCGAGCAAGTGATGCGAGCCCACGTTGGAGGTCATGATGATGACGGTGTTCTTGAAGTCCACGAGCCGGCTCTGGCTGTCGGTGAGGCGGCCGTCGTCGAGCACCTGCAACAGGATGTTGAAGATGTCGGGGTGGCCCTTCTCCACCTCGTCGAACAGCACCACCGAGTAGGGCTTCCTGCGCACCGCCTCCGTGAGCTGGCCGCCCTCGTCGGCGCCCTTGTAGCCGGGCGGCGCGCCGATCAAGCGGGCCACGGTGTGCTTCTCCTGGAACTCGGACATGTCCAGGCGCACCATGGCCTTCTCGTCGTCGAACAAGAACTGCGTGAGGGCCTTGGCGAGCTCGGTCTTTCCCACGCCGGTGGGGCCGAGGAAGAAGAACGAGCCCACGGGCCGGTTCGGATCGTTGAGCCCCGAGCGTGAGCGGCGGATGGCCTTGGCGATGGCGTGCAGCGCCTCCTTCTGCCCGATCACGCGCTGGCCGATGCGGTCCTCCATCTGCAGGAGCTTCTCCTTCTCGCTCTCGAGCATGGTGGACACGGGGATGCCGGTGATGTCGCCGACGACGGCGGCGATCTCGGTGGGCTCCACCGCCTCCTTGATGAGGCGGCCGCCGACCTTCTGCAGCTCGTGATCCTTCTCCTCGAGCTCGGCGGTGAGGCGCTTGATCTGCCCGTACTTGAGCTCGCTGGCGCGGTCGACCTCGCCCTTACGCTCGGCCTCCTCGAGGTCCTTCTCGGCGGCGGCGCGCGACTCCTTGAGCGCGCGGACGGCGGCGATGAGCTCGACCTCCCTCTCCCAGCGCGCGCGGATCTCGGCGGTCTTCTTGGCGCTCTCCTCGACCTTGCTCTCGAGCTTGGCCTTCTGCTCGAGCGTGTCGCGGTCCGTGTCGGTGAGCGCCTTCACCTCCATCTTGAGCTCGGTGAGGTTTCGCTCCTCGATATCGAGGACGTCGGGCACGGAGTCGATGCTCACGCGCAGGCGCGACGCGGCCTCGTCGATGAGGTCGATGGCCTTGTCGGGGAGCTGGCGGCCCTGGATGTAGCGCTGCGCGAAGCGAATCGCCGCCACCAGCGCGGGGTCCTGGATGCGCACGCCGTGGTACACCTCGTACTTGCCCTTGATGCCGCGCAGGATGCGCAGCGTCTCCTCGAAGCCGGGCTCCTCGACGGAGATGGCCTGGAAGCGGCGCTCGAGCGCCTTGTCCTTCTCGATGGAGTTTCTGTATTCGTCGGGCGTGGTGGCGCCGAGCACCTGGATCTCGCCGCGCGCGAGCGGCGGCTTGAGCATCTGCGAGGCGTCGGACGCGCCTTCGCCGCCGGCGCCGACGAGCGTGTGGATCTCGTCGATGAACAGGATGATGTCGCCGTCGGAGCGCTTGACCTCCTGGATGATGCCCTTGATGCGCTCCTCGAACTGACCGCGCAGGGTGGCGCCGGCGAGGAGCGAGCCGAGGTCGAGCGCCATGAGGCGCTTGTCCTTCAGCATGGTGGGCACGTCACCGTTGGCGATGCGCTGCGCGAGGCCCTGGATGATGGCGTTCTTGCCGACGCCGGGTTTGCCGATGAGCACCGGGTTGTTTTTGCCGCGCCGCGACAGCACCTGGATGATGCGGCGGGTCTCGTCGTCGCGGCCGATGACCGGGTCGAGCTGGCCGTCCTTGGCCTTCTGCACGAGGTCGATGGCGTACTTGCTGATGGCGCTGCCGTCGTTGCTCTTGTCGTCGACGACGGCGCCGCCCTTGGACGACACCTTGAGGGCGCTCTCGATGCGGTCCTTGGAGGCGCCGTGGTCGCGCAGCAAGCGGCCGGGCGCGCCGGCGGCGCTCGCCGGATTGGCGAGGGCCGCCAGCAGGTGCGACGCGTCGACGAGCTTGGCGCCGACCTTGGTGGCCTGCGCCTCGGCGGCGGCGGTGACCTTCAAGAAGCGCGGCGACAGGTAGTTGGAGGCGCCCGCGACCTTGGGGAGCTTGGTGAGCTCCACCTCGAGCTTCTGCTCGATCTCGCGAAGCTTGACGCCGAGCCGCTCGAGCACCGCCTTGCCGCCCTCGTCGGACAACAGCGCGCGCAACAGGTGCTCGGGCTCGATGGCCTGGTGCTGCCGGGCGCGCGCGATCTTCTGCGCCTCGACGAGGATGGCCTGGCACTTCGGTGAGTACTTCGCGAGGTTCATCGGCGGTCGGATCTACCATCGAACGCCCCGAGCGTCATGGCTCTCGGTGTGGGCCGCGAGGGACGGCGCGGGGGACGGCGGGGGGGGACGGCGCCAGACGGCGGGGGACGGCGCGGCGGCGAGGTCGTAGACGACGTCAATGACGTCATCGCCGAGGGCGGCTTCGTCGTCGTCATCGTCCTCGAAGGGCCCTCACCCGTCGTCGTCACCCGTCGTCGTCACCCGTCGTCGTCACCCGTCGTCGTCACCCGTCGTCGTCACCGTCGGCGAAAGCTGCCTCGAGGCGTCGTTCGCGGCGAGCGGGTCGTCGCCGAAGAGGCCCCGGAGCGCGCGCACGAGGGCGCCGGTGACGGGGGAGCAGACCGCGGGCGTGCGCGCGACGGCGGCGGCGCCGGCCGCGGCGCTGTCCTCGACGGCGGCACCGCCGGCGTCCTTGACGGCGGCGCGGTAGGCGTCGGCGACGTCGTCGACGAGGGCGTCGGGCACGGTGGCGAGGGCCACGGGGTGCACGGCGGCGCCGAGCGTGGCGACGAAGCCGAGGTAGACCGCGCCGTCGCGCGGGGTGCCGTCTTCGGACTTCACGCGGAAGACCTCGTCGGCGGCGACGTCCCGCACGGCGTAGCCCTCGCCGGGGAAGCTCTCCTCGACGAGGAACACGCCGAAGCGGGCGCCGCCCATGGCCTTGAGCGCGCGCCCTTGCGCGGGCGTGAGCTCGCGGCCGCGGGCGGCGAGGTAGCGGTCCACGGCGCGGCGGCCGTCGCCGTCGACGACGCCGTAGGTGGTGCAGCCTCCGATGACGCCGGTGACGTCGTCGAGCGCGTCGATGACGCGGGGGTCCTCGGGCGGCGCGCCGTCGAGGATCTCGCGCACGACGATGTCGTTGTACGGGAGCGCCTCGCGCCGCTCGAGGTACCACTCGCTCATCATGAAGAGCGCGGGCTCCACGGCGGCCTCGACGTCGGCGTCGGAGACGGCGGCGGCGGCGAGCCCGCCGAGGTGCACGCAGTCCGGGGGACAGGCGATGGTCTTCAAGCGGTGCTCGCCGCAACACTGCGGGCAGATGTCGCCGCCGAGGGCGGGGCAGCGCCGCTTGCCTTTGCGCTGGCCGCAGTGAACGCACTTCATGCCGCGAGCCTCGTCCGGCGCGCGCCGTCGCCGCAAGCGCCGGGCCCTCGCCGCCGGGCCCGGGGTACACTCGCCGCCATGCTCGCGCTCCTCTCCCTCCTGGCGTTTGCGGCACCCGACGACGCGGGCTGCCGGGTGGCGGTGCTCGAGCTCCAGAACAAGGGGCTGCCCGCCGACGAGGCGCACCTGCCCGGCCTGCTGACCGAGGCGCTCGCGCAGGCGGTGTCGCAGGTGACGCCGTGCAAGGTGCTCACGCAAGCGGACCTCGTCGCGATGATGGACGTCGAGGCGACGAAGATGTCGTGCGGGCAGGAGTCGAGCTCGTGCATCGCCGAGATCGGGCAGGCGCTCGGCGCCAAGCTCATCGTGGCGGGCTCCGTGGGGCGGCTCGGCGCCAGCACCATCATCAGCGCGCGCCTTCTTGACCTCGACAAGGGCGCCGCGGAGACCCGCGCCGACGAGACGGTGCACGGCGACCCCGAGGCGCTGCGCGACGCCGCGCGCCGCGTGGGGCGCAAGCTCTTCGGCGCGCCCGTCGACGCGGCGGCCGGCGCGGCGCCGTCGTCGTCCGGCGTGTCACCGCTCGTGTGGGGCGGCGCGGTGGTCGCGGTGGTCGGCGCCGGCGCCGCCGTCGGCACCGGCCTCGGCGCGGGCGCCATGGACGGCGTGCTCGACGACAAGACCAAGACCACCGGGGACAAGGACGGCGCCCTCCTCGGCGGACGCCTCCTGCTCGCGGCCGCCGGCCTCTCCGCCGTCGTCGCCGCCGTCGGCGTCGGCCTCGCCGCCGTGGGTCTCGGCGAATGACCGCCCCGATCGAGCGCCTGCGCTGGCGCACCCACGCGCTCGCCCTGTGGGCCCTCCTCCTCGGCGCGCCGCTGCCGGCGTGTCACCTGCTCGGCCAGGCCGCCGCCTGCGACCCCACCCGCACGGACACCTGTCCCAGCGGCCAGCGCTGCGGCGCCGACGGCCTCTGCCAGGACGGCGCAGGCGAGGGCGAGGGCGAAGGCGAAGGCGAGGGAGAAGGTGAAGGCGAGGGAGAAGGTGAAGGCGAAGGCGAGGGAGAAGGTGAAGGCGAGGGAGAAGGTGAAGGCGAGGGAGAAGGCGAGGGCGAGGGCGAGGGCGAAGGCGAGGGCGAGGGTGAAGGCGACTGCGCCGTCGGCGCCTGCCCCGTCGAGACCTTCGCGCCCGCCGAGGCGCGCGCGCTGTCCGTCGTCGTCGACGGCGCAAACGTGCTGTGGACGCTCGACACGAGCGACGGCTGCGTGCGCCGCAAGCCCGCCGACGGCGGTGGCGCCGCCGTGACCGTGCAGTGCTCCGAGCACGGCAACAACCCGCAGGTGCTCGCCGTCCACAACGGCGCCGTCGCGTGGGTGGCCGAGGGCGGCGTCGGCTCCTCCGACGACGTGGACTTCGCCGACGCGGGGACCACCTTCGGAGGCACCGCGAGCCACGCGGCGCAGGACGTCAACGCCTTCGACATCTCGGACAACCCGCCGCGCTGGCAGACGGTGGGCGCGGGCGCTGACGCCGTGTACTTCCTCAAGGCACTGTCGGGGAACAACCTGAACCTCGTGCGCTACGAGCCGGCGAGCGACACCACCACCACGTTCGCCACCCGCTCGAGCTTCGCCGGCGCTCTCGCCGTCACCTCACAGTCCGTGTTCTGGGTCGACGGCAGCGTCGCGCCGTTCGAGCTGCGCGTCCTCGACGCGACCGCGCCCGCCGGCACCGCCTCGACGCTCGTCCGGAGCCTGCCCGCGGCCGCGGGCGCGGCGGCGGTGCGCGGCGAGACCGTGGCCATCTCCACGCAACGCGCCGCCGGCAGCGGCTCCGCCGTCATCGTCGTCGGCGACCTCCAAGGCGGCTTCGTCACCCTCGTCGACACCGCGGACCCGCAGGAGGCCGAGGCCATGCCCTTCGCCCTCGCCCTCGACGACGCCTACGTCTACTGGACCACCTGGGAGGTGCCCCGCAGTGGCACCTTCACCCCCCGGCTGTTCCGCGCCTCGCTCGCCGGCGCGGCCCCGGTCCCGCCCGAGCGGCTCACGGACATGGCCGACGTCGGCGGCGTCGCCGTCGACGACACGCACGTCTACTGGGCCGAGCCGGGTCCGGGGCGTGTCCAGAGGATGCAGAAGCCCACGCCATGATCTTGCGGCGTGACGACACGCTCGGCGCCGCCCTCGCATCGGCGCATCGGCGCATCGGCGCATCGGCGCGGCGGCCGTCGCCAAAGCACGGTCGATTCGGGTAAAAAGGGATCGTGACCGTCACCGCCATCGCCCAGTTTTCGCCCGTCGACCGGCCCGGCGGTCTCAGCCTCCGCGACCAGATGCGGATGCAGCTCCACGCCATCAGCGCGGAGCAGAAGCGGCAGGTGGCGGCGGCGCCCGACGCCGCCGCGCGGCGCGCCGTGCGCGAGCGCTTCGAGGTCACGCGCAAGGAGCTCGGCGAGAAGTACGCCGCGATGCTGTGCTCGGTCGTCGAGTTCACGCCCAAGCCGGCGGCGCCGGATCACACGCGCGTCCTCATGGCCTACTACCGGCTGCTCGGCGAGCGCGGGCGGGCGGTGGCGGCGGAGGAGGGCAGGCCGTTTCGCCTCGAGGACCTCGACCACGTCAAGCTCACGCGCGAAGACGTCGCGGAGCTGCGCGCGCAATTCGGCGACGAGGACGTCAAGAAGGCGCTGCCGCTCCTGCAGCGGCACATCATGCACGAGCGATGGATGACGTCCGACGCCATCCGCTACATGAACAGCGCGGAGTTCATCGCGTTCCACACCGTGCTCGAAGCCACGCACGACCGCATGGAGCGCGGCATCGAGACGCACCGCCGCAAGCTCGACGAGCGGGACATCAGGCGGCTGCACGACGAGCGCCAGCGCAAGACGGCGCACTGGACCGATCGCATCGTCATCGAGCGCGCGCGCGACAAGCGCGTCGTGTTCGTGTCCATGGGCGGCCACCTCGTACCCATCGGCGAAAAGCCGGAGTGACGGCGCCGCGCCGGCGATGACGTGAGCGCGTCCCGGGCTCCACGACAGCTCGCCGCCGACGTCGTCGCCGGCCGCGACGTCGCCGGCGCCGCGGCGGCGCTCGCGCGCAAGGGCCGCAGCGGCGTGGCCGCGCTCCTCGCTGCGCGCGCGCGGCCGTGGCCCGCCGATCGGGACTTTCGCGACGTCGACGCCGACATCAACGGCGCACTCGCCGCCGTCGCCGCCGTCGACCCCGCGCCCGTCGCCGCCGCCCTCGACGGCGCCGACAGCGCCGTGCGCTCGGCGCTGGCGTGGGCGCTCGGCTGCTGCGGACACGACGGCGCCGTCGACGCGCTCGTCGCGCTCCTCGGCGACCGCGACGCCGGCGTGCGCCGGGCCGCCGCGGTCGGCCTCCAGCGGACGCGGCCCGCGCGCGCGCTCGACGCGTTGATCGGCCGGATGCGCGATCGCTCCTCGCGGGTGCGCTTCACGGCGCTCTCGGCGGTGGCGGGCTACGACGACGCCCGCGTCGTGCCCGCGCTCGAGCGCTACCGAGAGGAGCGCGCGCCGCTCCTCGTCGGCGAGGAGAACCTCATTCGCGAGGCGCTCGCGCGGCTCGAGCCCCGGCGGGCGCGAACGGGCGCGTAGCGGCGCGCGCGGTCGCTGACGACGACGATCTGCCCCGACCGCGAAGCTGAAGGCCGCCGCCTCGCGTCCGAGCGGTCAACGGCGGCGCGCGAGCAGCAGGCCGGCCAGCATCAACAGCGGCCACAGGGCGCACGGGAGCGCGACGGCGAGCGGCGGGGTGCGCGCGCTGAACGGGTGCGCCGCCGGGGCGGCGTCGGCCACGAACGGGGGCGCCTTCACCCCGGCGAGGCCGAGCACGATGGGCACGATCTCCTCGGGCGTGGTCGCGCGCGTCTCCTCCGCGCGCGTGCCGACCTGAACGGTGCTCAGACCGTAGGTGCGATCGTCGACGACGAGGCGCTTGACCTCGACGCGCGCGGCGCGGCCGAGCGGCTCGAGCACGGTGCGCTCGAGCTGCGCGCTCCTGGGATCGTCCGCGCGAAGACGGAGCGTGACGCGCACCGGGTCGCCGATCTTCGCGAGCGCCGCGGTGATGGCGCCGGGGAACGAGTTGCGCCGTCCCTCGCTCGCGTCGAACGACGACGGCACGCGGGCCGCGCCCGCGCCGACGCCGGCGAAGACCACGACGACGACGACGGCCCGAACGATCCGCTTGTCGAGCGCCGCCGCCGGCGCCCGCAACACCGCGCCGGCCAACAAGAGCGCCGCCGCCGCCAACGCGAGCACGACGACGAGCCGCACCTCCACGACGCCGCGCGAGAACACCTCCAGCGCCGCCGTCGGCGCGAGCGCCGCCAGCGCGGCGAGCGGGCCGGGCGCGTGCGCCCCCCACGAAGGCGCCGCGACGAGCCCCGCCGCCGCCGCGAGCGTCACGAGCGCCGCGGCGGCGTAGCCCTCGGTCACCGCGCCCGCGACCGCGCCGGCGCCGGCGACGACGGTGCCCACCAGGACCTGGCCGAAAAACGCGGCGAGGAGCGATGGACCGTACACGTGGCCGCCCGCGAGCGCGAAGCCCGCGAGCGCCAACAGCGCCGGCAGCGTCGAGGCCGCGAACGCCACGAACAGCGCGAGCGCCTTGGCCGCGACCACGAAGACCGCGCGGTGGCCGAGCTGGCCGAGCATCGCGTCCGTGTGCTTGTCGCGCGCGAACGCGGCGGCGGCGATGAAGGGGAACGACAGCGACGTCGACACGAGCACCGCGCCGAGCGTGGGCGCGACGACGCCCGCGAGCGTGTCGCCGTCGCCGCTCGCGCGAAAGGCGTCGACGGCGCGCGCGCAGGCGACCCCCGCGAGCGGGCCGGCGGCGGCGAGGGCCCACCAGGGCGCCCGCCGCGCAAACAGCGCGCGCAGCTCGCGGCGCACGAGGGGAAGGAGCGCGCTCATCGCACGGCTCCTCGCGCGTGGCTGCCGGCGAGCGGCGCGGCGGCCCCGACGAGCGGTGCGTGCCCGTCACGACAGCGCAAGCAGCACCTCCTCGAGCGGCGCACCCGCGTGGGCCCGGGCGTGCGCGCGCAGCTCGTGGAGCGCGCCGGCGCCGGCCACGCGGCCGCGCGACATCAGCGTGAAGCGGTCGCACAGCCGCTCGGCGTCGCCGGCGCTCTGCAAGGCACACAGCAGCGAGCGCTTCTCGTTGGTCGAGGTGCGCAGCACGTTGGTGAGCGCGCGCGCCTCCTTGAGGTCGAGGCCGTCGAAGGGCTCGTCGACGAGGACGAAGCCCTCGGGGACGAGGAGTGCGATGCCGAGCAGCACGCGCTTGCGCTCCCCCTTTCGCAGGTGACGCATGCGGCGATGCAGGAACGCGCGGAGCTCGAGGCGCTCGATGACGTCGTCGCGGGCGGCGCCTTCGACGCCGAGGCTCCTCGCGGCGAAGCCGACGACGTCGGCGGCGCGCTCGTCGGGAAACGGCGGCGACCCGTCGGGGACGTAGAAGACGTGCTGGCGTCGGTGCTCACGGTCGAGGGGGACGGGGCCGAGGAGGACGTCGCCGGCGGCGTCGACGAGGCCGGCGACCGCCTCGAGCACGCTGGTCTTGCCGGCGCCGTTTTGGCCCACGAGGCCGTGAAGCTCGAGCGGCTTCACCTCGAAGCTGACGTCGTCGACGACCACGGCGTCGCCGCGCCGCACCGTGAGGTGCTGCACGGCGAGGGTGCTCGCGACGTTCGCCATGACCGCCGTGCGCGGCGCCGCCACATGGACCTCCGCGCCCCTTGTACCCCGCCGCCCGCGGCGCGTGGGCGGCCGGGCCGCCGGGGGGGCGGCGTGCTCAATCGGAGACGACGAGCAGGCGCCCGTGCGAGGGATCGCACACCCACGCCTGCGCGTGGTCGTCGGCGACGACGCAGTGGGCGCCGGGCGCCGTGGGCACCGTGGCGAGCGCGGCCATGGCGCCGTCCTTCGCGACCGACGCGATGGTCATGGCGCCGTCGCCGGGGACGTAGACGTGGCGGAGCGCGGGGGCGAACGCGATGATGTCGACGTCGTGCACGGGCGTGTGGAGCGTGCCGCGCACCTCGCCGGTGGCGACGTCGAGCGCGACCACGCGGCCGTCGGTGCACGCGACGAGGAGCGCGCCGCCGGCGTCGTCGAGCGCGGCGCCGCGCGCGCCGCCGCAGCCGTTTTGCCAGGTGTCGACGACGGCGCGCTTGTGCAGGTCGAGGGCGAAGGTGCGCGCGCGCCAGGCGTTGGTGTAGGCGCGGCCGCGCGCCTCGTCGACCACGAGCGACTCCGGCCCGTCGGGGACCTCGATGACGGCGGCGCGCGCGAGGCCCGCGACCGGCGCCCCGGAGGCGCCCGCGGCCGGTGGGCCCCGACGGATGGAGAAGACCTCGATGCGCTTTCCGTGCGGCTCGGTGACCCACACCTCGCCGGCCCTGTCGACGACGCGCACGTAGTCGGGGCCCGCGGACAGCGCCGCGGTGGCGAGGAGGGCGCCGCTCGCGACGTCGACGACGACGAGCGTGCGCGCGCTGCGGTCGGCGGCGAACAGCGCGCCGTGCGCGACCACCGCCGACGTGGTGCCGTCGCCGTGACCGGTGCCCCTCGCCGACCGCGGTGCCGCGAGCGCGGACGCCGCACCCGGCAGCGCGAGCGTCGTCGACACCGCGCGCGACGCGGGGTCGACGAGGTGGATCTTGCGCGTGGCGCCGGCGGGGACGACGACGCGACCGAGCTCCTTCGAGAACTGGAGGTCGTCGAAGCCGACCGCGCCGCCGGCCGTCCCGGGCAGGGCCACCGGCGCCGGCGGTGCCGTCCCGGCGAGCGCGACGCCGGCGAAGGCCGCGGCGGCGAGCGCGGCGACGACGACGGTTGGCGGCGTCAGCGACGAGAGGGGCCGCGGGAGGGACATGCGCCGCCTCCCTCAGGCCTGCTTCAGCGCGGCGTGCGCCGCGAGCGCGCGCTGGTGGCGGCGATCGACCTCGTCCCAACGGACGTTCGAGAGGAAGGCGTCGATGTACTTGGGATGCGACGCGCCGTAGTCCATGGCGTAGGCGTGCTCGTACATGTCGAGCGCGAGCAGGGGCGTCGACGACGCCAGAGACTGCGTGTGGTTGCCCGACCAGCCGACGAAGAGCTCGCCGGTGTGCAGCGACATCGACAGCGTCGCCCAGCCGCTGCCGCCGCCGAGGCTCATCGCCGTCGCCCGCAGCTCCTCCTCCCAGCGGGGCGGCAACGCGCGGGCCACGGCGCCGCCGGGCTTGCCGTCGCCGCCGAGGCAGTCGAAGTAGATCTCGTGTAGCGTCATCGAGCCGAAGTAGAGGAGCTCACGCTCGCGCAACGCCCCGACCACGAAGGCGGGCGTGCTCCTGGTCGTCGCCGCGAGCTCCTCGCGCACCTTGGCGAGGTTCTTCACCGCGCCCGCGTAGTTGTGGTCGTGATGGCTCGTGATGAGCTTCTCGGAGAGCCCGCGCAGCTTCTTGGGGTCGAACGGCAGCGGCCGCGGCGACGGCGCGTTCCCGGGGCGCGCCCGGGACGTCGACGACGGGCGCGGGGCCCCGGCGAGCGCGCGGTCGGCGGCGAGCACCCCTGCGCCGGCGGCGAGCGATGCGATGGCTTCTCTTCGGTTCACGACGTCCCTCCGACACGGGCCGTATGCGACGGCTCGGCCGGCGGCGCAATCCGCGGCCCGCGCGGCCGCGCCGTCGCGGCGCCCGACATCCGCGGGCGGCGACCCGCTCAATGGTCGTGGCGGTGGTGGATGTCCGGGGCGTGGGCGTGCGCGTGCACGAGGCGGTCGTGGACGTGCTCGTGCACATGGGGCTCGCCGACATCGACGCCGGGCGGGTGCGCGTGGCGGTGGTGCTCGTCGTGGACGTGGGCGTGGCTGTGGAGCACGGGCTCGTGCACGTGCTCGTGCGCGTGACGCTCGCTCGCGTGCAAGGCGACGCCGGCGGCCATGAGCACGCCGGCGGCGCCGAGGGCGAGGGTGGGCGCTTCGTGGAGGAGCGCGAGCGAAAGCAGCGCGCCGGCGAACGGCGCCGTCGAGAAGTAGGCCCCCGTGCGGGCAGTGCCGAGGTGGCGGAGCGCGACGACGAAGAGCACGAGGCTCACGCCGTAGGCGAAGAAGCCCACGACGAGCGCCGCGGCGACGACGCGCGCGCCGGGGAGGGCGCCGCCCGCGAAGGCGAGGCCGAGGGCGGTGTTGGTGGCGCCGGCGGCGAGGCCCTTGATCATGGCGACGCGCACGGGGTCCGCCGACGACACCGCGCGCGTGAGGTTGTTGTCGAGGGCCCAGCACGCGCACGCGCCGGCGATCAGCCCGCCGCCCTCGAGGCCGGCGCCGCGCAGGCCGCCCCACGCGCCCGGCGACGCCGTCAGGAGGACGGCGCCCGCGGCAACGCACGCGAAGCCGGCGACGTTCCTCGCGTGCGTGTGCTCGCGAAACACGGTCCAGGCCACGAGCGCCGTCAGCACGCCTTCGAGGTTCAACAGCAACGAAGCCGTCGAGGCGGGCGCGCGCGCGAGGCCGAGCATCAAGAGCGCGGGCGCGGCCACGCCGCCGACGACGACGGCGGCGGCGAAGCGCGCGCGCCCCTCGCGCGGCAGCGGCGCGACGGCGCGTCCGCGGGCGCGCTGCACGGCATGGACGATCGCGAGGCCGAGGCCGCTGCCGAGATAGAGCAGGCCGGCCAGGACCAGCGCCGACGACACCTCGCCGGCGAGCGCCTTGGCAGCGGGCGCCCCCGCGCCGAACAAGAGCGCGGCGCCGAGCGCCGCCGGGACGCCGCCCCGGGACGGGCGCGGGGTCGCTGCAGGGCGCGGGGTCATGCCGCGGGCGTCAGTCCGGGATCGGCTCGACCGGGATCTTCTTCGGGTCGTAGCCGAGGTCGTCGCCGGGCTTCTCGCCGATCATCTGGGTGCGAACGGGCTTCCCCTTGTCGTCGTCCTTCTTGGGCTCGTCTTTCTTCTTGTCGTCGTCAGGCTTGTCGCCGCCGGCCTTCTTCGGGGCGGCGGGCGTGCTGTCGGGGAGCGCGTACTCGAACATCCGACCTCCGGGTCTGCGAGAGCATAGCCACGTTCCCCGGCGCGTCGAGCGCTCCGATCCGGCGCGGCCGCTCCCCGTGGGCCCGGCGCTCACGGCCCGGCGAACAGCGCCGCCGCCGCCGCCGCGCACGCCCCGCCCGCGAGCGCCGGCACCGCGACCACCGTGAGCAGGTCCGCGCCCGACTGCACCGAGCCGTTATTGAGGACGAACAGCTCCACCGCCACCGTCGCCCCGCCCGCCCCGGCGAGCCCCGCCACGCCCGCCGCCCACAGCGCGGCCCCGCCGCCCGCCGCGCCGCCCGCCGCCCCGGCGCCGAGCGCCGACAGCGCCGGCGGCAACACGAACAGCGGCACCGCGCCCGCGTCGCTGTTGAACCCCGACAGCGCCGCCCCCGCCAGGAGCGCCGTCGACGCACCCACCACCGCGCCCGCGGCGCCCCCGAGGCCCGCGCTCGTCGCCGCGATCGCGCGCGCCCCCGGCGTCGCCTCCGCCGCCGGGGGCGACGCCGGCGGCGCGGACGGGGGCGGGCGGCGATCCACCGGGTCGGTGGGCACCGCGACATGAAGCAGCAGCAGGAGCGGCGCGATCACGGCCGCCGCCGCACGCGCCACCACGCCGCAGCCCCGGGCGGGGCAAAGCTGTGGGAAGTTCGATCGGGTTTGGCAGGCACGACAGCGCGAACGATAGTGCACTGCGATGGCGCCCACCGAGACCGAAGACGAGCTCGAAGACCCGCGACCGCGCGACGACGACGGCGAGGTGGGGGACGGGGACGACGGCGAGGGCGAAGAGGCGCTCGTCCCCCTCGGCGCCGTCCTCGAGGAGATCCAGAAGCGCACCGCGCTCACCGCCAGCGAGACCGCGGCCGACGTCCTCAAGCGCGCGCGCACGCCGCCCTCCGCGCTCGACGCCGAGCGCGCGGTGCTCGGGGCGCTCCTGCTCGAGCCGTCGAGCTACGAGCACGTCATCGACGAGGGCCTGCGGCCGGAGGACTTCTATCGCCCGGCGCACGGCACCATCTTCCGCGCCATCCAGGAGCTGCACGCCGCGGCCGACTCCATCGACGTGCTCACCGTCGTCGACGAGCTCCTGCGCCGCGGACAGCTCCAGGCCGTCGGCGGCGCCGCCGCCGTCGCACAGCTCGAGGCGCAGATGCCCACGGCCGCGCACGTCGCCGCCTACGCGCGTCTCGTCCGCGAAAAGAGCACGCTGCGGAGCCTGATCGAGTCCGCCACCGACATCGTCCAGAGCGCGTACCGCCAGGACAAGCGCGTCACCGAGATCATCGACGACGCCGAGCGCGAGATCCTCGCCATCAGCGAGGGCCACACCAAGAAGGGCATCGTGCCCATGCGCGAGCTCGTCGACCGCGCCACCAAGCAGCTCGAAAAGGCCTTCAACAACAAGAGCGCCATCACGGGCACCGCCTGCGGCTTCCGCGACCTCGACAACATCACCAGCGGCTTTCAGCCCGGCGAGCTCATCGTCGTGGCCGCCCGCCCCTCCATGGGAAAGACGGCCTTCACCTTGAACGTCGCGTCGCACGTGGCCACCCGCCTGCAGAAGCCCGTGATGTTCTTCTCCCTCGAGATGGGCGCCGACCAGCTCGTGCAGCGCCTCATCGGCAGCGAGGCGCGCATCGACATCTCCAACATCCGCCGCGGCTTCATCCAGCGCCACGAGTGGTCGAAGCTCGCGGAGGCGGCGGGGCGCTTGAGCGAGGCTCCGTTCTTCATCGACGAGACGCCGTCCATCTCGGTGGCCGAGATGCGCAACAAGTGCCGGCGGCAGATGCACGAGACGGGCATCTCCATGGTGATCGTCGACTACCTCCAGCTCATGCAGGGGCCGCCGGGGTACGACAACAAGGCCACCGAGGTCGGCGAGATCAGCAAGGGGCTGAAGACCATCGCGCGCGAGCTGAGCATCCCGGTGATCGCGCTGTCTCAGCTCAACCGCGGCGTGGAGTCGCGCACCGACAAGCGGCCCATGATGAGCGACCTGCGCGAGTCCGGCGCCATCGAGCAGGACGCCGACGTCATCGCGTTCCTCTACCGCGAGGAGTACTACGCCAAGGAGAAGACGCCGGAGGACAAGCTCGGCATCGCCGAGATCATCGTCGCCAAGCACAGAAACGGACCCACCGGCACCATCGAGCTGCGCTTCTTCAGCAACATCACGCGCTTCGACAACCTCGACCGCACCCACGACGAATACATCGGGTGACCGACGTTCGAGGGCCCTTAGAACGCTGATCAGGTGCGCGTGATGAACGCGCCCGGCGCCGCCACCTGCGACGAGAAGCCCACCACGAGCGGCAGCGCGCGCAGCACCGTGGCCCGCTCGCGCGCGAGCTGCGCGGCGCTCGTGTACAAAGACACCGGCGCTCGCCCTGGCGGCGACGTTTTGGAGCGCGCGCTCGAGGAGCCGGAGCTCGGCTTCGCGGTTCATCCGGCGTAGCCGAGGCGCTTGGCCAGGATCTCCCGCATCACCTCGCTCGAGCCGCCGCCGATGTTGAAGGCGCGGGCGTCGCGCCAGAAGCGCGAGATGGGGAATTCGTCGGAGTACCCGTAGCCGCCGTGGGCCTGCACGCAGCGATCGGCGACCTCGTTGACCAGCTCGCACGCGAACAGCTTGGCCATGGTGACCTCGGTGGTGGCGTCCTCGCCGTGGGCGTGAAGGTCCGCCGCGCGATAGGTGAGCCAGCGAGCCGCCTCCACCTTGGTCTTCAGCGTCGCGAACGTGTGCTGCCACACCTGGTGGCCGAGCACCGGGCGGCCGAACACCGAGCGGTCCTTGGTGTACTGCACGGTGCGTTCGAGAGCGAAGTCGCACGAAGCGACGCCGATGACGGCGACGATGAGCCGCTCGCTCTGGAAGTTCTTCATGATGTACGTGAAGCCGCGGTTCTCCTCGCCGAGGATGTTGCGCGCGGGGATGCGGCAGTCCTCGAACGACAGCTCCGCGGTGTCCGAGGCGTGCTGCCCGACCTTCTTGATCTTCTTGGTGACCGTGAAGCCCTTCACGTCGGTGGGGAAGAGCACGAGCGAGATGCCCTTGTGCCCCTCGCCGCCGGTGCGCACGGCGAGCGTGATGAAGTCCGCGCGCGTGCCGTTGGTGATCCAGCACTTGGCGCCGTTGATGACGAGGTCGCCGCCGTCCCGCCTGGCCGTGGTGCGGAGCGCCGCGACGTCGGAGCCGCAGCCGGGCTCGGTGATGCCGATGGCGGCGATCTTCTCGCCGCGCAGCGCGGGCGTGAGGAACTCGGCCTTCTGCTCCCGCGTGCCGAGCGCCTGGATGATGGGCGTAGCCATGTCCGTCTGCACCGCGAGCGACGTCGCCACGCCGACGGCGCCGATGCGCGCGAGCTCCTCGCCCCAGACCACCGCGTACAGGCCGTCGCCGCCGGCGCCGCCGACCTCCTCGGGGTAATGCGCGCCGAGGAAGCCGAGCTCCCCGCAGCGCCGAAAGACCTCGCGCGGGAAGAGGCCCGCGGCCTCCCACTCGTCGACGTGGGGCGCGAGCTCGCGCGCGATGAGCTCGCGCAGGGTGCGGCGGAACAGCTCGTGCTCCTCTTGAAAGAACGTCGTCGTCATGGCGCCCGTCTACACCAAGCCGGACCGCCCGGCCATGCGCGGTGGGCCCGCTCACCCGGGTGCGCGTCCGTCCGCGCGGCCCGCGCGCGCGTGCCTGTCCCGGTCCGCCCCGGGTTCATACGAATGGGTATGCGGCCGGCTCCTCCATCGCCCCCCGGTCAGCTCCTGCTCGTGTCGAACCGCTTGCCGGTCCGCGTCGTGCAGCGCCCCGGCGGGGCCGTCGACGTCGTGCCGTCCTCCGGCGGCGTCGCCACGGCGCTGCGCGAGGTGCAACGCGAGCGCGGCGCGCTCTGGCTCGGCTGGCCCGGCGACGTCGAGGACGAGCGGCAGGACGAGGTCACCGCCGCTCTCGCCGCGCTCGACATCGTCCCGCTCTTTCTGAGCACCACCGAGCGCGAGCGCTTCTACGAGGGCTTCGCCAGCGGCGTGCTGTGGCCGCTCTTCCACGCCGACCTCGATCGGCTGCCGCTCGACGCCGAGGACGCCTGGCTCGCCTACCGCGCGGTGAACGCGCGCTTCGCCGACGCCGCGCTCGCGCACGGCGGCGGCGACGGGCTGTTGTGGGTGCATGACTTCCAGCTCGCGCTCGTCCCCGGCGAGGTGCGCGCCCGCACCCCCGGCGCCGCCGTCGGCTACTTCCTGCACGTGCCCTTCCCGCCCGCGGATCTGTTCCGCGTGCTGCCCTGGCACGAGGAGGTGCTCGCCGGCATGCTCGGCGCGGACGTCGTCGGCGTGCACACGGCGGGCTACGCCGAGCACCTGAAGGACGCCGCCGCCCGGCTCCTCGGCGCGCGCGTCGACGGCGATCGCGTGGCCTACGCCGGGCACGTCGCCGAGGTCGCCGTCGCGCCCATCAGCGTCGACGTCGAGCGCTTCGAGCGCGCCGCGCACGAGCCCGGCGTGCAGGCGCGCGTGCGGGCGCTGCGCGAGGACGCGCACGGCCGCAAGATCTTCCTCGGGGTCGATCGCCTCGACTACACCAAGGGCATCCCCGCCCGCCTCACCGCCTTCGAGCGCCTGCTCGAGGAGGCGCCCGCGCTCGCCGACGCCGTGCAGTTCGTGCAAGTCGCCGTCCCCACCCGCGAGCACGTCGGCGCCTACGCCGCCTTCAAGAAGGAGATCGACGAGCTCGTCGGGCGCATCAACGGCAAGCACGGCAGCGCCGTGGGCATGCCCATCCACTTCCTCTACCGCGAGGTGCCCTTCGAGGAGCTCGTGGCGCTGTACTGCGCGGCCGACGTCATGGTGGTCACCCCGCTGCGCGACGGCATGAACCTCGTGTGCAAGGAGTACTGCGCCTCCCGCGTCGACGAGCAAGGCGTGCTCGTGCTCTCGGAGCTCGCCGGCGCCGCCGACGAGCTCGACGCCGCGCTCCTCGTGAACCCCTTCGACATCGCCGCCATGGCGCGCATGATGCGCCTCGCCGCCGCCATGCCCGAAGACGAGCAGCGGGTCCGCATGGCCGGCATGCGCCGGCACCTCAAGAGCGCCGGCGTCGCGCGCTGGGCCGCCGACTTCATCGACCGCCTCGCGCGCGCCGCCGCCTCGCGCGCCGATCCCCTCGAAGACGATCTCGCGCGCGCCGCCGACGCCGCCGGCCTCTCCGTCGTCCTCGACTACGACGGCACCCTCGTGCCCATCGAGGCCACGCCCAGCCAGGCCGCCCCCGACGACGAGACGCGCGCGCTGCTGGCGGCGCTCGCCGCGTGCCCGGGCACGCAGGTGCACGTCGTCAGCGGGCGCGCGGCCGGCGAGATCGAGGCCTGGCTCGGCGAGCTGCCCCTGTGGCTCCACGCCGAGCACGGCGCCCACGTGCGCCCGCCCGGCGACGGCTGGCGCCTGGCCGCGATACCGCCCTGGCTCGAGGAGGCCGGCCACGCCCTCGACGTCGTGGCGGCGCAGGCGCCCGGCAGCTTCGTCGAGCGCAAGCGCTCCTCGGTGGCGCTGCACGTGCGCTGCGTGGCCAAGGAGAGCCGCGCCGGCATCGCGCGCGGCGCCGCCCTCGTCCTCGCGCACGTCGCCGCGCGCCCCGCGTTCGCCGGCGACGGCGACGGCCTGGTGGTGGTCACCGGCGACTGCGTCATCGAGGGCCGCAGCGCGGCGACGCACAAGGACGCGCTGGTGGCCGCGCTCCCCGCGGGCGACGTGGTCCTCGCCGCCGGAGACGACCAGAGCGACGACGAGCTGTTCGGCGCCTTGCGCGGCGACGCCGTCACCGTGGCCGTGGGGCCGCGGCCGCGGCGCGCGCGCTACCGCATGCGCGAGCCCGCGGAGCTGCGGGTGCTGCTCGCGCGGCTGGCCGCCGCCCGCGCGGCGCGGCAGGCGCGGGGGGCCGGCCCGGCGGCCGGCGACGCGCTCACGCAGGATTGATGGGCACCGTGAGGATGGTCTGCACCGGGTGCCCGCAGGCGCCCGGCGTGACCTCCTCGTCGGTCACCGTCACCGAGCTGTGGTTCGGCGCGGTGACGTCGATGGCGTAGGACCCCGGGCGATCGGCCGCGCCCTGGTATTGGCAGTCCTGGGCGCCGTTGGGGCCGTCGCCGATGAGGGCGAGCGTCTCGGTGTAGCCGCCGTCGTGGATCCGCACCTGGGCGTCGCAGAGCCGAAACTGGGTGGCCGTGTCGAGCACGCGAACCACCAGGCCGTCGACGGGCGTCGTGGAGCAACCGCCTTCGCCTTCTCCTTCGCCCTCGCCGGCGGGGAGCTCGCCCTCGCCTCCGACGGGCCCGCCGACGTCGTGGGAGCAGCCCGCCGCGCCCAAGACCCACGGGGCGAGCGAGCACCAGGCGAGGAGCAAGAGCGCTGAACGCATCGGTCGCAGTGTACCCTCCGGGGTTGTCGGGTGCGAAAGCGACCGCTACAATTTGCCCATGTGGTTTCGTGGCGTCGTGTTTCATTGCCCGGACGTGAGCGAGCGCGGCTGAGCCTCCGCGCCCCTTCGTCCTTCCACAAAAGCAGGCATCCATGACCACGCAGAACGCAGGCCTCGCCGTCGTCGACGGCGGCAAGCCCACCCTCAAGCACAAAAAGCCCCTCGTCGACGAGAGCGCGCTGTCGCACCGGCAGCTCCGCAAGGACGAGTTCTGGCGGCGCATCCCCGCGTGGAAGGACGTCGATGAAGCGACCTTCCTCAGCCACACCTGGCAGGAGAAGCACGCCATCATCTCGCCCGACAAGCTCGTCGCGACGGTGCAGGAGCTCGCGTCCTCGCAATTCATCGAGGACGTGAAGGCCGGCTTTCACGCCGCCCCCATGGCGGTGCGCATCTCGCCGTACGTCCTGTCGCTCATCGACTGGGAGCACCCCTACGAGGACCCGCTGCGCCGGCAGTTCCTGCCGGTCGCGTCGCAGCTCGAGCCCGATCACCCGATGCTCACGCTGGACTCTCTGCACGAGCAGGACGACGCGCCGGTGCCCGGGCTCACCCACCGCTACCCGGACAAGGTGCTGTTCCTCGTGCTCGACACGTGCCCGGTCTACTGCCGCTTCTGCACGCGCAGCTACGCCGTGGGTCTCAGCACGGACATCGTCGAGAAGGTGTCGTTGAAGGCCACCGACGAGCGCTGGGAGCTGGCGCTGCAGTACATCGCCGAGCGCCCCGAGGTGGAGGACGTCGTCGTCAGCGGCGGCGACTGCTACCGCTTGAAGCCCGATCAGATCCGCTTCATCGGCGAGCGGCTGCTGGCCATGCCGCACATCCGGCGCTTCCGCTTCGCCACCAAGGGCATCGCCATCCAACCGATGAAGGTGCTCACCGACACCGCGTGGACCGACGCCGTCACCGAGATCGTCGACAAGGGCAAGAAGCTCCACAAAGAGGTCGTGATCCACACGCACTTCAACCACGCCAACGAGATCACCGACATCTCCCGGCGCGCGTGCGACCTGTTGATGGAGCGCGGCATCACGGTGCGCAACCAGAGCGTGTTTCAGCGCGGCGTCAACGACACCGCCGAGGCCATGACGGAGATGGTGCGCCGCCTCGGGTTCATCAACGTGCACCCGTACTACGTCTACATCCATGACCTCGTGCGCGGCACCGAAGACCTGCGCACCACCGTGGCCACGGGCGTGCAGGTGGAAAAGCGCGTGCGCGGCTCCACGGCCGGCTTCAACACGCCGATGTTCGTCGTCGACGCGCCCGGCGGCGGCGGCAAACGCGACATGCACTCCTACGAGTACTACGACCGCGAGACGGGCATCTCCGTGTACACGGCGCCGTCGGTGAAGCGCGACCAGCTCTTCCTGTACTACGACCCGCTGACGTCGCTCTCCCCGTCCGTCCAGGACGCATGGAAGAACGAGGCCAAGCGCCGCGAGATGGTCAACGACGCCGTGGCCGCCGCCAAAGCGCGTGTGATCTGACGCGGGGTCGCGCCGCCGACGCCGGCGGCGCGGCTTGCTACGATGGAGGGGTGACCAGCGACCTCCCCCGCCGCCTGCGCACGCTGCGCGTCCTTCAGCTCGCCCTCGTCGCCTGCCTGTGCGCGGCGCCGGCGCTCACCCTCGCCACGACGCTCTTCCCGTCGACGCTCGGCACAAGCCCCGACGTCGGCCGCGTCGCGGGCGCCGGCCTGTACTTCGTCGGCGTGGGCCTGTGCGCCGTGTTCATCACCGCGGCACACGCGCTCGCGGAGCGGCTCGGCGAGCGGCCTTCCATGACGCGGGGCACGGCCGTCGCGCTCGCCCTCATCCCCTGCGTCTCCATCATCGGCCTGCCGCTCGCCCTCGTCGACATCGCGCGCAGCTTCGCGCGCCTCACCTGCGACGACGGCCTGGTGCGCCGCACCGCGGTCGCCGCGGGCATCTATCCGTTGATCTCGCTGCTGTCTCCGTTCGCCGCGGGCGCGCTCGTCGGCAGCGCCGCCAATTCGCTCGGCCCCACCGCAACCGTGATGGCGTTCACGTTGCCGTCGTTCGTCTCGGAGATCGGCCTGGCCGCCGCCACGTACTTCCTGGCCGTGGGCGCCCGCGCCGCCGTGGAGCGACTCGGCGCCGCCGGCGCCACGGGCGGCGCCGCCGCGCCCGCGGCCGTCTCCATCTGACGTCGCCCCATCGCGCGACGCGCGAGGCCCGCGCGTCGACGCGGGCGCGGCCCCACGGGTAGAGTCTCGCGATGCGTTCCGGGCACACGTGCGGCTCTCGCGGCTCGACGATCCCTCCGGTCGTCGCCGTCGTCGCGCTCGTCGGCGCCGCGTCCGCGCTCTGCGCGTGTCACCCCGCGGGGCGCGTGCTGTCCTCGGGCCAGGACGAGGTCGTGGCCCTCTCGCGCGAGCCGCGCCCCGGCGGGCCCAAGGAGCCGCGCGTGAGCGCCATGGGCTCGGACCTCTCCGACCTCCCGCAGCTGTATCCCGACGGCGACTGGCTCCCCATCGACGCGCCGTTGCTGTCCATGGCCGTCGTCGTCAAGGCCTCCGTCGCCGGCCAGAACGTCGACGCCACTCTCGACACCGGCGCCATGGGCACCACCATGTCCACGCCTGTGGCCGAGCGCCTCGGCATCGTCGGCGAGGGCGTGCCCCGCGGCAAGCCGATCCGCGCCGTCGACGCTCACGGCAGCGTCATCAACGGCGAGCGACTCACCGTCGATGAGGTGCGGGTCGGACGGCAGCGCTGGACCGACGTGCAGGTCACCGTGCTCGGCGACGCCCCCGACCTCTTCCTCGTCGGCGCCGACCTCCTGCAGGACGTCGATCTCTACATCGCCGCCGACGAGGGCCTCGTCGGGCTGTTCGGCGCCGGGCGCGGCCCCGCCGGCGACGACGACCACGTCGTGGACCTCGAGCGCAGCGATCGCCAGCTCCAGGTGCGGGCCACCGCCCAGGGCATGCGCAACGGCGTCGACTTCCCGCTCATCGTCGACACCGGCGCCTGGAACACCTCGGTGCCGCTGCTCATCGGCATCAACGGCGGCCTCCCCGCCGACGTCGGCTTCGAGTCCACCACCGTCGCCGTCGGTGGCGAGCAGCAAAACCGCGGCCGCTTCGTCCTCGACCCCATGCTGCTCGGGCCGCAGCGCGTGAGCGTCGGCAGGGTGCTCGCCATCGGCTCCACGCTCGACAGCGACGGCGGCATCGGCCTGCTCGGCAACGACGTCATGATGCGGCAGCACACGCTGTTGTCGTTCGCGCGCTCGCAGATGCGCCTGAAGCCGGTGCCGCAGCGGCCGACGTCGCGCATGCGCGGCCCCGGCGGCGCGCCCTGCACCACCGCCGACGGCGAGCGCGCGCCCTGCGTGAGCGTCGACATCATCGCGCGCCACGAGGAGACCTGGGACCCCACCGACCTGCCCGAGGCGTGCCTGAAGATCGACGTCGACAAGAGCTACGCCGGGAAGACCATCGAGCTCGCCATCACCGGCGCCTCGATGGCGCTCATGAACGGCGGCGCCATTCGCGCGTTTTTGACCGCCAACGAGACCGGCGCCCACGCCTGCTTCCACCTCTGGCGGCAGCTCGAGCACCTCGGCATCACGCCCGACACGCCGCTGTCCTTGCGGTGGGTGCGCACCGAGGGCGTGCAGTGGCCGTGCGACCCGATGAAGACCCGGTGCATCACCTTCACGGGCCCGCTCGCCAAGCTCCCGATGAAATGACCAGCCGCAGCGCGCTCGCGCACACGCTCGGCGAGCTCGTGACGCTCGCGGTGCCGCTGGCGGCGGTGCAGATGGGATCGGCGACCATCAACGTCATCGACACCGCCGTCGTCGGGCGCACCACCGCCGGCGCGCTCGCGGGCGTCGGCCTCGGCAACTCGCTGTTGTTCACGCTGGCCATCGTCGGCATGGGCCTCGTGCTCGGCACCGAGCCGGTCATCGCGCAGGCGCTCGGCGCCGGGGACGCGCGGCGCGCGCGCCGGGGCTTTCGTCAGGGCGTGTGGCTCGCGCTGTTCGCGACGCCGGCGATCCTCGTGCTCGCGGGCGTCGCCGCGCTCGCGCTGCCGGCCACCGGCGTCGACGCCGACGTGGTGCCGCTGTGCCGCGCGTACATGGCGGCGCGCGCGCCGAGCATCCTGCCGTTCTTGTTGTACTGGAGCGTGAAGGCGTGGCTGCAGGCGCACGGGCGCACCACCGCGCCCGTCGTGGGCATCGTGCTCGGAAACGTGAGCGAGCTCTTGCTCGATTGGCTGCTGGTGCCGCGCTACGGCGTGGTCGGCGCGGGCATCGCCAACTCGGTGACGACGACGGCGCGCCTCGTGGTCGTCGTCGTCGCCGCCGAGCGCGCCCTCGCCGACGAGACAACGGCGGGAGAGGCGCCGGCGCGATCGATGGCGGAGCGCTGGCGCCGCATGCGCGCGGCGCTCGTCGGCAGCGAGCTGTGGGCCATCGTCACCATCGGCGTCCCGCTCGGCTTGCAGCTCGCGCTCGAGGTGGCGGTGTTCGCGTTCGCCGCCGTCACCATGGGCCGCCTCGGCAAACAGGCGCTCGCCGCGCACCAGGTTGCCATCCAGTGCGCGTCGACGACGTTCAACGCCATGGTGGGCCTCGGCAGCGCCACCAGCGTCGTCGTCGGCCGCCGCATCGGCGCCCGCGACCGGCCCGGCGCCATGCAGGCCGGCCTCGTAGCGCTCGCGCTGTCGTGCGTGGCGATGACGGGGACGGGCGCGCTCTTCTTCTTCGGCGGCGCACCGCTGGCGCGGCTGTTGACCGATCAGCCCGGCGTCGTCGAGGCGGCGGCGGCGCTGTTGGCGGTGGCGGCGGCCTTTCAGCTCTCCGACGGCCTGCAGACCGTCGCCTCGGGCGCCCTGCGCGGCGCCGGCGACACGCGCGCGACCTTCGCGATCCACCTCGTGTCGCACTGGGCGGTGGGCATGCCCGCGGTGCTGCTCCTCGTCGGGCCGCTCGGGCCGCGCGGTGTGTGGTGGGGACTCACCTTCGGCCTCACCGCCGCCGCGGCCGCCCTCGTGTCGCGCTTCGTGTGGAAGGCGCGCAAGGGCTACGATCCCCTCGGCTGACGTCGTCAGCCCGCGTGCAAATCCGCCGGTTTCCATCGGCGCCGTCGGGGGTGTCCAAGTCGCCATGCTGCTCCCGCTCCTCGTCGGCCTCGCAGCGCAAGTCGCCACGCCCGCCGCAGACGTCCCCGCGGACGCGCCCGTCGCCGCCGCCGCGGAGGCGCCGGCGATGGAGCCGCTCGCGCCCGAGGCCGGCGCTCCCGCGTCGCCGGCGGCGCCCGAGGCGGTGGAGGACCAGCCGAGCCGCCTGGTCGACGTCCCCGATCACAAGGTCACCGGCACCATGGGCGGCCTCGCCGGCGCGGCCTCGGGGTGCGCCGCCGGCATGGGCCTGCCCGCGCTGGGGCTCGGCGCGGGCGGCGGCTTTTTGTATTGGCTCTACGGCCAGGCGGCGATCGGCGCGTGCGTCGGCTGGACGCCCGCGCTCGTCGCGCTCAGCACCTCGGGCGGCATGTGCGGCGCCGCCGTCTGCCTCCCCGTCGCCGGCGCCGGCGCGGCCACGGCCGGCGCGATGTACGGCGCGCAGAAGGACGGCCGCGACCCCCTGCCCGCGCTCCTCGGTGCCATCCCCGGCCTCGGGCTCGGCGCCATCGCCACCGGCCTCGGCCTCTTCGCCGTCGGCGTCGGCGTCGCCGGCAGCCTCGCCGCCATCCAACCGGTGGCGGTCATCGTGATCATCGCCGCGGTGCTCGGGCTGGGCGCCCCGCCCTGCGCGGCGTGCGGCGCGGGCGTCGCCGACATGGTGTGGGGCAACCCGGTGAAGGAGTCCCCCGCGGAGCCGCTCGCGGGCACGGGCACGCAGCGTGACCCGAAGCCCGCCATGCGCTTTTAGCGAGGCGCTCCCCGGCGCCCGCCAGCGGCGGGTCACGTCGAAGCGCACGCGAGCTTCGCCTCGCCCGCGTCGCCGGCGAGCACGTGGGGCGCGCGACGGCGGTAGGCTTCGCGCATGAACCCCGCCCAGGCCCTGACACCGCGGCGCTGCACCTCGACGGCGTCGCGGAGCGGGTCGCTCTCGCCTTTGGGCCCTTGCGCCTCGGGCGCGGTGCCGGCGCAGGCGCGCGCGGGCAGGCTCTCCGGCGTGAGGAGCGGGTCGACCCTGGGCCTCGTCGTGGTCGTCGCGCTCGGCGGCTGCGCGTTCGACACCGTGCGCTGCACGAACGACGCGACCTGCCCGGTGTCGCTGCCCGCGTGCGTCGACGGCGCCTGCGCCGCGGCCACCGGCGAGGGCGAAGGCGAGGGCGAGGGCGAAGGCGAGGGCGAGGGCGAAGGCGAGGGCTGCTCCGTCGACGGCGACTGCGCCGGCGATCTCTGCTGTGACGCCGGCGCGTGCGATGCCCCGGTGTGTGTCGGCGCGCCGTCGGGCACGTGCGACGCCGCGCGCGCGGATCGACACCGCGATGCCGGCGGGCCGGCGCTGTTCTCGGTGGCGCCCGGCCGCTCGAGCCCGTGCACGCCGAGCGGCGACGGCATCCACGTCGCGTTCGCGTACATCGACCGCGACGGCGACATGACGACGTCGAGCGACTCCGGCCCCGTGCTCTACGTGCAGACGGCGACGTCGCTCGCGCCGTTCACCTTCCAGGCGGGCCAGATCTTGAGCGACACGGGGGACGGCGGCTCCGGCACCCTCGACGTCGTCGGCTGCGTGGACGCCGCCGACGGCGCCGTCGCCGTGTGGACGCAGGACACCGCAGGGCACCTGTCGAACGTCGTCTGCGCCGATGTCCCCTAGCGTGACGAGTCGGTTGAGGCGTGCACGGGAGCCGCACCCGCTTGCCGGACGCGCGACCGCGCCCCGCTCGCCCGTCACGCCACGTGGCCATCCCGCGACGGCGCAGCGGAACGAGCCTCGCCCGCGGGGATTCGCCGGCGCGCGCCGCCTGGCGCTCGCTCCGCCGCGAGCGCGTGGCACGCATCCTGATCATGGGGACGTATGCGCACCGTCGATCTCTGCGCCCTCGGCGCCGCCACGCTCCCTACGCGCGACCTCGTCGGCGTGCTCCTGCGCGGCCGCGCCGGCGACGACGAGCTCGTCGCGGCCGAGCGCGCGCTCGCCCTCGTCGGCCCCGCCCGCGACGCGGCGTTGCGCGCGCACAAGGCCGGGCCCCAACTGCTCGCGGCCGTCGAGCTCGGGCGGCGCGCGTGGATGCTCCCGTCGCCCGCGGCGCGGCGGGTGCGCGGCCCCGTCGACGTCGCCGCCATCGTCGCGCCGCGCGCGTGCCTCGACGACGACGGTCTGTGGGTGCTCGCGCTCGACGTGCGCCTCACGCTCGCGCGCTGCGAGCGCGTGCGCCCCGCGCCCGGCGAGGTCCTGCGCTCCGCCCTCGCCGCCGGCGCGTCCCGCGTCGTCGTCGCGGCCCGCCGCCCGGCGCGCGCGGTGCCCGACAGCCGCGACGAGGACCTCGCCGAGCGCTTGCGGCGCGCGGGCGCGCTCGTGGGCGTCGCCGTCGTCGACTTCGTGATCCTCGGCGACGACGGATTCTCCTCGCTCGTGCGCCTTGGCCTCGTGACTCCGGTGGAGGCCCGCTACCGCTGACGTGGTACTCTGCCCCGATGAAGATCGGCACCAAGCCGTTCACCCGGGTGTCTGCGGGCGCGCAGGGCGCGCGGGACGTCACGGGGATCCCGGCCGCGCGCCTCGTCGGCCCCGAGGGCGGCGCCGCCGCGACCTTCGCGAGCGGCGCGGGGCACGGGGGCGTCGCCGGCGGCGGCGCGGCGACGGTGTCGACGACGACAGGGGAGCCGCCCGAGCAGGCCGGGGGCATCGCCAGGGTGTTCGCCGGCGTCGTCGGGCCGGCGCAGATCGCGGCGCTCAAGGCGAGCTTGTCGGACAAGCCCGTCGTCCTCATCGCCGGCGACCAGCTCACCGGCAAGAGCACCGCCGCCAAGGCCGTCGCGGACGCGCTCGGCGGCGCCGCGTCGGGCACGGGTCGCCTGGTGCGGGCGGCGGCGGAGGAGGCCGGCGTCCCCGTCGAGGCGTACGTCAAGACGGTGCCCGCGAGCTTCGACGTCGAGCTCGACTGGCGCGCGGCCAAGCAGATCGGCAGGGGCGAGGTCGCCGTGTTCGAGAGCCGGCTCGCCGGGCACCTCGGCAAGATGCTCGCCGGCATGGGCCGAAAGAACATCGTCAGCGTCTACCTCGTGGCGAGCCCGCGCGAGCGCGCGCTGCGCTACCTCAACCGCGAGCTGTCACCGCAGGTGCGAGCGCGCATCGACGAGGAGCTCGCGATACAGCCGGGCGCCACGCTCGAGGAGGCCATGGCCGCCGTCGTCGCCCTCGGCGACCCCGACCTGTCGACGCTCGCCGCGCGCATGAAGGACATCGCGCACAGGGACGACGTCGACCACGCCCGGCTCGAGAAGCTCTACGGCGTCGACTATCAGGATCGGTCCGCGTTCGACGTCGTCATCGTCACCGACGGCAAGACCCCGGAGCAGGTGCAGGCCGAGGTCCTCGCCGCCGTTTCTGCGGGCGAGCAGTGAGCTCGAGCGGCGCGCTGTCCTCGTGGCGCCCCTCGCTCGTCGCGGTCGCCGTCGTCGTGGCGGGGAGCGCGTGCGCCACGGTGCAGAAGCCGGCGCAGCACGCGCACCACCACCGCCGCCGGGCCGCGGCGAAGAGCGCGCCGCCGCACACGCCGCCCTCGGCACCCCCCGCGCAGGCGCCGCCCTTGGCCGAGGCGCCGAGCGCCGAGCCGCCGAACGCCGAGGCGCCCGTCGAGGCCACGCCGGCGGAGACGCTGCCGCCGCAGGAGGGGCTCGCGTCGTACTACGCCGACGCGCTCGCCGGGCACCGCACCGCGAGCGGCGAGCGCTATCGTCCGAGCGACCGCACCTGCGCGCACCGCACGCTCCCCTTCGGCACCATCCTCGAGATCACCGTCGTCGACACGGGCGCCGTCTCGCACTGCCGCGTCAACGACCGCGGGCCGTACGCCAGGGCGCGCGTCCTCGACGTATCGAAGAGGGTCGCGCGCGAGCTCGGCATGCTCGGCCCCGGCGTGCTCCGCGTACGCATCCGGCCTGCGCCGGACGGCGGAGCTTGAATGTCGGAGTGGTGGGACTGATGGGGACGAAGCGGGCGCCCCGTGGGCGCGCGGGCGGGCGAGCCGCCCGCACCGCTCCGGGCGTCGCCGCCGCCGACGCCCGCGCCGCTCGCGCCCTCGCCGCCGTCGACGACACGCCCCGCACCCAGCTCGCCGCGCTCGCCGCGCTCGAGGCCCTCGCGGGCGCCTGCCCCCCCGAGGGCGTGCTCGCGCGCGAGGTGCGCCGGCTGCTCGACGAGCGGCGGGCGGCGTTCCGGCGCTTCCACCTCGAGCGCGCGGCCCGCGCCGCCGACCTCGCCGCCCTCCACGACGACGACGGCGACGATGGCGGCGGCGGCGCGCGCCGCGACGCGATGGACGCCGTCGAGGCCGCGATCAGCGTCGTGGCGGCCGTCGACGGCGACAGCGGCGCGCTGCGCGGGCTGCAGCTCCGCCTCGAGGACCTGCGCCGCGGCGGCAGCGGCCGGCCGCTCCCGTTCTTCGCGCGCTACCTCGTGAAGCAGGACGGACTCCGTCGTCAAAGATGACGCAGCGCAATGGGACGGCCGTCAGGGCCACCGGGCGGGTGATTTCTCCCCGGGACGGGGGTCAAAAACACCCGACCGCGCGCTCGTTCGCATTGTCAGTCGATCTGCGTATGTCTCGAGGAATCGATGACGTCCGCGGCCTGTTAGGATCATCCGTCGCGCTTTTGGGGAAGGCGCGCAGGGGGGTCGTTCATGATGCTCGCGTCGCCGCGGAGGGAGCAGGAGACCGTGAAGCAAGCGTTGGCCAGAAGGTGGGCGGATCGGGTGGTGCGCTTCTACGCGTCCGCCGCGCTCGGCCTCGCGGGCTTCACGAGCGCGTCGGCCGCGCTCGCCTCCACGCCGGAGATCATCGACGACGACAGCCTCGGGGAGGCGCGCTCGCGCGTGAACGCCGCGCTCGACACCGTGCTCGCCGCACGCGAGATCCTGCACACCGAGGACGCGCTCGTGGCCACGCTGGCCGCGCGTGAGGCGGTGGCCCTCGCGCTGCACCGCGATCCCTCCACCAAACACCTCAAGGGCCTCGTCGACGCGCTGCACGTCGTCGGCGGCGACGAGGAAGGCACCGGCTGAGGGCCGGCGCTACGCGCGATCGTCGACAGGCGGCAGGATCGGCACCAGGCGGGCGCGGATGCGATCGCGCTCGTGCAACAGCTCGCGGAAGCTGGAGCCGGCCGTGAGCGGCCGGCTGCGGAGGTA
Source organism: uncultured delta proteobacterium (assembly GCA_963775425.1). GTDB lineage: Bacteria > Myxococcota > UBA727 > UBA727 > VGSZ01 > CAVZJB01. Next base: position 193,953 of record CAVZJB010000008.1, on the reverse strand, counting down.
CCCCTCGGCGGCGACGAAGAGCGCGTCGAACAGGCCGTGCGCGTCGAGGTGGTTGTCGCGATCGCGCTCGACGATGGTGAGCTGCAGTCCCGCGAGCTGCGCGTCGGCGGGGACGCCGTGAAGCGTGGCGGAGACGCGCGCGGTGACCCAGACGTCGCGCACGACGTCCTGCATCGCCTGGAGGCCCGCTTGCACGTCGGGGGGGAGGCGCTCCTCGCGCAGCAGCCTGTCGACGGCGAAGATGCGATCCGCGGTGCTCGCCTTCAGCCACAGCGCGCGCAGGCGGCGGCGGGTATCGGCGATGGCTCGATCGACCGCGCTGAGGCTCGCGGGCAGTGGGGCCGTGGCCCCGGCGGCGCTGGCAACTTCGCTCATGTGAACCCCCTCTCGTCGTCTAACGGGCTCAGGCTTCAGACGCACGCCACAGCGACGCGGTTCAGATCGCCGGACGACCGGACTCAGTACAAAGGGCGTGCCGGCCCCGCGGCCGCGGGCGCTTTGGCACAAGAAAACGGGCGGCCTCGCGGCCGCCCGTCTCCTCTGCCGGCCGCGAGGGCCGGCGATCATGCGGTCGAGATCAGAAGTCCATCTCGTCGCCGAAGCCGCCGTGGTCGTGACCATGGCCGCCGGCGCCTTCCTTCTTCTCCTCGGGCTTGTTCGCGATCATCGCCTCGGTGGTGAGCAGGAGCGAGGCCACCGACGCGGCGTTCTCGAGCGCCGTGCGGGCCACCTTGGTCGGATCGATGACGCCGGCCTTGGTCATGTCCTCGAACTTCTCGCTGCGCGCGTTGAAGCCGAAGACCTTGTCCTTCTCGGTGAGCACGCGGTTCACCACGACCGAGCCTTCATGCCCGGCGTTCTGCGCGATCTGACGCATGGGCTCTTCGCAGGCACGCTTGAGCAGCTTCACACCGAAGTCCTGCTCGACGTTTCCCGTCTCGAGCTTGTTCAGAGCCTGAGACGCGCGCAGCAGAGCCACGCCGCCGCCCGGGACCACGCCCTCTTCGACGGCCGCGCGCGTCGCGTGCAGCGCGTCCTCGACGCGGGCCTTCTTCTCCTTCATCTCGGCCTCGGTGGCAGCACCGACGTTGATGACGGCGACGCCGCCGACCAGCTTGGCGAGGCGCTCCTCGAGCTTCTCGCGGTCGTAGTCGGACGTGGTCTCCTCGATCTGCGCGCGGATCTGCTTCACGCGGGCCTGGATGTCGGCCTTCTTGCCGGCGCCGTCGACGATGGTGGTGTTGTCCTTGTCGACGGTGACGGTCTTGGCGGTGCCGAGGTCGGCGAGGGTGACGTTCTCGAGCTTCTGCCCGAGGTCCTCGCTGATCATCTTGCCGCCCGTGAGGATGGCGATGTCCTCGAGCATGGCCTTGCGGCGATCGCCGAAGCCCGGGGCCTTCACGGCGCAGACGTGCAGCGTGCCGCGCAGCTTGTTGACGACGAGCGTCGGGAGCGCCTCGCCCTCGACCTCTTCGGCGATGACGAGCAGCGGACGGCTCGACTGACGCACGGCCTCGAGGATCGGGAGGAAGTCCTTCAGCGAAGAGACCTTCTTCTCGAAGATGAGGATGTACGGGTTTTCGAGCACGCACTCCATGCGCTCGGCGTTGGTGACGAAGTACGCCGACAGGTAGCCGCGGTCGAACTGCATGCCCTCGACGACCTCCAGCGTGGTCTCCAGGGACTTGGCCTCCTCGACCGTGATCACGCCCTCCTTGCCGACCTTCTCCATGGCCGACGCGATGATCTCACCGATGGTGTCGTCGCCGTTGGCGGAGATGGTTCCCACCTGCGCGATCTCCTTGTGGTCCTTGGTGTCCTTGGACTGCTTCTTGAGCTCCTCGATCACCTTGATCACGGCCTTGTCGATGCCGCGCTTGATGTCCATCGGGTTGTGGCCAGCGGCAACGAGCTTGATGCCCTCGTTGTAGATGGCCTGGGCGAGCACGGTCGCCGTGGTGGTGCCGTCGCCGGCCTTGTCCGACGTCTTGGAGGCGACCTCCTTGACCATCTGCGCCCCCATGTTCTCGAACTTGTTCGACAGCTCGATCTCCTTGGCCACAGTGACACCGTCCTTGGTGACGGTGGGGGAGCCGAACGACTTGTTGATGATGACGTTGCGGCCCTTGGGACCGAGGGTGACCTTCACCGCGTTGGCGAGGATGTTGACGCCGCGCGCGATCTCGTTGCGGGCGTGCTGCGAGTAATGGATCTCTTTCGCGCTCATCTGATGGACCTCACTTCACTGGGTGTGTTCACTGAAAGACCGCGAGGATCTCTTCCTCGCGAAGGATGATGTGCTCGACGTTTTCGAGGGTGACCTCGTTGCCGGCGTACTTGCGGAAGAAGATCTTGTCGCCGACCTTCACCTCGAGCGGACGGACCTTGCCGTTGTCCAGGTGGCGGCCCTCGCCCACGGCGACCACCTCGCCCTCCTGGGGCTTCTCCTTGGCGGTGTCGGGGATGAAGAGACCTCCGGCGGTCTTCGTTTCGGAATCGATGCGCTTGATGAGGACGCGATCGTTGAGGGGACGCAGTTTCATGTCGGGCTCCGGTGCAACGCGAGACGGAAAGCGGTTCTGGCACTCGGCGGAAGCGAGTGCCAGCGGACTGTAGGCCGCGTCCCACACGCGTCAAGGCCTCCGCCGGATCCAATCGGGCTCTTTGAAATCAAGCACTTCCGGCCGCACCGCGGCGCGGGCGCTCAGGCCAGGCCCTGGATCCCCGGGGCCGTGGCCACCACGTAGACGAGCTGCAGGCGGAGCCGGCCGCTCGCCGGCAGGGGCATCTTCCAGGTCACCACGCCGTTTTCGTCCACCGCCGGGGCGCCGCTGGTCTTGTCCGCGACCAGCGTGATCGTCACGTGCTCGATCTCGCTCACCGGGATGCGCTCGCAGATCTCGAGGTCCTTCTCCTCCCCGGAGAGGTTCGACAGGAACACGGACACCTGCACCGTGCGCCGCTTCCACTTGTCGACGTCGTCGACCTCCTCCTCCACGTCCACCGTCCGCTGCACGCGCACGTCGTGGTCGGGGCCGAAGCCGAGCGCGAAGGTCTCGCCGGGCGCGACGAACAGCGTGCGGGTGGTGCCGACGAAGCCCGAGCTGCGCAACAGCTCCACGGGCCCGGCCAACACCGGGTGGCGCCCGCCGTGGCTCTGGACGCTCTTGAAGAACGCCTTGTCCTCGAGCTCCGGCATCACCACCAGCGACGTCTCCGCGTCAGCCTCGAAGTCGAACACGGGCACGAACACGGGGCGCCCGTCGGAGGGCACCGTCATCCGCCCCTGCGCGCGCAGGTTCTGGACGTCGCCGCCGTCGTCGACGCCGGGCAGGGACACGCCGCCGGCGCCTGGGCCGCCGCCGCCGGGCCCGCCGCGCCCGAGGCCGGCGTGGTGGATGGTCTGCTCGCGCGCCTCGACGACGACGCGGGCGTCCTTCTTCCTGGCGCTGAGCTTGTCGTCGCTGAGCTTGGGCGGCTCGTGCCCGAGCGAGCTGCGCGCGGTGGAGAACACCAGCTCGGCGTCGGTCCAGTCCTCGCCGGTGTTCTGCCAGACCGCCGCCTGCGACGACAAGCGCATCCGCGCCTTGCCGTCGGCGGCGGGCCGCAGCTCGGCCGTGTGAAACGGCCGCCACAGCGCGTTCGGCACGGCGTACTCCACGGTGAGCGACGCGGCGCCGGCGGCCCCCTCGACGTCGATCTCGACGACGCACTCGAAGTCCATGTCGGGCCGATCGATCACCGCGCGCTGCATGCAGAGGTGGCGGATCTGCTCCGCGAGCGCCGCCATCTTGTCGGCGTGCTCACGCGCCTCCGCAAACAACGCCCGCGCCTTCTGCGACAGGGACTCGAAGGTCTCCCGCCACGTCTGCGGGTGGCCGAGGCTCCACGCGGCGTCCTCGGGCACCTCGCTCATCGCCTTGTGCATCATGTCGATGACCACCGCCGCGCGCTCCTCCGCCCGGCGCTGCTCCTCGGCGGCGTCCTCGTGGGCTTGGGCGAGGTCCTCGATGCGCTTCTCCAGGTCGGCCGCGGCCGCGGGCTTCTCCTTGCGGCCCACGCGCATCGCGCGGCGCACGCGCGCGTCGAGCACGCGCGCGCCGCCGTCCGCGCCCCCGCCCGCGCCGACGCCGACGCCGACGCCGACGCCGACGCCGACGGCGACGGCGACGCGCAACGAGACGTCCTGCACCACCGGCGCCACGCCCCACAGCGCGAGCCGGTTGTGGCCTGCGACGAGGGTGACGGTGCCCTCCCGGTGCACCTGGGCGCGATCCTCGAGGAGCGTCACCTTGCGCACGGGCAGCGCGATCTTCGCGCGCGTCTCGTCGAGCGCGGGGTGATGCTCGATCTCCGGCGCGGTCGGCGCGGTCGGCGCCGCCGCAGTCGGCGTCGGCGTCGTGGTCGTGGTCGTGGTCGTCGAGGTCAGCGCGGTCATGCCTCTCTCCTGTTGCCGCCGACGACCTCGTTGTTGGCGTAGATCTTCACGACGTACCGCGCCGCGAGCTTCTGCCTGCCTCCCTGGGGCACCGTGACCTCCCAGCGGCGCCCGCCGTCGATGGGCTGGCCGCGTTCCTCCTGGTCGTAGGGCTGCCACGGCGGCTCTACGCGCAGCTCCTCGACGACGACCTCCGCGCCCGTGGCCGGCACCGGCACCCGCTCGCGCACCTCGATCTCGATGTCGCGCTCGAGGTGGTTGACGACGTCGACGTCTATGTCGTGCACCAGCTCGCTCATGGCCACGACCTTCTCGCCCGAGCGCACCTCGTTGAAGCGCGTGTTGCGCGCGATCTTGATGGCCTGCTCGACGCCGAGGCCGAGCTTGAGCTCGCCGCGCGCGGGCACCGTGGGCAGCCTCGTGGTGAGCACGTATTCGCCGCCGACGTAGATCTCCGCGGGCCCGGGCAACAGCGGCGCGGGGATGGGGTTTTGCAGCATGGCCACCCGGTACACGGACAGCTCCTCGCGCGGCACGGCGATGTAGCGCATGCGCGCCTCGCTCTGGCGGTCGCCGAGGGCGACGGAGTGGAAGCCGCCGTCGGCGGTGACCTCGACGACGCCGTCGGCCTCGTAGGCGAAGTCGAAGTGCGAGGCGATGTCGTCGGCGTCGACGGCGCCGTCGGGGAGCGCTTGGCCGGTCACCGACTCCGCGTCCTCCTCGGCGCCCCGCACTGCGCTCATCACGTCGAAGCCCACCGGCCGCGCGAGCCGCTGCACGCTGTCGGCGTACAGCTCGCGCGCGTCGACGGGCATGAGCTTGCCGCGGCCCGCGTCGACGGCCGCCGGCAGCCGCAGGAGGGGATAGACCACAGCCTGCAGCACGTCGTCGGGCGCGCGCGGCGCGGCGCGGCCGCTGCGGCTCGGCGCGGGCTTCTGCATCGGCGGCCCCGCGCCCCGCGGCATCATCGGCGCGGGCGCCGGCGACGGCGCGGCCATGGACTTGGCCCTCTCCATGACAGGCGCCTCCTCCGCGAGCGCGCCCTCGAAGTCGTCGTCCACCCCGAGGTCGTCCATCTCGTCGGCGGCGGACAGCGGAGCGAATTCGCCCCCGAGCGAAGAGGCGTCGGCGCGCGGCGCCTTCGCCTTCTTGGCGCGGCTCGTGAGTGACGTCGCCGGGGGGCCCTGGGGCGCGGCCAACGACGGCGGCGAGAACGGGCGCGGCGCGGGCAGCAGCGCGCGCGCCAGGGCCGCGTCGCGATCGTGATCCCGAAACAGCGCGTCGGCGCCGCGGGGCGGCGGGCGAAAGCCGGTCTTCTTCGACGGCGGCTGGGCGCGGCCGATCTTCACCGCCGACAGCTCGGGCAGCTCGGTGAACGTGAGCGGCGCCGCCGTCGACAGCCTGATCTTGACGCCCTTCCAGTCCTCGCCGCTCTTCTGCGCCACCCACGCGCGCAACTGGATCTCGGCCCGGCTGCCGTCGCGCGCGAGCTTGCACTGATACGCGGGCGCCCAGCGCGCGCCGGGCACCACGTACGACAGCTCGAGCCGCGTCTGCGCCGGCAAGGGGCCGGTGGCGCGCAGGCGGACCACGGCGCACTTGCGCAGCTCCTCGACGTGGACCTCGGCCGCGCTCGACGCCGCCGCGATGCGCTCGAGGATGCGCTCCTCCTCCTCCTCGAGGCCACGCAGCTCGTCGCGCAGCGCGCGCCGCTCGGTGAGGCGCTGGCGGGTCGCCTCATCGACGAACTGCTCGAGCTGCAGCCGCGCCGCCATCGGCGACGCCGGCGGCGCCCGCCCCTCCTCGCCCTCGGGACGGTCGGGGACGGGGACGTTGGCGAGGAGCTCGACCTCGCTGTCGAGGTGCGCGGCTTGCTCGCTCGCGCTCCGCAGCCTCTTGCGCACGGCCTCGAGCTCCTGTTGTTCCGGGGCCTTCGGAGGCTCCCCGCCGCTGCGCACCCAGAGGCCCACGCGCACGCCCGACGCCGACACGGCCGCGGCCGCCCCCGGCCCCGGCCCCGGCAGGACGCGAACGCGCACCGTGGGATCGATGAGCGACAGGGGGAGGTCGACGATCTCCACCTCGTCGGGTGGCGGCCCGTCGATGACCGCCGTCCGGACGATGGTGGCGCCGCGGCGGTAAACCTGCACGGCTTCGATTCGCGAGGTGAGGGTCAGCATGGGGGCGGAGGTTAACCCGGATCACAGGGTGTGCGCCTTGACCTCCTCTCGCCGAGAACCTAGGCCACGCGTCAGTTCGCAGCGCGACCGCTCTCGCTGGTCGCACCTGGAGGATTCGAGATGATCACGGAGCTCATCGTTCGCCTTGCCCGCACGGGCGCCGGCGAAGCCACCATGTGGTTCCTGGTGTTTTTGAGCGTCGTCAGCGTCGCCGTGATGATCGAGCGCGTCATCTTCTTCACCACGCACAAGGACAACGTCCGCGCCATCGCGGGCGACCTCAACAAGCTGCTCCTCGCCAAGGACTACACCGCGGCCCAGAAGCTCCTCGAGACCTGCAAGGGCTTCGAGACGCGGGTGTTGCGGGCGGCGCTCGAGGTCGCCCCCCTCGGCAAGCACGCCGTGGAGGAGCTGTCGCAGTCGGCGTCCAAGATGGAGAAGCTGCGCTTCGAGCGCGGCCTCGCGTTCCTCGGCACCATCGGCAACAACGCCCCCTTCGTCGGCCTCTTCGGCACGGTGCTCGAGATCATCTCGGCGCTCTACGAGCTCGGCACGCAGTCCGGCGGCAACGTCGGCGCGGGCGCGGTGATGGCCACGCTGTCGCAGGCCCTCGCGGCCACCGCCATCGGCCTCCTCGTCGCTCTCCCCGCGGTGGCCGTCTACAACTTCTTCAACCGCAAGATCAAAACGCTGCAGACCGGCTCCGAGGCGCTGGTGCACGTCCTGCTCGCGCACATGGACGGCACGCCGCCCAAGGCCGGAGGCTGAGCCATGGCCGGCAGCGCCAAGGGTGACGACGACGGCCTCATCGACAGCATCAACGTCACGCCGCTGGTGGACGTCATGCTCTGTCTGCTCGTGATCTTCATGGTCACCACGAGCTACGTCGTCGCGGACTCTTTGAAGGTCGACCTGCCGGAGGCTTCCACCGGCGACCACACCGAGCCGAGCTCGGTGATGATCACATACACGGTCGACAAGGACACGGGCGCCCGCCAGCTCTACCTGAACGGCGAGAAGTCCGACGAGGCGGGCCTGCGCGCCCACATCCGCCAGCTCAAGGCGGAGGGCAAGAAGGACATCCAGGCGGTCATCGCGGCCGACAAGAGCGCCAGCCACGGCGAGGTCATCCACATCATCGACGTCGTGAAGCAGGAGGGCATCATCAAGTTCGCCCTCAACATCGACTCGAGCTCCTGAGGACCGCGTGATCACGGTGTGATCACGAGGGGCGGCAAAGAGGGCGAGCAGTTGGCAGAATCGACGCCGGTGGCCCCGAACGAGATTGCCCTGGCCGGTTTCCGCGACGAGCGCGACTCGTTCCTGCCGCTCCTCGCCGGGATCCTCGTCGCCGTCGTGCTGCACGCGGGGATCGCCACCACCACCGAGCTCACGCCTCCCAAGAAGATGGCGGAGCGGATTGAGATGACGGTGTACAAGCCGCCGCCCAAGCCGCCGCCGCCCCCGCCGCCGCCGCCGCCGCCGAAGGAGAAGCCGCCGCCGCCGCCGCCGCCGCCGCCGCCGCCCTCCAAGAAGCCACCTCCTCCGCCGCCGCCGCCGTCGAACCAGCCGCCGCCGCCGGAGCCGCCCAAGGCGCCGGTGCCGGTGGTGACGGGCATCTCGATGTCGTCGACGGTGAAGGGCGACTCGGGCTTTCAGGTGCGCGTGGGCAACACCACGTACGGCGACCCGAACAAGGAGAAGTTCGTCGACCCCAAGGAGGTGAAGCCCTACCAGGGCGGGCAGCCGGGGTTCAAAGCGGCGCGCGCGTCGACCATCACGCGCGAGGCGCGCGTGGTGAAGGACTACAAGGGGCCGTACCCGCGCGACCTCTCCGAGCAGGGCGTCGAGGGCGCGGTGGTGGCGCTCGTGGAGGTCACCAAGGACGGTGGCATCCGCAACGTGCGGCTCGCCAAGTCCTCGGGCAACGGCACGTTGGACAGGCTCGCGCTCGACTACATCAAGCGCTTCCGCTTCGATGCGGCGCAGGTGGACGGCAAGCCCGTCGACTCCATCCTCCGCTACACGTACCGCTTCGAGCTCTACGACTGAAGGCTGACGAAAAATAAGGCTCGTAGCAGCACTCGGCGAAGCCGCTCACAAGGTGGCTCGCCGCGCGGAGTACGTGGCGAGGCACGTCGGCGCGCAAGAACCGCTGCAGGTTGTGAGGAAACGGCGGGTCCGAGCGGATCCCGCTATCAGCGCACGTGGCGCGTTCGTGCGGGTCGTGTGCGCGCCGACGTGCCTCGATGCGACGTCGGCGCGGACTTCAGGCGGTGCGCTTCGCGAGCAGACACGCGGCGCGCGGGGTCATGGCAGCTCCTTGGCGTCCGCGTCGCGAAGCACGAGCCGCACCAGCCGGCGCGGCCGGCGTAGCGTCGGGAGACCACACGCGGCTTCCGCACGTTTTGCTCTGCCATCCGCGCAATGTGTGCGCCCGAATCGCCGGCCGCGGACTGTCCTGGGCGTCCACCGCTGTCTCACAGCGAGAACCGGGAGGACCGCGCGTATTCTCCTCCGATGCGCGCAGCACACACCCCCGTCGTGTTCGCCCTCGCCGTCGCCGCGCTCGCGGCCGGCCCCGCCCTCGCCGCCCGGAACAAGGCGCCGGTGGTGGACGAGAGCGCCTTCGACGTCGACGAGGACAAGCCGCTCTCCGCCGAGATCAAGGCCCACGACCCCGAAGGCGACGCCCTGTCCTTCCGGCTGAAGAAGCCGCCGAAGAACGGCACCGTCGAGCTCCAACCGAACGGCAAGTTCACCTACACGCCGCACAAGGACTTCCACGGCAGGGACGAGTGGGTCTTCGAGGTCTCCGACGGCAAGGCGCGCACCACGCACAAGGCCATCATCGCCGTCAGCTCGGTGAACGACCCGCCGGTGGCCCCGCCCCTCACGCTGTCGGGCACCGAGGACAAGCCCGTGCGCGGCGACGTCGGCGCCAAGGACGCCGACGGCGACCCGCTGTCGTACGCCGTCGGCAAGGAGCCCGCGCGCGGCTCCGTCGACATCGACGCGCACACGGGCCGCTTCACCTTCACCCCCGCCGACGACGACAACGGCACCGTGGACTTCACCATCCGCGTCAGCGACGGCACCACCAACGTCAAGGTCCCCGTCACCGTGAAGATCGCCGCGGTGAACGACGCGCCGTCGCTCCGCGAAGACAAGGTCGACACCAAGGAGGACCAGCCCCTCAAGGAGAAATTCAAGGCCCACGACGTCGACAAGGACCCGATCACCTTCACCATCATCGAGCGCCCCAAGCACGGCACCGTCACCGTCGACGCCGGGTCCGCGAGCTACCTGTACACGCCCGCCAAGGACTACGCCGGCGACGACGGCTTCCGCTACGCCGCGTCCGACGGCAAGGCCACGAGCCGGAGCGCGGTGGAGATCAGCGTCCACAACGTCAACGACCCGCCCACCCTCACGGCGGCGAGCGTCACCGGTGAAGAGGACCAGCCCGCGAAGACCAGGCTCGTCGCCAAGGACCCCGACGGCGATCAGGTCTACTACGCGCTCAAGAGCGACCCCAAGCACGGCGACGTCGACATCGACCACGAGACCGGCGAGCTCACCTACAAGCCCGCCCACGACTGGTTCGGCACCGACACCTTCACCGTGGAGGCCAGCGACACCAGCGCGGGCATGAGCGCGCCGGTCACCGTCACCATCAAGCCGGTCAACGACGCCCCCGTCACCGCGGCGTCGGTGCACTTCGACGGCGACGAGGACAAGCCCCTCGACGGCAAGCTCAAGGCGAGCGACGTCGACAAAGACGCCCTCACGTTCTCGCTGGTGAAGGCGCCCAGGCGCGGCGGCGTCGATCTCAAGGCCGACGGCACGTTCCGCTACACGCCCAGGCCGAACGAAAACGGCGACGACGCCTTCTCGTTCCGCGTCAGCGACGGCAAGGCCAAGGCCGAGGGCGAGGCGAAGATCACCGTGAAGCCCGAGAACGACGCGCCCACCACCCACGACGTGGCGGTGTCGACGCGGGAGGACAGCGCCGTGCGCGGCGTGGTGCGCGGCGAGGACATCGACAAGGACAAGCTGAGCTACACGCTCGGCACGCTGTCCAAGAAGGGGAAGGTCGAGGTGGACGAGGTGAAGGGTGCCTTCGTCTATACGCCCAACCCGAACGAAAACGGCGACGACAGCTTCGGCGTCACGGTCTCCGACGGCAGCGCCGACGTCGAGGCCAAGGTGAGCGTGAGCATCGCCGCGGTGAACGACGCACCCGTGGCCGCCGCCCACGACGCCTCCGGCAAGGAGGACGAGCCCATCAAGGGCAGCGTCGGCGGCAGCGACGTCGACAAGGACACCCTCACCTTCCGCGTGGTCCAGCAGCCCCGCTCCGGCAAGCTCGAGCTCGACGCGCAGAGCGGCGCGTACACGTACACGCCGCGCGAGAATTTCAACGGGGACGACGGCTTTCGCTTCGAGGTCAGCGACGGCAAGCTCCGCGACGGCGGCGCCGTCAAGCTCTCGGTGGCCGCCGTGAACGACGCGCCCGAGGTGAAGGCGGTGAAGCTGGCCGTCACCGAAGACCGCGCGGAGAGCGGCAGCGTCCCCGCCTCCGACGTCGACAAGGACAAGCTCACCTGGTCGGAGGCCAAGCCGCCCGCGAAGGGCACCGTGAAGATCGACGCCGCCACGGGCCGCTTCACCTACACGCCCAACAAGGACGAAAACGGCGAGGACAGCTTCGTGGTCGCGGTCAGTGACGGCGCCGGCGGCACCACCAGCGGCGTGGTGAGCGTGGCCATCGCGCCGGTGAACGACGCGCCCGTGGCCTCCGCCCACGACGCGTCCGGCAAGGAAGACACGCCCATCAAGGACAGCGTCGGCGGCAGCGACGTCGACAAGGACACCCTCACCTTCCGCGTGGTGCAGCCGCCGCGCTTCGGCAAGCTCGAGCTCGACGCGCAGAGCGGCGCGTACACGTATACGCCGCGCGAGAACGAAAACGGCGACGACAGCTTTCGCTTCGAGGTCAGCGACGGCAAGCTCCGCGACCGCGGCGCCGTGAAGCTCACCGTGGCCGCGGTGAACGACGCGCCGGACGTGAAGGCCGTGAAGCTCTCGGTCACAGAGGACCGCGCCGAGAAGGGCAGCGTCCCCGCCTCCGACGTCGACAAGGACAAGCTCACCTGGTCGGTGGCCAACGCGCCCAAGAAGGGCAAGGCGACCATCGACGCCGAGAGCGGCCGGTTCACGTACACCCCGAACAAGGACGAAAACGGCGACGACGACTTCATGGTCGCCGTCAGCGACGGCACCGCCACGACGCAAGTGCCGGTGAGCGTGGCCATCGCGCCGGTGAACGACGCGCCGGTGGCGGTGGCGCACGACGCCTCCGGCAAGGAAGACACGCCCATCAAGGACAGCGTCGGCGGCAGCGACGTCGACAAGGACACGCTCACCTGGCGCGTCGTGCAGCAACCGCGCTCGGGCACCATCGAGCTCGACGCGCAGTCGGGGGCGTACACGTACACGCCGCGGGCGAACACAAACGGCGAGGACGGCTTTCGCTTCGAGGTGAGCGACGGGAAGCTGCGCGACACGGGCGCCGTGAAGCTGACGGTGGCGGCGGTGAACGACGCGCCGGTGACCAAGGACGTCTCGGTGAGCACCCGGGAAGATCGCACCGCGAGCAGCCGCGTGACGGCGTCGGACGTCGACAAGGACGTGCTCACCTTTCGCGTAAAGAAGCCGCCGCAGCACGGCGACGCCGACGTCGACGCAGACGACGGCACTCTCCACTACACGCCGGCGGCGGATTGGAACGGCGAGGACTCGTTCGTCGTCGCGGTGAGCGACGGCTTCCTCGAGGCGGACGCGACCGTGAAGGCCGCGGTGGCACCCGAGCCCGACGCGCCCGTGGTGGACCTGCGACCGCTCGAGACGGCGGAGGATGAGCACGGGAGCCTGACGCTCACGGCGGTCGACCCCGACGGCGACGACGTGACGTTCCGCGTGGTGACGCAGGCGCGCATCGGTGCGGCCGAGGTGGAGAGCGACGGCAAGACCCTGCTCTTCACGCCGAAGCCCGACGAAAACGGGGAGGACCGGCTCGTGTTGGAGGCGTCGGACGGAAAGAACCGCGTGCGCGCCGTGCTGCCGGTGCTGGTGGCGCCGCGGAACGACCCGCCCACCGTCGACGACGCGTCGCTCAAGACGCTCGAGGAGCGGCCGGTGACGCTGGCGCTGTCGGCGCACGACAAGGACGGCGACCCGGTGACGCTCACGCTCGACAAGGCGAGCGTGAAGAAGGGCACCGCCGACGTGTCGCTCGCAGGCAGCGTCCTGCGGGTGGCGCCTGCCAAGGACTTCGCCGGCACGCTCGAGGTGAAGGTGATCCCGTCGGACCCGAGCGGGCCGGGGGCGCCGGGGAAGATCACCGTCACTGTCGAGAACGTGAACGACGCGCCCGTCGTGAAAGACACGGCGGTGCGCGCGGCGCCGGGCAAGGCCGTGAGCGGCAGGATCGCCGCCAGCGACGTCGACGCGGGCGACGAGCTCACGTTCTCGGTCGCCGTGCCCCCGCGCCACGGCACGGTGAAGCTCGACGACCCGCGGACCGGCGCCTTCACGTTCACCGCCGGCACCGATGCGCGCGGCGAGGACAGCTTCCGGATCCGCGTCAAGGACAAGGCCGGCGCGAGCGCCGTCGCGGTCGTCCACGTCAGCGTCGGCGGCGGCGCGGTGTCCACCCGCTGAGCGGTCGAGCGGCACACGACGTGGCAAGCCGGCGCCCCACATCGAGGGTCGGCGGCGGTTGTGCCAGTATGGCGTGAGGAATGTCCGAGGATCTCAGGCAGCACCCGCGCTTTCGCGTCGCGTTGCGGGCGCACATCGCGCTCCCCGCGGGCACGGTCACGACGACGACGAACGGCGTGTCACGGCGCGGGATGAGCGTGACGCTCTCGCCGCCGCCCGCGGTGGACGACGAGATGGCCGTGACCCTCGAGCTGCCGAACGGCACCAGCGTCGACGGCCGTGCGCGCTGCAAGTCGATCATGCCCGGCGACCTGTGCGGGATGGCGCTGTCGTTCAGCGGCGACGCCGAGGGCTGGTGGGACTCGTACGTCGACGAAGAGGAGTCCACCGGCAGCCTGTGGCGGATGATCGGACGCATCGCCCGCGCCCCCGACGACATGCTCGCGCCGCGCGGGTTACAGGAGCGCGTCGACGCCGACGACCTCAACTTTCACACCGCCGGCGAAAACGGCGAGGCCTATCGCGTCGCTTTCGAGAGGCATCCCTCCGACGCCGGCGAAGACAGCGACCTCGCCGACACGCTGCACGGCTTTCGCGAGCAGGCCCGGCGGCTGGTCGGCCGTGTGCTGCGCGAGCCCATGACGCTGCGCTTCGACGACGGCAAGCTCGCGAGCGTACGCGTGGCCGAGCTGCAGCGCGGCGGATACGCGTGGGTGCAGGGCGACGACGACACGCCCACCGGCCTCGTGTCCCTCGGCGTGGGCGAGCTCGTGCTCGTGCAGAAGAACGGCCGCAGCGTCTTCCCCCACTTCACCGCCGACGAGCTCGAGCGCATCGCGTGCGACACCTTCCGCCGCGACCTCGGCCGGCCGGTGTTCCGCCCCTCCCGCTCCGCGCGACCGGCGCCGGTCCCGCTGCCGCCGCTCACGCCGCCGGTGCCGCAGAAGTTCAAAGAGGGGCTCGACGCCGTCCGCTTCGCGCAGGCCGCCGACGACGACGTCCAGGTGCGCCGCTACCGCGACCGCGACGTCTTCTTTCACCCCTCGGTGTGGGCGCGCGTCAACGCCGGCGGCGGCGAGCTCATGGGCCCCACGCTCCACGACGGCGTGCGCGTCTGCGTGCTCGCCCTCGTCGGCCCCGGCGCCCCTCGCGTCGTCCGCCTCGACGACGACAGCGACGTCAAGCTCCTCAAGCCGCCGCGTTGATGCGGGAAAGGCGCACGTGCAGTCCATTCGCGACGTCCCGTCGACGCCCCGTAGGGCGGGGGCTTGTCCCCCGCGTCGGAAACGCAGGCGGACGTTGCTGGTGCCTCCGACGCGCCCCAGTGCGTGCCGTGTCGACGTGCGCGGCGACGACGGCCGTCGTCAGCGACGAGCTCCCTGCCGCCGTGAATGTCGTCACTGCCGGCTCGGACGCGAGGGGCGGCGGCCGGCGCCGGGAGGAGCCGCACCGTCGATGCGGCGCGTGCGCACCCGGGCCCGCGTTGAGCCGCGGAGAGGGCGCGGACGTGCCGTGTCGACGCGTGCGGCGACGACAGGCGCCGAAGGCGCGCGGCGTAGACATTCGCGGCGGGGCACGACGCCGCTGAGCGGCGTCGGCGACGTCGACGACCCTGCGGGGCTTGACGTCGGCTGCGTCGACGCCCCGCAGGGCGGGGGCTTGTCCCCCGCGTCGGAAAGGGCACGCGTCTCGATGCCGTGCGTGCCGTGTCGACGTGTGCGGCGACGACGGCGCCGGCCGTCGCCCCGATGCGGGAAAGGCGCCGAAGGCGCGCGGCGGATCCGCGTCATCGAGAGCGCCGCGAGTGGCGACGAGGGCTGGCCCGATGGACCGTTGATCCGAGCCACCCGGGAGGGGACGGTGCTACGGCCACACGGCGGAGCGGAAAGGAGCTCCAAGCTCGGCGACGAAGACGCGCGCCGAGTTGAGCGCCGGGGCGCCGAGCTCTCCGCTCCTTTCCGCTCCGGCGGTGGCGACGTTGTCTAGCCTTCGCTGATTCCGAGCGCCCAAGCTGAAGACCCAGGCCGTGGACGACCTCATCGGCCCCGAGCACCCGGCTCGCCTGATCGACCGCGTGCTCGGCGGGCTCGAGCTCGACGGGCTCACAGCCAGCGCCAAGGCCGTACAGTTTGGCGGTGGGCGCCCGATTACGAGCCCGCAAGGGATCGGGAGCGCCCGGGAGATCGCGCGGCTGACGACGAACGACGACGCCTTCCGTTTTATCGTCGGCGATCTGCGCCCGAGTCACGACGTCATCGCCAGGTTCCGCGTCGATTACGGCGCCGCGTTCGACAAGCTCCTCACCCTGATGGCAGCCGTGGCCTTCAACCTGCTCTCGCGAAGCTCACCGCCTGAAGTCCGCACCGACGTCGCATCGAGGCACGTCGGCGCGCACACGACCCGCACGAAGCCGCCACGTGCGCCGATAGCGGGATCACAACACCGCTCGGACCCGCCGTTTCCTCACAACCTGCAGCGGTTCTTGCGCGCCGACGTGCCTCGCCACGTACTCCGCGCGGCGAGCGACCTTGTGGGCGGCTTCGCCGAGTGCTGCTACGAGCCTTATTTTTCGTCAGCCTTTCAGCCCTTGGCGTCCTTGCCGCCGGACGCGCCTTTGTTGAGCTTGCTCTTGGCGTGCTTGCCGGCGTCGCGGGCGAGGTTGGCCGACGGGCGCTCCACGGTTCCCTTGAGGCCGAACCAGTAGTGGCCCTCGTCGTCCTTCGCCTTGGTCAGGCTGCCCATGCCGCCCATGCTGCCCATGTTGCCGGCGAGCTCGAGGAGCGACTTGAATTTCTTCTCGCGCTCGAGGAACGAGGCCTGCGGCTGGAACCAGCCGTCGAGGTCGAGGCGGGTGAGCCCCAGGCGGGCCTTGGGGTAGAGGTCACCGACGAGCTCGAGCTGCACGTCCTTGCCGTCGAGCTTCACGTTCTGCAGCGTGCCCTTGCCCTTGGTGATGGGGATCTCGCCGGTGAGGTTGCCGAGGTCGATGGCGGGCAATTCGAAGCCGCCGAACGCCGCCGCGAGCTTGAGGTTGCCCGGGCCGAGCTTGAGGCTCTTGACGTCGATGGACACCGCGCCCTCGCCGTCCTTCTCGGGGGTCTTTCCGAGGTCGAGCTCGGCCTTGGCGTTGATCTTGCCGGTCACGGGGACGCCGAGCTTGTCGGGGATGAGAGTGAAGCGACCGATGTCGACGTCGTCGACGTCGAGGTCGGCCTCGTGCACGTTGCCCTTGTCGTCCATGCTGAGCACGGCGTCGACGCTGCCGCCGTAGAGGTCGGCGGAGAGGCTGACGGTCTTGTCCTTCGTGATGATGGACCACGGGCGGATGCCCACCTTGAGCTTGTCGAGCTCGAAGGTCGGGCCCGGGTCCGGGTCGCGGCTCGGCAACTGCACGCGCACGCGCGTGGCCTTCACGCCGAAGCCGGACAGCGTGAGCGAGCCGAGCTCCACCTTGGGGTCGACGCCGTAGGCGCCCTGCTTGCCCTTGCCGAGCTGCTCCTCGAGGCGATCGACCACCAGGCCCTTGAGCTCGTCGAGCGGGAACGTGAGGTAGATGCCGACGAGGAACGCGGCAAAAAACCAGGCGGCGTAGCCGATGATCTTGACCGCTTTCACGGCGTGCCCCCGGGTCCGGTGGCGGAGGACTTCCACGTCGACACCGTCATCGACGCCTCCAGCATGTCCGGGTGATCAAAGCGCGTCTTGACCTTCATGCGGCCGATCTTGATGACGCCGTCGGTGCGCTTGCCTTCGATCTTCTCGAGGAGGGTGTCGAGCTTGTCGACCGTGATCTCCTTCAGGTTGACGTCGACGGTGACCTCGGTGATGTCGGGCGCTTCCTTCACGGGCAGGCGGCGCTCGTTGAGGTCGTTGAGCGAGAGGCCGACCTCACCGGCCGCCTTCTGCAGCAGCGAGAACAGCGACGCGTTGTTGGTGACGATGCGCTTCTTGCTGCGCTCCTCGGCCTGCACGGCCTCCTCGTACTTGTCGCGCAGGGCGTCGAGCTGCGCGATCTCGTCGCGACGCATGGCCACCTGCTTGTCGCGCTTGGCCACGGCGCTGTCGAGCAGCGTGACGATGCCGGCGATGATGAGCACCGCCGCGACGGCGGACGTGAGGAGCACGAGCCGCTTCTCGCGCTCGCTCATGCGGGAGAACGCCTGCGACGCGCGGGCGAACAGGGAGCTTTGGGAGGTGAGAGTGACCAGGTTCATTCGTCGTCCTTGCCGCCGGTGACCGGCTTGGGCGGCGCGAGAGTCGGCACCTGTCCGTGCATCATGCGCTGGCGCAGCGCGGGGTTCCGCGGCGTGGCCAAGGGGTTGTTGAGCATGGTGTCGCCGCCGATGCGCGTCGCGCGGCGCGCCTCGCGCTCCTCGCGCAGCTTGCGCAGGCGCTCACGGCGCTCCTGGATCTCCGCGGGCGAGAGCTTGGCCGCCCGCGGCGACGACGCGTCCTCGCTCGGACGAAACGGCGGCGGGGGACGCGACGGGACGTTCGCCGCGGCGGGCTCGTTCTGGCTGTCGTCGTCCACCGGCGAGGTGAGCCGCGGCGGCGGCACCGCCATGGGCGGCGGCGCCCCCGTCGGCGCCGCCCGCGTCGCCGTCGTGATGGGTGGCGGCGGCTTGCCGTCGCCGGGGGCGGTGTTGCAATCGAGGGTGATGGTGATGTTGAACTCGACGTCGGAGCCCTTGTTCTGCGCCTTGCCCTTCTCCACGAGGGAGAAACACTTGCCGCCCTGCAGGCGCTCCACGATCTTGTCGATGGCCTCGTAGCCTGACGTGAGGCCGCGCATCTTCACGCGGTCCGCCGTGATGTCGAGCTCGGTGATCTTCCTGTGCAGCTCGGACTCAGGCGGCAGGCGCTGCGCGATCTCCATGTACGTGTCGACGGCGCTGCGCGCGGGCACCGAGAACGACGCCTGCCCACGGATGCGCTCCTGGATCATGCTCATGCACACCGAGAACGACGTGAGGTCCGGCTTGCCGGTGATCTCCTTGCACAGCGCGAGCTCCTGCGCCTGCAGCGCGTCGTCGGTGCGCGCGAGCACGAAGGCGCGCGCGATGCCGCTCACGCCCAAAAGCAGCACCAGCACCGCCGCCCACGTCGCCAGCGCGGGAGCCTTCTCGCGGAGGAAGTCGAAGTCGCCCCTCCACGCGAACTCGCCGGTGCGGAAGTCGATGCGCGCGCGCGTCTTGTTGCCGACGGCGCCGGACATCGCGTACGCGAAGGCGAGCGCCGCCTCGGGCGCGCCGTCCTCGCCGGCGCCGAGCGGGAGCTGGCCGGCGAGGGCGCGCGAGAGCTCGGGGCCGCGCACCACCTTGACGTTCAGCTCCTCGGACATGTGCCGGTCGAGGTTCAACACGCGTGAAGCGCCGCCGACGATGATGACCTTCATGACGCGCACGCGCGCCTGCGAGATGCTGGCCTGGAAGATCTGGCGCAGGCGCCGCACGATGGGCGCGTAGGCGCCCTTCAGGACCTCGCTGATCTGCTCCTGCTCGGGGAACTGCGCGCGCGCCCCCGCCACCTCGATGAAGGCCTCCTTGCGCTTGCCGCGCTCCGCCTCGTCGAGGGGCAGGCCGATGGCCTTGGAGAGAGACCGCGTGGCGTCGGCGCCTCCGTGCAGGATGCTGTGGGCGCTGACCACGCGCCCGTCGCCGCCGAGCACGCACACGCTGGTGCTCCGGTGGCCGATGTCGACGACGGCGACGGCGGGCTCCGGCGCTCCCTCGCCCATCTCGATGACCGTGCCCCCGGGCGTGCGCATCTCGGTGGGCCCCTCGCGCGTCGTCGCGGCGGCGGCGTCGACGGGCTTGAACAGGCCGTCGTAGAGGTCGTCGAGGGCGAGCGCGCTCAGCTCCACGTGGCGCGGATCGATGCCGTGCACCGCGAGCAGGTCGAGGAGCGCTTGCACGGCCTCCTTCTTCGCCCACGCCACCAGCACGTCGGTGGAGACGACGGCGTCCTTCCGCTTCACCGCGGAGCGCCCGAGGATTGCCCAGGACAGCACGACGTCGTCGATGTCGACGGGGATCTCGCTCTCGAGCGCGAACGGCAGCGCCTCTGCGATCTTCTTGGGGTCCGAAAACGGGAACTGCAGCGTGCGCACCGCCGACGCGTCGCCGGAGAGGCCGGTGACGTAGGTGTCGCCGTCGAGCGCGCCCTGCTGCTTGAGCACCGCCAGCGCCGCCGAGTGCCGCTCCTCGAGCGAGCCCTCGTCGGGGAGCGGTTGCTCCGAGAAGCCGAGCACCTCGAACGTTCCGCGCCCACGCGGTTCGATGCGCACCACCTTCACGCTGTACGACCCGAGGTCAATCCCGACGATCCGACTCATGCGCGAACCTCACCGAACCGAGAAGTAGTAGAGCTCTTCGTTCTGGCGAACGACGCGCATGACCGTAATCATGGTGCGCGTCACCTCGCCCACCGTCGCCGTCGCCGTGACCGTGAAATTGTGGGACTCCGTGTCCATCTGATCTTTGCACTCGTCGTTGACGGCCATGCCGCGCGAGTCCAGAAAGCTGAGGAAGCCCTCGGGCGTGGGCGGGAAGCCGCCGCCGAGGATGCCGACCTGCTTGCTCTCCGCCCAGCCCTGCACCGTCTCCTGCATCCAGATGGGAGACTGCACGAGCTGCTCGCCCGGGTTGGCGCAGGCGTACACGAGCGCCTCCACCGACGACGATGGCGCCGACAGGATGTTCACCTTGCCCTCGCCGTAGATGGAGATCTTGTCGGCGAACGCGCGCAGGTGGGCGTCGGTGATGCCGCGGACGAGCCGCAGCTCGCCGGGGCTGTCGAAGTACGCGTTCTTCGGCATGGTCTTGTAACCGCTCGAGTACACGGAGTCCTCGGAGCCGCCGGAGGGATGGCACCAACTGGCGAGGTCGGTGTTGTGGCCGTCGGTGGTCTCCTGGTTTTCGTCGATCCAGTCGTAGAGGTTGGCCACGAGCTCGGCGCGGTCGGTGCGGTTGCCCTGCGCGTCGCGGTCCTCGAAGAGGAAGTCGTAGCGCTCGGGCTGGAGCACGGTCATGAGGCGCTTGACGACGGCGGTGCACTTCTCGGGCGCGATGTCGCGCCCCCAGCCGCGGAGCGTAGCGGCCTTCTGCTCCTCGTCCTGGATGTCGGCCTTGAACGACCCGCTCTCGCCGCGGCTCTCGTCCGCGAAGAAGCCGAAGCCGCCCTCGGGAGGCTCGAACGGTCCCTTGCCCGCGCCCTCCTTGTCGGGGTCGAAGTCGGCCTTCTTCTCCTCGAGCTCCTCCTGCATCTTCGCCTTGCGCTCTTCGATGCTCTTGCTGACGTCGAGGCCGAGCGACGACTGCAGCGCGCCCGACGTCAGCCCCTTCAACAGCTCGCTGTCGAGGGGGACGAGCTGCCAGAAGGTGTGCGCGGGCAGCGGGATGCCCGACGACGCGAGCTGCGTGATGAGCGGCTGCACCGCGTCCTGCATGGCGAGGAGCAGGCGCGCCATGTTGGTGGCGGACTCGGCGAGCGCCTCCGCCTTCATCCCGTCCCTGTCGTTGCAGGCGAGCCGGTAGCGGATCAGCTCGTTGGCGCCGAGGTCGGTGATGATGGCGCTCATCAGCGCGAGGGCCATGAGCACGATGAGGAGGGCGACGCCGTTGGGCGCGCCCTTGCCCTTGCGCACGGGGATGCGCTTGCCGACGGGCGTCATGAGGACGCGCCACACCCGCGAGCGGCCGAGGAGGCCGCGGTGCCAGGCGAGCAGGGTGGCGTGAAGGCGTCGCATCAGAACGTCAGCGGCGTGAGCAGCCAGAGCTTCGTCTGCGTGACGAAGGTCTGCTCGCGACCGTCCTCCATGACTGCGGTGAGCTTGATGCGCACGCGCTGCGGCAGCTTGCCGTCGGCCTCGGGCGCCGTGAAGTCCCACTTGTCCTTCCACTCCTCGTGCGCCGCGTCCCAGTACTCGAAGCTGAGGTCGCGCACGTCGGGAAGGAGCACCAGCGGGCGCCCACCCTCCTCGAAGTCGTCGTCGATGTTGGCCTGCTCGCGGCGGAACAACGACTGCGTCTGCGTCCTCGGGTCGGTGTCCAGATAGAAGGCGAGCTGCCGTTGATCGCTCTTCTTCTCGTCCTCGCGGCGGGGCACGTAGCCGAAGCCGGTGAACTTGAGGCTGTCGCGCTCGCCGAGAAAGCCCGTCTTGGTGCGCGGCTCGGTGAGCGCGACGTGGCCCTGGCCGGCGACGTAGGCCATGGAGATCTCGTCGCACATGCGGCTCATCGCGGAGCGCACGAGGTGATAGCGGTTGCTGATGGTCTCCACGCGCTCTTTGGCGTCGAGCGACGACGACAACGACGTCAGCAACAGCCCGCCCATGATGGCGAGCAAGGTGGCCGCGATGATGATCTCGATGAGGGAGAAGCCGCGGGGGGCGCGCTTGTTCACTTGAGCCTCCCCTTCGGCGGCGCCGGCGTCCGCGGCGTAGGACGCGTCGGGCTCTTGCTCGTGCTTCCGCCCGAGGAGCCGCCCTTGCCGCCGGTGGAGCCGCCGCCGCCGGCAGCGCCGCCGCCCGTGAGCGACTTGAGCGCGCCCGCCTGCGCCGAGATCATGCCGGCCACCTGGTTCACCGGCCCCTTGTCGATGACGTGCGTGGTGACCGTCATCTCCTGCGCGTCTTCGCCCTGGCCCCAGCGCACGATGACGACGAGCTCGCGGATGGAGTCGCCGAGGATGCCGGACATCTGCGACAGGATGGGCGCCAGGAACTGCATCCCGATGTCGGCGCCCTGATCCTGCGCCGCGCCGGCCGCGTCGCCGGCGGCGCCGCCCATGAGGCCCGAGAGATCGCCTCCGCCGCTCGAGGCGTCCATGGTGGGCATGTCGGGCTTGTAGCCGTGGCACTCCCAGTAGAAGTCCGGGTAGCCCTCCTCGTCGAACTTGCCGTCGTCCTCGTAGTCGCCGACGGAGAAGCCCTTCTTCAACAGGTCGGTCTCGCAGTCGAGCAGCTTGCCCCGCGCGAGCATGGTGGCGACGGTCATGTCGCGCGCCTGCTGCGCGAGCGAGATGGAGCGCGCCTGCACCTGCAGGAGCACGACGAGGCCCATCGACAGGATGGCGATGGCGACCATCATCTCGAGCAGGGTGAACGCACGCGCCTTCATGTGTCGTCCACCACTTCCGGCACGCGGGGCTCATCGGACTCGATGGAGACCTCGCCCGTCAGCGAGTTGACGATGAGCGTGAGCGTGCGCTCGCCTTCGTCGTCGTCGGTGAGGGTGATCATGGCCTCTTCGGTGAAGCCGCCGGGGTAGAAGTAGAGCGCCACCTGGCCCTTGGACATCTTCTCGTCGAGGTGCTCGATCCAGGCGTCCTTGAAGCGCACGTCACCCTCGAGCTTGTGCGGCTTGCCGTCCTCGCCGTCGACGGCCTTCCACTGCGGCGGCGCCAGCAGCTCGAGCTCGGTGCGCTCCTTCTCGTCCTGCGTGTCCGCCTCGATGCGATCGAGCCGCTCGTCCTTGGGGTCGAGCTGCGCCTTGCCGTCGCGATCGGCCTCGATGTTCTGCCGGTGGACGCGCGCCACCGTCGGCGCCTCCTCGATCCACCAGGCGTTCTGATCGAAGTCCATGACGAGCCGCGCGCTCTTGCCCGCGAGCGCCGTGCGCGCGTACGTGTCGCGGATGGCGCCCGCCATGAGCCCGGACATCTCCTTGAGCTGCGCGCCCGACAGCCCGCCCATCGCGGGCACCGCCACCGCCACCATCAGCGACAGCAGCACGATGGCGATCATCACCTCGAGCAGCGTGAACGCCGCTGCGCGCGCACCCGGGACCGCGTGGCACGACGACACGCTCTCCCGAAGGCGGGAGGGCGTCTGAGTCGGCAGGGCGCGCGCGAGGATCACGTCAGCTACTCCTCGGGCCAATTCCCGACGTCGTCCTCGGTGTTCTCCTGCCCGTCGGGACCCTTCGAGCGGATGTCGAACTTGGAGGGGTTCTTGGTGCCGGGCGTGGTGTAGATGAAGTCGGCGTTCCACGGGTCTTGGGGCATGGTCTCGAGGACGGGCTTGCCCTTGGGCGGCGTCACCAGCACCTGGATGCCCTCGGCCGTGGTCGGGTAGCGGCCGTTGTTGAGCTTGTAGATCTCCATGGACTTGGCGATCTCGTAGGCCTCGTTGCGGGCCGTCTTGATCTTGCCCTCCTCGAGGCGGCCCATGACGGCGACGCCGATGGCGGCGGTCACCAGGCCGATGAGCGTGATGACGACCATGATCTCGAGGAGCGACATGCCCCGCGGTCCACGACGACGGCGCCGAGGGTTCTGTTTGAGGTTGATGCGTTGCATGGCTGACTCCTTGAAGCGGGGGGCGAGCCCCCGCCCTACTTGGCGAGGCTGGACATCTGCAGAATCGGGGTGATGATGGAAAACACGATGAAGCCGACGGCGCCGCCCATGGCCAGGATGAGCAACGGCGCGAGCAGGCTCATCAGTCCCTTCATGCGCACGTCGACGCGCTGCTCGTAGGCGGTGGCCACACGGCTCAGCATGGACTCGAGCTGGCCGGACTTCTCGCCGATCGCGATCATGTGGATGACCATGGGCGGGAACTCTCCCGAGCGCTTGAGCGGCGGCGCGATCTCCTCGCCTTCCCGGATGGCGTCGCTGGCGGTCTCGATCACACGAGCAAGGACGGCGTTGGCCACCACGTTCTTCACGATGTCGAGCGCCACGAGCAACGACACGCCCGATGACAGCAGGGTTCCGAGCGTGCGCGCGAAGCGGCTCACGGCGATCATGCGGCGCAGCGAGCCGAACACCGGGATCTTGAGGGTGATGGCGTCCCAGCGCGCGCGGCCCGCGGGGGTGCTCTTCCAGCGGGTGAACAACCACACGCTCACGCCGACGACGGCGAAGATGAGCCACCAGAAGTCGCGCGCGGCGGAGGAGATGAAGATGAGGATGCGCGTGGTGAGCGGCAGCTCCACCTTGGCGTGCTCGAAGATCTTGGTGATGCGCGGCACCACGACGGTGAACATGATGGCGATGTTCACCAGGCCCACGAACACCATGATGATGGGGTACATGAGCGCGCCGAGGATCTCGCCCTGGATCTTGGCCTGGCCTTCCTTGAAGTCGGCGAGGCGCTCGAGGACGACGTCGAGCGTGCCGGAGCTCTCGCCCGCGCGCACCATGTTCACGTAGATGTGGTCGAAGGGCTTGTGCTTGACGAGGGCGTCGGCGAGCGACGTGCCCTCGTTCACCGCCGTCTTCACCTGCGACAGGATGCGCTTGAGGACCGGGTTCTCCGTCTGGTCGATGAGCGCGTTCAGCGAGTCGACCATGGGCACGCCCGCCTGCAGCAGGGTGGCGAGCTGGCGCGTGGTGAGTCCGATCTCCTCGGTGGACACGCGCTGGAGGAACGTGAGGTTGACCTCCTTGCCGAGCGCGCCGCCGGACTTGCCGCCGGCGCTCTTGCCGGACTCCTTGACGTCCGTGGCGAGGATGCCCTCGCGCTTGAGGATGTTGCGCAGGCCCTTGGCGCTGTCGGAGTCGCGAACGCCCTTGATGGCCTTGCCGGCGGCGTCGAAGCCCCTGAACTCGTAGACGGGCATCAGCGCACCCCTCGCGGCGCGCCGCGGAGGACGCGCCGCCGCGCCGGGAGCGCGCCGCGACGAGCGTCGAGCGCATTCCCCTCCGAGCCGGCGCGGCGCGCGGCGGTCACCCGAAGGCCTCGAGGGACATCGAGTCTTCCTGCGTGACGCGCGAGACCTCTTCGGCGGCGGTGACGCCCTGGATGACCTTGTCGGCGCCGTCTTCACGCAAGGAGAGCATCCCGTGCTCGCGCGCCTTCTGCTTGATGGTGGACGAGTCGACGTTCTTCAGGATGAGCTGCCGGATCTCGTCGTTGATGAGCATCAGCTCGTAGATGCCGGTGCGGCCCTGGTAGCCCGTGCCCTGGCAGGTGCGGCAGCCCTTGCCGCGCCACAGCCTCTTCACCTTGGCGGGGTCGAGGCCGATGCCGCGCAGCTCCTCGACGGCGGGGGCGTACTCCTCCTTGCACTTGCTGCAGATGGTGCGCACCAGGCGCTGCGCGAGCACGCCGATGAGCGACGAGGCCACGAGGAACGGCTCGATGCCCATGTCGACGAGACGGGTGAGCGCGCCGGGGGCGTCGTTGGTGTGGACGGTGGACAGCACCAGGTGGCCGGTGAGGGAGGCCTGGATGGCGATCTCGGCCGTCTCCTTGTCGCGGATCTCGCCGACCATGATGACGTCGGGGTCCTGACGCAAGAACGAGCGCAGGCCACCGGCGAAGGTCAGGTTGATCTTGGGCTGCACCTGCACCTGGCCGATGCCCTTGAGCTGGTACTCGACCGGGTCTTCGATGGTGAGGATGTTGAGGTCGGGCGAGTTGATCTTGGCGAGGCAGCCGTAGAGCGTGGACGTCTTGCCGGAGCCGGTGGGTCCGGTGACGAGGATGATGCCGTGGCTCTTGTGGATGAGCGACGTCATCACGGCGTAGTTGCGCGGCGAAAACCCGATGGTGTCGAGGTCGCGCAAGACGCTCGAGCGATCGAGCAGACGCATCACGATGCGCTCGCCGTACGTGGTGGGGATGGTGGAGACGCGGACGTCGATGTCGCGGCCGGCGATCTTCAGGCGGATGCGGCCGTCCTGCGGCAGCCGCTTCTCGGCGATGTTCAAGCCCGCCATGATCTTCACGCGCGAGATGATGGTGGACTGCGCGCGCTTGGGCGGGCGCACGATCTCCTTGAGCACGCCGTCCACGCGGAAGCGCACCGCCATGGACGTCTCGAACGGCTCGATGTGGATGTCGCTGGCCCGGTCCTTCACCGCCTGGGAGAACAGCGAGTTCACCAGGCGGATGATCGGCGCCTCGTCGTCGCCCTGGACGTCGAGGAGGTCGACGATGGCGTCGCCGTCGCCGATCTCGGTGGTGCCGCCCTCGTCGAGGGCCTCGACGGCGCTCGCCGCCTTGGCGCTCACGCGGTCGAAGGCGATGTTGATGGCGTCGGTGACGCGCGCGGGCGTGGCCACCAGGAGATCGAGCTCGGCGTGCAACAGGATGCGCAGCTCGTCGAGCGCCGATGTGTCGAGCGGGTCCCCGCACGCGACGAGCACCACGCCGTCGTCCGTCTTGCCCAGCGGCAGCACGAAATTCTGCTTGGCGAAGAGGATGGGCACCGTGGCGATGAGCTCGTCGGGGATGGAGTCCGGCTGGATCTCGGCGAGGAACGGCAGGTCGAGCTGGGTGGCCAGCGCCGCGAGCATGTCCTCGGTGGAGAGCGCCTTCATCTCCACGAGGATCTCGCCGATGCGCCCGCCCTTGTCCGTCTGCGTCTCGAGCGCCTGCCCCACCTGCGCCGCCGTCACGCCGTACAGCTCCGCGGCGATCTCACCGAGCGCGCGCCCCACGAGGTGACGCCGCCCCATCTGGATGGACGAGGGCCGCGTGATGACGTGCGTCGGCTCGCTGTTTTCCTCGACCAGCGGAGGCGAGGTCTGCGGCAGCGGCGACGACGGCGGGGGCTTGTTGGTGACGCTATCGCTCATGGTTCACTTCTCGGGGGGCGGAGGCGGCGGCGTCTCCGGCGAGCTGGTGTCCGGGGGCGTCTCGGGCGGCGAGTCCGACGTCCCACCGGGCGGCGGCGGCGCGGTCTCCCCGCCGCCGTCCTCGTCGGTCTCCGGCGGTCCCGGCGGCACGGCGTGCGTCTGATCGCCCTCGCCCTCGCCCTCGCCCTCGCCGACGGAGCGTGTGCGGACGCCGGTGTCGGGC
Source organism: uncultured delta proteobacterium (assembly GCA_963775425.1). Classification (GTDB taxonomy): domain Bacteria; phylum Myxococcota; class UBA727; order UBA727; family VGSZ01; genus CAVZJB01. The sequence continues at coordinate 166,856 of CAVZJB010000008.1, read as the reverse complement.
CCGATCAGCTCCTCGCCGTGACCCTTGCCGCCGTTTTCCAATTTCTCCATCTCGTAGTCGATGGTGTGGACCAGGGATCCCAGCGGGCCGGTCTTCTTGTCGTAGTCGATGTACGGGTTGTAGATGCGGCCGTCGGAGAAGTACGCCTCCACGAAGGCCTTCCGCTCGGCCATCTTGCGCTCGTAGATCTTCCGGAAGTCCTCGTCGTCACGCACGATGTACGGCGTGAGCACGATGAGCAGGTTGCTCTTGGCCTTGTTGTCCTTCCAGGTCTTGAAGAGCCAACCCACGATGGGGATGTCGCCGAAGAACGGGATCTTGCTCTCGGTGTCGCTCTTCCTGTCGCTGATGAGGCCCGCGATGGCGATGGTCTGCTGGTCCTTGGCGACCACCGTGTTCTTCACGTTGCGGTTGGTGATGATGGGCTGCGTGAGGCCGTTGCCGACGCTCACCTGCCCGCCGAGATCGCTGACCTCCTGCTCGAGCTCGATGCGCACCTCGCCGTTGCTGTTGACGTGCGGCGTGATGGAGAACTTGAGCTTCACGTCCTCGTAGGCCACCTGCTGCAGGCCGCCGAAGCCGAGCGCGCCCGCGCCCGACACGGGCGCGATGCCGCGCACCACGGGGACGCGCTCACCGACGGAGATCTCGGCCTTCTCGTTGTCGGTGGTCATGATGTGCGGCGTAGAGAGGATGTCCACGTTGGTGTTCGACTGCAGGAGGTTCAACACGGCGCCCACCGACGGCAGGGACAAGCCGGGGATGACCTCGACCGAAGGTCCTACGAACGAAAGGAAGCCAAGCAAGCTCGAGATCGAGGTGGCGGCGTCCACCACGGGCTGGATGTTGGTGGCGTCGAGGCGGTTGGACGCGGCCAGCTCCTGGAGCACCTGCTGGCCGGCGACCACCTTTGCCGAGTCCTGGAAGAGCTGCCGGCCGCCCTCGTTGGCGATGATCCCGATGCCCGGCGTGCTGCCGAGGCCGGGCACCGGCGTCGACGCGTAGGCGTTCAGGCCCACGGAGCGGTCCTGCGTGATGCCGACCTCCATGATGGCCGCCTCGACGAAGACCTGCGGCCGGCGCACGTCGAGCTTGTCGATGACGCTCTTGAGCGCGCGGAAGTCGCGCGCGGACGCCACCACCACCAGCGAGTTGGTGCTCTCGTCGGCGGTGACCTTCACCTCGCCCTCGAACAAGGACGCCGCCTTCTGCGCCTGCTTGGCCTTGACGCCGCCCTTGGCCGCGGAGTTGTTGGGCCGCGCCGACGCTCCCGACGCCAACGACGACAGCGTGCTCGCCGCCTTCTGGGCGTCGCTGTTGGCGAGCGGGACCACCCACATCTTGAGCTCGCCGTTGCCGAACTCCGTGCCCGGCACGTCGAGGAGCCGCAGCACCTCGAGCACCTTCTCGAACGCCTTGGGCGACGAGATGACCAGGAGCTGGTTGGTGCGGTCGTCGGGGATGATCTTCTCGATGGGCGTGTCGGTGATGTCGCCGCCCTCCTCGTCGCCCGTGTCGACCTCGGCCTCGGGCATGCCCGGGCGAGGCGGGACCTTGCCGCGGCGCACGGCCCGCGACGTCGACGCGGCCACCTTGGCCTTGTTCGGGGTGACGCCGAAGATGTCGCTGAGCTTCTGCGCCATGCCCTGGGCGTCGGCCCACTTGAGGGTGACGGTGTTGAGCCGGTTGGACGTGCCCTCGACGTCGATCTTGTCGAGGACCTCCATGATGCGCAGGATGTTGCTGCCGGAGTCCGTGAGGATGAAGAGGTTGCCGGCGGGCGTCTGCAGGTCGGCGTTCTTGGACATCAAGTTGCGCACGAGGTTCTGCACGATCTCCTTCTGCGCGTACTTGATCTCGTAGAGCAGCGTGACGTTGGCGTCGGAGTTGGGCATCTCACCCGAGGCCTTCTCGTCGGGCGTCATGCGCGTGAGCACGCCGTCCTTGACCTCGTACATGGGCACGGTGGTCTTGGCGGAGTCCTTGCGCTCGACGACCTTCCAGAAGGCGCCGGCGGGCACGAGGGCCATGCCGTTGGCCTCGAGGGCCGACAGGAACGCCGCGTACGCCTGGCCGACGGTGACGGGGCTGCGCGACACGATGGTGATGTCGTTTTTGCCCTTCACCGCGTCGGACAGGATGAAGTTCATGCACTTGATGCGCGAGATCTGATCGAGGACCTCGTTGATGGCGGCCTTGTCGAAGTTGAACGACAGCCGCCCCTTCTGCGGCTTGCACCTCGAGAGGTCGACCTTGCCGCTGCTCTTGCCGCCGTTGGCGGCGGGGGCGCGGCTCGCCGACGACGTGGCCGCCGCGGGCACCTTGGGGTCCGCCTGCGCGAGGTCCTCAGCCGCCTGCGGGTCGCCGCCCGCGGCGAGGTCCTGCATCACCTTGATGCGGTCCTTGGCCTTGGCGATGGCCTTGGCCTTGGCCTTGTCGTACTGCTCCTTGCGCTTCTTGGCGGCGAACGCCTTGGCGTCCTCCACGGTGCGGAACGCGCCCGGGTTGTTCGGGGAGTACTTGAGGCCCCCGTCGGGCAGCTCGCTCTCCTCCTGCGTGAGCGCGGAGGTGGCGGGCGCGACGAGCATGGTGACGACGAAGAGACAAAGAATGCGGTTCATGATTCTCAAAGGGTGTGATGGAGCGTGCCGTGCTGACCGTTGCGAATGATGTCGATGACGAGCTCGCCGCCGCTGTCCTGCAGGATGGCCTCGGGGCCCGCGAAGGGGGCGCCGTCGACGGAGACGACGACGTCCCCGCTCTTCAGACCGAGGCGCGCGGCGAAGGAGCCCGGCGGAACGCTCTCGAGCCGGAAGCCGCGCGGCGCGAGCGCCGGCGTGTCCGGCGACGGCGGCGCCACCGCCTCGACGGGCGACGGCGCGCGGATGGCGACGACGGCGACGATGGGCAGCGCCGCGACGGCGCCGGCGGCGACGACGGAGAGGAGCGGCAGGCGGAGGGACAAGGCTTCCATGCGTTTCCTCAGGGCACGATGTCGTAGTGCAAGGCCAGGGGCGCGCCGCGCCGCTCGATGTCGACGACGATGGAGCTGGCGTCCGGGAGCGACGTGTAGAGCTCGAGGGTCTTTTCGGCGCTCGTCAGCTCGTGGCCGTTGATGCGCAGGACGACGTCGCCGTTGTTCAGCCCGAGCTCGTCGAGCGTGGAGCCCGGCCGGATGGAGAACAGCTTGAGCCCCACGACGCGCCCGCCCTCGACCGCGGGCACGGCGCGCGAGTCGCCGGCGGCCTCGCGGGGATGGGCGAGCACGGCATCGAAGCGCGCGAGAGAGACCGCGAAGTGCGGCTCCTCCGCCGCCGGGGCGCTGCCGTGCCCGCACGTCAAAGCCACGGCGAGCGCGACGACGCACGCGGCGGCGACGACGGGGAGCAGGGGCAGACGAGGGGCGACGCTGAGCATGCGGGGTCCCTATTGGACGATGTTGTAGTCGAGGGACAGCGGCTTCCCGCGGCGCTTGAGGTCGACGGTGACGGCCTTGGAGTCCTTGAGCTTGGTGTAGATCTCGAGGCCCTTTTCGGGGCTCGTCATCTCGTAGCCGTTGATGCGGGTGATGACGTCGCCGTTTTGCAGGCCGACCTTGGAGTACAGCGAGCCCGGCCGAATGGAGAAGAGCTTGAAGCCGACGGTCTTTCCGCCCTCGAACGCGGGCACGATGCGCGCCTGCGTCGAGAGCTGGGCGAGGTTGTTGAGCGCCTTGTCCACCTCGGACTGGCCAACCTCGTAGCTGTTGTCGCCGGTCTTGTGGATGCTGGCGCCGAGATTGTCGTCGCGTCGCCGGGGCGGCGCGCGCGAGGCGCGCGCGAGAGGTGCGCGCGGCGCGGCCTTGGCGGCGATGTCGAGCGACTCCATCCGGTGCTCGCTGTCGTTCCAGATGCACACGGTCTCGGGCTCGATGCGCTTGAGCACGGCGCTGTCGCCGACGCGGCTGCACGGCGCCGGCTTGGCGGCGAGCTTGGCGTCGGGGTCCTCGTCGTCGACGGCGGCGGCGGCGTCGTCGTCGCAGTCGTTGATGGAGTACATCGAGGCCTCCGCCCGCGAGCCCTGGCTCTCGTCGACGATGGACGCCACCGAGCTCTCCTGCTCGCTGAACACCACCGTGCCCACCAGGCGCAGGCGCAGCGTGGTCGCCGGCGCCCCTTCGCACTCGTTGGCGTCGTGCTCGGACCCGGTGTCGACGGGCGCGACCGCCTGCGTGGCCACCACCTCGCGCTTACCGTCGAAGATGTTCTCCTCGGAGACGCGATTGAAGTCGCGCGCAGGTCCGACGCGCGGCGGAGGCACGCGGGCGTGCGGCTTGTTCGCGCCGGCCTTCTCCTTGATGCGCTCGGCGACGAAGTGGCCCGCCACCGCCGTGGTGGTGCGCGCGCACAGCACCGCCGCCACCGCCAGCAGCAGCAGGTGCACGACGTAGAAGCGGCGCTTGAAGAACGACTCGACTGCGTGACGCATTGCTCTCCTCGGACACCCGCTCGCCCGCGGCTCCTGCCGCCGGCCAGACCGCGCCTCCCCGAAGCAAAGCGCGAGCCGGCCGCAACATTCCGAAAAAGTCGCGCAAGATCAAGCAGATGCGCGTGCCGGCCGGCCTGATCTGCTGCCACGTTGGCAGACCGCCGGCGGCCCGCGGCGACGACCTTTGCCAGATTGGCAGTGGTCCACCGGGTCGCGCGGACCGCCGCTGCGCGCAAAGGTGACGCGCACGCGAATGCTCAGCGGACTCGCTTGCGCAGGTTCTTCATCATCTCGGGCATCTTGCCCTCCTCGATGGCGGACACGAGCCAGTCGGGGAGGGACACCTTGGGCACGGCGTGGATGCGGTACTCGACGAGCGATTGCTTGCCGTCTTCGCCCCAGGGCTTCACGAGCCAGTGCCCCTCGTTGGTCACGTAGTCGCCGGAGACGAGCTGCCATGTGCGCGACCAGCTCTTGCCGGGGACGATGCGGTGCACGCCGCGCGTGACGCTCGTGAGATCGGCGAACGGAAACGGCAGGTCGGCGACGACGCGGCAGGTGCGCACCTCGGCGGCGTCGGGCCCGTCGGCGGCGACCGGCTTCTCGCGCGACACCTCCACGCTGGCGGCGATGTTCGGCATGGTGGTCTTGTAGTTGGCGCAGTCCTGCACCACGGACCACACCTTCTCCGGCGGCGCGTCGATCACCGCGCGCACCGTGGCCTCGGGGATGGGGCTGCCGGCGACGACGCGGGTGGTGACGACGATGTCGCCGTGATCGAGCTGCGCCGGCGCCTTGCCGGGCAGGGCGGCGGTGAGCGCGAGGGCGAAGGCGGCGGCGGTCGTCATGACGAGGCGATCTTGTCGCAGACCCATTCGGGCGCGTCGAGGGAGAGATCGTGCCCCGCCGCATCGTGGACGCACAGCGGCGCGCCGAGCGCGCGCGCGATCTTCTCGGAGCAGCGCCACGACACGAGGCGGTCGGCGCGGGACGTCAGCACGAGGACGTTCGCGTCGATGCGCTTGGGCAGGCGCGAGCGCGTCGCGGCCGCGAGCTGGCAGGCGAAGGCGCGGCGACGCGGCGGGCGCTCGGCGAAGTAGCCGGCCCACGTGCGGGCGAGGGCGTCCTTGTCGACGACGGTGGAGTTGCTCGTGATGTCGAGGACCGCGCGCTCGCGCGCGACGGGCAGCGTGCCCGTGACCATCCTCGGCAGGCGCGGCCAGACCTTCGTCGAGAAGCGCTCCCACGGACGCGACAGGTCGGCGGCGCTGGTGTTGGCGACGACGACGCGCTCGAAGTCGCCGGGGTACCGCGCGGCCCAGTCGAGCGCGACCATGCCCCCGAGGGAGATGGCGAAGATGGACCACGGGCCCGCGTCGCGCCGGAAGCGGCCGCGGACGTCGTCGACGATGCCGCTGATGGTGAGCGGGCTGTCGCGCTCGTGCTCCGTGCCGAACCCGGGCAGATCGATGGTGACCGCGTCGTCGCCGACGCGCGCGCTGAACGTCTGCGGGAACGACCCGAAGTGCCGCTGTTCACGCGCCAGGCCTCTGAGCAACAACCAGCGCATGGCTCAGCGCATCGCCATGCCGAGGACGAAGGACACCGCGAGGAGCGCCGCGAGCACGGCGACGCCGGCGGCGATCATCGCCCCGCGCCCGCCGAGGCCGGCGGCGAGGACGTCGGCGCGCGCGTCGACGTCGACGCCCGCGACGTCGCCCCGCTCACCCGCTCGATCATCGGTGCGTTCGTCGTCGAGATCGTCGCGCCGCACGCGGGGGCGCGCGGGCTCGTCCGTCACGGCGAGGGGCACCGTGTCGACCGCGGGCTGCGGACCTTGCAGCAGCCGGCGCAGGTCGGCCACGCCGAGGACGGCGTCTCTGGACATCTCGATGGTGCGCGGGATCTCGACGGTGGCCGGGCCGGCGTCGTCGGCGCCGGCATCTTTGAGCATGCCGCCGAACAGCGCCTTGTCGCGGTCGGGTTGGGTCACCGGGTGCTCGTCGTCGTCGTCGTCGTCGCCGCCGAGGCTGAACGCGCTGCCGAGGCGGGCGTGGGCCAGCCCGTCGCGCAGCGCGCGGGCGCCGTCGCCGTAGATCTTTTCGAGCTCGGTGAAGACGCGCACCGCGGCGGTGGCGTTTCTGAGGCGCGCCGCCGCCGGCCCCACGAGGACGGCCAGCGCGTCCACGAGGCGATCGGGCAGCGCGCCCGCGAGCACGCGCACGTCGAGGAAGGCGCCGCCGGTCTCGAGCGGGTGGCCGAGGGCGAGCTCGGCGAGGATCATGCCGAGAGCCCACAGGTCGTCCGCGGCCGTGGGCTTTCCCTGCACCGCGCGGCGCTCCGGTGAGATGAGCCGCAGGTTGTCCTGCGGGCGCCAGCGCCCGAGGTCCGCCAGGCGGGCGTTGCCGCCGTCGTCGACGACGATGCGCTCGGCGGAGAGCGCCCCGTGAAACAGAAACGGCGGCCGCTCGTGGAGCTCGACGAGGGCGAGCGCGATCTGCCGGCCCACGCGGCACAGCGCCTGCGGCGGCAGCGCCCCCGCGATCAGCCCCAGCGCGTCGAGGGTCATGCCGTCGACGTGCTCGACGATCTGCACCGGCCAGCCGTTGTGCTCGACGATGCCGACGCACGCCACCAGGCCTTCGTGCACGTGCAGCCGGGCGAGGTCTGCCTCCTGGCGAATGCGCTCGATGCCGGCGAGGTCCTCGGGCACGCGCAGCACCACGGAGCGGCCGGACGCGTCTTCGGCCAACAGCGCCGCCATCCCCGTCGACGAATCGAGCGGCATGGTGACCGTCCAACCGCGCACGCGCGCCCCGACCTCGAGCATGAAAGATCTGTACTGCGCCGCGTCGTGTTTGCACATGCCTCGGGTCACCCCGACAACGAGCCAAGAGGCACGGCGCGCCCCACGCAGGGCACTTTCGTCTTCCGTCCTCGCGCACAAGCGGTAGAAGCGGTCGATGCGCGGAGCGGTGCTCTTCGACATGGACGGCACCCTCGTCGACAGCGAGGGCCAGACCGACGCCGCCGTCGCCGCGGTGATGGCGCGCTTCGGCCACGCGGGCGCGTCGCTGCCGCCGTCACAGACGCGCGGCCGCACCTGGGGGGACATCGCCCGGGCGCTGCGCGCGCGCTACGGCGCGCTCGACGTCGACGACGACGCCCTCGGGGGCGCGCTCGTCGACGCGTGGAGCGCCGACGTCGACGGCATGGCCCCCATCCCCGGCGCCGCCGACGCCGTGCGCGCCGCCGCCGCCGTCGCCCCCGTGGCCGTGGTCTCGTCGAGCCCGCGCGCGCTCGTCGAGCGCCTGCTCGACAAGCTCGGCGTGCGCGACGCCGTCTCCGTCGTCGTGGGTGCCGAGGACGTGGCGCACCCGAAGCCCGCCCCCGACTGCTTCCGCGCCGGCCTCGACCGGCTCGCGCGCGCGGCGGCGAGCGCCGGCGCGGGCAGCGAAGGCGACGCGCTGTCGGCCGGCGCGTGCGTCGTCTTCGAGGACAGCAGCGCCGGGCTCGAGGCCGCCCGCGCCGCCGGCATGCGCACCCGCCTGGTGCTCCACCGCTGCGCGGAGCCCGACGTCTGCCTTGGCCTCGCCGACGACGCGTTCGCGCACTACGCCGCGCTCCCGGCCGGCTTCTGGCGCGAGCTCATGTCGTGAAGGCGCTCGCGATCGATCGGCGCCCGGGCGTCGGCGAGCTGCGCACCTCGCTGCGCATGATGGACCTGCCGGTGCCGGAGCCGGGGCCGGGCGAGGTGCGCGTGCGCATCGAGGCCGCGGCCATCAACGTCGACGACCAGCACCTCGCCGAGGGCACGATGTTCGGCGGCGTCCCCGTCGCGCCCAGGCCCACGCCGCAGCGGCCGTGGGTGCCCGGCGTCGACCTCGCCGGCGTCGTCGACGCCGTCGGCGCGCGCGCCGGCGCCCCCGCGCGCGGCGTCGAGGTGGGCCAACGGGTCTACGGCTTGCGCTCACCGAAGCTCGCGGGCCCCTGGGCCGAATACGGCGTCGCCAAGGCCGCGTACCTCGCTCCCCTGCCCCAGGGCTACTCGGCGGAGCAGGCCGCGAGCCTGTGCCTCGGCGGCATGGTCACGTGCAGCATCCTGGCGGCCGTCGGCGACGCCGGCGGCAAGCGCGTCGTCGTCGTGGGCGCCTCGGGCAGCATCGGCACCCTGCTGGTGCCCGCGCTTGCGCGCGCCGGCGCGCGCGTGTGGGGCGTGTGCAGCGGCGAGAACCGCGCGCTCGTGGAAGGGCTCGGCGCCGAGCGCGTGCTCGATTACCGCGAGGCGCCGTTTTCGGAACAGGTGCGAGAGCCCGTCGACGTCGTCGTCGACCTCGTCGGCGGCGCCGCCGTCGAGGCGCAGGCGCGGGCGGTGACGTCGCCGCGCGGCGCCTTCGTCACCGTCGTCGGGCCTGAGCCGCACGTCGGCGAGCGCAAGCTCGGCGTCGTCGGCCTCGGCGGGATGCTCGGCCGCATCGGTTGGTCGTGGCTGCGCTCGCGCGTCTCGGGGCCGCGCTACGTGTTCGCCGGTCCGCTCGCGCCGGACTTCGCCGCCATCGATCGCTTCATCCTTGCGCCGGGGATCGTCCCCACCGTGGACCGCGTCGTCGACTTCGAAGAAGCCGCGGTGAGAGACGCGCTCGCCTACGTCGCCGGCCACCGCGCGCGCGGCAAGGTGGTGATCGCGATGCCGCGCGGAGCTCCGCAATGAGGCCGGCGCCCGATGCCGCATTGCCCGATCGCTCGTCGTGTGACCTCGTGGCGCGCACATGAAGATGAGCCCGCGCCTCCAGTTGTTCGCCGCCACGTGGCTCTCGTACGCCGGGTTTTACGCCACGCGAAAAGTCTTCCCCGTCGTCAAAGGGCCCATCAAGCACGCCCTCGACCTCAACGACGCCGGCGTGTCCAACCTGTGGGCCACGTTCCTCATCAGCTACGCCGTCGGCCAGTTCGTCTCGGCGTGGCTGTCGCGGCGCATGACCAACAAGCGCCAGCTCGTGGTGGGCATGAGCGTGTCCGTCGCGTGCAACCTCGCCATGGGCCTGCTCCTGCCCATCGGCCCCTCGGCCACGCCGGCGATCTTCGTCGTGATGGCCGTTCACGGCATCGCGCAGGCGACGGGGTGGCCGTGCAACGTCGGGCTCATGGCCAAGTGGACCCAGCGCCACGAGCGCGGCGGCGTCATGGCGATGTGGGCCACCTGCTACCAGCTCGGCTCCATCTTCGCGAAGGCGTTCGCGGCGTTCATGTTCGGCTGGCTCGGGCTGGCGTGGTCGTTCTGGGGCTCGAGCGTGTTGCTCGCCGGCGTCGTCGTGTTCTTCGCGATCTTCGCCAAGGAGCGTCCGACGGACGCGGGCATGAACCCCTTCGACGACTCCCCCGAGGACGTCACCGATCCGGGCGCGCCGAACCCGTCGGCGCAAAGGCGACGCCAGACCATGCTCGTCGTCGCCATGGGCGTCATCTACTTCGCCTTCAAGTTCGTGCGTTACGCGCTCGACAGTTGGTCGGCGCTCATCCTCTCCGAGCACTTCCACATCCGCACCGAGATCGCCGGGTATCTGTCGACGGCGTTCGACTGGATCGGCTTCCTCGGCGTGCTCGCCGCCGGCTGGGCGTCGGACAAGTGGTTCAAGGGCTCGCGCTTGAACGTCATCTTCTTGATGACGCTCGGCTGCGTGGCGGCCACTTCGTTGATGTACGGCGTGGGCCTGAGCTCACCCACGGCGTTCGTGGCGCTGCTCGGCCTCGTCGGCTTCATGGTGATGGGGCCCGACTCGCTCCTGTCCGGCGCCGGCGCCATGGACACCGGCACGCGCGAGCAGGCGGCGCGCGCCGCCGGCATCATCAACGGCTGCGGCGCCATCGGCCCGGTGGTGCAGGAGCGGCTCATCGGCTCGCTCAAGGGCACCTACGGCGATGACGTCGTCTTCCTGCTGATGATGATCATGACCATCACCGCAGCGTTCGGCGTCGGCGCCTTCTGGTTCACGCTGCGGACGCTCAAGATCCGCCTGTAAGCGCCGGCTCGTCGTCGACCGCCTAAAACACCGATCAGGTTGCCGCGAGCGTTCGGACCCGGCTCAGCGTGATCGGCGAGCGGGGAGGCATGACGGTGTTCGGCGTTCTAAGGGAGCTCGGCGACGGTGAGCGTGATGCGGATGCCGCGGCGCTCGAGGTCCTTCAGCACCGCGTCGACGACGGCCGTGTCGGCGGCGAGCGCCTCCGGAGCCACCACGCCGGGCGCCGTCACCTGGCCGGCGAGCATGCGGCGCGCGACGGCGGTGGCGGGGAACGCGGTGGTGCGCGCCATGGCGTGCATGCCGGCGTCGGCGTCGTAGCGGTCGAGCATGTCCCAGCACATGCGCACGCGGACGCCGTTTTCGTTCTCGCCGACGGCGGCGACGCGCAGCACCGTGAGGTCCGCTTCGCCGGGCGCGAACGACCAACGCGGGAACAGGAGCGCCGCGGCGACGTCGCGCGGGACGACCTTGGCGCCTTTGACGTCGACGGGCTCCGTGTCGAACAGGCCGGTGGCGCGCAGCACGCGCATGAGCTCCGCGTGGCCGGGGTAGCGCAAGGTCTTTTCGCGCATGTCGGGCACCGCGAGCGTGGTGGTCAGCGAGCGCAGGCCGTCGGTGTTGAACGCCTCGAGCGTGCCGACGCCGGCGAAGTCGATGCGCTCGGGCTCCGACAGCGCCTCCTTCACCACCACCTTGCCGCCCTGCACCAGGCGCGCGGGGCGGACGTACTCCTCGATGACGTCGAACGGGGCGAAGCCCGCCTTGTACTCGAAGGGCCAGGTGCGCTCGACGGGCAAGCCGCCGACGAAGATCTCGATGCTCTCGCACGGCGACAACACCCGCGCCGCGTGCCCCGCGAGCAGGTTGCTGACGCCGGGGGCGACGCCGCAGTCGACCACGACGCACGCGCCCTTTTCCCTGGCGAGCGCGTCGAGGGCGAGCGCGTCCTCGGCCATGAACGAGATGTCCACGTACCGCTTGCCGGCCTCGACGACGGCGCGCAGCGTCTGCATCCCGAGCCTGCTCGACAGCGCGCCGAGCACGACGTCGGCGCCGTCCACGACGCCGGCGACGGCGCGCGGGTCACCGAGGTCGGCCTGCCTTGCGGCGACGCTGACGCCGGCCTTCTCGATGCGCGTGGCCATGCGTGACAGCGCCGCGGCGTCCGCGTCGACGACGGTGACGGCGGCGTCGCCGGCGAGGTCGACGGCCATGGCAGACCCCACGCGCCCGGCCCCGAGCACGACGGCGCGCTTCACGGCGCCCCCCTCGGGCGCGCGCTCGTCGTCGTCATCGACGCAGGCGGCGACGAGCTCGTGGCGCGGCGGCTCGCTCGCCGCCGGCGGGTCACAGGACCCTCAGGTACGACGATCGCTCCTGCGTCCACACGGGCTGGCCGCAGAAGCGCTCGCCTTCGGGGCAGTACGGCGTGACCTCGGCGCGCTTGCGTTGGCCGCAGGGCGGCAAGAGCCAGGTGGCGAGCTCGGGCGCGGCCATGGCGAGCTGTTCGACCTCGTCCTTGGACGCGCGCCAGATCTCCTCCTGCGCGTTGTAGCAGAGGCGGGTGGTCCACTTGTGGTGCTGGTCGAGGAGCGAGCCCGTCTCGGTGTAGCGGACAGGCGCCGCGTTCGGCAGCAGGTACTGCCAGACCTCGGGCTCGACGCCGGCCTCGTGCAACACCCGGATGTCTTCGAAGACCGCGCGCATCTCGCCCTCGTAGAGCGCGCGCGCCTTCGCGGCGTCGTCCTGCTCGAAGATGACGGGCAGGACGTAGTCGGGCTCGCCGGGCACGAATTGCGTCCACAGCACCGGCCGCGTCCCGGGCGTCATGCGGTGGCGCTGCGCTTGGCTGTCGGCGCTGTGCGAGATCTTGCGCTGGAAGGTGAAGTGCACCATCTCCAGCGCCCGCGACGCCTTCTGCAGCGTGAGCAAGCTGAGGCTCTCGCCGAGCGCGGCGTTCTCCCTGGGGTCGAGGAGCATGGCCACGGCGTCCTCGTCGGAGAGCCGGGCGCGCGGCACGCCGAGCGCCTCGCGCACGCAGCGCGCGAGCAGCCGCGCGGGCTCCGTCGTCATCGACACGAGCTTGGAGGTGCGCCCCTCGAGCGCGTCGTCGAACTCCCGCTTGAACGCGCGGGTGAGCGCGGCATCGACGAGCGCGGCGCCGCCGCCGTCGGCGGGGACCGCGCCGTTGCCCGCGCCACGGGGCGCGCCGCCCCGTACGCGGCGCAGCGCGCGGGCGTCGGGGGTGTCCTCGAGCGGCAGCGTGTCCTCGAGGAGCGCGCCGAAGTCGGGGTCCACCGCGCGCAAGCAGTCGATCATCTTGTCGACGATGATCCGCTGCTCGCTCGGGCAGTCGTGGCTGTCGGCGATGCGGTGGTAGCGGTGCAGCGTGAGCCCGCTGACCGTGTGATACAGGTGCGCGTGCGTGCCGATGGGGAGCACGTAGCGCGACACCTCCTGCGCGCGCTTCTTCATCGCGCCGGTCCAGCGCTTGTCGACGACCTCGCGGTCGCGCGCGGGGAAGATGCCGAAGTACAGGCGCTGCACCGTGGGGAGCAACAGCTCGTTGAGCTCGTGATAGACGCGCATCTGGCGCTCGACGCAGGCGTCCCACAAAGCGTCGAGCTTGTCGTCGAGGGCGGGCTTGAGCACGCGGCCGGGCTTCACCTCGACGTAGCGCTGGCTCACCTGCTCCGAATTGTAGAACGGGTGCGCGTGGAAGAAGGACCACAGCGCCTGCCGCGACACGCCGTCGACGATGAACTCGAAGTGCGCGTGCTGCAGCGTGGTGTGGTGGCCGGCCTTGTAGGTGCTGGCGGCGATGCGGTCGCGCAGGGGGATGTTCTTGCGCACGTCCTCGTCGGTGATGACGCGCGACGAGTAGCACGTGCGCGCCGTGGCGACGGCGTTGTCGAAGGGCGACGTGAAGAACTTGGCCAGCGAGACCTTGGGCTCTTCGGAGCGCAGCTTCATGCGCGCTCTTTAGCGAATCCGGGATCCGCCGTCGACGCCGCAGGCGCCGCCGTCTCCGCGCGCCGGCGCGCCCCGGCGGACGACGTCAAGGCACCTCGCGCGCCAGGATCGAAAGCGGCGCGACGACGGGCCCTTGAAGCGTGTACTTGATCCACTGCTCGACCTCGTCGCCGCGCAGGGGAGCGCCGGCGAGCTCGTCGACGGTGAACCAGCGGGCCTCGAGCGAGTGCTCGTCGGGGACGGACTTGGGCGGCGCGTCGTCGCGGGGGCGCGCGAGGAAGAACACGCGGATGCGCGCGCCGCCGGCGCCGGACGTGATTTGGATGGGCGTGTGCTGGATCTTGAGGACGCCCTCGAGCTCGATGTCGATCCCGGCCTCCTCCCGCGTCTCGCGCAGCGCGGCCTCGGCGAACGTCTCGCCGGGCTCAACGCCCCCCGCGGGCAGGTACCACCCCTGCCCATGCTTCCGCTCGTGCACGAGGAGGAAGCGCTGCCCGCGCTTCACGAGCACGAGCGAGAAACAGAACATCGAAACGGGATCGCGCGCCATGCGCCCTCCACCATAGCGGACGCGCGTCTCCGTCTCGGTATGAGAATCTTCTTGCGCGGGCCCGACCTCGGGTACAGTCCCGGGCGTGCGCCGACCCTGGCGCAAGGAGGACATATGTTGCGCGTTGCATTGACGGGAATCCTGGCGAGTGTGTTCGTCATCGGTCTGACCACGGCCTTCACGGGCTGCGAAGGCGAAGGCGAAGGTGAAGGCGAAGGCGAAGGCGAGGGCGAAGGCGAAGGCGAAGGCGAAGGCGAGGGTGAGGGCGAGGGCGAAGGCGAAGGCGAAGGAGAGGGCGAAGGCGAAGGCGAAGGCGAGGCCATCTGCCAGGAGTCGTGCACGGCCGACGCCGACTGCGAGATCGGCGGCTCCAACGTCTTCTTCCACTGCGACACGACCGCGAGCCGCTGCGCCGCGGACACCTGCGGCGGAAACAACGATTGTGCCGCGCGCTTCGTGGGCACCACGGCGTGCACCGCGAACGCGGATTGCACCACGCCGAACACGCACTGCATCGACCTCGACCAGACGGGCGCCAGCGGAGCCCAGGGCCGTTGTGACAGCCTCGAGGCGACCGCGGGCGCCTGCGCGGCAGGCACCCTGACCACGCTGAAGGACATCACGGGGGCCGACGTCGACGTCTGCACCTTCGTGGACTCCACCTGCAACGCGGACAGCCTCTGTGAGATCAACAGCCCGGCGTGCACCACCGACGCCGACTGCGGCACGCTGAAGTGCGACACGTCCTCCGGGCAGTGCGTGCAGTGCCTCGCCGACGCGGATTGTGCGACCGGCGCGCAGACCACCTGCTACACGGCGACGCACACGTGCGGCTGCACCGACGACGGCGAGTGTGGTGCCACCGGCACCGCGCCCTCGGTGTGCAACACCGACAACGGCAGCTGCGGCTGCGCCTCTGACGACGAGTGCACCGGCTCCGCCGGCGGCGACGTCTGCGGCAACGATCACATCTGTGGCTGCAACGCCGCGGGTGACTGCAACGGCACGACCTCGTTCGACGGCACGTCGTACGTGTGCGAGTGACCTGAGCAAAACCGCGACATTCGTGTCGTGATTGACGGCCCCCGGCGACGGGGGCCGTCTCTTTTTGTGAGGCGAGTCGGGACAATTTCCCACGATCTGAGAATCTCGCGAAATCAGAACGGCATCGGGTACGGTTGTGCGGCGTCGACAGACGGCGCCCAGGAGGAAACCATCATGATGCGTGTGGCATTGGCGGCAGTCTTCGCGGGATTGCTCGTCACCGGTCTGACGACCACCGTCGTGGGCTGCGAAGGCGAAGGCGAAGGCGAGGGCGAAGGCGAAGGCGAAGGCGAGGGCGAAGGCGAAGGCGAGGGTGAAGGCGAAGGCGAGGGTGAAGGCGAAGGAGAGGGCGAAGGCGAAGGCGAAGGAGAAGGAGAGGGCGAAGGCGAAGGCGAAGGCGAAGGCGAAGGCGAAGGAGAAGGAGAAGGAGAAGGCGAAGGCGAAGGCGAAGGCGAATAGCCGACTGCCCGCATCGTCGGTCCCGAGCGTCTCGTCGTGCGCGAAAGCGCGGCGCAGGCGCTCGGGCCGTCTTCAGACCCCGGGTCGGGCGGACGAGCCGGGCGAATGCCAAGACGCTTGCGTTCGTCGAACCGTCCGGGTCAGAGTCCCCCCGCCCGAGACACCAGGAGTGGTTCCATGAAGAAGTTTGCATTGCTTTCTCTCGCCGCCATCCCCGTCGCCCTCTTCGTCGTGGGAGTCGGCTGCGACGGCGGTAGCAACGTCGTCGACTGCAGCGCCAACGGCGATGCGGACTGCAGCGGCGATACGCCGATCTGCGACGACACCACCCAGAGCTGTACCTCCGCCGAGTGCGACAACGACGGCCAGTGCCAGGCGACGGACATCGGCGCCAACGCCCCGTGCACCGCCACCGCCGACTGCGACGCCGGCGACGCCTGCATCCCCGCGGACCTCGGCAACAACCACTGCGTGACCATCCAGGCCGCCGGCGACCCCGCCTGCGCGGACATCGACGCCACCCTCACCGAGGTCAGCGCCACCGACACCGACGGCACCAGCGTCACCTTCTGCGGCGACACCGGCGTCACCTGCGCGGACCCCGGCCGCTGCGCCGGCGGCACGTTCGGCTGAGACGCGCATGAGCTCACGAGCCCCGGCGCAGGTCGCCGGGGCTCACGGGGGGCCGGCCCAGGTGGCTGGCCCTTTTTTTGTCACCAGACGGAACGACCCGCGCCCGCGCCCGATCCCCGGGGCGATCGAGGCGCGCACGGAAGCGGCCCCGCGTGCGCCGCGCACAGTGGCATGCGACCTGCTTCACCGGGCGCATGATCGCCATGGACCAAGACGTGCGGGACACCTCCCGGGAGCTCCTCGCGCTCGCCGGCGACGCCGCGACCGATCTCCCCCCGACCTACGGCTTCGTCGCCGACGAGCTGCGCGCCACGTCCGACGCCATCGTCCGCGCGCTCGCCCACGACGACAAAGAGACGCTCGCCACCAAGGCGGGCCGCATGAGCGCCATCCTCGACATCGCGCACGCCTGCGACGTCGTCGACGCCGGCGATCACGCGCGCGGCAAGCGCCTGTGTCTGCGCTTCTTCCACATGGTGCGCGAGCGCCGGTGAGCAGGGATCATCACAGCCGGCCGGGGAACGCGGGGACGCTGTCGTACCACTCCGCGGCCAGGCGCGGGTTGAAGGTGCCGAAGCGGAGCTTTTCGTGGCGGCGGTGCAGCTCGTCGACGAAGCCGCGCATCCCGAGGAGGATGCCGCGCTCCTTGGGCAACACCGTGCGGTAGTAGCCCGGGTCCACGCACAGGTTCCGGAGCTGGATCATGTGCAGCGCGCCGTCCTCGACGATCTTCGAGATGGCGTCGACCTCGGCCATGCGATCGGACCACCCCGGCCAGATGAGCAGGTTGATGGAGACGTGCATGCCCTCGTCCCGCCCGACGTAGAGCGTCTTCACCACGTCGTCGAAGTCGTAGTCGCCGGGCCGGTAGTAGGCCGTGTACATCTCGCGATCGAAGGTGTTGAGGGACACCCGCAGCGCCGACGCCCCCGCGCGCGCGCACGCGCGCACGGTCTCCGGGCGCGAGCCGTTGGTGTTGATGTTGATGACGCCGCGCGTGGTCCGCTCGCGGGCGCGCCGCACGGACTCGATGATGACGGGCCCGTTCATGGTGGGCTCGCCCTCGCAGCCCTGGCCGAAGCTCATCATCGGCTCCGGCGCGCGCTCGAGGTGATGCGCGATCACCCGGCCGATCTCCTCGGGCGTGGGCTGGAACTTCAGGCGCTTCTGCGGCGTCGGCGTCGCCCACGCGGGGTCCTTGCTCAAGCACCCGAGGCACGCCGCCGTGCACGCGGGCGCCACCGGGACCGCGCCCTCCCAGCGCTCGTAGAAGACGTTCTGGGCGCAGCAGCAGAGGTACTCGCCGGCGCACTGCGCGAGCTGCCCGAGCACCTGGTTGTCGGGGTCCTCGGCGAGGCGCGCGGCGATGCGCTCCTTCAGGTCGGGCTGGTAGTACAAAGACGGCGCCCAGCGCGTGGTCTCGTCGGCGAGGAACAGCGCCGCCACCGGGCCCTTCTCCGTCATGCCCACGGCCGTGTACGCCCACAGCGGGAGCCCCGGGCGCGCGTTGTCGTCGCCGCCCTCGAGGACCGGGAGCGACCTGCGCTTCGTGCGCTTCGAGACGCGCGCGCTGGGGTCGGGCTGCGACGGCGGCGGCACCAGCGCGCGCAGCTTTTTGTCGGGGTGCGTGGCGTCGGTGTATTCGGCGGCGGGGTGGTGCGCGCGCACGTAGCCTGGCGGCGGGTGCACGGCGACGGCCCAGGGCTCGAAGGTGCGGCCGTCGACGCTGAAGCTGTCGACGGTGACGAAGCGCGCCGCGCTGCGGTCGTAGCCGATGGGGCGCGTGCCCGGCATGGCCATGAGGTCCCAGCCCTCGGGGATGGGGATCAGCTCGCGGCGTCCGGCCCGCGAGACGTCCTGGCCGTTGTCGATGGCCATCTCGAGCGTGGGGTGCTCGTAGACGGTGCCGTCGGGGGCGGCGACGAGGAGCCGAGGGCGCATCGGGCCGGTGTAGCCGCCCGGCACCCATGTGCCAACCGCGCGCTGAGCGGCGGTGGCGACCGAGCGCTGACTGTTGATCCGAGCCACCCGGAAGGGGCCGGTGCTACGGCCACACGGCGGAGCGGAAAGGAGCTCCGAGCTCGGCGACGAAGACGCGCGCCGAGTTGAGCGCCGGGGCGCCGAGCTCTCCGCTCCTTTCCGCTCCGGCGGTGGCGACGTTGTCTAGCCTTCGCTGATTCCGAGCGCCCAAGCACTTCGCAACTCGACCGCGTGATCGGCGGGCTCGAGCTCGACGGGCTCACAGGCAGCGCCGAGGCCGTGGCCTTCAACCTGCTGCAGAACCTCGCGAAGCTCACCGCCTGAAGTCCGCACCGACGTCGCATCGAGGCACGTCGGCGCGCACACGACCCGCACGAAGCCGCCAC
The DNA here is from genome assembly GCA_963775425.1 of uncultured delta proteobacterium. Taxonomy (GTDB): domain Bacteria; phylum Myxococcota; class UBA727; order UBA727; family VGSZ01; genus CAVZJB01. The sequence continues at coordinate 148,341 of CAVZJB010000008.1, read as the reverse complement.
GTGCGCCGATAGCGGGATCACAACACCGCTCGGACCCGCCGTTCCCTCACAACCTGCAGCGGTTCTTGGGCGCCGACGCGTACTCCGCGCGGCTTCGCCGAGTGCTGCTACGAGCCTTGTTTTTCGTCAGCCTTTCACCCGATGAGGAGCCGGACGCCCACGAGGCCGAGGGCGGCGGCGAGCGCGCGCAGGATCCAGGTGGCGTGCACGCGGTGCGAGAGCGCGCCGCCGACCTGCGCGCCGACGACGGCGCCGGCGCCCATGGACAAAGCGGGCCCGACCTCGACGTTGCCGAGCGTCGCGTGCGTCACCGCGCCCGTGGCTGCGGAGATGGCGAGGATGAAGTGCGACGTAGCCGTGGCGACGTGCGCGGGGAACTGAAAGAGCGTGACGAGCGCGGGCACGTGGACGATGCCGCCGCCGATGCCGAGGATGCTCGACAAAAAGCCCACGCCGAAGCTCAACAACAAGCCGAGCGGCATCGAGAAGCCGTAGTTGTACTCGGTGCCGCTCTTGTCGACGAGGTGGCGCACGCTCCACCCGAAGCCGAGCAGGCCCGCGGGCCGCTCCGTGCGCGGCGTCGACGTGCGCGGCGGGCGCGCGATCAAGTAGAGCGACACGAGGATGAGCAGCACGCCGAACGCGATGTTGAACACGCGCCCGCTCATCATCTGCACGAGCGTGGAGCCCGCGATGGCGCCGGGGATGGTGGCGGCGGCGAAGGGCAAGCCCGTGCGGAAGTCCACGCGGCCCTGGCGCCAGTACGCGAACGAGCCGCTGGCGGCGTTGCAGGCGACGACGACGAGCGAGGTCCCCACGGCCTTGTCGTGCGTCCAGTGCAGACCGAGGAGGAGGACGGGGACGACGACGAAGCCGCCGCCCGCCCCGATGAGGGTGCCGTAGGCGCCGACCACGAGGCCGAGGCCGGCGAAGAGCGCGAGCGCCCACACGGGGTCCATGCTGCTATGTAATGCGCGGCGGCGCGTCTGCGTAGGGTTTTGTCCGCGAGGGGCTTCATGACCGATCCCATCGATCGAGCGCGGCCGCCGGTCGCCGATCCGGCCTGGCGCGTCGTCGACGGCCACCACCTAGAGCGCACGTTCCGTTTCCCCGACTGGCTCACGGCGCTGGCGTTCGTGAACAAGATCTCGCCGGAGGCCGAGGCGCTCGGGCACCACCCCGACATCGAGCTCGGCTGGGGCCGCGTCGTCGTCAAGCTGCGAACCCACGACGAAGGCGTCGTGGGCGACAAGGACTACGCCCTCGCCGCCCGCATCGACGCCCTTTAGAGCCGCGACGCGCCCGCGAGCGGCGCGCGATATCGGCTCACGTGTCGTCGCGAACGACGTCGCGAGCTGCATCGCGTCGGCCGGGTCTCGCGACGCGGGGGACGAGCCCCCGCCCTACGGGTCGTCGCGAGCGACGTTGCGAGCTGCATCGCGTCGGCCGGGTCTCCCCACGCGGGGGACGAGCCCCCGCCCTACGGGTCGTCGCGAACGACGTCGCGAGCTGCATCGCGTCGGCCGGGTCTCGCGACGCGGGGGACGAGCCCCCGCCCTACGGGTCGTCGCGAACGACGTCGCGAGCTGCATCGCGTCGGCCGGGTCTCCCCACGCGGGGGACGAGCCCCCGCCCTACGGGTCGTCGCGAGCGACGTCGCGAGCTGCATCGCGTCGGAGGGGTCTCGCGACGCGGGGGACGAGCCCCCGCCCTACGGGACGTCGCGAACGACGTCGCGAGCTGCATCGCGTCGGCCGGGTCTCCCGACGCGGGGGACGAGCCCCGTTCTACGGGACGTCGCGAACGTGCATCGTCGACGTGCCCCGCGTCGCGAGCTGCATCGGCACGTAGGGCGGCCGTCGGCCGGGTCTCCCGACGCTCAAGCCCCCAAGAGGGAGCGCGGCGGAGCCGGCCGCCGCAGTCCGCTGCGAGGCCGGCTCCGCCGCGCCGTTGGCGCCGCGTCATCTTCGGCGGGGCGTACGCCTCTCGCGCGAGCGCGAGCACCGCGAGCGGGCCCATCAAGGCACCCCAGCAAGCCGGGGGGGCCCGCGCGCGAAGCGCGTGGGGGGCCCGGAGGGCCCCGCGCGAAGCGCGCCAGCCTTACGGGCAACCGGGGTTCGGGCCGGGGTTCGGCAGGTTCTCGCAGGTGAAGTAGGGGTCGAGGGGCGAGCTGCCGCAGTCGACCTCCTGCTTGTCGGTCTCGCCGTCGCCGTCGGTGTCGGGGTTGTTGGGGTCGGTGCCGCGGGCGACCTCGTCGTCGTCGGCGAAGCCGTCGCCGTCGCTGTCGGTGACGGGGCAGGTGATGTACGGGTCGAGGGGCGAGCTGCCGCAGTCGTACTCCTGGCCGTCGGTGAAGCCGTCGCCGTCAGTGTCGGGGTTGTTCGGATCGGTGCCGCGCTCGGCCTCCTGGTCGTCGGTGCGGCCGTCGCCGTCGCTGTCGACGGCGCCGGTGTCGCCTTCGCCTTCGCCCTCGCCTTCGGCGGCGTCGCCCTCGCCCTCGCCCTCGCCGGCGGCGTCGCCCTCGCCTTCGCCCTCGGACGGGGTCGGGCAGCTCGAGGGATCGTTGGGATCGGTGCCGGCGTCGACCTCGTCCTGGTTGCTGGCGCCGTCGCCGTCGTTGTCCTCGTTGCCGTCGGTGATGCCGTCGCCGTTGGTGTCGGGGTTGTTCGGATCGGTCCCGCACTGCCGCTCGGCGCAGTTGGACAGGCCGTCGCCGTCGTCGTCTTCGAGGCAGGCCGCGGAGTCGCCGGGGCCGAAGCCGTAGTAGCGGCACGCCGTGGTGCCGGCGAGCGGCAGCGCGAGGGACAGGAGCAGCAGGGAGCGGGGCAGCATGCAGGACCTCATGGGTTCATGGTTCTGCAGCGCGGTTGGCGCCTCCCGGACAGATCCGTGCCCCCGTGTGATTGCCGCACGGGGCTGCTACGTCCGACCTCCCATGGGGGACCCCGCCGATCCCAGCGCGAGCGCGCCTGACACAGATCTGCCGGGCGGGCGCCAAGACCCGGATGTGCAGACAGCGCCCGCGAGCGGCCCCGTCGACGCCCGCCCCCCGGTGCCCGGAGATCCCGCTCCGGGCGCGCGCGACGGAGCGTCAGCGAGGCCGGCCACGAGACCGGCTCTGCCGGAGGTGTACGAGCAGTGCTTCGGCTACGTGTGGACCTGCTTGAAGCGCCTCGGCGTGTGGGACCGCGACCTCGAGGACGCCGTCCATGACGTCTTCCTCGTCGTCCACCGGCGCCTCGCGGATTACGATCCCGACAGGCCGATCAAACCCTGGCTCGCCGGCATCGCCGCGCGGGTCGCGTCCGAGTTCCGCCGGCGCGCCCAGCACCGGCGGGAGGTGGTGACCGAGGACGTCGAGATGGAAGCGCAAAGCACCATCCCCTCCGCCGACACCGCCCTCTCCGACAAGGAGCGGCGCGCGCTCGTGCTGCGCGCGCTCGACCACCTCGAATTCGATCGCCGCACCGTCCTCGTGCTGCACGACATCGAGGGCTACGCGATGCCCGAGATTGGCGCGACCCTCGCCGTGAACGTCAACACCCTCTATGCGCGCCTGCGCGCCGCCCGCGCGGACTTCGCCGCGGCGGTGAAGGCGCTGCACGCGGCGGACGGAAGGGGGCTCGCGTGATCGACGACGAGCTGTCCCCCGATCTGCGCGACCTCTTCGACGCCGAGCGCCGCCGCGACGGCCCGCCGGCGGGCGCCAAGGAGCGCGTCCACGCCGCGCTCGCCGCCTCCATCGGCGTCGGCCTCACGGGGGCGGGCGCCGGCAAGGCCGCGCTCGCCGCCAAGGGCGCCGCCGGCGCGACGTCCGCCGCCGCCGGGGGAGGCGCCGTCGCAGGAGGCGCCGTCGCGGGAGGCGCTGCGGGCGCAGCGAGCGGGGCCGCGGTGACCGCCACCGGCGGCGCGCTCGCCAAGGGCCTGGCCTTCGCCCTCGTCGCCGCCATGGCCGGCACCGCGGGCACCGGCGTCTACCTCGCGCAGCGCGACGACGACGACCGCAAGCCGGCGGCCGTCGTCGTCGACGATCCCGCGGCGGCCACGGCGTCGGCGTTCGACCCTTCCGTCCTCGGCAACAAGCCGGAGCCGGTGCCGGAGCCGCAACCCCGCCACGTCGCCACGCGGCACACGCGCCCCGCGCCCTCCGAGGTGGGCGACGGGGGCGACGGCACCGAAGGCCTCACGCACGCCGCGGCGCCCGCGGCCGTGGAGACGCCCGCCGAGAAGGCCGCGCGGCTCGCCGGCGAGCGCACCATCCTCGACGACGCGCGCGCCGCCGTCGGCCGCGGCGACGGCGGGGCCGCCCTGATCGCGCTCGAGGCCCACCGCAGGCGCTATCCGAACGGCGCGCTCGTCGAGGAGCGCGAGGCGCTGACGGTGATGGCCCTGGCCAAGCTCGGCCGCACGGCGGAGGCGCACAAGACCGCGGACGCGTTCCACGAGCGCTACCCCGCGAGCCTGTTCCTCGGCGCCGTGGACGCGGCGCTCTCCCGCTAAGCGCTGATCGGCGACCGGAGGGAGCGGCCGCGCTCGATCGGCGACCGGAGGGAGCGGCGCTGATCGGCGACCGGAGGGAGCGGCCGCGCGCTGATCGGCGACCGGAGGGAGCGGCCGCGCTCGATCGGGTCGCCGGGTCCGGCGACGAACGCCCGGGTCATCCGCTCAGTACGGGATCTCGTAGGTGACGCCGAAGGTGACGTTCACCGGCGCGTCCTGCTTCCAGGGGGGCGTGCCGTTCAACACCGCGAACTGCGGCTCCACGAGGTTCGCCTCCACCTGCGTCCACAGGCGCAGCGACGTCAGGTCCTTGCCGCTCCAGCCTGCGGCGACGCGGCCGCCGGCGCCGGCGTAGGGGGAGCCGCCGACGTAGGGGCCGACGTTGGTGATGTTGCCGATGCCCCAGACCGAGCCCGCCGACGCCGTCGCGCACGCGCTGAGCTCCGTGCGGTCGCCGTCGCCGACGAGCGCGAAGAGCGGCAGGTGCCCGCAGCCCGCCAGGGTGTAGACGCCGGCCCCGTGGAGCACGGGCCCGGCGGGGAGCAGCGTGTCCAGGCCGGGCACGTGCTCGCGTCGCTCGAGGCGCACCTCCAGCTGGTCGAAGCGGAGCGCGGCGCTCACGTTCGCCCCCGCCGCCGACTCGGGCCCGAGGAGCAACGACGCGTTGAGGCCGATGCCGAGCATGAGCCTGGCGCCCTCGGGCAGCCACGCGTGCGCGCCTGCGTTCGAGCGATCGGAGGGAGCGGCCGCCGGCGTCGTGTCCGGGGCCGCCGCGGGCGCGGGCGGGGGGTCGCCGCGAGGCTCGATGGGCTTGGGCAGCTCCGGCGGCGGCGCGAGCGCAAGCCCGGGGGCGAGGGCGATGGAGATCGCGAGCTCGGCGGCCTCGACGAGATCGCGGCAGCCGTCGCTTGACTCGAGGGTGCGCGCCCCGAGGCTGGTCATCTCCGCGTCGAACATCTCGGTGCGCGCGCGGGCGGGCGTCTCGCCGACGCCGCCACGGTCGCCGTCCGTGGCGCGGCCGTCGCCAACGCCGCCGTCGCCGCCGCCACGGTCGCCGCCACGGTCGCCGTCGCCGTCTGCCCCCTCGACGGCGTCGCCGTTCGCGTGGTGTTGGCGCGCGGCGTGTGCGTCGCCCTCGAGGGCGAGCACGATGACGCGCTCGGCGGGCTCGGAAAACGGGGAGCGTCCGAGGCGCCGGGTCACGCCCTCTTGCACCTCGACCTCGGTGGGGCACACGCCGGCGAACCGGCCCGGGACGTACACCAGCCGCGCCGGCGGGATGACCTCGTCGCCCGCTCCTGGCGGCGCCGACGACGGCGCCGGCGACGGCGGCGACGACGACGACGACGAGCCGCCAGCGGCCGCGCGCGCCGCGTCCGCGTAGGGCGGCGCCCCGCCCGCGCCGGCGTCCCCGGGAGGGGAGGCGAGGGCGAGGGCGAGGAGCAGCGGGGTCACGCCGTCAGTTTGTACCAGCCATCTTCGCGACTTCAGCCGCGAAGTCGTCGGCCTTCTTCTCGATGCCCTCGCCGACCTTGAAGCGGTGCATGGCCTTCACCGCGATGGTGGTGCCGAGCTCCTTGGCCTGCTTGTCGACGTGCTTTTGCACGGTGAGCTTGTCGTCCTTCACGAAGGCCTGCTCGAGCAGGCAGTTCTCCTGGAGGAACTTGTTCACCTGCCCCTCGACGATCTTGTCGAGGATCTTCTCGGGCTTGCCGTCCTGCTTGGCCTTCTCGCGCGCCACCGCCCGCTCGTTGTCGAGGATCTTCGGGTCGGCCTCGTCCCGGCGCAGCCACTGCGGGCTCGACGCCGCCACCTGCATGGCGATGTCGCGGGCGAGCTGCTTGACGGTCTCCGAGGCCGCCTTGTCGGCGTCCTTGACGTCGAGCTCGACGATGACGCCGATGCTGCCACCCATGTGCACGTAGCTGCCGAGCACGCCCTCCGCCCGCGCGAAGCGGCGGATGGTCATGTTCTCGCCGATCTTGGCGATCTTCTCGGCGAGCTTGTCCTTCTCCTTTTCCTGGAACGACGCGAGGTCCTTCGGGGCCGCCTTGGCCACCGCGCCCGCGAGGTCGGAGACGAACGCCTGGAACTCGGGGTTCTTGGCGACGAAGTCCGTCTCGCAGTTCACCTCCACCATGGCCGCGACGCCGCCGTCGTTGACCACGCCGACGAGCCCTTCGGCCGCCACACGCCCCGCCTTCTTGGCGACGGCGGCGAGCCCCTTTTCGCGCAGCCAGTTCACGGCGGCTTCGAAGTTGCCCTCCGTGGCCGTGAGCGCCTTCTTACAGTCCATCATCCCCGCGTTGGTCTTTTCGCGGAGCTCCTTCACCATCGACGCCGTGATCTCAGCCATCTCTGCCCTCTTGGAAAACGGTGGAATGTGGCGTGATGCCGATTCGCGCGCCGTCGGGCAAGGGGCTAACCTCCCCGGCATGCGCCTCCTCTGCGTCCTCGTCGTCACCATGCTCGCCGCCGCGTGCCCACCGACCCCAGGCGGCGAGGGCGAGGGCGAGGGCGACGCCGGCGAGGGCGAGGGCGAGGGCGACGCCGGCGAGGGCGAGGGCGAGGGCGAGGGCGACGGCACCTGCGGCGCCGTGACCGATCAAGGGAGCTGCACCTCGGCGACGTCGGGGTCCTTCTGCGCCGACGGCGGCGTCATCGAGTTCGACTGCGCCGCGGTCCGCGACGACGCCCAGTGCTTCGTGGTCAACGACGCCCACGGCGTCGACTGCGGCGTCCCCACCGACGCCTCCTGCTTCGACGCCGCCGACGGCGCCCTGCCCTGCGCCGGCGACGGCTTCGCGTGCGTCATCACGTCGACGACCGCGGGCTTCTGCCTCCAGATCAACGAGGGCTGCACCAGCGACTTCCAGTGCATCGGCGATCGCGCCGTGAAGACCTGCCTCGGCGACACCGGCGACACCCCCGGGCAGCCCACGCTCATCGACTGCGCCTCCTTCGGCGCCAGCTGCCAGGCCCCCGGGGGCTGCATCGCGGAGCCCGAGGCGCCGTGCACCCCGGGCTTCACCCAGTGCGGCGACCCCGACGCCCCGACCGCCTGCCCCGCCGACGGCGCCTGCCCCGCCGCCGCCGGCGAAGGCGAAGGCGAGGGCGAAGGCGAAGGAGAGGGCGAAGGGGAGTAAGGTCTTTTGACCGACCCGGGGCGAATTGTCCGTGACGAACGCCAGATCGCGGGTTAGGAAGCCCTCCATTGGAGGCCTCCCACATGCTTCGCCCTGCACTTTTGACCGCTCTTCTGACCACCACCTTCGGGCTCGCGATCTTTACGGCGACCGGTTGTCCGCCCTCGGAGGGCGAAGGCGAAGGCGAAGGCGAAGGCGAAGGCGAAGGTGAGGGCGAGGGCGAGGGCGAAGGCGACACGGGCTGCGGCACCATCGACCTCGCCGGCGTCTGCGAGGGCAACACCCTCAAGTTCTGCCTCCAGGGCAGCCTCGTCGTGCAGGACTGCCAGGGCACCGGCGACGAGGGTGACCTCACCGGCAGCCAGGCCACCTGCCAGGAAGTGAACCCCGACTACGGCGTCGACTGCGTGGCGCCCGCCGGCGACACCTGCGTGCTCAACGGCGGCGCGGACAACGAGGTCGACCTCCTGTGCGAGGGCGGCGACACCGCCGGCTGCAAGCAGGGCGCTGACGCGAGCTTCAGCTGCGTCGGCAACGCTACGGCCTGCACGCAGACCGATGACGGCACCTGCATCGGCACCACGTTCCAGCTCGGCTGCTTCGTGACCACCAACGCCGGCACCGGCATGCCCTTCCTCGTGGACTGCGCGGACTTCGCCGGCTCCACCTGCACGGACACCGTCGGCTGCCTCGTGCCCTTCACCCAGACCTGCACGCCTGGCGTCACCGCCTGCGGCACCGACGCCAACGACGCCGTGGCCTGCCCCGACACCGGCACCTGCCCCGACAGCGCCGGTGAGGGCGAAGGCGAAGGCGAGGGCGAGGGCGAGGGCGAAGGCGAAGGCGAGGGTGAAGGCGAAGGCGAAGGCGAGTGAGCGCCTGACGCATTCGTGAGCGCACAGGGCCCCGCGAGGGGCCCTTTGCTTGTCCGGGCCGTCCTTCGCCGCGGGCGTTCAGCGAGCGCCCGGGCGGTCGGCAATCGGTTTTCGGGCGCGCTAGACTGCGTCTCTCGCGGGCCGGGGGTGTCGCAGATGCTTCGTGGTTTCCTGTCGTGTGGTCTTGTCGCCGCGCTCGTCATCGCCGGTGGGGCTTGCCCCGGCGAAGGCGAGGGCGAAGGGGAGGGTGAGGGCGAAGGCGAGGGCGAGGGCGAGGGCGACCCCGCGCCCACGTGCGGCGACGTCACCACGCAGGGGGCGTGCACCGGCGACGTCGTGCAGGTGTGCCTCGCCGAGGTCCTCGTCACCCAGAACTGCCGCGGCACCGGCGACCTCGCCGACTACACGGGCACCGGCGCTCGGTGCCAGGAGATCAACGGAAATTGGGGCGCCGATTGTGCGCTGCCCGCGGGCGGGAGCTGCGCCGTCGGCAGCGGCAACGACGGCTTCTTCGGCTTCTGCCAGGGCGCGGACGCGGGCTGCGAGCACACGGGCGTCGGGACCTTCGAGTGCGTCGAGGGGAGCTTCACCTGCGGCGCGGCGGACACCCTCGGCTGCTCCGGGCAAAACAACGCCTCGTACGTGCTCGAGTGCCACGGGATCGTGGCCGGCTCGGGCTCCGTCGACGGGCAGCCGCTGTTCCAGGACTGCGACGCCTTCGACGCCGCCTGCGTCTCCGGCGTCGGCTGCGTCTCGCCGTTCGGGGCGGCGTGCACGCCCGGGCTCACGCTGTGCGGCCGCGAAAACGACGTCGTCGGCTGCCCCGCCAGCGGCGTGTGCCCGAGCGAAGGCGAAGGCGAAGGCGAAGGCGAGGGCGAGGGCGAGGGCGAAGGCGAAGGCGAGTGAAGCGCGCCGCCGCGAGGGAGCCGCTCTTCGAGTGATCCAGCTCTCACAGCGCCCGGTTTCCTTCGTCGACGAGCGTGCGACACAGCGCGCATGAAGACCTCTCTCGTCCTCGCCGCCGTCGCCGGCGTCTGCGTCCTCCCTGCGTGCAGCCTCGATCTGTTGAACCTCGGCGGCGCCGGCTGCTCCTCCGACGGCGACTGCCACGGGAGCAAGATCTGCGTCGACGGCGCGTGCGTCGAGTGTGAGAACGATCGCGACTGCGACGTCGGCCACGTCTGCCAGGACGGGGACTGCGTCCGCGACAGCAACACCGGCGAAGGCGAGGGCGAAGGCGACGTGAACCCCGGCGAGGGCGAGGGCGAGGGCGAGGGCGACGTCGGCCCCGGCGAGGGCGAGGGCGAAGGCGAAGGCGAGCCGCCGGGCTGCGGCACCGTCACGGTGCAGGGCCAGTGCACGGGCAACACCGTGGAGTTCTGCGACACGACGACGAACACGCTCCAGACCCAGGACTGCTCGGACAGCGCGCTCGGCTTCCCCGCGGGCACCCAGTGCGGCCAGGTGACGCCCGAGTACGGCGTGGACTGCCTGCGCCCCGCCGGCCAGTCCTGCCTGTTCCAGGACCCGAACGACACCACCCAGAACGTCCTCGTGCCCTGCGCGGGCTTCCAGGCGGGCTGCGCGGTGAACAGCGCCGGCAACGGCACCGCGTGCGTGAGCGCCGGATTCGCCTGCGCCGACGGCCAGGTCACCGCGGCCGGCGCCTGCTCGGGCAGCCGCTTCCTGCTCGGCTGCTTCGTCACTGTCGGCGCCAGCGACGGCCAGCCCTTCTTCTTCGACTGCGCCGACGTCGGTGGCACCTGCGACGTCACCACCAGCGCCACCAACACCGGCTGCTTCATCGCCACGCCCGGCGCCACGTGCGTGCCGGGGCTCAGCTTCTGCGGCGCGGACCCTGCGACGGCGACCGCGTGCCCCACGGACACGTCGGTCTGCCCGGCGGGCTGAACGTCACGACGAGGCTGAGCATCACGAAGAGGCGAGGGCGAGCAGGCGCTGGGCGCGGGCCTCGTCGAGCCAGCGCGCGCGCTTGGTGCGGACGGTGCGGCGCTTGATGCGGCGCCAGGCGTCGCCGTCGGGATCGGCGCGCACGAGCAGCGTGTGCTTGGCGCGCTCGAGCTCCACGCGCAGGGCCTGGCTCTTGATGACGGCGCGGTCCTTCTTGGACTGGGCGTCGGCGCAGGCGGCGAGGTAGCCGTCGACGGCGGCGTCGTAGGTGAACAGCGCCCGGTCGAGGAGCGCCTTGACGTCGAGGACGGCGTCCAAGGCGTCGTCGGGCATGCGGCGCAGGCGGAAGCGCACGCGCTCGCTGACGTCGAGGTGGCCGCCCGGCGACAGCCGCGAGGCCTCCTCGGGCGGCAGCACGCGCTCGAGCTGCAGCGTGGCGTCGGCGTACACCGACGTCAAAACACCGTGGCAGCGCTCGCGCGCCGCGCGCGCCGGATCGATCTCCTCGATGGCCTGGATGGCGGCGTCGAGGTCCGCGGAGACGCTGCGCGCGCGCTCCCGCAGCCGGGCCGCGATCTCCTTGCAGCCGAGGTCCTGCGCCTCGTCGGCGAGCGCGTCTGCGTGGCGGACCGCGGACGAGACGTGTCGAAGCGCGTGCAGCGTCGTCATGGAATCCCTCCTGTTTTCGTCGGTGAGGCCTGTCAGTGGGACTCAAGAGCACCCTGTGTGCCAAACGCGCACCGCCGTGCAGACGCCGGCGCCGCGATCGCCGAGCGCGCCGCGCGTTCCCCGCGTTCCAAGCCGGCGACGTGCTCGCGCGGGCCCGTGGCGCCCGCTCGTCCGTGGCCCATCGCAGCGGATCGGCGTCGGTCAAGGGACCGAGACGGAGCGCGTGCGATACCATCATGATCCCCCTTTGCGGCCGCTCTGGTCGGGACGGTTTCGGAGGCAGCGATGCGCGTCGGTCAGTCGGTCTTCTCGGGTCACCAGGCGGGCATGAGCGCGCTCTGGCACGACGCCGACTACGTCCCCGAGCAACGCTTCGAGCCGCCGCTGGTCCAAAAGAACCTCGGGGACATGGCGCTGCCCGGCGAGCAGCACCAGCTCCCCGACGGCGTCCCCGATCCGTTCAAGAAGCTCGACGCCATCTACGACCTCGCTGCGCAGCAGATGGACCGCGGCATCAAGGGGGTGAGCTTCCTGAACGGGAAGGTGCCGACGGTGAACGAGCCCAAGGATCCGCTGCGCGTCTCCGACGACATCACGCGGACCATGGTGCAGGGCACGCACAAGGGCAGCGCGGCGGACAACAAGATCGTCGAGAGCGTGCGCACCGACCTCGAGCAGGTGCGGCTGACCAACCAGGCAGCGACGGTGACGGTGCCGAAGTCCAAGGGCGCCACCAAGACCGCCGCCGACGGCGAGGCCGAGGCCGCCGCGCCGAACGCCTCCTCCGTCGGCGACGCGCTCGGCGCCGCGGCGACGTTCATCCCGATGGCGGCGGGCCAGGCCATCTCCAGCGTCGCCCAGGGCCCCCTGCCCGCGCTGGCCACGCAGGCGGTGACGGTGACGGCGGCGGCCGTGAGCGCCGCGCAGGTGACCGCCGTCGGCGTCGCCGAGGGCCTCAAGGAAGAGCCCGTCCAGGTGCGCCGGGGCCTGGCCAAGAAAGCGTGAGCTGTCGTCGCCGCACGCGTCGACACGGCAAGTCCGCGCCCTCTCCGTAGGGAACGCGGCTCAACGCGGACCCGGGCGCGAACGCGCCGCATCGACGGTGCGGCTCCTCCCGCCGTCCGCCGCCCCTCGCGTCCGAGCCGCTCGAGCCGTCGGCACCGACGGATCACATTGCGCGTCTCCCCTTTCATCGCCGTGCGAGCGGATTGACGGACGGCGCGCGGCGGTTGAGTCAGCGACATGGACACGCGGCCCATCGGCGTCTTCGACTCGGGCGTAGGCGGCCTCACCGTGCTGCGCGCGCTCAAGGCGCGCTTGCCGGGAGAGAGCACGGTCTACCTCGGAGACACCGCGCGCGTCCCGTACGGCACGCGCTCCGCCGCCACCGTCGTCAAGTACGCGATCAACAACGCGCGCACGCTCCTCGAGGCGGCGGACATCAAGCTGCTCGTCGTCGCGTGCAACACCGCGAGCGCCGTGGCGCTGCCCGCGTTGACGGAGGCGCTGGGCCCCCGCGGCGTGCCGGTCGTCGGCGTCATCGAGCCGGGCGCGCGGGCGGCGGTAGCGGGGAGCAAGGGCGGCGTCGTCGCCGTGCTCGGCACCCCGGGCACGGTGCGCTCGGGCGCGTACGGGCGGGCCCTCGACGCGCTCGGCGTCGAGGCGGGCCGTGTGGTGCCGGTGGCGTGTCCGCTGCTGGTGCCGCTGGTCGAGGAGGGCTGGACCGACGGCGAGGTGCCGCGCCTGGTGGTCGAGCGGTATCTGCGCGCGCTGCCGGAGGGCGTAGACACGGTGGTGCTCGGCTGCACGCACTACCCGCTGCTGCGCCCGGTGCTGCGCGCGGCGCTCGACCCCGCCGTCGCCCTCGTCGACGGCGCCGAGGCCACCGCCCTCGACGTCGCCGCCCGCCTCGAAGCCGGCGCCCCCGCCCCGTCGGGCGCCGCGGCGGGCAGCCACCGGCTCCTCGTCACCGACGCCCCCGAGCAGCTCGAGAAGCTCGCGCCCGCGTTCCTCGGCGAGACCGTGCCCGCGTCCTCCGTGGAGCTCATCGACGTCCTGATCTGAGCGGCGTCACGACATCCTCGGCGGCACGGCGTTTGTCGCTGACGACGACGTCGCCCCGCCGCCGCGAATATCTACGCCGCGCGACGACGTGGAGGGCGGTGCGACAAGAGCAGAGCATCAAGCCCAACAAAGAAGCGCGGCGGAGGCTGCCACCGAAGCCGTCGCGCTCACGAGCCGACCCCGGCTACAAAGAGCCCCCAGAGAGCGCGCCGGCTTCGAAGGCAGCCTCCGCCGCTCCGGGCGCCCGGAGGGCGCGGCTGTTCGTGAGCGTGAGCGAACAAAATCCGCTCAATACCCGACGTTCACGATCTCTCCCGTCCACTCGCCGACGGCGGCGCGGACGAGGCAGTCGGCGCAGTCGGCGTGGGTGAGGGGCTTCGTCGGGCGCACGCGCATCCTGGGGCCGGCGATGTAGTCGCCGCGCGCGGGTTGGTGCTCGAGGTTCGGCGGGCGCACGATGACCCACTCGCGGCCGCTGCCGGTGACGGCCGCTTCGGCGATGCGCTTGTCCTCGTAGAGCGCGCGCACGGTGCTCCGGTAGAGCTTGATCATGATGCGACCGACGAAGGAGAGCTCTGCGCCGTCGGTCATCATGAGACCGCTCTCGAGCACCACGCGCGAGACGCTTTGTTGCTCGGCGCCGGCGACGACGTTCTTGGCGCACGAGGAGATCACGGTGCCGGGCTTCTTGTTGTCCGCGGGCCCGACGGCGATGACGGCGCAGTCGGCGCGATCGAGCGCGGCGGCGACGGCGGCGGCGTCGGCGGCGTCGGCCTTGTGCACGCGCAGCCTCTCGTGACGCAGGTCGACGGCCTCCGGTCGCCGCGCCACGGCGACGACGTCATGGCCGAGCGCGAGCGCGCGCTTGGCCACGTTCCTGCCGGTTCCCCCGGTGGCGCCGAAGACGACGAGCTTCATCGCGCGTATGGTACACGCGATCGCATTCGAGGAAAGGTTGCGCACGACGCGCGCAGCCGACGGAGGATCGATGCCCGCGCCGCTTCGCGTGCTTTGCCAACACGACGGCGGCTCGTGCGCGGCCTGCTGCGGCGTGTACAACTTCCGCGACCGCTCGGCGCGCGCCGAGCGCGAGCGCCTCGAGCGTCGCACGGCGCGCGTGCGCGCGGCGTGGCCCGATCGCGCCGCCCTCGCCGCCGCGCGCGACGCGCTGTTGGAGATCGAGAAGCCCGACGTGCTCTTCGCCGCCGTGAAGGTGTGCCCGTTCGCGGGCTACGTCGACGACGACGCGCCGGATCGCGGGACGAGGCCCGGCGCCACCGCGGAGGCCGGCGCGGGGCGGCCCACGGCGGAGGGCGACGACGGGCGCTCCACAGCGGAGGTCGACGAGGCGCGCGTCACCGAGGAGCTCGCCGGGAGGCGCGTCGGCTGTCTGCTGCATCCGACGCGGCACCCCGCCGGCGAGGACCTGCGCGACCTCGCGGTGTACCCGCGCGAGGTCTGCGCCGGGCACTTCTGCGCGCCCCACGACTGGCTGCGGCCGCGCGAGGTGGACCTCGCGCAGGCGGCGCGAGGCACCGGCTACGGGCGGGTGGTGACGGACGCGGGCCTGGTGAAGGCGGTGGCCGCGCTCCTCGACGGCGCCCTCGGCCGTCCCTTCCGCAAGGACGACGTCGTCCGCGGCCGCGACGCGCTGGCGTCTTTGTGGTGGGCGCTGCTCGACTGGCCCTGGGCCGACGCCGACCCCGCGCGCTTCGGCGGCTTCCTCGTCACCGGAGACGACGCGGTCGAGCGCACGCTGCCGCACGCGCTCGCGCCCGCGCGCCTCGCCGCGCTCGCTCCGGGGACGAACGCGAAGGCGCTCGCCGCGGTCCTCGACGGCCTCGGCACCCGCGCGCTCGACGACGCCGAAGCCGCCCGCGCCGTCGCCAGCCTCCACGCCCGCATCGCCGAAGCCGCCGCCGCGATGTCGCCGTAGCGCTCGTCGCGAGCGCGGCGCGACGTTCGGTGCCTCGACGACGTCAAGCCCCGAAGCTCCGAAGCGCGGCACACGTACCCGCGCGCCGACGACGTCAAGCCCCGAAGCTCCGAAGCGCGGCACACGTACCCGCGCGCCGACGACGCCGAAGCCGCCCGCGCCGTCGCCCATCTCCACAGCCACATCGCCGAAGCCGCCGAAGCCGCCCGCGCCGTCGCCCATCTCCACAGCCACATCGCCGAAGCCGCCGAAGCCGCCCGCGCCGTCGCCCATCTCCACAGCCACATCGCCCAAGCCCCCGCGATGTCGCCGTAGCGCTCGTCGCCCCGCGAGCGCGGCGGGGACGTACGGGGCCTCGACGACGTCAAGCCCCGAAACTCCGAAGCGCGGCGGAGGCAGCCTCCGAAGTCGCCCCGGCAAGCGCCGCGAATCTGCGCACGATCAAAGGCGACTTCGGACGCTGCCGACGCCGCGCCGCGAGCGGAGCGAGCCGCGCGCGAAGCGCGCAAGTGACGGCGCCGACATGCGCCGTCACAATTACGGCGGGAGCTCGGCGGGGACGCACTCGCCGGCGTCGCAGATGTAGCCCTCGTCGAAGCGGCATTGGCTGTCGGACGCGCAGCGCACGAGGCAGACGTTGCAGTCGACGCTGTTGCCGCTGCCGTCGCTGCAGCGCAACTGTTCGCAGGAGGCGTTGTTGCCGCACTGGCCGTCGTCGCACAGGCGCGAGCAGTAGCCGCCGGCGAAGGTGGTGATGCACTGCGCGCCCGTCGGGGTGCTGCAGTCGTTGTCGGCGTTGCAGGGGGCGCCGACGCCGCCGACGATGTCGGTGATGAAGGCGGCGTCGATGCCGAAGTCGATGCTCTCCACGCGCGCGTCGGCGCCCACGTGCACCTCCTGCGGCGCGTCGCGCGTCGGGTACGCGCCGAAGCTCTCGACGTCGGCCTCGAACTGGCCGTCCTGGTTGTCGTCGCCGACGGCGAACACCTCGTAGTCGCCCTCGCGCAGCCCCGTGATGGTGTACGCGAATTGGTCCTCGCGCCTGGCGACGGTCTTGGCCACGCTCTTGAGCGTGCCGTCGGCCTTCTTTTCGAACGCGGCCACCTGCACCTCCTGGATCTGGCGCGGGTTGCGGTTCGGGTCGTCGTTGAAGTTCAGGTCGACGCTCGCCTCTTCGGCCGGCGTGATGTCGGCGTCGGTGGTGGTGATCTTGAGGTTGGCGCTGCCCGCTTCCAGGTCGCCGCGATCGAGCGTCACGGTGAGCGCCACGCGCGGGTTCGACGACGTCGCCTCCGCCACGGTGCCCGTCGCCGGGCTCACGCTGAAGTGCTCCGCTTGCGCTCCCTCGACGGCGGCGGCGAACGAGAAGGGCGCGTTGCCGAGGTTCAGCACGTTCACCTGCACCGCCTGCAGCCCTGTGGGGAAGAACGCCTGCGTGACGTCGGTGGCGAGGAGCGGCAACGCCTGCACCTCGCCGCCCGCGAGCAGCAGCGCGCTCACGGCGTCGAGCCAGCCGCCGCCACAGCCCTCGTTGCACTGGCCGGCGTGGTTGGAGGACGCGTGGAGGATCTGCGCGATGTCGGTCTGGCCGAGCGACGGGTTGGCGGCCACCAACAGCGCCGCCACGCCGGTCACGTGCGGGCAGGCCATGCTCGTGCCGTCGCGCCAGTCGTAGTCGGGGTTCACCGTCGACAGCACGCCGTCGGGCTGGCCGTCGCCGTTTTCGTCGGTGCCCTCGTCGCCGCCGGGGGCCATGACGTCGACGGACGCGCCGAAGTTCGAGTAGCTCGCGCGCAGCCCGCGGATGTTCACCGCGCCCACGGTGATCATGCCGGGGACGTTGGCGGGCACGATGCCGCCGGCGTCCTCGTCGCTGTTGCCCGCCGCGGCCACGATGATGGGCTTGGACGGATCGGAGAGCACGGCGGTGATGTTGTCGTTCCAGAAGGTCTGGCTGGCGTCGTCGGTGGGGCCGCCGAGCGAGAGGTTGATGAGCTTCGCCGTGTCGGTGAGCGGATAGTCGGGCGTGCCGTCGACGTGCTGGCCGATGGCCCAGAAGATGCCGTCCATGATGTCGGCGTCGAAGCCCGAGAGCTGGTTGCCGAGCACGCGCACGGGGACGATGCGGCCGGCCATGGTGATGCCGGCGACGCCCTCGCCGTTGTCGGTCTCGGCGCCGATGGTGCCGGCGATGTGCGTGCCGTGCCAGCTCGACGAGTTGGTGCCGAAGAGGTTGTCGCCGGGGTCTTCGGGGTCGGTGTCGCGCCCGGGGACGCCGTCGACGTCGACCTCGGGATCGACCATATCGGTGCCGACGACGCGGCCCTGGCCGTCGCGCGCCCAGCGGCCGGAGAGGTCGGGCTGCGCGGTGACGGCGCCGCTGTCGACGACGGCGACCACGACGCTGTCGTCGCCGCGCTCGATGTCCCACGCCGCCTGCAGGTGGATGAAGTCGTAGTGCCACTGGAAATTGAAGAGCGGATCGTTGGGGACGAAGAAGCCCCACTTCTTGAGGTTCTTCGCGACGACCTTCACGTGCGGCCCGCGGTTTTTGTCGAGGGCCTTCTGCGCGGCGTCGGTGGCGCTCTCGTCGAGCAGGGCGCCGGACTTGTACAGGCGCGCGAGGCAGTAGCGGCCGGCGGTGCAGCGCGCGACCTTGGCGCTGACGCCGCCGAGCGCCGCGCGGCCGATCATGGCGTCGAGCGCGGGCGCGAGCGAGGCGCGGTCATAGGCGCCATGGTCGAAGAGCACGAGGACGTCGCCGGCCTTCCACTGAAGCGGCATCTTGGAGCTCGGGCGCGTGGGCGACGGCGGCGCGCCGCGGCCGGCGATGTCGGGCATGGGCGCGGCGTCTTCGCGGGGCGGGCTGTCCGCCTCGCACACGTCCACGCGCGCCTGACGCACGGCGTCAGGATCTACGGCGAGCTGGCCCGAGACGCCCGACACCTGGATGGTGCCCGCGATGCTCCCGCCGCGGGAGGGCGGGGGCGGGCGGTCGCCGATGTTGAAGCAGGCGGCGCCGCACAGGGCGGTCACGAGGGCGGCGAGGAGGAGGGACGGACGCATCGACGGGGACCTCATGGACGGGGCACGCGCCGGCAACGGTACCACCGCAGGGGAGTATCCGCCCTCCGGCCCCCTGCGTTGCGCTCTCGCCCTGCCGGCGCGCTCACCGGGCAACGAGGCGATGGCCACGCTCGTAGTGCAGCATGCGCACCTCGATGTGGCCAAGCTTGTCGGGCGTGGAGACGAGCACCGGCACGCGGTCGGCGTCGTCCGTGATCCACGCCGTCACCGGGCGCGGCGGCGGGCGGTGCTTGCCGCCCACGCGCGTCACCACCGCGTCGAGCCGGCGCGCGCGCCGCGCGCCGAGCGGGGGGCGAACCACCTCGATGCCGCCGACCTTGCCCTCGACGTGCCACAGCCGCCGGCGGTGATACAGCTCGAAGCAGAAGGGCGCGCCCTCGGGCAACACGCGGGCGCGCAGGTAGTAGACCACGCTCAACAGATCGACGACGTCGGCGGCCGTGGTGATGTGGCTCTTTCGGTCGTAGTCGCCCTTGTCGCTCGTGCGGCGCAGGCGCGCGTTGAGCACGCCCTTGGCGAACGCGCCGTCCTCGCGCGACACCACGGGCACGGCCACGAACGGCTTGCGCGTGACCGTGCGGTTCACCATCCGCACCGGCGTCAGCGTCGACGGGTCGAAGAAGCTCACCATGCGCGCGTCGAAATTGCCGAGCACCTCGAGGAACCCGTCGGTCTTGGCCTGCGCCTGCAGCGGGAAGGTGGCGACGCCGTCGATGACGGCCCGCTCGCCCATCTTGATGTTCACCTTGCCGGTGCGAATGCCGAGGACGGCGACGTCGTAGCTCAGCAGCTCCCCGGGGCCGAAGGGCAGCCGATCGCGCAGCACGGGCAGCGGCTTGTCCGCGCAGCCCCGGTAGTGCGGCGGCGGGTCGTCGTCGTCGAGCGGCGGCGGCCGCTGCACGCTGGCCAGCGGCAGGAGCGGCGGGCCGTCGTCCGCGCGCGCCGTGCCCGCGACGCCCGCGCACGCGAGCGCACAGGCCCCCGCACGCACGACGAGGGCGCGCGCCACGGCGCGGGCGGGAAGTGGGCGGTCCACCGGGCTCGAGTGTAGCCTACGGCGCGATGCTCGCTCCCGCGCTCGCCCTGCTCGTGGCCGCGGGCCCGCCGTCGCTCGAGCACGCGGCGCGGGTCCACGGGCCGGCCGTGGTCTCGGTCATCTCGCCCGAGGGAGACGTGCGGCCGGGGTTCTTCGTGTCCGGCTCCGGCGTCGCCGTGGCCGTCGTCGCCGGCAACGTCGACGACGTCGTCCTCGAGCTCGTCGACGGCGAGCGCCGCCGCGGCCACGTGCTCGTGCGCGACGACGACGGCCTCGCCCTCGTGGAATTGAAGAAGCTCGACAAGGACGGCGTGTTCCCCTCGCTCGGCCTCGGCAACGGCGCGCCGCCGGGGAAGGACGCGTGGCTCCTCGGCATGGGGCTCGTCGACGGGCGGGTCTCGCCGAGCGTCGGCGGCCTGCGCACCGTCAGCGGGGGCCGCTGGCGGCTCGACCTCCCCCTCGATCCCGGTGCGCCCGTCCTGCGCGACGGCCGGGTCGTCGGCGTCGTCATCGAGCGCAGGGGCACCACCGCGTGCGTGGCCGTGTCCGTCCAGCGCGTGCGCGCCTTGGTGAAGCACATCCCTTGAAGGAGCCGCGCCGGAGCGCGCCCGCGTCAGGGACCGAACAGCACCGAGGGGAACAGCCGCGCGCGCACACGGACGCCGAGGTCGTCGACGTCCTCGACGTCGACGGTGTCGAACGCGAGCCACAGCGCCGCCGTGTCGTGCGCCCACGCGCCCACGCGCGAGCGGCGCGCCGCCAGGCGGCCCTCGGCCCGCGCGCGCAGGTCGTCGACGGCGCCGCGCGGCAGCGGTGCGGCGACGGCGGCGGCCAGGGCGGCGCGGGCGGCGGCGCGGTCGAAGCCGGGGCCGCCGTCGACGACGAGGACGGCGCTGCCGCGGGACAAGGCGAGCGACGCCCTGGCGTGCGGCACGGCGCGCTCCACGAACGCGACGAGCGCCTCGCCCTCGACGTCGAAGAGCGCCGGGCTCGGCGCCAGGGGGAGCGCGCCGGCGCCCGGGGGAGCGCCGGCGCCCGCGGCGGCGGCGCCGCCCCCGGGCGCGCGATCGCCCCTCGAAGGAGGCAGAGCGCCGGCGTCGACGAGGGTGGTGCGCCCCTCGACGAACAGCGCGGCGCGCGCGGCCTTGGCGTCGGCGGCGCTCGCCCGGGCGGCGGCGACGACGAGCCCTTCCGCCGCGGGCGGCCCCTCGACGACGACGAGGGCGCCGTCGGGGCGCTCTTCGACGTCGACGGCGCCGCCGGCGTCGAAGAGCGCTTGCACCGTCGGCCGCACGGGGTCCGCGAGCTTCGCCGGCGACGCGGGCGCGTCGAGGGCGACGACGACGACGAGCCAGGGGATCTCCGGGCGCTCCTGCACGCGCACGGGGAGCGCCGCTGGCGCGGGGGCCTCGGTGCGCGCGCGCGCCGCGGTGCCGGCGACGGCGAGCGCCGCGAGCAGCAGCGCGGTCGTCGACGCGGGGCGGGCCCTCGCGGCCCCCGCGGACGGCCTCGTCGTCATCGAGCGCCCACCGTGCGCAACACGACCCGCGGCCCCGACGCCGCCTGCTTCGCCGCCTGGGCGACGTCGGCGGCGGTGACCTCGTTCAGCGCGTCGAGCTCCTTTTGCACGAGGCCCGCGTCGCCGGCGAGGAGCGCGCGGCCCAGGGCGTCGGCGACGGCGTCGGCGTCCTTCAGGCGCGACAGCCGCGCCGCCCGCTCCTGGGTGCGCGCAGCGTCGACGACGTCCTGCGGCGGCGGCGTGCGCGCGACGTCCACCAGGGCCTTCACGCGGGCGCCCTCGGCGCGGGCGATGCGGCTGGCGCGCGCGCTCTCGACGTCGAGGGCGAGGGCGAACAGGCCGGCGGCGCCCTCGGCGCGGCCGCCGGCGAGGCGGGCGAGCACGGCGCGGGCGGCGCGGTCCCTCGGGCTCGCGCCCGGGAGGCCCCGGCCGGGCCCGAGGAGCCACAGCGTCGCCCGCGCCCCCTTCTGCGCCGCGTCCGGCGCCTCGTACAGGAGCGTGCCGGGTGTGAGCTTGGGCGGCGCGAACACGCCGGCGTCGACGTCGTCGCCGGCGGACAGCGGCGCCGTCACCGCGCGCAGCACGGCGCCGAGCAGGTCGGTCCCCGGCTTGGGGCCGACGACGCTCAAGGCGACGCGGCCGCGGCGCAGCAACGCCTGCGCGGCGTCCCGCAGCACGCCGGCGCTCACCGTCGCGCCCGACGTCGGCAGCGCCGCGGGCAGGCCCGGCAGCGCCAGCGCGAGGGCCCGCGGATCGACGGCACCGTCGTCGGTGGGCAGGACCTCGTGGGCGCGGGTGGCGGGCTGCAGGCGGGCGCGCCCGCGCAGGACGCCGTCGACGGTGCGCAGCAGCAGGTCGAAGCGCTCCATGGGCGCGCCGAAGGCGACCACGAGGCCGTCGGGGTCGACGCGGACGCGCACCTTGCCGCCGGCGGCGTCGACGTCGGCGGACAGCGGGCGCCCGCGCGGCGCCAGCGCTCCGTCCGCGAGGGCCTGGCCGAGGGCGTCGAGCGCGCGGTGCTCGGTCGGGGTCAGCGGGGCGTCGCCCGTGCGCACGTGCAGGTCGACCACCGCCCACGGCCCGCCCTGCACCGCGACCACCGGGATCCCGCCCCGGGTCTGGCCCACGGCGATGGGCAGGAGGTCGTCCGCGCGGGCTGACGGGGCGAGGAGGCACATCACGAGCGAGAGGAGGGGGAGCGTCCGCACGCGCAGACCCTACACGAGGTCTGCGATCGCGGCTGGATCGAACCGATCATTGCTTGCCGGCACGGACGGGCTCTGGTACGGAAACCAGGCCTTTCAAGAGGGGCGCACCGTCGAGATCTCCGGGTCCGACGAGCGTCCCCAACACACACGCACGACCCGGCCGGACAGAGGTGTCTGCGCGGGGGTGTCGCGGGGTCCCTGGGATGCCAGACCGTTGGCACAGGGTTCGCGACCAGCGCTGATTGGCGCTTCACGCGTGGCGGATTCAACCCGACGGTACAGGAAGAGAGAGACAGCCATGGCCACCATCGCGATGAGAGACATGCTCGAGTGCGGCGCGCACTTCGGGCACCAGACCCGCCGCTGGAACCCGAAGATGAAGCCCTACATCTTTGGCGCGCGGAACGGCATCTACATCATCGACCTGCAGCAGACCGTGGGCCTGTTCGACCGGGCCTACGAGAAGGCGGCCACGCTCGTGGCGCGCGGCGAGAAGGTGCTCTTCATCGGCACCAAGAAGCAGGCGCAGGACATCGTGGCGGAGGAGGCCAAGCGCTCCGGCCAGTTCTACGTGAACAACCGCTGGCTCGGCGGCATGCTCACCAACTTCAAGACCATCAAGCAGGGCATCGACCGCCTGCGCTCGCTGGAGAAGATGCAGCAGGACGGCACCTTCGACCGCCTGCCCAAGAAAGAGGTCGTGCAGCTCAGCCGCGAGCTCCAGAAGCTCGAGAAGAACCTCGCGGGCATCCGCGACATGAACAAGCTGCCCGGCGCCATCTTCGTCATCGATCCCAAGCGCGAGCACATCGCCGTGGACGAGGCCAAGCGGCTCGGCATCCCGATCATCGCCCTCGTCGACACCAACTGCGACCCGGACGGCATCGACTACCTCATCCCGGCCAACGACGACGCCATCCGCTCCATCAAGCTCTTCACGCAGAAGGTCTCCGACGCCTGCTCGGAGGGCAACGCCCGCCACCAGGAGTACCTGCGCAGCAAGGGCGGCGAGAAGGAAGAGACGGAGCCCAAGGCCGAGCGCGCCGAGCGCGACGACAAGAAGCCGCGTGGCAAGAAGGGTCCCAAGGTCGACGTCATCCGCGCCCGCCGCCCCGGCGGCCAGGTGGCCAACGAGACCGAGGACGAGGACATCGGCGGCGGCACCGAGGACGAAGAGAAGAAGGAAGAAGACAAGAAAGACGAGGACAAGAAGGAAGACTCGGGCCCGGTCGAGGCTTCGCCGCCCGCCTGACGAAGGAGCCCTCACGGCCTGCTTCGCACGAACGACCCGGCACACGCCGGGTCGTTTCGTTTCGTACGCCGATGACGCGGGCGCCCGCGACTGGAGCGGCCCCGATCGATCGGCGCGGGAGCATCCGTCGATTGCGCCACGGGCAACCGTCCCCTAGCATCGATTCATGGGGATCCATTCGATTATTCGAATTGCGATTGGGCGGGGCGTCCTGATTGTCGCCGGAGCGAGCGGCGGCGGCACGACTCGCGCGGCGGCTCCCGCCGGTCGCAATTCGCCGGCGGCTTCTTGATCGCCGCCGCGGTCCTCCTCGCCTCCGCCTGCGGCCCCGGCGAGACCGAGGACACGAACGGCAAGAAGAAGCTCGACGTCATCGTCGACGCCGACCCCGCCGTGCTCGCGACGTTCGAGCCCTGGGAGGCCTCGTGCGTGCTCTGGCTGCGCGCGGATTGCCGGAAGTCCGTCGAATGCACCAAGCCGGTCGACGACGACTGCACTCAGGACGACAAGGCCCTGCGCGACAAGTGCGACGACCTGGCCGCCAACAGCGACCCTCCCTGCGCGGACCCGGAGCCCGCGAGCTTCGACGATTGTCGGTCGCGCACCGAAAACGAGACGTGCACCGAATACTGCGACGGCAACTTCTGCTTCGACTTCTGCTTCTTCACCTGCCTGTCGTAGGCCGCAGCTCGCCGTCTATTGAAGAATGGCGGCGTTCTTGGCGCGCATGAGCTTCACGGTGTCGGCGGCGAGGCCGTCCGGCGTGGAGCGCGTGACGCTGTCGCGCGCGAGGATCCGCTCGCCGTAGGCGCGGACGTTGTCGAGCCCGTCGGGGATGGGCGAGCGCGCGGCGTCGCCGACGATGGCGGCGCGAACGAAGAACGGGGCCGTGAATGCGTCGGCCATGCCGAAGCGGGACCCGTCGCCGGACAGCCACTGCCGGCCCGCGAGCTCGGCGTCGAGGCGCGTGAGCGTTGTGCGCACGCCGTCGAGCAGCCGGGCGAGCTCGTCGGGCTTGTCCGTCGTGGACAGCAGGTACATGGGCGTGAAGAGGAGCTCCGCGCTGAACGCGCCCCACGCGCGGTCGCGGGCGCGCTGGACGGGGTCGGCGGGCATCAGCGGCGGCGCGTTGGTCTCCTCGAGGAACTCGCAGATGGCGGCGGACTCGAAGAGCACCGCGCCGCCGTCGACGACGAGCAGCGGCACCTTGCCGCGCGGCGACAGCTCCAGGAACCACGGGGGCTTGTTGGCGAGGTCCACGTATTGCGTCTCGTGGGGGACGTCCTTCTCGAGGAGCACGATGACCGCGCGCTGCACATAGGGGCAGGCGCGGTGGGAGACGAGTCGAAGAGCCATGCCGCCAGCATAGAACATGGAGCCGCCGCGGTCTCGCCCCGCCGGGGCGCCGCGCCCCGATCGTGCGCCCTCGTCGTCGACGTAGAGGACGCGAGGTGCTCATGCTTCACAAGACCTTCTCCCTCTGCTCCCTCTTCGCCGTCGTTGTCCTCGTGTCGCTGGGCTGTGGCAAACAGCTCTCCCAGGTCGGCGACGACTGCAACGCCGACGCCGACTGTGCGTCGGGCCTGTGCGATACCAACGGCTCCTGCGCTGATCCCGTCGACACCACCGACGGAAAGCCGTGCACCACGGACGCCACCTGCCCCACCGGCGACAACTGCGACGCGAGCACCGGCAAGTGCTTCTCGCCGGCCAAGGACGGCACCGGCGGCGGCGCGAGCTGCACGAGCGACAGCGACTGCGCCGGCGACGAGACGTGCAACACGGGCACCGGCAAGTGTCAGGGGTGAAAGGCTGAAGAAAAATAGGGCTCGTCGCAGCACTCGGCGAAGCCGCCCACAAGGTGGCTCGCCGCGCGGAGTACGTGGCGAGGCACGTCGGCGCGCAAGAACCGCTGCAGGTTGTGAGGAAACGGCGGGTCCGAGCGGTGTTGTGATCTTGCTATCAGCGCACGTGGCGGGTTCGTGCGGGTCGTGTGCGCGCCGACGTGCCTCGATGCGACGTCGGCGCGGACTCGCGAAGGCTAGACAACGTCGCCACCGCCGGAGCGGAAAGGAGCGGAGAGCTCGGCGCCCCGGCGCTCAACTCGGCGCGCGTCTTCGTCGCCGAGCCCTCCCGCTCCTTTCCGCTCCGGCGTGTAGCCGTAGCACCGTCCCCTTCCGGGTGGCTCGGATCAGCGATGACGCGGATCCCGATGGATCACGTTACGCGTCAGCCTCCGAGCGCAGCGGCGTCAGCGGCGGCCGGCGTGAAGCGCGCGATCGAGGGCGCTCGCGAAGCGTTGCTTGTCGCGCGCCGAAAACGGCGCCGGCCCACCGGTGGTGACGCCGGCGTCGCGCACCTCGGCCATGAAGTCGCGGACCGACAATCGCTCGCCGACGTTTTCGCGGTCGTAGATCTCGCCGCGCGGATCGATGACGACGACGTTCTTGTCGACGAGCCGCGCGGCGAGCGGGATGTCGTGCGTCACGGCGATGTCGCCGGCGACGGCGGCGGCCACGATGTGGTCGTCGGCGACGTCGGGCCCGCCGCGCACCTGCACCATGGACACCAGCGGCGAGCGCGGCACGAACATCGCCTTGTTGGCGACCACGACGACGGCGACCGACAGGCGCGCGGAGGCACGAAAGACGACGTCCTTGACGTCCCGCGGGCTCGCGTCGGCGTCGATGAAGATCTTCCTGGGCACGACCCGATGCTACGCCGTGCCGGGGCCCGCGGCGGAGGTGATTGTGCTCGCCCGCGCGGCGTGTGACCCCGCGGCATGCGTGAGACCCTGCAGCAAGCGGCGAAGAAGCTCCTCGGCGAGCCTGCCGGCACCGAGCGGACCATCGAGATCAACGTGAACGACGGCCTCACGGGCCTTCGCCCCGGCGAGCCGCCCCGCAACGCGCGGCTCAAGCGCACGTTGGTGCGCGTGGTGGCCGCCACCCGTGCCGACGGAAAGAAGCGCTCGGTGGTCATGTCGCTGCCGAAGGAAAAGGTCCTCGCCGCGGGCGAATGGAAATAGGCCGGGTCAGCGAGCCACAACTGCGCTCAGCGGCGCTACGACATTCACGGCGGCAGGGCGTTCGTCGCCGTTCTCGCGTCGGGGCGACGGCCGGCGCCGTCGTCGCCGCACACGTCGACACGGCACGCAGGGCATCGAGACGTAGGGCGCCCCCGTGTGGGGCGCGTCGGAGACACCGGCAACGTCCACGTGCCTTTCCGACGCGGGGGACAAGCCCCCGCCCTACGGGGCGTCGACGCAGCCGACGTCAAGCCCCGCAGGGTCGTCGACGTCGCCGACGTCGCGAATGGACTGCCCGTGCCGCCCCGAGGCGTCGGCGCGGCACGGATCACGTTGCGCGTCACCCTTTCAGTGGCGGCGCGTGAAGTACCAGATGGCCGCGGCGACGGCGACGCCGGCGATGACGGCGAGCGCGATCTTGATCGGCGAGTAGGGACGCTCGCCCGAGACCTGGCCCGTCATCGCGTTCACCACCACGCGATACGTCTTGTCGGCGTAGCGGTACGCGAGGATCCACACGGGCAACAACACGTGCTTGTACGTGAGCGCGCTGTAGTTCACGTCCATGGAGTGAACGCGCTGCTCGTCGCCGCCGATGCGCTTCTTCACGTCGGAGGTGAGCGTGGTCTCGATGCGCTGCTTGGCCTTGCCGAAGCTCTCTTCGAGCTCGATCTCGTACGTGTGCGCGAGCTTGCCCGAGAGCGCCTCATCGGAAAACGGCACGCTCTTTTCGAGCGGCCACGGCTCGAGCTTCTGCAGGAGCTTCTGCGGCAGGCTCTTCAACGCCGGGATGCACACGTCGTCGAAGAAGCGCTGGAAGGCGCCGCGCGTGCTGGACCACTTCACGCGGCGCTCGCGCCGCTTGTTGTCGCCGGAGCCGACGTCGACGTAGTAGGCGTCGCCGCGCTCGCCCGCGTAGCGGGTGTGCGTCATGGCGTCGAAGGTGAAGTACGGCATGTACACACCGTCGAAGCCCCCGGCGACGCCGCGCTTCTTGAACTCGCCCGGCGCGAACCAGCGGCTCTTCACCCAGTCCTTGAGCTTGATGGACGCCGCGTCCTTCTCGATGAGGAAGGTGCACAGGCCGTCCACGGGCAAGCGCTGCTGCGCCGCGTGCGCGTTCTCGCGCTGGATGGGCGCGTCGCAGTAGCTGCACTTCGACGACGTCAGCGAGCCCGAGAACACCACGATGGCGCCGCAGGAGCCGCACTTCACCTCGTGCGTGCCCGCGAACTGCCCGGTCGACGCGCGCCGCGTGGCCTGCTTGGACAGCGCGCCCATCAGGTCCTTCTCCTCGACCTTGGCGCCTTCCGCGAACTCGAGCTCTTTTTCGTAGCCGCAGTGGTCGCACTTGAGCTTCTGCGCGCCGATGGAGAACGTGAGCTTGGCGCCGCAGTTTTCGCAGGGGAACGTCTTCTGCGCTCCCAGCTCGCCGAAACCACCTTGACCCTCGGAGGGGGGAATCGTCGAAGACGTCATCGCTATCGCTTCTCCAGCGTGATGCGCACGAAGCGCGGGAAGTAGAGGCTCGGGTCGCTCGTGAGCGTGGCGAAGTCCGTGTGGTTGCTGCAGTAGGTGACGACGAGGTCGGCGCCGGACAGCTCGGGGTGCGCCTTCGCCGAATAGAGGAGGACGCCGTCCCTGTCGATCTCGGGCTCGCGGTACACGACGGCCGGCGCGCTGAACGAAGGCGCCGACAGCGAGCTCACGGTGCGCAGCTCGATGGGCGCCTGGCCGAAGCCGTCCACGTCGACGACCTCGAACGCGCCCGCCGCGTGCGTGAGCGACAGCTCCGTCTGGCCGCGGAAGCCGGCGTCGCCTTTGAGCGCGAGCGCCGAGAGGTCGCCGCGGGCGGCGTCGGCCGCGGGCACGGAGAACAGCGCCATCTCGTGGTCGCCGGGCTCGCGCGCGGCGAGGAGGAAGAGCGTGTCGCCGTCGACGAGGGCGCCGCCGGTCCCGAGCCGAAAACCGTCGACGGCGTCCGCGACGGGCACGGGGACAGTGCGCCACGCGGGCGGGACGTCGGCGGGGTTTTCGACGAGGACGGCCTCGGTGTGGTCGAGCGCGAAGCCGAGCCCGCCGTCGGACGGCGCCATCTTCCAAAGGAAGAGCAGGAGCTTGTCGGTGGCCGTCGCCGGATCGCGCACGAGCGCCGGCGTGCCCGGCCAGGTCCAGCCGTCGCCGGCGTCGGGGAAGAACGACGCGGGGCCGTCGGCGCCGGCGCCGAAGAAGAAGCGGATGCTCGTCGTGGCGGCGGAAGGGTCGCGGCCGTTCATGACGGCCACGGAGTTGCGCACCATGCGCGATCCCGCGCGGGGGTCGCCGGCGGGCGGCGGCGCCGTGGAGACGAAGGTGTCGCCGAAGAGCCAGAGCACGCGGCCGCCCGGCAGCGGTGCGGCGTACGCGCTGTCGGCGCCGAGGAAACGCGGGCGCTCGCCGCCGTCGTCAACGCCGTCGACGTCGTGGCGAAAGAGCGCGTCGGCCTCGGGCCACGCCCGCGCCGTCGCCGACGGCGCGCCTGCGCACGAGCAACAGGCGGCCGCGAGGAGCGCGAGACAGAACGGGCGTGCCGACGTCATCGGTGCGGAGAGGGTACCGCACGACGGCGCGGCGCGCGCGGTCCTCGCGGGCCGTCAGTCGTCGTCGAAGGGATCGACGGGCTCCACCGCGGGCTCGTAGGGCTCATCGAAGCCCCCGCGGCCCTCGCGCACGTCGTCGAGGTCGACGACCTCGTAGCCGTTGGTGTCGCCCTCGACGGACTCGGGGTCGAGCGGCGCCCACGGCTCGAGCTCCACGCGCGGGCCGGGCATCACCTGCAGCCGATCCTCGCGCTCGAGCGCGCACGCGGCGTGCGTGTCTTCGAAGAGCCCGCGCAGCATCCCGGCGAGCGAGCGCGCGTCGAAGGGCTCGTCGGCGAGCGCGTCGTCGACGGCGGCGGCAGCGGCGGCCCAGGACGCGAACGCGCGCCCGATGAAGCGCTCGATCACCGTCGCGAGCGCGGGCGCGCCCACGATGCGTTCGTGCTCGCCGGCGTCCATGCGCGCGCGCATCCCGGCGACGTAGGCTTCCTCGTCGTCGTCGTCATCGTCCTCGTCATCATCCTCGTCGTCGTCGTCGTCGTCGCGCTCGTCGTCGGCGGCGGCGGCCGCGGGCTTGAACGGGTGCCGGCCGGTGGCGAGCTCGTACGCGAGGGCGCCGGCGACGAGCTGTTGCTCGAGGCGCGGCTCGGCCGGCGGGGTGAAGTACGCGGCGGCGTCGACGGGATCGTCGCGCCAGGCGACGAGATCGTCGAGCTCCTCGTGCTGCGTCAGCGGGCGCAGGAGGACCCGGCCGTCCCAGGCGACGGCGATGCGCGCGGGGTGGAGGTCGAGCGGCACGTCGCCGGCCATCTCACAGGCGCGCACGAGCTCGCGCAGGACGTAGAGCACGAGCCCCACGGGCGCCTCCGTCGACGCGCCGGGCGGGCTCGCGGCGGTGATCAGGTCGCGCAGCGAGAGGTCCGCGACGTCGACCTCGACGACCACGACGTCGTCGTCGCGCGCGTACGTGGCGTAGCGAGGGACGATGCCGGGCCCCGCGAGCGCGACCGCGGCGGCGACCAGCGGCGCTTCGTCGACCGCGAATTCCCAGTCGCGCATCATCTCGGAGATGCACACCCGCGCGCACTGCGGCTCGCGCCCGCCGCGCCACACGGCGGGCGCGCCGGCGCGGAGGTCACCCTCGAGGACGAAGGCGTCCCCGATCCAACGCACCGCCTGCCGGGGACCGTCGCGCCGCCGTCGAGACATCGTCGTCACCGACGCGGAGACAAGCCCCCTGCCTGCGGCCGTCCGGCGCAGGGGGCGAGCCCCCTGCCTACTTGGGCATCGGGGGCGGGCCGCCGCCGGGCAGCGGCGGGGGGCCGCCGCCGCCGAAGAGGGCCGCGAGCTGCGGGACCTGGCCGGCGGGCGTCCACGCGCCCATGCCGTTGGTCCACGCGAGGGTGTCCGCCTTGAGCTGCCCCATCTGCACGAACTGCTTGGCGACCTCGACGGTCAGCGGGCCGACGTTCTGCCCGTTGATGCCGAAGTACCACTGCTGCGCGGTGGGCAGCGGCGGCGGCGCCTGCACCTGCATGGAGGGCTGTTGGAACTGGTTTGCCATCTGCCCCGCCATGGCGAGGCCCATGCCGAGGTCCATCCCCGGCGACATGCGCCCGCCCGGCTGCGCCATGGCGTTGCCCATCTGGAACTGCTGGAAGGTGCCCATGTTCGGCGCCGGGCCGAGCGTGCTCGAGCCGAGCGCGCCCATCGACGCGCGCTGGTCGATGGCCTTTTGCACCGCGTCGGGCACGTTGATGTTCACGACCTTGAGGTTCGGGATCTCGAGGCCGTACTCGTCGTCGATCTGCGTGGCGACGGTGGCGCGCACCTCTTCGCCGAGCGCGTCGTAGCTCGACAACAGGTCGAGCGCCGCGACCTTGTTCTTGCCGAGGACGCTGGCGAAGCTCGACTGGATGATCGAGCGCATCACCTCGTTGATCTCGTTTGTGTCGTAGACGCCGTCGGTGCCGACGAGCTGGCGCAGCAACAGCTTGGCGTCGGTGCACCGCAACACGTAGGTGCCGAAGGCGCCGAGGCGGATGACGCCGAAGTCGGGGTCGCGCAGCATGAGCGGCTGCGGCGTGCCCCACTTCATCGGCCCGATGACCTTGGTGGAGACGAAGTAGACCTCGCACTTGAAGGGCGAGTTGAAGCCGTGCTTCCAGCCCTTGAGCGTGGACAACAGCGGCAGGTTGTTGGTGCTGAGCTCGTGGCGCCCCTCGGTGAAGACGTCGGCGAGGCGGCCCTCGTTGACGAACACCGCCTGCTGCCCGGGCCGCACGATGAGCTGCGCGCCGTTTTTGATCTCGTTTTGATAGCGCGGGAACCGCCAGACCAGCGTCTGCCCGTTGGTGTCGTCGAGCCACTCGATGATGTCGACGAGCTCGCCCTTCAGTTTGTCGAACAGTCCCATCCCGCTCCTCCCACGATCGAAGTGTGTCGACGATCTAGCGCGAATGGTCGCAGATGCGCCACCCCCCGGGGCGATGGGAGTTGCGACCGGAGCGAGCGGCCGCGTGACGAATTTCGGGCGCCGTTTGTAGGCCGCGCGCTACGGCGTGTTGGCCGCGGCCTCGGCGACGGTGGCCTTGGCCGCCGCCTCCATGGCCTCGCCGGCGGCCTTCTTCTTCTCCGCCTCGGGATCGTCGGCGGCGTCGATGTTCTTCGACTTGCGCCACAGGCCCATGAGCTGGCGGAAGCCCTCGCCGAGGAGCGTCGCCGACGCTTCGTAGGGTGTGCCCTTGGCCTCGGGCGCGACCTTCTCGAGCTCGAGCCCGGCGGCGGCGAGCATCTGCATCATCTCGTCGCGCTCGGCGGGCTTCATCTGCGCAAATTCCGTCGAGCTCACGCCCTTGTCGCCGAGCTTCTTGAGCTGCTCGTTGTAGTTGCGCAGCTTGCCCGCGGCGTCGCCGTAGCCGGCGGCGTCGAGGAACGGCGACAACAGCGACGTGGCGCTGTCGACGTGGGGGGCCACCTGGCCGAGGCCGACCTGCGGCGGCTCCCTGCCGGCCTTCTTGTCGTGCGCGTTCATCGCCGCGTCCGCGGCGAGCTTGCCCGCGGTGGTGGCGGCGCCGACGAAGGGGATGAAGACGCCGACGGCCTGCCCGATGAGGTTGGCGCCGGCGCTGACGATGCGCTTCCAGTCCTTCGGCTTGCCGCGGCAGTGCCCGATGAATTCCGCGGTGGCGAGGCCCGTGGTGACGACGCCGAGCGCCTGGCCGACGATGGGCACCGTCTGCCCCGCCGCCTCCGCCCCTGCCGTGGCCACCTGCGCGCCCTCGGCGGCCGCCGTGCCCACCTGCGCGGCCGTCGACGCCGTGGACGCGACCTTGGCGCCCTCGGTGGCGACCTTGGCGCCCTGCGTGACCTTCGCGCCGAGCTCGGTGACGCCCTCGACGAGCTTGCCGCCGTGCTGTGCCACCGCCGCCTCGAGCTTGGTGCCCTTGGTGAGCGCGCTGAGCCTGTCCACCGTGGAGGTGGTCCCGCCCACGAACGCCTTCACCGCGTCGGTGTCGACGGCCGTCATGTGGGTCGCGTTGACGATGTCGCCGCCGACGGAGGAGGCGGCGTCGGAGAGGGCCTCGCCGAAGCCGGGCTTGCCGAACGTGGAGACGGCGTCGCCGAGCTTCTTCAGCGTGTCGCCCCTCTTCATCTCGGCGACGACGGCGGTGCCGGTGGAGATCAGCGGCTCGCGCAGCACGTCCTTGGCGGCCTTGGCCTCGACGCCGAGGTGCTCGTCGAGCTTGCCCTCGACGTGCTCCGCGAGCGTGACGGCGGCGTCGTACGCCTTGCCCTTCGCGCCGCCGACGGGGCGGTCCACGACGCCCTTCTTGCCGTCGAGGATGGCCTTTTGCATGTCGAGGCGCGTGTCGCTGGCGGCCTTGTGCTTTCCGACGTCGTGCTCGTCGCCGACGGTCTTGGCGGTCTTGTCGAGCCCCTGCGCGACCTCGTGATCGACGACGCCGGACTGCGCCTGACGGCGGAAGAACAGCTCCTTGAGGTCGAGGCCGACGGACTGGCCGAGCTTGGACAGCGCCACCTCGGAGACGGACACCGGGGTGCCGGCGTCCTGCAGTCGTTGCAGCTCAGACTGCAGGTGGGCGCCGACGCCGGCCTTGAGGTCCGGGCGCGCCTTGAGCGCCTCCTGCAGATCCCGGGTCTCCTTCTGGGAGAAGTTGCCGTCCTTGAGCGCGCGGTCGACCTGGCCCTTCAGGGCCGCGAGCGCGTCCTGCTGATCGGGAATCGTCTGCTTTTGCGCGACCTTGGGCTGTTGCTGGACCTTCCTGATCGCCACGGCGTGCTCCCCGGGATGTATGGACGCAGAGTATATCGGCCCCCATCACCGGTTTGGCGCGTTTGCGTCACAGCCGGTCGGGTTTCATCGTACAACGCGCACCAACCTTCCGGAGATACCCCCCATGCGCTCCCTCATCGCCGTCCTCGCCCTCGCCCTCGCCACCCCTGCGGCCGCCTCGACCTGGGACATCGACACGGGCCACTCCATGGTGGGCTTCGTGGCCAAGCACCTCGTGTTCACCAAGGTCCACGGCCGGTTCGAGAGCTGGAGCGGCAAGGTCACGCTCGACGAGAAGGACATCACC
Source organism: uncultured delta proteobacterium (assembly GCA_963775425.1). GTDB lineage: Bacteria > Myxococcota > UBA727 > UBA727 > VGSZ01 > CAVZJB01. The sequence goes on along the minus strand of CAVZJB010000008.1, from coordinate 114,927 downwards.
AAGTCCCACGTCGAGGTCTCCATCGTGCCCGCCTCCATCACCACCGAGAACGACAAGCGCGACACCCACGTGAAGTCCAAGGACTTCCTCGACGTCAAGAACTTCCCCAAGATGTCCTTCGTCTCCACCAAGGTGGAGAAGGGCCCCGCCGCCGACACGCTCAAGGTGCACGGCAACCTCACCATGCACGGCATCACCAAGCCCGTCGTCCTCGACGTCAACGGCCCGAGCCCCGAGTTCAAGGATCCCGGCGGCAACGCGCACCGCGCCTTCTCCGCCACCGCCAAGATCAACCGCCACGACTGGAAGCTCGATTGGGCCGGCCCGGCCGACGCCGGCGCCATCGTGAGCGACGAGATCCAGATCGAGCTCGACCTCGAGCTGTTCCACAAGAAGCCGTAGTCGTTCGCGCGGGGGGCGCGCCGTCACTCGACGACGACGACGTCGCCGTCCTGGAGCAGGAACTTCACGGCGGCGCCGTCGGCGCGCTGCAGCTTTTCGTAGCTGAAGCGGACACGCAGCGCGTCGCGGCGGCGGACCACGAAGATCTTGCCGTGGTCGGCGAACTCGCTGAGGCCGCCGGCGCGCGCGATCACCTCGATGACACCTTCGCCGGGCCGGAGCGGATACGCGCCCGCCTGGCGCACCTCACCGACCACGGACACCTGCGGCTCGCGCATGTTGGCGAGGCTGACGACGACACGGGGATCGACCACCAGGCCGTGGAGCCGCTTGGCGATCTCGTCGGCGATCTGTGGCGGCGTCATGCCGAGCACGAAGACGTCGCCCACCAGCGGCAGCGTGAGGTTGCCGTCGGGGCGCACCAGCACCTCGCCGGACAGCGGCGCCTGGTTCCACACGTTGATGGTCAACCGGTCGCCCGTCTGCACCTTGTAGGGCGCGGGCTTGAGCGCGCTCGACGGAAGATCATCGACCCAGACATAGGGGCCCTCGGACACGCACGATGCGAGCGCGACGGCGAGGCCGGCGAAGAAAGACAGCACGCGCACGGCGAGAACCTAACATAGGGCACTCGCGCGGAAACCAAGAACCGAAGCGCCGCTTCGTCGACGAGCATGCACGTCTGGCCCGGGCGAGCGGGGTGACTTCTTGGGGGAGGGGCGAGCGTGCGCGTGTCCGCGCTAGGATCCCCCATGCGCATCGTCGTCGCGGCCGCGCTCCTTGCGGCCACCTCCGCCTCCGCCGCCACCGTCACCGTGAACGCCGACGGCGACGTCGCCGCCGACGGCAACTGCACGCTGCGCGAAGCGCTGCAGGCCGCGAACGACGACGCCGCGGTCGACGCCTGCGCGGCCGGCGCCGGCGCCGACACGATCGTCTTCGACCCGGCGCTCGCCGGGACCGTGCTGCACGTGACCGACTCCACGCTCACCGTGAGCGACGCGCTCACCCTCGACGGCGCGGGCGCGCCCGGCATGAGCATCGAGCTCGCGGGCTTCGCCCACTTCCAGAACAGCCGTGCCCTCACCCTGCAGGACATCGCGGTGTCCAACGCCGACATCACGGGCACCCTCTTCGTCGCGGGCGCCGACGTGAGCTTCGTGCGCGTGCGCCTGGCGGCCGATCACTGCAACAACCTGCTCGACGCTTCGTCGCCGCTCGCGCACCTGGCGATGAGCGACGTCGTCATCGACAGCCCGAACACCGAGTCGAACCCGGTGATCGATTGGGACGGCCACGCGGGCTTCACGCTCGACGGCGTGACCATCGAGCACACCGACGCCCCGGCGCTGAACCTCCACGTTCCCGTGGGCGAAGGCGTGCTCCGCGACGTGACCGTCATCGACGCGCACTTCGTCGACAGCAGCCCCGTGGTGTTCGTCGACGAGGGCCCGACGGTGGATCGGCTCACGCTGCAGGACGTGTCCTCGGGCGGCGATCAGGCCGTGGTCGTCGAGTCGAGCGTCCTGCGCGACGCCGCCATCACCGACTTGTCGGTACACGGCTGCGACGCCGCCCGCGACTGCGTGCGGTTCGGCGGCGGTGGGACCATGGAGAACCCGCGCTTCGTGGGCGTCTCCGCGCCGTTCGCGCTCTCGGTGGGCGGCGGTCTCGATGTCACCGTCGTCGACGGCGCCGACGTCGAACAGTCCGCCGGCGGTCTCGAGGTGACGTCGTCGGGCTCGCCGGGCGTGGTGGTGACGAACCTCGTGCAGCTCGACGTCGGCGCGCCCGACCGCGACCTACCGACGCTGCTGTTGACGAGCGACGGCTCGGCCGCGCGCCTCAGCGCCACCGGCGTGCAGGTCGCTCGCAACGTCGTCGGTGATCTCGCGCCCGGCGTGGTGGAGGTGCACGACACCGGCGCATCGGCCGACGCCACGCTCAGCGACTTCGACGTCGAGGATGCGACGGGGCCGGCCGCCCTTTTCCTCTTGTCGGAAGGCATCACCGGCCTGACGCTCGACCGCCTCACCATCACCGGGGCGAGCGGCGAAAACGCGCTGCTCGTCGACAACGCGGACCTCAACGTCGTCAAGGTCTCCCGCGTGCTGCTCGAGAACAACACGCTCACCGGAGCCCAGGTGAAGCTCGACGGCTCGGGGAGCACCATCAGCGAGGCCGTGATCGTCGGCGGCGACGCCGTGGAGTCCCATGGAGGGCAAGTCCAGTCGAGCACCATCGCGTTCGCCGACAGCGGCATCACGTGTACGCAGAACGCGCGCGTGTTCGACGTGATCATGGGCCCCGACGTCGCCACGCCGAACAACGGCTGCTCGCTCGACGGCAACGGCAACCTGGTGGGCGTGGATCCGCTCTACGTCGCGCCGAGCGCCGTGGGCGGCGACTTCTCGCTGCAGCCGGGCTCGCCCGCCATCGACGTCGGCGTGGAGCCGTCGTTCCCCGGGCTCTCCGGCGTCGACTTCGCGGGCGCGCCCCGCCTGCAAGGCACGGCCGTCGACGCGGGCGCCTTCGAATTCCCGCAGCCCGCCGGCGAAGGCGAGGGCGAGGGCGAGGGCGAGGGCGAGGGCGAGGGCGAAGGTGAAGGCGAGGGCGAAGGCGAGGGCGAAGGCGAGGGCGAAGGCGAAGGCGAAGGCGAGGGTGGCGAGGGCGAAGGCGACGGGGGCGAGGGCGAGGCGCCCGGCGGCTGCGGCTGCGCCGGCACCGAGCCCGACGCGCTCGGCGCGCTCGGCGTCGCGTCGCTCGTGTTCGCCGTGCGCCGCCGCCGGGCCGCTCCCTCCGGTCGCTGATCAGCGACGCCGCTCCCTCCGGTCGCTGAGTCAGCTCGCGCCCCTGCCGAAGACGACGACGGGGAAGGTCTTCAGGATCAGCTCGGCGTCGACCTTCAACGACCAGTTGTCGACGTAGCGCAGGTCGAGCTGCATCCACTCCTCGAAGCCGATCTCGTTGCGGCCGCTCACCTGCCAGTAGCAGGTGAGCCCGGGGCGCACCGAGAGGCGGCGGCGCTGCCAGAGCTTGTACTGCGCGACCTCGCGCGGCACCGCGGGGCGCGGGCCGACGATGGTCATGTCGCCGCGCAGGATGTTCACGAGCTGCGGCAGCTCGTCGATGGAGAACTTGCGGATGACGCGACCCACGCGCGTGACCCGCGGGTCGTGCTTCATCTTGAACACGGGCCCGGTCTGCTCGTTCTTCTCGAGGAGCTTGTCCTTCATGGCGTCGGCGTTCGCGACCATGGAGCGGAACTTGAGGAGGTTGAAGCTCGCGCCGTGGAGCCCGACGCGGACCTGTTTGAACAGGATGGGCCCGGGCGACTCCAGGCGGGTCAGCGCGGCCACCAGCAGCAACAGCGGCGACAGCACCACCAGCGCGAACGCCGAGCACACGATGTCCACGAGGCGCTTCACGGCGTACTGCACCGGCCGCGTGTCGGTGGAGATGTAGTGCAGGTAACCGTCCGATGACGAGGACGACGACAGCAGCCGCGCCCGCTCGAACTGCAGCGCGTGCACCGGCAGCGCGAAGGGGACGCCGATCTCCTCGCAGGCGCGCACGATGCGCTGCATCTCGCTGCCGTGCACCAGCGTGCGGCCCGCGATGTACACCTCGCCCACCGGGCGCGACTCGAGCACCGTCAGGAGGTCGCCGGCCTTCCCGAGGATGGGCGCGCCGCCGCCGCGCGAGATGCTCGGGTGCGCCTGCTCGCCCTCGAACGCGAGGAAGCCGACGACCTGGAAGCGCCTGCCACCCGCCTTCTTCTGGAGCTTGTGCGCCGTCGCCACCGCCGACGGCCCGACGCCGCAGATGAGCACCTCGTCGACGGGGCCGGCCACGGCGCGCAGCGGTTGGAACACGAGCACGCGGCCGGCCATGGTCCACGTGAGCACCACGATGCCGAACGACGCCACGGAGAACCGGTGCGCGTCGGGCAGACCGATGCGCTCCCAGAAATACAAGGAGCCGCTCACGCCGATGACGAGGAGCAGCGTGAGGGTCAGGTGGTCGACGTTGCTGCGCGCGGTGGTCGGCGAGTACAGCCGCAACACCGCCGCGCCGAACAACCAGATGGCGAGGCCGACGAGCGCCAGCGACGCGTAGCGGGGGTCATCCGGGCCCTGCAGCGCGAGGAGGCCGGCGCCGAACAGCACGACGAGGTCGAACGCGAGGTTCAACTTCGCGGGCCAACCGGGCGTCAACTTGTCCAACGAGCTGTTCACAGTCGCGTCATACCTTTGCGACGAGGCCTCTTGGCCGAACTATTGTCCGATCTCAACGGCCGCGGCTGTGATCGGCGCCGCCTGTCCCACGTCGAGACCATCGGCGGGAGGTGCGCAGGGCACGCAGCGCAATGCCCGCGAACGCGCGATCGCGGACCAGGTACCGGCCGGCCATACGCCGCGGCTGCTGCGCGAGGCGGTACAGCCACTCGAGGCCGTTGTCGGACATCCACGACGGGGCCCGCTTCACCTCGCCGGCGAGGAAGTCGAGGGTGCCGCCGACGCCGAGGAGCACCGCGGGCGCGAGCTCGGCCTTGTGCGCGTGCATCCACAGCTCCTGGCGCGGCGCCCCGAGCGCCACCAACACGAGCGCGGGCTTCGCGTCGCGCACCGCGCGCACCACGGCGGCGTCGGCGGCGGGATCTTTGTCGAAGCCCAGCGGCGGCGACAGCACCCCGGCGACCACGAGCCCCGGGCACGCGCGCTCGAGCACTTCGGCTGCGCGCGCGCCGACGCCGTCCTTGGCCCCGAGGAGGAACACGCTCAGCCCCTCGCGGGCCGCGCGCGCACACAACGGGAGCGCGAGGTCGCTGCCCGAGACCTTCGCGGGCAGCGGGCTCCCCATGGCGCGCGACAACCAGATGAGCGGCTTTCCGTCTGCGAGCGAGAGCGCGGCGCCGTCGTACGCCGCCACCAACGCGTCGTCGTGCTCCGCGATCACCACATGGTCGACGTTGGGCGTGACGACGATGCCGCCGGCGCCGGCCCGGCAGAGCTCGACGATCTCCGAGACCGCGCCGTCGAACGTCACCGCGTGCGCGTGGATGCGGCCGAACGGCACCCGCTCGAGCATCGCCGCGCTAGCCCGCGATCAGGGTGCGGACCTCGTTCTCGAGGTCCTTCAGCTTGAAGGGCTTCTCCAGGAACGAGTCGGCGCCCATCTCGAGCGCGAAGGTGTGGTCCTGCACGCTGGTGCGCGCGGTGATGACGAGGACAGGAACGCTCTTGGTGCGCGAAGAGGAGCGAATGGTCTCGCACACCCGAAAGCCGCTCATCGCGGGCAGCGCGAGGTCGAGGCACACGAGACCGGGCAGCGGGTTTTCGTCGAGCCAGCGCAGCGCGGCTTCGCCGTTGTCGACGTCGGTGACCGCGCAGCCCATCTTGTCGAGGTGCTTGCAGATCATCTTGCGCAGCGTGGGGTCGTCCTCCACCACGAGGACCATCGCCCGCTCGGTCTTGGCTGTATCGGCCACCCGCCTCCTCTAGCAGAGGCCCGCCCGCGCATCAAAGTGCGTATTTGTCCGGTCGCTTTGCCGGCGATGGCCGGCGGCTATTTGGGCGCGCGCGCCCCCACCACACGGCCCAGAGACGCGCGGATCCCTTCGACGTCAATCGGCTTCTGGAGCAGCTCGTCCATGCCCGCCTCGCGTGCACGGCGCACATCCTCCGCCGAGCCCGCGGCGGTGAGCGCGAGGATGGGGGGCGCGCGCCCCACGCGCGTGGAGCCCGCGGCGCGGCGGATGGCGGTGGCGGCGCGGTAGCCGTCCATCTCGGGCATGTGACAGTCCATGAGGATGACGTCGTAGGCGCCGCTCTGCGCCATGCTGACGGCCTCGCTGCCGTTGTGGGCGACGTCGACGGTGCAGCCGAGGCTCGTCAGCAGGTGCTCCGCGAGCCGCTGGTTCACGGCGTTGTCCTCGGCGAGCAACACCCGCGTCCCCTGCAACGACGCGGCCGCCGGCGCCCGCGGCAGGACGCACGAGGCCGTGAACACCGAGCCGTGCCCCGGCTCCGACGTCGCCACCAATGTGCCCCCCATGAGCGTGACGAGGTCGCGGGCGATGGCGAGGCCGAGCCCGGTGCCGCCGTAGCGGCGGGTCATCGAGCTGTCCGCCTGTCGGAAGCGCTCGAAGATGACGGGCAGCTTGTCCGGGGGGATGCCGATGCCGGTGTCCGCCACCGTGATGCAGACCCGCACCGCGCCTTCCTTGGGCGCGGCGGCGTCGACGGGGCTGGCGGCGATCTTGACGTCGACGCGGCCGGCGGAGGTGAACTTCACGGCGTTGTCGATGAGGTTGGTCACGACCTGGCGCAGCCGGCCGGCGTCGCCGACGACGCGCGGCAGCGACGCGGGCGCCTCGAGCGCCAGCACGAGGCCCTTGGCCCTCGCGCGGGGCGCGAGCATGTCGACGACGGGGTCGGCCAGGGCGCGCAGCTCGAACGGCACCGCCTGCAACCCCACGCGGCCGGCTTCGAGGCGGCTGGTCTCGAGCAGGTCGTCCACGAGGGTGACGAGGGTCTCGGCGGCGCCGCGGACGACGCGCGTGTACTCCCGCTGCTGCTCGTCGAGCGGGGACTTCTCCAGGATGCCGGTCATGCCCACGATGGCGTTCAGCGGCGTGCGCAGCTCGTGCGACACCGTGGCGACGAGCTCGCCCTTGAGGCGGCTGGCGGCGAAGGCGTCGTCGCGGGCGCGCGCGAGGACGGCGCTGGCGCGCTCGCGCGAGCGCTCGTGGCGCGCTGCCCCGATGAGCGCGGAGACCAGCGCCGTGACCACGCTGACGCCGCGGACGATGTCGAGGGTCAACGGCGGCAGCACCGGCGGCCGCTCGGTGACGAAGATGACGAAGACGGCGACGGCGGTGAGCCCCGCCCCGACCACCGCGACGCGGCGGCCCACCACGCTGTAGGTGGAGCGCAGCAGGAGCGGCATCCACACCACCGGCGGCGACGTCATGCCGCCGAGGTCGCGCGCGACGCCGGCGAAGCCCACGAGGGCGACGACGACGACGAGCGTGAGGCCGAGCTCCACGCGGCGGGGCGGCACGACGAAGCGCAGCGCGAAGAACACCGCGGCCGCGCCGAGCGTGATCGTCCCGGCGGTGTAGGCGCCGAGGGCGAGGTAGATGCCGCCGAACAAGACCGAGGAGAGCGCGCCGAGCTGCGCGGTGGACCGAAAGCCGGCCCATGCCTGGGCGAGCGCGTCCTCACCGGGCGAGGGGCCGAACAAGCGGTCGAGCATGGCCCGGATGCTAGCGACGTGGCGCCCCCCCGTCGACGACCGCCCGGGGGAGGCGGGCCACGGGGACGGTTGACACCGGGCGGACGGGCGGCGGACCCTCCGGCGCCGCCACGCGCGGTCCAGCATCCAGGAGATCACCACGATGGGCAACGAGCGAGCGAAGATCGAGGCCGACAAGGCCCACGAGGCGGCCGAGCAGAAGGCCGTCAACACCATCCGCACCCTGTCCATGGACGCGGTGCAGGCGGCCAACTCCGGGCACCCGGGCACGGCCATGGCTTTGGCGCCCGTGGCGTACACGCTGTGGAACGACCAACTGCGCTTCGATCCCGAGGACCCCATCTGGCCGAACCGCGACCGCTTCGTGCTGTCCTGCGGTCACGCCTCGATGCTCCTGTACTCGATGCTCCACCTCGCGCAGGTGAAGGCGGTGAACTCCAAGTACGAGCGCCTCGGCGAGCTGTCGGTGCCGCTCGACGACATCAAGCGCTTCCGCCAGCTCGACAGCCGCTGCCCGGGCCACCCCGAGTACCGCTGGACGTCGGGCATCGAGACCACCACCGGGCCCCTCGGCCAGGGCGTGGCCACGTCGGTGGGCATGGCCATCGCCGCCAAGTGGCAGGCGGCCACGTTCAACCGTCCCGGCTTCGAGATGTTCGACTACGACGTCTACGCCGTCGCCGGCGACGGCTGCATGATGGAGGGCATCTCCGGCGAGGCGGCGTCGCTCGCGGCGCACCAGCAGCTCGACAACCTGTGCTGGATCTACGACAACAACAAGATCACCATCGAGGGCCACACCGCGTGGGCCTTCTCCGAGGACGTCGCCACCCGCTTCATCGGCTACGGCTGGAACGTCACCCGCGTCGGCGACGCCAACGACCTCAACATGCTCCGCCGCGCGCTGCGCACCTTCAAGCAGACGAAGGGGCGGCCCACGCTCATCATCGTCGACAGCCACATCGCGTGGGGCTCGCCCAACAAGCAGGACACCCACTCCGCCCACGGCGAGCCGCTCGGCGAAGAGGAGATCCGCCTCACCAAGAAGAACTACGGCTGGCCCGAGGACGCCAAGTTCCTCGTGCCCGAGGACGTGCTCAGCACCTTCAAGGACGGCATCGGCAAGCGCGGCGGCGAGATGCGCCGCAAGTGGTTCGACCAGTTCGCCGACTACAAGGAGAAGCACCCGCAGCTCGCCGACACGCTGGAGCGCATGCAGCGGCGCGCCCTCCCCGAGGACTGGGACAAGGAGCTGCCGACGTTCGCCGCGGACGCCAAGGGCATCGCCGGCCGCGTGGCCAGCGCGCAGGTGCTGAACCAGCTCGCCAAGAACATCCCGTTCCTCATGGGCGGCTCGGCGGACCTGGCGCCGTCGACGAAGACGCGGCTCACCTTCGAGGGCGCCGGCGACTTCATGCCGCCGGACTCGGGCATGGGCGACCGCGCGGGCCGCAACATGCACTTCGGCATCCGCGAGCACGCGATGCACGCGGCGCTGAACGGCATGTCGCTGTCCAAGGTGCGGCCCTACGGCTCGCAGTTCCTCATCTTCAGCGACTACGCGCGCACGGCCATCCGACTGAGCGCCATCATGGAGATCCCCGTCATCCACATCTTCACGCACGACTCCATCGGCGTCGGTGAGGACGGGCCCACGCACCAGCCCATCGAGCAGCTCGCCTCGCTGCGCGCCATCCCCGGCCTCATCACCATGCGGCCCGCGGACGCCAACGAGGTGGTGGAGGCGTGGAAGGTGATCATGAAGCTGCGGCACGAGCCCGTGGCGCTCATCCTCACCCGCCAGAACCTGCCCACGCTCGACCGCACCAAGTACGGCTCCGCGGAGGGCGTGGCCAAGGGCGCCTACGTCCTCGCCGACTCCGACCCGGGGAGCGGCGGCAAGCCCGACGTGCTGCTCATCGCCACCGGCTCCGAGGTCTCGCTCTGCGTCGCGGCGCATGAGCAGCTCAAGGCGGCGGGCGTGAAGTCGCGCGTCGTGTCGATGCCGTCGTGGGAGCTCTTCGAGCACCAGGGCGCCGAGTACAAGGAGAGCGTCATTCCGTCGTCGGTGAAGGCGCGCGTCTGCGTGGAGCAGGCGAGCACCTTCGGCTGGGAGCGCTACGCGGGCGACGGCGGCACCATCATCGGCATGAAGACCTTCGGGGCCTCCGCGCCGCTGAAGGAGCTGCAGAAGAAGTTCGGCTTCACGCCCGAGCGCGTCGCGGCCATCGCCAAGGAGCAGATCGCCAAAGCCAAGTAGGCGCGGCGGGGGCGCTCGCGGCGGGCCACGACGTCGTCGTCAAGCACGACGTCGTGGCGCCGGGCGCGGCGTCACCCGTCTTTCTTCAGGGCGCCGCCGCATCGCCGGCGGCGTCCGCGTCTGGGGCGTGGCCGCTCGCGTCGATGGGCGGCGGCTGTAGGCGGGCGAGCGACTCCTGGGCTCTCTTGCGGACGGGGTCGGTCGCGCCGAGGCGATCGACCAGCTTCTTCAGCTCGTCGATCCCCCTGAGCCTGTCGCCGTTGACGACCTGCTGCTCCGCGTGGAGGAGCTGGGCCTCGTGGGCGCGCGGCGTGGTGGGGTCGAGGGCCACGACCGCTTCGCAGTGGATGATGGCGTTCGTCGGGTTGCCGCGCGCGGCCTCGGCCCTCGCCGCGGCGAGCTCCTTTTGCTGCTTCGCCGACAGCTCGTCGACGGGGGCCGCCGGCGGCGAGCGCAGTTGCGGCCCGAAGACGACGCCAAGGACGGCGACGGCGACGATGGCGACGGCGCCGATGACGAGGGGCGCGCGCGACTTCTTCGGCGGCGTGAGCGGCGGCGCCGGCGACGCGGGCGGCGGCGCCTTCGCCCCCGGCGTCGTCGTCACGCGCGGCGCGGGCGTCGCAGTCATCGTCGCCGGCGTCAGCTCGGGCGTGGCCTGCGGCGGCGGCGCCACGGACTTCGGCCGCGCGCCCGGCGCGTACCTCTCGCGCACCGGCTTGGCGCGCTCCATGGGCTCGGGCTGCGGCGCGGCGACGGGCGGCTCGGCGCCGGGCGGCTCGGCGACGGGCGGCTCGGCGCCGGGCGGCCCTTTGCCCGCCGGGATGATGCTGATGGCGGGGCCCGGCGGCTCGAGCACCAGCGGCGGCGCCTGTGAGGGGCCGTGGGCCGCGGCGGCGGGCGCGGGCGCCGACGGCGACGGCGGCGGCGCCTCGCGCTCGAGGATGTCGCGCACGTGGATCTCGAGCGCGAGGAACGCGCGGAAGCGCTGCACGCCAAGCGCCGCGAGCTCCTGGGTCGCGCCCGGCTCGGCGACGGCTACCTCGAGGACGCCGTCGGCGCCGCGGCCCAGCGGAGCGGCGGGCAACGCGCCGAGCGCGCTCATGAGCTCCGGCGGCAGCCCGTCGAGCGGCGCGGCGGCGGCGAGCTGCGCCGGCGTCGCCACGGGGATGCCGGTGAGCGACGACAACGCCGGCATGAGCTCCCCGGCGTCGGCGCCGGCGGCGATGAGCCGGCCGATGCTCGTCGAGGCGACGTCGGGATCGACGCGCTTGCTCTCCTCGAGCTGCTCACGGGTGATCACGCCGAGCGCGATGAGGGCCTCAAGGGGATCGATGGCCGACATGCCCGGCGATCATACGCAAACCCGGCCCTCGATGCGGCGAACCCGCCGGCCTTGTCCCATGCGGACGGCCGACCCCGTACCGCGCGACGTCACGGCGACCAGGACAGCTCGAGGAACTCGAAGACGAAGTTGCCGTTGCCGGACGCGTCGGACCACTCGGAGATGCGCAGGCCGGAGCCGGGGGCGAGGGCGGTGACGCCGGGGGTGGCTTGCGTGTCCGCTTGCGTCGACCAGCTCCCGGCGCTCGCGGCGGCGCCCGCGCTCGTCCGCTGGTAGCTCGTGGCCGTGTCCCCGGTGATGGTGGGGCCGTCGACGACGGCGCCGTTCGGGTCGACGATGGCCCAGGACTCGTCGCCGTTGACGATCGGGACGCCCGAGGTGCCCGCGTTGCCGTCGAGGTAGAGGACGTTTTGCGGCAGGGGGCCCCAAAACGCCTCGAAGTCCGCCTTGCTCGCGTTCCTCCCGATGACGAGGACGTGCCCCGCGAACAGCACGGTGCCCGAGGGGAACACGGACGCCTGCTGCACGGGATCGTTTTGGCGGTTCTGCACGACGTAGCCCGACAGATCGAACGGGGGGCCGTCTCCTTCGCCCTCTCCCTCGCCTTCGCCTTCGCCCTCGCCTTCGCCCTCGCCCTCGCCCTCGCCGGGGTGGTTGGGGTCGAAGCAGGTGTTGCTGAAGCCGTCGCACGCGAGGGTGCCCGGGCAGTCCTCCGACGACGCGCAGGTCGCGGGCGGGGTGCTGCAGCGGCCCTCGAGGCAGACAAGGCCGGCGGAGCAGGTGGCCTTGGAGACGCACTCGACGTCCGAGCACAAGCCGGCCAGGCAGAAGCCGCCGCCGCACTGTTCGTCGTCGACGCAGGGGCGCACGCCGCCGTCGTCGCCCGGGCCCGCGTCGGCCGGCGCGATGGGCGTGGGGCAGGCGCCGCACACGAGGGCGGCGACGCAGCAGAGGAGGGGGGCGCGCATGGGCGCGGAGCTTGGCGACCCCGCGCGGCGACCTCAAGCCGAATCGGTCGGACGGATCACCGCAGCACCGAGGGCACGGAGGGACGCGGCGTGTGTCCGCCTGCGTCGCGTGGCTAGTCGGCGGACCAGCGGGCCATCACGGAGCGCAAGCCGCTGTCGTCGAGGGCCCCGGGGATCTCGGCCTCCAGCGCGCGCGCGAGGGCGTTGGCCTCGGCGAGCTCGCCGCGCATGGCGTGGGCCCACGCCACGTAGGCGCGCGCGCTGACGATGTGGCCGTGGGCGTCGTCGCCGGCGTCCTCGCCGTGCGCCGCGAGGAAGCGGGTGCACTGCGCGAGCATCTCGGCGGGCAGCTTGCTCCACTTGGCGGCAATGCACGGCTTGAAGTCCCACGACAGCCTCGTGCCTGCGTCGACGGGGCCTTCGTGCGCGGCCTTGTCGGCGGCGAGCTCCTTGAGCTCGTCGTCGTAGTCCTTGCGCCGCGCGGGCTCGCTGCGGCGCACCTCGATGATCTCGCGCATCAGCTTGTCCACCTGCGCCCTGCGCGCCCCCGCGGGGAACGCCGCCAGGTGCCGCTCGCCCGCCTGCAGCGCGAGGTCGGAGCGCATCAGCCGCGCGAGCGCGAGCACCCGCGCCGCCGAAGCGCGCTCGTTGACGTCGTCGATGACGTCGGCCGGCAGCTTCTGCGCGAGCACCTGCTCCGCCGCGCGCAAGAGCGCGTGGAAGTGCCGGGCGCCCTCGAGCGTCTCGAGGAGCGCGGCCGCCGCCTGGGTGCGGCGCGCGACGTCGCCCTTGTCGTCGACGACGAGCGCGAGGAGCTGCTGCTCGCGCGCGTCGAGCGCCGGGGCGCTGTTGTCTTCGGCCTCGCGCATCCGCTTTTCGAGCGCTGACAGCGCGTCGCGCGCGTAGACGAACCCGGGATCGAGCGCGAGAGACTGCTCGAGGAGCGCGCGCTTGTCGACGTCGCTCGTGGCGGTCAACGACAGCGAGAGCTTCTCGTACGCCTTCACGCTCGGCGCCCTCTTGCGCTTGTGCGGCGGGTGCTTGGCGAGGGCGGCGACGACGCGGTCTTGCAGCCGGAAGATGTCGTCGATGGGGCCGGTGGCCTTGGCGGCCTCGGCGACGGCGCCGCTCTCGACGTCGACGACGCGCGCCACGAGGCGGATCTGCGCGCCGCTCTTTTGAAAGGAGCCGAGCACGATGCTCTTCGCGCCCGCGATGCGGCCGGCGGCGACGGCGCGCGCGACGTCGCCCTTCGCCTGCGCCGCCACCTGCGCCAGCGCCTGGGCGATCTGCGCGCGCTCGACGACGCGCATGCCGCTCCTCCTGAGGTCGGCGGCCATGGTCTCGGCGGCGCCTTGCTCGAGCCAGCGCAGCGCGGCGTCGTCGTTGAGGTTCTGCCACGGCGCCACCGCGACCGGCTCGGGCGCAGCCACGGCGACGACGGAGGCGAGAGCGAGGGCGGCGAGCACGATGCGCAGTAGCGTAGCCCGGCGACGGCAGCTTTCGCGCGAGGCGCCGCGGTCCCTGCTACGCTCGCGTGATGTGGATCGCCGCGTTGGCGTTGTTCGCCGCCGCGCAGTCGAGCTTCGACGAGGGCATGCAGCGCTTTCGCGACCTCGACTACGAGCACGCGCTCACGGCCTTCGAGGCGGCCGCGGCGGCGCCGGACCAGCCGCCGGCGGTGGAGGCGCGCGCGGTGTTGTGGGCGGCCGTCTGCCAAGGCGCCCTGGGCGACGAGGACAAGGCCCGCGACGGCTTCAAGAAGGCGCGCGCGCTCTGGCCCGGGATCGCGTATCCGCCGGACGCGCCGCCGAAGCTGCTGCCGCTGTTCGAGGCGGCCGCGCCGGAAGAACCGGCGGCGGCGGCGTTGCCGCTCGTGCCGGTCGGCCTCGGGGCGGGATCGCTCGCCGCGCTGCTCGCGGGCGGCGCGCTGACGGTGCTCGGCGTCGACGCCGCGCAGAAGAGCCACAACCCGTCGCTGTTCGTGGATCAAGCGCAGAGCGAGGCGGACGCGGCCAACCTGGAATTCGCCGGCGCGGCGCTGATGTTCGTGACGAGCGCGGGCTGCGCCGCCGCCGCGGGCTGGCTCATGACGAGTGGCGCCGGCGTGCTAGCGAAGCCGGACGCGCACGGGGGTGACCTTGCCGCCGGCGACCTCGACGACCTTGGTGGCCTCGACGTCGCCGTCCTTCAAGCGCAGCTTGTAGCGCCCCGCGACGACGCTGATCTTGAGCGGCGCCTCGCCGAGGCGGTCGCGCCCCGCCCAGATCTGCGCCGTGGGGAAGACGCGCACGTCGAGGGTTCCCCTCGGTAGCTTCTGGTAGTCGATGCGCCGCCCGGTGACGGGGACGAGCGTGTCGACGTCGCGCGTGGTGTCGCGCGCGAGCACCGCGTGCTTCCCGGGCGGCAGCGTGATCGAGCCGATGCCCCGCGCGACCACCCTGCCCCCCACGATCCACGCGATGTGCGCCGGCGCCCGCACCTCCAACGTCACGGGGCGGGCGTGCTGCGCCTTCTTCTTGTGCTCGTCGTCACCGGTGAGCGGCGCGAGCGCGAGCTGGGCGGCCACGTCGCCGTCGTCGCCCGACGCGCCGTCGTCGTTCGCGGGGGCGTCGCCGTCGGACGCGGCGTCGTCGTGCGCGGCGCCCGCGGGCCCGTCGTCGCGCGCGTGGGTGCCTGTGGCGGCGGCCGCGGCCGCGTGCGCGGCGCCCCCGGCGGCACCGGCGGGCGCGCCGTCGTCGGGGGCGGCGGCGACCCTCGAGGGGGGCCCGGACGGCCAGGCCACGGCGACGGCGATGACGACGACGACGACCAGGGCGAGCGCGCCGGCGGCCACCGCGAGGGCGCGCGACCGGCGGCGGGCGGCGGCGGCGGCGAGCGGCGCGGCGACGGTCGCCGTGCGGCCCCACAGGTCGGAGCCCGTGGAGGTGCTCGGCGCCGCCAGCGAGACGACGTCGTCGTCGTCGACCTCGTCGAAGCCCTCGTCGACGGTCACGTCGCTCGGCGCGTCGGGCAGGGCGACGGGCGCGGGGACCGGCATCGGGGTGCGCTCGAGGTTGTCCGTGAGCGCGTCGAGGAGCACCGGCGCGATCTCCCGCCGCGGCGGGACGAACGGCACCAGCGCCGCGTGGACGTCGTCACCGGAGCGCGGGCGCTTGTCCGGGTCCTTCTCGATGAGCGCGAGGATGAGCTCGTCGATGGCGGGCGGGATGCGCGGGTGGACGCTGCTCGGCCGCGGGGCGCGCTCCTTCAACACGCGCTCCATCAGCTCGAACTCATTCTTCCCGCGGAAGGGGCGCTTTCCCGTCAGCGCCCAGTAGAGCGTGATGCCGAGGGAGTAGAGGTCGGAGCGGCCGTCGAGCGGCTCGCCCCGGATCTGCTCCGGAGACATGTACGGGATCTTCCCCTTGGTGTCGCCCGACGACGTCGCCTCCCTGCCGCGGGAGCCCTTGGCGATGCCGAAGTCGAGGATCTTGGTCACCGCCTCGCGGTTCACGATCAGGTTGTCGGGGCTGATGTCCCTGTGCACGAGCCCGAGCGGCGCGCCGTCGGCGCCCACGACGGTGTTGGCGTAGTGAAGCCCGAGCGCCGCGTCGCTCACGGCCGCCAGCGCGAGCTCGACGGGCATGCTGCGACCCACCGACCGGAACGCGCGCGCCAGACGCAGCAAGGTGCTGCCGACGACGTGCTCCATCACGATGAAGGGCTGGCCGTCCTCCTCGCCGAGCTCGAAGACCTGGACGATGTTCGTGTGGTTGAGCGACGCCGCCACGCGCGCTTCGCGCTGGAACATCTCCACGAAGCGCGTGTCGGTCGCGAGCTGCGGCAGGATGCGCTTGATGACCACCGTCTTTTTGAAGCCGGCGGGGCCGTCCTGCTGCGCGAGGAACACCTCGGCCATGCCGCCCTGGCCGAGCACGCCGAGCAACTGGTAGCGCCCGAGGCGCGCCTCTCCCTTGATGGGCTTGAGCTCCGGCGCGTACGGGACGATCGAGTGGGGCCCGGTGTGGTGACCTGTCGGGTCGTCGCGTGGATCGGCCATCGGCCCGAGGATGATACTGGGAACGGGACCGGGGTCGCCTGGGCTAACATGCGACGATGCGCCGGTGTCCCGCCCTCGCCGTGCTCCTCGTGGCGACCGCCGGCTGCGTGAACGTCGATCCCATCGGACACAAGTGCAACGACGCCCACCCCTGCCCCGACGGCTTCGCCTGTGTCGCCGCCGCCTGCCGCGCCGCCGGCGCCGAAGGGGAGGGCGAAGGCGAAGGCGAGGGTGAGGGAGAGGGGGAAGGAGAGCCCGCGTGCGGCAGCCACGACGAGGACGGCGACGGCGTCTTCGACGGGTGCGACAACTGCCCCGGCGTCGCCAACGCGGATCAGGCCGACGAGCAGGAGAGCGCCGCCGGCCTCGCCCCCGACGGCGTCGGCGACGCCTGCGACCCGCGGCCCCACGGCGCCGGCGACGTCCTGCTCTTCTTCGACCCCTTCGAGCTCGACGGCCCCCCGGCGGCCGCGTGGACCGGAGAGCGTGACCAATTCGCGGTCGACACCGACGCCCTCGACCACAGCGTCGCTTCGTCGAGAGACGACCAGCTCCTGCTCGACGACCTCGGCGAGCTCGGCAACGTCGCCGTCGAGGCCGCCCTCGTGGCCCGCGCGTTCGGCGCAGCGTCGGGGAACGCCGGCGTCACCGTGGCGATGACGCCGGCGGGCACCGGCGGGCGCGCTTGCGTGGTCGCGACCGGGCCGAACGCCCTCGAAGCGCTCACCATCGACAACGGCGGCGACGGCAACACCGCGGCCGGCGACACCATCGACGGCTTCGTCGACAGCGAGGTGCGCGTCCGCGCGACGCTCACCCCGGACGGGGTCGCCTGCGTCCTGCCGGGGACCAACGCCAACACCGGCGTCTCCGACGGCGGCCTCACCGGCCGCGTCGGCATCTGGGTGAACCAGGCCGCGGTGCGCTTTAAGTGGGTCGCGGTCTACGGGCTCGGCGACTGAAGCGCCCACCCGTCGACGCGCGGGTCCATCACGGTGCGCCACAGCGGCGGCACGGCGGCGAGCAGGATCATCGTCGCGTAGCCCGCGGGCATCTGCGGCCCGTCGGCGACGTGCCGGAGCGCGAAGTACGGGCGGCTCGCGTTTTCGTGGTGGTCGGCGTGGCGCGGGAGGTTCAGGAGGTAATAGGACGTGAGCCGGTGCGCCGAGCTCCACGAGTGCGCCGGGCGGACGCGCTCGTAGCCGCCGTCGACGGCGGCGCGCGCGAGGCCGTAGTGCTCGACGTAGTTGATGGTCTCGAGCAAGCCGACAGCGACCAGGGACTGGCCCGCGAAGACCACGACGCCGAGCGGGCCGAAGGCCACGGCGACGGCGGCCACGAGCGCGCCGAGGACCAGGGGGTATCGCAGCCGACGATCGCGCAAGCCGGCGGGGGCGCCGCCGGCGCCAGCGCGCCACTTCGCGACGCGCGCGCCCTCGAGGCGCCACGCCGACACGAGCGACAAGAGCACGGAGCGCGGCACGAACCACCACACGTTGGCGCCCTTTTGCGCGCTGGCCGGGTCCCCGGGCGTGGCGACGTTCTTGTGGTGACCGAGCACGTGCTCGACGGCGAACTGCGGGTAGCACACGGTGTACAAGAGCAGCTCCGCGGCGGCGCGCTCGGGGGCGCCCTTGCGATGCATGAGCTCGTGGGCCGCGTTGATGCCGATGCCGCCGAGGAGGCCGCTGGCGAACACGAGCCCGGCCACCTCGAGCGGCGACGCGCTGCGCGCGCCGAAGAAGAGCGCCGCGGTCTGGATGACGAGCTGCGCGGGGAGCCAGAGCCACAACCACACGTCGTAGCGCGCGTCGCGCCAGGCGGCGGCGTCGCCGTCGAGGTCCGCGGTGTGCGTGCCGAGGAGCGCGTCGAGCGCGGGCGTGACGACGAAGAGGAACAGCGGCGGCACGAGGAGGAAGGCGCCGCGGCCGAAGACGGCGAGCGCGGCGATGACCGGGAGGACGAGCGTGAGCACATAGGGGAACGAGCGCTTCATCGGTGCACCTCGGGGAGCAGGAGGGCGGAGGCGACGGCCCACGCGTGCTCGCCGTCGCCCCACAGCGCCGCGCGGACGTCGCCGGCGGCGGTCTTCAGGAAGGTGTCCGCCACCACCATCATCAGGGCCGCGCGCACCGGGACGCCCTTCACCGTGGGCGCGGCCTCGTGCTCGAGGAAGGCGACGACGTCGTCGACGAGGGGCGCGCCGAAGGCGAGGACCAGCGTGCGCCCGGGGGAGTCCGCGACGATCTCGCGGACCACGAGGCGCGCCAACGCCGGGTGCACGGAGACGTACGCGAGGAAGCCGTCGATGACGGCGCGCAGGCGCTGGTGGAAGTCTCCGCCCGCAGACATCGCCGAGTGCACGATCTCCCCGAGCGACGCGAACGCGCGCGCCACGACGGCCTCGTAGAGCGCGAGCTTGGTGGCGAAGTGGTACAGCAGCGCCGGCCGGGTGACGCCCGCGCGGCCGGCGATGTCGGCGAGCCGCGCCCGCGCGAAGCCGTCGGCCGCGAACACCTCCTCCGCCGCCGCCAGCAGCCGCTCCGGCGTTTGCACGTCGATGGTGGAGGCGCGCGGGCGGCCCATGGCCATTATTTACCTGAGAGTCAATAATGGGACAAGCGAGATCCGACCGCGCGTGGGGGCGCGGCGCCCCGGAGGGCGGCTATGCTTGCCGGCGATGATTCAGGTCACCGAGCGCATCGCCATCCCGGACGCCGAGCTCGAGGTCAGCTTCGCGCGCAGCGGCGGGCCGGGCGGTCAGAACGTGAACAAGGTGTCGTCCAAGGCGGTGCTGCGCTGGCGGGCGGAGGCGTCGACGGCGCTGCCACCGGACGCGAAGCGCCGCCTGCTCGAGGCCGCGCGGAGCCGGCTCACGCAGAGCGGGGAGATCGTGATCGCGTGCGACGAGACGCGTGACCAGCATCAAAACCTCTCCATCGCCGAGGAGCGCTTGTGCGCGCTGGTGCGCGCGTCGCTGGTGCCGCCCAAGAAGCGCCGGCCCACCAGGCCCACGCGGGGCTCGAAGGAGCGGCGGTTGCATGCCAAACGAGCGCGCGCCGGCACCAAGCGCGCGCGCGGGCGCGTCGACGACGATTGACGGGGCGCGTTGGTCCTGCCCGAACGTCCGGCTCGTCGTGGC
Source organism: uncultured delta proteobacterium (assembly GCA_963775425.1). Taxonomy (GTDB): domain Bacteria; phylum Myxococcota; class UBA727; order UBA727; family VGSZ01; genus CAVZJB01. Next base: position 95,511 of record CAVZJB010000008.1, on the reverse strand, counting down.
ACGCGCGCGGCGATCGATCGTTGATCGAGCGGTCGACGAGGAGTACCCGAAGCGAGCATCCGCACGGTCCGTGCGGCGGCGACGGGGCCTCGATGCAACAAGCGCTCGTTCACGATCTCGTGTCCTTGCACATCGCGCTCGCCGACGCGCGACGACGGCGTCGGTCTCCTCGTCGAGCGCACCGCGCGGCTGACGGCGCGGACGCGTGCCTGTTCGCCCGCACCGCGGCGTCCGCGACCATCGTCGACTCCGTCGGTCTCCACCAGGAGCGCGCCCGCCGCGTCGAGGCGCCGGTCGACGCGCGGCTCGAAGACACCCTGCGCGAGTCGAGCACGGAACACTCGCCGTCACGCACCGGGACAACAACCGGGAGGCGGCGGCGCTCTTGCCTTCGGTGGCGGACGTGGCCGCCGGCGCCATCGATCTGTTCGAGACGCGCGCGGCCGTCGTGCGCCGCCGCAGAGAGCGTGACGCTCATCGTCCGCGACGAAGGGCGCGGCATCCCCGTGGAGGACCATGACCGGATTTTTCGCCGCTTCGAGCGAGGCTCCGCGCCGCAGCGCATCACCGGCTGGGGCTTCGACCTGTACCGCGACGCCGGCGCGGCCATCGTCATCGACCTCCCGCGACACCGTCGGTAGGGTCCCGGCATGAAGACGCCTCAGGGAAACGACTCGAGCGACTCGCGCCGCGTGCGCAGTCACATCCCGGGCCTCGACGTCATCCTGCGCGGAGGGCTCTTCCGCGGCGGCGTCATGATGCTCATGGGCCGCCCCGGCGCCGGCAAGACCATCCTCGGGAACCAATTCGCCTTCAACCACGCGCGGCACACGGGCGGCAGGGTCGTGTACGTCACGCTCCTGACGGAGTCCCACGCGCGGCTGCTGTCGGCGCTCGAGTCGCTGGCGTTCTTCGACCCCGCGGTGCTCGCCAACGAGATCACCTACGTCAGCGGCTTTCAGGCGTACGAGGACGGCAAGCTGCCCGGGCTCCTCAAGCTCCTCAGCAACACCGTCCGCGAGCACCGCGCCGACTTGTTGATCATCGACGGCCTCGCCGGGGACGCCGTCGCCGGCGACATGCCCCTCCGCAAGTTCATCCACGAGCTGCAGGTGATCATCGAGCTCGTCGGCTGCACCACTTTGTTGCTCACGGGCGCGCGCGACGGGCGCTCCAACTACGCCGAGCGCACCATGGTCGACGGGCTCATCGAGCTGTCCATCACGCACGCCAGCGGCATGCGCGCGGTGCGGCAACTGGAGGTCCTCAAGCACCGCGGGAGCGCCGCGCTGCTCGGCCACCATCGGTTCTCGATCGACGACCGCGGCGTCTCGGTGTTCCCGCGCGCCGAGGCCGTGTTCGGGCGCTCGATGCCGGCGGCCCCCACGGGCCCGCGCCTGCAAACCGGCGTCGCCGGCCTCGACCAGATGTTGGCCGGAGGCGTGTCGCCGACGTCGTCGACGTTGATCCTCGGCGCCACGGGCACGGGGAAGACCGTCATCGGCGCGAGCTTCCTGTGCGCGGGCGCGGCGCACGGCGAGCGCGGCCTGCACTTCGGCTTCTTCGAGTCGCGCGATGCCCTCGTCGCCACCGCCGACGCCGCCGCCATCCCGCTGGCGCGCCACCTCGACGACGGGGGCATCGGCTTCATGTGGCACTCGCCGCTCGACGAGTGCGCCGACGCCCTCGCCGGGGCGGTGATCGACGCCGTCCGGCGCGACGGGGTCCGGCGTCTGTTCATCGACGGGGTCGTAGGCTTCGAGGCGACCCTCGTCGACAAGACGCGGCTCGAAGGCTTCGTCACGGCCGTGTTGAGCGAGCTGTCGAGCCACGGCGTCACCACCCTGCTGTCGCGGAACACGCCGGAGCTGTTGGGCCCCGGCGTCACCGTGGATCCGGGGATCTCGGCGGTCGTCGACAACATCGTCGTGCTGCGCAACGTGGAGATGGACGCCCGGCTGCACCGGCTCGTCTCGGTGCCCAAGATGCGCGCCGCGCGCGCCGATCCGCAGGTGCGCGAGCTCACCATCGGCGAGCATGGGCCGGTCGTGTCCTCGTCGACGACGCTGGCCAAGGCCGCGCCGAACGGCCGCCGCCGCAAGAAGGCGGCGAGCGGACGCAGGTCTCGATGATCACCGTCCTCATCGTCGATGACGAATTCGGAATCGTCGACGCGCTCCGCGACTTGCTCGAGGAGGAGGGCTACCGTGTTCTCTCGGCTTCCAACGGGCGCGAGGGCCTCGAGCGCATCGCCGAAGAGCGGCCGGACCTCGTGTTGGTCGACGCGATGATGCCGGTGATGACCGGCCCCGAGATGATCGCCGCCATGCGGTCGGACCCCGCCAGGGCGAGCATCCCCGTGATCCTGACGAGCGCCGCGCCCAAGCCCAACCACGCCGCCGTCGAGGACGTGGTGTTCCTCAAGAAGCCCTTCAGCCTGGACCAGCTCCTCGGCCTCCTCGACGAGGTCTTGAAGGGTCGCTCCCGCTGAATGCGCGTCACAGGCGGCGCTTGGCCTCGGCGATCACCTCGGTGAGCACGGACAGCCACGACTGCGCGGGGCCGTCCCAGCTCACGTCGAGGGCGAGCAGGCGCTTTTGCACCTCGGGGAGCCGGCCGTGCTGCGCGAGCTTGGCGACGCGGTCGACGCCCTGCACCAGGTTCTCGGGCGTGAGCGGCGAGAACAGCACGCCGGTGGCGCGCCGCCACGGGTCGAAGGCGTCGGTGCCGGCGCGCACGGGCGACAGCCACGGATCCTGGATGGTGTCGACGAGGCCGCCGGTGGCGTGGGCGACGGGGACGGCGCCGTAGCGCTGCGCGATGAGCTGCACGAGGCCGCAGGGCTCGAAGCGCGACGGCACCAACATGACGTCGGCGCCGGCGTAGATCTGCCGGGCGAAGGCGTCGTCGTACGCGGACATGAAGAACACGCGCCGCGGGTGCGTGCGCGCCTTCTCGGCGAGCGCGTCCGCGATCCACGGCGAGCCGTCGCCGAGCGCCACGAACGACGCGCCTTTGTCGATGAGCGCGTCGAGCGCGCGCACGATGACGTCCCAGCCCTTCTGCGCCGCGAGCCGGCCGATGGCGGCGCACAAGAGCCCCGGCGGCGTGGGCTCGAGGCCGCAGCGCTCGAGCAAACGCGCGCGGCACACGGACTTGCCCTCGAGGTCGTCGGCGGTGAACTGCGCGGGCAGCGCGGCGTCGCTCGCGGGATCGAAGCGCACGTCGTCGATGCCGTTGACGATGCCGGTGAGCCGGTGCGCGCGCGCGCGGTACGCGCCCTCGAGGCCCTCACCGAAGTCGTGGGTCTGGATCTCGCGGGCGTACGTGGGCGACACCGCCACCACGCGATCCGCCCACATCACGCCGCCCTTGAGCAGGCACAACGAACCCCACGCCTCCACGCCGTCGACGTGAAAGAGGTCGTGCGCCAGGCCAGTGAGCGCCATGGCGTCGGCGGGCACGCGGCCCTGGTGCGCGTTGTTGTGCACGACCTGCACGGTGCCGATCACCCGGTTGTGGCCGCGGTCGAGGGAGGTGCGCAGCATCGCCAGCGACAGCGCCGCGTGCCAGTCGTGCGCGACGAGGACGTCGGGCTTCTCCGCCTCCGCGCGATAGGCGGCGGCGCGGCAGAGCGCGATGAAGCGCAGGGCGTTGTCGCCGTAGTCCCAGCCGCCTTCGCCGTAGAGCCCGGCGCGGTCGTAGAGCGCGGGCACGTCGAGCAGCGCCACCTCCACGCCGGGGAACAGCGTGCCGCACAGGAAGCGCCCGTCGAGCGCGAAGCCCGGGAAGGCGAGCTTCATGGAGCCGCCCTCGACGAGGCGCGGGCAGGACTGCGACTGCAGCGCGGCGCGGTACGCGGGGATCACCACGGTGACCTCGTGCCCCATGGAGCCGAGCGCACGCGCGAGCCCGCTGACGGCGTCGCCGAGCCCGCCGGACTGGCAGAGCGGAGCGCACTCGGAGGCGACGAACATCAGGTGCATGCGATCGGCGCACCGCGCGAGCGCACGCCCGCCGCATTCACCCTCGAGCGCCGCCGGTGGTGCCTCACACGTCGAACTCGTCGACCTGGCCGAAGGCGTCGCGCGAGACGACGACGATGCCGCTGTCGCTCACGTTGAAGCGCTGGCGATCTCGCTCGAGGTCCTCGCCGATGTGCTCGCCGGGAGGGGATCTTCACGCCCTTGTCGACGATGCAGCGATGCAGGTGCGCGCCGCGGCCGACGTCGACGTCGGGGAACAGGACGGACTCGGTGACCACCGAGTACGAGTTGATGCGCACCTGCGGGAAGAGGATGGAGCGCTCCACCCGGCCGCCGGAGACGATGACGCCGCCGCCGATGATGGAGTCGAGCGCGGTGCCGACGCGACCGCCCTGGAAGTCGGAGAAGACGAACTTGGCCGGGCCCGTGGGCGGCGGCGTGGAGCGAATGGGCCAATCGTCGTTGTAGAGGTTCAGCTTGGGCGAGACGCTGACGAGGTCCATGGACGCTTCGAAGTAGGAGTCGAGCGTCCCGACGTCGCGCCAGTAGCCGCGCGAGGACTCGTTTTCGCCTTTGCACAGGTGGCTGGCGAAGTCGTAGGCGTAGACCTTCATGCGCTCGTGCGCCGTCGACAGGATGTCGCGGCCGAAGTCGTGGCTGGTCTCGGCGTGGGCGTCTCGCGTGAGCTCCTCGACGAGCACCTTGGTCTTGAAGATGTAGTTGCCCATGGACGCGAGGCACTCGTCGTCGCGGCCGGGGATGGTGGGCGGCTCGCGCGACTTCTCGATGAAGCCGGTGACCTTGCTCGCCTCGTCGACGCCGACGACGCCGAAGCCCACGGCGTCCTTCTTGGGCACGGGGAGCGTGGCGAGGGTGACGTCGGCGTCCATCTCGAGGTGGAACTGCATCATCTGGCTCACGTCCATCTTGTAGACGTGATCGGCGCCGAAGATGATGACGTGCTCCGGCCGCACCTCGCGCAGCAGATCGAGGTTCTGGTAGATGGCGTCGGCGGTGCCGCGGAACCACGTGGGACCGCGGTTCATGGCCGCCGGCGCGCACTCGATGTACTGGTCGAGCACGGCGGACGCGAGCGGCCAGGCGCGGGTGAGGTGGCGCACCAGCGACGTGGCCCGGTACTGGGTGATGACCTTGATCTGGTGAAACCCGGAGTTCACCAGGTTCGACAGCGCGAAGTCGATGAGGCGGTAGCGGCCGCCGAAGTAGACGGCGGGCTTGCTGCGCTCCTTGGTCAGGGGAGACAGCCGTTTCCCTTCTCCTCCGGCGAGGACGAGCGCCAGGCTCTTGCGCATAGCCCCCTATACCTCGATTTCGCCGCGATCACCGAAAGACTGGCCGCGCCGTCGTCGACGCCCGGTGACGGCAGGGGCCGGCGGGTGTACAGCGGAGCCATGCGGCGCCTCCCCCTGTTCGTCGACGGCGCGTCCGTCGAAGGCACGTCCGGCCGGCGGTTCGCCGACGTCAACCCCGCCACGGGCGACACCGTCTGCGAGGTGGACGAGGCCTCCGCCGACGACGTCGATCGCGCCGTGCGGGCTGCCAAGGCCGCCCTGCGCGGGCCCTGGGGCAAGACCAGCGCCGAGGGGCGAGCGGCGCTCCTCGACAAGATCGCCGACGCCATCGACCGCCGCCGGGACGCCTTCGTCAAGGCGGAGATCGAGGACACGGGCAAGCCCATCTCGCTGGCGTCGGCGTTGGACATCCCCCGCGGGGCGGCCAACTTCCGCATCTTCGCCACCATGCTGCGCGCCATGGGCAACGAGAGCTACGAGCAGACGCTCGACGACGGCTCCACCGCGCTTCACCTCGTGACGCGCGAGCGGCTCGGCGTCGTGGCGGTGGTGTGCCCGTGGAACCTGCCGTTCCTCTTGATGACGTGGAAGGTGGCGCCGGCGCTGGCGGCGGGGAACACCGTCGTCGTCAAGCCCAGCGAGGAGACGCCGCAGACGGCGGCGCTCCTCGGCGAGGTCATGAACGAGGTCGGCGTGCCGGCCGGCGTCTACAACGTCGTCAACGGCTTCGGCCCGGAGAGCGCGGGCGCGTTCCTCGTGTCGCACCCGGACGTCGCCGCCGTCACCTTCACGGGCGAGACACGCACCGGCGCAGCCATCATGGCCGCGGCGGCGCCGCGCACCAAGCGCGTCTCCTTCGAGCTCGGCGGCAAGAACGCCTCGCTGGTGTTCGCCGACTGTGACCTCGACAAGACCGTGCAGGGCACGCTGCGCTCGACCTTCCTGAACACCGGCCAGGTGTGTCTGTGCAGCGAGCGCATCCTCGTCGAGCGCCCCATCTTCGACCGCTTCGTCGAGCGCATGCGCCAGGGCGCCGACGCGTTCCGCCCGGGCGACCCGCTGTCGCGGACCACCACGCTCGGTCCCCTCATCTCCGCGGAGCACCGCGAGAAGGTGCTCAACTACTACATGCTGGCGGCGGCGGAGGGCGCGCGCTTCGTGCTCGGCGGAGGGACGCCCAAGCTCGACGCGCCGTTTTCCAACGGCTTCTTCGTCGAGCCCACGCTGTGGACCGACGTCCCCGACGACGCGCGCATCTGCCGCGAGGAGATCTTCGGGCCCTGCGCGGTCATCTCGCCGTTCGACGCCGAGGAGGAGGCCGTCGCCCGCGCCAACGCCACCGACTACGGCCTGTGCGCCGCGGTCTGGACCACCAACCTGTCGCGCGCGCATCGGGTGGCGCGCGCCGTCGAAGCGGGGCTCGTGTGGGTCAACTCCTGGTACGTGCGCGACCTGCGCGTGCCCTTCGGGGGCATGAAGCTCTCCGGCGTCGGCCGCGAGGGAGGGCGCGCCAGCTTCGACTTCTACGCGGAGCCCAAGTCCATCTGCATCAAGCTGTGACCTTGCTGGCCCGCCGGCACCCCGCCGCGAGCGCGGGGTGCCGGTGCGAACGACGCGCGTTCACTCCTTCTTGGACTTCACCTGGATGATGAAGTCACCGACGTTCGTGGCGTCCGCCGACGACACGCCGATGATGACGTTGTGCGGCTCCGACTTGCCGTCGAAGCGCACGCTGCGCTCCTTGCCCTCCATGGTGCGCCCCATTGAGGTCTTGGCGGCGATCGACGTCTTGCACTTGCCGCTGACGGCGCTCGCCTCGCTCGGCAGGTCGAACTGCGACGTCGGCAGCGTGTACGCGTACACGCTCAGCGGCTCCTTGGCCTCCTTGGGCGTCACGGTGATGGTGACGTCGGTGTTGGCCGGCTGCACGAAGCCGTAGAGCACGTGGTTCGCGCGGAAGCTCTCGCTGTTCTTGCCGAGGCAGTTGCCCGGCAGCGCGAGGGTGGCGATGCGCTGGCCCTGCGCGAGCGACGCCGTCTCCTGCACGGACTTGCCCGGCTCGAGGGTCAACACATGGATGCTCGCCGGCCAGCCCATCTCGCTGGTGCCGGCCCCCGTCAACTTGTCGACCTTCATCTCGGTCTTCTGCTCTGCCTTGTGCTCCGGCTGTTGCATCTCCTTCGTCGCGCCGGGCTTTGCTTGTTCGCTCGGCTCCATGGTGCTTGGCTCCGCAGGCGTCTTCGACTCGTCCTGCGCATGAGCCGCGAAGGCAAACGCCAACACCGCGGTCGTCGTCATGATGATCTTCATTGAAGAACCTCCCAGCGTCCTTGGACGCTGACAGGATCTACTCGGAACCCGATGACGCGCCAGCGAGCGCTTTGGCCCCGTCGAGGGAAACGGCACAGCGAAACCCGAAGTGATGGAACACGGGGCGGTTCGACGGCGTATGCGGGCGGCGATGAAAGGTCGTCGCGTACTGTGCCGGCCAATACCATGAGCCACCTCGCACCACGCGCTCGGTGTGGCCCGGACAATGCTCGGCGCCGCCGCACGGTCCCTTCGGGTCGACGCCTGCACAGTCGGCTCCGCAGGCGGCCCACGACTCCGAGAACCAGTCGGCCACCCACTCCCACGAATTGCCGGCCATGTCATAGAGGCCGTAGAGCGTGGGCGGCCGGGTGCCGACGGGATCGGGCCTGCCGACATCGGCGTGGCTCTTCGACTTCTGCTTGATGCCGCAGCTGCGGCCCGCGGCCGTCATGATGACGGTGCGCGCGCAGGTGGCCGGCTCGTTGCCCCACGGGAAGCGGCGCCCGTCCGTGCCACGCGCGGCCTTCTCCCACTCGGCCTCGGTGGGCAGGCGCTTGCCGTGCGCCTCGCAGTACTGCTTGGCGTCGTACCAGGAGATGCCGGTGATGGGCTGCTTGGGGGCGTTGAAGTCGACGTAGTTGGGCCCCGCGTGATGACACTTCTTGTCGGCCTCGCACGCCTTGTACTCGGCGTACGTGACCTCGTACTTGTCCATGTAGAACGTCTGCACCCAGACCGTGCTCTGCGGCCGCGACGACCTCGAGACGCGCTTGTTGTCGTCGGTGCCGCGCAGAAACGGCCCGCCCGGCACGCAGCCCATCTGCGGCACGTCGGTGGCGAGGCACGGCAGCGGCGCGGGCGCGCCGGCGACCGCGGCCGGCGCCCCGTCGGTGAGCTCGGGCGCGGTGCCCGGCAGCGGCACGAGCGGGATGGGCGCGCCCGGCGACGACGGCGACGACGGCGACGACGGCGGCGACGACGGCGGCGCGAACAGGTGCGAGACGCCGTGCGCGCGCGTGGCCGCGGCGAGGACGGTGCTCACCGACGTGGTGCGCGGGTCCGCGACGAAGGACTGGAAGCTGAGGCCGCCCTGGATGTCGTAGTGGTACGCGTTGCTCCCGGGAGCGAAGCCCCACTTGCGGCGCGAGATGGTGCGCAACACCAGGCTCTTTTCGTCGAACGGGAGCGCGAGGACGTTTTTGCGGAAGTCGTCGTTGTACGGGAAGTACTGCTCGGCGTTCGACATGTAGAGCACGTGAACGGGCAGCCCCGCGCGCTTGGCCGCGTCGCCGATGGCGCGCATGGTCTGCGCGGCGGTGAGGTCGCCGCGCACCATGAACACGCGCCCCTCGACGAAGAGCGCGCGGATGCGCGCGTACATCGCGTCGTCGTTGAGGAACGTGGGCACGCGCCGCTCGACGAAGCCCTTGACGATGCGCTCCGCGTGCGCGTGCGCGGTGGCGCGCGCCTCCTTGAGCACGGCGAGCACGCGGGCGCGCACGGCGGGGTCCGGGTAGTCTTCTTTCACTCCCGCGACGAGCGCGCGCACGTTCTTGTACGCGAGCGCCGCGCGGAACTGCTCCTTGGTCGCGGCGCGCTTGAAGATGGTGGCATAGACGCGGTGCAGGTCGGGGATGGCCCCGTCGAAGTCCATCAACACCATGACGTCGGGCTTGGCCCACCCGGCGAACACGAAGTTCTGCTCGCCGCCGACGCCGACGTAGACGCCGCCGCCGCCCATCTTGCGGAGATCCGCGCGGAACAGCTCGGGGCGCTCTTCGTTCGACACCCAGTAGTGGTTGCCGCGGATGAGCTCCTCGGGCGCGGGATCCTGCGGCAGCGCGCGGAACGCGGAGAGGTCCGGCGCGGGAGGGGCGGCCGCGGCAGGGGCCGCGGCGACGAGGAGCGCGAGCGCGAGCACGAGGGCACTGTAGCGACGGCGGCGCGCCCGGTGAACTTTTCGGCGCCGCGCCAAGGGGCTATGCGCGCTGCATGACCGGAAAGCCCATCATCCTCGAGGACCGCGCGCAGGCGCTCGCCCGCTACCCCCACGCCCGCGTCGTCGGCGACCTGGTGTTCGTCTCCGGCGTGTCCTCGCGCCGCTTCGACAACAGCCACGCCGGCGTCACCGTCCACGCCGACGGCCGCGTCGACAAGGACATCAAGGCGCAGACGCAGGCGGTGCTCGACAACATCGGCGTCATCCTGCGGGCGGCCGGCGCCGGCCTCGAGGACATCGTGGACATCACGGTGTTCCTCGTCGACATGAAGGACTACGCGGGCATGAACGAGGTCTACAACCGTCACTTCACCAAGGAGGAGGGCCCCGCGCGCACCACGGTGGGGGTGCGCGAGCTGCCGCACCCGAACCTCCTCGTGGAGATGAAGGCGGTCGCGGCGCTCCGCGACGCGGGAGGTGCCTCGTGAGCGCCGACATCGAGGCCCTCGCCGACAAGCTGCGCGACGCGGAGGAGCGCCGGGCGCCGGTGGGCAAGCTGACCGACGACGTCCCCGGGATGACGGTCGAGGACGCGTACGCGGTGCAGGGCGTCACCCTGCGCCGCCGCCGCGAGCGCGGGCTGCACGGGAGGCCCGCGCGCCTGGTCGGGCGCAAGGTCGGCATCACCTCCAAGGCGGTGCAGGACTGGCTCAGCGTGAGCGAGCCCGACTTCGGCTTCCTGCTCGACGACATGGAGGTCAAAGACGGCGGCACCTGCGCGCGCGGGGAGCTCTGCCAGCCGCGCATCGAGGGCGAGGTGGCGTTCGTGCTCGGACGAGAGCTGCCCGGCTCGTTCCAGGTGGGCGGCGTCACCAACGCGGACGTGGTCGCGTCGACGGCGTTCGTGGTGCCGGCGCTCGAGATCATCGACTCGCGCATCAAGGACTGGAAGATCACCTATCGGGACACGGTGGCCGACAACGCGTCCAGCGCGCGCTTCGTCATCGGCACGCGACCGGCGCGGCTCGCCGACGTGGACCTCGTGCTCGCGGGCATGTCCCTGCGCAAAAACGGGCGCGTGGCCGCCACCGGCGCCGGCGCCGCGTGCCTGGGAAACCCGGTGACGGCGGTGGCGTGGCTGGCCAACACGCTGTGCCGCCTGGGCAACCCCCTGCGGCCCGGCGAGCTGGTGCTCTCGGGCGCGCTCGGCCCGGTGCTCCCCGTGGAGGCCGGCGACTTCTTCGAGCTCGACGTCGCCCACGTCGGACGCTGCGGCGTCCGCTTCGTGTAGCCCTCGGCGGCGTCGACGGGCCTGCCGGGCCGGCGCCCGCTTGTGTAGGCTGGTGCTATGCCTGCGCCGACCGAAGCCGCCGCCCTCGACGCCCTCAAGCACGTCCAGAGCCTGACCCCCGAGGAGTTCGAGAAGGCGCTGCTCGAGGAGATCGGCGAGCCCATGCTCGCCGTCTTCAACGCGCTCACGCGCACGCTCTACCCCGACGACGACGAGGAGCTCGTGGCCAAGAAGCTCCACCTGATGATGCTCTCCTATCTCATGGCCAAGCTCGGGTGACGACGTGAAGCTCGCGGACGCCGTGCGCCACCAGGCGGGACGGCTCGGCGTCACCGGCGCCGGGGACGCCGGCGGTGCGCAGCGCATCGCGAAGGCGCTCGGCGTCGAGCCGCAGATCGTCGAGCGCGAGCTGCGCGCGCTGTTCGAGGGCTTCGCCGGCGGCTCACGCGCGAGCGCGCACGATCTCGAGCCCGTCGGCCACACGAAGGACGCCGGCTCGTCCACGCCCGCGGCGCTCCTGTCCCGCACCAAGGCCGCCGCCGGAGGCAAGCGCTGGGATCCCGTGCGCCGCCTGCCGACGGCGCTGCGCGAGCGCTTGCACCCGAGCGACCTCGACAAGATCCGCGCGGCGCTCGACGCGCTCCACGAGGCGATCACCGCGCGCAAGCTCGATTACGTCCCGGTGTTCGGCTACCTCTCCTTGCGCACGCACAACTTCGCCGAGCTCGGCAAGCGATCGCAGGACGAGGTGGTGGCCGGCAAGGACGTCGTCATGGCCACCCTCCCCGGCTACGCCGTCGGCGTCGTCGCCAGCTCGGTGTTTCGGGGAACGCCGGAGCACCCGGGCGCCGTGGCGGGGCTCAGCGAGAAGGAGGACGCCGTCACGCCGGGCGCCTTGTTGAAGGTGCCGCTCGATCGCGCCGAGGAGCTCCTGGCGGTGTTGTTCGCGCGGGAGCTGTTCGCCGAGGGGGATTTGGAGGCAGCGCCGGACAACAGCAACGCGATGTACACGCCCGTCGTCGCCGACGTCGAGGTCGACGGGCAGCGCATCCCGTCGCTGGTGTTCGCCACCAACGAGGGAGGCCTCAAGGCCGTGGACAGCGAGGACATCTTCGGCGACGGGGAGGGCCTCACGGTCGAGCGCATGGCGTACCTGTTCGCGGCGCAGGGTGGGTTCGTGCGGGATGACGGGAAGGCGTTCGGCGGCGCGAGCGTGGACTACTGGGAGAAGAGCTACGTCGCTGCGCGCAAGGCGGCGGGCGAGCCGCTCGACGACAAGATCGTGCGAGCCATCGAGCTGTCGAAGCTGATGCCGCAGGCGGAGGCGGCCGACCGCATCATGGAGCGCACCGACGTGGACGCGGTGCTGATGCAAAAGGCGATGCGCGTCCTGTTCGCCGGCGCCGCCGTGCCCCTGGCGCTGCGCCGCACCCAGAAGGACGACGGCGGTCTCACGCGCGTGGCGCAGGGCACCCGTGGCGACGACGCCGAGGCGCGCCTGCTCGCAAAGGCCCGGGAGCTCCTGCGCGCGGGCAAGCTCGACGACGCGTGATCGGCGACCGGAGGGAGCGGCCGCGCGTGATCAGCCGCGGCCCGGATCAGGGGCGGTCGATGCGGTAGAGCGTCTCGCGGGCGTCCCCGACGCCCGCCGCCTGCAGCCTGGGGTTCACGTCGGTGTCACGCACCTCGACGATGTTCACCGTGAAGCCGTCGCGGAACAGCGAGCGCACGTCGGCCTCGAACAAGGGAAACGGCGGGCCCAGCGCGTGCGGGTCCGCTCCCGGCACCGCGTACGACGGCGCCACCAGCAGGACGCGCGCGCCCGGCAGCAAGAGGCGGCGGACGACGTCGACGTAGCGGGCGCGCAGCGCGGGCTCGACGGCGATGAGCGCCGCGCGATCGTAGACGGCGTCGACCGCGCCAACGCGCTCGCGCGTGGCCTCGAAGAAGTCTCCGCAGAACAGCTCGATGCGCTCGAGCGGCGCGCCCGGCGCCGCAGCCCGGAAGCGCCGGAACGGGGGCGCGCTCTCCACGACGGGCTCGCTGTCGTGGTCGGCGAAGAAGTGGCTGCAGGCGAGGTCCACGCCCTCGACGCCGGCGACGGCCTCGACGTGCCGCGCGAGGAACACGAGGTCGACGGACTTGCCCGAGAGCGGGACGAGGACACGCTTGCGCCCCTGCAGGAGGTCGACGTGCGCCTCGAGGAGCGCGTTCGGCTTTCCCTCGTGAAAGCTGATGCGCCCCTCCTGCCAGCGCTCGCGCCAGGCGTCGATCTCCATCAGATGCGCTTTTCGATGTGGGCGTCGCGCTTGAGCTCTTCGACGTAGCGCTGGAACTGCTGCTCCACCTCGTTTTCGAACAGCTTCTTGCGGATGTCCTCGAGGGCTGCCTCGTCGCTCTTGACCTCGACGGGGATGCGCTTGTCGACGCGGATGAGGTGCCACCCGAACGGGGTGCGCACGGGGCCGATCACCTTGCCCGGCGTCGCGGTGAACGCGGCGTGCTCGAAGGCCGGCACCATCTCGCCGCGGGCGAAGACGCCGAGGTCGCCGCCGCGATCCTTGCTGCCGGGATCTTCGCTGACCTCCTTGGCCACCTTCTCGAAGGGTTCCCCGCCGTCGATGCGCGCCTTGGCGGCGAGCGCCTTCTTCAGGGCCGGCTTGTCGTCGGTGCCCTTGGGCACGAGGAAGAGGATGTGGTGCGCGTGCACCTGGAAGTCGAGCGAGCTGAGCGTCTTTTCCTGGGCGAGCTTGGCCTTCACGTCCTGGTCGGTGACCTGCACGCGGCTCTTCACCTTGAGCTGGATGATCTTCATCTTGGTGAGCTGCTTCTTGAGCCCCTCGCGGTACTCGGGGAGCGTGAGCCCCTGCCGCGCCAGCGCGATCTTCAGCTTGTCCATGTCGAGGTGGTGCTCCTGCATGGTGCCCTGCACCACGCGGTCGACCTCGGCGTCGGTGACGTCGATGCGCAGCTTCTTCACCTCCTGGTCGAGGAGCTTCTCGGCGATGAGGGTGTCGAGGATCTCGTTTTTGCGCGCTGCCCGGGCCTTGTCGACGTCGGCGCCGGGCGGCACCGGATCCGCCTGCATCATCTGGTCGAGCATGGTCTCGACCTCGGACTGCAACACGATGTCCTTGTTCACCACGGCTGCGATGCGATCGATGACGACGCCGTCGCTCTGCTTTTGATCCTTCGCCCCGGCGTCGGCCGCGGCGGTGGGAGCCGCGCCGACGGTGGCGGCGGCGAGGGTGACGGCGAGGGCAAACGACATCTTCAGTCTTCCTTGGCGCGCGGCACGGGCGGGATGGGATCGATGGCGGACGGCAGCGAGTCGAGCGCGCGGGCCGACGCGTCCTCGGGCGCGCTCTCCGCGGGCATGGCCGGCGCCGACGGGAGCAGGGACACGACGTGGGCGACGGCGGCGTCGTCGATCTTCACCGGCGTCTCGAGCTTCAGCTCGCCGATGAGCTTCTGGTACGCCTCGTCCTGTCGCTCGCGCATGATCTCCTCTTCGAGGCGGTCCCGGGCCGCCTTGAACGTCTCGGGGTGCTCCTCGCGGCGATCTGACGATCTGGAAGATGTGAAAGCCGTAGTCGCTGGGGACCACGTCGGACACGACGCCCTTTTCGAGGTTGAAGCAGACGTCGAAGATGTCGGGCATCTCGCCCTTGCCGAACCAGCCGAGATCGCCCCCCTGCTCCGCGTCCGGAGCCGTGGAGTAGCGCTGCGCCGCCGCCTCGAACGTGATCTTGCGATGGTGGAGCAAGTCGAGGATGTGCGAGGCCTCTTCGGACGTGCGCACCAGGATCTGCCGCGCGCGCACCTTCTCGGTCACCTTCTGGTCCTTGAGCTCCTTGTCGAAGCGCGCGTGCAGGTCGGCCTCCGTGATGGCGGGCGCTTGGGCGAGCCTGGCGCGCAGCAGCGCGTCCTCGATCAACCGGTCCTTCACCTTGTCGCGGAAGTCGGCGGGCGTGAGCTGCTCGGCGATGAGCAAGCGCTCGAACGAGTCCGCCGGGTAGCCCTCGGCGCGGCTGCGCAGCTCGCGGTCGACGTCGTCGTCGCGCACGGTGATGCCGGCCTTGTCGGCGGCCTGGAGCAACAGCCGGTCGGTGATCATCTCGTCGAGGATGGCGCGCGCCACGACGTTCCTGCCGGTGGCGTCCGTGACGCGCGCGGTGCCGTGACGGGAGAGCGCGTTGACGAGCTCGCTCGCGAGGATCTCCTGCGACCCGACGCGCGCCACCACCGGGCTCTTCTGCTGGTCGCGCGGATCCGACGGGCAGCCGGCGCCGGCGAGCGCCGCCGCCGCGACGGTGGCGACGAGAGCG
Source organism: uncultured delta proteobacterium (assembly GCA_963775425.1). Lineage (GTDB taxonomy): Bacteria > Myxococcota > UBA727 > UBA727 > VGSZ01 > CAVZJB01. Next base: position 80,341 of record CAVZJB010000008.1, on the reverse strand, counting down.
CGCCGCATCACGGCTTGCCCTCGCCGCCCTCATCCGCCGGGTTCGGCGTCTGCGAATGCTCGGCCTCCTCCTCCATCGGCGGCGGCGGCGGGAACCCGCCGTGGCCCATGGAGTGCGGGTTCATGCCCGGCGGCATCTGCGCGTTCACCTTGAGCTTGCCGAGCTTGGTGTCGAACACGGTGACGCCGTGCTTCTTCTTGAGGTCGTCGACGTACTGGTTGAACGCCTCGGTGCGCTTCTCGCGGAACACCACGTTCTTGATCTGGTTTTTCACCTGCTCGAAGGTGCGCACGATCTCCTTGCGCCTGGCGGTGCGCTTGAACACGTGCCACGCGCCGTCCTTGCCCTCGATGACGGGCGAGACCTCGTTGATGGTCTCCGCGCCGAACAGCCACGCCTTGGCGGGGCTGCCGAAGCGCTCCTCCACCTCGGCGGCCGTCAGGTAGCGGAGGTCGCCGCCGGCGCGCTTGCTGTTGTCGTCGGTGGAGTACTGCGCGACGAGGTCCTTGAAGTGGTTCCGGTCCTCGATCTTTGCCTTGTCCGCCGCCTTCTTCTGCGCCTCCTCCGCCTTCTTCCTGGCCGCGGCCTTGTCGCTGCCGAAGGCGACGGCGATGTCGCTGGCGCGGACCATCTCGGGCTTCTGGTAGTCGGCCTGGTGCGCGTCGAAGTACTTCTTGAGGTCGTCGTCGTTGACGTCCTTGAGCTTCACGCGGTTGTCGAACTCGTCGCGCGTGAGCTTCTGCACGATGATCTTCTTGATGGCGTCCTGCACCTCGGGGTCCTTGTCCATGCCCCGCGCGATGGCCTCCTGCGCGAGCACCTCGAAGCGCACCTGGCTGTCGAGGAACTCCTTCTTCTTCGCGGGGTCCGTGTAGCGCACGCGGACGAAGGGGCTCTGCTGATCGAGCCGCTTTTGGAGTTGCTCGACGGTGATGGTGGCGTCGCCGACCTTGGCGATCACGTCGCCGGGCTCGTTTTGGGCTTTCACCGCGCCGGAGGACGAACCACCCGGTGACGCGGGACACGCCGTGACGAGAGCCATGAGAGAAGCCGCCGTGGCGACGAGGGAGAGGGAGCGCATCCGGGCGGGCTAGCATCTTGATTGCGCCCGCGGAACTGCGCATCGGGCCCCACTTCGACCGTCGGGACGGGCACCCGCGGCGTGACGCGGGCAACTTGACACATTTCGGCGGGTCGACGACGGTCCGCGCTCCCTTCAAAGGAGTCTCCACATGGGCGGAATCATCAGCGGCCTGATCAGCTTGGCGATCTGCGCCTTCTACCTGTACTGCGGCTGGACCATCTTCACCAAGGCGAACCAGCCCGGCTGGGCCGTGATCATCCCGATCTACAACCTCGTCGTGATGCTCAAGATCGTCGGCAAGCCGCTGTGGTGGATCGTGCTGTTCCTCATCCCCGGCGTGAACGCCATCGCCGGCATCCTGGTCGCCATCTCGCTGGCCAAGTCGTTCGGCAAGAGCGCCGGCTTCGGCATCGGCCTCGCGTTCCTGGGCTTCATCTTCTCGCCCATGCTCGCGCTCGGCGACGCGCGCTACGCCGGCCCCGCGGGTTGAGCCCACGGGCCATTCGGCCATGAGCGGGGGGCGCTTCGGCGCCCCTCTTTTTTTCCGCCGCTCGAGGAGAGCCACGCCGTGAGTGAGGAGGCCACCGCCACCGTCGACGCCGTCGCCCAGGTCCTCGCGGGCGCGCGGGCGGAGGACGTGGTGCCCGAGGTGCTGCGCGCGCTGCCGGGGCTCGACGACCGCGGCCGCGGGCGCGTCGCGCGGCGGGTCTACGGCGTGTGCGTGCTGCGCGCGCGCCTGGGCTTCCTCGCGGGGGCCGGCGACGCCGACGCCCTCATCGACGCCTACCTGCGCTTCGAGGAGGAAGGCGCGCCCGTGGACGTCGAGTGGCCCGCGGATCCGCGCGAGCGCATGTGCGTGGAGCGGAGCTGCCCGCGGCCTCTCGTCGACGCGCTGGTGGACTCGCTGGGCCTCGAAGGCGCAGACGCGTTCCTCCGGGCGAGCAACGCGCCGGGCCCGCGCTTTCTGCGGGCGAACACCTTGAAGATCACGCGCGAAGGGCTCGTCGAGGCGCTCGCCGCCGAGGGCATCCGCACGTCGCCCGGGCGCGCGCCCCACGGGGTGCGTGTGGAGGGGCGGGCGAACCTCTTCGGCTCGAAGGCGTGGCGGGCGGGGCTCTTCGAGGTGCAGGACGAGGGCTCGCAGCTCGTGGCGCTGGCCTGCGCGCCGGCGCCCGGCGACGTCGTCGTCGATCTCTGCGCCGGCCGCGGCGGCAAGACGCTGGCGCTCGCCGCGCTGATGGACAACCGCGGCGCGCTCCACGTCCACGACGTGAGCGCGCGCGCGCTCGCCGACATGAAGCCGCGCCTCACGCGCGCCGGCGTCACCTGTGTGCGCGAGGGCCTGCCGCCGCCCGGGAGCGCCGACGTCGTCCTCGTCGACGCCCCGTGCTCCTCCGTGGGCACGCTGCGCCGCTCGCCCGACCTGCGCTTCTCCCTCGACCTCGCCGCCGAGGTGCCCCGCCAGGCCCGGCTGCAGCGCGCGATCCTCGACGAGGCCGCGGCGCTCCTGCGGCCCGGCGGCCGGCTCGTCTACGCGACCTGCACGGTGCTGCGTGAAGAAAACGACGCCGTGGTCGAGGCGTTCCTGGCGTCCGTCGCCGCCGGCGCCTTCCACCTCGTCGAGCGCCGGCTGCTGCTGCCGCACGTCGAGGGCACCGACGGCTTCTTCGTCGCGGTGCTCGAGTCGAGCGCGTGACGACGTCCCGCTTCGGGTAGCATCGGCGCATGCGCCGCCCGCTCTCCCTCGCCGCTCTGCTGTGCGCGACCACCCTCGGGGCCGCGCCCGCGCTCGCCGGCGGCGACGCGTGGGACGCCGTCGCCGGGCTTTGGCCCCACGCGCACGTGAAGAGCATCGACCGCTTCGGCAAGAAGCTGCGCGTGATCGCGCCCGTCGAGAGGAACGGCAAGGTCGGCTTCATCGATCGCGTCGACAGCCAGGACGTCCACGGCGGCACCGTCTACGGCTTCGCCCTCCACCTCACCGACCCGCCCTTCGACGTGGCCGCGTGGGCCACCGGGAAGAAGACGCCGGCGAAGATCCACGACGTCGCCGGCCTCATCATCGTGTCCACGTCGGTCGACGGGCGCGCCACGATGATCACCAAGGCCGACGGCTTCCCCGTCGAGCGCGACATCGACGGGAAGTGCGTCGGCGACGCCTGCGATCACGACCCCGTGTTCCTCGGCCTCGTCCCCACCGCGCCCGGCAGCGGCGTCGTCGCCGTGGTGGTGGCGCCCGAGGCCTGGCGCGAGACGCTGCAGGTGCTCGACGCCCGCCCCGGCATGTTTCGCGTCGTCGCCGAGGGCAAGGGCCCGCACGCCATCGCGTCCGAGACGGGCTGCAGCGGCGGCGTCGAGGTCACGCGCGTGTCCCGCGACAAAGCCGCGCACGGCTTCCTCGCGCACGAAAAGACCACCTGCAGTTGCGCCGCCGCCGCCGACTGTGCCGCGCTCGGCCTGCAAGCGGGCACGCACGAGGTCGACGTGCCGCTGTCACGCGGCTCGCCCGAGAGCGACGCCAAGGTGTTCGTCCAGGGCATCTACGCGCGCTACCGCCCGAACGGCGACGGCGGTGTGTCGCTCGTCGACGCCGGCGACAAGCTGCTGGCGCCCGAGCTCGCCAAGGCCGTCGCCGACGACAGCGCCGCGGCGCGCAAGAGGATGGAGGCGCCGCTCCTCGAGTTCGATCCGTTCGCGAACGCACAGGACTGGAGCCTCGAAGGCGTCACCGTCGACGTCGACATGCACGGCAGCGACACGGCGACGGCCACCGTGCGCTTCAAGAACTTCGGCTCGCCCACCACGGTGCTCATCGACCTCGTCGCGCTCGCGGGCGGCTGGCGGATCCACGACGTCCGCACGCCCGGCGCGAAGGGGCTCCGCGCGATGTACGGCCTGAAGTAGCGCCGAACGGCGGCATCGACGGGCGGCGCAGGCGTGCTACACGCGGAGCGTGTTGTCGACGATCGGCCGGCTCGTGATCCGCGCGAAGTTCGCCGTCATCGCCGCGTATGCGCTCGTCGTCCCGCTCGCGGCAGCCTACGGCGCCGGCGTGCTCCACGAGCTGCAGCCGGGCGGCTTTCGCGACCCCTCCGCCGAGAGCTCCATCGCTGCCAAGCTCTCGCGCAAGTTCGTCGCGGGCGACCTCGTGGTGCTCTACACGGCCAAGCCCGGGCCCGACGGCCCCGGCACCGTCGACGACGTCGCCGCGTGGTCGAGCGTGGTCCCCGCGCTCGCGCGCGCCGAGGCCGACCCCGCCGTCGCCCGCGTCGTGAGCTTCTACTCGACGGGCGCGCCCTGGCTGGTCTCGCGCGACCGCACGCGCACCGTCGCCCTGGTCACGCTCAACGGCCCCGACGTCGAGAAGGTGCGCGCGGCCGACCGCCTCAAGCCGCTGTTCTCCGCCGAGGGCTTCGAGGTCGGCTTCGGCGGGTACGCGCCCGTCTTCGAGGGCATCACCTCCACCGTCGAGCACGACCTGCGGCGCGCCGAGCTGTTCGCGCTCCCGCTCACGCTGGTCTTGCTCCTGCTCCTGTTTCGCAGCGTGGTGAGCGCGGCGCTCCCGGTCATCATCGGGAGCGTCGCCGTCGCCATGTCGCTCGCCATCTTGCGCGCGCTTCACGCCGTCAGCGACGTCACCATCTTCGCCGCCAACGTCGCCACCATCCTCGGCCTCGGCCTCGCCATCGACTACTCGCTGTTCGTGCTCATGCGCTTTCGCGAGGAGCTCGGCACCAAGGCGCGCCCGGACCGGCGACGCACGGCCATCGCCGTCGCCCGCGCCATGTCCACCGCGGGCCGCGCGGTGGCCTTCTCCGGCACCACCGTCGCCGTGTCGCTCTGCGGCCTGTTCATGTTTCCCCACGGCGTGCTGCGCAGCGTGGCCGTCGGCGGCATCGCCGTCACCCTCGCCACCGTCGCGCTCGCCATCACGCTGCTGCCCGCCTTGCTGGTCGTTCTGGGGTCGCGCGTGAACGCGCTGCGCATCCCCTTCGGCCTGCCGCTCCCCGACGAGCTCAAGGAGGACGCGGGGCCCTGGCACCGCCTGGCCTCCTTCGTCACCCGCCGGCCGCTGGCGGTGTGCGTCGTCGTCGTCCTCGCGCTCGGTGTCTGCGCCGTCCCCTTCCTGCGGCTCGCGCCCTCCATCGCCGACGCCCGCGCCCTGCCCCGCGGCGACGGCGCGCGCGCCACGCAGGCCATCATCGACGACGACTTCCTCGCGCACCTCACCACGCCCCACGAGGTCCTCGTGGTGCGCGACGACGGCGCCTCCTTCGACGAGAGGGGCATCCGCGCGCTCATCGACTACGGCGACCGCCTCGCCGCGGTCCCGGGCGTCGCCGAGGTGGCGGGCCCGCAATCGGTGTTCCCCGGCGCCCCCGACCAGGCCGCGCGCATGCTCGCCGCCGGCGACGACGCCTCACGCGCGGCCCGCGCGCTCTTCGTCTCCGGCGACACCGCACGCCTCGCGGCCGTGTCGCGCTTCGCCGTCGACGACGATCGCGCGCTCGCGCAGGTCACGGCGCTGCGCGCGGTGACGCCGCCGCCGGGGACGCACGTGCTCGTCGGCGGCCAGAGCGCGTGGGTCCTCGACGTGCGCCACGCGCTGCGCGCGCACACGCCGTCGATGGTCGCGTTCATCGCGGTGACCATGGCGCTCGTGCTGTTCTTCGTCTTCGGCTCCGTGGTGCTGCCGCTCAAGGCCATCGTCATGAACCTCTTGTCGTTGACGGCGAGCTTCGGGGCCATCGTGTGGGTGTTCCAGGACGGCCGGCTGTCCTCGCTGTTCTCCTATGAGCCGCTCGGCACCACGGAGTCGAGCGTCCCGGTGCTGATGTTCGCCATCGTGTTCGGCTTGAGCATGGACTACGAGGTGCTGCTCCTGTCGCGCGTGCGCGAGGAGTACGTGAAGGGCGGCGACAACGGCCGCGCCGTCTCCCGCGGCCTCGCCCGCACCGGCCGCTTGATCACGAGCGCGGCGCTGCTGCTCGTCGTCGTGGTCATGTGCTTCGCCACGTCGCACCTCGTGCTCATCAAGACTCTCGCCGTGGGCATCGCGGTGGCGGTGTTCCTCGACGCCGCCGTGGTCCGCACCCTGCTGGTGCCGGCCACCATGCACCTGCTCGGCGATTGGAACTGGTGGGCGCCCCGCTTTCTCACCCGTCTCATCGCGCCCGGCGCCGATCCGCCCGCGCGATGAGACGGCGGGCGCGCTCCCCGCGGCGAGCCCGCGTGTCTCGCGGCCGCCGTGGCGGGCGGGCCTCGGTTAGCATCGATGGATGCACCACATCGCCCTCGCCCTCTTCGTGGCCGCCGGCGGCGCGTCGTTCGACTCGCTCAAGAAGCAGGCGCTCGAGCTCGATCACCCGGCCAAGGCCATCGCAGCGCTCGTGGGCGCGTGCGACGCAGGGGGCGGGGCGGTCAACGGGGAGTGCCTCGAGAACACCAAGGACCTCAAGGAGAAGGTCAAGGGGAGGCTCGTCTCGCTCGACCTCGGCTCGGGCTACGACCGCCTGTTGAGCTGGGGCGGGAGGCCGCACGGCAAGGCGCGCTTCGTGTGGGCGCCGCTGTACGACGTGGGCAACGGGCTCGCGCTCACCGTCGGCCGCCCGCAGAAGATCTCCGGGGACGGCAACGTGGTCATGAAGAAGCGGCCGATCGACGGCACCAGCCCCGACGAGCTCACGGACCTCGACCTGCGCCGCCTCACCACCACCGGAATGGCGGGCATCCAGATCGTCGGCAAGTTCGGCAGGACATGGCAGATGAGCGGCGGCCGCAAGACGGTGAAGGGCGTGATGTTCGAGGTCGAGGCAATTCGCCTCTACAACGCCCGCACCGGCGCCATTGTCTTCGAGAGCACGCAGACTCTTCGCTGACGCCGGCGGATCCCGCCGCTCCCGGGAATAAGAAAGGACCGAACCTTCGCTCTTGACGACGTCGTGGACCGCGCGCAGATTCCGCGCGGAAACGACGATGCGGAGGTTTGCATGGACGGTCCGATGATCGCCATCGAGGGACTGACGAAGCGCTACGGGCCCACCGAGGCTTTGCGCGGAATCAGCTTCGAGGTTCCCAAAGGGCAGGTCGTCGGTTTTCTCGGGCCCAACGGCGCGGGGAAGTCGACGACGATGAAGATCCTCACCGGGTACGTGGAGCGCACCGCCGGGAGCGTCAAGGTCGCGGGCGTCTCCGTGACCGACGATCCCGTCGAGGCGCGCAAGCACGTCGGCTACCTCCCGGAGAACAACCCGCTCTACGAGGAGATGATGGTCGACGAGCTCCTCGGCTACGTCGCCGACATGCGCGACGTCCCCGCGGACAAGAAGGCGCACGCCATCGACGTCGCCGTCGAGCGCTGCGGCCTCGGCACGGTGCGCGGCAAGGACATCGGCGAGCTCTCCAAGGGCTTCCGGCAGCGCGTGGGTCTCGCCCAGGCCATCCTGCACGACCCCGACCTGCTCATCCTCGACGAGCCCACCACCGGCCTCGACCCGAACCAGGTCGTCGAGATTCGCAACCTGATTCGCGAGCTGGGCAAGGAGAAGACCGTCATCCTCTCCACCCACGTGCTGCCCGAGGTGCAGCACATGTGCACGCGCGCGGTCATCATCAACGAGGGCAAGATCGTCGCCGACGGCGCCCCCGACTCGCTCGCCGCCGAGGGCGGCACCGTCGACCTCATCGTCACCGGCAGGGACGGCCCCGTCGCCTTCGCCGACGTCAAGGACGTGCTCAAGCTCGAGGGCGTCGAGAAGGTCATCGAGCGGCCGTCGTCGGAGAAGGGCGCGCTCGCGTTGTCCCTCGCGGTGAAGGGCAAGATCGACCTGAGGCGCAAGCTGTTCGACACCGTCGTCGACAACAAGCTCGTGCTGCTCGGCCTCGAGCACCGTTCGATGTCTCTCGAGGAGACGTTCCGCAAGCTCACCACCCACGAGAAGGCGGAGGCCAAGTCATGAGCCATACGTTGCGCATCGCCAGGCGAGAGCTGGCTGCGTTCTTCAACGCGCCCATCGCGTACATCGTGCTCGGCGTCTTCCTCGCGGCCGCCGGCTACCTCTTCTTCTTCTTCTCGGGCCTGTTCATCGTGGGCAAGGCCAGCATGCGCGGGTTCTTCGGGCTCGCGCCCGTGCTGTTCCTGTTCCTCGCGCCCGCCATCACCATGCGGCTCATCGCCGAGGAGCGCAAAAGCGGCACGCTCGAGATGCTGATGACGTTGCCGGTGAAGGAGTGGGAGGTGGTGGCGGGCAAGTTCCTCGCCGCGCTCGCCACCGTCGGCGTGGCCATGCTGTTCACGCTTCCCTACCCGTTCAGCCTCGTGGCGGTCACGGCGCCGGGCGTCACCTTCGACTGGGGCCCCGTCATCGGCGGCTACGTCGGGGTGATGCTGATGGCGTCGTCGTTCCTCGCGTGGGGCATGTGGGCCTCCGCCATGAACAAGAACCAGATCGTCGGGTTCATCGTCGGCCTGGCGCTCTGCTTCGCGCTGTGGATCCCGGACCGCATCGCCATCGTGCTGCCGGAGTCCCTCGCGGGCATCGCGCAGTACCTCAGCGTCAACTACCACTTCGAGAACATCGCCCGCGGCGTCATCGATACGCGCGACCTCTTCTATTACATCACCGTCACCGCGATCGGGCTGATCGGAACCACGCGCCAGTTGGCGTCGGTGAGGCAGTAATCATGCAGAAATCCGCATTCGCCCTGCTCATCGCGGGCTCCCTCATCCTGTTGAACGTCGTGTCCATCGGGCTGTTCACGCGGCTCGACCTCACGCACGACAAGGCCTTCACGCTGTCCGACGCCACGCGCGACACGCTCAAGGACCTCGAAAACCCCGTGAAGGTCACCGCGTACTTCACGGAGAACCTGCCGCCGCCGTTCTCGGACAACGCGCGCTACCTCAAGGACCTCCTCGAGGAGTACCGCGCGGCGTCACACGGCAACCTCTCCTTCGAGTTCATCGACCCGCAGAGCCAGGAGACGGACGAGGACAAGGAGAAGAAGAAGGACGTCAAGCACGACATCTTCGGCCGCGCCGTCCGCGAGAAGACCTCGGTGGAGACGGAGCTCGAGGGGCTCGGCATCCAACCCGTCGAGGTGCGCGTCTTCGAGGAGGACCAGGCGCAGACCAAGCGCGCGTACATGGGCCTGGCCATCCGCTACGGCGAGGACAAGGACGCCATCCCCGTGGTGCAGGACACCACCACGCTCGAGTACGACCTCACCACCATGATCCGCAAGATGGTGCGCAAGAAGACGCCCGTCATCGGCATCGTGCAGGGCCACGGCGAGCCCGCGCTCGAGGCGTCGTCGCCCGAGGACCAGGGGCACGACCTCTCCAAGTTCACCCAACTGTTGAAGCCCAACTACGAGGTCAAGGCGGTGAACCTCGGCACCAACCCGGTGCCTGACGACATCGACACGCTCCTCGTCATCGGCCCCACCAAGCCGTACACCGAGGACGAGATGAAGGCCATCGACGCCTGGATGATGAAGGGCAAGTCGGCGGGCTTCTTCCTCGACAAGGACATCATCGACTTCAAGACCTTCCAGCCGACGCCGAACGGCGAGAACCTCGACGCGCTCGTCTCGGCCTACGGCGTCGACCTCGGCTCCCAGCTCGTGGGCGACGTCGAGTGCGCCAGCCTCAACGTGCAGGAGAAGCGCGGCTTCATGGTCATCGCCATGCCGCTCAAGTACCCGTTCATCCCCATGCCCAAGGCGCTCGAGGGCGACAGCCCCATGACCAAGGGCATCACGGACATCACGCTGCCGTTCCCGACGCCCCTGTTCCCCAAGAAGGACATCGCGGGCCTCGACGTGAAGCCGCTGGCCAGGTCGTCGGCCAAGAGCTGGCTCGAGGACGCCTCGCCGGAGAACCTCAACCCGCGCCGTGACTGGGGCTCCGCCGACGTCGGCTTCACCGGCCCCTACACGCTCATCGCGCAGGCCCGGGGCCAGCTCCCGTCGTACGCCGAGCAGGGAAAGAGCAGCGAGAACGAGGCGCGCGTCGTCGTCGCCGGCACCTCGTCCATCTTCAGCCCGCAGGTGATGGGGCCGCAGAACGCCGCGCTCGTGCTCAACATGGTCGACTGGCTGTCGCTCGACAAGAAGCTCCTCGAGATGCGCACGCGCGGCCAGTCCGAGGCGCCGTTCGCGCCCGATCTGTCGGACGGGGCGCGCAACGGCGTGAAGTACGGAAACGTCATCGGGGTGCCCCTGCTCCTCGTGATCGTGGGCATCGTTCGCTGGCGCCTGCGTGAGGCGCGTCGTCGCCGCCTGATGAGCGCGGCCGGAGGTGCAGTGTGAGCAAGAACGGAGGCATCGGGCTCGTCATCGCCCTCATCGTCTTCGTGGTGCTGCTGTTCATCGTCATCGGGCAGCAGGGCAAGGAGGCGAAAGAGGGCGTCAAGGAGCTCAAAGTCGAAAAGATCGACAAAGACGCCGTCACCAAGATCGACGTCACCATGCCCGCGCCCACGCCGGGCGACGCGGCCGACGCCGGCCCCGCGTCCAACGCGCCGGCCCGCAAGGTGGTGCTCGAGAAGGACGGCGAGAGCTGGAAGGTCTACGACGGCGTCGCCGCCGACAAGAAGTACGCCGCCGACGACGCCCAGATGAAGATGGTGCTCGACGCGGTCGACGACTTTGCCACCGGCGACCTCATCTCCAACAAGAAAGACAAGCTCGCCGACTTCGACATCGACGACGCCCAGGGCACGGTGGTGGTCGTCTCGACCAAGGAGGGCAAGGCGCTCGACCTCGTGTTCGGCCGGCCGGCCAAGGGCGGCGGGAGCACCGTGCGCAAGGCGGGCTCCAGCGACGTCTACGTCGCCAAGGGGCGCCTCGGCAGCATCATCAAGAAGGACGTGAGCGGCTGGCGCAAGAAGGCCATCGTCGACGTCAAGCTCGACGACATCACCCGCGTCGCCACCACGTCCGCCGACGGACAGAAGGTCGTGGTCGAGGCCAAGACCCCGCCGGCGCCGCCGGCGCCGGACACGCCCGACGCGGGTCCGCCACCGCCGCCGCCGCGGCCCGAGTGGAGCCTCGTCGAGCCTTCGTCGCTGCCCGCGGGCTTCCGCCTCGACAAGTCGCAACTGTCGCGGGTGGCGTCGGCCGTCGCCACGCTGCGCGCGCAGGACTTCGCCGACGGCGTGAGCGACGCCGACGCCGGCCTCGCCGGCGCGCACACCAAGGTGGAGCTCACCACCAAGGACGGCAAGAGCGTCGTCATCAACGTCGGCAAGGAAGACGACAAGAAGCGCGTCTACGTGAAGCTCGACGGCGACCCTCAGGTCTACCTGGTGGCGAGCTACAGCGCCAAGCAGCTCAACCGCACGCTCGACGACATGCGCGAGATGACGCTCGTCGACGCCGACATCGCGAACATCGAGAAGGTCACCTTCAAGGGCTCGCAGGGCACGCTGGTGGTGAAGAAGGACGGCACCGCGTGGAAGCTCGTGGAGCCCAAGAAGGCGCCCGACGGCTTCGACGCGTCGCAGATCGGGATGCAGGTCGGGAGCTTGTTGCGCACGCGCGCCACGCACCTCGCCGACGACGCGCCCAAGACCGCGATGGCCAGGCCCTCGCCGGTCGTCGAGATCGACCTCAAAGGCGGCAAGAAGCAGGTGCTGCGCTTCGGCGAGCCGGTGGCGCTCGGTGACGACGCCAAGAAGGACGCCAAGCCGCGCGAGTATTACGCCAAGGGCGGCGTCGACGACCTCACCTACGTCGTCGCGGCCTTCACCCGCAACCGCCTCGACAAGCCCGACGACCTCTTCAAGAAGCCACCCACGCCTCCTGCGGGGATGATGGGCGGCGGCGGCATGATCCCCGGCATGGACAAGCTGCCCCCGGACGTCCGCAAGAAGCTGATGGAGTCGATCAGGAAGGGCAACTTCCCGCCGAAGGGCAATTGAACGCCGCCCGAGAGGGACGGGCCGCGCCGCCTGATCCGGCGGCGAGGCCCTTCCCCTGCGGGCGCCCAGGTTCTCTTCGCGCCGAGACGGGCCGCAAGCAACGCCGCCAAGGTGCCGGTGGCGGGCGCCCTGCGGGGAAGGACCTCGCCGCTGCAAGGGTCACCTCACGGAAATCCTCGCCCCGCCCACAGCGCGCGGCGCACTTGAACGCGGCCGCTCCCTCCGGTCGCACTTGAACGCGGCCGCTCCCTCCGGTCGCACTTGAACGCGGCCGCTCCCTCAGGGGATCGTGCGGCAGGCGGCCGGCGGGCTGATCCGCGTCGGGTCCAGCGTGCACGTGGTGTGCGACGCGACGTCGAGCACGCCGGCGCCGCCGCCACCGCCGCCGGCGCCGTTCGACGAGCCGCCGTCCTGACCGTCGCCGGCATCGCTGGTGGAAGCGCCGTCGCCCCCGTCGGTCCCGCTGGTCGCGCCGCTCGCGGCGTTGGTGTTGGTGGCGGAGCCGTCGTTGCCGTCGCGCCCGCCGTTTCCGCCGGCGTCGCGTCCGGAGCCGCCGCCGCCGCCGTTGGCCGTGATGTGGCCGGAGACGTCCACGGAGTCCGCCTCGATGCGCACGAGGCCGCCGGAGCCGCCGCCGGCGCCGCCCGCGTGCTTGCTCGATTGCGTCGACGAGCCGCCCCCGCCCGCGCCGGGCGCGCCCACGCTGCCGGTGACGACGAGCGCGCCCGCGACCGCGAGCTGCAGGGCGCCCCCGCCGCCCCCGCCGCCGCCGCCGTTCGCGTTGCCGTCTGAGCCGCCGTCGCCGCCGGGGCAGCCGCCGAGGCGGAGCGCGCCCGCGGCGAACGCTGCGCCGCCGGACGCGGAGCCGCCGCCGTTGCCCTGGCCGCCGTCGCCGCCGGTCGTGCCGAAGCCGCCCCCGCCGCCCCCGCCGCCGCCGTTGTTATGGTTCCCGCCGGCGCCGGCGGTGCAGGCGGCGTCGCCGGCCGCGCGCGCCCCCGGGCCCGCGCCGTTCGAGCTCCCCGGCGCCGTGACGACGCCGGCGATGCTCGCGTCGCCGAAGACTGCGAAGGTGAGCGCGCGCGTGCCCTCGATGGTGAGCGTGCGGGAGCCGTCGATGACGAGGCCGGTGACCGCGATGGTCATGCTGCCGTCCGCGGCGTCGGTGACGCTCGCGGGGTCGAAGCCGTCGACGCAGGACGCGTTGCTGAACGTCGGCTGCGCGTCCGTCGTGTCGAGCCGCGTGTTGCAGGTGATGTGAAGCGCGCCGTGCGGCGTGAGCGCGGTGGTGTCGACGCCGGTGACGGGGAAGGCGAAGTCCGGAAAGCACGCGCTCGGCGCTCCCACGCAGCGAAAGCCCGCGCTCACGGCGCACGCGTCACAGCCGTCGGCCGGGCTCGCGTTCTGGTCGTCGCAGGTCTCCGCGCCCACGATGAAGCCGTCGCCGCAGACGCCGTCGCACACGCTCGGTTGCCCGCGGCAGGCGAAGTGGTCCTCGACGACGCACGCGGCGCTGCAGCCGTCGCCGTCGGCGGTGTTGCCGTCGTCGCACTCTTCGCCGCCGTCGAAGGCGCCGTTGCCGCACGGGTCGCCCTCTCCTTCGCCCTCGCCCTCTCCTTCGCCCTCTCCCTCTCCTTCGCCTTCGCCTTCGCCCTCGCCCTCGCCCTCGCCCTCTCCTTCGCCCTCTCCTTCGCCCTCTCCTTCGCCTTCTCCTTCGCCCTCTCCTTCGCCTTCTCCTTCGCCTTCGCCTTCTCCTTCGCCTTCGCCCTCGCCCTCGCCCTCGACCTCGACGACGACGGCGCAGCGCGCGCGGAAACACGACTCGTCACCGGGGCAGTCGGCGTCGGCCGTGCAGCCGAGCTCGTACGCACACCCGCCGGCGCCTGCGCTCATCATCGCAGCAACGAGCACACCCAACGACCTCGGCGCAAGCGCTTGCATCCCGCTCCTGCGAGACGCCTACGCGCGACACCTCCGCCGCCGATCCCCGATCGTCGTCGAAAAGGCGCAGGCCTCCTATGCAAGGACGCCCTCGTCGTGCACGACGCTGCTCGTCGTCAGCCGCCGACGGAGCTACAGGACGTTCGCCGCGATCTCCGCGAGCTCGCTGCGCTCGCCCTTCACCAGCGTGACGTGGGCGGCGATCTTCTCGCTGCGGAAGCGGTTCACCGTGTGGACGAGGCCGTTGTTGGTCTGGTCCACGTAGGGGTTGTCGATCTGGTAGGGGTCGCCGGTGAGCACGATCTTGGTGCCTTCACCCGCGCGCGAGATGATGGTCTTCACCTCGTGGGGCGTGAGGTTCTGCGCCTCGTCCACGATCATGTACTGGTTGGGGATGCTGCGGCCGCGGATGTACGTGAGCGGCTCGATCTGCATCATGCCCATGTCGAGCAGCTCCTTGTAGGAGCGGCCGCGCTTCTTGTCTTTCTGCGTGAGCCCCATCAGGAACTCGACGTTGTCGAAGATGGGCTGCATCCACGGGTTGAGCTTCTCCTCGACGTCGCCGGGGAGGTAACCGATGTCCTTGCCGAGCGGGAAGATGGGTCGCGACACCAGCAGGCGCTGGAACACGTTCTCCTCCGTGCACTTCAACAAGCCCGCGGCGATGGCCATGAGCGTCTTGCCCGAGCCCGCCTTGCCCACCAAAGTGACGAGCTTGATCTTGTCGTCGAGGAGGGCGTCGAGCGCGAAGAACTGCTCGCGGTTGCGCGGGCGGATGCCCCAGACGCCCTGTTTGAAGGCGTCGATGGGCTCGACGCGCGCCTTGAGGTTCTGCACGTCGAGCTTCACGCGCCCGAGCGCCGTGCGCTGCGGGTTGCCCTTGTCCTTGAGGCACAGGTACTCGTTGGGCGGACGATACGGGTCGGGCAGGTCGAGGCCGCCCTCGGCGTAGAACTTGTCGACGAGGTGGCCCTCGATGTCCACCTCCTCCCAGCCCTTGTACAGCTCGTCGATGACGATGTGCTCGGGCTCGAAGTCCTCCGTGAAGATGCCGATGGCGTCGGCGCGGATGCGCAGGTTGGTGTCCTTGGTGATGAACACCACGCGCGGCCCTTTGCTGCGGCGCTGCTGGTCGGTGAGCTCCGCCGCCACCGCGAGGATCTTGCTGTCCTGCCCGCGGTCCGTGGTGACCTCGGGCGGAAGCACCTTGTGCGTCGTGGCCACCCTCAGGGTGCCGCCGCGGTCGAGCTTCACGCCGCGCGCCAGCGAGCCGTCGTCGCGGAGCTGGTCGAGGTAGCGGCTGACCTGACGCGCGTTCCGGCCGAGCTCGGAGAGGTCCTTCTTGAAGGAGTCGATCTCCTCGACGACGTAGATGGGGATGACGACGTCGTTGTCCTCGAACGAGAACATGGCGCGCGGGTCGTGCAGCAGCACGTTGGTGTCGAGGACGAAGACCTTCTTGCCTCGGTTGTTGGCGGCGCTCCCCTTCTGACCGGAGCTCTTCTGCGACGACGTCTTTTTGGCGCGCTGCTGCATATCGGGTTTGATCCCACGGAAAGCGCTCACGGCGCAACGGCCGGGTGGGGCGACGCTCCGCGTCGGCGCTCAGCCGCCGGCGACGACGCGGTCGCGGCCCGATTGCTTCGCTTTGTACAGGCCGGCGTCGGCCTTTTCGAGGAGCGCACGGGCGTCGTCACCGCCGGCGAACACGCCCACCCCGAAGGAGGCCGTGACGGAGACCGGGCCCTTCTCGGTGTCGAACCGCAGGCCCTTCACCGCCAGGCGCATCCGCTCGGCCAGGCGGTGGGCGCCGGCCGCGTCGGTGCCCTCGAGGACGGCGCACAGCTCCTCGCCGCCGTAGCGGGCGACGACGTCGCTGGTGCGTACGGTCTCCGCCAACGCGCGCGAGATGCCGCGCAGGACGTCGTCACCGGTGCCGTGACCGTAGGTGTCGTTGACGCTCTTGAAGTGGTCTACGTCGACGAGCACCGTGCACAGCGGCGTCCGCATCCGCCGCGCGCGCGCCACCGCCTCCGCGAGCTTCTCGTCGAGGGTGCGGCGGTTCAACAGGCCCGTGAGGCCGTCGGTGGTGGCCTGGCGCTGCACCGTCTCGAACAGGCGGGCGCCGCCGATGGCGACGCCGGCGAGGTCCGCGGCGACCACGAGCGACTCGATGGTGGCGGGGCGGAGCCGCTCGCCCGGCGGGACGACGACGACGAGGCAGGCGACGGCCTCGCCCTGCGCGAACAACGGGATGGCGCGCAGGTCGCCGACCGCGCGCGCCCGCTCGTCGTCGGCGGTGAACAGGCCTCGGGCGGTGCCGGCGTCGGCGAGGCTCACGTGCGGCAGCGCCGTGCGCTGGAGGACCGCGCGGCCCGCCCAGGCGTGGTCGTCGACGGTCATGACGTCGTCGGTGGCGAGCAGCGCGGCCAACGGACCGGCGGCCGCCCGCACGCGCATCGACGGCGGCGGCGGGCCCACCAGCGTGGTGGCCGAGGGGGTCGTGCGCACATCGGGGGGCATGATCTCGAGGACCGCCGCGCTCGCCGACGGACAGAGGTCGACGGCCGCGCGCAGCGCGTGCTCCATGGCGTCGTCGAGGCGGACCACGCCGCCGAAGGCGCGGGCCGCGCCGAAGATGCGACCGATCTTCTTGTGCTCGAAGTCGAGGCGCTCGAGCACGCGCTCGGTTCGCAGCAGCGCGACCAGCTCCTCGCACAACAGGAGCGCGAAGGTCTCGTCGTGGTCGGTGAACAGCTCCCCGTGGCTCCGATCAAAGACGAGCACGCCGCGGATCTGCGCACCGTCGCGCAGCGGGGCGCACAGCA
The DNA here is from genome assembly GCA_963775425.1 of uncultured delta proteobacterium. Lineage (GTDB taxonomy): Bacteria > Myxococcota > UBA727 > UBA727 > VGSZ01 > CAVZJB01. The sequence goes on along the minus strand of CAVZJB010000008.1, from coordinate 63,566 downwards.
CGCTCCTGGCGCCGCGACGGTGGACCTGCACCGCCGGGCCGTCGGCGTCGAGCAGGCGGATGGCCTGGGCGCGCTTCAGCGCGAGGCCGAGCGCCCCGGCGGACGCGCTCACGCGCGGGACGAGGGCGCCCTCGACGTCGACGAGCTGCTCCTTCAGCACCAGCTCCTTGCCGCGCGCGTCGAGGAGGTAGACGCCGGCGGCGTCGGGCGAGAGCGCGCGGGCGCCCAGGCGCAGCAGCCGATAGCAGCCGTCGCGCACCGCGAGGGTCTGTGCGACGAGGCGCTTGTCGGCGGCGTCTTCGTCGTCGGGCTCGGCGGACCCGAGCAACCCGAACAAGCGGGCATCGTCGTAGAGGCGCAGAAGCTCGCCGTCGACGCGCGCCTCCTCGCGCAGCTGCACGGCCTTGAGCGTGCCGAAGAAGAGCGCGCGCCCGAGCATCCCGAAGCCGAGCAGCACCAGCGCGTCGGCGACGAGGGCGCCGGGGCCGGCCGCCGACACCCACAGCGCGCCGCACAGCGCCACCGCCGACGACGGCAGCGCCACCGCGAGGCGGCGGCCGGGGACGAGCGCGCCCTCGGCGACGACGACGGCGAGCGCGAGCAGCAAGAAGGGCGACGCCGCGCCGGTGGCGGCGACGCCGGCGCACACGGCGGCGAAGGCGGCGCCCAGCGGGCCGACGGCGTCCGGCCACACCGCGCGCTTGCCCGTGGCGCGCGCGATCAACAGCGGCGCCGCGAGGACGAACGCCGCCGCCACGGGGAGCGCGGCCACGACGACGAGGTCGACGCGCAGGAGCCACAGGATCCCGCACGCGAGGGGCACGAACAGCCCGAGGGCGCGCGCCGTCGACGGGGACAAAGCCACGGCCGGCCGCGGCGCCCTGCGCGGTGCGTCCTCGACGAACGCGTCGAAGCGCCCCCGATCCCCGATGGTGCCGGCGAGCCGCGGCAGCGCGGTCATGCGTCCGTCCCGTTCAGGAGCGCGCTCACGGCGCCGCCGCCGCCGGCGGGGCGCCGTCGGCCGCGGGCGCGTGCGCGGGGAGGCCGGTGAGCACGACCTCGTCGGCGCGGACGTACCCGAGCTCCTCGCGCGCGTGCTTCTCGAGGACGATCTTGCTCGCGGGCTCCCCGCCCTGAAGGACCTTCACCTCGTCGGTGAGCCGGGCGTTGTCGACGCGCGCCTTGTCGACGTGGACCTGCAGGGTCTCTTCCTGGCGGCGCAGGTTCCACAACTGTGGAAGTCCCGAAGGAGACAGCACCGCGTAGGCGGCGACGACGGCAGCGACGCCGCCGGCAACGACCAGGAGCACGCGGGGCCTCACCCCGTCTCGATACCACGCGCGGGATCACGGGGGCAAAATCCCCGCCGCCCTTTGCGACCGGATGGAGCGGCCGCGTTGAAATCCACCACGCTGTGCACGAGCTCCACGGCGGACGGCATCACCTTGTCGACGACCGGGCTCAGGCCGATGCCGGCGCCGACGTCGGCGGGCTCGCAGCCGATGACGAGCGCCCGCGGGATGTCGGCGCCGAGCCCGCGCGCGGCCGTGAACACCGACGCCAGGTCGTTGCCGTGGGCGGCGGCGCCGACGGCGTCCGAGGGCCGCGCGGCGTCGACGTTCGGCTCGATGGCGTAGAGCGTCCCGGGCGGCCCCCCTCGCGGCGTGGCGTCGAGGATGACGAGGAGGTCCCACGGCTCGAGCAGGTCGTAGGCGAGGTGGAGCTCGCGGATGCCGTAGTCGACGACCGCGACGCCGCCCTCCTTCCACGGCGCCAGCCGCCAGGCGAGCTCCACGCCGAAGCCGTCGTCACGAAAGAACACGTTGCCGATTCCGGCCACGAGCACGCGCTCCGTCATGGGACCACCTCCGGGCCGCCAAGCTCGATCGGCTCGACTTCATCGATGCGACAGGTGTGGAATTGTCTGCGGAAGCGCTGCTCGATCCCCGCGGGGTCGTCGTCGAGGGTGACAGCGAGGAGCACGTTGCCGTCCCCGTCCTGCATCACCCGCTCCACGGTCGCCGTCCTCCCTGCGTACCGGGCGTCCTGCGCGTCGGCGCGGTGGAGGCCGGGGCGCAGCCGCACGTGCCTCCCCGGCTGCAGCTCGGGCGGCACCCGCGCGCCGCCCACCGTCGCCGCCCTCTGCGGGACCGTGGGCGGCCCGCTGTCGACGCCCGGTGCCTGCCGCGCGTCGTGGAGCCGCTCGAGCCGGGCGTCGTCGAGCGCGGCGACGTGGTCGATGATGCGGGCTGCGCGCGGATCGGTCGCACGGGCCAGGCGCTTGTCGTGGTCGGTGAGCGTGCGCACGCGCAGCGCCAGCAGCTCGTCGATCTCGGTGGCGTCGGAGAGGTCGCCGGGGCTCTCGAGCGCGAGCTGCGGGCGGTCGGGCAGCATGATGGGCGTGGCGAGCAACAGGTCGTCGCGCTCGCCGACGAGCACGGGGTACAGGCCGTCGCTCTTGCACGCCGACGCCGCGCGCGCGGCCCAGCCGGGTGGCTCCGCCGACGAGACGAAGGACGTCGTCGGCGCCCACAAGAGCAAGTGCGCCGACAAGAGGCTCTTGCGCAGCGCGCGGTCGCGGCGCACGGAGCCGACGAGCCACGGCGTGTGGTTCTCCACGCGCAGCGTCATGCGCAACAGCGGGCGCCCGGCGGGGACCTCCTCCGCCTGGAGATGCACACAGCCGGTGATGGCCTCGCGCTCCCGCACGATGCGGCCGAGGACGACGCCATTCGCCGCGACCATCTCCTCGGTGCGCGCCGCCTCCACGCCGAACTCGAGCTCGATGCCCACGGGAGACAGCGCGTCGTCGACGCGAATGACGAGGTCGCTCTCGCACAGCACGGCCTCGTCGAACGGCACGTGAAGCACGCCGGCGGCGTCGAGCGACGACACCTCGACGAAGCCCTCGGGGAGCGCCGCCTCCACGGTGCGCCGCTGCATCTGCAGGTGGCGCAGGCGCAGCCACACGACATCGGCGCCGGTCACCCCCGGCGGCTGGAGCAGGAGCTCCGTCTGCAGCGACCAGCGCTCCCCACCGCCGGCCTCGCTGAACGCGCGCGGCGCCACCACACCGAAGGTGAAGCGGTGGTCGTTCTTCGTCGACGGCCGGTACGGATACAGGAGGTATCCCTCCAGAAGGACCGCGTCGGCGATCTTCTGCGCGCGCTCGAAGCTCATCTTCAGCCCCCGATTTCTCTCTCGCGCTCCCGCAGCGCGGCGATCGCTTTCGTCCCCAACTCGTCGATCACGACAGCGTCGGCCACTCCGCCTCCTGCGACACGCGCGGCTCAGCGAAGCCGCGCACGAAGCGGCACCAGTGCGCCACGCCTTCGCCGGTGGTCGCAGACGTCAAGAACACCTTGAGCGAGCGATTCACCTGAAGCGCTTGCGCGACGCAGCGCTCGACGTCGAACGGCAGGTGCGGCAGCAGGTCGACCTTGGTCAGCACCAGCGCCTCCGACGCCGCGAACACCTGTGGGTGCTTGAGCGGCGTGTCCTCGCCCTCGGTCACGCTCATCACCACCACCTTCGCCCGCTCTCCGATGTCGAACAGCGCCGGACAGGCGAGGTTGCCGACGTTTTCGACGAAGAGCAGCGTGCGCCGGGGCAGCGTCATCCGGTTGAGCGCGTCGATGATCATGTGGGGGTCGAGGTGGCACGCGCCGCCCGTGTTGATCCGGTGGACGGGGACGCCGGTGGCGCGGATGCGCGCGGCGTCGAGGTCGGTCTGCTGGTCGCCCTCGAGGACGGCGGCGGGCACGTCACGCAGCCGCGCCAGCGTCGCCTCGAGCAGCGCGGTCTTGCCGGCGCCTGGAGCGCCGATGAGGTTGAGCGCGTGGACGCCGCGCTCCTCCATACGCGCCCGCGCGAGGGCGCCGAGGCGCGCGCTCTTGTCGACGAGGTCGAGGGCCAGCCGCATCGAGCGCGTCCCCTGCGCGGGCCCGCGAATGGCGGCGTGCGGCTGAGCGTGGCCGCGCAGTTGACCGCTGTTCGGCGTCCGGCGAATGCAAGCGCAGGTCTCACACATCGCGCACCTCCACCTCCAACAGGGTGAGATCCTCACCGACGACCACCTCGACGTCGAAGCTGCCGCAGGTGCACGACGAGGACCTCCGCGCGCGGCGCGTCGGCTTCGACGGTGGCCACCGGGCTCTGCATCAACGCGAGCTTGTTCATCGCGTTGTCCTATGCACCGCCACGTGATCCGCACGCTGACCGGACGATCGTCGTCGACGAGCGCGGATCGCACGCTTTCATTGTCTGGCGGCGACGACGGGGTTTCTTAAGGCCTCTCCCATGCACGCTTCGCCGTCGTCGGTCTCCGTGGTGCGCCGCTCCGTCCGCATCGAAGGCGTCGTGCAGGGCGTCGGCTTTCGTCCCGCCATGGCCCGCCTCGCGCGCGCGCTCGAGCTCACGGGCTGCATCAAGAACGATGGCCGCAGCGTCGTCCTCGAGGTGGAAGGGTCGCAGCACGCCGTCGCGCGCTTCCTCTTCGAGATCCCCCGGCGCGCGCCCGCGGCGGCGCGCGTCGACGTCGTCGAGCACGTCGCCGTCGCCGTGCGCGGCGACAGCACCTTCACCATCGTGCAGAGCTCGAGCGGCGTCGAGACACACCTGTCGTCGTGCGCCATCCCCGCCGACCTCGCGCCGTGCAGCGCCTGCGCCGCCGAGCTCGCCGACCCCCGGGACCGCCACCACCGCCACCCGTTCATCGCGTGCACGTCGTGCGGCCCGCGCTACAGCGTCGTGCGCGCGCTCCCCTACGATCGCGCGGCCACCGCCATGGCGCCGTTTTCCATGTGCGACGCGTGCGCGCGCGAATACGACAACGCCGGGGACCGCCGCTACCACGCCGAGGCCATCGCCTGTCCGCAGTGCGGGCCGCGCGTGTCCTTCGTCGCCGGCGGCGGGCCGGTGCTCGAGGCGGGCGACGCGCTCGACGCCGCCGTCCGCCTGCTCGCCGCCGGCGGCATCGTCGCCGTCAAGGGCGTCGGCGGCTTCGTCCTCGCATGCGACGCCACCGACGACGAGGCCGTCACGCGCTTGCGTTCGCGCAAGCGAACGCCCGACAAGCCGTTCGCGGTGATGGTGCGCGACGTCATCGAGGTCGAGCGCATCGCGCGCCCGACTGACGCCGAGCGCAGCGCGCTGCTGTCCCCCGCGCGGCCCATCGTCCTCGTCGCGGCGGCGGCCGGCGGCCCGCTGTCGCCTGCGGTGGCGCCGGGGCTCGACGAGGTCGGTGTGTTCCTCCCGCCGTCGCCGCTGCAGGAGCTGCTCGCGCGCGAGGGGCCGCCCCTGCTCGTGATGACGAGCGGCAACGCCGCGCAGGAGCCCATCGCCGCGGACAGCGACGACGCGCAGCGCCGGCTGCAGGGGATCGCCGACGCCTTCCTCTTGCACGACCGCGACATCGTCCGGCGCGTGGATGACTCCGTGGTGCGCGTCTTCGACGGGCGCCCGGTCCCGCTGCGCCGCGCGCGCGGCTTCGTCCCCGAGCTTGTGACGCTCCCCGTCGCGGGGCCGCCGCTGCTCGCCGTGGGCGGCGATCAGGACAACACCGTGTGCCTCGCGCGCGACGGCCGGGCGCTCTTGTCGCAACACATCGGCGACCTCTCCGACCTGCCGACGTTCAGTCACTTCCTGGACGTCGTCCCGGACCTCGAGCGCCTCTTGTCGGTGGTGCCGGCCGCCGTCGCGCACGACCTGCACGCTGACTACCGCTCGACGCGCTTCGCGATCGCGCTCGGCCTGCCGCGGGTTCCGGTGCAACACCACCACGCGCACGTCGCCGCCTGCCTCGCCGAGCACCACCACAAGGGCCCCGTGATCGGCGTGATCTTCGACGGCAGCGGCGCCGGCGACGACGGCACGCTGTGGGGCGGCGAGATCTTCGAAGCGGACCTCACGTCGTACCGCCGCCTCGGACACCTGCGGCCGCTCGCGCTGTGCGGCGGCGACGCGGCCGTCCGGCAGCCGTGGCGCATCGGGCTCGCCGCGCTCCACGACGCCGAGGTGCCCGCGTCGGGCTTGTTCGCGGGCGTCGACGCTGACCGCCTGACCCGCGTGGAAGAGCTCCTGCAACGCGGACTCCCGCTGCCGGCCACCAGCGGCGCCGGCCGGTGGTTCGACGCGGTGTCGTCGCTGTGCGGCTTGTGCGTCACCTCGACGTGGGAGGCGCAGGCCGCGGTGCTGCTCGAACAGGCGGCGGGTGACACGGCCGCGCCTGCGTACGCCTTCGCGCTCGGCGACGCAGCCACGGCGGCGCCGGCCTCGCCGTTCGTCGTCGACCTCAGGCCCGTGGTGCGCGCCGTCGCCCGCGACGTCCGCGCCGGCGTCGACGCCGGCGTCGTCGCCGCGCGCTTCCACGAGACGCTGGCGGCGGTGGTGCTCGCGGGCTGCAGGCGGGCGCGCGCCCGAGGGGCGCCGGGGACGGTGGTGCTGTCGGGCGGCTGCTTCCAGAACCGCCGCTTGAGCGAGCGAGCGCGCGCGCTCCTCGAGGACGACGGCTTCGAGGTGCTGGCGCATCGACGCGTGCCGCCCAACGACGGCGGCCTCTCCCTCGGCCAGGCCGCGGTGGCGTCTGCGCTGCTCGCGAAGGCGAGGTGAGCCGACGCCGCGCGCAAAGAAATGCGCCCTGCTCCGAGCGAGATGCCGTAGCTTCACCCGCCTGAAGGAGCCGACCATGAAGCGCCTCGCCGTCTTGTTGTCTTCGATGATGGGCGCGCTGCCCGCCGCGGCCCACCCGGGCCACGGGACCACGAGCCCTTTCACCGTGATGCACTACGTCGTGGAGCCCGTGCACGGCGCGGTGCTCGTCGTCCTCGTCGCGCTCATGGTCGCCGCCGCCGTGGTCCGGCGCCGAACCGAGCGCCGCGCCTGATCCTGATCGGCGCGGCCGCGGGTTCTGAATCAAGGCGGGCGCGCGAGCGTCGGTGTGGCCTCGAAAGGAGGACACAACCGGCGCCTCGTGCTGCACACGCTTTGCGTTTCGTGCATCGCACCGATGCGTTCCGCTCCTTATGAGACGCGAGATCGCCCCTTGAAGGCGGACCCTCGGATGTAGCTCATCGGGTAGAGCACCAGTCTGTCAGGCTGGCTGTAGCGGGTTCGAATCCCGTCATCTGATCCATGAAAGCCGGGAGGACCGGGCGCCAGGGGAGCGCCCCCGCCGTCTCCTTCGCCCGCCCGCGGGGAGGAGGGGCACGCGCCGCCCGCTGCGCCAAGGGCCCGGGGTCGGGCCGCCCGCGCGCCATCACCGCCGACACCTCACCGAGGCTCGACGGTGCCCGCGCGCGACGCCGCCCCTCGCCGCGCCCGCCGCGCCGCGCGCGCCACGTGAGGCGACGCGACCCTGGTCCCCGATCGCCCGGTTCTTATCCGATCGCTCGTGTCCCTCGGAGCGCCCGCGTGGTGCTCGTCGTCGTCCTGCTGTCCTCGAAGGAGGTGTCCCATGGCTCTTCGCACCGTCATCGACATCAAGCTCCATGAGCGCGGCGTCCTCGTGAAGGACGGCGTGGCCGAGCGTGCGCTCGTCCCCGGCCGCCACGTCGTGTGGAGCTTCGCCAAGGTCGAGGTCGTCCGATACGACACCCGCGCGCTCGTCGTCGACATGCCCGGCGAGCACGCGCGCCTGTTCGATCCCGCCGAGCTGGCCGCCGTCAGCGTCGGGGAGACCGAGCGCGCCGTCGTCGTGCGCCGCGGCCGCCCCGTGCAGTGGCTCGCCGCCGGCGTTCACCTCGTGTGGACCGTCGACCGCGTCGAGGTCCGCAAGGACGGGCGCGTCGAGGCCGTCAGCGCGATCACCCTCGTGGTGCTCGACGCCGGCGGCGTCACCGCCGAGCCCCTGCGCGAGGAGCTCCGCGCCATCGTGCCGGCGCGCGACTACGTCGAGATCGTCGTCCCCGACGGCCACGTCGCGCTCCGCGCCGTGGACGGCGCGGTCGACGCCGAGCTCGGCCCGGGCCGGCACGCGGCCTGGACCGTGCGCCGTCGGGTCGCCTTCCTGCTCGTCGATCTGCGTGAGCGCATCATGGCCGTCACCGGCCAGGACGTGATCACCAAGGACAAGGTCACGCTCCGCGTCAACGTGAGCGCGACCTGGAAGATCGTCGACGCCACGAAGGCGCACCGCGTGGCCAAGGCGCCCGAGGAGGCCCTGTACCTCGCCGCGCAGCTCGCGCTGCGCGAGAGCACCGCGGGCCACGTCCTCGACGAGCTGCTCGCCCGCCGCGAGCTCCTCGTCGACGCGCTCGCGCCGGCGATCAAGGCGAAGGCGGCCGAGCTCGGCATCGAGGTCGGCGACGTCGGCGTCCGCGACCTCATCCTGCCCGGCGAGATGAAGGCGCTCCTCAACCGCGTCATCGAGGCGCAGAAGGAGGCGGAGGCCAACGTGATCCTGCGGCGCGAGGAGACCGCGGCCACCCGCAGCCTCGCGCAGACCGCGAAGGTGCTGGCGGACAACCCGCTGCTCGTTCGCCTCAAGGAGCTCGAGGCCTACAACGAGCTCGCGGCGAAGGTCGGCACGCTGCACGTCGTCATGGGCGACGGCGCGCTGACCAGGCTCGAGCTCAAGGGCTGATGTGCACGGCGGCTTCGAGGGGGCGTGCCCCCTCGAAGCCGCCGGCGCTGTGTCGTCGGACCGCGGCGCGCTGCGCGAGGATCTGCTCGACCCAGGCGTCGACGTCGACGTCGCTGTCGCGGCGCCCCGCGCGCGACACCTGGCGCCACCACGCCGGGTTGCGCGCGGCCGGCTCGGCGTCATCGTCGTACGACGCGCAGTCGCACTGGACGAGCTCGCGCCGGCACAACGTGCACGGCGGCGCGATGCCGCGGAAGAACCAGTCGAAGAAGCCGCGGCGCTCGTCACCGAGCAGGTAGCCGACGTGCTTGAGGAACTGCTCGTACTCGGGCTTGCGGAAGTAGAAGGCGCCGAGCTCGAGGTGGTGGAGCACGTTCTGCACGCCGCCGGCGACCTGGTTGTAGGGCGTCGTCGACTTCAAGATCACCTTGAGCACGGTGCGGCGAAAGCCCGGGTCGCGCTGGATCTCGCGCACGACGATCTGCTGGTAGAACTTGTAGTGCCGCATCTCGTCGCGGGCGAAGCGCATCAACAGGCGCGCGAGGAACGGGTCCTTCGCCTGGCGGCTGAAGCTCGCGTACACGAGGTAGCCGATGAGCTCCTGGTACATGTTGGCCGCGGCGATCTCCATGGTGCCCTTCGCATACGGCTGAAACTCCGTGCGGGCGACGTCGAGCCCACGCTGCGCCGGCCACGCCTCCTTCATCCGCGTGAGGTAGAGGTGGAAGCCGATGAAGTGGTTGAGCTCCTCGACGAACCACGTGCCGAAGAACGCCGCCAGCTCCGGGTGCGTGCGGAACGCGCGCAGGAAGCCGTCGGCCACGGCGGAGCCGGAGGTCTCGCCGAGCGCCACCGTGTGCATCATCAGCCGCTGCCGCGGGGGCAACAGCTCCGGCCGCGCCTCGTCGAAGTCGACGTCCTCGATGAACCACATGAGCTTGCGCGACGCGCTTCGGTAGTCGAGGTAGAGGTTCTTCGAGACGCGCTCGCCCATGAGGAGCGGGCTCGGCTCCACGCCGCGCAGGACGCCTGCGCAGACGGCGTCGTAGACCGGGTCCATCAGCAGGCGGGCGCGCGATTGGTTGAGGGCGTACGCGTACTTGGCGAGCTCACGCAGCGAGCGATCGGCGAAGGCGAAAAGCTTGGTCATCGCGCTTCGCTATCGGCCGGCGGCCTCCGCGGAATCGGTCGAACGACGACGGACACTCAGGCCGCTCAACACGGCATGTCGCGCATCTGCAAATAGAACGGCTCGGGCGTGCCGCCGGAGCAGCGCAGGGCGCTGCGGTCCACGCCGAGCGCGAGCGCGTCGTCGGCGAGCGCGCGGCGGCCGCGCAGCACCACCGCCAGGGCGCCGCAGGCGGCGACGATGCCGGCGCAGAACGCGAGGCGCGCGGTGAACGCGAGGTCGAGCGACGGCCACCAGCAATCGTCGGCGAGGGGCACGCACATCGACGACACCTCCGCCGGCGCCAGCGCCCACGCGCCCCACGCGACGACGACGCCGAGCAGCGCGAACGGCACGAGCAGCATCGCGCGTTGCCGGCGCAGGCCGGCGCGGAGGCGCGCGGCGTCGACGGCGGCGCGGTCGGGAGCGACCCTGCGGATGGCGGTGGGCGTGTGCATGCCCAAGCGACAACACGCCGAGCCGAACGGTTCCTCCGACCCGGAGGCGTCGCGCTCACGAGCCGACCCCCGGCTTGAGCGAGCCGGGGCGCCCGGAGGGCGCGGCTGTTCGTGAGCGTCAGCGAACCAAGGCGCGCGCTCAGCCGCCCCGGGCGCCCGGAGGGCGCGGCTGTTCGTGAGCGTCAGCGAACCAATGCGCGCGCTCAGCCGCCCGCGATGCGCTTGAGCTGGGACTGCAGGCGCGAGACGAACTGCGGGTCGGCCTCGACGAGGTCGCTCACCGCCTCTTCCATCTTCTGGGCGCCCTTGCCCTTCTGCTTGCCGAACTTCTGGCGGATGACGAGGCCGACGAAGCGGCGGCTGGCCTCTTCCTTGGTCGCCTTGCCTGCGCGCAGCTCGGCGGCGAGCGCCGCGAGCTCCTGCATCATGGCGCTCTGGACGCGGTTGGCCTCTTCGGTCCCGTTGGCGGCGGTGCCGCCCACCATGCCGCCAAACTTGGCGGAGCCGGCCTTGTTGACGGGGCCGGCGTTGTTGGCGCCGGTGGGTCCTCTGGGGCCGCCTCCTCGTCCAATGCGCATCGTGTCCTCCGCCCCTACGTCCAGCTTATCGGTTCAGCTCTCCGGCAGCGTGCGCCTCCAGGAGAGCCTTGGCAAACGCAGCCGGCATCCCTGCCGGCTCCATCTCGATGGCGCGCTCGAGCGCCTTCTTTCCCTCGTCGACCTTCTTGAGCCACAGCAGGGCTTCGCCCACGTGCGCCTGCGCCAGCGCCGACTGCGGGCGCAGCTTGAGCGCCGCCTGGTGGTGCGTGAGCGCGCGTTGGAAACGACCCTGCGAAAACTCGAGGTTGCCGAGCGCGACGAGCGGCACGTCGCTTTGGGGCAACAGGGCGCAGACGCCGACGAACACGTCCTCGGCGTCCTTGGGCTTTCCCATCTCCATGTAGAGGTAGCCGGCCTCGAGGAGGAGCGCCGCCTCCGGCTGGGGAACCTCGATCAGCCCTTTGAGGATCTCGACCGGCTCCATGTGTTCCCTGCTCCTACATCGATCCGGGTAGAGAAAAGCCCGGGTGGTTGCCCGGGCTCACTCTAGCAGAAGAGATCAGCGGACGTTCGAGATGCTCGACTTCGCGGTGTCGTGCTTGGTCTTCATGACGTTGGACACGGTGGTGAAGGAGCGGTTCTCCGCCTGCATCTTCTCCTGGAGCTGGAGGTACTGCAGGTTGAAGCTGGCCATCATCTCCTGCATGTCCTTGGTCTGGTTGATGAGGTCCTGCTGGTTGTTGCCGGTGGACTGCGTGCCCGTCGGCGTGTTCAGGCCGGGGCCGTTCAGGGGGATGCCGTCGGAGCCGACGGTGGCCACGCCGCTGCCCGCCGCGCCGCCCGCGCCGCCGCCGAAGCCGCCCGCGCTGCCCTGCACGCCGCCGGCCGCGCCGGTGACCGCCGCGGACACGACCGCCGCGCCGGGGACGAAGGGAGCGGCCACACCAAGGGCGGCGCCCGCGGTGCCCGCGCCGGTCGCGATGCCGTTGCGCACCTGCGTTCCGAAGTCGGTGCGAGGAGACTGGCGCACCGTGGTGCTGGACGAGTCGAGCTGGATGGAACGGTTGCCGCCGCCGGTCACGTTGATGGTCATGGTGTCTTCCCTCGCTGTTCGAGAATCGGTGGGTGAGTGCTGAAATCGTTCAAGGGGGTTATCGCTGGGCCCGACGGCTGGTTGCGCGGGCGCCCCCTCGAGATCCTTCCTCAGCCACCTGTCGTATCGGGCCCGACGCCGGTCATTTTTCTTTTTGTTTCAAGCAGATAGCTGATGAGGGCGCGGGCCTTGGCGTAGGCCGCGGCGGCCTTCTTGGCGGACGCCTTGTCCTTGTTGGAGGCCTTGCCCTTGGCCATCTCCTCGAGGAGGCCCTGGCGCTCGGCGAGGCCTTCGACGTCGGGGACGTCGCTCTCGACGAGGGCCTCGATGCGCGGGAAGCCCGCCGACGCCTGAGGCGCCTCCGCCTCCGCGGGCGGCGCGCCCTTGGGCCGGTCGACCTGCTTTTTCACCTGGTCGGAGATCTTGAAGGCCTTGAGATCGTCGCTCATCCGCGCTCTCCCTCGTGGCGGCTCCAGAACCGCGCGAAGCCACCATAGGACAGCCCCATGCCGGCGGCCAACGTGACGTAGAGCCCGAAGCGGATCTCGAGCCCCGTCGCCGCCGAGCGCTGCGCGCCGTAGATGACGAGGAAGTAGGCGCACAGGATCGTCGACGTGGCGCCGAGCAACAGGTGCCACAAGCTCGCCCGCCGCGCCGCCGACGTGCGCGCGCGCCCGCCGCGCTCGCCGCGCTTGCCGCGCCCGACGAGGAGCGCCACCGCCGCGCACGCGAGCGCCGCGTGGAACCCGCCGCCGGCGGCGATGCCGAGCTGGAACACGTGGGTCTTGTCGCTGGTCCACGGCAGGAGCACGCCGATCAGGGTGGCGAAGGCGGCGACGAAGGTGATGCGGTCCGCGGCCTCCCAACGACGCCAGCCGCCGCGCAGATCGCGCAGGAGCTCCTCGAGCTCCGTGGCCACCTCGTCGAGCATCGACGGGCGGCGCTCCGGGTAGAAGGGCACCGTCTGCGTGGGCGCCGACCGCGGCCGCTGCTCGCGGTGCGGCTCGCGCACGTCCTCGGCGCGCACGGTCTTGTCCTCGGCGAGCGGCGCCGGCTTGCGCGTGCGGCTGCCGCCGCCGGAGTCGTCCGACGACAGGTGGCGCACGCGCTCCTGACGGATGCGCAGCTCCCGCTTTTGCGACAGCTCACGGGCCATCGACTCGCTCTTCTGCGCGATGTCGTTGGCGCGGGCCTCGTCGGGGTTCTTCTGGGGCATGGCGGCCTGGCGAACCTATCACGCTCGCCGCGTGTGTCGCTCAGGCGCCGCTTCCGTCGTCGTCGTCGCCGCCCTCGAGGAACTCGGGCCGCGGGGGCTTGCTGAAGGGCTTGTGGGGCACCGGCGGGTGCACCTCGCCGAGGAGCTGGCGCACCACCTCCGCCTCGGGCCCCTCGCCCTTGGAGAGCTTCTGCCCGAGCGCCAGCGCCAGGGCGCGCTTGTCGACGACGGCGAAGGCCTCGAACAGGAACAGCCCCGCGCGCGGGTGCTCGCCCGAGGTGCGCCAGGCCTCCTCGCAGTGGGCGAGGCCCATGCGCACGTTCTGCATCGGGCCGGGCCGGAGCATGAGCCGGCCGAGCGCCGCGCGCGGCTCCCACGCCGTGGGCCGATCGCGCACCATGCGCGTGAGGGCGTTGATCAGCGCCGGAATGTCTCCCTGGCCCGCCACCGCGGCGATCTCGGCCTCGGCGACGTAGGTGCGCGGATCGCCGGGGTGCTCGTCGATGACGGCATAGAGCGTGCGCAGCGCGGCCTCGGTGTCGCCCCGGTAGATCTTGTCGCGGATGTCCTTGAGCGCCGCCTCGACCGGGTCGTAGGTGTCGGCCTTCTTCTTCTCCTCGTTGGCCTTGAGCGCGAGCAGCTCGCGGTTGCCCGGGTGCGCCTTGAGCGCGAGGGCGAGGTTGTCCGCGGCGGCGTCGTCGGCGCCGCCCTCGAGCTCCACCTCGATGAGGTTCACCCACGCGTCCACGCGCAGCGGCGCGACCTCGACGGCGCGGGCGAAGGCGTCCTCGGCGTCGGCGAGCTGCCCCTGGCTGCGCATCACGCGCCCGCGCCCGATCCACGCCGGCGCGAGCCTGGGCGCCTGCGCGGCGGCGCGGTCGTAGTAGCGCACCGCCTCGTCGACGACGCCGCGGGAGAGCGCGTCGTCGCCGAGCATGACGTCGTTTTGCGGCACGCGCGCGCCGAGGGAGACCGCGCGGCGGGCGAGGAGCAGCGCGCGCTCGGTGTCGCCCTTGTCGTTCCAGAGCACCGCCAGCCACGCGAGCGCGTCCGGCTGCTTGGGGTTTCCGGCGAGGAGGCGCTCGAGCCGCTTGATGCCGTCGTCGAGGTGGCCGCGCATCGCCGAGATGCGCGCCCACGCCACGTGCGCGAGCGGATCTTCGGTGTCGGCCTCGAGCATGTGACGCGCCATGGCCTCGGCGGGGTCGAGCCTGCCGTTTTGCAGGTGCTCCTCGAGGACCTGATGAGCGCTCGTCACGGCGTCGCTTGTATCACCACCCGGCGGGCACGGCGCCGTGGAGGCAGGTGATGGTGTGGGGCGCGCCGGGCGAGGACATCAGCGCCTTGCCGTCTTCGCCGACGCCTTCGTCGACGGACCACGACGGCGCCTGGCCCGGCGACAGCGAGTGGAGCCCGCTTTGAAAGGGGCCGATCACGTAGGTGTGGCCGGCGGCGCGGCGCTCGAAGAAGCGCGTCCAGGCGGCGGCGAAGGCGTGGCCCTCCGGGCGGCCGAAGGTCTCGCAGGTCCGGAACCACACGAGCGCGTCGCCGGTGAGCCGGTCGCGCAGCGCGGCGAGGTCGTCGTGGCGGGGGTGCGCGGGGTCGTCCAGGGCGCGCTTGTCGAGGACGTCCCTGGCGATGAGCGCGCGGCCAAAGCGCCCGTGCCCCCAGTACTGCACCTCGGAGATCGGCCGCGAGGGCTCCACGGAGCACAGCCACGCGAGCGCGTCCTCCCACGACCGGGCGCCGTAGACGTGATCGAGCCGGCCGAGCGCGCGATACAGCGCGCCGCCGGCGATCCACGAGGAGGTGAGGCCCACCTGCGAGGCGCGCCCGACCCACGTGGCGTCGTAGACCATCAGCCGCACGCAAACAGCGTTGCAAACACGCGCGGGTCTGGCTACGTGGGGAGGGCCGGTGGCCTGTAGCTCAGTTGGTTAGAGCGCACGCCTGATAAGCGTGAGGTCGCCAGTTCAACTCTGGCCAGGCCAACCAACCCGAAAGATCCCGCGACACGCGCCTCCCCTTCGGAGGCGCGTGTCGTTTCGGGAGCGCCCGACGCTCAGCGGGCTCAGCGCTCGACGCAGCTGCCGCCGGCGCAGGTGTCGATCTGCTGGGCGCGGTCGCCGATCCAGTCGCGGAAGATCGGGAAGTTGAAAGTACCGATGAGGAACTCTGCAAAGAGGGTAAGCAACGACATCATCGACCTCCTGCTCGTACGGTAGTCGAGCTCCGTCGCCGCGCGAAAATCTTCGGCCCGTGTTGCTCGTCGTCGAGACAGGGGCACATCGGCGCCACTGCGCGTCGATGTATGATTCCGCTCCGATGAACGCCCTCTTCCTCGCGCTCGCCGTCGTCAGCGCACGGCCGCTCGCGGTGCTCCCCGTGACCGGCGTGCACGTGTCGCTCGCGCAGCTCGAGAACCTGAGCGTCGTCGACGACGGCCTGCGCGCGGCGGTGGCCGCGCAGCGCGAGGACGTCGCCGTGCAACCCAAGGAGCAGACGCGCGCGGCGCTCGCGGCGGCGCGCGCCGCGGGGGTGCAGTGCACGGTGGGCGATCTGCCCTGCGTCCGGAAGCTCGCCGTGCTCGACGAGGTCGAGCTCGTGCTCATCCCGGTGGCGGCGCCGCGCCCCGACGGTTCGTTCGCCGTGGTGCTCACCCTCGTCGACGCCAGCCGCCCCGGCGGCGCCGGCCGCGCCACCGAGATCCTGCCCCGCGGCAAGGACGCCGCCACGCGCGCCAAGCAGCTCGTCGACGACGTCTTCGCGCGGTTGGCGCCAGCGCCCCCCGACGGGCCCCCCGACGGGCCCCCCGACGCGCTCACCGCGCGCGCGCAAGCGCCCGCGCCCGACGAGCAGGCCGCGCCGCGGGTCGCCGCCCCCGCGACGACCGCGGCCGACGCGGACGCCGGCGCGGCCGGCGACGACCGCGGCGCGGACCTGCGCTGGTGGATCATCGGGGGCAGCGCGGGCGCCGCCGTCGTCGTGGGCGCCGTGGCCGGCGGCGTCACCGCGTGGCTCGTGGGGACGGCCCCGCAGGAGCGCGCGCCGCCCCCGCCCGCGGCCCGGTCCGGCAGCGCCACCGTGGTCGTGCCGTGACGACGTCGACGCGCCGCCGCCGCCGCCCGCGCTCGGCGGGGTGCGCATCGTGCTCGAGGCGCCGTCGGTGGCGGCGCTCGATCCGTTCGCCGATCCGCGCGCGCAAGGAGGGAGCCTGCACCTCGAGGTGAGCGATGACGACGACGACACCCGCCGCGCCGCGGGCGACTTCGAGCTCGCTCAGGGCGTCCCCGTCCTCGACGCCGTCCCCTTCGGCGCTCGCGTGAGCGTCGTCGCCGTGCTGTCGGCGGACGGCGACGTCATCGGACGCGGCGAGGCCCATGGCGTCGCGCTCGACGACGGCGGCGAGCTCACCGTGCGCGTGCTCAAGCCGCTCGCGTGCGTCGCCGACGGCGGCTTCCCCTCGGCGTCTCTCCGCCCTCAGCGACGACGTCAGCGGCGGCGGCCTCGCGTTTTCGCGGCGCCGCGCGTCGACGCCATCGGCGCCGATCTCACCGCGGTCCGCGACGTCGCCGCCACCGCCGACGGCGCGCGCGTCGCCGTCGCGGCCACCCTCGACGGAGGCGGCGTCGTGCGCGTGATCGACACGCTCGACGACGCCGTGGTGCCGATCTCGCGCCCGACGTCACGCTCTCCCTGCCCCGGGGGGACAGCGACGCGGCGCACCTGGCAACGCGCGCGACGGCTGCTGCGCCGGCAGCGTCACCCTCTCCCACCCGCGTGGGCGCCGAAGCCGAACATCTCGTCGAACGCGACCGTGACGCCGACGTTCACCATGTCGAAGCCGGCGCTGTACTTGCCCATCGCGACGCGCGTCTCGGTGTCGGCGCCGCCCATGAGGATGGAGGGGCCTGCGGTGCCGTTGTAGACGATGCTCTCGTTGCCGACGGTGCGGTCGAAGATGAAGACGTGGCTGTAGCCGACGTCGACGCGCGCGCCGAACATCGTGCCGGAGACGCCGGCGCCCACGCCCACCTTGTCGCCGTCGGCGAGCTCGACGGAGTAGGTCGCGTTGGGGATGCCGCTGGTCTCGTAGAAGCCCCCGGCGTGCAGCTCGAGCATCTTGTCGAACAGGCCGAGGGTGCCGCCGAAGCGCGCGCTCCACGCGTCGACCCAGTCCTTGGGCTGCACCACGGGGTCGAGCTCCTTGGCGGGGACGGCGTCGTTGGGGTTGGTGTCGACGGTGACGCCCTTGGTGGCGAGGAAGACGTGGTCGTAGACCGACCACTGCTCGTAGACGAAGTCGCCCTCGACGTTGAACGAGGTGCCGCCGCCGAGGTCGAGGCCGTACTGGGCGCCCACCCGATAAAACGGCGCGAGCTGAAACTCGGTGGTGGCGGTGGCGTCCTTGGCCACGTCGAGGGTGATGAGGTTGGTGTCGATGAACTCGGCCTGGAAGCGCTTGCCGATGGCGTCGATGGACACCGGCCCCGTGGCCTTCACGGTGCGGCCGAGCTGCACCGAGCCCGCGAGCATGAGGTCGCCGATGCCGAGGAGCTTGCCCGGGTTGGTCCAGACGCCGAAGTTGCCCGAGGGGATGAAGTCCTGGCGCACGTCGACCTTGATGCGCAGGTCGTAGTCGGGGTCCTCGTTGCTGTACTGGTCGGCGCTCAGCGCCACCCGCTGGTTGACGCCCGCGGTGACGAACTGCAGGCCGGCGCCGACGCCGATGACGTCGCCGTAGCGATAGGCGAGCGCGAGCCCGTAGTAGACCTCGAGCAGGTCGCGATCGATGAGCGTGTAGCGCGTGGGCGTGTCCGTGCCGAAGTCGTAGTCGCCGTTGCTGGGCGCGAACACGTAGGCGCCGAGGGCGACGCCGTCGACGCCGAAGGTGTCGCCGTTGATGGACAGCATGATGCGCGGCACCGGCTGCACCAGCGCGCGGTTCGACACCGCGGTCTTGCCGTCGAAGCGCGAGGGGGTGTCGAAGTTGCCGAGGGCGTTGACGTCGGCGGGCCCGGGCTCGTTCGTGTCCGCGTCGGGAGCCGGGCGGTTGGCGTGGACGTCGTAGACGTGCTTGCTGCCGTCTGTGCCGGTGTAGGTGCGGTGCAGGTCGGCGGGCGGTGCGCAGCCGTTTGGCTTGCCGCCGCAGTCGCGGGTGAAGGAGGACTCGAGGAAGACGAGGTTGAGGTCGACGGTGAGCTGTACGCCCTTGGCGAGCGACAGCGCCGCCGGGTTCAGCCACGCCGCCGTGGGGTCGGCGGGGGCGACGAGGTTGGCGCCGCCGCGGGCGATGCTGCGGGCGCCGATCTCGCCGACGTAGTACGCGGCCGCGTGCGCCGCCGGCGCCGCCAGCAGGGCGGCGAGGGCGAGCGCGGAGGCCGCAAGGGAGACGCGCGAGGGGAATGAGGCGGGCTTCTGCATGGCGGCGCAGCATGGCATGAGTGCGTCGTCATGGGCACGGTGGATCAGTTGCGTCGACGTCACGACGCCGCCTGGGCGGTGCGCTCCTTCCTGCGGGCGCGCGGCTTCCTCGAGGTGGACACGCCGCTGCTCGTGCCGGGGCCGGGCCTGGAGCCGCACATCGACCCCATCGCCGTCGACGTGCGCACCACGTTCGAGGGCAAGGCCGAGCGGCGCTGGCTCATCACCTCGCCGGAGCTGTCCATGAAGCGGCTCCTGGCGGCCGGCGCCGAGCGCATCTTCCAGCTCTCGCACGTCTTTCGCGACGGGGAGCGCACGGCGCTGCACCTGCCGGAGTTCGCGCTCCTCGAGTGGTACCGGGCCAAGCAAACGCTCGAGGAGATCATCGCCGACCACGAGGAGCTGTTCGCCGCGGTGGCGGAGGCGCTTGAGGTGGAGGCGCCGGCCGTGCCCTTCGCGCGCGCCGACGTCGCCGACCTCTTCGAGGAGCACGCCGGCATCGACCTCGACGCCGCGCTCGACGCAGCCCCCGGCAGCGACGGCGACCTCGTCGCCCGCGCCCGCGCCGCCGGCCTCGTCCTGCGGCACGGGGCCGACTTCGAGGACGCGTTCTTCGCCGTGATGGGCGAGCGCGTGGAGCCGAACATCGGCCGCGGCAGGCCCATGGTCGTGCAGCGCTGGCCCGCGTCCATGGCGGTGCTCGCGCGCACCTGCGACGACGACGCCCGCTACGCCTCGCGCTTCGAGGTCTACGCCGGCGGCCTCGAGCTCTCGAACGCCTTCGACGAGCTCACCGACGCCGCCGAGCAGCGCGCCCGCTTCGTCGCCGACAACGAGGCGCGCGAGGCGCTCGGCAAGCCCGCGCTCCCGCTCGACGAGGACTTCCTCGCGGCGCTCGACGAGATGCCGCGCGCCGCCGGCTGCGCGCTCGGCTTCGACCGCCTGCTGATGTTCCTCACCGGCGCCAAGGACATCGACGACGTCAACGCGCTGCCCTGGCGCTGACGACGACGGACAGCCCCCGCCCTACGGGTGATTTCCGACGTCAGACGTCTTCGAGCACGGCGCCCAGGCGATCCCGGTCCTCGGGCTTGATGTCGATGAACTTGAGGCCAACGTCGTGCTTGGCGGGCGAGCCGGGGGGGAGCACCACGATCCAGACCGCCTCGACCTTGCAGGTGACGCTGCTGTTGTCGGGCAAGAACAACTCGAGCTCGAGGCGGGTGCCCTTCTTGACGGGCTCGTCGCTGTAGATGCGCATGCCGCCGAGCGAGATGTCGAGCGGCTTCTGCTTTTGCTGGAGGAAGCGCAGCGCCAGCCCCGCAGGGCGGCAGTACACCGGGGCCTGCACGCGCTTGTACGCGCGCCTCTCTTGCTCACCGCTCGTCGACTTGGTCGTCACGCGGCGAATCTACACCGCCTCGGCGCGCGGAGCCGCAGCAGCGGGCGGCTGTCCGAGGCGAGGCATCGGGTCGTCGGGGAATTCGGCGGCGAGCTGGATGGCGCGGCGGGCGAGCGTGTCGCGCGCGGTGACGTCGATCTCGTCGAAGACGGGGTGCGTGGTGCGCACCCGCCGGCGCCGCGGGCCCCGGGCGCGGCGCTCGGCCGTGCGCACGGGGGCGAAGGGCAGGACGACGCCGGCGCCGTCGTCGTCCACCGGCGGAGCGTCGTCCACGGCGGAGGGCGGCGACGTCAGCGGGTCGTCGAGGTCGCGCTCGCCGTTCGCCAGAAACGTGTGCAGGAGGTCGCGGCGCAGGCGCAGCGCCTCGAGAGCGGCGTCGCCGACGCGGGCGGCGCCGGGCCAGCGCGCGACGACGGAGTCGAGCGGCGTGCGCCACGGGTCGCGGATCTCGAAGTGCAGGTGCGGGCCCGTGACGCGGCCGGTCCTGCCGACGTAGGCGATGAGCTGTCCCTCGTGGACGCGCACGCCCTCGTCGATGCCGTCGGCCCGGGCGCTCAAGTGCATGTACTTGGTCTCGTAGCCGTCGTCGTGCTTGATGATGAGGATGCGCCCGCCGGTCCAGCTCCGCATCCACTTGGTGACGACGCCGTCGCCGGCGGCGTGCACCGGCGTCCCGACGGGCGCGGCGTAGTCGGTGCCGGCGTGGAAGCGGATGCGCCGGGTGATCGGGTGCTGGCGGACGCCGATGCGCGAGGCCACCGCCATGTAGCGCACCGGCCGCGCGAGGAACGGGCCGTCGAGCGTGCTGCCGTCGTCGAAGCTCCAGCGCAGGCCGCCGCCGGACGCTTGCGCCGGGGCGGCGAAGCGGTCCGCGATCTCGAAGGCGACGACGTCGCCGCCGACGGTCCACACCGTGATCGGCGTGGTGGGCGGCAGCGCGTCGACGTCGAGGCGGTCCTCGGCGAGGTCGCGCACCGCCCTTACCCAGGCGCGCCCGGCGCCGCCCGCGCCCGCGACGAGGTCGCGCCGCACCAACGGGGGCAGCTTCTCGCCGACCTTGCACACCGGCCCGTCCGCGTGGCTCGGCGCGCCCGCGCGCACCGGCGCGAGGGCGACGGCGGCGAACCCGAAGTAAAGGACGGCGCGCACACCGAGAGGCTAGCGAACCTCCGTGTGCGCCCACCACCGCCGGCCGCTTCTGTCGTTCAGCCCCGGCGGCGTGGCGGAAGTACGCCTGTTGCGCGCCGCCGCGTCCGTCCGATCGCGTCTCGATCCGCCGCGCCGTCCCCTGCCTGTGGCATCGGCACCTACACCTGCGGGTTGCGCCCTAATCGCGAAAGCCCCACGCGGCCATCTTTCGCTGCAGCGTGCGGCGGTCGATGCCGACGATGCGGGCCACCTCCGAGACGTTCTTCAGCTCGTCGAGGAGCCGGCGGATGTGCGTCTTTTCGAGCTCCTCGAGCGTCACGCGCTGGCCCGCGCGCGGCCCGGGGTCGACGGGGGCGGCGGCGCCCTGGCCGTAGGGTGACTCCGCGAGGAGCTCGTCGATGAGCCCGACGTCGACGACCTCCTCGGGGGCGAACAGCGCCGCCCGCTTCATGAGGTTCACGAGCTCGCGCACGTTGCCGGGGAAGGCGTAGTCGCGCAGGCGGTCCTCGGCCTCCGGCGTCAGCGACATCTGCCGGTCCGTGCTGCGCCCGAGGCAGGCGCGCGCGATGAGCACGATGTCGTCGCCGCGCTCGCGCAGGGGCGGCACCGACAGCGGGATGACGCCGAGGCGATAGAAGAGGTCGCCGCGGACGCCGTCGGCGCCCTTGAGGTCCTTCTGCGTGGCGGCGACGAGGCGCGCGCGGAACGGCTTTTCCACGTCGGAGCCCACGGGGCGAAAGCGCTTGTCCTCGAGCGCGCGCAGGAGCTTGCCTTGCACGTCGGGCGGCAGATCGCCGATCTCGTCGATGAAGAGGGTGCCGTCGGCGGCCTTGGCGCACAGGCCGTCGCGGGTGTCGCCGCCACCGTTTGTCCACGAGGCCGAGGCGCCGCGGCGCTGGCCGAACAGCTCGCTTTCGACCATCTCCTTCGGCATCGCCGCCGAGCTGAGCGCCATCAAGGAGCCCCGCTTGCGCGCGCTGCCCTCGTGGATGCGGCGGGCGCACAGCTCCTTGCCGGTGCCGGGCTCGCCGACGAGGAGCACGGGCTCCTCGGACTGCGCCGCGCGGTCGAGCTTCTCGAGGAAGGAGAGCATGGCGTCGGAGGCGCCGAGGAGGGTGGTGGACACCGACGCCGGCTCGTCCTTCAGCATCTGGTGCAGGACGGGGAGCAGGATGTCGGCGTCGATGGGCTTCTGCAGGAAGTTCTGGGCGCCGAGCCGCATGGCCTCGACGGCGTCGGGCACCGTGCCGTGCCCGGTGAGCACGACGACCGGGACCCTTCGGTGCGGGGTGCGGCGCAGGACCTCGAGGCCGCCCATGCCGGGCATCTTGAGATCGAGCACGCAGACGTCGACGCGGCCGGCGCGGGCGACGCCGGTCTTGAGCGCGTCGAGCGCGGGCTCGCCGCCGGACAGATCGATGACGTCGACGCCCTTGCGGGTGAGCGCCTTGGAGAGCGCGAGCCGCAGGCCGGGATCGTCGTCGACGATGAGCACCCTCATGACGCCCTCCTAGCCGGGCCGCCGGGCCCTGCCAAGCGCGGCGCGGGCGGGGGCGGTTCGCGGTCGATCGCCTTGCCGCCGGCCGGGAGCGTGAGCACGGCGACGGTGCCGCCGCCGGCCGCGTCCTCGATGGCGAGCGACCCGCCGATCTCGTGGGCGATGCGCTGCGAGGTGTACAGCCCGAGGCCGGTGCCCTCCCCGACGGGCCGGGTTGTGACGAAGGGCTCGAACAAGCGCGCCCGCACCTCGTCGGGCAGGCCGGGGCCGCGGTCGACGATGCGCACCACCACGGCGCGCTCTGCGCGCTCTGCGCGCACGGTGACCCGGGGGCCGCGGCCGTCGCCACGCTGCTCCACCGTGGCGCGCAGGGCGTTCTGCACGAGGTTCATCACCACCTGCAGCACGCGATCCCCGTCGACGGGGCACGGCAGCGCGAGGGTCACCTCGTCGATGTCGACGTCGTCGCCCTCCTCGGTGGGGGCCACGAGGCGCACGGCGCGGCGGGCGACGTCGAGCAGGCTCGGGGCGGCGCCGCGGGCGCCGGCGCGGCCGTCGTCGGCGCGGGACAACAGGGCCTGCGTGAGGGCGCGGCAGCGCTTGGACTCGTCGATGAGGAGCGAGAGGGACTCCTCGACGTCGACGCGCAGCCTCTCGTCGAGGGGCGCGTCCGCGAGCGCGGCGCGCAGGTCCTTGCCGAGGGTCTGCATGGTGGTGAGCGGCGTGTTGAGCTCGTGGGCGACGCCCTGCATGGCGCGGCCGAGCGTGGCCAGGCGCTCGAGCATGACGTGGCGCTGCTCGACGAGGAGCTCGTCGGTGCGGTCGACGTACAGGAGCGCGCGCGCCGGGCGCGCCTGCGACGGCGGCAGCGCGATGAGGTCGATGATGCGCTCGTTGCCCTGGCCGGGCGGGTGCGCGCCCTCGCCGATCTGGCCGCCGACGGCGAAGCGGCGCAGCACCGCCTGATCCCCTTCGATCTTCTCCACCGAGCGCGCCGCCTCCGCCGCCTGCGGCGTGCCCTCGAGGGCGCGCGCGGTCTCGTTTTTGAGCTGCGAGGCGCCGTCGGCGCCGACGAGGTCGAGGCCGACCTGCAAGGCCTCGAGGCTCTCGAGGAGGAGCGCGACGCTGCTGGTGGCCTCCTTGCGCTCCTCGACGAGGCGCCGGTTCTGCGCCGCCTGCCGCTCGGCGACGACGAGGGCGAGGTAGCCGAGCCCCGCGACGAGGAGACCGAGGGAGAGCACCCACAGGGTGCGCGGCGGGTGCTCGAGCGCGGGCACCGGGAGCAGGTGCGTCTCGTCGATGACCGACAGGAACGCGATGCAGGCGAGCGAGGCGAGGGTGGAGGCCACGGCGCCGCGGCGGCCGTTCAAGAGCGCGCCGAGGACGACGTGGAAGCTGAAGGCGAAGGAGATGGGGTTCGTCACCCCGCCCGACCACGCCAGGAGCCAGGTGAGGAAGAGCAGGTCCGCCGTGGCGTGCAGCGAGAGCTCGTTTTTGCCGACGTCCGCCTCGCGGCGCACGCGCCACACGAGGCCCAGGTTCACGAGGCCCATGACGACGACGCCGCCGGACAGCGCCTTGGTGTCGACGAAGGTCCAGTTGAGCCCGAGCGCGACGACGACGCCGGCGAGCGTCCCCCCGAGCGCCCAC
Source organism: uncultured delta proteobacterium (assembly GCA_963775425.1). GTDB lineage: Bacteria > Myxococcota > UBA727 > UBA727 > VGSZ01 > CAVZJB01. The sequence goes on along the minus strand of CAVZJB010000008.1, from coordinate 39,388 downwards.
CAGCGCAGTTGCGCGAGCCAGCGCAAGCCTTCGCGGCGTTCCTCGACGAAGTCCATCGCCGCGAACCTGACGTCTCGCGCGCCCCTTGTCAGCGGGGTTCCCTGCGCTCCGGGCTTGCCCCCGGCGCGCCAGCGGGCGGAGGCTTCGGGACATGATCGCGCTGAAGCCCGCCGCCGCCCTCGCCCTGCTCGTGTGCGCCGCCCCCGCCGCCGGCGTCGAGAGCGGCGACGACACACCCACCGTCGCCGTGAGCTTCGACGTGAAGAAGGAGGGCGACGTCAAGTGGACCGGCGCCTGCACCGTCGACGTCTACCGGGCCGGCGAGGCCGACGCCGACCAGACCGGGCTCGACGCCGGCAAGCAGGTGAACCTCGAGCCCGGCAAATACGACGCCGTCGTCGCCTGCCCGAGCGACGAGGGCACGGTGAAAAAGAGCGCCGCCATCGTCGCCAAGCGGGGCGAGATCAGCGTCCCGGTGTCTCTCGACCCGGGGTTCCTGCTCGTGAACGTGCTGCGCTTCGACACGCCGGTGCGCGCGGAGATCACGGTGTTCGACGACCGCGGCCACGAAGTGGCGTCGGCCACGGACAAGGCGGTCATCCCGCTGTGCCCGGGGAAGGTCCGCGTGCTCGCCAAGGTCGACGACCCGGGGTCGACGCGCCCGGTGTTCGGCAACGCCGAGGCGCGCATCGCGGCGAAGAACAAGAGCACCGTCACCGTCGACACCACCGACGGCACGCTCACGGTGTTCCTCAGCGACAACGGCCGGAAGGCGGGCGGCGTCGCCGCGCTGCGCGCGCCGGGACAGAAGACGCGGCTCATCGAGCTGCACGCGGGGGAGAAGGGGGAGGCGCCGCCGGGCACCTACGACCTCGTCACGCAGCTCGACGACACCTACGACTTCTCCGAGGTGCTGACCAGGAACGTCGTCATCCGGCCCAAGAGGGCCACCACGAAGTACGTGGCGCACCACACGGCGGTGATCCGGCCGCGCGTCCTCGTCGACGGCCACGCGCCGCCGGCGGACGCGCAGATCGACATCGAGCTGTCGACGCCGGGCGCGCCCGCGCCGTTCAACACCGCCGCCGTCGGCGACGTGCTGCGCGTGGCGGCGGGCACGTTCGTCATCGGCGCCGTCCGCAAGGACGCCCGGCGAGACGACGGGACGCCGCCCAAGGCCACGGCCACGGTGCGCGTGCACGCGGGCGAGCAGCGCGCGGTCACCCTCGACGTCACCTCGGCGCGCCTCGAGACCAGGACCGTCCTCGGCGGGCACGCCCCCGGCGCCGCCTCCAGGTCCATCGAGGTGGAGATCGACGCCCCCGGCAACGACGTCCCCGTGGCCAAAAAGACCGTCGACGCCGACGGCAAAGCTTCGTTCTCGTTGTCGGCGGGCAAGGTGTCCGTCAAGGCGATCTTCCACGCGCCGCAGGGCGACATCGTCACGGCCCACGACGTCTCCCTCGCCCTCGGCTCCCGCCTCTCGATGCGCCTGAACCTCGACGTGGGCACCGCGGTGGTGCAGGTGTTCCAAGGAGGCGTCGCCGTCCCCGCCGAGGTGCGCTTCTTCAAGGCCGACAAAGCGCAAAAGCCGGACAAGACGGGGGCCCTCCCCATCCCACCCGGCGACGCGCTCGTCTCCGTGCCCGCCGGCCAGGACGCGTACCTGCCGCCGGGCGCGTACACCCTCGTCGTCGTCAGGAGCGGCGAGACCCACGTGTTCTCCGACCTCAAGGTGGCGTCGGGCCGCACCGTCGAGCGGACCGTGGAGATCCCGCCCTCGTGAGCGCCGGCGCGCGCGGCCGCTGGCTCGCCCTCTGCGCCCTCGCCGCGGTGACGACGGCGACGGCCTTCGCCGCCCCCGAGACCGCCCGCGCTCAGAAGGGCGGGCGGAGGACGCCGCGCTCGCTGACGTAGCTCTCGATGAGGGCGGGCGGCGTGACGTCGAACGCGGGGTTCCACACAGGAGCGTCGTGGGGCGCGAGGGGTTGGCCGCGGGCGGTGCGCACCTCGTCGGCGGCGCGCTGCTCGATGACGATGCCGGCCGCGTCGTCGACGACGGGATCGAACGTGGACGTGGGCGCCACGACGTGAAACGGCACCCCGTGGTGCTTGGCCGCCACCGCCAGCGCGTACGTGCCGATCTTGTTCGCGGTGGCGCCGTCTTTGGCGATGCGGTCGGCGCCGACGAGCGCGCGCGTGACGCCGAGCTTGGCCATCGCGTACGCGGCCATGCCGTCGGTGATGAGGGTGCAGGGGATCTTCTCGCGCGCGCACTCCCACGCCGTCAGCCGCGCGCCCTGCAGCAGCGGCCGCGTCTCGAGCGCCGCCACGCGCACGTCCTTGCCGCGCGCGCGCGCCGACTTCACCACGCCGAGCGCCGTCCCCTGGCCGCACGTGGCGAGCGCGCCGGTGTGGCAGATGGTGATGACGACGTCGCCATCCTTCAACAGACCCGCGCCGTGCTCCCCCATCGCCGCGCAGGCGGCCTCGTCGTCGAGGACCACGCGCTCGGCGGCGTCCACGACGCGGGCGGCGATGGCGCGAGCCTCCTCGTCGGGGGCGAAGTCGCCGCGGTCGCCCGCGATCACGCGCGCGGCCTTCACCGCGTCGAGCGCGGCGAAGAGGTTCACCGCCGTCGGCCGCGTGCGCCGCAAGCGCGCGTCGGCTTCTTCGAGGACGCGCTCGAGCGCCGTGGTGCCCGCGGCGGACGCGCGCGCGAGCATCGCCATGCACAAGGCCGCCGCGCCGCCGATGGCGGGGGCCCCGCGCACGGCCAGGGTCTCGATGGCGCGCGCCACCTCTTCGAGCGTCGTGCACACGAGCCAGCGCTCGTCGAGCGGCAGCGCGCGCTGGTCGAGGATGTGCAGGCCGGCGGCGTCGAGGAAGAACGGCCGCAGCGCGTCCCGCACCAGGATGGAGCGCATCAGGTCGGTCACGCCCGCACCCCGCGCACCCGCGACGTCACAGGGTGCTGTCTTCGAGGCGCGGACCGCCCGGCTCGAAGGTGCCGACGGCGTCGCCGTCGCCGTCGGGCTGGAGCTTGAGCTGCTGGTAGGTGTCGTCGAGGACCAGGGTGCTCTTCTGCGGTACGCCGTCGACGGCCTTCTTCAGCTCGAGCGAGAACGGCCCCGCCGGCGTCTGCTTCAGCACCGCCGCCACGGCCTTGGACGTCTTCTTGCCCTTGCACGACTCGGCGACGGTGAGGCGCGCGGCGCCGCCCTTCTTGAACTGCAGCGTGAGCCACGGGGTCTTGCAGGTGGCGCCCTGCGCGGTCCACACGCCGTCGCGCTCGAGCAGCCGCGCGGGCACGTCCATCGACGAGACCTTGGGCATGCCCACCAGCTCGCGCACCTCGGGGTCGCCGATCCACGCGTCGAACGCCTTGTCGCTCTTGGCCCTGGCGAGGAGCTTCTTGGCCTCCTTGTCCTTGTCGGCGTGCTCCTTCAGCCACTGCAGGTTGTCGATCATCGCGGTGCGCCCCATGCCGCCCTGCGCCTCGGCGGCGGCCCGCGCGTAGCGCGCCGGGGCCCAGTCGGGGTCGGCGGTGATGGCGTCCTCGAGGATGCGGCCGGCGCCGGCCCAGTCGCGCTTCTTGTAGAGCTTCTGCGAGTCGCCGTAGAGCTTCTGCGCAAGCTTGTGACCCGCGCGGCCGCCGACGAGGAGCTTGTCGACGGCGTCGACGATGACGGAGCCGGTCTTGTCCTTCTTGTTCACGAGCGTCACCGCGACCGCCTTGCCGTCGGGGCGCCACTTCACGTCGGCGACGGACGCCTCGCCGGCGTCGCCCAGGGGCTGCTTCTTGTCGGGGCCGTCCATCACGAGCACCGTGGGCTTGCCGTCGGCGTCCTCGATCTTCACCTCGAGCCCGTAGGGGTTCTTGGCGAGCGCGCGGCTGCCCTTGACGTTCTTCTTGGCGGCGTCGAGCGCGGCCGCGCCGTCGAGCTGCGCGGGCACGTCGCCGCAAGCGGCGCCGGGTCCGACCGAGGCGCCCTCGGGCCAGCCGTCGGGGACGTCGGTCTTGTCGACCCGGCAGACCTGCACGGCGGCACCGTCGGCGAACCAGGCGAAGCCGCCCGACGGGCTCCACCCGACGAACCTGGGGGTCGCGGATGCAGCCGCGGCGCTGGTGACGACGAGAGCAACGACGAGGAAGCGCATGGCGGCGAGCTAACACCTATGCGGGCTTGATTCAAACCGTCCGCCGCATAGCGTTCGGCCATGCTCCCCCTCGCCGCCCTCGTCATCGCCCTCGCCCCCGCCCACGAGCTCAGCCTCGAGCGCATCTTCGAAGACCCGCCGCTCGCGGGGCGCGCGCCGGCCGCGCTGCAGCTCGCGCCCGGCGGCAAGAGCGTCACGTTCCTCAAGGGCAGCGAGAAGGACAGCGAGGTGCTCGACCTGTGGGGGGCGGATCTCCCCTCGGGCACGCCCCGGAAGCTGGTGGCCACCGACGACCTCCTCGGCGGCAAGGCGCAGAAGCTCACCGAGCAGGAGCGCATGGCCCTCGAGCGCAAGCGCATCCGCACGCGCGGCATCACGGGCTACCTGTGGTGCGGCCACGACGCCAAGGCCGTGATCTTTCCGCTCTCCGGCGACCTGTACTACGTGACGCTCGCCGACAGGTTGGTCACACGGCTCACGCACGACGAGGACGTCCCCGAGCTGAACCCCGTGTGCAGCAAGAGCGGCAAGCAGGTGGCGTTCGTCAAGAACAACGACGTCGTCGTGATGGACATCGCCACGCGCAAGACGCAGGCGCTCACGCACGGCGGCAGCGCCGTGCACCACTTCGGCCTGCCGGAATTCATCGCCGAGGAGGAGATGGATCGACACGCGGGGATGTGGTGGTCGCCGGACGGGAAGTCCTTGCTGGTGTTCGAGGTGGACGAGACGCCCGTCGGCAAGAAGGTGCGCGCGCAGATCTTCGCGGACCACACCGAGATGTTCGAGCAGCGCTACCCCGCCGCGGGCGAGAACAACGCGGTGGTGACGCCGTGGCTCATCGAGCTGTCGGGCAGAAAGCAAAAGCTGTGGCAGCCGGCGGAGGACGGCTACCTGCCGCGCGCCGGCTTCTTCCCCGACGGCGCGCCCTGGCTCGAATGGCAGAGCCGCGATCAGAAGACGGTGCGCGTTCTCGAGGGCAAGCACGACGTCGTCGTCGAGAAGGACAACACGTGGGTGGAGCTCACCGACGACTTCATCCCGCTCAAGGACGGCAAGCGCGCGCTGTGGACCACGGAGAAGAGCGGGCGGCGCCAGATCGTCGTCGTCGATCGCAAGACCGGGCAGCAGCGCGTGCTCACCGACGAGCCCGAGCCCGTGCAGCGCATCGCCGCCGTCGACGACGAGCGCGGCGTGGTCTTCTACACCGCGTGGCGCGATCGGGGACGCCAGATGCGCGCGTTCTCCATCCCCGTCGATCCCCCGGGCAACGCGGCGCCGGGGACGGCCGCGGTGTGCCTCACGCCCGAGCCCGGCTGGCACGCGGTCGGCTTCGACGACGCCGGCCGCTTCTTCGTCGACCACGTCTCCGACTTCGGCGTCCCCCCGCAGACCAAGGTGTTGGACGCCACGGGGAAGACCGTGCTCGTCCTCGACGACAACCCCGCCGCGGAGCTCGCCGGCGTCGAGCACTCGCAGCCTGTGTGGCTCGACCTCCTCGCCGCCGACGGCAAGACGAAGCTCAACGGGCTGCTGTTGCCGCCCACGCGGCGCCCCAAGGGGGAGCGCGCGCCGCTCATCGTGAGCATCTACGGCGGGCCGACGGCGCAGACGGTGACGCACGCGTGGAGCCGCGGCTTTCCGATGGAGACCTATTGGGCCGAGCAGGGCTTCGGGGTGTTCCTCGTCGACAACCGCGGCATGGCGGGCCGCGACCACGCCTTCACCCGGGCCCACGACCACGCCTTCGGCGACATCGAGGTGAAGGACCTCTTCGCCGCGGTGAAGCAGGTCGTGGCGAGCACCCCGTGGATCGACAAGCGCCGCATCGGCGTGTTCGGGTGGAGCTACGGCGGCTTCCTGTCCACGCGCGCCATCCTCGACGCGGGCACGCCGTTCGCGGCGGCGGTCGCGGTGGCGCCGGTGACGGACTGGACGCTCTACGACACGCACTACACCGAGCGCTACCTCGGCATGCCGGGCAAGGACGGCAAGGCGCCCGCGTACGAAAACGCCAACCTCGTCCGGAGGGCCAAGCTCCTGAACAAGCCGTTCCTGCTGCTCCACGGAACCGCCGACGACAACGTCCTGTTCGAGCACTCGCTGCGGCTCATCGAGGCGCTGGAGAACGAGGAGAAGCTCTTCGACCTGTCGATCTACCCGGGCAAGGCGCACGGCATCACGGGCCGCCGGAGCCAGCTCCACGTCTACAAGACCATCACGACATTTTTCCGCGCGCACCTCTGACCACGCGCGTCCCCGGGCGGCGGCGCTGCGCGTCTTCGCACGGCACTCGCACGCGGGCGCGCCGGCGTGCCTATAGTGCGGCGCAAGGGGGGACCGAGGACGGTCCCATGATGTTCGAGCTCGCGAAAAATTCGGAAGACGGCGTCGACGAGTCCCACTGGCCCATCGTCGTCGCGCGCTGGCCGGAAAACGTCGACGACGCTTTCCTCGATCGGTACACGGCCCGCATGAGCGGCCTGTACGCGCGCGGCAAGCGCTTCGGCCTGTTGCTCGACGGACGCTTCGTCAGCGGCCTCACACGCGAGCAGACGGAGCGGACCGCCGACTACGTCCGCGAGACGGCGCCGCTCACGGAGCAGCTCCTCGTCGCGGCGCTGGTGCTCGGACCGGTGCCCGCGCAACGCGAGGCGCTCACCATGATCAACCTGCGCGCCCCGCCGGCCCACCCCCGGCGGGTGTTCTCCCGCATCGAGCCCGCGCTGCGCTGGCTGCGCCTGCAGCTCTGAGCGCCGACGCGGCGCGGCGGGCGCAGATCCGGCCGCTGTGCGACCTTTCCCAGGCGGCCGCCGGCCGTGTCTGAAGGTCCATGCGCTCCCCGCCGCGCTCCCTGCTGCCCCTCGTCGCCGCGCTCGCCCTCGCGCCGGTCGCGTCCGGGTGCGACGTCGCCCTCGCCCTCATCGTGTCGCCGTTCTTCCCGGGAAAGCCGCTGCCGCCGCCGGACGACCTCGTGTGCCCCACGTCGCTCGCCGCCGCGAGCGAGGAGGCGCCGCTGCCGGCGTCGTTCACGCCCGATCCGCCCGCCGAGCTCGCCGGGTGTGACGTCGGCACGAAGACCCTCCACCGGCTCAACCGCTTCGAGCTCGACAACACCCTGCGCGACCTCACCGGCCAGGACCTGCAGCTCGCGGCCACCTCCTTCCCCGTCGACGACTTCGGCGGCGGCTTCGACAACAACGCCGACGTCCTCTCCATGTCGCCGCTGCTCGCCGAGAAGCTCGAGACCGCGGCCCAGACCGTCATCGACACGGCCATGGCCCGGCCGGGCGAGGTGCCGGAGACGCACCAGTACGAGGCCGAGTACGGCGTCGGCGACGGCGGCCGCGGCAGCGACTCCAGCACCGACTACACGCTCAACCGTGGAAACCAGGTGAGCGTGCAGGCCATCCTGCCGAACGCCGCCGGCGTCTACGCGGTGCGGGTGCGCGTGGGCAGAAACGGCGGCAAAGACGATCAGATCGAGCTGGACGTCGACGGCCGTGAGGTGTTCCGCTCCTCGGTCACCGGCAGCGTCGACGACAAGCAGCTCCTCGAGGTGCGCGCGTCCCTCGACAAGGGCCCCGTGCATACGCTCAGCGCGAGCTTCCCGCCGTCTTCGACCGTCAAGGGCGGCGGCGGCGGCCAGCTCCTCGTCGACTTCTTCGAGGTGGAGGGCCCGCTCACCGTCACCGAGCTCGGCCCCGACCCCGCCGCGCGCCGCGCCATCGTCACCTGCGACCTCGACCGGGGCCTGCCCTGCGTGCGCTCGGTCATCGCCGGCTTCGCGCGGCGCGCGTGGCGCCGTCCCCTCGACGACGGCGAGGTCGACCGGCTGCAGCACTTCTACGTGCGCGAGCTGCGCGACGAGGGCGACGTCGAGGGCGCGCTGCGCAGCACGCTCGTCGCCGTGCTCCTCTCGCCCCACTTCCTGTTCCGCGTGGAGCTCGATCCGGACGTCGGCGCGCCCGCGCCGGAGGCGCACCCGCTCTCCGACCACGAGCTGGCGGTGCGCCTGAGCTACTTCTTGTGGTCGTCGACGCCGGACGCGCGCCTCGAGGAGCTCGCCGACGAGGGCGCCCTGCAGGATCCGGACGTCCTCGAGGAAGAGGCGCGGCGGATGCTCGACGATCCCAAGAGCGAGGCGCTCGTGAAGAGCTTCGCCGGGCAATGGCTGTTCACGCGGGCGGTGGCCTCGGCGGCGCCGGATCCCATCCGCTTCCCGCAGTTCGACGAGTCGCTCCGCTCCGCCATGCAGTGCGAGACCGAGCTCACCTTCGACCGCTTCCTGCGCGACGACTCCCTCTCCGCCCTCGACATGGTCACCGACGACGAGACCTTCGTGAACGACCGGCTCGCGTCGCATTACGGCCTCGAGCCGCCCGTCGACACGCTCGGGCACGGCTGGGGCCTCGTGTCCACGCAGGGCACCGGCCGCGCCGGCATCCTCACCAACGCCAGCATCCTCACGGTGTCTTCGCAGCCGACGCGCACCTCGCCCACGCGCCGCGGCAAGTGGATCCTCGAAAACCTCCTGTGCCTCGCGCCCGACCCGCCGCCCCCGGGCGTGGAGGGCCTGCCGGAGCCCCAGCAGGGCAACGAGGAGGACACGGTGCGCCAGCGCCTCGAGCAGCACCGCTCGGATCCGTTCTGCGCTTCCTGCCACGCGGTCATCGATCCCTTCGGCTTCGGCCTCGAGCACTTCGACGCCATCGGCCGTTGGCGCGCCACCGACGCCGGCTTCGCCATCGACGACAGCGCGTTTTACATGGGTGACCCGAACGCCCCGTTCCACGGCGCGCGCGAGCTCGCGCAGCACATCCACGACGACGGGCAGCTCCCGTACTGCATGACGCAGAAGGCGATGAGCTACGCGCTCGGCCGCGGCGTCAACGACTTCGACTTCCTCTGCAACGTCGACGACATCAACGCCAAGTTCGCCGCCGGCGGCTACAAGATGAGCGACCTCATCATCGACATCGTCAAATCGCCCGCCTTCCGCATGCGCCGCGCCGAGGCCGCCGGCGACGAGCCCGGGGTGACGCCATGACCGTTCTTCCGCGCCGCTTCACCCTCAGCCGCCGCGCCTGCCTGAAGGGCATCGGCGCCGCCGTGGCCCTGCCCTTCCTCGACGCCATGCGCTCCCCGCTGCGCGCGCAGGAGGCGGCGGGGGGGCCGCGGCGTCTGTTCTTCTTCTACGTGCCCTGCGGCATCAACATGGCGACGTTCACGCCGACCACCGAGGGCGCGGGCTTCGAGCTGCCCGACATGCTCACGCCGCTCGCGGACGTGCGTGACTCCCTCCTCGTGTTGAGCGGCTGTAAGAACACGGCCGCGGAGTCTCTCGGCGACGGCGGCGGCGACCACGCCCGCGGCACCAGCTCCTTCATCACGGCGGTGCACCCGCTCAAGAGCGAGACCCACGTGCAAAACGCGCCCAGCGTCGACCAGATCGCGGCGGCGGCGCTCAAGGGCAAGACGCGGCTGCCGTCGTTGGAGCTCGGCTGCGAGAGCGGCAGCGGCGTCGGCTCGTGCGACACCGGCTACAGTTGCGCGTACAGCCACAACATCTCGTGGGCGTCGCCGTCGGTGCCGATGCCCAAGGAGGTGAACCCGCGCGCGGTGTTCGATCGCCTGTTCGCGGGCGCGGACGCGGGGCTCACCGAGGAGCAGAAGCAGAAGCGGCGGCGGCGGCGGCTCAGCATCCTCGACTTCGTGCGCGACGACACCAAGCGGCTGCAGGGCCGGCTGGGCAACACGGACCGCCGCAAGCTCGACGAGTACCTCACGGGCGTGCGCGAGCTCGAGCGCGGGATCGAGACCGCGCAGCCGACGCAGTGCGCGTTCCCCGAGCGGCCCGACGGCCCCGACGCCGACGTGGAGACCTACGTGCGTCAGATGCTCGACCTCACGGCGCTGGCCATGCAGTGCGACCTCGTGCGCGTCGGCACCTTCATGCTCGGCAACGGCGGCAGCAACCGCCCCTACGGCTTCATCGGCCACCCCGGCGGCCACCACGAGTACAGCCACCACCAGGGCGACCCCGACAAGCTCCAGGCGCTCGCGGACATCGGCCGCTTCGAGGTCGCGCAGCTCGCGTACCTGCTCGGCAAGATGGCGGCGGTGCAGGAGGGCGACGGCACGCTGCTCGACAACTCGGCGGTGTTCTTCTCGTCGGAGATCGAGGACGGGAACACGCACAGCCACGAGAACCTGCCGGTGTTGCTGGCCGGCAAGGGCGGCGGGCTGTTGAACAGCGGCAACCACATGGCGCTCGACCCTTCGACGGAGATCGGCGACGTGCTGTTGACCATGCTGCACACCGCCGGCGTCGACGTCGCGAGCTTCGGCGACTACGGCCACCGCGTGCTCACCGAGATCCTGGTCTAACGCCGACGACGTCAGGGACAGCGTGTGGCGATGGCGCGGGCGGTCCGCGGCGGCCGCTCGAGGAACGCGGCGAACTGCGCCGGACAACGCGCGCGGACGTCGAGGAGCAGCGCGATCTCGAGGGGCGAGTAGTACACCGCGCGCTTGTCGCGGACCGCGTCCCTGTCGAGGACGCGGAACAGCCAGACGCGATAGTGCAGGAGGCGCGGGCCGAAGCCGCGGTCGATGGCCACGAGGTCGGTGAAGCGCTCCCACGTCGACGCCTCGGGGACGAGCGCGGGCCACAGGAGGGCGAGGAGCGCTCCCTTGCCGCGGGCGGAGCGGTGCACGTAGTCGAGGCTATGCGCCAGCTCGTGGCCGATGACGCCGTGAAGCGCGTCGCGGTCGATGCCGAGCGCGAACGCCCGCGGGCTCGCCTGCAGCGAGAAGGCGAGCGGCCCGTCGCCGAGCGCGCTCTCAGGCGTGAAGTTCGATTGGAAGAAGACCACGTCGTCGTCGATGGCGCCGACGGCGATGTCCTTGTTCAGCTCGGGATACGCCGCGCGGTCGTCGTCGACGGCGGCGCGGACGCGGGCCTCGACGTCGGGTGGCAGAGCGGTGGCACAGGCGGCCGACGCGAGCGCGGCGGCGACGGCGAGCGCTGGACGGTTCACGGCGCCTGAGCGCCGGGGGGCGGCTCGTCGTCACGCATCAGGAGGAAGACGCCGGCGCCGACCGCCAGCGCGCCGAGCCCCGCGGTGGCGGTGCTGACGCCGATCCACGCGCCGGAGTCGGAGACGAACTTCGGGCGGCCCGCACCGCTCGCGTAGATGCCGAACAGCAGCGGCGTGTTCGGGACGCAGCTCGCGGCCTCGTTGCCGGGGCACGGCACGCGGTTGAAGAAGCGGTCGTACACCGCGCCCGCGGCCAACACCGACGACACCAGCGCCACCGCGCCGCCGGCGCCCGCCAGCGACCAGCCCGCCACGGTGGTGCCGCTCACCCCAGGCGCGCTCGCGGGCGGCGGCGGGGGCTCCGGCGTCGCCTTGGCGGCGGCCTCTGCGCGCTCCGCCTCGAGCGCCTGGCGCGCACGCTCGAGGGCGTGCTGCACGGGCGGTCCGGCGTCGGCGCCGAGGACGACGTTCGGGTCGAGCGCGAGCATCTTCTTGAACGCGTCGACGGCGAGCTCCTGCTCCCCCTCGACGATGAGCGCGATGCCGAGCAGGCGCAGCGCGTCGACGCGCGAGGCCTGGTCGAGGTCGCTCTCGTTGGCCGCCGCCTGGCAGGTGGCGATGGCCTTGGCGGTGTTGAGCGCCTGCGACTCCGAACGGCACCGCTGAAGCGGCGGCTCCGGCGCCTGCTGTGCGATCAGGACGGCGAGGACCGGCGCGAGCATCTCGAGGATCATTCGTTGTTGAACAGCCAGTGCAACTGGGTGGTGGGCCCGAGCTCGTCGATGACGTGGCGGCGGAACGCGCGCTTGAGGCGCGTGGCGAGCTGGCCCATGCGCTGCTTGGAGACGCCGAAGCGCGCGCCCAGCTCCACCAGGCTCTTGGGCTCGGCGGAGACGAGGTGCTCGGTCCAGATGGCACGGTCGCGCTCGTTGTCGAGCTGCTCGACGAAGCGCTTCATCACGCCCTCGAGCATCTGCTGCACCTCCATGCGGGCGGCGTTCTGCTCGGGGCCGCTCTCATCGTCGGCGATCATGTCGCCGAGCGTGCCGCCGTCGTCCTCCTGCCCGACCTGCGCATCCAGTGACGCTTCGCGCCCGTCGAGGCGCGACACGATGCGCGCCACCTCGATGGGATCCTCCTGCACCTCCTTGGCAATATTTTCGACCGTGGGCTCCTTGCCCTCTGCGAGCAGCTTCCGGCGCACGCGCGGGAGCTGGAAGTAGAGCTTGCGTCCGGCGCGCGTGTTGCCGGTGTGGATGGCGCGCCCGTGGGTCATCAGGAACTTGGTGAGCTGCGCGCGGATCCAATACACGGCGTAGGTGCCGAAGCGCGTTCCCTGGTCGGGGTCCCAGCGCTGCGCGGCGATGGCCATGCCCGCCGACGCCTCCTGCACGAGGTCCATCAAGTTGGTCCACGCGCGGCGGTACTGGTGCGCCATCTTGATGGCGAGGCGGAGGTTGTGCAGGACGAGCTTCTTGGCGGCACGATCGTCACCGTGGTCGCGGACGCGCAGGCCCAGCGCCCGCTCCTCGTCGTCCGACAGGCGCTGCAGCTTGGTGGCCTCGCGGACGAACGCGTTGTAGAGGTCGTCGCCGCGGGAGACGGGGACGTTGTCGTCGTCGACGATCGGCGGGCCCTCGTCGCGGACCCACTCGCCCTCGGGGAGCGCGATGCCCGCGCGCCGCACGAGGCCGGCGGCGCCGACGTCGACGACGTCTTCGTCGTCCTGCTCGTCGTCGTCCTCTTCGTCGTCGGCGGGCGGCGCGCCGAGGTCCTCGGTGAGCTCCTCGACGATGGGCTCCACCACGCGCGGAGGCAACGGCCTCTTCGCGGGCGATTTCCGCTTCGCCTTGTCGACCATCTCGTCAACGTAGTGCCGGCCGCCCTCGTCCTCAAGGTAATGTTGAGGGATGGCTCTCTCGCCGGGGCCCTTCGGCCCGTTCGTCCTCCTCGAGCCCCTCGGGCGCGGCGGGATGGGTGAGGTGTGGCTCGCGCGGCCGGGCGCGGCCATCCCGGGCGCCCCGGATGTGTGCGTGCTCAAGACCATGCGCGCCGACGTCGCCGACGACGCCGAGGCCGTCAAGCGCTTCGGCGACGAGACCCGCATCGCGCTGTTGCTCGCGCACCCCGGCATCAGCCGCGTCCTCGACGCAGGCCGCGTGGGCGGCGTGCGCTACATGGCCATCGAGCTGGTCGAAGGCGTCGACCTGCTGACGCTCCTCGCGCGCTGCGCCGAGGCCAAGAGGCCGCTCGACGTCGCCACGGCCCTGTGGATCGCGGCCTGCGCCCTCGACGCGCTGGCGTTCGCGCACGGCGCGCAGCACCCTGTGAGCGGCGCGCCACTCGGCATCGTGCATCGGGACATCTCCCCCCAAAACATCATGTGCAACGCGCGCGGCATCGCGCGCGTCATCGACTTCGGCCTGGCGCTGTCCTCGTTGAAGCGGGCCAAGACGGCGCAGGACATCGTCATGGGGAAGCTCGGCTATATGTCGCCCGAACAAGCGCGCGCGGAGAAGGTCGACGCGCGCGCCGACCTCTTCTCGGCGGGCGTCGTGTTCTACGAGCTGCTCGCCCTCGAGCCCTACTGGGGCGACCTCGCGCCGCGTGACATCTGGTCGCACGTGGCCCGCGTCGACTACACGCCCGCCAAGCTGTCGACGCTCGACCCCGACGTCGCCGCGTGGCTCACGCCGCTCCTCGCCCGCGACCCGGCGCAGCGCGCCGCCGACGCCGGCGAGCGCCGCGACGCCCTCGCGCCGCTGTTGAAGAAGCGCGGCGGCGCCCCGGCGGCACAACGGACGCTCGCCGCGCTGGTGGAGTCGCTCGCCCAGCCGGAGCTTTCGCGCGTGCGGACGTGGCGCGCCGAAGCGGCCGCACGGTCCGCGGCCGCGCCCCCCGCCGGCGACGCCGCCCTCGCCGACGAGACCATCGCCGCCGAGGAGGCCGCAGCCGTCGCGGCCGCGCTCGCCGTCAGGGCGGCGGCGCTGCCGGCGTTCAACGACGCCGGGGAGCCGCGCGACACGGTGCTTTTGCCGTCCGTCGACATCGCGCCCAAGATGGCGGTGTCGCCGCCGTCGCTGGCGGCGGCGCCGGCGCCGCGCCGCGTCGCCACCAGCGTCGCCGACGAGCGCGCGGGGCTGCGCCGCGCCGCCGCGGCGCGCCACAAGCGGCGCGCCCTCGCGTTCGCCGTCGCCGGGGGCGCCCTGGCGATCGTCGTCGTCGCCGTCGTCGCGGTGCTGTTGTTCCGCTGAGGCTCGAGCAGGAAATTGGCGCCGGTTGGCTCCAGGTGGATACCCTCGGCTCCGCGAGGAGTGTGCGCCGGTGATCGAGCTGTTCCACGTGACCAAGCGCTATGAGGGCACCGAGCGGCCCGCCCTCGACGACGTCAACCTCGAGATCCACAAGGGCGAGCTGTGCTTCCTCGCCGGCCCTTCGGGCGCCGGCAAGAGCACGCTCCTGCGCCTGTTGTTCTGTGCGGAGACGGCCTCGTCGGGCCAGGTGATCTTGAACGGCAAGAACCTCGCGCGCCTCAAGGCGCGGCAGATCCCGCGCGTGCGACGGAACACCGGGGTCGTCTTCCAGGACTTCAAGCTGCTCCCCGACGCCACGGTCTTCGACAACATCGCGCTCGCGCTCGAGGTGCAGGCGCGGCCCGTGGAGGAGGTGCGCCTGCGAACGGTGGCCGTGCTCGAGCAGGTCGGCCTGCGCCACAAGCTGCACCAGCAGGCGAAGAACCTCTCGGGCGGTGAGCAACAGCGCGTGGCCATCGCGCGCGCCCTCGTCCCCGAGCCCGCCGTCCTGCTGTGCGACGAGCCCACCGGCAACCTCGACCCCGAGCGCGCCCGCGACATCCTCGAGCTCCTGATGACCGCCCACGTCCGCGGCACCACCGTCGTCGTCGCCACCCACGACCCGCAGCTCCTCGCCACCGGCCGCTGCCGCCTGGTCCGCCTCGAGGACGGCAAGGTGAAAAGTGACGTCCCCGCGTTCGGCGACGCACGCGACCCGCGCTTTCAGAGGGTCGCGTGAGCGCGGCGGCGTTCTCGTCGTCGGTGCTGCGCCACGGCGCGCGCAGCATTCGCCAGGGCGGCCTGCCCTTCTTCTTCGCCACGCTGATGACGGGCCTCGGCGCGTTCTCCATCGGCGCCTACGCCACGCTGCTCGTGAACTTCGAGCGCGTGGCTTCGAGCGTCGGCCAGAGCGTGGCGGCCGTCGCCTTCCTCGACGTCGACAGCGCCGGAGACGCGGAGGAGATCCGCGCGAAGCTCGCCCTCGACCCGCGCGTGTCCGACGCCCGGCTGGTGACGCCCGAGGAGGCGCTCGCCCGCGCCCGCCGCGGGCTCGGCGACGCCGGCAAGGCGCTCGAGGGCTCCGCGGGCCTGAAGATGCCTTGGGTCGTCGAGGTCACGCCGCGCTTCGACATCGCCGGCGGCCCCGGCGACCGCGACGCGCTCATCGCCTTGATCCAGAAGATGCCCGGCGTCGACGAGGTCATGCATCCCGGCGGCGAGGTCAAGCGCATCGACGCGCTCATGCGCTTGCTGCACGGCGCCGGCGCGTTCCTCGGGCTCCTCATCGCGCTGGTCGTCGTCATCGTCGTGTCCAACGCCACGAAGATCACCGTGTTTCAACGCAGGGACGAGATCGCCATCATGAAGCTCGTGGGCGCCACCGACGCCTTCGTGCGCGTCCCGTTCCTGCTGTCCGGGCTCGCGCAGGGGGTGCTCGGCTCGCTCGGCGGCCTGGGGGCGCTCGCGCTCGCGCACGCGTCGCTCGCCGGCGTCGTGAAGGTGGCGCTGTCGGGGGCGCTCGGCGCGTTCGTGCTCGAGCCCATGCCGCTGCACCTGTGGCTGCTCCTGTTGTGCGGCGGCGCTCTGCTCGGGCTGTTCGGCGCGACCCTCTCGGTCGGGAAGTTTCTCCGCGTATGAGCCTCGCCCTCGTCGTCGCGCTCGCGCTGGCCGGTGCCCCGGGCCCTTCGGCCGACGAGGAGAAGGAGAAGCTGAAGTCGGTGCGCGCGGAGCTCGACGAGCGGCGCTCGGCCATCAACGACCTCGACAACGAGCAGCGCTCCATCACGGACAGTATCGGCCAGCTCGACGAGTCGCTCGCCCAGCTCAACGACGACGCCGAAGCCGCCGACAAGAAGCTCGAGGCCCTGCGCGCAGAGCTGGTGACCCTCGAGGAGCGCGCTGGCATCGACGAGAAGTCCCTCGGCGAAGCCCGGGCGCGCCTGCAGGACAGGATGCGCGCGCTCTACGTCGGCGGCGAGGGCGGCACCGCACGGGCGCTGCTCGGCGCGGAGGGCTTCGAGGAGCTCGCGCTGCGGCGCCGTTTCCTGCAGGTGCTCACGCAGAACGACGCCAGGCTCGTCGACGACGTCGCGCGCACGGAGAAGGCGGTGCGCGACCACCGCGAGCGGCTGCGCGAGGCCACCGAAGAGGCGGCGTTCACGGCCAAGGAGATCGCGGACCAGCGCGCGCTGATTGAAGAGACGCGGACGCTGCGCGAAGAGACCATCGGGCGCATCACGTCGGAGCGCTCGTTGGCCAAGCGGCACGTCAAGGAGCTCGAGGACACCGAGCAACACATGGCGATGCTCGTGGAGAAGCTCGTCGAGCAGGCGCACCGGCGCCACATCAAGCGCGCGGCGCGCCGGGGCATCCTCGCGAGCGGCAAGCTGCCCCGGCCGGTGGAGGGAAGGGTGATCCGCCGCTTCGGGATTGTCGTCGACAAGGACTCCGGCGCCGAGGTCGTGTGCAACGGCCTCGAGATCCGCGCCGCCGCCGGCACGCCGGTGTCCACCGTCGCCGACGGGCGCGTCGCGTACGTCGGCTGGATGCGCGGCTTCGGCCGCGTCGTGATCATCGATCACGGAGAGGGGCACCACACCATCTCGGCGCACCTGTCCAAGGTGGCGGTGAGCGGCGGCGACACGGTGAAGCGCGGGCAGACCATCGGCTTCGTCGGCGACACCGAGAGCTTCAACGGCCCCAAGCTCTACTTCGAGCTCCGCGAAAACGGGCGCCCGCGCGACCCCGCGCCCTTCCTGAGGTGACACCATGAACGTGCGTCGCTCTCGCAGCTCTGCGCTCGCGCTCTCCACAGCGCTCTACGCCGCGCTCTCGCTCGCGCTCTTCGTCGGCGGCGGGTGCGGCAAGGGGGTGTACACGCGCGACGACCTCGACGTGTCGCTGTTCCACCACCACAACAACCTGCGCTGGGGCCGGCTCGAAAACGCCGCCCTCTCGGTGAAGCCCGAGATGCGCGGCGCGTTCCTCTCGACGTGGGCGGAGCGCATGCAGTCGCTCGAGGTGACGGACATGGACATCGCGGGAGTCGTGATGAGCAAGGACGGCGACACCGCCGACGTCGTCGTCAACGTCACCTGGGTCGACCGCGCCACGATGACCGTGAAGACCAGCGCGGTGCAAGAGCATTGGGTCCGCACCGACGACGGCTGGCTCGCCGACAAGCCCCCCACCCTCTGACGTGCCGCACGGCTGTGCAGCGCCGGCATGGAGCTCACGCGCTTCGTATTCTATGTTTACTCTCTATCAACATTGCATAGTCATGTAATGTGATGACGTCATTTTTGGCGGCACGAGTCCTGGCGGCCACTGAATCCTGGCGGCCACGATGTGGGTCAGCGCTGTCGCGTCAGCGGCGCCGGCGGACGAAGGCCAGCGCCAGGCACGCGGCGAACAGCAGGGTCCCCGTCGGCGACGAGGTGCCGCAGGCGCAGCCGGAGTCGAGGGGCTCGGCGGCGACGTCGCCCTCGCCCTCACCGCCCGGCCCGAGCGTGACGCCGGGGTCGGGATCGCTCGGGTCGCCCTCGCCCTCTCCTTCGCCTTCGCCCTCTCCTTCGCCTTCGCCTTCGCCTTCGCCTTCGCCCTCTCCTTCTCCCTCTCCTTCGCCTTCTCCCTCGCCTTCGCCTTCGCCCTCGCCCTCGCCCTCGCCGGGCGCGTTGGGATCGACGCAGCGGTTGCTCCGGCACTCGAGGCCGGTGGCGCACGTGAGCAAGAAGTCGTCGCACTCGCCGCCAACGCCGTCGACGCAGACGGTGTTGGTGTTGTCGCAGACGCCGTTTTCGGCGGCGCAGTCCAGCGTGACCGCCTGGCCCCACGACGTGCAATCGATGCGCAGGAAGTTGCCCAGGCACTTGGGGAACGGGCTCAGGCACGAGGCGCCGAACAGCCCGCCCTGCTGGGCGTTGCTGCAGCCGCTGATCTCGTCGCACACGAACGTGGCGTCGTCCTCGGGCACCCCGCAGCCGAAGACGACGGTGCCGCCGTTGCCGTCACCGAGGGCGCAGGCGTCGTGCTCCGGGAAGGTGCACCAGGCCCCGATGCCGTCGAGGATGTTGCACTGTCCGTGCAGGACGCTGCCGTCGTCGAGGGGGAAGTCGCTGCACGGCAGGCGCGCGATGGTCCCCTGCGTCGGGTCGCTGTCCGAGCAGAACACCGCCTGCGACCCGCCGTCGGCGGTCTCGCAGTCGCCGTCGAGCGTCACCGTGCCGCCGTCGGGCGCTTCGCAGTGGCCCGCATCGGCCTGGGCGCGCGCCGGGCCGGCCGCGGCGAGCAGGCTCACGAGGACGGCGGGGAGGGCGGCGGCGCGCATCGGGGGGATCTGCCACGACTGCGCCTTGCGTCAACGCGGCTCGGATCACACGGGTTGTGCGCTTCATCGGTTCGTCGACGTACGCTCCCCCTGTGCGCCGCTCGCTCGCGCTCTGTCTCGTCGTCACGCTCACCGGCAGTTGCGCGGAGGTCGCGAGCGAGTGCGCGGGCACGGTCCTGCAGCTCACCGCGCAGGCCTGCGTCGACGTGCTGTGCGACGACAGCAACAACAACAACAACGACGTCGACGACGACGACGACAGCGACGACGCGCCGCCGAAGCCGCCAGCGGACATCCCACCGCCCGCGTGGCACCCTCGCGAGGGCTCGTGCGATCTCGTGCGCGACGACGAGCACGTTCGCGTGGCCTGCCCCGACGGCACGCGCGCGGTGTTTCGCGCCGGCGGCGACGAGGGGCCGCGCGAGCTCATCGAGAGCGACGCCGCCACGGACGCCGACTGCCGCGGCGCCCGCGTGGTGCGCCAGGGCATCGACCTCAACGATGACGGCGCGCTCGACCCCACCGAGATCACCGGGCGCACCCTGGAGTGCCCGCCCGACGAGGGCGTGCGCGCGCCCACGCTCGTCGGCCAGCTCGCGGTGCACGGCCCCGAGGACGTCATGCGCTTGAGCGGGCGCCGCGCGCTCACGGGCGGGCTCGTCGTGAAGGCGGCGGCGCTGCTGCGTCTGGAGCTGCCGCAGTTGCAGTCGCTCGGGGGCACGCTGCGCATCGAGGACGCGCCGGCGCTCGAGACGCTGTCGCTGCCGCACCTCGCCGCCGTCGGCGGCGACGTCGTCGTGCGCGGGGCCAGCCGGCTCCGCTCCGTGTCGGCGCCGGACCTCGCGCGCGTCGGCGGGAGCGTGGTGATGGTGGACAACCCGCGGCTGCCCGACAAGGACGTCCAGGACATCGTCGTTCGGCTGAGCCGGCACGGCTTTGCGGGCCCCGTCGATCTGGGCGGGAATTCCAACGCGGCCGTCGGCGACGCGCCGCCGGCGCCGTGACGAGCCACAATCCGTTCGTTTCTCGACGCTGATCGGGTGCCTGGTTAGAGTGCCGGGGTGCACTCGCTCGTCGTCGCGCTGGCCCTCGCCGCCGCCTCCCCCGCCGGGCAGCCGCCGCACGGCGCCTACGACGTCGGCGGAGTCGACGTCGACGCTGTGCTCGACAGCCTCACGCTCGACGAGAAGGTCGGGCAGCTCATGCTGCTCGGCTTCGGCGGCACCAAGATGGACGGCACCATCGCCCGCTTCCTCGACGACATGAAGCCCGGCGGCGTCGCGCTCTTCACCCGGAACATCGACACGCCCGAGCAGGCCATGAGGCTCATCCGCGACGTGCGCGCGCACGACCCGGCGGGCGTGCCGATGTTCGTCGCCGTCGATCAGGAGGGCGGCAACGTCGTACGCGTCAAGCACGACGCCACCATCCTCCCCTCCGCCATGGCGCTCGGCGCGACCGGCGACCCCTCGCTCGCCCGCCGCGCCGGCGAGGCGCTCGGGCGCGACCTGCGCCTGCTCGGGTTCAACATGAACCTCGCGCCGGTGCTCGACGTCAACAGCAACCCGAACAACCCCGTGATCGGGATCCGCTCGTTCGGCGAGAGCCCGCGCGAGGTCGGTCAGCTCGGCATCGCGTACATCCAGGGCATGCAGAGCCAGGGCGTCATCCCCGTGGCCAAACACTTCCCCGGCCACGGCGACACCGATAGCGACAGCCACTACCACCTGCCCGTCCTGCCCCACGACAAGGCGCGGCTCGAGGAGGTGGAGCTTCACCCGTTCGCGCGCGCCTTCTCCGAGGGGCTCGACGCCATCATGACCGCGCACATCGCCTTGCCGGCCCTCGGCGACGACGGCGAGAAGGACCTGCCGGCCACCGTGAACCCGCGCGTGCTCACCGGCCTGCTGCGCGACGAGCTCGGCTACGACGGCCTCGTCATCACCGACGGCCTCGAGATGCAGGGCATCGTGCAGCGCTTCGGCTCGGGCGAGGCCGCGGTGCGCGCCATCATCGCGGGCGCCGACGTCGTCATGGTGCTGTGGTTCCCGGAGAAGAAGCGCGAGGTGCGCGACGCGCTCAAGGAGGCGGTGCTGTCGGGACGCATCCCCGAGTGGCGCTTCAATCAGGCGGTGCGGCGCGTGCTCACGGAGAAGGCGCGGCACGGCCTGTTCTCGGCCAAGCTCGTCGAGGTCAAGAAGGGCCTCGACGCGCTCGCGCACGCCGACCGCCACGTCGTCGACGAGATCGCCCAGAAGGCCATCACCGTCGTCAAGAACGACCACGACACGCTGCCGCTCAAGAAGGACGAGAAGGTGGTGGTCGCGTCCACCGAGCCCTTGTTCGCCGAGATGCTGCACGAGCGTCTCGGCGCGGCCACGCTGCACCTGCCCCTCGCGCCCACCCACGAGCGCACCGCCGCCGACGCCGCGCGGCTCGTGGAGATGGCCAAGGACGCCGACGTCATCGTCATCGGCATGGAGAACCTCGACCACCGGCTGGTGGTGGAGCGCGCGCGCCAGGCGCTGCCCAAGGCGAAGGTGGTGGTGGTCAGCTTCGGCTCGCCCTACCTGTCGAGCCGGCTGCCGTCACTCGACGCCTACGTGTGCGCCTTCGGGTGGCGCAACGAGAGCGAGCGCGCCGCCGCGCTCGCCGTCAGCGACGGCATGCGCGCCACCGGCAAGCTGCCCGTCACGCTGCCGAGCACGGCCAAGTCCGCGGAACGGTGACAGCATCTCGGCGACGAAGCCGAAGGGCTCCTCGTCCTTGGTGCCGAGCTCGCGCGCGAACGCGTCCTGCATCGTCGGGAAAGTGGCGGTGCCGAACAGCACGTCGAAGAGCGTGAGCACCGAGCCGTAGTTGCCCTCGTGATCCCGGGCGTGGTGCAGCCGGTGGTAGGCGGGGGACACCACGATGAAGTCGAGCGGGCCCAGGCTCAAGCGCGCGGTGCAGTGTTTGTAGAGGTTGGCGCCGAAGTAGCTGAGCGCGAAGACGTCGACGGAGAATTGCGAGAAGCCGAGCAGCGTGAGCACCGCGCCCATGGCGGCGCCGCTGACGACGACCTCGAGGCCGTGGGTGTGGAGCGTGAGGTTGACGTTGTAGAGCGTCTCCACGTGGTGCTGCGTGTGGAAGCGCCACAGCCGCGCGTTCTTGTGCTTCACCCGGTGCGAGATCCAGTTCACCAGCTCGGCGACGACGAGGCACGCGACGACCTCGATGACGCGCGGCCCGCGCCACGTCACCCAACGCGGCAACGCGTGGTGGAGCGCATCGGTCACCGCGTGCAGCGCCGTCATGGTGGCGAGGTTGGCGACGAGAAACGCGGCGTTGCGCTTGAGCCGGGCGCGGTCACGCCACCACGACGCGCGAAAGCCTGCGTCGCGGAGGTCGACGGCGACGAAGACCCCGATGAGGAGCGCCGAGATCGCGAGCACCGCGCGCGGATCCATGTCCCGATGATGTCACAGCGACCCGCTCAGCGTGTGCCGACCCGCAGTGACCGCAGCCGCAGCGGCGAGGCGCCGCCGCCGACGACGGCCCGGGTCATCGGTTGGTCGCTCAGGGGCTGTGCGGTGACGGCGATGGCGGGGCCCCCGAGGCGCTCGAGGACGACGAGGTTGCCGCGCGCCCCGAAGGAGACGCCGTTGGGGTCGAGGCCGTTGAGCACCACGGTGGCGTCGCCGTCGTGATGCACGTCGAGCTCGGTGCCGTTCTTCACGAACGAGAGCGTCTCGGTGTCGTTGTCGAGCTCGACGAGCGGGCCGGCCGGCGCCTTGGAGAAGCTCATGTCGAGCGAGACGCGCTCGGCGTCGGTGAGGTCGCGCGTGACGAACGCGATGCCCTCACCGGCGTCGGCGGCGTACACGGCGCCGCCGCCCTCGTCGACGAGCCGCGGCCAGTGCGGCCCCACCTTCAGCTTCTCGCCGTTGCGCTCGACGATTCCCGCGCCGGTTCGGCTCTCGAGCACGTCGAACGGCGCCCGCCGCGGAGCCGCGATGAGTCCGAACGACGCGGCCACGCGCGCCCCGAGGCTGCGATCGATCTCCACCTTCGGCTTCTGCGGCAGCTCGTGCCACAGACGGAAGAAGGCCGTGTGCGCGGCGCCGCCGCCGACGGCGACTGCCTTGAGCGTGTGCCCCGTGACGACGACGACGCCGATGTCCTGTGGATCGCCCGCGTTCACCACGCAGCGTGACTGAAGCCCGAGCCAACACGACAGCTGTGTCCACTCCCCGGCGTGCAGCGTGCTCGGCGCGCGCAGCGCCTCACGGAAGTTGTCGCTGACGACGAGATCGCCGTGGTCGGCCTCCACCCGCAGGAACACGTGGGCGCCGTCGGAGAGCGCGACGACGTCCCCGTCGGAGCCGTCGGGCTCGAAGCGCGCCTCGAGATAGAGCTCGTCGACGCTGCGCGCGTCGGTCCCGAGATTGGTGGACCACAGCCCGGCCACGCCGCTCTCGTCGATGGACGGGCCGACCTTCACGCTCGGGTTCTTGGGCCCGGTCCAGACCACCGGCGCGTCCTCGCTGCACGCGCCTTGCTTGCACGCCACGAGCGCCACGTCGGGCCGCTCGCCGTCGAGGCAGCCGCTCTGCGGCGGCCCGGTGACGATGTCCAGCGCGAGCGGAAGCGGCGCGCTGCCGCTGGTGACGACGTCGGCGTTCACGAGCAGGCCGGGCTCCCCCGCTCCCACCAGACCGACCTCTTCCCACTGCTCCGACGCCGGCAGCGTGGCCGCGAGCGTGCCGCCCAGGCAGCCGTCGCATGCGTCCACCTGGGGCCCGAGGTCGCCGCCGAAGCGCGCGCTCTGTCCCTGCGTGAAGGCGAAGGTCCCCGCAGAGACCTCCTGCCGCGCCTGCTCCGTCACCACGAGCCGCGGCGCGATGGTGCCGGGAGCAGCGGGCGCGACGACGAGCTTGGCCGTGTGATCGGTGTGGTCCGCGTCGGCGGCGACGAGCAGCGGCGACATCGACAGCTCCACGCCGTCGGTGAGCACGGTGGCCCGAAGCGCCGTGGAGGTGGCGTCGGCGAGGCCGGGGGCGTCGATCACGATCTCGTCCGCCTTGCGCGTGCGCGCGCGCGACAACGGCGTGCTCGGATCGTTGCCGAGCTCGAGCTGCGGCGACCAGATCTCACCCTTGGCGTGCACGTGCACCGAGATCTCGATGGCGTTGGCGATGAAGCGGTCCACCATGCGCACCCAGCCGTCGTCGAAGACCTCGATGGAGCAGTCGCCGTCGGAGCCCGCGGAGCGGACCGGTCCGAGCACGCTGTCGTCGACGATGGTGCAGTCTCCGTCGTTGAACGGCGCGCCCGCGCCCTCCACCTCGATGGCGAGCGACGCACCCACGTGGGTGCCCGTGTGCAGGAACGCCGAGAAGACAAACGCCGACCCCGGCCCGAAGTCGGGCTGCGCGTCGGGACCGTGCCGCTGCGACACGTGCGAGAGCGGGAGCTCGACGGGCGTGGCGACGTCGTAGACGCAGGCGTCGAGCCGGCCGGAGAGGGACGGTGACGTCGACGTCGCGCCCGCGGTGCAGCCGGCAACGCCGGGGTCGAGGCGGTTCTCGCGCGTTGGCTCGAGGAGGACGCCGCCCTGCGTGCCGTCGGCGCTGTGCGCGAGCCGCGGCCAGCCTGCGGGGACGAGCTCGAACGCGTCGGCGAGCGCGTTGTTCACCCGCAGCGCGCGCACCGTGTTGCCGCTGTTGGTGCTGCGGAAGCGCGGCGCGCCGTCGTCGGGCACGTCGACGACGAGGCCGAGGTAGCGGAATACGCGGGCGCGCTCGTCATCGACGAGGGCGTCGATCCGCGCGAGCGCGTCGCCCGCGTCGTACGGCCTCGCGGTGGGCCACACGCGCACCACCGCCACCTCCACCGCGGACAGCGCATCGTCGGGGACGGCGCCCACGACGAGGTCGTGGGGCGCCGCGAGCGTGCGCCGGCCTCCGATGTCCTCCGCCGGCGACGCGACCGCGCCGTCGACGGCGCACAGCACGGCGTCGGCCGGGAAGCCGGCGGCGCCGACGGCGGCGGCGTCGACGGTGCACAGCACGTGGTGCCAGGTGGCCGGGCTGGGCGCGGCGAGCGTGGCGCGCGCCCGTCCGGCGACAAGGACGACGGAGCCGTCGACGGCCTCCTCGAGGATCCAGCCGTCGCTGCCGTCCACCATCGACGCGATGGGGAGGGTCGCGCCCGGCGCCTGCGCGGACGAGCGAAACACCGCTTCGACGGTGACGCCGTCGGTGAACGCGCCGCCGACGGGGAAGTGCAGGTCCTCGAGCTCGAGCCGGGTCGACACGCCCGCGAAGCCGGAGACGCCGGTGACGGCGCCGAGGGGCTGCGCGCCCGCGGGGTTCGCGCTCTGGCCGGGGCAACCGCGCGCGACGGCGTTGCACAGGTGGGCGTCGCCGACGACGAGGACGCTGACACCGTCGCCGATCGTGTCCCCCATCGCCTGCACGCCGGCGGCGGCGACCCCGAGGTGCAGCGGCCGCGACGCGGGGACGGCGGCGGGCGCGCAGGCGTCGAGCTGCCTCTTGGGCGCGCAGAAGCCGTCGGGCGCGCAGAACTGATCGGCCGGGCAGGCCTGGACGCTGCGATCGTTTTCGGGGTCGCAGCGCGGGCGCTCGCCGAAGAGCTGACACCCTGGCCCGAGCGCGGCCGCGGCGACGACGAGGGCGAGCGCTTGGCCGCGGCGGGCGACGGGCGTCATGGGCCCCCCACCACGGCGACCACGGCGCCGCCGCCGAGCATGAGCGCGCCTGCCGCGACCACGCCGACGGAGACGCGGCCGGTGAACAGCGCGCCGTCGCGTTGGGCGAAGGGCACGCGGCCCTGCTCGAGGTTGTACTCCTCGACGACGGCGACGGCGGCCGCGCCCATGGCGAGGAGGCCGCCGGCGCTGGCGACGCCGAGGCCGACGTAGAACGGGACGGGCGTGTCGGCTTCGGCGAGGGCGAGCACGAGCTCGTTGTCGACGCCGTCAGGCGACACCTTGATGATGCGCTCCTGCGGCGCGCGCTGCGGCGCCTCGATGCGCAGCACGTGCTCGCCGGGCGGCAGCCACAGGTAGTGCTGGCTCAAGGAGCGCGGGGCGCCGTCGACGTAGATCAGGCTCTCCGAGGGCTCGACGCTCAGCGCATACGGCAGGTCTGACGGCTCGCCCTTTCCGGTGACGACGCTGGCGACGAGCGCCCGCAGCCGCAGCTCCATCGGGTCCTTGTCCTTCGCGTAGAGCTCGCCGGCGACGAAGCGCTTCTCGGTGCCGTCGGTGGCGAGCCACCCGCCTCGGAGCAGCAGGCGATCGCCGACCTCCTCGACGGCGAAGGTGACGACGTAGTCGACGTCGGCGAGGACGCCGACGCGCAGCGCGCAGTCCTCCCGGCTCGGCGGGCAGTGCACGAGGTCGAGGCCGTTTTGCCCGGCCTCCTGGATGTGGGCCTGCGTCTCGTCCGCCGGCTGGACGACGAGGCCCGGCTGCGCCGCCACCGCCGCCCGCAGATCTGCGTCGAGGGCGTCGCGCACGCTCGGCAGCAGGACCGCGGTCCCGAGCGGCATGACCGCCACCGTCGTGCCCTCGTCCTCGTCCTCGACCGCCGCCGCCGGCTGCGGATCCGCCGCCCGGGCCGCCCCCGCCCCCGCGAGCGCCACGGCCACGACGACGAGCAGCGCCGCGCGGGCCCCCCGCCTGGCAGCGTAGGGCGGAGGCACGTCCCCCGCGTCGCGGGGGATCCCCTGTGGTCGACGGAGAGACGAGTCGGGCACCGGAGGCTATAGTGCCACACCACGGGGACGGCGTTTGAGCGACGAAAAGGCACTCCCGAAGAGCTTGCCGGCGAGCCTGATGCAGCTGCCGGACGCCCCGCCCGAGGAGTACCCGCGGGCCTTCGGCAACTATGTGCTCCTCGCACCCCTGGCCCGGGGCGGCATGGGCGAGGTGTTTCTCGCCAAGCACGGCAGCGTGCGCGGCCTCGAGAAGCACTGCGTGGTGAAGACGCTGCGCCCGCACCTCACCGACGATCGCGAATACACCACCCGCTTCATCGACGAGGCTCGCATCGTCGTGCAGCTCGGACACCGGAACATCTGCCACGTCTTCGACGTCGGCACGGTGGGCGAGCGCTACTACCTCGCCATGGAGTACATCGCGGGCAAGGACCTGCGCGCGCTCACCCACGACGTCGCCGAGAAGGGCAACGTGGTGAACCCGGGGCTGGCGCTGCACGTCGTCTGCGAGGTCCTCGAGGCGCTCGACTACGCCCACCGCCACGCCGACGCCGCCACGGGCCGCCCGCTCCTGCTCGTGCACCGCGACGTCTCGCCGCAGAACGTGATGCTGTCGTGGGAAGGCGAGGTGAAGCTCATCGACTTCGGCCTCGCCGCTTCGACGTTGAAGATGGAGCAGACGTCGCCGAACGTCGTCATGGGCAAGCTCAGCTACATGGCGCCGGAGCAGGTGCGCGGCGAGCGCGTCGACGGGCGCGCCGATCTCTTCGCCGTCGGCGTGATGCTCTACGAGATGCTCGTCGGCGAGCGCTTCTACGAGGGGCGGAGCCCGTACGAGATTCTGGGGCATCGCCGCCCAGGGCGGCTTCCGCCCGCGCAAGTGGGACGCCCTCGACGACGACATGCGCGCCATCCTCGACAAGGCGCTCGCCGGCCTGCCGGTGAACCGCTACGCGACGTGCCTCGAGCTGCGTGAGTCGCTCGTCCACTACCGCTTCGTGCGCGGCCTGCACGGGGACGCGCCGCTCCTGCGCTCGCTGATGCAAGAGGTCTACACGGCCGACATCGAGGAGGGCCGGCGCACGCTCTCCACGCTCACGCGCGCCGAAGTGAAGGGCGACGCGCTCGGCCCCCGCGCGAGCGGCGTGTTCAACGTGAGCACGGAGCCGACCATCAGCCTGGCGCGCTCGCCGTCGTCGTCGGAGCCGATGCCGCTCGGCATGCGGGAGAACACGGAGCCCACCGAGCTCGCCGTCAAGGCGATGTTCGGCCCGCGCAAGAACGGGCCGCTCCTCGCGGCCGCCGCCGGCATCGTCGTCGCTGTCGCCGCCGTCGTCGTCGGCATCACGTGGACGGCGCGGCAGACCGCGCGCGACGCCGCCGCGACGCACGTGGCCGCGCCGGCGCCGCCCCCGGTCGTTCCTCCACCGGCGCCGGTCGACACGAGCGCCGCCGACGGCAGCGACACGATGGTGGCAAGGGCCGGCGCGCTCGTCGCGGAGCCCGACGCAGGCAAGACCCGCCCAGGCAAGGTCGACGCGGCCAAGCCCGACGCGGGCGCGAAGCCGGACGTGGCGGCCGAGGCGAAGGTCGCCGCCAAGGTCGACGGCGCCAAGGTCGACGGCGCCAAGGTCGACGGCGCCAAGGTCGAGGACGCCAAGGTCGACGACAAGGTCGAGGACGCCAAGGTCGACGACACGGTCGAGGACGCCAAGGTCGACGACAAGGTCGACGAGAAGGACGACGCCAAGGCCGCGCCCGACTCCATGAACGAGCCCCGCGTCGAGGCGCTCCTTGCGCGCTGTCCCGAGCTTCCCTGCACCAGGACCGTGGCCCTCCATCGCCACGACTTCGGCGCCCTCTCGCTCGACGGCATGCGCGCGTGGATCAAAGGGCTGAAGCGCTGCGAAAAGGAGTGCCACAAAGCGCACCCCGAGCCCTGAGCTCCGCGGCCGGAGGAAATTCCCGCCGCGACGGATGCACGGCGACTGGTCCGCCGCTCGTGACGGTCTCGCAGTAGTCTGCGCCCATGCGCAACGCCCTCATCGCTCTCGCGATCGCCGCGTCGGTCGCATGTCACAAGACACCGCCCGCCGGCGACGCCGGGCCGGGCGCGGGCCCCGCTGATACGAGCGCGGCGCCGGCCGACGTCGTCGACACCGGCGACCTCGACGCCGTCCAGAAGCGCGAGGTCCTGCGCGTCCTCGTCTACGGCGGCGGCGAGGTCGTGCTGCCGCGCGCGGGCGCGTCCACGCTCGGCGATCGGGAGGTCGCCGCGCAGCTCGCCAAGCACCTCGGCGTCGACGTGCAGCCCATCCGCGTGCCCCGCTACGAGGACCTCATCCCGATGCTGCTGGCGGGCAAGGGAGACCTCATCGCCGCGCGCCTCGCGCAGACGGACGCGCGCGAAAAGCAGATCGCGTTTTCGCGCCCGGTCACCGTCGTGTCCGAAATGCTCGTCGGCAAGAAGGGCGACACGCTCAAGGCGCTCGCGGACCTCGCGGGCAAGACGGTCACGGTGCGCAAGAGCTCGAGCTATCGGGAGACGCTCGACAAGCTCGCCGAGAAGGACTCCAAGGGCGTCGTCGTCGCCGACGCGCCCGAGGACGAGGACACGGAGTCGTTGGTCCACGACGTCGCCACCGGCAAGATCGCCTACACCGCCTGCGACTCCGACCTCTTCGCCCACATCGCGGCGTACACGCCCGAGGTCGAGGCGCTGTTCCCGCTGCGCGAGGGGCGGCAGATTGGCTTCGGCATCCGCCCGCAAAACCCCAAGCTGAAGGCGGCGGCGGACGCGTTTCTCGTCGAGCACGCGCTCAACACCACGTCCAGGCCGAGCCAGGCGGGGCTCGACGGCATCAAGAAGCGCGGCAGCGTTCGCATGCTCACGCGCAACAACGCCGTCAGCTATTTCCTCCACAAGGGCACGCAGCAGGGCTTCGACTACGAGCTCATGAAGCTGTTCGCCAAGGACAACGGGCTGCGCCTCGACGTCATCGTGCCGCCCAAGGCCGGCGACCTCGTGCCCTGGCTGCTCGCGGGCAAGGGCGACGTCATCGCGGCGCAGATGACGGTGACGCCGGCGCGGCAAGCCAAGATCGCCTTCTCCGATCCCTACATGAGCGCCGACGAGGTCCTGGTGCAGAAGGCCGGCGAGCCGCCCATCGGGTCGCTCGACGATCTGAAGAAGGCGTCGCAGAAGCGGCCGGTGGTGGTGCGCAAGAGCTCCAGCTACCGCGCCACCCTCGACGCGGCCGGCGGCGTCAAGGTCAAGGACGCGCCCGAGGGCGAGGAGACAGAGGAGCTCATCGGCGACGTGGCGTCGGGCAAGATCGCCTTCACCGTGGCCGACAGCAACATCGCCGCCGTGGAGCTCACGTACAGAACCGACATCCAGACCACGCTCGTGCTCAAGCCGGGACAACCCATCGCGTACGGCGTGCGCAAGGAGAACAAGGAGCTGCTCGCGGCGCTCAACGACTTCGTGAAGAAGCGCTACCGCGGCCTCGAATACAACGTGCTCAAGAAGCAGTACTTCGAGAACAAGCACGTCATCGACAACGCGCACGATGCCACCCGCGTCACCGGCGCCATCTCCCCGTACGACGGCCTCCTCAAGAAGCGCTCCAAGGAGTTCGGCCTCGATTGGCGCTTGATGGCGTCGCAGGCGTACCAGGAGAGCCGCTTCGACCCGAACGCCAAGAGCTGGGTGGGGGCCAAGGGGCTGTTCCAGGTGATGCCCGCCACCGGCAAGGAGATGGGCTTCGAGGACCTCGAGGATCCCGACGAAGGCGTGCACGCCGGCGTCGAGTACATGGCGCACCTCATCGACGGCTTCGACGAGGACCTCCCGTTCAAGCAGCGCGTTCGCTTCGCCCTGGCCTCGTACAACGCGGGCAAGGGACACGTCGAAGACGCGCGGCGGCTCGCCGAGGAGATGAAGCTCGATCCCGATCGCTGGTTCGGCAACGTGGAAAAGACCATGTTGCTCCTGCAGAAGCCGCAGTACGCGCGGCACGCGCGGCACGGCTACTGCCGCGGCGAGGAGCCCGTGCAGTACGTCAGCCAGATCCAGTCGCGCTACGACAACTACCTCACCGTCGTGAAGGACCTCGGCACCGAGCCCGCGAAGGCGAAGTGAACAAGCCGAGCGTCGACGGGCGCTCCGGTTCGATTCACGGGTAGTCGCTTGCCGGCGGCGACGATGGCGTCATGGTCATCCGGCTCTCGTCCTCCTCGCCGTCGCGCGCGACCTCGTCGTCGCGCTCGTCGTCGTGGGGCGGCGGCTGCGATCGGCGGCCGCCGCCCCGCGCTACGGGCTCTCCAGGAACAGGTGATCGGCCGGGACCTCCTCGCGCGCGAGCCCCGGGCCCTCCCACTCGACGACGAGCGACTCGCCGCCGCCGCCCTCGAAGTACTCGAGGTGGATGGCGTGCGGACCCGCGCCGAGGTCCACGGCGCCCGAGACCTCCTGCGCCGCGTGACTGCCGCCGTTGTCCACGACGAGCGCGCCGTCGATGGACAGGCGCGAGCCGTCGTCCGACGTGGTGTAGAACACATAGTTGCCCTCGGCGTCGGCGACGACAAAACCGTCAAACGTGAACGCAAAGTTGTCGGTGCCTGCGCGCTGCGAGATGTCGAACGTGGGCAACACGCCCGTCTCCGCCGGCGTGAGCGTGGAGAAGTCGGGGAGGTCCGCGAAGGCGCCGTCGTAGATGGCGTAGTGGACACCCGAGTTGGCGTCGCCCTGGGCCACGGCCTCGACCGTGAGCACCGCGCGGTCTTCGGTGCGCACGCCGTAGGCGAACAGGAGCTTGCCCTCGTGCTGCCCGGGCGAGGCCGGGTCGTATTGCAGCGTGAACGGCACCGCCTGGCCCGCGGGCACCACGTCCGCCGGCTGCGTCGTCACCGTGAAGCGCGCGGCGTCGCGGCCGGCCACGAGCAGCGGCGGGTCGGTGAGGATGGCGAAGTCGGCGGCGCCGGTGTTCTTGATGGCGAGGTCGACGGCGAGCGCGGCGGAGCCGGCGTCGACGGTGCCGAGGTCGAGGAGCGCGTCGTCGATGGCGGTGCCGTCGGCGCGCTCGAATTCGAAGGAGACGGCGTCGCCCTCGCCTTCGCCCTCCCCTTCTCCTTCGCCGCCTCCCTCTCCCTCTCCTTCGCCTTCGCTGCCTTGGCCGGCCGGGCCGCCGGCGCACGCGAGGACGCTCGCGACGCCGAGGGCGACGACGAGCGCGCAGAGCGGAGAAATCAGGCGGGGCGCGAGCACGTTCCAAAGCCTGCCGTAGTTTTGGAACGGGGGAAACGTGAGAGTTGTCACCTGTCCGCGCAGATCCGGTGCATCTGATCCCCCTTCACCCCGCGTCGTCCCCTTGAGAACCACATGACCCTCATCGCGCTCACCGGCATCGAAAAGACCTATCACCTCGGGGAGAGCGTGGTGCACGCCCTGCGCGGCGCCTCCCTCTCCGTCGACCAGGGCGAGATGGTCGCCATCATGGGCGCCTCCGGATCGGGGAAGTCCACGATGCTGAACGTCATCGGGACGCTCGACCGGCCCGACGCAGGCACCTACGTCCTCGACGGCGAGTCCGTGGAGTCCTACGACGAGGTGGCGCTCAGCGAGCTGCGCAACAAGAAGATCGGCTTCGTCTTTCAGTCCTTTCATCTGTTGCCGCGGGACACGGCGCTCGAGAACGTCGAGCTCCCGATGGTCTACGCGGGCGAGCGCTCGTCGGTGCGGAAGAAGAAGGCGCTCATCGCGCTCGACCGCGTCGGCCTCGGCGACCGCGTGGAGCACCTGCCCACGCAACTGTCGGGCGGCCAGCAGCAGCGCGTCTCCATCGCGCGCGCCCTCGTCAACGACCCGCTGCTCCTCCTCGCCGACGAGCCCACCGGCGCGCTCGACTCCGCCACCACCGCGCAGGTGATGGAGCTGTTCTGCGCGCTCCACGACCAGGGGATGACCATCGTGCTCGTGACCCATGACCCGAACATCGCGCGCTACGCCGAGCGCGTCGTGCACTTCAAGGACGGAAACGTCGTCTCGGACGAGAAGAACAGCGCGCGCAAGCGCGTCACGGGGCGCCCCGCGCCGGGCGGGGACACCTCGGAGGCGCTCACGCCGCCGTCGGGGACGCCGGGCCTCGCGACGCAGGAGAGCCCGTGATCGCCGCGCTCGTCCCCTTCGTCGCCGCCGCCGCGCTCGCCGGCGCGAGCCCGCGCCCGTTGACGCTGCGCGAGGCCACCGAGATCGCGCTCCGGAGCGACCCCGGCGTCGCCCGCGCCAACGTCGACGTCGAGCGCGCGCGGCTGCAGACGCTGCTCGCCAACCTCGAGCGCGTCCACGTCTCGGTCGACGCCAGCGTGCAGGAGCTCTACGCAGGCGCGTCCACGCCGTTCTTCGCCGACACGTTCGCGTGGAAGAGCGGGGTGCTCGGCCTCGCCAACGTGCAGGGCAGCGTGGACGTACCGATCTTCTCGGGCTTTCGCGTGGAGTCCGACATCGCGCGCGCGGAGAAGCTCGAAAACGCCGCGACGTTCGACGTCGACAGGGCGCGGCGCGACGTCGCGCTCGCCGTGGCGCGCGCGTATTGGAGCGAGCGGCGGCTCGCGCTCCTGCAGGACGCGCAGAAGACGTCCGAGGCGCGGCTGGAGGAGAGCGAGCGCATCGTGATCGCGCGCGTGAACGCGGGGCTCGCCGCCGGGCTCGACAAGAATCGCGCGGCGTCGCGGCGGGCGCAGCTCGACGTCGAGCGCGCGAGCCTCGCGAGCGAGCGGCGCGCCGCCGGCGTCCAGCTCGCTTCGGTGCTCGGCATCGACGAGCCCGTGGTGCTGGTCGACGATCCCCCCGCGCCCACCGCCGCCCCCGGCGACGCCGACGTCGACGCGCTCGTGCAGGAGGCGCTCGACGCGCGGCCGGAGCTCAAGGCCGCCGAGCTGCGCGGCGCCGCGGTCGACGAGGAGAAGCGCGCGGCGCAGTCCGGCTTCTGGCCGCAGCTCGGCGCGGGCGTCCTGATGCAGGTCGGCAACAACCCCGTCGTCGCCGGCGCCGGCAACCGCGCGGTGGCCGGGGCCGCGGTGCCGTTCTTCGGCTCCTCCGGCGACGTGCAAGCCGGCGTGACGCTCTCGATGAACCTGTTCGACACGTGGGCGACCACCCACGCCGTCGAGGACGCGGCCCACCGCCGGCGCCTCGCCGACGAGGAGCTGCGGGCGCTCCGGCGCGACGTCGAGGGCGGCGTGCGCGTCGCCTACGCCAAGCTCGTGAGCTTGCGCGAGCAGCGCGCGGCCATCGCCAGGGCTAGGGCCATCGACGCCGACGACGTCGTCATCCTCCAGCACGCCTACGAGCGCGGCGAGGTGCTCCTCACCGAGCTCCTCGACGCCCAGGTCACGCTCGCCGACGCCGAGCGCCAGATCGTGGACCTCGACGCCCAGCTCGCCCTCGCCCACATCGAGCTCGACGCCGCCGTCGGCGCCTCCGCGTCCTCGTTGGGGGGCGCGCCGTCGTCGACGAACCCCTCGCCGTCGCCGTCGTCGACGAACCCCTCGCCGTCGCCGTCGTCGACGAACCCCTCGCCGTCGCCGTCGTCGACGAACCCCTCGCCGTAGGGCGGGGGCTCGTCCCCCGCCTCGATTCGTTTCGCTCAGGAGACCCCGTGAAGAAGCGCAGTTATCTCAAGCCGGCCCTGTTGTTGCTCGTGGTGCTCGCGGCCGCGGGCGGGATTGGGTTCAAGCTCAAGGGCGGCGGCGGCGAGGACATCGACAAGAAGCTGCTCACCAAGGTGGAGCGCAAGGACCTCGCCGTCGAGGTCATCGACACCGGCACCATCGGGCCGCGCGAGAAGGTGGACATCAAGTCCAAGGTCGCCGGCCAGGTGCTCGAGGTGCTCGTCGACGAGGGCGAGCACGTCGACAAGGGCCAGCTCCTGTTGAAGCTCGACCCCGTCGACTACGCGCGCGAGGCCGCCCGCGCCGACGCCGAGCTTGCGCAGGCCAAGCAGGCCGAGAAGTTCGCGGAGCTCACCCTTGCGCGCAAGCAGGCCGGCCTCGCCGACCGCGCCGTCGCCGCCGCGGACGTCGAGGTGGCGCAGAACGAGGTGGACATGCGCAAGGCCTCGGTGCGCATCGCCGAGGTCGCGGTCAACGCCGCGCGCGACCGCTTGAAGAGCTGCGAGATCCGCTCGCCCATGGCCGGCACCATCATCGCCCGCGGCATCGAGCCCGGCGAGGTGGTGACCCCGGGCGTGCAGGCCACGTTCGAGGGCAAGCCGCTGTTGACGGTGGCCGACCTGTCCACGCTCATCGCCAAGGTGGAGCTCAACCAGATCGACGTCGCGCGCGTCTCGCTCGGCCAGACCGCCAAGCTCACGCTCGACGCGCTGCCCGACCAGGCCTTCACCGCCGTGGTCACCAAGATCGCGCCGGCCGCCGTGAAGGCCGAGGGCCGCGACGCCGAGGTGTTCCCCGTCGAGTGCGCGCTCGAGAACCACGAGGGCGTCATCAAGTCGGGCATGACCGCCGACGTGCGCATCCTCGTCGAGACGCGCCCGAAGGTGCTGCTCGTCCCCATCGAGGCGGTCATCAAGGAAGACGGCAAGACCCAGCTCAAGCGCGTGCTCACCGCCGGCGACGGCGTGAAGTCCACCGAGAAGGTCGACGTCAAGACCGGCAAGAGCAACGACCGCGAGATTGAGATCCTCGACGGCATCAAGGAAGGCGATCAGGTCGTCATCGACCCCGCGTCCTCCAAGGACAACGAGGCCAAGCTTTGACGAGCCTCCTGCTCGCCGGCAGCTACCTGCGCATCGCCGCCAAGGTGCTGCGGGCGCACAAGCTGCGTTCGCTCCTGACGGTGGTGAGCATCACCATCGGCGCGTTGTCCATCGTGTTGATGACGTCGCTGGCGGACAGCGGGCTTTTGACCATCGCCAAGGACGTCGAGGACCTCGGCGGCGCGCGGCTCCTGCTGGTCACGCCCGACAACCCCGAGCGCATGAAGGACAAGGCGTCGCTGGCGCCGGGCTACCTCGAGAAGGCCGACCGCGAGGCGCTGGCCGCCGCCCTGCCGCACGTCGCCGAGCAGACGTGGTTCGCCGGGCTCGACGAAAAGGAGATCGCTAGCGAGACCGGCAAGACCACCAACGCCGACGTCGTCGCCGCCGACACCGCGTTCCTCTCGGCGTTTCGCATGCACATCGACAAGGGCCGCGCCTTCACCGATGACGAGAACCACACCCGCGCCAACGTCTGCGTCGTCGGGCCCACGGTGGCCCACGAGCTCTTCGACGGCGACGCCGTGGGCAAGCGCGTGAACGTCATGGGCGTGCGCTGCCTGATCGTGGGCCAGACCAAGAAGCTCGGGCGCGTGGGCATGAACTTCGGGTTCTCCTGGGAGAACTTCATCGTCATGCCGCTCGAGACCCTGCGCGACATCGACCGCGCGGCGGAGACGCAGACCATCCTCGTGGTCAAGACCGACGCCGTGGCCCACAACGACATCGTCAAGCGCGTGGCCAACGCCATCCTCAGCGAGCGGCACCACGGCGTCGACGACTTCGAGATCTGGGACTTCGCCGGGATCATGAAGCAGTTCGAGACCATCTTCTTGATCCTGAAGCTCATCGTCGGCTTCGTCGCGAGCATCTCGCTGCTCGTCGGCGGCGTGGGCGTGATGAACATGATGTTCGTCTCGGTCTCCGAGCGCACCAAGGAGATCGGTATCCGCAAGGCGCTCGGCGCCTCGCCCAACGCCATCCAGATCCAGTTCCTGTTCGAGGCCATGTTCCTGTCTTCGCTCGGCGGCGTCCTCGGCGTCGGCAGCGGCGTCGGCCTCGCCTGCGCCGCCAACGTCGTCATCCACCACCTGCAGGACGCGTGGGCGGGGACCGTCAGCGTCCCCGCCGTCGTCATCGCGCTGCTCGTGTCTTTGGGCGTGGGCGTGGGCTTCGGTTTCGTTCCTGCGCGGCGGGCCTCGCGGCTCGACGCCGTCGACGCGATGAGGCGGTGAGCGATGGCCATGCGTTCCGTCGACCTGGTTCGCTCCGTGCGCCACACCTTCTCGCGCAGCCGCCTGCGCGTGGCGCTCACGCTGCTCGGCATCATGATCGGCGCCGGCTCCATGGTGCTGCTCGCGGGGCTTCTGACGGCGGGCGAGGAGGCGCTCGTTCGCTTGTCCCAACACGCCAACGAGGAGGACCTCATCGAGGTGCGCTCGTCGTCGCCGCCGCGCAAGGACGCCCATCGCACCACCCGCGACCTGTCGAGCTACGACGCGATCGCGCTCTCGCAGAGCTCGCTCCTCCAGGGCGCGCAGGTGAACGCTGCCGCGTGGCGCCACACCAAGGCGCTCTTCGGCACCAAGGAGAAGCGCACCACGATGTTCGCGGGCGAGACGGACTCGCTGTCGCTGTATCGCATCTCGGTCGAACAGGGCCGCTACTTCACGCGCGACGACTTTCAGGAGCGGCGGCGCGTGTGTGTCATCGGCCAGGAGATGTGGACGGAGCTCCTGGAGAAGCACGCGCTCGGGCCCGGCGTGCACATCACCATCGACGGCACGGTCTTCGATGTCGTCGGCGTGCTCGCGCACAAGCCCACCATGGGACACGGCAACGGCACCTGGATGTGGAACCGCCGCGTGATGATCCCGGCGACCACCTACGGCGCGGTCTTCGGCGGCGCGAACCACCGGGTGCCGAGCGTCTACGTGCGGCTCAAGGACTCGGCCACGCTCGTGGCCAAGGCGCGCCAGCTCACCGACGTCGTCGAGCAGACCATCCTTCGCCGTCACAACGGCGTGAAGAACTTCGAGCTCGAGAGCGACGCGCGCGGCAAGAGCCAGGAGGATCTCATCCTGCGCATCATCGAGATTCTCTTGTTCGGCACGGGCGTGGTCGCGCTCTTCGTGGGCGGCATCAACATCATGAACATCATGCTCGTGACCGTCACCGAGCGAACGCATGAGATCGGCCTTCGCCGCGCCATCGGCGCGACGCCCGGGGAGATTTCCAAGCAGTTCATCGTCGAGGCCGCGGCCTTGGCGGGCGCCGGCGGACTCCTGGGTGTGCTTGGCGGCGTCGGGTTCACCTTCCTCCTGTCCGTCGTGCTCACCCATGTGCTCGCGCCGTGGAGGTTCGTCGTCGAGCCGTGGGCGGTGGCGCTGGCCCTCGGGATGGCGGTGTTTACGGGGGTGCTCTTCGGACTGTTCCCTGCCTTGAGAGCCGCAAAGCTCGACCCGGTCGTCGCGCTTCGCTCGGAGTAGAGTCGACACGATGAAGGTCGTGCTCGCGACGGTGGGCTCCCGGGGCGACGTCCAACCCATCGCCGTCCTCGCGGGCGCGCTCGTCGACCGGGGGCACGACGTCGTGCTCCTCGGCCCGCCCGAGGGGCGCTCGCTCCTCGACTCGCGCGTGACCTTCGTGCCGAGCGGCCGCGACGTCATGGCCTGGCTCCAGAGGTTCGACGCCGCCACCGTGGGTGTCACCCGGATCTTCGGCGCGTTCCGCGAGCTCGTCGAGGAGGACCTCCACCTCGCGACACCGCTCATGATCGAAGCGGCCGCGGGGGCGAACGTCATCGTCAGCGCCGGCCTGCACCTCCTCGCGCGCACCGCCGCTGAAGTGAGCGGCGCGGCCGCCGCCTATGTGCACTACTCGCCGCACCTGCTCCCCTCCGACGAGCACCCGCCCATCGTCGTCCCGCTCCAGCGCCTCCCCAGGCTCGCCAACCGCGCCTTCCACAACGTCACGCAGTCGTTCCTGAGCCGCATCATGCTGCGCCCGCTCAACCGGGAGCGGCGCGCGCTCGGCCTCGCGCCGCACACGAGCATCGTCGACGTCGTCCCCGACGACCTGATGCTCGCCTACGACGCCGCCATCGCCCCCGCGCCCACCGATCTCGTGGAGAGCTGGCGACGCCACGGCGTGACTCCTCGACGCGTTCACCAGGTCGGCGCGCTCCAGCCCGCGCCGCAGCCGTTGGACCCCGCGCTCTCCGCCTTCGTCGACGATGACCGCTGCGTCTACGTCGGCTTCGGCTCCATGCCCGACCACGACGCCGCCGCCACCGTCGCCCTCGTCGACGCCGCCGCAGCCGCCGCCGGCGTCCGCGCGGTGATGCTCGGCAAAGCGGAGAGCACCGAGCGCGTGCTCGTGGTGCCCGCGGCTTCGCACGGGTCCCTGTTCCCGCGCATGTCGGCCGTCGTGCACCACGGCGGCGCCGGAACCACCGCCGCGGCGTCGCGCGCGGGGGCGCCGCAGGTGGTGGTGCCGCACTTCCTCGATCAGCCCTACTGGGCTCATCGCCTGTCGTTGCGCGGGGTGAGCGCCGGGACCATTCGCCGGCGTGAGCTCACCGCAGCCAAGCTCGGCGACGCCCTGCGGCGCGCGGTCTCCGACGACGCCCTGCGCGAGCGGGCCCGCGGCTTTGCCGACGAGCTCAACGCCACCGACCCGGTCGCGGCGAGCGTCGACTTGCTCGAGCGTATGGGTGCCAGGGCGTGACCCGCGTCCCTCGGGCGCTTGCCGTCGAGCGGGTCCTGTCACCGGCGTCTCTTTCGCGGCTTGCCTCGAAGACTCGGCAACCGCGAAAGAGCCCGCCGGCGCCACCCGCCGACGACGCGGTTCGAATGTCGGCCTTCGCCTCCTCGCCCATCGACGCGAGAGCGCCCGGCCATGGTGCCCGCCAGGCCGCGGCGGCCGCATCCAGCCGAGACGTTGGAGCCAGCCGCACCACACTCCGCCGGCAGCTCCCCTCGTTGCGCACCCGAATTCCCTCCGCTACCTTGATCCCGTTGTGGGGTCGTAGCTCAGCTGGGAGAGCGCGAGCTTTGCAAG
>CAVZJB010000007.1:0-336612 GCA_963775425.1 uncultured delta proteobacterium | reverse complement strand
TACTTGTGGTACGGGCCGCCGCGGGCGATCTCGGCGGCCCGGTAGATCTGCTCGGCGAGCACGACGACGGCGAGGCGGTGCGCGAAGGTCAGGCGCGACAGCGACATCGTGCGCGCGCACGCCTCGGCGACGCTCGGGTGCAAGCCGGTGGCGCCGCCGACGAGGAAGCTGACGGGCTTGCCGCGGGCGATGAGCCCCTCGAGCGCGCG
Organism: uncultured delta proteobacterium; assembly: GCA_963775425.1. Lineage (GTDB taxonomy): Bacteria > Myxococcota > UBA727 > UBA727 > VGSZ01 > CAVZJB01. Next base: position 336,403 of record CAVZJB010000007.1, on the reverse strand, counting down.
GGCGAGCTCTTCCGACGACGCCGGCTCCTCGCCGCCGGGGTCGAGGGCGACGCGCGTGGTGCCTTCGCTCGCGTGAAGCAGCGCCTCGGCCTCGAGCGCGCGGACGCGTTCGTCGTCGGCGCCCTTGCCGCGCTTGGCGGGCTTGAGGGGGACGAGGGCGGCGTCGAAGCGGCGGCCGGCGCGGGCGAGGTAGTCGGCGGCGGCGCCCTGCAAGGGATCGCGCGGGTCCTCGCCGAGGAACACGACGCGCACGCGGCTCACGGCGCGCCCCTCGTCGGCGCCTCGCCCCGCTCGAGGGTCACTCGTTGGCCGCGGCGGCGCGGGCCTCGTCGCGCGCGGCGCGGGCCTCGGTCATGCGGGCGAGGATCTCCTTGCCGCGGGCCTCGTCGACGTCGACGCGGGGGGCGTCCGCCCAGAAGCCCTCGAGGTCGTAGTACTGCCGGGCGCTCGAGAGGAAGACGTGGAGCACGGAGGCGCCGAGGTCGACGAGCACCCAGTGGCCCTGGTCGAGGCCCTCGGTGCCCACGGGCGCCTTGCCGGCCTTGCGCATCTCGTCGCCGACGTTGCGGGCGATGGCCTGCACCTGCCGCTCGCTCGGGGCGGAGGCGAGGATGAAGCAGTCGGCGTAGCTCGTGAGGTCGGTGACGCGCAGGATGACGACGTCCTCGGCCTTCTTGTCGAGCGCGAGCGCCGCGATGGCTTGCGCGAGGTCCACGGACGGATTGGGCGGCTCCGCCGGCTTCGGGGGGGAGGCCGCCGCCGTCGTCGTCGCCGCGGCCGTCGTCACGGCCGCGGGCGTCGTCGCCGCCGGGGTCGTCGTCGCTTGGGTCGTCGCGGCCGCCGGGGTCGCGGTGGCCGGGGTCGCTGCGGCCGCCGGGGCCGGAGTCGTCGCCGCCGTCGTCGCCACCGTCGTCGCGGCCGAGGCCGAGGCCGGTGGCGTCGCCGCGGCGCTCTTCTTCGTCACGGTCTTCATCTCGGCCGCGGTTTTCTTCTTCGCGGCGGTCTTCTTCTTGGCCGCGGTCTTCTTCTTGGCCGCGGGCGCCTTCTTGGCCGCGGTCTTCTTCTTGGCCGCGGTCTTCTTCTTGGTCGCGGTCTTCTTCTTCGCCGCGGTCTTCTTCTTCGTCGTGGTCTTCTTCTTCGCCGTGGGCGCCTTCTTGGCCGCGGTCTTCTTCTTGGTCGCGGTCTTCTTCTTGGTCGCGGTCTTCTTCTTCGCCGCGGTCTTCTTGGCCGTCTTCGCGGTCTTGTCGGCCGCGGGCTTCTTCTTCGCCGTCTTCTTCGTCGCCATCAGGTGGGTGTCCTCGCGGCCGGGACCATCCCGTCATTCTTCGTCGATGACAATACTGGGCATGGGGCCGACGTTGGTCCTCTCCTTGCGCGTCTCGCTCACAAGGACGCCGGAGCCTTCGGAGGGCAGGGGCTCCGTGCGCTTGACCTTCTTCTTCTTCACGACGGGAGCGGGCAGCTCCTCGCTGACAACCATCGACGGGGGCGGCGGCGCGTTTTGTGCGGGCTCGGGGAACAGGACGCTGCGGAAGCGGGGTCGCTCGGGCATGGTGGTCACCGCCGCCGGCGGCAGCTCGCCGGCGACGTCGCCGAGGGGCAGGGTGTTTTCGTCGTGGATGCTGGCCCGGCGCTTGGGATCCGTGCGCTCGTCGGGGCCCGCGAAGACGCTCTCGGCCGACGGCGGCGCCCCCAAAGGCGGCCCCGGCGCGGCCACCGGCGCCGGCCCCGACGATGAAAACACGTCGTCGAGGCCCTCCGGCACCGCGAGCGCCGCGACCTCCTTCGGCTGCTCGATGAGCGCCGACACGCCCGCCGGCACCGCCGGCGCGGGCCGCTTGTCGAGCCGGCCGATGACCTCGAGGAAGCGCAGCAGCACGGCCGCCTCGTCCGGCGGCAGCGTCCCCGTGTCGCACAGCTCGGCGACCTTCTCCCAGCCGCCCACGATGCGCTGGAGGAAGCGATCCTCGGCGGCCCCGAAGCCGAACGCCGACAACGGCGCGGGCAGGCCGGTGGGATCCCCGGGGGCGTTCTGGATGCGCACCTGGAGGTGGCGCGCGCCGTCGATCCACTTGGCGCGGGCGTCGGGCCCGAGCTGCGAGCGGATGGACAGGTAGATGACGACGTGGATGTCCAGCGGCGTCGACGTGAACCCGTTCAGGTACACGCGCCCCCGGCAGAAGGTGAACGGGCGGGACCCCAGGCGGCAGAAGTGCTCCGCCTTCTTCCTCGCCTGGATGGCGAGCACCTCCCCGAGGGCCGCCTCGTCGAGGACGCCGATCTCCTTGAACACCTGGCCCGCCAGGCGGTTGCCCTCGGCGATGCGCCGCTGGGCGCGCACGAAGGTCTGCCCGTTGATGCGCCCGAGCTCGAGCAGGAGCTGGCCGAGGGGGTGGACGTACTCCGACAGCGCCACGCCGACGGGCCGCCCCTCCATGAAGAACATGTGGTTCGGGCCGGTGCCGTCCTCGACGGTCAGCCGCCCCGTCGACCGAGCGGTGTGGATCGCTTGCAGGACGTCGTACACGGGGTCACCATCGAGGTGACCCTCCACGCAGGAGTCGTCCGGGACGCGCGCGGGATCGAATGCCACTCGTCGCACCATAGCGGATAGCTGTTCGACGGTGGAATGCCCGGCCACCGACGTCGATTGTTGAACCAACCCTTGTCAGTGGTAGGTTCTGCGCCGATGACCGACAACACGAGCACGCCCGTTGCGCTCCACGGGGAGCGGCGCCGCTCCGGTCTCTTCGTCCGGGTGCTGCGTTTCGCCCTGTTCGTGGCCTGCGTCGGCGTCCTCGCGGGCGCGGCGGTGGGCGCCGTGCTCTTCGTGGCCTACTCGCGCGACCTGCCCGAGTTCACCAGCGTCGACCAGTACCACCCCAAGCTCACCACCAAGGTCCTCTCCGTCGACGGCCGCCTCATCGGCGAGTTCTACAGCGAGCGCCGCATCGTCGTGCCCTACGAGCGCATCCCCAAGCGGCTCATCCAGGCGTTCATCTCGTCCGAGGACCAGCACTTCTTCGACCACCACGGCATCGACTGGTTCGGCATGGTGAACGCCGTCCTCCAAAAGGTCGTGCACCCGGGCCAGAAGCTCCGCGGCGCCTCCACCCTCACGCAGCAGCTCGCCAAGAGCCTGCTCGTGTCCCAGGAGGGCTTCGAGAAGGGCACCGCCCGCACCGTCAAGCGCAAGGTCCGCGAGGCCATCCTCGCCAGCCGCCTCGAGCAGAACCTGAACAAGGAGGAGATCCTCTGGCTCTACCTCAATCAGGTCTACCTCGGGCACGGCGCCTACGGCGTCGAGGCCGCCAGCGAGAACTACTTCAGGAAGGACGTCTCCGAGCTCACCCTCGCCGAGATGTCGCTGCTCGCGGGCTTGCCGCAGGCGCCGTCGCGCTTCTCTCCCTTCGTGCGGCCCACCGCGGCCCGGGCGCGCCAGGAGTACGTGCTGCGCCGGATGAAGGAGGAGGGCTACATCACGGAGGCCGAGCGGCAGGAGGCCCTCGAAAAGAGCGTCGAAAAGACCGTCCACCCCCGGGACGACCGCTTCCTCGACACGGCGCCCTACTTCACCGAGCACGTGCGCCGCTACGTCGTCGAGAACTACGGCAACAAGGCGCTCCTCGAGGACGGCCTCACCATCTCGACCACGCTCGACCTCGAGCGCGAGCACTACGCCGAGGAGTCGCTCACCGACGGCGTGCGCGCCACCGACAAGCGCCAGGGCTACCTCGGGCCCGTGGCCCAGCTCGTCGACGGCAAGGGCAAGCTCGACGACAAGAAGCTCGCCGCCACCCTCAAGCTCGTCGACAAGAAGCTCATCGGCAAGGACGGCGTGGAGGAGGGCTACCCCATCCTCTCCGTGGTCACCGAGGTCGACGCCGGCAACCAGTGGGCCGTCGTTCGCATCGGCGAGAAGCTCACCGCCCGGCTGCCGCTCGCGGGCATGCGCTGGGCGCGCAAGCCCAACTCCAGCGAGCGCTGGGACCTGCACAAGATCGACGACGTCAGGAAGGTCGTGAAGGTCGGCGACGTGGTGCTCGCGCAGCCGTGGTTCTCGCGGCCGAAGTTCCTCAAAAACGCCATGGGGGTGGACCAGACCATCCAGAAGCTCCCCGACGAGGCCGACGTCGACAAGGAGCACCCGCTGTGCACCCTCGACCAGGTGCCGCGGGTGCAGGCGGCGCTCATCTCGATGAACCCGCACACGGGCTACGTCGAGGCCATGATCGGCGGCTACTCCTACGAGGACAGCGAGTTCAACCGCGCGTTCCAGTCGTGCCTGCAGCCGGGGTCGGCGTTCAAGCCCATCCTGTACTCGGCGGCCATCGCGCGCGAGGAATTCACGCCCGCCACCATGATCCTCGACACGCCCATCACCGTGCGCGACGAGGACATCGGCAAGTCGTGGAAGCCCCAGAACTACGAGGGCGAGTTCAAGGGCGAGGTCACCTGCCGCGACGCGCTCAGCTTCTCCATGAACATGCCGGCGCTGCACACCATGCAGACCGTGGGCATCAAGAACGTCGTCGATTGGGCCAAGCACCTCGGCGTCAAGTCGCCGGTCAAGGAGGAGCTCGGCTCCGCGCTCGGCAGCTCCTGCCTGACGCCGTGGGAGCTCGCCAGCGTCTACGTGATCTTCGCGCGCATGGGGCTTCGCCCCGAGCCCGCGTTCATCAAGCGCATCACCGACCGCGACGGCAACGTCCTCGAGCAGCACGCGAGCCCCAACGATCCCTGGCAGACCCACGCGCAGCGCATCGACTCGCTGTACCGCCTGCTCGAGGAGCGGCCGCGCCGCGCCATCGACCCCGTCGACACCTTCCTGTTGCACTACCTGCTCACCCAGGTGGCCACGCGCGGCACCGGCGCCAACGCGTCCCGGCTGCACCGCCCCGTCGCGGGCAAGACCGGCACCACCAACGACTCCTTCGACACCTGGTTCTCCGGCTACACGCCCACGCTCGTGACCACCGTGTGGGTCGGCTACGACACCCACGAGTACCCGCTGTCCGTCGGGGAGCAGGGCGGCCGCACCGCCTTGCCCATCTGGTTCGACTACATGAAGGACGCGCTCAACGGCGTGGACGAGCCCGACTGGACCCCGCCCGAAGGCGTATGCTTCGCCCGCGTCAACAACCAGAACGGCAAGCGCATCTACACGGACAAGCCCCACTCGTTCGTGGCGCCCTTCCGCTGCGGCAAGGAGCCCGAGCCCGAGCAGGCGGGCTCCGCCGCGTCCCTCGACGAAGCGCAGAAGCGGGGCGGCATCTGAGCCGCGCGGCCCTCGCCGTGGCGCGGGGGCCCGTCCCCTGCGGCGTCGTCGTCGCCGCCGTCGTCGCCATCGCCGCCGTCGTCGTCGGCGCCGCCGCCGGCTGCCCCGATCCCTGCGTGTTTCTCGGCCACGGCTGCAACGTCAACCGCGACTGCGCCGGCGGCGAGGTGTGTCGGATCGCGCGCAGCTTCGAGGCCGGCTGCGGCGTCGTGCGCGGCACCTGCGTCTCCCTCGACGCCGCCGTCGCCGACGAGCGCCCCGACGCGCGCCTGTGCGGCAGCGTCGACGACTGCAACGACAACGAGTGCTGCGACCCCGACACCAACACCTGCGTCGGCGAGGTCTCCTACGACGTCAGCCGCTGCGACGACCTCACCTGCGGCTCCTGCACCGACACGGCGGCGGGCCACCGCTGCAAGAGCGACGGCGACTGCGACAAGTCCGAAAGCTGCGTCGACGAGGACTTCAACGGCACGTCGCCGGGCGTGTGCCGGCAGAGCTGCGACGGCGAGGGGGTCTGTCCGGGCGACGAGCGCTGCCACGCCACCGGGAGCGCGTCGCACGAGGTGTGCAGCGTCCCCATCGGCACGCCCTGCACGAGCCCCGACGCGTCCGGCGACTGCCTCGGCGGCACCTGCATCGACGTCGACGAGAACGACGACCACGTCGAGCCGCCCTACTGCAGCGACTTCTGCTCGACGGACGTCGGCCCGTTTTGCCCGGCCGGCTTCGCGTGCGTCTCGGATCAGTGCCGCGCGCGCGCGTCCTGACCGGCGACGAAGCGCCGCCACGCGGCCACCCGCTTCTTCTCGCGCCGGTAGTTGGCGGTGGCGCGCTTTTCGTTCTCGAGCGCCGCGTCCTGCGCGCCGTCGTAGACGAGGCCGCCGATGCCGAGCGGGAGGCCGGCGCACACGGCGCAGATCCCGCCGTAGCCGCCGCCGACGCTGGCGCGGTCGGCGAGCGTGGCGCTCCTCGGCATCCACACGCCGCCGACGAACAGGCCCGTGAGGCCGCCGATCGCGGCGCCGACGCCCAGGCCGCCGGCGAGGCCCCAGGAAAAGCGCGAGGTGTCGGGATCGACGAGGTCGGCGGGCGGCACCGGGTCCTCGGGCGGGCGCGCGTGGGCGAGGAGCGCGTCCTCGGGGACGGTGCCGCGGGCCTTCACCCGCAGGAACTTGGCCCGCGCCGGCGTGGCGCCCACGAGGTAGCCGAGCGTGAGCGAGGCGGTCTCGCGCTCCTTGCCGTCGAGCGAGGTGCCGCCGACGCAGGCGGCGCTGCGGGGGACGATGCGCTCGGCCGCCACCACGCCGGCGGGGGCGCTCACAGGCCGCTCGTAGGAGCGCGCGGGCCGCGCGGGGACGGCGACGCCGTCGACGACGAAGACGGCGTCGCGCCAGTCGACCGTGACGGTCTCGTCGCCGCTTTGCAGCTCGACGTCGACGGCGTCGAGGCAGCGATCCTTCACGTGCGGCCGGAAGCGGGCGACGGCGTGGGTGGAGGCGCTCCCCGCGCGGCGCAGCTCGACGGTGACGACGCCGTCCTTGCCCCCGCAGCTCCAGCGATCCTCGCGGTCGTCGTAGCCGCACACGGCGGCGTCCTCCTCGGTGAGCGGCTCGTCGACGAGCGGCACCTCGTCGTCGGACAGCTCCGGGTACACCACCGCCCGCGCCTGGCCCGCCCCCGCGGCCGGCCCGCGCGCCCCGCGGCGGGTGCGGGCGTGGGACTGCGGGACCGCGCCCACCTTCACGATGCTCGAGGCCAGCGTGCGCACGGCGTCGGGGAGGCCGCCGGCGAGATCGGCCACCGTGCGCGCCTGGTCGGCGGCGCGGCCGACGACGCGGGCCTCTTCGGAGTCGAACATCGACAACGTCAGCGTCATCTCGCCGCCGAGCCGCGACAGCACCAGGAACACCACGTAGCGCGCGCCGAAGGCCTGGGCGATCTCGCCCGCGCAGGACGTCTTGTCGCACCCGATGCTCTGCCGTTCGCCCTCGAGCTTGAGGGCGTCCCGCAGCTCCCGCCCCGACAGCACGTCGAACAGCCGGCCGCCCTCGGCGTACCGGGTCAATTCGAGGGTGGTGAGCTCGGTGAGGGCCGCCAGCGACGACGGCTTGATGCCTTTTTCCTCGGTGGCGACGTCGAGCACGATGATCCGCGGGGGGGCGGCCGCCAGGAGCGACGCAGCGAGGGCCAGGGCGAGCATGGCCCCATGCTGCACAGAGGCGCCGCCGCGTGCCAATCTGCCCTTCGGACATGACCGACGAGAAGACCGAGATCCTGGCCGGCGACCCCGGCCAGCGGCCGCGTCTGGGTCGCTACCGCCTCGAGCGCCGCCTCGGCGCGGGCGGCATGGCCGAGGTCTTCCTCGCCCGCGCCGAGGGCCCCGCGGGCTTCGAAAAGCAGGTCGTCGTCAAGCGCATCCGCCCGGCGCTCGTGAAGAACCCGCGCTTCGTGGACATGTTCCTGCGCGAGGCCAAGGTGCTCGCGAGCCTCGATCACCAGAACATCGTGCGCATCATCGAGCTCGACGCCGACCAGGGCGAATACTTCCTGGCGCTCGAGTACCTCGAGGGGCTCTCGCTGCGCGAAGTGGCCGAGCGGCACTGGAGCGTGGGGCGGCCGCTGCCCATCGAGCCGCTCATCCAGATCATCGCCGACGCCGCGCTCGGGCTCGACCACGCGCACAGCTTCACCGACCCCGCCGGCAGGCCCCAGAACGTCATCCACAGGGACGTCAGCCCCGACAACCTCTTCGTCACGCAGTCGGGCACCACCAAGCTCATCGACTTCGGCATCGCCAAGAAGGAGGGGCTCGATCAGCTCACGCAGGCGGGCGAGCTCAAGGGCAAGGTGCCGTTCATGGCGCCGGAGCTGCTGCACGGGGAGACCGTGGACTCGCGCGCGGACCTCTTCTCCATGGGCGTGGTGCTCTACTGGCTGTTGACCGGGCGGCGGCCGTTCGACGGCATGACCGACGTCCACACCATGAAGGCCATCCTCGAGGATGAGCCGCGGCCGCCGCGCGCGCTCAACCCGAGGGTGCCGCTGCTCCTCGAGCAGCTCGTGCTCTCGCTCCTCGAGAAGGACCGCGAAAAGCGCATGCAGAGCGCGGGCACGCTCCACGACACGCTGCTCACGCTGCTCGTGGGCCTCCCCCGCGGCGCGCCGGCGCCGCAGGCGTTGGTGGAGGCGGCGCGGCGCTGGCCCCACGTCGACCACGAGGTCATCCCGCCCGGCCTCGCCGCCGCGCCCGCGCTCCTGTGGCCCGATCAGCCGCCGCAGGCGCCCGACGATCCCGCGGCGTTGCCCACGCGCATGCGCATCGCCGCCGTCCCGCTCGCCGCCGACACGCAGAAGGTCGCCATCTTCGCTCCGGCCGCCGACACGCTCGGCCCCGCCACCGAGCTCACCGGCGTCGACGTCTCCACCGACGAGGCCAAGCGCGCCAGCGCCTCCGCCGCCGGCGACGGCCTGCCCTCCGACCCCATCATCGACGTCGAGCGCGTGCGCGCCGCCTCGGTGCCCCTCGGCGACGTCGCCGTCCCCCCGAGCCCGCTCGACGTGAGCGCGCAGCCCACGCTGCTGCACCAGTTGGAGCCGAACGAGGACGGCGGCCAGCGCACGGCGCCGGACCTCTCGCCCGTGGTGCTGCCGTCGATGGAGTCGCCCACGTTCGAGACCTCGCCCGTCGTCATGCAGGCGCCCTCGCGGGCGCTGCCGGTGCTCGCGGGCGTCGCCACCGCCGTCGTCGTCGCCGTCGCCGCCGGCTGGTTCGGCGGCTTCTTCGGCGCGCGGCCCTTCAGCGAGGACGAAAAGCCCGTGCTGGTGGTCGCGCCCGACGCCGGGGTGCGGGTGATCGCCCCGCCGCCCGTGGCCGCCGCCGACGCCGGCGAGGCCGCCGTCGAGGACGCGGGCGCCTCGCCGGCGTCGTCGACGGCAGCCGTGGCCGCCGGCGGCGAGGACGCGGGGGCCGCCGCCGAGGACGACGCCGTCGACGACGCCGGCGGCGCCGACGACGCCGGCGGCGACGAGGGCGCCGGCGAGCCGGCCGGCGCCGAGGACGCGGGCGCGAGCGACAAGCCCGGCGACGAGGGCGAGCGCGGCGGCGGCAAGGTGCACCACGAGCGGCCGCACCACCCGGTGGTGCGGCGCGTCGCGTTGCTGGCGCCGGGGCGCGTGCAGTGGCAGGGGGCGAACGGTGAGGTGCTCGGCAGCGGCAACCACACGCTGCGGATCGAAGGGTCGCGCGTGCTGTTCGCGGTGGACACCAAGCGCGGCGGCCGCACCCGCGTCGTCGTCGACGCGCGCACCAACCGCGTGGACTACAAGGGCCTGCCCCACCAGCTCCTCGACGTGCGTGCGCGGCCGTTCGCGGAGGTCTTCATCGGCAAGGAGCGGCTGGGGATCACGCCGCTGAGGCCCGTCGACGTCGTCGCCGGCAGCTACGACGTGAAGCTCGTCTACAAGGGCATCGTGCGCATGGAGCACGTCGAGGTGAAGCCCGGGCACATGGCGTCGCTCAACGTCGTCATGCAGCGGTGATGTAGGCCGGACGTCCCGGACACGGCCCGGACATCGGTCGGTCGTCGCGCGGGTGTTTCAGCAGCGCGCCGGAGCGCCGTCTGTGTTTAGGATCGCTTCGTGCTCTATGACTGATCGGGAGGACTCCATGGCCCAAAGCCCGACAGACGTCGTCGCCACGCCGACCGACGCACCGGCCTCGTCCGACGACGGCGGGGGTGTCTTCGACTTCAACGACCTGCAGGCGCTGCGCGAGGAGTACGAGGAGCGCATCGCGCGGCTCGAGCGCGAGCGCGACGCCAGCTTCGACATCATGCGCAAGGAGTCGGACAACCGCATCGCGTCGATGCGGATCGCGCACGAGCAGCAGATCGCCACCGACGCCAAGATGCGCCAGGACTTGATCGAGGAGCTCACCATCGAGCTCGCCGACGCGCGCGAGGACGGCGAGCGCCACGCGGTGGAGTCCGATCGCCGCCGCGCCATCGCCGAGGCCAACCTCCACATCGCCCAAAACGAGCACCGGGCGCAGCTCGAGGCCCTGCGCGACGACGTCGCGCGCTCGGAGGCCGAGCTCGCGCGCATCCGCGCCACGCTGGACGCCGCCCTCGCGCCTGTCGAGCCGGCCCCCGCGCCGCTCGAGGTCCAGCCCGCCACACCCGCGTCGCCGCAGCAGGCGCTGCCGCGCACCGCCACGCCGCCGCCCGTCCCCGCCGACGCCGGCGGCACCCGCAAGCGCAAGAATCCGCCTGCGCTAGCCCGTGCGGCGCCGCGCTCGCGATTCGCTCATGGGTCGAGGGTGATGGCGAAGTCGTCCCAGCCGATGCCGCCGCCGTCGTCGATGGCGGTGAAGAGGATCGCGCGGGTCCCCGCGGGCACCGCCGGCGCGTTGTCGTCGGCGACGACGGGCGTGCGCGAGATCTCGGCGCCGGCGTCGTCGAGGAAGGCGACCACGCCGGGGTCGCCCTGGATGTCGGGCGCGGGCACCGCGAACGACAGGGAGCGCAGCGTGCTCGCGAACGAGAGCTTCATGCCCGTGGAGCTGCAGAAGCCTCCGCCCACGGGCTTCATGCACAGAATGTTCGGCGGCGACGCGGCCTGGCTCGCGGCGCCGAGCGCGGCGACGTCGATGACGGTGACGGCGAAGGCGGGGTCTTCGGGGGCGAACACCACGGCGGGGCCGAGCTGATCGGTGATCACCTCGCCGTCGGCGCGGTCGTCGAAGTCGATGGCGAGCTGTTGGGGCTCTCCTTCGCCCTCGCCCTCGCCCTCGCCCTCGCCCTCGCCCTCGCCCCCGGCCCCGGGCAAAGGCAGGCAGCCGATCGCGGCGGCGACGAGGAGCACGAGGAGCACGCGGAGGAGGGCAGGCGCACGCATGGTCCGCGTCTCACCCGCCGCCGCACGTCGCGCAATGCGCCCGCGCACGGCCGCGCGCGACGACCGGTCGCGAAACCGTTTCCTGCGGTTTCATCCCCCTGACGTCGGATACGGGAAGGATTGACTGACGAATCAGTCAGCGGGAAGGTCCCCGGCCTTTGGGAGCGAACATGCGACGCAACAGTCACGATATTGCGACCCCCGCGAGCGGCTCCGCGCGCTTCGCCGCCGCGGCGCTCCTCCTCGCGGCGGGCGCCGCCTGCACCGAGGCCCCCGCGGGCACCGACTATGCGCCCGCCCCCGCCGACCCCGTCGTCGAGGTCCTGTGGTCGCCGGCGGAGGGCGTGCTGCCCTTCCCCGACGCGCTCTTCCTCGACGCGCGCAGCCACGGCGTGCTCCCGCCCGACGCCTCGCCCGGCGACGTGCGCGGCGCGCTCCTGCGCTTCGTGGCGCTGAACGAGGGCGCCCCCGCCGACACCCCCGCCGCCCTCGAATTCTCCGCCGCCGTCGACGCCGACAGCCTCGCGGGCGGCGTCGCCCTGCTGCGCGAGGACGGCTCGCGCGTCGACGCCGCCGTCTCCGCCACCCTCGGCGGCCGCGGCGCCCTCGTCGTGCCCGCCGCCCCGCTCGTGGCCGGCGCGCGCTACGTCCTCGTCGCGCTCGGCGGGTCCACGGGGCTGCGCGGGGCCGCCGGCGCGCCCGTCGTCCGCAGCGCCAGCTTCGCCTTCGCCGCCGGCGACGACGTCGCCGTCGAGGACCTCCCCGGCGCGCGCGCCACCGCCGACAAGCTCGATCGCATCCAGGGCATCGTCGGCGACAACCTCGACGTCGCCGTGGCCGGCGGCTTCGACCGCGACGCCGTGCTCGTGGCCTCGTCGTTCACCGTCAGCGGCGCTCCGCGCGTCGTGCTCGACGTGCAACAGCGCAGCGGCCCGTGGCCGAGCGACTTCGCCCGCGACGCCGACGGCCGCACCACCCTGCCGCCCGCCGACCTCGACGGCATGCTCGACCCCGCCGAGCGCGCCGTCGCCGAGGAAGCCGCCGGGTCCGTCCGGGGCTTCTCGACGTCCGCGCGCGTGCGCGTCCCCCTCTCGGGGCGCGCCGACGGCACCGCCGGCTTCTCGCTGTACGCCCTCGACGATCCCGCGGGCCCCGCCGCCGTCGACGGCGTCGACGTCACGCTGTCGGCGGACGCGTCCACGGTCTTTTTGCACAAGAGCCCGGCGCTTCGGCCCGCGCGACGCTACGCCGTCGTCGTCACCGCCGACGCCCGCGCCGGCGGCCGCGAGGTGGCCCCGTCGCTCGACGCCGCCTTGCTCGTCGCCGCCGCGCCGCTCGCCGTCGACGGCCGCGCCGTCACCGCGGTCCTCAGCGACGACCACGCCCGCGCGCTCGAGGGCGCGCGCGCCGAGCTGCAACCGCTCGTCGACGCCGTCGGCCGCGATCGCGTGCGGATGGCGGTGCCGTTTTCCACGCTCGACGCGTTCGCTTTCGTCGACGCCGCCGCGCGCATGGCCGCGGACGTGTCACCGGCCGTGCACGACGTGGTGGTGCAGTCGCCATGGGACCGCGGGCTCTACGCCGTCATCCCGCACGTCGACACGGTGGTGTCGGGCACCTACTCGAGCCTCGACTTCATCGATCCGGTGACGCTGCGCGCGGGCGCGCCGCGCACGGGCGAGGTCCCCTTCATCCTCACGGTGCCGCCGGCGCCCGCGGACGGCGGCCCCATCCCCGTCGTCGTCTTCGGCCACGGCCTCATCACGGCCAAGGAGCTCGCGTACCTCATCGCCGACCAGCTCGCGCAGGCCGGCTTCGCCACCTTCGCCATCGATCTGCCCATGCACGGCGAGCGCACCGTCTGCCTCGTCGACGCGCACTGCGCCCTGTTTCAGACCTGCGGCGCGGACCACCAGTGCAAGGACAGCCACGGCGCCCCGGGCTCCCTGGCCGAGGGTGACAGCCCCTGGGAGGGCGGCCCGCACATCCCGCTGGCCACCGGAGAGGCCTTCGTCCTCGTCGACGACCTCGTGGCTTCGCGCGATCACTTCCTCCAGGGCATGGTCGACCTCCGCCAGGGCCTGCGCCTGCTCGGCGCCGGCGGCCTCGACGGCGTCGCCGGCGACGACGTCTTCGCCCACGACCACTTCGGGTGGCTCGGCATCTCCCTCGGGGGCATCTTCGGCGCGGCCATGTCGGGCTCCACCACGGCCATCGACGACTTCGTCCTGAACGTCCCGGGCGCGGACCTCGTCGTCACGCTCGAGGACTCCACGGTGCTGTCGCCGCTCCTCGACGCGGAGCTCAACAAGCGCAACATCGCGCGCGGCAGCGACGCCTTCGCGGACTTCGAGGACGTCGCCCACCTCCTGCTCGACCCCGTCGACCCGCTGAACCTGGCGCCGCGCGCCACCGTCGACTGCCCCGCCGACTGGCAGCACAAGCGCGTGATCCTGCAGATGGCCGACACCGACCTCGTCGTGCCAAACGCCGCCACGCGCGCGCTCTCTGCGGCCATGCACGTCGGCATCAGCGAGTACCACCCGCTCGTGTCCAACCACGGCTTCCTCCTCGACCCCACCTCGCTCGAGGGCTCCGCCGCCCGGGATCAAGCCGTGCGCTTCCTGCAGCAGTGACGCGCCGGCGGCCGCCCCCGGTGGCTCCGGTGGTTGACGGGCGCGCCGGGACGGAACATCGAAGCGCCATGAAGCGCACCGCCCTCTTCATCGCCCTCTCCGTCTCCCTCGCCGCACTCGCCGTCGCCTCGGGCTGCGACGAGCCCGCCGACAAGCCCGCCTCGGACAAGGGCGCCGCGAACACGGGCGACGCGGCCAAGGTCAAGGTGGCCGCGGTCGCGCCGCCGCAGAAGCTCGACAAGCTCCCGCGCCTCGACTTCAACCGCCGCGCCGCGGAGCTCAACCTGCCCATCTTCTGGCGCAGCGACGCCGACAGCGACAAGGCGCTCGAGCCCGGCGAGCTCGCGGTGCTCTGGGGCGTCGCGGACACCACGCGCGCGGACTGGGTCGACGCCGCCGGCCACTTCACAGCCAAGATGACCGACGCGTACCAGCGGATGACCACGCCCGACGACTGGTCGAAGCTCTCGCCCGAGGAGCAAAAGCGCATCAACACCGTCATCGACGAGCTCGGCCAGGGCCGGCCGTCGCTCGTGGAGACGGACTTCAACAGCGCCTCCGCCGAAGACAAGGCCATCGTCGACAACGTCCTCGCCGCGGCCAAGCTCATCGAGAAGATCTACGCCAAGCAGCGCGGCGTCGACGGCCTCGAAGACAAGATCACCGACGCGCCCTCGCGGCAGCTCTACTATCGAAACCAGAGCCCCTTCTGCGCGGCGCCCAAGACCGAGAAGGATCCGTCGTGCGGCGCGCTCGCGCAGATGCCCAAGAAGGCGTCGGGCATGTACCCGCAGAACATCCAGGGCGACTACCCCGGCTTCTGCCAGGTGCTCGAGAAGCGCAAGGACGCCGACGCGCTGATGAACCAATTCGTCGTCGTCAAAGACAAGCAGGGCGGCAAGGCCGAGGGCAAGCCCGCCACCGACGACCTCGAGGCCGTCCCCTACCAGGTCGAATACAAGGCCGAGATGACGCAGGTGAGCGACAAGCTGAAGGCGGCGGCGGCGGCCATCACGGATCCCGGCGAGGCCGCGTTCAAGGCGTACCTCGAGGCGGCGGCGGCGTCGTTCCTCTCGGGCGACTGGCAGCCCGCCGACGAGGCGTGGGCCAAGATGACGTCCACCAACAGCAAGTGGTACCTGCGCATCGCGCCCGACGAGACCTACTCGGAGCCGTGCTCGCACAAGGCGGGCTTCCAGGTGAGCTTCGCCAAGGTGAACCCCGACTCGCTCGAGTGGCAGAAGAAGCTCGAGCCGCACAAGACCGAGATGGAGGCGGAGCTCGCCGGCCTCGCGGGGCCGCCGTACAAGGTCCACGACGTCACCTTCCACCTGCCCGACTTCATCGACATGATCCTGAACGCCGGCGACGCCCGCAGCCCCACGGGCGCCACCATCGGCGAGTCGCTGCCCAACTGGGGCCCGGTGGCCAACGAGGGCCGCGGCCGCACCGTGGCCATGGTGAACTTCTACACGGACAAGGACAGCGAGGACGCGCTCAAGGAGGTGACGTCGTCGCTCCTGTGCAAGGCGTCGTTCGACAAGTTCGACTTCGACCCCAAGCTCGCCGTGATGTCCACGGTGCTCCACGAGGCCTCGCACAACCTCGGGCCGGCGCACGAGTACAAGGTGAAGGGCAAGACCGACGAGCAGATCTTCGGCGGCTCCCTCGCCTCCATGCTCGAGGAGCTCAAGGCGCAGACCAGCGCGCTGTACTTCGCCGACTGGCTCGTCGGGAAGAAGACCGTCACGCAGGCGCAGGCCGACGGCGCCCACTTCCACGACGTGTCGTGGGCCTTCGGTCACATCGCGCAGGGCATGGTCGACGCCGACGGCAAGCCCAAGCCCTACAGCCAGCTCGCGTCCATCGAGATGGGCTCGCTGTTCAAGGCGGGCGCGCTCGCGTGGCACGCCGACGAGACCGCCGCCAACGGCAAGGACAAGGGCTGCATGGCCGTCGACCTCGACAAGTGGAAGCCCGCCATCGCCGACCTCGAGAAGGACGTGCTGCACGTGAAGGGCGCCGGCGACAAGGCCGGGGCGCTCAAGCTGAAGAAGGAATTCGTCGACGCCGACAAGGGTGACTGGGCGGACATGCGCAAGGTCATCCAGGAGCGTTGGCTCCGCCTCCCCAAGGCGTCGTTCGTCTACGCCATCAACGAGTGACCGGTATGGCGGCGAAGAAGAAGAAGGCCAAGAAGAAGACCCAGCGGGCCGCCAAGAACAAGCCCGCGCGCGCGCCGGCGAAGAGGCCCGCGCGCGCGCCGGCGAAGAAGCCCGCGCGCGCGCCGGCGAAGAAGCCCCGCGCGGCCGCAGCCAGAGCGCCGCGCCTCTCGCCGGCGCAGCAGGCGGCGTCGCGCCAGGCGCGCATCGACGCCCTGGCCCGCGTGTTCACGGCGCTCGGCGCCCGGGACGCCGCGCGCTGGGCGGCGCGCCACGTCGACGACAGCAGCGACGAGCTCGGGCGCTTCATGCTCCTGCGCGCCCTCTGGCTCCGCCTCGTCGAGCCCGGCCGGCTCCTCGCGGCGGCGCCGGCGGACCCGCTCGCGGGCCCCGCGGTCGAGCGCCTGATGCAGACCAACAGCCTCGCCGACCTCGACGCCGTCGTTCGCTTCGCCCAGCGCACCGCCGTCGTCGACGCCTGCCGCGTCCTCGACGATCCCGGCGGCGAAGACGACGGCATCCACTGGAGCGTCTACCGCGTCGACGCCGCCGGCACGCCGCTGTGGCCGCTGGCTCAGCTCCTCGCCGACGTCGAAGAGACCGAGCCCTGATCGGCCGCGCTTCTCGCGCGAGTCGGGCGCCGCCCATCGACCACGGGGTCAACGCCGTTCCACGTCGACGTTTTCGCTGGCGACAATGCGCCGAGCGTGCGAACGATTCGCATGAGATTCCTGGCGGTCGTGCTGCTGGCTTCCTCCACGGCGTTCGCGCAAGCAGACACCCCTTCGACGCCCCCCGCCCCTCCCGAGACCGCTCCTGCCGCGCCCCCCGAGGCGGCGCCGGCCTCGCCGCCCCCCGAGGCGGCGCCGGCCTCGCCGCCCCCCGAGGCGGCGCCACCCGCGGCGTCGCCGTCGCCGCCGCGGCCGGAGAAGCCGCGCGTGCTCGTGCTCGATCTCGACGTGTCGAGCGCCGACACCGTGCAGACCAAGCTCATCAACGGCCTCGTCACGGACTCCGTCGCGCGCCTCGGCAAGTACGAGGTGGTCTCCTCCGGCGACGTTCGTCAGCTCGTGGAGGTCGAGGCGGACAAGACGGCGGCCGGCTGCGAAACCTCGTCGTGCCTGGCCGAGGTCGCGGGCGCGATGGGCGCGCGCTGGGTCGTGTTCGGCACCCTTGGGCGGCTCGGCACGCTCACGGTCGTCACCCTGAGCCTCTTCGACACGCGCGCCGCGAAGGCCGCCGGGCGCCAGCGCATCGAGGTGCGCGACGCCGAGCAGCTGCCGTCCGAGCTCGACACGGCCCTCGCTTCGCTGTTCGGCGAGCCGCTCCCGCACACAGAGGAGCCTGACCGCGGGCCGTCGGCGCTGTTCCTCGGTGGCGCGATCGCAGGCGGCGCCGCCGCCCTCGTGTCCATCGGCGCGGCGTCATACGCGCTCGCGCTCGACGACGGCCTCGGCCGGCCGGACACGCCGGCCAAGGACAAGCAAGCGGCGCTCGACAACGGCCCCGTCGTCATCGGCGTCGCCTGCGTCGCCGGCGTCGTCGCCCTCGCTGGCGTCGGGCTCGCCGGCTACTCGGTGGTTGCGGAGTGATGATGCGTACCCGGATCTCCCTCGTCGTCGTCCTGGTCGCGCTCACGGGCTCGCTCGACGCGTGCCGCATCCTCGGCCAGCAGGCCGCGTGCACCACCGACGCCGACTGTCCCGCTTCGTTGCCCGTCTGCAATCAAGCCGACGGCCTGTGCATCGACGCTCCCGCCGGCGAAGGGGAAGGCGAAGGCGAAGGCGAGGGCGAAGGCGAGGGTGAAGGCGAAGGCGAAGGCGAAGGCGAAGGCGAGGGCGAGGGCGAAGGCGAGGGCGAGGGCGAAGGCGAGGGCGAAGGCGAAGGCGAGGGCGAAGGCGAAGGCGAGGGCGAAGGCGAAGGCGAAGGCGAAGGCGAAGGGGAAGGCGAGGGCGAGGGCGAGGGCGAAGGCGACGATTGCGCCTCCGCCGCCAGCGGCTTCATCGTCTGCTCGTCGCGGGCGGCGTGGGAAGCCGAGGCGACGGCCGCGGGCTTCGGCAGCGTGAACATCGTCGACTTCAACGACATCACCACCGTCGTCGCCCTCGACCCGGATTTGAACGGTGCGCCCTTCGACGCGGGACCGTTCACCGTTTCGGACACAGGCACGGACGCGGTGCCCACGATCATCTCCCCGCCGCCGTTCGACGGCTCCGAGGTCCCGCCGGACGACACCACCTACCTCTGGTCGCAGACGCAGTCCGGCGACTCGCGCGTCACCACCCTCGACTTCGACGCGCCGCAGATCGCGTTCGGAGCGGACATGCTTGCGCAGTTCCCCGGCTACCAGCTCGACTTCCTGACCGACGCCGGCGATCCCGTCGCCGACGTGCCGCAGACCACCGTGTTCTTCGGCTTCATCGCCCCGAGCGCCTTCAGCCACATCGACATCACCAGCAACTTCGCGGGCTCCGCCGGCCTCGACAACATCTCCTTCGTCCGCGCGGGCGCCCCGACGATCTCGTTCTTCACGGATCGCGCGGACTGGGATCTGGCGCTTGGGACGGGGCAAACGACGGTCGACTTCAACGAGGTCACCGAGGACGTGGAGATCGAGCCGCAGGCGCCCTTCAACGGAGCGCCGTTCGACGCCGGGCCCTTCACCATCGTCGAGGCGGGGACGCAGCCCTCGCCCTGCGGCCTCGACGCCGCGCCGTTCGTGAGCGGCGGCGACGACGCGATCGACGGCACCACATACGTGCGGCTTCAGACGCAGGCCGGCGACACCCGCGTCTTCCGAATGGTGTTCGACGCGCCCGTGACACGGCTCGCGATGGACACCAAGGCGCGCTCCAGCGGGTTCATCATGCACTTCGACGTCGCCGGGGTCGGCGCGTTCGACAAGCCCGTCCCCGACACCGCCGCCGGGTTCATCGGCTTCTCCGCCGACGAACCGTTCACGACCATCGACATCACCAGCAACGTCGCCGACGAGTCCGGCATCGACAACGTCTCGTTCGCGCCGTGAGCCGCGGCGCCGTCGCCGGGCGCCGCTGGTCGGGCGCGCGTCGTCGGGTCTCGCGGCGCTTCGGCCTCAGCGGGCGGCGATGCGGGCCGTCTCGCCCTGCGGCGGGGGCTGGGCGTGGAGCCACAGTGTGCCCAGGGCCCACGTCGAGACCGTGAGCGTGGCGACGGCGAGCGCGAGGCCCTTCCAGAACGACGGCGGGTTGGCGGGCACGATGGCGGCCTCCTTGGATGCAGCTCGACGCTAGCCGTCGCCGCCGGGCCGCCACAAATTTTCTGCCCGAAGGTGCGTGCCCCCGGCGCTTGTCGGGGGCGTTTCCGTTCCTAGGGTTTAGCGAGGCGCGAGCGCATCGCCGCGTCGTAACCCCCGCGCCAGTCGGCGACGCCCGCAGACGCCAGAGGACAGCGCGAGATGGAGAGACCGATGACGACGAAGAGCCTGCCCTTCCTCCCCCTCCGCGACGGCGTCCTCCTCCCCGGAGCCACCGCCACCATCCCCGTCGGCCGCCCGACGAGCGTCGCGCTCGTGACGTCCGTCGACCCGGGCGCGCTCGTCGTCGTAGGCGTCCAGAGAGACGCTGCCGTCGTCGAGCCCACCATCGCGGACCTCCAGCCCGTGGCGGTGGTCGCCCGCGTGCAGAAGGTGGCGCGCCTGCCGCGCGGCTACCAGGCCACCCTCGAAGGCATGGCCCGCGTGCGCGTCAAGGACCTCGTGCGCCACGCGCCGTTCCTCGTCGCCGAGGTCGAGGACATCCGCGACTTCGTCTCCGATGAAGACCAGCTCAACGATCTCGTGCTCGCGCTGAAGGCGGAGCTGAAGGAGCTCGAGGACAAGACCTCGGGCCAGCTCCAGCGCCTCATCGAGTCCCTCGGCGACGAGGACGATCCCTCGGCGCTCGCCGACCGCACCGCCGCCGCGCTCGGCCTCCCCGTGCAAAAGGAGGTCACCGTCCTCCTCGCCGTCGACGTCGTCGCCCGCCTGCAGGAGGTCATGCGCCTCGTCGTCGAGGTGAAGACGCAGGGCGAGGTGCGCGAGCGCATCGACAACGAGGTGCGCAAGGAGTTCCACAAGAGCCAGCGCGAGGCCATCCTGCGCGAGCAGCTCAAGGCCATCCAGAAGGAGCTCGGCCAGGGCGGCGGCCCCGAAAACGACATCGAGAAGCTGCGCGAGCGCCTCGATAGCGCCGATCTCCCCGACGAGGTCAGGAAGGTCGCCGAGCGCGAGATGTCGCGGCTCACGGCGCAGGCCAGCGGCCCCGAGCAGGGCGTGATCCGCAACTACCTCGAGTGGATCCTCGATCTGCCGTGGAACGTGCGTGTCGAGGAGAAGGGCGACATCGACCTGGTGCAGAAGAAGCTCGACGCGGATCACTCGGGCCTCGACGAGCCCAAGAAGCGCATCCTCGAGCACCTCGCCGTGCTCCAGATGACGGGGACCGCCAAGGCCACCATCCTCTGCCTCGTGGGGCCGCCCGGGGTGGGCAAGACGTCGCTCGGGCAGTCCGTGGCGGACGCCCTCGGTCGCCCCTTCGTGCGGGTGTCGCTCGGCGGCGTGCGCGACGAGGCCGAGGTCCGCGGACACCGGCGCACCTACGTGGGCGCCATCCCCGGCCGCATCATCCATGCGCTGAAGAAGGCGGGCGCCAAGAACCCCGTGTTCCTCCTCGACGAGATCGACAAGCTCGGCCGCGGCTGGGCCGGCGATCCGGAGGCGGCGCTCCTCGAGGTGCTCGACCCCGAGCAGAACGGCACGTTCACCGACCACTACATGGAGCTGCCGTTCGACCTGTCGGAGGTGCTCTTCATCTGCACCGCGAACGACCTCTCGACCATCGCGCCCCCGCTGCGCGACCGCCTCGAGATCATCGAGATCCAGGGCTACACCCTCGACGAGAAGCTCGGCATCGCCCGGAAGCACCTCATCCCGAAGAAGCTGAAGGAGCACGGCATCGAGCCGGCGCTCCTGACCATCACGGACGCGGCGCTCAAGGACATCATCGCGGGGTACACGCGTGAGGCGGGCGTGCGCCAGCTTCAGCGCGAGATCACCAAGCTCTGTCGTGCGCTGGCCCTGAAGATCGCGCGCACCGTCGACAAAAAGATCTCGCCGCAGATCGTGGACGCCGGCGAGCTCAAGTCCGAGCTCGGCAAACCCAAGTTCCACGACGAGCGCGCCGAGCGCACCACGCTCCCGGGCGTGGCCATCGGGCTCGCGTGGACGCCGGTGGGCGGCGACATCCTGTTCATCGAGACGAGCCGGATGCCGGGCAAGGGAGCCATCGAGATCACCGGTCAGCTCGGTGACGTGATGAGGGAGTCGGCGCGCGCGGCGCTCACGTATGTGCGCAGCCACAGCGACACGCTCGGCGTGGACCCGAAGTTCCTCGAGCAGAGCGACGTGCACATCCATATCCCCGCGGGCGCCGTCCCCAAGGACGGCCCCTCGGCGGGCGTGACGATGTTCACCGCGCTCGTGTCGCTCCTCACCGGGCGCAAGGTGCGCAAGGACACCGCGATGACCGGCGAGGCGACGCTGCGTGGCCGCGTGCTCCCCGTCGGCGGCATCAAGACCAAGGTGCTCGCGGCGCACCGCGCCGGCATCACCCGCGTGATCCTCCCGGAGCAGAACGCCCGCGACCTCGACGAGATCCCCGAGGAGATCAAGAAGGACATCGAGCTCATCCTCGCCGGCGACATGACCGAGGTCCTCGACAACGCGCTCGAGAAGGACGTGCTGCCCCCGATGGAAGGCCAGGGCGGCGGCAAGTCGGTCCACGCGTAACGGTCCGCGCGCGCGTCGGCGCGCTCACGGCGCCTGTCGTCGCGGCGCGCTCCCCGCGCGGCGGCGTCCGCAGACTCCGAGGTCGCCTTCGTCGCCGTGGCGGGTCGCTGCGGTTGCCGGAGGGGCTTCGGGGGCTGCCTCCGCCGCGCTTCGGAGTCCTGGGGCTTGTCGTCGTCGGTGAGCTCCCGGCGCGCGCTCGGCGCGCGCAGCTCGAGGTCCATCGTCCGCATCGATGCCGCGTGAGCGCTCACCGCGCGCGGCGCCGGTGACCGTGAGCGAGCCGATAGACGAGCGAGCAAAGAACGGATCCCTTCCGGTCGTTGTTAATCTTTTCGTAGATCACAGAAACAAACGGTGTGATCGTGAACAACACAATACTGGAACGGAGTCTGATATGAAAAGGCAATCCCGGCACCTCTGGGTCGGAGCCGCCTTCGCCAGCGCCGCGTTCGCACTCGCGCCCGCGGCCATGGCGCAGACGATCGGCGCCCCGGTGGGCCGCACTTTCGTGGTCGGCACGCTGCAAGGAACCGTACAGTCCGTCGACCTGCAACGGGCGACCATCACCATCGACACCGGCTCCGGAGGGCTCCTCCGCGGCTCGGGGAGAGGTGGCGTTCGCGTGCTGCACGGCAACACCGGCGCGAGCGGCAGCGCCGGGCTCTCCGGCACGGTGACCTTGAACGCGCGGCCCTTCGACATCATGAACGTGACCCCGGGCGACGTCGTCGCCCTCGACTACAGCGATTACAACGGCAACCTCTGGGTGCAGCCGACCAACTCCGCCCCGTCGTTGCAGTCGTGGGCGCAGACCGGCACCTTCACGGGTCCGGTGACCGGCGTGAACCGCGCGCAGGGCCTCATCGAGGTCCGCGGGCAACGCTTCCGCGCTCACCCTGAGGACACCCAGGGCCTGTTCCCCGGTCAGTTCGTGAGCCTGACGTACGCGATGATCGGGTCGGAGCCGTGGGTCAGCGGCCTCGAGGCCGGCGCCGGCGTCGAGACGCTCGGGACCGGCACCGGAACGAGCGGCTACCTGCGCGTGCAGCCGCAGATGCAGCAGCCCGCGGCGCAGCAGCCCGCGGCGCAGCAGCCCGCGGCGCAGCAGCCGAAGGAAGACAAGAAGGAGTAGGCCTCGCGACCGTGAGGCACCTCGGCTCTGCCGGTGAAACAATGGCGATAGGCGGCTGGACCAGGCGTTTACTGTTGCTTGGTGCAGCCGCCTTCGCGTTGATTTCATGTTCAGAGAGAAAGGGCGCACCCCCCCGGTCGGAGGCCCCCGCGGAGGGGCTGCGCGCCCCCTCCGAGGGGACCGGCGCCGGCGCGGCTCCCGCTCCCGCGCGCGCGTCGCCGCTTGACCGGTCGCCGCCTTCGCCGCCGCGTCCTCCGTCGCCGTCGCCTCCGTCGCCTCCGTCGCCTGTGGCCGCGGCGGTGCGCCTCATCGGCGCCGACGAGCGTCGCATCCGCGGCATCGTCGAGCGCGTCGACCTCGAGGCGGGCACCCTCGTGGTCGACGCCGGCCGCCACGTGACCCTGCAGGACACGCCGGCCGACGCCGCGCGCTACGCCGCGGGGACCCTCGTCGACGTCGACGTCCGCGCCTACGGCGACCGCCTGTGGATGCCGCCTTCGCCGCCGCCGCCGGTGGTCGAGGGCGCGCTCACGGCGACGGTGACCGCCGAGGATCGCGCGGCCGGCGTCGTCGACGTCGGCGGGGCGCGGCTGCGTATCCACCCAGAGGCGCTGCGCGGCGTCCTCCCCGGGATGCGCGCGACGGTGTCGTTTTCGCGCATGGGCGCCGGCGTCTGGGTGCAGGCGCTCACGCTGCAGGGGGCGGCAGGCGGTCGCTACGTCGAGGACAGGAGGCCACCATGATCTTCCTCGCCGCCCTCCTCGCCGCGCAGGTGCAGACGGTCCAGGGCACGGTCGACATCGTCGATCGCGACCTCTCGACGCTCACCGTCACCACGCGCGAGGCCGCCACCGGCCACATCCGCATCACCGGCGCCGGCGTCGACATCGACGTGCCCGGATCCCGCGAGCTCGTCACCACCACGCTGCAGGCGCGCCCGATCGACATCGCCCGCATCGAGAGCGGCGACCTCGTGAGCATCAGCTTCGTCGACTACGGCGGCGTCGCGTGGATCGAGCCGTCGTCGGCGCAGCAGACCGTGACCGACCCACGCACCGACGACGGCACCGTGACACGCGTGTTCCTGTCGTCGGGGATGCTCGAGCTCAACGACGGCGCGTTGCTCGTGCATGCGCACCCCTCGCAGCTCGCGGCCCTCCTGCCGGGGGAAGCCGTGCGCGTCACCTGGGGCACCGTCGGCGACGCCCGTTGGGCCAACGCCATCGAGCCGTCCGGCGCGCTGTGAGCCGGGAGGCCGCGCGCGTTCGCGGTTCACGCACGAAGGGGGATCCGCTATGCGGGCGCGATGAGCGACGCACCCTCGACGCAGCGTTGGAAGTTCCTGCCGAAGACCGGCACGCCCGGCTACTACGTGCTCCTCGGCGCCGTCGCCATCCTCGTGCTCGGCCCGCTCGGCGGCATCACCGCCAGCTACATGAACTTCTCGCTCGGCTTCTTCGTCGGCGGGCAGGTGCTCGCGGGGATCCTCGGCAGCGTCGTCACGTTCGGCTACGGGCCCGACGGTAAGCACGGCGCCAACTACATGCAGACCATGGCGGCGTCGGTGGCGTCCATGTCGGCCATGGGCGTGCTCATCCAGGCCATGGTGTGGCTCGGCATGCCCCCGCCGCCGGCGTGGCAGCTCATCCTCTACTTCCTGTGCATCGGCATGTTCGGCATCGGCGTCGGCATGCTCTACACGCCCATCCTCGTCGACAAGCTGAAGCTCACCTACCCCTCGGGCCTCGCGGTCGCCAACATCCTGCGCGCGCTTACGGACCCGAAGATCCTCAAGCGCAGCGTCGGCACGCTCGGCGGCGGCATCGGCGGCGGCCTCCTCGTCTCCAAGCTCGTCGACGCCATCGGCGGCGGCTTCGCCAAGGTGCTCGGCGCCCGCGTGGGCCGCGCGTTCGGCGCTTTTTCGTCGGCCACGTTCGGCGCGGGCATGATCTGCGGCTCGCGCATCACCGCGTCCGCCATCCTCATCGCCGTCATCGCCACCTTGATCACGCCGTGGCTGCGATCCAACGGCTACATCGGCGAGGACGATCCCTACCGCAAGATCACGTTCATCTTCGCGCTCGGCACCATCCTCGGCGCCGCCATCGTCGACATGTCGCTCCTCGCCAAGGACGCCGCTTCGCGCCTGCGCGCCGCGCGCACCGAGGCGCCGCCCGAGGGGTCCGGTCAGCCCACCAACGTGAAGCGGCTCCTGTTGTGGGTCGGCGTGTGGGGCACCGGGCTGCTCATCGTCGCCACGCAGGTGCTGCACGTGCCGGCGCAGTGGGTGCTGTTCGCCATCTTCATGGCCTTCATCTTCCAGATGGTGAACGGCATCTCGCAGGGCATCACGGACCAGAACCCCATCTCGTCGGCGTTCGTGGTCAGCGTGCTCTTGATGGGCGTGCTCGGCCTGCGCAGCCCGCTCATCGGCCTGTTCGGCGGGTCCATCCTGCTCGTGTCGTGCACCGTCGGCGTCGACATGCAGCAGGATCGCTCCACCGGCTGGCGGCTCGGCAGCAACCGCACCATCCAGTTCCGCTACCAGATGGTGGGCATCGTCATGGGCGCCCTGCTCGCGGTGATGGTGACGCGCTTGTTCCTCGAGGCGTACCCGGTCCTCAAGGAGAACCTCTTCGCCCACCCGAACATTCAGGCGGCGAGCGAGAGCGGCAAGGAGTGGCAGAGCACCATGACGTACAAGTTCGTCGGCGTGCTCAACACGCTCTCCGGCGACAAGTCGCGCACGCTCTCGGTGATGGGGCTCGGCGTGGCCGCGGGGCTCTTCATCGAGGTGCTGCGCAAGATCATCCTGCGCCACCCCCGCTACAAGGCGTGGAAGGGCTCGTCGTCGGCCACCAAGACCTTCGACTGGATCCTCGACTCCCTGCTGATCGCCTCGCCCTACGCGTCGAGCTTCGGCGGCTTCGTGGAGTTCGATACGTCCTTGTGGTTCGGCCTCGGCGGCATCGTCGCGTCGCTCATCAACTTCGGCGTGGCGCGCCGGCGGGTCGTCGCCGCGGGATCGCCCGGCGAGGGCGAGGCGCTCCCCGAGGACATGAGCGCCACCAGCCTCGTCGGCGGCGGGCTCATCGCGGGAGAGAGCCTCTTCGTGCTCGGCGTCGGCATCGTGGGGCTCGTCGGCAACCTGCTCGGAGGCAAGTGACGTGGCCCTCGAGCCGCGCCTGGTCCCGGGGTTCTTGTCGCCGCGCGATCGCGTCGTCGTCGCCAACCTCGCGCGCGCCGGCGCGTTCGAGCCGGGGCGGCAGGGGACGGGCTACGAAAAGGCGAGCCTGCTCGACAGCATCATGGGCGAGCGGCTGGTGAAGAAGTGCCTGGCGGCGCTCGGCGGGCCGCTGCTCTACGACGCGTGGGTGCTGCGCTACCCCGTCGACACCGAGATCCCGGAGCACGCAGACCCCGCGGCGGAAGGCCTGTGCCACGTCCGCATCAACGCGCTCGCGCTCGGCGGCGCCGGCGGCGTCCTCTACGTCGACGGCGCCGAGGTGCCGCTGGACGCGGGCGACGCCTACCTGTTCCGGCCGGACGTGATGCGCCACCGGGTGACGCGGGTGGAGCGCCACGAGCGGCTGGTGCTGTCCGTCGGGGCCAACGTCGAGGCCGAGGCGGCGAAGAGCCTCGGCCTCGCTTGAAGCTCCCTTGGAACAAGCGCGCCTAACCCCCTGAAAACGGACGTCGCGGCGGGTTGGTTGGGTGGCCCCGGATTCGATGGTAATTCCAGGGGATGGCCCTCTTCGAAGTCTTCATTCCCGGGCGTGAGGCCGGCACGCCGAACGTGACGATGACGCTCGAGGCGCCCAACTGGATCGGCGCGCTGAGGTCGGGGCTCAAGAGCATCGGCGAGGGCCAGGAGGCCATCGCCAACGTGATGTGCGACATCAAGGAGGACAACTCCATCCACGTCACCGACGTCGCCACGCGGCGCGTCTTCCGTCTGCGCGAGGTGCAGCCGCCGAAGGTGGAGGAGGAGGCGCCGACGGTCCTCGACGCGAAGCGCCCGGACACGGGCCCGCGCCCGATCTCCATCCCCGACGCCGCCCCCGTCGACGCCGAGCAGACGGAGAAGAACGAGCGGCCGCCGGGGTTCGCGTCGCCGTCGCCGAAGACCCTGGTCGAGTTCCCGGCGCCGAAGCTCGCGCCGCTGCCGGCGCCGCCGGCGCCGATGGCGACGCCGCCGTCCGTGACGCCGCCCCCTGCGAGCCGGCCGGCCGTCGCGACGGCGCCGGAGCATTCGGTGCCGTGGACGGCGATGCCGCCGCCGGGCCCGCCGCACATCCCCGATCCCCGCACGCTCGTGTCGCCCGGCGCGCTCAGCGACGTGCCGGGCAAGATCGCGCCGGCGCCGGTCACCGCCGCGGCGACGCCGATGCCGGCTCGCCCGGCCGCCCCGCCCCCATCGCCGGGCGTCGCGCCGGCGCCGTTGTCGTCCGCGGCCGCGCCGTCGCCGTCGCCGTCGCCGTCGCCGCCGTCGCCGTCGCCGTCGTCCTCGGGGCTGCCCCCGCCCACCGACGGCGACACCATGCGCCTCGACGTCGCCACCGTCACCGGCTCCACCGCGCGGCCGCGCGCGCCGTCGGCGGCGACGCCGATGCCCTTTGGTCCTCCGACGCCGCGCGGCGTGCCCGCGCCCGCGCCGCGGCGGCCGTCGGGGCAGTTCTCCGAGGCGCCGTCGCCGGTGTCGCGCGAGGTGAGCAAGCCCGACCCCCGGACGGATCCGCACATCGGGCGCACGGTCCACAAGGAGCGCGACCACGAGCAGGTGGACGTGCAGGAGGCCATCGCCGCCGTCTTCGACGCCACCCAGGACCTCTACATGGAGGAGGCGCAGTTGTCGGCGCAGCACGTGGCGGACAAGCTGCTCGACATCGCGCTCGCGCACATCCCCGCAGACGCCGGCACCTTCTACCTCGCCGACGTGAACGGACATGCGCTTACCTTCGCCGCGGTCCGCGGACCCAAGGCCGACGCGCTGAAGCGCTCCGGAATGACGGTGCCGGTGGGGCAGGGCATCATCGGCTTCTGCGCGCAGGAGGGGGTCTGCCTCGCGGTCTCGGACATCCAGAAGGATCCGCGCTTCCTGGCGTGGATCGCCAGGACCATCGACTACCAGCCGACGGACACGCTGTGCGCGAGCGCCGAGAAGGAGGGCAGGCTCTTCGGCGCCGTGCAGCTCATCAACTCCCGCGCGGGCTTCGACGCCGCGCACATGGAGGTGCTTCGCTTCATCGGGCTGACGGCGGCGGCGATGCTCGAGCGCGTGGCGGAGCGAGAGTGAGACGTGCCTGAGCCCCCAAGTACCGTGTCGCTGAGCGAAGGGGTGATCCTCGTGATCTGCCTCGTGCTCTCGGCCGCCTTCTCCGGCGCCGAGACCGCGCTCACGGCGCTCTCCGAGGCGCGCGCCAAGAGCATCGTCGACGCGGGCGGCCGCCGCGGCAAGCTCCTCGCCCTCTGGCTCGAAAAGCCCCACCATGTCCTCACGGCCACGCTCATCGGCGATCACGCCGCCAACACCGTCATCGCCGTGCTCGCGGCCCTCGTGACCGAGCGCGTGTTCCACTCGCTGCCCGTCACCATCGTGGTGGCGGTGATGGTGATCATCGTCCTCGTCTTCGGCGAGATCACGCCGCGCTCGTTCGCCAAGACGCACGCGGCCGCCATCGGCCCGACGCTCATGCCGCTCGTGTGGCTGACGTACATCGCGTTCTTCCCGCTCGTCGTCCTGTTCACCAAGTTCTCCCACGTGCTCGTGCGCGCCTCCGGCGGCGCCGTCACCCGCAGTGGCCCGTTCGTCACCGAAGACGACATCGCCGCCATGATCCAGCTCGGCTCGCGCGAGGGCGTCCTCGACAAGCAGGAGGGGCGCATGCTCAAGAGCGTGCTCGACCTCGGCGAGACCATGGTGCGCGAGGTGATGATCCCGCGCACCGAGATCGCCGCGCTGCCGCTGTCGGCCTCGTTCGAAGAGGTGCTCACCGAAGCGCGCGAGAAGGGCCACTCGCGCATGCCCGTCTTCGACGACAACCTCGACGAGGTGAAGGGTTTCTTCCACACCAAGGACCTGCTGCACGCCCTCGCCGACCACGACAAGCCTTTCTCGCTGCGAAACCACCTGCGCGCGGTGCTCTACGTCCCCGAGCTCATGCGCGTGAGCGACCTGCTCAAGCTGTTCCAGAAGCGAAAGACCCACCTCGCTGTCGTCGTCGACGAGTACGGCGGCACCGCCGGGATCGTCGCCTTCGAGGACGTCCTCGAGGAGATTGTCGGGCCCATCCAGGACGAGCACGACGAGGACGACACGCCCATCAAGCGCCTCGACGACGGCCGCCTCATCGCCGAGGGGCGCGCGTCGCTGTACGAGCTCGGCGAGACCCTCGGCATCACCTTCCCCGACGACGGCGGCTACGAGACCCTGGGCGGCTTCCTCATCGCGCGCACGGGACGCATGCCGCAGCGGGGCGACCGCGTGGTGTTCTCCGGCCACACCTTCATCGTGCGCGACGCCGACGAAAAGCGCGTGGCGCGCGTGGAGATCGAGCGCGCCCCGGGGGCCGCCTCGACGCCGCCGGCGCCGGCGGAGATCTCCGGTCCCACGATGATCTCGCCGCCCCCGTCGAACCCCGAAAACACCGTGGACGAGCCCGACGACGACAAGCCCGACGACGACAAGCGGGGCGCCGACGGAAAGCCCAAGCCCCGCATCATCAAGTCCGCCTGACGTGTCCCTCCTCGTCGACAGCGCGCGCCCCCGCTCACCGTCCGCCCCGCCGGCCGCGGCGCTGCTCGCGCTGCTCGTGGCGGGCTGCGCCACCGACCCAGCGCCGTTGCCGCCGCCGCGGCCGGAGGCGCACGCGCGCGAGGAGACGCTCGGCGTCGTCCGGCGATCGCTGGTGCAGCGCGTGGTGCGCGAGGCGCCGGCGGTGACGAGGAGCGGGGTGGCGCGGCTGGTGACCATGGTGCCGCTCGACGAGGACCGCAGGAACCGCCTGGCCACGGCGGTCTCGCGCGACCTGTCCGCGGATCGGCTCGAGGACGAGGTCGGGCGCCGGCTCGAGGACGCCCTGGACGCCGACGACCTGAAGGCCCTCGGCGACGCGCTGGCCGAGCCCGCCGTCGCCGCCGTCATCGACGCGGCCGTGGTGTCCGTCCCGGACAGCAAGGCGCTCGAGCACTTCGTCGAGGACGAAAAGGCGCTGCCGGAGGCGCGTCGCGCGAGGGTGAAGGCGCTCGTGGACCTCACGTGGTCCGCGGGCGCCGTCGATCGACTCACGCGCGCGCCGGTGAGCGCCGCCGCGCGCATCGTGGCCGCGGCGCTCAAGGACGACGAGGTCACGCGGCGCGCGGACCTGCTGGCCATCGCGCAGGTGCCCAAGCCCGGCGACCCCGATCAGCTCGTGGTGGCGTTCGCGTTCCTGTGGAAGGACCTCGACGACGACACCCTCGACGCCGCCCGCGCCTTTTTCGCCTCGGAGCTCGGCGTGCGCTCGACGAGCGCCCTGGTCGACGGCACCGTCGACGCCGTCGGCGCCATCGCCGCCTCCATCGAGCACGACGTGAGCTCTGCGCGCTGACGCGCGCGGACAGCCGGGCCCTCCGGGCCCCCCGCTGCGCGGGGCCCCCCGCTTACCCGATCGGCTCTATCGGGCCCGCTCGCGGAGCTCGCGCTTCCGCGAGACACATGCGTTGTGCGGCGCGCCGCGATCCAAAGACCCGCGGCGAAGTCGGCCAGCGCGCGGCAAACGTGTCTCGGCGCGCGGCATCGCGTCGACGACGACGACAAGCCCCCAACTGGAAGCGCGGCGGCCGCGCAGTCCGCTGCGACCTTCGAGAGGCGCTAGCCCTCGGGGCGGCGGCCGGGGCTCCAGTCGTGGAGCTTGTCCGTGCGCGACTCGAGGAAGCGGGCGAGCTGGTGGAAGTCGCTGCCCGGCTGGATGAGGCGCACCTCGGCCTTGAGCGTCTGCGGGTTCACGAGCTCTTCGAAGGGGACGTAGCGCAGGTCGAGCTGGCCGGTGACGCTCACCATCTGCGCGTCCAGGCCCTCTTCGACGAGGGCGCGATAGGCGCCGATGCCGAGCTGGCTGCCGAGCATGACGTCGAAGGCGTGCGGCGCGGCGCAGCGGGCCTCGTAGCCGAGCTGGAGGCCGGTGAGCTTCTTCTTCACGCCGGTGCGCTTCTCGTAGAGCTGGCCGGTGCGCAGGGCGACCAGCTTGCCGAAGTCGACCTTGCCGAGCGAGATGTGCCCGTGCTCGTCGCGCGTGGTGCTCTTCAGGTAGCTGTCGGGCATGTACTCGGCGAGGCCCTCGGCGAGCACCACGGTGCCGTAGTGCTTGTTGTGCTTGGTCTCCCGCTGGATGATGAGGTCGACGATGCGCTCGCACAGCGCGTCGACGTTCAGCTTCTTGTCGCCGTTTTCGTCCATCGCCAGGCCGCCGTCGATGTCCTCGACGGAGACGACGAGGTTGGCCTCACCGGCGATGGCGACGCCGTAGGACAGCCAGCCCGCCTTCCTGCCCATGGTCTCGACGATGAAGTACGAGCTGGTGGCGATGGCGTCGGCGCGGAGGTTCTGCACCTCCTTGGCCATGGTGTCCACGGCGGTGAAGAAGCCGAAGGTGAAGTCGATGCCGCGGTAGTCGTTGTCGATGGTCTTGGGCAGGTGGACCACGCGCACCCGCCGCGCGTCCTTGGGCAGGCGCCGCTGCAGCTCCACCAGGAAGTTCGCGGTCTTGAGCGTGTCGTCGCCGCCGATGCTGATGAGCGCGTCTATCTCGAGGTCGACGAGGGCGTTGTAGACGTTGCGCAACCGCCCGGTCTTCTTGTCGTCGTCGAGGTCCGCGGGCTTCTCGATGCCCTTGCCCGGGTTGGCGCGGGCGGTGCCGATCATCACGCCGCGGCTGTTGCGCAGGCCGCGCGTGTCCACCTCCGTGAGCACGCGGTAGTGCGTGTCCGGCAAGAGCCGGTGCGAGATGGGGTGGTAGTCCTGCAGGTTGGAGTAGCCGTGGAAGAAGCCGATGACGTCGCGGCCGTCGGCGATGAACGACGTGGCGGCGCTGGAGATGACGGCGTTGGCGGCCGGCGCGGGGCCGCCCGAGAAGATGATGCCCACGCGCTTCACGTCGTCGCCCTTGTGGCGCGCTTCTGTCGTCGTCATGGCGGTGCTCCGTTTCGCGCGGGCATATGCGACGCCGTTACGGCCGGCAACGGCGTCCGCGCGCGTCGTCGCTGCGGCCGCGGGCCCTGCCACGCTCGACGCCGCGCTGTTGCTCCCGCGCCGGGCGTCGTGGCGCCATGGGGCGGACGTCCATCCTTCGCCGTCACAGCTCGACGGCCGCCCCGAGGCGCGTCGACAGCAGCGACGACAGGGTGGAGAAGAGCTCGGCGCCGCTGCCCTTCTTGTCGAGCCAGCGGGCGCCGTCGTAGCGGAAGTGCCAGGCCTGGCGATTGGCGGCGAGCCAGAGCTCGCGCACGGGAGGCTGGAGGTTCACGACCCACGGCGTGCCCGCGGGGAAGGCGAGCTTCAGGACGCCGGCCTCCATCACCGCTTCGACGACGTCGGGGTCCTGCGCGTCGAGCGACGCCCGCAGGCGCTCGACGGTGGCGCCGGCGAGGTCGCGGAAGGTCTTTTCGTCCATGGTGTCGCTCGTCGCCGTCGTCATGGGGGCGTCATACCAGCCCCGGGCGGGATGTGCGATGCGGTGCGCGATCGTCGGAGATCGGGGACGTGCGTCCGAAAACTTGAGCGGGCGGCTCCATCGGGCTCCAATGGGCTCCGGTGGAAGCACAGCGCCCGTCCGGCCCCGAGATCACCCCGCCCGCGCGCGGGAGCATCCGCTCGACGGCGGCGACGCTGGCCATCTTCCTCGGCGTGTCGGTGGCGCTCGCGGTAGCGCCGCTGCCGTCGTGGCTCAAGCCGCTCGAGCTGCGCTCCCCCGCGGACGCCAAGCGCGTGGCCGCTCGCGTGTTCGCCAAGCCCAAGATGACGCTGCAGCACGTCGAGGAGAAGCTGGCGGCCGGCGGCGGCGTCGACGGGCGCGACGCCCCCGAGGGCCAGGGCATCGACGCCGAGGAGCGCGAGCTGTGGAAGAAGCGCGACGGCCGCGCCGACGTCGAGGCCTTGAAGGACGTCCCCGTGTCGCCGTCCGCCCCCTCCCGGCCCGCGCAGGCCCGGGTCGCCCACGTCGACCGCGCCGCCGTCGTCGCCGACGCGCGCTCTCCCAAGGCGGACCACTTCCGCGCGCAGGCCAGGAGCGTGAAGGCGCCCGGCGCCGCCGTCGAGCACCCCGAGGCGCTCGGCGCGTTCTTCGCCACCCTCGACGCCATCGCCGCCGGCGACGACAGCGCCCGCGCCGACGTCGTTGTCCTCGGCAACTCGCTCATCGCCTCCGACCACGTCACCGACGTCGTGCGCGCGCGCCTCGTGGAGCGCTTCGGCTCCGCCGGCCGCGGCTTCCTCTTGCCCGAGCGCCTGAGCAAGGTCGCGGGCCGCCGCGTGCGCACGGGCGAGGGCACGCCCGGCTGGGACATCGAGACCTTCATCGAGGACGCGCCCAGGGACGGCAGCAAGCTCGGCCCGTTCGGCTTCACCGGCTCGCTGCACGCGTCGAGCGGGCCCGGCGAGCGCACCACGTGGAAGACCCGCGGCGCCGACCACGCCCGCCTCTTCTACCTCGAGCACGCCGGGCAGCCGGCCATGCACCTCGAGGCGCGCGGGACCTCGGGCTCGCTCGTGGTGGCCAAGATCGAGGCCATCCCCAAGGTGTCGCCGGTCAAGACCACGGACGAGCTCGTCGACGTCGATCTGCCCGCGGGCACCACCGCGCTGACGTTGGTCGCGGAGGGCAGGGACGCCCGCGTGTTCGGCGTGGCGCTCGAGGCCGACCACGGCGGCGTCATGGTCGACACCATCGGCGTTCCGGCGGCGTCGGCCAAGCTCTACGTCGACGGCTCCGACGCCGACATCTTCGAGCGGCAGATCGCCCAGCGCGAGCCGGCGCTCTACACGGTGATGCTCGGCGGCAACGAGACCCGCTCCTTGAGCTACGGCACGCTCGATCCGCCCACCTTCGAAAAGGCCCTCACGGAGCTCGTGCAGCGGCTGAAGACGGCGGCGCCGTCGGCGTCGTGCCTGTTGGTGGCGCCCATCGACGCCGTCAAGGCCACGGCGGCGGGCGAGGAGCTGCGTACGCGGCCGCAGATCTACGAGGTCATGAAGGTGCAGCGCGCGGTGGCCGAGCGCGAGGGCTGCGCGTACTTCGATCTGTTCTCCGCCATGGGCGGCTCGGGCGCGCTCACGCGCTTCCGCGACCACGGCATGCTCTCCGAGGACCTCGTGCACCCCACGTGGCGCGGCGGCGACGTGCTCGGGCAGCTCTTCGCCGACGCGCTCCTCGACGCGTACGTGAAGACGCCGGCGCAGAGCGACGCCGTCGTCGTGTCGCGGCGCAAGAGCGCGCGCGTGCGCGCGCCCGTCTACGCCGGGCTGTCGTTCCCCTCCGAGGAGCGCCCGGCGGTGGTCATCAAGGGCAAGGACGCGCCGCCGCCGAAGAAGCGCGCCCTCGGGCGCTTCTTCAAGAAGCTGCGCGCGCTCGAAGACGGCGACGTCGACACGCTCACCGACGGGCACGTCACCATCGGCCAGCTCGGCGCCTCGCACACGGCCGGGCAGATGTGGACGGATCGCATGCGCCGCCGGCTGGGCGCGCGCTTCGGCGTCGCGGGCCGCGGCTTCGTGAGCGTGGAGCGGCGCAGCCGACGCCTCGAGGCGGGCGGCGTGTCGCGCTCGCTGTCGGGGCCGTTCGAGATCGCCGACGGGCGCGAGGTGGTGCTCGGCGGCGCCGTCGGCATGTCGGGGACCAAGGCCAGGCTCGAGCCGGGCGCGCAGTTCTCCATCTCGTTTTGCAACCCCGTGCCTTCGTCGATCGGCAAGCGCGAGGCGCCCTTCGGCTGCGCGCCGTCCACGGGCACGCTGCAGATCGCGTGGCTGTACACGCCCGACATGGGCATCGCCGACGTCGCCGTCGACGGCAAGACCGTCGCGGCCATCTCGCCCGACGACCGCGACCCCACGAGCGACGTGCAGTTCCTGAAGCTCCCCATCGACGGCACGCTCGCGTCTGTCGAGATCGACGTGCGCGGCGATCGAGCGCGGCCGCTCTCCCCGGTCGCCGACGCGCGCTCGGGCCGCGGCGCCGGCGGCGAGGGGGGGCCGGTACACCTGCTGTCCGTCGTCGAGGAGCGCGACCGGCCCGGCATCGTCTTCGACGCCGTCGGCCTGCCGGGCACCACGGGCATGACGCCGCAGCGCTGGCGCCAGGACCTGCTCGGCGCCGAGGTGCACGCGCGCCACTACGACCTCGTGGTCACGGCGTGGGGCACCAACGAGGCGGGCATCCGCTCGCTCGACGACGCCACCTACCGCTACCACTTCGAAAAGACGCTGCGCACGCTGCTCGCCGCGTCGCCGGGCGCCGACTGCCTCATCATCGGCGCGTCCGACCGCCTCGACGACAAAAACGGGGTGTGGAAGCGCGCGCCGGCGCACGACCTCGTCGAGCGCGTACAGCGCCGCGTCGCCGCCGCCGAGGGCTGCGCGTTCTTCTCGCTGCGCACGGCGATGGGCGGGCCGGGCTCCATGGACAAGTGGGTCGCCGCCGGCCTCGGCAACGCCGACCACGTCCACTTCACCAGGAAGGGCTACGAGAAGCTGGCCGACCTCGTCATCGACGACCTCATGGCGGCGTACGCCTACGACAGCGCGCTCGAGGAGGTCGACGCCGCCGCCCTCGCCGACGACGACGACGGCCAGGGCGGACAGAGCGGCCAGGCCGGACAGGGCGGACAGCGGGCGTCCCTCGTCGACAGGCGGGGTGGCTGATGCTGTTCCACTCGCTGCAGTTCCTGCTGTTCCTGCCGGTGGTCTTCACGCTGTACTGGTCGGCCGCCGACCGGCCCTGGCTGCGCAAGCTGTTCCTCTTCATCGGCAGCATGATCTTCTACATGGCGTGGAACCCCGCGCCGGCGGTGCTGCTCATCCACCTGACCACCGTGGACTGGCTCGTCGGGCGCTGGCTCGCCCGCGTGGAAACGCCGTGGAAGCGCAAGGCCGTCGTCGCGATCTCCATCCTCAACAACCTCGGGCTCCTGGGGCTGTTCAAGTACGCCGACTGGATCACCAAGAGCGTCGTCGACGGCGCCGCGCTGCTCGGCGTCCACCTCGTCTACCAGCCGCTCGGGCTCATCCTGCCCGTGGGCCTGTCGTTCATCGTGTTCGAGGGCATGAGCTACAGCATCGACGTCTACCGCCGCGAGCTCAAGGCGCGCAGCAACTGGCTCGACGTCGCCGTGTTCATGACCTTCTTCCCGCACGTCGTCGCCGGCCCCATCGTGCGCGCGGCCGACTTCCTGCCCCAGATCGACGAGCGCCCCACCCTCGACGACAAGACCGGCGCGCGCGCGCTCTTCCGCATCGCCACCGGCATGTTCAAGAAGCTGGTGATCGCCGACTTCCTCTCGGCCAACCTCGTCGACCGCGTCTTCGCCGATCCCACGAACTACTCCGGGCTCGAGGTCGCGGCCGCCGTCTTCGCCTACACCATCCAGATCTACTACGACTTCTCAGCGTACTCCGACATGGCCATCGGGATCGCGGCGCTGTTCGGCTACAAGATCAAAGAGAACTTCAACAAGCCGTACCTCTCCAAGAACCTCTCGGAGTTCTGGCGCCGCTGGCACATCTCGCTGTCGACGTGGCTGCGCGACTACCTCTACATCCCGCTCGGCGGAAACCGCAGCACCAAGGCGCGCACGCTCGTGAACCTGATGATCACCATGATCCTCGGCGGCGTGTGGCACGGCGCGGACTGGCGCTTCGCGCTGTGGGGCGCGGTGCACGGCGTCGGCCTCTCCTTGAACCGCATCTGGTGGTGGTGGCGCGGCGGCCCGCCCAAGAACCCGGGGACGTTCGGCGTCGTCGTCTCCACGCTGGCGACCTTCCTCGCCGTCATGGAGGCGCGGCTGGTGTTCCGCGCCAAGGACATCGACTACGCCAAGATGATGTTCTGGGAGCAGTTCAAGGACTCCT
This sequence comes from uncultured delta proteobacterium, assembly GCA_963775425.1. Classification (GTDB taxonomy): domain Bacteria; phylum Myxococcota; class UBA727; order UBA727; family VGSZ01; genus CAVZJB01. Next base: position 299,393 of record CAVZJB010000007.1, on the reverse strand, counting down.
CCAACAACCCCAACCTCACGCCCACGCTGCTGCTGGTGCTCGCCCTCGCCGTCGTCGGCCACTTCCTGACGCACAAGACCTACGGCCGCCTCGCCGACGTCTTCGCGCGCACCCCGGTGGTGGTGCGCGCCCTGGTCCTCGTGGCGCTCGCGCTGTTCATCAAGCAGATCGCGAGCTTCGAGGTGCAGCCCTTCATCTACTTCAAGTTCTAGCTACGGGGACAGCCCGGCGATGCGGTTGCGCACCTTGCGGGCGGCGAACCACTGCGAGCTCGAGTGCAGGAACGGGGACTTGAAGCCCTCGCGCACGAACTTGGCGCGCTCGACGACGGCGCCGTCGACCTCGACCTTGAGCACCACGCCCTCCATGTCGTCGGACGGGTCGGTCTCGCGCACGAAGCGCTCGCTGTCGGAGACCTCGGCGTCGGCGATGGCGCACAACAGCTCGTCACGCCAGCCCGGCGTCTTGAAGCGCGAGGGCCCGATGAGCTTGCGCACCTCGTCGAGCGTGGAGAAGCGGCCTTCGGCGAGGAGCGGCGCGCTCACGATGGGCAGCCGCCGCAGGAGGGTGCGCCGCACGGGCGTCGAGAGGAACAGCCCGGTCTCCTTGTCGAGGACGTCGAGCTCGAGGAAGGCGTTCGGCAGCGCGTCGTAGAACACCGCCTGCTTCGCCAGCACCCACTCGCCGAACATCACGTAGCGGTCGCGCAGCACCGGCCACAGCACGTCTTCGTGCTCGCACGCCCACTCGCGAAAGCCCGCGTAGGGGCCGTCGAAGGCGCGATTTTCGAGGAGCACCTCGTCGAGGAAGCGGCTGCGGCTCTGCAGGAGCAGCCGCCCGCCCGACGTGAACGACACGGCCGCGTTGGCGCCGTCCACCTTCTCGCTCACCACGAGGTGCTTGTCCGCCATGGCCGAAAACGGCACGCGATCCATGTCCTCGTCGCCGTGCTGCACGGCGCTGCCCTCGAGGTGACGGGTCCGCGGGTAGCGGTGCAGCTCCAGCTTCAAGGGACCTCCGCCGCGGCGGCGGCGTGCAGAGAGGCGACGTTGGCCTCCCAATTCTGCCCGTCGAAGGGCCGGATGGGGAGGGCTGAGACATCCACATCGTCGAGGCAACGAACGTTCACATCGATGTGCCCCGGGTGGCTCCGCGGCCGGTAGAACGCGTGGATCCCGCAGCGCGCGCAGAAGGTGTGCGCGGCGACGCCGGTGTTGAAGCGGTAGGTGCTGAGCGCCTCCGCCGGCGTCAGCAGGCGGAACTGCGCGGGCGGGACGATGGCGTGCAGCGTCCCCTTCTTCCTGCAGATGGTGCAGTTGCAGTCGACGACCTGCGTGACCTCGAAGTCGATGTCGACCTCGAAGCGGACGTCGCCGCAGTGGCAACCACCGGAGAGCGTGCGCATCACCATCGATGAAAGGCCGGGTGCCCCTCCTTCACCGCGACGAAGACGCCGCGGCAGGTCGACGTCACCTTGAACGTGGGGGGCCCGCCGTCGCTTCCGGGGTACGGGGCCTCGAGCGTGGCCTCGACGGTGGCGCTGTCGTCGGTGCTCTCCACCACCCGCGCGGTGAGCTTGAGCGGCCCGTTGTTGGTGGGCGTGGGGCGCTTGAGCTTCACGTGGAATTCAGCCGTGACCGTGCAAGGCGGCGTGCGCTCGCCGCGCTTGTTCATGAGGTGCCAGGCGGCGGCCCAGTTGGAGTGGCAGTCGAGGAGCGTGCCGGCGATGCCGCCGCTCAGCATGCCGTCGAAGGCCTCGTGGTGCTTCTCCGGCGTCCAGCTACACACGACGACGTCGCCGTCCTCGCGGTGCTCGACGAAGGACTTGATGCGCAAGCCTCGCTCGTTCGCGGGTCCGCACCCGAAGCAAGCGTTTCTCGGCGCGTATTGATCCTGAAGGCTCGTCATGATCTCGGGGAGGTGTCTCGTATCACCGGGGTTCGAAAGTGCACGCTGCGTCGCGTCAACTCCTGCATCACGTTATCGGTCGATCCGCGGCGCCGGCGCTCCGCCACGGTGACTCCGCCGTCACGTGGAAGGAGCTCGACGACGCCTCACGCGCCCTGGCGGCCTCCCTGGCGGCGCAGGGAGCCGCCCCGGGCGACCGCGTGGCCGTGTGCGCGGACAACAGCGTCGCCGTCGTGGTCGCCGCCCTGGCCAACCACCGCGCGGGCTTCGTCCACGTCCCGGTGAACCCCGGCTACGGCGCCGAGGAGCGCGCCCACGTCGTCGGCGACAGCGGCGCCCGCCTCGTCCTCGACGCCGCCGCCCTCGCCGCCGGCCCCGCCGCCGCCCTCGCCGCCGGCCCGGAGACCCGCGATGGCGCCCCCGACGGGGCCGCGGGTCTGCCGGCGGACGGCGACGTGGCGCTGCTCATCTACACCTCGGGCACCACCGGCAAGAGCAAGGGCTGCACGCTCTCGTTCGCCAACGTCGTCGGCGCCGTGGACGCGCTCGCCACGCTCTGGGAGATCACGAGTGACGACGAGGTCGTGCACGCGCTGCCGCTTTTTCACGTCCACGGCCTGTGCGTCGCCCTCCACGGCGCGCTCATCAAGGGCGCGCGCACGCGGCTCTTGCCGAAGTTCTCGCCGTCCGCGGTCGTCGACGCCGTCGCCCGCGGGGGCACGGTGTTCATGGGCGTGCCCACGATGTACCGCCGGCTCCTCGACCACCTCGACGCGCACCCCGACGACGGCGCCGTGCTCGCCAAGGCGCGGCTGTTCACGTCGGGGTCGGCGCCGCTGCCGGCGGCGGACCTCGAGGACTTCGAGCGCAAGACCGGTCACCGCATCGTCGAGCGCTACGGCATGAGCGAGACGCTCATCACGCTGTCGAACCCCGTGCGCGGCGAGCGCAAGGCGGGCACCGTGGGCAAGCCCGTCCCGGGCGTGTCGATGCGCGTCGTCGACGGCGAGCTGCAGATCCGCGGGCCCGGCGTCATGCGCGGGTACTGGCGCAACGACGACGCGCCGCGCGCCGCGCTCGCCGACGGCGGCTGGCTCAAGACCGGTGACCTCGTCACCGTCGACGCCGACGGGTACGTCACCGTCGCCGGCCGCATCTCCACGGACATCCTGAAGGTCGGCGGCTACAAGATCTCCACGCGCGAGATCGAGGAGAAGCTCCAGACCCTCGCGGGCGTGCGCGAGTGCGCCGTGGTCGGCGTCCCCGACCGCGAGTGGGGCCAGCGCGTGGTCGCCTGCGTGGTCCTCGATCCGCCGCTTGGGGGCCTGCCGCCGCCGGAGCTGCTCGCGCGCATCCAGGGCCACGTGACGCTGCAGTCGGCCAAGGTCCCTCGCGGCGTCCTCGTCGTCGACGCCCTGCCGCGAAACGCCATGGGCAAGGTGCAAAAGCGGCTCCTCGAGAGGGCGGCCGTCGACGCGGGCGTGTGACCGCTGCACACCTCCGTGTCTTTTGTGTCCGGCGCCGCCGGGGCACAAGCCGCGCTCGATGCTCGTCCCCGCCTCCGCTCATCCGGTCTTTGGCCCGTCCCCGTGGCGCGCGCTGGGCGGGTTGTGCCTCCTCGGGCTCGTGGGCTGCATGCCCATGGGCTTCTGGGGCGCGCGCGAGATGCACGACCGCGACGGCGCCGGCGCCGGCGTCGTCGTCGGGGACGAGGGCGAGGGCGAGGGTGACGTCGCGGGCGAGGGCGAAGGCGAAGGCGACGTCGCCGGCGAGGGCGAGGGCGAAGGCGACGTCGTGGGCGAAGGCGAAGGCGAAGGTGACGTCGTGGGCGAGGGCGAGGGCGAGGGCGAGGGCGACGGCGCGGGCAACGTGTGGTTGCAGATCGACTACTCGAGCGCGTTCACGCCGACGTCGCCGGCGTTCACCTTTTCGCAGACGCCGGGCTTCACCGGCTCCTCGTGGGCCGCCGACGGCGCCAGCTATCCCGAGGCCTGGGACCGCTTCAACAACATGCAGGTCGTCGACGATCCCATCGGCACCAGCCTGGAGCTCGACGGCGAGCTCCAGCTCATGGTCGGCCTGAGCTCGCTGCAGTCCTACGACCGCGCCGTGGTGCGCCTCGAGGGGCGCGCGCGCGAGGTGTCGTCGCCGGTGACCTTCGACGTCTACAACCCCTTGAACGGCTGCGGCGTCACCGGCGTCACCATGAGCAACGACTGGACCGTCCACGTCGTCGACGTCGACCTCGCCGACTGCCTCGTCCCCGGCGGCGGCGTCCAGGCCGTCCGCGTCGCGCCCACCAACGGCACGCTGGCCCTCGTGCGCATGAAGCTCATCCTCGAAAACGCCGCGTACTAGCCCGTTTGCCATTCGCGACGTCGGCCCGGCGGGGCTTGACGTCGGCTGCGTCGCCGCCCCGTAGGGCGGGGGCTCGTCCCCCGCGTCGGAAACGCCCTACGTCTCGATGCCGTGCGTGCCGTGTGCGCCGGCCGTCGCCCCGATGCGAGAACGGCGGGGCACGACGTCGTGAATGTCTGAACGCCGCTGAGCGCAAAGGGCGACGCAACGTGATCCATCGGCGGCGGCCGTCGCCCCGATGCGGGAGAGGCGCCGAAGGCGCGCGGCGTAGACAATCGCGGCGGGGCACGACGTCGTTGTCGACGACGAACGCTGTGCCGCTGTGAATGTCGTAACGCCGCTCAAGTCAGCGTCCGGAAGAACGCGACCTGCTCCGCCGCCGACGTCGTTTCCCAGGAGAAGTCCGCGAGCGCGCAGTTGCGGATGAGGGCCGCGCGCGCGCCGTCCCCCTGCCGGTACCACGCGAGAGCTGCGTCGAGGCCGTCGTCGACGCCGCCGCCGCGAGCGCCGCCGAACTTGAAGCCGGTGCCGGTCTGCTCGAGCGCGTCGTACGGCTGCACGCTCTCCTCAAGGCCGCCCACGGCGCGCACCACCGGCACGGTGAGGTAGCGCATGGCGTACATCTGGGGCAGCCCGCAGGGCTCGAAGCGCGACGGCATCAAGAACAGATCGGCGCCGGCGATGATCTTGCGCTCCTTGTCCTTGGCGAACGCGCCGTCGAAGGCCACGTTGTCCGGGTAGCGCTTGGCGAGGTCCGCGAGCTGCGCGCACAGGGCCGCGTCGCCGGTGCCGCACACGACGAACTGCACGTCCTCGCCGGCCGTCATGCGGCGCTCGACGGTGGCGACGATGTCGTCGATGCCCTTTTGGTCGGTGATGCGGCTGACCGCCCCCACCAGGGGCGTGTCCGCGCGCTGCGGCAGCCCGTAGCGCGCCTGAAGCGCGCTCTTGCACGCGGCCTTGCCGGCCTGATCGGCGAAGCTGTACGGGGCCGGCAGCGCCGGGTCCGTCGACGGATCCCACGACTTCGTGTCGATGCCGTTCAGGTTCCCCCACAGCCGCTCCTCGGCGTACAGGAGGCGCAGCACGCCCTCGAGCCCCTCGCCGTGCTCCTTGTCGAGGATCTCGCGCATGTACTGCCGGCTCACGGTGACGGCGGCGTCGGCGGTGGCGAGCCCGAGCTTCAGGAAGTTGGTGCCGCCGTAGAACTCCGCCGGGCCCGTCGGATACGACAAGCCGAAGTCCTTGAAGCCGAGGCGCGGCAGCACCTCGGCGCCGAACTTTCCCTGGTACGCGCCGCCGAGGTTGTGAACGGCCATGACGGTCTTGGTGTCGGCGAAGGCGTCGTCACGCTTCAGGTAGGCGGCGGCGGGCGCCGTGTGCGCGTCGTTGAGCTGCACGATGTCGGGGCGCTCGTCGCCGAGGATGGCCTTGAGCGCCTCGGGGATCGCCATGGAGAAGAAGTCGTAGCGCTCGGCGACGTCGCCGTAGGGACCGTGCTCGTCGCCGTAGAGCCCGTAACGCCCGTCCGAATAGAACTTGCCGTTCTCGACGAACCAGTGCTCCACGCCGTCCTTGTCGTCCCTGAGGAGCTGCGCCGGCTCGTCGCCCGTGGGGTGGCTCACGCGGATGCGCTTGCCGCTGTCCTCGAGCGTGCTCCTGTCGATGATGGCGTGTCGCGGCGACACCACGATGACCCGGTGACCGAGCCGCGCGAGCGCCTGGGGCAGCTCGTCCATCACGTTGCCGAGGCCGCCGGCGAAGGCGTACGGCGCCACCTCCATGGAGCAGAAGACCAGCGTCATCTTGCCGGCCTTCTCGATGGCCTTGGTGGTGGTCTTCACGGCGCCGGCGAGGGCGGGCTCGGCCTTTGCGAGCGACGCCAGCGTCGGCAGCGCGTCCTTGTTGCCGCACACGGCGAGCTTGTCGACGGCGGCGCGCTTGAGCTCGGCGGGCAGGCCCGGGTCGAACAGCAGCGCGAGCAGCGCGTTTTGCGCCCGCGCGTTTCGTTCGCGCAGCGGGATGTCGGGCGGGACCTCGTGCTCGCGCAGCGCGCGCTCGGGCACGCGGAAGCTCTTCTTGAGGTCGCCGAGCAGCACCTCGTGCAGCGCGGCGTCCTTCACGGGGTCGGCGAACAGCTTGAGGAGCTCGAGGCGCGCGAGCTTCTGCACGTGGCGCGTGACACGCGGCGACAGCGTCGCCCGGGAGAGCTGCTGCACGGCGGTGTCGGTCACCGTCTGCGCGCGCCACGGCGAGGTCAGCGCGCCCTGCGCCTTCAGCTTCTTCACGGCCGCGTACAGCGCGGCGAGGTTGGCGCCGGCGGCCTCGCCCATCTTGGCGGCGACGGCGGCGACGTCGACGTCGTGGACGGCCCCGTATTGGGTCACGAGCCCCCTGAGCGCCCGCAGGTCCTCGCGCCGCACGGGCGCGGGCCCCGTCGACGTCGACGCGCGCGCGCCCGACGTCGCAGGGTCCGTGGCGCGCGCGGCCGGATCTTCCCGCAGCGCGCGCGCCGCCCGGCGCAGCTCGGCGGCGGTCACCGGCGCCGTCGACGGCTTCACGTGAGGGGCGGTGAGCCGGCGAACGCTCACGGCTGTCTCCCCGCGACGGCGTCGGACAGCGCGAGCAGGAGCGACTCGTCGCCCATGACCTTCATGCGCCGCGTGCGCACGGCGTGCTCGACGTCGAGCGCGCCCTCGAAGAGGCGCGCGAGGTCGGCGCTCACCAGGGACAGCGTGAGGTCGACGCGGTCGGAGACGCCCTTTTGCACGGCGACGTCGCCGCCGGCGAAGGTGTAGTGGTAGCGGCAGCCGGCGACGTCGGGCACCACGATCTGCAGCACCGCGCCCTCGCCCACGGCCCCGGGGCTCCGTCGCAAAAGCGCCGGCAGCAGAGCCTCGAGCGTCTCCTCACAGGTCACGGTGGCACCCTAGCGCAGCGAGCGTCCGAGGCCATCCGCTCTCGGCCCCCGCGTGGCCCTACCCGGCCTTGAGGAGCTGCGCGGCGGTGAGGTCGCGCTTGATGGCCGCCTTATCGATGGCGCGATCGATGGCCTCTTGCGCGTCGATGACGCCGCTTTTGGCGAGCTCGAGGAGCGAGTCGTTCAACAGGCGCATGCCCGCGCCCCGCGAGGTCTGGACCACGCTCGGGATCTGGAACGTCTTCTTCTCGCGGATCATGTTCGAGACCGCGGTGGTGACGAGGAGAATTTCCAGCGCGAGCACGCGGCCGCCGTCGGTGCGCTTGCAGAGCGTCTGCGAGACGACGCCCTTGAGCGACTCGGCGAGCATCTGCCGCACCTGCTCCTGCTTGTCCGCCTGGAACTGGTCGACGATGCGGTCGACGGTGGTGGCGGCGGTGGTGGTGTGCAGCGTGCCGAACACGAGGTGGCCGGTCTCCGCCATCTCGATGGCGATGGCGATGGTCTCGAGGTCGCGCATCTCTCCGATGAGGATGATGTCGGGGTCTTCGCGCAGCGCCGCCCGGAGCGCGCGCGTGAAGCTCCGCGTGTGCACGCCCACCTGGCGCTGGTGGATGAGGCAGCGCTTCTGCGTGTGCACGAACTCGATGGGGTCTTCGATGGTGATGATGTGGTCGGCGCGGTTTTCGTTGATCCAGTCGATCATCGCCGCGAGCGTCGTCGACTTGCCCGAGCCCGTCGGCCCGGTGACGAGCACGAGCCCCTTCTTCAAGCGGCACAGATCGACGACGGCCGGCGGCAGGCCGAGCTCGGCGACGGTCATGATGTCGCCGGGGATCTTGCGGAACGTCGCGCACGGCCCGCGCAGGTCGTAGAAGACGTTCACGCGCAGCCGGGCGTTTTGCAGGTCGTACGCGAAGTCGGTGTCGCGCATGGACAGCCACTCCTCGCGGCTCTGGGGCGGCATGATCTCGAGGAGCATCTGCTCGAGCTCGTACGGCCCCACGACGGGGATCTCGGGCTGCTCCTGGATGTCACCGTCGAACGACCTCACCATCGCGGGCAGGCCCGGCGTCAGGTGCAGGTCCGAGCTGCGCGTGGCGAGGAAGATCTCGAACCACGGCTCGAGGGCCGGCCGCGGCCCGGCGCCCGGCACGGGCGGCAGCTCCACGACGCCGCTGTTGTCGTCGATGCTGCTCGACGGCGGCGCCAGGTTCCCGTCCGCCCTGAAGGCGTCGATGGAGTCACGGAACGTCGTGGGGGTGAGCCGCGCGAAGGTCCTGTCGTCCATCGTCTTGAGCTCGACGTGCACCGGGCCCGACGGGCTCACGTAGTCGAACTCCACGGCCTCCCGCTTCTCGATGGAGATGCGCGCGTCCGGCGGCGCCGAGTCGCGCAGCAGCTCCTGGACGTGCTCGTTGGTGAGCTTGGCGTTCAACAGCGGCAGGGTCTCGGCGCCGCGGACGAGGAACAAGCTGTTGCCCGCCTCGATCAGAAGCGCGTCGGCCTTCTGCACGTGAAGCTGCTCGATGAGAGCGTCGAGCCGGGACTGCATCGCTCGATCGTAGTAGCACGAACGAATTGCCCCTGCCGACCCGAGGCGCTCAATGTGCCGCCGAGGCTTTCGTCACGCCGCTGAGCGCAAACGCGATGCAATGTGATCCATCGGCGCCGACGCCACGGCGCGCAACGGCGACGTCGGCTACGTCGACGCCCCGGCGGGCTTGACGTCGGCTGCGTCGACGCCCCGGCGGGCGGGGGCTTGTCCACCGCGTTGGAAAGCCAGGCGCACGTCGCCGGTGCCTCCGACGCGCCCCACAAGGGGGCGCCCTACGTCTCGATGCGTGCCGTGTCGACGTGTGCGGCGACGACGACGTCGTTGCCAGCGACGAACGCCCGAGCCGGCGGGGCTTGACGTCGGCTGCGTCGACGCCCCGTAGGGCGGGGGCTTGTCCCCCGCGTTGGAAAGCCAGGCGCACGTCGCCGGTGCCTCCGACGCGCCCCACAAGGGGGCGCCCTACGTCTCGATGCGTGCCGTGTCGACGTGTGCGGCGACGACGACGTCGTTGCCAGCGACGAACGCCCGAGCCGGCGGGGCTTGACGTCGGCTGCGTCGACGCCCCGTAGGGCGGGGGCTTGTCCCCCACGACGGCGCCGGCCGTCGCCGCGATGCGAGAAAGGGGCCGTAGGCGCGCGACGTAGACATTCGCGGCGGGGCACGACGTCGTCGTCAGCGACCAACCAACGTCGTGCCGCCGAGGATGTCGTCACGCGAGCTCAGTATCGTTTCTTCATCGCCTCGCTGACGCCCGCCGGCAGCCCCGCGGTGTCGTCGCGGGACTTGGGCTTGAGGTCCTCGAGGATGGGGTTGCCGCCGGCGTCGAGCCGCGCGGGCTTGAAGCTCCGGCGGAGCTGCTCGAAGTCCTTGAGCGACTGGGCGAACTGGCTGAGCCGCCCCTCGAGGTGGATGAGGTAGAGCTTGCCGCCGCGCACCATGATGAGCTGCTGCACGCCCACGCTGTACTCGACGTTGCCCTGGTAGTCGTACGAGAACGACGTCGTCACCGCCGGCGTGCCGTCGACCTTGGTCCGGCCCTGGGCGATCTTTTTGAAGTGCGGCTTGTCCTTGAACCTGTCCATCTGGTTCAACATGGCGAGGTCGGCGGTGGCGGAGGCGGGGACATCGACGACGTCGACGCTGAGGATGGCGTTGGTCCCCCGGTTGCTGTGGCACTGCACGTGCCGCGGTCTCGCCTCGCAGTCGAAGCCCACGGGCAGGATGGCCGCCCAGTACCCCGCCGGGTCGATGAACGGCTTGGGCTTTCTGCCGAGGAGCACCTCGCTGAGGTCCTGCGCCGAGGCCGGCACGGCGAGGAAAAACGCGAGCGCGACGAAGCACAGGCGGACCATGGCTTGATCCTACCCCGACGGCACCGAGCGCGCCGCCCGGGGAGGCGAAGAGCGCGTCCCCGGCGCTGCCGGGGACTACTCCGCGGCCTTGGCGCGCTCGCGGTCGCGCTTGGGCCGCGCGAGCACGCGCCCGATCAGAGACCCGCCGGTGGCCTCGATCTCGCCGAGCACGCCCTTGGCCCGCGGCTCGAAACGCTCGACGAAACGCAAGGCGAGGTTGAGGCGCTCGTCGTAATCGGCGCTGCCCTTCACGTCGTGCGCCTGGCGCAGCAGCGTCTCGGCGATGGCCGCCCACGACAGGAGCTTGGTGAGCCGCTCGGCGTGAAGCAGGCCGAACGAGAAGTCGCGCCCCGGATCCCAGTCCTTCATGAAGGCGGACTTCCACTCCGAGAGCGGACGGCCCTTCACGTCGCCGAGCTTGTCGGCGGCGATGCGCGTGATGATGGTCTGCATCGCGGAGAGCGCATGGGCGCGCAGCTTGGCCTCGCCGCGCTCGACGGCGCCGGCGCCGGACAAAGACTCGAGCCGCGCCGTGGCGATCTCGGAGAGGAAGCGGCCCGGGTTCCTCATGGCCGCCTGCAGGTTGTCCTTGAGCGCCATCAGCGCCTGGATCTGGCTGGTGCCCTCGTAGACGGGGATGACCAGCGCGTCGCGCAGGATCTTCTCGGCGCCGGTCTCGACGATGTAGCCGAGGCCGCCCATGATCTGCATGCACATGCGCGCCTGACGCACGCACTCCTCGCCGGCGAGGTACTTGATGAGCGGCGTGAGGTGGCGCGCCTTGCGCTTGTGCCGGCGGATGCGCTTCTCCGCGTCCGCACGCTCGGCGTCCGACGCGGGGGCGTGCGCCTTGAGGTTCACCTTCAGACGCGCGCTCACCTCTTCGTGGAACGCGGCCTCGAACGTGATGGCGCGCATGCCGCGGATCATCACGTCCATCTCGTCGAGGGCGTCGGCGATCATCTCGTGCTGCGCGATGGGCTTGCCCATGGTGACGCGCTCTTCCGCGTACGCCTTGGCCTTGCGGTACGCCAGCTCGCACGTGCCGATGCCTTCGAAGCCGACGGCGATGCGGGCGTTGTTCATCAACAGCAGCATCCCGAGGAAGCCGTGCCCGCGCTGCCCGAGGAGCTCCGCGATGGACTCGTCGTAGTGGATGGTGGCCGCGACGGCGGAGTGCTGGCCCATCTTGTGCTCGACGCCGCCGATCTCGAAGTTCTTGCGCGCGCCCGCGTCCGAGGAGCGGCAGCGCTTGCCGTTCGCGTCGACGAAGCGCGGCACGTAGAACAGCGAGAGGCCCTTCAAGCCCGGGTGGGTGGCCTCGTCCTCCGACCGGGCGATGACGATGTGGTGGTCGCCGTGGCCGGCGGTGATGAAGATCTTCTGGCCGGTCACGCGCCAGGTGCCGTCTGCCTTCAGGTCCGCCTTGGCCTTCAAGCGCGCGAGGTCGGAGCCGGCGCCGGGCTCGGTGAGCACCATGGCGCCGTGCTCGCCCTCGTCGACGATGCGCTTCACGACGTCGTCGAAGCGGGTCTTTCGGACGTAGCCCTTGTCGTCGTGCTCCACCGAGCCTTCTTCGAGCGAGTAGAAGAGCAGGGCCTGCGCGATGCCGCCGTGGAAGCCCACCTCGCCGACGACGCTGGCGTCCGCACGAGCGAGCATCTCGACCAGCACGTTCGACGTGATGATGGGCGTGTTCATGCCGCCCAGGCGGCGCGGCAGCGTCATCGACATCGCGCCCATGTCCTGGAGCGTCTGCAGGACCTTCTTCATGCGCGCCGGGACCTCGACCTCGCCGTCGTGCAAGACCGGGTGCTGCTCGTCGAGCTCGCGCTCGAACGGGGCGATCTCCTTGGCCACGATCTCACCGAGGCTGCGCAGCACGTCCTCGTAGAACGCCCGCGCCTCCGCCGGATCCTTGAACGCGTCCGCGTCGTCGAACGCGCTCTCCTGCAGCTCCACCAGCGTGGCCCAGTCGAGCCGGGAGAGCTGGAAGCGCAGGTCGTCGTTGTCGAGGAAGAAGTTGTTCGAGGCGCTCATTGACGCAACGTGCCAACCGTTGACACTTCTGTCAACGGATCTCCAGGCGTGCGAGACGGACGACGACGACGGGGGCCACGCAAGCCCCCCAAGGGAGCGCGGCGGAGGCGGCCGCTGGCGAAGACGGCCCGTCTCTCGCGGAAGCGCGAGCTCCGCGAGCGGCCCCGCATCAGCGCAAGACGAAGGCCCGAACGCGCCAAGCGCGAAAAAAGAAAACGGCGGCCGCGGGGCCGCCGTTTTCCTGGGGAGAGACGCGTGACTAGCGGAGCAACGTGAATTCGGTGCTCGCGTTCTTCGAGGTCGCCAAACGCTCGCCGGTCTGTGCGTCGCGGTCGTACCAGCGGGCCTGCAGCGACACTCCCATCTCGCTGTCGTCCTGGCCGGGTGTCACCGAGACGTGCACCTCGTCGGCGGGCATGTCGTATTCGTCGTAGACGCCGACGTCCTGTCCGACGCAGCCGAGCATCGTGACCTGAACGCCGTCGGTGTCGTAGTTGTCGAGTGTGAACGTCGCGTCGAGTCCGGGCTGGAAGATGTCCGCGCCGTTGCTCACCGAGAGGAGCGTCATCACCGCGCGGTCTTGCAACTGCACCACGGTCTCGACGCTCAGGTAGTAGCCATCGTCATAGGCGGAAAGAAGGCTCGCATCATGGTCGAGGCCGCTCAGCGGTCCGACTTGGCCCTGCAAACTGCCGTCGACGGCAGAGCGCACGGGGCGATAGGACGTCGACGTGGCGTCGGGGTTTCCGGCGTTGTCGTCGAGTGATCGGTCGTAGGGCCGATCGACGAGGCAGCCAGTCGACAAGGCAATTACCGACCCGGCAAGAATCGCTCTGATCATCTCCCCATCCTCCTGCGAGCGTTCCCGGTCCCGCCCGCCTCGTCGAGTGCGTCGACGTCACGTCGACTGTTCCTTCGCTCAACGAGCTCTCTGTTCAATCACGCTAACATCGAGTCCAGTTGCGCCCCGAGTTTCCGTCGGTCGTGAGACACGACGTGTCAGATCGACGAAACATGCGTGTCAGCGATGTCGTCCGAACACGCATCGAAGACGACACGGTGCGCACGCGCCTGCTTGAGTCGCACCGGTGCGAGAGATATTGACGTTGGCCATGCAGCCCCTCGTCCTCGAGCCCGTTCGTCCCTCCGCGCGCTTCCTTCATTTCGATCTCATCGGCGATCCCGCCGAAGGCTTGAGGGCGCTCTCACAGAAGCCGTGGGACAACGACATCATCCTCGGTGTGGGTGCCCCCGCCGCCCGCGTCGAGGGGCTCAAGCCGTTCCCTTCGCACTTCCCGCTCTTCGCTTCGACGCAGCACGCGCTGTGGGCAAGCACCGCGCATGCGGAGAAGGGCGCGCAGCTCGAGGCCGGCATGCGCCTCGCGCGGACGTTGCGCGGGACCTTCGAGCTGGTGGAGGAGGTGGACGGCTTCAGCTACCTCGGCGGCCGCGACCTCTCCGGCTTCGTCGACGGCACCGAGAACCCCCACGGCGACGCCGCCACCGACGCCGCCGTCGTGAGCGGCCGCGGCGCCCTCGACGGCGGCAGCTTCTGCGCCGTGCAGAAGTGGGTGCACGACCTGAGTGCGCTCGATCGCATGACGGAGATGGCCCGCGATCACGTCATCGGCCGCCGCCTCGAGGACGACGAGGAGCTCGCGGACGCGCCGCCGTCGGCGCACGTGAAGCGCGCGGCGCAGGAGAGCTACGACCCGCCGGCGTTCATGGTGCGCCGCTCCATGCCCTGGGGCGGCGTGAAGGAGCACGGGCTGTACTTCCTCGCGTACGTGGAGAGCCTCGCCCGCTTCGAGAAGATGCTCAGCCGCATGTCGGGCATCGACGACGGCATCGTCGATGGGCTTTTTTCCTTCTCCCGCCCGGTCAGCGGCGGCTACTACTTCTGCCCGCCGCTCACGGACGGCCGTCTTGATCTACGCGCGCTCGGCTTGTAATCCGCGCGGATGGCGTACACCCACGAGAACATCCGCGACTTCATCAAGCACAACTACCGGCACTTCAACGCCGCGGTCGTCGTCGATGCGGCCGAGGCGTGGATCGAGCTGCTGAAACGCGGCGGGAAGATGTTCTTCACCATGGCCGGCGCCATGAGCACCGCCGAGCTCGGCCTGTCGCTCGCCGAGATGATCCGCCGGGACAAGGTCTCCGCCATCTGCTGTACCGGCGCCAACCTCGAAGAGGACGTCTACAACCTGGTCGCCCACGACGAGTACAAGCGCGTTCCCCACTACCGCTCGCTGACCGCGGAGGAGGAGGTGGCGCTCCTCAAGGAGGGCCTCAACCGCGTCACCGACACCTGCATCCCCGAGGAAGAGGCGATGCGGAAGATCGAGCGGCACATGATCGAGCTGTGGCAGATCGCGGAGAAGGAGGGGAAGCGCTACTTCCCGCACGAGTACTTCTACCAGCTCCTGCGCACCAAGAAGCTCGAGTACCAGATCGATCCCAAGAACTCGTGGCTGCTCGCGGCCGCCGAGAAGAACCTGCCCATCATCGTGCCGGGCTGGGAGGACAGCACCAACGGCAACATGTTCGTGGCGGCCCAGATGCAGGGCACGCTCAAGAGCTACGCCCCCATGAAGTCCGGCCTCGAGTACCTCCAGTTCCTCGCGGGCTGGTACGCCGAGGAGCAGAAGAAGTGCGACATCGGCTTCTTCCAGATCGGCGGCGGCATCGCGGGAGATTTCCCCATCTGCGTCGTGCCCATGCTCACGCAGGACCTCAAGAAGGAGGTCAAGAAGTGGGCCTACTTCTGCCAGATCTCGGACAGCACCACGTCGTACGGCAGCTACTCGGGCGCCGTCCCCAACGAGAAGATCACCTGGGGCAAGCTCGAGGCCAAGGGCCCGAAATTCATCATCGAGTCCGACGCCACCATCGTCGCGCCCTTGGTCTTTTCGTACGTCCTCGCGAGCTCGTGAGCGTGCTACATTCGGGCCCCCCAGAGGGTCCCCCATGCGCCGTCACCTGCTTGCCTTCGCGTTCGTCCTCGTCCTCACCCTGTTCGGCTTCGGCTGCAATCCGTTGGATTGCCAGGGAGCGGGCTTCGTCACCGACCAGATCGCCGACACCGTGGTGGACAACGGCGCCCCGGCCAACGTCGGCGTCCCCCTGTGCGCCGGCGCCCAGGACACCGAGGGCGACGTCAACATCACCAACCAGGTGGAGCTCGAGCAGGCGGCGAACTGCAAGACCATCGTCGGCAACGTCACCATCCTGAACTCCGACGACATCGTCGACCTCTCGCCGCTGTCCGCGCTCACGCAGATCGATCAGGGCTACCTGCTCATCTTCAACAACAGCGCGCTCACCACGGTGGAGCTGCCGAACCTCCAAAACGCCGCCTACGGCATCGGCATCATCGGCAACCCCGCCCTCACCGCGGCCACGTTCCCGGCGGTCGTCGAGGCCACCGGTGACATCACGGTGCTCGACAACGCCGCCCTGTCGAACCTCACCTTCCCCGCCCTCGAGCGCATCCGCGACGACGCGCGCTTCGCGGGCAAGGCCGACAACGCGGGCAACCTGATCGTCGGCAACAACCCGGCGTTCACGGGCTTTGCCGGCTTCACGCAGCTCGACGAGATCTTCGGCTTCGTGCGGGTGTTCGGCAACGACTCGCTCACGGACTTCACCGGCCTCGAGACCCTCGACAAGATCGACAACGACGGCAAGGCGGCGCAGGCGCTCGCCATCGGCATCGACTTCGACGACGACAACAACATCATCCCCGCGGGCAACGCCGGGCTGCAGGACCTCACCGGCCTCGACAACCTCACCACCGTCACCAACGGTGACATCTTCATCGGCTTCAACCCCGCCATGACCACCCTGGCCGGCCTCGACGACATGCCGGAGCTCACGGGGAACATCTTCATCGCCGGCAACGACTCGCTGCAGGACCTCTCGGGCCTCGAGGGCGACGGCGGCAACGACGGCCAGAACGACGGCCTCCAGACCCTCAACGGCTCGCTCTTCGTCGGCGTGTTCTTCGACGCGTTCAAAGAGCCGCGCCCCGCGGGCAACAAGAACCTCGAGGACCTCCAGGGCTTGAACAACCTCACCACGCTCACCGGCAGCCTGGTGCTCGGCTTCAACGACAAGCTCAAGGACTTCCAGGGGCTCGACGCGCTGCCCGCCATCGGCGGCGACCTCGTCATCCTCGGCAGCAACCTCGACGACTTCAAGGGCGCGGACGCGCTCGCAACCATCGGCGGCACCTTCTCCATCGGCGAGATCTTCGGCAACGACGACCAGGTGCTCGACACGCTGTTCGCCGCCGGCCCCGACGGCCTTTTCGACACCGCCGACGATCAGGCCTTCGACCCGCGCGTCACCGTGGACCTCGACCCGCAAAACGCGGGCAACGACTCGCTGCCCGCGCTCACCACCGTCGGCAAGGACGTGATCGTGGCGTTCTCGGACACGGGCAGCATGCGTCTCGCCGACGCGCTCACCACGGTCAACGGCCGGCTGATCATGCACGACAGCGACCTCAACGACCTCGACGGCTTCCAGAGCGTCACCACCCTCGGCGGCCTCGTCGTCGGCCTCAGCATCGACAAGAACGGCAACTTCAAGGCCGGCGGCAACAACAACTTCGACTCCTTCAACGGCCTGGGCACCAACGCCCTGGGCGCCGGCGGCTTCGCCGTGGGCTTCAACAACAACCTCGACAACCTGTCGTCCCTCGCGGGGCAGCTCGGCGCCGTGGCCGGCGACGTCACCATCGTGGCCGAGGACTTCAACGACCTGCAGGGCCTCGACGTCACCAACATCGGCGGCAGCCTCAACATCGGCGCCATCAAGAACGGCAACGACGCTCCCATCGACGCGGGCAACAACCAGCTCGGCGCGCTCAACCTCGACAACGTCACCAACATCGGCGGCGACGTCCTGATCGCGTTCAACGACAGCCTCCAGGACGTGGGCTTCACCGCGCTGCAGGACATCGGCGGCAAATTCGAGATCACGGCGTCGGGTCAGCTCGACACCATCGACGGCTCCAACAACCTCGGCACCGCCGGCGCCGTGTTCTTCCACGACCTGCCGGAGCTGGTCACCGTCAACCTGCTCGGGCTCGGCTCCGTCGACGCCGACCTCGTGCTCACGCGCGACGCCAAGCTCGCCAACCTCACGTTGAACAACCTGCAGAGCGTCGGCGACGACTTCGAGCTCACGTTCCTGCCCAAGCTCGTCAACGTGGACTCGCTCGCCAACCTCAACACCGTCGGTGACATCGCGCAGGGCACCGGCGACTTCATCGTGAGCGACGACGCCCTGCTCGCCAACGTCGACGGCCTCGACGGCGTGCAGACCGTGGGCGGCGACTTCCTCCTCGCCCGCGACGGCAGCGTCGACGAGCTGAAGCTCGACGCGCTCGGCGCGGTGGGCGGCAGCTTCGAGGTGGCGCTGATGGACGGGCTCACCGACCTCACCCACGACGTCGGCGGCAACGCGGTGGGCATGAACCTCGCGACGGTCGGGGACGCCCTGCGCATCCGCAACAACGCCAACCTCGAGTCGCTCAAGGGGCTCGAGAGCGTGACGTTCATCGGCCTGGCGTTGGCCATCGACAACAACCCCAAGCTCGATACGGTCCTCATCGACGGCGGCACGCAGGACGTCGCGGACCAGGCCGACGACGCCGGCCTCATCGCGCTCACCAACGTCGGCAACGCCAACCCCAACCTCGAGAGCGAGGGCGGCAACAACGCCCAGGGCGATCGCGGCGTGGTCGAGATCGCCAACAACCCGCAGCTCGACGAGGGCCAGATCGACGACCTCATCCAGGACCTCGACGGCTTCCAGGGTGATCAGGGCTGTGACGTCGCCAACAACCAGCTCTGCGGCGTCTTCCTCTGCGGCAACCAGAACCAGGCGTTCAACAACTTCGACCCGACCTTCGACGCCGAGACCTGCGACGTCGACCAGTTCGCTGGCATCGCGATCGGCCCGAGCGCCGGCGAGGGCGAGGGCGAAGGCGAAGGCGAGGGCGAGGGCGAGTAGGCAACCCCGAGGGTGAGCGGGCCGCGCCGCCTGGTGCGGCGACGAGGCCTCTCCCTCCGGGGGCCCTGGTCCTCGGCGCTCCCCGGACGTCGCCGCATCCACAAGCTCAAGGGCGCCTGCGGGCGGGCCCCCTTCGGCAGAGCCCTCGCCGCCGCCCCGGCCGGCGGCGCTCCTCGTCGAAACACCCTCGGGCTCCGCGTCACCCCCACGTCGACGGACCGCGCACGCCTTGGCCGGCGACTCCGGCTCCTCCTCGCGCTCGCGTACAAGGGTGACCCCGCGGAAGCCACGACCGCCCCCGTGCGCGAGGCGCTCCGGGGAGCCTCCGCCGCCGTCCCGCGGCGCACGCTCCCCAGTCGAGGGATCGGACGCGATGCAGGTCCGCGGGGCCCGGCCGCGCAGAACGAGGTCCGCGGGGTCGGCCGCGCGCGAGGACCTGTGCGGGCCCGCCCGCAGGCGCCCTCGAGCTTGTGGCCGAAGATGTCGGGGAGCGCCGAGGACCAGGGCCCCGGAGGGCGTCGTGGTCGCGGTCTCTTGCGGCGGGGCACGTCGACGCTGGGAGCCGCTCGTCGCCGGACCAGCCGGCGCGGTCCAGTCCTTCGGGGGTCAAGTGCGAGAGCAGAGCCCTCGCTACGCGTCGTGGTTGGTAAAGGGGAGCAGGCCGATGGCGCGGGCGCGCTTGATGGCCTTGGTGATCTTGCGCTGGTTCTTCGACGTCAGGCCGGTGCGGCGGCCGGGCAGGATCTTGCCTTCGGGGGACAGGAAGCGCCGCATCAGCTCGGCGTTCTTGTAGTCGATGTCCGTGCCCTTGTTCTGAAGGAAGTAGTCCTGCAGGCGGCGGCGGGTGCGGCCCTTGTTCGATCCCTGCGTCTGCGTCGTCATCGCGATCACCAATCCTGAAGTCGGAACGCGGGAGGTAGCGGGTCGCCGCCGCGGTGGCAAGCCCCTTCCGGGCGGCGATATGGCAAGCGCGGGTGGGGGGTCATACACTGAGGGCGACGACCAAGAGGTGAAGATCGCGGTGACCGGCCCCGACAACTCCGAGCGAAAGGCGAGCCTCGCCCGGCTCCGGGTTCCTCTCCCCGCGAAGCTCCTGTCCTCGTACGTGTTGCTCCTCGCCGTCGCAGCCGTCCCCAACTTCGTCTACGTCACCGCCCGCCTCGAGCACGACCTCGTCGCCGACGCCACCCGCGACCTCCTCGACACCGCCCAGATGAGCGCCGGCGTCCTCGCCCCGCTGTCGCCGGCGGATCGGGTGGCGCGGGCCCGCGACCTCGCCCACATGACCGGCGACCGGGTCACCCTCTTCGGGCCCGCCGGCGAGGTGCTCTTCGACTCCGAGCCCGCCGCCGCCCCCGACCGCGATCCCGTCGAGATGCGCGACGCCGCCGCCACCGGCCGCGGCACCGCGCGCCGGGCCGACAACGGCGCCGACGCGCTGTTCGCCGCCGCCCGGCTGCCGGTGAGCCGCGAGGCCGGGACCCCCGTGGTCCGCGTGGCCCGGCCGCTCGCCGCCGTGCGCTCCTCCACCGAGAGCCTCACGCGCTTCGCCCGCAACATCGAGGCCGCCGCCATCTCCCTGGCCATCTTCCTGTCCGTCGTCGCCGCCGTGCGCTTCCAGCGGCCGCTCCGGCGGGTGATCGCCGCCGCCAAGGCGCTCGGCGCGGGCGACCTCGCGGCGCGCACCGGGGTGAGCTCGAACGACGAGGTCGGCGACGCCGGCCGCGCCATCGACGGCATGGCCGCCGAGATCCGCAGGCGCCTGGCCAACGCCGGCTCCGCCGACGCCGTCGTCGCGCAGCTCGTCGACGCCCTGCCGCTGCCCTGCGTGATCTTCGAGGTCGACGGTGAGGTGCTCTCCCTGAACGGGCCCGCCCGCGCCGTCCTGCGCCTCGAGGGCCCGAACGCCAGCCGCCGGCTCAAGGAGCTGACGGCTTCCGAGACGTTCGAGCGCGCCCTGGCCGCCGCCGAAGACGACGGCGAGCCCGAGCCGATCGACGTCGAGGTGGCGCCCGGCGCCGTCGTCCGCGGCACCGTCCACGTGCTCAAGCGCCCCGGCGTCCCGCCGTTGTACGTGCTGCTCGGCCGCGGCCCGGTGAAGGCGGGCGTCACCACGCTCCCCGGCGTCGAGGGCGTGCGCTCCCTCGCGTTCGCCGACCTCCTGAAGGAGGCCGAGGGCGACGCCAGCGGCAGCTTCGCCCACGCCGGCGTCGACCTCGCCGTCACGGGCGCGCCGAGCGTCCTCGTCGTCGACGTCGGCCACCGGGTGCAGCGCGCGTTGTCGGCGTGCCTCTCCGGCTGCGCGCGCGCCCTCGAGGGCCGCCAACGCACCCTCGCGGTGGACGTCACCGTCGACGACACCAGCGTGCAGCTCGCGCTCGAGGCCGACCTCGGCAGGGACGCGCTCGCCCAGATCCGCCCGCTCCTCGAGCCCCTCGGCGGCGGCGTCGAGGTCGACACCGACGGCACCACCCTGCGGATCCCGCGCGCATGACCGCCCTCGCCCCTGACCGGACGGCGCCCGAGTGCGTCGCGCGCGACCGGCGCACGGTGGAGCTGCGCCAGTTCTTCCGGCTGCCCCGCAGGAAGGGCGAAGAGCGCGGCTACGAGACCAAGGTGTGGTTCTACTTCGCGCGCGGCTTCGGCATCTCGTCGCAGACCTGGACGCGCGAGGACTTCTACCAGGACATCAACGTCTACATGCGGCTGCACGCGCCCAACCTCAAGCTCGAGGAGCTCGCCGACCTCGAGCACGAGACGAGCCCCGCGAGCGTGCTGCGGCGCGCGCTGCCCAAGCTCATCGAGGAGCGCGCGCCGTCGTCGGAGTCGCTCGAGCGCCTCGCCAAGAGCCTCGGCGCCGAGCTGGCGGACGCCGCCACCATGGCCTCCCGCGCCCTGGCGGCGCGCATGAAGGCGCTGCGCCACGGCGACGACGTCACCGCGCTCGAGCACGACGTCCAGGCCTTCTGCAACGACGTCCTCCGCGCGCTGGCCGCGGTGCGCCGGCTGCGCGCCAAGGCGCGCGCGTACCGGACGGTGGCGCCGTCCACCCTGGTGCCTTCGCTCGCGTTCGCCGAGGAGTTCGCCGGCGCCGTCGTCGACGAGCGCCTCGCAGAGCTCGCGGCCGTCGTCGACACGCTGCCCGCGCTGCGCGACGGCTCGGGCGCCGCGGTGCGCCTGCGCCTGCTCCTCGCGCGCGCCGCAGAAGAGGTGGTGCGCCGCCGCGTGGAGCAGGGCTTCCCTTTGCCCTCGGGCGACTCCCCCGAGTACTTCACGTACCGGCAGGGGCTGCTGAAAAAGGAGATGCAGAGCGCGCTCTACGTCGACACGCGGGGCAACGCGCGCGACCCGTTCTATCGGAACACCGCCGCCATGGTGGCCGCGGGCCTCGCCGCCACCTGGGCGTCGCTGGCGCAGTTGCCGCTCATCTCCGCGGGGCTGTCGGCGGGCACCAGCGTGCTGTTCATCGGCGTCGGCGTCGCCGCGTACATGCTCAAGGACCGCATCAAGGAGTGGGTGCGCGTCGCCTTGAGCAAGCGGCTCCTGCGCTACGACCACGACCGCGAGGTCGTCGGCGACGCCCTGGCCGCCGCCGGCCTCGGCTCGTTCTCCGGGCGCGCGCAGGAGCGGCTCCGCTGGCTCGAGCAGGACGAGGTGCCGAAGGACGTCGCCACGCTGCGCGCCAAGCACCGCACGGTGCGCGGCGTGACGCCCGAGCTCGAGACCGTGCTCGAGTACCACCGCTCCGTGCGCTTCACCTGCGGCGACGACCCGGTGCCCGAGGGCTTCGGCGTGCAGGAGCTGTTTCGCGTGTCGCTCGACGAGATCTTGAAGCGGCTCGACGATCCCGTGGACGAGGTCGCCTACTACGACCACAAGAGCGCGACCTTCTGTCACGCCGACATGCCCAAGGTCTATCACCTGAACCTCATCGCCCAGTGCAGCGACGCCCAGACCGGCACCGTGACCAGCTACCGGTGGCGGGTGGTCGTGAACCAGCAGGGCATCGTCCACATCGATCCCGTGCTCAGCCGGAAACGCGAGCCGGCGCCGTCGACCCGCCCGGCCGCCCCCGCGCTCGCCGCCGAGTAGCCGCGGCTCAGGCTGCCGGTGGATGGCGGCCGCGCGATCAGGGCGCCAGAATCCCGACAATGTCCCCTGATCTGGTGTCCTGGCGCACGCGCGGTCTCCGGCCCGACCGGCAGCACCGCGTCCCTCCGCGGCCTTCCCAGGCATCGGTCATCTGTCCGATGCTTCCTCCTCCGCCGAGGCGAAACCTACATCTCGGGACCGCCGAAACCTTTCTAAAGGTGGCTTTTCTCTTGGTAATGACTTTTCCCCACATGTAGGTGTCTCACCCTCTACTACCTTGAATTGATTGAACTTTGTGCGGCGGATCACGATTGCAAGGTGCGATTCACGCCCTTACAAACGCACCCGCTTCCGGCTCGTGCGGAATCTCTCAGAGGTGGACCGTATGCAGACGTCGCGGATCGCCATTATCAGCCTCCTCTTCGGTGCCACTGCTTTCGGCGCCTGCCGATGTGGCGAGCCCCTGCAGGTCCTGGCGCCAAAGATCGAAATTGGTGACCCGTACGACGCGACTTTCTCGGTCTGCGCCACGGACTTCATCAAGGACTGCGCCTACGACTACGGCCAGGTCGGCATCGGCCGGCCCAAGCTGTTCTCGTTCGTCATCAAGAACCCGACGCAGGTGGACCTGAACATCCAGTCCATCACCATCGACGGCTCGCCCAACTTCACCGTCGAAGGCACGGTGCCCGACGTGGTGGAGAGCGCCACCGGCGCCATCGGCAAGATGGTGACCATCAAGTACGCGCCGCAGACGGAGACGGACGAGACAGCCAACGTCATCATCAAGAGCGACGCGGAGAACCTCGCCCAGGGCGAAGACGTCGTCATCGCGCTCACGGCCACCGGCAAGGACCTCGGCTGCCCGGTGCTCGCCGTGAACCCGTCGCAGTGCGACTTCGGCTCGGTCGGCGTCGGCGCCGAGGGCAACTGCCAGCTCTCGCTGCAAAACGACGGAAACCAGGAGCTGGAGATCGACAGCATCGGCTTCTCGAGCGACACGCCCGCCGACGTCTTCGGCGCCGCCAGCGTCTTCCCCGTGCCCACCTTCGTGCAGCCGGGCACGGCGGCCACCGTCGCGTTCTACGCGCGTCCGTCGAGCGTCACGCAGTTCAACGGCACCCTCATCATCGGCAGCAACGACTGCCAGAACCCGTCGGTCAACGTGCCCCTCGTCGTGCAGGGCGCGAGCGCGCCGACGGCGGTGGCGCGGGTCAAGAGCATCAACGGCGTGGCCAACTCGCAGCAGACGCCGCCGGTGGAGCCCCTCGATGACGTCGTCCTCAGCGGCGACCAGAGCGTGGCGCAGACGGGCACCATCGTCTCCTACCAGTGGAACATCGTCGAGCAGCCGACGGACTCCACCGTGCGCCTGTCGAACCCCACGGGCGTGGACACCGGCTTCCAGTTCGACAGCGCCGCGGGCGTGGTCAGCGGCCTCGACGTCGCCGGCACCTTCCGCATCAGCCTCGTCGTCACCGACAGCAACGGCGCGCAGTCCGCCAACGACGCCACCATCACGCTCAACGCGGTGCCCACCGAGGGCCTGCACGTGCAGCTCACGTGGTCGGCGTCCGTCGACGACATCGACCTCCACCTCGGCAGGGGCAACAACCCCGGCTGGTGCTCGCAGGACGATTGCTACTACGGCGACTGCACCTACTCGTCGCTCGACTGGGACGGCCAGCCCGGACAGACCGCGGGCGACCCGAGCCTCGACATCGACGACCTCGAGGGCTTCGGCCCCGAGAACATCAACATCGATCAGCCCGCCAACGGCTCCTACGAGATCCTCGTGCACGCCTACAGCGGCAACCCCAACTACAGCAGCTTCACCGCCACCGACCTCGAGGTGAAGATCTTCGTCGGTGGGGCGCTCGTGCAGGCGATGACCGGCCACTTCAACAACACGGACGACGCCTGGACCGTCGCCCGCGTCGACGTCAACGGTGGCACCACCGTCACGCCGATCGACACGATGCAGACGAACTTCACCTGCTTCTGAGCTCGCTCGCGGTCACCACGTGCCGAAGGCCCGCGCCCGCGCAACTCGCGCGGGCGCGGTCGCTTGCGGAGCGCTTCGCGGCGCCCGTCCTGCCCCGACGCGGGCTCGCCGAGATGTTCGCGGCCGGCTGCGGCGGCTACGTGTACGTCGTCGGACGTCGTCGCGAAGAGGTGCGCGACGACGCCGGCCGCAGTTGCTTCGTGCAGGAGGGCTTGCTCGCCACCAAGCTCGGCGAGGGCGCGCGCCACCCCTTCATCCGGGCCATCAGCGCGGGCGAGCCGCTCGCGTCGATGCTCGACGCCACGCTCGGCCTCGCCAACGACGCGCTCCACGCGGCGTCCTTCACCGGATGCCGCGTTGTCGGGGTGGAGGGGAGCCCGGTCCTGCACGCGCTCCTCGAAGACGGCGTCGCCCGCTTCGCCCGCGATCACGGCGCGCACATCGAGCTGCGCGCAGGCGGGGCGCTCGAGGTGCTGCGCGAGCAGGACAGCGACGCCGTCGACGTCGTCTTCCTCGACCCGATGATGAAGCGGGCGCAAAAGAGCGCGCCCGCCTTCGCCCTGCTGCGCGCCTTCGCCGTCGGCGGCAGCGCCTCGCAGGAGCTGCTCACCGAGGCCGCGCGCGTGGCGCGGCGGCGCGTGGTGCTCAAGCTCGCCCGGGGAGAGTCACCGCCCGGCGCGCTCGCGTTTTCGCGCTGCGAGCAGGGTGTGCACGTGACGTACTGGGTGCACGATGTGTGACCGCCGCGCTCAAGGCACGTCGTCACCGGCGGGGCCGACGTCGCAGACCATGGGGTGATGGTCGAAGTAGCTGACGGCCGACGGCGGCGGCGTCCCCGGGGTGATGCCGCTCGAGAAGCACGCGCCCACCAGCGAGTCGCTGATGACGTGGTCGATGTTGACGAGGCCGGCGTACGTGGGGGCGACGTCCTTGCCGATGGGCGAGATGAAGTCGAAGGGCGTCTCGAAGTTGACGCGCGCGTCGATCTCGTCGGCGCTCGGGTCCGCTCCGGCGAGCCGCGCCGGGTCGGTGTTGAAGTCGCCGAGGATGAGGTTGTGCGCGCCGTCGGCGCCGGGCTTGTCGGAGCCGTCTTTGAGGTCGACGAAGACCTGGCGGAACTCCTTCACGCGGCAGTCCATGTCGCCGGCGGCCATGCCCGAGGTGCCGTGGACGGTGACGACGGTGAGCGAGCCGCCGTCGGCGAGGTCGATGACGCCGCGGCCGATGCGTGAGCCGCCGCCGCAGCCGTCGACGACGCCGCCGGCGAGGCCGTCGAGGCAGAGGTCGCCGTCGCAGCCGCGGATGTGGCCGAAGCTCTTCTTCACCGCCAGGCACTTGTCGGGCTTTCCGAGGTTGCAGGCGACGGCGTAGTCGGGGCCGAGCACCTGCTGCGCCACGGACGGATCGCCCTCCTGCCAGCTCTCGCACACGAAGCCCGCGCGCGCCTCGGCGGGGATGTCGGCGCAGTCGAGGTTCGAGAAGATCTCCTGGAACGCGACGACGTCGGCGCCGGCGTCGGCGAAGAAGGCGTGGACGTCGTCGACGGCGGCGGCCCAGGCGAGGCCGTTGCCGTAGTACGTGTCGGAGTACCCGGCCTGGTCGTCGCCGTAGCCGCCGTTTTCCCCGGCGTTGTGGGTCACCGACGACGTGGTGCCCGTGTTGAACGTGACGGCGCGAAAGGAGGGGAGCGCCGGCGCGGCGTCCGGCTGGCAGGCGCTCGCGGCAAGCGCGCAGAGCAGGGCGGCGGCGCAGGCCCCCGCCCCGCGGAGGACGCGGAGGACGGGGACGACCCGGGGGACCCGGAGGACGGAGCGGGCGGCGAGGTCTCGGTGAGCGGAGTGCACGCCCGCGGATTTCCCGTTGGACGCTGTTTGGCAACGCCCCGCGGCCTTTGGGTACAGTGGGGCGATGCGGGTGCTCTACATCGCTCTCGGCGGCGCCCTCGGGACCAGTTGTCGCTACGGGGTCGGTCTCTTCACCCGCAATTTCCTGACCAAGGAGTGGCCGCTCGGCACCCTCGTCGTCAACGTCCTCGGCTGCTTCCTCCTCGCGATGGTCATGGAGGTGTTCAACCGGGGCGTGCGCATGAACGAGGACCTCCGCGAGGCCGTCACCATCGGCTTCTGCGGCGGGCTCACCACGTACTCGAGCTTCAACTGGGACGCCACGTCGCTGTTTCGCACCACCTCGACGTACAGCTCCGCGATCTACCTCGTCGCCACCCTCGTCCTGTGCGGGCTCGCGGGCGTCGCCGGCATCCTCGTCGGCCGCGCCCTGAGCCCGCTGTCGCCGGCATGAACATGCGCGTCTTCCTCGCCGCCTTCGTCCTGTCCTCCTGCGCCGCCGGCTGCGGCGCCGACCCCGCGGCCGCCGGCCCCAACATCGACGGGGGCTGGAAGGGCACCTACGAGTGCGGCGCCGACAGCAAGAAGCTCAGCGCCATCATCGACGAGGACGCCCAGGGCGCGCTCTCGGGCGAGATGTTCCTCGACTACCAGGTCGTCGTCCTCGGAAACCCCATCCTGCTCACCGGGCGCGCCGCCATCCAGGACGCGGCGCAACAGGACGACGGGAGCTTCAGCGGCCACCTCGACGTCCTCGACAACTCGCAGGGCCTGAGCGACTTCGACTTCACGCTCGCCCTGAACAAGGACGCCGACGGGCTCGCCGGCGCGCTCGAGATCAAGAACCAGGACGGCGAGGTCACGCAGACCTGCGACGCGCGCCTGGACAAGGTCAGCGTCGACGATTGACCGGGCCGCGTTACGACGTGCCCCGCCGCGAACGTCTGCGCCGCGCACCTTCGGCGCCTTCCCCGCGTCGGGGTGCCCGCTCAGCGCGCGGCGACGTTGGCGCCGGCGGCGAGCGGGGCGACGAGGCGGATGAAGTCCTTGCGCTCGGAGGCGAACGGGCCGGTGGCGCCGGTTCGCATGAGGGCCTCGGCGTCGGCGAGCTCGATGCCCAGGCGCTCCATGTGCGGGCTGTGGCGGAACACCTCGGCGGCGAGGCCGACGCCGACGGCGAAGCGGCCGTCCGCGCTCAGGTCCATGACCTCGTGCCCGAGCTTCTCCGCGGGGAACGACGCCGCCACCTCGGAGGCCTTGTCGCCCTTGGGCTGCTTGTAGCGGACGCGCACCGTCGCGATGTTGCCGGTGGCGTCGTCGGCGCGGAAGGTGACCTCGTACAGCGCCGTGACGGTGTGGCCGGCGCCGATCTCGCCCGCGTCGACCTTGTCGTTTCTGAAGTCGCGGTCGGCGATGTCGCGGTTCTCGTACCCGATGAGGCGGTACGAGGCGACGACGTCGGGGTTCATCTCCACCTGGATCTTGGCGTCCTTGGCGATGACCTGGAGCGTGCCGGTGAGGTCGTCGACGAAGACCTTCCGGGCGTCCTTGAGCGAGCCGACGTAGCTGTAGTTGCCGTTTCCGGCGTCGGCGAGCTGCTCCATCACCGAGTCGCGGTAGTTGCCCGTGCCGAAGCCGACGGTGGACAGCGTGACGCCTTCGCTCACGTAGCCCTTGATGGAGCGCAGGATCTCCGCGTGCGAGGTGTGGCCGATGTTGGCGTCGCCGTCGGACAGCACGATCACGCGCGAGATCCCGTCCTCGGCCAGGGCCTTGTTGGCCTCACGGTAGGCGAGCTCCATGCCCGAGCCCATGTTCGTGCCGCCGCCGTTTTTCAGGCCCTCGATGGCCCGAAGGACGCGCGGACGGTTCACCGCGTCCACCGTCGTCGCCGGGAGCACCAGGCGAGTGGCGCCCGCGTAGGTGACGAGCGAGACGCTGTCTTTGGCGTTGAGCTGCTGCACGAGCATCACGAGCGCGCGCTTGGCGAGCGGGAGGCGATCGCGCGAGCGCATGGAGCCCGAGACGTCGACGAGGAACGTGAGGTGCGTCGGGGCCCGGTCGGCCTTCTCGATGCGCTTGCCCTGGATGCCGATGCGCAAGACGCTGCTCTGCTTGGCGAGCCGCGCGCCCTCGATGTGGATGGCGAAGGGGGTGGCGCCGTCGGCGGCGCTCGGGCCGGCGTAGCTGTAGTGGAACGCGTTCACCCACTCCTCCACCCGCACGCCCGCGGCGTTCGGCATCGCGCCGCTCTCGAGCATG
Source organism: uncultured delta proteobacterium (assembly GCA_963775425.1). Lineage (GTDB taxonomy): Bacteria > Myxococcota > UBA727 > UBA727 > VGSZ01 > CAVZJB01. The sequence continues at coordinate 271,027 of CAVZJB010000007.1, read as the reverse complement.
CGGCGGGACAGGGTGAAGCTGCCGGTGTCGACGTCGATGGCGAAGGTGGACAGGTTGTCCGCGCGCGCGTCGACGAGCGGGTTCACCCCGGCGCTCTCGAAGTGGCCGCCGTCACCGTCTTCGAGGCCGGCGAAGAAGCCGTCCGCAGGCGAGGTGGCGGTGAGGCGCTTGTCGCGTGGGGCCGGATCGAAGGCCAATCGGTCGGCCTTCGACTGCTCCTGCGAGAGCGCGCCGCTCGGGATGGGCATCGGACCGGCGGCGGCACCGCCGTGCCCCGGCTGGGCCTCGGGCCTCGGCACCGACCGCGGCACGGAGGTCGGCGGCGGCGGCGGGGCAAGGAGGTCGACGGCGCGGCCGGTGTCCGCCTTGCCGGTGTCCGGCCTGGCGGTGTCCGGCCTGGCGGTGTTCGGCTTGGCGATGTCCCCGTTGGCAAGGTCGGCGACGGCGACGGAGGACGCATCGCTCGTCGCCGCGCTCTGTGCAGCGCGCGGCGAGGACGCGGCCTGCGGAGCCGACGGGGCGCCGCTGGCGCAGGCGGTGACGGCGGCCGCGAGGAGGACGAGCGGGAACAGCTTGCGCATCGAGGCTCCAGGGTGGGTCCCGGTGCAAACGGGCCGGCGGCCCAATCGATCTAGCGCCGATCCCCCTACGAAGGCGTCCCCTTCGACCACCCCGGCACAGGCGCGGGGCCGCGGCGCGCCGCCGCGAGCCGCTCCCGGCGGGCCGTCAGGAGGTCGATGACGCGCGCGAGCCCGTCGAGCTCGATCTCGAACCCGCCCTCGTCCTCCCGCCCGACGACGAACGCGTACGTGAGCCCCACGCAGTCCGTGAAGTCCTTGATGACGTTGTTGAAGCGATACGGCGGCTGCAGGACGAGCACCGCTCCGTCGTCGGCCATCGCGAAGTAGCCGTGGGCGATCTGGCTGCCCTCGACGCCGGCGACGATGGGCACGCCGGCCATCCGCGCCGTCATGTCGTCGACCGTCATGGTCGCGGGATCCACCACGGTGAAGCCGGCGTCGACGAAGAACGCCTCCACCGCCTGCTCGTTGGTGAGCAACCGCCGGGCGCCGGAGGAGCCCCGCCGGATGTACGCGCCGGCGGCCCCCGCCGGCTTCACGGCGCGCGCGAGCCTCTCCCGCAGCGTGCGGTAGCGCTGCCGCTTGTATCGATTTTGTCCGTTGTCCTCGAGGATGACGAGCTCGCGAAAGTGCGCGTGGGTCAGCGGGTGCGCCGGCAGCTCGAACAGGGCGCGGTAGCCCGGCTCGTGCGTGTACGACTCGCGCGCGCTGGTGAACGGGGCCGCGAGCTCGGTCGCCGCGAGCTGCATGGTGAGGTCGTCGCGCATGAAGTGGCCAAAGTACGTGTTGCCGTAGAGCGAGCACGCGAGCGCGCCGGCGCCGACGACGTCGGGCCCGCCGAGCGCCGCCAGCCGACCGCGGGCGCTGCTCAGCCGGTGCTTCATCGCCCCGCGGTAGAGGTGCCCGTCGAGCAGCCGGACGTCGCGGAGCCGATGGGCGACGGTGGCCTGGTGCTCCGTGGCGCCGCCTGCGATGCGGTGCATCTCGTGCTCGAGCGAGGTCACCGCCTGCACGCCGGTGACGCGGTCGAGGTCGCTCTTCAGGAACACCGCCTCCGGGGCGACGGCGGTCTCCGCCGGGCAGAGCTGCCGGCTCGACGCGCTGAGCTCGCGGAAGTGCCGGTGCCTCGTCACGAGGAGCCGCCGCACGCGGTTCGTCAGCGGAGTGAGGTCGACAGGCACCACACGGAGAGTAGCGCAGCGGCTCGGCGTCAACGGCGGTCGCGCGCGAGACGTCCGAACATGGGCTCACCGGCGGGCGTGCACGCCGGCAACGGTTCGGCCTCGACGCGGCGGGCCAGCGCGCGCAGCGCGGCGACGTCGAAGCCGAGGACGGCCGGTGCGTCGATCTCGTCGAGGAGCGCCCCGGCGCCGTGGGCGTGCTGGCGGACGCCGACCTCGAGGCGCTGGCGCACCTTCACCATCGCGGCCGCGAGCTTGATGAGGGCGCGCAGCACGCGCTCCTCGTCCGCACGTCCGGCGGCTTTGGCCTCGCGCCACGCGAGCTCCCACGCCTCATGCGCCTCGAAGCCCTGGCCACGCTCGAAGAGCAGCGCGCCGACGTCGACGAGGAGGTCCTTGTCGACCTCCTTGAGCCACTCGTCGTCGGGGCGCCCTCCCTCGCCGGGCACCCACGTGGTGCGCGGCAGCCTCATCGGCGCTCCAGGACCTCGACGCGCACGGCGGCGACGTCGACGTCGCGGATCTTGCCGAGGTCGCGGAGCGTGCGCGCGTGATCGAAGAAGCTGCGCGCGCGGTGCACGCGGGTGTCGGCGGCGCCGACGGCGTGCCCGCGCACCTCCCGGATGAAGACGTGCGACACCGGGTCTCTCTCGACGGCGATGACGTCGGCGAGCGAGACGCACTCATCGACGTCCTCATCGTGGACCCCGAGCGCGCGCAGCCGCGTCTCCAACGCCGGGCCGCGCAGCCCGGCGCACACCTCGCCGAAGAGCAAGAAGGCCTCGGCGTCGCGCTCGACGTCGTCACCGAACAGGAGGTAACGGACGCCCGGCGGGTGCTCCTTGCGGTACAGCAAGAGCGCGGCGAGCTTGTAGCCGATCTGCTCGACGATGCCCCGCGGCCGGCGTGCCTTCAAAAGCCCGAGCTGATCCTTGAACGTGATGCCGTCGAACTGCACCGCGTCGATGGTCATCTTGCGCTCGAGCACGCGCCGCATCTGCCGCGGGCTCCCCGAGATGAAGTACAGCGGCACGAGCGCGCTGTCGTCGCCGGGTCCGTGGCGCAGCCCGCGCAGCAGCGGCACGGCGCCCGGGACCGCGTGCTTGTCGACGGCGAGCTCGAAGGGGATGCCGAGCAGCCCGCGCAGCGACGAGAACCGCGTGTCGAGGTACGTCTTGTCGATGTCCCAGACGCACACGTCGCCCTGGTAGGCGGGGGGGAAGACGCGGTCGTTGCTGCGGTCGATGAACCGCGCGCCGCGCGTGGCGGCGTCGCCCGCCGCGCCGCGGGGGAGGTTCCGCGCGGCCGTGTCGTTCATCCGGCCACGTCGAGGTCGAGGTCGAGCGACAAGAGCCGCTCGAGCGTGGCCCCGGGGAACGCGCCGCGGAACAGGATGTCGTCGACGGCGTCGATGAGCGGGAGCGAGAGCCCCAGGCGCTCGCCGAGCCCGCGCGCCTCGCGCACGGTGCGCAGCCCCTCGAGGTCCGGCTGCGCGCCGGTGGCGTGGGCGGCGTCGCGGCCGCCGCCGATCTGTTCGCCCATGGAGCGGTGCATGCGCGTCGACGTCACCGGGCGCGGGATGAGATCGCCGACGCCGGCGAGCCCCGCGAAGGTGCTGCGGTCGGCGCCGAGGGCCACGCCGATGCGCGTGGCCTCGAGCAGGCCGCGGGTGAGGAGGATCCCCTGGTCGGTCTCCCCGAGGCCGAGGCCGTCGGCGATGCCGGCGGCGAGCTGGGCGACGTTGGAGACGGCGCCGCACACCTCCACGCCGACGACGTCGCGGGAGGCGTGCAAGCGCACGCGGGTGTGTTGCACGAGCTTCTTGAGCGCGCGCTGCACCTCGTCGAAGCGCGAGGCGATCACCGCCACCAGCGGCCGCGCGCGCACGCCGGCCACCACGGCGTCGTCGAGATACAGCGGGCCGCCGAGCACGCCGATCTTCTTCAGGCACGACTCCTGGCGGATCACCTGGTGAGGCAACGTGAAGCCCGCCTCGACGCCGCGGCAGGCGTGGATGGCGATCTGGCCGCCGTCGGCCACCTCGCCGGCGACGCGCGCGACGTCGCGCAGCGCCTGCGCCGGCACCGCGAACGCCACCAACGCCGCTCCGCGGCACGCGTCCTCGATGCTGGGCGCGGCGCGGATGCGCTCGTCGCGCCCCGCGTTCTGCGCGATGCCCAGCGCCGCGGGCGGGCGCCGCGCCCAGATGGCGACGTCGTGGCCCGCCTGCGCGAGCAGCGTGGCGACGGCGGTGCCCACCTTGCCGGCGCCGAGGACGGCGACCTGGAGCGTGGCCACCGAAGTCCCGGCGGCGGCGCCGCCGGGGGACGCGTCGGCGGCCGCGCCGGCGCCGGACGCCGCCGGCGGCTGCCAGGCCTTCTTCGGCGACGACGACGGCGGCGACCACGTTCGCGAAGAAGACGGCGGCGGCTTCATGCACCCCTCCCGAGCGCGCGGTGGTCGAGCGACAGCGGCGGCTTGAGCCCGACGTTGCGCTCGAGGCGATACCCCTCGAGCCGGTTCGAATAATAAAAGAGCAGCGCGCGGTCTTCCGTGGTCACGCGGTCCCCGACACGCGTCACCGCGGGGTGCGCGTGGTAGATGGCGAAGTGGCGCAGGCCGTCGGCCACGACGTCCTCGGCGCCGCCGCGGGAGATCACCGGGCCGAGGCGCACGCCGCCGCGATCGTGCAGGCCGCGCAGCTCCTCCAACAAGCGCTTCACCTCGGCGTAGAGCGCGAGCAGCTCGACGGAGTCGACCTTGCCGCCGCCGCGCAGGAGGCGGAGCAGGTCCGTGTTGTTTGCCTGGCGCAGCAGACTGAACATGGCGTGCGCGATGACGTGCGTGCTCTGGATGACCGTGTCGCGCGCGTAGGCCTCGACGAGGCGGTCGCCCACCTCGCGCGTGAGCTCGGCGTCGCGCTGTGCGTCGTGCACCGGGAGCCCGTCGCGCAGGACGTAGCGCGCGGGATCGATGCGGCGGCCGCGTGGATCGAGGCTCTCCCCGTCGTCGTCGACGAGGTTGCCGAACGGGTCCATGGCGCGGCCGACGGTGAAGAAGATCTTGCTGTCGAGCGACAACAACTGCGTGAGGAAGTCGAACACGCGCCGCGGCCGCGAGAATTCGTCGTCGGTGATGATGTAGCGCGCCTTGCCGACCTCCTTGAGGAAGTCGTCGATGAGCGTCTCCGCCTCGAGCACGAGCTGGAAGCTCAAGGTGGCGGGCACGATGAACATGCGCTCGCGCGGCTTGTTGGCCTTGAGGTTGTTGACGTAGGCGCCGACGGTGGTGCCGAGCAGCCCGAGCTTGAGCTTCTTCTCCACGGCGCCGGAGCGGGAGCGGGTGCCGCCGGGGAAGAAGATGTTGTCGTAGCCGTTTTCGAGCGTGAGCCCGGCGTACTCCTTGAGCACGCGCTTGTAGAGCGGATCCTGCTTGCGCCGGTCGACGGTGTAGGCGCCGAGGTTGCGCATGAAGAACCCGAGCATCGGGTTTTGAAAGAGGTTGAGGCCGGCGCCGTAGAGAAACGGCGGCAACCCGAGCTTCCACAGCGCGTAGCCCACCGCGATGGAGTCCATGTTGGACACGTGCGTGGGGACGAGCACCAGCGTCCCGCGCTCGCGCAGCTTCTTGGTCTGCTCCGTCTCCCCTTGCAGCACCACGGCGTCGTCGAAGTGCGGCAGGCGCGGCAGCTCCGCGATGATCTTCTTGGGCGAGACCGCGTTCAGGAGGAGGCCGATGAAGGGCTCGCCCGCGCGCGTGACGGCGTTGTAGACGCGCTCGTCGAAGCGCCCGCAGATCTCGGCGGCGTAGCGGTCGACCACGCGCTTGAGCACGTCGATCTGCGTGCGCTCGCCGGCGCGGCGCAGGTCGTCCCTCACCTCGCGCCAGAAGACCTGGTCTTCCTCGTCGGGGTGGCGGTCCTCCTTGAGGCGCTTGCCCTCGAAGTAGACCGAATCGAGCAGCACGTCCTCGAGGTTTGCGTGCGCGACCTCATCGACGATGCGGCTGCGAAGCTCGGTGAGCACCCTCTCCCTGTCTCTGCTGCGCATGGGCGCACGCTCGCAGGGATCGGATCATCCGGTCAACGCCGGGATCGGAATTCCACGCGGGCCCGCGACGGCGGCGCCGCCCGCGGACGGGGGCAGGAGGCCGAGCGCGTCGCCGCCGGCGAGCACCGCCAGCAAGGCGTCGAGCCGCAGGATGGCGTCCTTGAGATCGTCGACGGCGAGGCCGCGCCGGGTGACTTCGAGGAACGCCCGTCCGTCGCCGATGAGGCAGCGCCGGGTGCGGCGGCCGAGCACGTTGGCGAGCTGGGCTCTCGCGGCGGCCAGGATGCCGCGCGCGCTGTCGGTGTCGCCGCCGTAGACGAGCAGGCGCGAGGTGAGGTCGCCGACGGGGGCGAGCCCGCGCGCGTCGGGCGCGAGCCAATCGCGGTAGACGACCGCGAACGGCGGCTGCGCGAAGGAGCGATCGGCGCGCTCGAGCTGCCAGACCTCGACGTCGCCGCGCACGGCGGCGTGGATGCGCACCCCGCAGACGGTGAACGACAGCGGCATGGTGATGTCGCCGCTCTCCACGTCGAGGACCTGCGTGTCGAGCCCCGCGGCGACGCGCGCGACGAAGCGGCGCTTGCGGCGCTCTCCGATGACGGCCGTCATCGCCAACGCGGCCGCCCCGCCGGCGGCCAGCAGGAAGAACGTGAAGAGGATCTCGAAGCCGGCCACATCTTCAGTGTGACGTTCGGGTTGCAGCCGCGCACGCACGAGACGCTCTGTTTTTCGTCGTCACCGACGAAAGGACGACCCGGCGCGCCGCGGCTCGACGTCGAGGAGCGGGTGGCTCAGCGCGTCACCATGTTTCGATCGCGCGGCGGGGGGAACACAGCCACGCCGTCCTGCCGGGGCGGCAGCCTGGGCTTGCCCATGGTGGGCGGCGGCGGGGCAGGGGGCGCCACCGCCTCCCCCAGCACGGGGACGGCGCCGCCCTGCTCGACCTCGGGCGGGCGGGTGACCAGCTTGCCGGTGAGGCCGCCGTCGCCGTCGTCGGGCATCACGTCCTCGATGCGCGTGCGCGCGTCGTCGATGCGGCGGCAGGTGCGCGTCATGAACGCGCCGCCGAGGACCGCGAGCACGGCGGCGACGGCGCCGAGGGAGACGGCGGCGGCGGCGAGGGTCATGCGTTTGGCGCGGCGCAGCACGGCGGCGACGCCGACGGGGCAGTCCTCGGTGAGCACCGTGCCGTCGGCGCGGCGATAGAAGCGGACGCAGACCCGCCCCTCGGTGGCGCGCAGGAGGTCGAGGGCCTCGTCGCGCCTCATGCCCGAGAGGTTGAAGACGTTCTTCTGGCAGGACGCACAGAAGCGCACAGTGTCCGACCCGACCATGTCGCTCCACAGGGCGGGGCACGGCGAGGCGACCTGGATGTCATCGAGGAGGGAGTCGTCTTGGAAGACCTTGAGGGTGCGCGGCATGCCCTGTTGAACGGGCGCGCCGGCCTGAAGTTCTCTCCGGATCAGGACCGGAGGGAGCGGCCGCGTGGGATCAGCGACCGGAGGAGCGGCCGCGCGGATCAGGCGGTGAGCAGCGCGGGCTGGCCCGGGTGGATGCGGCTGACGACCTCGTAGTGGATGCTCCCCATCCACGACGCGAGCTGCTCGGCGGTGACGCGCTCGTCGCCGTCGGCGCCCAGGAGCGTGGCGACGTCGCCGGCCTTGGCGGAGGGAACGTCGGTGACGTCGATCATGGTCATGTTCATGCACACGCGGCCGCGCACGGGGGCGCGCATGCCGGCGACGAGGGCGTGCGCGCTGTTGGAGAGGCGGCGGTCGTACCCCTCGTGGTAGCCGATCGGGAGGATGCCGATGCGCGAGGCGCGCGTGGTCCGGTAGGTGCGCCCGTAGCCGACGTAGGCGCCGGCGGGGACGTCCTTCACCTGGGCGAGGCGCGCGCGCCACGACAGCACCGCGGAGAGCGCCGGCGCCTCGCCCGTGTGCCGCTCGCGCCAGGCGGCCAGCGTCTCCTTCGATGGCCACAGCCCGTAGGCCGCGATGCCCGCGCGGACGAGGTCGGCGTGGGTCTTCTTCTCGAGGATGGTGGCGGCGGAGTTGGCCGCGTGCACGAGGAGCGGCGCCTCCGTCTCGGCGGCGAACGCCGCGCGCGCCTCCTGCAGCGCGCGCCACTGCGCGTCGGCGAAGCGGTGGTCGGTGGAGTCCTCGATGTCGGCGAAGTGCGTGGTGATGCCCTCGACGACGAGGCCGGGCAACGAGCGCGCGAAGCGGGCGAGGCCGAGCGCGGCGGGGAGCTCGAGGCCCTGGCGGTGGGTGCCCGTCTCGATCTTGACGTGAACGGGGGTGACGACGCCGGCGGCGCGGGACGCGGCGTCGAGCGCCTGCGCGACCTCGCCGTCGTAGATCACCGTGCGCGCACGCGCGTCGACGACGGCGGCGGCCTCGTGGGGAAAGACGGTGCCGCACACGTACACAGGGACGTCGGCGCAGCGGGGCAGGGCGCGGACCGCTTGCGCCTCGTGGGCGAAGTTGACCACCAACCAATCGACGCCCGCGGCCACCAGCGCGGGCGCCACGTGGACGAGGCCGTGGCCGTAGGCGTCGGCCTTCACGACGACGCCGAGCCGCGCGTCACCGGCGAGCGCCCGCAGCGTGCGCACGTTGTGCTGCAGGGCCTTCGCGCTCACCTCGCGCCACGACGCGTGTTCCATGCGGTGCGACGCTACTAACGGTCGACCCCGCGCGCTACCTTCCCCAAAGCATGAGCACGAGCAAGGGCGCGCCCGAGCGGGGAACGCCGTTCGGCGAATACTTCCTCATCGAGAAGATCGCCGCCGGCGGCATGGCGGAGATCCACCGCGCCGAGATCCGCGGCCTCGGCGGCTTCAAGCGCGAGGTGGCCATCAAGCGCATCCTGCCGGAGCACACGAGCGACGCGCGCTTCGTGGAGATGTTGCTCGACGAAGCGCGCATCGCCGCGCGCCTGTCGCACCCGAACATCGCGCAGGTGATCCAGTGCGGCTGCGTCGACGGCGCGTACTTCATCGTGATGGAGCTCGTCGAAGGGATCGCGCTGTCGAAGATCCTCGGCTTCCTCGCGCGGCACGAGCGGCGGTTGTCGCAGGGGGCGGCGCTGTTCGCGGGCATGGGCCTGTTGCGTGCGCTCGACCACGCGCACAAGGCCAAGGCCGACGACGGGAGCCCGCTGTCGATCGTCCATCGCGACGTGAGCCCGCACAACGTGTTGGTGTCGGTGCACGGCGACGTGAAGCTGGTCGACTTCGGTGTGGCCCACGCAGCGGATCGGCTGCACAAGACCGAGACCGGCGTGCTCAAAGGGAAGCTCACGTACATGGCGCCGGAGCAGGTCGAGGCCAAGATCCTCGACGCACGCACGGATCAATACGCCGCCGGCCTGGTGGTGGTGGAGATGCTCACCGGCAAGCGCGTGTACGGCGGGCAGAGCGAGATCGACGTCATCAAGGCGGTGCTCGACGGGCGCATGGACGACATCGGCCAGCAGCTCGACGACGCCGCCGCCCTGCCCGACATCAAGGCGGCGTGCCTGCGCGCCGTCTCGCGCGACCCGGCGGGGCGGTTCCCCGACTGCGCTGCGTTCGCCGACACGCTGCTCGCCGCGTTCCCCGTCGACGTCGAAGCCGCGCGCAAGGAGCTCGCGTCGATCGCGGCGGAGGCGCGCGCGGAGCCGGCGCGCTCGGTGCTCGAGGCGGACACCGAGGCGCCCACGCGCCGGGTGACGCCGACGAAGCCGACCCCGACGGTGCCCGACACCGCCACCGTCGTCGTCGCGCCCGCCGCCGAGGGCGCCCGTCCGGCCTGGCCCTGGGCCGCCGGTGCCGGCGTCCTCGTCGTCGCCGCGGCGGTGGGCCTGTGGGCGCGCGCGCCGGTGGACGAGCCCGACGCCGCCGCGTCGACGATGGTGGCCCCGGCGCCGCCCGCGACGACGGCGCCGCCCGCGACGACGGCGCCGCCCGCGACGACGGCGCCGCCCGCGACGACGGCGCCGCCCGCGACGACGGCGCCGCCCGCGACGACGGCGCCGCCCGCGACGACGGCGCCGCCCGCGACGACGGCGCCGCCCGCGCCCGCGGCGACGTCTGCGGCGACGACCGCGCCCGCGGCGACGACGGCGCCGTCGCACGCGACGCACGGAGATCGTGTGAGCCGCAAGGGCAAGGAGGCGATGGGCTCTCTTGAGGTCGCGTGTCTGCCGTGGTGCGACATCACCATCGACGGCAAAGCCGGCTTGCGCTCTCCGCTGCGAGGACACGCGCTGACCATCGGAGAGCACACCGTCGACGTCATCAACCCGCCGAGCCACAAGAGCGACCACAAAGTCATCGATGTGCGTGTGAACGAGACGAGCAAGCTCGTGTTCCGCCTCGAGTGAGACACTCCGCTGCGCACGCGCGCGGCGACGTACGATTCCCGGATGCGCTTCGCGTGGCTCTTCGCGCTCGCGTTCTCCGGCCCTGCGCTCGCGCAGGTCGACTTCGATCAATTGACCCCGAGCTCGAAGCCGTCGCCGCGTCGCTCGTGCGGCGGCGCGCTCGAGCCGCTCGCCGATCGCGAGCAGATGTGGTGCTTCGCCGGCTTCGGCGGCAACTGGCTCGGCGATCTCTGGCGCTTCGACACCGCCGCCCTCACATGGACGCAAGTGACGTCGACGAACACGCCGTCGCCGCGCGATCAGCACGTGTTCGAGTGGGACGAAGCTGCGGATCGCGGCGTCCTCTTCGGCGGCTTCCACAACCTCGGCATCCGCTTCGAGCACCTCAACGACCTCTACGCGTTCAACCCGACGACGTCGGCGTGGACGTCGCTCGACACCGGCGGCACCGCGCCTTCTCCTCGCGGCTTCGGCGTCTTCAAGTACGTCCCGCACCGCGGCGACTTCATCCTCTTCGGCGGCTGGAACATCGAGCCGCAGGGCTTCGGCGGAAACGTCACCGGCGGCTTCTTCAACGACGTGTGGCGCCTGAGCGTCGACGCCGCCGCCGGCACGGCGGTGTGGACGCAGGTCACCACCACCGGCACGCCGCCCGCCGCGCGCGCCGCCACCTGCAGCGCCTACGACGCCGCCCGCCACAAGCTCATCGTCTTCGGCGGACAGACTGGCTACGTCGGCACCGCCGCGGTGATGGACAACCAGACGTGGGAGCTCGACGTCGACACGCTCGCGTGGACCTTGGTGAACGCGAGCAACCCTCCCGAAGCGCGCGGCTTCTGCGCCGCGGCCTTCGACGACGCCGACGGCAAGATGCTCGTCTACGGCGGCCAGGACGTCGACACGCTCCTCGGCGGCGCCTTCACCTACGACCCGCAGACACAGGCGTGGACGCAGCAGCAGCTCGTGGACCTCGACCGCGGCACCATCGACGATCCGGGCACGGCGTACTCGCCGTTGCTCGGCAAGGTGGTGATGTTCGGTGGCCGGGTGATCGGCGGCACCTCGTCGGTGTACTCCGACGAGACCTGGACGCTCGACCTCCAGGCAGGCGGCCCGCCCGTCGCCGACGCGGGCCCCGATCAGAGCGTCGACGAGACGAGCGTCGTCAGCCTCGACGGCAGCGCGTCGTCCGATCCCGACGGCACGGCGCTGTCGTTCACGTGGACGCAGACGGCGGGCCCGGCGGTCACGCTCGACAATCCGTCGTCGGCCACGCCGCAGTTCACCGCGCCCACCGTCACCGCCGACACCGTGCTCACGTTCACTCTCCTCGTGAGCGACGGCATCAACACCGACACGGCCGTCGTCCACGTCACCGTCATCGACGCGCTCAACGACGCCCCCGTCGCCGACGCCGGCGCGGACTTCGTCGCCGTCGAAAACACCGTGGCCTCCCTCGACGGCAGCGCCAGCGCCGACCCGGACGGCACCGCGCTCGCCTTCACCTGGACGCAGATCGCCGGCCCGCCCGTCACGCTCGATGATCCGTCGTCGCCGGCGCCGCGCTTCGTCGCGCCGCCCGCGGGCGTCACGCTCACCTTCACGCTCACCGTCGACGACGGCGCGCTCACCGACACGGACACCGTCGACGTCATCGTCACCGACGCCGCCAATGCCCCGCCCACCGCGAGCGCCGGCACCGACGCCGACGCCGCGCCCGGCAGCACCGTCGCGCTCGATGGCTCCGGCTCCAGCGACCCCGACGGCACGCCCCTCCTGTTTTCTTGGGCGCAGACCGCCGGCCCGCCCGTGGTCCTCGACGATGCCTCCGCCGCGCAGCCCACGTTCACCGCGCCCGTCGTGCTCAGCGACGTCGCTGTCTCCTTCGCGCTCACCGTGAGCGACGGCGCCTTCACCAGCGCGCCCGACACGGTGACCGTCACGGTGCGCGCGGGCCTGGGCGCGCCGCGGGTGGCGTCGGTGGCGCGCACCGTCGCGGTGGTGGGCGCCCCCTACGCGTACGATGACGACGACGGCTGCGTAAACGCCACGGGCACGGGCACGAGCTTCCGGCTCGTCGACGGGCCGCCCGGGATGACGGTGGACCCGGTGAGCGGCTTGGTGAGCTGGCTCCCCGACGTCGAGGGCCCGGTGCCCGTCGAGATCGCCGTCGACAACGCCGACGGAGAGGACCTGCAGGACTTCGCGGTCGACGTCTACGCGCCGCCGGTCATCACCTCCACGCCCAGGACGATCTTCAACGTCGGTGCCGCCTATACCTATGACGGCGCCGGCGGGGCCCCCACCGCCGTCGGCTCCGGCGAGATCCGCTGGTCTTTGGTGGAGGGGCCGTCGGGCATGGTGGTCGACGTGGCCACCGGCGCCATCACGTGGATCCCCGTGCTGACCGATCCCGTCGACGTGCGCATCAAAGCCGAAAACGCGTTCGGCAGCGATGAGCAGGACTTCGTGCTCTCGCGGCCGCCGGACACGCTGCCGCACCTCGCGCACACGGCCAACCCGTTCGCCGCCGTCGGGCGCTCGTACATGTACGATCAGGACAACGCCGTCGACATCGAAAACGAGCTGCCCGGCGACGTCCTGATGGTGGTGCCGCGCGAGCCTCTGCCGCCCGGGTTCCTCCTCGCCGGCAACCAACGCGTCGTGCTGTGGACGCCGCCGGCCGCGGGGACGTACCCGGTGACGCTCGACCTCGTCACGAGCCTCGGCATCACCATCGACACGTACACGTTCAGCGTCGACGTCGTGGACCTCGGCGACGACCTCACGGTGGTCGCCGCCACCGCCACGCCCACCACCGGCCCCGCGCCGCTCGATGTCAGGTTCGACGCTTCGCCGAGCCGCGGCAGCGCCGGCTCGCCGCTGTGGCTCTACTACTGGAACCCGGGCGACGGCAGCTCCATCGTCAACCTCGCGCCCGTCGGCGACGCCGCGAGCGCCACGGCGAGCTACCGCTACGTCATCCCGGGCAGCTACACCGCCACGGTGGAGGCGTGGGACCCGTACGGGGTCTTTTCCAGCGACAAGGTCACCATCTCGGTGCTCGACGGAGCCCGGCAGCCGCCCACGGCGCGCATCAACGCCGACGTGCTCGAGGGACACGACCAGCTCACGGTTCACCTCTCCTGCGACTGCGCCGACGCCGACGGCCACATCGCCGGTATCCAGTGGAGCTACGGCGACGGCAGCTTCGCGTCCGAGACCGCGCCCACGCACACGTACGTCCGCCCCGGCAACTACCACGTGCGCGTGACCGCGTTCGACGACGACGGACTCACCGGCACCGACGACGTCGACGTCCGCGTGCGCGACGGCGACCTGTCACCGCCGCAGGCGCACATCGCGGCCACGCCCGCCGAAGGCGACGAGCCGATGAACGTCCGGCTCACCGCCGACGTCGGCGACGAGGACGGCGTGGTGGTCGACGTGAAGTGGTCGCTGCCCGACGGCACGCAGCGCACGGGCGCGTCGGTGGACGCGGTGTTCCCGACGCCGGGCTACTTCCCGGTGCTCTTGTCCGCCACCGACAACGACGGCCTCGTCGGCCGCGACGTGCTGACCATCGCGGTGCGCGCCGACGGCGTGCGCGCGCCGCGCGTCGTGTCCGCGCCGGCCCTCGCCGCCGTGGCGGGGCAGGCCTGGCACTACGACGCCGACGATCGCGCGAGCGCCCAGGGCGGCCGGCCCATCGGCTGGCGCGTCGGCAAGGACCTCGACGGAAAGAAGATCGGCGCGCCGAAGGGGCTCGCGGTCGACTTCGACACCGGCAAGCTGACGTGGACGCCGTCGGCGGACCAGGTCGGCGATCAGCACGTCGTGCTCGTCGCCGAAAACGGCGCGGGCGCGGACCTCCAGGAGTTCGACGTGCACGTGACCGCCGCCGCCGTCGACGGCGGCTGCGCGTCGACGCGGACGTCGTCGACGGCGCCGTCGATCGCGCTCGTCCTCGCCGGCCTCGCGCTGATCCGCCGCCGTCGCAGGACCACAGTGGTGCGGCGGCGCGTCCGCCGCCGGGGCACCGTCGTCGCCGCCGTGGCCGCGGCGCTGTCGGCAGGGGGGGCGCACGCGGCGCCGACCATCACGTCGACCCCGGTGACGACGGCGCGGGTGGGGACCGTGTACGCGAGCCCGCTGCCGGCGGCGGACGGCGAGCCGCCCTTCGCGTGGGCGCTCGGCGACGCGCCGCCGGGGATGGTCGTCGACAACGTCGACGGTCGACTCTTGTGGATGCCCACGGCGGCGGGGCCGGTGGACGTGGAGCTGCTCGTCGTCGACCGGAGCGGCAGCGCGTCGCAGCGGTTCACCGTCGACGTCGGCGCGGGCGCGCCGCCGTCGCTCGCGATCGCGGAGCCGCCGGGCGGCTACGTCTTTCGCATCGACGAGATCGGCGCCCTCGACCCAAACGCCTACCTCGTTCCCGTCAGCGGCGATCAGCCCATGCAGTTCCAGTCGCCGCGGGGGAGCTGCTTGTTCGTGACGCCAAACGGCGTCGCCATCATCCACCAGGCAAACGCCGGCGTGTGCCACACGACGGTGAACGTGGTGAACCCGTGGGGCGTCGACGAGCGGGCGCTCGACATCACGTTCGTGGACCCGCCCGACGACGAGAAGGTGCTCCTGCCGGCGCTCACCGCCACGCCCATCGAGGGCGCCGCGCCGCTGCTCGTGCAGTTCGACGGCACCGCGTCGCGCATGCCCGAAAACGGCGCCGACTACGCGGTGGCCGCGTTCATCTACTTCGGTGACGACGAGGGCGTCGACCTCGGCGCCACGGCGGCGGGCCTGTCGGCCGAGCACCTCTACGAGGTCCCGGGCACCTACGAGGCCACGCTGCAGCTCGTCGCGCGCGATCAAGCGGTGGAGCGGGCGACGTTCAGCGCGCTCACCACCGTGGTCATCACCGTCGACGCCGCGGAGTCGCGGCCGCCGGCGACGTCGTTGGTGACCGACGCGAGCACGGGGCCGGCGCCGTTCGGCGTGCGCTTCACCAGCCATACGCTGCCGGGCGACGCGGTCATCGCGGCCTATAGCGTCGACTTCGGCGACGGCGACCACTTCGAAGCTGCGTTCTCCGACCTCGTCGGTTTCGTCGAGCCGTCGCCGCAGCACACCTACGCGCGGCCGGGGGCGTACACGGCGACGCTCACCGTGACCGACACGCTCGGCCGGCAGGCGACCTCCACCGCGGACATCGTCGCCACCGCGGCCGACGGCTCGCCGCCCGAGGCGCGCATCCTCGCGTTCCCGTCGCGCGGCGAGGTGCCGCTCACCGTGCAGCTCGACGCGGAGAAGAACGACCTCGACGGCTACGTGGTGCGCTCGACGTGGATCCTGCCCGACGGGACGGTGTCCGGCGAGGTCCGGCCCACCGTCACGCTGACGGCACCGGGGAAGCACACGGTGGAGCTGGTGGTCGCCGACGATGACGGACTCGAGACGCGGGCCCGCGCGGTCATCACGGCCACCAAGGACGGCACCATCCCGCCGCGCGTGGTGTCCACGCCGAACACCCACGCCGTCGCGGGGCAGCCCTGGTCGTACGACGCCGACGGGGTCATCTCCGTCACCGGCGGCGGGCCGTACGCGTTCACGCTCGGCAAGGAGCTCGGCGACGCAATCGTGAACGCGCCGGCGGGCATGAAGCTCGACGAGCGCACCGGCAAGCTCACGTGGACGCCGGGCAAAGACGTGTCCGGTGAGGTGCCCGTCAGCGTGCGCGTGGAGAACGCCGCGGGCGCCACGCTCCACGAGTTCATCCTCCTGGTGACCTCGGCGCAGCCGTCGCGCGCGGCGCCCGCGAGCTGCGCCTCCGCCTCCGGGCCCGCGTCCTCCCTCGACGCGCTCGCCCTCGCTCTGGCGGCCCTCTCTCTCCGCAGACGCCGTCGCTAGAGAAGTGATCCGCAGGTCAAAGCCGCGTTGGACATCCAAGTCGTGATCGAGCAAGCCGAGCTGCTCGACGCATGGGTTCGGTGCGAGCTGCAGGGCGATCCGACAAACCGCCGGTGTCCGACGCGCTCGCGCTCATGCGCCGCGTCGTCGAGCAGGACATCGAGCCCGATCCCGACGGCGGCGGCGAGGCGTACCGGGCGCGCACCGTCGTGGAGCACAAGCTCGCTCGCGTCGACGCCGTGCAGGGCGGTCGCGCCCGTGACAAGGGCGTGCGCAACAACGAGCTCGACCGGAACCGCGCCGCGGCCGTGATCAACAACCTGCAAGAGATCGCCAAGCCCCGCCGCGCGGCGTCGCAGAGCCCGCGCCGGGTCCCGTCGCCGGTGCGCACGAGAGCCCTGCACACCGCCGCGAAGCCGCCACAGCGACACCGCTCCAAATTCCGCGTCCGGACGTCTCGGTGTCAGCGCACCGGCGACGGGCCTGGCGCGCGTGCCGGCACGCCCGCCACGTGCGGGCGGCGCTTCGCGCCGAGTGCCTGGCCGACCCATTTGTTTTTGCGGTTCAACTCTCTCGTCGGGCGCACGAGGACAACGCCGCGGCGCGCGGTGTGCGGTTCGCGCTAGGCTGCTTCGGTGCTCGCCGCCCTCCTCGCGCTCGCGATCCCCGCGGGCACCGTCGTCGTCGACGATCCCGTCGCCCTCGACGGCTCCACGCTCGACGCCGCCGCTGCCGCTGCCGCGCGCGCCAAGGCCGCCGGCGCCCTCGGCGGCGACGACGTCCTCGATCGCGCCGCGCTGTTCGCCCGCACCGACCCGCCGCCGCCGCCGCCCAGTCCCCGCGCGGCGGAGCTGCTGAAGTCCGGCGAGGACCTCCTGTTGACCTTCGAGTACGCGCGCGCCGCCGCCGCCCTCGCCGAGTGCGCCGCCGTCATCGAGGCCGACCTCGCGCCCGCCGACCTCGACACCCTCACCCGCGCACGCCTCCTCGAGGCCGAAGCGTGGACCGAGGCGAAGGACGACGCCGCCGCGCGCGACGCCCTGCGCGCGCTCCTCGTCGTGCGCCCCGACGTCGCGCCGGACGCCGAGCTCTTGTCGCCGGCGGCGCGCGCGCTCTTCGACGAGGCCGTCGCCGCCGCGCACGGCGCGGGCACCGGCGGGCTCGAGGTGCGCAGCACGCCGGCGGGCGCCGAGGTCGTCGTCGACGGCGCGGCGCGCGGTACCGCACCGGTGTCGCTCCTCGGGCTCGCGCCGGGGACGCACCGCGTGCGCGTGGGCGCGCCGGGGTACGCGCCGTCGACGGCGGAGGTGGCCGTCGTCGCCGGCGCCGGCGCCGTCCACGCCGTCACGCTCGCGCCCACCCCCGCGCGCCGCGCCCTCGACGACGCCGCGCGTGTGGCCGTGTCCGGCGCCCCGGCCGCCGCCGTGGTCGAGGAGATCGCCGCCGTCGCCCGCGCGGCGCACGTCGACGCGGTCGTCCTCGTGGGCGTGCGCGCGCCCGGCGTCGCCACGCGCCGCATCGACGCGCACCCGGCCGCTGCCGCGCCGGCGGCGCCGCTGTTCCCGCCGGCCGCCGCGCCCGCCCCGCCCGCCGTCGTCGACGAGGGCCCGGCGTGGTGGGTCTATGGCGCGCTCGGCGCCGGCGTCCTCGCGGTCACCGCCCTCGGCGTCGCCGGTGCCGTCGCCCTGTGGCCGAAGCCGGCGCCGACGCCAGCGTTGGGCGTGGTGCTCGAGCTGTGATCGCCGCGGCGCCTCGGGCTCACGCAGGGGGGCAGGCGCAGCCGGCCTTCCGCGCGCTGGCCGTCGCCGCCGTGGTTTCGCTCGCGGGTTGCCCCGCGCCGGCGCAGCAGGTGTGCAACGCCCGGATCCAGGTGCACCAGCCCGAGCCGAAGCCCCTCGCCGACGAGGGCGACGAGGCGCGGCTCGTCATCAAGCGCGGCGGCGCTGTCGTCTTCGACGCGGTGCGGGACCTCGCAGGCAAGGGACAGACAGGCGGCGACGTCGCCGCCGTCGACCCCGGCGCCGCCGTCCCGCGCGGGACGGGCCTCGAGCTCCTTGTCCAGGTGTTTTCGAGCGTCAACCAGGACACCATCGTCGCCACCGGCCGGGCGCGCTTCGACTGCGACGTCGACGGCGACGTCGACGTGCCCCTCTACCTTGGCCCCGCCAACGCGTTCGCACCCGTGCCCGCGCCGCGGGACTTCACCGGCGCCACCGCGACGCTCCTCGAAGACGGCCGGGTGCTGGTCTTCGGCGGTGCGGGCGAGCCGAGCGCCGCCGTCTTTGATCCGCGCGCGCCCGGCACGCCGGACGCGCCGTCATTCTGCACGAGCGCGTGCATCGCCAATCCGCCCGCCTCGCGCACGGAGCACACCGCCACCGCCCTCGCCGACGGCAAGGTCCTCATCGTCGGCGGCCACGCCCCCGACGACGCTTCCGCCTTGGCCGCCGACATCCTCGTCTTCGACCCGGGCACCGGCGCGTTCTCCACCGTGGGCTCCCTCGAGCTCAGCGGACACGTCGCCGTCGCCGTCGCCGCCGACGCCGTCCTCGTCGCGGGCGGCAGCGCCGCCGCCGCCGCCGCGAGCGCCGGCGCCGTCGTCGTCGGCGAAGACGGCGGCGTGCGCGCCGTGGAGCCGCTCGCGGCCGCGCGCACCCACGCGGCGGCCGCGCTGCTCGCGTCCAACAAGGTGCTCGTCGCCGGCGGCAGCGACGCGTCGGGCGCGTTGCTCGACTCGCTCGAGCTCTTCGACATCGACAGCGAGACCTGGGGCGGCCCGAGCATCGCGTGCCCCGGCGCGCCCGGCGGCGAGAACCTCTGCGCCAGGCGCGCCGGCGCCGCCGCCACCGTCCTCGACGACGGCAACGTCCTCCTCGCCGGCGGCAGCGTCGAGGCGCTCGACAACAGCGACGCTCCGCCCCCCGACGCCGAGGTGTTCCTCCTCGAGGAGGAGCGCGCCCTCCCGGCCGTCCCGGCGGCGCGCGCGGTGACGCCGGCGCCCGGCCTCGCCGCGGCGACGCTCCGTTGCGGCGCACCTCCATGCCCCGCGCTCGTCGGCGGCGCGGCGCCCCACCGGTTGTTCTTCATTGCCCCTTCGCCGCCTTCCTTCGGCGCCGCCGACTACGGCGGCGCGTTCGTCGACGGGACGCGCTCGCTCGGCGACAGCCCCACCGCCGGAGCGGCGCTCGTTCCCCTCGACGACGGCACGGTGCTCGCGGTCGGCGCCACGGCGGCGCGCTTCTCGCTGTGCGAGGACGCCGGTGACCTCACGTGCCCCGCCCCGTGAGTAGACGATCGCGGTAGGGTCGCCGCATGACGGACCTGCGCATCGATCTCTCTCGTGTCGCCCTCAAGCGCCGCCGCACCAAGATCGTCGCCACCATCGGGCCGGCGTCGTCGTCGGACGAGATGGTGGAGCGGCTCATCGTCGCCGGCGTCGACGTCTTCCGCTTGAATTTCTCGCACGGCACGCACGCCACGCACGCCGAGAACATCGCGCGGATCAGGAAGGTCGCGGAGAAGCTCGGCCAGAACGTCGCCATCCTCGGCGACCTCTGCGGCCCCAAGATCCGTGTGGGCACGTTCACCGGCGGCGGCATCGAGCTCGCCCACGGCGCCAAGGTCACCGTCACCACGCGCGACGTCGAGGGCCACGGCGACGTCGTGCCCTCGCAGTACGAGCACCTGGCCAAGGACGTCACGCCGGGAGACCGCGTGCTGCTCGACGACGGCAAGCTCGAGCTGCGCGTGGTGTCCACCGACGGAAAGACCGAGGTCACCTGCGAGGTCGTTCACGGCGGCTGGCTGTCGAACAAGAAGGGCATGAACCTCCCCGGCGTCGCCGTCTCCGCACCGGCGCTCACGCCCAAGGACAAGGACGACGCCACCTTCGCCGCGAACGAGGGCGTGGACTTCCTCGCGCTCTCGTTCGTGCGCAGCGCGGGCGACGTCAAGCTGCTGCGCGCGCTCCTCGGCGCGCTCGGCAAGAACGACATCCCGATCGTCGCCAAGATCGAGAAGCCCGAGGCCATCGCGGCCATCGACGAGATCCTCGAAGTCGTCGACGCCATCATGATCGCCCGCGGCGACCTCGGCGTGGAGATGCCCGCGGAGGAGGTGCCGCTGTTGCAGAGCGAGCTCATCCGCGTGTCCATCGAGAGGAATCGGCCCGTCATCGTGGCCACGCAGATGCTCGAGAGCATGATCGAGAACGCGCGGCCCACGCGCGCGGAGGTCACCGACGTCGCGGCCGCCGCCCTCGGCCGCACCGACGCGGTGATGCTCTCGGCGGAGACGGCGGCGGGCAAGAACCCCGTCACGGCCGTGGCCACCATGGACCGCATCCTGCGGCTGGTGGAGGGCTACCAGTACACGCACAACCAGCACGGTCGCGTCCTCGAGGTGAAGACCGGGCAGAACGCGCAGGATCCCGGTGAGGCGCTCTCGCGCGCCACGTCGCTGCTGTCCGCCGACCTCGGCGTGCGCGCCGTCGTCGTCCCCACGCGCACGGGGCGCACCGCGCGCCTCGTCAGCGCCGAGCGACCGGCCGCGCCCGTCGTCGCGCTCACCCCCGACATCGCCATGTGCCGGCGGCTCGCGCTGTCCTGGGGGCTGATGCCCGAGCTGGTGGCGCCGGCGGACCTCGCCTCGCCGCGCGAGGTCGCCGTCGAGATGGTGCGCCGCCTCGGCCTCGCCGAACCAGGGCAGACCGTGCTGCTCGTGTGGGACGCGGGCGCCGACGGGCAGGTGGAGCCGACGGTGTCGATCGTCCACGTGTAGCGAGGCCTGCTTCGGCGACGGCGCGCCCTCGTCGCGCGCGGGGGCGGCCTACTTCTTCCGGTGGAGGTCGCTGATCTTGACGCCCGGGTTGGTGTGGTCGTCGCTCTCGTCGTTGGCGTCGACGACGGTGCCCGACAAGGCGACCGAGCGGGGCATGGGCGCGCCGGCGGGGGCGGGGGAGTTGCGCACCGTCTGCTCTTCGTCCTGCGCCCGCATCCGCCGCTCGCGCTCGCGCAGGTTGCGCTCGTACCCCGCGGGCTCCTCGTCGACGGTGTCCATGCGCACCACCGCCGCGCGCGGGTCGGCGCCCGGGGCCGGCGAGCTTCGCGCGGGCACGCTCGCGAGCGCGGCCATCAACGAGGGGTCCGAGCGCTGCCCCTCCTCGCGCGCCGGACCGGGGAGGCCGGTGGGCGGCGTGGTGGACGGCAGCGCCTCGAGGACGCCGGCGGCGTCCTCGCTCGCGCGCTTGAGATCGATCATGTCGGTGTTGAGGCCGTAGCGCGTGGTCTCGTACTTGGTGATGCGGCCGATCTTGCGCACGATCTCGGCCATGCGCTCGGCCTGCAGGAAGATGGTGTCCACCGGGCGGCGCAGGCGCTCGTCGGTCTCCGCGATGCGGTTCTTCAACATGTCGGCGTAGCCGAGCACCGACGTGAGCGGCTGGTTGAGCTCGTGCGCGGCCATGCCCGCGAGCTCGGCCGCCACGCGCGCCTTCTCGGTCTTGGTGAGCTGGTCGCGCGCCTCGGCGAGCTGCCGCTCCACGGCCATGCGATCGCGCAAGTCGGTGTACACGCCGACGGTGGCGACCTCGTCGCCGTCCTCGTAGATGATGGAGGCCGTCATGCTCACCGGCACCACGTCGCCGGTGGCCGTCACGATCTCCCGCCGGGACGCCTCGAGGCGCCCGCGCCCTCCCCAGCGCTCGTCGCGCAGCTTGCGCATGACCTCGGTGGCCACGCTCACCGGGTAGAGCTGGCTCACGTGCATGCGGCCGATGACCTCCTCGGCGTCGTAGCCGTAGAGGGCCTCGGCGCCCTTGTTGAACAGCATGATGTTGCCGTTCATGTCGGCGGCCACGATCGCGTCGACGGAGTTGTCGATGAGGTTTTCGAGGAACTCCTTGGTGGTGCGGAGCTCGCCCTCCATCTCGCGCGTCTCGGTGACGTCGCGGAAGGACACGATGATGAGGCCCGTCTCCTGGCCGCCGCCGCCGGCGCTCAAGGAGAACACGCGCTCGTTGCCGTCGCCGCGGCCGACGTACACGTCGAAGGAGCGCTTGAAGCGCCCGTGGCGCACCTGGTCCACGACGTCCTGCCAGCGCGACTGCGACTCCTCCAACAAGAGCTCCTGGAAGCGGAGCTGCAACAGGTCGTCCCGCGTGCGCCCGAGCAGGCGCCGGCCCTCTTTGTTCACGTAGAGGACGCAGCCGTCGGCGTCGATGATGGCCATGCCGTCGGCGGCGTACTCGAAGAAGTCCTGGTACTTCTTGAGCGCCTCGGTCTGGCGCTCCGCGAGCATGCGCATGGAGTTGATGCGCTCGGTCTGGTCGCGGAACTGATCGAAGAGGCGCGCGTTCCTGATGGCGACGGCGCAGGCGGAGGCGACGGTCTGCCCGAACTGCACCTCGGTGTCGAGCAGCTTGCGCGCGGGCTTGGTGGAGCGGAGGAACAAGACGCCGGTGACGCGCTCCTCGAAAACCACGGGGAACAGCGCCATGGTGCGGATGTTCTTCTCCGCCATGGTCTTTTGCACGCCGATGAGCAGCGGCTCGTTGGTGGCGTCGTCGATGAGGACGGGGGCGGCGCTCTCCACGCAGCGCTTGAGCTCGGGATAGTTCGACAGCTTGATGCGCAGGTCTTTCACCGCGCGATCTTCCGAGGCCGCCACCATCACCGCGTCGTCGTGGTCCGGGTCGAGCAGCACGATGGAGCAGCGCTCGAGCGCGATGACCTCGGCGATGAGGCGGCTGACGGTGTGCAGGATGAGCTGCATGTCCAAAGACGACGCCAGCGTCTGGCTGAGCTCGAGGAGCAGCGCGGAGTCGCGCCGCTGCTTGTGGATCTCGCCGAGGTTGCGCGCCGCACGGAGGTTGGCGGTGGCGCGCGCGAGGACCTCGACCTCGTTGTCGGGGTCGCTGACGAAGTCGTCGAAGCCGTCGGCGAGCGCGGAGGCGATGTTGCTCGACGCCGCGTGCGACAGGAGCCCGATGACGCGCACGGCGGCGTCGGGGCGCACCTGGCGCAGCATCTCGCCGACGGGGGTGCCGTCGGCCATCTGCATCTCGGCCTCGATGAGCGCGATGTGCGGCGCCAGCGTGCGGCAAATCTCGACGAGCTCGTCGGGCTCGCGGGCCTCGACGGCGTTCCAGCCGTCGGCCCACAGCAGCTCCACCACCCGGCGGCGCCGCACGCGATCGGTGACGGCGACGACGGCGATGGGGTTCAGCTCCTCGAGGACACGCTGGGCGCCGTGGGCGCGCGTGCGCACCACCTCGGGAGAGGTCTTCTCCTCCTCGAACCCGCTCGCCTCGTCCTCAGGTCTGCTCATCGCGATCCTTCTTCGCCTCGTGCTTCTTTGCCGCCAACCGCTCCCACGCCGCGACCGCCTCCGCCGCCACCGCCTGCACCGCCGCGCGCTGCTTGTGCGCAGCCGCCCGCACGTCCTCGACGTCTGGCTCGACGCGAGCGACGCCGACGTCGTCTTTGACGACGCGCACCCTGACGCTCGCCTTGGTTCTACCGCGGCCGACCGGAACGGTCACCTCCATGACCCCGGCGGTGCGCAGCTCGATCCATTGCAGCCTCACGTCGACGGCGCCGGCGCGCCACAAGATCCGCGCGGCGTCGTCGGCGCGGTGGCCGTCGAGCGCCATGTGCACACATGCGAAGCGCGCGCCGTCGAGGCCCGAAGCGTCGACGACCGCGGGCGCGCAAGCGGGCAGCGCGAGCGCGGCCAGCGCGCGGCCGAGGCCGGGGCGGTCGACGTCGAGGGGCAGGCGGGCCTCGATCTGCACGGCGGCGTCGACGGCGCGCTCGCCCGCCCGGGTCTTCACCCACGTGGGCGGGCCCAGCAAGGCGCGGGCGACGGCGGCGCGGCCGGGGTCGTCGACGGCGCCCGCCCCGACGCCCTGGCGGGTCGACGACGACACGCCGCGCGCGCCGAAGCGGTGCACGCAGCTCCACGCGAAGGCGGCGCCGGCGACGTCGCTCGGGGCGTAGGGCAGATCGCGCTCGACGACGGGGACGCCGGCGAGCACCTCGAGGAGCCACGGCGACGGCGCGGGCCAGGCGGCGGCCCCCGCGACGCCCTCGTCGTCGACGGCGCCGCTCGACACCGCGACCGGCGACGCGCTCACCGAGGCGGGCGACAGGGCGTCGACCAGGGCGGCGCACACGGCGAGGTCGCAGGCGAGGCGCGCCGCGTGCGGCCCGTGGAGCAGCGGCGAGGCGGACGCACGCCGCGCGGATGGGGCGGCGCCGGGCCGGGGGGCGGTGACGGCCTCGAGCGCGTCGGCGGCGCGCCGCGCGGCCTTGACGGCGAGCGCCTTGGCCACCGGCGGCAGGGCCGACGCCTTGAGCGCGTCGACGACGTCGCTCATGCGCGCGTCGGCGCCGGCGAGCCACGCGGCGGCCGGCGGCGGCTGTCCGCGGGTGCGCTGCGGCGGCTCCTGCCGGTTGACGGCGATGCCGCCGAGGCCGCCGCCGCCGTCCTCGACGCCGGCGGCGCTGGCCGCGGTGTCGTCGGGGACGCGGCCGGAGCGCATCATGCGGGGCTTCTGCGCCGCGTGCCGCCCCCCGGCCGGGCGCCGCGCCCCCGCGGCCGCCCCGGTCCCCGCCCGCCGGGGCTCCCCATGGCCGGGGCCGCTCCCGGGCAGCTCCGCCCCGTCGACGACGAGGCGCGCGCGCACGGCCGCCAGGCCCGCCCGGCGCGCAGGCTCGACGGCGACGCGGGCGTCGAGCCCGAGCGCAGCGAGCGCGGCGTGGGCGGCGTGGGCGCCCGCGTCGGGGGCGAGCGCCAGGAGCGCGGCGGCGATCATGTCGGCGCGCGCGCCCGCGGACAGGTCGAGGTGCAGCCGTTCCACGGCTCGTGCATAGCCCGCCTCCGCCGCCCGGGGCACGCAAGATCTCGGCGGGGGCGGGACCGAGACGACCGCCGGCCCTGTACTTGCCCCGCGCCTCGGAACCATTCATCGTTAGCCCACGACGTGAGCTCTCCTCCCCTCGTCCTCCTTGCCCTCGCGGACGATCCGGTGGCGCACGCGCTCCACGCGACGCTGCTCGATCATTCGCCGCGCCTGTCGGTGCGGCTCTGCCATGAGCGCTCGGAGATCGTCGACGCGTGCGCCACGCAGGCGGTGAGCCTGCTCGTGCTCTCGCGCCGCATCGACGAGACGGCCGGCGCGTCCATCCTGCGGGAGCTCGGCGCCTTCGGCTCCATCCCCCAGGCCATCGTGCTGTTCGACGATCCCGCCGACTCCCGCCGCGCCCTCGTGGCCCAGGCGGGGGCGATCGGCCACGTCGTCCCGCCCACGCTCGCGCTCCAGCCGTTCATCGCGCTCGTCGACCGGTTGATGATGCGCGACGTCCTCGAGGCCAAGCTCGATCAGGCCAGCCGTCAGTTCCGCATGCTCGTCGACAACAGCAACGACGGCATCTACATCATCCGCGACGGCCGCTTCCTCTACACCAACCGCCGCTTCCAACGCATGGTCGGCTACACCGCCGACGAGCTCGTCGCCGACGACTTCAACATCGCCGAGCTGATCACCGCGCCCGAGAGCCGCGCGTTCCTCGCCGAGCGCAGCCGCCGCGTGGCCGCCGGGCTCCCCGTCGAGCCGCGCTATGAATTCGTGGCGATGCGCAAGGGAGGTGAGCGCTTCGACGCCCAGGTCTCCATCTCCTACATCGAGCTCGACGAGCCCGCCGCGGGCACCGGGTTCGAGAGCAAGAGCGGCGCGCTCGGCATCATGCAGGACATCACGGAGCGCAAGCGCTTCGAGAGCCAGCTCGTCCGAAAGAACCGCGAGCTCGCCCTGCTCAACGACGTCGCCACGTCCATCAACCAGGCCGTCGCCCTCGACGAGACCCTGGCGCAGGGCTGCAGGCAGATCGCCGCCATCCTCGGCGCCGAGGCCGCCGGCATCACGCTGCTCGCGCCCGACGAGCGCTCGCTGGTGCTGCGCTTCTCCCAGGGCCTCGATGACCGCGTCACCCGCGCGCTCGCCGACATGCCCCTCGACGCCCAGAGCCTGCTCGCCCACGCGGTGCGCACCGGCGAGGTGCAGGTCGTCGACGACCTCTCCGTTGACGACCGCGTCGCCGTCGACGTCGTGCGCGCCTCGCGCTTCGGCGGCTGCCTCGTCGTGCCCCTGAAGGCGCGCGCGGCGGTGGACGGCAAGGAGGTGCGCAACGAGGTCCTCGGCGCCGCCTTCGTCTTCCTCGCGCGGGGCAGGAGGCCCACCGACGCCGACCGCGAGCTGATGATCAGCATCGGCACGCTGCTCGGGAACGCCGTCGAGAAGGCGTCGCTGCTCGAGGCCGAGCGCAGCGCGGTCAAGAAGCTCGTCGCCCTCGACGAGATCGCCGTGGCGCTCGCGTCCACCCTCGACATGAACGAGGTGGCGCTCACGGTGGCGCGCAGCGTCCACCACCTGTTCGGCGCCATGCGCGTCCTGATCGCGCGGCTCGACGAGGCAAAGCGCTTCTTCGTCCCGCTGCACGTCCTCGACGAGGGCGAGCCCGTGAGCGCGCCGCCCATCCTCGTCGAGGACACCATCATGGGCCTCTGCCTGTCGGAGCGCACGCCGGTCCAGCGCGTGCGTCCGCCGAGCGGCGTCGGCGACGTCAGCATCGATCCCTTCACGGGGAAGCCCGTGCGCTTGTTGCCCTACGAGGAGGTCCTCTTCGAGCAAGGCGTGGGCACGGGCGTCGCCGTGCCCGTCATCCAGGACGGTGAGCCGGTCGCCGCCCTGTGGCTCGGCTGGGCGGAGGCGGAGCCGCTGTCGTCGCAGGACCTCGGGGTCTTGTCATCCATCGGTATGCACGTGGCCATCGCCACCAAGAACGCGGAGCTGTTCGCGGCGCGCAACAAGGCGCTCGAAGACCTGGAGGCCGCGCAGGACAAGCTCGTCGAGAGCGAGAAGCTCAACGCCATCGGCCTCATCGCCCACGGCGTCGCCCACGACTTCAACAACATCCTCGGCTCCATCCTCGGGCGCGTGCAGCTCCTGAAGTCGCAGTTGCGCGATCCGGCGCTGCTCAAGCACGCCGACATCATCGAGAAGGCGGCGGTGGACGGCGCGGAGACCGTCCGGCGCATCCAGGAGATCGGGCGGCAGGACAAGATCGACGACTTCGTCGCCGTCGACCTCGACGAGATCGTGCAGGACGTCGTCGACCTCACGCAGCCGCGCTGGCGCGACCTGCCCGCGCGCGAGGGCCGCCCCATCGCCGTGGTGGTGGAGCCCTCCGGGGACGAGGCGGTGGTCGCCGGCAACCCGCACCAGCTCCGCGAGGTGCTGGTGAACCTCGTGCACAACGCCGTCGACGCCATGCCCAAGGGCGGCCGCATCGTGCTGTCCACCCGGGTGCTCGGCGATCTGTGCGAGCTGCGCGTGCGCGACGCCGGCACCGGGATGCCGCAGGAGATCGTGCACCGCATCTTCGACCCGTATTTCACTACCAAGGACGAGCGCGGCACCGGCCTCGGCCTCTCGGTGAGCCTCTCCATCGTGCGCCGCCACGGCGGCGACGTCGACGTGAAGAGCGAGATGAGCGGGCCGAACCACGGCACCACGTTCATCCTCACGTTCCCGCGTTGGCACGAGCCGCAGAAGAAGGCCGAGGCCAAGAAGGCGCCGCACGCGCTGTCCCAGGGCAAGGCCCGCGTCCTCGTCGTCGACGACGAGCAGAACATCCGCGAGATCCTCGCCGAGATCTTGATGAACGGCGACCACGAGGTGGTCACCGCCGCCGACGGCGCCGAGGCGCTCCATCGCCTGCGTGAGAACGACTCCTTCGACCTCGTCTTCACCGACCTCGGCCTCCCGGGCATGAACGGCTACGAGGTGGCCAGCGAGATAAAGAAGATCCGCCCCAACCTCCCCGTCGGCCTCGTCACCGGCTGGGGCGCCACGCTCGACGCCGAGAAGGCCCGCAGCCACGGCGTCGACCTCGTCATCTCCAAGCCGTTCCGCTTCGAGCAGGTGCTCTCGCTGGTGGACGAAGCGCTGATGGCCAAGAACGGCAAGGGCTGATCGCGTCCGCCGTCACGCGCCAGGGGCGACCGCGACACGCGGACCCCACAGGCGCCGGCGCTCGGCCCCGTCGAGCGCCCAGAACGCGGCGAGGTGGTCATCGCTGTCGAACCACGTCCACAGCTCCCGCCGCTCCGCGATGCGCTCGACGATGCCCCGCGCGATGGTCTCGACGCGCCACAGGAGCGTCTCAGCGAGGGCGACGTCGTCGAGGCGGAGCGAGCGCTCGGCGAGCGCCCACGCGGCGCCGAGGTCGCCCACGAGCCGCGGCTCGACGATGTCGTTGAAGCGCGCCCCGCCGTCGCCGGAGCCGCCGTCGACGCGGAGGACGCCGAACGCCGCGGAGGTCGCGAGGAGGATGGCGTCGTCCTTGGAGGTGCAGTGCGCGAGCAGATCGAGGCGCGCGCACGCCACGCGGTACCGCGCAGAGAGGTGCGCGCGCGCTTCG
This sequence comes from uncultured delta proteobacterium, assembly GCA_963775425.1. Taxonomy (GTDB): domain Bacteria; phylum Myxococcota; class UBA727; order UBA727; family VGSZ01; genus CAVZJB01. Next base: position 242,456 of record CAVZJB010000007.1, on the reverse strand, counting down.
GCGTCGTCGACCAGCCGAGGCCGGGCCCGGCTCACCATGAACGCCACGGCCGGGCTCATGTTCGTCGCGCGCAACCGGATCGCGGGGTGGGCGACCGCGAAGACGCGGAACACCTCGTCGACGAACCCCTGCCCGACCGCGGTCACGCCCTCGAAGTCGAAGAGCACCTCGCGGAAGCGCTCCAGCCCGGAGACGGCGCGCTTCGCCTCCGAGCGCGAGATGAGCGTGTCACCGTGCACGAGCAGCTTCACCGTCGTCCGCGTCGTCGTGAAGCCGCCCTCGGCGCCGGTCCACGGGGCGAAGACCTGCTCGACGGGCTTGACCTCGCCGGGCACGAGCTCGAGGACCACACGCGTCCCGACCCGGCGGCGCTCGAGCGCGACGATCGATCGATCGTCGATCTCGTTGTCCACCAGCCACGCCAGCCCGTCGCTCTCGAGGCGAAACCGTGCGACCGCCTTGGACGTGAAGAAGATGCCCTCTCCGCTGTGCCGATCCGGCGCCGACGTGAGCTTGCCCTTCTCGAGCTGCACCACGGCGTCCTCGAGCGTCGCCAGGCCGTGGACGTCGCGGATGCGCTCGAACACGCCGACGCCGTCATCGACGATCTCGATCTCGACGACACCGCGGGCGAACCGCACCGCGACGTCGACGTTCGCCCCGGCGCTGTGGTCGTGCGCGTTGTTGAGCATCTCCGTCACGCAGTAGTTGACCGTCCGGAGCTCTTCGGGCGACAGCGTGGTCGAGCCCGCGAAGACGGGCTCGATCTGCTTCCATGCCTCGTGCTCGTCGAGCGCCGGGCGCGGCCAATGGAACTGCCGGGGAGCGAGCACGTAGCGGGTGGCGCGCCCGCTCCCCAGGCGCGTCAGGCTCCCTGCGTCGACGAGGGCCTTGAGCACGCGGCGGGCCGTGGCGCGGGAGACGCCGAGCGCGCCCTCCACCTGGTCCCCGGTGAGGGGGCCCTCCTTGCTCGCGAGGCGCAGCACCGTCTCCTCCACGGCTCGATGATACCGCCATGAGACGAAATGTAAATCATCGTCTCATACGGTGAGACGAAAATTGTCGACGGAAGGTGCGCTCGATAAGACGATGAAATTCCATCGTCTCGTCCGACGCTCGCCTCGGTGAGACGCAGGCTACTTGCGGGGCGGGCCCTTGGAGGGCGGGCGCTTGAGGCCGCGGGCGGCGGTGAAGACCAGGCGCTCCTCGGTCTTGGGGCGCTCGCGGGCGGGGATGAGCGGCTTGTACGCCTTGTCCGGCGGCGTCGGCGGCGCGTCGAAGTAGACCTTGGCCTTCTTCAAGAGCACGTCGCACGCGCGGCGCATGCGCATGCCCTTCACCAGGTCCTTGTGCAGGCCGGGGTTTTTGTACAGCAGCCCGTCGAGGTCGACGTCGGGGCCGAAGATGCCGACGAGGACGGGGCGCAGGCTGGCCTCGCTGACCTCGATGCCGTGGTGCGCCGCGATGGCCTCGAGGATGCGGTACTCCCAGATGGTGCGGCGCGCCTCGCTGCGGTTGTTCTGGTCCGCGGCGAACGACTCCGCCGACTTCTTCTGCTCCTCGATGGACACGCCCTGGCGGATGAGCGGCTCGCCCTGGAAGTCACGCCAACGCCGCGTGAGCTCCTCGTCGACGAGCATCATCGGGACCTCGTCGTCCATGCACTTCATGTAGAGCTCGCGCAGCAGGAGGAGCTTGGCGTGCTCCACCATCTGCTGCGCGCGCTCCGTGACGAGCTCGTGCTTGATCTGCTCGCGCAAGTCGTCGAGCGTCTTCACGCCGCGGTTCACGAACGGGAGGAACGCCGGGTCCTCGGGGTCCGGCAGCTTGCGCCCGCGTCCCTGCTTGATGCTGACGGCGAACACCGCGGTGCGCCCCGCCTGCAGCGTGACGGGGTAGTCGTCGGGGAGCTTCACGTGGACGATGCGGTGGTCCGGCACCTTGGCGCCGACGAGCGACTCGAACAGCCCCGGCAGGAAGCGGTTGGGGACCAGCGTGTACCAGGTGTCCGTGTGGGCCAGGAACACGTCGCCGTTCATGTAGCCGAGGAGGTCCAGCAGCACCTCGTCGCCCGGCTGAAGGTGCTCGCCGTACGCGCGCGGCTGCACCCACGACAGCGTCTGGCGGATGTCCTCGATGCGGCGCTCGATGTCGGCGTCCGTGACGCGCCCGACGGGGACGTGCACCTCGAGGCTCGATGCCATCTCCAGCGCGCGCTCCGCGTTCTTGGCGGTGGCGGGGTCGAGGTTCTTGGCCACCTGCGCCGCGGGCGCGGAGTCGAGCAAGCGCTGCAACGCGCGGCCGGCCTCGAGAGAGGTCTGCCGCGCGTCGCTCTGCCGTTGCTCGGAGTGCTTCCCCGGCGCGCCCGAGGGGCGCCCCTTGCCGCTGCCGGGTGCCGGGGGTTTCGCCATCGCCGGCATCCTACGGGCACTGCCGCCGCGCCGTCGAGCGGGCGGCAGCGCCGTGCGCGAACGTCATCAGCCCGCCTTGATGTGGCGGATGGCGTTCTTGGCGAGGTCGTCCATCGTGTTCAAGATGTTCGACATGGCCTGCTGCATCTGGCTGAGCTTCTGCATGTCGTACTTGATCTTCTCGAACTCGATGTTGCGGCTCTCCTGACCGTTGCCGCCGCTGGCGCCGCCGGCGCCGCCCTTGCCGCCGCCGTCGACCGCGCCGCCGACCGCGCCGCCGACCGCCTTGCCGACCATGCCGCCGACGGGGCCGCCGAGCGCGGTGCCCGCGACGCCGCCGATGATGCCGCCGAGGCCGCCGCCCTTGCCGCCGCCGCCCTTGCCCCCGCCGCTCTCGGCGTCCTGGGCCTGCTGCTGGAGCTTCTCGAGGCGCTGCTCGATCTGCTTTTGGAAGTCCTCGACGACCTTGCACATGATGGCGAAGACGCGGTCCTCGAAGAAGCCGCCGCCGCCGCCGGCCGCGGTGAGCGAAGCCAGGTTGGCGTCGGTGCCGAGGCTGGCGTCGTCACCGATGCGCGAGGGCGTGCTCAGCGCGCCCGCGCGCTGGAAGTTCTGCGCGGTGTTGGCGACGCCGGTGTTGGCGAAGCCGCCGGCGTTGCCGATCAGGTTCTGGAGGTTCTGGAGGCTGTTGCTGCCCGGCGCGGTGATGCCCGGCAGACCGTTGGCCTGCATCGCCGACGCGAGGATGGCCGAGGTGGCCACCTGGTTGAGCGCCATCGGGTCGAAGTTGGAGCCGTTTTGGGCGTAGGGCGCCGCCGACAGCGCCTGCGCGTGCCCGACGAGCTGATCGGCCTGCGCGCCGAGCTGGCCGAGCATCTGGTCCTTCTGGAGCACGGCGCGCTGGATGGTCTGGAGGTCCTTGGCCTCGCTGCCGGTGAGCACGCCGTCGCTGAGCGCGAGCTGCGCCGCCTCGAGGCCCTGCTTTTTGACGTCGAGGTTCTGGTCGATGCCGCCCAGCACCTGCAGCTGCGTGCGCTTGCCCGCGAGCAGCGCCTCCTCGGCGGGCGTGCGGTTGGGGTTGGCCTCGAGCTTTTGCACCTCGCCCTGGAGCTGCACCTTCTGCTGCGACACCGCGAGCTTCTGCTGCGCCACCTGCGCCTGCAGGTTGGCGATGTCCTGGTTGCCGGCGGCGACGTCGTCGGCGCTCAGCTTCTTGTTGGCCGCGAGCCCCTGCTGCGTCTGCGCGGTGTTGGCGACCGCGGCCTGGTCCACCTTCTGGCTCGCGATCTGGGCGAGCTGGCGGAGGGACTTCACCGCCGCCGTGTCCGCCAGCTTGGCGAGCTGCGGGTCCTTCTGGCCGGCCTGGTCGAAATTGTCGAGGAACTGCCGCAGCCCATCCCGGATCTGGATGAGCTCCTTGGGGTCCAGGTTGTCGAGCCCGGGGATCTCCTTGCCCCCGGCGTCGGTGACGAATTTGTTGAGCTCGCGCGCGAGCGCCTTGGGGTCCTTGTTCAGCGTAACGGCCATGATGGGGTTCCCTCCGTGGTTGCGCGCGCCACGGCGGGCGCGCGACGGGGTGGTCGGGACGAGTATCGCCCAAATGACGGAGGGGTTTCCTGTGTGTTTCGGGGATCTTGATGTAGGTCTTACGGGTACAGGAGCGTCCGCGACCAGGCGTCCCCGCGGCGCTCGTAGCGCTCCCGGCTGTGCAGCCGAAAGGCGCCCTCCTGCCAGAGCTCGAGCGCGTCGGGCACCACCCGCAGCCCGCCCCAGTGCGGCGGTCGCGGCACGGGCGCGCCCGCGAAGCGCCCGCGCAGCTCTTCGACGCGCGCCGCGAGCGCGTCCGCGCTGGCGAGCGGCCGCGACTGGTCGGAGGCCCACGCCCCGAGCTGGGAGTCGCGGTGGCGGCCGGCGAAGTAGGCGTCGGACTCGGCGTCGCTGACGGCCTCGACGGCGCCCTCGACGCGGACCTGGCGCCCGCGATTGTCGGGGTTGAGCGCGGGCCAGTGGAAGTTGAGCGCGGCGAAGGGGTGCGCGAGCAGCTCGCGCGCCTTGCGCGACTCGAGGTTCGTGTAGAACGCGAAGCCCCGCGCGTCGAAGCCGCGCAAGAGCACCACGCGCGACGACGGGCGGCCGCGGTCGTCCACCGACGACAGCACCATCGCCGCCGCGATCTCCGTCGGGTCGAGCGCCTTCCGCTCGCTCCACCACAGGCGGAACCGCTCGAGGGGCTCGGGCAAGGCGTCGTCGCTCACGGGCGGGAGCCTACGCCGTCGACGGCGGCGGACAAGCCGCCGCCCGGCGATCCGGCGCCGGGTGCTCAGGCGGGGCGGAGCGCGCGGGCGAGGGCCTCGTAGTCGCTGCGCTCGTTGTAGACCTGCGCCGAGACGCGCAGCAGCCGCCGGCCGCCGAAGGGGAACACGGGCACCTCGACGCGGTGCTCCTCGAAGAGCCGCCGCTGCAGCGGGTCGTCGAGGGCGAGCGCCGACGTGGGGCCGCGGCCGTCGTCGGGGAGCGCGACGGCGCGCATGGAACCGGCCATGTCCCCGGCACAGGTGGGCTCGACGCCGAGCGCCTCGGCGACGATGCGCCCGCCCTCGAGGGCGCGCGCGTGGTTTGCCGCCATGACGGCGGAGACGCCGCCGGGCAGGAGGGCGGCGAGGAAGTCGAGGGCGGCGGGGACGCACAGATACGCGGTGAAGTCGCCGGTGCCGGTCCAGTCGAACTCGAGGAGGAAACGCGCGCGGTCCGTGCGCGGAGAGTTGGCGCCGTGGCTGGTGACCACGGGGCGCACGCCGGCGGCGCGATCGGGGCGGACCGCGAGGAAGCCCGCGCCCTTGGGCGCGCACAGCCACTTGTGGCAGTTGCCCGTGTAAAACGACGCGCCGAGCGCGGTGACGTCGAGGGGGATCATCCCGGGGGCGTGTGCGCCGTCGACGAGGACGGCGACGCCGCGCGCCTCGAGCGCGGGGACGATGTGCTCGAGCGGGAGCACGGCGGCGGTGGGGCTGGTGACGTGATCGAGGAGCGCGAGGCGCGTCCTCGGCGTGACGGCGGCGAGCACCGCGTGAACCACCGCGTCCTTCGTGAGCGGCAGCGGCAGCGACACGACGTTGACGCCGGCGCCGGCGCCGGCGGCGGCGCGGTCGAGGGCGTTGCGGCAGGCGTTGTACTCGTGGTCGGTGACGAGGAGCTCGTCGCCGGCGGAGAGCGGGAAGGAGCCGAGCACGGCGTTCACGCCGGTGGTGGCGTTCGGCACGAACGCGAGCGACGCCGGCGGCGCGTTCACGAACGCGGCGAGGCGCGCGCGGGCATCGTCGAGCAGCCCCTCGAGGTCGCGCAGCAGGAGCCGCATGGGCTCGCGCTCCATGCGCTCGCGCAGGCGCGCCTGCTCGTCGAGCACGACGCGGGGGCAGGACCCGAAGGACCCGTGGTTCAAGAAGATCACGTCGGGGTCGAGCAGGAAGCCGTGGGCGGCGGGGTTCACGGGGACCCCGGCGGCGAGGAGCGCGCCGCGCCCGGCGCCGTCGTGGGCGCCACCGTGGCGAGGGCGGCGACGACGTCGACCAGGCGGGGCAGGGCCTTGGCGAGCTCTTCGGTGCGGACGGACTCGTCCTTGCCGTGCACGGCGTCGAGCTCCTCGCGGGTGATGAGGATGGGGATGAAGCCGTAGCAGGGGACGCCGGCCTTGCGCACGAAGCGGCAGTCGGTGGCGGCCTTGGAGAGCGTGGCGACGACGGCGGCGCCGGGGATCTCGCGCTTGATGCGCGCGCGCAGCGCGTCGACGACGGGGCTGTCCGGAGCCGAGCCGCTCGCGGGCGCGGCCTCGAGGACGGTGAGGTCCACGCGCGGGTCGTCGACGATGGCGAGCATGCGATCGCGGAAGGCGTGGGGGTCGGTGCCGGGCAACAGGCGGCAGTCGAAGGTGGCGCTGGCGGTGCCGGGGATGACGTTTCGCTTCTGCCCGGCGTCGAGCACGGTGAGCGAGCAGGTGTCGCGAAACAGCGCGGCCGACGACGGCGTGGCGTCGAGGAGCGGGCGCGCGAAGGCCTTGGCCAGCGCCGGCGACGACAACACGACGCCCTCGATGCCGCCGTGCGCGGCGCCGATGTCCGCGAGCTGGCGCGCGGCGATGGGCGTGATGGTGAACCGGACGTCGCGGTCGAGGACGCGGGCGGCGGCGCGGATGATGCGGTCCGGCGCGGCGTCGTCGACGGGGGTGCTGCCGTGGCCGCTCTTGCCGTGCGCGGTGAGCGAGAACTGGAACAGACCCTTCTCGGCGACGGCGACGGCGGCGAGGTCCTCGCCCGGCCGCAGGTAGCTCTCGAGGAACGCGCCGCCTTCGGTGAGCGCGAAGGCTGCCTTCTTCAGCTCGGGCCAGTCGACGAGCGCCTGCTTCATGCCCTCGCCGCCGACCTCCTCGTCGCCCTCGATGACGAGGACGACGTCGCGCTCGAGCGTCGTGCCGCCGCGCTTGAGGGCGACCAGCGTCAACGCCTCGAGGGCGTCCATGGAGAGCATGTCGAAGGCGCCGCGGCCGATGAGCCGGCCGCCCTGGATGGCGCCGTCGAAGGGCGGCACCGACCACTCGGCGGCGTCGGCGGGGACGACGTCGCTGTGGCCGAGCAGCAGCAGCGGCGGCGCCGTCGGATCGCGTCCGTGCAGGACGGCCTTGAGGTTGGCGCGCCGGGCATCGCCGCCGAAGGGCGCGGTGACGACGTCGAGGCCGGCGTCCTGCAGCGTGGCGGCGAGGACGTCGACGACGCGCTTCTCCTCACCGGGCGGGTTCACCGCGTGCGCGCGGATCAGCTCGGCGGTGAGGCCGACGGTCTCGTCGAGGAGGATGGGGTCGATGTCGACGGGCTCGACCCCGGTGGTGGCGGCGCCGCCGCCCGCGGTCTGCGCCGACGCGCACGAGGCGAGCGCGAGGCACGCACAGCTCGCGCGCAGCGCGCGCGCCGCCACAGGGGCGCGCCCCACGACGAGCGCGCGCCCGCTCCGGGTCATTTCGAGCCGGAGGAATCCTTGGCGGCCTCGGCGGCCTTCTTGGCCTGCGCGCGCACGTTGTCGAGGTCCGCGGGGACCACGGGCTTGCCGCCCATCATGGTCGGCCGGCGGGGCTCGATGGAGACGCCGGGCTCGAGGATTCTCGATCTTGGCGTCGGCCTTCAGCTTGTCGAGCAGCTCACGGGTGGCCTTGGACTTCTGCCGCGCCTTGAGGCTCGTGAGGATGGAGTCCTTCACCTCGTCGTACGGGCGCTGCACCTCGGGGTTCTTCGAGTTGACCTTGATGATGTGGTAGCCGAACTGCGTCTCCACCGGCCCGACGATCTCGCCCGGCTTGGCGGCGAAGGCCGCGTCTTCGAACTGCTTCACCATGCGGCCGCGCGAGAAGGTGCCGAGGTCGCCGCCGCGCTGCGCGGTGGGGCCCTCGCTGTACTTCTTGGCGAGCGCGGCGAAGTCAGCGCCGGGCTTCTTGGCCTCGGCCAGGACCTTCTTGGCCTCGGAGAGCTTCTTCTTCTTGTCCGCGTCCGACGTGGTCTTGTCGATCTTGAACAGGATGTGCTGCGCGTTGATCTGCTCGCGCTGCTTATACTTGTCCTTGTTCTCGTCGTAGTACTTCTTGGCGTCGTCCTCGGTGGGCTCCTGCCCGGAGAGGAGCTTGGCGAAGAGCTTGTCGCGAAGCAGGTTCTTCTCGAGGTCGGAGCGGACGTCCGCCTCGGACTGCTGCGTGCGCTCGAGGAACGACTGGAACGCCTTGTCCGAGCCGAAGCGGCCCTTGTGCTCCGTGAGCTTGGCGTCGATCTCCGCCTTGTCCAGGCTCACGCCTTCGGCCTTGGCCTTCTGCGCGATGAGCTCTTCCTCGACGAGCTTGCGGATGAGGTTCTCCTTCAGCCGGCTCTCGAGCGCGGGCGCGATTTGCCGCCCGGCGCGCTGGAAGCGGGCGCGGGTGCGCTCCATCTGCTTCTCGAAGTCGGCGCGCGGGATGTCTTCGCCGTTGACGCGGGCGACGGGGCCATTGGGGAGCTCGACGGCGACGAGCCGCCGTTGTCGCTCCCGCTGTCACCCTTCTTCGGGCAGCCGGCCAGGGCGAGGGCGCCCGCGGCGATGACGGCGAACAACAAGCGACCGGTGACGGTCACATGGGACTTGCGGTTGCGCTTCACGGAGGTCTCCATTCGAGAGTGCGTGTGGGTTAGCGAGGAGACCCCTCGGGGTCAACTGCGGTTCTTGTCGACGAGCGATCCCGGGGAGTTTGGCCCCACCGCGCGGTTCAAAAGGACGGCGCGCTCGACGTCGCCGTCGACGCTGCTGTCCGACTGAATCACCACTTGATTCAAGCGCGCGCCGGCGGCCACGCGCGCGCGCTTGCCGACCACGCTCGAAGCCACGCGCGCGCCGGCGCCGACCTCGGCGTCGTCGTCGACGAGCACGGGCGCGACCAGCGCGGCGTCCGGGTGCACCCGCGCGCGCGGCGACACGAACACCCGCGGCGCGCGCTCCTCGAGCCGCGCAAACGGCCGCAGGTGATTGCTGCTCCACGCGCCGCTCAAGACGGAGAGGTTGGCTTCGAGCAGGCGCTCGGGGGTGCCGACGTCGCAGAAGGTCCCGGTGGTGTCGAAGGCGTAGAGCGCCTCGCCTCGCATCATCCACACCGGGTAGCCCTCGTCGTTGATCCCCGACTGCGGCCCGCGCGCCACACCGCCTTCGACGGTGACGTCGGGCAACACCTCGAACGCGCGCGGGTGGACGAGGTGGACGCCGCAGAACATGCGCCGGCGCACCACGCTCCCGGTGTGCGCGCGGCCGGCGAAGTCGGTGATGCGGTCGGCGGCGTCGGTGCCGATGGCGCCGTAGGCGTCGACGTCGGGCGTCTCCTTGAGCACCAGCGTGGCCAGCGCGTCCTCGCGATCGGCCTCGACGAGCGCCTCGAGGTCGACGTCGATGAGCGCGTCGGCGTTCATGACGAGCACCTTCTCGCCGGCGGGCGCCGGCAGCGCCTTGGCCAGGCCGCGCAGGCCGCCGCCGGTGCCGAGGACGGCGGGCTCGTGCACGGTGACGATCTCCATGCCGCCGAACCGCTCGCCGAGGGCGTCGGGCAATCGCGGGTGCAGCCAGTGCGAATTGAGACCGACGCGGCGGACGCCCGCGCGCTCGAGCAAGCCGAGCGCGAAGTGCACGAGCGGCGTGCCACACACCTCGAGGAGCGGCTTGGGCCGCTGCTCGGTGAGGGGGCGCAGGCGTGTGCCGAGCCCGGCGGCGAGCACGTAGGCGACGGAGACCACGGCCGCGGTGTACCCGGAGCGGCGGCGGGTGCCAACGCATCGCACACCGGGGCATGGAAGGCGCCGGCGCCCGCGTGCCACCATCGAGGGTATGGACACGTCGACCCTGATCCCCGCGCGAAGAGACGCCGAGCGCCCGCTCTGGGTGCGGCTCAGCCTCTGGCAGGTCCACTCGCGCAACACCGCCGTGTTCTATGCGTTGGCCTCGGCGCTGCTCGCGACGGGGACCGTGCTCGTCGGGCTGATGGGCTCTCCGGTGTTCCTCGCGGGCGCCGCCTTCTACGCGGCCGCCGGCTGGTACTGGGCCGCGGTGCGCTGGATGGACGCTCACGACGGCTGGGCGCGCGGCCGGCTCCAGGCGACGACGACGATTTGAGCGGCGCCCCCGCGGCGGCCGGCGCCGCGGTCACGGCGGCTGGGGGACGTCGGCTCGCCCGTGTATACCGAGCCGGTGCAGACGCGGAGGCTCGGGCCCGGTGACCTCGACGAGGTGGTGCGCGTCTTGCGCGCCGGCGGCCTCGTGGCGCTGCCCACCGAGACCGTGTACGGGCTCGCGGGCCGGGCGCTCGACGACGAGTGCGTTCGCGCCATCTTTCGCGCGAAGGGGCGTCCGCAGGACAACCCCGTGATCGTCCACGTGGCGTCGCCGGCGGACGCGATGCCCCTGTGGCGCTTCGAGAGCGCCGCCGCCCCGCCCCGGGGGCGCGCGCGCGCGCTGCTCGCGGCGTTCGCGCCCGGCCCGATCACCGTCGTCGCCGACAAGAGCGGCATCGTCTCCGACGTCGTCACCGCCGGCCTGTCGAAGGTCGCCGTGCGCGTGCCGGCGCACGACGTCTTCCTGCGCGTGCTCTCCGCGCTCGGCGAGCCGCTCGCGGCGCCGTCGGCGAACGCGTCGGGGCGGCCGAGCCCGACCACGGCCGATGACGTGCTCGCGAGCCTCGACGGGAGGATCGACGCCGTCGTCGACGGCGGCCCGTGCGCGCAGGGGATCGAGAGCACCGTCGTCGACGTGAGCGGAGCGGCGCCGGTGATCCTTCGCCCGGGCGCGCTGTCCGCCGAGGCGGTGCGCCGGGTGCTCCCCGACGTTCGCGCGCCGGCCCCCGATCGGAGCGGCGCCGCGCCGCAGGAGGCGTCGCCGGGGCTGCGGCACAGGCACTACGCGCCGCTCGGCAAGCGCGTCGCCGTCGTAGACGACGTCGCCGGCGCCTGGCCAGGCCCCGCGGCGCTCCTCGTGCGCGCGTCGACGCGGGCGGCGCTCGGGACGCGCGTCGCGCCGCTCGAGGTGCTCCCCGACGACGTCGGCGGGTACGGGCGCGGGCTGTACGCGGCGCTCTACCGGCTCGAGCGCAGCGGCGCCGCCGACGTCGTCATCGAGGCCGTCCCCGCCGGGGACGCGTGGGACGCCGTGCGCGACCGCGTCCGGCGCGCGGCGCTCGGCTGACGCGGTCGGTGCGCGTGGTCGACGCCGGCGCCGCCCGCCGCGTCGAAGGAGCGACACGAATGTCGCGCTTGCGCGACGAGCGGCCCGGGGCACAATCCGAGCCGATGAGACGCGCGATTGTCCTGTGCCTCTTGTTCGCCGGCTGTCGGCCGCCCGCCGACTCGAGCGGCGCCGGCTGCGGCGCGAACCCGAGCGATCCGCTCGGCTTCAGCGTCGCCGACGCGCAGCTCGTCGACCTCGGCATGTGGCAGGCCGGCCTCGGCGTCGGTCACATCGAAGGAGACGCCACCCTCCTCGTGCACGACCTCGAAGGCGAGGAGCACGACTTCGATGCGCGGCTCGATGGGACCATGGTCGGGCTCGTCGCCGACGCCTCCTTCGAGCCCAGGCTCGACGGCGCGCAGTACCCGTTCGATCTCCCCGAGGGCGGCGGCGTCAGCGCGCGCGGGTTGCTGGGGTCATACGAGGGCCCGCACGTGGGCCTCGAGATCGGCGCCGGCGTCCAGTGGCGAAACCTCGCCAACTCCGCCACGGGCGTGAACCTCCTCGTGACCTCGCTCGCCTTCGGTCTCGGCGCCACGCCCACCACGTACGAGAGCCTCGACCTCGAGCTGTGGGACGATCCCCTCGCCGCCGGCGCCGACCCCTGCGCCGCCGTCGACGGCGTCTGCGACAGCACGTGCGCGAGCGACCCCGACTGCTGACGCTGCGCGAGGCTGACGCGTAACGTGCGCCGCGAGTGGCGACGAGGGCTGGCCCGATGCGCGCCGACGTGCCTCGCCACGTACTCCGCGCGGCGAGCCACCTTGTGGGCGGCTTCGCCGAGTGCTGCTACGAGCCGCATTTTCGTCAGCCTTTCAGTTCCTGTCGTCGATGGCCTTGGCTTGCAGCAGCATCACGATGAACGTGTCGGCGAAGTGCGCGAGCGCGCCCAGCGCCGCGACGAAGTGGGAGAACGCGAAGCCTTCGGACGGGAGCTCGACGTTGATGAAGGCGTCGCCGTCGTCGTCGATGCCGAGCTTGGCGAGGTTGGCTTGCTGGTTGGCGATGGCCAGCGCGCGCAGCGTGGCCACGCCGAAGCCGTCCTCGGGGCAGCGCAGCAGCGGGTTCACCGTGAACACCACCCAGTGCGGCGTCACCCTCACCAGCGCCACGAACGCGGCGTTTTTGCCGCGGAAGCCGGTGCGGAACGTGTCCTCCTCGAGGCGCTCGAAGCTCCAGCCGTAGCGACGGAAGAACCGCGCCACCTCCGCCGCCGACGTCCGCGCCGCGCGCGCCTGGGTCTTCATGGGGTCACACGGTCTCCGCGGCGTCCGCGGCGACGGCTTCTTCGATGCGCTCGCGGTAGTCGTCCGCGTAGTGGGCGAGGGCCGTGAGGGCGTCGGCGAAGTGCGTGTAGCAGAATCCCTCGCAGGGCAATTCCACCGACAACAGCAGGTCGCCGTCGTCGTCGACCGCGAACTTGGCCAGGTTCAGCTCGTGGTTGGCCTTGAGCATGGCGTGCAGGGTCCCGGCTCCGTGGGAGCGCCCCGTCGGGCGGGGCACGTAGGGGTTGATGGCGAAATAGACCCAGGTGTCGGTCACCTTCAGCCAGATGTCGTAGTGGCCCGTGTCTCCGACGAAGCCGGTGCGGAACACGGTGCCCTCCCGGCGCTCGTACTTCCACCCGTAGGCGTCGAAGTAGTTCCCCATGTCCTCGGCGGTGAAGGGCATCCAGGCCCATTCTACCGGTTGCGATCGGCCTCGCGCATCCGGTTCGTGTTTGTTAAGACCCGGGTCGCCGTGCTCACCAGGCTCGCACTTTGCGCCTGCCTCACCCTCGCCGTGGCTTCGTTCGCGATGCCGGCGCACGCGTTTCAGCTCTGTGAAGAAGGCAAGGCCGACGCCGACGCCGACGAGCCCGCGGCCGCCGAGCCCGAGCCCGAGCGCGTGATCCTGCCCTGCGCCCTCGCCGACGGCGTCAGCATGGGGGGCGCGGCTGGCTGCGCCGACGCGGCCGTGTACGTCGTCACCACCGCCGGCGTGCTGCTCTGTCAGATCGACATCCCGGCGCTCGCCGACGCGGGCTCCGGCGCGCACTTCGAGGACGCCCCCGCGCTGCCCGCGCCGCCGCCGTCGTCCGCGTTCACCGCGGCCGCGGCCGCCGCCGCGTCCGGCGCCCGGCTGCCCCCCGTCTTCGCGCGAGTCCTCGCCGCCGCCCCGACGGACGGCGCCGGCGGGCTGCGCGACGGCCACGCCCGCTTCAGCGTGCCGCCGTCGTAGGCCGCTCGCCGCGCGCCAGCCTGGTGACAGTGCGCCGCGTGCGGCACCCCGCATCGCTCGTTTCGTTCGTACGCAAGTCAACCAACAAGGAAAAGACAATGCTGAAGAAGCTCATCATCACCTCCTCCATCCTCGGCGTCCTCGCCGCCTGCCAGCCCCCGGGCGGCGGCGGAAGCAAGGAGCTCGTCGAGCGCATCGAGAAGCTCGAGAAGAAGGTCGAGGCCCTCGAGAAGCGCGGCCCCAGCCCGCGGCGTCCGGCGCCCCCGCCGCCGCAGACCACGGCCTACACCCTGCCCGTCGGCGACAGCCCGGTGCTCGGCAAGAAGGACGCGAAGATCACGCTGATGATCTGGTCCGACTACCAGTGCCCGTTCTGCTCGCGCGTGGAGCCCATGCTCCGCGAAGTCGTGGCGGATCCCGAGCTGAAGGACAAGGTCAACGTCGTCTACAAGCAGTTCCCGCTGTCGTTCCACCAGAACGCGCGCCCGGCGTCCAAGGCGGCGCTGGCCGTTCGCGAGCTCGCGGGCGACGCCAAGTTCTGGGAGTTCTCGCGCAAGCTCTTCGAGAACCAGCGCCAGCTCTCCCCCGAGAACTACAGCAAGTGGGCGGGTGAGGTCGGTGTCGACGTGAAGAAGTTCGAGAAGGCCCTCAAGGACGACGACGCCAAGTTCGAGGACATCATCAAGAAGGAGTCCGAGCTCGGCGCCAAGGAAGGCCACGTCCGCGGCACGCCGTCGCTCTTCGTCAACGGCTGGGAGCTCCGCACCCGCTCCGTGGACGGCGTGAAGCAGCTCATCAAGGAAAAGAACCTCGGCTGATTTGAGCGGCGTTACGACATTCACGGCGGGCCGACGTTTGTCGCTGACGACGACGTCGCGCCCGCCGTGAATGTCTACCGCCGCGCGCGCGCCTTCGGCGCTCCTCCCGCCGCCGGCAGCCGCTCGTGAGCGTTTCGATTTGAGGCCCCTGGTTCTTGGAGGGCTTTTTTGCCCCCTCGCCGTCGGCCGGGCGCCCGCTACACTGCGTGCTCCCTATTGCCCCGGGCCGCTCATGCTCATGCGATCTCTCCTGTCTACCGGCGTCGTCGTCGTCGTTGTCGCCGCGTGTGCGCCCTCGAACCCGTTCGATCCGGACGCGCCCGCCGAGCTGCAGCAGAAGGCGCGCATCGTCGGGCACCTGCAAGGAGACATCACCAAGGACCCCGCGCTCCTCACCGTGCTCGACGCGCGCGGCCAGCCCCTCGTCGACTCCGGCACCGGCGCGGTGGCGCAGTTCCCGACCCTCGTCGCGGGGGCGCCGTTGCCCGATGGCCTCGACGACGCGCCGGGCAAGTCGTTTCAGATCGGCGGCCTTCAGCCGGGCACGTACACCGTGAAGTTCGACGCGGCGCTCAACGCCGAGCCGCTCTTCCTCGACGCGCTCGCCGAGCCCGCCAAGCTCCTCCCCGGCGACGTCGCCGTGCGGAACCTCGCGCCGCAGCGGCGCGACCTGAACGACGTCCCCGGCTCCGTGAACGGCAGCGTCGACGGCGCCGAAGGCGGCGCGAGCTTCCTCGTGCGCCTCGTCTCCGAGGACAGGAACCCCGAGCTCGGGCAGCTCGCGTTCCTGAGCGACAACGGCGACTTCAGCTTCAAGCACGTCGCCGCCGGCAGCTACCGCGTGGAGGCCACCGGCGACGACTACGCGCCGACGTCGACGGCGTTCTTCCAGGTCGCCGACGGCGCCGTCGACCTCGCGGAGCCGCTGCACCTCACCACGCTCGGGCGCGTGTTCGCCATCGACGACTTCGAGGGCCACCCGGACCGGCCGCCGTTTTCGCCGTTTTTGAACGCGTCGCCGGCGCACGTGGCGGTGGCGCCGCTCGTGTTCGTCGATCCGAGCCTCACCGCGTTCGCGCGCGTGTACACCGACGACACGCGCCCCGGGCCCGAGGACGCTTGGCAGGCGCTCGGCGGCGGCGCCGACGTCCTCGCCGCCGACTACGAGGTCGCCGGCGGCGACGGGCCGCGCACGCTGCTCGCGCAATTGCGGGTGTGCTTCGGCGGCTGCACCTGCGCCGATCCGAACCCCGACGGCACCTGCGCCGATCCCGCGTTCCAGACGCCGCTCGTGTCGCGCGAGATCCCGCTCGACTTCGTGTTCGACGCCACGCCGCCGCGCGCCGTGAACGTCAGCGTCGACGACGTCGCGCGCACGGTGTTCGACGTCGACGAAAACGGCGACCTCGTCGCCGGCCACGTGCCCGTCAACTGCGCGCGCTTCGGCGACGTCGAGTGCGCGGCGGCGTCGTTGCCGAGCGAGAACCCCGTCGTCGCCGGCGACCTCGTCGACGACACCAGCCGCGTCCACGGCTTCTTCATCACCCTCGACGACGACGCCGCGCCGACGCAGTTCACGCCGCTCGGCACCCTCGGCCAGCTCGCGCGCGTGCAGGCGCAGGGACCCGCCGTCGACAAGGCCGGGCCGGCGACGCGCACACTGCGGCTGTGGGCGGAGGACGCCGCGGGCAACGTGGGGCTCGTGGACGTGCGCAGCCTCGACGTCGACGTCGCCGGCGTCGCCCTCGACAGCCCCGCGCTCGTCGCCACCGCCGGCGTCATCACGCAGGCGGGCGCCGCGCTGGTGCCGGGCGCCTCGGTGACGGTCGACGTGGCGGTGCCCCCGGCCTCCGGCGGCGGGGCAGGAGAGCAGCCGGCGTCGTGGCGCATCGAGAACCAGGGCGCGGCGCGCGCGCAGGGCGCGGTGGTGGCAGGCACCATCCCCTACACCGGGCCCGAGGTCCTCGACGTCACGGGCGCCGACGGCCAGGCGCTGCAGTTGCTCGTCGACGCCTTCGACGGCGCCGGCAACCTCACGCGCACCACCGTGCCCGTCACCCTGACGCTCACGCGCACCGGCGAGCTCAGCGGAGACGTGTCGCTGGAGAACCGCGCCGACGTCACCGGCGCGAGCGTGTCGCTGGTGAACGCCGCGGGCGCCACCGTCATCACCGTGGACGCCGGCACGCAAAACGCCGTCGACGTCGGCAACCCCCAGCCGGTGGCGGGCGCGTTCAACCTCGACGGCGCATATGCCTTCACCGGCGTCCCCGTGGGCGCCGCCGGCGGCGCGCCCATCGAGACGTACACCGTCGTGGCGCGCGGCCCGGCGCCCTTCCTCGACGGGAGCACCGCCGTCACCCTCACGCCGGCCACGTCGGCGTCGGCGGCGCCCGTCTCGCTCCTGTTGCCGCGCGGGTCGCTGGTCGGGCGCTTCGTCCTCGAGGGGCGCGAGAGCGCGCTCACCAACAGCGGCATCCAGGTCACGCTCGTCGACAGCCTCGGCGACGACGTCGCCAGCGCCCTCACCTTCGCCGACGGCACCTGGCGCGTCGCCGGCGTCCCCGCCGACACCGGCTACCTCGCCGTCGCGTTCTTCGACGGCTTCATCGAGTCCGACGTCCCCGGCATCGAGGTGGTGGCCAACCGCGAGAGCGTCGTCGACGACGACGGCACCGGCAAGCCGACGCCCGTCGTGCTCGCGCAGCTCTCGGGTGACTTCCGCCTGTGCGCCGCCGCGCCCGTGCTCGACCCGGGGTGCACGCCGCTTCAGTTCACCAACCTCACCACCGTGAACGTCGGCGGGCTCAGCTTCGACGGCATCGCGAAGTTCCGCGTGTCCACCACGCCGTTTCAGGAGACCGACGTCGACCCGCCGTTCGTCGACGTGACGCCCGCGACGCCGAGCGGCTTCGTGGCGCCGTCCGTCACGCTCGGGCCGAGCGAGGGCAAGATCACGGTGTTCCTCCAATTGCAGCCGACGCAGGGCAGCCCCGGCCCCGTGCTGCAGTCGCAGGTGGTCTTCGACACCACGCCGCCACAGAGCGTGACCGCCACCGTCGCCAGAGGGACGGCCGCGCTCGTCGACGGGTTCACCAACGAGGCCGTCGGCCGCGTCACCGTGCACGCCGACCCCGGCAGCGGCAACGTCGCGCCCCTGAAGGACGCGCGCGTGGTGTTCGCGGCGTCGGCGCCGGCGTCGGCGCCGGCGCAGACCGCGTGTCCCCACGACACGGCGTGCGCCGTCCCGTTCGAGAACGACAACGAGGGCAAGCACACCGCGTTCGCGTTTTCGTGCGACCAGGCGGGCAACTGCTCCGCCACCCCCGCCAGCGCCGACGTCGTCGTCGACCGCACGCCGCCCGCGCTCACCGACGGCGTGAGCTTTGCGCCGAGCTCCAGCTTCATCGTGTCCTCGGGCGGCACGCTGTTTTCCCGCAGCGCGCAGTTCGACATCGCCGTGCAAACCGGCCACAACAACGTCGCCGACGCCGCCGGCAACGCCGTCGCCGGGGTGTTCGGCACGCGCTTCGGCCTGTCGCCCGTGGTCGACGACGGCACCTTCCGCGTCATCCCCGCGCCCTCCCCCTCGCCCGACACCGCGCGCCTGGTCCCGGGCGTGGCGCTGCCGCCCGTGGACGGCTCGTACACCATCTTCGGCCAGCTCACCGACGCCGCCGGCAACGCGTCGTCCCTCAACAGCAATTCCTTCCACGTCGACATTGTGCTCGACACGCGCGGGCCGGCCGTCACCTTCACGCTCGACGCGGGCGCCGCCTTCACCAACGACCCCGTCGTCACCCTGGGCGTGAACGACCAGGGCGGCGACGCGGCCAAGGTGCAGCTCAACACCACCGGCGTGTTCGTCGACACCGACCCGTCCACCTTCGACGAGCGCGACCTGCCGCTCGCCGACACCGCCTTCGATCTGAGCCCGCCCGCGCCGCCCGCGGGCGACGGACAGGTCACGGTGTTCGGCCGCTTCTTCGACGCCGCCGGCAACCTCACCGAGCGCAGCGCCGTCATCTTCCTCGACCGCCAGGCGCCGGGCCCGCTCCTCGTCGATTGCGCGAGCTGCACCCAGAGCAGCGGCGCAAGCTTCACCAACGCGGCCAGCCACCAGGTGGTGCTCGACACGCTCGCCGCCGACAACTCCGGCAGCGTCGCCACCGTCACCACCACGGTGCGCAAGGCCGGCCTGTCGGGGCTGCCGCAGACCGCGTCGTTCTCGGGGACGCAGACGGTCACGCTCAGCGTGCTCGACGCCGGCGGCGGCGCCGTCTCCGACGACGGCGACTACGTCGTCGACGTCGTCTTCACCGACGAGGCCGGCAACGACAGCGCGCCGGTGTCGCTGCCCATCACGCTCGACACCACGGCGCCGGCGCCCGCCCTCGCCATCAACGGGGCCATCGGCGCGAGCGCCGCGTTCACCCGCAGCGAGAACGTGTCTCTCACCATCGACGGCGGCGCGTCCACCGCCCCCATCACCGGCATCCGCGTGCAGAACACGGCCGCCACCTTCAGCGGCCTGCCGCAGCCCGTGGTGCCGAACCTCCAGTGGCAGCTCGCCAACCCCGCCGTCGACGAGAACAAGCTCGTGTTCCTCGAGGCCACCGACGCCGCCGGCAACGTCGGCGTCACGAGCCGCTCCATCATCCTCGACAAGACCTCGCCCACGGGCACGGTCAGCATCGAGGGTGGCGCCGCGCGCATCAACAGCACCGTGGCCAACGTCAGCTACGCGTACACCTTGAGCGACGTCGCCGCCTTCGCCGTCACCACGGCCGCGAGCGGCTTCCCCGCCGACTGCGGCGGCGTCACGTTCACGAGCGGCAGCGCGTTCCCGTCGCAGGTGACGTTCGCGTCGACGAGCGGCGGGCCCGAGGCGCGCACGGTGTCGGTGTGCACGCGGGACGCCGCGGACAACACCGCGCTCGCCACGGCCACCACCGTCCTCGACGAGGAATTCCCCACCGGCTCGGTCACGCTCAACGGCGGCGCCACCTTCACCACCACGCGCGCGCTCACCGCCACGGTGTCGGCGCCGGCGGACACGGCGCTGATCAAGTCGTCGCTGTCGGGGCCGGGCACGGTGACGCCGCTCGATTGCGCGTCCGCCACCGGCTACGTCGCGCTGCCGAGCCCGCCCGACGTCACGCTCACCATCCCCGGCACGGGCAGCGCGGGCGCCGGCCTGTACACGGCGCAGGTGTGCCTGAAGGACAGCGCGGGCAACGTGAGCACCGACGCCGGCGGCAACCCCGCGCCCGTCAGCGACACCATCGTGTTCGACGCCGCCGCGCCCAGCGTCACCCTCGCGGTCAACAACGGGGACGCCTTCACCACCAACGCCACCGTCAGCCTCACCGTCGGCGCGTCGGACGACCTCACGTCGCCGCTCGGCGGCGTGGTCTCCATGCGCATCGCCAACACCACCGCCACCTTCACCGGCGCCCAGGAGCCGTTCACCACCCAGCGCACCACCACGCTCGCGGCGCCCACCACCGAGGAGCTGAAGACGGTGTGCGTGGAGGTCACCGACGCCGCCGGCCGCACCGCCAGCACCTGCACCGACATCAGCCTCGACCTCGTCGGCCCCACCGGCACCGTCGCCATCGCCCGCGCCGTCGGCAACTTCTCCACCGCCGGCAACGGCGTCTTGTCCACCACGTTCCGCAGCGACGATCCGTCCATCGCGGCGCTCGCGTTCGGCCAGGCGCCGCTCGACTGCGCGTCGGTGCCGGCGGCGTCCTTCGTGCCGCTGGCCGTGTCTACGAATTCCGTGCAGGACGTCACCGTCGCCGACGGCGAGGGCACGCGCTCGGTGACCGGCTGCTTCAAGGCGCAGTCGGGCCTGTTGACGTCCACCACCGACACCGTGTTCGTCGATCCCACCGATCCGCCGCTCGCGCAGCCGCTGGCGCCGCAGAGCGGTGCCCTGGTGAGCACGCGCAAGCCTGCGTTTTCCTGGGCCGCCGTCAACGGCGCCGTCAGCTACACGCTCATCGTGCGCAAGGTGAGCGACCAGAGCACCGTGCTGTCGCAGGCCGGCGTCACGGGGCTGAGCTTCACGCCGTCGGCGGCGCTGCCCGAGGTGCCGCTCGAGTGGATCGTGGTGGCGCGCAAGGCGTCGGGGCGCACCAGCGTCGTCACGTTCACGGACGCGCCGCGCGTGACGCCGGACGCCACCGCGCCCAGCGCGCCCACGGGCCTCACCGTCGCCATCCACAGCGGGAGCGCGCTCGTGACCACGCCGCCGCCGTGCACGGTGGCGCAGCCGTGCATCAACGATCCCTTCCCCACGCTGTCGTTCACCCCCGGCACCGACACGGGCACCGGCGTCACGCAGTTCGTCGACGTGGCGCTCGGCACCGACGTGGCGTTCACGTCGCCGCTGTTCTCGTTGCCCCGCCCCGACGGCAGCGCGTTCGACGTGCCCTTCTCGCTCGGCGACGGCGTGTACCACTGGCGCGTGCGCGCCGTGGACGGTGCCGGCAACAGCACCACCTCGGCCACCAGCAACTTCCAGGTGGACCGCGCGCCGCCGACGCCGCCGACCATCGTGCCGCCCCAGGACCCGGTGTCCCAGACGCTCGCGTCCACCATCCCGCTCAAGTGGACGAACGAGGGCGGCACCGGCGCGCTCACCTACCGCTTCGAGCTCACCACCGACTCGCTCGGCTTCGGCGCGCCGCTGGTGGCCGTCACGCAGGGCGCCACCACCATCGACGTGAAGGGAGACCTCGTCGACGGCGCCGCCGTGCGGCACATCTTCCGCGTGGCCGCCATCGACGCGCTGGGCAACCAGAGCGCCTTCACCACGGCTACGTTCTTGAATGACACCGTGGCGCCGTGCTCGGTGAGCTCGCAGATCGATCTCGTCGGCGCGAGCGGCACGCCCAACGGCTTCACCAACAGCTCCGTCGTCACCGTGCAACTGCAGTGCATCGGTGACAACCCGAGCCTCATGCAGATCGGCTGCGACGGCGATCCGACGGGCAAGCCCTTCGTCTCGTTCGCGAACGTCAGCACCTGCGTGTTGCCCCCGGGTCAGGGCGCGCACACGGTGGCGGCCGTGGTGAGCGACGCCGCCGGCAACAAGAGCGCCACGGTGGACAACAGCATCTCCGTCGACACCGTGGCGCCCACCACGCCCATCCTCGCCACCCAGAACACGTTCACCAACCAGGCGGCGTTCACGGTGTCTTTGACGTCGGGCTCGTCGGACACCAACTTCGATCACCACGAGTTCGTCGGCGGCACCGTGTCGTCGTTCACCCCGTTCGCCGGCTTGTCGTTCTCGGTGCCCCTGTCCGCGGGCGACGGCGCCAACATCGTGCGCGTGCGCGGCGTCGACCTCGCCGACAACCTGAGCCCCGAGGTGGCGGTGACCATCACCAAGGACACCACGCCGCCACAGGCGCCCATCATCCTCGGCGGCGGCACCACGCACTTCGTCAACGCCGACACGTTCACCTTCTCCCTGGATCCGAGCTCGCCCACGGCGTTCGACGCGAATTTCGAGACCTACGAGACCGCGAGCTGCACGGGGAGCGGTTGCATCGTCGGCGCGTTCTCGGCGAACCCCGGGAACGGCGTCTTCACCTTCAACCTCGCGCAGGATCAGTCCACCACGTTCGCGGTGCGCGGCCGTGACAAGGCGGGGAACGTGTCGGGCGCGGCGCAGATCGTCGTCGTCGAGGACTCCCACAACCCGCGGCCCGTGCAGCTCGAGCCGTTGCCGGCGGTGGTGACGGCGGGCCCGCCGGTGACGGCCTCAGGATCGCGCGGGCCGTACGTGGACGTCATGCTCGCGCGCAGCGAGACGAACATCGCGCCGGCGCAGATCGATCCGAACTTCGATCACTTCGAGATCCGTGGAGCGGTCGGCGCGTTCGTCGGCTTCGTCCCCGTTTGCGACGCGCCCACCGCCCTGTGCCCCATCCCGTTCACGAGTGACACCGGCGACGTCGTCGACCAGACCACCATCGCGATTCATTCGGGAGACAACATCGCGGGCTTCCGCATCCCGGCGGTCCCCGGCGAGACCAACACGTTCACGCTCAGGAGCGTGGACAAGGCCGGCAACGTCTCGCTGGAGACGACGGTGTTCACCCGGGACGTCACGTCGCAGCGGGTCACCAACAACGCCGCCAGGGAGTCGGGCATCGTCGCGTTCGGCGACAAGATCGCCTACATCGACGACACCACGAGCCTCGTGCACGTGGCCGAGGCGGGCGGCGACGCGCTTTGGGGAACGAGCGACGACGGTGACTTCGCCCCCGACACCGCCGCCATCGAGAGCTTCGACGACGGGCCCCCGGCGCGCTCGCTCGCGATGGGCCCGAACATGCTTTTCTACGAGAGGAACAGCGGCGCGCGGGCGATCCTGATGCGCACCGCCGGGGCCGACGGTCTGTTCGCGAGCACCGGTGACAACACGGGCCCGGTCGTCGTGTCCAGCGACGGCGCGGGCACGGTCGTCGACGAGACCAAGGAGCAGTCGCAGCCGTCGTTCTGGAGGGACTCGCTCGCGTGGAAGCAGGCGACGTCCAGCAGCGAGACCGACGTCATCGTTCGCCAGGACGGCGGCGACGGCGTGTTCGGCGACCTCGACGACACGTTCGCCAAGATCGGCGCGGCGGGCCAGCACCGCCTGTTCCCGGCGGTGAGCGGCGACAACCTCGCGTTCCTCCTGTGCAACAGCTCCAATCGTTCCGCGTGTCCCTCCACCACGCCGTTCGAGCTCGTGGTGGTGAACGCGGGGCCCGATCACCGCTTCGGGACCGGCGACGACCTCGCGCCGGTCACGCTCACCCAGGCCGTGGACATCGACGCCATGCGCATCGAGCTGTTCACGCCGGGCACCACGGGGCGCGCCGCCTGCCGCAACGTGGTCGCGTACGCGGGCAGGGCGGGCCCGAACAAGGGCGTACAGGTGATCGCCACGGAGCCTGACGGCAAGTTCGTCGCCTCGGACGTGCCGGTGCAGGTGATGGTGGCCGACGCGCTCACGCCGGGAGGTGAGCGCTACTTCTCGCTGTGGGACAACGTGGCGCTGTCGTCGGACGGCTTCGCGCCTCCGCGCATCGAGGTCGCCACCGGCGGGCCGGACGGCTGCCTCACCCGGAAGGCGGACAACGTGGTCTTCGACAGCCAGATCTTCGGCAACTACGGCGAGGTCTACCAAAACACCATCGTCTCCGAGGTGCTGTCGCCGACCCCCGACGTCTCGGTCCTCGAGCTCGGCTCCGACCGCCCGCTGTGGCCGCGGAGCGAGGGCTTGAACACCAACAACCTCGACACGGACCGCTTCGGCGTGGCCTTCGGCGGCATCGGCTTCTACGACCTGGCCACACGGACCATGCGCGTGCCGCGGACGGCCAGCTTCGAGGTGGAGGCGTTCGACCGGTGGTGGGCCTATGCGCAAGGGGCCGTCTTCGGCGGCGGCACCACGACGCTCTTCGTGCGCGACCGCGCCGTCGACGAGATCTTCGGCACCGCCGACGACGTCGAGCGCACGGTCACCGGCACACACCTGCTCGAGATGAACAACAACAGCTCGACGGCGAACGGCGGGCCGTCGTTCGACGTCGACGAAAACGCGGTCCTGTGGGCCGGCGTGCAGCCGAGCCTCTCCACCGTGGTGCCCGTGCTTCGTTGCGTCGGCGCCGACGGCACGCTCGGCACCGCCGACGATCCGGAGCTCGAGGTCGCCGGGGCGTCGCCGGGGCCGAACTACCAGAACCTCGTGTTGTCCAAGAACCGCGCGCTGTTCCAGACGTGCCCCGACGTGGCCTGCAACAGCACCACCGAGAGCCTGTTCGTGCGCGAGGTGAGCGGCGCCGATCCCTGCGCCAGCGGCGCCACCGTCACCCAGCTCGTCGCTTCGGCGGGCGGCGCGGCGCTCGACGGGGAGCGCGTGGCGTTCGCGAGCAGCGACGTCGAGGTGATCGAGGCGGGCGCGGATCACAAGCTGGCGACGACGTCGGACAACGTCACCCGCCGGTTCTTCCAACCGTCCGGTGTGTCCGTCCAGGAGCACCTGTCGCTCTCCGGCGACCGCGTCGCATGGATCGACACGCGCTCCCAGACCCAGCGCGTCGCCGTCGGCGACCTGGCCGATCTCAGCGTGCGTGTGTTGAGCAAGTCGGCGGACGCCGACGACGGCGTGAGCATCGACGGCGACGTCCTCGCCTACGGCGTGACCACCGCCCAGGTCTTCAAGGACGACATCGACAAGTATTACTTCGGCGTCGAGCCCGACCTGCCGCAGGACTTCGTCAACCCGGGGCCGACGCGCTTGCGTTGTCCGCAGGACGACATCTACGAAGAGAACGACTCGAAGGCGACGGCGACGCCGATGAACAGCGGCGCCGGGCTCAACGCCATCGTCTGCCGGAACGACCCCGACCGTTACCAGATCACCGCGCCGGCGAACGCGAGCGGCTGCACGGTGCACGCGCACATCCACTTCGTCCACGCGGAGGGCGACGTCGACATGCTCTTGTTCAACGAGAACAACGACGACGACACCGGGACGACGGCGATCGCTTCGTCGACGGGCACCACCAACGACGAGATCATCAACAAGGCCATCGGTACGGCCGGCGGCACCTTCCAGGTGAAGGTGTTCGGCTTCGGCCAGGCCGAAAACACGTACGACATCTCCACCAACGTCACCTGCCCGTGATGCGGCGGGTCAAGATCGGGGCGTGAGCGTCTTCGCCGTCGTCTTTGTCGTCGTCGCCAGCCTGCCCGCGGCGCTCGCGCTGCACGAGGCGGGGCACGCGCTGGCGGCGCGGGCGCTGGGGGCGCGCGCGGTGCGCGTCCGGCTCGAGCGGCGGCGCGGGTTCTTCGGCGTCGTCGTCGAGGCCGACCTGGAAGATCGAGCGCGGCCGCGCCCCCCGGCCGCTGATCCGCGGGCGGCGGCGTTCTTCGCGGCGGGCCCGGCCACGAGCGTGCTGTGCGGTCTGGCCCTGGTGGCGGCCGCGCGAGCGGGCCTGCCGTCGTCGTCGTCGTCGTGGGCCGTGACGCAGATCGGCGGCGCGGTCAGCGTGCTGTTCGGGGCGGCCACGGCGCTCGGCACGGACGGCGCGCGGGCGGTGGCGGCGTTGCGCGGCCGTGCGCGCGGGGCGGGGCGGAATGACGGCGGCGACGTGGTGCGTTAAGCCGGACCAGCAGGTCACGAGGTCAACATGTGCGGGATCGTCGCGTACGTCGGCAAGCAGCAAGCGGAGCCCATCCTGGTCGACGGCTTGTCGCGGCTCGAGTACCGCGGCTACGACTCCGCCGGCGTCGCCACGCTCGACGGGGGCAAGACCAAGGTGCGGCGGGCGGCGGGGAAGCTGGTGGCGCTGAAGGCGCGGCTGGCGGCGGAGCCGTGCCCCGGCGTGATCGGCGTCGGCCACACGCGCTGGGCCACCCACGGCCGGCCCTCGGAGCAAAACGCGCACCCGCACACCTCCGACGGGGTCACCGTCGTGCACAACGGCATCATCGAGAACCACCGCGAGCTGCGCGAGGAGCTGCGGCGCGCGGGGCGCGTGTTCACGTCGGAGACGGACACCGAGATCCTGGCGCACCTCATCGCCGGGGAGCGCGCGGCGGGGCGCGAGCTCCTCGAGGCCGTGCGCGCCGCCGTCGGCCGCGTGCGCGGGGCCTACGCCCTGGCGGTGCTTGACGCCGCGACGCCCGACGCCGTGGCGTTCGCCAAGCTCGCGTCGCCGCTCGTGGTCGGCGTGGGTGACGACGGCGAAAACTTCCTCGCCTCCGACGTCCCCGCGGTGCTGCAGCACACGCGGCGCTTCGTGTTCCTCGAGGACGGCGACGTCGGCGTCATCCGCGCCGACGGCATCGAGATCGTCGACGCCGACGGCGCCCGCGTCGTCGTCGGTGACGGCGCAGCCTCGGCGCGGTCGCCGGCGGGCGCGCTCGGGGCGCGCGCGGGGCGGCCCGTGAAGGTCATCTCGTGGTCGCCGGTGATGGCGGAGAAGGGCGGCCACAAGCACTTCATGCACAAGGAGATTCTGCGAGCAGCCGCGCGCGGTCACCGATACGCTGCGTGGCCGCGTGTACCTCGAGGAGGGCCGCGTGGCGCTCGACGGCATCGACGAGCACCAGCTCGACGGCGTCGCGCGCGTCCTCATCAGCGCCTGCGGCACCTCGTGGCACGCGGGGCTCGTGGGCAAGTACCTCATCGAGAAGCTTGCGCGCGTGCCGTGCGACGTGGAGCTCGCCAGCGAGCTGCGCTACCGCGACCCCGTGCTCGACGCGAGCACGCTCGTCGTCGCCATCTCCCAGTCCGGCGAGACCGCCGACACCCTCGCGGCGCTCAAGGAGTGCCGGCGCCTGGGGGCGCGCGTGATGTCGGTGTGCAACGTGGTCGACTCCGCCATCCCGCGCGCCTGCGAGGGCTCGGTCGGCACCCTGTACACCCGCGCCGGCCCCGAGATCGGCGTGGCGTCCACCAAGGCCTTCACCACGCAGCTCGTGGCGCTGCACCTGTTCGCCGTAGCGCTCGGCCAGCGGCGCGGCACGCTCGACGCCGCCCACACGCTCGAGGAGCTGCAGGCGCTGGCGCGGCTGCCCCTCGAGATGGAGCGCTGCCTCGACCGCGAGGGCGAGGTGTTGGAGCTCGCGCGGAAGTTCCAGGCCACGCGCGACATGCTCTACCTCGGCCGCGGCCTGACGTTCCCCATCGCGCTCGAGGGCGCGCTCAAGCTCAAGGAGATCAGCTACATCCACGCCGAGGGCTACGCCGCCGGCGAGATGAAGCACGGGCCCATCGCGCTCATCGACGAGCAGATGCCCGTGGTGGTGCTCGCGCTGCGCGGGCCGGGCTACGAGAAGGTCGTGTCCAACCTCGAAGAGGTCCACGCGCGCGGCGGCCACATCATCGCGGTGGCCGTGGACGACGACGACGAGATCGAAAACAGCACCGGCGACGTGATGCGCATCCCGGCGTCGCACCCGCACACGCAGCCGGCGCTGGCGGCGGTTCCGCTGCAATTGTTCGCGTACCACGTGGCCGATCTGCGCGGCACCGACGTCGATCAGCCGCGCAACCTCGCGAAGTCCGTCACCGTGGAGTGATCCGCCCCTGCGTTCGAGGCGGCTTCGCCGTCGCTCCGAACGCGTCGCGCGGGCGCGCGCCATGCGGTACAGACGAGGCGTGCGCCGCATCTGGACCCACGTCGTCGCCGTGTTCGTGGTGTTCCACGTCGCGGCGAGCTGCGCCGACGTCATCCCCGACGTCAGCATGGGCATGAACCGCCGGCGCTGGTCCGAGCCGCGGGTGGAGCGCGAGCTGCAGGCGTGGGCCGAGCGGCTCGGCATGCCGCTGCCGGTGTTCGAGGATCGGCTCTACCAGGCCGCGCGGCTCCTCTTGCACACGCGGCGCGCGATCTCGTCGCCGTTTCGCCCGTACCTGGCGCTCACCGGCCAACACCAGTCGTGGGCGATGTTCGTCGCCGGCACCACCACCAGCGACACCTTCGAGGTGCGCGCGCGCGCTTGCCCCGTCAGGGACGACGCCTGCGACTGGGAGCTCCTCTACCGCCGCGGCGATCCCGCGCACGGGTTCATGAAGACCGTGCTCGAGGCCTCGCGCATCCGCTCCGCCGTCTTCAAGTGGGGCTGGCCCCTCGACAGGACCGCGTACACGCGCGGCTGCACCGCCGTCGCCCGCCGCGCCTTCGCCGCGCGACCCGCCCTCGCCGTCGTCCAGTGCCGCTTCGCCCGCGTCGCGTCTCCGCCCGGACACGCCCCGCCGGGCTGGACGGCGCCGCCGCCGTCGTACGGCCGCGAGGTCACCGTGCTCCGGGACGCGCTGCCACCGGTGACGCCGTGAGCCCCGCGGCCAGAGGGCCCGCGCGGGCGTGGGGCGGGCTCGTCGCCTTCGTGGGCGCGCGCGAGGACGCGCTCTCGCTCGCGCTCTGCCGCGTCGTCGCCGCCGGCACGCTCGGCGGTCACGTGCTGCGCATGCTCTTGAACGGCTCGGCCGTGTTTTCCTGGACGAGCCCCGCACACGGCGGCATCGGGCAGCACAGCGATTGGCTCTTCGACCTCGTCGGTGGCAACACCGAGGCGAGCGTGGTGGTGGTCGCGTCGGTGTGCGCGCTCGCGTCGTTGTGCGCCTGCGCCGGCCTCTTGACGAGGCCGATGCTGCTCGTCGCGTGGCTCACCTTCCGCGCGCTCATCGGCACCGCGTACGACGCGCGCGCCGCGTACGACAACCTCCTCGTCGACACGCTCTTCCTTCTGCTCTTGTCGGGCTGCGGCCGCACGCTCTCCGTCGACGCGTGGCTGCGCCGGCGACGTGGGCGTCCCCCTCTCGAGGCGTCGCGTTGGCCGCGCATGTTGCTCGTGCTCCAGATGGGGCTGTTGTACGGCGGCACCGCAATGATGAAGGCGTCGTCCGGCTGGGTGCCCGGCGGCAGCGCCGACGCCTTGTGGAACATCCTGCACCAACCCATGTGGGCGCGCTTCGGCGGCGGCCTGCCCGCGTGGTCCTTCCCGCTCACACAGGTGGCCACGACGGCGGTGTGGTGCTTCGAGGCGCTCGGCCCGCTCTTCGTGCTGTCGGTGTTCCTGCGCGAGCGCGCGTCGTCGACGTCGCGCCTCAAGCGCCTCCTCGACCGCGTCCGCTTCCGCGAGCTGTACCTGCTGTTCGGTCTGGCCATGCACCTCGGCATCGAGGCCACCATGGACATCGGCGCCTTCACCGGCGCGTCGCTCGCCCTCTACGCGTGCGCGCTGCGTCCCGAGGAGTGGCGCGCGCTCGCCGCGCGACTCACTGCAGGCATCCGAAGGTCTCCTGGCTGAGGTCGTCGGCGTGCACGCCCCAGTCGGCGCCGCTGACGGGCGTGACGGCCACCTGATCGGCGTTGTCGCTCGTGATGCGGATGTACTGGATGTAGTCGTCGGACGTGCCCTGCAAGCCGACGCCGCCGCACGGGTACGCCGCGGCGACGACGTCGGAGTCGATCATGCCGTCGACGTTCACGATGGCGTCCTGCTCGAAGACGCTGCCGTCTTGCTCGTTGACCTGCGGGATGTCGCCGAAGCCGGCGGAGTACCAATTCACCGAGATCCCGTCGGCGTTGTCGCCGAGCTGTTGGATACGGCTCGGCACGGCGAAGCCGTAGGTCCAACGGAGGAAGTCGGTGCTCGCGAGGTCGATGGTGCCGTCGGCGGCGGCGCCGAAGCCGATGATGATGACGAGGAACGCCGCGGGGTCGACGGCGTGGGCGGCGTCGATGGCCTCCTGGAGGTGGTCGCGCATCGTGACGGGGCCGAGGTTCTGGCGCCGCGCGATGCCGGGCACGGAGTGGCTCACGCCGTCGCACAGGTACCCGGTGTTCACGGTGCCGAACGAGGCGACGAAGCTCGCGGACACCGACGGCGCCGCCTTGTTGCCGACGTCGTCGACGGCGACGGGGTAGACGACGAAGTCGCCGGGGAGATCGCCCGGGTCGACGCTCAGCGTGCCGCCCGTGGCCGCCACCGCGCCGAGCGTGATCTCGTTGTCGAGATCGAGCAGCGTGGTGGACGCGTTGAACGGCGCGGCCCGCAGCTCCAGCGACGCCAGCGGCCGCGGACCCGTCGGCGTGATGGTGACGTCGACCGGCGCGCCGTCGGTGATGGTGTCGGGCCCGCTCATGGTCACCGACGGGAAGCCGAGCGCCAGCGTGTACGAGGCGTGCACGGTGTTGGAGTTGGCGGCGTTGTCGGCGGCGGTGACGTCGACGGCGAACGCGCCGTCGCTCATGCCGCCACCGCTGAAGCCGAAGCCGTTTTCGGCGCGAAAGGTGACGCCGTCGTCGTCCGCGAGGAGCGCCACCGTGCGCTGCGTTCCGCCGGCGAGCGGCGCGTCGGGCGCCGTGATGAACGCGGACGCGACGTCCGACGGATCGGTGGCGTGCACGACGAACGGCGTGTTGCAGCCGATGGTGGCGCCGTCGGCCGGCGAGACCACCTCCACGGCGGGCCCCTCGAAGTCGGCGATGGGGCAGGTCTGCGGGTTGCAGTCCTCGTCGACGGAGTTGGTGCAGTCGTCGTGGACGCCGGGGTGGACGCCGCCGTTTTCGTCGTCGCAGTCCTGGCCGGGCTCGCCGAGCGGCGAGGTCACCGCGCGGAAGCCGTCGCCGTCGCAGTCCTCGAAGGTGCCGCCGTCGACGATGGTGAACGCGTCCTGATCGTCGGTGGGGCGGCAGTCGGCGCCGTCGTCCACGCCGTCGCCGTCGCTGTCGGCGGACTCGAGGTCGGTGCCGAGCAGGAGCTCGTCGAGGAACCCGAGGCCGTCGCCGTCGTCGTCGCCGTGGTCGCCGTCGCGCCCGAGCGTGTCCACGGGCGAGCCGAACGCCGGCGTGGCGGCGTCGCCCTGGGTCACGGTGAAGGAGTCGGACGTGAGCCGGCCGAGGAAGTGCCGCGCGCCCCCGGCGGGGACGCCGGTGAACGTGACCTCGAGCGTGTACTGCCCGGGGTCGGCGGCGAGGAAGCCGGAGAAGGTGACGCCGTCCTTGCCCCGCGCGAGGTCCACCGCCGGCAGCGCGCCGCCCTTCGCGGGGACGAGCACGGCGGACGCCTCGAGATCGGAGACCACCGAGAGCGCGCTCGCGATGCGGCCGGGGGCGCGCACGCTGATCGCGGGCCGCAGGCAGCCGCAGAGCGCGAGCGCGAAGAGCCCGGCGAGGGCCGCCGCGCGCGCGCCCAGGGCGACCGCCGCCGCGCGCGGGATCCGCGGCGTCCCCGGGGGCATCGGGGGCCCCGGTGGCATCGGGGGCATCGGTGGCATCGGGGGCATCGGGGGCGTCGGGGTCATCGGGAGCCTCCGAGCGTGTTGTCGGCGTTGAGCTGGACGTTCACGCCCGTCTTGCCGCCACCGCCGAGGGCGAGGACGATGCCGGCGGTGGTGGCGCCGGCGACGGCGACGCCCGCGCCGGCGGCGGTCCAGAACCACCACGACGTGTAGAAGGGGCCGCTCACGGACTCCTGCGTCACCGCCAGCGACGCGAGCTTGCCGTCCTCGACGATCACCCACTTGTCCACCGGCTTCATGTCGTCGTGCTGCACCACCACGTGGTGGCCGCCGACGAGGAGGCCGGCCACCGTGGGCAGCTCCGCGGACCCGCGCACCTGATCGTCGACGAGGATCTTGCTGCCGGGCAGCGCGCCGACGACCTCGATGGAGCCCTTGGGGATGGACGTGGTGGCGAACAAGCGCGTGACCACCGGCCGCACGAGCGCGAGGAGCCCGAGCGCGTCGCCGCCCCAGGACTCGTTCACGCGCCCCACCACCGACGCGCTGGTGGCGTCGACGGCGCTCACCGCGAGCGCGTACCCGCCGGCGCCCCCCTTGCCCGGCGTGGACGTGAGCCTGGCCGACACGACCACCTCCGCGCCGAGCGCGTTGGCGAGCTCCGCGAGGCAGCTCTCCTGCTCCTTGCACTCACCGACGATGGCGCGCTCCTTCTCGTGCTTGAGGAGCGCGATGATCTCGTCGGACGAGATGACCTCCGCGTGCGTCTGCGCCCGCACCTCCTCCGCGAGCTTGGAGGTGATCTGCGGCGCGAGCGCGGCGTCGACGGCGCCGACCACGTCGGTCTTCATCACGGCGATGCGCTTGAACGCGTGGCCCGGATCCGGCGCCGCCGGGGCCGCGGCGTCACCGGCGGCCCCAGCGACGGGAGCGGCGGGAGCGGCGGGAGCGGCGGCCGCGACGACGAGCGCGACGACGAGCGGGCTCATCGGCCGCCCTCCTCGCGCAGCGCGGCGGCGAGCGCGCGCAGGCCGGCGCGCGTCAGAGGGATCTCGCGCATGGTGGTTGCTTTGGCGATCTCTTGCACGGTGGTCACCCCGACGTATTCGTTGGCGAGCTCCTGCGCCGCCTCCGGCAGCGGCGGGTTGCCGAGCCCGAGGCCGCGCTTCACCGGCGTCAGCTCGTGGGCGCCGAAGCGCTTGCCGAATTCACGCAGGAACTGGAGGCAGGCGCGCTCGCTCGGCCGCAGCGCGGACTCCTCGCGGCGGTTCACGCGCACAATCACCTCGTCACCGTCGAGCGCGCGCGCGTAGGCCTTGGCCACCGCGCCGCTCAAAGACGTCCCGCCCACCAGGCCGCGGTCCTGCTTGAAGCGCTGCACGCCCGGCGCCGACAGCGTCATGTCGAGCGACTCGTACAGCTCCGCGATGGCCTTGAGCCCGCCGGCGCCGACGGGCTCCGTGGCCCCCGCCGCCTCGACGATCTTGTCGCGCAGCTCCGTCTCGCTCATCGACTTCAACGACTCGATGATCTCCCAGGCGTGCTGCTCCTCGAGCGGCAGGTCCTTGAGCGACACGCGCGCCGGGGCGTCGCCCATGCCGCGGCCGCCGACGGCGTTGCCGCCACCACCGACGTTGTTGCGGACGCCGCGCAAGCCGCTCATGGCCGCTCGTCCGCGCCGGCGTCGCAGGCGCCGTTGATGGGCCGCGCGTCGCCGTCGAAGTCGAGCGCGGGGCAGTCGCCGCCGCCAGCGTCGACGACGGGCGAGCCCGCGGCGACGTGCACGCCGTCGGCCTCGAAGAGCGGCTCCTGGCCGGTGTCGCTCGTGGACGCGTCGCACCCGCTCGACACCTGCGCGCCGCCGTTTCCGAAGACGATGGAGGACGTCACCTCCGTGGCGGCGCCGCACGTCACGCCGCCGCCCTGGTTCGCCGTGACGGTGTCGAAGCGGAGCGTGCCTGCGCCGGCGAGGGTGACGCCCGCGGAGCCGTTGTCGCGCACCACGGTGTTTTCGACCGTGAAGCTGCCAGCAATGCTCATGCCGCCTCCGCTGTTTTGCGTCACGAGCGAGCGCCGAATGACGACGTTGGTTCCCGCGCGCGCGTCGACGCCCAGGTTCCTCGACGGCCCGATGGTGCAGCCGACGATCGTCAGGCTGGTGCCGGCGTCCTCCACTCGGATGGCGGAGCGGTTGTTGCTGTCGTCCTCGACGGCGACCCCCTGCAAGAGCACGTCGCTCCCGTTGGTGATGCGGATGGTCTCGCCGTTGCCGCCGGCGAAGCCGATGACGGTGCCGGGGACGCCGACGATGGCGAGGTCCTTGCTGGCGACGTCGACGGTGCCCTCGTCGAAGCGCTGGCTCGCGAGGAAGAGCGTGTCGCCGTCCAGCACCGCCGCGGAGGCGACGGCCGCGCCGACGGTGGCGAAGTCGCCGCCGGCGCCGACGCTGTGCGCGCGCGCCGAGGGGACGCAGAAGCTGGGCGCGCCGCCACAGGTGCTGCCGCCCTCGACGGCGCACGACGACGAGCAGCCGTCGAGGTCGGCGCCGTTTCCGTCGTCGCACGCCTCGCCGCCCTCGAGGAAGCCGTCGCCGCAGGAGGGGAGCCGGCAGCCGGTGAGGCAGCCGTCGGCGTTGTCGGTGTTGGCGTCGTTGTCGTCGCACTCCTCGCCGAGGGTGTCGTCGGTGACGCCGTCGCCGCAGCGCGGACCGGTGCAGTCGGTGCGGCAGGCGTTCGGCCGGGTGTCGCTGTTGCCCGTGGCCGCGTCTGCGCCGTCGTCGCACTCTTCGCCGCCGCGCACGAGGCCGTCGCCGCACACGGGGGCGCACGTGCTCTGCGGCGCGGCGCCATCGTCGGTGACGCAGGCGAAGCCGCCTTCGACGGTGCAGGCGGACGAGCAGCCGTCGCCGTCGTCGGTGCCGCCGTCGTCGCAGGCCTCGCCGCCGACGACGAGGCCGTCGCCGCAGACGGGCGTGCACGTGGTGGGCTCGGCGCCGTCACACGTCCAACCGGCCTCGACCGCGCAGGCGCTCGAGCAGCCGTCGCCGTCGTCGTTGCCGCCGTCGTCGCAGGTCTCGGCACCGCCGATGATGCCGTCGCCGCACGGCGGAGCGCACACGGAGGGGACGGCGCCGGTGTCGCAGGTGAAGCCGTCGTCGACGTGGCAGGCGCTGCAGCCGTCGCCGTCGTCGAAGTTGGCGTCGTCGCAGCCCTCGGTGCCCTCCGTGATGCCGTCGCCGCAGCGCTGGCAGACGCTGGGCTCGCCCGCGCAGTCCCACCCGAGCTCCACCTCGCACGCGCCGTCGCAGCCGTCGTCGGCGCCGGTGTTGCCGTCGTCGCAGGCCTCGGGCGCGTCGACGACGCCGTCGCCGCAGCCGGCGATCCGGGCGGCGTCGACGACGACGGTGACGATGTCGCCGGCCTTGGTGAGCACCTTGGCGGAGCCGCGCGCGACGGGGACGCCGTTGTCGTCGGCCTCGACGGAGACGGTGACGGACTTGCCGGCCATGTCGTCGGGGACGATGAAGCCCGCGCTCTCGTCGCCGCTCGTGAGGAGCGTCGGTTCCGCGGGCGCCTTGACGGGATCGACGGCGGCGGCGCCGTCCGCGGACAACGTGAACACGAGCTGATCGACGGCGAGCGAGGGGTCGAAGGTGACCTCGACCTCGACGCCGGTGACCGCCGGCGCGCACGCGGCCACGAGGGCGAGCGCCGCGAGGGCGATCGGCGCCGGGAGGGAGCGGCGGGCCACCGCCGTCACCGCGCCCTCAAGTCGAACGTGCCGAGGGATCCCGTCGGCGAGGGCGGCGGCGGCTGCGTGGCGATGACGACGGCGACGGTGCTGCCCGCGAGGACGGCGAGCGCGGCGCCGCCGGCGACGCCCCAGAACAGCGGCTGCTGCCAGATCGCGGGCGGCTCGTCGGCGGGCGGCGCAGGCGGGGGCGGGGGCGGCTTCTCGGCGGCGGCGAGGGCCTTCTCGTCGGCGATCATCTCGGAGATCTCGCCGCGGTTCTTGATGTCGGCGGCCTCGTCGAGGTAGCGCTGGAAGTACTCGACGGCCTTGTCGTGGTGCTTGAGCTGGCGGTGGCACTGGCCGATGTTGAACAGGAGCGCGGGGACCGGGGCCGCGTCGTAGGCGGCCTGGAACCTGCCGAGGGCCTCGTCGTAGTGGCCGGCCGCGTAGGCGGCCTCGCCGTCGTTGTAGAGCGCCTGCGCCTTGACCTCGGCGTCGCCGGCGCGCGCGGCGCCGGCGAGGAGGACGATGACGACGAGGGAGCGCATGGGTCAGTTCTTCTTGAAGGGGTTGATGAGGCCGCCGCTCTTGAGGTCCTCGGCCGGCGCCGCCTTCGGCTGCTTCATGACGAGGACGGCGTCGACGGCGGCGCCCTCGGCGAGCGTGGTCATGCTCATGCGGGTCGCGTAGCCGGCGAGCTTGAAGGCCACCGTGTGGCGGCCGGCCGGCACCGGCGCCGACAGCGGCGTCTTTCCAATCGTGTGCCCGGCGACGACGACGGTGGCGCCCGGGGGCTTCGACGAGAACCGCACCGACACGCGCTCCGGCGCGGCGGCGGCGCGGCCCGGCTCCTTCGCGGCCGCGCGGTGTGCCGCGCCCTCGTCGGCGTGCGCCGCGCCCTCGTCGGCGTGCGTCGCCGCAGCGTGCGCCGCGCCCTCGTCGGCGTGCGTCGCCGCAGCGTGCGCCGCGCCCTCGTCGCCCTGCGTCGCCGGAGCGCGCGCCGCGCCCTCGTCGGCGTGCGTCGCCGCAGCGTGCGCCGCGCCCTCGTCCGCTCGCGCCCCCGCGCCGTCGTCGCGGGCGTGCGCGGCCGCGTCACCGGTGTGCGCGCCGCCGGCGGAGGTGTCCGGCCCGCTCGCCGGCGAGAGCGCGACGACGGCGACGACGGCCACGACGCCGACGACGACGATGACGCCGGCGGCGATGGCGAGCGATCGCGTGCGGCGCGCCCGGGGTTGACGCGACGCCGGGGGGCGCGCGATCGGATAGCGCACCTCGGCCTGGTCGCCGAGCACGTCGTGCGCGCCCGTCGGCGCGGTCTTTTCGGCGATGTCGTCGCCCGCCGTCGCCTCCGCCGCGTTCGTCTCCGCCGCGTTCGTCGCCGGCGCGTCCTTGCTCGCCGTCCCCGATGGCGGCGCTGCATCGTTCGTCCCTGTGCTCGAGGGCGGCGCCGGGCCGTTCGTCGTCGCCGCCCCTGTGCCCGGGGGCGGCGCTGCGTCGTTCGTCCCCGTGCCCGAGGGAGGCGCCGCGTCGTTCGTCGCCGGCGCTGCGGCCGGGGCCTCCGTCGTCGCGGGCGCCGCGGGGAAGAACGCGGCGGCGCCCTGCTCCGCGGGATCGTCGAGGGGCTCGAAGTCCTCGACCTCGTCGAGCTGCTCCGGCTCCGCCTGCGCGGGCGTCGTCGCCGGCAGCGCGATGGGCGCCGGCGCCGCGCCGGGCGCGGGCGTGTTCGCGCCCGAGGTCTCCACGGGCTGGTCGCGCTGCGCGGGCACCACGATCCACCCGCCCGACGACGGCAGAGCGTAGTCGCCGGTGCCGCCGTCGCCGCCGGCCTCGTCGTCGGCGCCCGCCCGCGACAGCTCGCGTACCGCCTTGTCGATCCCGCCGAGCGCGTCGACGATGGCGCGCATGGTCTGCGGCCGTTTGTCCGGGTCTTTCTCCAGACAAGACAGGATCAACGCCTCCAGCGCCTCCGGCATCACGAGGCCTTCGCCGGTGCCCTGCATCACCACCGAGGGCCGCGGCGCCGGGTGCGTGAGCTGCTGCACGATGATCTCGCCGATGCTCGTGCCCTGAAACGGCCGCCGCCCCACGACCAGCTCGAACATCAACACGCCCAGGGCGTAGATGTCGACGCGGTGGTCGACGGGCTTTTGCGAGAGCTGCTCCGGCGCCATGTACGCCGGCGTCCCCAGCAGGCTGCCGGCCGCCGTCTTCTCCACGGCGTCACGCTCGAGCCCGGAGACCTTGGCGACGCCGAAGTCGAGCACCTTCACGAAGTCCCGGTCCGCGCCGCGGCGGATGAGGAAGATGTTGTCGGGCTTCATGTCGCGATGGATGACGCCGGCGTCGTGCGTCGCCCCCAGCGCCGCCGCGATCTGCCGGGCGATGTGCACGGCGCGTGGCAGGGGCAGGCGGCCGTCGCGCAGCGCCTCCGCGAGCACGTGGCCCTGCAACAGCTCCATCACGAAGTAGCGGTGGTCGCCCTCCTCGACGAAGTCGGTGACCTCGACGATGTTCTCGTGCGCGATCTGGTTCACCGCGCGCGCCTCCGCGAAGAAGCGCTGGATGGCGACCGGGTCGTAGGCGAGATCGGGGCGCAGGAGCTTCAGCGCCACCTTGCGCTTCAACAGCGTGTGCTCCGCGAGGAACACCAGGCCCATGCCCCCGACGCCGAGCAGCTCCTTGAGCTGGTAGTTGCCGAGCACGTCGCCGGCCTTGGCGACGCTCCGTCGCGTCGATGGAGGCTGAAGCTTCGGCGTCGTCGGCGACTCGTCGATGCTGCAGAACAGCACCTCGTCGCCGTAGGTCGCGCCGCACTCCGTGCATTCGCGCATGCGTCGACTATCGCACATCGTCGCGGGCGCGCTTCGTTCGCTCGCGCGCAGTAGGGAAATGTGCTCACTCGACGAGGACGGTCGCTCAATCGCCCGCGAGGCCCGAGATGGTGAGATCGGGGTCCTGCGTCTTGTTGCGGACCTCGATGAGCTGCTTGGCCAACACCGTCCCCTTGCGGCGCATGAGGTCCTGCTGGAGCAAAGCGGACTGGACGTTGTAGTGCCAATGACCTGTCTTTTTGACGTAGCCCGGCGCGAGCCCGGACACGGTCTGCAGGACGACGCTGTGGTCGTCGAAGGGCAACGCGATGACGTTGTTCTTGTAGGACCGGGTGAACGGCCAGCACTCCGGCGCGTTCGAGGGATAGTAGACGCGGATGGTCACCCCCATCTTCTTGGCCGCCGCCGCGATCCCCTGCATCGTGTTGTCGCCGAGCATGTTGCCCTTGAACGCGCGGATGCGCCCCTGCTGGTACATCGTGCGGATGTAGCCGTAGTTGTCGTCGGTGGACAGCCAACCGAACGTGGCGTCGCCGCCTTCGCCCACGAGCTGGCGCGCGTAGTACTTGAGCAACGCGGCGCGGGACACCTTGTAGATCTCGCGGTACGCGGGCAGCTCGGCGTTGCCCCGGTACTCCTCGTCGAGGACGGCCAGGGTGGAGGCGGCGTTCTTCGGCCGGAACGCGTCCACGAAGCTCCCGCGGTTGTCCGCGTGCAGGATCACGGCGCGCAGGATCCAGTGCAGGCGCACGACGGTGGGGTCGTAGTCGAACAGCCACGCCCACTGCGAGTGCGCGGCCGCGATGAACGTGTAGTTCTGGTCGATGCCCACGCCGGTGTAGCCGCCGCCGAGGTTCTCGATGTACGGCCGCCACACCTGCTGCCGCGGCTCGTTCGACTTGATGTACGACTTGGGGTCGCGGCAATCGAGGAAGGAGCGGCCCTTCTTCGCGCACACCTGCGTATCGAGGGGGTCCTCTTTGACGTCGGCGAACGTCTTCAACTGCTCCGCCGTGGGCGGCGTGGGCGCCGGCGGCGTCGCCCGCTTCTCCGTCGCTATCTTCGCGGGGAAGCGCGTGAGCACCGGCGACGACGACACGCAGCGCACGGCGAGCTTCGGCGTCGCCGCCGTCAACGGCTCACCGCGGCGCCAGCTCACGCTCTTGCCGCCGCGCACGATCTTGGCGTCGCCGCCGTCGACGCAGGGCATGGCGCCGTCACACGGACCGCGCGGATCGACGCCGTCGCAGTCCTGACACGGATCCTTGCTCGTGCGCGGGATGCCGACGTACGCGGGCCTCTTCTTCGCGGGGAGGACGTCGGCGTCGCCGGTGGCGGCAGCGTCGACGGGCGCCTTCCGCTTGCCGGTGATGCCGAGCCACGACGACGTCCACTCGCGACGGCCGGCCGTGTCGAGCTTCACCGTGCGCGCCGCCTTCTCCCACTCCCACTCCGTCGGCAGGCGCTTGCCCGCCCAGGTGCAGAAGCGCAGCGCCCGGTGATAGTCGAGCCCGGTGGCGGCGTCGCCGGCGGCGCCTGTCCTGTTGCGCTTGGGGCACGCGCCGACCTTGGCGCACGCGGCGTACTCCGCGTTCGTGGCCTCGTGCGTGTCGACGTAGAACGTCGAGAGCTGAACGCTCCGCTGTGGCTTCTCGTTGGGTGCGTCGTCGCTGCCGACGGTGACGGCGCCGCCGGCGACGCAGGTCATCCCCGGCGGCGCCGTGGCGCACGGCGACAACGACGCGGGGGAGGAGGAGGCGGCGGCGACCGTGACGAGCGCGCGGCCGAGGATGGCGAGGGTGGGGATGAGCATGCGACGGGACCTCCGCGGGCGCCCGGTGCCGAAGAGGAGCGCGGCTGCTCCCTTGGGTCGCAATTCCGTAGCACAGCGCGCGGGCGGAAGCGTAGCGCGGACGGGGGCGGGGCGCCCCCGGTCTGCGGGAGGCTCAGCGGGACAGGACGAGCTCGACCACCGCGGTCTTGCCGGGCTTGATGACGACCCGCGCGGTCTTGTCGGCGTAGCCGGCGGCGCGGGCGCGCAGGGTGTACGTGCCCGCCGGCAGCAACCGGTGGAAGCGGCCGTCGCGCGGGCGGGAGGTCCAGCGCTCGCCGCGCGCGGCCTGCTGCTCGTCGACGGAGACTTGCGCCTCGAGGGGCGCGCCGTCGTCGCCGCGGACGTGGCCGGCGACGCCGGGCCCGCGGACGGTGCGCAAAAGCAGGTGCTGCCAGGTGCCGCGCGTGCCGGCGACGTTGGCGCCGCGGTGCCGGGCGTAGGGCAGGGGGTTGTTCTCGGGGCCCTCGACGAGGAGGGCGACGGTGCCGAAGGTCTCGCGCAGCCAGTCCTGGAAGGTGCCGTCGACGGCGTAGAGGTTCCTTCGGACGGTGTAGCGCTTACCGTTAATTTGCACAGGCAGGCCGCGGGCGACCTCCTCGGCCACGTCCCAGGCCTCGTTCGGCTCCGGGCTCTTCATGTCCGGATCGGTGTAGGGCACGAGGATGGCCGTGGCGTTGGTGTGGAAGTCGATGGACGCCGTGAAGCGCTCGCGCGCCGCCAGCTTCATCATCGCCTGCGGCTCCGGCTCGCTCCCCGCGGCCGGCCCCCGGTAGCGGTAGTGAAACGGGTTCGAGCGCGAGCCGACCTCGCCGAGGCCGCCCCAGTCGGCGGGGTAGTTGCGGTAGAGGTCCACGCCGTCCCAGCCGTCGACCCTGCCGTTTTCGTCGACGTCGCGGCCGTTCTTGCGGTCGTAGTCGCGCGTGTCGTGGATGTAGCGCATGTTGCCGTCGACGTTGACGAGGGGCACGCACCACACGGTGACGCGCTCGAGGACGTCGTCGTAGTCGCCGGGGTGCTCGAGGAGCTGTTGCACGGCGTCGAGCACGACCTCGATGGACATGAGCTCGCCGCCGTGGTGGGCGCCGTCGAGGAGGACGGTGTCGACGTCGCCGTCGATGTGCTCGCCGATCGCGAGCGCCCACAGCGCGCGGCCGTCGGTGGTGGTGCCGATCTGCTCGAGGCGGGTGAGCCCGGGGTAGCGCTCGGCGTAGCCGTGCAGGAGCGCCGCGACCATGTCCGCGTCCTTGTAGCTCTCGTCGATGACGAAGCCGCGCGCCGTCTTCTTCGGCGGTTGGCCGAGGTGGGCGCGCAGCTCCGCGTCCTCGTCCATCCAGGGGATCTGCGCGTGCACCTCGAGGGGGACGACGCCGGCGCGCAGGAGGCGCTCGAGGCCGACGGGGTCGGTCAAGACGGCGGCGGCGTCGCCGCGCGCATAGGCGTGGAGCCCCCGGGGGACGCGCGGGCGCTGTGCGGGCGGAAAGATCACCAGGCGCTCGGCACCGGCGCCGGCGTCCTCGTCGACGTCCCCGGCACCCCCGGTGTGTCCGCCCCCGTCGCGCGCCGCCGTCGTCGACGAGCGCACCGGGCCCGCGGACAAGAGCGTCACGGCGGCGTCGCTCCTCTTGCCGAAGCGCACGCCCACGCCGCCGGCGCGGGCGCGGCCGTCGTGCACCTCGACGTGCGCGCGGGGCGCGAGCGTGTCGGCGTCGTACAGCGTCGCCGACAGGAACGGCCCGGCGGCGACGACGACGA
Source organism: uncultured delta proteobacterium (assembly GCA_963775425.1). Lineage (GTDB taxonomy): Bacteria > Myxococcota > UBA727 > UBA727 > VGSZ01 > CAVZJB01. Next base: position 201,324 of record CAVZJB010000007.1, on the reverse strand, counting down.
GCTCCGTGTCGGCGCCGCTCCTGAAGCCGGGGATGCGGGCCTCGGCGCCGAGCAAGCGCGGCACGCCGTGCTCGAAGCGCGAGAGCTTGAGGAGCGCGCGCCCGCGGGTGTCGTCGACGGTGACGGCGTAGCCCTCTTCGAGCTCGCCGGCTCGTGGTCCGCCGGGGTGAGCGCACGCCGACGCGGGGCCCCGGCAGGGTGCGGCGGCTTTGGCCCGCAGGAGCAGGCTGACGTCGGTGCGCGTGCCCGCGTGGATCTTCATGCGCGCGACGCCGTCGTCGACGCGGGCGTCGCACACCCACGTGCTCTCGCCGTACGCCGCGGGCGCCTGCAAGCGGAGCGCGCCGCCGTCGACGGAGAAGACGCCGTGCGTGCGCGCCTGTTCGCAGGCCCCGCCGGCGGCGTCCTCGCTCCCGCCGCGGGCGTACGCGGGTCCGCTGCCGGCGAGCACGCGCTCGACGCCGGCGTCGAACGCCGGGAAGCCGGGGCCGCTCGCCACGGCGGAGAGCGCGACGACGATGTCGAGCACCACGGGATGACCGTCGCATGAACCCGGCGGCGCGCGCCACATGCGCCCCACGAGGGATGGCCGAGCGCGCCGCGTTTGACGCGCGGGGCGGGGGTTCGCAGGATGGCGCGTGCGCAAGCTTCCGCGGCTCGTCATCGCGCTCGGGCTCGTGAGCCTCTTCACCGACGTGTCGTCGGAGATGATCCTCCCGCTGCTGCCGTCCCTGCTCATCGGCGGCATGGGCGCCGGGCCCGTCGCCGTCGGCCTGCTCGAGGGCATCGCCGACGCCGTGGCCGCGGTCTTGAAGCTGGTCTTCGGCGGCCTCTCCGATCGCGCGGCCAAACGGAAGCCCTTCGTCCTCGCCGGCTACACGCTGTCCACCGCCGTCCGCCCGCTGGTCACGTTCGCCACCGCCCCCTGGCACGCCGTGCTGGTCCGCGCCGTCGACCGCGTGGGCAAGGGCCTGCGCTCCGCGCCCCGCGACGCCCTCATCGCCGACGCCGTCCCCCCCGACGACGCGCCCAAGGCGTACGCGTTCCACCGCATGATGGACCACACGGGGGCGTTCTTCGGTCCGCTCGTCGCGTCCGGGCTGCTCTTCGCCGGGCTCAGCGCCCGCGAGGCCATCGCGCTCGCCTGGATCCCCGGCGCCGTCGCCGTGCTCACCCTGTTCTTCTTCGCGAAGGAAAAGCCGCGAAAGGCCGCCGCCGCCGCCGCCGGCGAGAAGCGACCGCGCGTGAAGCTGCCGGCGTCTTTGTGGGCGCTCCTGTCCGTCGTCGGTCTGTTCTCCGTCGGCGTCGCCGGCGACAGCTTCCTCCTCGTGCGCGGCCGCGACCTCGGGCTCGCCGAGCCGCTCTTGCCGGCGCTCTGGAGCGTCCTGCACCTCGCCAAGGTCATCGCCGCCAGCCAGATGGGCCGGTACAACGTCCACTCGCGCTTCGCCGTCGTCGCCGCGTGGGCCGCGGTGGCCGCGGGCTTCGCGCTCCTCACCGTCCAGAGCCCCGCCATCATCTGGGTGGGCGCCGTCGTCGTCGGCGTCGGCCACGGGGCGCGCGAGCCGGTGGAGAAGGTGCTCGTGCGAAACGCCGCGCCCGACGAGGCGCGCGGCCGTGCCTTCGGCGCGTATTACCTGTTCACCGGTCTCGCCTCCCTGCCGTCGGGCCTGCTCATCGGCGAAGTCTGGGAGCAGGTGTCGGGACGTGCGGCGCTCACCGTGTCCGCTGCGGTCGTCGCCGTGGCCGCGGTCGCTCTGGCGCTGCTTCGGAGGCGGTGATACTTCCCCGCCCGGACTTGTGTATCCGGAGGGATCGATGTCGCTTCAGAAGATCACGTCGCTGCTCGGCAAAGACGAGAGCCTGCTCAACCACACGAGCAAGACCATCCCGAAGGAGAGCCTGCACCTGCCCGGCCCCGACTTCGTCGACCGCGTCTTCAGCTCCAGCGACCGCGGCCCCGCCGTGATGCGGAACTTCCAGGCGATCATGAACAACGGCCGCCTGGCGGGCACCGGCTACGTCAGCATCCTCCCCGTGGACCAGGGCATCGAGCACTCGGCGGGCGCGTCGTTCGCGCCGAACCCCGAGTACTTCGATCCGAAGAACATCGTGGAGCTCGCCATCGAGGGCGGCTGCAACGCCGTGTGCTCGACGTACGGCGTCCTCGGATCCATCGCCCGCAAGTACGCGCACAAGATCCAGATCATGCTCAAGCTCAACCACAACGAGCTGCTGTCGCTGCCGCAAGAGCCCGACCAGACCATGTTCACCACCGTCGACCGCGCCTTCGAGATGGGCTGCACGTCGGTGGGCGCCACCGTGTACTGGGGGCACCCCAACTCGCGCCGCCAGTTGCAGGAGGTGTCCGACGCCTTCGCCCGCGCGCACGAGCTCGGCATGGTCACCGTCCTGTGGTGCTACGTCCGCAACAGCGCCTTCAAGAAGGACGGCGTCAACTACGAGGCCTCGGCGGACCTCACGGGTCAGGCCAACCACCTCGGCGCCACGCTGCAGGCGGACATCATCAAGCAGAAGCTGCCGAGCAACAACGGCGGCTACAACGCCATCGGCTTCGGCAAGACCTCCAAGCTCGTCTACGAAAACCTCACGAGCGACAACCCCATCGACCTGTGCCGCTACCAGATCGCGTGCTGCTACATGGGTCGCGCGCCGCTCATCAACTCGGGCGGCGAGTCCAAGGGCGACACGGACCTCGCCGAGGCCGTGCGCACCGCCGTCGTCAACAAGCGCGCGGGCGGCATGGGCCTCATCTCGGGCCGCAAGGCGTTCCAGAAGTCGCGCAGGGAAGGTGTGGAGCTGCTCCACACCATCCAGGACGTCTACCTCGACAAGGGCGTCACCATCGCCTGACGCCCTCGCGGGCGCTCAACCGCAGGGGCGATACGTGTAGCGAGCGCGCACGCCCTTGTGGTCGGACGGGCTGAGATCGATGAAGCGCACGCTCCTGAGGCGGTACGCGTCGCCGTCGCTCTTTCGGCGCACGATCCAGTCGAGCAGGTGGCTGCCGTGCGAGCCGCCGTGCGCGGGCACGTCGAATACGTACGGCTGCACGCCGTGGTTTTCGTCGCGGAGCTTGCTGCGCAAGTGCGCCGTGTTGAAGTCGCCGGAGCCGATCACGGGGAACGCCGCGCCGGCCATCACCGTGTTGAACATCGCGATGTCCTTGCGGTGCGTGGCGAGGCGATAGGCGATGTGGTTCGTGGGGTGATCGACGGCGGAGACCGTGTGGGTCGCGACGCGGATGACGATGGTCCCGCTCGGGATGTGGCGCAGGCGCACGCGCGTGACGTAGCGGTTCGGCGACACGCCGGCCAAGCCGTCGGACGCCTTGTGTGAGCTGCCGCTGATGAAGCGATAGACGCTCTTCTTCCACGAGATCGGGACGGCGTTGCGCGCGCTCACCACGGGGTGGCTGTGGTGAACCGGCCAATACGTCGCCCACCCGCTCCTGTTGTTGATGCGATCGATCTGCGCCTGCGTCTCGATCTCGGTCCAACTGATGGTGTCCGGGCTGTTGCCGTCGGGGTTGCGAAAGGCCTTGTCGATCGCCGCGCGCCGTTGCGCCACGGAGTCCGTGTGCTGCATCGACGCCTGCAGGTGGCGCGTGGTGTAGGCCGGGCACCGGCCAAGCGCCGCCACCTGCCCGCCGAGCGTGCCGGCGCCGGCGTCACCCGCCTCATCGCCCCCGTCGCCCGCGTCGCCCGCGTCGCCCACGTCGCCCACGTCGCCCACGTCGCCCACGTCGCCCACGTCGCCCACGTCGCCGTCGTCGGCGACGTCGTCGTCGGCGACGTCCGCGCTCGGGCCGACGTCGACGTCGTCGGCGTCGACGTCGTCGCCCGGCGGCTCATCTGCGGGGACGCTCCCCTCGTCGGCGTAGACGGCGACGGGGGCGGCGTCGTCCAGCGGGCCGCCGCAGGCGACGGTGCCGAGAGCGAGCGCGAGCAGCGAGAGGAGCGGGCGGAGCTTGCTGTTCCACATGGCGCCATTGTGTCCGCCGCGCAGGAGGGCAGGGGTGTCGGGCGGTGTCCTCGGGCGTCGCCCGCGCGCCGCCCGCGCCCGCACCACGCGAGGCGGTGCGAGGCGCGCGGGAGGCGGTCACCCGCGCAGGAAGCGCACCTTGCCGCGCAGGCGATATCCGTCGTCGGCGCTCTCGATCGGATCGTCGCCGAGCGTCTCTTCGAGGAGGCGGCGGAGCTTGCGCACGGCCACCTTGAGCCGGTTGTCGTGCCGGAGCGGGTGGTAGTCGCGCACGCCCCACGCGCGCTCGAGCAGTTGCTCCTTGGTGGCCGCGCCGCCGTTGGCGCAGAGCGTGGCGAGGACGTCGAAGAGCACCTTCCTGTGAGCGAGCTCGACGGTGCGGCCGTCGACGAGGATGATGCGCATGGTGGCCGCGTCCACGGTCCACTCGGGCCCCGCGGCCTGCCGCACCACCGACGCCGGCGGCGGTCGCGCGGCGTACCCCGGCATCGCCGCGAGCACGGCGCGATCGACGTCGTCGAGCGGCACGGCCTCACCGAGGAGCGCCGTGGCCCTCCGCGCGACGATCGGGCTGTGCTGCATGGCCTGCGCGAGCTGCACGAACGCGCTCGCCTCCGCCCCGTCCCGCGCAGCCAGCGCGCCGAAGCGCGCGTGCAGCGCGTAGCGGCGGCTCCCCACGCTCGCGCTCGCGGCGGCGAGCTGCTCGGCTTCGACCGCGACGCAGGTGCGGTCGCCGGCGATGATGGCGGCGTCGATGCAGGCGACGGCGGCGTCGAGCGCGTCGATGACCAGCCCCGCGTCGCGGGCGCGCGCCCGCGCCTTGCGCGCCTCCTCGAGCGACGGCACCGGGCGGTGGGCGCTCTTGCCCGCGAGCAAGGCGAGGCTCGTCGTCAGCGCGTCCGCCATCCGCGCCAGCGCCGGCGGCGCCTCGCGCTCCTGCACCACCGCGACGACGGCGGCGAGCTCGGCGTCGACGCCCCGCAGCTCGCCGCGGGCGAGGCGGACCGCGAGCGCCCCGAGGCGCGCCTCGGCGTTGTCGAGCGGCGTGGTGGCCGCGGCCGCGGCGGCGCGCGCGAAGCGGGCGCCGGCACCGGCGAGGTCCCCGAGCGCGAGCGCGACGTGGGCGCGCTCGAGCTCCGCCGCTCGGGCGCTCGCCGTCGCCGGCGCATATCGCTGCTCATCCGCCGGCGCTGCCGGCGTCATCGCGAGGACCGCCTGGGCGCCGCGCGCGTCGCCCGCGGTGCGCAGCGCGCGGGCGACGAGCGCGACGAGCGCGTGTTGCCCTTCGCGCGGCAGACGGGCGAAGCGGTGTACGAGGGCGTCGCCGTCGCCGTCGGGCGTGTGCGCCAAGGCCGCCCGGCGCACCGCGTCGGCCTCGCTCGCGAGCGCGTCCTGCCGGAGGCCCGCGAGGATCGCGCGGTCGCCGTCGTCGTCGCGCGCGCAGAGGAGGACCTCGAGGGCGCGCAGCGCCGTGCCCGCGTCCGGCCCGCCCGTCGACGAGCGCGCCGCGAGCGCCGCGCGGGCGACGGCGCACGCGCGGGCGAGCTCGCCCCGCGCGGCGAGCACCGCGGCGCGGAGCGCGAGCGTGGCTGCGTCGGCGTCGTCAGCGTCGTCGGCGCGGACGGCGGCGCGGACGAGGGCGTCGCCGCCGGCGTCCAGCGCGAGCCGGCACGCCCACGCCTCGAGCGCCGGCGCGCCGTCCGTCGCGGCCGCGCCGACGTGGGTGACGACGTCGAGCAGCGCCGCGGCGTGGCCGGCGTCGCACAGCGCGGCGCCGTGGCGCTCGAGGAAGATCCGCACGGCGTCCGCGTCGCCTGCGGCGCGCAGCAAGCCGAGGGCGGCCGCGCCGAGCTCGGCGCTGCCGGCGTCGGCGATCGCGCGCGCGAGCTTGTGCGCGCGCGCGGCGCGCTCGTCGGCGTCGAGGAGCGCCTCGACGAGCGGGCGGGCGGCGTCGTGCAAGCGGACGCCGCGCGCGGAGATCTCGACGTACCCGCGGCGCGCGAGCGACTCCACGGCGTCGTTCGACGGCAGCCGCGTCGCGCGCGCGAGCACCGGCTGCGGCACGCTCGACGGCAGGAGCGCGAGCGTCCGCAGCAACCCGACCGCCACCGGCGCCAACATCAGCAACGACTTCTCGGGGCCCGCCTCGTCGACGACGCCGCCGAGCGAGAGCTGCCGCAGACGCCACGGCGAGCCCTTGGCGTGCGCGACAATGCCGGCGGCCTCCGTCTCCGAGAGCCCGGGCTCGATCTCGTCGAGCAGCGCGCGCAGCTCCGCCGCCGACAGCGCACCGATGGTGATCGTGTGAGGGGCGAGCGCGGGGGCGCGCGGGTCTTCGCGGACGACGCAGAGGATGCGCGCCCTTCGACAGTGGCGCTGGGCGAGCGTGAGGGCCTCGCGCAGCTCGTCGTCGATCCGCTCGAGGTTCTCGACGAGGAGCCAGAGCCCCTCCGACTCGAGCGCTTCGACCAAAGCGCCGGCCGCGGCCGCAGCGGCGGGCGTCGAGGCGCGTGGGTCGTGAGCGACGTGCGCAGACCGTCGCGCGGCCGGCGCATCATGCGCCGGCGGCCGCACACCGATCTGCTGGAGCGCCCGCAGCGCGCCGGCGACGCCGCCGCCGTCGTCGTTGGCGTCGACGACGACGGTGCGCTCGCGCTCGTCGGCGAAGCGCGTCGCCAGCGTGGCCGTGAGCACGCCGGACTTGCCCACGCCCGAGAGCCCGCACACGATGGCGATCGGCCCGCGCTCGATCAAGGTCGCGAGGCGCGCGCTCTCCGCCGCGCGGCCCACGAAGGGCACCGGCGGGTTCGCGGGCTGCAGGAGCAACGGCACGCGCGGCGAGGTCACCGGGAGCCCTCGGCGTCCGCGGGCACCCACACGAGCGCGGCGCCGGCGACGACGGCGAGCACGGCGCCGACCACGCCGACGCCGAGGGACGCGCGCCCGAGCGTGACGGCGTCGTTGTACTGGCGCGCGGAGTAGCGCGCGCGCTCCGTGGGCGCCACGATCAGCGCGCCCACGCCGCCGCCGACGGCGAGCGCGCTCCCGACAGCGAGCCCGCCGAGCGCGAGCGGCGGCCAGAGCGACGACGACGACGATGACGACGACGGCGATGACGGTGACGACGCGAGCGCGCCGCCCGCGCGGGTCTCGCCGTCGTCGGCGGCGAACGCGACGTCGACCGTCGCGGCCGCCGGGACCTCGACGGTCCGCCGCTGCGGCGCGCCGCCGCGGCTCGGGCGCCACGCGACCTCGTGCGGTCCGGCGACGAGGCTGAAGGCGATGGGCGCCGGGCCGCCCGGGACACCGTCGACGACGACGACGCCCGCCGGCGCGGTGACGGCGAGCCGCCCGCGCGCCTCGGTCTCGCCGAGCACCGCGTGGGTCAGCGCGGCGAGCCCGGCGTCGCGCGCGGCCGCGCCGGCGCCGAGGACGGCGGCGGCGGCGCGCACCTGGCGGCCGTCGACGCAGTCGTGCAGGGAGAGCGTGGCGCGCGCGTCCTCGAGGCGCGCGACGATCACGAAGTCGAGGCCGCCGAAGGCGCAGATGCGCGTGGCGCAGTCGGCACGCGTGGGCTCGCAGGAGATGCCGCTCGCGGCGGCGCGCTCGATGAGGTGGCCGAGGGCGTCGGTGGCGACGGCGTTCACCTCGGTGCTCGCAGCGACGGCGCCGCGAATGGCCGCCTGCGCTGGCTCGGGGTCGGGACCGCGCACGGGCATGACGGCGACGGTCGGCGTCGTCGCCGCGGGCAACGACCCGAACAGCGCGACTGGAGCGGCCGGCGTCGGCGCGGACGAGAGCAAGGAGCTGAACAGCGTGACGGCGACGATCAACAGCGGGCTCGTGTCAACGGCGGCACTCTACCACGCATGTTTCGGCGTCGCGGCGCAGGGCGTGGAGGCCCGCGACGTCGAGCACGGGGACGCGGCCGCGCGCCGCGAGCACGCGTCGCGCGCAGGGCGTCCGCGCGCACCAGCGCGCCAGGTAGTCGAGGTGCGCGGCGAGGTCGGGCAGCGGCGTGTCGGGCGGCCGCACGCGCCTCGCCTTGTGCGCTCGGTGGCCGCCGGCGTCGACGAGCTTCGCGCCGCCTGCGCCGCCGGCGTCGACGACGTTCGCGCCGCCTGCGCCGCCCGCGCCGGCTTCGTCGCCTCCGTCTCCTCCGCCTTCGACGGCGCTGGCGGCGACGTCGTCTTCGTCGCCTTCGACAGCGCTGGCGGCGACGTCGCCGGCGTCGGCGGCCTGCGGCGCGCGCCCCGTCACGCCGCCTGCGTCGGCGGTGGCGCCTGTGACGGTCTGCTCGCCGGCGGGTGCGACGACGACGTAGGCGAGGGTGATGACGACGCCGAGCGCGAGCACGGCGAGCGCGCCGAGGGCGAGCCGGGGCGGCGCTCCGTCGCGACGCGCGTTCGCGGGCCGGCGGGCGCGGGCGATGAGCGTCGGCTCGGTGAAGATGTCGGGCGCGGCGATCGACGGATCCCGCGGGACGGGCGAGGGCCCTGCCGTCACCGCGGGCTGCGCAGGGGGAGCGGCGCTGACGTCCTCGTCGGAGCGCGCGATGTGCCTGACCCTGGTGGCGACGTCGGGCGGCGGCTCGACGCCGACGTCGCGGAAGCTCCGCATCAGCGCCTCGAGCCGCGCTTGCTCTTCGGGGAGCGCTTGCTGGAGCGCGTCGCGCAGGTCGCGGCTCGACCCGCGCGGCAGCCCCGCCGCGGCGAGCTCGGCTTGCAGAGCGGCACAGGACGGGGTGCGCTCCTCTCGCTCGCCAGTGAGCGCGCGCGTGAGCGGTCCGACGAGGGTGGGATCGACGCCGTCGAACGAAGGCAGGTAGCTGCCGTCGACGACGGCCGTCATCACCGCGCCTGCAGAGAGCCCTTCATAGAAGCGCCGGCCGCTGAGGAGCTCGTACGCGATGACGGCGGCGGCGTAGACGTCGGACCGCGCGTCGAGGGGCTCGGCCCGCGCCTGCTCCGGCGACATGTACTCGAGCTTGCCGACGACGACACCGCCCACGGTCTTCTCTTGCTTCAGCGTCGACGACACGAGGCCGAAGTCGATGAGCTTCACCGCGCCCGAAAACGAGAGCATCACGTTGTGCGACGAGACGTCGCGGTGGACGATGTGGAGCGCCTGGCCGGTGGCGGGGTCTCTGAGGTTGTGCGCGTAGTCGAGCGCGTCGAGCATCTCGTCGATGACGTAGAGGGCGACTGCGGCGCTGAAGCGCGCGGCGGCGGCGGCGCGCTGGAGGGTGACGCCCTCGACGAGCTCCATCGCGAGGTAGTGCTCGTCGTCGACGATGCCGACGTCGAAGACCTGGCACAGCGCGCGGTGGTTGAGCGTGACCGCGATGCGCGCCTCGTCCTCGAAGCGGCGCAGATCGCGCGGGCCGGCGCGCCCGCGCAGGAGCTTCTTCACCACGAGAAAACGTTGGATGTCCGCGCGAAAGCCGACGCGCTTCGCGAGGTGGATGGAGCCCATGCCCCCCTCCGCGAGCTTCGTCAGCAGCGTGTAGTCGCCGAAGCGCTTCGGGCGATCGCTCATCGACAGAAGTCGTCCTGCCCAGCCGCCGCGATCACGCAGGCCGTGGCACAGGTCTCGTGCACCTCGGCGGGCCCCGGCCCCTGGCAGCGATAGAGGATGCCCGGTGCGCCGTTGGTGATCTTGTCGCCGGCGCAGTAGTCGCCGAGCACGGCGTCCGCGTCGCACGTCGCCGCAGGCTCGCCCTCGCCCTCTCCTTCGCCTTCTCCTTCACCTTCACCTTCACCTTCTCCTTCGCCCTCTCCCTCGCCCTCTCCTTCGCCCTCTCCTTCGCCCTCTCCCTCGCCCTCTCCTTCGCCTTCACCTTCACCTTCACCTTCGCCTTTGCCCTCGCCGGCCGCGCAGAAGCCGCTCGGGGCACAGGCGCCGACGGGGCACGGCGTGCGGTCGTCGCAGGCGACGTCGGAGGAGAAGAGCGAGCACGCCGCGGCCTGCGCGAGGAGCGCCGCGACGATCAAGCGGGCCAGCGCCGTCATCACGACATCACGTTAGCAAGCCAGGAGCACACGCAACCACGCGTTCGACCGAGGGAATCCGGGGAGACACCACAGGACACCACGCGACCCACGACGCGCGCGCCGGCGAGCCTCCATAGTGCCGCCCATGACGAAACCACTCCTCGCCCCCCTCGTCGGCGCGCTCGTCGTTGTCTTCACCGCGTGCGGGCCGACCGTCGTAACCGTGCACGGACAGCTGGATGACGGGGTCGCGCCCCCCGATGACGAGCCCGCCGACGACGGCATGTCGCTCGTGGACAATGGGGTCGGCGAGGAGGGCCCCGGGTACGAGGGCGAGGAGGAGCCGCCGCCTGTCGACGACGAGGACGTCCCCTACGACGACGCCGGCGGCGACACCGACGTGCAAGCGTTCTCGACCGGCGCGAGGTGCGCATCGAACGCGCATACGGGCGACTACTGCGGCGGCGACAAGGTCAACAACGGCAACCGCAACACCCTCTACCGTTGCCACGGGCCCGGCCCCGCCACCGTGGTCAGGTCGTGCGCGAACGGCTGCCATGTCGCCGCGGCGGGCCACGACGACTACTGCAGCGCGCCGCCGCCGCCGCGCTGCGACGCCAACGCCCACGTCGGCTACTACTGCGGCGGCGACAAGGTGACGCACGCCAACGCCAACGTGCTGTACCAGTGCAACGGCCCCGGGCCGGCGGCGGTGGCGCAGCGCTGTGACGCGTCGTGCATCGTGGCGGCGCCGGGTCACGACGATCGCTGCGAGAGCACCGACACCTGCGCGCACCACAGCCAGCTGCGGTGGGGCTTGGCGCCGAGGCAGTCCGATCACCTGCGCTGCGCCGGGATCAGCGCGAGCGGGATCTCGCAGACCATCGGCAACGCCGCCGCGTCGGCGGGCACGCACGCGCAGGACGGCACCGCCGGCGGCTTCGCCTACTGCGCGGCGACGGACCTGCGGACCGCCGGCATGAGCAACGCGCAGGTGCGCGCGCTCCTCACGCGGCTCGCCGACCAGGGCTTCGCGGCCTTCTTCCGCAACCCCGGCCACGACGGCTGGCCCTCGAGCGAGATCCGCCACATCCACGCCATCTACGTCGGCGTCCACATGAAGGCGTCGCTGCGCGCCCAGGTGCAGGACTGGCTCAACGGCAGGAACGGCCTGGTGAGCCACTCGACGTACACCTTCTGGCAGGCCAACCACTCGCGGAAGAACGCGATCCGCACCCTCTTCAACCAACACAACTGACCCGCTCGTAGGGCGGGGGCTTGTCCCCCGCGTCGGAAACACCCCGGCGCCGTGGACGTCGCCGGCGCCCTCCGACGCGCCCCACAAGGAGGCGCCCTACGTCTCGATGCCGTGCGTGCCGTGTCGACGTGTGCGGCGACGACGGCGCCGGCCGTCGCCCTTCCGCCGTGCGTCCATCGACCGCGGTGCCAATTTGTAAACACCCTCTCAGCCGACGCGCCGGTGGCGCGGCAGCAGCCGGTGCTCGAGCGGCGTCGTCGCCGGGCCGTTCAACACGGCGCCGTCGACGTCGAAGCGCGAGCCGTGGCAGGGGCAGTCCCAGGTCTTCTCCGTCGGGTTCCACGCGAGGATGCCGCCGAGGTGCGTGCACGTCGCGGACACGCAGTGCAGGTGGCCGTCGTCGTCGCGGGCGCAGGCGAGCTTCTGCAGTCCGTCGCGCAGGACGCGCCCGTCGCCGGGGCGGAGCTCGTCGGGGCTGCCGGCGTCGCCGCGGGTGAGCCAGCGGCGGTACTGCGACACGACGTTGAGGTTCTCCGCGGTGACCTCGCCGAGCGCGCCGAGCGTGGTGCGCTCGGGGTCGTACAGCCGCGACCAGGCGTTGTCGCGCCCGAGGATGAGGTCGCGCAACAGGAGGCCGGCGATGGTGCCGTACGTCATGCCCTGGCCTGCGTCGCCGGTGGCGATGAAGACGTGGCGGTCGGCGGCGCCGTAGGCCCCGATGTACGCGAGGCCGTCGGCGGGCTGGAGCACCTGACCGGACCAGCGGTGCCGCACGCCGCCGGCGTAGGGGAACAGCGCGCGCGCCCAGGCCTCGAGGCGGTTGTGTCGCGCCTCGCCGTCGCCGGCCTGCCCGACCTTGTGGTCCTCGCCGCCGACGAGGAGCAGGGGCTCGGCGCCGGGCACGTCGTGCACCCGCACGTAGTGATAGGGCTCGGCGGTGTCCCACAGGAGCGCCGCCGGCACCATCCCGCGCGGCAGCTCGAGGGCCACCGCGTAGCTGCGGTAGGCGTACTCGCGCATCGGCATCCGCAGGTTGCCGACGATGGGCGCGTTGGTGGCGACGACGACGGCGCCGGCGGAGACGGTGCCGCCGCGCTCCACCCGCACGCGCACGCGCTCCCCCGTCTCGACGGACTCGACGTGGGAGCGCTCGTAGATGCGCCCGCCGCTTTGCAGGAAGAGGTCGGCGAGCGCGTGCAGGTAGCGCAGCGGCTCGAGCTGCGCCTGCCGCGGGAAGTGCAGGCACGGCCCGGTGTCCACGCCCCTGAGCGGCGCCTGGGCGATGCGCTCGATGCCGGGGATGCCGGCGCGGCGGCAGGCGGCGAGCTCCGCGTCGAGCACGCGCGCGCGCCGGCCGGGAGAGAGGAAGAGGTAGCCGGGGACGCGCTCGAAGCCGCAGTCCACGCCGTGGGTGAGCACCAGCTCCTCGATGAAGTCGATGGCGGCAGCGTGGCTCTGCCAGGCGAGCTGCGCGCCGCGCTCGCCGTGCATGCCCTCGACGGCGACGAAGCCGTCGTCGACGACGGCGCTCAGGTGCGCGGTGGTCCGCGAGGTCTCGCCGGAGCCGACGAGCCCGCCTTCGAGCAGGATCACGCGCCCTCGCAGGGCGCTTTCCTGCGCGAGGCAGAAGGCGGTGGTGACGCCGGCGATGCCACCGCCGATGACGACGACGTCGGCGTGGGTGTCGTCGAGGAGCTTCGGGAAGTCCGGTCGCACCGGGAGCGGCCAGGGGGCGGTGGTCATGCTCGAAGAGCTAACGACGCGCGCGGATCAGGTGCGGGTTGCCCCCGAGCGACCGTGCATCGCTGTGGTGCGTCGCCCGCCGGCCCGGGTTGACGCCGACGCCCGCGGGCCCGATCCGTCGTCGCATGACGGGGGGAACGCTCGCCACGCGGCTCGGCGACGACGAAGAGCGGGCGCTCCTCGACGCGCTTGCGGACGTCGTGCGCGCCCTCGGCGTCGAGCGCGTGCTCACGCGGCCCGTCGTGCTCCCGGACGAGCGGCACTTCCCGGACGCGTGGTCGCCGACGTCGCTGGGCGTGGCGCGCATCGCCCGGCGGCTGATGCGCTTCGCCGGCGTCGCGCCCGACGTCGCCGTGATCGGCACCACCGAGGAGCTCGTGGAGCAGCGCACCGCGGCGTGGGGCGTGGCGCTGCAGCCCAACGCGTGGCGCACGGTGGGGGCGCCGGTGTCGTTCGCCGGCGTGAGCGCCGCGGAGGGGACGGCGTTGGTGTTCGCGGTGGACCCGGGCTACCTCGACGATCCCGACCTCGTCGTCGGGGCTACGGCGCGCGAAGTGGCCAAGGCCGTGCGCGCCCTCGAGGGCCTGCGCGCGACCGAGCGCGCGCTCGAGGAGAAGCTCGTCGACCTCACCGCCGTCGCACTCGGCTTCGGCGTCTTCACCACCAACGACGCGCTGCGCATCCGCTCGCGCGGCGACATCCGCGGCTCCGTGTGGCACTCGGAGCACAGCCGCGTCGAGGCGGGCGCGCTCGGCCCGCGGGCGGCGTCGTTCGCGCTCGCGGCGCTGTGTGCGGCGCGCGGCCTCGACGACAAGCCGATCCGTTCGGCGCTCGAGACCAACCAGGCGGCGTTCTTCGCCCAAGCGCACAAGCGCCTCGCCGCAACACGTGCGGCCGCGGCCGAAGGTGACGTCGCCGCGCGCCTCGGGTTGCCGCCCTCGTCGACGGCGCGCGCCGCGGTGAATTTCGGGGCGCTGCTCGCCCCGCTCCCCGACGACGGCATCTACGCCGACGACGACGACGGAGCGCCCGAGGGCGGCGCCCTCGGCGTCCATGATCCCGACGAGCCGCTCGACGCCGCGCTGCGCCGGCTCGGCGGCCGCGACAACACCGGTCAGCCGGTGTTTCGCCTGCGCCGGACACGCGCCGTCTACTACGGTGCGCTCGCCTTCTTCGCGGGCGTCGCCGCCGCCCTCGTCGCCGCGCGCATCGCCGGCACCGCACCGGTGCTCGCCGCCGTTCCCGTGGCGTGCGCCTGCGCCGGCTTCCTCGCGGGCCGGCGCGCGGCGTTCGACGTCTGCGCGGACACGGGTTGCGCCGCGCGCATCCCGCCAGGGGCGTCCACGTGCCCGGGCTGCGGCGGCGTGGTCGCCGGGCGCGTGCGCCGCGCCGACGACAGGCTCGACGCCGAGGAGCGCCTGCGCAAGGAGCGCATGGGGGCCGCGAAGTGACGGCGACGGACAACACCGCAGGCCGCGACGTCACGCTCGAGACGCTCTGCGCACAGGGCGGGGAAGCCCCGCGCCCGGGCCCGCTCGTCCCCGGCATCGCGCCGTCGACGACGTTCGTGCGCGACACGGACTACGCGCTCGCGGACCGCCGGCTCTACTTGCGCGACGACCACGAAAACGCCGCGCAGGCGGAGCGCGTCATCGCGGCGCTCGAGGGCGGGCGCGAGGCGCGGCTGTTCTCGTCGGGGCTGTCGGCGGCGGCCGCGGTGTTCCTCTCCTTGTGTCGCCCCGGCGACGCCGTCGTCGCCACCTCGGTGATGTACTTCGGGGTGCGCCACTGGCTCACGCAGTTCGGCGCGCGCTTCGGCGTGCGCGTCGTGTTCGCCGACGGCCGCGACGCCGCCGCGCTCGCCGCCGCCGTCGCCGACGCCAGGCCGCGGGTGGTGTGGGTGGAGACGCCGGGCAACCCCACGCTCGACGTCGTCGACATCGCCGCCGCCGCCGTCGCCGCCCACTCCGTGGGCGCGCTCCTGTGCGTCGACAACACCGCGGCCACGCCGGTGCACACGCAGCCGCTCGCCCTCGGCGCCGATCTCGTGATGCATTCGGCGACCAAGTCCTTGAACGGCCACAGCGACGTCCTCGCGGGCGCCGTCGTCACCCGCGCGCTCGACGAGAGCTGGGCCGCCGTCTGCGCCCACCGCCACGACCAGGGCGCGCTCCCCGGACCGTTCGAGTGTTGGCTCCTGCAGCGCGGGCTGCGCACGCTGTTTTTGCGGGTGGCGCGCGCGAGCGGCACCGCCGCGGGCATCGCCGAGCTCCTCGCCAGCCGGGACGACGTCGAGGAGGTGCTCTACCCGGGCCTCTCGAGTCACAGGAATCACGACGTCGCGCGCGCGCAGATGCGCGGCGGCTTCGGCGCGCTCGTGAGCGTGCGCGTGAAGGGCGGGGCGGCGCGGGCGCTGGCGGTGGCGTCGCGGCTCGAGGTGTTCGCGCGGGCGACGTCGCTCGGGGGCGTGGAGAGCCTCGTCGAGCACCGCGCGAGCGTGGAGCCGCCGGGCTCGCCGACGCCGCCGGATCTGCTGCGCTTGTCGATCGGCATCGAAGACGCCCGGGACCTCGTCGACGACCTCACGCGCGCCCTCGACGCCGCCTGAGAGAGCGCCGCCGCCGCATGCAAAAACTCTTGCCCTGACGCCGCGGCCGGCGCGCGCGGTACCGCTTGGTGCATGAGGAGGTCTCCCATGCAGAACAAGAAGGCGCCGTTGCCGTATGTGCTCGCCCTGGTCGGATCGTCGATCTTCACCGGCGGCGGCAGTTGCTCGACGGGCTCTCGGTGCAGCTCGGGGACTTCACCGTCAGGACCGACGCCCAGGGGAGGCTCCTCGGCACGGACGCCATCCTCTACGCGGACAACATCTACGAGATCCCCGGGGAGCCGAGCCGCTTCCCGCTCGTCGTCACCGTCACCGACGGCGACGGCCACGAGAATTCCCGCGCCACCGGCCCGTGGCCCGAGCCCCAGCGGACCGGCGCGAGCGGGTTCGCGTGGGCGTACGCGCCGACGACGTCGAGCTATACGGCCTCGTCCGCCTACAGTTGGTCGTCGAGCGGGCAGCCGATCACCATCACGCGCGGCGGGGTGGGCAGCTACACGGTGTCGTTCGCCGGCCTCGGCGGCTCCGGCGGCGACGTGCAGGTGAGCGCGTACGGCGACGATCGCGCGTGCAAGGTGGGCGGCTGGTGGTCGAGCGGCGGTGCGCTGATGACGTCGGTGCGCTGCTACGACGGCGCGGGCGCCGCGGCCGACGCGCGCTACGACGTCCAGTTCCACCGCGAAGCGCTCGTCGCGCCCGCGCCGCAGGACCACACGCCGGAGCTCGCGTACTTGTGGGCGCACAGCCCGACGACGGCTGCCTACACGCCGAGCGCGAGCTACGCCTTCAACGACGGCGGCGATCCGAGCACCATCCGCCGGCTGGCGACGGGCGTTTATCAGGTGACGCTGCCGGGGCAGTCGAGCACCGGCGCGAGCGCGCAGGTGAGCGCCTACGGCGGGTCGAACCAGCGCTGCCAGCTCCGCCGCTGGCGGTCCATGGGCGGGGCGGCGCTCCTCGAGGTCGCGTGCTTCACCCCGGCCGGCGCGCCGGCCGACTCGATGTTCACGCTGAGCCTCACGCAGCAGGCGGTGCCGTCGCCGGCGGGCGCGGCGAGGAGGAAGGGCGCGTACGCGCGCGTCACGATCCACGACGGGCAGGCGACGGTCCCGCTCAACTGGCAGTACAACGCGCTGTCGTCGTCGGCGGTCTACGCGACGACGTCGTCCGCCGGCAACTACGTGGTGAACGTCCCTCGCAGCTCGAGCGTGACGAACGATCACGTGCAGGTGACGGCGACGGGGACCACGGCGGCGCGCTGTCGCGTGAAGGGTTGGGGCCGTTACTCGGACCGCACCGCGATCTCGGTCGGCTGCACCAACATGGCCGGCGCGTCGATCGACTCGGCGTTCGAGCTGCGCTACCTGACGTCGTCGCCGTGAGCGGCCGCCGGCGGGGCCGCCCGGCGCGGCCCCGTCGTCGGGCGCGCCCCACGCCGCACGCGCCACGCCGGGGCCGGCGTGGTACGCAACGGATGTGAGCGCTCCGCCGTCTATGCGCGAAGACACCGCCGCCGCCGCGCGCGCCCCCGACGCGGGCGCCGCGGCGAGCGGCGACGGCTCCGGGCGCCACGCCGTCCTCGTCGCGGCGGGCATCTTGTTGTCGCGCGTGGCCGGGCTCGTGCGGCAGACGGCGTTCGCGCACTTCTTCGGCACCGCCGCCGCCGCCGACGCGTTCAACGCCGCGTTTCGCATCCCCAACTTCCTGCAGAACCTCTTCGGCGAGGGCGCGCTGTCGGCGTCGTTCATCCCGGTGTACGCGGGGCTGCTCAAGAAGGGCGACAACAAGGAGGCCGACCGCGTCGCCGGCGCCGTCGGTGCCATCCTCGCGCTCGCCACCACCGCCCTCGTCCTCGTCGGCGTGCTCGCCGCGCCGTGGCTCGTCGCCGTGCTCGCGCCCGGCTTCTCCGGCGACACCGAGGCGCTCACCATCCGCCTGGTGCGCGTGCTCTTCCCCGGCGCCGGTCTGCTCGTCTTGTCGGCGTGGTGCCTGGGCGTCCTCAACAGCCACCGGCGGTTCTTGCTGTCGTACGCGGCGCCGGTGGCGTGGAACGCCGCGATGATCGCCGCCCTCATCGGCTTCGGTCCGAACAACGCGCCCGCCGACCTCGCCGTCCTCCTCGCGTGGGCCAGCGTCGTCGGCAGCGCGCTGCAACTGCTGGTGCAGATGCCGACGGTGTTGACGCTCGCCCGGCACCTGCGTCCGGTCATCGACGTCGCCGATGAAAACGTGCGCACCGCGGTGCGCAACTTCGGCCCCGCGTTCGTGAGCCGCGGCGTGGTGCAGATCAGCGCCTACGTCGACACCGTGCTCGCTTCGTGGTTGCCGACCGGCTCCGTGGCCACGTTGATGTACGCGCAGACGCTGTACACGCTGCCGGTGAGCCTGTTCGGTATCGCGGTGTCGGCGGCCGCGTTGCCGGCCATGTCCGGCGACGCCGAGGCCGATCCCACGGCGCCGCTCCCCGCGGTCGCCCGGGAGGCCCTGCGCGCGCGGCTCGACGCCGGCCTCGGGCGCATCGCGTTCTTCGTGGTGCCGTCGGCGGTGGCGTTCCTCGCGCTGGGCGACGTCGTCGCCCAGGCGCTCTTTCAGACCGGCCGCTTCAGCCACGACGACGCGCTGCACGTGTGGGCCACGCTCGCCGGCTCCGCAGTGGGGCTCCTCGCGTCCACGCTCGGCCGGCTGTACGCGTCGGCGTTCTACGCGCTCAAAGACACGCGAACGCCGTTGTGGTTCGCCGTCATCCGCGTGGCGCTCACCACCGGGCTCGGCGCGTTCGCCGCGCTGGTGCTGCCGGACCTGCTCGGCGTCGACCACGCCTGGGGCCTGCCCGGCCTGACGGCGTCGGCGGGCGCCGCGGGCTGGGTGGAGTTCGTCTTGCTTCGACGTGCGCTCAATCGTCGAATTGGCACGACCGGCGTCCCGCTCAAGGCGCTCGCGCTGCTGTGGGCCGCCGCGCTCGCCGCCGCCGCCGCCGGCTTCGGCGTGAAGCTCCTCGTCGCGGGCGGCCAGCCGCAGCTCGTGGCGGCGCTGGTGCTCGGCGCCTACGGCGTCGTCTACTTCGCCGTCACCGGCGCCGCGGGGGTGCCGCACGCGCGCGCGCTCTTCGGCGGGGTCGTTCGCCGGTTGCGCCGTCGCTGACGCGCGTCACGGCCCGCCGATCCCGGGCCGCAGATGACACAGCCCGCAGTGCACCTCGAGCACGCCGCGCGCGTTCCCCGGTGCCGCGGCGCCGCCTCGACGCGCGCCGGCGCCGGCCGCCTCGCGCACGCGACCCCGGCGACCCCGGCGACGACGACGGCGGCGGCGGCGGCGGCGCGGAGCGGGGAGGGGCCGGCCGGGCGCACGGCGACGTTGTACAATGGCGGGCGTGGGCATGCTCGATCGCTGGCTGAAGGGGTTCCTCAAGGAGGACGACAAGCCCGCCCCCCCGCTGCCGCCACGCCCCGACGGCGACGGTGGCGGCTCGGCCGGAGACGGCTCGGCCGGGGACGGGGCGCCGCCGCGGCTCACCGATCCCCTCGACGACAACCTGCGCCGCGCGCGGGCGCGCCTCACCGCCGACGCCGCGGGCCGCGCCTACGCGGAGAGCGCGGAGCTGTCGGTGGAGCTCGCCGCGCTCGACGCCGGCGGCCGCGGCAAGGCGGCGGACGCGTTGCTCGCCGACGCGCTGTTGGTGACGCCGTCGAAGGCGCTGCGGCGCGTGCTCGCCGAGCGCCTGCTCCACCGCGGCGATCGCGCGCGCGCCAGGACCTTGCTCGAGAAGCTGGTCGACTTCAGCGCCGTCGATTGCGGCGAGCACGCGGCGTTCGCGCTGACGGCGCTGGCGGAGATCGCCGAGGCCGAGGGCGACATCGACACGGCGCTGTTGCGCTACGAGCAGGTGCTCGCCGTCGACATCACCCTCGCGCAGCCCAAGGCGCGCGCCCGGCGGATGCGCGCGGGCAATGAGCTGCACAAGGGCGACGACGCGCGCCGCGTGCTCGCGCGCTTCCTCGGCGCGCGCGCGGCGGGCTCGCGCTACGCCGTCGTCGACGAGATTGGTCGCGGCGGCGCTGCCACCGTGTTTCGCGCGCGCGATCGGGTGATCGGGCGCGAGGTGGCGCTCAAGATCTTCCACGCGCGCGGCGCGGCGGCCGAGCGGCGCGCGCGCATCGTGCAGGAGGCGCGCATCGCGGGCTCGTTCGACCACCCGCACATCGTGCCCATCCTCGACCTCGACGAGGGCCGCGACCTGCTCGTCATGGCGCTGTGCGACGGCGGCTCGCTGCAAAAGCGCATCGCCACCGAGAAGAAGCTGCGCCACAGCGACGCCGTGGAGCTCGGGGCCGTGTTGTTGCGTACGCTCGCAGACATCCACGAGGCGGGTCACGTCCACCTCGACATCAAGCCTTCGAACCTGCTCTTTCACGAGGGCCAGCTCATGCTGTGCGACTTCGGCACGGCGGGCATGCGGGAGATGGGCGCGCTCGCCGGCACGCGCGCGTACATGGCGCCCGAGCATCGCGCCACGGGTCACGCCGGCGCTCCGGCGGACCTCTACATGGCCGGCCTCGTCATCGCCGAGTGCATCGACGGGCGCCTGCCTCCCTACGGCAAGCCGCCGGGCCTGCCGTCGTTGCCCGTCGGTCCGCGACGCCGCGCCATCGAGCGCGTGCTCGCCCGGCTGTGCGCGATGGACCCGAGCGACCGCATCCCCGACGGGCGCGCCGCCGCCGACCTTTTGCTCGAGGCAGGCGCTCTGCCGCTGCACGAAAAGGAGGGCGCGGCCCTCTATCACCATGTCGAGAGCCTCGCCGCGCGCGAGGGGGAAGCCGCGGTCGAACGCATGAAAGCGCACCCGCTCGTCGACGCCCTGCGTCCCCGCTGACGGACCGCGCCGCCGCGAGCTTCAGCCGCCGAAGTGAGCGCGCATCGGGGTCCAGTAGTAGTCGATCCAGCCCTGGCGATAGTCCTCGGCCTGCTCCGACGGCACGCTCGAGTGCGTCATCGTCAGCTCCGTGCCGCCGCCCGTCCCGACGAGCTGCAGCTCGAGCCGCGAGGGCGGCGCGCCCTTGGGCCACTCCGTCGTCGTCCACTCCTGCACGATGCGCTCGCCCCGGACGAGCTCGAGGTGCTTGCCTTGGATGTAGTCGTTCCAATGCGTGAACGAGCCACCGACCTGCGCGTCCCCCGTGCACTCGCCGCCGATCACCGTGGCGGCGATGGACGGCTGCACCAACGCGTCGAACACGTCGTTGGGCGTGGCCTGGATGAACACGTGCTGCACGATCGTCGTCGTCGGCTTCGGCCCGATCTTCGCCACCTTCGCGACGTCGGCGACCTTGGCCACCTTCTTCCCCGGCGCCGCCGCCGCCGCCACCTTCGCCGCGGGCGCCTTCTTCGCCGCCGTCGCCGCCTTCGCCGCGGGCGCCTTCTTCGCCGCGGGCCCTTTCTTCGCCGCGGCGCTCTTCTTCGCAGCGCTCTTCTTCTTCGCGGTGGCCTTCGCCTTCTTCGCCGGCGCCCTCTTCTGTGCAGCGCTCTTTTTCCCCCGCGCCTTCCTCGCAGCGCCCTTCTTCGCCGCGGCGCTCTTCTTCGCAGCGCCCTTCTTCGCAGCGCCCTTCTTCGCAGCGCTCTTCTTCGCAGCGCTCTTCTTCGCTGCGCTCTTCTTCGCGGCCTTCGCCGGCTTCTTCGTTGCGGCCTTCTTCTTCGCCATGGCCTCTCCCCGCGTGCGTGGCCCCGTCAATCTAGGGCAAAGGCGGGCCTCGGTCGAGGAACCGGACGGCGATCAGCGCCGGGGAAGGCTCGAACGGCGACCGTCACCTCCGGCCGCCGAGACGTCGTCACGCTGCCGGGTCAGGCGAAGCCGCGGCGACGGCGCCACCACCACTCGAGGCCGCCGAGGAGCACGACGATGGCGATGGAGACGCCGCGGTTCCACAGGGGCTCCGTCTTCTGCCGGTGCACGCGCTCGACCCCGTGGTCGATGAAGGGGAGCCCCGCGACGGCGTCGGCGCCGACGGCCTTGCCGCCGCCGGCCTGCGCGAGCGCCTGCATGACGTCCGGGCGCGGCTCGCGGTGCAGCTTCTCCGTGGCCGTCGCCCGCACCACGAACGCGTCCTCGTCGGAGCCGATGGACTTGCCGTCTGCCGCCTTGGCCTCGACCCGCGCGCGCCACGCGCCCGGGGTCGGCGGCGTGAACGACGCGCGATACGTGCCGTCGCTCGCCGTGACCCCGTCGAGGACCACCGGTGTCGTCCCCGGCGCGTCGAGCGGCGTCAGCGTGAGCTGCACCGCGTCCGCTCCCTCGGGCTGGTACTTCGCGTTGAACGTACGCACCTCGAGCGGCACCGGAGCGCCCGGCTCGATGCCCTTCGCGGCGTCGGGCAGGTCCACGACGATCTTCGCGCGCGACAGCTCCGGGTCCCGGATGAGCCAGCGCAGGGCGTTTGCGTAGAAGCGACGGTGGGCGTCGCCGCGGCCGCCGTTGCCGACGTGCGGCAGCGACCACATCCACGTGGAGTCCGTCAGCACCGCCATGGTCCGGCCCTTGCCCACCTCGCGCACGGCCACCACGGGCGCCGGCCCGCCGGCGACGTTGAGGAACGGGTGCGCCAGCAGCGTCTCCGCGCCGTCGGCGAGGCCCGCCGTGAGGTTCACGCCCTCGAGCGGCGGCAGCGCGTCGTAGCCCTCACCCGACGTGACGTCGCCGAGGTCCGTGATCGGGTGGTTCTTGCCCGCGTCGGTGACGAGCGGCGTGAACGGCTCCGTCGAGGTGTGTCCCGTCCCCGGGAGGAGCTTCACCGGGAGGATGTCGGCGATGGGGGTGCCGTCGTACTCGCCTTCCGAGAACGAGAGATCACCGCCGATCATCATGAAGCCGCCGCCGGAGTCCTCGACGAAGCGCTTCACGTTCTCGAGGTAGATGCCCATGTTGTACGGGCGGAAGTTGAAGTCCTGGAAGATGACGACGTCGAACGTGCCGAGCTCTTCCGTGAACAGCTCCTTGGTGGGGAACGGGATCAGCGACAGCTCGCGGTTGGAGGCGTTGGCGACGTCGGTGATGCTGCGCAGGATGAAGAACGAGATGAGGTCGACGCTGGGGTTCTCCTTCAACAGGCGTCGCACGAAGCGCTCGTCCCACGAAGGCCGCCCCGCCACCTGCAACACGCGGATGCGATCGCGGATGAGCTTGAGGGTGAAGTCGACGCGGTTGTTCTCGACGACCACCTCGTCGGGCAGCGCCGGCGCCTCCACGGTGTAGATGCGCTTTCCCGCGCGCTGCGGCTCGTAGGTGAAGCTCGCCTTCTGCTCGCCGGTGTCTCCCTCGAGCAGCACCGACGTCGTGGACACCACGCGGCCGTCTTCCTTCAGGACCAGGGGCACCTCCTGCCCGGCGTAGCCCTTGTGGCGCACGGTGACGTCGACGACCAGCTTGTTCCTCACGAACGCCAGCTCGTCGACGACGCCGGCAGACAGCGCCACGTCCTTGAAGTGCGCCGGCTCTCCGACGAGGACGGTGTGCACCGGCGCCCCGAGGGCGCGCGCGGCGTCCCGCAGCTCCGCGGTGAGCGAGCCGGTGAGGCCGGTGGTGTCGGCGCCGTCGCTGATGACGACGAGGCCGCCCAGCGGCTTCTCGCTGTCGCCCACCGGCACCGAGGTCACCGGCAGCGCGAGCTTGCTGCCCTTGCCCTCGGGCGCCTCTTCGCCCACGGCGAGCTTTTGGAGCTCTTCGGGGCCTGCGCGGCGCCAACCGTCGTCGAAGAGCCACACCTCGGGGGCGAACGGCTGCTCCCGCGCGAGGAGATCCTTCACGATGTCGCCGGCGGCCTGCGCCGCCCGCTTCTCGCGCGCGGTGCCGCCGTCGCCGTCGGTCTCGGCCATGGAGCCCGACGTGTCCACGGCGACGACGACGCGGTTGGCCTCGCGGCTCGTGGCCATCAGGCGCAGCCCGGGCTCGAGGACGAGCGCGAGCAAGGCGAGCGCGAGCCCCGCGCGGAGCGCGAGCAGCCCGGCGCGCACCCGCGGCGGCGCGCCGTGGGTTGCGAAGAACGACAGGACCACGGCCGCCGCCAGCGCCACCGAGACGACCACCAGCACCACGGCCGGCAGGCGGGAGAGGCTCACGACATCGACGGCGTTGAAGCCTTCTGGGAGGAAGTGCTTCCACATGTCAGTGGCGCTTCTTCTTCATGATGAACGGGATGTGCACCTGGTCGGCCTTGTAGTCGATGCACGTGGCGTACATGAGGATGTTCGTGGCGAGGCGGAAGGCCATCTCGCGCTGCGAGTCGCCGTCGGGCTCACAGTCGAAGCGCCACGTGCCGAAGCGGTCGCGCTCGAGGGCGCCGAGGAGGTCGTTGGTGGAGAAGATGACGGCGGCGCGGCCCGCGATGTCGATGCCGTAGAGGTGCTTGTCGTCCTTGGTGCGGCCGACCGCCTCGTCGAGCAGGTAGAAGCTCTTGTAGATGACGTGGTCCTCGCCGAGCGGCCGGATGGTGCTGTGCGGCAGGGACGCGGCGATCTCGCGCTTGGCGCTCTCGTAGAACGGATCCGACGCGCTCGGCGTGTCGACGACGAGCGTGCCGCCGAAGCGCAGGTGCCGCTCGAGGCGGCCGCGGGCGCGCCCGCTGAACGCGGGCATCTCGCCCTCGCCGGTCAGGAACAACAGCGGCTGCCAGAACAGCTCTCGCGCCGCCGGGCTGCCGTCGGGCTCGAGGCTGACGACGACGGCGTCGCGCGCGACGTTGATCGAGGTGCGCTTGCCCGCCTCCCACAGCATGCGCCGCAGCGCCTCCGGACGCGTGTCCCACGTGCCGCCGTGCCTGACGCGGCCGGCGCTCACCTCGCTGCGCGGCCCGATGGCGCGCGCGCGCCCCGCAAAGAGGCCCGCGGCGACGAGGCCGGGCGCGACGGCGAGGAGATCGCGGCGCTTCACGACCCCGATGCTAGCAACAATGATCCCGACGCGCCGGGGGGAAGGCGCCCCCCGCGAGGCGCGCGAGGCGCGGTGACGTCGAGCCGGCCGCTCAGGTCTTGGCGGGCTCGAAGCTCAGAGCGGCGGAGTTCATGCAGTAGCGCAGGTGCGTGGGCGGCGGGCCGTCGTCGAAGACGTGGCCGAGGTGGCCGCCGCAGGTGGCGCACTCGACCTCGGTGCGCGCCATGCCGAAGCTCCGGTCCTCGATCTCGAGGACGTTCTTGTTGTCGGCGGGCGCCCAGAAGCTCGGCCAGCCCGTGCCGGACTCGAACTTGGTGTCGGACGAGAACAGGAGCGTGGCGCAGCCGGCGCACTTGTAGACGCCCTTTCTGTGCTCGTTCCAATAGGCGCCGCTGAAGGCGCGCTCGGTGCCCTTGTGGCGGAGCACGTCGTACTGCTCCGCGTTCAGGAGCTTCTTCCACTCGGCGTCGGTGTGCTGCACCTTGAACCTCCGCGGCGGCGCTTTGAGCGGCTCACCTGCGCGCGTCGCGCAGG
Organism: uncultured delta proteobacterium; assembly: GCA_963775425.1. Classification (GTDB taxonomy): domain Bacteria; phylum Myxococcota; class UBA727; order UBA727; family VGSZ01; genus CAVZJB01. The sequence goes on along the minus strand of CAVZJB010000007.1, from coordinate 176,266 downwards.
CGGCCAGCGGGACCAGGACCAGTGTAGAGACGAAGGCGCGACGGTTCATATGCGGACCATACGAGGCAGCGGCGGGGACGGTTACGCGGATGTGAGCAAGGTCTCGTAGGTCTTGGCGATCTGCTGGGCGAGGATAAGGACTTCTCCCACATCGCTGTCGACGTTCTGATCGTGCCCGTTGTCGACCACGAGCAGGTTGACGGGGCGGCCGCGCACCAGGATCGGAAACACCGCGAGCGACTTCGGGATCTGACGGCCGGTGGCCTTCACCCACGCGCCGTGCTCGGGCAGGCGCGCCAGCGGCCCCAGGTGGTGGGAGCGGCTCTCGGCGACCCGCGAGAACACGCTCCTGTCATCGCGCCGCATCACGACGTCGCGGAGCCTCTCGCTCTCCATGCCCTCGCCGAGGCCCACCCAGCCGACGAGCCGGTCCGGGTACACCGCCAGCAGACACGCCCTCGAAAAGCGCGTGCGCGCCGCCCGCAAGACGATGCGGGCGATGGCGGTGCGGTCGCTCGCCGTGTGCAGGAGCCGGGTGGCGTCGGCGAAGGACAGCGGGCTGTCGTCGACGGGCTCGACGGGCTCGACGGGCTCGACGTGGAAGTCCTGCGTCTGCTGCCGCACCAGCGGCGGCTCCAGCGTGGTCGCCTCCGCCGGCGCACCGCGCGCCGCCTCCAGCATCTCCGGCGAGAAGGAGTCGGTGACCTCGACGAGATCGATGATCTGCTCCGGCTCGTCGCCCTGCTCGGAGGGCAGAAAGCGCGGCCGCGCCATCATCGGCTGCGTGTGCTCGATGGTGTCGCGCCAATCGTTCTCCTCGAAATTCGCGCGCGGCGGCGCGAGCACGCCCTGCTCGCCGCCGGGGTCCCGCTCGGCGAGGAGCGCCGCGGGGCGCGCGGGGCTGGTCCTGTCGAGGAGGTCGTCTTCGTCTTCGTCTTCGTCGTCGGAGCCGATGGGCGCGTGCACCGGTGGCGGCGCCGCGGCCGGCTCCGCGTCGGGCTCCTCGGCGGGGTTGCCGTGGGCGCGCGCATAGAGCCGCTGAAAGTCGTCCTCGCTCGTGAGCTCCGGCCCGAGCGCGACGCTCGAGGTGGCGTCCTCCAGGGCGGATCGGTGCACGCGCACCACGCCGTCGAGCGGCACGGGCCTCAGGCTCGTGACGGCGGCGTAGTGCACCTCGAGGAGCTGCCACATGCGCGCCTCGCAGACCACGACGGGCGTGACCTTCATGCTCGACGCGAACGCGACCTCGTCGACGGCGATGGCGTCCAGCGGATCGCGCATCATCAAGAAGAGCTGGCGGTCCGCGACGTGGTGCGGGACGACCATGCGCTTCACCGCCAGGTTCTTGGGCACCAGCTTGAGGGCGTTTTTGTCGGGAGCGATCACGCCGCCGTGGCCGCTGTGGGCCCCGAGTTGCTGGCCGAGCGCCTCCGCCAGGTCCTGCTCCTGCACGTACCCGAGCGCGAGCAGGTTGGTCCCCAGGCGATCGCCGTACAGGACCTTCTGCTCCCACGCCTCGCGCAACTGTTCACGCGTGCACACGCCGCGGGCCAGGAGCAGCTCGCCGATGCGGGGGCGCGTCGTCGCCATGGCCCGGACCCTATCATCGGGGTCCATGACGGGGGACAAGCCCCGGCGTCAGCGGCCGTTGAAGTCGCCGAACACGTAGTCGGCGGCGAACCAATCCGGCTGGCGCTCGACGTGCTCCGCGATGCGCGTGGCGCGCGTGGTGCCGGTCTTCACGTCGATGGCCTCGAGGTGGAGCACGAGGCGCACGCCGTCGCTGAGGTTCGGCTGCGCGTCGGCGACGAGGCCGATGAGGCCGCCCACGAGGAAGCGCAGGCCGAGGATGATGAAGCCCGGCTGCTTGGTGTTCAGGCGCATCAGGCGATAGGCGAGGATGACGTCGGCGGGCTGGATGCGGCCGTCACGCGACAGCGAGTCCGCGCGGGACTGGAGCTTGGCGCTCTCCGTGTACTCGACGTAGAGCGAGCGCATCATGTCGTCGTCGCGCGCGACCACCTCGGAGACGCCCTTGCCGCGCAGGACGTCGATGATGGCGTCGTAGGTGAGGGCGTCGACGGGGCTGTCGCTGTTGGTGCCACCGTTTTCGTTGACGACCCACACGCGCTCGGTGGGCGCGATCTTCAGGTCCTTGATGGGGTCCGGCATCATCGAGCGGATGCCCTTGGCGTAGAGGAGCTGGATCTCCTCGCCCGAGGGCGACGGCTCACCGCCGAAGCCCGGGATGGGGATGGGCAGCGCCGACAAGAGGCTCGTCAAGCAGCCGGTGGTCGACATCATGATGGTGGCGAGCACGGACAGAAGCGCGATACGGCGAAGCATGGCGGGTCCTCGGTGAAAGCGGTGATGACGGTCTGAAGGGCGAAGGAAGGGCGACGCGCGAAGCGGGGGACGAGCCCCCGCCCTACTTGGGAAGGAAGGGGATGTCGAAGGGCACGACGTCCTTGAGGGTCTTCTCGGCGACGGCGATGAAGTTGTTGACGAACTGTCCAGGCGGCAGCGGCTGGCCCGCCGCCACCGCCGCCTGCGCGCGCGCCTGCGGAGCGACGTCGAGGAGGATCTTCATCGGCAACAGCCAGATGCCGCCCTTGTGCACGATGTCGATGGAGTCGAACTTGGTCTCCTCCACGGTGCCGTTGGCCTTGGTCTTCACCGAGAAGTCCACGCGGTACGTCTCTCCGCCGAGCGGCTGCACGCGGGTGACGGTGACGGCGAGGTCCTCGAAGCGCGGGCTGGAGGTGAGCAGGGTCTCGAGCTGCTCGGGGCGGAAGTCCTTCTTCTTGAGCGGCGAGATCATCGCGTCGACTTCGGGCGACGGCATGGCCGCGTGCGCGCGGCGCTGGCGATCGACGACGTCCTGGCGCGCGAGGAGCTGCTTCTTGACGCCGTCGCGCTGGTAGTCCCAGTCCTTGACCTGGTTCGGGATGGAGTCGTCGTGGACGCCCCGATAGAAGGTGGGGCGCGCGAGCATCGGCAGGTACGCGTTGAAGATCACCTGCCGCACCGTGGAATTCAGCTCGAATTCCTCCTGCCACGTGAGGATGGGCAGCTCCTCGAAAGGCTCCTCGGGCTTGTTGGCGCCCGCCGGCGGCCCGACGGGCACCTCGCCCATGGGCGGCGGTGGGGGCGGCGGCTCCTGCGCCAGGAGCGGCGCCGCGCCGACGAGCGCGAGAAGGACGAGAGGATGGTGACGCACCGGGCCTCCGCTGCTGCTGTGAGCGCGCCGCCTATTTGCACGTTTCCGGCTGCGACAGAAGCCAAGAAATGCGGTCGTCTGTGATCTTCGTCGCGGTCCGCAGGCGCGGACTTCCGGCCGCTCATCGGCAGGGGCGTCGCTCACGCCTTCACCGCAGGTCACCGCGGGTCCCGTATGTTCCGCTCGAGCGACGCCCTCGAGGTCTTCGGCGTCGCCGCCGTCGTCGTCGTCGACGCGGCTCATCGCGCGGCGCCGAGGGCGCCTTGCCCGGCCGCCGGGGGGCCGGTACCGTGCCGGCATGGACATGGTTCACCAGGCGATCGACGTGTTCCTCCACGTCGACGTCCACCTCGCGCGGCTCGCCGCCGAGTACGGCACCTATATCTACGGCATCCTGTTCCTGGTGATCTTTTGCGAGACCGGCCTCGTCGTCACGCCGTTCCTCCCCGGCGACTCGCTGTTGTTCGCCGCGGGCGCGCTGTGCGCGGCTGCGTCGACCGGCGACGCGCCGAGCGGCGCGGGGATGAGCATTGTCGTCGTGGTGCCGCTGATGGCGTTGGCGGCGTTCACCGGTGACCAGGTGAACTATCGCGTGGGCTACTTCATCGGGCCGGGCTTCACCAAGCTGCGCTTCGTGAAGCAGGAGCACCTCATGAAGACCCAGCGCTTCTACGAGAAGCACGGGCCGAAGACCGTCATCCTCGCGCGCTTCGTACCCATCGTGCGCACCTTCGCGCCCTTCGTCGCGGGCATCGGCAAGATGAAGTACGCGCGCTTCCTCGCGTACTCGGCCGCCGGCGGCCTGTTGTGGACGAGCATCTGCGCGCTCTCGGGCTTCTTCTTCGGGCAGCTCCCGTGGGTGAAGAAGAACTTCGAGATTGTCGTCATCATCATCGTGATGATCAGCGTGATGCCCATCGCCGTCGAGATGCTGAAGGCCCGCCTGCGCCCGCCCGCGCCGGAGCTCTGAGGTCGCGGCGTGGGTCTGTTGTTCACCCTCGCCATCTTCATCGCCGCCGCAGCCCTCGGTTACAAGCGCATCGCCCGCAACCGCGCGCTGCGCAAGGCGACGTGGAGCGAGGACAAGGAGCCGCGGTTGGTGGTGTCCCACGCCGCCGTCGACGACGCCGTCGCCGAGGCGCGCTGCTCGTGCGGCGGCGCCCGCGTCGTCGAGGGCGAGGGGCCCAAGGGCGAACTGTGGCGCGTCCTCACGCGCTGCAGGTCCTGTGGGGCGCGGCGCGCGTTCTTGTTCCGCGTCGCGTCGTGATGATTCGCGGCGGGGCAAGACGTCGTCGTCAGCGTGAATGTCGTCACGCCGCTCAGCTCAGCAGGCTCCCCGGGTCGCAGTCGGGGAAGACGGCGTCGCGCTCTTCCATCTGCGCGAGGTCGGCCTCGTCGACGCTGTCCCTCTCGAGCCCCGTCAACAAACGATGGCAGCGCGACAGATGCACCACGGGGCGCTTCTGCGCGTAGCCCATCTGCGTGCCCATGGTGAGGATGAAGGGCCAGTCGCTCGACTGCGCGAGCAACAGCTCGCGGTAGGCCTGGCGCACCGCGCGGCCGCGGGGGCCCGGGTCCGAGGTGCCCACGCGCGAGACGACGTCGGTGAAGCGCTTCTGCGCGTCGTGCACGCGGCGCCACACCCAGTCGTTGCGCTCGTTGACCCAGACCTCGAACGCGCCGCCGTCGCCCCACGACGACACCGCGGGGAAGCTCACCTGCTGTGTGGGCTCGAGCTCGAGGTAGTGGTAGGCCGTCACCGGTCGCGGCGCGGCCATGCCGCTCACCGTGCCCGACGCCAGCTTGCGCAGGAACTGATCGAGGAACCACGGGCCCTCGTGCCACCAGTGCCCGAACAGCTCGCAGTCGAACGCCGCCGTGATGCACGGCTCCGTGCCGAGCGCGCGCTCGATGTCCGCGGCGTCCTGCGCGCGGCGCTCAGCGAAATGTTGGGCGTGCTGCTGCACGGCGGCGAAGGCGTCCGCGGGCCAGTAGGGCTGCTTCTCGTCGAGGTTCACGCGGCCGGTGATCTTGTGGAGCTTCACGCCCATGTTCTTGCGCGCGCCCGTGCCCTGCTTGTGCACGTCGTCGAGCATGGCGTCGGGGGCGTCGTAGCCGAGGTCCCGGTAGAACTCGCGGTAGCGGAAGTCGCCGGGGTACCCCTCGGCGGCGCTCCACACCTCCTTGGCGCTCCCCGGATCGCGCGGGAACAGGCCGACGCCCTCGGGGCTCCACAGCGGGCGATACACGTCGTGCTGCGGCGGCGGCCAGGCGAAGCGGGCGGCGCGATCTTCGGTGAAGGTGAAGCAGAGGTTTTCGTCGGCGCAGGCGGCGAGGCCCTCGGGGTGGATGCCGCACTCGGGCATCCAGATGCCGCGCGGGCGGAAGCCGAGCATGCGCTCGTGGGCGCGCACGGCCTCGCGCACCTGCGCGCGCACGGCCTCACGGTCCTGCAGCACCGGGACCAGGCCGTGCGTGACGTTGCACGTCATGATCTCCACGCGGCCCGCGTGGTGGTGCTCGGCGAAGGCGCGCGCGACGTCGCGGCCGCAGCCGTCGAAGCGGGCCTGCGCGCGCCCCGTCTCCTCGCGCGAGAACTCGGCGGCGGTGCGGAAGGGGCTGTCGTGCGGCAGCGTCTGCAGGTAGCGCTCGACGAGGACGCGCCGGGCGTCGAGGTAGCGCGCCATGCGATCGCGCAGCCGCCCGTCGGTCATCATGGACAACAGCGGCGGCGACAGGCCCATGGTGATGGACGCCTGCACCGAGTCGCTCTTCCACCCGTCGAGCATGCCGAGGATGGGCAGGTAGCAGTCGGCGACGCCCTCGAAGAACCAGTCCTCCTCGAGGAAGTGCTCGTGCTCCGGGTGGTTGATGTACGGCAGGTGGCCGTGCAGCGCGATGACCAGGTAGCTCATCAGGACTTCTCCGGCGGGCGCCAGTGCCACAAGAACGCCGACGACGACGGCATCCCCGACGACGGCAAGCGCGCCGCGCTCTGCGACGCCGGCAACGGCTCCTCCGTCTCGACGTCGACGTTGCGCGCGTCGGTCTCGCCCACGCGCTGCAGGCGTCCTTCTTCGCCCTCGAAGAGCTTGCGGTCGCGCAGGCGGCGGCGGTCGAGCGACGGCGGCAGCGTCGCCAGCCACAGCGGCCCCGGCGGCGCCGGGCGCGCCGGCGGCGTGATGCTGACGTTGCTGTTCACGAGGCGCCGCTCGGTGCCGGCGACGACGAGCGCGGCCACGAGCGCGAGCCGCTCGCCGGGGACGGTGACGTACCAACCGGAGGAGCCGAGGTCGATGGAGATGCGCGCCGACGGCTGCTGGCGCAAGAGCTCGTCGAGGGCGGGCGGGTCGCCGAGGAAGTCGCGCCAGAACAAGCGCAGCTCGACGGGCCCCTCGAGAGATTCGCGCTCGTGGCGCGCGACGTCCCACGTGCAGAACAACAGCCGCGGCTTGACCGCGATGGCGCGCAGGAAGGTGCGCTCGTGGTCGGGGAGGAAGAGCTTGGGCTCGCGGAAGCGCGGCAGCGCGTACGGATTGTCGCTGTCGTCGATGACCGGCGGCAGCTCTGCGGGGCGCGCGAGGAACGCGCCGGACGACGGGTGCTCTTTGGGCACGCTGGCCGGGTCGGGCACGACGAGGTGCAGGCGGCCGAGCGCCTCGCGCAGCTCCTCTTCACGCATGCGCTCCACGTCGCGCATGCCGTTGGCGCGCAGGAGCTTCACGAGCTGGATGCGGCGCGGAAGTGTCACGGCTTTTCCCCTCGTCACCGATCCCGCCGGGGGGATCGCCCGGCGCCGGGCATAGCCCGCCGCCGACCCTGCGCAAAGGTGAAACGGAGGAGGCCGACCCGTCGGCCGGGAGCCGCGGACGCGCCGCCGCGGCGGGTTCTCAGGCGCCCGAAACAGCCTCGCCGGAGAAGTCGAAGGTGTTGCCGTCCTCGTCGGTGCACTGGCCCTGCGACGAGACCTTCTCCCCGTCGGGCGTGCCCTCTTCGTCGGCGGCGGACCACGTGCACTCGAAGGTGCCGTTTGCCCCGACCACCTGGAGCGAGGCGCTGGCGGTGGCCGTCTGCGCGTCCACCTGGTGGCCCTCCGCCGCGAGCTTGATGGAGACGCTGTCCTGGTGGCCGCCGTCGTCGTCGACGAAGGTGAGGATCTCGAGGCTGCCGGAGCCCGAGGTGTCGGTGCTGTCCGCGACGAAGCGGAGCCCCGCCTCCACGTGCGTGTGCTCGTCGACGCCGTCCTCGAAGAAGCCGTGCGTCTTGTCCACCACCTTGGCGTCGACGTCGGAGGCGAACACGAGCTCGGTGTGGCTGTCGTCGTGCTTCTGCACGGTCTCCAGCGTGATGAGGCCGTCGAGCGCGTCGAGCTTGGTGTCGTCGTGGGAGCTCTGCCAGCCGTCGAACTGCAACGCGAGGTCGCTGGTGTCGGCGTCGCTGCCGGTGGTGTTGTCGAGCTTGAAGTGGATCTTGCCGCGGGCGTCCTCGTCGGAGCCGGGGTCGCCCACGCGCAGCAGGCACGAGTCGAGCGTGAGGTCCGCGTGGCAGTCGTCGCCGACCTCGCAGCCGTCGAACGTGGCGATCTCGGTGACGAGCCCGCCGACGCAGAAGACGTCCGCGGTGTCCTCGAGCACGCCCGCCGACAGCCCCGGCACCGCGTTGGATCCGCTCGACGACGACTGGTTCGCCTTGAGCAGATCCGCGAGGCCCTCGAAGGAGGTGGCGCGGTCGGCCTGGAAGAGGTCGCGCGTCACCTTGGCCATCGTGTCCTTGGACACCTTGCCCTTCGGGTGGTCGAGGAGATCGCGCACCTTTTCCGGCGTCAGCCGTTGGTCGCAGCCCGCCGCGAGAGTACCGAAGACGCCGATCCCGAGGATGCAGAGAAACGCACGCATGCCCGCTCCGTGTTGCAGCCGCATACGGTACCCGACAGAACCCCTTCGTGCACGCCGACTTCAGTGACGCCGATCCCGAGGAGCGCTTGCGCGTCACGCGCCTCATGTTCGACGTCGACGACACCATCACCTGGCGGGGCCAGCTCCCCGAGGTGGCCGCCGCCGCGCTCTACAAGGCACGCGCCTGCGGCCTCTCGCTCGTCGCCGTCACGGGGCGCTCCTACTCCTGGGCCGAGATGCTCCTGCGGCTGTTTCCCCTCGACGCCGCCGTCGCCGAGACCGGCGCCTGTGCGCTCGTGCGCAAGGACGGCGCCCGCCTCGAGGTGGTGCACACGGTCGAGGACGCCGAGGAGCGCTTCGCCCGCGCCCGCGAGCGCCACAAGGCCTGCGCGCGCGCCCTGCGCGAGGTGAAGACCGCGCGCCTCGCCCTCGACAACCCCGGCCGCGTCTACGACTCGGCTTTCGACCTCGTCGAGAGCGGTCCCCCCGTGCCCCCGGAGGCCGCCGCGCGCATCCGGCGCGTCCTCGCCGAGGAGGGGCTCGAGACCGCGCAGTCGAGCGTGCACATCAACGCGTGGAAGGGACACCACGACAAGGCCACCATGGTCGCGCGCCTGTTCCCCTCGCTCGACGACAGCGTCTACGTCGGCGACTCCATGAACGACGGCTCCCTGTTTGCGCGCGTGAAGCTCTCGGTGGGCGTGGCCAACGTGCGCCCGCACCTGAGCGCGCTCACGGCGCGCGGCGAGGCCCCGCGCTTCGTCGTCGACGGAAACGGCGGCCACGGCTTCGCGCAGGTGGTGAACGCCCTCGTCGAGGACCGCTAGCTAGATGCCGAAGTCGAACACGCCGGTGAGCGTGAACGCGGGCGCGAAGAAGAACGCCGCGGGCTCCGGCTTGGTGCAGTCGGACTCGTAGTTCTTGGCCGAGATCTCGGGGCCCGCTTCGCCGGCGGTGTCGGGGACGGTGACCGTGGTGTTGCCGAGCGGCACGAAGGCCTTCTCGTGGTCCGTGCAGTAGCCGAGCTTCTTGTTGTAGTTGGAGTAGCGGAACGGCTGGTAGAGCAGGTGGCGGAAGGGGAAGTCGAGGCCGACGGCGAAGTTGGGCGTGACGTAGAACTTCAGGTCGAAGCCCCATTGGAAGTACCCGCCCTGGTATGCGTAGTCCTCGCCGATGAGGGTGTAGCCGCCGCCCATGGAGAAGCCGAGGTCGAAGGGGCGGTCCTTCCACGTCACCGGGCCCGGCGGGAACAGCGAGGGGATCTTGACGTCGTCGGGCAGGATGTAGCTCAGGGCCTCGAGGGGCGTGATGCGCACGACGCCGCCGACGTAGCCGCCGCCGCCCGGGTCGCCCTCGAGGTCCCAGTATTGCCCGGCGATCTGTGCTTCGGCGCCGGCCCAGCCGAAGAGGTTGAAGCCCGCCTTGAGCTGCGGGACGAAGGTGGCCACGGGGACGTCGCTGCCGAAGCTGTCGTCCCCCTGCTCGATGATGGCTTCCTTGGACGAGTAGAAGCCCCAGGCCGGTGCGAGCTCGAGGTACAGACCGCCGTGTCGCGCGAGCGCGGACGTGGAGCACAGGAGCGCGAGCGCGGACGGAAGGAGGAAGCGCAGCCGCATCGAGAGCCCCACTAGTTCGCGGCGAGTTCGACCACGACGTGGCCCTCTTTGCAAACGGGGCACGGCACTTTGGTCCTGGCGGTGGCGCCGGCCGCGAGTCGCAGGGCGGCGTGCTCGAGGCGCTCCACGGCGCGCGTGTGCTTGAGCGGCCCGTCGGCGTCCTTGGCGGGCTCGACGAGCGCCACCGCGCCGAGCAGCGTCGTGAGGTCGACCTGGGCGTCGAGCTGGCCGCCGGCGTCGAGGTAGCTGCGCGTGCGCGCCTGCCGCTCCTCGGCGCTGGCCAGCCGCGGCGACGACACCACGCGGCCGTTGGACGGGGAGACGAACGCGGCGTGGTTGGCGACGAAGCCGAGCACCCCGCGGCACGGCCCGAGCTCGACGTCGTAGGGCTCCGCCGCGCAGCCGTCGCGGTTGCAGCGCATGCGGAACGTCCGCGGTTGCAGGTTCGGATCCGCGGGCCCGCTCGGCGCGGGCGCGGTGGCGGCGCCGTCGCCGTCAGCCGTGCGCGTGGGCGTCGGCGCCTGCGTGGGCGTGACCGTCGGCGTGACGGAGGGCGCGGGCACGGGCGCGCCGAGCCGCTCGTCCAGCTCGAGCGGGTCGTCCTCGAAGACGTCGACGTCGAGGTCGAGCTCCTTGTCCGGGGCCGCCTTGCCCGCGAGCTGCACCGGCGGGTCGAGCTGCGTGCGCGGCGGGTGCCCGCTCTCGATATAGGCGGCGAAGCCGTTCAAGAGCGCAGGCGTGACGCCGTGGAAGTGGATCTCGAGCCGCTTGGGCCGGTCGGCGTGCGCCTTGTGGACGATGCCCGGCAGCCGGAACTCCTCGTCGGTCTTCGGGTGCACCACGACGAGCGTCACCACCTCGCCGGCCTCGCGGAGCACGGGCGTGAACAGCACGGTGCCGCCGGCGCGCAGGTGCGACTGCGCGAACGCGCGGAGGCTCTCGACGCTCTTGAGCTTGACGAGGAAGGTCGCGGCGCCCGAAGGCCTGTCGTCGGCGCCGGCGGCGCGGGCGTTCATCGGGTCGTTCTTCGGGTCGTAGCGCGGGACGCCGCGGGGCGGGGTGGTGCGCTGGAGCTGGAAGATGAAGTCGTCCCACCGATCCTTCGCCTCGTCGGAGAGCGCGAAGAATTGGATGCCGACGCCGTCCTCGTGGTCGCGCTGCCCGCGCAGCGTGCGCGTGACGCTGCCCGCCGCGCGGATGGGGCCGCCGGGCAGGTGCACGGTGAGCTGCACGAGGTGGCGCTCGCGGGGCGGGTCGTCCGTGGCGAGGAAGATGCCGTGGCGCGCGACGTCGGTGGCGTACAGCTTGCGCGGGCCGCGCCGGTCGTGCAGCTCGACGAGGAGCTCGTGCTGGAACCGCTGGCTGCGGCGCTGCTCCCTCACCGGCACAGTCCCTCCGGGCCGCTCACATCCCACATCACCGGGGCGGCGTCATCCTGAAGCGGAGGGTGGCTTGTTGGTCTTCAACAAGTCGACGAGCCCGACGGCCTCCTCCTCGAGCCGGAGCACGAGCGCGTCGGCGCGCGCGAGGACGATGCGGTACATGACGAGCGCGGGGATGCCGACCAGGAGCCCCATGGCGGTGGCGAGGAGCGCCTCCCAGATGCCCGCGGCCATCTCCACCGGGGAGCCGGCGCCGACCTCGTTCACGCGCTGGAAGACCTTGATCATGCCGAGCACCGTGCCGAGCAGGCCGAGGAGCGGGCCGAGGGCGGCGATGACGCCGATGGCCTCGACGAAGCGCTCGAGGCGCGCGGCCTCACGGCGCCCGATCTCTTGCGCCGCCTCCTTGAGCTCGGCCTCGGGCCGCTCGCTCCTGCGCAGCACCGCCGCGAAGATCGCGCCCATGGGCGTGGCGGAGCCGACGCAGCGGCCGATGGCCTCGGCCATCTTGTCGCCCTTCAACAGCTCGGTGACCTCGTGCAACAGCTCCCGCGGCGCCACCCGTCCGGTGCGCAGGGCGACGAGCCGCTCCACGAAGATGGTGACGGCGATGATGGAGCAAACGACGAGCACGTACATGACGGGCCCGCCGCGCTCGAAGTAGTCCCATGCTGCTTCCACGCGGGCGTTATAGCGCGGCGCCCGGGCCGGGCCACTGCCCGCGGGCGGCCGTCACGAGCAGAAGGTCTTGATCACCCCCAACAGGCGGTCGACGTCGATGGGCTTCTTCATGATGAGCGAGCCCGGGGGCGCGCGCTCGGGCGCCGACGTGGACACGATCACGGGGACGGCGGCGAGACGGGCGTCCTTCTGCATGCGCTCGTAGACCTCGTTGCCGCTGATGCCCGGCATCAACAGATCGAGGATCACGACACAGGGCAGCGCCTGGCTCAAGCGATCGAGCGCCTCGCGCCCGTTGGCCGCCGTCTCGACGTCGTATCCCTCGTCGCGAAGCAGCTCTTCGAGCGATTCCCGAATGCCGTCTTCGTCGTCGACGATCAGAATCCCCATGACGCCGAATGCTACGCTTGGTCGCGCCGGGGAAGCCAGATTGTGAACAGCGTCCCCTGCTCCGGGCCCGAGTCCACGAAGATGCGCCCGCCGTGCGCCTCGATGATCCGCCGCGTGATGTAGAGGCCGAGGCCGAGCCCGCGCGAGCCGTCGCGACGCGCGTCGCCGCCGGTCATGGGCTCGAAGAGCCTGGGGAGCAACGCCTCGGAGATGGCGCCGTCGTTGTGCACGCGCACCTCCACGCGCGCGGCGTCGGTGCCGTCGACGTCGACGCGGACGGCGCCCGTGCCGTGGCGTACCGCGTTGGCCACGAGGTTCGAAAACACCTGCAGGAGCCGGTCGGCGTCCCACGCGCCGCACGTGTCGCCTGTGGCGTGGACGTCGAGCGCGCGCTCGCCGCGCTCGTGCTCGTGCTCGTCGAAGATGGCGCGCACGAGGGGCACGAGGTCCGTGGGCGTGCGGTGGAGCGGGATGCCTCCGCCGATGCGGACGCGCGTGAAGTCGAGGAGCTGGTCGATCATCCGCGACATGCGCGCGCCGCTCGAGATGACGCGCTCGAGCGGGCGCGCCACGCGCTCGTCGGCGCGGCGCAAGGCGAGCTGCCCCGCCGTGAGGATGGTCCCGAGCGGGTTCCTGAGCTCGTGCCCGAGCATCCCGGTGAAGATCTCGTTGAAGCGAAGGCCCTCGTTGAGCTCGTCGAGGAGCGACAGCCGGGCGAAGGCGGCGGACGCGTGGCTGGCGACGGCGTCGATCATCGCGCTCTCGGCGGGCGTGAGCGCCCGCGCGCCCTCGAGCTGCACGGACAGCTCACCGACGTGCTTGCCGCAGCCCGCCACGAGGGTTCCGTACGCGCCGTCCCCCGGCTCCTGGGCGGGCGCGGGCCCCGCGTAGCCGACCATGTGCGGCCAGCGGCGCTCGGCGTCGCGCAACGGACGGATCGAAGCGCGGACGCCGTCGAGGCCGGCGAGCGCCTCGTGCGCCGCGTCGCAGACCTCTTCGACCCGCACGGCGCGGTTCATGGCGTCGGCCAGCCGGTACAGGCGCTCCGCGACGTCACGCGCTCGCTGGCTCTCCTCGTGGAGCCGGCTGCGCTCGATGGCCGCGGCGGCGCGCTCCGCCAGCGCCTCGACGAGGCTCCGGTCGTCGTCGTCGAAGGCGGGGAGGGCACGTCGCGTGGCCGACAGCGCGCCGATGATCCTGCCCTCCACCCGCAAGGGCGCGGTGAGGATGCTCCGCGGGAAGTAGCGCGCGAGCGCGGGGTCGACCCCGGGCCGCGCCAGGGCCGCCGGGTCGTCGACGTTGACCAGCGAGCTATCGCCGGTCTGCGCCACGCGCCCGGCGATGCCCTCGCCGACCCGCAGGGGCGTGTTGCGAAGGGTCGGCCCCAAGGCCGCCGTCGCGGCGGGGTCGCGATCCGCGGCCGCGGACAACACGAGGTGCTCGCCCTCGACGAGCAGCACGGCGCACGAATCGGCGAAGCCTTCGATGGTGTGCAACACCGCCGCCTGCAGCGTGGCCTCGACGTCGTGCCCCGGCTGGGAGAACGCGAGCGAGGCGCGGCTCAACAGCCGGTCCCGCGCGGCGCGCGCCTCGGCCACCCGGCGCTGCGCCTTCTCGCGCTCGAGCAGGCGCAGCCGCTCGAGCGCCTGGCCGGTGTAGCGCGCGACCAGCTCGAGGAAGTGGCGCGCGTCGTCGTCGAGCGCCGGCCCGTCGTCGAGCTGCACGGTGAGGGCGCCGAGGACGCGCCCGCCCGCTTCGATGGGCAGCGCGGCGACGCGCGGCTGCGAGTCGACCCATGACGCGCGGCGGTCGCGCATGGCGCGCGCGGCGGCCGCGCCGTCCGGCGGGGCGCCCCAGGCCCGCGCGAGCCCGGCGGTGGCGCCGTCGTCGTCGCTGACGAACACGGCGGCCCCCGCGATGCCGTGCAGGCGGGCGCGCCCTTCGAGCACGGCTGCGAAGACGTCGTCGACGGAGACGGCGCCGGCGAGCGCGGTGGTGACGCTGAGGAGCGTCTCGGTGCGCCGCGCGTGCGCGTTGGCGGTGGTGACGTCGCGGAGGAAGCACGCGGTGCCGGGGAGCGCGCCCTCGCGCTGCCGGGGGTGCGAGGTGATGACGACGTCGCGGACGCCGTCGGGCCGGCGCACGCGCGCCGGCACCTCGACGAGCGTCTCACCGCGAACGATGCGGCCGGCGATGCTCTCGTCGTCGAAGAACGCCGACAGCGGCTTGCCCACGATGTCCACCCTGGGCCTGCCGAAGAGCGCGACGGCGGTGCGGTTGGCGAACAGGACGCTGCCGTCGTCGCCGACGGTGTGGATGGCGATGTCGGCGTGGTCGACGAACGAGAGGAGCTCGTCGCTGAGGGCGCGCACGCGATCGAGCGCGCCGCGCGCGTCGTTCGCCTCGGCGGTCGCGTACGTGCACAGCACGGAGAGGCGCGCCGCGCGCCGAAGCTGGTCCCACGCCTCCTCGAGCTCCAGGGCGGCCTCGGCGCGGCCTTCGCGCAGGAGCACGTCGACCATCTCGCCGTAGACGCACACCGCGCGCCCGTCGCCCCCCGTGACATGGGGCCCGATGACCCGCCGCAGCCGCGCGCGGTCGGGGTGACCTTCCACCATGATCGACGACAGCGTCTCGTGCGCGTCGAGGAGGCGGACGCCGTCGGCGGCCGGCCCCAGCGCTTCCGCGAAAGCCGCCAGGTGCGCCCGCGTCGCGACGAGGACGACGCGCTTGCGCCGCGCGACGGCTCCGGCCGCCCACTCGGCGACCTGCGCCACGCGATCGGCGTCGTCGTGGACGAACCGCACCACGAGCGTGGGCTCACCGACCTCCTTGGGCTCGGTCGTCGTGGTCATCTCCCCGAGCGTGCATGGCGGCGCCGTGAAGGACAACTCAAACGCGCGTGACCGCGCG
The DNA here is from genome assembly GCA_963775425.1 of uncultured delta proteobacterium. Classification (GTDB taxonomy): domain Bacteria; phylum Myxococcota; class UBA727; order UBA727; family VGSZ01; genus CAVZJB01. The sequence goes on along the minus strand of CAVZJB010000007.1, from coordinate 161,169 downwards.
CAGACCCGTCCGTTCGTATCCGCCTGCGCCTCCCCCTCGCTGCGCGCGAGCTCCGGTCGGCACGACCGGTGGCTGTTTTTTTGACTTGGGGTGCGAAGGTCGATCAAGGTGGCGCCATGGGGAGCCTCCGGTACGCACAAGGTGGAAGGTGGAGCCAGCCGGCGACAGGCGCCCAGGCGCGTCGCAAGGTCCCGGGCCTCGGGCGGGCCCGCGTCGTCGTCGTCGCGGCCGCCTGCCTCATCCCCGCGGCCGCCGCCGCGCTCGCTCCCGCGCTCGCCGCCCGGTCGCACGCCCGGGTCGCGTCCGCGCCTGCCGCGCCCGCGCCCGCGCCTGCCGCGCCGCCCGCGCCGCCCGCGCCGCCGCCGGTCGTCGCCGCGGTCGCGCCGCCGCCGCCGCCGCCGGTCGTCGAGACGCCGAAGGACGAGACCATCGTCGACAAGCTCGGCAGCGACGAGGCGCTCTCCTCCGCCCTCGCGCGCCACGGCTGCAGCCGCGACGACGTGTCCGCGCTCGTGCGCTCCCTCAAGGGGAAGCTCGACCTGCGCGGGCTGCGCGAGGGCCTGAGCTTCACGATCAAGAAGCGCGCGGTCGCCGGCGGCTCCAGCCCGCTCACGTCGTTCGAGCTGAAGACGCTGTCACCGGGGGGCGTGCCGCGCACCCTGCTCGCCGAGCGGCGGGACCCGCCCATCACCGTCGACGACGCCGAGACCACCTTCGACGTCACCATCACCGACGCCCCCATCGAGACCAAGGTCGAGGGCGTCTCAGGCGCTGTGCGCTCGAGCCTCTACCAGGCCGTGCTCGAGGCGGGGGAGGACGCCAACCTCGTCAACCGCTTCGTCGACGTGTTCGCGTGGAACATCGACTTCTACCGCCAGACGCGCGCGGGCGATCAGTGGAAGGTCCTCGTCGAGAAGCGCTACGCCGGCGGCCGCTTCCTCGGCTACGGCAAGGTGCTCGCCGCCGAATACCGAAACGCCGGCGCCGTCTACCGCGGCTTCCTGTTCAGCTCGAAGGACGGCAAGCAGAGCGGCACGTACGACGACGAGGGCAACGGCCTGCGCCGCACCTTCCTCAAGGCGCCCATGGAGATGACGCGCGTGACGTCGAGCTACGGCATGCGCTTCCACCCGCTGCTCAAGCACCAGCGGATGCACGACGGCATCGACTACGGCGCCCCCATCGGCACCCCCATCTGGACCGTCGCCGACGGCGTCGTCGAGGTCGCCCGCAGAAACGGTGGCGCGGGCAACATGGTGAAGATCAAGCACATGAACGGGTTCGAGACCGAGTACTTCCACATGTCGCGCTTCGCCGACGGCATCAAGAAAGGCGCGCGCGTCACGCAGAAGCAGATCATCGGCTACGTCGGCTCCACGGGGCTGTCGACGGGGCCGCACCTGCACTTCGGGATGTTCAAGAGCGGCGTCCACGTCGATCCGTCGAAGCAGAAGTTCCCGAACGCCGCGCCCGTGCCGAAGCCCTACCAGGACGAGTTCCACCGCTTCATGCAGCCGCTGCTCGCGCAGCTCCAGGCGCTCGGCCGCGCGTGAGCGCGCTCACCGTGTGCCCCCTTGTGGCGCCGGCGCCGCTCGGGATGCTCGCGGCATGAAGCAGCTCCTCATCGCCATCGTCCTGTCGCTGTTCTCTTTCGCGGCGTTCGCCGACGGGCCGTCCGGGCCGCCGAGCACGGCGGAGCTCGGCGCCACCATCAAGACGCTCAAGGGAAAGAAGGAGCTGAAGGCGTACTTCAAGTCGTCCTACGCGTACGCGGTCTTCCCACGCGTCGGTCGCGGCGCCTTCGGCGTCGGCGGCGCCTTCGGCGAGGGCGCGGTCTTTCAGCGCGGCAAGGAGATCGGCACGAGCAAGCTCATGCAGCTCTCCATCGGCCTCGGCGCCGGCGGGGAGCAGTACACCGAGATCGTGTTCTTCAAGGATAAGAAGGCCCTCGAGCGCTTCATCCAGGGCAACGTCGAGATGGACGCCCACGCCACCGCCGTCGCCGCGGACAAGGGCGTCGGCGGCGCGCTCGGCTACAACAACGGCGTCGCCGTGATGACCTACACCAAGGTGGGCCTCATGGCCGACGCCGCCGTCGGCGGCCAGAAGTTCACGTTCGAAAAGAAGTAGTCCGACGGCCGGGCCCGCCGCGAGACGGGTGTTGATCAGAACGCATATTCCGATAATGAGCTGCCTGTAGGGTCACGGTTTGCCCTGCTATGGGGGATCCATGCGCATCGATCGCCGCACCGTCTTGAAGGGCCTCGGGGCCGCCGCGCTCACCCCCGCCGTCTCCTGCGTCGGGCGCCGGCCGGGGTTCACCTCGGTGACGCCGGCGCTGTTGCGCCAGCGCATCAAGACCGTGGTCGTGCTCATGCAGGAGAACCGCTCCTTCGACCACGTCTACGGCTCGCTGTCGCTGCTCGAGGGGCGCGACGACGTCGACGGCCTCAAGCCGGGCATGCAGAACCCGCTCGCCGACGGCACCCAGATCCCCATCGCGCTCGCCGACGCGAGCTGCATCGAGGACCCGAACCACAGTTGGAACGCTTCGCACGAGAGCTTCGACGGCGGCCAAAACGACGGCTTTGTGCGCGTGCACGAGCGCTCCCACGGCACCGACGAGGCCCACCGCGTGATGGGCTACCTGAACCGCGCCATGGCCCCGACGAGCTACGCCCTCGCCGACAACTACGCGCTGTGCCAGCGCTGGTTCGCGAGCGTCATGGGCCCCACGTGGCCCAACCGCTACTTCTCGCTGTTCGCGTCGTCGGACGGGGGCCAGAGCAACGATCTGATGCAGGACCAGACGCTGCCCACCATCTACACCCGGCTCGACGACGCCCGCGTCCGCTGGGCCGAGTACTACGGGAACCTGCCGTTCCAGATGATCTTCCCCGGGCACTCGCTCGAGCAGCCCGAGTACAAGAAGCTCGATGCGTTCTTCGAGGACGCCGCCGCCGGCACCCTGCCGCCCTTCGTGCACCTCGACCCGGTCTTCGGGATGAACGACGACCACCCGCCCGAGCACCCCATGGCCGGCCAGGTGCTCATCGCCGCCATCTACGCCGCGCTCGCGAAGAGCCCGCAGTGGCACGAGTGCCTCTTCGTCGTCACCTACGACGAGCACGGCGGCTTCTTCGATCACGTCGCGCCGCCGCAGACGGCGGACGAGCGCGAGGACTTCCAGCAGCTCGGCTTCCGCGTGCCGAGCCTGGTCATCTCGCCGTACGTGCGGCCGCAGGTGTCGTCGACGGTGCTCGACCACACCTCGGTCATCGCGAGCGTGCTGCGGCAGCACGAGCTCGATCCCCTCAACGTGCGCGACGACGCCGCCAACGACCTGTGGGGGCTCCTCGACGAGCAGCTCCTGCTCGACGGCACGCCGCTGCCGCCGGCGGAGCTCGAGCCCCTCGACGTCGACGTCGACGCCATCTACGCCACCGACGGCTGCACCTCTGGCCTGAGCGACATCAACTTCCACCTCGCCCCCGGGGCGGTGCCCGTGCCGGACCTGGGCCAGAAGGAGCTCGAGGCCTGGGCCGACGCCCACCCCTCGCCGAGGGACGGCCGGCGCGACGGCCCCGCCACCGTGGCCCGCATCGTGGCGCACGCCCGCGCCCTCGGCGCCATCAAGTAGGGCTCGAGAGACGCCAAAAAGCGCGGGGCGGCGATACAGTCCAGGGATGTCTTACACCTGGAATTCCCTCCGTTTCGACGTCCCCGCCGGCCTCGTGGACCAGACCGTGGTCACCCTGGTGGACAACCCCGAGGCGCCCACCTTCACCATCACCCTCGCCAACGATCCCCGAGGCCAGACCGCCTTCGGGCCGTACGTCGAGGCGCAGCTCCAGGACCTCGCGCGCTCGCTCCCGGGCTACGCCGCCGGCGGCCGCAAGGAGGAGCGCGTCAACGACCGCGCCGCCGTCATCGTCGACCACAAGGCCCGCTCGCCGCAGGGGGAGACCATGCGCCAGCGACAGGCCTACGTCGACGCCGGCGCCAGCGTCGCCATCGTCACCGTCACCTGCACCGACAAGCCGCACGCGAAGGCCGACCAGGCCTTCGAGCAGATCCTGCGATCGCTGGGAGCCTGAATGCCCATCAAGAACGACCTCGGCAGCAAGCGCTACGACAAGACCCCCCGCATCGAGCCCAAGAAGGTCTCGACGCAGACGTCCGCCGTCGTCGACGGCGCCGACCAGGCGAAGGGGACGTCGGACGCGCTGCCGCTCGAGCGGCCCGAGGTCGACGGAGGCACCGCCACGGCCGCAGCCAGGAGGGCGCTCGGCTTCGCGTCCACGCCGAAGAAGCCCCGCGGCGCAGGCGCCAGGAGCGCGGTCCACGGCCTGTCCTTCTTCGACGGCGTCAAGCGCAAGCTGCGGCGGGGGACCATGTCGGCGCTCCTGGGCTTGTCCGTGCTCGGCAGCCTCGCGCCGTCGGCCCCGTCGCTCGCGAAGACCACGATGGACCACGCGGTGGCGGCGTCGGTGCTCGACCTGCGCACGCGCCGCGGGTGGTCGTCGCACGCGCTGCCGGACGCACAGAAGATCCTCGACAGGTGGCGGGAGGAGATGAGCCAGGACCCGGGCTTCACCGTCGACACCGCTCGCGCCAAGGAGCTGGTCACCGCCGCGCTCCTGCCCGCCGCGCCGCAGCCGGGCGACGACCTCGCGGCCTTCGCCAAGGACAAGCTCGGCGACGACACGAAGGTCCTCATCGTCGGGCTGCTCGACGGCTCCAGCTTCACCCTCGACGACGACGCGCGCGCGCTCCTGGCGGCCGTCGTGGGCCGCACCGGCGGCGGCGGCGTGTCCTCGGACGGCAAGCTCACGATGCTCGGCGACCAGAGCGGCGCGGCGGACGGGCAGGGCCGGCTCTCGCTCAAGGGCGTCCCCGGGGCCGAGGTCGAGTACATCAACATGTCGACCATCCCCAACAAGCGCCTGCACACCGACGAGTTCCTCTCGCTCGGCAAGGTCGGCAGCGACGGCACCTTCACGGGCGACGCCGAGATGCGCGCCGGCGACATCATCCGCGTGCGCTTGAAGCTGCCCGACGGCACCGCCACCGCGTCGCTCGACGTCCGCGCCGCCGGCCTCGGGCCCGACACGCGCCCCGCGGAGGCCGCGTTGTTCCGGGTGGGGCTCGTCGACAACAAGGACGGCACCATCAGCCTCGGCAACATCAACTCGAGCCGCCCCATCAGCGAGCCCGGCGCCGTGATGCGCTTCGTCAACCAGCGCACCAATGAGGCCACCGACATCACCCTCACCGACGTCGGCAACCCGCCCGACGGCGCCAGGATCCCGGGAAAGACGGGCGACACCTTCTCCATCCGCATCACCGACGGCGTCAACGACAAGGATCTCCAAAACGAGATCTCCACGCTCACCGTGCGCGAGGCGGGGCAGCCGGCGTTCAACAGCTTCGACCTGAAGGACCCGACGCTCCATCACGAAGAGATGACGGCGGACGGCAAGCCCAAGTTCTCCATGGAGCGGTTCATGGGGCCGCTGTTCGACGCCGACGGCGCCGACTACAAGGACGTCACGCAGGGGAACCTGGGCGACTGCTACTTCCCGGCGTCCATCGCCACCATCGCGTTTCACAAGCCGGGGACGTTCGAGAAGATCATCCAGCAAAAGCGCGAGGTGGACCAGACCACCGGCGAGGAGAAGGTCTGGTACGAGGTCCACTTCCAGAAGTACGACTGGCAGACCAGCAAGTTCAAGGACGAGGTCGTGAAGGTCGACGGCGACCTCTACGTGCGCAGTTGGGGCGGCCCGCTGTACGGCTCCGACGACGGTGTGCGCACGCCCAAGGACATGGAGCTGTGGTTCTCCATCCTCGAGAAGGCGTACGCGGAGTGGAAGGGCGACAGCTACGAGGCCATCGGCAACGGCGGCCAGATGAGCCAGGTGTTCGAGGACATCCTGGGGCTGAAGACGTCGTCGATGGGCATCTACGACAAGGACCGCGTGTGGAGCCAGATCAAGGACAGCGTCGACAAGCACCGGCCCATCGGCGCGGGCACCCACGGCGATGATCAGGAGGCGCTCTACGCCAACACCGGCGTCTACGCGGACCACGCGTACTCGATCATCGGCTACAAGACGGACGACAAGGGCGTGAAGTACGTCCACCTGCGCAACCCGTGGGGTGAGAGCGAGCCGTATCCCTACGACGACGGCAAGAACGACGGCATCTTCTACTTGAAGCTCGACACGTTCATGAAGCTCTACCAGACCATGTACTTCGTCACGCAAGACGCGCCGTGATCACGGGCGCCGTGGTGGTCGCCGGCCTGCTCGTGGCGGGCGCCAGGCCGCCCGAGCCGCTCGAGGAGATCTTCCCGCAGACCGACGTCATCGTCGACGCCGTCGTCGTCGCGGTGGCCCCGCTGCCCGCGCCGCCGGACGCGGCGAGGGGCGCGCCGCCGCCGGCGAAAGGCGAGGGCGCGCCCGCGCAACGGGTGACGCTCGCGGTCAAGCGCGTCGTCCGCGGCGCGCTGACGCTCCCGAAGGATCGGCGCATCGACGTGGTGAAGCCCGTGGCGCACTACGCCGTGAAGCCGGGCGTGAAGGGGCCCTGGCTGCTGCACCGCGCGGCGTCCGGCGCGCTCGTGGTGCTCGGGCGCTACGGGCCGGACACGTGGACCTTCGAAAAGATCGACGCGAAGCTCGAGGAGCTCGCGCCGCCGCACCTGCGCCGGTGAGGCCACCCGGACGCGGGTGTGGCAAGCTCTCGACATGAAGCGCGCGATCGCCGTCGTCGCCGAGCTCGGCGTCCTGGCGCTCACGGGGGCGTGCTCCGCGTGCAGCCCCGCCACCGAGTGCATCGCCGACGAGGACTGCGTCGACGGCACCCATTGCGGCGGCGGGGTCTGCGTCCTCGACCACGCCGGCGAGGGAGAGGGCGAAGGCGAGGGCGAAGGCGAGGGCGAAGGCGAAGGTGAAGGCGAAGGCGAAGGCGAAGGCGAAGGCGAGGGAGAGGGAGAGGGAGAGGGAGAGGGCGAAGGCGAGGGCGAAGGAGACGGCGGAGGCGACTGCGGCAACGGCTCCGTCGACGGCGCCGAGGCCTGCGACGGCGTCGACGGCTGCGACGCCGGCTGCGTCCCCACAGCGGGCTTCAGCTGCGACCCCGCCGCGAACGCTTGCTGGCGCTCCTTCCCGTTCACCCCGGCGCACCTCGACGCGAACGTGGTCGCCGGCGTGCGCGACCCGCCCGACGTCCACTGCGGCCTCGGCTCGTCCACCACCATCTTCTCGTCGAGCGCGGCGCCGACCTTCTGCGGCGCAACGGTGCCTACGATGTTGATCGCGCAGGCCGGCGGGCCCGAGATCCGCGTGCTCGTGATGCGGGACTTCACGCTGCCGGGGGACGCGACGCTCCGCGTCTCCGACAGCGTCGTCACCGGCGCGCCGGCGGTCCTCTTCCTCGTCTTCGGCGACGCCGACGTCAGCGGCACGCTCGACGTCTCGGCCACCGGCCCCCAGGCCGGCCCGGGCGGGTCGAGCGCCTCGTTCTGCGCCGACGGAGAAGGCCAGCCCGGGCTCGTAAGCGGTGGGGGCGGCGGCGGGGGATTCTCGTCGGCGGGCGGCCAAGGGGGCGGGGGAGCCGACGGCGGCAGCGCCGTCGCGCAGGGACACGACTTCTTCGCCGAGGTGCTCGCCGGCGGCTGCAGCGGGGGCAACGGCAACACCGCCGGTGGCGGCGCCGGCGGCGGGGGCGGCGGCGCGCTGCAGGTCTCGGTCGCCGGCACCCTCTCGGGCCTCGGCGTCATCGACGCCGCGGGCGGCGGCGGTCAGGGCGGCGGGCTCAACTCGGCCCTCTTCGGCGGCGGTGGTGGCGGCTCCGGTGGCGCGATCGCCTTCGAGGCCGCCGTGCAGAGCTTCTCGGGATCCATCATCACCCTGGGCGGGGGCGGCGGCGCCGGCGGCACCGCCGCGCAGCCGGGCCCGAGCGGCAACGACGGCGACGCCGTGCCCGCGGCGGGCCTGGGCGGCGCGGCCAGCGCCGACGGCGGCGGCGGCGGCGGCAACGGGGGCTCCCCCCCGGGCAAAGGCGACCCCGGCAGCGGCACCTCCCCGAGCGCCGGCGGGGGCGGCGGCGGCGGCGCGACCGGCGTCCGGGTGGGCCGCGTCCCCTGACGCCCGTCACGACACGACGGGCAGACTTTTGCGCGGCCGCGCCGTCGAAAACGACAGCACGTCGACGGGGCAGACGTCGACGCAGATGCCGCACTGGATGCAGGCGCTGTTCTTGTTGTCGAAGCGCTCCTCGACGCGCGCGAACTTCATGACGTCGACGCCGACCTCGCAGTTCTTGCTGCACTGGCCGCACGAGATGCACTGATCGGTGCTCACGATGCCGAGCCGGCCGTACAGGCGCGCGAGGATTCTGGTTCCACGCCGCGAGCGGACACCAGTAGCGGCACCACACTTTGCCGCCGAAGAACGGGTAGAGCGCCACGGGGATGACGGCGACGAGCCAGAAGTCGACGACGTAGGAGTATGCGAGCGCCCACGCGTTGTCCGCGCGCGTGCCGTAGGCGCCGACGGTGACGACGGTGGCGAGCGTGGCGGCGCCGAGGACGACGAAGGCCTGGAACTCCCAGGCGCGCGCGCGCGTTCCCTTGGGCGCCAGGTGCCGCCAGCGATCGCCGAGGGTCTCGGCGAGGCCGCCGCAGCCACACACCCAGGTGCAGAAGCGCTTGCCGTTCTTCCACGCGAGGAGCGGGATGACGACGAAGGTCCCGGCGAGGCCGGCGCCGATGAACCCCCACTTCACCACCGCGGGATCCGAGCGCTGCCACCAGTCGAAGGTGTGGAAGAACAGCGGCCACGGTTGGTAGAGCCCCCACGCGCGCCAGGCGTTCTGGATGGACAGCGCCTGGACGGCGACGACGTTGGCGATGACAAAGAAGCCCACCTGGAACGAGAGGAGCGTGACGTAGCGCCAGCGCTGGTACGCGGGGCGCTTGGCGGTGCCGGTCCAGCGCAGCATCGCCTGGCGCCCGAACACGACCATGACGACGGTGTACGCGAGCGAGTAGAGGTAGCCCTGCTGAAACCAGAGCGTGCGTTGGATGTCGGCGCGCGCCGCCGGTGTGAACAGCCACGAAAACGGAGCGAAGGTGACGTCGAAGGCGTGGCCGACGGCGGCGGCGAACGCGGCTTTGTCGAGGAAGAGCGAAAACGGCCAGGAAAACGGCGTCTCGGGGAACTTCTTGAGCGCGTACAGCGAGTAGACGGCGAGGAAGATCAGGGTGGCGACGGCGTAGCGCTTGGGCGTCCAGTCGCCCTCGAGGGCGAGGCCGAGCTTGTTGAAGAACGCCACCGGCGGGTCGGCGCCGATCATGACGTAGACGAGGTCGGCCTCGACGTCGCTGTCGCCGTCGACGTCGGCCGCTCCGCCCGCCGCACCGTCGTCCGCGTGGGCTCCCCCCTGAAATCGGCACGACGCCTCGCCGATCGCGCCGAGCCGCGCGTGAAGCCGCAGATCGATCCGCCCCGCGCCGGCCGCGGCGACGACGGCGTCGCGGTTGCGCTTCTTGGGGAACGTGAGCGCCTCGTCGATGGTCGCGAGCGTCACCGTGTTCCGTTCGCACAGCGCGAGCGCCGCTTCGCACGCGACGTCGCCGCCGCCGTAGACGAGCACGCGCTTGCCCGAGACGGCCGCGGCGTCGTCGAGGGCGTAGCGCACGCGGGCCGCGTGCTCCGCCTCGCCGGGCACGCCCGCCTTGCGCGGCGCCCCGGCCTTGCCGACGGCGACAACGACGCGCCGCGCGCGCACCGGCGCCTCCGGCGCTGGCGCGCCCGCCGCCGCGCGGACCTCGACGACGAAGCCGCCGCCGTCGCGGCGCACGTTCTCCACGCGCGTCCGCTCGCGCACGTCGAGCCCGGCGTCGCGGATGGCTGCGCGCCACTTGTCGAGGAGCTCCTCGCGGGTGCACTCGGAGAGCCAGAGATTGCTGTCGTTCTTCACCGCCGTGGGCTCGGCGAAGATGTGCTTGCCCTTCGTCATCGACACGACGGTCTGCGCCGTGCTGCCGCCTTCGAGGACCACCACGCTGCGCCCGCGCTTCTTCAAGCGCAGCGCGCAGGCGAGGCCGGCGGCGCCGGCGCCGATCACGGCGACGTCGAGGACCTCCCTTTGCGGATTGGTCCCGTCGGGGTCGCCGGGGCCGAGCTCGGCGTCGACGGCGCCGGCGACGTGCGCGCCGGCGTTCATGCCGAGCTTCAAAAGCGGCGTGCCCGCCGCGTCGCCGACCACGAAGACGCCGGGGACGCTGGCGCGCCCATCGGCGTCCACCCGCGGCAGCTTCGGGTAGCTCGGCTCGGGCCTGCGGGCGAACAGCGCGGCGAGAGCGGGCATCGTGAGCAGGATACGGCGCCGCGGCGCGGCGTGTGACCCCCCGCGGGATCTACGCCGGCGCGCCCCGCGCTAGCCTGCGCGGCGGAGGTGGCTCGTGCGTCTCGCCGCTTTGTTGCTCCTGGTCTCCACCGTCGCCCTGGCAGAACCGCCGGTCACCACCACGCTGCCGGGCGCACAGGGCCTGCGCGCGCAGCGGCTCGCGCTCGCTGCCAAGGTGTACCAGCAGGCCTTGAGCCGCATGAAGGCAGGCGCGGGCAGCGTCGACGACGTCTTCACGTGGTCGCAGCGCTGGCGCGACGCCGAGCGGGGCACCGGCGACGGCCGCGCCGCCGACGAGCGCGCGCTCGACCGGGCGAAGCTCATCGAGGCGCTCGTGCGCGAGCGCGTCACCGGCGGCGCGATGCCGGCCATCGCGGCGGACGAGGCGCAGTGGTGGCGCGTTCAGGCCGAGCTCGACGCGGCGCCGCCGCGGCCGTGACGCGCGCGCCTCACGTGACGAGGAGCGCCCCCGCGGCCTTCATCTCCTGCAGGGCTTTGTCGCCGTCGCCGGGCTTGACGTCCACCGCGCGCACGCCGGGCGTGTACACGAAGGTGGGGATGGCGTTGTTCAACGCGTCGAGCACGGTGGCCTTGACGCAGTAGTCCGTGGCGAGGCCCGCCACGAGGAGCGTGTCGACGTGCGCGCCCTTGAGGGCGTCGAGCAGGGCGACGGTCTTGCCGCCCTCCTCGCGCACCGCCTCGAAGGCCGAGTAGCCGGCGTCGTCCTCGGGGTTCATGCCCTTGGAGAACACGTGGGCCCGCTCCATCTTCAGGTCGGCGTGGAACGCGGCGCCGCGGGTGCCCTGGACGCAGTGCGGTGGCCAGATGCCCCCGCGCTCCTTGAAGTGCCGCGTCGAGGCCGGGTGCCAGTCCCGGCTCGCGAACACCGGCGCGCCCTCGAAGCGCTGCAACAGGGCGTTCACCGGCTCGACGATCCGGTCTCCCTCGGCCACCGCGAGGCTGCCGCCGGGGAAGAAGTCGTATTGGGGATCGACGAGGAGGATGCCGAGCGTCATGCGCGATCCATGCTCGCTTGCGGGGACGTTGTCGACCCCGTCACCGTGGCGGCAGGCGACCGGTTGCATCGACGCTCGATCCGCCGCAGGGTCCCGCCATGCACCTCCCCGTCCTGCTCCTCGTCGCCCTCACCGTCACCGTCGCCGGCCACGACGCGCCCAAGCACAAGAATCCGTTCTTGAAGGCGAGCACGCTGCCGTTCCAGGCGCCGCCCTTCAACAAGATCAAGGACACGGATTACCAGCCGGCCATCGAAGAGGGCATGAAGCTGCAGCTCGCAGAGGTCGCCAAGATCGCCGACGACAAGGCGGCGCCCACCTTCGCGAACACCATCGTCGCCATGGAGCGCACGGGTCAGGCGCTCACGCGCGCCTCCAAGGCGTTCTTCGCCATCACCATGGCCAACACCAACGACGCCCTCGCCCAGGTCGAGGAGGAAGAGGCCCCCAAGCTCGCCGCCCACAGCGACGCCATCTACCTGAACGCCAAGCTCTACGCGCGCGTCAAGGCCGTCTACGACCAGCGCGACAAGCTCAAGCTCGATGCGGAGTCGCTCGCGCTCCTCGAGCGCTACGAGCACGACTTCATCCACGCCGGCGCCGGCCTCTCGGACGCCGACAAGGAGAAGCTCAAGGCGCTCAACAAGGAGGAGTCGTCGCTCTCCACCGAGTTCAAGAACAAGCTGCTCGCGGCCACCAAGGACGGCGGCCTCGTCCTCGACAAGAAGGCGGACCTCGACGGCCTCAGCGACGCCGACGTGGCCGCGGCCGCGCAGGCGGCCGAGGCGCGCGGGTTGAAGGGCAAGTGGCTCCTCGCCCTGCAGAACACCACCCAGCAGCCCTACCAGACCTCCCTCAAGAACCGCGCGATCCGCGAGAAGCTCTTCAACGCGTCGGTGCACCGCGCAGACCAGGGCAACGCCGACGACACGCGCGCGATCATCGAGCGCCTCGCGCAGTTGCGCGCGGACAAGGCCAAGCTCCTCGGGTTCAAGACGTGGGCCGACTACACGCTCGAGGACCAGATGGCCAAGACGCCCGAGGCGGCGGAGAAGCTCATGACCGACATGGTCCCCGCGGCCAGGAAAAAGGCCGAAGGTGAGGCCGCCAAGATGCAGGCGCTCGTCGACAAGGAGAAGGGCGGCTTCAAGCTCGCGCCGTGGGACTGGCAGTACTACGCGGAGCGCGTGCGCAAGGCCGAGTACGACCTCGACGAGGCGCAGATCAAGCCGTACTTCGAGCTGAACCGCGTGCTGAAGGACGGCGTGTTCTATGCCGCGCACGAGCTGTACGGCATCACCTTCAAGGAGCGCCACGACATCCCCGTGTACCAGCCCGACGTGCGGGTGTTCGAGGTGCGCGACGCCAACGGCAAGCCGTTGGCGCTCTGGTACGCCGACTACTTCAAGCGCGACAACAAGTCCGGCGGCGCCTGGATGGACAACTTCGTCGTCCAGACCGGGTTGCTTCACCAAAAGCCGGTGATCTTCAACGTCTGCAACTTCACCAAGCCGGCCCCGGGGCAGCCCGCGCTGTTGAGCTTCGACGACGTCACCACCATGTTCCACGAGTTCGGCCACGCGCTGCACGGCATGTTCTCGAACGTGAAGTACCCCACCCTCGCGGGCACGCAGACGCCCCGCGACTTCGTCGAGTTCCCGTCACAGTTCAACGAGCACTGGGCGCTGTATCCCGCCGTGCTCAAGAACTACGCGCGTCACTACAAGACCGGCGCGCCGATGCCCGCGGAGCTCATTGAGAAGATCAAGAAGAGCCACACGTTCAACCAGGGCTTCGCCACCATGGAGTACCTCGAGGCCGGCCTCATCGACATGGCGTGGCACACGCTCGCTCCCGGCGGCAAGAAGCAGGACGCGCTGCCGTTCGAGGCGGCGTCGCTCAAGCGCTTCGGCGTCGACTACCCGCTGGTCCCGCCGCGCTACCACAGCACGTACTTCGCCCACATCTGGTACGAGGGTTACTCCTCCGGCTACTACGCGTACCTGTGGAGCGAGGTCCTCGACGACGACGCCTACGAGTGGTTCGAGGAAAACGGCGGCATGAACCGCAAAAACGGCAAGCGCTTCCGCGACATGATCCTCTCGCGCGGCCACACCGTCGACCTCGCCGCCCAGTACCGCGCGTTCCGCGGCCGCGACCCCGACGTCAAGGCGCTCTTGAAGAACCGCGGCCTCGAGTAGGGCGCGGCTTGTCCCCCGCGTCGGAAAGGGCACGTGCGTGCTCCGAGCCACCCGGAAGGGGACGGTGCTACGGCCACACGGCGGAGCGGAAAGGAGCTCCGCGCTCGGCGACGAAGACGCGCGCCGAGTTGAGCGCCGGGGCGCCGAGCTCTCCGCTCCTTTCCGCTCCGGCGGTGGCGACGTTGTCTAGCCTTCGCTGATTCCGAGCGCCCAAGCACTCGCAACTCACCGAGATTTGCGCGCCAAAAGTGCGGCTCGAGCTGATCCACCTTGCACGGTGAAGCTCAAGCGCCGCGTGCGAATCCAGGAACCTGAACGGCGACAGGTTGAGCTGAAGACCCAGGCCGTGGACGACCTCATCGGCCCCGAGCACCCGGCTCGGTCGCCCTGATGGCAGCCGTGGCCTTCAACCTGCTGCAGAACCTCGCGAAGCTCACCGCCTGAAGTCCGCGCGCACACGACCCGCACGAACCCGCCACGTGCGCTGATAGCGGGATCACAACACCGCTCGGACCCGCCGTTTCCTCACAACCTGCAGCGGTTCTTGCGCGCCGACGCGAGCCACCTTGTGGGCGGCTTCGCCGAGTGCTGCTACGAGCCCTGTTTTTCGTCAGCCTTTCAGTGTTCCGTGCGCTTGACGTCGTCGAGGAGCTTCATGAGCTGCTCCGACGGCCGCACCGGATACAGGCTCTCGTGGCGCTCGGTGCGCTCGACGGCCTTCAGCTCGTCGGGGAGCTTCGCGATGTGCTCGCGGCAGCGCGCGCGCATCTTGTGGATGTCCTCGGCGTGGCAGACCTCGCCGGCGCGCATCGCCGGCACGAGCAGCGGCTCGGTGCTCACGAACGCGAACGACGGTTCCTTCAACAGGCCGACGGAGTCGCCGCTGAAGCGGCCGTCCTTCTCGGCGCGGTAGACCTGATGCGCGCCGGGGTAGGTCACCTTGCTCTCGGAGAACTTGGCCACCGGGCGGTCTCCGATCATCACGAGCTTGTACACACCGCCGAGGTAGGGGGCGTCGTCGCTCGTGGCCACGCGCGTGCCGACGCCGGCGACGTCGAAGTCGCCGTCGCCCAGGAGGCGGGTGATGGCGTACTCGTCGAGGTCGCTGGACAGCACGATCTTCACGTCCTCCCGCCCGCGCGCCTTGAGCAGCGCCCGCACCTCCCGTGAGAGCTTGGCCAGGTCGCCGGAGTCGAGGCGAACGGCGGCGACGCCTTCGCCGACGACGTCGAGCGCGTTCTTCACGCCCTCGAGCGTGTCGTAGGTGTCCACGAGGTACGTCGAGCGCTCGAACAGTTGGGCGTAGCGCGCGAACGCGTCGCGCTCCGACGACGACCCCATGATGTACATGTGCGCCATGGTGCCGCGCGCGGGCACGCCGAACGCGTCGAACGCCTCGACGTTGCTGCTGGCGTCGAAGCCGGCGATGTATGTGGCGCGGGCGACGTCGACGGCGGCCTCGGGGTGCGTGCGCCGCGTGCCGAACTCGAGCGCCGTGCGGCCCTTCAGCGAGAGCACCACGCGCGCGGCCTTGGACGCGATCATCGTCTGGTGATTGATGGCCGACAGGAGGAACGTCTCGACGAGCTGGGCCTCGCCGAGCGGGGCATGCACGCGCAGCAGCGGCTCGTTCTCGAAGGCCACCGTGCCCTCGGGCATGGCGTCGACGTCGCCGGTGAAGCGGAAGCTGCGCAGGTACTCGACGAACGACTGCGTCATCGCTTTGCGAAAGCCGGCGACGTCCTTCAGCCGCTCGATCTGCGCGTCCGTGAAGCGCAGCCCCTCGAGGTAATGCAAGGCCTTTTCGAGGCCCGCGGCCACGAGGAAGCGGCGGTTCTTCGGGAGGCGGCGAACGAACATCTCGCACACCGCGGGCTCCTGATGCCGCCCCTGGTGAAAGTACGAGGCCAGCATGGTGAGTTGGTACAGGTCGGTGTGCAGCGCGAACGTGTCGTGGGACATGCGCGAAAGTTAGCGCATGTGCCATGCTCGAGGTGCATGGACGCTGACGAAACCATGGACGAGCTGGTTCGCGCCGTCGCCGCGAGCATCGAGCATCGAGACGGCGCCGTGCGCATCGACGACGGCCCGCTTCGGGAGCACGCCGCCGCCATCGCCCGCGCCGCCGTGGGCGGGCGCGCGGAGCGCCTCGCCGAGGAGCTCGTGGGGCTCGCCGTGCGCGCCGCCGGCGAAGCCCGCGACGAATTCGACGATGCCATCATGCAGTTGAGCGCGCTCGCCGCAATCGCGCTCGGTGATTTCGAGCGCGCCGAGATCGTGCTCGGGCACGGCAAGGGCGAAGAGGGACGCGCGCGCGCCCGGGCGCTCATCGGCGAGGTGTCGTCGATGACACCGGTGGGCGCGGGTGGGCCGGCGCCGGGCGCGGCCTCGCCCCTTCAGACCGCGATCGATTCCAGGAAGAAGAGCGGCTCGTGAAGATCGGCGCTGTGCCGCCGTCGACGGCGCGCGTGAATCTGGAGAAGGCGGGCGCCGCGCTCGTCGACAAGCAGCTCGTGAGCGCAAAGCAGCTCCGGCGCATCTTCGGCTCCGGCACCATCACGGCGGACGAGCGGCGCGTAGCGCGAAAGATCATCCGGCGCGCGCAAGACGAGATTGCGACGGGCGGGCTGTCGTGGGGCGAGGCGCGCGACGCCAAGCGCGCGGTGAAGGAGCTCGCCGCCGCCGTCGCGGTCGAGACCAGCCTCGCGCGCCGCATCGAGGACGCCCGGCTCGCGTTCGAGGGTGGGCTCATCGACGACCAGACCTATCGCGCGGTGACCTCGGAGCACCCCGGGCTGCGGGCGCGCATCGCCGTCTGGGTGGCGGCCAGGGAGGTGCCGGCCGACGGGCGGGCCCCCTCGTCGCGACCGTCGTCGTCGCGGAAGGCCGCGGAGGCGCGCGCCGCGCTGGAGCGGCTCGCCAGCGGCCTCTCGAACCGCCTCGTGCGCTTCGCCCGCGACGAGCGCTCCTGGGGGCTCGCGACGTTCACCGCGCTCGTCGTCACCGCGGTGGTGGCGCCCGGCGTCACGGCGGGGCTCCTCCTCGGCGAGGCGGTCGCCGGCATCGTCGCCGGCGGCGCCGCCAAGACCGCCCTCGAAGACGCGCCCGATCGCTGACGTACGCCTCGACTCAGCGCGGCCGCTCCGTCCGGTCGCTTGATCAGAAGAAGTGGCGGCGCACGATGTTCATGAAGTCGTGCGAGAAGTTCTCCATCTCCGCGCCGAGCACCTTGATGCGGCTGCCGAAGAAGTTGAACGCGATGACCGCAGGGATGGCCGCCATCAGGCCGGCGGCGGTGGCGATGAGCGCCTCGGCGATGCCGGGGGCGACGGTGGCGAGGTTGGCGGAGCCCTTGGCGCCGATCTCGGCGAAGGACTTCATGATGCCGACCACGGTGCCGAACAGGCCGATGAACGGTGACGTGGAGCCCACCGTGGCGAGGAACGGGATGAGGCGCTCGAGCTCCGTCATCTCCGCGGTGGCGGCGCGGCGCAGCGCGCGCTCGACGTTCTCGACGCCGCCGGAGATCTGCGGCTTCTCCGCCGCGTCGTGCTTCTCTTTCTGCTCGCGCTGCTTGACCTTGACGAGCTCCTGGTAGCCGGCGCGGAACACCTGCGCGAGCGGCGCGTTGGGCATCTGCTCGGCCTTGCCGAAGATCTCGTCGAGGCGCTTGCTCTGCCAAAACAGCTCGAGGAAGTCGAGGCTCGACTTGCCCGCCTGGCGGATGGCCAGCCACTTCACGAGGATGATGCCCCACGACACGACGGAGAAACCGACGAGGAGGAGCAACACGGCGAAGGCGAGCGGACCCGAGTGCGTCACCGTCGCCCACAGCGACGACGACGGGACCTCACCTGCTTCCGCGATCTTGACGGCGATGACGTCGGAGCCCATGCCCCGTGTCTGCGACGGGAGGGCGCCGACGTCAACGTCTTTCCCCGGCGTCGCCGGCAGGCACCCGGAGGCCTGCCGCGACCCGGGGGGCGAGGCTACTTGCCGGAGTAGTACTCGACGATGAGCTGGGGATCGAGGTCGAGCGGCACGGCGTCGCGCTCGGGCAGCATCTTCATCTTGGCCGCGCCGTCGCCGGCATCGAGGTAGTCGGGGACCTTCAGGTTGTTCGGGTCCTTCTGCGCCTCGCCGACCTTGTCCTTCATCTTGGACTTCTCGTGCGGCTGGATGCTGTCACCCGGGCGCACCTGGTACGACGGGATGTTGACGCGCTTGCCGTTCACCGTGATGTGACGGTGGAGCACCATCTGCCGCGCCGACGCCATGGTGGGCGCGAAGCCCGCGCGGAACACGACGTTGTCGAGGCGGCGCTCGAGGAGCTGGAGCAGGATGTGCCCCGAGTTGCCCTTGCCGGCGAAGGCCTCGGCGACGTAGCGGCGGAGCTGGCGCTCCGACAGCCCGTAGTGAAAGCGCAGCTTCTGCTTCTCCATGAGGCGGAGCGCGTAGTCGCTGAGCTTCTTGCGCTTGGTGGGGCCGTGCTGGCCGGGCGGATACGGGCGGCGCAGGTCCGGGTCCGTGCGCATGAGACCGGGGATGGGGGTGCCGAGGCGGCGGATGATCTTGAGGCGGGGCCCCGTGTAGCGAGACATGGTCTACGTTCCTTCTTCGGGCCCCGTCGCCTCCGGACCTTGTCCCCCTCGACCTCGACGGGGCGGACCGGTGGCTGTCTATGGACGGCGCCGCTGCGGGGCGAGGTAGATCACGCCTCCGCGGTGCGCAACCCCGTCTTTCCGTCGAGGACGCGGCAGACCCGCGCCACGAGCTCCTCCCGGCTGAAGGGCTTTTGCAACAGGTCCACCTCGTGGTGCACCACGCCGCGGCGCAGGACCTCGTCGTCGGTGTAGCCGCTGACGTAGAGGACCCCGAGGCCGCCGCGGACGCGGCGCGCGGCGTCGGCGAGCTCGCGGCCGTTGATCCCGGGCATGACGACGTCGGTGACGAGGAGGTCGACGGGTTGTTGCAGGGCGAGCACGCGCATCGCTTCCTCTCCGTCGGCGGCGGTCTCCACCGAGAAGCCGTGCTCCCTGAGGATCCGCGCGGTGAGCTTGCGCACCGAGGCGTCGTCCTCCACGACCAGGACGTGAGCGCTCTCGAACAGCCGCGCGCGCCTCGGCCGCGGCGCGGGCCGCGGCGCCTCGCGGGCGGCGCAGGGCAAGCTGATGTGGAACGTGGCGCCGGCGCCGGGGGCGGTGTCGACGTCGATGGAGCCGCCGGCCTGGTCCACGATGCCGCGGATGACGGCGAGCCCGAGCCCCGTGCCCTCGCCCACGCCCTTGGTGGTGAAGAACGGCTCGAAGATGCGCGAGAGGACCTCCGCGGACATCCCCGTGCCCGTGTCCTTCACGCTGAGCACGGGCCCTGCGTCGCTCACGTGCGTGGAGAAGGTCAGCGTGCCGCCGCCGGGCATGGCGTCGCGCGCGTTGACCGCGAGGTTCATCAGCACCTGCACGAGCTGCCCCGCGTCGAAGCACACGTGACACGGCTCCTCGCTGAGGTCGGTCTCCACCGCGATGTCCTCGCCCACCAAGCGGCGCAGCAGCTTCTCGGTGTCGGCGACGAGCGCGTTCAGGTCGAGCACCCGCGGCTCCACGATCTGGTGACGCGAAAACGCGAGGAGCTGGCGGGTCAGCGAGCCCGCGCGCGTCACCGCCTGCCGCACTTCGTCGAGGACCTCGCGGCCTTCGTCGTCCAGGCTCTCGTCGAGCACCTCCACCGCGGAGGCGATCACGGTGAGGAGGTTGTTGAAGTCGTGCGCGACGCCGCCGGCGAGGCGGCCGACGCACTCCATCTTCTGCGCTTCACGCATCTCGTCCTCGAGCTTCCGGCTCTCGGTGACATCCTCGGCGAAGCCCGCGATGCGGATGACGTCACCGGCTTCGTTCTTCACGGGGAAGCCGCGGTCGTGGATGAAGCGCACGCTGCCGTCGGGGCGGACGATGCGATAGTCGGCGGCGTAGACCCCGTCGGGGCGCGCGCAGGTGCGCACGCGCTCGCGGTCGTCGGGGTGGATGGCTTCCATCCACGAGCGCGGCGACGCGTAGAGGTCCTCCGCGGACAGGCCCCACACCGTCTCGTACGACGGGCTCACGTAGAAGACGCGGTCGAGGCTCGGTGACGTCAGCCAGAACACCTCCTTGATGCCCTCGGCGATCTGGCGGAAGCGCTCGTCGCTGGCGCGGCGCTGCTCCTCGGCCTCGACCGCGTCGGTGACGTCGAGCGACATCGTCAGGAGCACCTCCTCGCCGTCGAGGACGATCGGCTCCGACGAGAACAGCACCCGGCGCTCCTCACCGCCGCGCACCCGGAAGGTGCAGCCGCGCGCGCGGAGGCGTCCGCCGTGGGCGTCGTACTCGGCGCGCAACTGCGCGAGCTCGTCGGCGGGCATCAGGCCGATGGCGCCGGTGTTCATGCCAATCAGATCGGCGCGCCGGCGGCCGAGGAGCCGGGCGAAGGCGTCGTTCACCTCGAGCCACTCGCGCTCGCCGCCGCGCCGCACGATGGTCAGGCCGACGGGCATCGCCCGGAACACCTGTGCGAAGCGCCGCTCCGAGTCCAGCAGCGCGGCGTCGCGCGTGCGTCCGCGGCGCAGGAGGGCGACGCAGCCGGCGATCGCGGCGACCGCGACGCCGGTGGTAAGGACCTCGAAGAAATCGTGAAATGACGGCATCTTGGCCGCCGGTAGCGCAACCGCCGTGCCCGCGGGATGCGTCATGATCGCGCGTCCGACCGTGTGTGCGAAGTGTGATCCTGGTGGAGACCGCACGCTTCGTGGCGTGGGGTCCCTCACTCCGCGAGCGCGAAGGCCGCCACGCCGCCCGCCACCGCCAGGGCGCCGGCGACCACGGCGCACGCGCCGAACGCCTCCTCCGCGGCCTCGACCCCCTCGAGCTCGGCGCCGTCGACGGGCGCGCCGCCCTGCCACGCCGCCAACGTCGCCCCGGCCTGCGCCTCGTAGACGCCCGCGGCGGCGCCGCAGCCGAGGGCGGCGACGCCGGCGACGCCGGCGAGCGTGCCGGCCAGGAACGCCTGCCCGTGCCCGGCGCGGGGCACGGGCGCGGCAGGCGGCGGCGCAGACGGGGGCGGCGCCGCGGGGGCCGGCGGCTTCGCGGGCGCGGGGAGCGTGGCCGACGCAGGCCGCGCGGGGTTGAACAGCGCCGCGACCGCGGCGTCGACGTCGGCGGCGTCCTGCACCACCCGGCCGCCGACGTGGCTCGCCCCGTAGCGCGCGTCGACGAGGCGGAGCGTGAAGACCTCCCCGTCGTCGCCGCGGATCACCGAGGAGACGATGACGAGGTCGAAGCCGGCGTTGATGGCGAGCTTGACGCACGCGGTGACGGTGGAGACGGAGCAGACCACGCCCGCCTTGTGCACGTCGGCGACGACGCGGTCGACGGCGGCGCTGTCCTGCACGTCGAAGCGGTCGAGGGCGCGCGCGTCGTCCTCGATGCGGGCGCGCACGTCGAAGGGCAGCGCGTCACCCTCGACCGCGAGCACACCCAGGCGCAGGTGCTCGTCGGCCGCGAGGGAGGGGAGCGCGGCGAGGCCGACGGCGGCGACGACGACCGCCAGCGGACAGCGAGAGGCGCGGTGTGGGAGCGGCACGCGCACGGCGGCATTGTCGGTGGACCCGAGGGTGGGGGCAACCGCGGCCGATCTCCCGCCGGCAAATCGTGTCGCGGCCGCGGGCCCGCTATCCTGGGTCCCGTGAGCGGTCCGCAGCGCAAGCAGCAAGGGTCGAGCGTCGACGTCCGCCCGCCCGATCCCGGGCGGCGCCTCGGCGCCTACGTCCTCGTCGAGGAGCTCGGGCAGGGCGGGATGGGCGAGGTGTGGCTCGCCAAGCAGGAGGGCGCCGCGGGCATCGCCGGCATCGACAAGTTCTGCGTGGTGAAGACCCTGCGCGCGGAGATGACCGACGACGCCGAGATCCAGCAGCGCTTCATCGACGAGGCGCGCACCGTCGTCCTCCTCACGCACCGGAACATCTGCCAGGTCTTCGACGTGGGCGTGGTCGGCGACGAGCACTACTTCGCCATGGAGCTCGTGCCGGGCTTCGACTTCCGCACGCTGTTCGTGCGGTGCGGCGCCGTCGATGAGCTCGTCGCGTTGCACCTGCTGTGCGAGGTGCTCGAGGCGCTCGACTACGCCCACCGCCTGCAGGACGTGGACGGCGCGCCCCTGCACCTCGTGCACCGCGACGTCTCGCTGCACAACGTGCTGGTGAACTTCGAGGGCGAGGTGAAGCTCATCGACTTCGGCCTCGCGCAGTCGACGCTGAAGAACCTGCGCACGCTGCCCGGCATCGTGATGGGGAAGATCGCGTACATGTCGCCGGAGCAGGCGCGCGGCGACGCGGTGGACGCGAGCACCGATCAGTTCTCGGCCGCCGTCGTCGGCTACGAGCTGCTCACCGGCGAGCGCTATTACGGCGACGCGTCGCTCGACATCATCACGCGCCATGTCGGCGCCGGCGACTGGCAGCCGCCGCACCTGAACTCCATCCGCCCCGCCATCAGCTCCGTGCTCCTTCGCGCGCTGAGCCCCGATCCCGCCAAGCGGTTCGCGTCGAGCGCGGCGATGCGCAAGGCGCTGCTCGCCGCCAGCCCCGACGTCTCTTCCGTGGGCGCCGAGGGCGTGCGCGACTACCTCGAGCGGGCGTTCCCAGGGGCGCGAGACCGGCACCGCGAGCGCATCGCCGACGCTTCGTACCGCTTGCGCTCGCGCGCGGCCCTCGCCCCCATCGAGCGGACGCTGCGGGTCGCCGCGTCGAGCGTGACGGCGAGCCCGGAGACGGAGGAGTCGCGGCCGGTCACCACCGACGAGGACCCGGACACGAAGCTCGACGACCACACCCAGGAGCTGAACGACTTCGCCAAGGGCCCGCCGACCCTCGCGCTCGACGCCGACGCGGTGGGCTTCGACGCCGCCGGCTTCGACGCCGGCGACGCCACCCGGGTGGAGCCGGCACCGCTGCTCGCGCCGTCGAGCGGGGGCCGGCGCCGCGGCCGCGCGGCGCTCGTCGCGGCGGTGCTCGTCGTCGCGGCCGCCGCCGTCGTCGTCGTGCTGGGCCCGCAGGCGCTCGCCGCCGCCGGCGTCACGCGCTCGGCCGGCGATGCGTCCGGTAGCCCCGCGCCGCCCGCCGGCGACACGCCGCCCGGCGACACGCCGCCCGCGACCGGCGACACGCCGCCCGCGACAGGCGACACGGGACCCGCCGCCGGCGACACGGGACCCGCCGCCGGCGACACCGGACCCGCCGCCGGCGACACGGGACCCGCCGGCGACACCGGACCCGCCGCCGGCGACACCGGACCCGCCGCCGGCGACACGGGACCCGCCGCCGGCGACACGGGACCCGCCGCCGGCGACACGGGACCCGCCGCCGGCGACACGGGACCCGCCGCCGGCGACACGGGACCCGCCGCCAGCGACACCGGACCCGCCGCCGGCACCCCCGTGAGCGGCCCCGCCGCCGGCACCCCCGTGAGCGGCCCCGCCGTCGGCACCCCCGTGAGCGGCCCCGCCGCTGCGGGCGGCGACCCACCCACGACCGGCGACGCGCCCACGACCGGCGACGCGCCCACGACCGGCGACGTCGACACGCCCCCGGCGCACGGGCGGCAGGGCGCGCGGCACCGGACGACGCGGGTGCGGACGGGGAAGGCGCACCCGGCCAGGGCGCGGCCGCCGCTGCCGTCGAGCGCGCCTTCGAGCCTGCCGGAGCTCGTCCGTGTGGTCGAGGCGTCCTGCGCCGATCGCGTGCCGTGCGCGTCGTCGCTCCGCGCCCGCTGGCTCGACGCCAACAGCGGCGACGTCGCCGCCGTGCGCGCGGTGCGGACCGCGGCCGAGCAGTGCTTCGCCGAGTGCCAGCGGAAGACGCCGTGACACGTGGCGCGCTCGGCCCGCTGCTGGTGATGACGCTGGGGTTCCTCGCGAGCTGTCACTTCTGTGCGGGCTTCGCCCCCTGTCGCGACGGGCGCGACTGCGCCGACGGCCGCTGCGTGCGCGGCCTGTGCGCCGTCGCCTGCGCCGCGGGCGACGCGTGCCCCGGCACGACCACGTGCGTCGACGGCGCGTGCGTCGACGCCGACGACGCGGGCCCGCCGGGCGAGGGCGAAGGAGAAGGCGAGGGCGAAGGAGAGGGCGAAGGAGAGGGCGAAGGCGAGGGCGAAGGAGAGGGCGAAGGCGAGGAGGGCGAAGGCGAAGGCGAGGGCGAAGGAGAGGGCGAAGGCGAGGGCGAAGGCGAGGGCGAAGGAGAGGGCGAGGGCGAAGGAGAAGGCGAAGGAGAGGGCGACACGCGGCAGGGCGTCCCCTGTGCCACCGTCGGCGCCGCCTGCGACGACCACATCACCTGCACCTCCGGCGACCGTTGCCAGGCGGACCACATCTGCCTCGGCCTCCCCGTCGCGGGCGGCTGCGCTCCCTGCGCGGCCGACTGCGCCACCCAGTGCGCGCCGTGCTGCGCGGAGAAGGTCGTCGCCTGCGGCGCCGGCTGCGAGACCTGCGTCGCCCGCTGCGTCGACGGCAGCCCCTGCGAGAGCACGTGCACGGGGGGCGCCGCGTGCACCGTGCGGGAGAACAGCTCGGGCGGGCCCGTGGACCTCCGGTGCGACGGCGCCACCTGCCGCGGCGACCTCAGCATGAATGGGGACCCGAGCGTCACCTGCACCGGCGCGTCCACCTGTGACGTCACCATCAGCAACATCAACGCGAGCGAGTCGACCTGCGAGGCCTCCGCGTGCACCTTCGCCGTCACCGGCTCCGGCAACCTCAACACGTTCGTGTGCCGGGCGGGCTCGGTCTGCTCCATCACGACGTCCGGCGTCTCGCTCGTCGACATCGACTGCGACACGGGCTCCAACTGCCAAGTCCCCGACATCCACAACGCCAACGACGCCGTCATGCACTGCCACGGGGGATCGGCGTGCGGCATGAGCTGCACGAGCGCGGGGTGCTCGCTCGAGTGCGCCATCGACTCGAGCTGCACCTGCAACGGGGTCGCTTGTCCGGCAGGCACCACCTGCGACTGCTCGCGCTGACAGGGCACGCAGTCACAGCGCGCGTGAGGCCCGCTCACGTCGACGGCGCCGCCGTCGTCAGCCCGGGGCCCGCTCCGTCACGCGCGTCCCCGGTCCCGTCCGTCGGAGGCGACCACGCGCGCCTCAGAGCTTGACGTAGTCGAACGCGAAGGGCCTGTCGTTGATGCCCTTGAGCGGCGGCGCGATCCAGCCGGCGATCTTGCCCGGCTCGACGACTTGCTGCATCAGCGAGCGCACGAACTTCTTCTCGTCCTCGGTGGGGAGCCACTCGCTCTTCCTCTTGTCCCACTCGGCCTCGGTGATGAGCTTGCCGTCGAGGTCGAAGCGGGCCTCGCTCCACATGCCCACCTTGCGGTTGAAGCGGCGCGAAGGCAGGCGGAAGCGGAAGTCCTTCATGCCCTGCTCGTCGAGCTCCGTGTTCCACTTGGACACGCCGTTTTCGTTGTCCTTCACGTAGCCGTCGCGGAGCACCTCGTTCATGGCCACGCGCATGGGGACCTCTTCCTTCTCCACCTTGTCGGCGGCGAGGACGTCCATGGCGTAGATGCCGTCGGCGGCCTTGTGGTCCGCGTAGTTCTGCTCGTGCGCGCGGCCCTTGAGGCCGGCGGCGAAGTAGCTGGCGGCGTTGGAGGACTTCTCGCTGCCGAACAGGTCGAGCGAGCTCGAGTACCAGAAGTTCACGTACTTCTGGATGAGCGCGAGCGGGACGCCGCCGAACGGCTTGATGTCCTCGACGTCATGCTCCTTCATCAGCTCGCAGGCGCGCTTGACGATACGGCGCACGCCGGTCTGCCCGACGAACATGTGGTGCGCTTCCTCGGTGAGCATGAACTTGCACGTGCGGGCGAGCGGATCGAAGCCGCTCTCGGCGAGCGAGAGCAACTGGTACTTGCCGTCGCGGTCCGTGAACATCGTGAACATGAAGAAGCTGAGCCAGTCGCTGATGGGCTCGTTGAAGGTGGTGAGGATGCGCGGCTTGTCGACGTTGCCCGAGCGGCGCTGCAGGAGCTCCTCGGCCTCCTCGCGGCCGTCTTTGCCGAAGTAGCTGTGCAGCAGATAGACCATGGCCCACAGGTGACGCCCCTCTTCGACGTTCACCTGGAACAGGTTGCGCATGTCGTAGAGCGACGGCGCCGTCTGCGCGAGCAGCCGCTGCTGCTCGACGCTGGCGGGCTCGGTGTCGCCCTGGGTGACGATGAGGCGGCGGAGCGCGTTTCTGTGCTCGCCGGGCACCTCCTGCCAGGCGGGCTCGCCCACGTGGTCGCCGAAGGGCACCTTGCGCTCGGGGTCGCGCGTGGCGAGGAAGATGCCCCAGCGGTAGTCCGGCATCTTCACGTGGTCGAAGAGGGCCCAACCGTCGACGTCGACGCTGACCGCGGTGCGCAGGTAGACGTCCTTGTCCTGGAAGCCCTCGGGGCCCATCTCCTTCCACCAGTCGATGAACGCGGGTTGCCACTGCTCGAGCGCGCGCTGCAGTCGCTTGTCCGACGACAAGTCGACGTTGTTGGGGATCTTGTCGTTGTTGACCGCGGATGTCGTCGTCACTGTTGCGCTCCTGCTTCGCCGTTGCCGTTGTTGTCGTCGTAGTAGCTCGGGTGCTTCTTGTCCTTGGGAGGGACGTCTCGGTTGGCGAAGCACACGCCGCGGATGCACTCCACGTTGTAGACCTCGCTGTCGCCGCAGCCCTCGGCGGAGAACGTCGCTCGCTCGACGCTGCCCTGCCGGCCGCCCTGGTAGTGCGAGATGGTGCCGACCTGGCGAATCTTGGTGCTCGCCGCGTCGCACAACAGGTCCTGCTCCGCTCGTTGTTGCACCGACTCCGACATGAGCGTCTTGGTGGACACGCATCCCCCGGCGAGCCCGGCGAGGGCGCTACACAGCAAGAGCAGGATGAGCGCGGGTCGACGAGTCATGGGTCCTCAGGTGCAGGTGGTGGGACAGAAAGTGAGGCCGACGCCGGCGACGTGCCCGAGCACGATCGCCTTCGTGGCCGGCGGCGTCGTCTCCGGTCGCCACCGCGGGCTCCGCCGTCGCGGGCGCCGCCGCCGTGAGCGTGAGCGTGAGCGTGAGCCCGGCGGTGCCCGCGGCGCCCCTCATCGCGCCGGCTCCTCGGGCGCGGGCTGGGCGAGCTTGTGGTCGACCATGTCCCAGACCTTGCGCTGCCGCGCTTCGACATCGCGGCGGAACGCCTCGTTGTCTTCGTGCATCTTTTGCTGGCGCCGATCCATCTCGTCCCACGAGTCCATGGCGCGATCGATGATGGACCCCGCCTTGTGCCACGTGCCGGCGAGGCCGGGGCCGCGGACGCCGGCGGCGATGCGGCAGCCCCCGTCGCACTCGACGCCGTAGCTGTAGACGTCGTCGCAGCCCTTGGCCTGGTACTCGTAGTTGTCGTCGAGCTGACCCATCTTGCGCACGGTGACGTCGCTGCATCCGAGGTCGCTCTTGGCTTGCGCCTTGGCGAGGTCGTACGCGTCGTCCTCGTGCGAAGGGTGGGTGCACCCGGCCGCGACGACGACGACGGCGGCGACGGCGGCGCCGGCGATGACGACGCGCGGTGCGCGCAGCCCCCCGACGGTCACGCCGCCTCCGGCGTGTGGGTGACGGCCTCGAGGTTGTGGCCCTCCGGGTCGAGCACGCAGGCCGCACGCGACGACGCCGTCAGCGCGATGTGCACGCGCGGCTCCGTGGGCTTGCTCCCGCGCCCGAGCGAGCGCGCGCTCGTAGAACGCGCGCATGCGCTCGAAATTCACAACGGTGATGCCGAGGTGGTCGAGCATCAGGTGCGCCTCATGTCGAAGCTCGGGCGGTCCGGCGAGCCGTAGACCGTGAGCGCGCCCTTGTCGCCGGTGGCGTTCGGGCGCGTGAAGATCCAGTTCTGCCACGCCGACAGGCGGCCGAAGATCCGGGTCTCCATGGTCTCGGGGCCCGGCCAGCGCAGGTTCTGCTCCATGCCCGTGAGCGCGTCCGGCGACAGCGACGTGCGCTCGCCGATGAACATGCGGACCTCGTCGGGGTAGTCGATCTCGTCGCGCACGAAGGTGACGAGGCCGACCTTCTCGGCGACGTCGGGGCCCGTGGGCCGCCCGTGGGTGCGCAGGCGCGCGAGCGCCTCGTCGTCGCCGAAGAAGCGGGTCTGCAGGCGGGTGAGGCCGTTGCCCATCGGCAGCGGGCCCATGTTCATCGCCGTGAGCGTGACCACCGCCGGGTGCTCCGCCTCGCTGTCGTCGAGCATGTAGCTGCGGTCGGCGCAGAAGAGCAGCTCGGCGAACGCGCCCGCGAAGCAGGAGCCGGGCTCCACCAACGCCAGGAAGGTGCGGCTGGTGACGTCGACGCGCTTGAGCACGCGCTTCGTCTTCCCGAGCACCTCGCGGGCGAACCAGTGATCCTGGCAGGCGAGCAGGTGCTCCTCCCAGTCGAGCATGAACGCGGGATCGCCTTCGGTCTTCACGGTGACGAGGCCGACCTCGAGGAAGCTCAGGCGCAGCCGCAGCAGGCAGTCGTCGAGCTCACGCCACACACGCAGGCCCCACAGGTCGTTGCCCTTCTTGAGCATCGCGTCGCCGGTGCTCGGCTGCTTCTCGGTGGGCGCCTTGAGCGTGATCTCCGCGGTGCGCTTCTTCGGGTCCACGAGCATGGTGACGTGGCGATAGGTGAAGCTGGTGCCGTCGATGACGGGGGAGACGTCGTCGAGGTCGAGGCCCACCGCGCCCTTGCCCGGGCGATCGGACCTGGCGGCGAGCGCCTCGGCGCGCTTCTTCACGGCGTCGGCCCAGCCGGTCTTCGGAGCGATGGCGTCGACGAGCTTCCACTCGATGGCGCGCTTGCCCTTCACGCCCTCGGCGGTGGTGGCGAAGGCGTCGCACAGGTCGCGGCGCACCTTGCGCTTGTCGGTGATGCGCGTGAGGCCGCCGGTGCCCGGGAGCACGCCGAGCAGCGGCACCTCGGGGAAGCTGATGGCGGAGCTGGCGTCGTCGAGGAGGAGGATGTCGTCGCAGGCGAGCGCGAGCTCGTAGCCGCCGCCGGCGGCGGTGCCGTTGAGCGCCGCGAGGAACTTGAGGCCCGAGTGCGCCGACGCGTCCTCGATGCCGAGGCGCGTCTCGTTGGTGAACTTGCAGAAGTTCACCTTGAACGCGTGCGACGACGACCCGAGCATGAAGATGTTGGCGCCCGAGCAGAACACCTTGTCCTTCAGCCCCGTGATCACCACCGCCTTCACCTCGGGGTGCCCGAAGCGGAGACGCTCCACCGCGTCTGCGAGCTCGATGTCCACGCCGAGGTCGTAGCTGTTCTGCTTGAGGACGTAGTCCCCGAGGCCGCCGCGCTCGTCGACGTCCATCGCCAGCTTGGCGATCTCGCCGTCGAAGCTGAGCTGCCAGTGCTTGTACTTGTCGGGGCGGGTGGTGAAGGAGATGTCCATGGAGGCGCACTATACTGCTTGCGCCAGGCGGCACAAGCGCATTATGATGCATCCATGTCCACGCCGACGCCGACCCATGGCGCGCCCTGGAAGGCCTCGCTGGGCGAGCGCGTCCGCTCGCTGCGGGACGCGCGGGGGCTGACGCGGGCGGCGCTGTCCGAGCGCTCGGGCTTGTCCCTGCGCTTCCTCGCCGAGGTCGAGGGCGGCCGGGCCAACCCGTCGCTGGGATCGCTGCACGATCTCGCCGGCGCCCTCGACGTCGACGTCATCGGGCTCCTCGAGCGCGCGCAGAGCGCCCGCCCGGTGGCGCTGCTCGGGCTGCGGGGCGCGGGCAAGTCCGCGGTGGGCAAGCGGGTGGCGCGCGGGCTCGGCTGGTCCTTCGTGGAGCTCGACAAAGAGATCGAGCGCGAGGCCGGCATGTCCCTCGCCGAGCTGTTCGCGCTCCACGGCGAAGCTCATTATCGGACGCTCGAGCGCAGGGTGCTGATGACCTTGCTCGGCCGGGCCGATCCGGCCGTGATCGCCACCGGCGGCGGCGTCGTCACCCACGACGAGTCCTGGGGCCTGTTGCGGTCGCGCGCGCTGACGGTCTGGCTGAAGGCGACGCCGCAGGAGCACTGGGATCGGGTGCTCGCCCAGGGCGACGTGCGGCCCATGCACCAGCGCGCCCGCGCCCGGGCAGAGCTCGAGGCGCTCTACGCCGCCCGCGCCCCGCTGTACGCGGCCGCGGATCTGGTGGTGGACACCAGCGCCCTCGACGTCGACGCCAGCGCCGCCCGCATCGTCGCCCTCGCCGCCTAGCTAGGCTGCTGCTGCCTGCGGGCCGCAGCGCGCGCCCGAGATCGCAGGGAGAAAGCGGCCCGCGTGCGCTCGCACCGGCGTGTGCGCGGTGCACGCGCGCGGGCACGCGTCTCGCATTCACGATCGACCCATGGGCACCCGGCGCGCGCGCTGCTCGGCGGACGACATCTCGGACGATGTCGTGACCTGCATCGACGGCCGCGCCGTCACCGCCCCCGACGCCGAGGCCACGGGCCTCGAAAACGACGACGACACCATGGAGCTGTACGTCGACGCCGAGCCATCGTGCTCGATGATCCGCTGACCCTGCGAGAGGGGCGCGCCGCCGTTCAGCGCGCGGGGACGGCGACGCCGAGGACGTCGGCGGGCGACACCCGGGTGTCGTCGTCGAGGACGATGCCGCTGTCGGTGGAGCGGACGCGGCGCAGGTGGTCGCCCTTCGGCGAGGACACGAGCACCAGCGCGTCGGGCCGCACCTCGTCGGGCGCGTAGCGTCGCTTGACGACGACGAGCGCGCCCTCCTTGATGTCGGGCTCGTAGCGGGCGTCCGCGTAGGTGAACGAGACCAGGTGCGGCACCACCACGCGCGCGCGCAACTGGCTCGTGGAGAACCACGTGAGGATGACGACGCCGAGCACCCACCAGGGGTGCGTCCATGGCGGCCGCTTCGACGGCTGCGCCCGCACCGCGGCGACGGCGCCCGCGCCGGCGGCCGGTCCGATGAGCAGGAGCGCGTCGATGGCCCACAGGGACGGCAGCCGCGCGGGATCGATGGTGCCCGCGGTGGCGAGGTACGGCAGGCCCACCGCCGACGCCACGAACAGCACGATCACGACGAGCGCCGTCTTGGCCCAGCCCGCGTACAACAGACCTGCGCCGGGCGCGATCAACCCGAGCACGATGGCGACGACGACGTTGGGCTTCTTCATGCCGCGAGCCTCAGTCCGTGCGCGAAAAGAAGCGCACCGCGCACTCCCATACGTCGTCGTCCCCCGCCTGGTCCAGCGCCGCGAGCGCCGTCAGCACGTGGCCGGGCTCTTCGCCCCGCTCGGCCGCCTTGTGCCACTCCCACAGCGTCCCGAGCCGCGCGAAGAACGCGCGGTTGTCGGTGTCGTCGAGGACGCGCTGCCACACGTCGACGGCGTTGTTCTCCCACCGCGGCGCCGGCGTCGTGATCCAACAGGGCTCCAGGTACTTGAAGTCGCCCTTCTTCACGCCCACCACGCGCCGCCCCTCGAAGCGCGGCGAATACGGGAAGACGCGGCAGTTGAACGGGCGCAGCTCGCGCAGCGGCTCGCAGGCACACGCGCGCGTCGGGGGCTCCACGATGGAGTCGAAGAAGCCGAGCGACGTGAACGCGAACGGCGGCTCCCCCCGGTCCGCGAGCGCCTCGCTGAGGAAGCCGCGCTCGCCGGGCAGCAGGTACTTGGTGGTCTGCCCGGGACGGCAGCAGTGCTTGTCGCAGCGCACGCCGCAGTCCACCGCGGCGCCGGCGTCGTCGACGGTCTGGTCGACGTTCAAGAGCGCGTAGACCTCGCGGAATTCTTCAGCGCTGAACATCGTCGTACGCCGCGCGCAGCCTGTCGGGGACAAAGCGAACCAGGACCGGGCGGGTGTCCGTGCGCACCGAGCGATGGTAGCGACATCGCGCCCCGTTTAGCGAGCGTGGGGCCGCGCCGCGCTGATCACGGGGGCGGCAGCTTGGCCTCGATGTCGCGGATGAGAGAGCGGCCGCTGACGCGACCGTCGCCGAAGCCCTCGGGCGGCGGGTCGGCGCTCGGCCAGAAGCGGTGGTAGCGCACGACGAGCGCGCGCGCGCCGTCGACGTCGCCGCTCTTCAGCGCCAACGCCGCGCGCTCGCCGAGCGCGCAGGCGAAGGACACCTGCCCGAGGTAGCTCAGGGTCTCGTCCCCCGTCGTGCAGCGGCGCTCGATCTCCGGGCTCACCGCGACGTCGAGCCTGGCGCGCCGTCCGTCGAGGTCGCCCTCGAGCGCGGCCACCATGGCCATGTTGTGCTCACGGAAGCACGGATCGACCTGCGACGCCGCCGCAATGGCGTCGTCGAGCCGATGCTCCGCGAGCGCGAGGTAGAAGCGCACCTCGTGGGCGAGCAGCGGGATGTCGTTCTTGCTCTTCTCGAGGAGCGCGAGGTCGGCGTGCGCCTCGCTCAGGTCCTTCTTTCCGCTCATGATCACGCTCAGCGCCCTGGACGTGATGGTGAACACGGCGAGGCGCTCGGAGCCCGCGCCGGACACGAGCGGGATCTCGCCGAGCACGTCGCTCCAGCGCTGCGTCAAAGACGCGTCGTCGGCGGTGAGGCCGAAGAACATGACGACCGCCGCGAGCTCGAGCGCGCGCGCGTTGCCGAGCACGTC
The DNA here is from genome assembly GCA_963775425.1 of uncultured delta proteobacterium. Lineage (GTDB taxonomy): Bacteria > Myxococcota > UBA727 > UBA727 > VGSZ01 > CAVZJB01. The sequence continues at coordinate 128,889 of CAVZJB010000007.1, read as the reverse complement.
GCCGGGCGGGCGGTCCGCGATGCTCTCGCGCCAGAGCTTCTCCGCCTCGCGGAAGCGGCCGAGGGCGGCGAGGTGGTAGCCGATGGACGCGAGCTCGTCGATGCGCTGCACGGAGTGAGCGGGCAGGCCGTGCACGCGCTCGGTGACGGCGTCGAAGGCGTCGGCCTGGCCGTCACGCGCGCGCAGCGCGGCGAGGCGGATGGCGGCGGCGTCCTCGCGCGCTGCGACCTTCTCGAGGCGCGCCTCGGCCGAAGCCCGATCGCCGCGGCGCAGATCGACGTCGGCGAGCGCGTCGACGATGGCCAGCCTGCCGGGCGCCTGCTCCTCGGCGCGCGCGAGGAGAGCGTGCGCTTCGTCGAGGTTGCCGTGCTGCTCCGCAATGCGCGCGCGCGTGAAGAGCGCCAGCGGTCGGTCGTCGTCGCCGATGTGCTTCAACGCCTCGTCGAGCAGGTCGAGCGGCGCGGAGATCTCCATCAGCTTGAGCGCGACGATCTCGGTGTCGAGCGGCTCGCAGCCGAAGTTCTTGACGTGCACCTCCATGGCGCGCGTCATCTCGCTCGCGGAGAACAGGGACAAGACGCCGATGAAGCTCGACGTGGGCGTGCGCACGGCGAGCATCGAGCCGCGGCGCTCGGCGGCGGCCTTGGCGAGGACGAGGTCGGCGTCGACGCGAACGAGCGGGCTTCGGTAGATGAGCTTGCCCGCCGCTTGCAGCAGGTGAGACCGGGCGGCGTCGGGGTCGGCGGCGATGGCGGCCTGGGTGTCGTGGTCGAGGCTGTCGAGGTCGAGCCTCCACAGATCGTCCTCGGCGCGCTCGATGGCCGCGGCGGCCGCGGGGACGCGCGAGGGCTGATTGGCGCGCCAGACGGAGAAGCGCCAGTACCCCGTGAAGGCAGCGAAGGCGGCGGCCACCGTGAGCGCGAGCCGCAGCAGCGGCCGCCCCCGCTTCAACTGCGGCGCGCAAGCGGCCGTCACCGACGGCATCGACGTCGTCGGCGACGTCGACGACGCCGGCGACGTCGGCGGGGCCGGATGCGCCGGCGCCGTCGGCGGCTCCACCGTGGCGACGACCCGCGAGCCGACCGTCATCTGCTGCTCCGGCGTGGGCAGGCCGGGGAAGCCGCCGGGCGTGGGGAGCCCGCCGATGGGGACGTCGGCGATGGTGGCGCGGTCGGCGTCGCGGAGCCCGCGCACGACGTCGAGGAACGCGCGGGCGTCGCGGGGCCGGCGCTCGGGATCCTTCTCGAGCAGCGAGGCGACGAGCGCGTCGACGGGCGCGGGCACCGAGAAGCCGCTCTGGCGCGCGACGGCGGCCACCGAGGGCGCGGGCTCGGAGAGGTGCTTGAGCATGAGCTCCATGGTGGAGCCCGCGACGAACGGGGCGCGGCCCGCGAGCATCTCGAACGCGAGCACGCCGACGGAGTAGAGGTCGCTTCTCGGGTCGTCGCTCTTGCCGAGCATCTGTTCGGGCGCGATGCAGCCGGGCGTTCCCGCGACGAAGCCGGAGCCGGTGACGGGCGGCGCCTCGGTCTGCGACGTCACCTTCGCGACGCCGAAGTCGAGGACCTTGGCGGTCTCCTCCTTGCCCGCGGCGCGGACGAGCATGACGTTTTCGCCCTTGAGGTCCCGGTGGATGACGCCCGCGCCGTGGGCGGCGACCAGGGCGCTGGCGACGTCCTCGAGGATGGCGAGCGCGCGCGGCGTGGGGACGGCGCGCTCGCGGCGCACGAGCTGGCGCACGTTCTCGCCCTCGAGGAGCTCCATGGCCAGGTAGGTGGTGCCGTCGTCGGCGCGTCCGGCGTCGAGGACCTGGACGATGTTGGGGTGCGCGAGCTTGGCGATGGCCTCGGTCTCGCGCTCGAAGCGCTTGATGCTCTCGTCGGGGACGACGCCGTCGGCGCCGTCGCCGGGCTTGACGACCTTGATGGCGATGTGGCGCCCGAGCGAGAGCTGCGTGGCCTCGAAGACGGCGCCCATGCCGCCCTCGCCGATGGGGCGCTCGATCTTGTAGCGCCCGGACAGCGTGACGCCGACGAGGTTCTTGGGATCGGTGCTCACGGGTGTCCGTCCCAGAACAGGCACCGCGCGCCGCCCGTGGTCGACGACGGGACCGTGACGGGCAGCACGCGGCCGTCCGCCTCGAAGTCGTAGGTGCCCGCGGGGAGCGCGGGCACCTCGCACGGCGCGCCGTCGCCGCCGCCGCAGTCCTGCGTGAACGCATCGACGTTGCGCGCGCGGACGCAGGCGTCGCCGTCGACGGTGACGTGGCGGCCCTGGACCCGGACGTCGCAGAGCGCGGGGCGCACCTCGGTGGCGGTGGAGCTGAGGCAGGCGTCCGCGATGGTGGCCACGGCAAACGGCGTATCCGCGTCGATGTGATCCGGCAGGCAGAAACCGCCGACGGGGACGGCGCGCGCGAAGGGGCCGCAACTGCCGTCGCCGCCGTCGCACGGGTCGATGACGAAGCCGACGGAGAAGACGGCGCTCTCGACGCAGCCGTCGGCGACGGCGTCCACGCGGACGTCGAAGGACGCGTCGAGGAACTTGTCGCTCGGAGGCACCGTGCCCGTGAGCCTGACGACGCCGTCGGCCCCGGGGACGAGCGCCGTGCCCTCCGGAAGCCCGGCGCCGACGGCATGAATGTCTCCGACGGGCAGCGCGTACAGGGGCTCGTCGAGCGCGCTGCCGGCGCAGCGCGTGCCGATGTCTTCGGCCTCCCCGGCGACGGAAGGGCCGCAAGACGGGGCAGGCGCGTCCGGCGTCGCGTCGAGCACCGGCAGCGCCCCCGGCTCGGACGCCTCGGAGGACGGCTCGGAGGACGGCTCGGGGGACGGCGCGCACCCGGCGAGCCCGCCGGCGGCGAGCATCCACCGGAGTCGGCGTGCGGCGGGTCGCATCGTCGTCATGCAGACACGACAGTAGCATGCGGCGGACGCGCGCGAGGTCGGCGGCCCGCGCGGGCGACGACGACGACGCGGGCGGCGTCAGGCGGTGAAAATTGCGAGCGCGGCCTCGCCGTACTTCTCGACGAACTTGGCGCCGATGCCGCGCACCTGGAGCATGTCGTCGAGCGACTGCGGCTGCGCCAGGGCGAGGGCGAACAGGCCCGCGTCGGTGAGGACGCGGAAGGCGGGCATGCCTCGCTTGCGCGCGGCGTCCAGCCGGAGCCGGCGCAGCGCCTCGACGTGCTCGGCGCGGGGCTCCTCCCCGTCGCCGCCCGCGGGCCCGCGCTGCGCGTAGGCCGCCACGCGTCCGCGGCGGGCGCCGCCGCCCTTGTTGCCTTTCGAGACCCGCGCCGGGGGCCGCTCGTCGTGGGCGACCTGCACCGGCCCCGCCGCCGCGCGCCGCGACAGGCGCGCCTTGGTGAAGTGGATGAGGCGCCCGTCCCTCTCGAACGACGCCTCCTCGAGCACGATCACGCCCGCGCGCGCGAGCGCCTTGAGCAAGCGCTCGAAGGTGCGCCGGTCGCCGGGCTCGCCGATCGCGGTGTACAGCTTGCCCGTGGACAGGCCGTCGCCCCGCTCCCGATCGAGCGCGGCGACGACGTCCTCGAGGACGCGGGCCTCGCGCTCGTTGGGCTCTCGCATCTTGTGAAGCAGGCAGCGCTCCGGCGCGCACACGTCGCAGATACCGCACGGACCGGCGCCGTCCTTGTCGCCGAAGTGATCGAGCAGCGCGAGCACGCGGCAGCGCGAGCCGTCCGCGAAGCGCATCATGGAGTCGAGCTGCTCCTCCTTGTGCCGCCGCTGCCCTTCGTACGGCACGCGCCAGCCGTCGCCGCCGCGGGCGAGCCGCTGATCGGCGTCGACGACGACGCCCTTGTGCACCCAGAGCTTGTCGAGCGCCGCGGCGAACGTGGCGGCGTCGAGCCCGCTTTTGCGCCGCACGTCCTCGGCGTGCTCCGCCTCGGGCGTGAGCACCGCGAACAGGCGCTGCAGCACGCGGGCCTCGGGATAGTCACGGTCGAGGAAGAACTCGTGCGTGCGCCGGTCCGCCCACGAGCACAGCAGCACCGCGCGCGACATCTCTCCGTCGCGCCCCGCCCGCCCGACCTCCTGCGAGTACGCCTCCACGCTGCCCGGGAGCGCCAGGTGCACGACGCTGCGCACGTCCGCCTTGTCGATGCCCATGCCGAACGCGACGGTGGCGACGACGACCTCGAGGGCCCCTGCTTGAAACGCGCGCTGCACCGCCGCCCGTTGATCGGCGGGGAGGCCGGCGTGGTAGGCGGCGCACGCGAGGCCTTCGGCGGACAGCTCGGCGGCCGTCTCGTCGGCCTCCTTGCGCGTCGGCGCGTACAGGATGGCGGGGCGCGCCGCGGGATCGGCGATGGCCTTGGCGGCCAGCTCGCGCCGCGCCTTGGGCGAGGACTCCACGATCTCGAGCGCGATGTTGGTGCGCCGAAACCCGTGGATGAGCCGCCGCGGGCTCTCGAGGCGGAGCTGCGCGATGATGTCGTTCTGCACGCGCGGCGTCGCCGTGGCGGTGAGCGCGAGCACCGGCGCCGGACGCAGCTTGGGGATGCGCTCGCCGAGCATGCGGTAGTCGGGGCGGAAGTCGTGGCCCCACTGCGAGATGCAGTGCGCCTCGTCCACCGCGATGAGCGCAGGCGTGCGCCGGGCGAGCATCTCGGGGAAGCCGCGTACGCCGAGGCGCTCGGGCGCGAAGAAGAGAAAGTCGAGCGCGCCGTTCAGGTACGCGACGCAGGCGGCGCGCGACTGCTCACGCGAGCGCGAGGAGTGGATGCGGTCCGCCCGCAGCCCCTGCGCGTTCAGCTTCTGCACCTGGTCTTCCATGAGCGCGATGAGCGGGCTGACCACCAGGGCGGTGCCGCCCCGCGCGAGCGCGGGGAGCTGGTAGCACAGGGACTTGCCGGCTCCGGTGGGCATGACGAGCAGGACGTCGTCGCCGCCGGCGGCCGCGCGGCAGACCGCCTCCTGATGCGGCCGGAAGACCTCGTGGCCGAAGCGCTCGCGCAGCAGGGGGAGGAGGTCGCCGTTCACAATGAACATCCGCGGGGGGGTGGGGCAATTTTGCGCCGGATCCGGATCCGGCAATACACTCGGCCGCCCCCGGGGAAAAACTCCCCCGAACGGAGGACTGCATGCTTCGCCTCGCTCTCGCCGTGTCCGCTCTGACCCTCTTCGCGGTCGGCTGCCCTGACGACAAGAAGACCGCCGACACCGGCGACGCCATGAAGGCCGCGGACGACGCCGCCAAGGCCGCCGGCGACGCCGCCGCCAAGGCCGGCGACGCCGCCGCCAAGGCCGCCGACGCCGCGAAGGACGCCGCCGGCGCCGCCGGTGACGCTGCCGGCGCTGCCGCCGGTGCCGCCGGTGCCGCCGCCGCCGCCGGCGCGGACGCCGCCGCGGCCGCCGCAGGAGGCGCAGGCGCGGCCGCAGGCGCGGGCGCCATGGGCGCCGGCGACGGCAGCGGTGGTGGGGGCGGCGGTGGCGCCGGCGCCGGCAAGCCGGCCAAGAAGCACGGCTGGTGAGCCGCGGCTGACCCGCGGCGCGCTGCTCACAGGCGCGCCGCGGGCGCTCACCCCGTGGCGGCCGTCGCGGAGCCCGGCGGCACCCGCTCCTTCCACTCCTGCAGATCGGGCTCGACGTACACCCACTTGCACTCGGGGCGCCGCGAACGCAGGCGCGCCTCGAAGTCGTTGATCAGCGCGCTGACGTCGCGAGCCGTAAGGTTGGGCTCGCACTTGATCTTCACCGCGACGAGCACCTCGCCCGGGCCCTGCTGCATGGTGATGCAGTTGATGACGGTCTCGATGCGCGGGTCCTCGATGGCGAGGTCCTGCGCGGCCTGGCCGATCTCCGGATCGGCGCTCTCACCGACGAGCAGCGACTTCACCTTGCTCGCCAGGAAGATGGCCACGGCGACGAGCACGACGCCGACGGCGAGGGAGCCGAGCGCGTCGGCGCGCTGCTCCTTGGTGATCTCGTAGGCGCCCACCGCGGCGAGCGCGAAGAACAACCCGAGCACCGCGGCGGCGTTCTCCCCGAACACGACGATGAGGTCGCTGTCCTTGGTGTCCTGCAGGTAGCGAAGGAAGCCCACGCTGCCCCGGCGCTTGTTCATGTCCTTGATGTTGCCCCAGGTCGACCAGCCCTCGAGGCAGAGCGAGAACGCGAGGATGGCGATGGCCCAGCCGATGTGATCGACGGGCTCCGGGTGGCGCAGCTTGTGCGCGCCCTCGTAGATGGAGAACACGCCGCCGCCCGTGAACAACAGGAGCGCCACCATGAAGGACCAGAAGTAGACGCTCCTGCCGTAGCCGAGCGGGTGCTTGGCGTCGGGAGGCTTCTTGGCCTGCTTCACGCCGACGAGGAGCAGCACCTGGTTGCCGCAGTCGGCGAAGGAGTGGATGGCCTCCGCCAGCATCGCGCCCGAGCCCGTGAAGAAGGCGGCGCCGAACTTGGCGAGCGCGATGACGACGTTCACCGCGAGGCTCTGGATGATGTGGCCGATGCCGTGCCCGGATTCGCTCATCGACGTCGTGGATACCATGGCGTGACCGGCCGGCCCACTGTAGCCTCGCGCCGACATGACACTCGCTTCGCCCACCCCCCGGGACGTCCTCGCCGCGCTCGGCCTCGTGGACGCGGGCGCCGACGTCGTCAACGGCGCCTCGCTCCCCACGCACGGAGCCGTCATCGACAAGCGCACCTCCGCCACCGGCGAGGTGCTCGCGCGCGTGAGGCTCGCCACGCGCGAGGACTACGACGCGGTGGCGTCGCGCACCGCGGCGGCGTTCGCGACGCTGAGAGAGATGCCTGCGCCGCGCCGCGGAGAGATCTGCCGGACCCTCGGCGACGCCTTCCGCGACAAGAAGGAGCCGCTCGGCGCGCTCATCTCCCTCGAGACCGGCAAGATCAAGAGCGAGGGGCAGGGCGAGGTGCAGGAGGTCGTCGATCTCGCCGACTACGCCTGCGGCCTGTCGCGCATGGTGGGCGGGCGCACGCTGCCCTCGGAGCGCCCCGGCCACCGGCTGCTCGAGCAGTGGCACCCGCTCGGGCCCGTCGGCGTGATCACCGCGTTCAACTTCCCCGCGGCGGTGTGGTCGTGGAACGCGCTCGTCGCGCTCGCGTGCGGCGACCCGGTGTTGTGGAAGCCTTCGTTGAAGGCGCCGCTCACCGCCGCGGCCTGCATGAACATCGCGCAGCCGGTGCTCGCGCGCTTCGGCGTGCCCGACGCGTTCGCCTTCGTCGCCGGCGCCGACGACGTCGTCGGCCGCGCCCTCACCGACGACGCCCGCTTCCCGCTCGTGTCGGCCACGGGCAGCACGCGCATGGGGCGCGCGGTGCAGGAGCGCGTGCACGCGCGCTTCGGCCGCGTGCTCCTCGAGCTCGGCGGCAACAACGCCGTCGTCGTCATGCCCGACGCCGACCTCGCCCTCGCCACCCGCGCCATCACCTTCGGCGCCGTCGGCACCACGGGGCAGCGCTGCACCTCCACGCGCCGCGTGCTCGCGCACAAGGACGTCGCCGCGGCGCTGACGGCGCGGCTGTCCAAGGCGTACGCGCAGGTGAAGGTGGGCCACCCGCTCGAGGACGGCGTGCTCATGGGCCCGCTCGTCGACGAGGACGCCGTCGCCATGATGATGCGCGCGCTCGAGCGGGCGAAGGCCGAGGGAGCCGAGGTGCTCTTCGGCGGCCGCGCGCTCGGCGGCGCGTACGTGGAGCCGGCGCTCGTGCGCTCGCGGCGCGACATGGCGCTCGTGAAGGAGGAGGTGTTCGCGCCCATCCTCCACGTCATCGAGGTGTCGTCGCTCGAGGAGGCGGTGGCCGTGAACAACGAGGTGCCGCAGGGGCTCTCCTCGTCCATCTTCACGGCGAGCATGAAGGACGCGGAGCGCTTCTTGTCGGCGGCGGGCAGCGACTGCGGCATCGCCAACGTCAACGTCGGAACGTCGGGCGCCGAGATTGGCGGCGCGTTCGGCGGCGAGAAGGAGACCGGCGGCGGGCGCGAGGCGGGCAGCGATGCGTGGAAGAGCTACATGCGCCGGCAGACGTGCACCGTGAACTACTCCGACGCGCTGCCGCTCGCCCAAGGCGTGCAATTCGACGTCGACGAGGAGCACGCGTGAGACGCCACGCGCGCCGCGGGGGCCTGTGTCCCGCCGTGGCAGGCGCACTGCGGTGCGCCGCCGTGACCGGGTGCGCGCCCCGGGAGGGAGGGCGAAGGTGAGCATCTTCGCGCGTGCGGCGCCGGCGCCGCTGCCGAGCCACCCGCTGCTCGATCGGCTGTGGGCGCGCTACGTCGTCGACGTCCCGTGGGCCGCGCGCTTCGCCCGGCTGCACGAAGGCCCGGTGCACAACGACCACATCGCGCTGCGCACGCTGGCGGCGCCGGGCCCGGGCATCGCCGGCTTCGCCACGGTGTTCGAGCGGCAAGGCTGGTCCCTCGGCGGCAGCTACGACTTCGCCGACGTCCACCTGCGCGCCGTGTATCTCAAGCGCGACGGTTTTCCGCGCGTGTTCATCAGCGAGCTTTTGAGCGAGCACCTGCCGCAGGACGCGCGCCGCGCGCTCGCCGACGCCGCCGTCGTCGAGCCCGCCCCCGACGACATCGACGCGCTCGCGGCGTGGTTCTGCGCCCCGCGCGCGGTCTCCGGCGCCAGGGTCGATCTGCTGGCGAAGAGCTCGCAGTACGGCGCGTGGCTGCTGGCGTTCGGTCGGAAGGTCAACCACTTCACCGCCGCCGTCGACGACGTGGAGCTGTGGCAGCTCAAGCTCCTGCAGGCCGGCGTGCCGATGAAGCGGGACATCGAGGGCGCGCCGGGCGGGGACCTGCGGCAGACCGCCACGCACGCGGCGCTGTGCCCGGTGATCCTCGACGACGGCTCGGTGCGCACCATGCCGTACGCCTACTTCGAGATCGCCGAGCGCCACCGCGGCTTCGACGGCTTCCTCGCGCCGCAGGCGCGGCAGCTCTTCGAGATGACCCGGCCGAGCGGCGAGCCGGTCGCCGTCGTCGACGAGCTTCAGCCGCCGTACCACGCGGAGCGCAAGCACCCGCGCAAGGACGCCGAGGTCCCCGTCGAGGTGGCGTGGGGCGGCGGGCGCGCGACGGCCCACGGCGTCACGCGCAACCTCAGCCTCGGCGGCGCGTTCCTGTCGTTCGCCGACGGGCGCACGCCGCCGCCGCCCGGCGCCGTCCTCGAGCTCGCCTTCGCGCTGCCCGGCCGCGGGCGGCTCGTCGCCGCGGCCACCGTGGTGCGCCGCCTCGACGACGGCGCGGGCGTCGAATTGAGCTGGTGGGACGAGGACGAGGACCCGGCGCGCGCGGCCCTCGCGGCGTTCCTCGAGACGCTGTGACCACGGGCGGTCCCGAGCACGACGAGGGTCAGCCGACGGTGGTGGGGTCGTCGAAGCCCGGCGCCGGCGGCGGGAGCTCGTCGTCGGTGACGCTGTCGAGGGCGGGCTCGCCCTCCTGCGTGAGCGCGGGCAGCATGCGGATGAGCGTGGCCTCGCGTCCGTCGGGGAGCGTCTTGGTGAAGCGGACGCCCTTGCGATCGAGCTTCTCGAGGTCGCCGATCTGCTGCTCCAGGCCCTGCAGCTTGGCCGCCATCTCCTTGAGCGGGAGCTGCCCCGCGGCGAACGGCGCGTTGCGCACGAAGGTCTCGCCGCAGAAGTAGAGCGGGCCGCGCAGGTCGCACTGGTCGATGGCCTCGTCGCGGTCCTGCTCCGCGCGCTGCGCGTCGAGCTCGAGGCGAAACAGGTTGTGCTGCAGCTCGTGCGTGACCGCTCCCTCTCTTTGGAGCTGATCGAGCTTCTTTCGATCCGTGCGCGCCCGGCCCATCAACGTGCGGACGCGCTCGTTCTTCGCCTCGAGCAGCTCCGTGTGCGCCTGCGACAGCGCCCCCGTCTGCAGGAGCCGCTGCACGGCGAGCAGGCGATCGGCGGGCTTGGCTTGACGCCACTGCTCGTCGAGCTCGCGCATGCGGCTCGTCACCTGCTTCGCGAGGCTGGCGTGCGCCGCCCGCGCCTCCGCGAGCTCGAGTGCGATCGCCGCCGGATCCGCAACCATCACGTCATTCTACCCGTCAACAGGCGGCGCGCCTCGGCCCGCCGACCGGGAGAGGTGCGTCAAGGTGCGGCGAGGTGCGCGGCGATCCGCTCGAGCGCCGCGCGCGCGCCGAGCGGGAGGCCGATCTGGCGCGTCTGCTCGACGTGGGGCGCGGGCTCCGCCTCGCGGACGTTGATGCGCACGAGCACGGCGCCCGCCTTCACGAGCTGCTCGCCGAAGCGGCGCACCGTCGGCAGCGCCGTGCCCGCGCCGCACTCGACGATCACCAGCTCCGGCGCGCGCTCGAGCCACGCCGCCAGCGCCTCCTGCTGCGCTGCGCTGCGCGTCTCGTCGAAGCCCCAGTCGTCGAACATCAGGATGTTCGGCCGCGCGAGCGCGCCGCAGCGCGGGCACTTCGGCAGCGGCGCGCGCGCGCGCAGCGTGGCCTCGTCGACGTCGATGTCCCCGGGCGGCGCGTCCCACAGCCCGCGGCAGCCCCGCCTCGTGCACTGGAACGTCTCGATGGCGCCGTGCACCTCGCACACGCGCGAAAAGCCCGCCTTGTGGAACTGGCCGTCGACGTTGGACGTGAACACGAACGCGCCCCGCTCCATGCGCGCGCCGAGGTCCCGCAGGACGGCGAAGCCCGCGTGCGGCGCGGTCCGCCGGTAGAGGTTCAGGCGGTGGCCGTAAAAGCCCCACGCGAGGGCCGGGTCGTCCTTGAACCAGCGCGGGTTGGCGAGGTCCTCGAAGGCGAGGCCGAGCTTTTCGTACGGCGGGTACGCGCGCCAGAAGCCGGCGTCGCCGCGGAAGTCGGGGAGGCCGGAGTCGACGCCCATGCCGGCGCCGGCGGTGACGAGCAGCCCCTTGGCCGCAGCGATGGCGGCGGCGGCGCGGCGGACAGCGTCGACGCTGTCGACGCCGTCGACGGGCGGTGGCGTCGTCACGGGCAGTCCTGCGACACGTGCAGCCGGTAGTGGTTGCTGGCGGCGTTGAAGCCGAGCACGCGCAACACCACGCGGGCGCCGTCGGGCGAGGTGAAGTCGATGCTCTCGGTGTCGCCCGTGCCTTGCGAGATGTCGATGCGGCTGCCGTCCGCCTTCTGCAGCTCGAGGTCGAGGTCGCCCTCGGCCGACACCAGGGACAGCGTGGCGTGCACCGTGCAACCCGACTGCGGGGCGAGGCTGTAGAAGTCGTCGTTGTTGCAGATGACGCCGACGGCCTCGTCGTCCGCGGCGAACAATGCCACGGCGTCGGCGCGGGCGTCGTTGGGCTCGAAGGGATCATCGCTCGGGCAGGCGAGCTCGCCCGAGCAGATCTGCTTCACGATGAAGCGGTAGGTGTTCTGTTCGTCGGCGGCCGCGTTGAACAGGAACGCGCGGTAGCGCATGCCACCCTGGGTGACCACCTTCAGCAGGCGCTCCTCGTCGCCGGTGCCGTTCGAGGTCGCGATGCGCGTGACGCCGTCTCCGGCGTACAGCTCGAGGTCGATGTCGCCCTGGGCGTCGCTGAAGTCGAGGCGGGCGTCGGCGATGCAGCCGAGGGACACCGGGCTCTGGAACCAGTCCTCGTCGGGGCCGCACAGGATGCCCTGCGTGGTCACGCCCTCGTCGAGGCCGGCGGGCTGCGCGGCGCTGTCGTTGTCCTCGAGGGGATCGTCGGCGGGACAGACCAGGTCCGCGGCGCAGGTGGAGGTGAGCGTGAGCTGATAGGCGACGTCGTCGCGGCTGCCGCAGCGCAGGCGCAGCGCGTACGCGCCGTCCGTCTGTGTCGGCACGTGGATGGCCTCGTCGCCGGCCGCGGTGCCCGAGGAGCCGACGAGCTGCCCGTCGGGGTCGAACAGCAGGAGGTCGACGTCGCCGCCGTCCCCCTCCGACATGCGCGCGTCGACGTCGCAGCCGGGGTGGCTCTCGACGGAGAACCAGTCGTCGTCGCCGCCGCAGCAGCGGCCCTCCACGGGGTCGGCGCCCGTCACGGGCGCGGCGTCGGCGCGGGCGTCGTTGTCCTCGAAGGCGTCCTCGTCGCAGACCTTGGGGCCCGCGTCGACCTCGTAGATGTCGCCGGCGTCGGGCGGGCCGATGGGCGTGCCGGCCCCGATGGGCGGCGGCGGCCCGTCGACGGGCGCGCCGCAGTCGCACGCGCCCGGCGCGAGGGCCACGACGGTGAGCACGGTGAAGACGGCGAGCATGGGGCCGGCGGCGCATACGCCATCCGCCGCAGGGGGCCGGTGCAGGAGGGGCGGGTCCGCGCGCGACCGCATCGTGCCGTCGACGTTAGCGCGCCGCCGCTCGACATGCACACGGCAACGCGGCAGCGTCCGCCGCATGACGGACACCGGCGCGGGCGCGGGCGCGGGCGCGGGCGAGGCGCGGGAGGCGCGGGAGGCGATCGTCGTCGCCGATCACCTCGAGAAGAGCTTTCGCGTCGCGCAGAAGGAGCCCGGCTTCACCGGCACGCTGCGGCACCTCGTGGCGCGGCGCTACCGGACCATCGAGGCCGTGAAGGGGGTCTCCTTCCGCATCGCGCCCGGCGAGGTCGTCGGCTTCCTCGGCGCCAACGGCGCGGGCAAGACCACCACGCTCAAGATGCTCACGGGCCTGCTGCACCCCACGGGCGGCAGCGCCGTCGTCGACGGGCACACCCCGTTTCGGCGCGAGCGGGCGTTCTTGAAGAACATCACGCTCGTGATGGGCAACAAGCAGCAGCTCATGTGGGACCTGCCGGCCGCCGACACGCTTCGCATGAACGCGGCCATCTACGGCATCTCCGACGCGGACGCCAAGGCGCGCGTGGCCGAGCTGTCGGAGATGCTCGAGCTCGAGGGCAAGCTCACCCAGCCCGTGCGCAAGCTCTCCCTCGGCGAGCGCATGAAGGCCGAGCTGCTCGCCGCGCTGCTGCACGAGCCCAAGGTGCTCTTCCTCGATGAGCCCACGCTCGGCCTCGACATCAACGCCCAGGTGGCGGTGCGCTCGTTCCTCCGCCGCTACAACGAGACCAAAGGCGCCACCATCCTGATGACCAGCCATTACATGGCGGACATCGTCGCCCTCTGCCCGCGCGTCCTCGTCATCCACGAGGGCACGCTGTTGCACGACGGCGGCCTCGACGCGCTCTTGCACCGCCTCGCCCCGCGCCGCGAGGTGCGCGTCCAGATGCGCACGCCCGCGGACGCCGCCAAGCTCGCGTCCTACGGCGAGGTGCTCGCGCAGGACGGCCACACCGCCCGCATCGCGGTCGAGCCGGACGCGCTCGTGTCCACCGTGAACCGCGTGCTCGCCGAGCTCGACGTCGTCGACTTCGCGGTCCAGGACCCGCCCATCGAAGAGGTCATCGGGCGGGTGCTCAAGGGAGCGACGTGATGCACCGCGTGCGCGTCATCCTCAGCGTCTATTACGCCATGATGGTGGAGTTCCGGGCCGAGCTCATCCTGTGGGCGCTGGCCAACTCGCTGTCGTTCATCCTCATGGGCGCCTGGTACGAGGCCACCTCGCGCGGCTCCTTCAGCGTGCAGCCGCTCGACGTCGTGCGCTACTTCCTCGCCGTCTTCGTCGTCCGCCAGCTCACGGTGGTGTGGGTCATCTGGCAGGTCGAGGAGGACATGCAGCGAGGCCGGCTCGCGCACTACCTGCTGACACCCATCGACCCCGCCTGGCGCTACGTCGCCAGCCACGTCAGCGAGCGCCTCGCGCGCCTGCCGTTCTCCGCGCTCATCGTGGTGGGCTTCTTCGTCATCTACCCGCCGGCGTTCTTCGTGCCCGGGTACAAGAGCGCGCTCATCGCCGGCGCCTTCTGCGTCGTCGCGTTCGCGCTGCGCTTCATGCTGCAGTACACGCTCGCGCTCTTGAGCTTCTGGACGGAGCGCGCCAGCAACGTCGAGAGCCTCATGTTCATCGTCTACATGTTCCTCTCGGGCGCCGTGGCGCCCCTCGACGTCTTTCCGCCGGCCGTGAAGGACATCGTGATGCTCACGCCGTTCCCCTACCTCATCTGGGTCCCCGCGCGCCTCGTGGTCGGCGGCGCCGACATCGACATCCCCCGCGCCGCGCTCGTGTGCGGGGCCTGGTTCATCGCGATCTTCGTCGTCAATCGCATCGTCTGGGTGCGCGGGCTCAAGCGCTTCTCGGCGCAAGGCGCCTGATGCTCAAGGTGGTGCTCACCTTCTGGAAGGCCTCCCTCGACGCCGAGCTCGAGTACCGGGGCAACTTCGTCGTCGCCGGACTGTCGAGCCTCGGCAACATCGGCGGCAGCGTCTTCTCCCTCACCCTCTTCTACCGCGGCGGCGGCGGCTTCCCCGGCTGGACCTTCGAGCAGGGGCTCGTGGTGCTCGGGCTCTTCACCCTGTTCACCGGCCTCGTCGCCACGATCTTGTCACCCAACCTGTCGCGCATCGTGGCCCACGTGGAGGAGGGCACGCTCGACTTCGTGCTGCTCAAGCCCGTGGACGCGCAGCTTCAGGTGAGCGTGCGCGTGTTGTCCCCCTGGGGGCTCCCCGACGTGCTGTTCGGCGTCGCCATCGTCGCCATCGGCGCCGTCCGCAGCCACGCGCACCTCGTCGACGTGATGCTCACGGCGGTGCCGCTCGTGGCCGGCGTGCTCATCCTGTACGGGCTGTGGTTCATGGTGGCCACCACCAGCATCTGGTTCGTGAAGATCTACAACGCCACCGAGGTGCTGCGCGGGCTCCTCGACGCCGGCCGCTTCCCCATGGCCGCGTACCCCGCGGCGTACCGCTTCGTGTTCACCTTCGTGGTCCCCGTCGCGTTCCTCACCACGGTCCCCGCCGAGGTGCTCCTCGGCCGCGGCCGCCCCGCGTTCTTCGTCGGCGGCGTCGCGCTCGCCGCGCTCATGCTCGTCGCCGGCCGCGCGTTCTGGCGCTTCTCGCTGAAGAGCTACACCGGCGCCTCCGGCTGAGCCGGCGTGGCGACATTCGCGGCGGAACGAACGACGCTGGCACGCGCGAAGCAGGGTCGTGGGCGGTGGAGGTCCCATGCTCACGGCGAGGCGCATCATCATCGTTCTCGAGCTCATCGTCGGCGTGCTCGCCGTCGCCGGCGGCGTCGCGCTGATCGCGCGACCGAACGGCACCGTGCTCGGCTTCGACGTCTCCATGCTGCACCAGGTGTTCGAGAGCTTCCTCGTGCCGGGCATCAGCCTCGTAGCCATGGGTCTGTTGAACCTGGCGGCCGCGCTCATGACGTGGCGGCGCTTCATGTGGGACCACGTCTTGTCCGCCGTCGCCGCCGGCGCGCTGGTCTTGTGGATCTCGGTGCAGGTGGCGGTGGAGGGCTTCGACAACTGGACGCAGCCCATGTTCTTCGCCATCGGGACGGTGGTGTTCTACCTGGCCACCGAGCTGTGGCGGGAGGGGGAGGGCCCGCACCTTGGCATGGAGGAGGGCTTCGAGGATTTGGACCTGAAGAACGCCCGCGACATGCCACCCGCGTACCGCCGCTCCGACAGCTTCCGCGTCCTGCAGCTCTTTGGCCGCCGGCGCGCATGAGCGTTTTTCCCCGCGGAGTTGGGCAAAAGCGCCCCCCGCCGCACGGCGCGATCGCGGCGGTCTGCGACAAAGCGCGGGAGAGGCGGTGGCACGACACGTGGATTGTCGTGTCGCCATGCACACGATCATCCGCCGAACCCTCGTCGCCCTCGAGCTGCTCGTGGGCACCCTCGCCCTGCTGGGCGGCATCGCGCTCCTCGTCCGCACCGACGGGAGCCTCTTGCGCCTCGACGTCGCTGCGATGGGAGGCGTCTTCAAGACCTTCCTGTGGCCGGGCGTGGTCCTCTCCGCTCTCGGCGTGCTGCAGTTGGCGGCCGCGTGGGAGATGGTGAAGCACATGCACCTGGCGACGACGCTGTCGGCGCTCGCCGGCGGATGCCTGGTCCTGTGGGTCGCCGCACAGATGATCTTCATCGGGCCGTTGAGCATCCAGCAGGCGCTCTTCACCTTGATCGGCGTCGTCATGTACACGCTGGCCATGGAGCTGGTGCACGAAGGCGAGGGCCCGCACTGGCTCCCCGACTGAATCGCCTCAGGCGTTGCCGCGGCGCGCGGCCCGGGTGGCGACGATGCGATAGATGCGGTCGTCGCACGCGGCCTCCTCGTCGAGGCAGGAGAGCGCCAGCTTGGCGAGGTGGTCGTCGTCGGACGCCGTCGCGCGCGCCTTGATCTCCTTGTCGTCTGCGTGCGCCAGGCCGCGGGCGTCGACGCGGGGAGGGCAGCCGGACACGACGAAGCACGCGAGCGCCGCCACCGCCAGCGCGCGGTCGGCGGCGCGCTCGTCTTGGGTCCAGGGGCGCAGGAGGCGCACGGCGTGCGCGCCGGTGAGCACGTGGAGCGAGGCGAAGTCGTCGGCGCTCAGATACCAGCGCGCGCCGAGGCCGGAGACCTGGCTCAGGGTGCTCTTGTCGACGGCGAGCTCGCCCACGGCCTCTTGAAAGCGCGGGTCGGCGGCGACGACGTTCAGGCGCTCCGTGATGGTGCGCCCCGCGGGCTTCGGGATGCCCCGCAGTCGCTCCGCGAGCGCGCCGACGTCGCTCTCCCTCCCCGCCGGGCCTGAGCCCTCCTCGAGCACCAACGCGTTGTCCTCGAGGTACGCGAGGCCGGTGGCCACCTCGTCGTCGTCCTTGGCCAGCGCGCCGTATGCGACGCGGATGACGCCGTGGAACGCGGCGCCGGCCAGCCCCGGCAGGAGGGACCGCAGGTGTCGGCGCAGCGCGCCGTCGATGCCCTCGGCGCCCACCTCATGGGCGAACGCGAGCGCCCGCGGCCAGGGGGCCGCCGGCGCGAGGCGCGCGCCATAGGCGGCCGCGAACGCAGCGAGGCGGTCCTCGGGGGCGCCGAGGCGGTGGAGCGCCACCAGGCACATGGGCAGGTGGTTGGTGAGGCCCCCCTCGTATTCGGGGGCGAAGCGCGCGCGGGCGTCGCGGAGCAGCTCGGGCAGGGAGGTCACCGGACGAGAGTATCCCGATTGCGCGCCGCTCAAACGGCCGGCAGCGTCGGCGTCCGAGGGCGTCCACCCCATGAAGATCGCGCTTCTCTCGACGGGCGGCACCATCGAGAAGACCTACAACGAGAGCGACGGCACCATCACCAACCAGAGCACGGTGCTCGACATCATGCTCGCGTCCCTCATCCTGCGCGGCGTCGTCATCGAGCGCGTCCCCGTGATGAACATGGACTCGCAGCAGATGACGGACGTCGAGCACGACCGCATCGCCGAGGTGGCGGGCCTGTACGCCGAAAACCACGACGGGCTCGTCGTCACGCACGGCACCGACCGCCTGCAGTACACGGGCGAGCGCATCGTGGAGCGGCTCGGCGTCCCGCGCGTGCCCATCGTGCTCACCGGCGCCATGCGCCCCTACGAGCTGCGGAACACCGACGCCGTGCAGAACCTCACCGAGGCGCTCCTCGCCGTGCAGCTCGTCGAGCCCGGCGTCTACGTCGCCATGCACAACCAGGTGCTCCGCTTCCCCGGCGTCGTGAAGGACTTCAAGAACATGCGCTTCACGCTCGCGGAAGCGTGAAGCGGAAGGTGGTGCGCCCGTCGGCGCTCTCCGCCGAGACCCTTCCACCATGTGCCTCGACGAGGCCCTTCACGACGTAGAGCCCGATGCCGACGCCGGTGTGCTCCGCGGGGTGGAGCCGATTGAAGCGCTCGAAGAGGTGCTGCATCTCGTCGTCGGGAATGGGCGGTCCGCGGTTGGTGACGGCGAACGTGACGCTGTCGGCGTCTCCGGAGACGACGACCTCGATGTCCGCGCCGGCGTCGCCGTACTTCACCGCGTTCGACAGGAGGTTTGCGAGGACCTGCTCCATGCGTCCGGCGTCGACGTGCGCGGCGCCCACGCCGTCGGAGGTGCTCACCAAAACGGCGTGCCCCTGGGTGAGCTCCGCTTGCCGCTCGACGATCTCCCGCACCATCGCGGCGACGTCGTGCTCGGCGGGTTGAAGGGTCATGCGCTTGGCCTCGATGCGTGAAGCGTCGAGGAGGTCGTCGATCATGCGACGCAGGCTGCGGGTGGAGGCGCGCAGGCGCTCCAGGCACCGCCGGCCGGCGTCGTCGAGGTCCTGGTGCTCGAGCGCCGAAGTCGACAATTGCAGGACGCTGATGGGCTGACGGAGATCGTGCGCCACCACCGACGTCCACTCCTCCCGCAGCCGCTCGATCTCCTTGAGCGGCGTGATGTCGCGATACAGGGCGACGGCGCCGAGCACCTCGCCGTCGCCGTCGCGCACGGCGGAAGCGCTCGCGAGCACCGGGTAGCGCGAGCCGTCCGCGGCCACGATCAACAGCTCGTCACCGAGCGCCGCATCACCCGAGAGCGCGCGCATGATCGGGAGCTCCTCGAGCGCGAGCGGCTCGCCCGACGGCCGCAGCACCTCGAAAATCGTGCGCAGCGCCTCCGCCTTCGCCGTGTCCGTCGACCGCTGCGCGGCGTCGGAGGCGAAGCACAGCGCGGCGTTGTTCACCTCGACGACTTCGGCGCCCCCGTCGCGCCGGTAGATGACCGCGGCCTCCGGCATCTGATCGAGGACCGCCGACAGCCAAGCCCGCGACCGCGCCACCTCCGCCGCCGCGCGCCGCTGCTCCGTGACGTCGTGGGCGAAGGACTCCCACCGCCCGTCGGAGAGCC
This sequence comes from uncultured delta proteobacterium, assembly GCA_963775425.1. Lineage (GTDB taxonomy): Bacteria > Myxococcota > UBA727 > UBA727 > VGSZ01 > CAVZJB01. Next base: position 110,232 of record CAVZJB010000007.1, on the reverse strand, counting down.
GTGCGCTGCGGACCTCGAGCACGTGGGCGCCGTCGCTGCGCTGCAGGACCCACTCGTCGACGTTGGTGGCGCCGCTGCGCAGCCGCGCGACCATCGCCTCGATGGCGCTCGCCTGTGCCGAGGGCACGAAGTCCGTCGCGCGCTTCCCGATGATCTGCTCGCGAGGGACCTCGAGGATCTCCACCGTGGCCTGGTTCACCTCGCTGATGACGCCCGCGCTGTCGCTGACGACGATGGGCTCGGCGGCGTCCTCGAACAAGCGACGCGTGCGCTCCTCGCTCACGCGCAGCGCCTCGCGCGAGCGGCGCAGCTCGTCCTCCCCGCGGCGGCGATCGAGGTCGATGCGATTCAACACCGAGGCCGTGTTGAAGACGAGGAACACCGTGATGGAGAAGGCCGACGTGGCGATGAGCGAAGCGGTGGCCGGCTCGCTCCACAGGCCTGCGCGCTCTCCCGCGGCGACGATCATCGCGGTCGCGGGCACCGCGAGCGCGGCGAGGGTGAGCCGGCGCGCGGCGTGGCCCCCGATGAGCCTGCTGGTGACGAGCCCCGCGAAGCCGCGCTCGGGGCGCGCCGCGAGGACGCCGACGCCGAGGAGCGCGAGCGCCGCCGCGCTCGGCAAGGACATCGTCAGGCTCGGTTGGAACACGAGCTCCTCGCGGGCGGCGCCGGCGTAGATGTACGCGCCGAGCGCGACCGACGTGAACAGCAGGACGAGCAGCGCGCAAGCCTCGGCGGGGTGGACGCGAGCCGCCGGACGCTTGACGTCGATGACGCCGAGGGCGGCGCCGACGAGCGTGAGGCCGAGCGCCGACGGGAGGGTCGGGCGGCGGTTGCCGAGGCCGCCCGAGAGGAAAAGCTCGACGCCGAGCTCCGCGTCAGTGATGTATTCGACGATCGCCGCGAGCCCGGACGCGACGACGAACAACGCCAACGCTCGCACCGCCCAGCGCGCCGCCGACCCACGCGCCGTGGCCGCCACGACGACGGCGACGGCGGCCAAGGCGGCCGCGACCGCGCTCCCGGGGGCCATCGCCGGCAGGCCGGCTTGCCCTTGCGTGAGGGCCGCTCCGTCGACGGCGTAGCCGGTGAGCACGACGACGCTCACCGCCATGGCGGTGACGGCGGCGCCGACGGCCAGGGCCCGGGTGACGACGAGTTGCATGAAGCGATCCCCTGCACGAGAGATGCCCCGTCGGCCGGTCGGCGCAAGGGAGGTTGCGTCGACGCGACCGAGCGCTCGAAGCCGGACTCGCTCACGGCGGCGCGAGTCGGCACGTGACGGTGTTGTCGCCGTCGCGTTCGAAGTCCGCGCGTGCGGGGATCCCGGGCGGCGCACCCGCGCACGGGCGGGGGCCGCGCAACCAGACGGCGCCGCAGGCGATGCGATCGACGCGCGCCTCGGCGACGCCGTCGTCTCCGGCGGTGAGGACGAGGCGCTGATTGGGGTGCCGCGACGGCCACAGCCCCACCTCGACGGAGAACGTCCCGCGCGCGCCCTCGACGCGGACGCGCCCCGCGCAGCCGCGGAAGTGGCCGATGAACAACGGGCCGCCCGCGACGTCGCGGTCGAAGCCTGCCTCGACGGCGGTGCGCACGTCGTCGTCGGTGCCGAGGAGCACGAGCCCGTCCGCCGCGGTGAGCTGCGCGAGCATGCGGCGCAGGTCGTCGTGACGCGCCTGGCCTGTCTGCGCGGAGACCGCCGCCCGCCAGGCGGCGCCCGGCGCCTGCAGCGCGGCCTCCTCCGGAGTGAGCAGCAGGTGGTGGAGCGCGCGCGACGTCACGTGGCCGTACAGCGGCGCGCCGCCCGTGCGGATGGCCGCGAGCGCCCCCGCGTGGAGGTCGGGGTCGAACCCGGGCACGGGCCACGCGTGAGGGGCCGCGCCGGGCGGATTCGAGCACGGCCTCGCCGTACGTGCGCGGCATCGGGTGAAGCGCGTCCACCTGGGCGAACAAAGGCGACTCCGCGCGGCGCACGTCGTCGTGGAAGCGGGCGGCGAACGCGTACGAGCACAGCGCATAGAGCGCGCCGGTGGCGAGCAGAGCGCGGCGCACGCGCACGCCGACGCGCTCGACGGCGACGAGCACGAGCGCGCACGCCGTGGCGACGGGCAGGAGGCGGCCGCCCGCGAACTGCCAGCCGAAGGCGTCTCGCGGCAGCGCCATGGACAGCACGACGCCGCCGAGCGCGCAGGCGGCCAGCGCGGTCTCCGCGGCTGCCCGTCTGCTTCGCGCGCGCACGAGCGCGAAGGCGACGCCGGCGCCGGCCAGGAGCAGCGCGAACACGGGCCGCCACGCGGGGCCCGACTGGAAGGTGTCCTCGACGAGCAGGATGCGGCGCCACGCAGGCTCCCAGAAGAGGCCGCCGCCGCGTCCCCCGGACGAGAAGCCGAGCGCCGCCGCTGCCGCCACCGCCGCCGCCGGCGCGCCGACGACGACGAGGAGCGCCAGCGCGCGGGGCGCGTCCCTCCTCGTCGCGCGTGCGAGCGTGACGGCGGCGGCGACGACGCCGGCGGCCGCGGCGGGCAGCGGGTGCGCGAGGGCGGAAGCGAACAGGAGGGCGGACGCGGTCGCCCACCCGAGGGCGGAGCGCCGAGGCGCCGGCGCCGGGGCGCGCGTGACGACGAGCACGCAGGCGAGCGCGCACAAGGCGAGCGCGGTGCCGGCGACGTACGACCACAGGCCGAGCCAGAGCGCGTGCTGCAGCGACAGGGGGAAGCCGAGGAGGCCGACGACGCGGCGGCGCGGTGCGAGCGCGACGACGACAAGCGCGAACGAGAGCGCGAAGCCCTCGCACAGGACGACGGCGACGGCGCGGGCGGCGCCCCAGGGCCCGAAGGGGACCTCGAAGGCGCGCAACAGCCACACCGCCGCCAGCGACGTCACCGGCGTGTTCGGCGTCAGGAAGCGCGCGTAGCCGAGGGCGGGGTCGTCGAAGTGGTTGCGCGCGAACGCCGCGAACAGGTGCTGCGGGATGTCGTTGCCGATGGGCGTGCCCCACGCCCACACGACCGCGGCCAGCATCACGGCGTTGACGAGCAGCGCGGCGGTGAACGCTCGCGAGCCGTCGGCCGGCTCAGGTGGCGCCTCGGTCATCGGCTCAGGTGGCGGCTTCCGCCCTCGGGGGCATCACCCAGCCGCAGTCGCGGCAGGTGCGGTTGTCCAGCTTGGACTCGTAGCGCTCGAAGACGGGCGGGAGCTGCTTGACGATGTCCGTGAGCTGAAGCCGTTCTTCGTACAGCTTGCTCGAGCACTTCTCGCAGTACCACTGGAACATGTCGATCTCGAGGGACTTGCGTGCGCGCTCGACGACGAGCCCCACCGTGTTCGCGCGTCGCTGCGGCGAGTGCGGCACGTTCGCGGGCAACAGGAAGATCTCGCCCTGCTTGATCTCGATGTCCTTGATCTTGCCCTCGTCGACGACGCGCAAGGTCATGTCGCCCTCGACCATGTAGAAGAACTCCTCCGCGGGGTCCACGTGGTAGTCGGTGCGCGAGTTGGGTCCGCCGACGACCATGATGATGAACTCGTGGTTCGGGTACACCTCGTAGTTCCCCACCGGGGGCTTCAACAGGTGCCGGTGCTCGTCGATCCACTGCTTGAAGTTGAAGACGGAAGGAAGGCTCATGCGCCGCAGTATGCTCCGGCCGGGGGGGCCATGAAACCGGGGTCCCATCCGCTCGCGGAGGCGGAATTCCTGACGGCGTGGTGATACACGAGCGGTGATGCCGACCCCGCCGCCGCCGGAACCCGCGCTGCCCGCGCGTCGTCAGTACAAGTACTACGACCTCGTGCTCGGCGCGTTCGTCTGCGTGTTGCTGTGCTCGAACCTCATCGGCGTCCGCAAGATCGCGCAGGTGGATCTCCCGGTGATCGGGCTGGTCGCGTTCGGCGCCGGCAACCTGTTCTTCCCCATCAGCTACCTGTTCGGCGACATCCTCACCGAGGTCTACGGCTACGCGCGCTCGCGCCGCGTGGTGTGGGCGGGCTTCGCGGCGCTCGCGTTCGCCTCGCTCCAGAGCTTCGTCGTCGTGCACCTGCCGCCGGCGGCGGAGTTCAAGGACCAGGCGATGATCGAGTGGGCCTTCGGCTCCACGTGGCGCGTCGCGCTCGCGTCGCTCATCGGCTACTTCTGCGGCGAGTTCGCCAACTCCTTCGTGCTCGCCAAGATGAAGGTGCTCACGAGCGGCCGCTGGCTGTGGACGCGCACCATCGGCTCCACCATCGCGGGCGAGGCCGTCGACACCTGCATCTTCTATCCCCTCGCCTTCTACGGTGAGAGCTGGATGCCCAACTCGCTCCTCGTGAAGGTGATGATCGCCAACTACTGCGTCAAGGTCGGCTGGGAGGCGGTGGCCACGCCGCTCACCTATCGCATCGTCGCGTTCTTCAAGAAGGCGGAGCACGAGGACTATTACGACCGCGACACCAACTTCACGCCGTTCTCGCTGAAGGTCTGATCGTCGCCATCATGCGGCGCGGGGGCGCTTGCGCGGCGCCCGTGTGATGGCCACGAGGTCGGCGTGGGCCACGGGCTCGGGGGCGCCGGCGTCCTCGACGACGACGTCGAACAGGCCGTGATCGAAGGGCGTCCCCGGCGCCGCGGCCGCGGGCACGAGGCGCTCGCGCTTCCCCTCCCTCGCGAACATCGAGGCGCGGTGGTGGCAGTAGGGGTTGTTTCCGGCGCGGCCGAAGACGGCGTGGGCGGTGAAGGAGCAGCCGCCGAGGCAGGTGTCGGCGAAGTCGCAACTGCGACAGAAGCCCCAGAGGTCCTCGACGCCGCGGCGCCGCGTGAATGCGAGCTCGGGTGCGCCGTCCCAGATGTCGCGGAGCGCGCGCCGCCTCACGTTGCCGCCGATGTACGCGGGCTGCAGCGAGGGGCAGCCCTTCACCGCGCCGTCGCTCTCGATGCCCATGACGAGCTTGCCCGCCTGGCAGCCGCGCCAGTGGTCGCGCCCGCCCTGCCGCGGTGAGCGCAGCGCGGCCTCGTGCACGCCGAAGTAGCCGAGGTTGTTGCCGGGCATGAGCAGCATGCCGCTCGCGAACGCGCGCCGCTTGAGCGCCGCGACGCGCGGGACGACGTCGAGGAGGTCGTAGGGCTGAAGCAGCATCTGCGGGCGGTCGGCCGCGCGCCCGAGCGGCGCGGTGATCTGGACCTGCCACGCGCGCACGCCCTTGTCGCGCAGCAGGACGAAGAGCTCCTCGAGGACGGGAGCGTTCTTGCGGTTGACGTTGGTGTTGGCGGCGATGCGGATGCCGGCGGCGGCGAGGTGATCGAGCGCGGTCATGGCGGAATCGAAGCTGCCGGCGGCGCGGCGGATGGCGTCGTGCTGTTCGCGCAAGCCGTCGACGGAGACGGACACGCCGATGAGGCCCGCCTCTTTCATCTGCTTCGCGAGCGCCGCCGTGACGCCGCGGCCGCCCGTGGTCATCATCGGGCGGATGCCCGCGCGCGCGAGGGCGCGGACGATGTCGAGGAAGCCCTCGTGCAGGTACGCCTCGCCGCCGATGACCACGACCTCCTGCGCACCCATGTCCTTCAGCTCGTCGACGACGCGCAGCGCCTCGTCGGTGGTGAGCTCGTCGGGGCGTCGCGCGCCGGCGCGGGAGCCGCAGTGCGCGCAGCCCTGATCACAGCGCAGCGTCAGCTCCCAGACGACGTACGCGGGGAAGTGCTCGTCGGGCAAAACCTCGAGGCGGCGTTTGACCATGCCGTCGTTTCTTCACGGCGCATGCCAGGCGGCGCGCCGGCCCCCCGTCGAGGCGCGCCGGGCCTCGCGTGCGCCCACGCACGACACCCGCGTCGCGCGCGGCGGCCGCGTCTCAACTTTCCGCGAGGCCGCCGACGGGGAACGCCGGCGCGTGGACCGTGAGGCGCAGGTGGCACGTGCCTTGAGTCGGCGGGGGCAGCGCGCGAGCGCTCATCCAAGGAGAAGAGATATGCCTTCGTTGTCGAGCTGCCCGAGGTGCGGCGGCTTCATCCCGTCGTCGAGCCAGAGCTGTCCGAGCTGCCCGTCGTCGTCGTCGCCGCCCGCAGGCGCCCTCAAGAGGGTGACCCGGATCGCGACGATGCTCGCGGGGGGGAGCGCCTTCGCCGTCACGCTCATGGCCTGCTACGGGCTGCCCCCGTTGCCGCCGTGCACGGACACCGTCGACGGCGACGGCGACGGCTTCTTCACCGCCACCCGCAAGGCCGCGGACGGCAGCGTCGAGGCCTGCGACGACGTCAACAACCTCGCGCCCAACCCCGACTGCAACGACGACGACGCCTCCATCCACCCCGGCGCCGACGACCCCGAGGGCGACGGCATCGACCAGAATTGCGACTGCGCCGACGGCATCGCGCCCGCGGGCCAGAGCTGTGCGCCCTCCGCCGGCGAAGGCGAAGGCGAGGGTGAAGGCGAAGGCGAGGGCGAGGGAGAGGGCGAGGGAGAGGGCGAGTAGCGCGCGCGGCGGGGGCGCGGACGGTCGCGCCCCCGCCGTGTGACCGATGCCTCGGTCCGCCGAACGACCGGAGCCGACATCCGCGGCGGCGCCGACAATCCCTGCATGCGCCACCCGGTCCGCGCCGTCTCCTTCCTCGTCATCGCCCTCGGAGCCGCGGCCGCCGTCGCCGGGTGCGCGGACGACGTCCTGGTCTCCGTCCCCGATCCGCCGCCGGATCCGGCGCCCGACCCCGAGCCGGATCCGCCCGCGGCGCCGGAGCCGCCGCCGCCCACCACGTCCGGCGACGACTGCAGCACCGACGACGACTGCGGCGCCGGCGCCGAGTGCGAAGCCGGGACCTGCGTCGGTATCGGTGTGCTTCAGGTCACGCTGACCTTCGAGGTCGACGCGGACTACGACCTGCACGTGCTGACGCCGCAGGGCGAGGAGATCTACTACGGCAACCCCGAGGCCGGCGGCGGGCTCCTCGACGTCGACCAGTGCATCTTCTCCTGCGGCCCCGGCACGCACGTGGAGAACATCTTCTTCAACGGCAGCCTCGAGTCCGGCACGTACACGGCCTGGGCCGTGAATTACGACGGGCGCGCGGGCGGCCCCTTCGAGATCAACGTCAGCGGCGCCGCCACCGCGACGCTGCAGGGCGCGCTCCTCGACGCCGAGAGCGACGAGAGCGGCGACCTCTTCTTCACCGTGCCGTAGTCGTTCGGTCGCGCCGGCGCGCTCCGCCTCCGCGCCGCGTGCGCGGTTGACGAGGGCGGCGGCCGCAAGCAACGTCGCCGCCGCGGAGGTGACCCGTGGCGGTGCGCATCGACAAGAGCGGCGAGATCTGGACGGTGATCCTGTCGCGCCCCGAGGTGAAGAACGCCGTCGACGGGCCCACCGCGCTGGCGCTCGCCGACGCCTTCCGCTGCTTCGACGCCGACGAGACCGCCAAGGTCGCCGTGCTCTTCGGCGACGGCGGCACCTTCTGCGCGGGGGCGGACCTCAAGGCGTTCGCCGCGGGAGCCGGCAACCGCGTCGCCCTCGACGGCGACGGACCCATGGGCCCCACGCGCATGCGCCTGCAAAAGCCCGTCGTCGCCGCCGTCGCCGGCTACGCGGTGGCCGGCGGCCTCGAGCTCGCGTGTTGGTGCGACCTCCGCGTCGTCGAGGAAGACGCCGTGCTCGGCGTGTTTTGCCGGCGCTTCGGCGTGCCGCTCATCGACGGCGGCACCGTGCGCCTGCCGCGGCTCATCGGTCTCTCTCGCGCGCTCGACCTCATCCTCACCGGGCGCGCCGTCGCCGCGCAGGAGGCGCTCGCCATCGGGCTCGCCAACCGCGTGGTGCCGCGGGGGCAGGCGCGGGCCGCGGCGGAAGAGCTCGCGCGCGAGATCGCGCGGTTCCCGCAGGCGTGCATGAAGAGCGATCGCAAGAGCGCGCACGAGAGCTTCGACGTCGACGACGCCATGCACAACGAGATCGCGCTCGGGATGCGCGTGCTCGACGAAGCGAAGCGAGGGGCGGAGCGCTTCGCCGCGGGAGAGGGAAGGCACGGCGCGCGTTGACAGACGATCACCGGTGTCGCTATGTCGACGCGCATGACCAGCGCCGAAAAGCAGCCGCGCCAACGCGAAATCGCGGTGAGCGAGTTCTTCTCGAAGAACCGCCACCTCCTCGGCTTCGATTCGCCGCAGAAGGCGCTCCTCACGGCGGTGCGCGAGGCGGTGGACAACGCGCTCGACGCGTGTGAGGAGGCGCGCATCCTGCCCGAGATCGTCGTCGAGCTCACCGAGGTCGGCGAGGGCCGCTACAAGGTGCGCATCGAGGACAACGGGCCGGGCATCCCCAAGAGCGAGATGGGGAAGATCTTCGCCAAGCTCTTGTACGGCTCCAAGTTCCACCGTCTCAAGCAGTCGCGCGGTCAGCAGGGCATCGGCATCTCCGCCGCCGTCATGTACGCCCAGATGACCACCGGTGAGCCCGCCAACATCATCAGCAAGATGCGGGGCGGCAAGCCGCACCACATCCACCTCTTCATCGACACCGCGAAGAACCAGCCCAAGGTCGAGTCCGAGGCGATCTCCGAGAGCGACTGGTGGCGGGAGAAGCCGTCGGGCACCTCCATCGAGCTTCTGATGGCGGCGCAGATGAAGGGTGGCCGCCACGGCATCGAGGCGTACCTGAAGCAGACGTCGCTGGCCAACCCGCACGCGCGCATCCTCTTCCGCACGCACAAGCTCGCGAGCAAGACGCAGCTCGAGCGCGGCGCTCCCCCGCTGAGCACGGACACGCTCGACCTCGTGCGCGTCATCGACGAGCTGCCCAAGGAGCCGGTGGAGATCAACCCGCACCCGCACGGCGTGGAGCTCGGCACGCTCCAGCGCATGCTCGCCGACGCCGGCAAGCAGAAGGTGCAGGCGTTCCTCACCACGAGCTTCTCGCGCGTCACGCCCGCCGTCGCCGGCGAGATCCTCGCTCGCGCGAAGATCTCGCCGAACGCCGAGTGCGGCAAGCTCTCGCGCGCCGAGGGCGAGTCGATCTTCAACGCCATCCAGGAACAGAAGCTGATGGCTCCGCCCACCAACTGCCTGTCGCCCATCGGCGAGGAGGCGTTGATCAAGGGGCTCTACGCGCTCTACGGCGACATCGGCAACCTCAAGGAGGAGGACGAGGAGGTCCTCACCCTCGGCAAGCAAAAGCCGGCCGTCGCCGTCGCCCCCGACGAGGAGGAGCCCGCGCCTGCGCCTGCGCCGCCCACCGCGGCCAAGGCGGCGGGCAAGCGCAAGAAGGGCGAAGCGTTGCCCCAGCTCCCGTTCGCGCGCGCGGTGCCGTCGTCGCTGCCGGCGCCGGCGAACGGTGCGTCCGCCGACGGCCAGGCGGGCGACGGCGCGTCCGCCGACGGCGAGGCGGGCGACGGCGAGGCGGGCGATGGCCAGGCGGCGCCGGCCAAGGCGCGCATCCAAAACGACGAGGACGGCGGCAAGGTCATCGCCCTCGGCGAGAGCATGTTCGTCACCGCGGTCACGCGGCCGCCCGCCATCTATCGAGGCAACCCGTTCCAGGTCGAGTGCGGCATCCTCTACTCCAAGACGCTGCCCGGCGACGAGCTCGCCAAGGTGTTCCGCTTCGCCAACCGCGTCCCGCTGCTCTACCAGGCGAGCGGGTGCGCGATGTTCAAGGCGGTGGTGAGCGCGCCGTGGCGCTCGTACGAGGTGCAGCAGGCGAAGGGCGCGCTGCCGACGGGCCCGATGGTCATCCTCATCCACATCGCGTCGGCGTGGGTGCCGTACACGAGCGAGTCCAAGGAGGCCATCGCGCACTACCCGGAGGTGCTCAAGGAGATGCGCCTCGCGGTGATGGAGGCGGGCCGCCGCCTGCAACGCTTCCTGCGCCGCCGCAAGAACCTGGCCGAAGAGCAGAAGAAGCGCGACTACATCACCCGCTACCTCGACCCCATCGGCGAGGCGCTCCGCGACATCCTCGGCCTCGACAAGCAGCAGACCGTGGAGGCCGTGGAGAACCTGAAGCTCGTCCTCGAGAAGTCGCGCACCGAGGACAAAAGGAAGCCGGCGAGGAAGAAGTCGAAGCCGCCGCCGGCGCCGCAGCAGCACAAGAAGAGCGCCTGATGACCCCGGCCGTCGCGGGGCGCGCACCCTGCCAGGGCCGCGCATCGCGCGGCGGTCGCCACGGCGCGGCACGCACCCTCGGCGCGGCGCCGCTCGCGGCCCTGGTCATCGCGAGCGCGTGTGTCACGGCTCCGGAGCGGGTCGTGAAGCCGCGCGTCCTCGTTCACACCGATCGCGCACCGAGCGGCGTGTGCGAGGCGCGCGTGAAGGCCGAGGTGGTGGAGGGCCCGGTGCCGGGAGGCGTGGTGCGCCTCGCCGACGTCACCACCACCGCCACCGAGCCGCGTGTCCCGTTGAAGGTGCACGAGCGCGCCGCCCGCGAGCGCGCCAAGGCGTACTGCGCCGACGGCGTCAGCGTGCTGCGCGCGGTCGAGGCCCGCGGCGGCGTCGACGAGACCACGATGGTCTTCTGGCGCAACCTGAAGAAGGGCGAGCGCCTGCGGAACAAAGCGCGCGCTCCCGTCGACGCCGGCGTCGCCGACGTGGACGCCGGGGATGCCGGGGACGTAGACAGCGGAGCGTGATGAAGGCGTGGCAGGTGCAAGGAGCGTTCGGCCTCGACAACCTCGCGCGCGTCGACGTCGACGAGCTCACGCCGCCGCCGGGCCACGTGCTCGTGCGTGTGCGCGCGGTGAGCTTGAACTACCGCGACCTGATGATGGTGCGCGGGCAATACAACCCGAAGCAGCCCTTGCCGCTCGTGCCGTGCTCCGACGGCGCCGGCGAGGTCGTCGCCGCCGGCGCCGGCTGCAGCGACCCCGCCGTCAGCGCCGTCGGCGCGCGCGTGGCCACGATGTTCGCGCAGGGCTGGCTCGGCGGGCCGCCGTCGCGCGCGCGCATCAAGCACACGCTCGGCGGCCCGCTCCCGGGCACGCTCGCGACGCACGTCGTCCTCCCGGAGAGCGGCCTCGCCCCCATCCCCGAGGGCTGGAGCTTCGAGGAGGCGAGCACGCTGCCGTGCGCGGCGCTCACCGCGTGGAGCGGCCTCGTCGAGCACGCGCGCGTTCAGCCGGGGCAGCGCGTGCTCGCGCTCGGCAGCGGCGGCGTGTCGACGTTCGCGCTGCAGCTCGCCAAGCGCGCCGGCGCGCGCACGGCGGTGGTCACGGCCAAGCCCGAGCGCTTCGCCGACGGCGCGGCCCTCGGCGGCCTCGCCGACGACGTCATCGACCGCCGCGCGCACGGCGACTGGGAAAAGCAGGTGCGCGCGCGCTGGCCCGACGGCGCCGACGTCGTCGTCGAGGTGGGCGGCGCCGGCACGCTCTCGCGCTCCATCAAGTCCACCGCCGTCGGCGGCACCGTCCTCGTCATCGGCGTGCTCGCCGGCGCCGCCGACAACGTGAGCGTGGTCCCGGTGCTCATGCAGAACATCCGGCTGCAGGGCGTCTTCGTCGGCAACCGCGACGGCTTCGTCGCCTGCGCCCGCGCGCTCTCGGAAGGAGGCGTGCGCCCGATCATCGACCGCGTCTTCGCCTTCGACGACGCGCGGGCGGCCTTCGAGCACCTCGCCGCGGGCGCGCACGCGGGCAAGATTGTGATCGCCGTTTCCCCGTAGGGCGGGGCTCGTCCCCCGCGTCAGCGCAGGGCGAGCGCGAGCGCGACGACGACGACGACGACGATCAGCGCGGCGCCGAGGGCGGCGGCGGCGGTGGCGGCGCGGCGCCGGCGCAGCGCGGGCACCGTGGCGAGCATCGTGGCGGAGACGTCGGCTTCGGTGATGTCGGGGTCGACGCCCGGCAGCGCGACGACGACGCTGCTCGGGGCGTCGAGGGGACCGTCCTCGACCGTGCGGGCGACGAACACGCCGGAGCCCGTGGTGGGCGCTTCGCTCTCGGCCGGCGGCAGCGACGGCGCCGTCCGGACCACGGTCTGGTCGGGCTCCAGCTTCACGGCCGGGTAGCCGCCGGTGGCGCGCTTCCGCTCGGGCGGGTCGTCGTCGAACGTCAGCAGCCTGGCGATGAACGGCGCCACAGGGTTCGTGCGCGTAGGCAGCACCAGGTCACTCAAGCGCTCCGCGAGCTCGGCGGCGGAGCCGATGCGCTTTTCGCGGTCGCGCTCGAGGCACGCCATGACGACGTCGTCGAGCGCCGGCGACACCGCGGGGTTCTGCGCGCGCAGCGGCGGCGGCGCGTCTTCCATGATCGCGCGCATGACACCGAGCTCGTTGACGCCCGCGAACGGGCGGCGGCCGGCGAGGCACCAGTAGAGCGTGACGCCGAGGCCCCAGAGGTCGGCGCGCTGGTCCACGTCGGCGGCGCTCACCTGCTCGGGCGACATATACGGCACCTTGCCCTTCACGTCGGCGCCGCGGGTGGCGTCGGCGCCGGACACCTTGGCGACGCCGAAGTCGAGCAGCTTCACCGTGCCGTCGCGCGCGATCATGATGTTGTCCGGGCTCATGTCGCGGTGCACGAGCCCCACGGCTGTTCCGCCTTCGTCCTTCAGCGAGTGCGCGTGGTGGAGGCCCAACGCGGCCGCGGCGATGATGCGCACGGCGACGTCGACGTCGATGCCGTCGCCGAGGGCCCAACAGCGCTTGGTGGCCTGCAAGAGCGTGAGCCCGTCGACGAATTCCATCGCGATGAACGGCTCACCGTCTTCTTCGCCCACGTCAAAGATCTGCACGACGTTGGTGTGGTTGAGCCGAGCGCCGACGCGCGCCTCGCGCATGAACTGCGCGACGCTCTTTTCGTCGGTGGCGCGCCAGGGGTGAAGGACCTTGATGACCACGGGCTTCATGAAGCCGGCGGGTCCCTCCTGGTGCGCACGATAAGCCTCGGCCATCCCGCCCGCGCCGATGCGGCGGTCGATCACGTAACGTCCGATGCGGTCGCCCGGCTCCTTGGGCACGCCTCGAGCTTACTGCGAGACGCGAACGGCCGTGATGAACGCCCCCTCCACCGCGAGGTGGATGGCCTCGGTGGAAAACGGGCCCTCGCCGTCTTTGAGGGCGAGCGTGAAGACGGCGTCGTCGACGGAGGGACGCACCTCCACCTCGAGGAAGCCGACGTAGCGCCGGACGTACGGATTGAGCGCCTTGTAGAGGGCCTCCTTGAGCGAAAAGCGCAGCACCAACGCGCGCCTGCGCTCCTCTGCGGTGAGGGGGGCGAGCTCCGCGCGCTCGGCGGGTGTGAGCACGTGTCGCGCGACGTCCTCCCTCGGGCCCGGCAACGTCTCGACGTCGACGCCGAGGAAGAAACCGTCACCGCTGCACGCAAGGGCGACGGCGATGTCGTCCTTGTGGCTGACGGAGGCGCGCACGCCGGCCGGCAGGATTGGCGCGCCGCGGTCGTCGCGCAGGATCGCCGTGTCTCCCGCGAGCACGCGCGCGGCGGCGGGCGACGCCAGGGCCCCCAGCGCCTCCCGCAGCGCGCGCCGTCCGGCGGCGAAGGTGCGCACGCGAGGCTCGCCCCACGTCGACGCCAACGCCGCCTCGTCCGGATGAAGCGCCGACAACAGCGCGTCCCTGGGCGCGCGCTCGACGGGCACGGCGGCGAGGATCCCGAAGCGGGTCTCGCGCACGAACGACGTCGTCACGTGACCGCCGGCGGCGACAGCGGCCCCGGCGGTCCGCTCGGGGCGCGCGGGCGCACGCGGAACAACGACAGCGGCACGCCGAAGCCGCGCAAGAGCATCGGCGGCGTGGCTGCGCCCTCGAACGCGGTGCGCACGGCGCCGTAGGTCTCGGCCGAGACGAGCAGCCCGAAGCCGGTGGCCTTGGCCTCCTCCTGCGCCCGCTGCGCCAGCGCCACCGGCTCGCCGACCACGACGCTCTCCGCCCGCGCGGCGCTGCCGATGGTGGCGACGACGGCGTCGCCGGTGGCCATGCCGATGCCGACGGTGAACGCCTCCTCGTCGCGCGTGCGCCGCTCATCGGAGACGGCGCGGCAACGCTCCATCATGGCGAACGCCGCGCGCACCGCGCGCAGCGCGTCGTCCTCGGCCGGCTTCGGCAGCCCCCACACGGCGAGCAAGGTGTCGCCCATCAAGCGCGACACGTGGCCGTCATGCTCCTCGACGATGGCGACGCAGGCGCCCATGACCTCGTGTAGCAACTGCACCACGGTCTCGGGCGGGTCGCGGCTCACGCGCGCGCCGAAGCCCTCGATGTCGAAGTGCAGCGCGGTGACGCGCAGGCGCCGGCCGGCGTCGCCCGCGGAGATGTCGGACGTCATGCGCTTGCCGACGTGGCGCTCGAGCGTGGCCTGCTTGCTCGCGAGCGCCACGACCATCTCGTTGAACCCGTCGACCAGCTCGGCGCCTTCGTCGGCGCCGACCACCGGCGCGACACCCTCGAGCTTGCCCGCGCGCACGGCCTGCATGCCCTCGACCACGCGCGCGATGGGCCGGACCACGCGGCGGCTCACCACCGACAAGAGCGCGCCGGAGAACAAGAGCGCCACCAGGGCAGACAGGCCGCCGGCGACGGCGGTGGTGCGCTTGAGCGCCGCCATGGCCGGCGCCGTCGACAGCCCGACGAGCACCCGGCCCGCGGCCGCGTCCGGCGACTTGCCCGCGGTGTCGCGCCCGACGACGCCGGCGTTGATGCAGAGCGTTCCGTCCGGGCAGGGCGCGCCCGGCGCCGGCGCCGCCCCCTGCGGGCTCGGGTTGCGCGACGACGTGGCCTGCGCGACCACGGCGCCCTTGTCGTCGAGGACGACGGCGTACGCGAGCTCCTCTTCGCTCGACGTCCCGCGCACCGCCGCGCTGAGGAACGCCTGCAGCGTGGCCTTGTCGGCTTCGGAGCCCGTCAGGCGCAGCACGTCGTAGAGCGTGACCGCCGAGAAGGCCACGCGCCTCCCCTCGGCGCGCAGCCGGGCGATCCGGGCCTGGTACGCGTCGAACGCGAACAGCGCGGTCAGCGTGCCCGACGTGAGCAGCGCGACGACGAACGTGGTCGCGGCGACGCGCGCGCGGAGCTGCGACCGGAGGGCGCGGCCGCGTGGCGATGTCACGGCAGGAACTTCGACGGGTCCTTCAGCTTGGCTGGCAGGTACTCGTCGATGACGAAGTTGAGGCCGTGCAACGACAGCGCCTGTTGCTCCGCGCGCTTCTGCATCTTCATCAAGAGGTCGAGCGCGCCCCGCCACGCCTTGCTGTTTTGGAAGAACGGATCGTTCTTGAGCGCGTCGAACGCGCGCTTCACGTCGATCTCGGCGAGCGGGTGCGTGGCCTTGTCGAGGTCGAAGTCGATGATGTCCTGCGGCGTCAACCCCAGGTAGTGCACGCCCGGGACACAGAAGAACTGGTTGATGTGCGCAGCGTTGCCCGAGCCGACCTTGAGGGTGCGGTAGATGTTGGCGAAGCCGTAGGGGTCGCAGTCGGTGAACGCGTAGACGGGGATGTTGAGCTGGTCGCCGAGCATGCGCACGAACCGGCGGCAGGCCCGCGTGGGCACGCCGCCCATGGCGACGAGGATGCAGTTGCCGGTGGCCCAGTATTGGTGCTCGTTGAGCCGGCTGAACATACCGGTGGTCTCGATGGCGAGGACGAACTTCGCCTTCGAACGGAAGCGCAGGTGCTCCACCGACGACGGGACGCTCCACGCCCCGGAGCCCTGTCGCGTGCAGTCGATCTCGACCGCGGTGCCGTCGGGGTTCCTGTCGACGATGATGAGCTCCCCGGCGACGGCGCCGCCGTGCTGGTCGGGGATGAAGCGGAGCTGCTCGCGCGACACCCCGGACGTCGAGAACAGGGCCTCGATGTCGTCCATCACCGTGTCGCTCTCGCTCTGCTCGTCGAAGCGGGCGTCGCCCCAGTTCTTGGACTGGTAGTACGCGTCACGCTTCGTGGCGTGATCGTTGCTCTTCACGAGCTCCTGCGACAGCGCCATCAGCTTCAGCGTCTGGGCGAAGGTCTTCACGGTGGACACCGTGAGGGTGCGGACCTTCCTGTCCTTGCCGATCTCGAAGAAGCCCTTCTTGGGGTCGTACTTGACGTTGGACAGCGCGCGCACCGGCATCTTGAGCTCGGGCTTGCGCTTGCGGTTGATGGACTCTCGGATGCCCTCCGCCGTCGCCGTGATGGCGTCGATGGTCGCCTTGTCCTTGGCGTCGTCCGTCGGTTTGCGGTGAACCGCTTTCGCGGGCTTCTGTGTCTCGTTTGCTTTCTTCCGCGTGGCCATGCGCCCTCCCTACCACACTCTTGTATGATGGGCGTGCCCTTGGAGGGAGCGTCGTGACCGACATGCCGACCGTGGCCGAGGCCCCCGGCCTGCGTGTGCAGGCGGCCGAGGACAGCCCTCCGTGGCTCGTCTGCGACCTCGAGGTCGCCAGCGTCGCCGAGATTGTCGGCATGCTCATCGCGGCCAAACGCACCGGCCGCCTCGACGTCGTCGACGGCGGCGGGACGCGCACGCTGTTCTTCGAGACCGGCGAGTACACCGGCTCCATGTCCACGCACACGCCGGACCGCCTCGGCGAGGTCCTTTGGCGCTCGGGTCGCCTCAGCGCCGACCAGGTGCTGATCGCGTCGGAGCAGGTGAAGGAGGGCAAGATGCTCGGCCGCGCGCTCATCGAGCTCGGCTTCATCGAGCCGGCCTCTTTGCGCCGCGCCCTCGTCGACCAGGCCATCCAGGTGTTCGAGGGCGCCTGCGTGGAGGAGACCGGCCACGCCGTGTTCCGCGCGGACCAGTTCCACAAAAACCCGCTGCACTTCGGCGTGGCCACCCGCCAGCTCGTCGACGGGGCCATCGTGCGCGTGCGCGAGCACCGCGATCTCATGCGCAAGCTCGGCTCGCTCGACCGCCCCTACGAGGTCGTCACGCCGGCACCGTCGGGGCAGGGGCTCGACGAGCAAGCCCTCGCCGTGCTCCAGCTCGTCGCCAGCGCGCGCAACAAGCAGCTCACCGGCCGGGAGCTCGTCCACAAGGCCAACCTCGGCCGCATCGACGGCGCGCGCGCCCTGCTCACGCTGGTCGAGCGCGGCTTCCTCTCCACCCGCGCCTCCCGCGGCGAAGAGGAGCTCATGGTCAAGCGCCTGTGCACCGCCGTGAACCTCGTCATGGCCGCCCTGGACGAGGGCGGCTTCGGCGTCGGCGACCAGGTGCGCGAGTACCTCGACGCGCCGCCGCCGTCCTTCGAGGAGGCGCTGTCGGCGCTGTCGTTGAAGGAGCCGCTCGACGAGGAGAGCACGCTGCAGCACGCGCAATTCATCACGGGCGGCTGCGGCGCCATGATCAAGGCGCTGCAGGCCCTCCTCGACGACGCCCTCCTGCAGGCCGTCGACACGCTCCCCGCCGAGCTGACCCGCAAGGTCGCCGATCGCGTGAAGGCCCTCGGCGTCTGACCCAGCGCTCCGGTCGCCGATCCGTCAGCGCGCGAGGCTCAACAGGAACGAGACGGAGCGGCCGGGCTTGGGGCCGAGGCGCGGGTCGTACGCGTCGAAGACGTCGTCCGCGGAGACCATGAGCTCGAGGGGGCCGAGCGTCTGGCGCACGCCCGCCGAGAGCTGCGCGTAGCCGGGCGCCGTGGTCACGGCGTCGATGGGCCGCTCCGAGACGCCGTCGACGCGGGTGAACAGCACCGTGCCCGTCGACCGCAGGCGCCAGCGCAGGGTGGCGTTCGCCGAGTGCGCGGGTCGAAGCGGCAGCGAGCGGGCGGCGTCGCCGCAGAAGTACGGGTTCGCGTCCGGGCAGCCTGACGCGTCGACGGCGTTCAGCAGGTACTGGTAGCCGCCGTCGAGGGAGAAGCCGAGCCACGGCCCCAAGGACGCGCGCACGTCGACGCCCGAGGTGTATGCGTGCGCGCGGTTCACGTAGGTGAACACGGGCACGTCGTTTTCGGTGTCGCCGGTGTCGTCGAAGTCGATGAGGCCGTCGACGAGGTTCAGGTACCCCTCCAGCGAGAGCGACGCGCCGTCCACCTCCCAGGCGCCGCCGCCGCGGAAGCCGTTGCTCTCCTCGGGCGACAGGTCGGGGTTCCCGAGCACCACGTAGCCGAGCTCGCTGTGATCAAAGCGCAAGAGCCGCTCCTCGTAGCTCGGCAGGCGAAAGCCGTGGCCGTAGCTCGCGCGCACCGAGAACCCGCCACCCACGTCCGCCTTGGCCGCGAGCTTGGGAGAAAAGGCGGCGTTTTCGTCGGCGGCCGCGGGCAAGAACGCGTCGGCGCGGGCGCCCGGCACCACCGTCAGCCACGGCAGCGGCGTCCATGACAGCTCCGCGTACACGGAGGCGACGTCGCGCTCGCCGCCGCCGGGGAGCGTGTCCTCGCCCTTGCCGTTCACCCGCGCGTCCTGCTCCCGGGTGAGGACGGCGCCCGCGGAGCCTGCGAGCACGTCGGCGAGCAGGGGGGACGTCGCCTTGAGCTCGAGGCGCGCCTCGTCCTCGACGGCGTCGGTGTTGAGCACGGGCTTGGCGGGACAGGGGACGTCGAAGAAGAAGCCGCCGTCGGCGCAGAAGCCGGGCGGGGCGAGGGAGCCGCCGCTCGGCAGCTTGTCGAAGACGTGGCGGAAGCGATCCAGGCGCAGGTCGAGCGTGACGTCGGCGTCGCCGACGCCGGTGCCCACGGCGGCGGACGCGCTCCACTCGTCGTCGCGCGCGCGCTCCGAAAACGCCGCCGCCCCGGTGGTGCGCGCCACCGACTGCGACGACGAGCCGTCCACCTGCGCGCGGAACGACACGTCGTCGAAGAGCGCGGCGGCGGCTTCGCCGTGCAGGCCGAGCTGGCGGCGGTCGGGCAGGTCGGCCTTGCCGTCCGGACGCATCACCACGCGCTGCCCGGTGACGCCGCCGGACGCGTCGGTGACGTCGACGACGCCCGCGCGGTCGATGCCGGGGAGGTTCTGCCCGGTGAGGTCGAGGCGCAGCGCCACCGGCCCCGCGCCGCCTCGGCCGTGGAGGCCGAGCGTGGTCCACAGCTCCCCCTGCACCACCTGGCCGCCGACGTCGACCTCGCCCCCGAGCGCCTGCGACGGCTTCTTGGTGACGATGTTGATGACGCCGCCGATGGCCTCGCTGCCGTACAGCGCGCTGCCCGGCCCGCGCACGATCTCGATGCGCTCGATGGACGAGGCGTCGACGGGGATGCGCGAGACGTCGACGTGGCTGTCCACGCGGCCCTTCACCGGGCGCCCGTCGACGAGGACCAGCACCTGCCGGCTGTCGAGGCCGTCGAGCTGCACGTCCTGCCCGAGGCCGAAGCTCGGGTTCACCTGGATCCCGGGCTGCGTCGCGAGGACGTCGCCGAGCGTGTGCGCCCCGCTCTCCGCGATGTCGGTGCTGGTGATGATGTCGGGGCGAAGCACACGCTTCTCCCGCGTCTTTTGGACGTTGGAGCCGGTGACGGTGACGGTGAGGCGCGGGTCCTCGAGGGCGGGGTCGTCCAGGGTGTAGAGCTTGCCGCCGTGGACCTCGTAGATGACGCCGTCGACCTCGAGGAAGTCCCCCTCCAACGCGCCCGCGGGCGCGTCTTTGGCGCCCGCGGCTGCGACGACGGCGACAACGGCGAGGATCGCGTGCGCGCACGGCACCGGACGAGACTATAACCTCGGGGTTGGTCGCGCTCGCGCCGGCCACCGGCAACAAGGACAGGCACTCTTGGCGGACGAGGACGACAAGAAGACCACGGCGACCTGGGCCCTGCTCGGGCTCAACGTGTCCGTTTTCCTCGCGATGATCCTCGCGGGGGTGTCCCCGTGGCGCGCAGGCCTCGCCGACCTCACCGCCGCCGGCGGCGTCGACCCGGGGCGCGTATGGAACGGCGAGATCTGGCGCCTGCTCACCGCGTGCTTCGTGCACCTCGGCGTGTGGCACCTCGCGCTCAACATGTGGGTGCTCCTGCAGGTCGGGCGCGCCCTCGAGCAGATGGTGGGCGCCGCGCGGCTCCTGCTCATCTACGCCGCCACCGGCGTGTTCGGCTTCGCCGTCAGCGTCGCGCTCGCCTCCACGCCGACGGCGGGCGCGTCGGGGGCCATCTTCGGCATCACCGGGGCGCTCCTCGCGCTCGCCTTGATCGTGCGCCACAAGAGCCTCGGCCGGCTGCTCATCGGGGCGCTGCTGCCGTTCGTGGGCGCCACGTTCGCGCTCGGCTTCCTGGTGCCGTTCATCGACAACACCGCCCACGTGGGCGGGCTCGTGTTCGGCTTCCTCCTCGGCTACGGCCTGTCCGCCGGCGACCGCAGCTTCCTCGGCGACGACGGCGCCGACGTCGCCGTGGGCCCGCGGGAGAAGCTCTTCGGCACCGTGGTGCTCGCGGCGTCGGGCGTCCTGTTCGCGGTGGTGGTGCTCTATGCCGGCCGGCCGCTGCTGTCGCCGCGCTACCAGGCGGTGGCCGGGCTCGAGGCGCTCCTGCACAAGCGCGTGGACGAGGCCAAGAAGCACGCCGCCGCCGCCGCCCGCCTCGCCCCCGACGACCCGGCCACCTTCTTCCTGCTCGGCCGCATCAAGAGCGAGACCGGCGACGACGTCGAGGGCAAGCGCCTCATCCACGAGGGCCTCCTGCGCCTGCACGACGACGACATGGAGCACGCCATCGAGCACGCCACGCTGCTGCTGTCCCTGTACGGCGGTGACGACGAGGAGCTGCCGTGGTCCGACCTCAAGACGGCCAACGCGTTGTGCGACGCCGCGCTCGCCGAGGTGGGCACGCGGTCGTCGCCCGAGGTGAAGAACGACTGCGCCTGGATCAAGGCGAAGGCGCCCGACCCCGAGGTGCGCGATCCCGTCACGGCCCTCGCCCTGGCCCGCGCCGCCGTGGCCGAGTCCGGCGGCAAGGACGCCAACATGGTTCACACGCTCGCGGTGGCGCTCTCGGACAACGGCGACGCCGCCGAGGGGCTGGCGCTCCTGCAGAAGCTCGCCGCGGAGGGCCGCGCTGACGAGCTCTCCGGGGGTGACGCGTTCTTGACGCGGGAGCGGGAGCGTCTCAAACGCATCGCCGACGGCGAGGACAAGGTAGAATCCCACTGATGGCGTACCGGGGCGGACAACGCGAGCGGCTCGATGAGATCGAGAAGAAGCTCGATGAGCTTCGCCGTCGCTTCGACCTGTACTTCGTCGGGTCCCCCGAGCAGCGCATGCCGCCCACGAGCAACCAGATGCAGCTCGGCGCGGAGATGCGGCGCCTGCGCGAAGAGGAGGTCAAGACCTGGAACACGGTCGACAAGTTCCGCTTCAGCCAGCTCTTCGCGCGCTTCGTGTCCATGGACCGGATGTGGGCGCGCACGCTCAAGCAGATCGAGGACGGCACCTACAAGCGGGACAAGTTCAAGGTCGCGCAGAAAAAGAAGAACGAGAAGCAGGCGGCGGCCACGGACACCCAGGTGGGAAACCGTCCCGCCGCCATCGAAGGCCTCGACGTCGACGTGGGCTCCTTCTCCGACGAGGGCCTGATCACGTCGCAGCCGCCGCAGCGCCCCGTCACCGAGCGCCCGGCCAGCGAGCGCGCGTCGCGCCCGGCGCCCGCCGCGGCGGCGCGCGCGGGCGGCAACATGACCGATCAACACCTCAAGCAGCTCTACGACGTCTACATGCAGGCCAAGCGCCGCACCGGCGAGTCCTCGAGCCTCACCATGGACGGCCTGCGCAAGCAGATCGAAAAGCAGATCCCCGCCATCAAGGCCAAGCACAAGTGCCAGAACGTCGACTTCAAGGTGGTCTTGAAGGACGGCAAGGCCATGCTCAAGGCCGTCCCCAAGTAGGGCGCCGGCTCGTCCGGCGCCTCGGACGTGTCGTCGGGCGCGTCGTCGGGCGCGGCGCGTCCGGCGTGTGCGGCGATGACCGGCGTCAGTCCACGAAGCCGAGGTCCTCGGACTTCATCCACGCCTCGAGCCCGTTTTCGAAGCGGATGCGCACGAAGGGGCCGCCGTCCTCGACGACGTCGCCGTACAGGCCGGGGTGCGCGGTGAAGCTGACCGCGGCCGCGTCGTCGGGCTCGCGCAGGGCGGGGGCCTCCTTCAACACCACGGCTTCGCGCGTGCCCTCGACGGACCTGCGGCAGAGGTAGACGGCGCCGCCGACGATCGCGAGGGCGAAGACCGCGGCGCAGGCGGCGCGGACGGCGGCGCGCCCGCGGTCGACGAACGCGAGCGCGGCGAGGAGCGCGCCGAGGAGGAACAACGGCACCGCGAGCGCGAGCCGCGCGGCGAGCGGCGGCACCCGCGCGCCCACGGCGCGCACGGGGTCGGCGGGGGCCTCGCCGGCGAGGCGGTCCACCCGCGCGTCCAGCGCCACCGAGAGGTTGTGGCGCACGTCGCCGTCGCCGGGCGCCATGCGCCGGGCGGTGAGCAGGTGCAGCACCGCCTCGCCGATGTCGCCCTGCTCGAGACACAGCGTGCCGAGGTTGTAGCGGATGCCCGGGCCGTCGACGCCGTCCTTGACGAGGCCGCGGTAGATGTCGGCGGCGGCGCCGGTCTCCTGCTTCTTCGCCAACCCCTCCGCCTGCGACAGCCGCGCGTCGCTCGCCGCCTGGGCCGCGCCCGCGACGACGACGACGACGAGCGCCGCGAGCGCCGCTGCCTGTCGAGGCGCGGGGGCTCGTCCTCCGCGAAGGCGCGTCGCGCTCATGCGGCCTCCACGCGCGCGATGAGCGCGACGCAGACGTCGGCGAGGCGCGCGCGCTCGCTCGAGCCGCCCGGGGAGTAGCGCGCCGCCTCGACGTCGCGGATGAAGCGGACGACGTCGTCCGCGGCGGCGCGCTCGAGGCCGCGCTCGGCGAGGAACGCGGCGAGGTCGCCGGTAGCGCGCGACTTGGCCTCGGCGCCGCAGCGGTCGGCCACGGCCTCGAGGAGGATGCGCTCGAGGCCCGCGAGGTCGCCGCGCGCCTTGGCGTCGTCGAGGGCGCGCTGCCGATCGCGCCGCTTGCTCGCGCGCTTGCCCTCGAGCGACGCGCCCTTCTTGCGCTGCCGCGCGCGCGCCGCGAGCACGCCGAGACCGGCGACGAACGCTGCGCCCCCGGCCGCCACCGGCGCCTCGCCCGGCCGCGTCTGTGCCGAGACGTGCCCGCGCAAGGGCCGCGCCCCCTTGGCGATGGTCTGCCGCGATCCCGGCGCCGGCGACGCCGACGACGACGACGCGCTGCGCGCCGCGCGCACCGGGACCACGATGGGCCTGGTGCTCGACGTCTTGTACGCGCGCGCAAACGGGTCGAAGAACGAGAGCGTGAACGCGGGGATGTGCAGTTGGCCGACCTTCTCCGGCTGCACCAGCATCTCGATGACCACGCGCCCCCCGAGCTCGGGCTCGTCCGCCGAGGTCTGGCGCCGATCGATCTTCGTCGTCGACGGAAAGACGCGGGCACCCGCGGCCTCGGCGTCGGCCGCGTCCCAGGTGGGGAGCTGCAGTTGCTCGAGGCTGCCGGTGCCGTTGGCGACGATGGTGAGCGTCACCGGTTGATCGAGCGACGCCGACGACGGCCGCACCGTCGAGGTGAGCTGCCAGATGCCCACGTTCCCCGCGGGGAAGCCGGCGGGCATGTCCGCTCCGGGGAGCGCGCTCACGTGCAGGGTCACGGCCGCCGACTTCACGCGAACCCCGCGCGGCCGTGAGAAGAACGAGCCCGCGGGCTGCAGGTCCACGGTCTGCGCGGGGATGGTCACGTCGCCCGCCTTCACGGGGAACAGCGCGTCCATGTTGACGAGGTAGACGTAGTAGAGGTGGCCGGCGACGCTCTTTTGCGAGGGGTTTGGTCGATCGTCGCCGAGGAGCGGCGTGCAGAAGAAGCCCGGCGGCTTGAGCGGCGCGAGCCGCGGAAACTCGCCGAGGGGCCGCTGGGAGTAGACCTCGGTGGTGGCGGTGACCTGCTGGCCGACGACGGCGCTGTCGCGGTCGAGCGTGACCTCGAGGAACGACGCCGGCGGCCTCCTGCCGAAGCGCGCGCCCGGCAGCGCGCCGGCGGGCTCGGGCACCCCCGGCGGCGCTGCCGCCGACGACGACGGATCCGCCACGACCTTCACCGTGAGCGCGGGGGCGTGCGCGACGAAGCGCCCGAGGCGCGCGGTGGCCTCGGGGATCTTGAAGGTGCCGGCCTCGTCGCCGCGCAACAGGTACAGGTAGCGCTGCTCGACGGTGATGCTGCGGTGGCCGTTGACGTTGCCGATCTGCGTCGACGACGCGCGCCGCTCCTGCACGACGGTGAGCCCGCGCGGGATGTCGGGCAGCGCCACCTCCTCCACGGGCTGCTGGGAGTGCACCGTGAGCACCACGTCGAGCTGGAAGGTCTCGCCTTGCGCGATCTCCTTGGCGTTGACGTCGTAGCGCAGGCTGATGGGGGCGTCGTCGGCAGCCGCCGCGCCCGCCACGAGCAGGGCGGCGGCCACGAGGCCCACGGCGCCGAGGTGCCGCGTGCTCCGCGCGGCGCGGCGTCGCGGGGCGCGCTTCGGACGCAGCGGCATCACCAGTCCTTCCCGGCCCTGGGCGGCTGCTTCTGCCTGCCGCGCATCTCGAGCGGCGTCATCGGGCGCTCGCGGGCGCGCAGCGCGTCGAGCAGGCGCCTGGCCTCCTCCTTCTTCTGCTTCTTCTTGTCGCCCTGCTGCTGCTGCTGCTGCTGCTGCTTGTCCTTGTCCTTGTCCTTGTCCTTGTCCTTGTCCTTGTCACCCTGCTGCTGCTTGTCCTTGTCGCCCTGCTTGTCCTGGTCCTTCTGCTGTTTGTCCTTGTCGCCCTGCTGCTGGTCCTTCTTGTCGTCGCCGCTTTGGTCCTTCTTGTCGTTGTTCTTGTCGTCGTTGTTCTTGTCGTTCTTCTTGTCGTCGTCGCCGCCCTTCTTGGGGGGCGGCGGCGGTTGGGCGCGCTTGGCCTCGAGGACGCGCAGGAGGTTCTTCCTGGCGCGCTCGTTGTTCGGGTCGGCCACGAGCGCTTTTCTGTAGTGGGCGATGGCGTCGTCGAGGTCCTGGGCGTTGGCGGCGGCGTTGCCGGCGGCGAGGGCGGCCTCGGACTTGAGGTGCGCGTCGTGGGCGAGCCCGAAGGCGCGCTCGAAGGACGCCTTGGCGTCGTCGAGCGCGGACTTGTCGATCTGCGGTCCGCCCTGCGCCGCGGGAGCGCCCGGCGCCGGCCCGGCCGCCGGCGCACCCGCGGGCGAGGGGCCCGCGCTCTGCGCCGCCTGCTTGGCTGCCGCCTCCTTGGCCGCTGCCCGCGCCTGCTGCATCACGCGCGCGAGCTGTGCGGCGCCGACGTCGTACTCGACCACCGCGCGCTCGTCGGGCGACTTGGCCTGCGCGCGCCGGAAGTGCTCGAGCGCGCCGTCGAAGTCGCCGTGGGACAGGAGCCGCGCGCCCTCCTCGAGGGACGGCTCCGCCCGCTGCAGGAGCTTTGGGGCGGCGCCCACCGGCGACGACGTCGTGGCCGCGGCGACGAACAGGGCGAGGGCGATCACGGGGCACCTCCCGCGCGCTCGGGGATCACGAGCGCGACGACGAGCAGCAGCAACGCGACGCCGAGGGGGATGGCGGTGCGGTCGTCCCACTCCGTCTGCGCGCGGCTCTCGAAGTCGCGCTTCTCGAGGCCGGCGATGCGCGACTCGACCTCGCGCAGGCCCATGTCAGGCTGGCTCGTGCCGTCGACGAAGACGCCGCCCACCTGCTGCGCCACCTGGCTCAACACCTCGGGCGACATGCGCGTCATCACGGTCTGGCCGCGACGGTCCTTCACGTAGCCGCTCACCTTGCCGTGATCGTCGACGACTGGGATGGGCTCGCCGAGCGTGGAGCCGACGCCGATGAGCACCACGGTGGCGCCGCTCTCCTTGAGCTCCTTATTCACGTCATCGAGCTTGCCCTCGTGATCTTCGCCGTCCGTGACGACGACGATCACCCGGCCGGCGCTCTTGTTCTTGGCCGGCCCCTCGGCGCCCTGGCCCTCGTCCTCGGCGCGGATGGCGTTGAGCGCCACCTCGAGGCCCGCCGACAGCGCCGTGCCGCCCTGGGGGACGGTGTCGGGCGTGAGGTCGTTCAAGAACAGGCGCACGGCCTCGGTGTCCGACGTGAGCGGGCACTGCACGAACGCGGTGCCCGCGAACGCGACGATGCCCACGCGGTGGTCGGACAGCCGCGGCAGCACCGCGCCGATCTCGGCCTTGGCGCGCTCGAGGCGATCGGGGAGCACGTCGCGCGCGCGCATCGAGCGCGACACGTCGATGACGAAGAGCACGTCGAGGCCGCGCTGCGGGAGGAGCACCGTCTTCCCGCCCACCTCGGGGCCCGCCGCCGCCACCACGAAAAGCGCCAGCGCGCCGACGGCCAGGCCCCGCCGCCACCCGCGCCGCGCGTCCGACGCGCCCGCCGACAGCGCGGGCAGCAGCCCCGCGTCGACGAGGACGGCGAGGCGTCGCGTGCGCGAGCGCTCGTCGCGCAGCCACAACAGGAGCAGCACGGGCACGAGGCCGAGCAGCGCCAGGAGGAGGGGCGAGGTGAAGCGCATCAGGGCACCGTCGATGCGCGCGTGAACGCGAGGGTGAGCCCCGCCGCCAACAGCAGCGCGGCAGGAAGGAGCAACAGCGGGGTGAGCGGGATGGGGCGGCGCACGGGCTTTTGGCCCTCGAGCAGCGAGCGGTCGAGGCTGTCGAGGATCTTGGAGAAGCTCGTCTTGAGGCTCTCGGCGTCGGTGGCGTTGAAGTACGAACCGCCGGTGCGGGTGGCGATGGTCTTCAGCAGCGTGGGGTTCACCGGCATCTCGACGGTGACGAAGCGCGGGGCGCCGAAGATGTCGGTGCCGTCGGGGAAGGGGACCTTGCCGCCGCGCCCGACGAGGATGGGGAACACCTTCACCCCGAGGTCGACGGCGAGGTCGGTGGCGCTCTCGGGCGCGATGAAGCCCGCGTTGTTGTCGCCGTCGGTGAGCAGGATGATGGCGCGCGTCTTGGCCTTGCTGTCCTTCAGCCGGTTGAGGGACGTGGCGAGGCCGTCGCCGATGGCGGTGCCATCAGTGATGACGCCGGTGCGAACGCCCTCGAGGATCTCGCCGAGGAGCGCCTTGTCATGCGTGAGCGGCGCCTGCGTGAACGCTTCGCCGGCGAAGACGACGAGCCCCACGCGGTCGCGCTTGCGCGTGAGCAGGTGCTCCTCGATGACCTTCTTGGCGACGTGCAGGCGGTCCTTGGGGCGAAAGTCTGCGGCGCGCATGGAGCCGGAGACGTCGAGGGCGACGACGATGTCGATGCCCTCGGTGGTGCCCGGCTCGGGCTCGCCGAGCACCTCCGGCTGCGCGAGGCCGACGGCGCCGAGCACCGCCGACGCCGCGATGCAGACGAACGCCGCGACGCGCGCGGTGTGCCCGCGGCCGCGCGGGAGCCTGGCCGCCTGCTCGCCGCGGGCGAACGACAGCGTCGGCAGCGGCGAGCCGACGACGGCGATGGCGGCGACGGCGCCGGCGACGGGGATGAGCAACAACAGCAGCCAGGGCATGCCGAGCTGGAGGTCGTGGACGCCGGACTCGTGCAGCGCGCGCACGGCGGCGACGATCCCCCCGAACAGCTCGGCGGCCGTCACGAGGCACCTCCGCCCGCGGCGCGCGCGGCGCGGTCGCCGGGGACGAGCTTGGTGGCGTCGATGAGCGCGCGCACGCGGGTGGCCATGGCGTGCGCGCGCTCGGAGGGGATGGACGCCTTGGCGAACTTCACGAGGTCTGCGTCGGCGAGGAGGCTCTCGACCAGGCTGACGTCGAGGCCGAGCACGGCGACGCCGAGGAGGTCCTTCACCAGCTCGCGCGTGGTGCGGGTGCCCGCGGTCATCTGGAAGCGCGCGGAGATGTAGTCGCGCAGCACCTCGTCCATCAGGCGCTCGACGAACTCCGCGGTCTCTCCGCGCTGCAACAGCCCGCTCGCGAGGAGCGCCTCGAGCCGCTCGAGCGCCACCTCGTGCGCCGGCCGCGGCGGCGGCGGCGGCACCGCCGGGGTGGCCGGCGCCGTCGCCTTGCGGCGTCGCGCGAACAAGCGCACCAGGAAGAACAACAGCCCCGCGCCGGCGAACGCGCCGAGCACCACGAAGGGCCGCGCGTCGGGCACGGCGTAGGCGATGGCGGGGGCGTTTGGCTCGAGGACCACCGTGCCCGGCGGGGGCGGCCCGGCGTCGGGCCCCGCGGGGTTCGGCATGGTGTCCTTGGGCATGTCGACGCGCACGTCGAGCGCGGGGACGTCGACGGCGGCGCCGTCCTTGCCGGTGAGCGTGAACGCCGGCGTCTTCACGTCCTTGGTGTCGAGCGCGAGGAAGGGGATCTTGATGGTCTCCTTGACGCGCGCGCCGCCGGGGCCGGCGTCCGCCGCGGCGGGGAGATCCTGGACGGTGCGCACCGGGTCGCCGGTCCTGGGCGCGCTGTCGACGTCGGGGATGGCGCCGGGCAACGCGAGCTGCAGGCCGCGGTCGCGGGTGATGGTGACCACGAGCTCGAACGGGGCGCCGAACGGCACCAGCGCGGGCTCGATGGTCGCGTTCAAGACGAGCCCGGGGATGCTCGCGGGCCCCCCGTCGGGGGCTGTCGCGTCGGCGACGCCCGCGTCGGCGTCGTCGAGCTCGCGCGGCGGGATGGGCGGCGGCAGCGCCTCCTCGGCGACGCCCGCGTCGCTTTGCGCTTCGGCCGTCGGCGGCGCGGCGGTGTCGGCGACCGGCGCGGGGCCGGGGGCGGTGGCGAGCAGGGTGACGACGGCGGCGAGAATCACGCGGCCTTCCTTGCGCGGCGTCGCAGGAAACGAACCAGCGCCGCGGCGGATTCCCGATCCGTCACGGTCACGCGATCCACGCCGAGGCGCTCCAAAGCGCCCCGCGTGCGCGCCCGCTCGGCGGCGGCGCGCTCCTGGTACGTCTTGCGCACCCGGGCGTCGCCGCTGTCGAGGAGGACGCGCTTGCCGGTCTCCGGGTCGTGGACGCTGATGAGGCCGGCGTCGGGCAGGGCGCCCTCGAGCGGATCTTCGACCTCGACGACGATGAGGTCGTGCCGCCGCGCCAGCACCTTGAGCGGGCGCTCGAGCGGTCCGAGCGGCGACCCGGGAGCGGCCGGGCGCGGCGGGGCGGTTTGTCCACCGCCGAGGAGCATGTCGCTCACCAGGGCGACGATGGCGCGCTGCTTGGAGAGGTGCGTCACGGTCTCCACGGCGGCGACGAGGTTCGTGCCCTTGCCTTTGGGGCGCGCCGCGAGGATCTCCCGCAGCAGGCGCAGCACGTGTCCGCGGCCCTTCTTGGGGCGCACGAGGAGCTCGATGCGATCGGTGAACGCGACCAGGCCGACCTTGTCGTTGTTGCGCAGCGCCGAGAACGCGAGGAGCGCCGCCGCCTCCGCCGCGATCTGCCGCTTGGTGCGCGCGCGCGAGCCCGTGCTCATGGAGCCCGAGAGGTCCACCGCGAGCAGCACCGTGAGCTCGCGCTCCTCGACGAACTGCTTCACGAACAGCTCCGACCCCGTGTGCCCCGCGCGCGGGTCCTGGCGGCGCGCCGTGGCGTTCCAGTCGATGTGGCGCGGGTCGTCGCCGGGGACGTAGGCGCGGCTCTCGGAAAACGCCATGCCGCGCCCTTTGAACCGCGAGTGGTACGCACCCTGGCCCGCCGCGTTGACGGCCTTGCGCGTCTTCAGCTCGATCTGGCGCACGCGTTTGAGCAGCGCCCGCAGCTCTTCATCGGGTGTCACGGTTGACGACGGCAATCGCAAATCGCGCTCGCCGGCGCAAGGTGGGCAAAACGCCCTGCGTTGTGCAGCGTGACGACGGCGGGGCGGTCGCGCGTTCGTCGCGCCTCAGGTCGCGGCGTCCGCGCCGTGCTCGGGCGCGGCGCGGCGGAGGCTTCGCGAGGCGACGAGGGCGTCGGCGAGCACCGCGCTCGTGTACGGCTTGGCGAGCACGTAGTCGGCGCAGCCGCGCACGTCGGCGAAGCGCGACCAGCGGCAGGCGACGCAGCGGAACACGCCGGGCGCCACGCGACCGAGGCGGGAAAACAGGGAGGTGCCGGCGCGACCGAACGCGTCGTCGTCGAGGACGGCGACGTCGGCGCGCGCGAAGAGCTCCGCGCCCTGCACGACGTCGGCGGCGTGGGCGACCTCGCAGCCGCTCAGGCGCAGGAACACGCCGAGCTCGCGCGCGCGACCCGGGTCGCTGTCGATGACGAGGACGCGCGGTCCGTGCGAGGCGAGCATGGGTCCCTCAGGCGGGGAGGAGGATGGCGCCCGTGCTGTCGCGCTTCAGCGACGGCGAGCCGAACAGGTACGAAGGCACGCTCCGCTCCATCGGGCGCCACTCGTTGGTCGCGGTGCGGAGCAGATCGCAGACGTCGGCGATGCGGAACGGCTTCTTCAAGAGGTAGTCGATGCGCGCGCGGTTGACGCGGTCGATGACGCCGTTGACGTCGAGGTTGCAGCTCGTGAGCACGCGGAAGGTGTGCGGCTCCAGGCGCGCGAGCGTCGCGAGGATGTCCGCGCCCGTGATGCCGGGCATGCGCTCGTCGGCGATGATGACGTCGATGGCGAGCTTGCGCACGAGGCGGATGGCGTCGGTGGGGTCGAACAGCAACGTCACCTTGTGGCCTTCGCGCTCGACGATCCTCCCGAGCAGGCGGGCGGCGTGGATGTCATCGTCGACGATCAAGACGTGCAGCGCTTGCGTGTTCATGGGGCCCCTCCGTGGTGGAAGGAAGCACGGCCCGTGCCCGCCGGCCCGCGGCGCACGCTCCGCGTCCGGACGCACCCGCGCGGCGAAGGACCCGGCCGGCCCCGGGTCGCC
Organism: uncultured delta proteobacterium; assembly: GCA_963775425.1. GTDB lineage: Bacteria > Myxococcota > UBA727 > UBA727 > VGSZ01 > CAVZJB01. The sequence goes on along the minus strand of CAVZJB010000007.1, from coordinate 79,559 downwards.
CGCGACCTCCGGGCACGGCGCGCCGGGTCCGCCGTGACCTCGCCGAACGGTGGGGCGCTGTATGCTCCGCGCCCATGCGCTCCCTCCGCTCTCCCTCGCTCGTGGCGCCCGCGGCCGTCCTCGGCGCTCTCCTCGTCGTCGCCTCCGCGGCCGCCGCCGCGCCCGTCGACAAGGTCGGCGTCTTGCCCTTTCACGACGGCGCCGGCGTCAGCAAGCGCGTGGCCGCGGCGCTGACGGAGGCGGTGGCGGGCGCGCTCGCCAAGACCGGCGTCGAGGTGGTGACGCAGCAGCAGCTCAAGGCGCTGCTCGATCTCGAGGCGCAAAAGCAGCTCGCCGGCTGCGCCGACGACGCCTGCATGGCGCAGATCGGCGAGGCGCTCGGCGTCGACGCGCTCGTCACCGGCACGCTCGCCAAGGTCGGCCGCAGCTACCTCGTCGGCCTGCGCTCCGTCGACGTGAAGACCGGCGCCTCGCACCTCGCCGACCGCCGCCTCAAGCACGGCTCCATCGACGACGTCCTCGACGTGCTGCCGGCGATGGTCGCCGAGCTCTCCGCTCCGCGCGCGCCCGGCGCCGTCGCCGCTGCGACGGGCGCGACCACGGGCGCCGCGTCGAACGGCGCCGCGACGGCGGGCGCCAAGGCGCCGGCGGCGGTCGCGCCCGACGCCGCCGTCGCCGCGCTCAAGACGCGCGCGCCCTCGTCGATCAAGGACGTCCCCATGAAGGTCGACGCGGCGAAGCTGCGCGGGCTCACCGACGGGAAGGGCTTGTTCATCGCGTACGACGACAAGCCCGCCGACGGCTTCGCCCCCTTCTTCGCGGCGCGCAAGGACCCGACCCGGCTCTACGCGCAGCGCGTGACCGGCGGCGGGCGCGAGGGCGACAAGAGCTTCGACGTCGTCTTTTGGGACCCGCGGGCCAAGGCGCGCTGGCAGGCGGCGTTCGACATGAAGGACGGCAATTTCTGGCTGCAGTGCGGCGACGACAAGATCGCGTTGAAGCCCACCAAGCTGCCCAAGGGCGCGTCCTTCTTCGAGCACCGCTGGCAGCGCACGCTGTTCGCCGTGGCGCGCACCGACGACGGCACCTACTTCGTCGTCGACCGCGCCCTCGTCCCCGAGGACAACCGCGACTTCCGGCTGTTCGCCGGGAGGCCCGGCACCTTCGCGTACGCCAAGGTCGACGACGTCATCCTCGAGCGCGACGCCCAGGTGTTCATGACCCGCGCGGGGCGCCTGTCGTTCAAGGAGACCTCCGACGGCAAGCAGGCCTCGTGGACGCCGCCCGGCGGGGCCGCGCTCCCGCTCAAGGCCGTCGACATCTACGACGCGGCGTCCGACGCCTACGGCCGATGGCACCTGTACCAGGAGCCGCTCGGCACCCCCTGCGACGAAGCGCTCGGGCGCTGAGGAGCGACACGATGTTCGACGATGCACAGGGCGGCGCCGGCCCCAGAAATGTCCTCGGCGGCGTGCTCCAGACCTGCTCGCTCGAGCCGCGCACGGGCTTCTTCCGGACCGGCTGCTGCGAGACCGGGCCCCAGGACCGCGGCGTGCACACCGTGTGCGTGCAGGTGAGCGCCGAGTTCCTCGCGTACTCGAAGAGCGTCGGCAACGATCTGTCGACGCCGGCGCCGCACTACGGCTTCGCCGGACTGAAGCCGGGTGACCGCTGGTGCCTGTGCGCGCCCCGCTGGAAGGAGGCCCTCGACGCCGGCAAGGCGCCCGCGGTCATCCTGACGGCGACGCACGAGGCCACGCTCGCGTTCGTCAGCCTCGACGAGCTCGTCGCCCACGCCGCGAGCTGAGCGTCGGCGCCTCCTTCTCGTCGGCGCGCCGGCCCCGCTCCGCGCGATGCGCAGCGCAGGCCCCGGCCCGAACGCGCGGCCGGGCACAAACGGGCGGCGCGGGCATTCGTGATCTGACGATCGGCGCCGTGCTCGCCCCGGTGCTCCTCACCGTCGTCGTCGCCGCCGCTGCCCCGGCGGATCGCGGGATGTGCCCGGCGCGGCCGGCGTACCTCGACCGCGCCGCGCGGCTCGGGTCGCACGAGGCCGACGTGCTCCATCGCTTCATGCGCGTGGTGCGCGCGCCGGGCGGCCGCGTGGAGGACCCGTGCGTGAGGCCGGTGATGAAGGGTCGCTGCACCTGCGCGCGCACGGTGCTCGAGCCCTTCTACGCGTCGCTCGACGCCACGGCGTCGCGCGGGGCGCGCACCGAGATCGCCGTGATCGGCAACTCGCTCATCGCCTCCGACGGCATCACCGACGTCGTCCGCGAGCGCCTCGTCGAGCGCTTCGATGACGCCGGGCGCGGGCTCATCCTCGCCGATCGCATGGCCGAGTACGGCCCGCGCGGCCGCACCGCGCGCAGCGCCTGGGGCTGGCGCGCGGAGAACTGCGCCGAGGGTCCGGTCGTCGCGCCGCTCGGCGCCACCGGCGTGCAGCACGTCAGCGAGGGCGCCGCCGTCAGCCGTTTCCGCTTGCGCGGCGAGCGCAAGGCCGAGGTGTTCTGGCTCGAGAAGGAGGGCGGCGCGCCTTTGTCGTGGCGCCTCGACCACGGCCCCTGGGTGAAGCTCAAGGGCCGCGGCTACGACGGGCCGCGCATCAGCCGCTTCACCCTCGACCGCGGCGCCGACGTCCTCGAGCTGCGCGCCGCCGCCGCCGGCGCCGTGGTGCAGGGCGTCACCCTCGAGCGCAACAGCGGCGGCGTCGTCCTGGACGCGCTCGGCGTGCCCTCGGCGGACGCGCGGCTGTGGCTGTCCACCGACGAGGAGACCTTCTCGGCGCAGCTCCGCGAGCGACGCCCCGCGCTCGTCGTGTTGATGATCGGCGGCAACGAGACCAAGCGGCTCGCCTGGCGGCGCTACACCACCAAGACCGTCGAGCGCGACCTGCGCGCGCTCGTGCACCGCGTGCAGGCCGCCACCGGCGCCGCGTGCCTCGTGGTGGGGCCCATCGAGGAGGTGGTCGGCGCGGCCGGCGCCGACGTGCCCGATCCCTTCCGCACGCGCCCGCAGCTCGACGACGTCATCGACATCGAGCGCCGCGTCGCCCACGAGGAGGGCTGCGCGTTCTTCGATCTGTTCGCGGCGATGGGCGGGAACGGCTCGCTCAAGCGGCTGTACGACGTCGGCGCGCTCCACGACGACTTCGCGCACCCGCGCGGCCGCGGCCTCGACATGCTCGGCCAGATCATCGCCGACGCCGTCCTCGACGGCTACGCGTCTTCTCCGCCGCCGCACCCGCCCGGCGCCCTCGCCGACGTCGAGCCCGCCGCTGCGCCTGTTCCCGCCGCTGCGCCCGTCGCTGCTGCCGCTGCGCCGCCGCCGCCGACGTCGCTCGCGTCCGCGGGCGCGGCCATGGGCGACGGGATCTGACCGCCGTGCTCGCCTTCGCCCTCACCCTCGCCCTCGCCGCCGCGCCCGCGACGGCCGCGAAGGACGCGCCCTGGTCGCCGGCGTCGGCGCCGGCGCTGCCGGACAAGACCGCGGCGATGCTCGACGCCGTCGTCGACCACGCGCTCGCGGGAGAGCCGGTGGCGGGGGTGTCGGCGGCGGTGCTCTTCCACGGCGCGGTCTGGCACGCGGCGCGCGGCGACGCCGTGTTGCCGTCGCGGGGGCTGCGCGGCGCGGCGGCGGCCAGGGAGGCGACGGCGCGCACGTCGTATCGCATCGCCTCCATCACCAAGACCTTCACGGCCGTCTCCGTCATGCAGCTCGCGGCGGACAACAAGATCGACCTCGGCGCGGAGATCCAGCGCTACGTGCCCGCGTACCCCGACAAGAGCGGACCCGTCACGGTGAAGGAGCTCCTCTCGCACACGGGGGGCGTCGCGCACTACCGCAGCATGCACGACGCGATGACGACGACGCCGCTCGACACCGCGCAGTCCATCGCGCTGTTCGCCAAGCGGCCGCTGGCGGCGCCGCCCGGGCAGAGGTTCTTGTACTCGAGCTTCGGCTACAACCTGCTCGGCGCGGCGGTGGAGGAGGCCTCGGGCGTCCCCTTCGGGACGTATCTCGAAGAGCACGTGCTCGGCCCGCTCGGCATGACGCGCACCGGGCTCGAGGCCCTCCACCTGAAGGACGACGATGTCGCCGCCGGCTACCGCCTCGCCGGTGGCCGCATCGTGCCCGCCGAGCCGCTCGACATCTCGAGCCGCTTCGCCAGCGGCGGCATGCGCGCCGACGTCGACGACCTCCTGCGCTACGCGCACGCGCTGCTCGCCGGCACGCTCGTCGACAAGGAGGTGTTCGCGCGCATGACCACGCCGGTGGTGACGCGGGACGGGCGGCAGGCCGACTACGGCATGGGCTTCGCCGTCTATCCGCTGCACGGGCGCAGGGTGGTGGCGCACGCGGGGGGCCAGCCGGGGACATCGTCGCTGTTGTTCATGCTCCCCGACGACGATCTGATCGTCGTCCTTCTGACGAACCTCCAGGGCTCCGCGCCGCTGCTCACGCGCATCTCGTCGAGCGTGGCCGAGCTCCTCGTCGACGACGGCGCGCCCTTTCGCGACCTGTACGCCGCGGACCCGTACGACGCGGTGGCGTTCGACGGCATGAGCCGGATCATGAGCTACGGCCTCGTCCACGACGACGCTTCGGCGCCGCCCGCCGCGGTCACGCGCGCCTTCGCCGCGCTGCCGGCGCTGTTCGCGCGCACGCGCCTGCCCTTCGAGGCGCGCGAGGCGTTGCGCGACGCGTACCACCCGGCCTTCGGGCGGGTGAGCATCCGCGTGGGCGCGGAGATGGCGCGCGTCCTCGAGGCCGCCCGCGGCGCCGCCGGCGTCCGCGCGCTCGCGCACGACAGCCCCGCGGCGTTCTTCCACGCCTACGTCGACGCCTGCGCCAAGGCGCGCTGCGCGCATCCGCTGCCGCCGGCGCTGAACAAGCTCGCCGCGCGCCTCGACGCGGCGTGGAAGAAGACGCCGGAGGCGCTGCGCGACCTGCGACCCGAGGCGGTCCCCGGCGACGTCGCCGCCGCCGAGCGCCTCCTCAAGCCGCTCTCTGGGCTGCCGGCGCACCCGGACTTCGTCGAGGACCTGCGCCACCTCGCGGACCGGCGCCGCGCGGCCGGCGACGCCCACGGGGCGGCGCGCGCGCTGGCGCTCGCGGAGGAGCTCCAACCGCGCTCGCCTTGGGCGCACCTGGGGCTCGCGGAGTCGCACGTCGTCGCCGGCGATCCCGGCGGCGCGGCCGCCGAGATGCACAAGGCGCTCACGCTGCCGCTCGGGCGCGCCGACGTCACCAAGCTCGCGGTGCACCGGCGAAACGAGCACCTGCGCTTCCTCGAGCACGGCAAGAAGCGCTCGCCCGACCTCGTCTCGGTCCACGCCGCCGTCCTCGCCGCCCTGCCGCCGCCCCCGGCGACGACGACGGCCGACCCCCGGCGCGGGCAGCGCGGGCACCAGGCGCGCTGATGCGCTCCCGCGCGCGCCGCGGGTGGGGGAGACTGGGGGCGGAGGCTGCATGAAAAAGCGAGTGATCGCCGTGTCGCTGGCGATGGTGATGGTGTCGGGCTGCATGGGCTCGTTCGTGCTCACGCGGAAGCTCTAGCACCGTCACGGTCACCCGCGACCTCGAGCGCTTCGTCCTCGTGCCGCACGGCGACGATCGCGTGGACATCGTCGTCGACGGGAAGAAGGTCGGCTCCGCGCAGCGCACGAAGACCGGCGGCCTGGTCGCGTTCGACGCGCTCGGCCGCGAGATGGGCGTGGTGGCGCCCGAGGAGGCGGCGCTCGGCAACGAGCTCGCCAGCGAGGTGCTCGCGAACTGACGAGCCCTGCGGCGTGACGACCGTTGCGGTGTCCCGCCAGCCCCTACGGGACGGGGACGGCTTCGAACACGCGACGCACGACGTCGTCGGCCTTGATCTCCTGGGCCTCGGCTTCGAACGTGAGGTGCACGCGGTGGCGCAGGACGTCGAGGCCGATGGCCTTGACGTCGTCGGGTGTGACGAAGGCCCGATGGGACAGGAACGCGTGGGCGCGCGCCGCCATGTTGAGCGCGATGGACGCGCGCGGAGAGGCGCCGTAGGCGATGAGCGGCTCGAGGTCCTTGAGCTTGCCGCCGCTCACCTCCTTGGGCTCGCGCGTGGCGAACACGAGGTCGACGATGTAGCGCTTGATCTTGTCGTCGACGTAGATCTGCTTGACGCACGCCGACGCACGCTCGAGCTCTTCAGGGCCGACGATGTTCTCGGCGACCGCCTCGTGGCCCTCCGTCATGCGGTCCATGATCTGCCGCTCCTCGGCGCGCGTGGGGAACCCGACGACGACCTTGAGCATGAAGCGATCGACCTGGGCTTCGGGCAGCGGATAGGTCCCCTCCTGCTCCACCGGGTTCTGCGTGGCCATGGCGAAGAACGGGGACGGCAGGTCGAACGTGGTGGTGCCGATGGTGACGCGCTTTTCCTGCATGGCCTCGAGGAGGGCGCTCTGCACCTTGGCCGGGGCGCGGTTCACCTCGTCGGCGAGCAGCAGGTTGGCGAAGATGGGGCCCTTGCGCGGCTCGAAGGCGCGCTTCTCCGGATCCCAGATGGACGTGCCGGTGAGGTCGCCGGGGAGGAGGTCGGGCGTGAACTGCACGCGCCCGAAGGAGAGGTGCAGCGCTTTGGCGAGCGTGGTGAGCGTGAGGGTCTTGGCCAGGCCGGGGACGCCCTCGAGGAGCACGTGGCCACCGGTGAGCAAGCCGACGAGGACCCGCTCCACCATGGCGCGCTGCCCGACGATGACCTTCTGCACTTCGCGCAGCACAGCGTCGACGAAGGCGCTCTCCGTCTTGATCTTCTCGGACAGGGCCTGGATGTCGTCGGCGGATCGAGGAGACTCGCTCATGCTGCGGCATGTCGCGTGCGCCGACGTCGACGTCAAGGGGAGCATCGTGCCCCCTAGCCAGCGGCCCCGGCGGTGCGTATGCAGCCTCCATGGGCCTTCTCAGCATCTTTGGTGGCGACAAGCCGACGCAGAAGAACATCGAAAAGCTCGTTGTGAAGGTGAAGGAGCGCTACGCGCAGCCCGAATACCGCCGCGAGGCCATGGAGCGCCTGCTCGGCTGGGGCACCCCCGAGGCCATCCAGGGCGCGCTCACCCGGTTCGCCGTCGTCGCGCAGTCGCCGCACTGGGACGAGGAGGAGAAGAAGTGGCTCGTGGACGAGCTCGTGCAGCGCGGGGAGCCGGCGCGCATGGCGCTCAAGATGTTCCTCAAGAAGGAGAACGCCATCGCGTTCGCGGCCAAGGCGCTGCAGCGCCTGGTGGACCACGACACGTACATCCTCGACCTCGTCGAGGCGCTCAAGGCGCGCTCCCCCGAGGACTACCGCACCACGCAGGGCAAGGCCGAGCTCGTCTTCTGCATCTCCATGGACAACGACCCGCGCGCCGCCGAGGCCGTGCTCCCGTACCTCGACGACCACGGTGACGACGTCCAGTGCTCGTGCATCGACGCCTTCGAGCGCATGTGGCCGAAGATCGCGTCGCTGCACGACGGGGTGTCTCAGAAGCTGCAGGCGATGGTGTGCGACGAGTCCCGCTCCGCGCGCGTCCTGCGTCACACCGCGGCCGCCATGCAGCGCCTCGGCGTGGCCATCGACGCCACCAAGCCGCTCGCGCCCGCCGTCGCCGAAGACTTCGTCGTCAAGGACGGCCGCCTCGCCCCCGCGCACACCTGATACAGTGAGCTCATGACGGACAAGAAGAAGGCCCCGCCGCTCAAGCAAGCGGCGGCGACGCAGCGGATGTCGAAGGACGAGCTCGCCGAGCTGTTGAAGCGGGCCGAGGCCGAGGATCCCGACGCCGAGGCCAACGTCGAGGCCCCCGACGCGGAGGCGGCGAAGAACAAGGCCCCGAAGAAGGGCTGAGGCGCGCCGTCACTGCCCCGGCAGGCGCAGGTCGTAGTGCAGATTGTCGAGCCACGCGTCGACGACCTTTTGCTCCTTGTCCACCACCGGCAGCGATCCCATCACCGTGAGCTGCAGCATGCGCCGCCCGTTCGGCGCGTGGATCTCGAACAGGTGCCAGGGACCCTTGGTCGACGCGCCGTCGATCACGACCTTGCACGCGGGCACGCCGTGCCAGTCGACGACGTCGTGGGTGTACGTCATCACGTCTTTGAACACTGCGGCGTACGCCTGCCTCCAGTCCTGGATGCAGAAGAGCTGCGCCGTGCGCGCGTCGCCGGTGTCGACGTCGTAGAGCTTGGCGGTCATGACGACGCCGGCGTCGTACTGACACTTGACGCCGCGGAACTGGAACGTCTCCTTGTCGGCGTCGTGCGCGGCGCAGTGCCAGCCGTCGCCCTTGGGCACGTGCGCGCGTACCCACCCCTCGCCTCCCTCGACCGAGGTGGCCGAGAGCACGTCGGGCTTGCAGCCGGAGGCGAGCGCGACGACGGCGATCGCGCACGAAAGGGAGGTCGAAAGTGACGGCGACGCCATGGCGAGAGGATATGCTTTCCGCGTGTTGACAGTCGTCGCCTTCGTGGCGCTCCTCGGCATCTTGATCACCGTCCACGAGGCGGGGCATTTTTTCGTCGCCAAGGCCTGCGGCGTCCGCGTGCTGACCTTCAGCATCGGCTTCGGCCCACGGCTCGTCGGCTTCCGGCGCGGCGAGACCGAGTACCGCATCTCCGCGCTGCCGCTCGGCGGCTACGTGAAGATGTACGGCGACGACATCGAGGAGGAAATTCCTCCCGAGGAGCTGCACCGCTCCTTCCTGGGCCAGCCGTTCCTCAAGAAGTCGGCCATCGCGGTGGCGGGGCCGCTCGCGAACATCCTGCTGCCGGTGGCGCTGCTGTTCGGCCTCAACGTGGGGCACGAGACCGTGCCGGCGGCGGTGGCGGGCACGGTGATCGACGGCGAGCCCGCGGCCCAGGGCGGTCTGCGCTCCGGCGACCGCATCGTCGCGGTGGGCGGCACGCCGGTGACGCTGTTTTCGGACCTGCAGGCCTTCGTCGAGCCGCGCCCCGGCGTGCCCCTGCGCCTCACGGTGGAGCGCGCCGGCAAGACCTTCGATCTCGAGGTCACGCCGCGGGCCGCGCGCGATCCCACAATCTTCGACCGCAAGCGCACCGTCGGCCGCCTCGGCATCCTCGCCGGCGTCGAGCTGCCCACCGTCCTCGTGGAGCCTGACAGCCCCGCGGCCGCCGCGGGCATTCGCGACCGCGACCGCGTCACCGCCGTCGACGGCACGCCCGTTCAGAGCAAGGACGAGCTGATGGCGGCCCTCGACGCGGCCGCGGCCGCGGGCACGGCCACCGTCGAGGTCGTGCACGACGGCGCGGCCGCCGGCAAGGCCGGTGGGGCGGCGCCCGCGGCCGGCGCCGACGACGGCGCGCACGACGGCGAGCACGAGGACGACGACGCCGTGGCCCCCGCGGCTGCGGCCCCCGACGGCAAGCCGCGCACGGTGACGCTCACGGCGGAGGAGGCGGCCCCCGTCGAGATCGCGGTCGATCGCTTCGGCGTCACCGGCGACGAGCTGTCGACGGACCCGGTGAGCGGCCGCGTGGCGCAGACGCTCGCGTCCACGCGCGCCGCGCAGGCCGACGCCGCCCGCCGCTTCGGCCTGTCCCCGGTCGACGGCCTCGTCGCCCACGTGGAGCCGCGCACGGTGGCCGCGGAGAAGGGCCTCGTGGCCGGCGACCGCATCGTCGCCGTCGACGGCAAGAAGCTGGTCACGCCCCAGGACCTCCAGGCGCCGCTCAACGCGGACCCTGACGGCATCCACGTCGTGGGCGTCACCGGCGCCGGCGGCGCGCGCGTGCTCGCGTTCCGCATGTTGCCCGCGCCGCAGCGCCAGATGGGCGGGCTCAAGGTGTTCGGCGTGGCGCTGTCCTCGTCGATGGGCGACGGCCCCATGGTCGAGCGCACGGTGTCCCCCGTCGAGGCCGCGCGGCGCGCGGTGGACCAGACCGGTGACCTCGTGCTCGACGTCTTCCGCGGCTTCGCGATGCTGGTCACCGGCGGCGTGGGCCTGCAGGCGCTCTCCGGGCCCATCGGCATCGCCAAGCTCTCGGGCCAGGCGGCGGAGCTCGGCGCCGCGAGCTACGTGTCGATCATGGGGCTCATCAGCGTGAACCTCGCCGTGATGAACATGATCCCGATCCCCGTCCTCGACGGCGGGCACCTGATGTTCTTCGTCATCGAGCTCGTCACGCGCAAGAAGATCAGCGGCGAGACCCGCCGCAAGGCGGTGCTCGTGGGGCTCGTCCTCATCGGCATCCTGATGGTGGTCGCCCTCACCAACGACGTGCTCGGGCTCTTTTCGCCGTGAGCGCCGCGCCGTGAGCCCCGCGCCGTGAGCCCCGCGCCGTGAGCCCCGCGCCATGAGCGACCCCGAGGTCTTCGAGCTCGAGCTTTGGGGCGGGGCCACCGAGCGCCGCTGGCGCGCCGCGCGCCCCGACATCGAGAGCATGCCCTGGGGCTCGCTGGCGGACGCAGGGCTGCCCGCCGACGTCGTCGCCGAGGCGCGCATGCAGTGGACGCTGGCGGCGTTTCAGGAGCATCGGACGGGGGCGCAGTGCACGGCGACGCTGCGGGCGTTGTTCGAGTGCAAGGCGCCGGTGGACCTCACGGCCATCTTCGCGCGCTTCCCCGTCGACGAGATGGCGCACGTGGAGCTGGCGGCGCGCATGGCGATGGCGCTCGGCGGGGCCGTGGAGCTCACGCACACCGTCGAGGACCTGGTCATCGATCCGTCGCCGTCCTTGCCGCCGTTGTTGCGCGCGGCGGAGCTGGTGGTGCGCACCTTCTGCGTCGGTGAGGCCCTCTCGATCCCGCTCCTGCACGCCGCCTGGCAGGACGCGCGCTACCCGCTCGCGCGCGCGGTGCTCGGGCGCATCGTGCGCGACGAGGCGGCCCACGGGGTGGTCGGGTGGACGTTCCTCGACTGGGCCGCGCCGTTCCTCGACGACGCCGATCGCGCGCACCTGTCGGCGGTGGCGGCGCACGCCGTGGGTGAGCTCAGAAAGCTCTGGCGGCCGATCGCCGCCCGCGGCTCCCTGCCCTCCAACGGCCTCGGCTGGATCGGCGACGCCCCGTACCTGTCGCTCGCCAAGCGGTCTCTCGAGGAGCGCGTCCGCCGCCCCCTGGCCGAGCGCGGCATCTCCCTGTGACGCTCGCCGCGCGACGTCGAGCGGCAAGCGTTCACGGGACGTCGACGGAGACGGTCCGCTCGTTGTACCGGCGCATGTCGTCGAGGTTGACGTCGAAGAGGACGACGCGCGCGCGGGCGCCGGCGACGGCCGCGGCGAAGCGCGGATCGCGCATGCGCCACGCGAGGAAGCGGCGGGCGTCGCCGGCGGTGCGCACGCGGCGGGCGGCGGCGACGACGGCGGTGCGCACGTCTTCGGGCGCGAGGACGCCGTACGGAAGCGCGCTCGCTTGCGCGCCCACGAAGACGCGCAGGTCGGGCACGGCGTGGGGCACGGGCACGGCGAACGTGGGGTAGCAGGCGAACGGATACCCGCGCATCTCGCCGAGCGCGCCGGCGACGACGACGCCCGTGAGCACCACGCCTGCCACCGCGAGACCGGCGCGCGGCGCCGCGGAGAGGCCGCCGCGATCGGCGACGCCGTGGCGGGCGCCGGCGGACGCGCGGCGCGCGGCCTCGTCGAGGAAGAACACCGGCGCGAAGATCGCGAGCACGCCGAAGGGCATATGGAAGCCGACCGCGAACACCGCGTGGAGAACGAGCGCGGCCACGCCCGCCGTCCACGGACGCAGGCACGCCAGGAGCGGCATCGACAGCTCCACGCCGATGACGACGGCGCCGCCGGCGACGAGGAGCGCGGGGTGCGCGTCGAGGCCGAAGGGGACGTCGCCGCCGGCCTCGAGCGCCTTCAAGCGGATCAGGCGCTGAAGCGACGCCCCGTCGAAAAACGGCGAGCCCGCGTCGACGAGCTTGTGCAGCCCGGGAAAGAAGTACACGAGCGCGAGCACCAACGCCGCGGCGCGCAGGGCGATCGCCGCGCCGGCGTCCCGCCCCGCGCGCGCCCCGCGCAGCCCCGTGTCGCCGCCGCGCCACCGCCGCACGAGCGCGTCCACCGAGAAGGAGCCGCCCGCGCCGCCCGCCGCCACGAGCGCCGCCATCCACGCGAGGTGGTGCACGTGGACGGGCGTGCCCTGCAACTGCACGAGGCCGAGGAGCACCGTCAACGACAGCGTCAGCACCGTCGACGACGCGCGCGTCGCCGCCCCCGCGAGCACCAGCGCCGCGCTCACGACGACGACGGCGACGAGGGCGTGCACGACGCCCGCGCTGCGCGGCAGCCACAGCCACGGCGCACCGAAGAGCGCGGGCGCCGTCGCCGGCGCGCCCGGGGCCGGCACGGTCAGCGGCGCGCGCCACACGTCGGCGGAGAGGAGCACGGCCGCCGCGAGCAAGACGCGGAGCGCGGCGAGCGCGATCCCCGGGGAGAGCCCGCGCGCGCCGCCGTCGACGCTCGGTGGATCCGCGGCGCTTTGCGAGTGGGTCACCGTGGGGCAAGATACGCGACATGGCACGGCGCCGCCCCCGTCACGGAAAGCCCCTCCTCGTCATCGGCGCCGGCGCGGTCAGCGTCAGCATGGTGGGCTGCCCCATCACCTCCGCGAACCTGGTCGCGTTCCCGCCGCAGGCCTGCGCGCCGGCCGACGACATCAACCTGTGGCTCTCGGCGTTCACCAGCGACAGCGGCGGGGGCACGCTCACGCTCACGCTGTCGCTCAACACGTTCGCCGAGACCGGCGTCGGCCTCGCGGACGAGTTCGTCGCCGACGGCGGCACCGTCACCGGTCGGCAGTTCGACGGCGCGGGCCTCGCCGTGTCGACGTCGGTGAACGTCTCCATCGTCCCCGACGCCGGCGCCGCCGAGGTCGTCGTCCACAGCGGCGCCACCTGCGACGCCGCCGCGCGGGCCGTGGACATCCGCATCGACGTCGCCAGCCTGAGGACGACGCTCGAGACGCCCTGAGAGCCTATTTGCCCTGGATGCTCACGAGCTGGATGTCGAACACCAGCATCCCCTTGGGCGCACCCGGCCGCGGGTTGTCGCCGTAGGCCAGGTTTGCCGGGATCCAGAAGCGCATCTTCTCGCCGACGGTCATGAGCTGCACACCCTCGGTCCAGCCCTTGATGACGCCGAGCAGCGGGAACTTGGTGGTCTGCCCGCGCGAGTAGGAGTTGTCGAACATGTGGCCGTCGGTGGTCCAGCCCGCGTAATGCACCTCGACGGTGTCGGCGGGCGTGGGGTGCACCGAGCCCGTGCCCTTCTCGAGCACCTTGTAGGCGAGGCCGCTCGGGGTGGTCTTGGCGTCCTTGGGGACGGCGGCGACGTCGGGCGGCGTGGACGGCACCGGCAGGGGCTTGGGCGCCTTCTCGATGCTCACGAGCTCGACGTCGAAGGTGAGCTGGCCCGAGGGCGCCCCCGGGCGGCGCGGGGTGTCGCCGTAGGCGAGGTCCGCGGGGATCCAGAACCGGCGCTTCTCGCCCGTGACCATGAGCTGCACGCCCTCGGTCCAGCCCTTGATCACCCGGTTGAGCGGGAACTTGATGGTGTGGTGGCGCTTCACCGAGGAGTCGAACATGTGCCCGTCCTTGGTCCAGCCGGTGTAGTTCACCTCGACGGTGTCCTGCGCCTCCGGGTGCTCGGTGCCGGTGCCCTTCACGAGCACCTTGGAGGCGAGGCCGCTCGGGCTCTTCTCGGCGTCCGCCGGGGGCGCGGCGACGTCGGGCGGCGCGGGGATGTCACCGTTTGCCGTGGGCGTCTCCGGCGTGGCTTTCGTGTCGGGCTTCTTGGCGTCGGCCTCTTTCGGGGTGCAGGCGAAGAGCGCGGCGGCGGCCGCGGTGGCGGCCAGGGCGTTTTTGATCATGCGCGCCCTCTACTCCGCTCTCGTAAATTCCTCAAAGCCACAAGCTCACGAGGAGCGGGCCGTCCGCCTCGGGCCCGGCGTCGCGGGCGGCGCCGTTCACGACGAGGGGGCGCCCGCTGTCGCGCAGGTCCCACAGCGCCCCGCGCAGGGGCACCAGCAGCGCCTTGTCGACGTTGGCGCGGCCGGGCAGCGCGTACTTCGCCCACGCTTCTCGCTCCGTGAGCGCGCCGACGTCGTGCGCGTCGACGTCGTGGGGCGCCGGCTGCCCGGAGTAGCCCTTCCACGGCAGGTCCCAGTCGCCGTCGATGAACACGGGCACGGCGATGAGCGCGGCGCCCTTGTCGTGGAGCACGTCGTAGGTCTGCGGGAACCACGAGTCCGCGCAGATGACGACGCCGAGCGCGCCGGCGGGCGTGTCGTAGACGGGCAGGTCGCCGACGGCGGCGGCGGCGACGAAGGGCCGCTCGTCGGCGGTGGGGAACGCCTTGCGCGCCACCTGCGGATCGACGGTGCCGTCGGGGTGAAACAGGAACGCGACGTTTTGCAGGGGCGCGCCCGGGGTGACGGCGATGTGTCCGCCCTCGACGACGGCGCCCGGCAGCAGCGTGCTCGCGCCGGCGACGGTGACCTCGTAGTCGCGGGCGATGGCCGAGAAGATCTGCTCGTGCACCTGGGCCATCCGCCTGGCCTTCACGGCGAACGCGGCGTACGCCATGGCGTCGTGCGCGGGCGCGCCGAGCGCGGCGGCGGCGAAGTCGATCGGGTGGGCGGCGGCGAGGGAGCGCATGGCGCTCGCGATGTGCGCCGCCTCGAGCACGCCGCGGCCTTCGTCGACGCCGACGAGCCACGCGCCCATGTACTCGGGGAAGACCACCACCGTCCGCGGGCCGAGGAGCCCTCGCGCCTTGGCCTCGTCGAGCAGGCCGCGCAGCTTGTGGTCGAGGCGCCCGGGGGTGGCGTAGTCGAGCGGCGTCAGCCACGGCTGCACGCCGAGGAGGTTGCCGCGCCCCGCGTCGTCGCCGAACGCAGCGACGATGGGCTTCACGGTCGCCGCCGGTCGCGCCACGTCGGATGCGCACGCCGCGGCGACCACGACGACGACGACGACGAGGGCGAGGCGGGGCGCACCGGTCATCGCGCTCCGAGGTACCCGAGACAGGCGCGCACGATCTCGTCGACCAGCTCGTCGGGCGTCAGCGTGTGCACGCCGGGGGAACAGTCGAAGAATTGCGTGCGCTGGTCGAGGACGGAAAACAGGATGCGGTGGACCATGTCCGCCGCGCGCATGGTGTCGTTCACCTGGATGTCGGCGCGGCGGTCCTCGAGCAGGCTCGCCACCAGGCGACAGGTGTGGGCGCCCACCTGCGCGGAGCGCTCGCGGAAGCGCGGGTCCACGCTGTTGCGCCGCACGATCTCGCGGTGGAAGCCCGCGTGCTCGATGTAGTCGCGCGCGGTGAACGCCACCAACGAGCGCACCAGTTGCTCGAGCGACACGCCCTGCCACCGGTCGCGCGCGAGCGCCTGGTCCGCGGTCTGCACCGCCTCGTTGGAGCGTCGCGCGTGCAGATGTTGCAAGAGCGAGTCCTTGTCGGGGAAGCGCGCGTAGAAGGCGCCCACCGACGACTTCGCGCGCGCCACCAGCGCCGCCACGGTGATGGCGTCCCAGGGCAGCTCCTCGAGGAGCGACTCGGCGGCGTCGAGGAGGCGGGCCAGGGTGTCCTGGCTGCGCGCTTGCTGGGGGGCCCGGACCCATTCGAGGGAAGACAACGCCGTGGTCACGCACGCTCCGGCCGGGACGGGAATAGAACCGGGATTCTTATGACCGGCTCGAGCGCCCCTGGCAACCTGGGTACGGACCTATTTCAGAATGATGATCTTCTGATCCTCGAGGGTTCGCACGACGATCATCCGCGTCCGGAGCGCCCGCTTGTTGTTGAGCGCGAGGGCCTCGAGCGTAGGGCGATCCATGCTCTTCACCATCGCCCGCGTGACGTCGCAGATCGCGGTGGTGCCGTCGGATTGGACGTGCGCGCACTTGACCCCCGCGGGGATCGGGATCTCCCGCATCGGCGGCTTGAGGGTCTTGGCGCGCCACCCGAAGAAGAAGATCCCGGCGAGGACGCAGACGCCGAGCGCGGCCGCGAGGACGCGGGTGTTGGTGCGCGGCCGCTTGTCCCCGCGCTTGTTGTCCTTCTTGGGCGCCCACCCCGGCTCGGCCGCCGCGCCGGGCTTGGGCGGCAGCACGACCTCGCCGGTCTTGTCCCACGTGCCCACGCGGCCATGGAAGGCCGTCATGATCTTCTGCACCGCCGCGTCGGGCAGCTCGGCCTGCTTCTCCGCCGGCGCGAATGTGACGCTGAGCTTCTCCTCGCGGGCCTTCAGGATCACGCAGAGCTCGAGCACGGACTGCTCGGGGACCCCCTGGTCCTTGGTGAGGTAGTCGAACAGCGGCTGGAGCTCGATGACGGTCTGGTCGCCCTCGAGGCTCATGCGGAAGGCCATGCCGAGCCGCTGGGCATCGATGCCCGCCACCCCGGACTGGCGCACGATGTTGGTGAACGAGTTGACCAGCGCAGTCTTGTGTTGATCATCCACTGTTTTGGTCCCGCCGCGGTCACGCTAGGACCCGGGGCGATCGACGGTCAAGGGAACGTACGGCGAGGAGCCCGGTATGAGACGCCCCGACGTCCTCATCGTCTACAAGAAGTCGCTGCTCCAGCTTGCCGCCGAGAAGCACAACACGCGCATCCAGCGCCTCCTCCACAAGCGTGACCCGAGCGTCGCGCCGATGCAGGCGTCGCACGAGGCGCACGACGCCACGCTCGTCGAGGTGGAGCGCGCGCTGAAGGCGGAGCGCGTCGAGCACAAGAAGGTGTACCGGGCCCGCCTCAAGCCCGAGATGATCGACGGCAAGCTCGTCGTCAGCGTCGGCGGCGACGGCACGCTGCTCGACGCGAGCCACAAGGTCGTCGACCAATCGGTCCTCGGCGTGAATTCGGACCCCGGTCACTCCGTGGGCTTCCTGTGCGCCGGCCACCGCGGGAACTTCGCCGCGCTCCTCGCCGACCTGCTGTCGGACGCCTGGCGGCCGACGCCGGTGCGCCGCCTGTCGGGCACCATCGACGACGAGCCCTTGCCGTTTCCGGTGCTGAACGACGTGCTGGTGGCACACAAGAACCCGGCGGCCACGTCGCGCTACTTCATCGAGCACCGCGCCCGTCAGAAGTGGGGCTCCGTCGAGGATCACCGCTCCTCCGGCGTCTGGGTGAGCACCGCCGCGGGGTCCACGGCGGCGGTGGCGTCGGCGGGAGGCACCGTGGTGGAGCTCGACGACGAGCGCTGCCAGGTGCGCGTCCGCGAGCCCTTCCTCGCCGACGGCCCCCCGCTCGCGCTCGCCTCGTTCTGGCTCGAGCGGGGGGACGCCGTCGCGGTGACTTCCAAGATGCGCGAGGGGCGCGTGTACCTCGACGGGCCGCACGAGGCCTTCGATCTCCCCACGGGCGCGCGGCTCCTGCTGCAGGATCGCGCGCCCCCCTTGATGCTCTACGCCACCGACGACATGAAGCGCCGCCGCGAGCTCGCGCGCAAGAACCAGGAGTGACGCATGCCCGCCAAGAAGAAGGCCGCCCCCGCGAAGAAGAAGCCCCCGCCCGCGTCCAAGGTGAAGCTCGACGTCGGCGACAAGGCGCCGTCGTTCACGCTGGCCGGCACCGACGGCGCGACGCACGGCCTCGTCAAAGGCAAGCCCACGGTCGTCTACTTCTATCCGCGCGATGACACGCCCGGCTGCACCACCGAGGCCTGCGACTTTCGCGACAACATGGCGCGCATCGCGAAGACCGGCGCCGTCGTCTACGGCGTGTCCAGGGACAGCATGGCCAGCCACGACAAGTTCAAGGCCAAGTACAAGCTGCCGTTTACGCTCCTGTCCGATCCCGATCTCGCCGTGCACAGCGCCTGGGGCGCCTGGGGCGAAAAGGTCATGTACGGCAAGAAGGTCCTCGGGGTGATCCGCTCCACCTTCCTCGTCGACAAAAGCGGCAAGATCGCCCGCGCGTGGCCCAAGGTGAAGGTCGCCGGCCACGTCGACGACGTCATCGGCGCCATCGAAGCCCTCTAGCGCCGCCGGCCCCCCGCGCGCACCGGGCGTGCGGGACCGCACGCTGACCGATGGTCCGCGTCCTGCATGGCGGCAACGACGTGTTACGCTGCTCGCTGGAGGCGTGATGGTTCTGCGGATCTGCGTCGTCGTCGCAGGTGTCGGTTTTCTGACGGGCGGCCTTCTGGCGGGAGGCTGCCTGATGGCGCCTCCGCCGCCGGACACGAGCGATCCGAGCATCGACGGCGTCGAGGACCTCACGCCGGATCAGGGCTTCCAGTTGCGGACGCCGGTGTTCGACGTGCCCGCGGGCACCGAGGTGCAGGACTGCTACTTCTTCGCCGTCCCCGACATCAACCACGGCGACGACGTCTTCATCAACCGCATCCGCATCGGCGAGCGCGACGGCACGCACCACATGACCGTGTTTCGCGTGAACAGCATCATCAACCTCTCCGGCGCCCCCGGCGACGTCGTCCACGGCGGCGAGTGCCGGATCTCCACCAACTGGGCGGACTGGCCGCTGGTCGCCAACTCGCAGGACGTCGGCGTCGACTGGCACCTGCCCGAGGGCGTCGCGCAGCGCTTCCACCCCGGCGAGCTGTTGATGCTCCAGGCGCACTACGTGAACGCCAGCACGCAAAAGACGCCCAACGGCGGCGAGGCCAAGGTGAACTTCTACAAGTCCCCCGACCCCGACCCGATCGAGATGGGGACGCTCTTCGCCACCCAGCAGAGCATTCGCATCTGCCAGTCGCACCCGAACCCCAGCTTCGACGGCACCTGCAGCTTCCCGCCGGGCGCCGACATCCACATCGCCGCCGCCAACGGCCACGGCCACAGCCGCCTCGCGAGCATGCGCATGTACACGTGGGACGGCCTCTCGCTCGAGCACCCCGGCGACGACGATATGTTCTACGAGAGCCTGCAGTGGGACGATCCGCCCATGGCCACCGGCCTCGACGCGGTGTCGCCGTCGGGCGGCGGCGTGTGGTGGACCTGCGCGTACCAGTGGCGCGAGCCGTCGGCGGGCTGCGACGCCGTCAACGATTGCGACCCGGAGGGCGCCAACGACTGCTGCTACACGTTCGGCGGCACGGTGGAGACGGCGGAGCACTGCAACGCGTTCGTGTACTACTGGCCGAAGATCGACACCGACGTCTTCTGCAACTGACCCTCGTGCCCGACCGACACCGAACCCCGCGCGGCCGCTCCCCCCGGTCGCAATTCCTGCTCGCCGCGCTCGCCGCGGTCGTCGCGCTCGTCGGCTGCGAGCCCGACGACGACGGCGACGGCCTGAGCAACGCCGTCGAGGAGACGCTCGGCACAAACCCCCACGCCAAGGACACCGACGGCGACGGCAAGAGCGACGGCGCCGAGGTGGGCGACGCCGAAGCCCCGAAGGACAGCGACGGCGACGGCGTCATCGACGCCCTCGAGTCCGACAAGAGCGACGCCGACGGCGACGGCGTCCCCGACGAGGCCGACCCGAAGAACACCGACCCGTGCGTGCCGCTCGAGGAGGTCGGCGCGTGCGCGCGCTGCGTGGTCGGCGACTTCGACGTGCACGGCGACGCCTGCAGCGTCGACGCCGACTGCGCCGCCGGCGACGTCTGCTTCGGCGGCGACCAGACCGCCGCCGCTCCCGCCGCGCCCACATGCGCCACGCCGCCGGCGGCGGACGCGGTGCTGGTGCTCATCGAGCGGGAGCCCGACGGCACCTTCGCCGACGTCGACATCGACAACGGCACCATCCCGCTCATCCTGCCGCCGCAGGGCGGCAAGGCCACGCTCGTCGGCGTGCGCGCGAAGAACGTGACGTGCAACCTGCAGCTCTCGGCGGCGCTGTTCGATCAATGCGAGGACCCGCCCCGCATCATCTCGAGCGAGGGCAGGCCCGTGCTCCTCGAGCAGGGCCCCGACGGCTTCGGCGTGCCGGTGGCGCCGGACACGCTGTCGAACTTCGCGAACCTCGACGTCTGCCCGAGCATCACCTCGAGCCGCGACGCCGAGGGGCAGCCCTACCAGCTCCAGTTGCGCGCCACGGAGCTGCCGCGCGCGGGCGAGGATTGCGGGCGCACCCACGAGATGACGGCGACGGTGACGCTCCAGTGCGCCGAGCCGTCGAACCTCGAGGACTGCCTGTGCGAGTGCGACGCCGACTTCATCGTCGGCCAGCCCAAGGACCAGCAGTGCCCGGGGATCAACGACAACGACCCCGCCCCCGGCTGCCCGTAGTCTCGGCCGCGCCTCACACCAAGCGCGCCTCCATGGTCACCTTCGCGTGCAGCAGGCGCGAGATTCGGACAATTCGGCGGCGTCGACGCCGGGCGCGTGGGCGGCGGCGACGAGCTCCTCGGGTTGGTGCCGGGCTCGCCGCCGAAGCGGGAGGCGGCCTTGAGCGTGGCGTCGACGGCGCCGGACTCCGTCGACACGGTGCCCCCGCCGTCTTTGAGCCCGCCGCGCCACAGGGCGTTGGCTTTGCGAATCATGAGCGACCTCCTTTCGCGCCCCTGCTGTCGCTGTAACATCGCCGTTCCTCGTCGACGGCGTCGGCGGGCCGGGGTGGCGAAACGGCAGACGCAGTCGACTTAAAATCGACGGGAGCGCGAGCTCCGTGCGGGTTCGAGTCCCGCCCCCGGCACCAGCCTCGTCCGTACGCGCCCGCCGCCGCGCTCACTGCTTGCGCGATGCTCGACCTCGACACCACGCCGTCGACATCTCCGCGCCCGGCGTCTACGTCGAGAGCGACAAGAAGGGCGGGGGCGTTTGGACCGTCCTTGTTTATGTCGGCCGTGAGACTATGACTGCCTCATGGCCGAAAAGGTCCGCACGCTCGAGGCCGAAAAGGCCGCGGAGATCCTCGAGGCCGCCCTGCGCGGCCACAAAGGGGATTTGACCGTCGCGGACGCCGCCGCCAAGGGCGGCGTCGCCTTGCGCGAGGCGGAGCTCGGGCTGCACCACCTGTCGAGCAAGTACCGCGGGACCCTGTCGGCCACCGACAAGGGCGAGCTCCTCTTCCGCTTCCCCTACGGCTTCTCGCTGCCGCTCACCAAGCGGCCCGGCGTGGTGCGCTTCTTCGAAAAGCTCAAGCGCGGCGTCATGGGCGCGGCCAAGCTCGTCGTCCGCGCGTGGATCTCCATCGTGCTCGTGGCGTACGTGGCCGTGTTCATCGGCATCGCGCTCGCGTTGATGTTCGGCGGGAACGACAACCGCCGCGGCGGCGGCAACGCCGGCGGCATCGTGTTCGCGCTGGTGCGCGTGTTGAGCGAGGCGTTCTTCTGGACGTTCCATCCCTTCTCGCCGTTTTACGCGGGTGACTACTACGCGCGGTCGCGGCAGCGCTCGCGGCGCTCGGCCAAGGCCCCGTTCTACGAGCGCGTGAACCGCTTCGTGTTCGGTCCCGAGGACAAAAAGCCCGACGCGCGCGAGATGGAGCGGCGCATCCTCACGCAGATCCGCGCGAGCTCGGGGCGCGTGGGCATCGGCGACGTCATGCGCGTCACCGGGCTCCCGCGCGAAGAGGCCGATCCGTTGATGGCGCGCCTGATGCTCGACTACGAGGGCGAGGTCGAGGTCAGCGAGGACGGCGGCATCTTCTACAAGTTCCCCGCGCTGCGCCGCACCGCGCAGCAGACGGCGTTCGACCGCCCGCCGTCACCGGTGTGGACCGAGCGCGTCGACGCGCCGCCCGTCACCGGCAACGACTCCGGGAGCAACCTGCTCATCGGCGGCCTCAACGCCTTCAACCTGTTCATGAGCCTCGTCGCGTTCGGCTCCAACCTCACGGTCGCCCGCATCGCGCAGATCATCGACCACTGGGGCTCGCACGTGCCGTGGATCCCCATCCCCTACGACGGCACCCCCATCGTGCTGGGCATCATCCCGCTCGTGTTCTCCACGGCCCTGTTCGCGCTCCCGCTGCTGCGGTGGGCCACCAAGGGCAGGCGGCAGAAGAAGGCCCAGAACGAAAACGCCCGCCGCGCCGTGCTCAAGACCGTGCTCGACGCCACCCAGCGCGACCAGGGCGTCACCGACGGCGAGCTGAAGAAGGCCTGGCGCGACGCCACGGGCATCGAGCCGGACGAAAAGAAGATCCGCCAGGAGGTGGTCGCCCTCGGCGGCGACATCGACCTCGACGCCGTGGAGAAGGGCGAGCGGGCACAGTACCGCTTCCGCGACCTCGAGGCCGAGGTCGAGGCGCTCAAGAAGGAGCGCTCCGAGGCCAGCGAGACCGAGAAGGACGCGGGCGTCGTGGTCTTTCGCGCCTGAGGGGCGTCCGGCGCGGGCTTGTGATCGTCGGCACAAAGCGTGCTCGGCTGAATGGGAACCCCGATCCGGGCGTCCATGCCCACATGGTGACCCCCATGCGCTTCGCCCTGCTGGCCTCCCTCGCGCTCGTCGTCGTCTCCACCGGCTGCATCGTCCATGAGAGCCCGCCGCCGCCGAGCCCCTTCGGCGACCTGGCGTTCGACTGGAGCTTCGGCGGCGAGAGCGACTGCGCCAACGCGAACGTCGACTTCGTCGACGTCGTCATCACCGACGACTTCGGCGAGGTCGTGATCCAGGACGAGGAGTCCTGCGTCGGCGGCGGGCTCACATTCACGGACCTCCGCGCGGGCGTCTACGGCGTCGACGTCAGCGCCGTCGACCACAACGGCGTCATCATCTACCACGGCGCCTTTACCATCCACGTCTTCGGCGGCCAGGAGAACTACGCCGGCGTCATCGAGCTCGACCCGACCAACAGCTCCACCGGCGAGGGGACGCTCGGCTTCTTCTGGTCCTTCCTCTACCCCACCGACAACGACGACGTCACGGACTGCGCGCTCGCCGGCGTCGACCTCGTCGACGTGTTCGTGACGCCCGACGGCGCGAACGGCGAGGAGTTCGACCAGACGTCGATCTGCGATCCGCAGCACCAGGGCCTCGACATCAACAACCTGAACGAGGGCCGGTACACGCTGCGCCTGCAGGCCTACGGCAGCTACAACGGCGCCGATGTGCTCCTGTACGACAGCGGCGACATCGTCGTCGACGTGCTCGCCGACCAGACCACCGATGTCGGCGACATCGCCATGCCGCGCGTGGCGGACAACTTCTCCGACTTCGACGTGGCGTGGACGTTCGCCGACCAGACGTGCGCGAGCGCCGGCGTCGACACCGTGTCGCTCTCGTTCCAGCGCGACGGCTTCACCTCCCCCGAGGACTCCCTCGACGTCGACTGCGGCGCCGCCAACGTCGTGCGGCGAACGTTCGTCCCCGGGACCTACACCGTGCGCGCCCGCGCCGTCGGCACGGACTACGCAGCGAGCGTGCCGGTGGACCTGCCGCCCAACAGCGTGGGGCAAGTCGACCTCGTGCTCACGCAAGGGGGATGACGTTCAGGCGCGTGGACCGTAAGCATAGTTCATGCGCGACGTCGTCCTGTCCTTCCTCGCGAGTGAGCACATCGACATCGAGAGCGAAGACCACGAGCACCTGCACGTGGCCTTCAGCGGAGAGAGCGGACGCTTTCAAGGGCTGGTCCGCGTCGACGAGGACACGGGGGTGCTCGCGTTCTACGCGCTGTGCCCCGTCGAGGTCCCACGAGAGCGGATGGCGCCCGCGTTGGAATTGATGGCGCGCCTCAACTACGGCCACGTGCTCGGCAACCTCGAGCTCGACGTCGACACCGGGCTCATCCGCTTCAAGACCAGCCTGGACATCGAGGGCGAGGAGCCCACGGAAGGCCTCGTCGCCAACTGCGTCTACGCCAACATCGCCAGCATCGAGCAGATGCTCCCCGCCATCCGCGCCGTGTGCCTCGAGAACAAGGACGTGCACACGGCCCTCCAGACGATCATCTCATGAGCACCGGCGACGCCTGGGACCCCGCGCAGTACGAGCGCTTCCGCGAGCAGCGCAAGAAGCCCTTCTTCGATCTGCTCGCCACGGTCGCGGCCAAGCCCGGCATGCGCGTCGTCGACCTTGGCTGCGGCACCGGCGAAAACACGCGCTTCGCCCATGACGAATTGAAGGCGCGCTCCACCCTCGGCCTGGACAACAGCGAGGCCATGCTCGCTCGCGCCGGCGCGCTCGTCGTCGACGGCCTCGCGTTCGCGCACGCGGACATCGCGCGCTTCCCCGACGGCGCGGAGGGCGTCGTGGACTTCGACGTGGTCTTGTCGAACGCCGCGCTGCAATGGGTGCCCGATCACGAGGCGCTGTTCGCGCGGCTCGTGGGGCTGCTGGCGCCGGGCGGGCAGCTCGCGGTGCAGATGCCGGCCAACCAGGACCACCCCGACCACGTCGTCGCCGCCGAGCTCGCCCGCGAGGCGCCGTTTGCGGCGCCGCTCGGCGGGGAGGGGCCGCGGCAACACATACTCGCGCCCGAGCGTTACGCGGTGCTCCTGTCGAAGCTCGGGCTCTTGGACGTCGACGTCTTCCTGCGCGTCTACGTGCACGAGATGCCCTCGCGCGACGGCGTCATCGAGTGGGTCAAGGGCGCCATGCTCACCGACGTCAAGGCGCGCTTGAGCGAGGCGCTCTACGCCGACTTCGTCGCCCGCTACAGCGAGCGGCTGCTGGCGCGGCTCGACGACGATCGCCCCTACTTCTACACGCTCAAGCGCATCTTCCTGAGCGCGCGCAAGCCGTAGGCCCCGCGCCCCCGGCGCTCCGCGGCCGGGCCGACGTGCGCGCGGACACCGACAACGGCGCGGTGGGGCACGCTAGGCTGCCCGCGTGGCGCTCGAAGACGACCTGCAGGAGCTCATCGAGAAACGGCGCGAGATCGATCGCGCGCTCCTCGAGCGGCACGCCGTGGAGATGGCGGTGCTGTTCACGGACATCGTCGGCTCCACGGCGTACTTCGAGCAGCGCGGCGACATCGAGGGCCTCGCGCTCGTCCATCGCCACAACGACCTGCTGTTCCCGGTGGTGAAGCAGCACGCCGGCCGGGTGGTGAAGACCATCGGCGACTCCATCATGGCGGTCTTCGAGAAGGCCGCCGACGGCGTCGCCTGCGCGGTGGCGCTGCAGGACAAGCTCGCGCAGGAGACGGGGACGGCGGCGGTGGAGCGCATCCGCATCCGCGTCGGCGTTCACTTCGGCCGGGTGCTCAAGGACGGCGACGACGTCTTCGGCGACACCGTCAACACGGCCGCCCGGGTCGCGAGCGCCGCCGACGGCGACGAGGTGCTCGTGTCGCAGGCGCTCCTCGACGCGCTGCCTGCCGCGGGGCGGCCGGTGGTCGCGCCGCGCCGCCCGCTCGCGGCCAAGGGCAAGAGCGCGCCGGTGCCGGTGGTGGCGGTCGCCTGGCGCCCCGAGGACAAGGCGAACGCGGCGGCGCTGTCGCCGGCGGCGCAGGAGCTGTTCATCATCGAGATCGATCGCGGCCCCACCGGGCTGCGCGTCGCCGCCATGGACGGCGAGGCCGAGCGCGGCACGGTGAAGGCGTACGCGGACGTGCCGCTGTCGCTCGAGGAGATCGACGCGCTGCCGGAGCCGTTCGCGGTGCTCGCGCACGACGGCGGGCAGGGCGCGTACGTCGAGGCGCTCGTCGAGCGCGGCCGCGCGCTGTTCGACCGCGCGCTGCCCGAGCGCGTGCAGAAGCGCATCCGCGAAACGGGGCGGCACACGGTGCGGCTGCACGTCGAGGACACGCTGGTGCACGTGCCGTGGGAGCTGTTGCACGACGGCACCGACTTCCTCGGCTGCCGGTTCTCCGTGGGGCGGATGGTGACGGCGCGGGCGGACGCCGCGGTGCCGCCGCCGTCGACGTCGGCGCGCGAGATCGTGGTCGTGGCGAACCCGTCGGGGGACCTGCCGCACGCCGAGGAGGAGGGGCGCGTCGTCGAGAAGCTGTTTTCGTCGGCGGCGCCGGGGCGCGTGGTGCACCACAGCGGCGCCATCGATCGCGCGCAGTTCCTGGCGCTGGCGGCGCGCGCGCGGGTGCTGCACTTCGCGGGGCACGTGGTGCGCGGCGGCGCCGCGGGCGAGGGCGGCTTCGTCGTCGCCGACGGCGTGGTGACGGCGCGGGACGTGACGGCGGCGATGCGCGAGAGCGCGCCGCTCCTGGTGTTCGCCAACGGCTGCCACGCGTCGACGTCGGAGCGCTGGCACGCGCTCGGCCCGGGCGATCCCCAGGTCGGCGACGCGCCGGCGGCGTCGTCGCTGGCGCAGGCGCTCCTGCTCTCGGGCGTGCGCCATACGCTCGCGCCGATGTGGGGCGTCCCCGACGCCGACGCGCTGTCGTTCGCGCTGCGCTTCTACGAGGCGGCGCTGTCGGGCGTGCCCTTCGGCGAGTGCGCGCGGCGGGCGCGGCGGGCGCTGGCGCAGGTGCACGCCTCGTCGCTGTCGTTCGCCGGGTACGTGCTCTACGGCGACCCGCGCGCGACCCTGCCGCCCGACGACGCGACGCTGCCGTCGTCGGGGCGCACGCGCTCGGGGGAATTCCCGGCTCGTCCCGCGCCCGAGCCAACCCAGACCGTGCCGACGGTGTCGATGCCGCGGGCGCCCCCGCCGCCCCCGCCGGTGCGCGCGGCGGGCGGCGGCCGGAGCGCGCTCGCCCTCGGGGCGGCGGGCGGTCTGCTCGCGGGCGTCGTCGTCGTCGCCGCGTTGCTCTTGCACCCCTGGGACGAAGCACACGCCGCCGGCGACGCGGGCGTCGCCGCTGCGCCGTCACAAATGCTCGCGAGCCGCGGGGAGCCGGCCCCCGCTCCACCCCCGAAGCCGGGCGGCGAGGCGCGGCACGAGGGGCCGGTGCGCGTGAGCGTGTTCCCCTTCAAGGCCAGCGGCGCCGACGCGTCGCTCGATTACCTCAAGCAAGGGCTCGCCGAGGTGGTGGTCACGGAGCTCGCGCAGGCGGACGGCGTGAAGCTCATCGAGCGCGGGCAGATCGACGTCGACATCGGCGAGCTCGAGTTCGCGCAGACCAAGTACGTCGACCCGGCCACGCGGGCGCAGCTCGGCAAGATTGCCGGCGCCGAGATCGCCATCCTCGGCAGCTACCAGGTCGCCGGCGGCGACATGCGCTTCACCGCGCGCTTCGTCGACGTCGACAGCGGCGAGGTGCTCGCGGCGGCCAAGGCCGACGGCAAGAAGGACGACGTCTTCGCCCTGCAGGACAAGCTCGCGGCGGCGGTGAACAAGACCATGCTCGACGTGAAGGCGCGGGTCCGGCCGTGATCGCCTTTGCCGTCGTGGGCCTGCTCGCGATGACGACCGCGCCGGGAGAGCGCGCGCCGGATCTCGAGGGAGGGCACCCCGAGGAGCTGGCGGAGGCGGGGGCGGCGCGGTTGGCGGTGCTGCCGTTCAAGAACCTGAACGCGGAGCCTTCGCTCGACTGGCTGCGTCTCGGCATCGCCGAGACCATGATCAGCGACCTGAAGACCGCGCACCGCTCCGTCGTCGAGCGCGACCAGATCGATGAGGCGCTGGCCGAGATCGCGCTCCAGAAGAAGGCCGGCACCGACGAGAGCACCGCCGCCGCCGCAGGCAAGCTCGTGGGCGCCACGCACGTGGTCGTCGGGGGCTTCCAGAAGGCCGGCAATCAGGTGCGCATCACCGCCCGGCTCGTCGTCGTCGAGACCGGCGTCGTCGACACCACCGCCAAGGTCACCGGGCCGCTCACGGAGATCTTCACGCTCCAGGACAGCGTCGTCGGACGCCTCCTCAAGCTCCCGCCGGTCCACAAGCGGAAGCCCAGGAACAAGCAGCGCACGCTGGACGCGTACAAGGCCTACGCCTTGAGCCTGCAGCCCGCGTCGGACACCGAGAAGATGGAGCACCTCAGGCGCGCCCTCGACCTCGACCCCGACTTCCACTACGCGCTCTACGACCTGCGCGCCCTCGAGAGCCGCCTCGA
This sequence comes from uncultured delta proteobacterium, assembly GCA_963775425.1. GTDB lineage: Bacteria > Myxococcota > UBA727 > UBA727 > VGSZ01 > CAVZJB01. The sequence goes on along the minus strand of CAVZJB010000007.1, from coordinate 51,758 downwards.
CCGGTACGCGCGCAAGGGCAAGGCCATCCTCGACGAGCGCACCAAGACCATGCTCGCCGGCGTCGACGACGTCACGAGGCCGGCGCAGGAGCGCAACATGCAGGCCATGAGCGCCATGAACGGCCTGATGTCGCAGTTCCGCTACCAGGCGCTCCTCGACGTCGCTTCGCGCGTGTACGAGATGAAGCTGCCGGTGCCGCCGCCGGCGGCGCCCGGGATGCCCGTGATCAACGCGCGGGAGCTCGCCGCGTTCTACATCTTCCAGGCGCTCAACATCCTCAAGCGCGGCGACCTCGCGCTCCAGGCGGGCGAGCGCTACCTCGCGCAGTTCCCCGCCGGGATGTACGCGCAGTCCATCGACCTGCAGATGCGGGCGATGATCGACCAGGCGCATCGCCACGAGCAGGCGCTCAAGGACGGCGAGCGCGAGATGGCGTCCTTGGAGCTCGATGAGAGGAACGCCAAGCACCCCCTGTCGGCGGTGCTCCAGCGCACGTATGCCTTCCGCCACTGCTCCGTGCTCGTCTCCGCCGAGCGCTGGGCCGACGCCATCGACGTCTGCAAGCAGTTCGCCAAGGACTACAAGGCCGCCGACGACGGCGACGGCCTCGTCAAGCTCTCCCGCTTCCTCACCATGCGGGCGTGGTCCGAGCTCGGCCGCTTCGACGAGGCGCATGACGAGGCCAACCGCCTGCTCGACGACGAGCCCGCGTGGGCGCACGAGCACAGCATCGACGTGATGGCGAGGACGTGGCCGCAGCCGTGACACCTCTCACGCGATCCCGGCCGACGTGCATTTGTCGCATCGCGGCAAGGCTTCGGGTGATAATGGCCCCCGCATGTTCTTTCGCCGGTCCCTCCCCGCTCTGATCGTCGTCGTCGCCGCCGCGCTCTCCTTGCCGGCCTTCGGGCAGAACCTGAAGGCGCACAAGGCGGCAGCCGAGCGCGCGCTCCTCAAGGAGCGCTGGTGCGAGGCGGTCTTTTTGTACACCGAGCTCGACAAGGTCGATCCGAACCCCGAGTGGGCGCTGCAGGCCGCGGACGCGGCGCAGTTCGCGGACGACCGCGTGCGCGCGCTCAGCCTGTACAAGACCGTGCTCTCGCGGGCGCCGCACCACCGGCGCGCGCGCGAGGTGCAGACGTCGATCACCGCCCTCGAGAAGCTCATCCAACGCGGCGGGGGCGGGAGCGCGTGCGGGGTGCCGCGGGCCGAGTGCGGCAACGGCCTCATCGAGCGCGGCGAGACCTGCGACGACGGAAACGTCCAAAGCGGCGACAGTTGCCCGGCCACGTGCACCGGTGGCCGCCCGTCGTCGCGCCCGCCGCCGCCGCCGGTGGTCACGCCGCCGCCGCCGGTGGTGACGCGTCCTCCGCCGCCGCCGCCTCCGCCTCCGCCTCCGCCGCCGCCGCCTCCGCCGCCTGTGGTGGTGGCGCCACCGCCGCCGCCCCCCGAGGAGACGGGGACGTCGGAGCTGTGCACGCTGCAGAAGCCCGTGAAGATGTTCTCGAAGGGGCAGTGGAAGACGCTGGAGTTCGGCGCCACCATCAACATCAAGTCGCGCGGCCCGCAGTGGACGCTGGTGGAGTCCCCCCACGGCGACGGCAAGATCGCGTCGAGCGCCATGGCCAACGCGTGCAGCAAGGAGTCGCTGCCGCCGGGCCCGGAGACGACGGGCCCGGCGACGACGGGCCCGGAGACGACGGGCCCGGAGACGCCGGGCCCGGAGACGACGGGCCCAGAGACGACGGGCCCAGAGACGACGGGCCCTGCGACGACGGGCCCGGCGGAGACCGGTCCGGCGGAGACCGGTCCGGCGACGACGACGACGGGACCGGCGACGACGCCGGAGCCCGCGCACACGGACACCCGCATCGAGCCGCTCGAGCGCGAGCACCAGCCCGCGGCGGAGGCGCCGCAGCAAAAGGGCGGCGGGGGCGTCGGCGGCTGGATCACGCTCGGCATCGGCGCCGCTCTCACGGCGGGCGGCGCGGCCGCGGGCGTGTGGGGGGCGCTGCCGTACTTCGACTACGTGAGGCTGTGCCGCGGGTCGTTCGGCTCCACGGACTGCCCCGAGCTCGCCAACGACGGCAAGCTCGCGAGCGACTACGTGAAGAAGAGCAGCGACGTCGACCGCGCCAAGGTCGCCGACGACGCGCGCGATCTTCGCCTCAAGGTGAACAACGCGTCGGACGCCTGGGACGGCACCGGCGGCAACGGCACCGGCATCCCCACGGGGCGCGTGGTGTTCGGCACCGGCGCCGGCGTCGCCGGCCTCGGTGTGGCGCTCGTGGTCACCGGCCTGATCTGGGGCATCGCCGGGGGCGCGTCCGCGGAGCCCACGGAACAAGACGGGGAGGACGCGCGATGAAGACGCTCACCCTGCTCCTCGCCGTGCTCACGGCAGGCACCCTCGCGGCGCTCGGCGGCTGTCAGCTCGCGGCCTCACGGGGCAACGTGGGCCTCGAGTGTACGGACTCCGGCGAATGCGACGACCCCGACCTCGGCTGCGTCGCCACCGACGACACCAACCCCGCGGGCACGCGGGTGTGCCTGCCGCCGCCCGGGGACTGGCAGTGCAAGGGCAAGTTCTTCGGGGACGGCGCCTGCGACTGCGGCTGCGAGCTCCAGGACATCGACTGTCCGGACCTGCTCGCGTCGTCGTGCGCCAACGACGGCAACCAGTGCCCGCAGGGGCAAAACCCCAAGGCCAACGACAACACCACCTGTCAGTGAGCGGCGCGTGACGTCGCTCACCCGGATCCGCCTTGGCGAAAGGCGTTCCGTCGACGACAAAGCGGCCACATGCGCCTCCATCCCCTGATCGCCCGCGGCCTCCTCGTCGCCACGCTTCCGGCGCTGGGGGCGGGCTGCGGGCTGTTCGGCGGCGCCGAGTGCGCCGTCGACGACGACTGCCACGGCTCCAAGATCTGCTCGAGCGACGGCCTCTGCGTCGAGTGCGAGGGCGACGGGGACTGCGACTCCCGGGAGACCTGCATCGACAACGTCTGCGAGCGCGGCGTCGGCGAGGGCGAGGGCGAGGGGGAGCCCGGCGAGGGCGAGGGCGAAGGCGAGGGTGAAGGCGAGCCCGGCGAGGGTGAAGGAGAAGGCGAAGGCGAGGGCGAGGGCGAAGGCGAGGTGGGCGAGCCGCCGGGCCCGCAGACGGTCGTGGCGCGCATCCAGTGGGACTCCACCAGCGCGGACCTCGACATCCACTTCACGAAGAAGGACGCCAACGGTCAATTCTGCATCGACCTCGTCGGCGTGGACGTGGCGTCCGTGGGGCCGACCTCGTCGCTGTGCCCGAGCGCGGCCCCGCTCGACTGCAACTTCTCCGACTGCAGGAGCTCGGGCACGCACCCCTCGTGGGACGCCGTCGCGGGCAACAGCGCGGGCGACCCCGTGCTCGAGCTCGACGCCCTCACGGGGCCCGGGCCGGAGGTCGTCTCGGTGCAGGCGCTCGCCGACGGCGACTACCTCCTCGGCGCGGGCTTCTACAGCAACAGCGGGACGTCGCCGAACACGACCGTCACCGGCGAGATCCTCCAGGGCACGAGCCAGTCCGTGGTGTTCACGCGCACCGTGCCCCTCGACGGAACGACCATCTTCTGGGTGGACCTCGCCGTCGTCCACAAGAGCGGAGGCGCCGTCTGCATCGAGGACCTCACCGACGGCTCCGCCACCGACCAATGCGGCTGATCTCCCTGCGGCTCGTCCCCGCCTCCCCCGCGCTCCTGCTGGCGCCGCTGTTCGCGGCGTTCGCCTCTTCGTGCTTGAGCGCCGAGTGCGTCGTCGACTCGGACTGTGACTCCGGCGAGCTGTGCGCCGCCGGCGGCACCTGCGAGCCCGGCGAAGGCGAAGGCGAGCCCGGTGAAGGCGAAGGCGAGGGCGAGGGCGAGGGCGAAGGAGAGGGGGAAGGCGAGGGCGAAGGCGAGGGCGAAGGCGAGGGCGAAGGCGAAGGCGAAGGCGAGCCCGCGGTGCTCTCGTTCACCCTGTCGTGGACCACCGCCGCCGACATCGACATCCACGCCACCAAGGGCGCGCCCTTCTGCGTCACGCCGAGCACCGCCGCCACCACCACGGTCGCCGTCGGCCCGTTCTCCGACACGTGCGGCGGTCAAGCGCCGCTCGAGTGCTATTACGGCGACTGCGTCCCGGGCTTCTCGAGCGTCGACTGGGACGGCGCCGCCACCACCGCCGGCGATCCGCTCCTCGAGCAGGACGACGTCGACGGCGGCAGCGCCGCCGCGCCTGCGATCGAGCTCATCGACGTCTCCGTCCCCGTCGTCGGCGACTACCTCGTCGGCGCAGCCTACTATTCGAACCACGCCATCACGCCCACGGACACCGCCGCGACGCTGGAGGTGCGCGCCCACGGCAGCGTGATCAAGTCGATCAGCGCGTCCCTCGTCGATGAGGGGACCTGGGCCGACCTCGCCATCGTGCACGTGACGGCGCCCGACGTCTTCTGCGTCGCCGACGTCACCGACGGCGTCGACGAGTGTCAGTAGCGGAGCTCACACGCGCGCGCGGATGGTGCGCTGCTCGATGACGTCTTTGTGTGCGGTGCCCTGGAAGATGCGCTTCACGAAGAGGCCGGGCAGGTGGACGTCGTCGGGGTCGATGGCGCCGCGCTCGACGATCTCTTCGGCCTCGACGATGCAGACGCGCGCCGCCATCGCCATCATCGGCGAGAAGTTGCGGCTGGTCCGATAGAAGCGGAGGTTGCCGTAGGTGTCGGCGGTCCTGGCGCGGATGCAGGCGAAGTCCGCGAACAGCCCCGTCTCGAGGATCATGCGGCGCTCGCGCCCCTCCTTGTCGACGAAGGTGCGCTCGTCCTTGCCGTCGGCGATGACGGTGCCGACGCCCGTGGGCGTATAGAAGCCGCCGATGCCGGCGCCGCCCGCGCGGATGCGCTCGGCGAACGTGCCTTGCGGCGACAGCTCGACGTCCACCGCGCCCTTGAGCATGAGCTCCTCGAGGTCGGGGTTGCCGCCGACGTAGGAGCCGATGAATTTTTGCACCTGCTTTTGCTGCAGGAGCAGCGCGAGCCCCTGGCGTTGGTTGCCGCAGTTGTTGGAGATGATGGTGAGGCCCTTCACGCCCTTCTTGGCCACCGCAGCGATGCAGTTCTCGGCGTTCCCGGAGAGGCCGAAGCCGCCGAACATCAAGGACGCGCCGTCCGTGACGTCGAACAGCGCCTCCTCGGCGGAGGCGAAGAGCTTGCCCGCCATCAACGGACCTCGACGACGATGGCGTCCGCGTCCGGCCCGGGGATGCCGACGCAGGCCATGGCGTTCCTCGCGGTGATGTCCATGGCGAGGGCGCCGCAGGTGGCGACGTCGTCGGGGTTGTTCGGGTTGTGCGGCAGGCCGACCGGCTCGAGCGCGTCGAAGGCGGCCTTGAGGTCCGCGGGCTCTCGCTGGGTGATGACGCCGAGCTGGTCGTAGCGCTTGAGCGTGGTGGACCCCGGCATGATGCGCGCGGTGGGCTTCATCTCGGCGTCGACGCAGTGGTTGGTGTGGAAGTACGGCTCCTTGCCGTCTTCACGGATGATCTTCTTCTTCTTGCCGCTCATCTCGATGCCGAACATGTCGACGTCGTCGGCGACGATGTAGTGACGCCCGCTGCCGACGGGAACGCGCAGCAAGAGGTCACGCATCGCCTTGGCCGAGTGCTCGCGGAGCGCCGCGCGCACAGTGGCCGGCCACACCACGCCGACGGTGGCGTCGACGGAGTTGAGGTTGTTGATGGTGAGCGCCGTCCCCCACGACGACATCCCGGTCATCCCGAGGCAGCCGGTGATGGTGAAGCTCAGGATGGAGCCCTGCTCGGGGATGCCCGCGGCGTTCACCTTGGGCGACGGCGGCACCGCCGGCACCTTGAGCATCAGCGCGAAGGGCTCGGCGGAGCCGTGCATATCCCAGGTCTGCGCGAGGATGCGCCGGCCGCCGCCCTGCCAGAAGACGGCCGAGCAGCCCTCGGGCTCTCGCGCGTCGAGCGCCTTGAGGTCGGCGAGCGAGAGGTCGCGCAGATCGGTGTAGTGGTTGAGGACGACGATCTGCTCCGGCGTGAGCCCCGAGCCCCGCCGCGATGCCGCACAGCTCGTCGTAGAGCGGGCGATCGAACCGTTCGAGGACGGGCAGGTGATGGCGCGCGAGCGCGAGGACGTTGTCGGCCGTCTTCAAGTCCGTGCGCCCGAGGGTGAGCGCGAGGCGGATGTCGTAGAGGGCGCGGATGTCGCTCTTGAAGCTCTCGCCGTGCTGCTCGCCCCAGCGGGCGGGGTCGGTGCCGCGAAGCTCGAGGGTGCGGATTGTCGTCATCTTCTTGTCTAACGGCTCAGGGGAGCTGCTTCACGAGGTCGTCGTAGGTCTCGGGGCGGCGGTCGCGGAAGAACTGCCACGTGCGGCGGACCTCCTCGATCAGGTCGAGGTTCATCTCGGCGACCACGAGCTCGTCCTTGTCGCGCGAGCCGACCTTGAGCATCTGGCCGCGCGGGTCGCAGAAGTAGCTCTGGCCGTAGAACTCACCGATGTTCCACGGCGCTTCCGTGCCGACGCGGTTGGAGGCGGCGATGAAGTAGCCGTTGGCGACCGCGTGGGCGGGCTGCTCGAGCTTCCACAGGTACTCGGAGAGCCCGGCCACCGTCGCCGACGGGTTGAACACGATCTCCGCGCCGTGCAGGCCGAGCAGGCGTGCGCCCTCGGGGAAGTGACGGTCGTAGCAGATGTACACGCCGACCTTGGCGAACTTGGTCTGGAACGTCGGGTAGCCGAGGTTGCCCGGCTTGAAGAACATCTTCTCGAAGAAGCCCGGGTTCACGTCCGGGATGTGGTTCTTGCGGTACTTGCCGAGGTAGCTGCCGTCGGCGTCGATGACGGCGGCGGAGTTGTAGTAGACGCCGGCCATCTCGCGCTCGTAGATGGGCACGATGATGACCATCCCGTACTGCTTGGCGAGCTTCTGGAATTCCTCGACGGTGGGGCCGGGGATGGACTCGGCCTGGTCACACCACTTGGGGTCCTTGGACGGGCAGAAGTACGGACCGTTGTAGATCTCCTGGAGGCAGAGGATCTGCACGCCCTTCTTGCCGGCCTCGTGGACGAAGGCGAGATGCTTCTCGTGCATCGCCTTCTTCACCGCGTCCACCGACGCCGAGGGGTCGTTGAGCGGGTTGCTGCACTGGATGAGACCACCGATGACCTTGCGCGCCATGACTTCCTCCTGAGACGCCGCGTCGTAGCACGGTGACGGCTCCGATCCAGCCCCGGCGGGAACCGTCAGCGCGCGTCGTGGATGAGGCGGCGGCGCAGGGCGTCATCGTAGGCGCGCACGGCGGTCTGGGCGGTGGGCTCGTCGAGGACGTGGTCGAGCTCGGTGCCGTCGTGGATGGAGCCGGCGTCGTCGAGCTCGAGGGCGCCATAGACGAGCAGGCTCAGGGAGGCGCTGAGGCCGAGCACCGGCAGGACGACCCAGGTGTCGTCGGACTGGCGCGCGAAGGCCTGGCCCTCGGTGGTGCTGCCGATGGCGACGGTGGCGCCCACGGTGGCGACGGCCGTGGCGCCGCCGCCGATGATGAAGATCCAGGGCTCGTAGCTCGGGTCCCGATCGACCTCCGCCGTGTCGAGGTCGTGGCGCTGGGTCTCCGCGCGGTAGCGGCGCACGAATTCGTTCTCGGTGACCGCGCGATGCACGTCGTCACAGAAGAACCAGCCGCCGGCGCCGTGACAGATGCCCAGGTGCGCGTCGGCGAATTGGGCCTTCAGGTCGGGGCGCAACAGCGGCGGCAGCGCCGCGACGGCGCGCTTGAGCACCTCGGCGACGACGGGGCCGAGCTTCTCCGGCAGCTCGCCGCGCTCGCGCGTGGACACCGCGTTCGAAAAGCGCGCGCGCTGCGCGACGTCCACGGCTTCGACGGTGACGACGTCGGCGTCCGCGAACACGGTGTGCGTCACGGTGACGGAGATGTCGGCGGCGGCGCTGTCGACGAGGGTGAGCCCCGCCTTTTGCACCTCGATGCCGATCAGGCGGCGCAGCAGCCCGGTGTCCTCGTCGGAGAGCTCTTCGCTCTCAATCGGGAGGACCACCACGCGGAGCGTGGAAGCGCCCGGGACAAGCGCCGCGTCCGGCGGCCCCCGCGCCGGATCGACGTCGGACGGGTCGGGGCTCTGGGCGCTCAACGCGGCCACCAGAGCCCACGCGACCATCACGTCAGAACCAGCGCGAGATGACGACCTTGCGATCCGTGTAGAACTGCACGGCGTCGGGCCCGTGGGCCTTCACGTCGCCGAACATGGACTGCTTGGCGCCGCCGAAGGGGAAGAAGGCCATGGGCGCCGCCACGCCGATGTTCACGCCGAGCATGGCCGGATGCGCCTTCTGCTTGAAGGTGCGCGCGTTCTTGCCCGACGACGTGTAGATGGAGCCGGCGTTCGCGTACGGCACCGAGTTCATGAGGCCGATGGCGTCGTCGACGTTGTCGGCGCGCATCAGGTTGATCACCGGCCCGAAGATCTCCTGCTGCGCGATGGTCATCTTGGGGTTGACCTTGTCGAACAGCGTGGGCCCGAGCCAGAAGCCGCCCTCGTAGCCCGCGGCGGGCTTGAAGGTGCGGCCGTCGACGAGGAGCTCGGCGCCCTCGTCGACGCCCTTCTGGATCATGCCGGCGATGCGGTCGCGGGCCGCCTGCGAGATCACCGGGCCCATGGTGGACTTGGGATCGAGCCCGTCACCGACGACGACGTTGTTGGTGAGCTTCGTCAGGAGCTCCCGCACCTTGTCGTAGGCGGAGCCGATGGCGACGACGGTGGAGCCGGCCAGGCAGCGCTGGCCCGCGCAGCCGTAGCCGGAGTCGCAGGCGTTCTGCACGGCCTGCTCCATCACGGCGGTGTCGTCGATGAGGAGGAAGTTCTTGGCGCCGCCCAGGGCCTGGACGCGCTTGCCGTTCCTGGACGCGGTCTCGTACACGAGCCGCGCGATCTTGGTGGAGCCGACGAACGAGACGCCGGCGATGCCTTCGTGCGAGCAGAAGCCCTCGACGACGTCCTTGCCGCCGTTCACGAGGTTCACCACGCCCTTGGGGAAGCCCGCCTTTTCGATGAGCTCGAAGATGCGCCGCTGGCTGAGCGGCACCTGCTCGCTCGGCTTCAGGACGAAGCAGTTGCCCGAGGCCACCGCGTACGGGAGGAACCAGAGCGGGACCATCGGCGGGAAGTTGAACGGCGTGATGGCCGCGAACACGCCGAGGGGTTGACGCCAGGACGCGCAGTCGATGCCGCCGGCGACGTCCTCGAGCGCCTGCCCCATCATCAGCGTCGGCATCCCGCAGGCGTGCTCGACGTTCTCGACGCCGCGGCCGACGTCGCTTTGGGCTTCGGCGAGCGTCTTTCCGTGCTCGGTGGTGCAGATGCGGCCAATCTCCTCCTTGTGCTCGTCGAGGAGGGTCTTCAGCTTGAACAGGTAGCGCGCGCGCTGGACCGGGGGCGTCGCCCGCCACGCCGGGAACGCGGCCTGCGCGGCCTTCACGGCACGATCGACGTCCGCCGCCGTCGACATCGGCGTCTGCGCGAGCGTCTTCCCGGTGGCCGGGTTCTTCACGTCCACCGTCGCCGTGCCCGACGACTCCACCCACGCACCGTCCACGAAATTCTTGAGCCGCTCGCCGTTCATGGAGACCTCCACCCGCGAGTCTCCCGTCGACGTCCGGGGTGTCAACCCCTCACTTGAGGCGCTTGACGGCTTCGAGCATGCGCCCCATCGCGGCGACTGCTTGCTCGGCCTCGCGTTGGACGATGTCGGCGTCGACCTTGATGCGCGAGCGCACGTCTGCCACCTGCGCCTCGAGCTTGTTCTTCTCGATCTCGAGCTTGCCCACGACGCGTTGCGCCGCGTCGCCGGAGGCGGTCTCCGCCCGCAGCCGTTCGAATCTCGGAGCGCGCGTCGTGAAGCTCCTTCTCCCGCTGCTGCACCAGCTCCTGGAGGCGGCCGAGCTCCATCACCATCGAGCGCATCTGCGCCTGGAGCTTGAGCTCGAGCTCCGTCGAGCCCGCGCCGGGAGGAGCCGAGAAGGTGCCGGTGAGCCCCGTGCGGTTGAAGGCCGCCGGCGCCGGAGACGCTGGCGGCGTCGCGGCCGGCGTGGGCATCGGCGTCGGCGCCTTTGCCACGGCGGGGGCGTGCGGAGGATTGTCAGGCCGGTCGACGAGCAGCGACGACGTCATGCCGCCGAGGTCCTTGATGAGCTCGCCGAGGCGATCGCCGGCGTCGCGATCGAGCCCGTCGAAGCGGATGCCGAGGCCGCGGCCGACGCGGGTGTCGACCACGACGCCCAAAAGCCGCAGCGGCTTCTTCAGGCCCGGCCGCGCGAGGTCGAACATCACGGCGGTGCCGATGGCGATGGACTCCTGCGTGCGGGCGAGCATCCCGCCCATCGAGATGTCATCGACGGGCGCCTGGATCAGGCGATCACCCACGCGCAGGTGGGCGACAAGGTTCTGCGCCCGGGTGCGGACGTATCTCCGCTTGTTGGCGCGGGCAGGGGGCATGCGCGGCCATGGTCGTCTGCGAACGGCGCTTATGCAAGAAACACGGTGGCCGGGGGTGAGGAGGGGCATGCCGGAGCTACCGGACATCACGGTGTACGTGGAACGCCTGGAGAGGCTCGCGGGCGGCTTGGTCGTGTCGGGTATCCGGCTCGCCTCGCCGTTCCTGCTCCGCAGCGTGGACCCACCGATCGCAGAGGTGGTCGGGCGGCGGGTGTTGGGGGTGCGCCGGCTCGGCAAGCGGATCGTCTTTGCGCTCGAAGGCGAGCTCTTCGTCGTCCTCCACTTGATGATCGCCGGCCGCCTGCAGTGGCGGGAGCCGGGCGCGAGGATCCCCGGCAAGATCGGCGTCGCCGCGTTCGATTTTGCCGACGACGACGACCGGGCCGCCGGCACGCTCACGCTCACCGAGGCGAGCCAGAAGAAGCGCGCGTCGCTGTACCTGGTTCGCGGGGAGGAGGCGCTCGCCGAGCACGACCCCGGTGGCGTCGAGGTGCTCACCTGCTCGTTCGAGGAATTCCGCGACGCGCTCGTGGCCGAGCGCCACACCCTCAAGCGGTCGCTCACCGACCCGCGCACCTTCTCCGGCATCGGCAACGCGTACTCGGACGAGATCCTCCACCGCGCGCGTCTGTCGCCGGTGGCGATGAGCACGTCCCTCGAAGAGGCCGCGCTGCGCAGCCTCTTCGACGCCGTGCGCGCGGTCCTCATCGAGTGGACCGACAGGCTGCGCCGGGACGACCCGGGCAAGCCGCTGCCGGAGAAGGTCACCGCGTTTCGGCCCGAGATGGCGGTGCACGGCAGGGCAGGCAAGCCGTGCCCGGTGTGCGGCGCGCCGGTCCAGCGCATCGCCTACGCGGACAACGAGACGAACTACTGCGCGACGTGCCAGACGGGCGGGAAGCTGCTCGCCGACCGCGCGCTGTCACGCCTGATGAAGCGGGACTGGCCGAAGACCCTCGACGAGCTCGAGGCCCTCAAGCGCCGTCACGGCTCCCGGTGAAGCGCGCGCGCGGGCGCAGCACGTCGGCGCTGCCGCGCTGCTCGAGCACGTGGGCGATCCACCCGCTCATCCGCGCCGCCGCGAACACCGCCGTGGCCACGCCGCGGGGCCAACCGGCGCCGCGCGCGAGCGCGACGAGCGCCAGGTCCACCGACGGCCCCGGCGCCTGCGGCCCGCCGATCTCCTTCATGGCCGCGATGAGCGCGTGCGCCGCGTGCGCTCCCGGACGTTTCGCCTCGGCCTGCTCGAGCAGCACCGCCGAACGGGGATCGGTGGTGGTGTAGATGCCGGCGAAGAAGCCCGGCACGTCGTCGCCGCGCGCGAGCCGCCCCTTCACCACGTCGCGCGCGCGCCCCGGGCGCCCGATCTCGTCGAGCAGCGCCTCGATGCGATCGCAGGCGCCGCCATGGCGCGGCCCGCTGAAGGTGGCCACAGCCGCCTGCAGGCACGCGATGAGGCTCGCCCCCGTCGACGCGGCCACGCGCGCGGCGAACGTCGACGGGTTGAGCTCGTGGTCGGCGAGCACCGCGTCCGCCGCCGGGTGCCCGACGCCGACGACGTCGCGCACGGTCTGCAGGACGTCCTCCGCGATCTTGGTCTCGTCCGGCACCGCGTAGCGGGGCAGGGAGCGCCCGAGGAAGAACAGGGCCGCCTCGATGCGCGCCAGCGGCGTGGGCGCGTCTTCGACGAGCTTCATCCTCGGCACGCGCGGGTGGAGTGAGCGAAAGCGCACGGGCTCCGGGGGGAGCGCGCCGGTCCACAACAGGCGCGCGACCTGCTCGGCGCTCACGCCTCGCCGCGCCAGCGCCGTGGCCTCGTGTCCGCGGTACACGGGGCCGCGCTCGGTGTCGATGAGCGTGATCGTCGAGTCGATCACCGGCGCGCCGTAGTGGAGCGCCCCGACTGCGGAGAGCGGGCGCCCCGCGCGCACGTCGCTGCGCGCCTTCAAGCGCATCACGTCGTCGCGCAGGTAGCGGCGCGCGGTGCCGCCGCGCACGCGCGCCGACCGCAGCAGCCCCCGACTCACGTACACGTAGAGCGTCTGCTTCTTGATGCCGAGGAGCGCCGCGGCCTCGCCCGCGCTCAGCGTCTCCCCGAACGCCGCGCGCTCCTCGCCCCCGGTCCGGACCGGGACCAGCTCGGGCGGACGGTCTCGGAGCTTGCCGCGCGCCGTGAGGAGCGCGCTCCACCGCGGCGACAGCGCGGCGAGGGCGGGCTCCACCTCCTCCCCTGCCGCGCGCAGGGCGGCCTCGAGCGTCGCGCCGGGCTGGAGGAGCACGCGCGCCGCGAGGTCATCCGCGACGAGCCCCGCCAACGCCTTGCTGCTCCTACTGGCCTTGCTGCCCTTGCTGCCCTGCTGGTCGCCCATCCCGTGACCCTCCTCGAGCGCGTTCGACAGCACGGGCGTCAAGGGCCCGAGATCAGCTTACGCGCGTTCCCTTAAACATTTACTATCTATCAACATTGCATAGTCATGTAAAGCTTGTGATGCTCTCTCAAAATCGCCCGGGAGGATTTCATGGCAGGCATCCCCACCAGCAGCGGTCTCGAAGGCGTCGTCGTCGCCGAGACCGCGCTCTCCGACGTCGACGGCGCCGCCGGTCGCTTGATTCTGCGCGGGCGCTCCGTCGAGGACCTCGCTCCTTCGTCGAGCTTCGAGGACGTCTGCGCCCTCTTCCTCGACGTCACCCCCGCCGAAGCCCGCGCCCGCCTGGGCGCCGCCCGCGGGGATGCCGCCCGCCTCGGCGCCGCCGGCGAGGGGCGCGGCCAGCCCATGGAGGCCTTGCGGGCCGCGCTCGCACAGCCCGGCCGCGACGATCCCGACGGCGCGTGGGACGCCGTCGGGCTCGTCGCCGTCACGGCCGGCGCGTGGGCGCACCCCGGCGGCGCGGCGCCGGACCCGTCGGCGAGCCACGCGCACGATCTGCTGCGGATGCTCACCGGCCGCGAGCCGTCGGCGGCTGCGGTGCGTGCGCTCGACACGTACCTCGTCACCGTCGTCGATCACGGGATGAACGCGTCGACGTTCGCGGCGCGCGTGGTGGCGTCCACGGGCAGTGACCTCCGCTCGGCGCTCGTCGCCGGCGTCGGCGCCCTCAAGGGGCCGCTGCACGGCGGCGCGCCGGGGCCCGTGCTCGATATGCTCGACGCCGTCGGCACGCCCGACAACGCGCGCGCGTGGATCGAGGGCGAGCTCGACGCCGGCCGCCGCATCATGGGCATGGGCCACCGCGTCTATCGCGTGCGCGATCCGCGCGCGTTCGTCCTCGAGCAGGCCCTCGAGCGCTTCGCCGGCGATCCCTCGGCGCGGCTGGCGCTCGCGCGCGCCGTCGAGCGCGAGGCCGAAGCGGCGCTCGCGCGCAGGCACCCCGAGCGGCCGCTGAAGGCGAATGTGGAATTTTTCACAGCGGTGCTGCTGGAGGCGGTGGGCATCGATCGAGCGCTCTTCTCGTCGGTGTTCGCGTGCTCTCGGATCGTTGGCTGGTGCGCCCATGTGCGAGAACAGCGCCAGGTGGGGCGCCTGATCCGGCCTCAAGCACGCTACGTCGGGTGAGTCATCCGTCAGGGGGGGGAGAAGCCGCCGTTTCGCCCGCGAGACCGGCGATACTCGGGGGGCGGGCCCGTCCGGGTGCCGCCCACGGAGCGTCCCCATGTCCCTTCGTCGCGCGCTGCTCCTCGCCCCCTTCGCCGCGGTCGTCGTGAACGGCTGCAACTGCGGTGAGAACCTCGGCGGCATCCCCGGCGATCTCAAGGGGACCGTCTGCGATCCCGACAGCGGCATCGGCCTCGTGAACGCGGCCGTGCACATCGACGGGCCGGTCACGCGCGACTCCGTCACCGACGGCGCCGGCGGCTACATCTTCACCCGCGTGCCCGAGGGGACGTACACGGTCACCGCCACCCTCGACGGCGTCGTGCGCACCGTTGACGCGCTCGTGAACCCGGACGACACCAACTTCACCAACACCGACACCGCCTGCCGCGATCGCCCGCCCCCGGGCAGCGGAGGCAACCTCGTCGGTCAGGTCTGCAACCGCCACACGGGTGACTATGTCTCCGACGCGCAGGTCATCGTCGAGCTCCCCGACGGCCCGATGGTCGCCACCACCGATGCGGACGGGAACTTCGAGCTCGACGGTGTGCCCGAGGGCCCGCAGGTCGTGCAGATCCGCGGCGCCGGCTACCAGCGCGCGTTCGCCGTCGACATCGTCGCCGGGGAGACCTTCACCCTGGACCTCGCCGCCGACTGCAACCCCGTGAGCGCCACCGAGGGCGGCATCGTCGGCTCCTTCTGCGACCCCGAGGACGCCTCGGGCAACGGCAACCTCGTCGGCGCCCAGGTGAGCGTCCAGAAGATGAGCGGCGGCGAGGTCTTCACCGATGTCACCGACACCTCGGGTCAGTTCGAGATCAACGGCCTGCAGCCGGACGACTACAAGGTCGACGTCGTCAAGGACACGTTCCACTACTCGCAAATCAACGTCGGCGTCGTCGCCGGTCAGCTCGCGCAGGTCACGGACCCGAGCAACTGCGCCGATCGCCCCGAGGTCGGCCGCATCGAGGGCGAGATCTGCGACACCGACGCCGGCGGCCGCTTCGTCGGCACCGTCGACCTCATCGCGTCGGGCACGACGCTGTCGACGACGCAGAGCGACGATCAGGGGCGCTTCGACTTCAACCAGGTCGTGCCCGGCACGTACAGCGTGCGCGCGCACCGGACGGGCTTCGAGCGCACGTTCCCGGGCGTCGTGGTCGAGCCGTTCCAGACCGCGTTCATCCAGGAGCTCAACTGCCCGCAGCCGCAGGACGTGTGCAACGAGGTGCAGAACCAGCCCGACGTCGCGTCCGACGGCCGCATCCTTCTGGTCGTCGATCGCTCCGGCTCGATGCAGGAGAACGACGACGGCGGCACCCGGAAGTGGGACTCGATGCGCTTCGCGCTCGAGAGCGTCACCACGCAGTTGCAGAGCCGCGTGCAGTTCGGGCTGATGCTGTACCCCGGCGCCAACGTCGGCGTCGACGTCTGTGACGAGGGCAGTCAGGTGCTCGGGCTCGGGACCAACAACGCGTCGTCGATCGGCTCGCAGCTCGACAACACCACGCCGAGCGGCGGCACGCCCACGGCGGTGACGTTGGCGCGCGCGCGCAACATCGTGCAGAACACGCTCAACGGCGACGACCCGACGCACCCGCGGCCGCTCGCGGTGCTGCTCGCCACCGACGGCGGCCCCAACTGCAACACCTCGCTCGACGGCCAGTTCTGCACCTGCACCAACCCCGACGACGCCGCCGACGGCTCCTGCGAGAACGTCAACTGCCTCGACGACCTCAACACGCTCACGCAGGTCCAGCAGATCCGCGACCTCGGCGTGAAGACGTTCGTCATCGGCGTCCTTGGCGTGGCCGCCTTCGACAGCGTGCTTTCGGCCATGGCGGACAGCGGCGGCACCGCGCTGTCCGGCCCGCAGCACTACTACGCCGCCAACAACCAGGCGGCGCTCGAGAGCGCCCTCGACGCCATCACGCAGCAGGTGCTCGCGTGCCACGTCGAGGTCCCCGGCGTGGACCTCAACGCCGTCCACACGGTGACCGTGCGCGTCGGCGCGCAGGCCCTCACCCGCGACCCGAGCCGCCAGAACGGCTGGGACATCACCGGCCCGAGCAGCATCGATCTGTTCGGCAGCGCCTGCGACGTCGCCAGCGCCCCCGGCGCCCAGAACGTCACGGTCCAGACCTGCGTCGCCCCGTGAGACCCGGCGCCCGCGACTCTCGTATGCTCGCGCCATGAGGCTCCTCGCGCTCTCGCTTCCCCTGGTTGTGCTCGTCATGAGCGCGTGCCCACCCGACTCGCTCATCGGGCAGCCCTGCGCGGACGCGGGCAACGAGGTCTGTGAGGACGAGAAGCTCCTGCGCTGTGACGGCAAGTTCTTCCTGCTGCTCGCCGACTGCGCCGAGCAATGCATCGAGAAGCTGCCCGAGGTCAGCCACGACAAGGCCACCATCGACGCCGACGAGACCTGGCAGTGCATCGACGGGCCGCACTTCGTCCCCGCCACCATCACCGTCTCCGCCGGCGCCACGCTCACCATCGAGGCCGGGGCGCTCGTGCGGCTGAACCCCGCGTCGCGCATCGACACCGATCGCGCCGGGCGCGTCGACGCCCTCGGCACGGCCGAGGCCCCCATCCTGTTCACGTCCAAGACGGGCCTCGCGGCGGGCTTCGGCGCCGCCGGCGAGGGCGGGCTCAACGTCTTCGCGGTGGAGTCGGGGCAGCCGTCCCAGGTGCAGCACACGATCATCGAGCGGGGCATCCAGGGCCTCGGGGTGTTCGGCCTCTCGTCGACGGCGACGCCGCCGGTGGTGGAGAACAACACCCTGCGCGACAACGAGAACTTCGGGATCGTCGTGTCGTGCGACGAGCCCGGCGCGCCCATCCCGGACTTCGCGGCCGCCGGCAACGAGTTCTTCGGCAACGGCGCCGGCGACGTGTCGACGTGCGCGCCCTGAGCGCGCCCACATCGTGCGCCCCCGACCCACAGGGACCCACGGACGAACCGCGTACACACGCGGCCGTCGATCCCGCGGATACTTCAAGAGTGCGGAGGTACGGGATGCTCACCGGACTTGGACGTGGCGCGGGGGCTTGTCCCCCGCTCGTGATGGTCGCGGCCCTGGTCGCGCTGAGCGGCTGCCGCGACGACACCGTCGTCGGCCTTTCGGGCGGCGTCACGGGTCAGGTCTGTAACCCGGTGACGGGCATCCCTGCGGCGGGCGCGGAGATCACGGCGTCGTTCACCAACCCGAAGACCAAGAAGGACGGCGAAAAGACCGTCAGCGCCGACGAAAACGGCTTCTTCAAGGTGGGCGGCCTCCCCGTGACCACCGTGAACGTGCACGTGAAGGTCCCCGACGTCTTCGAAAACGACATCTCCGACGTCGAGGTCGTGGCGCTCGAGGACTCTCAGCTCACCGACCCCGCCTGCCGCGACCTGCCGGAGGAGCCGGGCAAGGGCGTCATCGTCGGGCAGATCTGCAACCGCCACACCGGCGACTACGTCACCGACGGCACCGTCACGGTGCTGCTGTCGGACGGCACCACGCTCGAGACCGACACCAACCCCGACGACGGCACCTTCGAGCTCGACGGCGTCCCCGCCGGCCCGCAGATCGTCTACGTGCGCGCCGCGGGCTTTCAGAAGACCTTTCGCGTCGATGTGCAGGAGGTCACCCCCGACCACGGCGAGCCGACGCTCCTCGAGGATCAGGACATCACCTGCGAGCCCTACGATCCGCTCACCACGGGCATGATCGTCGGCACCCTCTGCGGCACGGACAACCCCGGCGACCCCGGCGGCCCGCTCGCCGGCGCCCACGTCTTCGTCACGCAGGCCATCGACGGCATCACCTACGAGGACGAGACCATCGACGACGGCAGCTTCGTCATCGCCGGCATCCCCACCGACGGCACCCGCACCGTGTCTGTGCGCGCGGAGAAGGGCGGCTTCTCGTTCGTCTGGGACAACGTGCAGGTGCCGACGATCGGGCAGAACCCCGACGGCGTCGACCTCACCGCCAGCGTCGGCTGCCAGCCGCTGCACCCCGACGACGGCCGCAAATACCTCGTGGTCAAGGGCATCTTCGACCGCATCGAGCACGTGCTCGATCGCATGGGGATCCAGCCCGACCTCGTGGAGGGCAACCCCATCGACTTCAGCGACGACTGGACGCAGGACGCGTTCGGCGTGAAGGAGACGCTCGAGACCTACGACGCGGTGTTCGTGAACTGCGGCGCCGACGAGAGCAACTTCCAGTTCGGCCTCGCGGCCAACGTGAAGCAGAACCTGCGCGAATACGTCGAGGGCGGCGGCTCGCTCTACGTGAGCGACTGGGCCTACGACCTCGTCGAGCAGGTGTGGCCCGAGAAGATCAACTTCCTCGGTGACGACACGGAGAACTCGTCCGCGGAGCACGGCGCCGGGGAGCAGATCTACAACGCGCGCGTCCTCGAGCCCGGGCTCGAGCAGTACCTGGGGGCCGACAACGTCGACGTCGACTTCAAGTTCGACAACTTCGCCGTGGTGACCCAGGTGGCCCCCGGTGTGACGACGTTCTTGCAAGCGGACGAGCGGGTGCACGTGAACGCCGGCGAGATCATCCCGAACACGCCGATGACCGTCGGCTTCAGTGACGGCCTCGGCCACGTGATCTTCACGTCGTTCCACCAGGAGCAGGACGCCTCCCGGCTGTGCTCCCAGCAGACCGACTGCGACTCGGGCTTCTCGTGCCTCGACGGCGCCTGCACCGCCGACCTCGACGGCCCCGAGGACCTCGTCCTGCGCTACCTGATCTTCTCGCTCTAAGCGGCATCGAACAGCGCCAGGTACATGAACCCCTTCCCCTGGGAAGACGAAAACGGCGCGCGGTAGAGGCCCGTCGCGCCGATCTTCACGGCGGCGTGGCGCGCGAGGCGGTCGGCGGTGCCCTCGGGGCAGCCGAAGCTCTCCTCGGTGAGCGCCCGCAGCCCCTCGCCCGTCGACGCCGCCCGCAGCGCGTCGACCCGCTTGCGCACCGACGCCGGCGCCTGCTCGTTGGCCCAGCCCCACAAGAAGCGCTTGCTCTCGTCGGCCCAGGACCCCACGAGCTCGAACGCGAACTGCTTGCCCCCGGCGGCGCCCGTGAACTCGATCGTTCCCTGCTGCATGTCGATGCGAAACGACGCGTACGCCTTCAGCGCCGCGTCGAGCGCCTCGCGCTGCGCGCGCTCTTGCGCCTCGGTCGCTTCGAGCGCCGCGAACAGCGGGGCGGTCCAGAACAGCCAGCGCAGCTCACTCTTGTCGAAGCGGCGGGTCATGAGCACGGCGCCGGTCTCGTCCTTGAGCTCGACGAAGCGGTCGCCGTCGTCGCCGGCCTTGATGTCGATGCGTCCCTCCAGCGGGCGGACGCCGCCGCCGAGGTACGTGGCGTCGACGAAGTCGCGCAGGAGCGCGTTGATGGCGTCGAGGACCTTGTTGTCGTTGTGCCCGAGGTCGGGACGCTTGGGGCTGTCGGGGCGCCCCTTGCCGTCGAGGTTCGCGAGCGCCGGGCGCCGGCCATCCTCGTTGGGGACGAAGCTCACGGTCATCTCGAACAACGGTGCCGGAAACGCGAGCGCGACGAGGTCCATGAGCTCGAGCAAGAGCTCGTCCGGTGTGGCGCCGTCGTCGTCGCCCGGGGGGCCCGCAGTGTTCATGGGCGCGTGCTAGCGTCCACAGCGATGGGACTCAACCGTCGCCGCGCCCTTCGAGAGGTCGTGGCTCTTTGCGTGACCGTGGCCGCGGCGGCGTGCGCGACGAGCACGGCCGGCACCACGCGCGACTTGCCGGTGGGCCTGGCGCCGCTCGGCAGGCTCCTGGACGGGTGTGACCCCGGCGGCAGCGACGGCGTAGTGCGCATGCGCTGCGGTGGCGAGGTGACCTTCGCGGTCAAGTCGCGCAAGGCGACGGCGGCGGAGCCGCGCTATCGCGCCGAGGCCTACGGCATGGCGCAGACGCTCGGCGGGAAGCTCGAGTGGGATCGAATCGTCGTCGCCACCGAGGGCCCGAGCGGCCTCCTGGATCGCGCGCGCATCCTCGACCCTGCCACGGCCGCGCCCGAGGGCGCCGTGATCGGCACGGTGCGCAGCGTGTCCAACGACGACGTGCAGGAGGTGTGGTGCGCGTCGCCCGAGGCCGGCTACGAGCGCTGCAAGGCCCTGGTGGGGGCGTTCCTGTCGACCGGGCTCGAGCCGCCCGCCGCCGAGGCGAGCGCGTCGTCGGAGGGCGCCGCGGCGCCGCACGAGGAGAAGGTCCCGGTGACGGTCTTCGGCCGCTCGCTGTCGGTGCCGACGACGTGCAAGGCCAAGCTCGTCCCCGGCGGGGGCGACGCGAGCTGCAAGGACGGCGTCACGATGTCCTGGCGACGCTACGGACGAATGGAGGACGCCACGAACGCGGTGGCGGCCACGCTCGACGCGCTCGGCGACGGCAGCGAGGGCCGGCCCGTGCGCTGCACAATCGCCGGCGAGCCCGCGCAGTGCGAGGTGCATCCGCGCGCCGTCGCGGGCATCACCTACCTCGACGGCAAGCCGCTCGCGGTGCTCTGCCTCGGCGTGGCCGACGCCCTGCACAACTCGCTGTGCGGCGCCGTGATGCACGCCGACTGATCGCGTGGCGTGTCAGCGAGCGAAGCGCGTGCCGCGCGCGCCGTCGCCGGCCAGGGCCGAGCGGAAGGCGCCTTGGTCCTGGGCACCGACGATGGCGACGGCGCCGACGCCTTGATCGAGGATGCCGAGCGCCTCCTCCACCTTGGGGATCATGCCGCCCTGGACGGTGCCGTCGGCGATGAGGGCGCGCGCGTCTGCGGGCGTGAGCGTGCGAAGGCGCGTCGACGCATCGGCGAGGTCGCGAAAGACGCCGCCCACGGCGGTGACGAGCAGGAGCGCGTCGGCGGAGAGCGCCCCGGCCACGGCGGCGGCGACCGTGTCGGCGTTGATGTTGAAGATGCGGCCGCTGTCGTCGACGCCGAGGGTGGCCACCACCGGGACGAGGCCGCAGGCGAGGAGCGCCTCGAGCGGGGCCGTGTCGACGCGCGTGACGTCGCCGACCTCGCCGAAGTCCACGGGGGCTTCGGCGCCGGCGACCTTCGCCGGCGGTCGCTTGACGGCGCGCACCATGCCGCCGGAGGCGCCGTGGCAGCCGAAGGCGCGCACGCCGGCGGCGAGGAGCGCGGAGACCATGCCGACGTTGACCTCGCCGCAGATGGCCTGCTCGACGACCACCAGATCCGCCGGCGACGTGATCCGGCGCCCGGCGACCTTTTCGGCCTTGAGGCCGACGCGCTCCTGAAGCGCCGTCGCCTGCGGCCCGCCGCCGTGGACGATCACCACGCGGGCCCCGCCGTGGACGAGCTCGCGCACGTTGTCGCCGAGGCCCCGGCGTTGCGCGTCGTCGAGGAGGACGTCGCCGCCGACCTTGACCACCACCGTCGAGCCCGCTGCACGCCCCGCTTCGTGGCGCGGCGCCTTGTCCGTCGCAGGCGGCGACGTCATGGCCACAGGCCCGGCTGATCGAGGCCGGTCAGCTCGTCGACGCCGATCATCAGGTTGAACGATTGGATGGCCTGACCGGCGCCGCCCTTCACCAGGTTGTCGATGGCGCTCATCACGCACAGAGTCTTTTTGCCGGTCTCCTCGTCGACGCGCGTCTCGAGGCCGAGCTCGATGCGGGCGGTGCCCGACACCGCCGCCACCTCGGGCACGCGGCCGAGCGGCAGCACGCGCAGGAGGCGCTCGCCCTCGTAGACCTCGCGGTACAGCGCGTGCAGCGAGTCGCGCGTGTGGCCCTCGGGAAGATCGATCTGCGAGATGGCCAGGATGCCGCGCGACAGCGGCGCCGAGATGGGCACCATGTCGAGAGCGACGGCGGACGCGCCGGCGTCGCCGAGGGTCTGCACGATCTCGCTGCGGTGTTGGTGCGTGAGCACCTTGTAGGGCTTGAGGTTCTTGGAGCGCACCGGGTGGTGTGTCCCCTCCTGCGGGTTCTGCCCCGAGCCCGACGAGCCCGTCATCGCCACCGTTCGCACGTTGACGTCCTTCAACAGGCCGCGCCTGGCGAGAGGGATGAGGCCGGTGGCGATGCAGGTGGCGAAGCAGCCCGGCGACGCCACGTGCCTGGCCTTCTTGATGGCCTCACGGTGAAGCTCTGGCAGGCCGTAGACGAACGTGCCCAGGCGCTCGGGGCAGGGGTGGCCGGGGGCGTAGTCGCGGTCGTAGTCCTTGAGCGAGCGCAGGCGGAAGTCCCCGCTCAGATCGATGATCTTCACGTCGAGCGGGAACAGCTCCATGGCCACCTTGGCGGTCACTTTGTGCGGCATCCCGAGGAACACCACGTCGGCGCCCTTGGCCGCCTCCGCCGGCGGCACGTCGACGAGCTTCAGGTCGGTGAAGCCCGCGAGCGTCTTGTGCACCTCGCCCACGGGTTTTCCGATGTGGTCCTTGGACGACACGCACAGGACGTTCACGTCCTTGCGCACCACGAGGTGCCGGAGGAGCTCCGCCGCGCCGTAGCCGGCGCCGCCGATGATCGAGACGTTGACGGGGTTGGCCATGGCCCCGAGCTACGCAAGGCGGCGGCCCTCGACAATGCCCGCCCGTGACAGGTCGGCTGACGCGGGGCGCGGGTTGTGTCACAACGCCGGCGTCATGGACGTGAGCGCGAGCGAGTGTCGTTGGCGGATTGCGCGTGTGGTCGGCGCGATGCTCCTCGCGGCGTACTTCCTCAAGATGCTCTCGCTGCGCTTTGCCGGGGCGTGGGGCGAGTACGCCGTCGACGGCGATCAGATCCAGGGCGCCTGGCAATACTGGCGCTACCACGTGCATGGCGCGCTGCCGCCCGGCCAGCTCCTCACGGACTACGCGTTCGCCTATCACTCGCCGCCGTTTCAGCGGGCGTGGATGGCGCTGCTGTCCACGTTCCTGCTCCCGCTCACGGGGGCAAAGATCACGCACATCCTCGCGTGGGCGCTGCTCATGGTCGGCGTCGTCTACGTCGTCGGGAAGCACTCCGGCGAGTGGCTCCTCGGCATCGCCGCGGGCTTCATCGTCGCGCGCAACCCCGAGATGTGGATCGTGTTCGGCACGGGCATCGCGCGCAGTTGGGGGCCCGTGTTGTGCGTGGCGTTCCTGGCGGCGTTCCTCGAGAAGCGCCACCTGCTCTGCCTGTTCGTGCTGGTTCTTTCCGCCGGTCTGTATCCGGTGATCGCCATGGCATGCGGCCTCACCTACGGCGCCTATACGGTGCTCGCGGGCCCGACGATGCGCGACCGCCGGCGGCGCATGGCGGGCATGCTCGTGGCCGGGCTGCTCATCATCGCGCTCGGCAAGTACCAGGACCTCAAGTCGCCGGACTGGTGGGGCCCGCTCGTCACCGTCGAGCAGGCGGACAAGATGCCGGCGTGGCACAAGGGCGGCCGCTTCGGCGAGGTGCCGCTGCGCCCGTGGCTGCCGAGCATCACCGCGCAGTTCGCGCGCTCCTACAAGGAAAACGGCGACACGCTCGCGCCCGCCAGCATCAGGGCGTTCGTCCGCCGCCATGACGCCCTGCTCGTCGTCGTGCCGGCGGCGCTCGCGGGCATCGCCATCGCCGTCGACCGGTGGCGGCGCTTCCGTCGCGGGGTCCACGTCGACAAAGACGCGCGCTTCCCGTGGCAATTCTGGGCGGTCCTCGGCGGCTCTCTGGTCGGCTACTTCATCGCGCGCTTCTTCGCGTTCAAGTTCTTCCTGCCCCAGCGGCAGCTCACGTACGTGATCCCGTTTCTCGTGCAGACCGGGCTTCCGCTGCTCGCGTGGTGCGGCGCGCGCGCGGTGGTGGGACCGCGGCGTGCCGTCGCCGTCGCCGTCGCCGTCGTCTTGACGGTGCTGCCGGCCTTCCTCATCCGCGGCGACGCCCTCGCCCCGGGGAGCTTCTACAAGGACCACAAGAACACGGCGCCGCTGTTCGAGCGCATGCGCAAGCTCCCCTTCGACGCCACCATCGCGTCCGACAACTACGTCGCCGACGTCATGGGCGCGTTCACCTACCACGCGGCGTGGTCGAACCGCACCATGACGCACCCGTTCCGCCCGGGCCTGTACGCGGAGCAGGAGCGCCGCCTCGTCGAACAGTCACGTGCGCTGTACGCGACATCGTTCACGGAGCTCGCGGCGTTCGGCGAGCGGGAGAAGATCGACTACTTCGTCTACAACCTGCAGAAGCTCCGCTCGACGGAGCACTGGATGTTCCAGCCGGCGAAGACCAAGATCGAGCGGATCTTCGCCGCGGCCAAGGGCCGCATGGTGCTCGAGCATCCGCCTGCGGCCGCCGTCATCTATTCATGGAAGGACTACCGGATCCTCGACATGAAGAAGCTGAGCGCGTGGGTACGCGCACAGGGCCCGGAAGCCCCCGTCGGCGCCGGCAGCGCCCAGGGCGCCCCGCCCCAGGGCGCCGCGACGGCCCGATGACCGCCGCCCTGGACACCGACGCTGCGCTCGCCCTGCGCCGTTCCTTCCGCTGCCACGTCGGGCATGCTAGCCGGGCGCGGTGAGCGACTCGACGACGCCGGACCCGCCCCCCGCCGACGTTCCGCCGGCCGGTGGGCCTGCTGCGGAGGCCGCGCCGACGCCGCCGACGGAGCACGCGCCGCCGCCTGCGCCGCCTGCGCCGCCCGCGCCGTCACCTGCGCCGTGGCGTTACTGGCCGGACTCGCTCGTCGGCCGCATCCTCGTCGTCGTCACCACGCTCGCGTTCATCGTGTTCCTCGTCGACGGGATGCGCATCCGCTTCCACGGCATCTTCGACCCGTGGGCGCTCGACGGGGACCAGGCCCAGGCCGTGTGGCAGTACTGGCGCTACAAGGTGAGCGGGGCGTTCCCGCCGGGCGACCTCCTCACCGACTACGCCTTCGTCATGCACGCGCCGCCGGTGTGGTGGGCGCTGATGGCCACGCTGTCGTCGATGATCGGCCCCTTGTGGGCGGCCAAGACGCTCAACCTCGTCGCCTACGTCGTCACGTGCGTCGCGATGTACGTCGCCGTCACGCCGCGCTCCAACCACTTCGTCGGCATCGCCGCCTGCGCGCTGCTCGTGCGCACGCCGGACTTCCACGGCATCATCGCCGGCGGCTACGCGCGCTCCTTCGGCCCGCTGCTCGTGTTGCTGTTCCTCGGCGCGTTTTTGCGCCGGCGCCACAAGCTCACGCTCGGCATCCTGGTCTTGCAGGCGGCGTTTTATCCGAGCGTCGTCATGCCGTGCGGCTTCGCGTACGGCATCTTTGTCTGCGTCGCCGGGCCCATGCGCGTGCGGCTGCGGCGCATGGCGGGCATGTTCGTCGCCGGGCTGCTCATCATCGGCTTCGGCAAGTACCAGGACATCCAGGCCCCCGCGTGGTGGGGCAGCGTGGTCACGCTCGAGCAGGCGCTCAAGATGCCGTCGTGGGGACCCGGCGGGCGCATCCACGAGGCTCCGCTGCGCCCGTGGCCGGGCGAGCTGGACCGTCACTGCAAGCGCGCCTTCATCAGGGGCGGACACGTCCTGGCGCCGAGGCTGGGCGCGCGCATGCTGGCCCACCACGGCGCGGGTTGGCTCACGTTCTTCGCGCTCGGCCTCGCGGCGTGCGCCGCCATCGCCGCCTACAAACGGCGGCGGGGCCAGCGCTTCGAGGACATGGTGCCGTGGGAGCTGCTCCTGCTGTTCGCCAGCGCCGTCGTCGCCTACTTCTTCGCGAGAGTCTTCGCGTTCAAGTTCTACCTGCCGTACCGGCCGCTGCAGCACGTCACCTCGTACGTCACGTGCGCCGCCATGCCGCTTTTGTGGTGGGCGGTGCTCAGAAACGTGGTGCGCTGGCGCCTGGTGGCCTCGTGCGCGGCGCTGGTGCTCGCCGTGGTGCCGATGTTCGCCATGTACGGCGACGGCCTGTCGCGGCAGCCCGCCACATATTTCACCACGCGCGGCGAGGCGCGGCTCTATGCGTTCGTGCGCACGTTGCCGCTGACCTCGCAGCTCGCGGGCCAGTTCTATTACGCCGACCGCATTCCGCTGTTCGCGTACCACCGCGTCTACGTCACCAAGAACCTCGCCCACCCGTTCCGGCCCGGCTACTTCAAGGAGAACGAGCGGCGCATCCGCCTCGTCTACGGCGACCTCCTCTACGGCACCAACCTCGCCGATATCGTCGCGCGCGCGCGCCAGGAGAAGATCGACTACCTCGTCTACAACGCCAACCTGACCACGCGCGTCGACACCAAGCTGTTCGCGCCGATGAAGAGAGACCTCGCGCGCATCTTCCTGCAGAACAAGAAGAAGGGCTTCGCCATCCCGCGCGCGCCCAAGAGCGCCATCGTGTACGCGGTGGGCAACGATCGCGTCCTGTCCATCGAGAAGCTCGCGCAGGCGCTGGCGAAGGGCGAGGTGACGCCGGAGGCGCCGCCGCCGCCGCCGCCGTTCATCGGTCCGATGCCGGAGCCGAAACCGAGCCCTGAGCCCGCCGGAGGACCGGTGCGCGCGACGCCGCTCCAGCGCTCGCGCGCGCTGCTCCCACACCTGATCGGGCGCCGACCACCTTCGGCAGGGGAATGACATGCTGAGCGCCGGCCAACCAACGCCCTCGCGTGAATCCGCCGACGCCGGCGCGCGCCACGATCGCCTCGTGGAGCGCCTGCGCTGCCCGGCGTGCATCGAGCGCGGCGACGAGCGCCCGCTGGTGTCCGCCGGCGACGAGCTCCGCTGCGGGGCGTGCGGCGAGCATTATCCCGTCAAAGACGGCATCCCCGTCGTCGTCACGCCCACGAGCCCGCTGCACGCCGAGCGCGACGCGCAGGCGGCGCCGCGCGCGGCGGCGTTCGGCACCGACGCGCATCGCCAGCGCGACTATTGGGAGGCGGACACGGCGCACCGCGACGCCGGCCACCCCGTCGTCGAGGGCTTCTCCCGCCAGCGCTGGCGACACCTGGCGAAGCACCTCGACCTCTCCACGGTGCACAGCGCGCTCGACGTCGGCGCCGGCAACGGCTTTTCGACGCTGTACGCCCCGCCGGGCATCGACATGGTCGCCACCGACGGGAGCTGGCGCATGCTCTCGCGCCACCCCGGCGACGCGCGCGTGATCGCCGACGCCATGGCGCTGCCCTTCGAAAGCGGCTCTTTCGATCTCGTCTTTTGCTGGGAGCTCCTGCATCACGTGCCGGAGCCGTGGCGGGCCCTCAAGGAGATGGCGCGCGTCAGCCGCCGCTACGTCCTGTTCTTCGAGCCAAACCCGTTCAACCTCGCGCAGTTCCTCTTTTCGATCTACGACCCCGAGCACCGCTGGGTGCTTCGCTTCAACCGCCGCTACGTCCTCGATCAGGTCCGGCGCGCCGGCCTGCAGACGGACCACTACGAGCGCTGCGGGCTCATCTTCCCGAACAAGACGCCCCAGGCGTTGTTCCAGTTCCTGCGGCACGTCCCGTATCGCGTGCCGTTCGTCGGCATCTCCCAGCTCGTGGTGGCGGAGAAGCCGCGCTGACTCACTTGAGCAGGCGCCGGCCGCCGGAGCGCAGAAACGCGGGGTCCGCGAGGCCGAGCTTCTTCAAGCGAAACTGCGCCGCCGTCGACAACACGCCGAAGCCGTACTTGACGCTGCGGCGGAAATTGATCGACGACGCCTCTTCGAAATATTTGGTCGGACAGGTGACCTCGGCAATGGTGAAGCCGAATGCCACGGCCTGCACCAGCATCTGGTTGTCGAACACGAAGTCGTCCTCGTTCTCCTCGAGCGGGAGGGTCTCCAACAGCCGCCGGGAGAACGCCCGATAGCCTGTGTGGTACTCGGCGAGCTTCTCCTGCAGGAGCACGTTCTCGGCGAGCGTGAGGAAGCGGTTGGCGACGTACTTGTACAGCGGCATGCCGCCCGACAGCGAGCGCCCTCCCAGGATGCGGCTCCCGAGCGCGACGTCGTACAGGCCCGAGGTGATGCAGCTCGCCAACGCCGGGATCAGCCTGCGGCGTGTATTGGTAGTCGGGGTGGACCATCACCACGATGTCGGCGCCGCGCTGCAGGGCCGCCGCATAACAGGTCTTTTGATTGCCGCCGTAGCCGCGGTTCTGATCGTGCTCGATTGTGTGCACGCCGATGCGGCGCGCGACGGCGGCCGTGTCATCCGTGGAGCAATCGTCGACGACGATGATGTCATCGACGATCTCCGCCGGGATCTCCGAGACGGTGCGTTCCAGCGTCAGCGCGGCATTGTACGCCGGCATCACCACGCAGATCTTGTGCCCTTCGAGCATGCGCCTCGACTCCCTGTCATCGCGTCCCTGCCGCGTTTGTGGTGCTTACTGCGGCGTCGGGCCGCCCGCCACTGCGGGCACGAGGAAGCGAGGCGAAAAGTCGCGGTGGCGCCCGACCCGATCGGCGTTTGTCGACGTCGTCTCCTTGCGGTACACCGCAGGAATGCTCGCTCGCCGCGATTTGCTCAAGACCGCCGTCGCCGCCTACCTCCTCGGTGGGCTGCCCCGCCTTCGCGCCACGCCGCCGAGCCCCAAGACGCCGCGCTACTTCGTCACGATTTTCCTGCGCGGAGGGATCGACGCCGTCTACACCACGAACCCCAGGACCCGCGCCGACGTCGACAAAGACGTCGACGTCCCCTACGGGCCGGACGCCATCGTCGACACCGGCAAAATGCAATTGGGCCCCCACTTCCGCCCGCTGGCTCGCTTCGCGGAGCAGATGGCGATCGTGCGAGGCGTGCAGGTGTCCACGGCCAACCACCAGACCGGCGCCTACCAGGTCGCGCGCATGCGCACGTCGGTGGAGCCGTCGATGCCGTCGCTGCACGACATCATCGGGCAGCGCCGGGACGGGCAGCCGCTGTCGAGCGTTACGCTCGGCAAGCTCGCCAGCTTCGACGCGTCCCCCGGCTCTCTCATCGCGCCCACGGGCGTCGGCGACAAGACCACGTCCCTCGACGTCGTCGACGAGCTCAGCGACGAGGAAGCGGCCATGCTGGCCAAGTCGTACGCCAAGCACCTCAAGGAGCTCCCGTCGCACCTGTCAGGGCGCGAGGAGATCACGCGCGATCACGTCGAGCAGGTGCAGGCGTTCTTCCAGCGGCTCGTGGGGCTGCCGCGCTTCAAGCCCGAGAGCTGGGAGACCCACGGCGGCGACGCCCGTCGCGGCGGCGAGGATCTGCAGCGCACGCTGTGGTTCCTGGAGCACGACCTGTGTCGCGGCGTGATGTGCAAGATCCAGTTCGACTGGGACAGCCACTACCGCAACGAGAAGAAGCAGACCCGTGCCACCGGCGACTTCGTCAACATCTTCTCCCGCTTCCTCGACGGCCTGCACACCCGCAGGAACGAGCACGGGACGCTTGCGGAGCAGACCGTCGTCGTCGTCGGCAGCGAGCTCGGGCGCTTCCCGGTCATCAACGGCAACCTCGGCAAGGACCACTTCCCCGAGGCGCACTACCTCGTGATGGGGCCGGGCGTGGTGACGGGGCAGACCTTCGTCCCCACCGGCAAGCGCATGGAGGGCGTGAAGGTCGACTTCAAGACCGGCAAGCCCGACGACGCCGGCGACCACCTGATCCTCGACGACCTCGGCGCCACGCTCCTGCACCTGGCCGGGCTCAACCCGGAGCTGTACGGCTACAACGGGCGCCGCCTCGGCTTCCTGGTGCAGGCGTGAGCGGGAGCGGCACCATCGAGCGCGGCTGCTCGCCCCGCTCGCTCATCGCCGTCGTGGCGGCGGCCGCGACGCTGGCGCTGTCGGGCTGCCACAAGAAGTCCGAGGCGCCGGTCGACGCAGGCACCGCCACCATGCTGCGCGACCTGTCGATCTTCGCGCTCGGCCACCCGCCGGCGCCGGCGGACCTGGCGGCGTCGGCGCGCGACGTCACGGGCGGCAAGCTGACGGTGGCCGAGTACGTCGATCATCTGCTCGCCAAGCCCATGGGGGGCCGCCTCGCCCGTGACATCGTCCTGGGTCCGGCGAGCCCGGAGAAGAATCGGCACCCGGTGCCGGTGCAGGCGGTGCTGCGCTCGTTCAAGGACGACGGCGGGAAGGTCTACTACCTGCGCCACAAGTGCGCGGCCAAGGACGCCGTCGAGGTGCAGCCGTGGTGGGGCTCGGAGAAGGTGCGCGTGTGCCCCTCCGCGTATCGCCCCGACGTCCGCGGCGACAAGGACGGCCACACCTGCGGCGCCGAGATGCTCGCCCCCCGGGAGAACGACACCTGCGGCTGCGGGCCGTACCTGGTGTTCTGCACCGAGAACCAGAAGCAGTGGAAGAAGACCGTGGACCGTGTCCAGAACGAGGTCCTGGCCACCACCGGCTACGTCGTCGACGAGAACCTGCCCATCGAGAAGCTCTTCACGATGAACGAGACGGTGCGCAACAACGACGCCGAGCTCTTGTACCGACGGGCGCGCCTCATCGCGGGCGAGGACCCCGACAAGCTCTTCCCCGTCCAGGGCTACGGCGACTACCGGGGCAAGCTCAAGCCGCGCGTCGAGCAGGTGCCCGGGCAGCAGGCCGGCGTGCTCACCACGCCCGCGCTCACGTACTCCTCGGATGCCCTGCGCGGCGTATTGCGCAACTTCTACGACTACATGTGGTGCGCGGGCGTGCAGAGCTCGCAGGTGACCACCGCCGCGGTGCTTGGGCTCGACGTCGTCGATCTGCGCGTCGGCGACGGGTGGAAGAAGCTCGCCGCCATGAACATCTGCACCGAGTGCCACGCGCGCCTCGACTACGGCATGCAGTTCTTCTGGGGCTACCCGTCGTCGACGGCCGGCGTCGACTTCCGGCCGTCGATGGTCAAGAAGGGCCAGGGCATCCTCTATGGCCGCAGCATCAAGGACGTGCGCGGCACGGCGGACCTGACACCGGCCGGCTTCGCCAAGCTCGCCGTCGCGCAGCCCGAGTTCGGCGACTGCATGACACGGCGCGTGGTCGACCACGTCTTCAGCGGCACGGCGTCGTCGAGGGACTTCGAGGCCGTCCACGACACGTTCGACAAGACGCACAAGATCAAGGAGATGATGCGCACCGCCATGCTGCGCTTCGCGTCGCGCAAGGACGCGCCGGCGCGCCCACCGGAGGAGGCGCCCCCGCCGCCGACGGCGCCCGACGGCAAGGTCGCGCTGTCGCCCGCGCTGCGCAAGATGATCAAGAAGGACTGCAAGGAGTGCCACGACGAGGACGAGAAATTGAACCTCATGGTCCCCGCGCTCGACAGAAAGACGCTCGCCCTCATGCTCGATCGCGTCGGCTTCGGCGCCATGCCCAAGGACACCCAGGGCATCGACGACGCCGAGCGGCGCGCGTTCGTCACGGAGCTGTCGCGCCACCTGTTCACCTCGCCGCAGGAGCGAGACGACGGCCACGTCCTACTTCGCCGACGGCCTGAAGGGGCTGCCGGTGCACCGCTACTCCTCCGCCATCAACAACATCACCGCCAACGCTCGTCTCATCGCCAAGAAGGAGAAAGAGCAGGACGACGATGACGACGAGGACAACGACGGCGACGACCACCCGAAGCAGATCAAGGCGGTGAAGGCGTTCAGGCCGAGCGCGCTCGAGTCCGCGGTGGCCGAGTCGCTCTTGAGCTACTCGCCGAGCATCGGCGTCGCCGCTGCGGTGTCCGCGCTCCGCTCGTGCAAGAGCGCGGGCCTCACCGGCGACGACCTGCAGAAGTGCCTCGACGGCGGCACCGCCCCCGCGACCATCATCGCCGGCAGCTTCGCCCACGGCGGCGGATAGCGCCGCTCAGTCGGGGAGGCAGAGCCTGCGCTCGCAGTGCGTGCCGATGTCGCACGCCGTCCACGCCGTGCAGGAGCGCAGGCACGCGCCGTGGACGCACACGCCGCGATCGATGGACGCCTTGCAGTCCTGATCGCGCCGGCAGCTCTTCGTACAGATGCCGACGTCGCCGTTGGGCGCGCAGGAGAGATCCGCCGCGCACCACGCGTCGTCGTGGCAGGTGTCGCCGGCGCCGCCGAAGAACGCAGCGGGCGCCGGCCGGTCCGAGCACGCGCGCCGCGGCGCCTCTCCCGGGTGAAGCGAGCGGCTGCGCCCGAAGCGTGACCACGCGAGGCGCAACGCGCGCCGTGCGTCGGCGGAGCGGTCTTTGTCGTCGAGGACGAGCAGGTGGCGCTCCTCGGCGCTCTTGACCTGCAGGAGCAGCGGGCGATGGGTGATCTCGACCGCGCGCGCGTGGGCATCCCCCGCGCGCTTGCCGAGCGTCAGATAGACGATGGTGGACGTGCGGAACTCGAACTGGGGCGTCGGCGTGAGGAAGTTTCCGTGCGCGTACACGAGCGGCACCTCACGACCGTCAGGCGTGACGTGCTTCTCCCAGCTCTGCATCACGTGCGTGTGATAGGTGAAGACGGCGGCGGCGCCTGCGTCGGCCCCATCGACGACGAGCCCGCGGGTGGTGTCATCGGGCCACACCGTGCGATCGCCGCCGCCGTGGACGAAGAAGAGCACCGCGTCCACGTCGGGGCGAGCCACCAGCTCCCGCAGCGCCGCGAGCGTCTCTTCGCGCTGCGTCCTGCAATTCAACAGGTGGCCCGGCTGCTTGAGGTCGGGGCTGTGGTTCGTCCAGAACGTGCAGCCGAGCCAACCCACCTTGAGCCCGCCCACCGAGGTCACGAGCCCCCACGGCTCCTGGCTGCCGCGGCGGGTGCCGAAGTGCGGGAGCTTCGCCGCGTCGATGTTGTCGAGGGTGCGCCCGATGCCGACGACGCCGCGGTCGAAGGAGTGGTTGTTGACGGTGCCGAGGACGTCGACGCCGACGTCCCGCAAGGCCGGGATGAGCGACGGGTGGAAGTTCAGCCCGCTCCGGTTGTCCGCCGTGTACACGACGCTGTCGAAGACGCGACCGGGATCGGGGTGCTCGTCGCCGTCTCCGTCGGCGCAGCAGGCGGCCGTGCCCTCGAGGTTCACCCACGAGGCGTCCGCCTGGGCGAGCGGCGCGCGGAGGCCGCCGAGCAGACCCTCGTACCCTTCGGCGAGGACTTGCCGTGACAGCGGGGTGTGCAGCGCGATGTCGCCGAGGATGGCCAGCGTCGCCGTCTCGTCGACGTCGCAGGGGTCGTGGAAGTCGAGGTCGGCGCCCGGCTCCGCGGGCGTGTGCGGGTGCGGCGTGACGTCGACGCGCGGCTCTACCCGGCCGCGGCCGCTGGCGATGTCGATGACACGGTCGGTGCGGTTCACGAGCGTGTGCAGGCGCGCGCCGTCGAAGAAGACGATTCGATAGCGAATGCGCGCGGAGACCACGGGCTCGCCGCGCCACGTGGGCACGCCGCGCGCGCCGTGGTGGATGTGCGAGGGATAGGTGAGCCAATAGGTCGGGCGCCCGTGGTGCGCCGCGAAGTTGCGCAGTGTACGGCTCACGACGGTGTCGAAGTTGGCGGCGGCCTTCTCGTCGAGCGCCGAGCTCCCGCGGACGACGCCGAGCGCGCCGGTGGGGCTCGTGTGCTCGATGCGCGCCCACTGCCGCTGGCTGGTGGCGGCGCCGAGCGCGCCGACGGCGGTGGGCTCATCGACGAGGTATTGCAGCCTGCCCTGGACGATGGGCACGTCGAACGGGGAGAAGACCTCCGGCTCGATCTCGTAGACCTTGCCGCCGGCGTCGACGACCTCGATGTCGTAGAACTGGCTGAGCTTGGTGTCCCACCAGCCGAGCCGCATCGGCTGCAGCGTCCACTGGCACAACAGGACGGCCACCACGCCGCCCGCGCGCAGCCACCAGGGCCACCGCGTGAACAAATCCTTGCCCGCGCGCCAGACGAGGAACAACAGCGCCGCGTCGACGGCCGCCCACTTCCAAAACGCGATGCCCGAAGCGAGGTAGATGCCCGTGTGCAAGAGGATGCACGCGGGGATGGCCACGAGCGCCGCGCGTCGATGGAGGAGCGCCGCGCAGGCGCCGGCCTCGATGAGGAGCGTGCCGATGCCGAGCGCTGGCGACACCGCGTTGACGGTGCGCGCGATGGCCTCCGCGAGGTGCTGCGACAGCGGGGTCCAACCCGCGGCCCACGACGAGATGAACAGGTTTCCGAGCGGGTCCTCGATCGCCCACGAGAAGAAGTGTGCGCCGAGCTGCATCTTGTTGATGCACGGATACATGTACGCGCCGGCGAAGATGACGAGGAGCGAGAACACGAGCGCCGCCGCCTCCGCCTTGAGCACGCGGCGAAGCGGCAACCAGGCCGCGAACGCGATCTGGAAGTCGAGCAGCAGCCGCCGCTCCGTCCAGCTCAACCCGCGTGGCAGCGCGTTCGACTGCTCCGCGAGCTGCAGGCCGAGCGCGGTGAGGAGCGGCAGGAACGCCGGGCGCCACACGGTGAGCCCGAACAACGCCACCGCCAGCAAGCGCTCGATGCCGTAGGCGCGGTCGGTGTCGAGGTTGTAGGGCTCGCCCGCGATGAGCCACATCTGGATGAACGCGACGAAGCAGACGGCGACGCGCAACGCCTTGCCGGAGTCGAGCTCGCGCCAACGCACGGACGACGCGAGCGCGACGACCGCGGCGATGATGAGCCAGCGGACGCCGATGCCCGGCTGGTGCAGCGAGGCCCACAGCGGCGAAGACGCGTCGAACACGCGGTGGTCGACGCGGGTGAGGCTCCCCCACAAGCTGCGGCGCCCCGCCATGAACAGCAGGAGCACCAGGCCCACGTGCAGCGCGCGGTGGCCGAGCACCGCGCGCAGGATCGGCAGCAGCCGGGGCGGTGCTCCCGGCCCGGGGGACGGCGCCGGCGACGGAGCCGTCAACGGGCGCGGCCCGTGGCCGTCCACGAGTAGCCGTGGCGGTGATGCAAGGTGACGTCGAGGAAGCCCGCCGAGCGCATGAGCTCCTCCACCTCGTCGCGGCTCCAGTACTCGGCGATGGTGGGGTTGAGCTGGTCGTAGATGTTCATGCGCAGCGCATCGTTGCTGAGCGGCTTGAGCACGGTGCGCATGTACTCGCGCATCGGCAGCGGCAGCACGCGACACGCGTGGATGTACGTGCGCAGCGGAGGAACGAGCGCCGTGGACACGCCGTGCAGCGCCACGTGCGGGATGCGCGTGGTGAGCTTGCGCAGCGCGCCGAAGGTGAGGAGGTACAGCTCGTTGCCCTCCTTGCCGTAGACCCAGATGGTGCAGCGGCCGCCGGGCTTCAGGAGCCCGCGCATGTTCTCGAGCGCGCGGCGCGGGTCGGGCAGGTGGTGCACGACGCCGATGGAAAAGACGTGATCGAGCGGCGGCAACCGGGGGAGGGAGTACACGTCGGCGCGCATGACCTCGATGTTGTCGACGCCGGCGCAGTGGCGGCGCGCGTTGTCGACGCCGTCCCCGGGCTCGATGCCGTACACGCGCTCCGCGTAACGCGCGAGCGTGGGCAGGAAGCGCCCGTTGCCGCAGCCGATCTCCGCCACCTTCTGCCCGCGCAGCTCCTCGAGGGAGAGCAGCGGACGCAGGACGTCGGCGAGCAGCTCTTCGGAGCCGAACCAGCCGCTGTTGTCGTCGTACGCCGTCCACTGCTCCGAGAAGTCGGCGACGGTGCTGCGCATGGTTTTGTCGGCGGAAGGCGTCATGGCACGGCTCCTGGGACGAGGGACATGTGGGGGGAATGCGCGGCGAGGTACGCCTCGAGCCGGTCGACGTCGACGACCACCTCGTTGCTGCGCCGGTACACCACCGCCTCCTGCGGCGGGTCGACCATCACGAGCTTCTTGCCGGCCTTGCGGCGCACCGCTTCGAGCGTGCGCCGCACCGGCATGAACAGGGAGCGGTCTGGCGCGAGCAGGCCGTTGGTGCGGTAGACGAGATAGTCGACGTGCTCCTTGCGGGCGAACGCGACGACGTCCTCGAGGCGCGTGGCATAGAGCGCGCGATACATCAGGTCGATGCGCCGCTCGATCTCGGCGAAGTAGCCCTTGCGGAACGGGTGCGCGAGGTTCCTGTTCACGTAGACGCGGTGGTGCGCGAACAGCGGGAGCGAAGACATGTGCTCGAAGTCCCCGGCGAGCAGCGCGTCCTTGGGCAGGTCGCGCACGAACCGGTACAGCGGCACGAAGCGCGCGTAGCTCCCGTAGGTCTGGGGCTGCGCGGTGTTGCCCAGGCCGAAGCACGCGAACATGGGCACCACCGTGAGCGCCACGGTGGCGACCGTGGCGCGGGTGCGGCGGCGTGGCCCGAGGTTGGTGAAGGCGCACCACAAAAACAGCGGGATGCCCGTGTAGTAGAGGTAGGCCAGCACGTGCTGCAGCGGCCGATAGGGCAGATAGAACTTGAACGCGAAGGCGCGCGCGAAGAAGTACGCGGCCAGCGCCGCGGCGCCGAGCAGGAGGAGCTGCCAGGGGAATCGAGCGTCGTCGTCGTCGTCGTCGTCGTCGCCGCCGCCGCCGCGGTCACGCCGCCGGCGGCGGCGCGTGACGACGGCCGCGCCCGCGGCGGCCACCAGTAGGACGGTGAGCGCGAGGACGGTCTTCACGCCGGGGTGGACGGGGAGCGCGCTGCCCGACTTGCGAAACGGCCGCATGAGGTTCTTGTCGAGCTCCGCGGGCCAGGGCCGCAGCGGCGCCTCGTGGATCCGCCCGCCCCGCCCCCACGACGGCATCTTCATGGCCTCGGCTTCGGTGACGAGGGAGCCCCACCACGCCGGCGCGCGCAGGTTCTGGATCTCCCCGAAGCCGAGCACGAGCAAGCCGGCGACGAACATGCCCGCGCAGCGGCGCAGGCGCGCGCGCATCGGGCCCTTGACGACGACGTAGGCGCCGTAGGCGATGCCGCACGGCATCACCACGGACGGATAGAGCGCCGCCTGCAGGACGAGGAGCCCGAGGACGGCGCGGTGCCGGCCGGCGAGGAACAGCCCGATGAACATCAGCGTGAGCAGGGGGCCGAAAGACCGCGCGTACCCGCCGGCCATCATCCCCGAGAAGTCCTCGTTGCGGACCATCAAGAACGCGGCGGCGACGCCGACGAACACGTTGGAGCGGCGCCACACGCCGAGCAGCAACGCGAGGGGCGTCACGAGGTAGGCGACGACGTTCAAGATCTTGGCCGAGGTGACCGGCTCGAAGACCTCCGAGAGGCCCGCCATCATCGCCCACCACACCGGGGGCGCGTGCATCACGAACGCGTAGTCGACGAGGAGGTCGCCCGGGGGAAAGACGCCGCTGATGTGGTAGCGCCAGTACTGCCACACCGCCTGCGCCTGGTCGCCGTCGGCGCTCCACGGGAGAAACATCGAGGCGATGCGGGCCCCGCCGGTGGCGAGGGTGTAGCCGACGAGCAGGCCGAGCGCGACGGCGGCGGCGACGCGCGCCCGGCGCGTCTCGGGGAACCAGCGCCACGGCTTGGCCGGCCGTTCCCGGGCGGCCGGCGCAGCGGCCGGCGCGGGGCCCGGCGCGGGCGTCGGCGTCTCCCCGGGCGCCCCCGTCGGAGTCTCCGCCGGAGTCGCGTTGTCGACGACGTCGCTCACGCGAGGCGGTTAACAGCGGGCCTGCGGAGCGTCAATCGCACCGCGGGTCGGCGGAACGTCGCCGACGCATTTGCGAGCTTGCTTCGCCGCGCTAGAACACCCGCATGCGCATCGCTCTCGCCGCGTCGCTCGTCCTCGTGCCCGCGGTGGCGCTGTTGGCGCCGCCGGCGCAGGCGCACAAGCGCTACTCCCTCAAGGAGGGGGTGCAGTGCAAGGAGTGCCACGAAAACCCCGAGGGCGGCGGGCCGCGCAACCTCATCGGCCAGTACTACCAGGCCAAGAAGGAGCTGCCCCTCGATCGGTCCCCCGAGGGCATGAAGCTCGTCCGCGACACCGTCGACCGCTGGATGCAGACGGTGTTGAAGACGCCGCCGGTGATTCGCTGGACGCACAAGCCGCTCGACCAACTGCCGCAGGAGCCGGCCCCGCAGTACACGCCCGCCAGCGACGAGGCGGTGCTGCGCCGGCTCTCGCTCGATCTGCGCGGCACCGTCCCCACGCCCAGCGAGCTGTCGCGCCTGCAGCGCGGATCGCTCACGCTCGATCAGGCCGTCGAGGAGATGCTGGACTCCAAGGACTTCGAGAGCACCTTCATGCTCTACCACGAGGATCTCATCCGCCCGCGCACCGGCGACCACAACACCGACGCCAGCTACTCCAAGGTGCGCCAGGTCGTCATCGACGGCGAGAAGGTCTACACCTCGCAGCGCATCCGCGGCGAGGCCGGCAGCGGCAAGTGCGGGCGCAGCGAGCGCGTGCGCGTGTCGCCGTGGTGGGATCGGCAGGGCACGCACTGGGCCTGCAAGGACTCCGGCAACGACGCGCTCTCCGTCGACGGCACGCGCTGCGACAACCTCGCGGGTCAAAAGAGCGGCAAGTGCGGATGCGGCCCGTACATGCTGTTCTGTTACCCCGACGGCGTGAAGCACGAGATCATCAAGTCGATGAAGGAGGAGGCCGCGCGCATCGCCATGGAGGTGGTGGACAAGGGCGAGCCGTACCCGACCATCCTCACCTCCGACTGGACCATGCAAGACGGCGCGCTCGAGGTCTTCTACGCCAAGCTCGAGGACAAGCTCGCCGACGTCAAAGACCCGGACATCAAGAAGCCGTGGCATCGCGTGATGCGCCCCGAGCGCCACTCGGGGATCCTGACCACGCCGGAGATGCTCAACTTCTTCTACAACGGGCGCCGTTGGGCGCAGCGCACCTTCGAGGCGTTCTTCTGCCACGAGGTCACGCCCGACTTCGACCTGCTCGACGACACCGCCGACTCCGGCCAGACGGTGGCCGTCCCCTACCGTGACTCACCGCAGCTCCCGCCTTCGTTGACGGTGACGGAGTCGCGCGCCTGCGCCGCGTGCCACATGCAGCTCGACGGGCTGTCGCGCGTGAAGGACCGCTGGGACTACTTCGGCCGCTACTACGAAAAGAGCCCGCGCGGCCTCGAGATCCCGCAGTCGGCGATGTTCATGGGCCAGGAGATCGACGGCGTCGACGGCCTCGGCAAGGCGCTCGCCGCCAGCGACACCTTCGCCGACTGCACGCTGAACCAGCTCTGGGAGCACATGCTCGGCCACCGCTTCCAGCCCGACGAGCACGCCACGCGCATGAAGCTCCTCGAGCAGTGGAAGGGCTCCGGGCTGAAGTTCAAAGACGCCATCCGCATGATCACGAAGACCCCGGAGTACCGCTCCAAGGACTCGCTCAAGATCATGACGCGCGAGCTCTACAAGCGCGCCATGGGTCGGGCCACCGACGTGTTCTGGCGGCTCGGGCACAAGTCGGGGTGGGACGTCTACTACGACAAGCTCGGCGGCATGGACTACCGGAAGATCGAGCGGCGCGACAAACGCCCGGGCCAGGGCCACAGCCTCGCCCAGATGAAAGGCGCGGCCGAGAGCTGCCAGGAGATGGTCGAGCGCGACCAGAAGAAGGATCCGCAGCGCCGCCTGCTGGTGATCGCCGGCGAGCTCGACGCGATGCCGAGCGCGGATCAGCTCGATCGCAACCTGAAGAACCTCTACCTGCGCGCTTTCGCACGCCCGTGGGGCGACGTCCCTGACGACGAGAAGAAGCTCATGCGCGACCTGTTCAAGAGCGTGGCGAAGAAGGACTCCGTCCAGGCCGGCTACCAGGCGGTGTGCACCGCCGTCTTCGGCTCGGAGGACTTCGCGGTCTTCTGACGTCCGCGCCGAGCGCCGCGCGTGGGACGTTGTCGACGTCTTGCCGGCGCGCTACATATGACGTCATGCGGACGTTCTCGCGACGGGGCTTTTTGACACGGGCGGCGCTGGCGGGCGGCGCGTTGGTGTTGCCGACGAGCGGGCTGTTGACGTCGGTGGGGTGTCTGCCGCGCGGCCTCACGCGCCGCACCGACCACTACTTCGTCTTCTATTACATGATGGGCGGTTGGGATCTGGTGCTCACCACGGACCCGGTGCCCGCCAAGGGCGACACCATCTGGATCCCCTACAAGGAAGACGACGTCGTCGAGACCGGCGGGCACAAGTTCGGGCCCGCGTTCGAGCCGCTGCTGCCGTTCGTCGATCGCATGGCGATCCTGCGCGGCATCTACGTCGACGCGCTCAACCACCCGCAGGCGCGCATCCGCATGTGCACCGGCACCTTCAAGCCGCCCGGGCCGCGGCCGACGGCGCCGTCGGTGCAGTCCATCATCGCCGAGAAGATCGGGCTCGATTACGAGATCCCCAACATCTCGAGCGACTCGCTGCGGCCCGCCACCTTCCGGGGCGAGGGCCAGCCCGAGCGCCTCGAGCCCATGCGCGTGGCGTCGGTGAACCAGCTCAAGGGCCTCATGCACTGGCGCGGTCCGGCCGGGAAGCACCGCAAGGACATCGAGGAGACCCTGCGCAGGAAGGACGCGCTGCTGCGTGAGGCGCACGCGCACGACGAGCTCGCCAAGGAGTTCGACACCTACGCCGAGCTCGCCCGCGGCACCCTCGACAGCGACTACGCGCGCCGCGTCTCCAACTTGAGCGTCGGCAGCACACGCAACCGCACCGAGGCCAACGCGCAGCTCGCCGTGGAAGCCATCCGCAACGACCTTGCCCCCGTCATCACCGTCGGCTCCGGCGAGTTCGACTCGCACACCGCCGCGCAGTACGCCGGGCACCCGGCCTCTGTCCTGCGCGGCGTCAAGACGGTGGCGGCCATCGCCCAGGGTCTCGACGACACGCCCATGCCCGGCGGCAAGACGCTCCTCGACCACACCACCATCGTGGTGTCGTCGGAGTTCTCGCGCGCGCCCAGCAAGAACGAGCTCGGCGGCAAGCATCACTGGTCCGCCAACTCGATGATCTTCATCGGCAAGGGCATCAAGGCCCAAAAGGGCGGGCCCACCATCGCGGGTGAGTGCGACGACGGCGTCAACCCGCAGAAGATGAATCCGGAAAACGGCAGCTTCAAGCGCGGGACGGAGCTCATCGAGATGCAGCACGGCCTGGCGACGGTCCTCACGCTGGCGGGCATCGACCCGTTCCCGCACTTCGGGCCGTACGAGCCGGTGACGCCGCTGCTCGGTTGACGACGTCATGCCCCCCGCCCTCGCCCTCCTCGGCCGGACGCACCTGCTGGTGCTTCACTTCCCCATCGCCACGCTGTTCGCGGTGGTGCTGCTCGACCTGTTGTGGCTCCGGCGCCCCGCGAGCGAGCGCAGCGATGCGCTCATTCGCCTGCTGCTGGCGGTGAGCGCCGTCGGCGCCGTCGTCGCCGTCGTCACCGGGCTGTTGTTCGACGCGAGCGGGGACTGGAGCGGGCACACGCTCGAGCTCCTCTCGCAGCACAAGATCGCAGGGATCGTGACGGCGGTGCTCGCCGTGGTCGCGTTCGTCGCCCACGTGCGCCCCGAGTTGCGCCGTGGCTTTCGTCCGGCGCTGGGCGCCGCGGCGCTCGCGGTGACGTTCACGGGCCACCGCGGCGGCGAGATGGTCTACGGCGAGGGCTACATCACCAAGGCCCTCCACGGCGACAGCGGCGGCCACGACGGCGACGACGACGACGGGCCGGTGGTCGCCTCCGACGGCGACGACCCCGACGACCAGCGCCTCCGCTATGCCGAGGGGAAGGCCCCCGAGCACCCCGATTTCGCGAAGGACATCAAGCCCATCTTCGAGCGCAGTTGCATCAAGTGCCACGGCCCCGAGAAGAAGAAGGGCGGCCTGCGCCTGGACGAGAAGAGCTACGCGCTCAAGGGCGGCAAGGACGGCCCCGCCATCGTCCCCGGCGACGTCGGCAAGAGCCTGCTGTGCAAGTACGTCCAGCTCGACGACGACGACGACGACGTGATGCCGAGCAAGGGCAAGCTGCTCGCGCAGTCGGAGATCGAGACGCTCAAGCGCTGGGTGGATCAGGGCGCCGACTGGCCGGAGTGATCGTCGTCGTGCGGGCCCGT
Organism: uncultured delta proteobacterium; assembly: GCA_963775425.1. Classification (GTDB taxonomy): domain Bacteria; phylum Myxococcota; class UBA727; order UBA727; family VGSZ01; genus CAVZJB01. The sequence goes on along the minus strand of CAVZJB010000007.1, from coordinate 9,791 downwards.
GCGCGCCTGGGTGGTGACCTGCGCGGCGTGTGAGAACACCTGCGGCGTGTCGCCGTGGATGCCCATCCCCAAAAGGCTCAAGAAGAAGCTCGAAAACACCGTCTGCGCGCCGAGCGCGAGGAGCACGACGCTCGGCACCACGAGGCGCATGGCGAGCTGAGGATCGTAGGGGCCGAAGGCGCGGTGCGCCCACGCCGACACCGCGAAGGCCGACGTCGCGAGCCCGGCGGCGACGAGGACGGCGCCGGCGACGACGCCGTGCTCGAGCTTGATGGCGTACAGCCAGCTCCGCGACGCCTTGTCGGGCGGCAGGAGCCCGTGCGTGACGGCGTAGACCTTGGAGAGCACCGCGAAGAAGAGCGCCTGCGCGCCGACGAGGATCATGGCGCCGCCGTACAACAGCGTGTGCACGTCGAGGGTGACGCCGCCGAGCTTGAAGGGGCCGGGCAACAGGAGCGCGTGCACCGCGGCGCCGACGAGCATGAGGGCGAGGCCGGGATAGAGGAACAGCCAGCGCGGCGAGTACAGGAGCAGGAAGCGCAGGTGCCGCCAGCCGTCCCGCCACGGGCGCAGGTGCGGGGGGCGGTCCCGGCCGTCGGGTGACAGCGTGGCGGGGACCTCGGCCATGCGCAGCCCGTACAGGGCCGCCTTGACCACCATCTCGCTCGCGAGCTCCATCCCCGTCGAGCGCAGGTCGAGCTTGTCGAGCGCGGAGCGCTTGAAGGCGCGGATGCCGCAGTGGAAGTCGCCGACCGGGATGCGGAAGAAGAGGCGGCCGAGCCCGGAGAGCACGGGGTTTCCGAGGTAGCGGTTCTTCCAGGGCATGGCCCCGGGCTTGATGCCGCCCTGGAAGCGGTTGCCCATGACGAGGTCGAAGCCGGCGCGGAGCTTCTCGAGGAAGCGAGGGATCTCGGCGAAGTCGTAGCTGGCGTCGCTGTCGCCCATGAGGATGAAGTCGCCGCGGGCGGCGGCGAACGCGCCGAGCAGCGCCGCGCCGTAGCCGCGCTCGGTGACGTCCACGACCCGCGCGCCGAGGCCGCGCGCGATCTCCTGGCTGCCGTCGGTGCTGCCGTTGTCGCCGACGACGATCTCGCCCTTGATGCCGTGCTCCTCGAGCGTCCTCCGCGCGCGCTCGATGCACACGGCGAGGGTCTTGGCCTCGTTCAGGCAAGGCATGACCACGGTCAGCTCGACGTCGGACATCGCGCCCGATGTAGCATGGCGACGTGCAGTCGTCCGCGACGGAGTCGAGCGAACCGGCGGCGGACAAGCCGCCGCGCCACGGGGAGTCGAGCGACTCGGCGGCGGAGCAGCCGCCGCACCACGCGCATCGCAGCGACGGCCCGTGGGACGCCGCGGGGCTCCTCCCGTGGGCCCGGGCCGCGCGTGAGCGGCTGCGCGCGCGGCGGCTGACGGCGGTCGACGCCGTCGTCGTCGGCGCCCTCGTGTACATCGCGGTGATCACCGGGATGCGCTTCTTCTGGTCCTTCCTGCCGTGGGCCGCCGACGGCGACTGGAAGCAGTGGATCTGGGAGTACCACCGCTACTACACCGCGGGCGCCTTTCCCCCGGGCCACGTCATCACCGACTACCAATTCCGCGTGCAGCCGCCGCTGTACTACGTCGTCATGGCGGCGCTCAGCCACGTGGTGCACCCCGGCGTGGCCGCGCGCATGCTCTCATGGCTCGCCTACGGTGGCGCGTTGACCGGCGTGTACCGCGCGACCACGAGGCTGTCGCACTGGGCGGTGGGCCTCGCGTGCGCGGTGGCGCTCGCGCACAACTTCAGCTTCTTCCACCAGACCATGGGCGGTTACCCGCGCTCGTTCGGCCCCACCTTCGTGCTCTTGTTCATCGACGCGTGGCTCGCGCGCCGCCACCGCCTGGTGCTCGTGTGGCTCGTGGCCATGGGCGGCATGTACCCGAGCACGCTGCCGCCATGCGGCCTCGCGTACGGCATCTTCGTCGTCGTCGAGCCTTGGCTCCCGGCGCCCGTCGGCGCGCGCGCGCTGCGGCCGGGCCTCGGCTGGCTCGGGCGCGTCGCTTCGGTCGCCGGCGCGGGCGTCGCGGCGTCGGCGCTGGCGCTCGTGCAGAACCTGCGCGCGCTGCCGTGGTGGGGCCCCGTGATCACGCTCGCCCAGGCGCAGTCGCTGCCGGCGCTGCAGGCGGGTGGGCGCATGCGCTGGCTGCCGCTCGGCACGTACTGGGGCCACATCGCCAAGTGGGCGCTGCAGCCCTTCGACCCGTCGGGCGCGCTCGCGTACTTCGACCTCCTCCCCTGGGGCGCGCGCGTCAGCGAGGCCGCCGGCGCCGCGCTCCTCGGCGCGCTCGCCGCCGTCGTCCTCGTCAACAGGCGCCGCTTTCCCTGGGAGCTGCTGCTGCTCGGCGTCGCCGCCGCGCTGTCGTATTGGGCCGCGCGCGTCTTCGCGTTCCGCATGTACCTGCCGCATCGGGTGATCCAGCACGTGCTGCCGTACTGCACGTTGGTGGCGCTCGGCGCCCTCGCGTTCCAGGCGTGCCGCGCGCTCCTCCCGAAGCGCGCCGTCGCCGCGGCCGTCGCCGTGGTGCTCGTGCCGATGTTCACGCTCGGCGCCGACGGCGTCCTCGTGCCGAGCTGGAACCGGGACGACGACCCCCGGCCGCTGATGCGCTTCCTGCGCGAGCACACGCCGGTGACGGCGCAATTCGCCGGCGACCTCGACGACGTCGACAAGATCCCCTACTTCGCGGCGCGCCAGGTCTACGTGAACTGGACCATGGCCCACCCGTTCCGCCTCGGGTACTGGCACGAGATGGAGCGGCGCCTCCTGCGTATGCACGACGCGATGTTCTCCGCCGATCGCGCCCGCGTGCTCGCGTTCGTCGACGAAGAAAAGATCGACTACTTCGTCCTCGACACACGCCAGTTCGACGCCCTCGACGACAGCGGCCTGTTCTTCCCCATCCGCTCCTTCGTCACCGCCATCTGGGACGCCCGCAAGCCGGAGGGCTTCGTCCTCGCGGCGCCGCCCGACGCCGCGGTCGTGTATCGGGACGGCCCGACGGTCGTCGTCGACGCCCACGCGCTCGCCGCCGCCTGGCGCTGACGGCGCCGCCCGCGCTCACGGCGGGGGCGCGTTGTGATTGTCGTCGTCGTCGTCGTCGCGGGCGGGGTGCGGGACGCGGCTGTAACGCCAGCCGCGCTCGGTGACGGAGATGCAGATGTCGCGCTTGGCGGCGCCGTTGCCGCCGACCTGGATGAACAGGCTCTCCTCGGGGGACGCGAACGGCATGCGGATGTGGTGCTTGGGCGTGGCGTTGCGCCGGCCCTGCGGCTCGCCGTCGACCTCGATGCGGACAGGGACGAGGTCGACGCCGGTCGGGCGCCGCAAAGACGTCTCCGCCACGCGCAGCCGCGTGAGGAACGGCAGCCACGCCTGCCCGCTCACCGTCAGCTCGAGCGTCCCCTTCGACGGCGGCGACACCACGATGCAGTCGCGGTGGCCGCGCGCCGCCTTCACCACCTCGCGCCCCTTGTAGGCGCCGGGCGGAGGCGCCACCAGGGTGCCGTCGGGCATGCGCACGTGGACGTCGACGCTGTCGGCGAAGTGGCCCTCGATGTCGATCTCGTCGCCGCGGCTCTTGGCGTGTCTGATCTCCTGGAGGTGGCCGTCGGCGTACGCCAGCGCGTCCTGCGTGAGCTCTTCGACGTGCGCCTTGGGCAGGCGATCGATGCGGTTGTCGCGCTCGTCGGGATCCGCCGCGAGGTCGTAGTCCTCGCGCTTGCCCGTGGTGCGGTTGACGATGAATTTCTCGTGACCGTCGATGAAGCCCACCCACTTGGGCCCGTTGGACGCGCCGATGAAGAGCCGCTGCGGCTCGCGATCGGGCATCAGGAGCGAGCGGCCGTGGTGGCGGGGATCGGGCGGGAACCCCATGAGGTCGAGGATGGTGGGCAGCAGGTCGACGTGCGACCCGAGCTCGTCCGACTGCGAGCCGCCGGGCCACATGCCGGGCGCGAGGATGACGAACGGGACGTGCAGGCTCGGCTCGTACGCGAGCCGCCGCCCCGCCGACGCCCGCGGCCGCTCGCCGACGGTCTCGCCGTGGTCGGCGAGGAAGATGACCGCGGTGTCCTTGGCGATGCCGCGCGCCTCGAGGCCGCGCATCAGCTTCTCGAAGACCTCGTCGAGGAAGTGCACCGCGCTCAGGTAGTCGTCCTTGGAGGACGTGCGCGGGTAGGGGCGGTCGACGTCGCCGGGGAACCAGTAGGGCCAGTGCGCGGTGATGGGGATGAGCGTGGCCGCGAAGCGGTCGCCCGGCGGCATGTCGTCTACCCACTGAAAGAGGTGGTCGACCATGGCGCGGTCGTCGATGCCCCACTCGTTTTCGTCGTAGGTGAGCGGGTCCGACATGCTGCGCGAGTCCTCCATCACCTCGTAGCCGCGCATGCCGAGGAGCAGGAGCTTGTCGTAGAAGCCGAATTGCCCGCCGTGGAAGAGGGCGGTGTGCACGCCGTGCGCGCTCAACACGTCGGAGAATTCGCCGCAGTCGATGCGCGGGTTGATCTCGACGATGTTCTGCGCGTTGGGCGGCGGGAAGTCCGAGCAGAAGAACGAGTAGATGGCCGCGATGCTCTTGTGGTACGGCGAGTAGTAGCGGGTGAGCTCGAGGCCGCTTTGGTGGAAGCGGCGCAGAAGGTTGGGCGTGGCGTCGGTGCCGTCGAGGCTCGTGTGCTTGCGTGCGATGCCCTCGGAGAAGATGACGATGACGTTCCTCATCTCGGCGCGCCCGCGCGGCGGCGGCGGCGTCTCCTTCACCGGCGTGCGCGCGCGCAGCAGCTCCCCCAAGCCCTCGCGGGACCCGTCTGCGCGCGGCGGGCGCTCGTGCTCGTCGACGTAGCCGTGCACGAAGCTGCTGGCGAGCGTGAACACCGGCGTGTCGGCGACGCCGAAGTTTTCGTCTCTGGTCACGAACGCGTCGAAGCTGTAGCCGAGCACAGCCACGGAGAGCACGGCGCCCGCCGGCAGCGGGGCCACGCGGTCGCCGATCTTGCGCGCCGCCCACAGCGCCGCCGGCAGCAGCGCGACGGCGAGCACCGCGAACGCCACCGACGGCGCCACCTCGTGGAACGTGAGCAGGCTCTTGTCGGCGAAGGTGACGCCCTCGTCGCCGCGCAGGCGCTGGAAGGTCACGGGCGCCTGGGTGATGGCGAAGCTCGTGAGGTTCACAGCCAGCCACGCGATGTCGGCGAGGCCGAGCACGACGCCGACGGCGACGGCGGCGGCGCGGGGCAGGACGCGCGAGGCCGCGTAGGCCACGGCGACGAGGAGCGCGGCCAGGAGCACCTCGGAGCAGACGCCCAGCGGGAGCCACACGAGGCCGTCGTCGGCGCCCGCCTCCTCCTCGAGCTGCACGGCGCGGAACAGCTTGGCGAGCAGCCCGGCCCCGGCGATCCAGAAGAAAAGGCCGACCGCGAAGCGGCGCGCCCACGACGTCATTCGTCTCGTCTAGCTCGCTGAATGCTCGAGGGGAACTACGCCGAAGACCGTGAGGGTCCACATGGCGTGGCTCACCAGAGGGGCAACGAGCCTCCCCGTGAGGGAGGCCTCGACGGCCCACAAAAGCCCGAGGCCGAGCGCGACGGCGCCGAGGATGGGCGCACCAAGGCCGAGCTGCGCCGCGGCGTACAGCGCCGACGACAGGACCACCGCGCTCGCTGTGGGATGATGCACAGCGAGCGCCGACTGGAGCGCGCCGCGCCACAGGAGCTCCTCGGCGACGACGACGACGAGGATCACGGGCAGCGTGGCCGCGCTGACGGGGACGAGCGCGTACAGGAAGCGCACGTCGCCCTGGACGGCGGGTGCGAGAGCGCGCACCAACGGGTACAGCAAGTACGTCGCCGACAGCGAGACGCCGCCACCGGCGATGCCCCACAGCACGTCGCGGAAGCGCGGGCGCAACATCCGGCGCACCTCGGGAGAGAGCGCGAGCACGGTGGCGCAGACGGCCGCGGCGACGACGCCGATGACCGGGAGGAACGCGTGCGCCCGCGCGCCGAGCGCGAACGCCGCGAGCCACGCGACGCTGGCGGCGGCGCACGCGGCGACGGCCCGGGTGGGGCTCACCGCGGGCCTCGCGCCGACACGCGCTCGACGATCGGCGACCGGAGGGAGCGGCCGCGCTCGATCGCGCGCGCCACGGGGAAGATCATCGGCAGACCTCGGCGTCGTCGGGCACGCACAGGCCGCCGGGGACGGCGGCGTCGTCGCAGGTGGCGCCGAGGGCGCAGCCGAAGTCGCAGGTGTTGGTGCACGCGCCGCCGGCGCACAGGCCGGAGGCGCAGTCGGCGCCGGTGTCGCAGCCGTCGAAGACGCCGCCGGCGCCGGCGCCGCTCTTGCAGTCGCCCTCGTCGTCGCCGTCGCCGTCGTCCGCGCAGTGCTGGCCCGCGGCGCAGTCGGTGTTGCCGCGGGACAGCACGCAGCGGCCGTCCGCGGGCTCGCCCTGGCACAACCCGTCGACGCAGGTGCCGGCGCCGCGGCAGATGGTGAAGCAGGTGCCGCAATGGGTCTTGGAGCTCTGGAAGTCCTCGTCCTTCACGCAGATGCCGACGCGGGGACGATCCGGGTATTCGCAGCGGGTCTCGCCGTCGAGGCAGGCGACGTCGGCGCTCTTGCAGTAGCCGTCGTCGGCGCAGGCGAAGTTCCGTCCGCAGGGATCGCCGAGCGAGCAGTCGAACTCCCGGTGGGGGTCGAAGGTGCACGGGCCGGGGATGAAGGCGCCGCACACGGCCAGGGCGCCCACGAGCTGCCACAGAGACAGCGGGGTCATCCCGGGGTCTCCGCGGTCGTGACGACCTCGTCGGCGGGCGCGAAGAACAGGGCGCCGCCGGCGACGGCGAGGGCGGCGCCGACGTACAGGCCGAGGTTGGCGCCGCCGGCGAGCCAGGGGCCGGTCTCCTCGAGGCCGCTGATCTGCCGTCGATCCGCGCCGCGCGCAGACTTCAAAGAGGGCAGGGCCGCCGACAGCCCCAGCGCCCCCGCGCCGAGCCCGCCGGCGACGAGGAGCACGCCCGCGCCCGTGCCGACGCCGGTCCACGCGAGCGTGCGCCAGATGCTGGCATGTCGCTCGGTGATCTCGACGACGGGGCGGGGGCCCGCGTCGGCCTCCTTGGCCATCGCGAGCCGGCGGGCGAGCCAGCCGATCCACAGGATGGCGTCGTCGTCCGCGCCGGCGAAGCTGTCGGTCACCCGGCGCAGGACCACCGCCGACGACATGTCGACGAGGCGCAGCGACACCAGCGTGCGGCCGTTGATGCGCGAGATGGTGCCGAGCACCAGGCGGTCGACGCCGAGCGCCTCGCCGATCTCCGACAGGCAGCTCTGGGCGTCGCACCCCGCCATCTGGCGCTGCACCTCGAACGACACCATCGCCTGGATCTCGGCGCGCGACAGCACCGTGCACGGCAGGTGCTGCCCGACCTCGCCGATCACCGCCTCGGACAGCGCGCGCGCCCGCTCTTTGGTGACGCCCTCGCCGGCCTGCAGGTCGAGCACCGCGGCCTTGCACGCTTCGCCGCCGCCGACGCCAGGGGCGGGGGCGGGGGCGGCGACGGCGAGGAGCAGCGGGAGCGCGGCGAGCACGCCCCCTGCGTACGACAACGCGCGCCGATCGTCACTGTCCTCCGGGTCGTTCCGGGCGGTCGTGGCAAGCGTCGCGGACGGAGCGCGGGCCGCCCGCGGCGGTGATGCGCCACACGTCGCCGACGGTCGTGCGCTTGGCCGAAGGCCCGGTGCGTCTGTACCTTCCCGCATGGCGCTGCAAGCGACGGTGTACCGCTTCCCGGTCCAGCTCTCCCACGTGGACCGCGGGGTCTACGAAGCGCTCGACGTGCGCATGGCGCGCCACCCGTCGGAGACCGAGCGGTACCTCCTCGCGCGTTTGGTCGCGTGGTGCCTCCTCGTCGAGGAGGGGCTCGCGTTCAGCAAGGGCGGCTTGTCGTCGCCGGAGGAGCCGGCGCTCTCGGTGCGAACGCTCGACGGGCGCCTGCGCACCTGGGTGGAGATCGGCACCCCGTCCGCCGAGCGCTTGCACAAGGCGGCCAAGGCCGCCCCCCGCGTCGTCGTCGTCACGCACCACGACCCCAAGCTGCTCGTCGACGAGGTGGCGGACAAGCGCGTGCACCGCGTCGAGGAGATCGAGGTCGTCGCCCTCGACCCCGCCTTCCTCGACGGCGTCGCGCGCCACATCGGCGACCGCGGCTGCGCGCTCGAGGTCACCGTCAGCGACGGCGAGCTGTACGTCGCCGCCGACGGCGAGGCGCTGCAGACCACGCTGCGAAAGGTGCCGCTCGCGTGAGCGCGCGGCGCGCCCGGCCGACGGGGGCGCCGTGAACGGCGTCGCCCAGCAGCTCGCCGCCGCCCAGCTCGCCGCCGCCGCGCGGGCCGCCCTCGGGCCGGCGCGCCGCTGCGGCGGCGCGTCGTCGCTGTCGCGCTTCGTCGTCGTCGGCCGCGTGGGCGAGACCGACGTCAGCGAGGACCTGTTCGTCGTCGAGGAGGACCCGCCCGTGCGGCGCGTGATGAAGCGCATCCACGGCCGCGTCGCCGGTGACGCGCGCTGGCGCCGCGCCCTCTCCGACGCCGTGCCCGCGCTGGTCGCGACACCGCCCGGCGTCGCCACCCTCGTCGACGCCGGCGTCGACGACGAGGAGCGCCTCTGTCTCGTGCTCGAGGCCCCGCGTGTCCTGCCGCGCTGGCTCGCGGCGCCGCGCAGCGCGCCCGAGGCGGCGCACCTCGCGCTCGCCGCCGCCGCCGTCGCCGCCGCGTTCGACGGCGTGCACCGCCGCCCGCTCACGCGCGAAGGCGTCGACGTGGCGGCCGCGGCCCTTGGCGCGGGTGACGCCGAGCCCGCCGCGCGCGTGCTGGTGCGCGACGCGGGCATCCCCGCGTGGCCCTCGCCGCCGCCGCGCGGGGGAGCGCGCGCCGCGGAGGGCGCGGCGCAGGAGGTGCTCGCGCTCGTCGACGCTTGGGGCTTCGCCGCCGCGCACGCGGGGCTCGAGGGCCGCCCCGCGTTCGACGCCCTCCGCCGCATCGCGGCCCCCGCGCTCCCCGCGCGCACCGGCGCGCTCGCGCCCGCGGACGCGCGCCGCTTCCTCGGCGCCTTGCGCGACCCCGACGTCGACGAGCTCTTGCGCGTCCAGGCGGCGCTCGCGGTCTCGCGCGCCCCGGGCTGCGAAGGCCGCGCCGGCGAGGGCGCGGTCGCCGCTGCGCTCGTCGCCTCTTTGAACGAGCCGCTCGCGTGGTTGCCGCGGGTGGCGCTCGAGCTGCTGTCGTCATGGCCGTCGCCGTTCGGGCTGCGCGTCGACGGCCACGGGCTGTTGCGCATGTGTCCGCACCCGATCGCGCGCGCCGACGTCGTCACCGAGCTCGGCGGCGCCGCCGTGCTGCGTTGGTGTCCCGACTGCGACAGCGAGGTGGTGCTCCCGCAGTGCGTCTCCGCGCTGGCGTCGAGGAGCGACGCGGCGGCGGCGCTCACGGGGGTCGACGAGCGCGACGAGGTGGCGGTGGTCGACGGCCATCGCCGCTTTCCGCTGTGGCGCGGTCAGTCCCTCTCGCTCGGCGGGGCGCTCGCGCTCGTGAACGCCGGCGGCGGCCGCGTGGTCCTGCGGCGGCTCACGCTCCCCGGCGACGTCGAGCTGCAGCTGTTCCGCCCGGGCCAGCGCGTGCACGCCGGGGGCGACACGTGAGCCACACCGGCGGCGAGATCGTCATCGCGCGGAGCTGAGCGACGCCGCGGTTACACGCGCGGGC
>CAVZJB010000006.1:0-248794 GCA_963775425.1 uncultured delta proteobacterium | reverse complement strand
CGTTTCGAGCCCATTCGCGACGTCGGCTACGTCGACGACCCGTAGGGCGGGGGCTCGTCCCCCGCCTTTTCCGTCGGCGGGCGCGCGTGGGGATACGGGGGACAAGCCCCCGCCCTACGCACCGCGCTTCGCAAATCGTCACACCGGGCGCGCGTTTCGAGCCCATTCGCGACGTCGGCTACGTCGACGACCCGTAGGGCGGGGGCTCGTCCCCCGCCTTTTCCGTCGGCGGGCGCGCGTGGGGATACGGGGGACAAGCCCCCGCCCTACGCACCGCGCTTCGCAAATCGTCACACCGGGCGCGCGTTTCAAACCATTCGCCGCGCGGTAGGACGCTCGATGGCCCGCCGTCGAGATCCGCTTGCCGCCGGCCGCGATCCGCTTGCCGGCCGCCGAGATGCCGACGTGTCGCACGCGCGCACCTCGGGTCCTGCAATTTCCTCGTTCCTCGTTGCTCGTGCCCTCGATCTGTCGCCCGTCGCCCGTCGCCCGTCCCGGATCGAAGCGAGCGGCGGAGCTCCGGAGAGCCCCGCCGCTCGGAAGCATCAGCGATAAAGCCGCAGCATGGCGCACACGTGATTGCAGTTCCTTGATGGCTGCGTGCTGCTCGGGAGCGATCCGGCTCCCCTCGCAGAAGCTCAACGTCACCGAAGCCGACGCGCGGCGAAGCTGGTCCTTCAGGTTGCTGAAGCCACGCGGCAGCCGGTTGGCGAGCGCGGCGGCCTCGCGGTTGAGGGCGCGCGAGGTGAGGTAGATGCGGGAGTGCTCGTGCTTCATGGCCTGGTCTCCTTGCGGATCCCCGACGTGGGGCCCTCGTCAAAAGCGCGAAGCGCTTGAGGGCCCCACGTCGGGGCTCGCGAAGACCGCACGGGCCAGGCCATGAAGCGCGAGCACTCTCTCGTCGAGAACCGGCCTACGGCCGACAGCACTTCCTGAAACGGCGAGTGACCCCGAGGCCATGTTCGTCCTCCTTCTCGGCCTGCGCGCGGCGGCCACGCAGGCTTTGAAGGCCGCCGTGCTCGGCCTTCGAAGGAGGATTGAACATGGACTACCGAGACACTCGCCTCTACGGGAAGTCGCTGGAGATCTACGGCCAGTGCTTCCAGCTCGCGAAGCAGTTTCCGCCGGGCTTCGCGGACCTCAAGGACCAACTGCGCCGCGCGTCGTCATCCATCACGCTCAATTTCTCCGAGGGCTGTCGCAAGCAGTCGGCGAAGGAGCGCGCGCGGTACTTCGACATCGCCGCCGGGAGCGCGCGCGAGGTGAGCGCCATCCTCGACATCGGGTTCCTGAGCGAGGCCGTCACCGCCGCGGAGCGCGACGTCGGCCAGGACCGCTGCGACCACTTCTGCGCCATGCTCTACAAGTTTCGCTGAGGCTCGCCGCGCGCGGCGGGGATTGTCCTCGCCGCGCGTCGAGGTCCGATCTCCGCCGGCCGCGATCCGCTGGCCGCCGGCCGAGCGTCCGAGTCGATGTCGCTTCCGCGCACCTCGTGTTCCTCGTCCTTGTTCCTCGTCTCCTCAATCTCTCTCGCGTCGCCCATCACCCGTCACCTATGTCTCCGGTCTGAAACGTCACCTATGTCCCGGGTTGCTCAGGCCGTTTGAAAGTCGTCACACCGGGCGCGCGTTTCGAACCCGTTCGCGTCCTCGGCTACGTCGACGACCCGTAGGGCGGGGGCTTGCCCCCGCATCGGAGTGACCCGGCGCCATCGAAGGTGCCGGTCCCCCCGACGCGCCCCACGAGGGGGCGCCCTACGCGCCGGCCGCAATGCCGTCGTCGTTTCGCAGCGCGGTTCGGAAACCGTCGCACCGGGCGCGCGTTTCGAACCCATTCGCCGCGCGGTAGGACGCTCGATGGCCCGCCGTCGAGATCCGCTTGCCGCCGGCCGCGATCCGCTTGCTGGCCGCCGAGATGCCGACGTGTCGCACGCGCGCACCTCGGGTCCTGCAATTTCCTCGTTGCTCGTGCCCTCGATCTGTCCCGCGTCGCCCGTCGCCCGTCCCGGATCGAAGCGAGCGGCGGAGCTCCGGAGAGCCCCGCCGCTCGGAAGCATCAGCGATAAAGCCGCAGCATGGCGCACACGTGATTTGCAGTGGTCCTTGATGGCCGCGTGCTGCTCGGGCGCGATGACGCCGAAGTCCTCCGCGACATCCGCGATCGCGCTCACCTCGCGGCTTCTACGTGTCGAGCTTGGCCAGGGCGACGAGGTCGGCGAGCTTCGTGAGCTTGGCGCCGGCGTCGCCGCCGGCCATGGCGACGAGAGGGATCATCTTGTCGAGCTTGTCGAGGTTCGCCTGGAACTTGCCGAGCTCCGCCGGCGAGATCTTGTGGGCTGTGGCGAAGGCGACGAGCGCGGGACCGATGTCGGCGGCGAAGTGCTTGGTGGCGGGCAGCGCCGTCAGGAGCTTGCCGTAGTTGGCGACGACCGTGCCGTAGTCCATGCCCTTTTGGGACGCCGTCTGACGCGCCTGGGCGACGTCGGTGGAGAGGTGCGCGGGCACGAGGTTCATGAGGTGCGCGCCGAGCTTCTGCGCGGCGTTCCTCATCTCCGGCGTGAGCGATGACTCCGGCGGCAACGACGGCGGCAGCGCGTTCTTCAAGCTGTCGGCGAGCGCCGGCGCCTTCTTGGCGATGCTCGTAGCGATGTCCTCGAGCCGCGCGACGTCGGCGGCGGGCATGTCGCGCGGCACCGGATGCGCGCTCGTGTACGACGAGAGCTTGGCGGAGACGGCCTTGCCCACGGCCCAATCGACGAGCCCCATGTCAGACCTCCTCGCCGGCGACGCCGCCGCGGCTCTTGGCGACCATGGCCGCGCACGCGCCCCCCATGACGCGCAACGTCTGCTGCAGGACGGGATTGGCCGGGTCGCACAGGGCGCCGGCGACGGCAAAGTCGGTGAGGGCGTCGTCGTGCCGATCGAGCTTCATGCGCACCAACGCGCGAGAGAGGTACATCGGGCCGCGCACGTCGTCGCCGGCGTGGTGGATGGCCTCGGTGAACGACGCGTCGGCGCCCTCGAGGTCACCGCCCGCCTCCGCCGCCATGCCCGCGAGCTGGTGAAACGCCGCGACGTTCGGCTCGAGCGCCGCGAGGCCCTCGAAGACCGTGCGCGCGTCGCCCGCGCGGCCGCTCTTGAGGTGCGCCTTGCCGAGCTCGACGAGGTGCCCGAAGTCGTCGGCCGTGAATCCCAGTGCTGCCCCGATGGAGACGTCGCCGCGGATGACGTCGGCGAGCATGGTCGCTTCGTTCATGGCGCGGACCCTGCTCCTCGCTACGACGCAGCGCAACCCGTCTCTCGGCGCGCGCTAAGCCTTGTTGCCCTTGCGGAGGTCCGCGGCCTTCTCGAAGGCCGCGGCGGCTTCCTTGCGGTGCCTCTTGCCCTGGGCCTGGAACGCCTTGCCCTTGCCCTCGTAGGCGTCGGCGACGTTGTCGATGGAGCCGCCCTGCTTGTCCCACAGCTCGATGGCCTTGTCGTAGAGACCGGCGGCCTCGTCGTAGTTCTTCTCCGTCATGCGCAGCTCGGCCATCGCGTAGAAGAGCTCGGGCCAGTCCTGGTTGGCGTGGTCGCTGAGGGCGTCCCCGTAGGTCTCGCGGGCCTTGTCGAGCTGGCCGTCGGCCTGGAGCGCGCGGCCCTTCGCGAACACCGCGCGGTCGTGGGCGTTGCCGAGCTTCTTGATGGCCTCGTCGGCGTTCTTGAGCGCGTCCTTCGCCTTGCCCGCCTCGGACTGCGCCAGCGACAGCTCGACGTACACCATGCCGTTCTCCGGATTCGCCGCCTGCACCTTCTGGAGGTACGCGATGCCGTCGTCGGGGCGCTTGTCGCGCGCGAGCACGGCGTTGGCGGCCACGGCGATGGGCAGCGAAGAGGGAGCGAGCGCGAGCGCCTGGTCGAACGCCTTCTTGGCGTCGGCGATCTTGCCGAGCTTGGCCAGCGCGCGGCCCTTGAGCGCGAAGGTCAGCGGCTGCGTGGGGTCGGTCTTGATGGACGCGTCGGCCTGGACGAGCGCGTTTTTGGCGTCGTTGTCGACGAGGTAGATCTCCCCCTTGGCGTACTGGATGAAGCCGACGACGCGCGGCGGCGGCTCGCCGCCAACCTTGGTCTTTGCGTCCTCGAGCAGCGTGTCGAGGCTCTTGCGCAGAAGCTCGGGCTTGCCCTGCCGCGAGATGGCGGCGGTGAGCGCGAGCGCCGTACGCGCGCGGACGTGGTCCGGGTTGAGCTTGGTGGCCTTGAGGTAGGCCGCCGCGGCCGACGGGATGTTCCCGAGCGCGAGCAGCGCGTCGCCCTCGGCGATGGGCAGGCGCACCAGCGTGGTGGAGAGCTTCTCCCCCTCCTTGGCTGCCTGCACCGCCTCCTTGGCCTTGCCCTGCGCGAGCTTGGCGACGGAGAGCGCGTGCAACAGCTTGGCGTGGCGCGCGCCCTTGTTCTGCACGAGGTCGACGAGGAGCTGCTCGGCTTCGTTGGCGCGGCCCTCGCCGAGGAGCAGGTACGCCTGGGCGGCGTAGCGCTCGGCGGTGTGCACGTCGCGATCCTTGAGGATGTTGACGTAGCGCTCGGCCTTGTCCTTGGCGTCGGCGACGCCGTAGGCCTGGAAGAGCTGCGCCTCGAGCTCGGCGTCGGCGGAGAGGATGGCGTCGTTCTTGAGGATCTTGTCCTCGGGGATCTCGGCGAGCTTCTTGCGCGCCTCGAGGAGCGCCGGGGCGTCGTCGCCCTCGGTCTTCTCCTTCGCCGAGACGGCGAGGTCCATCACGCGTTTGGTCTCGGCTTGGCGTCGCGAGTAGACGAAGAGCCCGCCGCCGACGAGGGCCGCGACGATGACCACCTGGATGATGGAGCTGACGGCGCTCTGGCGCTTGGGAGGACGAGATGCGGCCATGGGCAATCCTTTTGGTCGGAGACGGGAGGCTCATCGAAAAGAAGCGCAGGTGTCAACCGATCCGCGTCGTCGACGAACGCGGAACCGGCGGCACCCTCACGGTGTCTTTCAGGGCCTGGCGCGCGCGGTGGCGATGCGGACGAGTGAGGCCAGCTCGCGCAGGGAGCCCACGCTCGCGACGCCGGCTGCCTCATGGACGCCGAAGGGGTCGTAGAGGATGGGCACCAGGCCCGCCGCGCGGGCGCCCGCGACATCGACGGGGACGACGTCCCCGAGGTACCAGACCGCGCGCGCATCGACCCCGCGCAGGCCGCGCAAGGCATGGGCGAAGATGCGCGGGTCAGGCTTCTCGACGCCGACGCGCGTAGAGTCGACGACGACCTCGACCGAGACCCCGCGGCCCGGGCCCACCTGCACGACGCCCTGCTCGCGCAGGCGCTTCTCCA
This sequence comes from uncultured delta proteobacterium, assembly GCA_963775425.1. Classification (GTDB taxonomy): domain Bacteria; phylum Myxococcota; class UBA727; order UBA727; family VGSZ01; genus CAVZJB01. The sequence goes on along the minus strand of CAVZJB010000006.1, from coordinate 243,470 downwards.
CGGTGCCGTCGGCGTTGGACACGATGCCGAGGCGCACCCCCGTGTCGGCGAGCGCCCGCAAGCCCGGCGCCACCGACGACGGCACCCGCGTCCACAGGCGCACGCCGTCGGCGAAGGCGCCCGTGAGCGCGACGACGGCGTCCCGCAGCGCGCCCTCGGGCACGTGCAGCGCGCGGGCGTACAGCTCGAGATAGGTGAAGGGCGACGACGGCGGCGCGCGCATCGCCGCCACCGCGGTGTAGTGCGCGAGGTCCACACGCGTGGCGTCGACGTCGTGGATGCCCGCGAGGGCCGCCTTGATGAGAGCGGGCTGCGGAAGCTGAAGCACCCCGCCGACGTCCAGCAGGACGGCGGCGGGGCGCCTCGGGAACAGCGACGGGTGCGTGGGCGCCCGTCGCCACCAGGACGGCATCAGCCGTTCGCGGTGCGTCCGACGCGGCTGCGAACCGCGCTGCGGACCTTCAGGCGGTCACGCAGGTGCCGGATGCCGGCGTCCACGGCCTGGTCCATCGACTCGATGATCAGGCCGCGCAGCCCCTCGGGGCCCACCTTCAGCGACTCGTAGTAGCTCTGCCGGTCGCTGGCGTGGATGACGGCCGGCAGGTAGCCCGCGCGCATCAGGAAGTAGTTCATGATGAGCCGGCCGACCTTGCCGCTGCCGTCGGTGAACGGGAACACCTTCATGAAGCTGTGGTGGAACAGGCACGCTTGGTTGATGGGGTGCTGCGCCCGGAAGTCCGGGTGGTCCACGCCGTCGCAGACCTCCTTGAGGCCCAGCTCGATCTCCTGGGGCTCGTAGATGTCGTGGAAGTACGTGCGGTGCAGCGGCATGTCCTTGCGGAGCGAGCCGGGCGCCTTGCGGGGGAGGCCGCGGTTCAGCAGCACGTGCAGGTTGTTGATGAGGTCGACCGTGACCTTGGGGTTGCGCACGCGCTGCTTCTTGCTGGTCTCCTCCCGGCAGTGCTCCTGGATGACGTCGAGCGCGTCGCTCTGGTTCTTGATCTCCTGGTACGTCGGGATGAGCGACGTGTCTGACGCAATCTTGCGGTCCACGGCAGCGCGCAGCTCATGATACGTCAGGACGATGCCCTCAAGGGCGCTATCATGATAGATGTATGCAATCTTGCAGCGCTCGTCGAAGTCCCCCTGCTCGTCGGGAAGGTCGAGGAGAAGCTGCTTCAGCTCGTCGGACTTGTCATCGAGATCGATGAAGCGCGAACGAACGTCGAAATCGTCGAAATCAAAGGACACAAAAACCCCCAGTGGGTCCGAAGAAACTTAGATCGAGTGTCGCCACCCGGAACCCGCCTCCGAGCGAGGACGTATGGGCGAAAACGAAACGTCGTCGAGTCACTGCCGCCCCCGCTCCGCCGACGGCCCTCGCCGACGGCGCACCTGAAAAAAGTGCGGTGCGCATAAGAAGCCGGGAGCGACCTGTCAAAGCAAAACGGAGAGGCCATTGGGTCGAATTCCTCAACAAGGTTGCGCCCCTGCGATGACGCGACGCGGCAGATGCGGCGTTTCCACGACGACGACGCCACCGGGCGAACGTGCTGTAGATTGTCTGCCGTGACGGTGACGATGATCGGCGCCCGCGAGGCGCAGCGGTTGAAAGAGCGGTTCCTCACCCGCGCCACCGCCGTGTTCTACGCCCGCATCGCCGTGCTCGCGCTCGGCCTCGGCGTGATGCTCGTGCCGTCGTGGCAACGGGCCTTTCACGTCGAGGGACCGTGGCCGTGGGCGCTGTTTGTGTGCGGCATCGGCTGGGCGTTCGCGTGCCAGGCGTTCGCGGCGCACCCCGAGCACGGCCGGCGCGTGATGTTCGTGACGCTCGTGCTCGACCTCGTCGTGCTCTGGGCGCTCATCACCCGCTCGGGCGGGCTGTCGAGCCCGGCGATGCCGGTGCAGCTCCTGTTCGTGATCTTCTTCGCGCTGTTGTTCCCGAACCCCATCGCCATCGTGCCGCCGCTCCTCGTCCTGCCGGCCGTGTTGTTGACGAGCCACGCCGACGCAGCCCAGCAGATCATGCGGCTCGCGTGGGTGGCGGCGCTCAACGCCGTCGCCGTCTACGTGATGGTCTACCTCACCAGCCGCGAGGAGAAGCAAACGCGCGAGATCCTCGAGCTCGAGCAGTCGCTCCGCAAGCTCGGCATCGTCGAGGAGCGCAACCGCATTGCGCGCGACATCCACGACGGCCTCGGCGCCTCCCTGTCGGGCGTCATCATCCAGGCCGAGTACATCTTGTCGCTCACCAAGAAGGACGAGGACCTCCAAAGCGAGGTGAAGGAGCTGAAGACCGGCGCCGAGGAGGCCATCGACGAGGTGCGCCGCGCCGTCAGCATGTGGCGCGACGACTTCGTGCTCGTGCCGCAGCTCGAGAACATGTGCACCACCTTCACCTCGCGACACAAGATCCCCGTCGAGATCAAGGTGTCCGGCCAGTCGCCGGAGATGGCGGAGGGTCAGGAGCTCGGCATCTTCCGCATCCTGCAGGAGTGCCTCACCAACATCGCCAAGCACGCCAAGGCGTCCAGGGTGGTGGTGGACGTGGAGCTCGGCGGCGCCGAGATCGTGCTGCGCATCGTCGACGACGGCGCCGGCTTCGACCCGTCGAAGACACCCAAGAACCACTACGGGCTGATCAACATGCGGGAGCGGGCGCGCAAGGCCAACGGCGAGGTGAGCATCGACTCGGCACCGGGCAAAGGGACGAGGGTCGAGCTGAAGGTGAAGCCCCTGCCCCCCCGGAAAACGACCTAGTCGGGGCACCCGATGCGACGACAGTTTGCTTTTCCCTACCTTCCCGCGTCATGTTCAACCTCGACACGTCGCCCGATTCCCCCGAGGTCATCCTCATGGAAAGCATCCGCCTGTTCGTCGTCGAGGACCAGCCGAAGATCCTGAAGAACCAGCTCAAGCTGCTGGAGAGCTTCCAGGAGATCCAGATCGTCGGCACCGCGCTGTCGGGGGAGGAGGCGCTCGACGAGCTCGCCAAGATCGATCCCCCGCCCGACGTCATCCTCTGCGACCTGGGCCTGCCCCAGATGAGCGGCATCGACGTCACCAAGGCGGTGAAGCAGAAGTGGCCGCAGGTGGAGATCCTCATCTTCACCATCTTCGACGAGGAGGACAAAGTCGTCGAAGCCATCAAGGCCGGCGCCGCGGGCTACCTGTTGAAGGGCGCGGAGGCCGACAAGATCGTCGAGAGCATCAAGGAAGTGAAGCAGGGCGGCAGCGTCATCCAGCCGTCTCTCGCCCGCTCGCTGTTGCGCCACTTCCGCATGCCCGAGCAAGGCAAGCCCGAGCCCGGCGCGCTCAAGTCCGAGGAGGAGGCCGCGCAGGAACGCGAGAGCGGCGCGCCGCCGCCGCCATCGGGCCGCCGCGCGCTCACCGAGCGCGAGCTCGAGTGCCTGCAGATCATCGCCAAGGGCCTCTCCAACAACGAAGCGGCCCGCGTGCTCGGCCTCTCCAAGGCCACCATCCGCACGCACCTCGAGCACATCTACCAGAAGCTCGACGTCACCAACCGCGTCGAGGCCGTCACCGAAGGCATTCGGCAGGGCATCATCGACCTGTAGAAGCGGTCAGATCTGGTACTTCACGAACCAGTCGCCGAAGTCGTCCTCGGCCGAGCCGGAGACGAGCTCGACGTCGAGCGCGCGCCCACTCGCGCGCAGCCCGGGATGGGCGTCGAGGATGCGCGCGCGTAGGCGCTCTCGGAGCGCGGCGACGTTGTGGGGGAACAGCGCCGGATCGTAGATGGTCGCCACGGTGACGACGACGCGTCCGTCGACGAGCGCCGCACGAAACTTGGCGTCGCCCACGGAGCCGAGGGGCATGCGCTCCGCGCGCTCGCTCGGATGGATGTGGCGCGCGACCTCGCCCTCGTCGTCGACGATGACCTCGAGGAGCGCGGGCAAGAGCAGCCAGTGCTCGTCGTCGAAGAGCGTCTGGTTCCGGCGGCCGACGAAGCGGAAGCCGGCGCTGCCGGCGGCGGCGCATACGGGGCCGCGGCGGACGAGGTCGTTGGTGGCGTAGCGGATGAGCGGCGTGCGCTGCACGTACGGGTAGAGCCCGGTGAGCACGAGGTGCGCGATCTCGTCGTCGCTGGGCGCGCCGGTGCGCGGGTCGAGGTACTCGGCGACGATCGGCGGCTCGGTGAAGTGGTAGAAGCCGCAACCGTCGCACTCGGTGGCCGCCGTCTTGAGCTCCGAGAGGCTGTAGTTGTCGAAGACGCGCGCGCCCCACGCCTCCTCGACGATCGCGCGCCAGCGCGGCGTCACCTGCGCCGCGTAGGTGCCGATCTCCTGAAGGCCGAACTCACGCGTGTCGATGCCCTGCTCGCGAAACCACACCGTGAGCTGTTTGAGGACGCTCATGCTCACGCGCATCACCGTGATGCGCCGCCCACCGACCTCCGAGCGGAGCGCCTGCTCGACGAGGTTCATCACGTTTCGCGCGTAGGCCCACGCGATGCGCAGCGTGTTGGGCGGCGCCGCCGTCGACGGCAGCCCGTGGTTGGGCGTCAGGATGTGCAGCGTGAGGGGCAGGTTCTTGCGCGCCTCGCCGGCGCCGACCATCTCGTAGAACTCTTCGAGCGCCTCGGTCTCCTCGGGGCAGCGCTCGACGCGGAAGAAGCGCTTGCCGACGCGCGTGGTGCCCGACGACACCGAGCCGAAGTCGTTGGCGGGCGGGCCGCAGCGCATGCGCTCCTGCTCGTCGACGCACACGCTCTTTTCGAGCACCGGAAGCTTTTGGAGGTCGGCGGGCTCCTTGACGTCGCGCCAGGCGTCGCCGAGCCACGCCGCATAAAACGGGCTGTTCGCCGCGGCGTGCTCGAGCGTCTTGGGGAGCAGGTAGCGCGAGAGGGCCTCGAGGGGGCTCTGTTCACTCACCGCCGACGCTGGCGCGGACGGCGTAGCCGGACTCGCCGCCCGACGACGCGCGGCTGCTCGAGGTGTAGCGGCCGAGGATGTTTTTGATCTCGTCCTTGTCGAGCGTCGGCGCGAAGACATCTTTCTTGGAGCTGTAGCCTCGCATGCGGCTCTTCAGGTCGTCGAACGCGTCGCGCGTCTCGGGCGTGGTGCGCACGTTTTTGTCCCCGAGGACGTCGCTGACCGCCTTCTGCCAGCGGGCCTTCTCCGTCTTGGTGACGCCGCGCCCGTCGAGCATGTCGACGGTGGCCGTCTCGAGATCCTTCTTGCCGAAGTAGCCGTCGGCGGCGAGGTTCCTGACGAGCTTTCCAACCGTGAGCGACATGCGTGCCTCCTGTGTGGAGGGTTTCGGGCCCGCGTGGAGAAAGGTGCGCACATGTAGGAGATCTCCGGATCTTGACGCGGGGCGGCGGGCGGCGGCGAGGCCCTCTCGAAGCGGCGTAGACTCGCGGCGTGTTGCTCGCCGCCGTCGCCGTCGTCGTCGCCGCCGCGCCCGCCGGCGACCCGTGCGCCCTGCGCGCGCTCGCCCGCGAGCCGAGCGCCGCGCTGCTCGCGCGGGTCGACAAGGCCGAGGGGCGGGCGCGTGCCTGCCTCTCGGTGGTCGCGGCGAACGCGCTGTCCCGCGAGGGCCACGGCTCTGACGCGGTGCGCCTGTATCGCGAGGCGGCGGCGGCGCTGCCGGAGATCGCGAGCTTCCTCGACATCGCCGAGCGCCGCGCGCTCGCGCCTCCGCCCCGCCCCGGCGGCGTCGACGAGGGACCGCCACCGAAGACGGCCGACGAGGCCGCGGCGCGGGTCTCGACGCTCCTGCGGGCGGCGAAGCCCAGGCGCGCCGCGCAGGTGGCGCTGGCGTTCGCGCCGCAGCCGCCGCGCCCCGACGAGCTCTCCGTCGTCGACGCCGCGGCGAGCGACCCGGCGACGATCACACCGCCCGCGGCCGGCGACGCGGCGGCCGGCGACGGCGAGGTCGCGCACCCCCCGCGAGAGGCCTTCGAGGTCGCCGCCGTCACCGCCCTCGTGCGCGCCGGCCGCGTCGACGAAGCGCTCGCGCGCGCGGCGAAGCTCCCGGCGCGCGACGCGCTCATGAAGGTGCGCGCGTGGGCGCTCGCCAAGGCCCGGCGCTTCGACGACGCGCGCGACCTCTACACGCAGCTCGCGGCTCGAACGAAAGACCCCGCCCTCAAGGCGGAGGCGAGCTTCTACGCGGGCTTCTCGTCGTACGAGGCCGGCGCGCTCGACGACGCCAAGGCGCGCTTCGTCGCCGGCGCCGACGTCATGCGCGGCACACCCTTCGAGCCCTTCGGGCGCTGGTACGCGGCGCTGTGCGACCTGCTGCGGAGCAAGTGGTCGGACGCGGTCCCCATCCTCGACGGCCTCGTGCGGGACCTGCCGGGAGATCGTGAGGTCCTCAAGCATCGCTACTGGCTCGGGCGCGCCCTCGTCGGCGCCGGCCGCACGCGCGAGGGGAACAAGGAGCTCGCCGCCGTCGCCGCCGTCGACCCCGTCGGCTACTACGGCCTCCTCGCCCGCGCGCGCCTGCATCGAAAGCCGCTCCACGGCGCGCGCGTCGCCCCCGACGCGCTCGCCGACAAGGCGCCCGACGACGAGGACGCCAAGAAGGTGCACCTGTTGTGGGGCGTCGGCCTCGACGACGAGGCGCGCACGCTCGCGCGCGGCCTCGGCGAAGGCGCGCCGCAGATCGCCCTGCAACAGTCCGTGGACGACGCGCACTTCGGCTGGCGGCGCGGCGCGCGCTTCATCCCCTCTCCGCGCGCCCGGCGCGGCGCGCTCGTCGCCGACCCGCGCTGGCGCGTCTCCTACGCCGCGCCCTGGCACCACGACGTCGTCGCGGCCGCCAAGAAGTACGGCGTCAGTGCGGCGCTCCTGTACGCCATCATGCGCACCGAGAGCGGCTTCGATCCCCGGGCCGTGTCGGTGGCGGGCGCGCGCGGCCTCCTGCAACTGCTGCCGTCGGTGGCGCGGGGCTCATGCGGGCTCGCCGGACGCCCCGCCGACGACGCAGCGCGCATCTTCGAGCCGCTCGTCGCCATCGACCTCAGCGCTGCGTTGCTCGCGGCCGAGCGGCGCGAGTTCGGCTCCGACGCCCTCGCCGCCGCCGTCTACAACGGCTCCGCGCCGAACGTGGTGCGGTGGATGACGGCGCACCGCACGCTCGAGCCCGAGCTGTTCGTCGAGCGCATCCCCTTTCGCGAGACGCGCGACTACGTGAAGCGCGTGCTGTCCGTGGAAGCGGTCTATCGCGCGCTCGACGGGGCGCCGCTCTCGCTGGAGATGCCGGCGTCCATCCCGGCGCCGCCGGCGCGGTTCACGTCGTTCCCGACGGACGAGTGATCGGCGCCCGGAGGGACCGACCGCAACTCATCCCCCGCGAACAGCTCGTCGATCCACGCCACGCGCTTCTCGAGCCACGCGTCGCCGGTGTTGGCCCGCGCGGCGGCCACCGCCTTGTTCATCATCGGTCCCAGCCGCTTCTTGTCGGCGGCGATTTGCCCGATGCGCGCCGCCAGCGCCTGGATGTCGGGCCACGGCACGACCTCGACGGCGCCGGTGTACTTGCCGATGCCTCGATAAAAGGGCGTGTCGAACGCGAGCACGGGCATGGCGCTGGCGAGCGCGTCCCACGTGCTGCGCGGCGTGTCGGCCGACAACGGACACGCGAGCAGCAGGTGGCGCGCGCGGAGCACCTCGAAGAACGCGGGGCCGTACGGGCGCGGTTGGAGGAAGTGGATGACGTCGCCCGCGCCGTGCTCCTCGACGAGGCGGTGCAGCGCCGCCTTCTCGGAGCCCGTGCCCATGATGTCGAAGGTGAGGTTCGCGCCGCGCGCGCGCGCCGCGATCACCGCCTCCACCATCTCGCGCACACCTTTGTACGGGACGAGGCGGCCGAAGTAGAGGACGCGCAGCGGGGCCTTCGGGTCGGCGAGGGTCGCGATCTTCCGCTCGACGAGGGCGTCGTCGGCGATGTCGTCCTCGTGGTAGTTGGGATCGAGGAAGAAGCGCACGCTCGGCGCGCCCTTTCCGTAGTCCTCCACCTGCTGCGGCTCCTTGTAGAGGAGCAGATCGCAAAAGCGCGCGTACGCGCGTTGCGTGACGTCACGGATGGGGTCGTAAAGGTATTTGCAGGCGAGGTACGACTTCCTCGACCAGCGCCCGAGCCGAAAATTCATGTCGGCGTCGCGGCGGTTGTCCATGTCGCAGACGGCGATGACCTTCTTGCCCATCGCGAGCGCCAGCGCCGTGGCGATGTTCTCGACGGGCCGGTAGAGGTCGTACGTCGGGTGCGAGTGGACCAGGTCCGCGTCGTGCACGAGCTTGGTCAGGACGCGCACGGCGTGCGGCAGCTCCTTCACGAACTGGGCGTGAGAGCTTCGCCAGGTGAACAACGGGACGAAGCGGATGCGCTCCGCCTCTTCGTCGATGACGCTGAGCGAGGGTCGCCACTCTTCGTACGCTGACTCCCGCATCTCGCCCATGGCGACGACCATCTCGTCGAAGCGCGGGCCCAGCGCCTTCAACATGGCCCGCAGGTGATCCGCGAAGGCCGACTCGAGCGCGAACGTGTGATCGGAGAGTCGTCGGCCGGCCGCCGTGAGAATGATCAGGTAGTGCATGGTCAGCGATAGAACGCCGCGATGCTGTCGACGACGCGATCGACGTCGTCGTCAGCCATGTCGCAGAAGAAGGGGAGGCGGAGCAACCGGTCGCTGAGGGCCTCGGCTCCCGGCAGGTGCACGTCGCCCGCGCCGAGCTTCACACCCATGGGCGTGCGGTGGAGCGCGGGGTAGTGGAACGCCGCCCCGATGCCTTGCTCGTTCAGGTGCTTCATCAAGCGCCCGCGCACGTCGAGGCTCGAGACCACGATGAAGAAGAGGTGGTAGTTGCTCTCCACGACGCTCGGCAGCACGGGAACCCGCAAGAGGCCCTGCGCGACGAGCGGCGCGAGACCGTCGTGATAGCGGCGGAAGAGCACGCTGCGGCGCGCGAGGATCTCGTCACGTCCTTCGAGCTGCGCTAGCAGGAACGCCGCGAGGATGTCCGAGGGAAGGAAGGAGCTGCCGACGTCGACCCAGGTGTACTTGTCCACCTGGCCGAGCAGGAATTGCGCGCGGTTGGTTCCCTTCTCGCGAATGATGGCCGCGCGATCCAGATATTGCTCGTTGTTGACGGAGAGCGCGCCGCCCTCACCGCAGACGAAGTTCTTGGTGTCGTGGAAGCTGTAGGCCCCGAAGTCGCCGAAGGTGCCCGCGTGCTTGCCGTCGCGCCGGGCGTACAACGCCTGGGCGGCGTCCTCGACGACCGACGCCCCGCGCTCCGCGGCCAGCTCGACGATGGGTGCCATGTCGCAGGGAGCCCCCGCGTAGTGCACGGGCGCGATGACGCGGGTGCGCTTGGTGATGTGCGGCGCGATGGTATCGACGCTCACGTTGCCGGTTTCCACATCGACGTCGCAGAACACGGGTGAGAAGCCGTGGATGAGGAACGCGTTCACCGTGGAGACGAAGGTGAAGCTCGGGACGATCACCTCGTTGCGCTCGTTGTCACGGATGTCGGGCAGGAGCAGCATGGCCGCGAGCTCGAGCGCCGACGTGCACGAGGTGGTGAGGAAGATGTGCTTCGAGGGGAGATCGTGCTCGAGGAGCGCGCTCACCTTCTTGGTGAATGGGCCGTCACCCGACAGGCGACCGGAGGCGATGGCCTCCTCGACATAGGCCTTCTCTTTGCCCACGAGGTGCGGGCGCGAGAGCGGAAGAGGCTTGCGTGCGAGGATCGACATCGACGTCGCCATCATCGGCTCCGCCATCTACGACGTCAAATCGGTTGTGTCGTCGTGGAAGCATGCGCCACGCGACGCTCGTGCGGACTGGCCCGTCAGGCCATTCCAGCTTCCCGAACGAGGCGCTCGGTCAATCGATTGATGCGGTCTGCTTGCTCGGCGATCTTGGCGTCCTTCGCCGTCGCCGCCTGGTCGAGCGCGTCTACGCGCTCGCGCAGCGCCCGCAGCTCGGTCTCCACCTCGGGGGACGGCTTGCCAGCGTCGCTCTTCAGGCGCTGCATCTCGGCCATCGCCTGGTTGTGCGCCATCTTGAGCGCCGCGATCTCTTCTTCCACGGCAACCCGACGGGTCATCTCGGCGTTGACGCGCGCCTGGTGCGCCGCGAGCTCGCCGAGCACAGCGTCGCGCTCGCGCTCCGCCGACGCCGCCGTCGCCAGGAGTCGCTCGCGCTCGGCGTCGGCCAGCATCTGCTCGCCCGAGTGAGCCGCGAGCGCCTCCTTGTGCTCCTTGAGCTCGCCCTCGAGGCCGGCGATGGCCGCGCCCGCCGCCTGCAGGCGCTCCTCGGCCGCGGCCAGCTCCGCCTGCGCGCGCTGGGCCCGCTCGGCCTCGTGCTCGGCGAACGCGCGCTGGTCCTGCATGCGCTCCTCGCCCTCGGCCACGGCGCGGGCCACGCGCTCGGCGCGCTCCGCCGCCGCCGCGGCGTCGTTGAGGGCGGCGGCCGCGCGCGTGCGCTCTGACTCGACGAGCGCCTCGTACGATGCCCTGCGCTGCTGAAAGGTCTGGCGCGCGTCGTCGAGCTCACCGCTCAGGAGCGTGGCGTAGGCGAGCGCCGACGACGCCGTGGCCTGCGCCTCGTCGAGCTGCGCCTGCAACAGGTCGCCCCGCGTCTTCTCGCGCGACAGGCGCGCCTGCGCCTCGGCGAGCACCTCCTCGGCGAGGGCCGCCCGCGCGCCGCGCTCGCCGGCGGCGCGCTCGACGGCGTCGGTGGCGGCGCGCGCCTTGGCGCGCAGCAGGTGGATGTGCTCCTGGGCCTCTTCCAGCTCCGCCTTCAGCAAGTCGCCCCGCGCGCGCTCGTCGCCCAGCGAAGCGCGCGCCTCCTCGAGCTGGAAGAAGAAGAGGTCGCCGCGGGCGCGGTCGCGGTCGAGCGACGTGCGCGCCTCGTCGAGCTGAGACGAAAAGAGGTCGCCCCGCGCGCGCTCCCTGGCGAGCGACGCGTGCGCCTCGTGCAGCGTGGTCGCGAACAGGTCGCCCCGCGCGCGCTCGTTGGAGAGGGCCTCGTGCGCCTCGTCGAGCTCCTCGTGGAAGAGATCGCCCCGCGCGCGCTCGACCTCGAGCAGCGAGCGGGCCTCGCCGAGCGACGCTCGCAACAGCGCGACGCTCGCGGACTCGCGGGACAGCGCGGCCTGCGCCTCGTCGAGGGCGCCCGCGAGGAGCCCGGCGCGGGCCTGCTCCGCCTCGTGGATCCGCTTGTCCTCGTCATGAGCGGCGCGCCCGGCGGCGAGCTCCTCCTCCGCGCGCGCCACCTGCGCCGACGCCACGTCGAGGCGCTCCGCGAGCTCCTCGGCGCGCGCGGACGCCGTGGCCAGCTCCTCGCCGACGGCGCCGTGCGCGTCGCGCGCGGCGGCGAGGTCGGCGCGGGCGGCCTCGTGCTCGGCGCGCAGCACCTCTCGCTCCGCCTCGAGGTCCGCGACGGTGACCCGCAGCGCGTCCCGCTCGTCCTCGAGCGAGGCCGCGGCGGCGCGCGCCTCCTCGCGCGCCTGCTCGGCGGCGGACAGGCGCGCGCTCAAATCGTCGACGCGCTCCTTCTCGGCGTCGAGCGCCGCGCGGCCGGTCTCGGCGGAGTCGCGGAGCGCCGCCTCGGCGCCGACGAGGGCGCTGCGCACCTGGTCGAGCTCGGCGCCGAGCGAGGACGCCGCGTGCCCGCGCCCCTCGATCTCGGCGCGCGCCTCGTCGAGCGACGCGCGCAGCCTGGCGATCTCCGCGTCGCAGCCGGCGACGTCGCCGCGCAGACGCGCGCGCTCCTCGTCGGCGGCGGCCACGCTTCGGGCGCTCTCCTCTTCGAGCGTGCGCAATTGCGACCGGAGGGAGCGGCCGCGCTCCACTTCGTCGGCGAGGGCGTCGCGCTCGGAGAGCGCCTTTTGCAGCTCGCCCTCGCGCTCCTCCGCGGCGCCCTTGAGCTCCCCTTCGAGGTGCGAGAACGCCTCGCCGGCCGCGGCGAGCTCGCCCTCCAGGCGCGCGCGCTCCGCGACCGCCGCCGCCAGCTCCGCCTCGTGCGCCTCGGTGTCGGCGCGCAGGTCCTGCTCGAGGTGCGCGAACGCGTCGGCGGTGGCCGCGAGCTCGCCCTCGAGGCGCGCGCGCTCCGCCTCCGCGGCGCGCAGCTCCTCCTCCAGGCGCGCGCGCGCGTCGACGGCGGCGGCGAGCTCGCGCTCGGCCCGCTCGGCCTCCGCGGAGCGCCGGGCGACGTCGTCTTCGAGCTCGCGCACCACGCGCTGCGCGTCCCCTTCGGCGGCCTCGACCCGCGCCTGCAGGCCGTCGGCGCGGGCGCGCGCATCCTCGAGCTCGGTGGCGAGCCGGGCCTCGGACGCGGCGCGCTCGTCGACGAGGCCGCGGGCCGCGTCGAGCTCCGCCGACGCCTCCTGGAAGCGCCGCGCGAGCTCGACCTTCTCGCGCACGAGCTCGTCCTCGCGGCGCTTTTGCTCGGCGCGTTCGACCTCGACGGCGCTCAGGCGGTGGCGCGCCTCGGCCACGGCCTTTTGCTGCGCGTCGGCCTGCTCACGCAGGCGCTGCATCTCGCTCGTGGACGACAACAGCTCGTCCTTGACGTCGGTGAGCTCGCGCTCGCGCGCGGCCAGCACCTGCTTGAGCGTGTCGCGCTGTCCGGCGACGTCCTGCAGGCCCTCCCGGGCGGCGGCCAGCTCGCGGCGCGCCTCCTCCAGGGCCGCGTGGGCCGCCTTCAACCGTTTGTCACGCGTGTCTTCGTCGGCGGACAGCGCGGCGACCTTCTCCGTGGTGGCATCGAGCTCCGCGCGCGCGGCGTCGAGCTCGACGACGAGGGCCCCCAGGCGCGCCTCGGCGTCCTCGGCGCGCGTGCGGTTGTCCTCGCGCTCGCGCACCAGCGTCTTCACGCCCTCGGCGAGCCGCGCGGCGTCCGCCTCGAGCTCCTCCTTCTTGCGCGTGAGGATCACAATCTCTTCCACGCGCTCGGTGGCGTTCTCCTCGGTGGTGCGCAGCCGCTCCTCGAGCTGCTGCACCTGCTGCGCGAGCTCCTGGCTCTCGCGGCGGCGGTCCTCGAGCTCGGAGAGCGCGGCGGCGGCCTCGGTGATCTTCTCCTCGAGGGCGCCGGCGCGCTCCTCGATGAACTGCTTGTCCTGCGCGTCACGCTTGGCGCGCGCCGCCTCCCGGCGCAGCTCGTCGAGCGCGGCCTCGAGCGCCTGGCGCTCCGCGTTCTTCTCGGTGAGGAGCCGCTCGCGCTCCTCGACGCGCTCGCCCTCCACGCGGGCGAGCTCGCCGACGAGCCGCTCGCGCTGCGACTCGAGCTGCACGAGCGCGTCCTCGAGCTCACCCGTGCGGAGCGCGCTCACCTCGTGCGCCTCCTCGATGACGCGCGCGCGGCTCTGCACCGTGACGAGCTCACCCTCCACGCGGGCGATGTGCTCGACGAGCTCCGAGCGCTCGGCGCGGAGCTGCTCGAGCGCGACGGCGACCTCGTCGAGCGCCGCCTCGCGGTCCTCGGACCCGCGCGCCGCGTCGGCGCTCGCTTCGAGCGCCGCCAGGCGAAGCGCGGTGGCGTCGAGGTCCATGCGCAGGGCGTTGATCATGGCGTCGCGGCCGACGACGGCGGCCTCGAGCCCCTCGACGAAGGTCTCCAGCTCTTCCTTCTCCGCCGTGCGTCGCTCGAGCGCCGCCACCAGCGTGTCGACGTCGTTCTTGAGGCGCTCGATGCGCACCGCGATCTGGACGAGCGCCTGCTCGCGGACGTCGAGCTCCTGCTGCATCCGCAACAGCTCGCTGTCGTCGTTGGCGGGCATGTCGACGACGGGCACCGGCTCCGCGGGACCCTCGGCGGTGGGCACCGCCACGCGCATCTCCTCCGCGGGCCTGGACGCGCGGACGGTGGCGGCGGCGGGGTGCGCCATGACCTCGAGGAGGTCCGCGAACGGGACCTGCACGAGGGCGACGTCCTCGATGACCGGGATGGCGTTGCCGAAGGCGAACAGATAGTGGCCCGCGGGCTCCGGCTCCGCCCCCATGAGCGCCGTGTTGGGCGCGATGCCCTCGTCCTTGGGCTCGACGTCGAACGAGCCGAACAGGTACCCGAGCAGCAGGCTCTGGAAGTAGACCTGCACGAGGTCGAACTGGAGCTTGAGCGCCTCGACGAGGGCGCGATAGGTGACCGGCCCGGAGCCGAGGCCCGCGGTGGCGTGGGTGCCGGCGAGCACCGGGCCGGCGCGGCCGCTGTCCCCGAGGAGCGTGGTCAGGCCGCGGGCGCCCTCGCTCTTGAGCGCGGTGACGGCGAAGCCGTCCTCGGAGAGCAGCCGCCCGACGTCGGTGAGCCGGAAGGTCTGCCCGGACGCCAGCGCCTCCGGCAGCGTGAAGTCGATGACGAGGTCGAAGGCCCCGTCGTCGCCGGGGAGGACGCCCGGCCGCACCACGCGGAAGTCGACCTTGTCGAGGTCGTTCTCCGCGCGCAGCGTCTCGATCAGAATCCTTGTCCTCGGACGCACACACCACGCGCACGGCGCCCATCTCGATGAGGAACCGCGCGACGGCGTCGCTCCTGGCGCCGACCTCGAGGACGCGCCGGCCGGCGAGCACCGGCTCGAGGAACAAGAACCGCGACAGCTCCTCGGGCAGCCGCGCGCCTTCCTGGTACAGCTCCCGGCGGGTCACGTCGGGGATGCATAGATCATCCACCGTGGCACCGAAAGCGCGCCGCGCTCCGGATGTTCGCCCGCGGGAGGCCCTCGAGCGGGCGGGCCGGCGGCGCGCCCCGACCGGGACTCAATCCGGGAGCGGGGGCCGCTTCACCGGGGCGGTGACGATGGTGTTGCCGCCCTGCCCCTTGGCGGCCGCCACGGCCTCGTCGCAACGCCACAGGAGCCCCAGGGCGTCCTCGTCGGCGACCGCGAGGGTGGCGACGCCGACGGACCAGGTGGGCGCGTCCGCCTCGAGGCCCGGCACCGGCTGCTGGAGCGCGCGCACCAGCCGCTTGGCGAGGGCGCGGGCGGGGTTGGCGGCGGTCATGGGCAGCAGCACGGCGAGCTCGTCGGCGCCGAGGCGGACCGCCAGATCCGCGGCGCGCAGCGACCCGCGCAGCCGCCGGCCGGCCTCGACGAGGAAGCGGTCTCCGGGGCCGCGGCCGTGCGCGTTGAGCGTACGCAGCCCGTCGACGTCGAACATCAACAGCGACAGGTCGGTGCGGTAGCGGCGCGCGATCTCGACCTCCCGGGGCAGCGCCACCAGGAGCGACAGCCGGCTGCCGAGGCCGGTGAGCGGGTCGTTGACCGCGTCGAACAACAGCCGCGTCTGCTCGAAGTCCTGGGCGAGGCTGTCGGCCACCGCGGTGAGCCGATCCTGATCACCGTCGGAGAACGCGCGGATCTCGCGGCGCGACGCCGTGACCACGCCCAGGACGCGCCCGGGCCCCGACGCCGGGTAGCGCAGCGGGATGGCGAGCAGCGAGCCGATCTCCGTGCGCTGTCCGTACAACCTGTGAAAGCGCGGATCGCGCGGGGCGTCCTCGATGCGCATGGGCGCGCCCGTCATGGCCACGTGGCCGGCGACGCCGTCGCCGAGCTCGAACGTGACGAGCCCCTCGTCGACGGGCGCGAGCCCGTGCGAGCCGAGCAGCGCCAGACGCGCGGGCATGATGTCGTCGCCCGGCTCGAGCTTGAGCAGGCTCACGGTGTCGGCCTCGACGATGGCGGCGATGTCGCTCGCCACGCGCGCGAGGTTCTCCGCCGGCACGCCGTGGGCGTCGCGCACCGACAGCAGGCAGGTGAGGCGAAACAGCGCCTTGGCGAGGCTGCCGTCCACGGGGCCGCTCGGGATGTCGAGGTCGCCCGCGAGCGATCGCGGCCCGTCCGACGCGAAGAGGGCGTCGGCGCCGTCGCCCGCGCGCTGGTCCTCGTCGTCGTCGACGACGGCGGCGTCGCCGCCGCCGTGCTTCTTGGCCTTGCGCTTGTCCGCGTTACGCCCCATCGCTCACGCCTTCATCACGCCCACGAACGGGAGGTTCCTGTACTTGCTCGCGTAGTCGAGGCCGTAGCCGACGACGAACTTGTCCTCGATGGAGAAGCCGAGGAAGTCGGCCTTGATGCCGCTCTTGTTGCGGCTGGGCTTCTCGAGCAGCGAGGCCAGCTTCAACGACGCCGGGTGCCGGGTCTGCAGGTTCTCGATGAGGTACTTCATGGTCAGCCCGGTGTCGACGATGTCCTCGACGACGAGCACGTGCTTGTGCGCGATGGGGCGCGACAGGTCCTGGGTGAGCTGCACCACGCCCGACGACTCCGTGGCGTCGCCGTACGAGGACAGCGCGATGAAGTCCACGGTGACCGGCAGGTCCACGGCGCGCACGAGGTCCGCGAGGAACACGAAGCTGCCCTTGAGGATGCCGATGACGACGAGCTCGTCGACGCCTTCGTAGGCCTTGGTGATGGCCGCGCCGAGCTCCGCCACGCGCTGATCGATCTGCGCGCGCGTGAGCATGACCTCGAGCTTGTCCTGGTTGAAGAACGACATCGTGCTCCTAGCAGTAGGCGTTGTTCATGATCTCCCCGAAGCCGCCGCCGCCGGGGGTGATGTATTGCTTGTCCGTGAGCCCGCTCTCCTCGGCCCAGCGCGTCCCCGGCCTGGTGGCGAGCACCTCCGGCGACGACGCGCCGCGGTCGAGCCGCACGGCGTACACGACCACGTCCGGGTGATCCGCCTTCATACGCCGCAGGTACTCGGGCGTGACGATGAGGTTGACGGTGACGTAGCGCTTGGCCTGTCCCTCGACCTTCTCCTTGTAGTGCGTGATGGCCTCGGACAACGAGCCGCCCGTGGCGCCCATGGGGTCGGGGAAGAGGACCATGGCGCCGTCGACGTCGCCGCCGATCTTGCTGTCGCCGAAGCGGGAGCCGGTGACGTGGCCGGCCTCGTCGGTGACGCGGCTCATGACGACGTGGTCCTGCCGCACGAGCTTGGGATCGAGCGTCTTGTTCAAGAAGTCGTAGCAGACCTGCGACGGCAGCGTCCCCGCGCGCATGATGTTGACGCTGACCGCGCGCTGCGCGGTGTCGAGCACCTCGCCGGTCCAGTCGACGCCCATGCGTGTGCGCACGCTCTTCAGCTTGCGCGGAAACTCGCCGTTGAGCACGGCCTTGATGAGGTAGCGGTACAGGTCCCTGACGACGTGGTTGATGGCCGGCTGCTGCGTGTCGTGCGCGCACAAAAACGCGAGGTGCGTGAGCAGAAAGGGCTCGGCGAGGATGTGGACGTGGTCGCCGTAGGCGTGCTGCAGCTCTCCCTCGCGCGCGGCGAGGTGTTGGTAGGCGGAGTCGATCATCGGGTGAGCCTCGAAGGGGTGTCGATGCCCTGGACGTAGCACGAGCGGCAGCGGGCCTCGTAGGCGTCGCCGCCGCCGACGAGCACCTGCTCGGTGGTGCTCGGCCCGGCCCGCGAGAGCTTGGCGGCGTCGGGGTGGACGCGCTGCGACTTGGACGCGGGCGAGCCGCAGACCATGCACACGCTGAGCTGCTTGGTCACGGTGTCGGCGGTGCACAACAGGCGCGGCATGGGGCCGAACGGGCGCCCGAGGTAGTCCTGATCGAGGCCGGCGACGACGACGCGCAAGCCGCGGTTGGCGAGCTTCTCGACGACCGCGACGATGCCCTCGTCGAAGAACTGCGCCTCGTCGACGCCGACGACGCTGACGCGGGCGCCGGCGTCGCGCACGGCGGGCTCGATCTCGGCGCTGCTGTCGAGCGGGAGGCTCTGGATGCGCAGGGAGCTGTGGCTGACGACGTCGTCCTTGTCGTAGCGGTCGTCGGTGCGCGGCTTGACGACGAGCACGCCCTGCCGGGCGATCTGCGCGCGGCGCAGCCGGCGGATGAGCTCCTCGGTCTTGCCGGAGAACATGGGGCCGCAGATGACCTCGACGTGGCCACGGGACAGATCAGGGCGCGGCCCGGGATTGTTCATGCGGCGGAGGATGCGCCCCGGGACCGCGGCGCGTCAACGCTCGCACGCGCTCACGGGCAGTTCTGCGACGTGACGACGTCGCCGCCGACGGGAACGCCGTCGCCGGCGACGTCGCCGAAGTGCATGGGCACGGACTGACAAAACCAGATGCCGCAGTGGTTCTGCCGCATGACGTGCGCGTGCGGGCCGGTGGACCAGCCGGTGCCGCCGGAGAGCGCGACGACGTCGCCGCGCTCGACGTGGTCGCCCACGTGGAGCGCGCTCGAGTTGATGTGGGCGTACAGGGAGTCGGTGCCGTCGCCGTTGTCGATGGTGATGTAGTTCGCCTCGTTGATGCAGCTCGAGCCGCCGCCCGAGTAGCAGGGATCGCCCGGCTGCGTCGACGTGTCCTTGTAGATCACGGTCCCGCCGTGGACCGCGTGCAGCGGCGTGTTGAGGGTGAGGCCGAAGTCGAACGCGTAGGCGTTGCTCCCGTTGTGACTGAAGCTCGTGTTGTTGCCCTGGGTGACCGTCCTGCTGGCGCCGCAGGCGAGCGGCAGGAGGTACGTCGACGCGGGGACGCCGGGCGGGGCGCTCGCGTCGACGCACGCGGCGAAGGCGCCGGAGACGAAGCCGCTGAGCGCGCCGGTGTCGATCTCGTACCAGGTGGTCACGCCGCTCACGGCTTCGCCGTCGACGATGTCCACGGTCTCGACGACCTGGCCCTCGGCGAGCTGGCCCACGGGGGCGTCGCTCGTCGACGGATCGGGCCGCACGTTGAGGGTGACGCCGCCGGTGTCGACGACGCGCACGTGCTCGCAGCCCGTCAGATCGGCGGGCGCGCGCGGATCCTGCGCGTGCGGCGCCGTCCCGGTGGCCGTCCCGTCCCGCCCGTGGATCGCCACCCCCGCGCCGACGTCGTCGCGGGCGTGCAGCGCGGGCGCCGGCGGCTCCGGCAGGCCCTCCTCGTCCGGCGGCGGCAGGCCACACGCGGCGAGGGCGAGCGCGGCGACGGCGGCGCTGATCAGCGACCGGAGGGAGCGGCCGCGCGTGATCGGCGGCCGGGGGGCGGGACCGATTGATTGACACATCAGTCAATCGTGCCGGGTGTGTCCGGATCCCACATCCGTAGCTGGGCCGATGCGCCTGCGCCGGGGTCCGCCGATCGTCCGAGGGACGGGCGAGGGGCATCGAGGCTGCCCGGTGACCGATAATCCATCAGGCCTTTCGAGCTGGAGCTTCCGATGACCACCGCCCCCTCGCTGAACCACCTCAAGAACATGACCGGCCTCTCGGAGGCGGAGCTGCAGCGGCGCGCCGAGCAGATGGTCGACGTCAAGACCGGCAAGATCGCGGCGCTCTCCGCCCTCGACGCCGCGCTCGTGCAGTCGTCGATGGGCCAGACCGCGACGATGGCGTCGTTCACCGCCGCCGGCTCCGCGAGCCTCGACGTCCACACCATCGAAGATCCGGCCCACGCCTTCACCCACTCGCAGCCCTTTGCGGGCTTCGCGCCCGAGCCTCCGCCGGCGCCGGCCATCGGCGGGCCGCAGGGGCAGCTCGAGAAGGCGAGCCGCGCGGGCGGCAAGAAGATCACCGGCTTCTGCGGCTGCCACTGCCCGCCGCCGCCGCCCTGCGAGCCCGAGCCCCCGCCCGTGTTCTCGCCCGAAGGCGGCGCCAACCACGTCGCCACGCCGCCGCCGTCGCAGGACGCGACGCCGCCGCAGACCGCCGCGCCCGCGCCGCAGACGCCGCCCGCGCCGGAGGTCACGCCGCGCGCGCACATCACGGCGCAGATGCGCACGGGCTTCGGCCTCGACGGCGCCGGCGGCGCGCCCAACGGTGACGCGCCCGCGACGTCGTCGCAGGGCCCGAGCGCCGCGGACCTCACGGGCGCCAAGAGCGACCTCGACGCCGGCAGCAGCGACATGCAGTTCGAGATCCTCAAGATGCAGATTCAGCGCATGTCCCAGGTGCAAGACGCCATGTCGAACACGATCAACGCGATGACCGAAGAGGGCATGACCGCCATCAGGAACGCCAAGGCGTAGTACAACGGCGCGATGGCAACGCGATCGACCGCCGACATCTTCGACGACGTCCAGAAGGGAAAGATGACGTGGGCCGAGGCCATGGGCCTCACGCGCACGGAGGCGTACGGCATCGCCTTCGTCGCCCACCGCTGGTTCGAGCACGGCCAGGTCGATCGCGCGCGCAAGATCCTCGAGGGCCTCATCCTCGCCAACCCCAAGGACGCCTACTTCCACGCGCTGCTCGGCGCCATCGAAGGCCGTCAGGGCAAGGACGACGAGGCGCTCAAGCACTACAACAAGGCCCTCAAGCTCGACCCCAGGAACCTCACCGCCCGCGTCAACCGCGCCGACCTCCTGCTGCGCAAGGGGCGCCTCGACAAGGCGCTCGACGACCTCGTCGCCGCCACCAAGCTCGACCCCAAGGGCAAGACCCCGCTCGGCAAGCGCGCGCTGGCGTTGGCGCGGGCGACGTCGTCGGCGCTGCACGCCATCCTGAAGGCGCGCCCCGCACACAAGAAGCCCGCGCCCCGCCCCACGCGCCGCTGACGTCTTTCAGGGACGTCTTTCAGGGCCGGCGCTCGGTCACGTCACTCAGTTGCACGGATCGCCGGAGACGTTGCCGCAGGCAAAGCCCGCGTCGACGGGCGCACAGACGGCGTGGCCGACGGCGGGCGCCGGGCAGTCGTCGTCGGAGTCGCACGGGTCGGTGCCGACGCGGCACTTGAACGCGAGGGTCTCGCGGCAGCCGCCGGGGCTGCGGGCGACGCCGCAGTGGCCGCTGGCGCAGTCGGCGCCGCTGCGGCAGTCGGCGGGCACGCACGCGTCGAGGTCGCATGCGCAGGCGGTGCCGGCGGCGCAGTCGACGTCGCTGGCACACGCCGCGCGGCACTCGCAGTGCGGCTGGTGAAGGAAGCAGCGCTGGCCGGCGCCGCATTGATTGTCCGCGGTGCAGCTGTCGGGGTCGCCGGCGCACTGCGACAGGTCGAAGTCCACCCGATCGCAGGTGTCGGCGACGCGGTCGACGCCGGGCGTGCCGTTGATGTTGCCGGCGTCGTCGCGGAAGCCGGCGCCGGCGTCGGCCGCGCCTGCGTCGGGCGTGCAGGCGGCGCCGAGCAACGGGAAGACCATCGCGATGACGATCGCGACGGCGACGACGACGGCGCGCACCATCCCGAAAGCCTACGACGCTCCGTGCGACGCTCGACCACGGCTTAGGCCGTTCGTCCGACGGAGGTGCCGCGCTGTGCGCCGATATCTCCCTCGTGACACCCACCGCCGAAACCGCCTCGCACCCCGTCACCCGCGCCCGCCCCATGGGCGGCGTCACCGCGCCCGCGAGCCACCCGAGCCCCGCGCCGGCGCACGTGCAGGCCCCGGCGCGCCGGCGCGCCGACGCCGCCACCGTGTCGTCGTCGCGCCGCATGGCCGCCGGCCGCGAGGTGATGCAGCGGCGCGCCCTGAAGATGGAGCCCACCCTCCGCCGGGGCGCGCGGGGCGCGGCCGTCAGCCACCTGCAACAGCAGCTCAACCAACACGGCGCGCACCTCGCCGTCGACGGCGACTTCGGCCCCAGGACCGAGGCCGCCGTGCGGTCCTTCCAGGCGCACCACAAGCTCGCGCAGGACGGCGTCGTCGGACCGTTGACACACGGCGCGCTCGACAAGTCCAAGGGCGCCCACGACGCGGCGCCGGTGCATCACGCCGGCGGCGACACCTCGACGGTGGCCGGCTGCGCGAAGCTCCTGCTTCACTCGAAGAACGTGACGTTCTGGACGGGGCTGTCGACGGGCTCGGAGCGCGCGAATTTCGAGCGCCTCGCGCGCGGCCTCCCCGCCCACGTCTCCGCGACGAACCACACGGGGCCGAGCGACGTGAAGCCGAGCCTGAAGCTCATGCAGTCGCTCGTGGCGATGTCCAAGCGCGGCACCATCCAGATAAACGCCCTCACCGGCGGCACGCACTCGTTCAACTCCAACCACTACAGCGGCCACGCCGTCGACATCTCGGTGAACGGCCCGAACCAGCACGATCACCTGAGCGCGAGCCACGGCCGCACCTTGAGCGCCGCCGAGATCGAGCGCATCGCCAACAACCACGGCGGCACGCGCAACTTCGAGACGGACCACATCCACCTCGACTTCTGATCAGCGACCGGCGCGAGCGGCTGCGCTGATCAAGGATTCGAGGACGCAGCCGGTCTTGTCGTCGACGAAGTGCGCCCGCGCGGACCACAAGCCGAGCGCGCTCGCGGTGACGGAGTGGTCCTTGTCGTTCACCTCGAACGACGCCACCGCGGGCTTGGCCTTGGTGTACGCGCGGCAGAAGTCCTCGGGCATCTCCTGCACGTAGAGGCACGAGCACGTCTCCTTGGCGGTGTAATGCACGAGCAACGTGAGGTCGCCGGTGGCGTACGGCCGCGTGGGCGGGCCCTCGGGGTGCGGCACCGTGGCGCACGCGCCGGCGACGAGGGTGACGAGCAGGACGGCGAAGGCGGCGCGGCTCATGGGCGCCCCACGGCGATGGCGAGCTTCAGGAGCTCGTTTTTGTCCAGGCTGTGGTCCCGGTCGTCGGCGAAGCGCACGATGACGAGGTCGAGCGAGGGGATGACGTTGATGCTCTGGCCCCAGTGTCCCTGGGCGGCGAAGAAGTCGTCGGGGACGTCGGGGTACGGCTGCTTGATGCCGGCCTCGGGGACGGCCTTGTTGAGCCACCAGAGCTTGCCGTAGACGTCGTCGGGGTCTGCGTCGATGCGCTTGTTCTTGAACGCGGGGCTGACGGTGGTGGCGTCCTTGACCCAGCCCGCCGGCAGCAGGCGCGCGCCCTTCCAGCAGCCGTCGTTCAGGTAGAGGTAGCCGAGGCGGGCGGCGTCACGCGCGCTCGCGTACCAGTACGAAGCGCCGACGAACGCTCCCGAGCCGTCGCGCTCGAAGGCGACGCGCCGGGCGCCGATGCGATCGAAGAGCGCCGGCCACGGGTACAGGGGCCCGAACTTCTTCAGCATGACGGCGCCGAGCACGTCGGCGAGCGTGTTGGTGTCACCGGACGAGTACATCCAGCTCGTGCCCGGCGGCTCGCGAAGCGCGTGACGTGCGTTGAAGCCGCCCATGTCGCCGTAGCCCTGGCCGTAGAGCATGGCGAGCACCGATGACTCCTGGTTGGACTGGTTTTCGTAGACCTCCTTCCAGTCGAGGCCGGAGGCCATCTCGAGGAGGTCGTCGACGGTGATGGCGCAGCTTGTCGCGGGGAGGTCCTTGAGGCTCTTGCAGATGGAGTCGCTCGTCGACAGCAGCCCGTCTCTCACCGCGACGCCGGTGAGGGCGTGCGTGAGGCTCTTGCTCGCGCTCCAGGCGAGGTGCCGCTTCAGCGCCGTGAACCCGCGCGCGTAGCGCTCGTAGACGACGGCGCCGCCTTGCACGATGAGGAGGGCGTCGGTGCGCACGCCTTTGCGGTCGGCGTCTTTGCCCTCGAGCGTGAACGCATACTTCTCGAGCGCGGCGATCTCGGCGGCGCGCTCTTTGCGGACGTCGTCGGCGCGGGACGGCCAGTCCGGCGCGGGCCAGACGTCGCGCGCCGGGCACGCGTCAGGCGACGGGGCTGCGGCGGGCGGGGCTGCGGCGGGCGGGGCATCGGCGGGCGGCGGTGCGGGCGCTGCTTCGGGTTGGGGGGCATCGGCGGCGCGCGCCCCCGAGGAGGCGGCGGCGACGGCGACGGCGACAACGACTGCGGGAGCAAGGCGCATGGGCCGCCGCTAGCACATCGTGCGGCGGTTGGCGCGGGTTCAGGGGCAGTTCTGCGAAGTGACGACGTCGCCCGTCTGCGGGACGCCGCCGTCGACGTCGGCGAAGCGGGTCTCGACGCTCTGGCACCACCACGAGCCGCACAGCTCCTGGCGCTGGACGTGGGCGTGCGGCCCGGTGGACCAGCCGGTGCCGCCCGAAAGGCCCACCTGCTGGCCACGCGCCACGACGTCGCCGACGGAGACGCTCGGCGCGTCGAGGTGCATGTAGAGGCTCGCGGTGCCGTCGTCGTGCTGGACGAGGACGTAGTTGACGGTGTTGGCGCACTCCTGGCCGCCGCCGC
This sequence comes from uncultured delta proteobacterium, assembly GCA_963775425.1. Classification (GTDB taxonomy): domain Bacteria; phylum Myxococcota; class UBA727; order UBA727; family VGSZ01; genus CAVZJB01. Next base: position 219,465 of record CAVZJB010000006.1, on the reverse strand, counting down.
TCCAGCAGGGGTCGCCCTCGTGGACGGAGCCGTTGGCGGCGATGACGGTGCCGGCGGCGACGGCGACGAGCGGTGTGTGGCGCGCGAGGCCGAAGTCGAACGCGAAGGCGCCCTTGCCGTTGTGGCTGAAGGTCGTGTTGTTCCCCTGCGTGACTGTGGCCGTGGTCCCGCACTGAAGCGGCAGCAGGATGCCGCCCGCGGGCGGCGGCGCGCTCCGGTCGACGCAGGCGGCGAACGCGCCGGAGACGAAGCCGCCGAGGCCGGCGCCGTCGTCGATCTCGTACCACGTGGTCACCCCGTCGACGTCCTCGCCGTCGACGACGTCCACGGTGTCCACCACCTGCCCCGCCGCGAGCGCGCCGACCGGCGCCCCTGCCGTCGAGGCATCGGGCCGCACGTTGAGCGTGGCGCCGGCGGTGTTGACGACGCGGACCTGCGCGCAGCCGGCGGTCGGATCCGGGGGCGGGTCGTCGGCGGGCGGGTCATCCGGGGGCGGGTCGTCCGCGGGCGGGTCTGCGGCGGGCGGGTCTGCGGCGGGCGGGTCGGCGGCAGGCGCGGGGGGCGCGAGCTCGACGGGCGCGCGGGGGACGATGGGGCCCGGGGACGCCGGCGGGCCCTCGACGTACGGCGGCGGCGTCGACGCGGGGTCGACGCCGCACGCGGCGAGCGCGGCGGACGCGAGGGCGGCGAGGCCGAGGGAAACGCGCATGGGCCGACGGTGCGACGCCCCGGCCGAAGGCGCATCGGCCAAACGGTGTACGGGCGCCGGCGGATTCCGCGGGCGCCACAGGGGTGCAATTGACGCGCGGGTGCGGTTTCCCTAGCACCGTCGTCGACGGAGGACGGCATGGGGACGTGGGTTCACATCGGCGACGCGGGCAAGCACGTGGGCGAGGAGGTCACCCTCAAGGGCTGGCTCGCCAACCGCCGCGGCTCGGGCAAGGTTCAGTTCCTCCACATGCGCGACGGCAGCGGCTTCATGCAGTGCGTGATGGGGGTGCAGGACGTCGACGAGGCCACGTTCGAGTCCTGCAAGCACCTCGGCGCCGAGAGCGCGCTCGAGGTCACCGGCACCCTCCGCGCCGACGAGCGCGCGCCGTACTGCAAGATGGAATTGCAGGTGAAGGCGGTGAAGGTCGTCAGCACGGCGCAGGAGTACCCGATCCAGAAGAAGGGCAAGGGCGGCGGGGACGACCACGATCCCGGCTTCCTCATGGATCATCGGCACCTGTGGATGCGCGATCGCCGGCAGTTCACCGTGCTGCGCGTGCGCGCCACGGTGGTGAAGGCCATCCGCGACTACCTCGACGACCACGGCTTCCTCCTCGTCGACAGCCCCATCTTCACGGGCAACGCCTGCGAGGGGACCACCACCCTGTTCAAGACGGAGTGGTTCGACGGTAGCGACGCGTACCTGTCGCAGTCGGGCCAGCTCTATCAGGAGGCCACCGCGCTCGCGTTCGGCAAGACGTACTGCTTCGGGCCCGCGTTCCGCGCGGAGAAGAGCAAGACGCGCCGGCACCTGAACGAGTTCTGGATGGTGGAGCCCGAGGCTGCGTTCATGGACATGGACCAGGACATGGACCTCGCCGAGGACTTCCTGTGCACCATCGTCGAGCGCGTCCTCGACAAGCACCGCGACGAGATCCTCGACAACATCCCGCAGCACGCCGAGGAGAAGGCGGCCATGACCGCGCACCTCGAGCTCATCGCGGCGGTGAAGAAGCCCTTTCCGCGCATCTCGTACGACGAGGCCCTCGCGCAACTGAAGGCCATCCGCGACGAGGTCCCCGAGGGGCCGGAGCACGACGAGCAGCGCAAGCTCCTCGAGATCACGTGGGGCATGGACTTCGGCTCGCCCCACGAGACCGAGCTCACCAAGCGCTACGACCGCCCCATCATGGTCTACGGCTTCCCCGCCGCGGTGAAGGCCTTCTACATGAAGAAGGATCCCGCCCGCCCCGAGGTCGCCCTCGGCTTCGACGTGCTCGCCCCCGAGGGCTACGGCGAGATCGTCGGCGGCGGGCAGCGCGAGGACGACCTCGAGCTGCTGCTCAAGGAGATCGATCGCCACCAGCTCAACCCCGAGTCGTTCACCTGGTACCTCGACCTCCGCAAGTACGGCTCGGTGCCGCACGCGGGCTTCGGCCTCGGCGTCGAGCGCACCGTCACGTGGCTCTGCGGCCTGCACCACGTGCGCGAGACCATCCCGTTCGCGCGCACGCTCGAGCGCCTCTGGCCCTGATGCGCTTTCGCCTGCGGCGCGCGTGGTCGCCGCCGTTGTCGTCGGCCCAGGGTCGGCGACGACGTGCGCGGATGTCGCAGACGGCGGCGGCCGGGCGCCCGGTGGTACGCTCGCCCCCATGCGCACCCTCGCCGCCGTCGTCGCCGTGACCGCCTCGCTGGCCTCGGGGGCCGCGCGCGCCGAGAGCGGCGCCTGCACCACCGACGCGGACTGCACCGCCCCCGCCGTCTGCCGCATCGCGAACGCCATCTGCGTGCGCGAGGCCGTCGACGCCGCGTCCCTCGCCGCCGCCATCACCGCCGCCAACGCCGACGCCGCGCGCGACGTCATCGTCATCGGCTCCGCCAACCCCGACGGCAACGAAGGCGAGACCGTCATCGCGTTCGACACCCCGGCGCTCACCGATCCCGACTTCGGCCCCGTCGCCCTGCCCGTCGTCACCACGCCCATCACCATCAAGGGAAACGCGGTCGGGCTGGCGACCCTCGACGACAACGACAACGTGCGCATGTTCCTCGTGCGGCCCGACCCGGTGCTCGACGTCCAGCCCGATCTCCGGCTCGAGTCGCTCACCGTGGTCGACGCGCGCCCCGGCGCCAACGCGGCGGGTGACGTCATCGGCGGCGGGGCCGTTCACGTCACCGACGTCGCCACCACCGGTGGACTCTTGTCCACCTTCACCGCCGCCAACGTCCACTTCACCTCCAGCGGCGACGACGACGCCGTCGGCGACGGCGTGCTCTCGCTCGCCGGCGGCGACGCCTTGCTGCAGAACTGCACCTTCGACGCCAACCACGGGCACGCCGCGGGCTGCGTGACCTCGTCGGCCACCTCGCTCACCATCACCGGCGGCGACTTCAGCGACAACTCCGGCGACGAGGCGGGCGTCCTGTCCGTCTCCACCAACACCACCATCACCGACGCCACCTTCGACTCCAACAGCGGCGGCACCGCCGGCGTCCTCGTCGCCTCCGGCGGCTCCCTCCGCATCACCGGCGGCGCGCTCACCGAGAACACGAGCGACACAGGTGTCGGCGGCATCTCCACGGCCACCGACACCCTCATCGCCGGCGGCACGGGCTTCACCCACAACCGCGGCGGGCCCGTGGGCGCCGTCGACGCCACCGCCGCCACGCGCGACGACGGCACGGGCACCCTCGTGCCCGTGACGCTCGGCATCAACACCGCCGTCGTCGAAAACGGCCGCGGCGACGTCACCGGCGGCGTCCGCTCGCTCGCCAGGACCACGCTCCTCAACGACACCTTCACCGGCAACGTCGCCCGCGACGGCGCCAGCGTCGGCGGCGCGGTGCTCTCGCGCAGCCTGAGCATCCAGGGCGGCACCTACCAGGGGAATTTCGCGCCGGCCGGCGGCGGCGCGGTGGCCGTGCTCGACGAGCCGCCCAGCGACGCCGTGCGCATCGCGGGCGCGCGCTTCGACAGCAACACCACCCACGGCGACGGCGGCGCCGTCCTCCACGTCGGCGCCACGCTCGCGCTCACGGACAACACCTTCGTGGCCAACGAGGCCAACGGCGCGGGCGCCGCCGTCCTCGTGCGCGACCTCGTCGACAGAAACGGCGCCGCGCCGGACGCCGACATCTCGCACAACAACATCAAGAACAACCTCTCGCGACCGAACATCACGCTGACCGCCGCGTCCCCCGGCGTCGACGAGCTCGGCCAGACGGTGGGGTCGATCGACCTGAAGCTCGCCGGCAGCGGCTCCGCCGTCGTCGTCGACGGCGCCGGCGCGGTCGCGCTGCACAACAACTGCATCATGGGCAACGGCGCCCCCGCCGTCGACGTGAAGAACAGCGGTGCGGTGGACGCGTCGGGCAACTGGTGGGGCTTCGCCTCGGGCCCCGGCCCCACCGGCGACGGCGACTTCGTAGGCGCGGCGGTGACGTCGTCGGCGTCCACGTTCCTGGAGAGCCCCGTGGACATCTGCCAGAGCGAGTCGTTCGGGACGTACGCGCGGGTGTTCGTGTCGGCCTCGCTCTCGCCGCCCGGCGACGGCATCGCAGACGTCGGCGTCGACTACCACATCCTCGATCGCCTTCGCGGCATCCAGGTGTTGAACGAGATCGACAGCGACGTGGTGCCCGACCTGCGGCGCGGCGTCCTCTCGCTCGACGTGGTCGGCGTGAACGACGCCGTCGAGGAGGGCCCGGAGACGTTCGACTTCGCGCTGCCCGACTGCGGCGGCGCCGACTGCCCCTACCACGTCACCGGCATCGCGCCCGTCCGCTTCACCATCACCGACAACGGCGACGGCGGCGCCGAAGGAGAGGGCGAGGGCGAGGGCGACGCCTGCGTGGAGTCATTGAAGACGTCTCCGAGCGCGCTGTTGCTGCCGGACACCGGTCAGGCGTCGTCGGCGTCCTTGAAGGTCGAAAACGCCAGCGCGTGCCCGGTGCAGCTCTTCTCGCCGATCATGCACAAGGGCGCGTCGCAGGGCTTCTCCGTCGATCCCATCCTGCAGTCGAAGCTCGCGCTGCAGCCGGGGGACAGCATCATCCTGATCGTGCGCTTCACGCCGCCGGACCCTGCCGGCGCCGCCGCCGCGTCGGACGCCCCGCCGGCGGGCGTGCTTCAGCTCGAGACGGGGCGCGGGACCCTCCTGAAGGTGAACGTGGGGCTCGTCGACAACTGCTCGTGCACCTCGTCGACGTCGTCGCGGGTGCCCGCCGAGGGCGTCGCGGGAGGGGCGCTGCTCGTCGCCCTGGCGCTGCGAAGAAGACGGCGGGCGGTCAAGTAGGCCCGGGCGGGCTCAGGGAGCGAGCGTCGACGATGACGGCGGGATGCCGAGCGCCTGCTCGATCTGCTCCGCGATGAAGCGCGCCTGCTCCTCGGCGAGGATGCTTCCGACGAGCGCGCGCCGCTTGCCGTTGCGCAGCTCGACGAGGACGCCCCAGCGCGGCTTGACGTTCTTCCTCTTCTTCTTCGGCGGCGCGGCGAGGGCGAGGCGGTGGATGTCGTCGACGGCGATCTCGAGGGTGGGCGCAGGCACCGGTGCGTGGCGCAGCGTGAGCATCCCCTGCGCGGCGCGGATCGTCACCGTGTTCATGCGCCATTGCGCGAGCTTGTACGCGACGACCCCGCCGACGGCGCCGACGCCGACGATGAGCCCCGGCGAGTGCCACATGTGCACGAGGTTCGGCAGTTGCGCGCCCACGATGGTGAGGCCCGCCATGGGCCCGTAGAAGTCGCGCCACGTCACTTGATCGCGCCAGCGCCACGACAGCTCGAAGATGCCTGGCCCGTGAGACACCCTGAACCGGGTCGGCAGCTCCACGGCGGAGATGCCGCTGCCCAACGCGGCCGCCGGGGTGGACGGCAGACCGCTCACGCGCCGCTCTTCTCCACGCGCGCAGCGCCGTGCCCCTCGTCGAGGAGCGGCAGCGTCTTTTCGATGGCGTCGGCCATGTGCTTGATGAGGTCCGCGCGCGCGAAGTCGCGCACGGCGCCGACGCCGCGCCGGACGCTGTAGGCGTCGCTGGAGCCGTGGGCGATGAACGCGGGCCGGGCGAGGCCGAGCAGCGGCGCCGCCCCGAACTCGCGCGGGTCGAGCTTCTGCCGGAGCCGCTCGAACATCGAACGGCTCAGGAGGCCGCCGAGCTTCTCGACGGGGCCGCCGGTGTCGTAGCCCTCTCGGACGTGCCCGAGCACGAAGCGAAACACGCCCTCCGCCGTCTTCAGCATCACGTTGCCCGTGAAGCCGTCGGTGACCATGACGTGCACGTTGCCGGTGTTGAGGTCGCGCCCCTCGACATAGCCGACGAGCTCGAGCGGCAGGCGCTTCATGAGCGCGAGCGCCGCGCGGGTGAGGTCGGTGCCCTTGCCGTCCTCCTCGCCGTTGCTGACGAGGCCGACGCGGGGCCTGTCGACGCCGTAGCCGTGGCGCGCGAGCTCGCTCGCGAGCACCGCCCACTGCGCGAGGTGCACGGGCTCGCAGTCGACGTTGGCGCCGGCGTCGACGAGCTGGGTGAGCCCGATGTCCGAGCGCGAGGGCACCATGGTGCCGATGGCCGGCCGCATGACGCCGTCGATGCGGCCGAACACCAGGAGGGACACCGCCATCATCGCGCCCGAGTTGCCGGTGGACAGCGCCCCGCACGCCTCGCCCGCGGCGACGAGGTCGCAGGCGCGGCGCATGGAGCTCTCCTTCTTGCGGCGCGCCGCCTGGACCGGCTTGTCGTCCATGCGCACGACGTCGGGCGCGTGGCGAATGGTGAGCGCGCCCGACGCGAGCGCGCGCGCGCCGCCCGCCTTGTCGACGTGCTCCTTCAGCTGCGCTTCGTCCCCGGTGAGGACGACGCGCGCGCCTTCGTGCGCGATGGCCGCGAGCGCACCCTCGACGACGGGCGCCGGTCCAAGGTCGCCGCCCATGGCGTCCAGAGCGACGGGCAGCTCGTCCATGGTGAGGGAATACTACGCTTCGACGACGGCGCGCGCCTGGCGATCCTTGTAGGCGCCGCAGGAGCCGCAGGCGAAGTGCGGACGCTTGGGCTCACCGCAGTTCCCGCACGGCACCCACGCCTTGGGCGCGTACTTCATGTTCGCGGCGCGCTGCATCCGCGACTTCGACCGCGACTTTCGTCCGTAGGGAACCGCCATGAGATCCTCCCGCACCGCTCGTCCAGCGGGGCAACGAGGGGTCTCTAGGGGATCTAGGGGGCTTCGGCAAGCCGGTACAGAGGGGCCCGGGCGTCCTCCACCGTGATCGTGACGCGCTGGTGGATCTCGACGCGCACGTCCTGGACGGCCGTGAAGGGGCCGCCGGACGCCGAGGCGCTCTCCACGACGTAGTCCCGGCCCGGCCGGACGAGGTTGGTCTGCAGGGTGAGCGTGGCGGTGGCGGGGTCGAACGCCGCCGTGCTCACGCCCCAGGGGCTCGCCAAGGGCTCGCCGACCATCAGGCTCTCCCCCGGCATCTGGATGCTCTTGGCGTAGGCCTCGATGACCGGCTCCCCGTGGAAGTAGTGGTCGACGAGGACGGCGGGGTCGGAGAACTTCTGCACGAAGTTGCACGGCTCGACGACGGTCCCGGACGACGCCGTGGCGCCGACCTCGAGCCAGCGGATGTCGCTCATCTGGCCGCTGGCGGTGGGGACCTGGCCGCCGAAGGACGTCAGGTGATCGGCGACGGCGCCGGGGCGGTAGGTGTCGCTGTCGATGCCGGGGACGTTGGCGAGGCCGGTGAAGTAGAAGAGCACGTCGTCGGTGTCGTTGACGCCGTCGTTGACCTTCTGGAGGTCGAGGGCGCCGGTCCACTCGGAGACGATGGCGTCGAACTGGAAGTCGCGGACGGTGCGGGCGGCGTCTGTCGTGTGCACGAGGAAGCCGGCGCCGGACGGCAGCGTGCCGTCGGCGGCGACGCCGCGGGCGATGAGCGTGGTGGCGTCGTCGACGCTCTCCGCGGCGAGCATCATGACGGGGCGAATGCCGAGGTCGGTGAAAGGTGCGTGGGTGTCGGCGTCATAGAGGGGCTCGGACTCGGTGGGCGCGCAGGGGACGCTGCAGAAGCGGGCCTCGTCGTAGGCGATGCCGAAGGCCGTGCCGATGGACATGCAGCCGACGCCGTAGGGCTGGGTCCAGGTGAGCGCGAGCGCCTGGACGGTGGCGGGGAGGCCGTCGACGAGGGCCTTGGCCGAGGCGAAGTCATCGGGGCTGATGACTGCGGTGGTGGGGATGTCGACCTCGACGACGTTTTCCTCGGGGATGCCGCGGGCGGCGACGTAGGCGGCGGCGACGGCGACGGACTGGGGGTCGGCGGTGTTGACGACGACACCCAGCTCGCTCGCGTCGATGCCGGCCTTCGGAAACACGACCGTCGGCGCCGCGGGCTCGCCCTCGCCCTCCCCCTCGCCTTCACCTTCACCTTCACCTTCGCCTTCACCTTCACCTTCACCTTCGCCTTCGCCTTCGCCTTCGCCTTCACCTTCGCCTTCGCCTTCACCTTCGCCTTCGCCCTCTGCCGCGTCACCCGGCGCGGGGCACGCCGGGAGGGCCAGGAGGGCGAAGAGGGCGAAGAGGGCGAGCACGGGGAGGGCGGCGGAGCGCATCCGGGGACGATAGCGCGCCCCCCGCCGCGCCGGGCGCGCCGGCGCCTCCATCGAGGGCGATGATCAGCCCATCAGGCGGCGTGAGAGATGATCAGCCCATCAGGCGGCGTGAGACGAGCCGGGGCCACCTCGAGGGGCGACTGCGAAGCGCGGCCGCTCCCTCCGGTCGCCGATCAGGCGGCGTGGGCGATCCGGGCGGCGGCGTCGCGGTCGACCTTGCCTGCGCGCGTGCGGGGCAGCGCGTCGACGACGACCACGCGCGTCGGGCGCTGGTAGCCGGCGACGCGCCCCTTCAACCAGGCGAGCATCGCGTCGGCGTCGAGGGCGCCGTCGGCGACGACGAGGGCGACCGGGTGCTCGCCGAGGCGGGCGTCGGGCTCTCCGACGAGCGCGGCGTCGCGCACCGCGGGGTACGCGCGCATGGCGTCCTCGACGTCGCCGGGGAAGACCGAGAAGCCGCCGACCTTGAGCCGCTCCCGCCGCCGGCCGACCACCGCGATGACGCCGCCGGGCCAGAGCCTGACGAGGTCATCGGTGGCGAGCCAGCGGTCCGCGGCGATCACCGTCGCTTGCGCGTCGCGCGCATGCCGGCCGCGGCCCGCGCCGTGCACGCGGCGTCGCAGCTCGAGCAAGCCCACCGCCCCCGGCGCCACCGGCAGCCCGTCGTCGTCGACGACGCGGGCCTCGACGTGCGGCAGCACCACCCCCACCACCGGCGCGCGCAGCCCCCGGGGCGCGGGCGGATACAAGCGCACCGCCACCGCCCCCGCCGTCTCCACCATCCCGTAGACGTCGGCGAACGCCGCCGTCAGCAGGCGCCGCCTCCCCGCGCGCACCAGGGCGCCTCGCTCCTGGAAGCGGCGCGCGCGCGCGGCGGACATCGCGTCGGCGCCGGAGACCCAGAGCATCACGCTCGAGAGGTCGTGCGCGTCGGCGCCGGCCGCCTCGAGGTCGGCGTACATCGTCGGCACGCCCACGAAGGCGTCGGGCGACCGGCGCTCGATGACGTCGAGGACGTCGGCGGCGCGGAAGCCGTCGACGTGGGTGAAGCACGCGCCCGCGCACCACGAGCCGAAGAGCGCCTGCAACCCCGCGACATGGGTCATCGGGAGCGCCGAGAGCACGCGGCGGTGGCCGACGAGCCGCGGCGCCTCGACGAGCATGCGCGGAAAAGCGAGGAGGTCGGCGCTCGTCAGCGGCGCGAGCTTGGGGGTGCCCGTCGTCCCCGACGTCGACAACACCACCGCCGTCGCCTGCGGCCGCCGGCGCGGCTCCGGCGACGACGACGCCCGCGGGTTCGCGTCGAGCCACGAAGACAGTCTTCGCCGCGGACACACGCGCGCGGCGCCGCCGGCGAGCGCCCCGTCGAGCGCGAGATCGTCGACGACGACGGCGCTGGCGCCGGCCGCCTCGAGCAGCGCGCGGATCTCAGCGCACGGCAGCCGCGGGTTCACCGGCACCGCCACCGCCCCTGCCCGCACGAGCGCGCACACGTGCAGGGCGACGTCGATGCCGGAGAGCGCCACGCCCACGCGCGCCCCGTAGAGGTGTCCGTGCGCGCGGTGCGCGGCCGTGAGCCTGCCGACCTCGTCCTCGACGGAGGCGAAGCTGCGGACCCTGCCGTCCACCTCGAGCGCCGCGTGCCTCGCGTGGCGCGCCGCGAGCATCCCCGGCAACGCGCCGAGGTCGAGGTCGCGGGGGAGCAGGCCGAGCACGGCTGCCCCGGCTCAGACCCGGGTCTCGGGGCGAACCAGGGGCGCGTAGCGGCGCAGCTCGATGATCTCGTGCGCGCCGTCGTCACGCTCGACGTCGATGGTCTTCACGAAGCCGTCGTCCTCTTCGATCACCGACACCTGCTTCGGGTGAAGCACGAGGTGATCGAGCTCGTCCTCGAGGACGACCTCGAGGACCATGTCCTTCGGATCCCAGGAGATGCCGCGCAAGGCGGTGTCGCGCACCGCGATCTGGTCGCCGAGGCTCTGAGAGAGGAGCTCGAGCTGGACCGTCTGCTCGCGTTCGTCGCGCAGGAAGCGTTTGGTGAAGTCGTCGAAATACGGTTGCCACTCGTCGCGAAACAGTCGCCTTGTCGTCGTCATCGGGCACCTCGCTCCGTCAGCTTGTCCGCCAGCGTGACGCTGCATCGCGCGTGCCGCCGGGCGTGGGCGCAGGCGCACAACTCACGCCGGGAGCGCGACGGCCGGATCCTTGAGCGACGCCAGCTCGCGCACGAGCGAGTCGGCCTCCTCGGCCTCCGCCACGGCGTGGTCGATCTCCTCGAGGACGGCGTCGTCGACGACGGCGGCGGCGCTGCGCTCGAACAGGAGCGTGAGGATGTCGGCGAGGAGCGCGAGCTGGGCGCGCAGCGCTCGCAGGCGCTCGTCGTTCTCCGCCGCCACGGTGACGCGGATGCGCGCGATGGCGCGCCTCTGCTCGCGCAGCGCGCGCACCCGCGGGCCGTCCGCGGCCTCGCTGGGGTCCTCGTGGTCGCTTCAGCGGCGGCGCGACCTCGAGCCGGCGCAGGTCGTCGGCCTCGGCGTACGCGACCGCGACGTCGGCGTAGAGGCTCAGCAGGCGGTCGAGCTGCATGTGATCCTCGAGCGCGCGGCGGGCCGCGGACGTGCGGCCGACCCGGTTGCGGATCATCTGGGCGAGCCTGTCGAGGTGGAGGTACTCGACGCGCTCCTGCTCGTGCATCCCGTTGAGCTGCCGCAGCCGCTCCTCGCTCGCGCGCCGTGCCTCGATCGCCCGCTCCTCCCGATCGACCCGGCGGCGGAACCGCTCGGCCCGCGGGAGGAGCCCGAGGAAGAAGCCCTCGATCACGGCGAGGCCGACGAGCAGTCCGACGCCGCTGCCGAGGACGCACACGGCCAACAGCGCGATGCCGTGGACGGGGTGAAGCACGGCGCGGCCGTGGTAGCTGCGGCGCAGGCGCCCGACCGCGCGGCGACGGCGCGCGACACGTCGGCGACGTGGCGCGTCGAACGATGCACCGGGGTCGAAGGGGACCAACAAACCGTCCATGGGTACTCCGCGCATTTGCTCCGAGGGATGCGCCGGTCGTGCCAGCCGCGATCGACGCGCCCGCCGCGACGGGGACGCGATGTGCGCCTGCGGAGACGCGGGGTGAAATCGAACGGCTACACCGCGAAAAACGCACAGCGCCTTCCTTCGTACGCCGAGCGTCCTTCAGCTCGACCGCGTTGCGCCGATGTGTCTGAGCTGAAGCTGATCCGCTTTGGTGGACACTCGTTGGCTATCTCTTCTTCGACAGCTTCTTCTTGGATGACGCCTTCTTCTTGGGCGAAGCGCCCTTCTTCGACGAAAAGCTCTTCTTCGACGAAGCGCTCTTCTTCGACGATGCCTTCTTCGACGAAGCGTTCTTCTTCGACACGTTCTTCTTCGACACGTTCTTCTTCGACACGTTCTTCTTCGACGACGCCTTCTTCTTCGACGAAGCCTTCTTGGGAGACGCATTCTTCGTCGACGGCTTCTTGGGCGACGCCTTCTTCGGCGACGCCTTCTTCGACGACGCCTTCTTCGACGACGCCCTCTTCGACGACGCCCTCTTCGACGACGCCTTCTTCGACGACGCCTTCTTCGACGACGCCTTCGTCGGCGACGGCTTCTCGGGCGACGCGGGCACCGTCACCAGGGCCGGCCGGGTCGCCGCTGACGGCGGAGCGGCGGCGGCGAGGGTCGCGCGCGTCGGCGGCGGGGTCGCCGGCGGGGCGGAGCGGCCCGGGAGGGGGACGGGGGCGCGGCCGGGCAGCGGGACCACCTCGGGGAGCTTGTCGCGGAGCGCGGCGAGGCCCGCCCAACGGGGATCGACCCAGCCCTGGGCCTTGGCGGAGACCTTCTCCTCGTCGAAAGAGCACGGCGCCGTCGGCCGCGCGCGCGGAGAGTCGCAGGCGGGGTGCATCGGCAGATCGAGGAAGAGCTGCTCGCGCAGCAGCTCCCCGAGGCGCACGACGCCCGCCTCGTACGACGCGACGTTCAGGTCCTCGAGGTCGGCGGCGTCGCCGAGGCCGTCGCCGTCCACGGCGTCCCCATCGACGTAGTCGGCCTCGACCTCCGGCGCGTGCCGGCGCTCCACGAGGCGGAGATCCACGTCGAGGGCGATGTCGAACGGCACGTCGTTCAAGCAGCGCACGCAGGGGTGCACGAGCTCGAAGCGCGCTTCGCCCCGAACACGCACGAAGCTCGCCTCGCGCTCGAGGTGCAGCGCGACGCTCGCGTCACCGCCGCCGCGCCAGCGCGGCTCCTTGCCGTCGTCGAGGAGCTCCGAGACGAACGCCGCCGGCACCGTCTGCCGGACGTCCACGCCCGCTTCATCGATGTCGTCGATCTTGACGTCCAGGTCCACGCCTTCGTGGGGCAACTGGCGCTTCTCTTCGCGCTCGCGCGCGCGCTGAACCGCCGGGCTCGACCAGCGGAGATCGTGGGGGTGCCTCGTCATGCGCGCGGTCTAGCAGAGAGTCCACAGGCCGGCGACCGCGGTCGCGTCGAGCGCTCTGCCGACCTCGGCGGCGTCGGCGTATCGGTCGCCGGCGTGCTGCGCGAGGCAGCGCTCGACGACCCGCCGCACGTCGCCCTCGAGCCGGCTGAGATCCGGCGCGTCGCGCGGCGCCGTCCCCGTCAACGCGAACACCAGGAGCCCGCCGAGCGCGTACACGTCGGCCCGCGCGTCCGCGTCGCCGCCGCGGAGCTGCTCGGGCGCGGCCCAGCGCATACAGCCGAGCCGCTCACGCGGGAGCGGCCCCGACGTCGTCACCACCGGCAGCGACGACGCCTCGGTGATGTGCGCGAGGCCGAAGTCGCAGACCTTCGCGAAGTCGCGCTCCGCCCCCACCTCGACGACGAGCACGTTGTCCGGCTTCAGGTCACGGTGGACGATGCCGAGGCCGTGGGCCTCCGCGAGCGCGCGGCACACCTGCGACACGATGTGCACCGCGCGCGCCGCCGGCATCGGCCCCTCCGCGTCCACGACAGCGCGCAGCGTGCTTCCGTCGACGAGCTCCATCGCGAAGTACCAGTGGTCGCCGTCGGCGACGCCGCGGTCGAGCACGCGCACGGTGTTCGGATGGCACAGCCGCGACGTCGCCTCGATCTCCTGCAGGAAGCGGTCGCGGCGGGACCGAAACCGCGACGACCGCAGCACCTTCACCGCCACGTCCCGCTTCAGTCCCGCGTGCCACGCGACCCACACCTCGCCCATGCCACCCTCGCCGAGCTTGCGCTTCAACTGGTACCGGCCGACGTGCCGCGCGGCGAACGCGCGCCGGCGCAGCGCCCACGCGGCGTGGCCACCGACGACGAGGATCACGAGCGAGCACAGCGCCGACCACAGCCCGGCGAGGAACAGGCGGGCCTGCGCCGCCTGCGCCGCCTGCGCCGCGATGCGCGGGTCGACGGCGACGGCTCCCGCGACGACGACGAGGAACGCCAGGCAGGTCCACGCCAGCGCCAGCGCGCCACGTTGCCACGGGCGCGGAAAGGCTGTGCCTTGCGCGAGCAGGATGCAGGAAAGCTGCGCCGCCGTCGGGCTCGCGAGCCCCACGTCGCCGACGAGCAACAGCGCCGTCGCAGCCGCCAACGCGGTGAACGTCCCCACCTCGACGCCGCGCAGCGCCTCCGCGCTCGGCAGTTGCTCGCGCGACACCGCCCACAGGCCGAGCGCGAGCACCACCACCGCCGCCGCGCGCACGCGCAGGAGCTCGAGCAGGTCGCTGCCCGGGAACGTCGCAGCCACCAGGACGTCCCCGGGCACGCCGACGGCGATCCACATGATGAGCCCGATGCCGAGCACCGCGCGCAGGCGCCGCACGTTCGACACGTGCTCGTGGTCCCCGACGGCGCGCAGGCTCCCTTCGTCGCCCATCGCCGACGTCGTCGCCACTTCGCTCATCGCAAGGCCATGATCCACGGCGGGGTCGGCGGCTCGGACGACGGCTCGCCCGACAGATCGCGGGTCACCGTGCGGCGGCGCACGGGCTCCATCTCGACGACGCCGGCGGGCGGAGACGGCCGATGCGCGCGGGACAGCCCCGTGTCGAGGAGCGCCCGGGCGAGCGCGCCGGCGTCGGCGTAGCGCGCGGCGGGATCCGTGCTCAGGCAACGCATGACGATCTCGTCGAGCACCGGCGGGATCCCCGGCACGCGCCACGAGGGGGGGACAAGCACGCCGCGCGAGCGCGACGCCTGGATCTCGCTGAGGCTCTCGCCGGGCAGCGGCGGCTCCGCGGTGAGCGCGAGGTACAGCGTGGCGCCGAGCGAATACACGTCGCTGCGGGCGTCGGCGCGCAGGCCGCGCTCCTGCTCGGGCGCCATGTAACGCGGCGTGCCGATGACCATGCCCTCGCGCGTGAGGCTGTCGTCGTCATACGCCGCGCGGGCGATGCCGAAGTCGAGCACCTTCACGAAGTCGGTCTCGCCGCCGAGCGTGGTGACGAAGAGGTTCTCGGGCTTCACGTCGCGATGCACGAGGCCCCGCCCGTGCGCCTCGGACAGCGCGCGCGCCGCCTGCGCGACGAGGTAGACCACCCGCGCCGGCGGCAGCGGCCCCTCGGCGCCGACGACGGTCGCGAGCGTCCGGCCGTGCAGGAGCTCCATCGTGTAGTACCAGGCGCCGTCGTCGGTGAGGCCGCAGTCGAGGACGCGCACGGTGTTCGGGTGCACGAGCTGCGCGGTGGCCTTGATCTCGCGGAGGAAGCGCTGCACCAGCTCCTCGCCGCCGCCGTTTCGCAACATCTTGAGCGCGACGTCGCAGCCGAGCCCGGGGTGCCACGCGCGCCACACCTGCCCCATGCCGCCTTCGCCGAGCAGCTCCTTGAGGCGATAGCGGCTCTTCAATTGCACGAGCAACCCCTGGCGCCGCAGCCCGTGCTGCAACTGCGCGCTGACGACGACGAGCGCGCCGGCGACCACGTGCGTGCTCACGATCATCCACAGCAGCGCGCGCTCGGCGGGATCGGCGAGGCGCGCGCGCACGCCCTCGTCCGCGACGGCGCCGGCGGCCACGGCGGCGGCGAACGTGAAAGCGACGGCGCCCGTGAGCGGCAGCCCGCGCCTGAGCGGTTGCGGCAGGGCGGCGCCGAGCGCGACGAGCACGCCGACGATCGCGTGGCCGTACGCTGCCTCGACGGCGGGGTGGCGCAACGCGAGCAGCGACGCAGCCACGACGGGCGGGAGGAAGACGGCGAAGGCGGCGGCGTACAGCGCGCGCCGCGACAGCAGCGGGAACCTCGGCAGCAGGCGGACGACGACGGCGACCGCGGGGACGCAGGCGAGCGCCTTGATCGCCAGGAAGCCCGCGGCGCCTTCGTGGATCACGCCGTGGGCGAGGACGGCGTCGAGCGCGAGCGACGCCGTCCACAACGAGAGCGCGGCGACGCCCACCACGCGCATGCGGGCGGTGTCGGTGGCGCGCTCCTCGAGGTCGAGCGAGCGCTCCGTGTCGGCGTCGAGCCGCCCCGCGGCGGGCAGCGAGCGCTTGCCGCCGCGGGCGCGGGCGTCACCGGGCTCCGGGCCGGACGGTCGGGGGCGCGGCAGGGAGCGCGGGTGGTGCTCGTTGACTGTCTCTTTGCCGCAGCCGCCGTCGAACATGTGGCTCGCCCCCCGCAACAGAGGCGTAACGGAGCGCTCCTCCTCGACAACGTGAGGCGACCGAGCCGACAGGGCGACATGACGACGACGGAACGGTCAGGTGCCGACGCGCGTCACGGATTGGGGGGGCTGCTCGGGACGGCGACCGGCTCACCGTCGGGCGCGCCCTCGCTCGGCGGCGCCGCGCCCGCCGTGTCGGCGAGGACGCTCTCCTCCGGGTAACGCCAGAAGCACGCCGCCGACGCGAGCAGCGCCACCGCGGCGAGCGGCCCGGAGAGCTGAACGCCGAGCGGGCTGTCGCTCGACTTGCCGAACAGCTCGGCGACCCAGGAGACGCCGGCGGCGGCGGTGCCGACGGCGAACTTCTGCAGGAAGCCTTGCGCCCCGAAGAACATGCCCTCCCGCCGCTCACCGGTCTTGCGCGCGTTGGCCTCGCAGACGTCGGCGAGCATCGCGTTCGGCACCGCGAGGAACAGCGCGACGGAGATGCCCGCGAGCATGAACAGCGGTTGCGCGAGCCATGGCATCGACGGCAACAGCGGGACACCGACCCCCATCAAAGCGGCGAACCCCAGTGACGAGATGAGCATCAGCTTGCGCTTTCCGAGGCGCCTTTGCAGCGGTGGCACGGCGAAGAAGAACAGCGCCGAGCACACGAGGAGCGGTGCTTGCTCGACGACGAGCAGATCGCGGAGCGGACGCCGGAGCAGCACCTCCACGAACATCGGCGCGGCCGTGTTCAAGATGGTGAAGCCGATCCAATAGAACATGGAGCCGAGCACGTAGGGGACGAAGGCGCGCTCGCGGAACGTGGCCGCCAGCGACGCGAACGGCCCCTTGTGGCTCGCGGCGGCGCCGGGGACGCGGTGCACGTACTTGCGCTCGTCGACGGCCACGACGGGCACGGCCAGCAACAGCAGCGAGATGGCGGCGAGGACACCCGTGACGAGCTTGAGCCCCGAGCGGTCCGGGTCGTGCTCGGGGACGAAGAGCAAGGCGCCGCCGACGAGCGCCGCGCCAAAGAGGGCCGCGGCGGCCTGCAGCGTCGAGACCTGCGTGTTTTCGTTCTTGTCCGGAAACAGCTCGGGCAGCAGCGCGAGGTAGGGGCCCACGTACACCGAGAAGAGGCAGTTGTACGCGGTGAGGACCACGGCGAGGTAGACGGCGTTCAGCAGCCCGGCGACGTCGGTGGGGGGATAGAACGCGAGGCCCGTGGCGATGCCGAGCGGCGCGAAGCCGATGAGCATGAACAGGCGACGGCGCCCGAGCCGGCTCGTCGAACGATCCGAGACGTTCGCGAGGTAGGGGTCGAAGAACGTGTCCACGGCGCGCGGGACGAACATCGCGATGCCGGCGGCCGCCGGCGGGATGAGGGCGTGAAAGCCCTGGCCGTCGGGCGGGCGGTACAGCGGCAGCACGAGCTGCCCGATCATCTGGTACCCCAGGACGTTGCCTGCCTGACCTGCGGCGTAGGCGAGCTTGTGCGCGAACGTCGGCCGCGGCCGCCCCGGTGTCATCGGCCGTTCCGGGCCATGGCGGGCGCGAGGCGGCGCTGTTGCGATCCAAGGGAGGGAGCGGCCGCGGGCAAATGGCGACCGGAGGGAGCGGCCGCGGGCAAATGGCGACCGGAGGGAGCGGCCGCGGGCAAATGGCGACCGGAGGGAGCGGCCGCGGGCAAATGGCGACCGAAGGGAGCGGCCGCGGGCAAATGGCGACCGGAGGGAGCGGCCGCGGGCAAACATGAGATCGCAGGCCGGGTTGGCGCGTTGGTCATCAGACACACACTACCCCGGGCGTCGTCCGCGGGGGTTGTCGAGGTCATTTCCGTATGCGACGACGCCATATGCCTTTCGGCGCCTCCCCCTCCGCCGTCCCCCGCGCCCGACAGGGACGGGGGCTCGCGGTCCTCGGCGTCGTGGCGGCCCTCGGCGCCTGCGCGCCGGGCGCCGCCCCGAACGTCGTCGCGCACAGCGCGGTGTACCCGCTCAGCGGCTCGTGCCCGCCCGACGCCAGCGCCGGCGCCGAGTTCCAGGCGGAGGTGCAGTCGCTCAAGCTCACCGTCACCGCGCAGGACATGCCGGCCCCCGTCACCACCAGCGGACCCCTCGGCGGCCCGCTGACCATCAGCGACGTGCCCGCGGGGGCGGACCGCGTCGTCGGCCTGTTCGGGCAGGCCGGCAGCCAGACGCTGTGGCGCGGCGTGCGCCCGGCGGTCACGGTCACGCCCAACGAGGACACCGCCGTCGACGTGCTCATGGCCCGCCTTGGCGACGTCACGTGCTCGCGCGGCGGGGACGTCGAGGGGCGCGCCTTCCACACCGCCACCGTCCTCGACGACGGCACCGTCCTCGTCGTCGGCGGCGCCCGCGACGGCACCGACGCGAGCGCCACCTGCGGCACCGGCTGCCACCGCCTGACGGCCACGGCGTCGGCGTCCATCTTCGATCCTTCCACCGGCGCGTTCCACGCCGTCGGCTCGATGCAGAACGCGCGGCTCTTCCACACCGCCGCCAAGCTCGCCGACGGCCGCGTCATCGTCGCGGGCGGCGCCAGCAGCGCCCTCGTGCACCCCATCGACACCGCCAACCCGTTCCCCATCGAGCCCGTGGGCCCCGTCAGCGCCATCGAGGTCTACGACCCGAAGACGCAGAGCTTCTCCTCCGCCGGCGACGACCCGAACGGCCCGCGCGTGTTCGCCGCCGCGGCCCCCACCGACGACGGCGCCGTCATCATCACCGGCGGCATCCCCGCCGTCCGCGCGCCCCGGAACGATTTGTCGAACGCGCTCGACTCCACCACGGTGTGCAACGCCTCGCTCTCGTGCGGCAACGGGCCCACCATGCAGGCGCAGCGCGCGGGCCACATGGCGTTCCTCATCCCCGGCGACGGCGTGTTCCTGTGGGGCGGCTCCGTGAACCTCGACACCAACGGCGACGGCACGCCCCGCTTCCAGGTCGAGCGCATCCGGCAGACCTCGGAGCTGTTGAACGTCGGGGCCATGAACAACTTCAGGAACCCCTTCTTTGCGGCGTCGGCGCAGTACCTGTCCATCCGCGTGCTCGCCGTCGGCGGCCTCGTGCGCGACCAGGACGGCACCTTCCGCCCCGCGCTCGCGTGCGAGCCGTCGGCGCCCGCCACCACCTGCGCCGGCGGCGACCCGAGCGTCGGCGACGGCGCCGCCGTGTACGTCTACTCGGAGAACTCCGGCGAGGAGGGCGGCATCGTCACCGGCAAGCCGCCGCACGATCAGCCCATGCACCTCACGGGGCCGCGCATCTTCGCGTCGGTGGCCCCGCTGCCGGGCGGCTCGCGCGCGCTCGTCGCCGGCGGCTACGCCGATCTCCGCCTTCACCCCCAGCGATGACCTCGAGCTGTTCGACCAGGAGACCCTCGTCGTCACGCCGCTGTCCGTGGGCGGCGCCGCGCGCACCTTGCGCGACGCCCGGGGCGGCCTCGTCGCCGCGGCGCCCGGCGACGGCACCGTGGTGCTCCTCGGCGGCGAAGCGCCGCTCGGCAGCGACCGCGCGCCGCTCGCGACCGCCGAGATCTTCGCGGATCCCCTCACGCCGCCGGGGGTGGCCGAATGAACCGCCCCGCGTCCCACGTCCTCGCCTTGCTCGCGGCCACCCTCCTCGTGCTCGCGCCCGCCGCGCGCGTGCGCGCCCAGGACGACGACATGCCCGACGGCGACGTCGACCTCGTCGAGAGGCCGCACAAGCGCGCGCCCCCCAAGCACGAAGCCCCCAAGAAGGACACGCGCAAGAAGAAGCACGAAGACAAGAGCGCAGACAAGAGCGCGCCGCCCAAGCCCAAGAAGCACGAGGACAACAAGCCGCCGCCGCGCGATCGCGACCGCGATCTCGAGGACGACAGCGACATCCTGGCGCCGCCACCCCCCGACGAGGACAAGCCCAAGCCTCCGCCGAAGCACGAGGACAAGAGGCCGCCGCCGCCGGAGGACAAGCCCGCGGACGACAGCAAGTCGCGCGTGCTCCACACCGTGGACGCGCCGGTGACACCGGTCGTCGACGACGAGCCGGCCGCGCCTCCCCCGCGTCACGCGGCGAGCGACGACGGCGAACGGCGGCGCGGACCCTTGACGTCCGACGACGCCGCCGGCTCCGCCGTCGACGACGATATTCCCGAAGCGCCGCACCATGATCGAGCGGGGCCGCTCCCTTCGGTCGCTGATCAGCGCGACCGCTCCCTCGAGTCGCCGGATCACGCCCTCGAGGCCACCGACACCAGCGATCGCGACAGCGACGTCGGCCGCGTGAAGACCGTCGACGAGAAGCTCCAGGAGCCCGACGACGGCGACGACGGCGGTGTGGGCTGGATCATCGCCGGCGCCACCGGCGGCGGCCTCGTCCTCCTGGCCGCGGCCGGCGTCGGTGGCTACTTCCTCGTCGACGCGCTGTCGCCGAAGAACGGCACGATCACCGTCACGGCGCGCTGACGCGCGTGGAATCAACGGCGGCGCCGGCGGATTGACGCCGGGGACGTCATCGGCGATCCGCATGTCGACAAAGGGAGATGGGCGTAAGGGTGTTGTTTTCGAAGATCCCTCTCGTCAGCCAGAAGGGCATGCGCGGGCTCATGAAGAAGCTCGCCGTGGTCCTCGTGCTGCTCGTGGCCTTCGGCGTCGGCGGCGGCGCCGCGCACCTCGCGGTGCTCTCGCGGGATCTGCCCGACCTGTCGAGCATGGCCGACTACAGGCCGCCCGTGACATCCCGCGTGTTCGACGACAACGGCAACCTCGTGGCGCGCTTCTACGAGGAGCGCCGCACGGTCGTCCCCATCGAGCGCATCCCGCCCCTGGTGAAGGACGCGTTCATCTCCGCCGAGGACGAAGACTTCTACCACCACGAGGGCATCGACTACGCGGCCATCTTCCGCTGCGGCCTCATCCTCCTCAAGCGCAAGATCGTCGGCGGCGGCGCGTGCGGCGGCAGCACCATCACGCAGCAGACGGCGCAGACGTTCCTGTTGTCCATGGAGCACAACTACTCGAACAAGGTGAAGAAGCTGCTGCTCGCCAAGCGCATCGAGGAGCGGTTCTCCAAGGACCAGATCCTCTTTTTGTACTTGAACCAGATCTACTTCGGCAACGGCGCGTACGGCATCCAGGAGGCCGCGCGCACGTACTACGGCGTCGACGTCGAGAAGCTCACGTTGGCGGAGGCGGCGGCGCTCGCGTCGGTGCCCAAGTCGCCCAACCGCATCAACCCCATCGCCGACCCGGCGCGCGTGCGCGCACGCCGCGCGTACGTGCTCGGCCAGATGGTGAAGAACGGGTACATCAAAGAGGACGAGGCCGACAAAGCCAACAAGTCCCCCGTGCGCGTCGACGTCGAGGCGCCCGAGTACCTCGACATCGCGCCCTACTACGCCGAGGCCATCCGCCGCCGGCTCGCCGAGCGCAAGGACGTCGGCCCCGACGAGGTCACGCGCGGCGGCCTCACCGTCTACGCCGCGCTCGACGCGCGCATGCAGAAGGCGGCCAACGAGGCCGTGCAGGACGGGCTGCGCGCGCTCGACAAGCGCCAGGGCTACCGCGGACCGGTGGTGCGCCTCGACCCCGACGAGGCCAAGAAGCTCCTCGCGCTGTTCGACGCCGAGCGCGCGCGCCGCTTCCCGCCCGAGGAGATCCCCGAGCTCAAGAAGGATGACCTCGTCGGGCGCCCCATCTGGGACCTCCAGGACCTCACGCCCGCGAGCGTGCACAAGGCGCTCACCTCGCCCTTCGCCGACGATCACCACGGCGACGACGAGGACGACGACGACGACGCCACCTCCTCGCGGAAGGAGCCGCCCAAGCCCGCGCCGCTTCGCAACGTGAAGAGCACCAAGGCCCGCATCGGCGCCATCGTCGGCGGCGTGGTCGAGCGCGTCGACCAGGCGAGCAAGAGCGCCGCCGTCGACCTCGGCACCACGGTCGCCGTCCTGCCCATGTCCGGCATGTCCTGGGCGCGTCCGTTCAGTCCCGAGAAGTACACCCCCAAGCCGCGCTCCCCCGCCGACGTGCTCAAGCGCGGCGACGTGGTGCTCGTGAAGATCGAGCGCGCCGTGCCGGCGCAAAAGGGGAAGCCCGCGCACCTCGAGGTGAGCCTCGACCAGGAGCCCAAGGCCGAGGGCGCCCTCGTCTCCATCGACCCCCACACCCACCGCGTGCTCGCGCTCGTCGGCGGCTACGACTTCGAGCGCTCGAGCTTCAACCGCGCCACGCAGGCGCTGCGGCAGCCCGGGTCGTCGTTCAAGCCGTTCATCTACGGCATGGGCATCGAGACCAAGCTGTTCAACGCCGTCGGATACCTCGACATGAACGCCGACGGCACCCACACGCAGCGGCTCATCACCGACGCGCCCAAGGTGTTCTTCGACAAGTACACCGGCAAGCCGTGGAAGCCCGAGAACAGCAACAGCCGTTTCCTCGGCGACATCACGCTGCGCACGTGCCTCACCCACTCGGTGAACACGTGCAGCATCTCCATCCTCGAGCGCGTCGGCGTCGACCCGGTGCTCGACATCGCGAAGAAGCTGCACCTGTCCACGGACGCGCACCCGTTCCCGCAGAACCTCTCGCTCGCCCTCGGCACGGGCGAGGTCATCCCGCTCGACCTCGTCGACGCGTACACCATCTTCACCAACGACGGGCAGTGGGTGCCGCCCATCCTCATCGAGAAGGTGAAGCGGCAAAACGGCCAGGTGCTCGAGATGGATTGGCCGGAGCCGGTGCAGGTGATCACGCCGCAGACCGCGTACATCATGTGCGACCTCATGAAGTCCGTCGTCGAAAACGGCACCGGGCGGCGCGCGCGCGAGCTCGGACGGCCGGTGGGCGGCAAGACGGGCACCACCAACAAGGCGCGCAGCGTGTGGTTCGTCGGCTTCACGCCCGACATCGTCACCGGCGTCTACGTCGGCTTCGACGACAACGAGCCCCTCGGGCGCGGCGAGAGCGGCGGCCGCGCCAGCGCGCCCATCTGGCTCGACTACATGAAGGAAGCCACCAAGGACACTCCGCCGCGCGACTTCACGCCGCCCGACGGCGTCATCATCAAGAGCATCGACTCGTCGACGGGGCTCCTCGTGAGCGTGCAGGACGGCGTGGCGCCGGGCACGCTGCCGCCGCCGGAGTTCGACGACGACGGCGACCCGCTGCCCAAGGAGCTGCCCAAGGGCGACATCGCCGAGGCCTTCCTCGCGGGCACCGAGCCCACGCAGACGGCGGAAGACGCGCCGCCGCCTCCGCTCGAGGACGTGGAGCGGGGCGGCCTCGGCCCATGACGCGCTCCCGCCGGTCGCCGATCGGCCGCGGCCGGTTGCCTCTCGTCAGCGCCGCCGTCCTCGCGCTCGCGTGTGCGGGCTCGTGCACGCCCTGCGACCCCGCGGAGAGCGCGTGCACGCCCGACGCGTTCGATCTCGCCGGCGTCGTCTCCGAGGACCCCGACGTCTACTCGGCGCCCGGCGGCTGCTCCTTCGCGCCCGTCGACGCGAAGATCACGAACGAGAACGAGTTCCAGGACGCCTTGCGTTGTCCCGACACCACGGTGGTCACCTCGGGCGTCGACTTCACGGCCGAGCACCTCTTCGTCGTGGCCGTCGAGAACGCCGCGCGCGCACAGGTGGAGTTCGTCGCGCGCGACGGAAACACCCTGCATGTGGGCGCCACCCGGTCCATCGCGTGCAAAGACGGCGCGTCGCTCGAGCTCGCAGTCGCGCTGCGCGTGAAGCCCGATGACGACGTCGTCGTACACGCTTGCGTGGACACCTCGCCCTGCCCGAGCTGCGGCTGACTACGCCGGAGCGGCGACGCTGATCGCGGCGACGAGCGCGGCCTCCGCCTCGAACGCGTCGGCGAGGGTGCGCGCGTCGACGCCCAGGGCCGGGTCGACGGAGAACGCGACGCGGATGTGCCCGCGATACGAGAACAGGCCGGCGGTGAGGCCGATGGAGCCGGCGGCGGGGCCGAACGCGATGATGTCCAAGAGCTCGCGTCCGAGGATGTGCACCGGCGCCGTGGGCCCGGGGACGCTCGTGATCATCGCGCTCGCCTTGCTCGAGAAGATCGCGACACCCACGTCCTCGAGGCGGCGGCTGACGCGGCCGAGCGCCCCGAGGATCTCGAGGGCGACGGCGGCGTCGGCGGAGCGCGTGGTCTTTGCCGTGCGCTCTCCCAGGAGGCGCACGCGGGCGCCGGCGTCGTCGACGTCGAGGGGCAGCGGCACGTATACGAGGCCGAAGCGGTTGCCGAGCGCGTCGTCGTCACCGGGCGCCTTGAGGAACGTAGGCACCAGCGCGCGCACGCGATGCCCACGCCCCTCGGCGCGGCGCAGCGCTCCCGTGGCGCACGCGAGCAGCGCGTCGGTGAGGTGGGCGCCCCGGGCGCGGGCCGCGCGCTTGACGTCGTCGAGCGCGATGGGCCGGGTCCACGCCATGCTCTTCGACGTGGTCAGCCCCCGCTTCCACGGCAGGCGGGGATCCGGCCGCAGCGTGAGCAGGCGCACCATGGTGGCGCCGTGCCACGCCGCGCGCGCCGCCAGCCGCACCGGGGAGCGCGACGGCGGCGGGCGCGCCCGGCCGACGGAGGGCACGCGCGCGTCGCGCTCGTCGATGAGGTGCAGGAGCGTACGTACGAGGGCGAGCCCGTCGGCGAGGCAGTGGTGCGCGCGAAAGATCATCGCGCACCGGGTGCGCCCTTCGTCGACGACGAGGCGCGCGTTCCACAACGGCCGCTCAGCGGGGAACGGCGCCGACGCCCCCTCGGCGACGAGATGCTCGAGGGCGCGTTCGTCCCCCGGCGCCGGCCAGGGCACCTCGTCCACGTGCGCGTGGAACGCGACGGGGACGTCGACGAAGCGCGGCCGCCGGAAGCCGCTGCGCTCGACGATGCGCTGGCGAAAGCGCGCACGCGGCAGTCGCTCCTCGAGGAGCTTGACGAGCTCGCCCTTGGCGATGACGTCGTCGAACAGCAACACCGCCGTGATCACCATACGGTTGGTGGCGCGGTCCATGTGGAGCCACGCGGCGTCGACCGCGCTCAGCGGTGTGCCCGTCACGCCGAACCTCCTCCGTCGACCTCAGTCGACGACCTCGTCCAACGCGATCTTCTTGTCCCGATCCGCGCGCCGGCTCTCGATGCTCGCGCGCGCGGCCGTGGTCATCAACCGAACCTGGCGATCGGGCCCGAGGAGCGTGAGCTTGCCCCCATGGTCCCAGAGACCGACGGTGCCGTCGGGCGTGGCGGTGATGCGCCGCGGCTGCTCGACGACCCCGCCGTCGCGCCAGTCCATGGTCGGTGTGAGGCGAACGTGGTGGAGGTCGAACGGAGCTCCTCGTTCTTCCACACCGGCGCGAGCTTGGCGTCGCGACAGGTGATCGTGATCTTGTCCGTGCCGAAGTTGCGGCCGGAGGCGACGACGTAGCGCCCCTGGGCGTCGACGACGGCGTCTCCGATCTCGCTCCACAGCGATGTGGCGTCGCCGCGCGCGTCCATCACCTGTTCCCACATCGCCCGCTCCTGGGTGGCGCAGCGTAGCCCGAACGCGGGCCCGTTTCGCGCTGTCGTTCATCGCGCGTCGCCACGACGAGGCGCCGGCGCGCGGCGCGCTGCGTCAGCCGGAGCGCTTTCGCCGGGAGCCCACTTGGAATGCCGGGGCGATCTGCCAGGTTGGAGGCGCCGTGCTCCTCGCCACCTTCGCAGCCGCCGTCCTCGTCTCCGTCCCCCCTGTCGCCCCCGCGGCGCCCGGCGCGGCTTCGGGCGGGAACGGTCCCGCCCGCGCGCTCTCCCTCGAGGACGCCGTGCGCGCCGCCGTCGCCCACAACCTCGATCTGCTGCAGCAGCGGCTCGTCGCCCACCGCGCCGCCGCTCAGGCGAGCGCGGCGTGGTGGGGCTTCACCCCGGATCTCCAGGTGAGCGCCGGCCTCGCCGACATTCGCTCGAGCGCCGTCCCCGGCGACGGCACCACCGGCAAGAGCGCCGACAGCTCCGTGGGCCTCGCGTGGCAAACGCCCCTCGGTACGCAGCTCGGCGCTTCGCTCGCGCTCGAGCGCGACTTCGCCGGCCCGTCGTCCCACAGCGATGGCGCCCTCGTGCTCTCGGTGTCGCAGCCGTTGTTGAAGGACGCATGGCTGCCGGGCGCATCGGCGCCGCTCGAGCAGACCGCGCTCGCCGCGCGCATCGCCAAGGAGACGCTGCGCGGCGAGGTGGAGCAGTTCATCGTCGAGGTCGAGGGCGCGTATTGGGACCTCGCCCTCGCCCAGGCCGACGTCGCCATCAAGGAGCGCTCGCTCGAGCGCGCGCGCCAGCAGCGCGAGGACACCGCGGAGAACATCCGCCGCGGCATCCTCGCCGACGTCGAGATCTATCTCGTCGACGAGAACCTCGTGTTCTTCGAGTCCGAGCTCGCGCGCGCGCAGGAGGCGCGGGAGTCCGCGCGCCGCCACCTGGCCGAGCTCCTCTGGCTGGAGCCGGACGCGCCGGTGAGCGTCCGCGAGGATCTCGGCGCCCTGCGCGGCTCCGACGGCGAGCCCGCCGACCTCGACGAGAGCCTGCAGGTCTCTGTCGAGGGCAGCCCCGGGCTCGCCGAGCAGCGGCTGCGCGCGCAGCTCGCGAGCGCGCGCGAGCGCACCGCCGCGGTGCACGCGCTGCCGCAGCTCGACCTCGACGGCTCCATCGCCCTCGGCGCCAAGGGCGACATCGCGCACCCCGCGGCCCAGCGCGTCTTCACGTCGCCGGTGCCCGACGCGCGCGTGGGCGTGGTGTTCTCCCTGCCGCTCGGCGTGCCGGCGGTACAGGCGTCGGTGGACGCCGAGCACGTCGAGGCGGAGCGCGAGCGCCTCGAGCTCGACAGCCGCACGCTCGCCCTCCGCCACGCCATCGAAGGCGCCGTCGGCGAGCTCGCGCTCAACCTGCGCCTCGAGAAGCTCGGCCGCAAGCAGCTCGACCTCGCCGACAAGAAGCTCACCGCGCAGAACGACAAGTACAAAAACGGCATCTCCACCCTCG
The DNA here is from genome assembly GCA_963775425.1 of uncultured delta proteobacterium. Lineage (GTDB taxonomy): Bacteria > Myxococcota > UBA727 > UBA727 > VGSZ01 > CAVZJB01. Next base: position 192,542 of record CAVZJB010000006.1, on the reverse strand, counting down.
CCGACGTCGTGCGCTTCCAGCGCGAGCTCGACGAGGCCTCCATCGCGCTGCGCCAGACGGTGCGCGCCGTGCACGTCTCGCGCGCCCGGCTGCTCGCGCTCGAGGGCCGTCTCGCCGAGACCGCCGGCGTGGAGGTGCAGACGCCGTGAGCCACGTCTCGCCCCCCGCACAGACGCCGCCGACGGGGTTCCCCGCGTCGGTCCCCGCCGACGCAGCCCCCGCGGCTCGATCAGGGGCGCAGGATCCTTTTGTGGAGCTCGCGGGGATCACCAAGACCTATCGCCGCGACGAGACCGCCGTGCCCGTGCTCCAGGGCGTGGACCTCACCATCAGCCGCGGCGAGCGCGTCGCCATCATGGGCCGCTCCGGGTCGGGCAAGTCCACGCTGTTGAACATCCTCGGCTGCCTGGACGCACCGTCGACGGGCACCTACCGCATCGACGGCACCGACGTCGGCGCCTTCGACGACGACACCCTCTCCCGCCTGCGCAACGCGCGCTTCGGCTTCGTCTTTCAGGCGTTCCACCTCCTCGCCGGCCTCACCATCCTCGAAAACGTCAAGCTGCCGCTCGAATATCGAAAGCCGCCTCGTGCGCGCGCCCTGCCGCATGCCCCGGAGCGCGCCGGCACGGCGGCCGACGGCGACGCCCGCGCCCGTGAGCTGCTCGCGCTCGTCGGCCTCGAGCACCGCATGGACCACCGTCCCAACGAGCTGTCGGGCGGGGAGCGCCAGCGCGTGGCCATCGCGCGCGCCCTGGTGAACGAGCCGCAGATGCTCCTCGCGGACGAGCCCACCGGGGCGCTGGACTCGCGCTCGCAGGGCGCCATCCTCGAGCTGTTCGGCAAGGTGCACGAGATGTTCGGCGCCACGCTCGTCGTCGTCACCCACGACCCCGGCGTCGCCACCGCGCTCGCCGGTCGCACCATCCATATGCTCGACGGCCGCATCGACGAGGCCCCGGCCGCGGCGGGGGCGCCATGAAGGTGCTCGTCGCCGCCGCCTTGCTGTTCGCCGCGAGCGCCGCGGGCGACTCCGCGGTCGGCGGGGGCGGCGGAGCCAAAAGCGCCGCGGCCGCCGGCAAGAGCGGCAAGAGCGACAAGAGCGAGGACGCGTCCAAGCGGCCGCCCGCAGACGCCTTCACCGGCATCTCCGTCGCCGCCCACGCCACCGACATCTACGGGCCCGAGGCGGGCTTTTCCATCTCCGGCTGGAACTCGTGGTGGCACGCGAGCAAGCTCGTGGAGCTCGCGCCCGACGGCACGGCGGTGAAGGCCGGCGACGTCGTCGCGCGCTTCGACTTTCGCGGCAAGGACGCGCTGAGCTGGATCCAGCAGCGCATCTCGTCGGCGGAGGCCAAGGCGGCGTCGGCCAAGATCGACGCGCAGCAGACGGTGGACGGCCTGCGGCTCGACGAGAAGAAGAAGGAGATCGAGGCGCAGCTCGCGCGCATCGACGTCGAGAAGGAGCGGGCGCTGTCGCGGCGGCAGGCGGAGATCTACCGCATCAGCAAGGAGATCGCGGACTTCGAGGTGGACGCGGCCAAGCAGCGCATCGCTTCGGCGGAGCGGGCCAACGAGGCGGAGAAGGCGTACCAGGACCTCACGGTCAAGCGCGCGCACTCGGACATGGACACCTACCACTTCTACGAAGATCGCTTCGTGGTCCACGCACCGCACGACGGCGTCGTGCGCCACGCATTCAACGGGCGCGAACGCCGGAAGGTGCAAAAGGGCGACTCCATCGCCGGCGGCACCAAGGTGATGTCGGTGGCGAAGGACAGCGCGCTCGCGGTGCGCTTCTTCGTGCCCGAGTACCGCATCCACGAGCTCTCGGTGGGCTCCGCCGTCGTCGTCACCACGCAGGGCTCTCGCGAGGAGCACAGGGCCACGGTCAGCTCCATCGACTACTTCCCGCAAGAGATCGGCTACCTCCTCGAAAACGACGACCTCCCGAACGCGCGCGAGAAGGCCTTCGCCGTCAGCGCCGACTTCGACGAGTCGCCGAAGGCCCTCAGCGCAGGCACGGAGCTCGTGGTGCGCCTCCCTTCGTCCGCCGCCCCGCAGGCGCTGCCGGCGGACGCGCCGGGCCAGCCCCGGCCGCGACCGCGGGGGACGCCATGAGCGCCCAGCCGGGCTTCCGGAAAGTGCGGCGCAGCCTGGTGCAGTTCCGCACGCACCCGCTGCGCACGGCGCTGGCGCTGCTGGGCATGGTGCTCGGTGTCAGCTCGGTGGTGGGCATGATGTCCATCGGCGAGGGCGCGCAGCGCGAGATCCTCGCGAGCATCGAGACCCTCGGCGGCGACGTCGTGCACATCAAAGCCAAGGACGTGCCGAGCGAGAAGATCCCCGAGATCGTGAACGACTCGCGCGGCCTGGCCCGCAGCGACATCGACGCCCTGCGCGCGGTGGTCCCCGGGCTCGGCGCCGCGGGCTACGAGCACTGGTCGGACATCATCGTGACCGACCTCCCCGCGTCCAGCTACAACGTCAAGCTCGCGGCCGTCTCCCCGTCCATCTTCGACCTCCACCACCTCACGGTCACCCAGGGGCGCCGGCTCCTCGACGTCGACGAGGAGCACGCGCGTCGCGTGGCCGTGGTCGGCGCGGACGTCGCGGCGGAGTACCCCGCCGGCGCCATCGGCAAGCGCGTGCGCATCGGCTACGCCTACTTCGAGATCGTCGGCGTGCTCGCCAAGAAGAAGGGCGGCGGCGAGCTGCCGCTCGATCCCGAGCAGTACAACCGCGCCGTGGTGGTTCCGTTCCAGACCGCCGAGGAGGAGGTCGCGCCGCTCGAGGCGTACCGCGAGGTCGACGTCATCTCGCTCCGCGTCGGCGGCCTCGCCGACACGCTGCAGAAGAAGCGCGCCGTCACGCCGGTGCTGCGCGCGCTCCACGGCGGGCGCGACGACTTCGAGGTCATCGCGCCCGAGGAGATCCTCGAGAAGAAGCGCGCCGCGCAGTCCATCCTGAACGTGGTGCTCATCTCCATCGCCGCCATATCGCTGCTGGTGGGCGGCATCGGCGTCATGAACATCATGTTGGCCAACATCATGGAGCGCGTGACCGAGATCGGCCTGCGCCGCGCCATCGGCGCCAGCGCCACAGACATCCGCGACCAGTTCCTGCTCGAAGCCGTCATCGTCTGTTGCATCGGCGGGAGCATCGGGGTCGTCCTCGGCTACGTCGTCTCCTTCGTCGTCGGCGTCGCATTTCACCTGCCCATCGCGTTCGCGTGGACCGCGATGATCCTCTCCTTCTCCCTCTCTCTCGCGGTTGGGCTCGTCTCGGGTCTGTGGCCGGCGATGCGCGCCGCGCGGGTCAACCCCGTCGAAGCGCTGCAACGAGGATGACCATGAACGCTCGAACCTCCCCGCCCTCGCTCCGCCCGCCGGCCCGCGGCCCCGCCGCGGTGGCCGCTGCCGCGTTTCTGCTGTCGGCCGGGGCGCTGCTCGCGTCGGCGTGCGGCGCCGACGAGGACCTGGCGGCGGCGGACGCGCCCACCGTCAAGGTCAGCAAGGGCGACCTCGTGTTCTCGGGAAGCTTCTACGGCGAGATCGAGGCGCGGCAGAGCCATCCGGTGCTCGTGCCCGAGCTCAGCAAGGTGTGGCAGGTGACGGTGGAGTCGGTGCTGCCGGACGGCACCAAGGTCAAGAAGGGCGACACGGTGCTCACCTTCGCGCCCGGCACCTTCCAGCAGGATCTGCGCGACGCGCAGGCGGACCTCCTCGTCGCGCAGGCGGAGCTCAGGAAGGTCCAGCAGCAAAACGAGGACGAGGCCATCTCGCGCACGCTCGCCGTGCAGCGCGCCAAGATGTCCGTGCAGCTCGCCAAGCTCAGCGTCGTCGAGGGCGTGAATCTGGTGTCCAAGCTCGACCTCGAAAAGGCCAAGGTCGACCTCCGCAACGCCGAGCTGCAGCAGGAGACGGCGGAGAAGGAGCTCGCCACCTTCGAAAAGAAGAAGCAGGCCGCGCTCGAGGTCCAGCAGGTGCAGGTGAAGACCGCGCAGGAGAAGGTCGACCAGTTGAAGGACGAGCTGCAGAAGCTCGCCGTGAAGGCGCCCGCCGACGGCATCCTCTACGCGCCGTACACGCGCCTGAACTGGACGATGACCAAGGCGTCGCCGGGGAAGGTGGCGCGTCCCGGAGACAAGATCCTCGAGATCCCCGAGCTGACGAGCTTCAACGCCGCCGTCTACGTGCGCCAGCGCGACGCTTCGCTCGTCAGCGTCGGCGACGAGGCCACCGTCGTCGTCACCCTCGCTCCGGATCGGCCGCTCAAGGCCAAAGTGGTGAGCAAGGACGACTTCGCCACCACCCGCAACGAGCGCATGGGCACCAACACGCCGCAGGGGAGCCTCAAGGAGGTGAAGCTCGTGCTCGAGCTCGAGGACAGCGACCTCCCGCTCCGCCCGGGCGGGACCGTGCGCGCCGACATCTCGGCGGTGCTGGCCAAGGACGCCGTGCTCGTCCCGCTCGCCGCGCTCACGGAGAACAACGGCGCTTTCAGCGGCACCCGCGCCGACGGCAGCACCGTCGACGTCAAGATCGGCAAGACCTCCCCGACCCACGCCGAGGTCCTCTCGGGCCTGCAGCCCGGCGACGTCCTCCGCCTGCCTTAGCTGGCCGCCGCCCCGGCGCGCTGACAACCCTAAGGCGTGAGGCAGCCGGCGGTGGTGACGGTGCCGGTGCTCGGCGTGCCGACGTCGACGGCGTTGTCGCAGGTGCTCGAGGTGACGGGGTCGCAGGCCGACCAGTGATTGTTCACCGCGGTGACGTCGAGCAGGGTGTTGTTGCATACGCCGGCGCCGGCGTTCGCGAGCGCGGCCGTGCTCGACTGGAGGGTGTTGCCTCCGGAGGAGCCGTTGCTCGCCGCGCCGAGGTCAGCGCGCGCGAGGGCGTTGAGGTCGACGCCGCTGCCGCTGTTGCCGAGCACCGTGCAACCCGCGAGCGTGACGCTGCTGGTGCCGAACGCGCGGACGCCGTTGCCGCGGGCGGCGGTGCCGTTGCCTTCGATCTCGCAGCCCTGCCCGCCGGCCGTCGACGACATCACCACCGTGTTCGCGCTCGCGGCGGCGGGCGTCCCGAGGAGCACGCCGTCGCGTGCGTTGTCGGAGACGTGATTGTCGGTGGACGTCCACGAAGCGGTGCCGGCGAGGGCCACGGCGCCCTGCGCGTCGTTGCCGTTGTTGTTCGTGAACGTGCACGACGACGACGTCAGCGTGGCGCCGTCGCGGGCCGCGAGCGCTCCCCCGTTCTGGCTGGCGTTGACGTTCGCGAGCGTGACGTCGGCGGTGGCGATGGCGACGACGCCGGTGCCGTCGGCGAGCGCGTTCACCCGCGTCAGGCTCAGCTCGGACGAGCCGGCGGCGAACACGGCCGCGCCTGGGATGTTTGTCAGCGTGGCGTCGGAGATCGCGACGCCCACGGCGTTGTCGACGACCACGCCGCGCACGGCGCCCGCCGAGGAGATTGTCACGGCGCGGATGGAGACGTTGTCGTGCGCGACGTGCACGACGCAGGTGGTCGCGTTGGGGCAACTGCCGATGCGGTCGTTGCCGCTGATGACGACGGTGGCGGCGCCGTCACCCTCGATGGCCAGGTCGTTGCGCGGAGCGAGCGGGAACACCTCGCCGGTGGCCGCGGCGGAGTACGTGATCGGCGCGCCGGCCGCGCCGCCGGCGACGTGGACGGTGTCGATGCTGTTGTCAGCCGCCGCGCTCGTGAGCGCGTGCGCGATCGACTTGAAGGGACACGTGGACGAGCCGTTGCCGGTCGTGTCGTTGCCGCCGAGGCCGTCGACGAAGAGCGTGCCGGCGGGGTCCGGACAGGCTCCTTCCCCCTCGCCTTCACCTTCACCTTCACCTTCACCTTCACCTTCACCTTCACCTTCACCTTCTCCTTCGCCCTCTCCCTCCCCTTCTCCCTCCCCTTCTCCCTCTCCTTCGCCTTCTCCTTCGCCTTCTCCTTCGCCTTCTCCTTCGCCTTCTCCTTCGCCTTCGTCGCCTTCACCTTCGCCCTCGCCCTCGTCGCCTTCGCCCTCGCCCTCGGCGATGGGCTGGGCGCAGCTCGAGCAGCCGAGGGGCTCGAGGGCGATGACGGCGGCGAAGAGCAGGAGAGCACGCATGAGCATGCGCCGAGTGTAGCCGACGACGCGCACGGCGGCGCTTGCCGGTCCGAAGCGACCGCACCGGCGTTCAGTGCGGCCCGACCGAAGCGAAGCGACGCTCGAACGCCGCGCGGTTGTCCGGCGGGCCCCAGGTCGCGAAGACGACGTCGTCGAAGGCGTCGCCGTGGCGGGCGACGGCCGCGGCGAACGCGCCTGCGACGACGTCGGGATCGTTGCCGAAGGCACCGCACCCCCAGGGCCCGGCGACGACGGCGTCGCAGCCGGCGGCGCGCGCGGCGGCGAGCACCATCCCGGTGCGCTCCGCGAAGATCGCGGGCACCTCGTCGAGCCGCTCGGGTGGCTCCTTGCCCCGGGCGATGGCGGCGCGCAGCCGGCCGAGGTCCGGGGCGGCGCACGTCAGCACCGTGACGACGAACGGCGCGTCGAGCAGCGCGAGGTCCTCCGTGCGAAAGAACGGGACGGCGGGGCTCACGAGCACGTGGCCGCGAACGAGCGCGGAGCCCGCGGCGCGGTTGTCGTCGTAGAACGCGCGCGCCCCGGCGCCGGAGAGGCAGGCGTACAGCCCCGAGCACCGGCACAGCGCCTCCTCCTGCGCCCGCGCGCCGACGAGGAAGCCCCCGCCGGGGCGCACGCCGTTGGCGTAGTTGAGCACCGCCACGCGCCGCCTCCCCTCGCCGAGGAGCCGGCCCGCGCACGCGCCCGAGCGCTCCTCGAGGCAGCGCACCCGCGCCACCCGCGCCGGCGCGGCGCGCGCCGCCACCAGCGCACGCAGCTCGTCGTCGCGGTACAGCCGCGTGCCGGCGACGGCGGCGTCGACGACGGCGCGGATGTCGACGACGACGCCGGACGCCGACACATACGAGCCCGCCGTGCACAGCGCGACGGTCTCGGCTGCGACCGCGGCGAGCGCGTCGCTCACGCGAGGCCGAGGCGGGCGAGCTCGTCGGCGGAGACGCCGGTGAGCCCCCACGTGAGGTCCCACAGGCGCTTCTGCTTGTCGGTGTCGTACGAGTCGGGCGAGCTCTCGACGGGGTGCTTCTCGCCGTAGAACTTGCCGGTGACGCCGGCGAGGGAGTCGTCGAGGGCGACGAAGGCGAGGTTGTCGGCGGCCTCGGCCGCGGGGTGCGCGCCGGGGACGTGCGTGAGCACGTGCTTGAACAGGAAACGTTGAAAGCCCTTGGTGTGCTCGCCAACGGTCTCGGGGACGAAGCCCGGGCAGACCGCGTTCACCGTCACCGATTTGTCCTTCAAGCGCCGCGCGAGCTCGTAGGTGAACCAGATCATCGCGAGCTTGGAGTTCTTGTACGCCATCATCCCGTCGAAGCCCTTCTCGCCGTTGATGTTGTCGAAGTCGAACACCGCGGGCCCGCCCATGCCCGGGAAGCCCATGTGCGCGCGCGACGCGATGTTGACGATGCGCGACGGCCCGGCCTTGCGCAGGTCTTCGAGCAACAGGAGCGACAGCAGCGCGGCGCCGAGGTGGTTGGCCGCGAACGTGGTCTCGATCCCCTGCTCGTTTTTGTGCAAGGGCTCACCCTCGACCGTCATGGTGCCGGCGTTGTTGACGAGCAAGCTGGGCGCGAGTCCGCGCTGGTGCAGCGTGTCGACGGCCGCCCGCAGCGACGCGAACGAGCTCACGTCGAGCGGCAACGCCTCCACCTCGGCGCCCGGCACCTGCGCCTTCAGCTTCTCGACAGCGGCGGCGCCGTTTTGCGCGTTCCGCGACCCGATGACGACGTGGAAGCCGGCGGCGGCGAGCCGCTGCGCCATGAGCAGGCCGAGCCCGCGGTTCCCTCCGGTGACCAATGCGACCTTCTTCGACATGGTGATGCCCTCCTGCTTCACGAGATGACGCTGCTCTCGCTCGGTTTCGTGAAGAACCGTGTAGCGCGACCACGAGGCGCGGTGGAACCGTGTCGCGCATCGCACCGCACCGCGTCGACCCGCGAACGCCCCGGGTCGGTACAATCCGGCGATGGTCGCCGTCGAAGACCCGCTCGCGTCGGCCTTGTTGCAGGCCCTCGTCGACTTCCTCGACGAGCCCGCCGCGCGAGAGAGGCACATCGAGGCGGTGGGCGAGGCCATTCGCGCCATCAGGCGGCGCGATGGCAGGATGTCTTTGATGGTCGTCCCCGAGGCCGCGGTGCTCAACGACTCGTTCGTCGCGTTCGACGCCGACGCGCTCGCCCGCCTCGGCTCGGTCATCCGGCAGCGAGACGTCGGCGGCGTCAGCGTCGACGACGACTTCGAGCCCGACGATGTCATGGCCTTCCTCGACACGCTGGTGCCCCGCGCCGCTGCCGACGACGACGTGGTGGCGATGCTCGCGCCGCAGGTCGTCGACGAGATGGTCGCGGCAGCGACGGCGCCGTGGCTTGGCCGTCGCCGCGCGGTGGACGAGCTGCTCGCGAGCTGCCGAGTGATCGCGCGCGTCGAGGGTGAGCTGCGGCTCTACCTCCGCGAACAAGACGAGCGCGGGCCCGCGTGCGTGTTCGTGAACGGCCGCGGCGTCGAGGGCGACGCCGCAAACCGCATCGTCGACACCCGCGGGCTTGGCAGCGTTTGCCTGTCCGCCCCGCTGCAACGCGAGGAGATCGAGGCGCTGTGCCGCCTGCTGCGGTCCGCGCTTCGGGGCGGCGACTAGAGAAGTGATCCGCATAGCGGACAGGGTCAGTGCCGGCACGCGCGGTGGTCCCGCCGCCGGTGCGCTGACACCGAGACGTCGAAGCGGAAGATGGAGCGGTGTCGCTGTGGCGACTTCGCAGCGGTGTGGAGGGCTCTCGTGCGCACCGTCGTGGAGCACAAGCTCCCTCGCGTCGACGCCGTGCAGGGCGGTCGCGCCCGTGACAAGGGCGTGCGCAACAACGAGCTCGACCTGGACCGCGCCGCGGACGTGATCAACCTGCAAGAGATCGCCAAGCTCCGCCGCGCGGCGTAGCAGAGCCCGCGCCGGGTCCCGTCGCCGGTGCGCACGAGAGCCCTGCACATCGCCACGAAGCCGCCACAGCGACACCACTCCAAATTCCGCGTCCGGACGTCTCGGTGTCAGCGCACCGGCGACGGGCCTGGCGCGCGTGCCGGCACGCCCGCCGCTTCATGCGCATCGACGACGTGCGGGCGGCGCTTCGCGCCGAGTGCTTGGCCGACCCACTTGTTTTTGCGGTTCAACTCTCTAGTCCGCGTGCTCGCCGGGGAGCGCCCGCTCGGGCAGATCCTCGCCGGGCCGCAGCGCGGCGAAGGCGGACGCGACGTCGACGAGGCGCTCGGCGTCGCGCGCGTCGAGGGCGGTGCGCGACACCGTCGACCGCTTCTTGCCCTCGAGCTGCACGGCGCACGGTGCATCGCACAGCGAGAGGCAGCGCACCTCCTCGACCTTGAACACCTCTTTCAGCTCGCGTTGCTTGCGCAGGTTGCGTGTGCGCTCGTACAGCGCGTCGCCGCCGTCACACTTGGTGCAGATCAGGAGCGAGGGCCGGGCCACGCCGTGCGTGTAGCATCGTCTCCGTCATCCGCCGACCGGCTCCGCCGCGGAGGCGCGGACGGGGTCGTTGCGGACGTCGACGTCCTCGAGGACACGAGCGAGGGCGCGCAACTGGATCACGCGGACGGCGGGCGCCACAGAGAGCGGCAGGAACATCGCGCCGAGGTAGACGAAGCGCGGGACAAAGCCCGCGTCGCCGTCGGTGAAGGCGCGGCCGACCGCGGCGATGGCGACGATGGGCAGCAGGCAGAACAGCGGGACGGTGAGGAAGCCGCCGGTGACCACGGCGCGACCGAGGCGGCGCTGGCGGGCGCGCTCCGCGTCGACGCGCTCGCCGAGGACGGGCGCGTGCGCGGTGAGCGCGTCGTCGACGACGGCGACGGCGCCGCCGGCCGCAAAGCCCGGGAGGATCACGCGAGACAACGCGCGGAGCCGCGAGCCGCCGGCGGCGCCCGCGAGCACCGGCGCGCCCACCCACCAAAACAGCAGCGCCGCGCCCCAGAGCGACAGCCACACCGGCCACAGCACGCCGGCCCGCGCCTCGTCGAAGAAGGACCCGCCGTCGAGCGGAGACCAGCCGTCGGTGCCGGTGGCGCCGTCGACGACGCGCAGGAGCGGGACGACGGCGAGCGCAAGGTAGAGGGCGGCGCCGGCGCGCGACCAGAGGCGGGCGAAGCGCATGCGCCATCGTAGCAGCCCGCGAAGGGTGGTGCGGAGGTCGTCAGGCGCCGGCGAACGCGCCGAACGCCGCCGGCGCCGGGCTCGCGACCTCGACGACGGCCTTGGTGCCCGGGTGAACGAAGCACAGCCGATGGGCGTGCAGCATCAGGCGCGGCGCGCCGTCGTACGCGGCGTACACCCGCTCACCGAGGATGGGGTGACCGCCCTCGGCGAGGTGGATGCGCACCTGATGCGTGCGGCCCGTCACCAACTGCGCTTCGCCGCGGGTGACGACGCCCGCGCCGCCGTCGAGGTACGACAGCGCCCGCAGCCGGGTGACGGCGCGCTTGCCACCGGGGCCGCTGCCGCGCCGGCCGTCTCCGCGGTCGCGCACGAGCTCGCTTTGGACGACGCCGTCGCCGACGCGCCCGTGGGCGATGAAGAGATAGGTGCGTTCGACGCGACCCTCCCGCAGCGCGCGCTGCAGCCGCTGCACCGTGCGGGCGTCGACCGCGAGCAGCAGCAACCCCGAGGTCGCCTTGTCGATGCGGTGCACGAGCTTGCGCCCGACGGTGCGCGCCGCGTCCTCCGATGTGAGGCCCGCGGGCTTGTCGACGACGACGACGCGGTCCTCGTCGAACAGGCACGCGAGCGCCGGAGCCGCCCCGGAGCGGCCGAGCTCCGTCATGCCGCGGGCACCTCGGCGGGCATGCGGTTGCTCTTCCGCAGCGGCGCGTCGCGCATCAGCAAGGTCACAGCGATGCCGGCCGTCACGAGCACGCAGCCCATCAGGAACACGTCCGACAGCGACGACGCCAGCGCCGCCTTCACCGCGTGCAGCACGGGCGCCATCCGCTCCATCATGGCGGCGCCGCCGCTCTTCATCTGCGCCTGGAACTGGGGGTTCATCAGGCTCTGCGGGTTGGTGAGCTTGTCGAGCATCCCCGGCGGCAGCGCCGCCGCCGCCTGCGCGGGCAACGCCTCCTTGAGCGCGGGGCCGAAGCGGTTGGTGAGAACGGCGCCGAAGAACGCGGCCCCCAACGAGCCGCCCATGGAGCGCATGAACTGCAGCGACGACGTGGCCACCCCCACCTGCTTGATGTCGACGGCGTTTTGCACGGCGAGGTTGTAGACGGGCATGGTGGCGCCGAGGCCCACGCCGAGGACGATCATGTTGAAGAGCACGGTGGAGTACGAGGTGTCCACGGTCATGCGCGACAGCAGGAACAGCGCGCCGGCAGTGATGGTGACGCCCACGATGGCGATGACCTTGTAGCGGCCCATGCGCTGCATGAGCTGGCCTGCGGTGACGCTCGAGATGATCATCGCGAACATCATCGGCGTCACCACGGCGCCGCTCTTGGTGGCCGACGTGCCGACCACCGCCTGGATGAACAGCGGGATGAACAGCGCCGTGCCGAACATGCCCATGGAGATGAGCGTGGCCGCCGTCGCCGACGTCCACACGATGCGGTTCTTCAACAGCCTCGGCGGCAGGATGGCCTCCTTGGCGCGGGTCTCGATGAAGAAGAACGCGATCATCACGGCGGTGCCGCCGCCGAGGAGCGCGAGGATCGTGGGTGAGGTCCACGCGTAGTCGCGGCCCGCCCAGGACAGCCCGAGCAGGATGGGCACCACGCCGAGGATGAGCGTGACGGCGCCGAGGTAATCGATGGAGGGGCGCTTGCTCCCGTCGCGCGACAAACGCGGGAAGGCGAACAGGAGGATGGCGAAGGCGATGACGCCGATGGGCACGTTCACATAGAAGCACCAACGCCAGCCGGGGCCGTCGGTGAGGAAGCCGCCGACGGAGGGGCCGACGACGCTGGCGAGGCCGAAGACCGAGCCCATGATCCCGCTGACGCGGCCGCGGCGGGCGGGCGGGAAGAGGTCGGCGATGGTGACGAAGGCCATGGACTGCGAGAAGCCCGCGCCGATGCCCTGCAACCCGCGAAACGCGATGAGCTGGTTCATGCTCGTGGCCTGGCCGCAGAGCATGCTGCCGACGACGAACACGCCGACGCCGACCAACAGGAACGGCTTTCGGCCGAAGAGGTCGGACAGCTTGCCGGCGATGGGCACGACCACCGTGGACGCGAGCATGTAGATGGTGGTGACGGCGGCGTAGTGCTCGAAGCCGTGCAGCTCGGCGATGACCTTGGGCATCGCGGTGCCGACGATGGTGTTGTCGAGCGCGCCGAGGAGCATGGCGGCGATGATGCCGGCCATGGTGGCAAGCATCGTGGCGCGGGGGATCTCGTCGTCGAGCTGTGGCGCAGCGGCAGGCGCCGGCGGCGGCGGCGCGGCGGCGCTCGGGGCGGGGGCCGCGGAGTGCGGGCTCATGATGCGGTCTCCTGTTCCTTCACGGCGCGCGCGGCGTCGACGAGGACGGCGAGGGCTTCCTGGACGGCGGCCGCCTTGTCGGCGGGCACGGCGCCGAGGATGCGGGCATGCAGCGCGCGGCCGCTGGCGAGGAGGCGCTCGTGCTGCGCGAGCGCGGCGGGCGTGGGCCGCACCCAGTGCACGCGGCGGTCGCCGGGATCGTCCTCGCGGCGCGCGAGCTCGTGGGCGACCAGCTTGTCGACGACGGGCGTCACCGCCGATGGGCTCACGCGCATCTTGTCCGCGAGCGCGCTGCTCGTGATGCCGCCGCTGTGGACGATGAGCATGAAGGCCTTGAGCTGCGCCATGGTGAGGTCGAGCGACGCCCAGGCCTCGTCGCTCTGCTTGAACGCGACGGCCTTGATGCACCGAAGGATGGTGCCGAGGTCGTCCACCGCGGCCTTGCTGGTCATGCAGATCCTCCCGACTGTTCCGGTGAACAGAACATTTCATCTTCCCTGAAGCAATAGGCGACGCGAGCACGACGGGCCCACGAGCGTGACGGGCTCAGCTCACGACACGATGGGGAGCGGGCTGGTGGCGTAGAAGCTCACGCCGCGCACGTTCTCGTCGACGTGGAGCGGGGCCTTCACGGCAGGGAACGCGCGCTCGGTGCAGTCGGCGCGGTCGCACAGGCGGCAGGTGACGCCGACGGGGACACTGTGCTCGAGGTCGACGCCGTCTGCGTACACGAGGCGCTTGGCGTGCTCCACGCGACAGCCGAGGCCGAGGGCGAGCGGGCTGTGCTGCGACCCGTAGCCGATGCTGCTCTTGCTCACCGTCGACGAGATGCAGAAGTACCTGGCGCCGTCGGCCATCTCGGACACCTGGGTCTTGATCATCCCGGGCGTGAGGAACGCGGTGAACACGTTCCAGCGCGGGCACGCGCCGGCGAAGCGGGCGAAGCGGATGCCGGAGCCGGAGAAGCGCTTGCTGATGTTGCCGGCGATGTCGACGCGGATGAGGTGGAACGGAACGCCGAGCATCCCGGGCCGCCTGAGCGTGGTCACGCGGTGGCAGACCTGCTCGAAGCTGGTGCGGAAGCGGTGCCCGAGCAGCTCGATGTCGTAGCGCAAGGCCTCGGCCGCCTCGAAGAACGGCTCGTAGGGCATGAGCATGGCGCCGGCGAAGTAGTTGGCGAGCGCCACGCGCCCGAGCGAGCGCGCCTCGGCGGAGGTGAGGATGTCGTCGCGCGTGACGCGGTCCAGGAAGCTGGAGCCGGTGAGCAGGCAGATCTGGTGCGCGAGCTGGAAGTTGCGGGAGCGCGGCGGCAACAGCTCGGACAGCGCCAGGTGCTTGGTGGCCGGATCGAAGCTGCGCAGCACGCGCTGGCCCTTGGACGCGCGCACCACCTCCACCGTCACGCCGTGCTTGTCCTCGAGGTAGCGCACCAGACACCGCGTGAGGTCGTCGTCGGCGATGCGGCCTTCCTTGCGCACGCTCTCGGCGAGCTCCTCGAGCTCGGGGAAGTAGTTCATGTGCCGCTGCAGCAGATCGCTCACCTCTTCCGACGGCACGTCGCTGGCGGGTCCCTCGACGACGGGGCCGCCCTCCTGCCCGCGCGCGCTCTGGTACGCCCGATAGAGGGCGAGCACGGCGCGGGCGGGCCCGGGCTGCGAAGCGGCCATTTCGCGGACCTCGGCGGCCGTGATCTCGGCGCCGTCGAACAGCGGGTCACCAAAGACCTCGAGCAGATCCGACTGGAGCTGCGCTTCATCGTCCGCGGCGAACGTCGCTAGATCCAGCTTGAACGACTGGGCCAATTGGATCAGCAGGTGCGCGGGCAGCGGCCGGCGGTTGTTCTCGATCAGGTTCAGGTAGGCCGGCGAGACGCCGAGCCGTTCGGCGAGCTGGTGCTGGGTCAGCCCCTCGCGCCGCCGGAGCTGGCGCACCTTGGCGCCGAGCCGCGGACCCTCTTTTCGCGTGGCCATGGACCCTCCGTGTCGGTGTTGCGTCGACCTGGAGTTTACAACACAACAACGTGAACTGTCAACTCTGTAAACAAGTAAACACGCCCGAGATCACGGCAGACAACGCGCCGCGTTGGTTACAATGTCCTGAGTATTGACACGGAGCGGAGTATTCGAAATGACGCAGCGCGGTCTCACCCTGGTCGCCCCCACCGACGTGGTCGTCGACGACATCCTCGACACCCCTGCCCGCGCGCTGATCGCGGAGCTCTCTCGGGCGTTTCGCCCCCGCCTCTTCGATCTCCTGCGCGAGCGGCAGGCGCGGCAGGCGCGCTTCGACGCGAAGACGGAGACGCTCGACTTCCTCGCCGAGACGCGCGCGGTGCGCGAAGGCGATTGGAAGATCGCCGGCGTCCCGCGTGACCTCCTCGATCGCCGCGTGGAGATCACCGGCCCCACCGACCGGAAGATGGTGCTGAACGCGCTGTCGTCGGGCGCGCAGGTCTACATGGCCGACTTCGAGGACAGCAACGCGCCCACGTGGCGCAACCTCATCGACGGCCAGCGCGCGCTCAAGGAGGCGGTGCAAGGCACGCTCTCGTACGAGGACCCGGTGTCGGGCAAGAAGTACGCGCTCCCCGAGGGCTTCCCCGGGCGCGGCGGCGCCGTGCTCATGGCGCGGCCGCGCGGGCTCCACCTGCCCGAGGCGCACATGCTCGTCGACGGCACCGCGGTGCCCGGGCCGTTCTTCGACGCCGCCCTCTACATCCACAAAAACGCCAAGACGCTCCTCGAGCGCGGCTCGGGTCCCTACCTCTATCTCCCCAAGCTCGAGAGCCACAAGGAGGCGGCGCTGTGGGCCGACGTCCTCAAGCTCATCGAGGAGCGCGTCGGCATCCCCCCCGGCAGCGTGAAGGTCACGGTGCTCATCGAGACGCTGCCCGCGGCGTTCGAGATGGACGAGATCCTCCACGCGCTGAAGGACAACATCGTCGGGCTCAACTGCGGCCGCTGGGACTACATCTTCTCGGTCATCAAGCGCCGCCGCAAGGAGGCCGGCTTCGTCCTCCCCGATCGCGCCCAGGTCACCATGGAGCAGCACTTCCTGCGGAGCTACACGCAACTGCTCATCAAGACCTGCCACCGTCGCGGCGCCTTCGCCATGGGCGGCATGAGCGCCTTCATCCCGCGCAAGGACGACCCCGTCGCCAACGACAAGGCGCTCGAGCAGGTGCGCGCCGACAAGCGCCGCGAGGTCGGAGACGGCCACGACGGCACGTGGGTCGCGCACCCGGGCCTCGTGCCCATCGCCGCCGCCATCTTCACCGAGAAGAACCAGCTTCACGTCGCCCGCGACGATGTTCGCGTGAGCGCCGACGATCTTCTGCGTGCGCCCGTGGGTGGGCGCACGGAGGCCGGGCTGCGGACCAACGCACGCGTGGGTGTTCAATACCTGGCGTCATGGCTCCGTGGTCAGGGCTGCGTCCCCATCAACCACCTGATGGAGGACGCCGCCACGGCCGAAATCTCCCGCACCCAACTGTGGCAGTGGTTGCACTCCGGCGCCGACGTCGAGGGCGAGCCACTGACCGAAGAGCGGTTGCGGCGCGTGGTCATCGAGGAGAGCGAAGAGGGGCGCGCCCGCGACCTCTTCCTGTCCTTGTGCCTGAAACCCGAGCTCGAGGAGTTCTTGACGCTGCCGGCGTACGAGCTCCTCGTCGAGGCTGAGTCCAAGAGCTGAGACGTGCACATCTCGAGAGTGTGAGTTTGGTAGGCGGTGCACACGCCTGCCCCGGAGGAGGTACGCCTTATGGTCGCCGCGAAGAAGAATGTTGCCCCTGTCATCCCCGAACGCTTTGCCGGGATCGAGCGTCCCTACTCCCCCGCAGACGTCCAGCGGCTGCGCGGCACGGTGAAGGTCGAGCACACGCTCGCGCGCCTCGGTGCAGAGCGGCTCTGGCAGCTCCTGCACGAGGAGGACTACGTCCACGCCCTCGGCGCGATGACCGGAAACCAGGCGGTGCAGATGGTGAAGGCCGGCCTGAAGGCCATCTACATCTCCGGCTGGCAGGTGGCCGCCGACGCCAACGACTCCGGTCAGATGTACCCCGACCAGAGCCTCTATCCCGCGCACTCGGTGCCGCTCCTGGTCAAGCGCATCAACAACGCGCTGATGCGCGCCGATCAGATCGAGCACGCCGAGGGCGCCGACCAGCGCACCTGGCTCGCGCCCATGATCGCCGACGCCGAGGCGGGCTTCGGCGGGCCGCTCAACGCGTTCGAGCTCATGAAGCAGATGATCGAGGCGGGCGCCGCCGGCGTCCACTTCGAGGACCAGCTCGCGAGCGAGAAGAAGTGCGGGCACATGGGCGGCAAGGTGCTCGTGCCCACCTCCCAGTTCATCCGCACGCTCACCGCCGCGCGCCTCGCCGCCGACGTCCTCGACGTGCCCACCCTCCTGGTGGCGCGCACCGACGCCGACTCCGCCAAGCTCCTGACCAGCGACGTGGACGAGCGTGATCGCCCGTTCATCACGTCGAGCGAGCGCACGCCCGAGGGCTTCTACCGCATCAACGGCGGCGTCGAGTACGCCATCGCCCGCGGCCTCGCGTACGCGCCGTACGCCGACCTCATCTGGTGCGAGACGTCCACGCCCGACCTCGACGAGGCGCGCCGCTTCGCCGAAGGCATCCACGCCAGGTTCCCCGGCAAGATGCTCGCGTACAACTGCTCGCCGTCGTTCAACTGGCGAAAGAACCTCGACGCCGCCACCATCAAGAAGTTCCAGCGTGAGCTGGCGGCGATGGGGTACAAGTTCCAGTTCGTCACGCTCGCGGGCTTCCACGCGCTCAACTACTCGATGTTCGAGCTCGCCCGCGCCTACGACCGGGACGACATGGAGGCCTACGCCCGCCTGCAGGACAAGGAGCTCGCCGCGGAGGCCGAAGGCTACTCGGCCACCAAGCACCAGCGCGAGGTCGGCACCGGCTACTTCGACGCCGTCTCGCAGGTGATCAGCGGCGGCCGCGCCTCCACGCTGGCCCTCGAGGGCTCCACGGAGAAGGCGCAGTTCTGAGGCGGCGCCGCGGGGGTCGGGCGTCGTCTGCTCACGGCCACGCCCACCCGCCGCGGCGGTGGTAGAACCCCGGCGTGCACGCGACGTTGCGGGGCCAGCGCTTCTGGTACGAGGTCCACGGTGACGACGGACCGCCCGTGGTGCTCATCATGGGCTTCGGCATCTCGGGGCGCGCGTGGGCGCCGCAGATCGAGGGGCTGAAGGGCCGGCACCGCGTGCTCGTGTTCGACAACCGCGGCATCGGCGAGAGCGAGAGCAGCAAGACGTCCTACGGCTTCGCCGACCTCGCCGACGACACCGCCGCGCTCATGGAGCACGTCGGCTTCCCGCGCGCGCACGTCGTCGGCGTCAGCATGGGCGGCATGGTGGCGCTGCACCTGGCGCTGCGGCACCGCCCGCGCGTGGCGAGCCTCTCGCTCATCGCCACGTCCCCCGGCGGCTCGCTCCTGCACCTCGCGCCGCGGCCGCGCGCGCTCGCGCTGTTCCTCCGCGCGAACACCGCCCGCGGCGCGGCCCGCTTCGCCGCGCTGAGGCAGCTCCTGTACACGCCGGCGTACCTCGCCGGCGCCCGCCCCGAGGACGGGTTCAGCGGCGCGCAGCTCGACGTGTTCGCCGTGCCCGCCGACACCGTCACCCGCCTGAACCAGCTCCGCGCGGTGCTGCGCCACGACGTCGTCCGCGCCCTCCGCGGGCTCGACGCGCCCACGCTGATCGTGAAGCCCGAGGACGACATCCTCGTGCGGCCGCACAACAGCGAGCGCCTGCACGCGCTCATCGCCGGCTCACGCATCGAGCGCATCCGCGACGCCGGCCACGGCGTCACCCACCAGCACGCGGCCCTCGTGAACCGCGCGCTGCTCGAGCACTTCGCCGCAGCCCGCGCGTAGCGCCGTTCAGTCGACGAGCTCGCTCACGTTGAAGGTGATCCCCGCGCCGACGGTGTGCACCGGGAGGCTCACGCCGTCGCCGCGACCGCCGCCTCGTCAACTCTGCGCTGTTCGCGCGCGTCGTGGTGCAACAGCCGCCGCCGCCGCCACAGCAGCGGCAGGTGCCCCCCGAGCAATGGGTGCGGCCTCACCGCACCGAGGAGCTCATCCTCGGCGGCGATCACAAGACACAGGTGGTGACCACGTCGCAGCCGGCGGTGGCGCCGACGGGGACGCAGAAGGTCCATCAGGTGCGGCTGTCGGCCGTCGGCCTCCACGCGCGCGATGACCCCGGCCTCGGCAACAAGCCGGTGCTCGCCCCCACATCCATGCCGGGCGGCAAGATCCAGCGCCACCTGCATCAACAGCCCGCCTGGGCCCTGCGCGAAGCCGGTAACTGGCCGTTTCTGTACCCGGGCCGGTACTGCACGTCGCAGGACTTCTTCGACTTCCAGGTTCACAAGCGCTCGCCCCGGTGAAGGCCGCGCTCGCCGAGATCGCGCATGCGTGCGGCGCCGACGACGCGTCCGACGGGCTGTGTCTGCTCGCGCCGAACGCGTTGGCGCACCTCGACGTGGAGAAGCTGTCGTCGCCGGGGAGCTTCGCCCAGCGCAGGGCGGCCGGCGGGCGCTCTTCGGCCAGCGGCTGTCGGAGATCGGAGCACCGCGGTCACGGCGTTCGTCGACGCGTGATGCCAAGCGCCTTCAACTTCGACATCAAGGTCGTCGCCTTCATACCGAGGAGCTCGGCCGCTCCGCCTGCGCCGTAGACCCGTCCGTCGGCCGCAGCGAGCGCGGCCCTCAGGTTGTCGCGCTCGCGCTCGCGCCACTGCCGTGCTGTGAGAAACGTCGACTTCCCGCGCGTCGAGGTCGTCGGACCGGCACGCCCCTCTTCGTCGAGCGCCTGGTGAGCCGGCCTGTTCACGTTGCGGTCGGGCAAAGCCGCGGCCTGGTCGGCGAGCGCGAGGTCGAAGCGAGGATGCGCGCCCGCTGCGAGGATCACGGCGCGCTCCACGACGTTCATCAGCTCGCGCACGTTGCCGCGCCAGGGCGCCCGTTCGAGCAACGCAACGTCGGACGGCTTCAACGCGATCTTCGGTTTGCCGTAGCGACGGCATGCGTCGTCGAGGAACCGCTTGGCGAGCAGCGCGATGTCGTCTCGTCGATCGCGCAGCGGCGGGACCGCGATGGGAAACACGGAGAGCCGATAGTAGAGGTCTTCGCGAAAGCGACCGGCGCGCACTTCGGCGCGCAGATCGCGGTTCGTCGCCGCGATGAAGCGAACGTCGACGTTGCGCGTCTGATCGTCGCCGACGCGCGAGAACGAGTGCTCCTGAATCGCGCGCAGCAACTTCGGCTGAAGACGTAACGGGATCTCGGCGACCTCATCGAGAAACACGCTGCCTTGGTGCGCGAGCTGCAACTTGCCCGCGCGCTCCTTCACGGCGCCCGTGAAAGCGCCGCGGGCGTGCCCGAAGAACTCGCTCTCGAACAAGTCGGCGGGCACGGCGGCGCAGTTGATGCGCACGATCGGCGCCTGGGCGCGCGCGCTCTTTTCGTGGACGGCCGTCGCGACGAGCTCTTTGCCTGTGCCCGACTCGCCCACGATGAGGACGCTCGCGTCGGTGGCGGCGACGAGCTCGATCTTCCGGCGCACCTCCGTGATCGCGGCGCTCTTGCCGAGGATGGGGCCTGTCGAGATGCTCGACGACATCTCGGCGCGGAGCTCGTCTCGCTCTTGCTCGAGCTCCGTGCGCGATCGACGAAGCTCGTCGAACGCGCGCGCGTTCGCAATGGCCACGGCGCAGTGGTCGGCGAACGACCGCAAGAAGCTCGCTCCCGTGTCGTCGATGGGGCCGCGTGAAAACACAGCGAGCACGCCGAGCACTTGTCCGCGAAAGAGCAGCGGCTGTCCGCAGAACGCGCGGATCCCCTCGCGCTTCGCCCAATCCGGCCGCGCGATGTGAGGATCCTTCTGCGCGTGATCTTCGATGAGGATCATGCTCGCCGACGACGCAACGATGCCGACCTTCCGCTGCCCAAGCGGAATGACGCTGAAGTCTCCGTTCAATCGTCGCCACTTTTGCCCGTCGATTGAGGCGCCCGCGCTCGCCGCGAGACGCAGGACCGGCGCGTCCTCGTCGAGGAGCCACACGCGCGCGAGCGCCACGCCTCTCTCGGCGGCGAGGCCAACGACGACCTGATCGAGCAGCTGCGTAAGCGAACGCTCTGCAGCCGCAGCCAGCGATAGGGCTTGGAGGCCGTCGGGTCGCACGCGCGCAGCGTAACGCAACGAGATTTCGTTGACAAAACGTGATTTCGTTGAACCTGCGCAACGAGATCTCGTTGAGGCTCACTGTCGAGCGCGTGCGGCGGGCGCTCATGCGCTGGCACAACGCTTGACGTGAGGATCCGCGCAGGAGGAACGCATGACCACCATCGAGACGGCCGGCGTCATCGCAGGAGCGCTACTCGTTCACTTGTTCGTCATCACGCTCACGGAGCGAGGACCGCTCTTCTGGATCGCGCGTCTTGCAAAGTGGGGCAACAAGTGACCGCCGCGCCCGACAGGGCGGCTTCGTTGGCGGACCGTAGGACCGAGCCGACGATCGACACCGCGATCGACCCGGCGATCACCCCGCGCGTGTCGGCACCCGCGCCAGCGCCGATCGTGACCGCTCGCCGTCATGCGATCCTGCTCGACGACACCGAGGCCATGCAGAGCAAGTCGGCGGCAGAGGGATGACCTCCTATCGGGCTTGTGGCCCCGATGATCCGCTGGCGTCGGTGGCCGCAAGGGCGATGACTCCTATCGGGCTTGTTTCTTCGATGATCCGCTGGCCGCCGGCCGTTGCGCGGCCGCCATCGGCGAAGCCTTGTCTTCGCCCGCGCCAACACCGCATAGACGCACGGTGGACGTGGGACGCCGGCGCGCCCGGCGCGGCGAGGCGATCAGTCGAGGAGCTCGCTGACGTTGAGCGTGAGCTCCGCGCCGACGGTGTGCACCGGGAGGTCCACGCCGTCGGTGCCGAGGAGGCCGTAGCGGTACCAGATGCGCGCGCGCGCGACGTTCAGGTTGAAGGTGTTGGCCACATAGGGGCCGAACAGCGCGCCGCCGACGTCGGAGACGTCGATGTCGCCGTCGATGCCGACGCTCGGGTTCAACAGCCCGAAGTCCCCCTTCGGCACCTGGAACGCGGCGAGGCCGATGTTCCCCCCGAGCAGCAGCGGGACGTCGCCGGACGAGTCGAGGTCGAAGCTCATGCGATAGCCGGCCTCGAGCGCCGCCCACGACACGTGGATGCCGAAGCCGAGCGCCGCGTGCGTGCCGAAGGGATCGAGGCCGCTCTCGGCGATGCCGCTCACGCCGAAGAACGCGTCGCGCTTGGTGTCGAGCGCGAAGAAGTCGACGACGTCGCCGCCGTCGCCCTTCCCCGCGAGCGCGTCGCCGATGGAGCCGGCGGGCGCGGCGGCGGACAGCTCCGCGCCGAGGATCTGATCCGGGAGGTCCGCGCCGCCCCCCTTGTGCAGGACCTCGTAGCGGTAGCTCACCGTGAGCTGGAGCCACCACACGCGGAACGTGTTGGCGACGTACGGACCCAGCACGAGCTCCCCCTCGCCCGGGGCGCCGAGGACGTCGACGCCCACGCTCGGGTTCAACAGGCCGAACGAGCCGCGCGGGATCTGCAGGGCGCCGAGCCCGAGGTGTCCGCCGAGGAGGAATGAGCCGGGCTTGTCGAGCGAGACCTCGCCGCGCGCCCCGAGGTCGAGCGCGGCCCAGCGCAGGCCGACGGCGACGCCCGGGCTGATCCCCCGACCCAGGGGATCGACGGCGGCGTCGGCGGAGGCGCCGATCCGCAGCATCACGGGCCGGTCGAAGTCGAACGCGTAGAAGTCGACGGCGTCGTGCAGGAAGTCCCCGGCGGCGCTCTTGGCCTTGGAGGCGACGTCGCCGATGGTCTCCGGGCAGCCGCCCTTGTCCGCGACGCCCGCCTCGTCCGGGCACTTGTCGTTGACGTCGGGCACGCCGTCCTTGTCGTTGTCGGGATCGGGGCAGCCGTCGTCGTCCTCGAAGCCGTCGACGTCCTCGGCGGCGTTCACGCACTTGTCGAGGTCGTCGGTGAGGCCGTCCTTGTCGGCGTCGTCGAGGGACGCGTTGCCGGTGGCCACCAGGCGCTCGCGGGCCGCGCGCACGGACCTGACCATGGGCCGGTTCCCGATACGCGCGTACGTCTTCAGGAAGCTGTCGACGGCGTCGAGCTTCTGATCGGTGCTCTTGTGCCGCAGCGCGAGGAAGCCGGCGAGGGTGGCGTAGTCGGCCGCGAGGTTCTTCTCGAGCGCCCGGTTGGCGACCACGTACTGCTTCCACTCGGTGCACGCCTTGGTGGCGGTGGCGAGGTACGGGTTGGCGCCCTCGACGACGGCGAGGGCGCACCACGCGTCGCGCTTCCGCTCCGGCGTGGAGCTCTTGTCGTCCTGGGCGTCGAGCGCGCGCTCCAGGGCGTTTTCGGCCTTCATGTTGATCGACTTGAGCCCGCTCTTCTTGAGGGCCTCGAGGTCGATGGTGGGGACGTCGGCCGCCGCTGACGACGGCGCCGACACCGTGGTCTTCTCGCCGGTGACGGGCGCGAGCAGCGTGGTCACGGCGATGTCGAGCTGGGTGATGAAGCTCTCGTCGAGGCTCTTCACCTGGAGGCCCTGGCGGCCCACCGCCTTGGCCTGCCCCGCGTCGAAGAGGTTGAGGTTCACGACGTAGACGTCGCCGAGCTTGCCGACGTCGCCGTACAGCGCCAGGTCCGCGCCCATGGCCCCGGCGATCTCGGCGATGCAGCTCGCGCTCGCCGTGTCGCACCCGAGGAGCTGCTTGTCGGCCTCGACCTGCGCCATGCGCTTCACGTCCTCGCCGGTGAGGACGCTCAGCCCTGCGTGCTTCTGCACGCTGACGGCGAGCGTGCTCGTGATGGTCCCGAGCGTGCCGGCGTCGACCCCGGCGCTCGTGGACAGCGGCAGGACCAACACGGAGCGCGCCTTCTTCTGTTCGACGACGGCGCCGGCGGGGGCGGCCGCGGCGCCGGCGGGATCGGCGATGGAGAGGAGCGCGAAGACGACAAGGGGGGCGAGCATGGCGGACGACGTTAGCGCGACCCCGATCACGGCTGCTCGAAGACCCCGGCGGCGCTCGGATCCGGATCACTCTCGACGGCGTCCTTCCAGGACGCGGGCACGTCGAGGATCCACCCCTGCGCGTCCGCCCCGACCAGGCGCGCGCGGTCCTGCGGGCGTCGCCGCTCGATGGCGACGACGGCGAGGAGGGTGCCCGCGGCGCCGGCGAGGGGGCCGAGGATGATCCCGGCGAGGCCGCCGATGGAGACCGCGCCGACGCCGACGCCCGCGAGCGGCAGGAGCGACGCAGCGGCCTCGAGCGTGCGGGAGCGGCGCGCGCGCCTGGCCAGCCAGTCATCGCAGGCGGAGCACATGCGGACGTCGAGCCGCGCGTGGTGCCGGCTGACCCGGCGCATGAAGGTGAGCATGGGCACGATGACGGCGAGCGCCGGCCCGCTCCACGCGGACAGGACGCCGAGCGCGGCGAGGAGGGGGCGGTACCGGTAGCGCCCGTCGACGAGCAAGCTCCGGGAGAGCGTCGCGCGGCCGCCGCAGCGGACGCAGAGCGTGTTGCCGAGCGTGCCCGACAGCGGCACGCGCACGCGACCGCGCTCGTTCGCGGGCACCCGCAAAGCGGCGACGGGCTCGGTCATGGGCCCACTGTACCCGCACACGGCCGCCGCGGCGTTCCACTCGAGGCCGACGATCGTAACGCGCAGGGGGTTGACGTCGACGGCACACCGCGTCGAACCTCCTTCCGTGGACTGGGTCACCATTGTCTTCCTCGTCGCCGGCGTGCTGCTCATCGCGAGCGAGGCGGTGAACCTTGCTTTGGTGCCGGGCTTCCTCGGGGCGGCGGCGCTCATCGTCGCCGGGCTGCGGGCCGTCGGTGTCCTCGAGAGCCTGCCCATGTCGCTGCTCGTATGGTCGATCGCGTCGCTCGCGCTCACGCTGCCGCTGCGGCCGCTCGCCAAGAAGCTCGTCGGCGCCAGCGCCTCCCGCTTCGACCGCAGCGACGAGGTGAAGGACGCGCTCGGCGAGATCGTCGACGTGGTCGAGGCGCTCGACGACGAGACCAACAACGGCCGCATCCGTTTTCAGGGCACCACCTGGGCGGCCCGCTGCACCGAGGGCAAGCTGCCCGCCGGCAGCCGCGCGAAGCTCTTCTACAAGCAAAAGGCCGTGTGGGTCGTCGAGCCGCTGACGCTGCTCGACGACAACAACCGAGTGCCGACCCTCGAGGAGCAGCCGTCCGAGGCTGCCGTCGAGGTCACGCAGGGAAAGACGAGGGGAAGCTAGATGTTCTTTTTCATCACCATAGGCGCAGCGGTCGCCACGTTCTTCGTCACGCGCACGTTCATCGTCGTGAGCGAACGGCACAACGTGGTGAAGGAGCGGGTGGGCAAGTTCCAGGGGGTGCTCGCCCCGGGCTTTCACTTCATGGTCCCGCTGCTCGATCGCTCCGCGTACCGCCATGAGATGCGCGAGCAGGCCATCGACGTGCCGCCGCAGATGTGCATCACCAAGGACAACATCCAGGTCGAGGTGGACGGCATCGTCTACATCAAGGTCGAAGACGCCAAGGACGCCTCCTACAACATCGGCGACTACCGCCTCGCGGCCATCAACCTCGCGCAGACCACCATGCGCAGCGAGATCGGCAAGCTCAGCCTCGAGGAGACCTTCTCGGAGCGCGAGAAGATGAACGAGAGCATCGTGCGCGAGATCGACAAGGCGTCGGCGCCTTGGGGCATCAAGGTCATGCGCTACGAGATCATGGGCATCTCGCCGTCGTCGCGCGTGATCGAGACCATGGAGAAGCAGATGGAGGCCGAGCGCCAGAAGCGCGCGTCCATCACCATCTCCACCGGCCAGAAGGAAGCCAAGATCAACATCTCGGAGGGTGAGCGCATCGAAGCCATCAACCTCTCCGAGGGCGAAAAGCAGAAGCGCATCAACGAATCCACCGGCCGCGCCCAGGAGATCCGCCTGGTCGCCGACGCCAGCGCCAAGAGCATCGCCCTCGTCGCCGACGCCATCCGGGCGCCCGGCGGTCACCAGGCCGTGAAGATGCAGATCGCCGAGCAGTACATCGGAGAGCTCGGGCGCATCCTGGAAGGTGCCGAGGTGAGCGTGCTTCCCCAGCAGCTCGCGCAGTTGAAGGGTTTCTTCGAGGGGATGACCAAGGTCGGGAACGCGTTCGAGCCCGGACCGATGAAGGAGAAGCCGTGAACGGTCTCAACGTCGCCGCCGTCGTCATCTGGTCGATCTTCGGCCTCTACTTCGCGGTGAAGCTCCTGCGCTCCGTGCGCATGGTGCCGAACATGAAGGAGCTCATCGTCGAGCGGCTCGGCCGCTACCATGAGACCCTCGGCCCCGGCCTGCACGTCCTGCTGCCTTTCCTCGATCGCGTCGCGTTCAACGTCGACATGAAGGAGGAGGCCATCGAGGTCCCACCGCAGGACTGCTTCACCAAGGACAACGTGCGCGTCGAGGTCGACGGCATCGTCTACATGCAGGTGGTGAACTCCAAGCAGGCGAGCTACGGCATCGTCAACTACAGGAGCGCGGCTGTGCAGCTCGCGCAGACCACCACCCGCGCCGTCATCGGCACTCTCGAGCTCGACCGCACCTTCGAGGAGCGCGAGAACATCAACGCCCGCGTCATCAGCGCGCTCAACGAGACGAGCACCGCGTGGGGCATCAAGGTGCACCGCTACGAGGTGAAGAACATCGTGCCGCCGCCGTCGGTGAAGAACGCCATGGAGCGGCAGATGGGTGCGGAGCGTGACAAGCGCGCGCTGCTCGCGCGCGCCGAGGGCGAGAAGCAGGCGCGCATCAACGACAGCGAAGGCAAGAAGCAGGAGATGATCAACCGCTCCCAGGGCGAGATGCAGCGCCGGGTGAACGAGGCGGAGGGCCGCGCCTCCGAGATCCTCGCGCTCGCGCAGGCCACCGCGGAGTCCATCCGGCTCACGGGCGACGCCATCCATGGCCAGGGCGGCGCCGACGCCGTGAACCTGCGCTTGAGCCAGGCGTACATCTCCAAGCTCGGCGCGCTCGCCCGCGGCGCCCGCGTGGTCCTCCCCGCGGACCTCACCAAGGTCGACGAGATCCTGGGCGGCGTCGGGCTCGGCGCGGGCGACGCGGTCCCGAAGCAAAGCGGCGCAGCCCCGGCGCGCGCGGCGGTGCCGCAGCCGCTGCCGGTCGCCGTGAAACGCGAGTGACCTGGCCCGGCGGTGGCGCGCGCGCGGTCTGCTTCTCGGCGGCCGCGTTCGCGCTCCTCGCCTGCGAGCCGCGCAAGGTGCCGCCCGACGCACCCAGGGCGGAGTGCAAGCTCACCGACACCGGCGGCGCCTGGGTGTCGCTCGGCGCCGGTGCCGGCCTCGCCGCCGCCGCCGTCAGCGTCGCCGCCGACGACCGCGCGCCCGGCGTGATCCTCGCCGGCACCCTCGACGGCCTCTACCGCTCCGGCGACTGCGCCGTCACCTTCGCCCGCGTCGACGGCCCGCGCGGCGTCGTCAACGCCGTCGCCGCCGGCGCCGACGCCGCCGCCGCCCTCGCGTCCGCCGGCGGCGTGTGGTCGTCCCCGAGCGACGGCGCGCCGTTTTCGCTCGTCGCCCAGAGCGCCCCGGTCGACGACGGCGTGTCGCTCGCCGACGACGGCGCGCGGCTCTTCGCCGCGTCGAGCGCAGGCCTCGCCGTCCTCGACGAGGGCGGTTGGCAGCTCGTCGACCCCGCCGCCGGGGCGTCGTGCGTCGCGGCCGCGCGCGGCGGCGACGGGAGCGCGCCCTTTCGCTGCGCGCCCGGACAGCAGCGCGCGGTCTTCGCGCCGTCCGACGCGAGCGTGCTGTACGTCGTCGAGGGCAGCGGCGTGCGGCGGTCCGACGACGGCGGCGCGACCTTCGGCGCGCTCGTCTCCGTGGCCGACCCCTCGGGGGTGATCACCGGGCTCGCCGTCGACGCGGGCGATCCGCTCCGCGTCTATGTCACCACCTCGGTGCCGCCCGCCGTCTTCGTCAGCGCCGACGGCGGCGACACCTTCGCGCAAGGCCCGCGCGTCGACGAGCTGTCCCCGGCGCCGGATGCAAACCCCGTCGCCGCCGACGACACCGCGCCCGGCGTCGCCGTCGTGCGCGAGAGCCGCGCGCTCCTGCGCACGGAAGACGGCGGCGACACCTGGGACGAGACGACGGCCGCGCCCTCGCCCGGCGCGGGCGTCATCGACGTCGGCGCCGCCCACGTGGCGTTCACGGTCGCCACCGGCGTCGTCGTCGACGGCGGCGCCGTCGATCTCGGCGATCGCGCGGTGGCCCTGAGCCACGACGGCGCGACGTTCTTCGTCGCCACGGCGTCGCAGATGTGGCGCCTCGACGGCGGCTCCCTCGACGCCGCGCCCCTCGGCGACCTCCCGCGCGGGCTCGTCACCGACGTGGCCGCTTCGCCCGCCGACGGCGCCCTGCGCGCGGCGCGCCGCAGCGGCCTCGATTCGTCGTTCGACGACGGCGCCACGTGGAGCGCCGCGCTCGTCGACGTCGGCACGCCCGGCGGCGACCTCGCCGCGAGCGCCGCGGGGACCCTCTCCGCCAACGGCCCCGGCGGCGCGTTCTTCCTCGAAGGCGACGGCGTCTCGGCGCGCCTCGGCACCTCGCGCGTGCTGCGGGCGGCGGCCCTGCCCTCCTCGCGCACGGCGTGGCTCGTCACCGACGGCTCGCTCACCTTCTCGCTCGACGGCGGCGACACCTTCGGCGCCCCCTTCGCGCTGCCCGACGGCGCGCGCGCCGACGGCCCCGCCGCCCTCGACGGCGACGCCCTCGCCGTCATCGTCGACGGCGCCGACGGCCCCGCCGTCGCCGTCGTCGACGACGTCGGCGACGTCTCCTCCCGCGCGCCCGCGCTCCCCTGCAGCCCCGCGTCCGTCGCCGTCGCCCGCAGCGGCGGCACCTCCGCGATCTTCGCCGCCGGCGGCGACTGCGGCCTCGTGATGTTCGGCGCGCGGACGCGTCGCCTGCGCGCGCCGGCGACGGCTCAACGAACGCCCTGGTCAACGCGTCGGGCCGGACGTTGCCGAAGACGGCGAGCTCGTTTCCGCTCGCGTCCTCGAAGGTGAAGCACGGCCCGTCGGGGATCTCCACCGCGTGCTTCTCCTTCCAGCCCCGCGCGCGCAGCCCGGCCGCGCACGCGTCGAGGTCGTCGACGGCGAACACGGGCATGCAGCTCGGCGCCGGCCGGTGATCGGCGACGAGGAGGAGCGGGCCCTCGGCGACGGAGAACGCCGCCACGCGCGCGCCGAATTTGTCGAAGCTCCAGAGCTGCTCGGCGCCGATGACGTCCTTGTAGTAGCGGACGTCGTCGTCGAAGCGAGACGTGCCCATGTACAGGTACTTGAGCGCGCCGAGCGGCGCCGTCACGCGGGCACCGCGAGCTTGATGCCCGCGCCCGTGGCGAAGCGCGCCGCGCGGGCGGCGTCCGGGCTCTGGCACCGGTACAGCACGTAGCCGTCGGGGCGCACGAGGTAGAGGCACGGGCCGCGGGCGCCGTAGCGCTTGTGCGCGGCCTGGAAGGGATCGGTGACGACGTCGACGTCGTCGGCGACGGCCTCCGGCGGCTCTGCGTACGGCGTCACCACGCTCACGCGCACGCGATCGCCCCAGGCCTCGCGCATCGCGCGCGCCATCCGGATGAGATCGGGCTCGGCGTCGAGCGGCCGGTGCGTGCCCTCGAACAGCAACGCGTGGAATGCCGCGCCGCCGAGCCTGGAGTACAGGCGGCCGTCTCCGAGAGGCACGTCGGGGGCGCGGTCGCCGGCGACGGGGCCGTGATGAAACGCGAGGCAGTCGTCGAAGGTGGCGTGGCGCGCGTCGCGGTGCAGGTGGAAGCCCGGGTCGGTGTGCTCGGCCGCCAGCGGTCCGTGACGGTAGGTGTACGCCACCTCGCTCATCTGGCCGAGCGTGAGGTGACGGACCACCTCGAGCTGGCCGGCGGCGACGAGCACCGTGTCCCTGAGCTTTTGCAGCACCGGGTGGTGGATGGTGGAGGAGACCTGCACCTGGTTGGCGAACTTCAGCACCTCTTTGCCCACCGGGCGGCGCTCGGCGTCGTAGCTCTCGAGGATCCTGGCGTCGGCGGCGCCGGTGACGACGAGCGCGAGCTTCCAGCCGAGGTTCACGGCGTCCTGGATGCCGGTGTTCATGCCCTGGCCGCCCGCGGGGGAGTGCACGTGGGCGGCGTCGCCGGCGACGAACATGCGGCCCTTGCCGTAGCGGTTCACCTGGCGGTGGTGGATGCGGAAGTACGAAGCCCACACGAGGTCGCGCGCCTTGCTCCCCGGCGGCGCGCGGCCGTCGAGGAGCGCCTGCACGTCGGCCACCGTCGGCGTGTGATGGTGCTCGGTGCCCTGAGGCAGATCGCCGGTCATGATCCAGCGGCCGTCGGGCAGCGGGTTGCCGAAGATCATCCCCTTCCTGCTGAGCACCATGCCGATGCGATCGGGCGGCAGGTCCCAGTCGATGCCGGCGTGCACGACGAGGAAGTCCTCGGGGTACGCCGCGCCTTCGAAGGTGAGCCCGAGGTGATGGCGCACGAAGGAGTGCGCGCCGTCGCTGCCGACGACGTACGACGCCGTCATGTCCTCGCGGCCGCCGCCGTCCCGCTCGAGGGTGACGCGCACGCCGTCGTCGTTGTCCTCGAGCCCGACGACGTCGAGGCAGCGGTCGATGCGGCCGCCGAGCGCCGTGAGCCGCTCGGTGAGGAGGCGCTCGGTCTCGTACTGCGGGAGGCTCACCACCATCGGCCACGGGGAGTCCACGCCGTCGAAGCTGAGGTCCATGAGCTTTTGGTGCTCCTCGGCCCACGTCGTCATCCCGCGCAGCGGGAGGCCCGCGGCCCGCAGGGGCTCGCCGACGCCCATGCCGTCGAGCACCTCGAGCGTCCGCGGCATCACGCCCGACGCCTTGGTCACCCGCGCCGGCGCCGCGAGCTTGTCGACCAGCCGGCAGCGCAGCCCCCAGCGATGAAGCTCGATCGCGAGCGCGAGGCCCGTGGGGCCCGCTCCGATGACCAGCACGTCGACGTCCGCTCCCATACGCCCCTCCGCCAAGACCGGTTCACGATAGCGCGAACGCGACGCATTCCGCATTGACGCGGGCGCGCCAGCGGCGGTACCGCCGCGTCATGCGCTCCGTCTGGATCCCTCGCGCCGGCCCGCCCGAAGTCCTCGAAGTCCGGGAGGGACCGGACCCTGCGGCGAAGCCCGGCGAGGTGCTCGTCCGCGTGACGGCGAGCGGCATCAACTTCGCCGACGTCTCCGCCCGCCTGGGCGTCTACCCCGACGCGCCGCCGTTTCCCTGCGTCGTCGGATACGAGGTCGCGGGCGTGGTCGAGCAGACCGGCGACGGCGTCACCGGCGTGAAGGCCGGCGACCGCGTGCTCGCCCTCACCCGCTTCGGCGGCTACGCCGAGGCCGTGGCCGTCCCGGCGGCGCAGGTCTTCCCGATGCCGGCGGCGATGTCCTTCGAGGAGGGCGCGGCCATCCCCGTGAACTACCTGACGGCGCTGCTGATGCTGCGCACGCTCGGCAACGTGAAGAGCGACGAGCGCGTCCTCGTGCACGCCGCCGCCGGCGGCGTCGGCATGGCGGCCATCCAGTTGTGCCGCATCGCCGGCGCCGAGGTCATCGGCACGGCCTCGGCGTCCAAGCACGAGACGCTCAGGGGGATGGGCGTCACGCACTGCATCGACTACCGCACCGAGGACTTCGAAGAGGCCGTCAAGCGCATCACCGACGGCCGCGGCGTCGACATCGTCCTCGACGCCACCGGGGCGTTCGCGAAGAGCTACCGCTGCCTGGCGCCGCTCGGCCGGCTGTTCTGCTTCGGCCTGTCGCAGGCGTCGTCGGGCATGGCGCCGTCGCGGGTGCGCGCGCTCCTCTCCGTCGTCAAGCTCCCGTGGTTTCACCCCATCAAGCTGATGAACGACAACAAGGCCGTCATCGGCGTGAACCTCGGTCACCTGTGGGACCACATCGACCTGCTGCGGCGCGAGGCCCTCGGCCTGCTCGCCGACTACGACGCCGGCCGCATCAAGCCCATCATCGCCAGGAGCTTCCCGCTCGTCGACGCCGCCGCTGCGCACCGCTTCATCCAGGAGCGCAAGAACATCGGCAAGGTCGTGCTCACGAGCTGACTAGAAGCTGCCGACGGCGCGGACGAAGAAGCCGCTGCGGTCGAGCTTGCCGGAGTCGAGCTCGTCGTCGGAGAAGCTCGTGAAGTTGTAGCCGACGCCGACGCGGAAGTACTCCACCGGCGCCACCTGCACCTCGACGAGCGGGCCGTGCTCCACCGTGCCGTAGGTGAAGCCGGCGAGCACGCGGTACTCGACGCCGAGGTCGATCTCCCCGGGCAGCGGCTGCTTCACGCCGAGCGACTTGATGAGCCCGAGCGCGTGGAGGTTGACGCGGTTTATCCACAGACCCGTGAGCGCGTTCGCCTCCGGCACGTCGTCGAGCTTCTCGCTCGCGTGCTTGAGCGCGAGCTTCTCGACGAGCTGCACCTTCCACGGCAGCTCCACGATGGGCTCGACGCTCATGGCGTGCGCCGTGTAGTCGTCGCTGGTGCCGGCCTCCAGCGACAGCGGCCGCACGTCGACGCGCCGGGAGATCTTGGCCAGCACGCTGAACCAATCGTGGGTCACGGGGCGATAAGCGACGCCGAACGCGCCCTCCTCGAAGTACGCCTCGCGCTCCGACAGCGCGAGATCCTGGGCCAGCGCGATGTTGTAGCGCCCGAGCAGCGACAGCTCGGGGCTCAGCCGCACCGAGCCGCCGGAGCCGGACAGCAGCCAGAGGCGGTCGTGTCCGCCGCGCGCCTCGGTCCGGTTGTCGTAGCGCAGCTCGAAGCGCTGGCTGGCGACGACGGCCTCGCCGCGCTTGAGCTCGACCCCCGCCGACACCGCGTCGCGCGAGCCTTCGCCGGCGAGGAACGCGCCGCCCGCGTTGGCGCCGGGCGCGGCGTAGAAGGTGCCGTCGGTGAAGGCGCCCGGCGGGACGTTGCCGCCCTCGGTGGTGGGCACCGTGCCGCCGACCAGCATGATGCGCTCGTAGCCGAAGTTGAGCGCGAAGCCGAACGGCAGGCGGTACGCGGTCTTCAAGCCGACGACGCCGCGGCTCTGATCGCCGGAGAAGCCGCCGTCGAGCTGGTACTCGGCGTACGCCTGCGAGCCGGGCCCGACGTCGGTCTCCCCGCCGACGACGGTGGTGGTGTTGAAGCCCATGGTGCCGGTGACGGGCGCGGGCAGCACGCCCACGCGCTCGCTCGCGTAGACGCGCGCGCCCTTGTTGATGGCGTAGGAGACGCCGAGGTGCTCCTGGTTCTCGCCGCTCCAACGCAGGTCGCTGCCGCCGACGAGCGAGAGGTCCTCGGTGAGCGCGTACTTGACGAGCAGGTGGCTCACGAGCTGATCGAGCGGCCCCTTGAGCTGGTTGGGATCGCCGGTGAGCACGAGCTCCTGCTTCAAGCCGAGCTCGACGCGCTCGAGGAGCTGCCAGTCGACGCCGAGCGCGACGACGTTGGTGACGAAGTCGTGCGACGGCGCGATGGCGCTCCGGCCGAACGATCCGCTGTCGTAGGTGTAGCCGAAGCCGTACTCGCCGAAGACGGTCAGCGGCGCGAGCACCCGGTGCTCGTAGTGCGCCGTGGCGATCTCGCGATGCAGCGTGCGGAACTCGGTGAGCGGCTGCACCTCGGGGATCTCGCTCACCACGCCGTCGTAGCGGAGCTTGAGCTTGCCGTCGTCGACGATGCGCCAGGCGGCCTCGGTGCCCCACTTGGTCTGCCCCTGCTCGACGATGGACGCGTCGGCGAAGAAGCCCGGCTGCAACTGCTGCACGTACGCGTGGAGGTTGGCGTCGGCGTTGTCCTTGCGGCCGAGCGTCGTGCCGAGCTGCGCGTTGCCCTCGAGCTTGAAGGCGACACCGGCGCGGTCGGCGGGGAAGATCTGGCGGCCGATCTGCCCGTCCTTCTGATCGAGGCTCTGGCCGAGCGACGAATAGGTGAGGCCGCCGTCGAGGGACACGAAGTTGCCGGCGTCCACCGACTGCGACCCGAGCAGCTCGCCCTGGATCCACGTGTTGTCGTCGACGAACAGCCTCACGTGTCCGCCGCCGAGCTGGTACCCGAGCGCGCCGCCCTCGCGGGACTCATACACGTAGCCGCCGCCGACCTCGGCGTGGCCGAGCACGCGCTGCTTCAACTGGGCGCCGGCGCCGACGCCCATGAAGGGGTCGTCCTCCTGGTGCTCGTACTCGACCTCGACGAAGACGCGGTCGGCGTTTTGCACCTGCCCGAGGTTGTGGTTGATGGTGAGCCCCGAGATGTCGTCGGCGAACGCGCCCACGGGCTCCTTGAACATCACCCGGCCCTCGTCGTAGCGGATGTTGTAGTCGACGTCGCGCACCTGCGGCGTGCGCGAGACCTCCGCGCCGGTGACGGCGTCGCGGACGATGATGGCGACGCTCTCGCTGCCCTCGACCACGCGTTCGTGCCGCAGGAAGTACACGCTCGATCCCGTGCCGAGCAGCTCGACGCGCGCGTGCCGCTGTCCGCCGCCGCCGGCCACGAACGTGGTCACCGTGGTGCGCCACGGATTGTTGTCCGCCGCTGCCGCCGGGCCGTCGGCGTGCCCGTTCACCCTGGCGTACGGCGTCTCGAGGGGCGCGGTCCAGCCGCGGTCGAACACGAGCTGGGCGCCGCTGCGCGCGCGCTGGTAGCGGAACAGCGACCCGGCCTGGAGGTCCGTGCGCACGTTGCCGACGATGAGGCTCGAGCTGTCCGCCTTGAGGTCGACGTAGAGCGGGAACGCGGAGCGTGTGGCGTCGACGTTTTCGACGGAGGAGTCGCCGTAGACGGGGAAGAAGCGCTCGGGATCGATGAGCTCGGGATCGAAGACGTCGCTCTGCCAGCGGCGCGTGTCGACGTCGAGCGTGAGCGCGTAGTCCTGGAACATCCAGGGCCCGTGCCAGCGGCCCTGCACGAACGCCGCGCCGCGACCGTAGAGGAACGTGTCGCCGAGCTTGACCGAGGTGAAGGGTGTGCGTTCGCCGAGGTCGGCGCCGTCGCCGCCGAACGCCGTGTCGGCGAGGAGGAGCGCGAACCAGCCGGTGGTGTCGACGTTGACCGCGCGCTTGATGCGGCCGACGTTGCCGGTGGGGTCGGTGGCCTCGACGACGAGGTCGCTGTCGCCCTCGGGCAGCTTGACGACGTGAACAAAGGCCCCGGTGTCGGGATCGACGGCGACCTCGTCGGTGCCGATGCGCAGCTTGTTCTGCGGATTGGTTCGTCCGCGCACGAGGAGCGTGTCCGCGTGGAGCGCGCTGGTGTCGGCGGGGAGCTCGACGACGAGGTCGTGCGCCCCGAGCTTCTGGACGTCCGGGTACCAGGTGGGCGGGCCCGCGCTCTTCGGCTTTGCCGGCGTGAGCGGCGCGATGCCGTCGACAGGCGCCGCGCCGGCGACGGGCCGCGCGCGCCCCGCACCCTCGACGGGCGTGCCGCTCGCGGCCCCCCCGACAGGGGCCGCGGCGGCCTCGGCGGGCGGCGCGAGCTCGACGGGCGCGGCCATGGCGACCCACGCTGCGTACGCGGGGGCGTCGCCCTCCCAGACCTCGCCCGCGTCGTTCGGGCGGACGTGGAGCGTGGCGCGCGCGCCGTCGGCGTCGCGGAGGTCGAGGACGGTCTCGCCGCTGCGCGTCGCCGGCACCTGCCCGCCGAGGCGCTCGCCGTCTTGCGCGAGCGGCTGGCCGTTGGCGCGCAGCGCGGGCGCCACCGGCGTCGACGTCGACGTCGGCGCCGGCGCCGCGGGCGCAACCAACACCACCTCGGCGCGGCGGTTCTCCTCGCGCATCTTGCGGCTGAGGTTCGGCACCAACGGCTTGTCCGAGCCCATGCCCACCGCGCTCACCTTGGCGGCGGGCACGCCCGCGGCGACGAGGAGCGCCTTCATGGCGGTGGCGCCGTTTTGCGTGCGGAAGCGCCGGTTGAGCTGCGTGCCGCTGTCGTCGCTGTGCACGGTGATCTTCACCGCCGCCGCGTCCTTGGCCTGCGCCGCCAGCGCCTTCACCGCGTTGTTGGCCGCCGCCGTCAGCTTGCCGTGCGCGTCGAGTGGATCGGCGATGACCACCGGCGCCCCCGCGACGCCCGCGGCGCCGGCCAAAAGCGGCGCGTCGGGCGAGATGCCGGTGTCGCCGCCCGCGGTCTTCACGATGAGCCGCGCGCGCAGCCGCCCGCCGGGCACCTTCTGGCCGTCGGCGTCGAGGCCGTCCCACGCGATCTTCGCCGGCGGCCTGCCCTCACCCGAAAGCTCGCGCACCACGGGACCGATAGCGGCGTCGTCCTCGGCGAACGCCGGCGCGCCGTCCTTCTCGACGAAGACGCGCACGGTCCACGCCACGATGGCGTTCGCGCCGTCCGCCGCCGCGGGCTTCGGGGGGAGCGCGGGCTCGATGACCGCGCTCCCGTCGGCGGCCAGCGCCGCGCGCGCGATGCGGACGCCGAGGAGCGCGGCGCTCACGGGGTCGCCGTCGAGCGTCAGGGCGCGCGACCCCGGATTGAACGACACCGACAGCGGCGCCGCCGGCGTCTCCGTGCTCGCCGCCGCCGGCGTGTCGCTCTTCACCACGCGCGTCACCGCCCCGGTCGACGACACGAGCTCCACCGCGAGCGCGTCTCCGCGCGGCACGGAGACGTCGACGGCGAACGCGCCGTCGCCGGCGACCTCCTTGCCGTTCACCCGCGCCGACGGCGCAACGGCGGCAGGCGCCGCCAGCGGCGGCAGCGCGCTCTCGCTCTTGTCGACGACGATCTCCACGCGGCGGTTGGTGAGCCGATCGCGCCGGCGGAGGTTCGGCATCTTGGGGAACGCGTCGCCGGCGCCTTTGACGGCGACGTCGTCGGCGGCGAGGCCGAAGCCGACGAGCGCCTTCTTTGCCGCCGCCGCCCGGCGCGCCGTCAGCGAGCGCGCCGCCGCGCCGGTCTGATCGGTGTGCACGACGACGGTGACCTTCTTTCCGCGCAGCGCCGTGGCGTGGCCCCCGAGCCAACCCGACAGGCGGGCCGTGGGCCGGCCCGCGCGGGAGAACAGCTCGCCGTCGACGGAGTCGATCTCGAAGGTCTGCCCCGGCGCGTCGTCCGCGCCCGCGCCCGCGCGCACGCCGAACACGCGCGCCGCCGACGTCGCGCGCGCGCCGTCTTCGAACCCGACGGTGAGCGTGGCGCGATAGAGCTGGTGCTCGAACAGCTCCTCCGATCCCGTCTGCGGGTCCTTGCCGTCGAAGAACACGTGCGACGGCGGCGCCCCGTGGCCCGCGAACATCCACACCGTCCGCGGCTGGGCGAGCGGATCCACCTCGACGGCGCGCGGCGCAGAAGCGCTGCCCACGCCGGAGGAAGGCGGCTCCGCGCCCGAGGGCGCGGGCAGGCCCAGGGCCTCGATCTCGATCTGCCACGCCACGGGCGCGGCGCCGCCGTCGACGCGCGGGATGAATTCGACGCGCGGGCGCAGCCCGCCGTCGACGACGGCGGGGAGGTTCGGGCCCGCGGCGCCGGCGAACGCAGGATCTTCGCCCTCGACGCCGACGCCCAGGTCCGCGCGCTGCACATCCACGGCGACGCCGTCGACGGTGAGCTTGGCCGGGCTCGCCTGGCCTTCGAGGTGGTGCTTCACCGGCCCTTCGCCCTCGCCCGGGGCGTAGGCGGCCTCGTTGACGACGACCTCGGGCTTGTCCTCGGACGAGAACACGCACTTCGCGCCGAACGAGATCTCGGCGGGGAGGCCGGGCGACATGTAGAAGGTCTCGCGCACCTTCTCGGGCACGGTCCCCGGCGGCAGCGTGCGCTCGTCGAGCTTCACCAGGTGCATGCCCGCCGGGATGGCGGAGAAGTGCGCCTTGCCCGTGACGTCGCTGTCGGTCCACTGCCCGGTGTCGACCACCATGCGCACGCCGGGGAGCCCTTGTTCTCCCGCGTCCTGCCAGCCGTCGCCGTCGTCGTCGCAGAAGACCTTGCCGCGGATGGTGCCGAGGTCGAAGAGGCCGTCGGCGACCACCTGCACCGACGCGAGCGCGTCTTCGCTCAGCGGCACCTGCCCGGCGGCCATGCGCAGCGCCGCGCGGTTTTCGTGCGGGCCCGTCGTCGTCCCCGGCCCGACGACGACGTTGTAGCGCAGCTCGTACGCCGACGACGGCAGCATCTCGAACGGCCCAAAGACGTGCGCGGTGCCGCCGTGGTCCTTCACCACCACCTGGCTGCGGCGCTGTTGTCCCTTGCCGTCCGTGGTGATGCGGTCGAGGCGGTAGCTCCCGTCGACGAGGCGGAAGCCGAACGGCAACGTGTCGATGATCTCGACGCCGCCGTCTGCCGTGGTGACCCCGGCGAGCGCGCGGTTGTCGACGCGCACCGTGTAGCTCACGATGTCGCCGACGCTCGCGCGCTTGTGGTTCGCGGTCTTCGTCAAGGTGAGCTGCGACTTGAGCGCGTCCACGGGGATGAAGTTGCGCGACAGCGGCGGCCCGCCGGCCTGCACGTCGAAGCGCAGGAAGTACGGCTCGCCGCCGTTGACCGCGCCGCCCGCGCCGGCGCCGCGCGGATTGAACACCGGCAGCGGCGCGGTGACGCCCTCGACGTCGCCGGCGCCGTCGAGCGCGGCGAACGCGCCGAAGGGGTTGCCCGCGCTGTCGGCGGCGACGGGGACCGCGGACGACGGGAACGACGTCAGCGGATCGGGCGGCTCCACGGCGATGCGATACCGGCCGGGCGGCGGGTCGAAGCGATACAGACCCTGCGCGGTCACCGGCTGGCCCTGCTGCCCCTCGCCGAGCAGGCGATCGGACACGAGGACGTCGTTGTCGGGGTCGGCGTCGCCGTCGTCGGCGAAGAGCTGCACGCGTGCCCCCTCGGGCACGCGCTGCGAGCCGCTCAGGTAGACCGCGCCCGTGGCCGTCACGGCGATGTCGCGCTCGCGCACCTCGCCGCTTTGCAGCTCGCTCGCGCCGACGGCGCCGAACGAAGCGCCGCCCGGCGAGCGCAGCTCGAGGCGATACCGGCCGGCGGGCACGGGGAGCAGTTGGAAGTGGCCCTGGTCGTCGGCGATGGCGGTCTGCACGGGCTCGGTGTCGTCACGCCAGAAGGCGAGCACGGACATGCCCCGCACCCGCGCGTCGGTCTCGGGTTGGAACACCTCGTCGTGCTCGCCGCCGTCGAGGAACAGCGTGCCTTCGATGGCGCCGGTGCCCGGCAACAACCCGACGGTGAGCGCGGCGCGGCCGAGGTTCGCGTTCTTCTCGAGCGCGCCGTCCAGCGTGTGCACGTGGGCGCTGCCGAGCGCGCGCACGGTGTCTCCGGTGCGCGCGTCGCCGCTCACGGTGGCGGGGAAGGTGACGTCGAACGCGCCGCCGTCCTCGATGTCGACGCTGGTGCCGTCGACGAAGCGCACCACGCGTTGGGCGGCGTCGAAGCGCAGCCGCGGATCCGCCGCGGTCACCGCCTCCGGCACGACGTCGAGGAGCGCGCTGACGCCAAGCTCGACGCCGTCGAGCACCACGTGCTCGAGCGATTGGTTGCGCACGGTGGCCCGCACGGTGACGGTGTCTCCCGGCAAGAGGACGCCCCCACGGTCGTCGATGATGCGGACCGTGTCGGGGTCGATGACGATGGCGCGCGCGTTCTTCACCGGCACCACCGTCGGCTGGGCGCCCGGCACCAACGGGTCTCCGTCGGTGAGGAGCGAGCCCGCGTTTTCCGACGCCACCTGCGCCTGGTTTTCGACCACGCTCGCGCTGTCGACCTTGACGTCGAAGCCGAGGGTGACGCCCTCGCCCGCCTCCAGCAGCGCGCGGTGCAGGTGCACGGTGACGAGGCCGGCGCCGGAGACGTCGGCGTCGTCGCGGTCCGCGGCGTCGGTGGCGGGGACGCCGTCGACCACGAGCGAGCCGGTGAGGTAGTGCGTGCCGCGCGGCACGACGTCGTCGGCGGTGATTCCAAGGGCGGGCTCGGTGCCGACGTTTTCGATGTGGATGTCGAAGTGCAGGGCGTCGCCCGCGACCACCGGCGAGGGCGCGCCGACCTTCTCGGCGACGAGAGACGCGCCGCCGCCGACGATGACGGGCGTGGGATCACCGAGGATGAGCGGCGTGTTGGGGTTGTCGCTCACCGCGTCGGGCGCACCCGAGGCCGTGAGGACGGCCTGGTTGTCGATGCGCACCCCGCGCGGCGCGGCCGGCGACACCCGCACCTTCATCTCGACGACGGCGCTGCGGCCCGCGTCGAGGTCGCCGACGGCGAGCCCCGCCGGCTGCCCCGCCGACGACGGCGCCTGCAGCGGCGACACGGACGGCGCGGGGTCGGCGACGGGCTGGCCGCGCAACCGCGTGGAATTCGCGACGTAGACCATGCCGCCGGGGATGGCGTCGAAGACGTGGACGTTGGGTGCGCTCACGCCGCCGTCGTTCAGGACCGTGATGCGATACGTGAGGAGGTCGCCGGGCTCGACGAGGCCGCCGTCGTCGTCGATGACCTCCTTGGTGGTGGCGCTCAGGTCGGGGCGGCTCCTGGTGTGCAGCACCGCGGGCCCGATGACCGCCGGCGGCGTCGGCACGGCGGCAGTGACGACGAGGCCCTCGACGGGGATGTCGATGTCGTCTGGCAGCGGTGACGCCATCCTGCCGGTGAACTCCACCTGCGCGCCCTGCCCGGTGGACATGCGCACGAACGCGGGGTTCTGGCTCGCGTCCCAGCGCACCCCGGCCTGGTCGACCACGCCGCCGCCGGTGGTGCTGTCGACGACGATGCGGTCTTGCTGCACGGGCACGGTGAGCACCACCGCCTGCGCGGTCTGGTTGCCGTCGTTTTGGAACGTGATGCGCCCGCGGATGCGCTGCTGCGGGATGACCGGCGTGACGATGGGCGCGCCGCTGTCGGCGTCGAACAGCTCGACGGTGCCGTGCCAGAGCTCGCTGGCGGTGACGACGCGGACGGTGGCGTCGTCGGGCGTGGCCGTGTCCGGGTCGTCGGAGCGGACGGCGAGGCCGACCTCGTTGGCGGTGGCCTCGGCGCGGTTCTCGATGCGGGTGCCTCCCGTGGCGAGCGGATCCACGGTGGCGCGCACGCGCACGACGGCGCTGCCGCCCGGCGGCACGCGGGGTACCGTCCACGTCACGAGGCCGGCGTCGTCGCTGCCGCCGTCGAGCACGCTGACGTCGACGAGGACGCCGGGCGGCAGGACGTCGGTGACCACGACGCCGGTGGCGGCCACCCCGCCCGTGTTGCGCACCGTGACGTCGTACTCGACGGCGTCGCCGGGCTCCACGTCGACCCCGCCGCCCGGGTGCGGGGTGTTGTCGACAAAGCGCTTGGTGAGGGAGAGCTTCGGCGCGGTCACGCGCACGACGGTGGGATCGCCCGGCGCCGGCGTGGACGGATCGTCGGTGCGCACGGCGCCGCTCACGTCGCGTGACACGATGGACGCCTGGTTGGGGATGGACGTGCCGTCGACGACGGCGGGGCTCACCTTGGCCGTGAAAGCGAGCACCACGCTGGCGCCGCGCGCCACCGCCGCGAGCGCCGGCGTGGTGGACGCGTCCCAGGAGATGGTGTTGCCGGCGTTGTTGCCGCCGTTTTCCACCGCGAGCACGGAGAGGTTGGCGTCGAGGACGTCGGTCACGCGCACGTCGTCCGCGGTGCCGCGCCCGGAGTTCACGACGG
This sequence comes from uncultured delta proteobacterium, assembly GCA_963775425.1. Classification (GTDB taxonomy): domain Bacteria; phylum Myxococcota; class UBA727; order UBA727; family VGSZ01; genus CAVZJB01. Next base: position 151,132 of record CAVZJB010000006.1, on the reverse strand, counting down.
TGACGACGTAACGGACGGTGTCGCCGGGCAAGAGCGGCGCGCCGTCGACGTCGGCGGCGACCTTGGTGGACGTGGTGAGCACCGGCGTGGCGTCGACGAGCACCACGGTGGGGTCGAGCGCCGCCGCGGTGGTGGGGTCGTCGGAGAGCACGGCGCCGAGGGCGGCGCTCTGCACGGTGGCCTGGTTCTCGATGCGCGTGCCGTTGGCGGCGGTGTTGCCGACGCGCGCGGTGAACGTGAGCGTGCGCGAGGTCCCTGGCGCGATGGGTGCGAGGGCGCCCGACAGCGTGCGGCTCGCCGCGTCGAAGCTGAGCCCCGGCCCGGGCGTGACGGTGCTGAGCGCCGGCGAGACGACGTCCGTGAGCGTGCTCGGACCGACGGCGATGGTGCCGCCGGACGCCGCGGTGATCGTCCACGTGAGCACGTCGCCGGGCGCGGCCGTGCGGGACGGCGCCACGTCCTTGGTGACGACGAGGCTGAGCACATCGAGCAGCGTGGGATCGCCGAAGGCGGCGGTGGACGGATCGTCCGAGCGGAACGGGTTGGCGACGCCGGCGGCCGTCAGCTCGGCCTGCGCCGAGATGGGCTGCGTGACGGACAGCGGCGCCTTGAGGCGCACGTCGACGTCGAGGGTGACGACGTCGCCGGGCGCGACGTCCGCGAGCGCCGCGACGCCCTGGCGGTTGTACACGAGGGTGGCGCCGTTGACCGTGGCGCCGGGCGCCGACACGAGCTCCACCTCCGGCGGCAGCACCAGGCGCGCGCGCACGCGGCGCCCGTCGTCGGTGCCGCGGTTTTGCACCACGAGGCGGTAGCGCACCGCCTGCCCGGGCTGCGCGAACGTGATGGGGGCGCCGCTGAGCGGGTCGAGCGTCTCGAGCGTGGTGGCGGACAGATCGGCGGCGGACACCACCTGCACGTCGGTGGTGTCGCCGGCGGCGGCGGTGCGCGGGTCGTCGGAGAGGAAGGGCACACCGGGGACGCCCGGCTCGGCGAGCACCGCGCGCGCGCGGTTCGGGATGATCACGCCGTTTGGCAGCGGCACGTGCACGAGCGCGGTGAAGCGCAGCGTGGCGACGGCGTCGGTGGCGATGGAGGCGACGCTCCACGTGATGGTCCGGCCCGCGAGCGCGCCGCCGTCGAGGGGCGTGACGGTGTCGAGGCGGGTGTCGACGAGGTCGGTGACGGTGACGGCGTCGGCGGCGCGGCCGCCGTCGTTGGCTGAGCGTGATGGTGTAGGTGAGCGTGTCGCCGGGCGCGACGATGCCGGGCCCGCCGGGGGACGCCGGGTCGGCGACGGCCTTTTCGACGACGAGGTGCGGCTTGGAGAACGTGAGGAAGCGCGTGGGATCGTCGAGCGTGGCCGTGGCCGGATCGTCCGAGACAACGGCGGCGAAGTTGCTCCCCGTGACGCGCGCCTGGTTGTCGACGGGGACGGCGTCGCCGAAGGGGCGCACGATGTCCGCGTCCACCGTGAGCGTGCGCGTGACGCCGACGGGGACGGCGCCGAGCGGCCACGTGACGGTGCCGCCGGGGCCGCCGCTCCCCGCGCCGCCGCCCCCACGACCACGCCGCCCTGGCCGGCGACGGCGTTTTCGAGCGCGGCCGGGAGCACGTCGGTGACGACGACGGCGGCGGCGGCCTCGCTGCCGGTGTTCGGCACCGTGATCGTGTAGCGGACGCGATCGCCGGGCTCGAAGCGCCCGTCGCCGTCGAGGTCGGTGACGGTCTTTTGCACGTCGTCGAGGACGGGGCGCGACTCGACCGTGAGGCGCGTGGGATCGAGCGGCGTCACCGTGCTCGGATCGTTTGACACGGTGGTGGCCGCCACCGGCGACGCCGCGCGCGCCTGGTTGGCGATGACGGTGCCGTTGGCGAGCCCGGTGGCGACGCGCACGGTGAAGCGGAGCTGCACGGCGGCGCCGGGGACGACGTCGCGCGCGGGGAAGGTGACGGTCCCGCCCGCGCCGCCGCCGCCGACGCCGGACACGGCGCCGCCGTCGGGGGAGGCGACGAACGTGAGGCGGTTGTCGAGGACGTCGGTGACGACGACCGCGCCGGCCGGCGCGTCCCCCGTGTCGTTCAGCGTAAGGGTGTAGGTGACCGTGTCCCCGGGGAGCAGCGCGCCGGCGTTGTCGTCGACGAAGGTCTTGTCCATGCTGACGACGGCCTGGCTCGTCACCGTGAAGCGCGTGGGATCGTTCGCCGTGGCGGTGCCCGGGTCGTCGGACAAGACCGGCGACGGGAGCTGATCCGCGGTGGTGCGGCCCTGGTTTGCGACGACGGTGCCGTTCGCGAGCACGCCAGAGAGGCGCGCGTCGAAGGTGAGCGTCACGACGTCGGCACCCGGCGCCCCCACGCCGGGCGGCTCGAGGCGGGAGAGCGCGGCCACGGTGGAGGTGTCGAAGACCACGTCCCCGCCGGCGACGCGTCCGCCGTTGTTGGTGAGGGCCGTCTCGAAGCTCGGGTCGAGCGTGTCGCGCAGGACGACGTTGCTGGCGGCGCCGTCGCCGGTGTTCTGGATGCGGAGCGTGTAGCGCACCGTGTCGCCGGGGCGGAAAGGCGGCGGCCCGAGGTCCGCCACCGTCTTTGTCACCACGAGCGCCGGCGACGCGCGCACGACGACGTCGACGGGCGGCGTGGTGAAGTCCGCTGCGGGCGCGTCGCCGTGCACGAGCGCCGTGTTGCGGATGCGGGTGTTGTTCGGCGTCCCGGCGAGGATCTGCGTGGTGAAGCGGAACGTCGCCGTGGCGCCCGCCGCCAACGCCGGCGCGGTCCACGTCACCGTGCCCGGGCTCGCCGGCGGCGCGCCGCCGCTCGGCGCGAACGCTCCGCCGTCGAGCGCGACCACGCTCCCGAGCCCCCCGGGCACGGCGTCGGTGACGACGACGTTTTGCGCCGCGACGCTCCCGTTGTTCACCACCGTCACCGTGTACGTGAGCGCGTCTCCGGGCCGCGCGTCGCCGCCGTTGCCGTCGACGACGGCCTTGCGCGACGTGGTGAAGTCGGGCCGCGCAAACACGGCCAGCGGCGCCGAGCTGACGTCGACGGCGAACGACGGGTCCGCCTCCGGCGTCAGGTGCGCCGTGTTCACCAAGGAGAACCCGTCGGGCGCCGTGGCGTCGACGACGGCGGAGAACACGAAGTCGCCGCCGCCCGCGCCGGCCACGGCGACCGCGCCCACGACGCGCCCCGTGCCGTTGGCGCCGCCGGGCGTGCAGTTGGCGAAGCCGCCCGGCGGCGACGACACCACCACGCAGCCGCCCATGTGAAGCGGCAGGCTGTCGTCGAGGTCGATGACGGTGGAGGCGCTCCCCGTCTTTGCGACGTGGACGGTGAACTCCACGACGTCGCCCGGCTGCAAACGGCCGCCGTTTTTGTCGCGCGCGCTCTTGCTCGAAGACGTGAGCGACACGCCCGACGCCGTGGTGATCACCGTGGGGTCGGGGCGCGCCGGCGTGGCGGGATTGTCGGTGCGCAGCGGCGTCGACAGCGACGGCTGGTCCACGCGGCCCTGGTTGGAGATGCGCGTGCCCGTGGGCGTGCCCGCCTTGACGCGCGCGGTGAACACCACGTCCGCCGACGCGCCCGGCGCGATGGTGATGCCGGTGATGTCGACGTTTGTGGCGCTGGAGCGGTTGTCGGCGCCCGCGGGGAACGACACGATCTGGAGGTTCTCGAGCTCGGGCGGCAGCGCGTCGGTCACGCTGACCCCCGGCGCGTTGCGCGTGCCCGTGTTGGGCACGCGGATGGTGTAGTTGAGGGTGGAGCCCTGCGAGGGCTCGCCGCCGCCGAGCACGCTGACGGTCTTCGTCGGCTGCCCGATGGACGCGGCCTGGATGACGGTGGTGGCGGGCCCGATGAGGATGGGCGGGACGCCGTCGGCGGCGACGGTGAAGAAGTTGTCGAGGACCGTTCCGTCGGCGACGTCGGCGTCGACGGTGACGTTGAAGCGCACCTCGCAGCGGCCGTTGATGGGGATGGTGCCGACGTTGAGCCCTGTGCCCTGCAGGACGGGGCTCGTGCCGTTTCTGTCGCCGCTGGCGACGCCGCAGGTGTTGGAGGTGGAGCCGGGGACGTAGCTGACGCCGGCGGGGAGCTGGTCGCGGATGAGGGCGTTTTCGGCCGGCGCGCTGCCGTCGTTTTCGACGCGCAAGAGGTAGTGCAGCGTCTCGCCCGCGCCCGCCACGGGCTCGAGCACCACCTTCTCGGTGAAGTTGTTGAGGAAGCGCGGGGAGAACGTCTCCACCGACAGGAACGTCATGCCGAGGAGGAACAGCTCGCCGGAGCCGCCGCTGCCGTCGTCGGCGACGCCATCGCCCGAGCCTGGCTGCAGGAACAGGTGCGTGTCGCCGGCGCGGAGCACGTTGAGCCCCGAGGGGCCGATGTCGAAGGTGTCGATGTCGAGGCCGGGGTGCACGCCGCCGGTGTTGTCGGAGCCGTTCATCAGGTTGCCGGGCCGGTTGGCGGCGTCCTGGAGCTTCTTGAACGTGGGGTTTCCGTCGGTGCGGATCTGGATGAAGTCTTCGCACTTGCCGTCGTTGCAGCGCACCGGGTTGCTCGGGAGGTTCTGCGGCGGCACGCCGAGGTCGGCGTCGCCCTCGAAGGCGAGGAACGTGAGCTCGCCGTCGGCGGTGGGCCCGATGGTGAAGCCGTTCATGTCGAAGGCGGGTCCGATGCCCGACGAGAAGCCGCCGAAGGTGCTGCCCTGCTCGTCGAGGGCGAAGAAGCCGTCGTAGACGACGAGGTCGCGCTTGACCGACTCCGTCGGCGACTCCCACAGGACGACGATGGCCCAGCCGCCGTAGGCCGCCTCGCAACGGCCGGGGTCGTTGTTGCAGTCGCCGGCCTCGAGCTGGACGTCCTCGACGCCGTAGGTGCCGACGGCGCCGCCGGGGCCGAGGCGCTGCAGGAGCTGCGTGACCTCGCGGCGGCACTCGAACATGGGCTGGGTCTGCCCGCCGATGTTCAGGTTGCGCGACACGCAGCGGTTGAGCGCCGACGGTGTCTCCCCCGGCTCGGGCGCGTCGACGCTGAGGTCGTTGAAGAAGGTGCCGTCGGGGAGGGTGAAGTCGACGTCGCGATCGAGGGGGATGCCCTGGCTCGGCTGGAACGTGCCCGCCCACACGAGGAACGCCTGCACCACGGTGGCGTCCGGATCCATGCGCGACAGCGGGATGGTGGCCTCGGAGCGATCGCTGCGCACGGCGAAGTTCACGCCGCGGCTGAACTCCATGAGCGTGTTGCCGACGCCGACGGCGGCGCCGAACACGTGCTGGGTGACGACGGCGTCGAGGGGCGTGCCGTCGGCGGTGGCGAGCGCCGGACCCGCACGCGAGCGCCGCGATCAGCGCGATCGCCGCGACAAGGGCGGGCGCTCCCCGAGGTGCTCCCGGACGCGGGGCGCGCCCCCGTGGCGCGCGCAGGACGGCCGCTCGAGTCACGCGGGGACGTTAGCCCACGATCCGCCACCTCGTCGTCATTCCGGCCAATTTGCGGGAGCGGGGCCGGGAGCGCCGATTCGCTCGAGGTGCGATGTGCACGTACCTGACGCGGAGACTCGGGGTCGCATCGCGCCGCATGTCGCCGTTCGCCCCTGCCCTCCAACTCGTCTGCGTCGTCGTGGCGCTGGCGGCGCCGCCGGCGTTCGCGCCGGCCTCGGCGCCCTCGACGGTGCGCGCGCCTTCGAGATCCGCACGTCGGCCGCGCAGATGGTGGTGAGCGGGCGCCTCGACGCGAGTCCATTACGACCAACGTCGCCGGCGCCCACCCTCACGGTGCCCACCGACGTCACGTTTGACGTGAGCCGGCGAACGACGCTGCGCATGCGCTTCCGGCTCGTCGACGCCGCCGCGCCCACGCGCATCGCGCTGTTCGAGGCCGGCGGGGCACCCGGGCTCGGCTTCGAGCTCGACCTCGACGACGCCTCGGCCACCGCCGGGCTCTTCATCAACCGCGAGGGCGTGCGCGACGCCGCCGCCGACTTCGACGAGGCCGAGCTCGCCGCGGGCGGTGTCTACGCGCTCGAGCTCGTGTTCGAGGGGCGCACCGCCACGCTCGAGCTGCGCGACGGCAGCTACGACGGCACGCTGCTCGCCTCGGCCAGCCGCGGCTTCCTGCAGACGGAGGTCGACGCCATCGACGGCGGCACCGACGTGCGCTTGTCCGTCGACGACGATACCGCCGCGGGCACCGTCTACGTCCTCGAGGTCATGCAACTGTTCCGCTGATCGAGCTACGCTCCCGGTGGAGGCGCCGTGGATCCTGAAGCTCTCTTCGTGACCCTGCGCGCGGCCGCCGCCGCCGCCGTCACGGGGGCGCTCGTTGCCGCGTGTGCGCTCGTCGCGGGCGCCGGCTGCGGCGCGCACGAGGACGATGACGACGAAGAGGCGCGCGCCCCCATCTCGCGCGTGGACGCCGGCGGCGCGGTGGTCCTCACTGACAAGGAGCGGGCCGCGCTCGGCCTGCTCACCACGCCGGCGGCGCAGGGCACGCTCACCACGAGCGCGCTCCGCTTCGGCAAGGTCGTCGGCCGCCCTCAGGAGGACGCGCTCGTCGTCGCGCCCGTCACGGGGCGCCTGGCCGCCACCTCCGCGCGCCTCGGGGAGCACGTCGAGGCGCGGGCCCTGCTCGCCTCGCTCGAGCCCCTCGTCGACGCCGCGTCGCGCGCGAGCCTCGAGGCGCAGCAGCACGAGCTCGCCGGCCGCATCGACGCCGCGCGCGCCGAGGTCGACGCCAACAAGCGCGACCTCGAGCGCGTCACCGCGCTCGTCAAGGCCGGCCTCGCCACCGACGCGGAGCGGGCGCAGGCCGAGGCCAAGCTCACCGGGGAGCAGGCGCGCGCGGACAGCCTGCAGCGCGCGGGCGCCGACCTCGCGCGCACCACCGGCGGCCGCGTCGAGCTGCGCGCCCCCGCCGGCGGCGTCGTCGCCGAGCTGCAAAGCGGCGCCGGCGCGCTCGTCGAGCAGGGCGCCGTCGTCGCGCGCATCGTCAAGCCGGGGCCCCGCTGGATCGACCTGGCCGTCCCCCCCGGCGACGCCGCCGGCGACGCGTACGCGGTCCGCGGCATCGACGCCACCATCGATGCGACGCTGCTGAGCCGCGGCCTGGTCGTGCAGGCCGACGGCACGCGCCGCGACCGCCTCGAGGTGCCCCCCGACGCGGCCGGCGCGCTCCTGCCCGGCGCCACCGTCGCCGTCGAGGTGCGCCGCGACGTCGCGGGCGTCGTCGTCCCGGCGCGCGCCGTGGTCCGGCGCGCGCGCGAGCGGCTCGTGTTCGTCGAGGTCGCCGCCGGCCGCTTCGCCCCGCGCAAGGTGCACGTCGCCGCGAGCGACGAGCTGCGCGCGGTCATCTACAGCGGCCTGTCGAGCGGCGACGCCGTCGTCGCGCGCGGCGCCGCCGCTCTCCTCGGGGAGCTCGGCGCGGCCGGCGGCGCGCGGCCGGGGGCTCCTCCGTGACACCCGACGCCGAGGCGCCGGAGTGAACGCGCTGTTCGACGCCGTCATCCGCGGCTCCATCCGGCACCGCGTCCTCGTGCTCTTCGCCGCGGCCGCGCTCGTCGTCGGCGGTGTGCTCGCCGCGGGCAACGCGCGGCTCGACGCGCTGCCGGACTTCACGCCGCCGCTCGTCACCGTGCAGGCGGAGGCACAAGGGCTCGACGCCTCCGCCGTCGAGCGCCTCGTGACCACGCCGCTCGAGCAGGCGCTCCTCGGCATCCCCGACGTCGCGCGCCTTCACTCCACGTCGTCGCCGGGGCTGGCCGTCCTCCAGCTCACCTTCGAGGACGACGTCGACGTGTTTCGCGCGCGCCAGCTCGTCGCGGAGCGCGTCGCCGCCGCGCGCGAGCGGCTCCCGCCGTCGCTGCCGGCGCCGCAGATGGCACCCATCACCGCGCCCGTCGGGGCGCTCCTCAAGCTCTGCTACACCGTCCCCGGCGACGATCCCGAGGCGCTCCGCGCCCTGCGCCGCTTCGCGCGGTGGAAGGCGGCGCCGCGCCTGCAGGCCATCGAAGGCGTCGCGCGCGTCACCGTCCACGGCGGCGGCGCGCCGCGCGTCGAGGTGCGGCCGCGCCCCGAGGTGATGCTCGCGCGCGGCGTCACGCTGTCCGACCTGCGCGACGCGCTCGCGGGCGCGCAGAGCCTGGCGCCCCTCGGCCACGTCGTCGTCGGCGCGCAACAGCAACCGGTGCGCGCCCAGGCGCTCTTCGAGGTCGGCGACCTCGACGCCGTCGCCGCCACCGTCATCCGCCAAACAGACGGCCTGCCCGTGCGCGTCGGCGACGTCGCCGACGTCGTCGCGGGCGAAGCGCCGCCGGTGGGCAGCGCGCTGTACGACGGACACCCCGCGGTGTACCTCCAGATCGAGAAGCTGCCCTGGGCGGACACCCCGCGCCTCACCGCCACCGTGGAGCGCGCGCTGGTCGCGCTCGACGCCGAGCTGCCTCAGGGCGCCGTGCGGCAGGCGCCCACGTTTCGCCAGGCGGACTTCATCCGCACGTCGCTTGTCGCGCTCGCCCGCGCGATGGGCCTCGGCGCGCTGCTCGTCGTCGTGGTGCTCGTCTCGTTCCTGCGCTCACCGCGGCTCGCCGCCGTGAGCCTCACGGCGCTCCCGCTGTCCGTGCTCGCGGCGGCGGCGGTGCTGCTGTTTCGCGGCGTCACGCTCAACGGGATGATCCTCGGCGGCCTCGCCATCGCCGTCGGCGAGGTCGTCGACGACGCCATCGTCGACGTCGAGAACATCTGGCGGCGCCTGCGCGAAAACGCCGCGAGCGCCGTCCCGCGCGCCGCCCTCGACGTCGTGCGCGACGCGTCCGCCGAGGTCCGCAGCGCCGTGGTCTACGCCTCGTTGATCGTCGTCGTCGTGCTCCTCCCGGTGATCCTCCTCGGCGGCCTCGCCGGCCGCATCTTCTCTCCGCTCGCGGTGACGTACGCGCTCGCCGTGGCCGCGTCGCTCGTCGTGGCGCTCACGGTGACGCCGGCGATGAGCGCGCTCTTGCTGCCGGCGATCGCCTCCGGACACGACGGACACGACGAACACGACGAACACGACGGACACGACGCCGGCGACACCCGCCTCGCGCGCGCGCTGCGCCGTGGCTACGACCGCGTGCTCGCCGGCGTCGCGCGCCGCCCCGGCGCCGTCGTCGTGGTCGCTGCCGTCGTCGCCGCGGCCGCGCTCGCCGTGCTCCCGTTCGTCGGCGGCGGCTTCCTGCCCGAATTTCGAGAGGGCGTCCTCATCGCCGAGGTCACGGCGTGGCCGGGCACGTCGCTCGAGGAGACCACCGCGCTCGGCGCCCGCGTCGACGCCGCGCTGCGCCGCGCGCCGGGGTTGCCGCACGTGGCCGTGCACGCCGGACGCGCCTCCCTCGACGAGGACGCCGCGCCGGTGAACCGCATGGAGATGGATCTCGTCCTGCCCGCAGACGCCGGCGACCCCGACGAGGTCGCGGCCGCCGTCGGCGATCGCATCGCCGAGGTGCCGGGCGTGCGCTTCGGCGTCGAGGGGTTCCTCGGCGAGCGCATCGACGAGCTGCTCTCCGGAGAGCGCGCCCCCATCGCGGTGAAGCTGTTCGGCGACGACCTCGACGCGCTGCGGGGCGCGGCCCGCACGCTGCTCCCGCGGCTCGCCGCGGTCGACGGGGTGCGCTCGGCCCGCGCGGCGTCGCTCGTCGACGTGCCCACCACCGACGTCGCCCTCGACGACGCGCGGCTCGCCGTCGCCGGCGTCCGCCGCGGCGACGTCGTCGACGCGGTGGCGGCCTGGCGCCGCGGGCTCGAGGTCGCCGACGCCAACGCCCCCGGCGGCTTCCGCGTCCCCGTCGTCATCGCCGGCGGCGACGGCTGGCGCGGCCGCCAGCGCCTCGCGGACCTGCCGGTCTTCTCCCACCGCGGCGGTGGGGCGAGCGCGCTCCCGCTGTCGTCGCTGGCGACCCTCGAGGACGGCGCCGAGCCCGCGCGCATCGACCACGAGGGCGGCAGGCGCGTGGTGACCATCACCGCGCGCGCGGCGCCGGGGGAGCTGTCGGGGGCGGCCGCGCGCATCGAGCGGGTGATGGCCGCCGCCGCGCTGCCGAAGGGCGCCGCGTGGCAGCTCGCCGGGCAGGCGGTGGAGCGGCGGTCGGCGAGCGCGCGCCTGGCGCTGGTCGCGGGGCTCGTCACGTGCGCGCTGTTCGCTTTTTTGTGGATGGCCTTCGGCTCCGTCGTCGACGCGGGCGTGATCCTCGGCGGGTTGCCGCTGGGGATGGCGGGCGGCGTCGTGGGCGCGCTCCTGTTGCCGGACGGCCTGTCGATGGCGGGCCTGGTGGGCTTCGTGACGCTGGCGGGGATCATCAGCCGCAACGGCATCATGCTGGTCGCGCACAAAAACCAGCTCCTCGCGCGGGGCCGGGTGACGTCGAGCGCGGAGGTGGAGGCTGTCGTGCTGCAGGCGGCCCGCGAGCGCCTGGTGCCCATCGCGATGACGGCGGGCGCCGCGTTCTTCGGGCTCCTGCCGCTGGCGGCGTCGCTGGCGGCGGCGGGCAGCGAGCTCGAGGCCCCGATGGCGTTCATCGTGTGCTTCGGCCTGGTGACGTCGACCGCGCTGAACCTCGTCGCCGTCCCCGCCTTCTACGTGTGGCGCGCGCGGCGCCGGGCGTAGCCGCCGCGGTTTCGGGTGCGGACGGGGCGCTGTAGCGTCGGCGCATGGACGACGTCGACGCGCTGCTCGCGGCCGCGCCGCCGCTTCCGAGGCGGGTGGTGTGCTTGACGGAGGAGTCCGTCGAGACGCTCTTTCGCATCGGGGCCGGCGACGTCGTCGTCGGTGTGTCGGCGTTCGTGAAGCGGCCACGCGAGGCGACGACGTTGCCGCGGGTGAGCTCCTTCCTGGACGCCAACTTCGACAAGCTCCTCGCCCTCTCGCCCGACCTCGTCATCGGCTTCTCCGACCTGCAGGCCGACATCGCCCGCGAGCTCGTCAAGCGCGGCGTCCCGGTCTGGGTCCAGAACCAGCGCAGCGTCGCCGAGATCCTGCAGTGCGTGCGCATGACCGGCGCGCTCGTCGGCAAGGCCGCGGCGGCCGAGGCGCTCGCCGCCGAGCTGGCGCAGCACGTGCGTGAGGTCGCCGCGCGCAGCGCCGCGCTCCCGCGGCGGCCCCGGGTGTTCTTCGAGGAGTGGCCCGACCCGCTCATCAGCGGCATCCGCTGGGTCAGCGAGCTCGTCGAGGTCGCCGGCGGCGTCGATGTGTGCGCGCACACCCGCCTGTCGCAGGCGGCGTCCGGGCGCATCGTCACCGTCGCCGACGTCGTCGCGCGCCGCCCCGACGTCGTCATCGCGAGCTGGTGCGGCAAGCGCGTCGACGCCGCCGCCATCCGCGCGCGCCCCGGCTTCGAGGCGCTCCCCGTGCACGAGATCGAAAGCGAGCTCATCCTGCAGCCGGGACCCGCCGCCCTCGGGGACGGCCTCGACGCGCTGCATGACGTCATCGCCCGCGCCGCCGCGCCCTCCTTTCGCTGATCCCGGGTCGACGTCGTCGACGCGGCTGCTAGCCTTGCAGGGGCGGAGGTCCCATGGCACCCACCAGAGCCCGCTCCGTGCCCGTCTCCGCGACGCGCACGTCGGAACAGCTCGCGCTCCTCGCGGCGCTCCTCGCGGCGGCGCTCGCGGGCTCGTGCGACGGCTGTACCGAGCCTCCCCAGGCGCCGCCCAAGGCGGAGTGCGTCCTCGACATCGACTGCGGCGCCGGCGAGCTGTGCAACGCCGGCGTCTGCGCGCCCCCCGACGACGTCATCGTCGGCGAAGGGGAAGGCGAAGGGGAAGGCGAGGGCGAGGGCGAAGGAGAGCCGGCCGGCGTCCTCGAGGCGCTGCCGCCCGGCGACGTGGAGTTCGGCGCCGAGCGCCTCGGCGTTCCCGTCGAGCGCAACATCACGCTCAAGAACACGGGCGACGCGCCGCTCACGGTCTTGCAGATCGTCATCGACGACAACGACGCCGGCACCTTCAGCGTCGAGCCCTCCGGCTTCCTGCAACAGGACCTCGCGCCCGGGGACGAGCTCGGCCTGCTCCTCACCCACGTCCCCAACGACGGCGTCCCGGACGTCTCCGAGCTCAAGGTGCTCCACAGCGGCGAGGGCGGCCTCCTGTCCGTCACCTTGCGAGCCGAGTTCAAGGGCATCCCCGTCCCGAGCATCACCACCGATCCCGCCGCCCTCGTCCCCGACGTCACCGACGTCGACCTCGGCCAGGTGCCCGTGGGCGCGTCGCAGTCCGTGGACGTCCTCGTGCGCAACCGCGGCGCCTCCGACTCCCTCCTCACCGTCGCCTCCGCCACGCTCACGCCGGCGACGGGCCCGTTCTCGCTCACGGTCCCCGACCTGTCGTCGAACGCGGCGCTCCTCGCGTCGTTCACCGGCTTTTGTCCCGGCGGCGTCGGCGACTGCCCCGCCGGCGCCGACGCCTGCACCGGCGGCATCTGCACCGGCGCCGACGGCGCCCCCCTCGACAGCTTCGTCGTCCACGCCACCTTCACCCCCGCCGCGGGCGGCGCGCAGACCGCCACGTTCACGCTCGGCACCTTGGCCGACGACGGCGCCCTCGTGCAGCACGACGTCGTCCTCCACGGCACGGGGACCAGCGGCGCGCTCCTGCTCACCCCCGGCAGCGTCGCCTTCGACAACGCGTTCGTCGGCCGCACGTCGTCACGCGACATCGTCGTCCAGAACGTGGGCGACGCCGATGTCACGGTGGCGTCGGTGTCGCTCGCCAGCGCCGCCGCGTGGACCGTGCAGAGCGCGCCGGCCCTGCCGCTCGTCCTCGTGCCCCAGGGCCAGGCTACGGTCACCGTCGCCGTCACGCCGCAGACCGAGGACGTCTTCGCCGACACCCTGCGCGTCGCCTCCGACGCCGGCGACGTCGCCTCCGCGGCGCTGTCGGCCACGGCGCGGCTCGCGCCGAGCGTGCAGGTGGGCGACACACTCGCGTTCGGCGACGTGTTCGTCGGCACGGGGCGCGCGCTGCCGCTCGTCGTGAAAAACGGCGGCCCCGGGCGCCTGCACGTCACCGGCCTCTCCGTCACCGGGCCGGCGGCGGCGCGCTTCTCCCTCGCGCTGCCGGCGCTCCCCGCCGAGGTCGCCCCGCTCCAAAACCCGGGCGACGACACCCCCAACCTCTCGGTGAACGTCACCTACACCGCGCCGCCCGCCCCCACCGGCGCCGTCGACGCCGCCACCCTGCGCGTCGACACCGACGACCCCGACGTGCCCTCCGTCGACGTCGATCTCACCGGTCAGGGCATCCAGCCCGTGATCGCCCTGCCCGCGAGCGCGCTCGACTTCGGCACCATCGACGTCGGCACGCAAAAGACGCTGCCGCTCGAGATCCGCAACAACGGCTTCGGCTCCCTCGTCGTCACCGGGCTCACCATCAACCCGCCCGGGTCGTTCACGGCGGTGCCGCGCACGCCGCTGCCGGCGGCGGTGGCGCTCGGCGGCCCGTCGTTGTTCGTCGACGTCACGTTCAGCGCCGGCGCCCCCGGGCCGGCGGCGGCCACGCTCTCCATCGCCTCCAACGACGGCGCCACGCCGCAGGCGGCGGTCTCGCTCGTCGGCGCCGGCCACGTCTGCGACCCCATCTTTGGCACCACCGTCGTGCAAAACGGCGCGCAGTGCACCTATAGCTGCGCCGGCGGCTTCGTCGACCTCGACGGCGACCTCGGCACCGCGGGCACCGACGGCTGCGAGTACGCGTGCACCGTCGTCCCCGGGCCCGACCTGCCCGAGGCCTCGGCCCCCTTCACCGACCAGGACTGCGACGGCATCGACGGCTCCATCGGCGGCGCCGTCTTCGTCGCCACCAACGGCAACGACGGCAACGCCGGCACCCCGGACGCGCCGCTGCGCAACATCGACACCGCGGTGGCGCGTGCGGCGCTCGGCGGCCTCGACGTGTACGTCGCGGGCGGCAGCTACACGCTGTCGAGCACGCTCTCGCTCGCCGACGGCGTGTCGCTGTTCGGCGGCTACTCGAGCGCGGACTGGCAGCGCGACGACGGTGACGTCGCCGTCATCCAGGTCAACAGCGCCATGGCCGCGCGCGCCGACAACATCGGCGGCGTGGTCCTCGATCGCGTGGAGCTCGTCGGACAGAGCGCTCCCGGCGACGGCAGCGCCTACGGCTTGTTCGCCACGTCGTCGACCATCGAGGTGCGCTCGTCCACCATCACCGCCGGCCGCGGCGGCAACGGCGCGAGCGGCGCGGGCGGCGGCGGCACGCCGGCGGCCCCCGGCCCCGACGGCAAGAAGGGCCAACAGGGGTGCGAGGACTCCACGTTCTTGTGCAACACGTGCTCCCAGCCCGTCGGCGGCGCCGGCGTCGACAACCCGCAGTGCACGGGCCACGCGGGCGGCGACGGCGGCCGCGCCGGCAAGTCCGGCAACACCGGCGCCCAGGGCTCCGCCGCCGGCGGCGCGGGCGGCAAGGGCGTGACGGCGCACCAGTCCAACGCCTCGTACGCCGGCGCGTGCACGGGGACGTCGTTACAGGTGTGCGGCCACGACGGCGGCGGCGGAACGGGGGGCACCGACGGCCTGCCGGGCGCGGCCGGCTTCGGCGCCGGCGGCTACGCTCCCACGGATGGACACAACGGCACCGACGGCGGCGCGGGCGGAGGCGGAGGCGGCGGCGGCGGCGGCGGGGGCGGCGAGACCGACTGTGACTCCTACGGCGGCGCCGGCGGCGGCGGCGGTGCCGGCGGCTGCGGCGGCGTCCACGGCGGCGGCGGGCGCTCGGGCGGCGCGAGCATCGCCATCTACGCGTTCGCGTCGACGGTGACGGTGACGTCGTCGACGCTCAACACCGGCGGCGGCGGCAACGGCGGCCAGGGCGGCACCGGGCAGGACGGCGGCGCAGGCGGGCGCGGCGGGGGCCGGCACCTGAACGGCAGCGACAACGCCGGCAACGACTACGGCGGCAGCGGCGAGCAGGACGACGGCAGCAACGGCGCCCGCGGCGGCAACGGCGGCCACGGCGGGCGCGGCGGCCACGGCGGCGGCGGCGCGGGCGGCCCGTCGGGGGGCATCGCGTCCGTCGGGGGCTCCTCGGTCACGCAGGTGGGCAACACCTTCGTCCTCGGCAACGCCGGCACCGGCGGCAGCTCCGCGGGCAACACCGGCCCCACCGGCGCCCGCGGCAACGTCCTCGTGCGCTGACCCGCTCTGCGCTTGATCAGCGACCGGAGGGAGCGGCCGCGCTTGATCAGCGACCGGAGGGAGCGGCCGCGCTTGATCAGCGGTGGTGGCGGGAGCGCTTGAGCTTGCGCAGCCGGGACTTGGCGTCCTTGGCGTAGATGCTCTTGGGGTACTTCTTCAAGAGCTCCTCGTAGAACGTGCCGGCCTCGTCCTTGAACTCGAGGTCCTCGAAGGCCTGGCCCACCTTGTAGAGGGCGACGTCGGCCTTCTTGCTCTTCGGGTCCTCGAGCACCGTCTGGTACGCGAGGATGGCCTGCTTGAGCGCCTTCTTCTTGGCCTCGGGATCCTTCAACGAGTCCGCGAGCTGGTAGGTGCTGTCGGCCTTCCAGTAGGCGGCGTTGGTCTTGAAGTCGGGCGCGTCCGCGCTGTGGCGGCGCAGGAAGAGGTCGAACGCGTCGGCGGCGTCCTGGAACTTCTTTTCGTCGTAGAGCTTCTTCGCGAAGTCGTAGTGCGCCTTGGCGTCCGCGGGCACTTCCTGGCCGGCGATGGTCACCGGCTTGTTCGGGTCGGCCTCCTTGGGCGCCGTGGCACCGCCCGCGGCCACCGCCACCGGCGGGTGCGCGAGGATGCTCTGCACCGACGCCGTCGTCTCCTCGAGGCCGTGCTTGGCGGTCTCGACGTCGCCGCGCAGGGACTGCACCTCGGCGACCACCTTGTCGAGCTGCACACCGGTGTCGGCGTCGGCCTGCCTGAGCGTGGACAGCGTCTGCTCGAGCGCGGCGACGCGCTTGTCGAGCTCGTCGAGCTGCGCGCGATCCTTGGTCTTTGCGTCCGACTCCTGGCGCTGCACCGCGGCGACCTGGCTCTTGAGCGCGGCGATGTCGCGCTTGAGGGTCTCGCCCTCCGCCCTCGTCGTCACGCAGCCCCCGGCGACGATCGCCGCCGACGCAGCCGCCGCGCAGCACACGCGCCAAAGACGGGTCACTGCACCACCAGCTCGGCGCGCCTGTTCTTCGCCCACGCCGCCTCGGTGGACGCCGGATCGAGGGGCTTCTCCTCGCCGTAGGAGATGGTCTTGATGCGCGACTTCTCGACGCCCAGGCGCGCCATGTAGTCCTTCACGGAGCTCGCGCGGCGCTCTCCGAGGGCGAGGTTGTAGTCCGTGGTGCCGCGCTCGTCGCAGTGGCCCTCGATGGTGAGCTTCCAGTCCGCGTTCTTCTGCATGCACTTGGCGAACGTGTCGAGGACCTCGCGGGCCTGGGGCTGCAGATCCGACATGTTGAAGTCGAAGTGCACCGTCTGCTTCTTCTGGCAGTCGACCGCCGTGCCGGTGTCCGTCGTCGTCGTCGGCGTCGTCGTCGGCGCCTTGCAGCGGCCCGCGTCGCAGCTCATGCCGCCGCCACAGGGCTTGGAGGGTCCGCACTGGGCCGGGACACACGCGGCCTCCTCGCAGATCTGACCGGCGCCGCACTGGGTGTCCGCCGTGCACGCCTTCTCGCAGCGCCCCTTGTTGCAGCGCTCACCGGCGGCGCAGTGCGAGTCCTTCGCGCACTGCTGGCACTTGCCGAACAGGCAGTACTCGTTGATGGCCTTGCCGTCCTTGTTCTTCTTGCACTGGTCGTCCTTTTCGCACTTCGGGTACTCCGGCCCGGGACAGGCGGCCAGGAAGGCGCCACCGAGGGAGAGGGCGAGGGCGAGAGCGGCCAACCGGCAGGCATGCGACATCGACAAACCCCTGATCTTGCGCGGGCACCGTACGGCCAGATTCCTCCACACCGCAACCGGAAAAAATCCGTGCGCGGCGATAAACCTCCGTCGCTGTTGTTCATTCCGCTCCGCCGCGCTGCTTGCCGGCCGGCGACCCGTCGGATAGGACAGCGGACGCGTGGAGCAACCGTCGACAACCGCCCTCGTAGGCACCGTTCCGTCGACGCTGGTGAGCGATCCCGGCCTCACAGCACGGGTGCTCTTTTTCGAGCCGGTGCTCCTCAAGCGCATCATCGCCCTCGGGCTGCCGGTCATCATCGGCATGCTCACGCAGACCGCGATCAACCAGGTGGACACCATCTTCGTCGGCAGGCTGCCGGAGCGCACCGCCGTCGCCGGCACCGCCGCGCTCGGCTTCTCCATCATCATCTACTGGGGCTTCGGCGGCTTCCTCTCCGCCATCGCCGTCGGCACGCAGGCGCTCACCGCGCGCCGCTACGGCGGCGGCGACGTCACCGGCGCGGGCCGCGTCCTCAGCAACTCGCTCGCGCTCGCGACCATCTCGTCGGTGCTGGTGACCGCGGTGGCGCTGGCCGTGTGTCCCATGATCATCAAGCACCTCTCCGCGGACGAAGAGGTGCGCGAGCTGGGCGTGTCGTTTTGCCGGGTCCGCCTGCTCGGCATCATCCCGCTCGTGCTCATCACGTCGATGAAGAGCTTCTACGACGGCATCGGCCGGGTGCGCGTGCACATGACCGTCGCCATCCTGATGAACATCCTGAACGCGCTTTTGTGCTGGGTGTTCGTGTTCGGCCACCTCGGCGCGCCGCGCCTCGAGGTCGTCGGCGCCGCCTGGGCCGCGGTCATCGCGAGCTCCGCGGGCACGATCATGATGCTCATGTGGGCGCTGCGCGCCGAAGACCGCCGGCAGTTCCGCGTCTTTCGCATGAAGAACCTCGACGGAGAGATCGCGCGAACCGTCGCGCGCCTGTCGTTCTTCTCGGGCTGCGCGACCACCTTCGTGATGACGGGCTTCCTGCTGTTCTACGGCATCGTGGGGCAGATCGACGCGCGCGAGCACCTCGCGGGCGTGAACACGTCGGCGACACAGCTCATCATCAGCGTCACCATGGTGATCTTCATGACGTGCATCGCGTTCGGCACGTCGACGGCCACGCTGGTGTCACAGTCGCTCGGCGCCAAGAAGCCGGGCCTCGCCGCGCGCTACGGGTGGCAGAGCGTCCTGGTCATCGTGCTCGTCATGTCCGGCGTCGGCGTGCTGTTGTCGCTGTTCCCCGAGCCTGTGCTGCGCCTGTTCATGCCCGCCGACGCCACGCGCAACGAGGCGCTCAAGGACGCCGTCATCGTCATCGCCACCCGCAGCCTGCGCTTCTGCGGCGTCATCGCCCCCCTCGCCGCCGGCGCCCTCGTGTTGACACAGGCGCTCTACGGCGCCGGCAAGTCGCGCTTCGTCATGGTGGTCGAGTTCACGCTGCACTTCACGTGTCTCGTCCCGCTCGCGTACGTCTTCGCCATCGTCCTCGACCAGGGCCTCATCGGCTGCTGGTACGCCACCGCCTGCTACGCCGCGGCCTTGCTGACGGCCACCGGGATCAAGTTCTGGTCCGGCGGCTGGCAGAAGGTCGTGCTGTAGCTAGGCGCCGGTCTCGTCGATGCGGGCCTGGAGCTGGGCGAGGATCTTGGCCAGCAGGTGCATCGCGCGCGCGTGGTTCCGTGCGGCGGAGTCGCCGGCGTCGGCGAGGCCCTCGGCCCAGCGCGCGGCGTCCTCGAGGGACCACAAAAACGGCGAGACCGCCGCGAGGAGCTGGCCGATCTCGCCGCGCTTGTCGGCGGCGGCCTCCTCGGCGACGACGGCGGCTGGGCGCAGGTTCGGCTGGGTGTTGGGCTCGTCGGAGCCCAACAGCAGGTTGCGGTTGGACGGGAGGGACACCGGCATCGGCCTGAGCGCGCTCGCCGGCAGCTCCGGCGGCGGTGGCGGCGAGGTCACCTGGGTGGCCACGTCTTCGAACGAAGCGTCCTCGGACGACGCCGGCGCGGTCTTTTCCACGAGCGTGCCGGCGCCGCGGGGCGGCGGGCGGCGCAGGTCCCGGGGGCGGGTGAGCGGTCGCGGCGGCGTGACCATCGCGTCCTCGTCGACGGCGAGCGCGCCGTCCGCCTGCACGTACGGGCCGAGGACGCGGGCGACGTCCTCGGACGCCGGCAGCGGCCACGCGATGACCGCGCGCGCGCCCTCGCGCACGGCGCCGACGACGGCCTCCTCCTGCCGCGCGTGCGTGGACACGTAGATCACGGGCAGCCCCGGAAAGCGCAGGCGCAGCGCGGCTGCCAGCAGGCGCCGCCGCTCCGGGTCGGGCGCCGGCGCGCACACGACGACGGCCGGCGCCTGCGACGCCACGAGGCCCATGACGTCGACGCCGGTGACGCCCTTTTGCACCGAGTACCCGAGGACCGAGAGCGCGTGGGCGAGCCCGATGGGGGCGGGCTCGAAGACGACGACGGTCGGGCGTTGCAGCGCCTGCGTCTCCTCGAGCTCGACGTCCTCGTCGAAGTCGAGCTCGAGCTCGAAGGACTTGTCGCCCTTGTGGCCCGGGATCGCCTCGGTGCGCTCGTCCCAACCGTCGGTCATCGGCGCCCAACATGTCACGGCCGGGGGTGGCGCGTCGACGTCGCCTGCCTTACGTTTCCGCCGTGGCTGCCGTCCGTGATTACTACCGCACCCTCGGCGTCCCCAAGGGAGCCAGCGAAGCCGAGATCAAGCGCGCCTACCGCAAGCTCGCGCGCCAGCTCCACCCGGACGTCACCGGCGACGACCCGAAGTCCACGGAGCGCTTCAAGCTCATCACCGAGGCCTACGACGTCCTCTCGGATCCCAAGCGGCGCCGGAGCTACGACCTGTTCGGCGCGCCGTCGTCGTCGTCGGCGCCGGACCCGCCGTTCGCCGGCTTCGCCGACGCGTTCAGCGAGGTGCTGCGCAGGAACCAGAAGCGCAACGCCGGGCCGGAGCCCGGCGTCGACGTCGAGCACACCCTCGACATCACGCTCACCGAGGCCGCGACGGGCTGCGACAAGATGCTCGAGATGGAGCTCGGCCGCCCCTGCGCCACCTGCGACGGCAAGGGCTACCCGAAGGACAAGCCCCCGGAGACCTGCCCGGCGTGCGACGGCACGGGCACCAAAGGGGGCACGTTCCCGCTCAAGCGCACCTGCCCGCGCTGCGACGGCCTCGGCACCATCCGCCGCTACACGTGCAAGGCGTGCGCGGGCGAGGGCACGCGCCGCGAGAAGGAGCGCCTCAAGGTCACGGTGCCCGCCGGCGTCGACACCGGCACCAAGCTCCGCCTGAAGGGCCGCGGCGAAGCGGGGAAGAACGGCGGCGCGCCCGGCGACCTCTACGTCGTCGTCGACGTCGGCGGCGACGCGCGCTTCGAGCGCAGCGGCGCCGATTCTGAAGACCACGCTGCGCATCGGCATCAAGGACGCCTTGCTCGGCGGGCGCGCCGAGGTCCCCCTCCCCGACGGCAGCGCGGTCATGACCATCCCCGCCGGCACGCAGGGGGGGCAGGTGTTCCGCATCCGCGGCCGCGGCATGCCGCGGCTCGGCGGTGACAAGGCCGGCGACGTCCTCGTCACCGTCCAGTTGCGCGTGCCGAAAGCCCTGACACCGGACGCCCGGGCGCTCATCGAGAGGCTCGGCGCCGCCCTCGAATGAGGCGACCGCCTTTGAATCAAACCGGGCGCCTGCGCGTCCGAACCGTGAGGAGCTCCATGAACCGCATCGCCCTCGCCCTCGCCCTCGCCGCCGCGCCCCTCGCCGCCGCCGGCCCCGTGAACGCCGCGCCCGCCGCCGAAGAGAAGGCCACCAAGGACGACTACACCCTCGACCTCAGCGGCACGGACACCACGGTCAAGGCCGGCGCCACCGGCAAGTTCGACCTCGTCATCCGGCCGAAGAACGGCAAGAAGATCCACCCGGAGGCGCCCCTCGACGTCGTGTTCGAAAACGCCAAGGGCGTGACGCCGCAAAAGCCGAAGCTCAGCCGCGGCGATATCGTCGACAAGAAGAGCGCCGCCCCCGAGGTGCGCACCACGTTCCGCGCGGGCAAGGCGGGCGCGGCGTCCATCGACGCCAAGGTGAGCTTCTTCATCTGCACCGACGCCTGGTGCCAGCGCATGACGGATCGCGTGACCGTCCCGATCACCGTCGAGTGACGCCGTCGGTTTAGGGGGCTCGCGCCCGCCTGGATCGCCGCTTGGATCGCCGCTTGGATCGCCGCTTGGATCGCCGCTTGGATCGGGCGCGGCCGCGGTTCAATTCCGGCGGCGGGTCGGCGGGGGCATCGTATTGCCCGGTGACTCGTCGGGGCCGGAGCTCGACGACGACGACGACGATGCCGACGACGACGACGACGACGCGTTGTTCGTGCGCGTCGGCGGGCGCTTGGGCTGCGCCACCGCCGCCTGCACGCGGCGGCCGAGGGGCTGCGCGGCGGGGCGGATGTTCTTGTCCGGCGGCGCCTCGCCCTGTCCCGCGGCGTCGGGGTCGGCCTCGAAGTCGATGATCAGGCTCTCGTGCATCGCGCCGTCGCCGAAGCCGGCGCCGCTTTTGTGCTTCTCGCTCACCGGCGACACCTCGACGGTGCGCGTGACGTCGTGGGACGCCGCGGCGGGCTTCTGGGCGGGCATGTTGGCCCCGACCACCGTGGGCTCCGCGGGCTCGAGGTCCATCGAGATCACGATCGAGGGCTGCTCCGCCGACGGCTGCCGCTTGGGCGGCGGCCCCACCGTCGTCACCACGGTGCCGCGCGGCGACGGGGGCGCCGGCGCCGCGCGCGGCGGCTCCGAGGGCGGGCGCGGGGGCTTGTCGGCGGGGCGCTCGACCTGCTGGTCGAGCTGGCGCTGCACGGCCGCCTGCGCCGCCGCCTGCGCCGCCTGCTCCTCGATCTGGCGCTGCACCTCGGCGGCGTCGGCGGAGTCGTCGGCGGCAGCCGCGTCGAGGCGGCCCGGCCACTCGGGGGAGTCGTACACGGACGTGGGCGTGCCCCCGATGGAGGGGCCGAGGTCGACGACGAGGTCGGCGTCCTCGACCTGCTCGATCTCCCCTGCCAGCTCGCTCGCGTCCGGCGGCGGCGAGGCCGTGGCGGCGGACGAGGCGGGCGGGGCCGGCGGGGCGGACGCGGCGGGCGGAGCGGCGGCGGACGCTGCCGACGCGGCGGGCGAGGCGGGCGGCGCCTTCTTGGGAGCGCCCTGCTCACCGGTGAGCTGCTCGTGGGTGAGCGTGTCGCCCGCCCGCGCCTGCCGCATCAGCGGGTGCGACGCCGTCTGTGGCGCGTCGTCGGAGAACTCGTGCAGGCGACGATCCTTCACGTCGTCGCCGGCGGGGGCCTGGAACGCGTCGCTGCGCTCGTAGAGGTCGCGCACGCGCACCGCCACGGACTTGTCGAGCTCGTCGGCGTCGACGGGCGCGGGCGCGGCGCCGCCGAGGAACAGGTGGTTCAAGAACTGCGCGAGGTTCTCCCGCGACGCCTTCGGGTTGATCTTGTGCAGCGCCGTGGTGACGTCGTCGCGGAACGCCTCGGCGTTCTCGTAGCGGTCGTCCTTCGCCGGCGCGGTGGCCTTGGAGTAGATCTTGTCGATGGTCCTGGGCGAGCCCGGCACGCGATCGGACGGCACGATGGGCGTCGGCCGCGCCACCATCTCCAACAGGCGCAGCGGGTTCTCCTCGACGAAGCGCTTGGTGCCCGTGACGAGCTCGAACAGCACGATGCCCGCGGAGTAGACGTCGGTGCGCACGTCGAGCTGGTGGCCGCGCGCCTGCTCGGGCGACATGTAGCCGAAGTTGCCGAGCAGCACGTTGGCCTGCGTCTCCTGCGAGCGCTGCGTGCTCTTGGCGAGGCCGAAGTCGATGATCTTCACCTCGCCCTCGAACGAGACGAGCACGTTCTGCGGCGAGATGTCGCGATGGATGAGGTTGATGCTGTGGCCTTCGGCGTCCACTTGCCGATGCGCGTAGGCGAGGCCGGAGAGGATCTCGCGCACGATGAAGAGCGCGATGTCGAGCGGGATGCGCTTCTTCTTCTCGTGGCAGAAGCGCAGCACGCGCCGCAGGTCGAAGCCGTCGACGAACTCGGTGGCCATGTACAGCTCGTCGCTGACGCGCCCGAGGTCGTAGACCTGCACGATGTTCGGGTGCTGCAGGCGGGCGCCGAGCTTGGCCTCGTCGATGAAGCGCGCGCCGACGTCGTTGTCGTGCGTGAACTTCTTCAGGAGCTTCTTGACCGCGTAGTACTTCTCGAACCCCGTGATCCCCTGCGTGCGGGCCAGGTAGATCTCGCCCATGCCGCCGCGCGCGAGCAGCTTCAGCAGCGTGTACGTCCCGAAGTTTCGCGGAAGCTCTGCGCTCATGCGGCGCCCCCTCCCGCGCCTTCCGCCGAGGATACCCTGAAGAGCAAGACCGTGGGTCCGCCGACCAGCGCGGCGGGGCCGGCGATGGCGAAGGCGAAGGTGGGATCACCCGTGACGAGCTTCTGCACGGCCTGCGTGGCGTAGAACAGCGGCTCGTGGGCGAGCGCCCCGACGCCGCGGGCCACCGAGAGGGCCTCGCCGGCCTCCACCAGGGTGGCGCTGTCGCCCTCGCCGAAGAAGCCCGACGACGAGCCGCCGACGTGGAGCGCGCAACCGACGCCCACGCCGTCCTCCACCGGGACCAGCGACTCGATCTCGAGCCCGCAGCGCACGGCGGCGCGGACGCTGGCGGCGTCGGCGGGAAAGACCACGAGGTGGGCGCTGCCGAGCACCTGCTGCACGCGGCCGCCGTTCGCCTTCGCGCGCAGCGCGACGGAGTTGCAGAAGTGGTCGAGCCGCTTCTTCACCGCGGCCGGCTCGGCCGACTGCGCCCACGCGTCGAAGCCGTGGAGGGTGATGTAGAGCGCGGCGATGGTGCCGGTGGCGACGTCGGTGACGAGGGGCTTTCCCTCGACGGCCGCGCCCTCGACGTGGTCGGCGAGCATGGGCGGCGCCGTGGCGCGCATGGCTTGCTTGAGCGACTCCACGGTGGCCGCCTGCTCCGCCACCGCCTTCTCGAAGCCGTCGCGCATCTCGTCGGCTTCCTTCTTGGTGGCCTCGTGCGCCGCGCGCTCCTGCTCGAGCTGGTCGAGCCTGGCCTTGAGGTCGTCGTCCCCCGCCTGGCCGCGGCGGACGTGGTCGGCGATCTCGCTGCGGAGCTGCTCCTGGTCGGCCTCGCTCTGCTTCACCGCATCGCGCAGCTTGTCGAGCTCCGCGTTGCGCTCCTTGAGGGTCTCCTTGAGCCGCTGGCGCTCCTCCTCGCTGCGCACGAGGGCGTCCTTCAGCTTCTTCACGTCCTCGTCGGTCTTGTGCAGCCCCTGCTCGAGCTTGTGCGCCTCCGCGCGGCCGCGGTCGGCCTCGCGCTTGGCCTCGACGGCGTTCTGCTTCTCGATGTCGATCTGCTGACGGAGCTTGAGCGCGTCGGCCTCGAGGCCGTGGATGCGCTCGGTGAGCGAGCGCACGTCGCTCTGCGCCTCGCGCAGCTTCTCCTCTGCGGCCTCGGCTTTGGCGCGGGCGGTGACGATGTCGCCGTGGGGCTCGAAGTCGTACGCGGCCTTCTGCGAGCGCCGGCGCCGCAGCGCGAAGAGCTGGGTGACGGCGGAGACGGCCTCGAGCTCGCGCTCGGTGAACACCTGGCCCGGCGACGGCCGCGCCAGGTAGACGGCGCCGTCGCTCTGGCCGTCGACGAGCACCGGCACGCACATCACCGCGCCGACGTCGCTCTTCACCACCGACTCGTCTTTGGAGATTGGCTCGCGCCTCATGTCCGCCGAGAACTGCGCGGTCCCCTCGTCCAGCGCCTTCTTGACGATGGGCCACAGGACGGGGACCTCGCCTTTGCGGTTGTTCTCCGGCTGCAGCACCACCGGCGTCTCGAGCGCGCCGTCGCTGTCGACGGCCACGAGGACCGCGACGGTGGCCTCGGTGAGCTCGCGGCACAGCTCGATGGCCTGCACCGGCCAGGCCTCGTCGTCGTCGCCGCTGATGAGCTCGGTGGCGCGCAGGAGCGTGGCCAGCGAGCGGACCGCCGGGTCCTCCTCCCCGGTGATCTCGTCATGGGACGCGATCCGCGACGGCTGGTGCGCGAACTGGTCGGCGTCGGGGCTCTTCTTGAGCTCGATGCAGATGTCGGCGACGTACAGGAGGTCGCCGACATTGACGGGCGTGGAGCGCACCTTCTTGCCGTTCAGGAAGATGCCGTTGTGGCTGTCGAGGTCGTGGACGGTGATCCCGGTGTCACCGACGACGAGCTTGGCGTGGCGGCGGGAGACGTTGTCGCTCTCGAGGATGATGTCGTTGCCCGGCGTGCGCCCGATGTACGTCACCGGGTTCATCAGCCGCGTCGGCGGAAAGAGCGTGCTCTTCTTGCCGATCACCGAGTGGACGAGCGTGAACGCAGCGGGCGTGACCCCCGCTCCCTGCCCGGCCGGCCCCGGCTGAGCGGGGGCCGCGCGAGCTTCCTGTTTTGATCCGGCCAACAGGGCCTCCCAACGCGTACGCGCTCCGATTCAAGCACACCCGGCGTCGCCGGTGCCAATTGCGGCCTGGGGGAGCGGCCACGTCGGGCAAAATTGCGACCCGCGGACCCTGCGTCGTCGGCGGACCTACACGAGCAGCGGGAGCGCCCCGGGGAGAATCTCGAAGGTGGCAGGCAGGACGCCGGGCTGCTCCCCGTCGATCTCGACGAGGACACGCTCACCCGCGTGCAGCGGCTCCGCGCGCACCTTCTTGCAGCGCGACACGCGAACCCCGGGGAGTCCGATGTGCTTGCCACCGTACACCTTGAGACCTTCGCGCAACCAGAATCCCAGTCCGCCTCCGCTCACCGCGACGCAGTCGAACTGGCCGTCGTCGACCTTGGCCTCGGGCGCGATCCACATGCCGCCGCCGAAGTACTGGCCGTTGGCGACGGCGACGAGGGTGACGTCGTCCTGCCACGACTCGCCGTCGTCGAGCGTGATGCGCACCGCCTGCGGCTTGTGCCCGATCATCGTGCGCACGGAGCCGAGCATGAAGGAGAGCTTGGCGCCGAGCGCCTTGCTCGAGTGGTTGACGACGTCGACGACCTCGCCGCTCATGCCGAAGCTGGCGATGTTGACGAAGGTGCGGGCGGCGCCGTCGGCGAAGACCACGCGGCCGACGTCGATCTTGCGCGTCTGAAACCGCTTGAGGCGGGCGAGGTCGTCGAGCGGCTCGGTGCTCCAGGAAAACGTGCGGCGGAAGTCGCCGCCGGTGCCGCTCGTGACCACGCCGAAGGCGCAGGTGCCGTCGCCGACGCCGTGCCCTTCGTCGTCGAAGAAGCCGTTGACGACCTCGTTGTTGGTGCCGTCGCCGCCGACGCTGATGACGGCGCGGGCGCCGCCGTCGACGGCGGCCCGGCTCAGCTCGCTGGCGTGCCGGGGCCGCTCGGTGAGCTTCACCTCGATGTCGCCGAGCTCCTGCGCGAAGCGCCCGCGCACACGCTCGAACCGGCGCAGCGTCGCGCCGTTTGCGGACCGCGGGTTCACGATGAAGACGATCTCGCCGCTCATGGCTGACACCTCGTGCTGCGGGGCGCGCGACGCGGACGCTCATGGGTAGCTCCCCGAGGAGCACGTCGACGAGATCCACCGCGCGGATGCCGGCGCGTTGGAAGTTCCGGCGCGACGAGGGGCACGCGGTGACCACGAGCTCGGCGGGGTCGTGGGCGTAGCCGTCATGGGTGACGCGGCGCCGGGCGATCGCCTTGGCCCCGTCGGGGTTCGACATCGGGTACAGGCCGCCGGCGCCGCTGCAGTCGGCGTGCTCGCGGTTCAAGTAGAACTCGAGCGGCGGCCGGCCGGTGGCGCTCGAGAGCAGGCGGCGTGGCGCGTCGAAGGTGCGGCCGCGGCGGCCCAGGTAGCACGCGTCGTGGTAGCGCACGACGACGCCGCGGGCGGCGCCCTCGAAGCGGTGGGCGCCCTGGGCCAGCGCCTCGACCAGCGGGATCACCGTGGGGAACGTGCGCGCCTTGCCGCGCCGTCCGACGAGCACGCTCTGCACCGTGGACAGCATGTAGGCGCAGCCGGGATCGGGCGTGATCACCACCTCGTGTCCGCCGAGGACCTCCGCCATGCGCATGAGGTTCTCCTCGACGGCGTCGAGCTGTCCGTCGGCGTACAACGGATAGCCGCAGCACTGCACGCCCGACGCGGGACCGATGTCGCAGGCGGCCACGTCCTCCCCGGTGGCCCGCGCGAGCGCGCGCAGGTCCTTGCGCACGGCGGCGCCGCCGTCGACGGCCGCGCGCGCGCAGCCGGGGAAGTACGCGACGCGCGACGCGCGGCTCCGCGGCACGCCCTCGAGCGCGGCGGCGTGGTTTCGGCCTTTGACGTCGCCGGTCCTCTCGAGCTGCGCGCGGTGCCGCTGCGCGCGCTCGCTGTTGGCGACGCCGCGGGCGGAGAAGAGCGTCTCCGCCACGGGGTTTCCGTGTGCGCACTTCTCGACGCACGAGCCGCAGCCCGTGCACGCCTCGAGGCTCTTCTGCGCGCCGATCGTCGACAAGCCCATCTGCCCCGTACGCGCCAGGTGCACGAGCGACATCTTCCCCCAGGGCGTCACCGTCTCGCGGCCCTCGGCCTCCGACACCGGGCACGCGGAGCGGCACATCTTCGGGCAGAAGGCGCACAGCGTGGTGGGGCGCGCGAGCGCGTCGAGCAGCGAGTCGCTCATGCGGAGGGACCTTTCACGAGCGCGTCGGCGACGGCGCGCACACCGCGCTCGACCTCGACGACCGGGATGGCTTCGAAGCCGCGCGACAGCGCCGCCACGCGCCCCATGAACGGCGCCGCGACCACGCGCGCGCCCTCGTCGAGCGCGGCGGCCACCGCGTCTTCGTCGCCGGGACGGAGCGAGCGCGAACGGGAGAACGACGCGCTCCGCCCGCGGCCCTCGTGTGTGAAGCTCTCGGCGGGCAGGGACGTCGCGCGGCCGGCGCCGCCGAGCACGAGCACCGAGGTGCCGCACGCGTCCACGGTGAAGGCGCGCCCGTCGTCGACGAGCGCGCGCACGCGGGCGGCGGCGGCGCGCACGTTGTCGTGCTCCTCGCGGTGGAGCACCGCGTGCGTGGTGAGGAGCACGCGCACGCGCGCGCGCACCGCGAGCGCCAGCGGCGGCCGCGTGCACAGCGCCGCGATGAGCGAGGGGCCGGCGGCGGCGCGCGGGGCGCGGGGCGTGTCGAAGGGATCGCCGTCGAAGGTGATGGCCTCCACCTGCTGCACGTAGGCGTCGACGAAGAACGGCAGCGCAGCGCACGCCACGGCCAACGACAGCGGCGGCAGCGGGCGCGCGAGCGGAAACACCGCGCCCATGCGCTCGAGCCGCCGCGCCGCCGACGACAGCGTGAGCGCGCCGTCTATCTCCGCGATGCCGTTGTGACCGTCGAGGCTGACGGTGGCCTCGCGCCCTGCGACGAGGCGAACGATGGCGCTGTCCGTGCCCGGCGGCGCGCGCAGCGCGAGCGGCGTGCCCTCGACGCGGGCGCGGCGGAGCAGCTCGATGAGGTCGTTGGGGCGCGTGTCGAGGTGCTTCACCGCGCGGCCTCGCCGCCGAGGCCGAGCACGCCCGGGTTCAGGATGTCGTCGGGGTCGAGCTCGCGCTTGAGCGCATGCAGGAGCGCGTTGGCCCCCGCCGCCGGGCGGAGCGCGCGCGCCTTGCTGCGGCCGATGCCGTGGTGGTGCGACAGCGCGGCGCCGTGGCGGCGGGCGACGGTGAGCGCGCGCTCCCACGCGAGGTCGTAGCGCGAGAGCGCCGAGCGCGGACCGGAGCCCTGCGCGCCGAAGCCCGCGAACGTGAAGTAGAGGGAGCAGCCGTCGTGATAGGCGTGGCTCATGTGGCACATGACGACGGCGACGTCGCGCAGCGCCTCGCGCACGTCGCGGTAGAGCGGCACCACGCCCTCCCACCCGGTGGCCACCTCGAACGTGTCCACCCAGGTGCCGGCGGCGAACGCGCGCGACATCCGGTAGCTCACGCGGTGGCGGTGCATGAGCCAGCGGGTGCCGGGCTCGTCGCCGAGGTCGCGCGCGCCCATGGCCTGCAGCCGCGCCTTCAACGCGGGCACGCGCGCGGCGATCTCGTCGGCGCGGCCCTCGAGGCCGATGATGAGCCGGGGCTTGGCGTGGATGCGGTCGAGGACGGCGTTGGCGAGCGTGGGGCGCCCGAGGATCTCGCCGACGATCTTGCGCGCGGCGCGCGGCCGCACGAAGAGCGCCAGCTCGTCGACGCGCTCGGCGAGGGTGTCGAAGAGGGTGGGCTCCTCGTCGGTCTCGGGCTTGGGCCCGCTGTCCTCGAGGTCGGCGTGGGCGATGCCGCCGGCGACGATGCGGTCGGGGTCGCCCTCGCGCTGCGGCAGGGAGCCGGCGAGGGCGGCGTCGTTGGGATCGTACAGGCGCAGCACGCTCGGGGCCTCGCCGCCCTGCATGACCGCGCGCATCGCGGCGAGGGCGCCGCCGAGGTCGTCGAAGGCGTAGGCGCGCAGCCAGCGGTGCGACGCGAGCGGGTGGACCCTGAAGGTGACGCGCGTGATGACGGCGAGGGCGCCCTCGGAGCCGATCAGGAGCTGGAGCGCGCCGGGGCCGGTCTGGGGCTCGTCGACGGCGGCGCGGATCTTCTTGCCGCGGCCGTCGACGCCTTCGACGGCGAGGACCATGTCCTCGACCTTGCCGTAGCGCGACGAGAGCTGGCCGGCGCCGCGGGTGGCGACCCAGCCGCCGACGGTGGAGCAATACAAGGACGACGGGAAGTGGCCGAGCGTGAGGCCGCGCGCGTTGAGCGCCTCCTCGAGGCGCTCGCCGATGACGCCGGCCTCGACGACGCAGGTGCGCTGGGCGGCGTCGACGGAGACCACGCGCGACAGGCGCTTGAGGTCGAGGATCCACGACGTCGACGTCGGCGAGATGCCGCCGCACACGCCGCTGCCGGCGCCGAAGGGGACGAGCGGCCTGCGCGCGACGCGCGCGGCGCGCACGACGGCGGCGACCTGGTCGTCGTTGTCCGGCCAGAACACCCGCTGCGGCAGCGTGACGGGTTGCTCGTCACGGCGCTCGATGAGCCGGCGCGGCCAGAGGTCGTGCGCCACCATGCGCAGATCGACGGGGTCGATGCTCTCCTTGACGCCCTGCGGCAGCTCGCTCACGCGCCCCTTGTCGCAGCAACGAGCCGTGCTCCGCAAGGGAGAGTTGCGCAGCGCCGAGCGTGCGCGCCGTGGCGCTTGTTCCGCGGCGCTCGGGCGTGCCACGAAGGACGGATGCCTCTCCCGCGCGTCGGCATCGTCGACCTCCTCGATCTCGGCGCCGCGCGCCCCTGGAGCAGCAAGCGCACGCCCGGCTTCCTCGAGGCGCTCGGCCTCGGGGCGTCATGGGAGAGCTGGACGGCGCGCGCCCCCTGCCCGGCGATGATCGCGGTGGTGCCGCGCTTCACCGGCGCGCTGCCGTGGCTGCGCTGGCTCGCGAGCGCGCGCGACGTGCTGCTCGTCGCGGACGAGCGCGGCGCGCCCGGGATCGAGCCCGAGCTCGCCGCGCTCGACGACGCCGAGATCGACGCGGCCCTCGCGGCGCCGGGGGCGGGCCCGGGGCGCGTCGTGTGGGACGGGACGCCGGCGAGCACCCGCGGGCTCCGCGACGCCGTCGACGCGTTCGCGCGGACCGCGCGCGGCCCCTCCCTCCCGTCGCATGACGAGCGCGCGGCGCGCTGTGATCCTCGACGAGGGGCGCGCGTGGCGCGAGCCGTTCGAGGGCGGCGCGCGCGAGGACTGCGGCCCCGCGCGCGACGAAGTCGACCACGGCGTCGCCCTCGCCTGCGCCGACAACGCCGTCCTCGTCACCCCGGGGCAAGACGATGGCGTCGTGCGGGTGCGGGTGATCTGACGGGCGCAGCACGCCGCGGGGCGTGCGCGACGGAGGGTCCTTCGATATCGTCCTCGCCGATGCTCGTGCTCATCGCCGACGACGACGCGCAGACGAGGTTCCTCCTCGAGCTGTACTGCCGCGGCGAGCCGTTCACGGCCGTCTTCGCGGAGAGCGGCCGCGCGGCCCTCGCGCGCTTTGCCCAGGGCGACATCGACGCCATCGTCACCGACGTGCTCATGCCCGACGTCTCCGGCGAGAAGGTGCTCGAAGAGGTGAAGAAGCAGAGCCCGGAGACGCCGGTGCTCATCATGACCGCGCAGCCCACCGTCGACGACGCCGTGCGCTTCCTGAAGCGCGGCGCCGACGACTACATCACCAAGCCCATCTCGCACGAGGTGTTCAGCCACCGCCTGCGCGGCCTCCTCGAGCGCGTCAGCCTCGCGCGCGAGGTGAAGGAGCTGCGTGCGAGCATGCTCGCGTCGGGCGAGACGCTCATCATCGGCGACACGCCCGCGCTCACGTCGCTGCTGCGGCGGCTGCCCATGACCGCGCAGACCGACGCCACCGTCCTCGTCACCGGTGAGTCCGGCACCGGCAAGGAGCTGGTCGCGCGGCGCATCCACGAGCTGTCGCGCCGGCGCCACAAGCGCTTCGTCGCCGTCAACTGCGGCGCGCTCTCCGACACCCTGCTCGAGAGCGAGCTGTTCGGATACAAGCGCGGCGCCTTCACCGACGCCCACCGCGACACCGCCGGCCTCGTCGAGGAGGCCAACGGCGGCACGCTCTTCCTCGACGAGATTGGCGAGGTGTCGCCAGCCGTGCAGGTGAAGCTGCTGCGCTTCCTGCAGTCCAAGGAGTACAAGCCGCTCGGCTCGCCCAAGCCGCTGCGCGCCGACGTCCGGATCATCGCGGCCACCAACCGCGACCTCAAGCAGATGGTCCACGACGGGCTGTTCCGCGAGGACCTCTACTATCGCTTGAACATCGTGCCCATCCTGGTGCCGCCGCTGCGCGAGCGCAGCGACGACATCCCGGTGCTCGCGTCATACTTCCTGAACACCTTCCGCCGCCTGTACGACAAGGACGTGCGCGGCTTCTCGCCGGCGGCGCTGTCGCAGCTCAAGGCGCACCTGTGGCCGGGCAACGTGCGCGAGCTCGAAAACCGGGTGCAACAGCTCGTGGTGCTCGCCACCGAGCCCATCATCCACGTCATCGACATCGGCGACGGCGGGCCGGCGGCGTTCGCCCCGCCGCAGGCGGGCACGTTCCGCGACGAGAAGCGCCGCGTCGTCGCCGAGTTCGAGCGCGACTACCTGCGACGCGTCCTCGAGCGCGCCGACGGCAACATGAGCGAGGCCGCGCGCATCGCGGGCATCGATCGCAAGAACTTCTGGGTTCTCGCCCGCCGTCACGGCCTGCGCCGCGGGGCCGAGGCCTGAAGGCCGCCGAGCGCTACCCGAAGGCGCGCGCCGCCCTCGCGCGGCTCGGCGCGTCGCGCCAGCCCGCGGGGCAGGCCGCGGCCGCCAGGGAGGCCCCCGAGGGGCCGTTCGTCGTGGGGCCCGCGGTGCTGCGCGCGCCGCCGGACATCGCGCGGCAGGCGGCCGGCGCGGCGCCGGCGGCGCTCGAGGACGGCGGGGACCTCGCGCCGCCCCCGCCGGGCACGGAGGAGATGCTCGGCGAGCTGGTGGACATGGTGTTCGTGTCCGCTGAAGAATCGTCGAGCGGCGGTCACGAGGTTCACCTCGTGTTCAAGGCCGAGGTGCTCGGGGGGTTGCACATGAAGCTCAAGCGCACGCCGGAGGGCATGCACGCCACGTTCGTCGTAGAGGACGCCGCCGCCCGCCGCGCGGTGCACGATCACGTCGACGGGCTCGTCGCTCACTTGAAGGAGCGTGGCTTCACCATCATCGGCCACGCCATCGAGATCGCAGCCGGCGCCGGCCGCCCATGAGGATCCTCGTCGTCGACGATGATCCGGACATCCTCCGGATGTGCGCCAAGGCCCTGCGCGCCGACGGCCACGAGGTCGTCACTTGCGCGTCCGGGCGGCTCGCGTTGAGCGCCGCGCTGCTCGAGCTCGACGTCGCCCTCTGTGATCTCAACCTGCCGGACATCGACGGGCTCGAGGTCATTCGCGCGATCCGCGCTTCGGCGCCCGACCTCCCCGTCATCGTCATGTCCGCCCTCGAGCCGCGCGAGTGGCGCGCGCGCTCCGAGGAGGCGGGCGCCGATCACTTCCTGCAAAAGCCCGTCCGCCTCGAGGAGCTGCGCGACGAGCTGGCCATGGCCGGTCTCGCGCGCACCTCGCTCTCGGTGGTGGTGCGCGACGATGACGAAGCCTTCCGCGCCCACCTCACCGAGGTGTTCGCGCGCGGCGGCTGCCGCGTCCGGAGCGCGGCGACCGCGGGCGAGATCATCGAGGGCGATCCGCCCCCCAATCTCGTCGTGCTCGACGCCGCCTCCGACGGCGCCGAGGGCGTCGTGCGCTGGGCGGGAAAGAACCACGTGCACTGCTTCGTCCTCGGCGCGCGCGGCAAGGTCAACGACCGGTTGCTGCGCCTGGGAGCGAGCCTCGTCGTCAACAAGCCGGTGAACCCGGACGCGCTGCTCATCCAGGCCCGCTTCCTCGCCAAGCGCTGACGCGGGTCGCCCGCTTCCGCAGCTCCGACGACGACGATATCTTCTGAAGTGAAGCAGGAGGACACGATGCTCAAGAGCGTCCGCGTGCCGGAGCGGTTCGAGCCGTCGTTCGCCGTCGCGGAGGGCTTTGTCGAGAGCCTGTTCTCGCGCTTTCGGCGCAACCCCGAGGAGGGCACCATCCACGTCGGCGAGGACCGCTATGTGCTGATGCGGGCCGAGAGCTTCTACCTCGCCTGGTCGCACGCCCTCGAGCAGAGCTTCGGCAAGGAGGCGGCTCGCGAGCTCCTGTACAACACCGCCCGCGAGATTGGGCGCGCCGACTGCGGCGTGTTCTCCGCCCGCCTCGGCGTCACCGACGGCGTCGCGCGGCTGGCGGCGGGGCCGGTGCACTTCGCGCACGCGGGTTGGGCCTTCGTGGACATCCTCCCCGACAGCGCCCCCACGCCCGACGACAGCTACTGCTTGCACTACGTCCACCCGAACACCTTCGAGTCGGAGGTGCTCGCGGCCAACGGGCGCACCGTCACGGAGCCCGCGTGCCTGTTCTCCGCGGGGTACTCGGCGGGTTGGTGCTCCGAGGCGTTCGACCTCGACCTGCACGCGCGCGAAATCCGCTGCCTCGCGCGCGGCGACGCCCGCTGCGAGTTCGTCATGTCGCCCGGCGATCACCTCGACGGGCTCGCGGCGCGCGTCCTCGAGGGCTGAGCGCCGTCACTCCGCCGTGGCGGCGCGGGGGCCCTCGCTCTTTCCGCGGGCGTACTTGACGTCGGTGAAGACGTCCGCGAGGGCGAGCCACGCGTCGTCGACGAGCTTGCGCTGCTTGGTGGCCTCCGACAGCGGCACCACCACGATCTGGTCGGCGCGCAAGGACACCATCACGCCGCTTTGGCCTTCCGCGATGACGTCCATGGCGCGCACGCCGTAGCGCAGCGCGAGCACGCGGTCGCGCGCGGTGGGGATGCCGCCGCGCTGGACATGGCCGAGGACGGTCACGCGCGTCTCGATGCCCGTGGCGTCCTCGACGCACCGCGCGACGTAGTTGGCGACGCCGCCGAGGCGGGGGCGCCCGAACGCGTCGGGCTCGTTGTTGGCGAGGACGAGGTGCGGTGACACCCCCTCCTTCTCCTGGATCAGCGCCCCCTCGGCGATGACGACGAGCGAGAAGTGCTTGCCCTCGGCGCGGCGCGTCAGCACCACCTGGACGATGTCGTCGATGGTGGCCGGGCGCTCCGGCACGACGATGACGTCGGCGCCGCCGGCGAGGCCGGCGTGCACGGCGATCCAGCCGGCGTTTCGGCCCATGACCTCGACGACCATCACGCGCTCATGCGCCTCCGCGGTGGTGCGCAGCCGATCGATGAGATCCGTGGCGACGGAGACGGCGGTGTCGAAGCCGAACGTGACCTCGGTTCCGTCGAGATCGTTGTCGATGGTCTTGGGGACGCCCACCACGCGAAGGCCGCGCTCGTGGAACCGCGTGGCAAGCGTCAGTGTCCCCTCCCCGCCGACCGCGATCAGACCGTCGAGGCGCCAGGCGCGGAAGGCCGCGTCGACGCGCTCGGGGCCGCCCTTGACCTGGAACGGGTTGGCCCGGGTGGTCCCGAGGATGGTGCCGCCCTCGTGGAGGATGCCGCGCGTGCGCATGCGCGTGAGGACCTCGGTGTCGTTCTCGAGGAAGCCGCGCCAGCCGCCGCGGATCCCGAGGATCTCGACCCCGACCTGCTCCGCACGCGTGACGACGGCGCGGATCACTGCGTTCAAGCCAGGGCAGTCGCCACCGCCTGTGAGGATTCCCACTCGCCGAATCATGGGGGCCAGATAAGGTGGGAGATCGACGAAGACAACCGCGCGTTGCTATCCTCGGCCGACCCCGGGTGACTACGTGAAGTTCAGCTGTGACCGCTGCCAGACGCGGTATTCGATCGGCGACGAGAAGGTGCGCGGCAAGGTCTTGAAGATCCGCTGCAAGACCTGCGGCAACATCCTCGTCGTGCGCGAGCCGGGCGCGTTGTCGGGCTCCCACCAGGCGGTGGCGCAGTCTGCCGGCGGCGCCCCCGCCGCCGCGGCGCCGCGATCAAGCACGGCTGCTCCGTCCAATCGCCGAACGACGTCACCGTCCCCGCCGCCCGCGCGGCGACCGCCGCCCCGCGGCGCCGACGTCGACTGGTACGTGGCCATCAAGGGCAAGCAGCACGGCCCCGCCAAGCGCGACGACGTGACGCGCCTGTACCGCGAGGGACGGATCACCGAGCGCACCTATCTGTGGAACGAGACCATGTCGGCGTGGACGCGCCTGCGCGAGGTCCCGCAGTTCTCGTTCCTGCTCGAGGAGGCGCGGCCGGCGCCGCCGCCCAAGCGGCCGCCGCCGCCACCGCCGTCGGAGGAGGGCCAGGCCGGCGCGGAGATCATTCCGTTCGACGAGGCCAAGCGCGCGCGCGAGTCCGCGACGGGCATCCCCGTCAACGATCCCTTCGCCGCCGTGAGCAACCCCGGCTTCGGCGATCAGCCGCCGCGCGACAGCACCCGCGTGTTCATCATGCAGGCGGGTCTGCAAAACCGCGCCAAGAAGCAGCGCATGTACGCCGGCGTCGCCGTCGGCGGCCTCCTGCTCCTGGCCGGCGTCTGCTTCCTCGACTACAACGAGGTCATCGAGATCCCCGGCCTGCACAGCGCCATCGCCGTCGTCGCCCAGAAGCACGACGACTTCAAGCCGCCCGAGCAAGTCGCCTGGGACAGCGGCGACGAGGATCCCAAGCTCAAGTGCAAGCTGATGCCGGACCCGGCGCTGTGCGAAAAGAAGGTGCGCGCGCAAAACGCCGCCCGCCACCGCGCCCGCGCCGCCGGCGGCGTGAGCGCCTCCGATCTCAGCGGCGCGTTCAACACCGGCGGCGGCAGCGGCAGCGGCGGCGTCGCGCACGCGGACGTCGGCGGCGGCCTCGCCGCGGACATCTCCGCCAAGGAGCGCGCCTCGCTCGCGTTGCTCCAGCACGACGAGAAGCACGCGGCGGCGGTCACGCTGCACGCGCCCGCGGCCACAAAGACGCTCATCGACGGCAGCGATCTCGATCCGGAGAACGTCGCCGCGGTGGTGAAGCAGAACCAGCCCGCCATCCAGGACTGCATCGAGAAGGCGGCCAAGAGCGGCAGCGTGCCGCACGGCAAGAAGTACCTCGTCGTCGGCGTGGAGCCGAACGGCAGGGTCTCCGGCGCGCGCTTCGAGGACGCGCTCACCCAGGCGTCGCCCGGCGGCGAGTGCATCGTGCGCGCCGCGAAGAAGTGGAAGTTCGCGCCGTTCCCGGGGCCACCGACCGACGCGCGCATCCCGCTCATCCTGTCGCTCAATTGAACGCGGCCGCTCCCTCCAGTCGCAAATCGAGCGCGACGCTGGTGGACGAAGGGCCGCACCACGCGGTGTTCGTGAAGCCCGCGGGCATGACGGTGGTCGCCGGGCGTGGCGTGCCGCGGCCGACGCTCCTCGACGTCGCGCAGGAGCGGTCCCCGGCCGCGCGCCCCGTTCACCGCCTCGATCGTGTCACCAGCGGCGTCTGCGTCGTGGCCAAGACGCCGTTCGGGCAGCAGGCGTTGTCGGAGGCGTTCCGCCGGCACCTCGTCGACAAGCGCTACCTCGCGCTCGTCGAGGGGTCGCCCCCGTGGGACAAGCTCGACATCGACGCGCGCCTGTCGCGCATCGACGACCCCGGCGCCAGGAAGGGGCCGCTCGCGCACCAGACCGTCGACGAACAGGGCGTGCGAGCGCTCACCCGCGTCCGCGTCCTCGCGCGTGCCGCGGGCGAAGCCGGGGGCGCGCTGCTCGAGTGCCGGCCGGAGACCGGGCGCATGCACCAGATCCGCTGCCACCTCGCGCACGTCGGCCACCCCATCGCCGGCGACGTCGCCTACGGCGCCACCACCCGCTGGCCCGACGCCGCCGGCATCGGCCTCCTCGCGCTCTGCCTCTCGTTCCCTTTGCCGCAGGGCGGCCGCGCGTTCGTGACGGCGCCGGTGCCCCAGGCGTTTTCGCGCGCGCTCGCCGAGCGCGGCATCGACGCCGCGCCCATCGCGGCGCTCGTGGAGAAGTTCAAGCGCAGCGACACACGCGCCGCGCCGCGCGCGGGGCCGGGCAAGGCGGCGGGGGCCGTCAAGAAGACGCGCGGGGCTCAAAAGCCGGCGGCGCCGCGGCCGGAGTCTCGCCGGTCGCGTCATCGAGGGCGGCCGCGCTGAGGTCGTCGGCGACGGCGGCGGTGATGTCCTTGAGCAGGCGGTCGACGCGCTCGGCCACCGCTCGCAGGTCGGGATCGAGGACGCCCGCGAGGCGGCGCACGTCCTGGACCGCGTCGAAGAGCACGGCCGCGTCGACGATGTGCGCGTCGAGGGGGCCGGCGGCGCGCGCGTGGGCGACGTCGGCGGCGAGCTCATCGAGGCTCGCGCGCAGCACCGCCGCGGTCTCGCGCGGCGCGGTCGCGTCGAGCATGTCGGAGACGGTGTGGATGTCGTCGATGAATCGGTGGAGCATGCGCCGTCTGATGCACGGCTCATGCCGCTCGCGCCTCGACCTGGGCCGACGGGAGGGCGGCGTGGCAGCGCGTTCGCTCAGGGTGAGCGCACACAACCGCGGCGCCAACGCCCACGGCGCCGATGTAGGAGCGCGCAGCGACGGAGCGCGCAGCGTTCGTTCAGGCCGCGCGGGTGCGGGGCAGGTAGCGCTCGAGGCGCGCGAGGACGTCGAGGCGATCGACGAGGTCGCTCACGTAGTCGAGCTTGTCGGTGTCGATCTCGAGGACCTCGCTCTTCTTCCAGCGCGCGAACCACGCGTCGTAGCTCTCCTGAAGGAGCTTCAAGTACGACGTGGGGATGCTCTGCTCCATGTCGCGCCCGCGCAGCTTGATGCGCTGCTTGGTGGTCTTGAGCGAGCACTTCAAATACACCATCAGGTCCGGCGGCTGGATGGCGTTGCAGATGGTCTCGTACAGCTCGCAGTACGTCTTCCAGTCGCGCTCGGTGAGCTTGCCGCTCCTGTGCAGCGCGTGCGCGAAGACCTCGGCGTCCTCGTAGATCGTCCGGTCCTGCACCACGATGCCCGGCGTCTTGTCGAGCTCCTGGTGGATGCGGAACTTGTGCGTGAGGAAGAAGACCTGCGAGTGGAACGCCCACCCCTTCATGTCCTCGTAGAAGTCGGCGAGGTAGGGGTTGTCCTCGTTGGGCTCGAAGAACGGCGGAACGCCGTAGGTGCGGCAGAGGAACTCGACGAGCGTGGACTTGCCGGCGCCGATGTTCCCCGCGATGGCGATGTAGGTGCGCCCGCTCATGCGCGAGGATCGTAGCG
This sequence comes from uncultured delta proteobacterium, assembly GCA_963775425.1. Lineage (GTDB taxonomy): Bacteria > Myxococcota > UBA727 > UBA727 > VGSZ01 > CAVZJB01. The sequence goes on along the minus strand of CAVZJB010000006.1, from coordinate 112,356 downwards.
GTTTTTGCTCGCTCACGCTCGCGAACAGCCGCGCCCTCCGGGCGCCCGGAGCGGCGGAGCTGCCTTCGAAGCCGGCGCGCTCCCCGGGCTCGCCAACGTGAGCTCACGTGCGCGCCGGCTTCGGCGGCAGCTCCGCCGCGCTTTTTTTGGCTCGACGGCGTTGCCAGCTCGGGCCCGCGCGCCGGCTTCGGCGGCAGCTCCGCCGTGCCCTCGCGCCGTTTTCTGGCTTGCGATGATGGGGGCTGCGATCGTGCGGGCTCATGGCGGCGGACCCCCGGCCGGAGGCACAGGAGCGCGCGCTCGAGCATGCGACGTCGCGGCTCGGGCGGCTCCGCGAGATCGCGGCGGTGATGGCGCGGCACGGCTTTGCGCCGTCCATGCGCACCATCCCGCTCGTGCGCCGCTTCGTGCGGGACACGGGCCGCGGCGTCGACCAGCGGCCGGCGGCGGAGCGCTTCGCCACCATGCTCGAGGACCTCGGGCCCACGTTCGTGAAGCTCGGGCAGATCCTGTCCACGCGCGGCGACCTCCTCCCCGCCGACTTCATCACCGCCTTGTCGCGCCTGCAGGATCAGGTGCCGCCCTTTCCCTTCGCCGACGTGCGGGCGCAGGTCGAGCGCGCGCTCGGCCGGCCCATGCACGAGGTGTTCGCGTCCGTCGACGAGACCGCGCTGGCGTCGGCGTCGATGGCGCAGGTGCACGCCGCCAAGCTCCCCTCCGGCGACGACATCGTCATCAAGGTGCAACGGCCGGGCATCCAGGAGCAGGTCAAGCGCGACGCCGAGATGCTCGTGGTGCTCGCACAGTTGCTCGAGCGCGTCGTCGAAGAGGCGCACCGGTACCACACCGCCGACTTCGTGCGCGAGTTCCAGGAGGCGCTGCGCGTGGAGCTCGACTTCACGTCCGAGCTGAGGAACCTGCGCGCGTTCGCCACCGCCAACGCGACGCGCACCGGGGTCCACGTGCCGCGGCCGTATCCGGAGCTGTCGTCGGCGACGGTGCTCGTGATGGAGCGCATCCACGGCCGGCGCATCACGGAGCTGAAGGGCACCCCCGAGGCCGAGACGATCATCGAGCGCCTCGTCGAGGTGGCCTTCGAGCACGTGTTCATCGACGGCATGTTCCACGGCGATCCCCACCCCGGGAACCTCCTCGTCACCGACGACGGCAAGATCGCCTTCATCGACTTCGGCCTCGTCGGACGCGTGTCGCGGGAGACGCAGGACCGCCTGCTCCTCGTGCTCCTCGCGCTGTCGCTGCGCGACGCCGACACCCTCGCCCGCCTGATCGTGCGCATCGGCGAGAGCGACAAGCGCATCGAGATCGCACACCTGCGCACGCAGGTGGCGCGGCTGCTCGATCGCTACCTCGGGCTCACGGTGTCCGAGGTGAGCACCGCCGGCGTCTTCTCCGACCTCGTCGAGCTGTCGACGAGGTTCGGCGTCCGCCTGCCCCGCGAGTTCGCCATCCTGTCGAAGGCGAGCGTGTCCATCGAAGGCATCGTGCGCACCTTGCATCCGGGCTTCGACCCCGGCCCGGTGCTCACCCGACGCGCCGAAGAGCTCCTCATGGAGCGCGTGGACCCGCGGCAGTGGAAGGCCGGCGGGCTGCGCACCGCGCTGCAGCTCGGGCTCCTCGTGCAGGAGGTGCCGCTGCAGCTCGGCCAGGCGCTCATGGATCTCGAGCGTGGCCAGGTGCAGGTCGTCGTCAAGAGCGCCGACCTCGACGGGTTGCAAAACGCGCTGCGCGGCCTGGGCATGACCATCTTCGGCGGCGCCCTCGCCGCCGCCTGCATCCTCGGCGGCTTCGACATCCTCACCCGCGCCGGCGTGTCCCTCGTGATGGCTCCGCTCATCGCGGCCGCGCTCTTCGTCGTCGCCGGCGGCTGCTTCGGCGTCGCCTTCGCCTGGTACCTGACGGGCGGGCGCCTGCCGAAGCTGACCGTGCGGGGCCTCCTCGCGGCCGGCGGGCGGCGCCGCTTGGTCCAGCCCGACGCGGGGGGCAAGCCCCCGCCCTACGACGCCGGCGGTGAGGGCCAATGACCGGCGAGGCAGACGACGGCGCGCGCGGGACCGCGGCAGCCGACGCGGGAGCGCGGCTCGTCGTCGACGGGCTGTCGGCCCGCGGGCGCGGCGGGCTCGCGCTCGGGCCGCTGTCGTTCACGGTGCAGCCGGGGGCGCCGCTCGCGGTCCTCGGCGGGCCGGGCGCCGGCAAGTCGTTGCTGCTCGCGGCGCTCGCCGGGCTGTGCGGGAGCGAGGGCGCGCTCGCGACGCCGGCGGGGCGCGTGGCGATGGTCTTTCAGCGCGACGCGCTCGACGACGCGAAGACCGCCCTGGGCAACGTCGCCGTCGTCGCCGAGCGGGAGGCCGCGCGCGAGGCGCTCGCGCGCGTCGGCCTCGGCACCGACGCCGACAAGCTGCCGCGGCAGCTCTCCGGCGGCATGAAGAAGCGCGTCGGCATCGCGCGCGCGCTCGCGGTCGCCCCCGCGTTGCTCCTCGCGGACGACCCCACCGCCGGCCTCGACCCCGACACCGCCGCCGAGGTGCTCGCGCTCCTCCTCGAAGGCGAGCGCGAGCGCTGCGTCGTCATCGCCACCCAGGACGTCGACGTCGTGCTCCCGCGCTGCGCGCAGGCCCTCGTCCTCGAGGAGGGAAAGCCGGTCTTCCTCGGCACGCCCGCGGCGCTCGCCGCCGACGCGCGCACCGCCGCGTTCGCCCCCGTCGAGGCCTCCCCGTGACGGCACCGGTGTCCCCCGGACGGCGGAGGGCGGCGTGATCAGGCGTGCGCACCCTCCGACGACGGCCGCGCTGCCCCTGGCGCTGGGCGCGCCGCTGATCACGGCGCTCGGGTTCCGCGTGATGTTCGTCATCGAGGAGCTCGGCGCGATCCTCGTGCGCGCGGCGCAGACCGTCGACGGCATGGTGCGCCTCAAGGTCGACGGGCGCGAGACGCTGCGCCAGCTCGATCGCCTGCTCAGGGACGCGCTGCCCCTCATGCTCGTCGCCTGTACCGCCGTCGGCGGCATCGTCGCCATGCAGGGCCTCGGCTACATCAAGCGGTACGCCGCCGGCGAGGTCTTTGGTTGGGCGGCCGCGCTGTCGTCGTACCGCGACGTCGGCCCGCTCCTCCTCGGCGTCGGGCTCGCCGCGCGCACCGGCGCCCGCAACACGGCCGAGGTCGCCATGATGGCCGCCCGCGAGCGCCTCGACGCCGTGCGCGCCCTCGGCCTCGACCCCGAGCGCGTGCTCATCGCGCCGCGCGTGGTCGCCACCGTCGCCGCGTCCGCGCTCTTGTACGTGCCCTCGTGCAGCGTCGTGCTCGCCGTCGGCTTCGTCGTCGCCGACCTCGTCGGCGGCCAATCCATCGCCACGAGCTGGTGGTCGTTCGTCGAGTACCTCGAGCCCGCGTCCCTCGCCAACGGCCTCGTGCGCATGACGCTCTTCGGCGCCGTCGTCGGGCTGTCGTCGTGCCACGCGGGCGTCTCGGTCGAGAGGAGCGCCGATTGCTCCGCCGGCGCCATCGGCCGCGCCGTCTACGCGGGCAGCGTGCTCTCCCTGTGTGGCGTCATGGTCCTCAACGCGGCGCTGTCCCTCGTCGGAGGCGCGTCATGACCGCCGCCGCGCCGCAGCTCGCGCTGGCGTCGACGACGCGCGCGCTCACGTTCGCGCTCACGCCCTGGCGCCTCGACGGCCGCGCGCTGCTCCGCCGGCTCGACGAGGTGCTGCCCGGGTCGCTCCTGCTCGTCACCGTCACCGTCGCGGCCGTCGGCGTCGCGCTCGGCGATCAAGCCGCGCGGCAGGCCATGCGGCTGCTCGGCGACCAGAGCTTCATCGGGCCCGAGTACATCGTGCTGGGCGTCGAGGAGTTCGGCCCGCTCATCGTCGCGCTCACCCTCGCGCAGCGCGTCGGCGCCGGCTTCGCCGCGGAGGTGGCCACGCTGCAGTCCGAGGACACGCTCGACGCGCTCTCGCTGTTCGGGCTCGACCCCGCGCGCAGCGTGCTCGCCCCCATGGGCGCCGCCCTCGTCGCCGGCGCCGTCGGCCTCGGGCTCCTCGGCTTCGTCTCCTGGGAGATCGCCGGCGTGATCACCCTGTGGGGCCGAAGCGGCGTGAACCCGTTCACGTTCTTTCACCCGGAGGCCGTCACGCTCGCGGGCCTCGGCCTCCTCGTCGCCAAGTGCGCCGTCAACGGCGCGCTCGTGTTCGTGATGGCCGTGCGCACGGCGCTGCGCGCGCGCGGCGGCGCCGAAGCCGTCGGCCGCGCCGCCACCAACGCCGTCGTCGGCGGCGTCGTCGCGTGCCTCATCGCCAGCGTGTTGTTCGACGTCGCGTGGTTCGTCGGCAGGAGCGCCGTATGACGGTCGAGGACGTCCCCGCGGCGGGCGAGGCCGCGTCCCACGACACACCGGCGCTCGCGCTCGAAGGCGTCACGGTCGCCCTCGGCGGCCGGGTGGTCATTGACGACGTCACGCTGTCGTTCGCGCGCGACCGGGTGCACGCCGTCGTCGGGCGATCGGGCGCGGGCAAGAGCGTGCTCATGAAGGCCGCGGCGGGCCTCTTGCCGCTCGCGAAGGGCCGCGTGCACGTCTCCGCGCCGCCGCTCGTCTTCGTGCACCAGGACCCCGCGCTGCTCGACACCCTCGACGTCGAGGAGAACGTCGCGTTCGCCGTGGACCGCCAGGACGTGTCCCGCGACGAAGCGCAGGCCCGCGTCGACGCCGCCCTCTCCGAGCTCGGCCTCGACGACGTGCGCCGGGCGGCCCCGGCGTCCTTGTCGATCGCCCAGCAAAAGCGCGTCTCGCTCGCGCGCGCGCTGTGCTTGAAGCCCGGCGTCCTCGTCGTCGACGAGCCCACCACGGGCCTCGATCCCGTGGCGGCGCGCCAGGTGGACGACGCGCTCGCGGCCCTGACGGGCACCACGCTCATCGTCATCACCCACAGCCCGCGAACGCTCCTGCGCCTGCGCCCCGACGTGGTGCGTGTCGACGGCGGCCGCGTCCACCGGGAGGCCGCGTGACGGAGCCGAGGCCGGCGCGAGCGGCGGACCGGGCGCGCGCGTTCCGCGTGGGGCTCCTCGCCCTGGTGTCCATGGGGATCCTCGTCGCGATCCTCGTCGTCACCGGGCCGCTCAAGATCGTGCGCGGCGAGACCATCGACGTCGACTTCGCCTTCGCGGGCCCCATCAAGCCGGGCGCGTCGGTGCGGCTGTCGGGCGTGGAGGTCGGCGCCGTCCAGGACGTCGTGCTGCTCGCCGGTCAGGACCGGGCCGCCGGCCCCGACAAGATGGTGCGCGTGCGTGCGCGCATCGAGGAGCGCGCGATGCCCGTCGTCACCGACCGCGCGCGCTTCCGCGTGACCACCCTCGGCGTCCTCGGCGAGCACTACCTCGACCTCGAGCCGGTCCCCGGCGGCGCGCGCCTCGCGGACGGCGCCCGCATCGATGGGATTTCCCAGGATCGACCGGATTTGCTGCTGTCCCGAGCCTCGGGACTGCTCGGCAAATTCGAAGAGCTCCTGCCCAAATCGCAGGAGGCGATCGAGCTCATGCGCTCGCTGTCGGCGTTGATGCGGCGCCTCGATTCGCTGCTCGCGCACGACGACGTCCCGGGCGGCGACGACCTGCGCGCCTTCACCGACGACCTGCGCGCGCTGGTCCACGGCGCGGCCGTCGGGGTCGGCGACGGGCGCGCGCTGCGCGGGACGTTCGATCGATTGCCCGGCGTCCTCGACGCCACCGCGAAGCTCGAATCCGATCAGGTGCCCGCGCTCCTCGCCGAGGGCAAGGACGCCATCGCCCGCGTCGACAAGGCGCTCGACCTGCTCGACAAGCAGCCCGCGCTCGCCGACCCGCACAAGCAGGCGCAGCTCCTCGCGAACGTCACGCAGGCCATGCGCTCCCTCGACGCTGTGATGAAGCGCGCCGACAGGCTGCTCGGCGCCGTCGAGGACAAGCGCGGCGGCGCCGGCAAGCTCTTCTGGGACGAAGAGGCGGCGTCGGACCTCCACGCCGTTTTGAAGGGCTTGCGCGAAGACCCGGTGAAGTTCCTGTTGAACCGCCGCTCAAAAGAACATTGATCTTTCTTGCTTTTCGCTCAGGTCTGATGCACGTTAGAGGCTGGAACAGGCACTTTTGACGCTTTGCGTTGTCGCGTAGGTCCTTGAAAAGATGAAGCATAAAGCCCATCTTGGCGAAAAGGTCCAAAAGACAATCGTGGTCGAGCGAGGGCTCGTGCAGCGCTTCGTGGATGCGCTCGAGGTCACCGACCCGATGTCCGTGGACGAGAAGGTGGCGCATTCCGCCGGCCTCTCCGGGCTCATGCTCCCGCACGCCGCCGCCGCCACCCTCGGCGACTTCCAGCACGTCATCGACCTGCTCGAGCTGAAACCCAAGCAGGTGCTTCACGCGCAGGAATACGTCAGCATGTTCGCGCCGGTGTGCGTCGGCGACGAGCTCACAATCACCACAACGCTGCGGGACGTGTACGAGCAGCAGGCCAGCGGGAACCCCATGGGGTTCGTCGTGATCGACGTCGTGGGCACCGGCAAGCGAGCCGACGACGTCCGCTTCGAGGCCCAGCGCACTCTCGTTGTCCGCGGCGGGCTGCCGAGGCGCTGATGCCCAAGCTGTATTGGGATTCGATTGAAAAGGGCGAGCAAGTGACGCCGGTGTCGAAGCCGGCTGTCACGCGCGTGCAGATCGCCAAGTTCGCCGGGGCGTCGCAGGACTGGAGCCCGCTGCACCTCGACGACGACTTCGCCAAGGGCGCGGGCTACGGCGGCGTCTTCGCCCACGGCGCCATCGCGCTGTCCTTCGCCACCGAGGCCGTCGGCAAGTGGCTCGAGAACGGCCGCATCCTGAGCGTGTCCGGGCGCTTCCGGAAGCTCGTGTGGCCGGGCGACATCCTGCGCATGACGGGGATGGTCGCCGAGCGCTACGAGAGCAACGGCGAGGCCCGCGTCGACGTCGACGTCTGGGCCGAGAACCAGAACCACGACAGCGTCATGCAGGGGACCATCACCTGCGTCCTGTGGCGCAACGACAAGGACGAAAAGAAGTCCCGGTCGCCGTGGCCGCCGGTGGCCCCACAGACCATCAAGGAGCGGCGCACCGCCAAGCCCATCCCCAAGAACGAGGCGGACGCCCAGAAGGCCCGCGAGGCCGCCGCCGCCGCCGAACGCGCCCGCGCGCAGCCCGCCAACCCCCCGCGCCAGGCCACGCGGCCCGCCCCGGCCGCCCCGCGCTCGGCCATGCCGGTCAAGCCCGCGAAGGCCGCGCCGGCCAAGGCCGCCCCCAAGGCGGCGCCCAAGAAGGCCGCGGCTGCCCCGGCCAAGAAGGCGCCGGCCGCCAAGAAGCCCTCGGGCAAGCCGGCGCCCAAGTCCGCGAAGAAGCCGGCCGCCAAGCCCCCCGTCAAAAAGAAGCGCTGACGCGTCGGCCAACGGGATGTGGGACATGGCGGGGGCCGGGACCGGCGCCGATAACCGCCGCGTCACCCCTACGGACCAGGAGCCCCCATGTCCCTCGAGATTGGCGGCGTTCGACCCGGCGCCCTCAACGCAGCCACGGACGATCCGGAGTCGCTCCTGTGTCAGAAGAAGGCGCAGCAGGCGGCCGCCACCTTCACCCACGGCGGCACGGCACGAACGCTCGGCGCCCCCGCGCTCCCCGGCGTCCAGAAGCTCGCGGGCAACGCCAACGTCCAGGACCTCGGCCTGACGCTCGGCGCCACCGATCCGGAGATGATGAAGGGGCTGCAGTCGCTCAAGCAGGCGCTCGGGCTCGACCCGAACACCCCGCTCGACCTCGGCAAGCTCTCGCAGGCGCTCCAGAACGTCGACGCCATCGGAGACCTCAGGAAGCTCGGGCTCGAGACCGGCGACACCCTCGAAGACCCGAAGACGATGGACGCCATCAAGAAGCTCCAGGAGGCCGCGGGCATCAACCCCACGGGGCACCTCGACCTGGAGACGCTGCTCGCGCTCGTCCAGGCGGCGCAGAACCAGAACAACAACCGCACCGCGTCGTCGACGGGCAGCGTCGGCAACGCCGGAGGCACGAGCGGCGGCAGCGCTGCCGGCGCCGGCGGCCTGTCGTCGGTCTCGCGGCGTGAAGCGCCCGGGCCGCAGCAGCCCGGCATGCTCACGCGCATGCGCCAGGGGGTCGAGGACGCCGTCGGCATCCCGAGCGGCAGCCTCTCGGCGAACCAGAAGGAGGCCTACCAGGCCGCGCTCCAGGGCGACCCGGCGCACGGCGTGCCCCCGCTGAGCCCGACCGCGGCGCGCGCGCTCGTCGCGAACATGACCGGTGAGTCGCTGTCGAAGCCCAACGACAATCATTGGGACGTGCGCCACATGTCCCAGGGGATTGTGCAGTGGGATCCGGGGCGCGCCGCCGCCATCAAGAAGGAGTTCGGCAAGGAGCCGAAGGACATGACGGTGGCCGAGCAGACCAAGGCCGCCGTCTGGGAGATCACCCACAACCCGCGCTTCTCCAAGACCAAGAACGCGCTGCTCGGCAACTCGAGCCCGCAGCAGATGGTGGACGCCCTCGTGCGCAACTACGAAGTCCCCGGCAACCCCGGCGCGCAGGTCGCCAAGCGCATGGGCTTTTTCAACTCGCTGTCCGCCCTCGCCTGACGCGCCCTCGGCGTCCGGCCGCTTGGCTCGCCCGACGTCGACGTGAAAGGCTCGCCGCATGCGCGAGCTCCACGATGACGTCCGCGACCTCGGCGCGCTGCTCGGCGACGTCCTCAAAGAGCAGGCGGGGGAGGACGCGTTCGACCTCGTCGAGTCCCTGCGCCAGACGCTCGTCGAGCGCCGGCGCGCCGGCCAGGACACCTCCGACGTCGCCGCGCGGCTCGCGGGCCTGAGCGCCGCCGAGCTCGAGACGCTCGTCCGCGCGTTCGGCCTCTACTTCAACCTCGTGAACCTCGCCGAGGAGCACGCGCGCGTGCGCCGCCGCCGCGCGAGCACCGCCGGCGGCAAGCAGTCGTTCGAGGCCGCGTTCGCGCTGCTCAAGGAGCGAGGACGCTCCGCCGACGACGTCGAGGCGCTCGTCGCCAGCACGCCGCTCCGGCTCACGTTCACCGCGCACCCGACCGAGATGCGCCGGCGCACCGTGCGCCAGCACCTCGCCGCCGTGGCCGACGACATCGGCGGCCTCGGCGACCGCGACCACGACGGCGCCCGCGCCCGCATCGCGGCCCACGTCGAGGCGCTCTTCGGCACCGCCGAGCTGCGCGACCGCGCGCCCACGGTGCACGACGAGGTGAACGGCGGGCTGCACTACGTCGGTGTGCTCGCCGACGCCGTCGTCGACGTCGACCGCGCCATGCGCGCGGCGTTCCTCGCGTGCTTCGGCCGGCCGCTCGCGGCGCCCCTGCCCCTCGGGCTGCACTCGTGGATGGGCGGCGACCGCGACGGCAACCCCAACGTCACCGCCGACGTCACGCGCGACACCCTGGCGGTGCACCGCCGCGAGGCCGACGCGCTGCTGCGGCGGACGTTGGTGGCGCTGTTCGCCGACGTGAGCCAGAGCGGCGCGGCCGACGGCGCGGACGAGCCCTATCGCGCGCTCGTCGAGGCCGCCGTCGCCGCCCTCGACGACGACCCCGACTTCGATCCCGTCCCCGCCGTCGAGGCGCTGTCGCGCGCCCTCCTCGACGCGGGCCAGGTGCGCACCGCCGGGGTCCTCCTTGCGCCCGCGCGCTGCCGCGCCGCGCTGTTCGGGCGCCACCTGGCCGCGCTCGACCTGCGCGAGAATTCGAAGAAGGTCGGCGCCGCCGTCGCCGCGCTCTTCGCCGCCGGCGGCGCCCCCGGCTACGCCGCGCTCGACGAGAATGGGCGGCGGGCGGCGCTCGAGGCGGAGCTCGCGACGCGCCGCCCGTTCCTCGGCGTGGGCGACGCCGTGAGCGAGGAGGTGGCCGTGGTCCTCGAGCCGCTGCGCGTGCTGCGCGCGGCGGGCATCGAGGGCACGCGCTACGTGGTGTCGATGACCGACGACGTCTCCGATCTCCTCGAGGTCCTCGTCGTCGCGCGCGAGGCGGGGGCGCGGGTGCAGCCCGTCCCGCTGTTCGAGACGCTGAAGGATCTCGAGGCGGCGCCGCGCGTCGTCGAGTCGCTGCTCGCGAGCCCCGCGTACCGCGCGGCCAGCGGCGCCGCGGCGCCCGGTGGCGAGCAGGAATTCATGCTCGGCTACTCCGACAGCAACAAGGACGCCGGGCCGCTCGCCGCCACGTTCGCGCTGTACGACGCGCAGCACGGCATCAGCGCCGTCTGTCGTCGTCACGGCGTGCGTTGGCGCTTCTTCCACGGGCGCGGCACGTCGCTCGGGCGCGGCGGCGGCCCCATGGCGCGCGCCATCCTCGCGCAACCGCCGGGCACCATCGACGCCGGCCTGCGCATCACCGAGCAAGGCGAGGCGCTCGCCGACAAGTACGGCGACCCCGCGCTCGCCCGCAGGAACCTCGAGCAGGGCATCTACGGCGTGCTCGTGGCCAAGGGAGCGCCGGAGCCGCAGGCGCCGCCGGACTTTCTCGAGGCCGTCGCAGAGGCGTCGGCGCGCTCGGCGGCCGCGTACCGCGCGCTGGTGACGGACGAGGACTTCCTGCGCTTCTTCTCGGCGGTGACGCCCATCGAGGAGATCGCGCGGCTGAAGATCGCGTCGCGCCCCGTGCGCCGCCCGGGGCCGGCCACGCTCGAGAACCTGCGCGCCATCCCGTGGGTGATGTCGTGGACGCAGAACCGCGCGAACCTCCCGGGCTGGTACGGCGTGCACGAGGGCCTCTTCCCCCTGGGCGTCTCGCTCCTTCGCCGCATGCGCGCCGAGTGGGCGGCGTTTCGCTCGTTCACCGACACCATGCAGATGAGCCTGGCCAAGAGCGACGAAGCGGTCTTCCGCGCGTACCTCGCCCTCGACGACGCCGGCTCCGCGCTGGGGCCGAAGATCCTCGAGGCGCGCCGGCGCACCATCGCGCTCGTCGAAGAGATTGCGGAGGCGCCGCTGCTGTCGTCGGAGCCGAACCTCCTGCGCTCCATCGAGCTGAGAAACCCCTACATCGAGCCCATCCACCGCGCGCAGGTGGAGCTGCTCGCACGCAGCCGCCGCGGCGAGCGCGACGACGTCGTGGACCGCACCTTGCTCTCGACCATCCTCGGCATCGCCGCGGGCGTCCGCAACGCGGGGTGAGCCCCAAGGCCGCGGGAGCTCGTCGTCCACAGCGACGCATTTCCCGCGCGCGCGCCGCGGAGTAGCCTGGCGGCATGCGAAGCACCTCGACCACCGCCCTCGCGCTGCCGACCGTCGTCGCGCCCCGCCGCCTGATTGACGATGCGCGCGAGCTGGACGACGAGATGCTGCTCGCCATCCTGCAAAGCGCCGACAACCGCGCGCTCGTGGTCGGCGTGGTGACCGGCGTGGCGTCGGGTCTGGCCACGGGGATGATCACGGCGCTCAATCCCATCGCCGCCTTCGCGATGATCCCCGCCTTCGTCGCCGGCTTCGCCGCTGCGTCGGTGGCGACGCGACGCACGCACGCGGCGCAGATTGGCGTCACGCCCGGGTGCTACGCGGCGGTGCAGAGCGCGTTCCGCCGCGCGCAGCTCCGCCGCGACCTGCGCAAGATGCAGGCGCGCGAGTGGCTCCGCAGCGACTACGTCGCCCTCGTCGCCCTCACCCGCGCCGAGCTGGAGCGGTGACGATCAGCATCTCGGTATCGCAGAGGGCGTCCGGAGCGCGGACTGCGCTCCCCGCCGGCGCCCTCGGGGTCGCCGCCGCGCTCGTCGCGGGGGGCCTCGGGGTCGCCTGCGCGGGCGCGCCCTGCGATGCCCGCGCGTGCGCGCCGTCGTCGTGCGTGTGAACGGCGTCTGCGGCGGCGCAGACGACGGGGCCGAAGGCGAAGGCGAGGGCGCGAGCGACACGAGCGGCGCCCCCGTCGCGCCCTCGTTCCCGCTGCTGGCCGGGGACGTCCTTCGCTACCCCGCGCTCGGCGGACGCACGCAAGACGATTGCCCCGGGCACCGGGTCCCCGGCGACTGCCGGCGCACGCTGAGCGCCGAGCTCGACGTCGACGGCGTCCGGCTCGACGCGAGCCTCGGCCGTTGGTTCGTGAACGCGCACGCGGAGCTCGTCGACAACGACGACGATCTCGTCGACGCGGCGGCGCTCGCGCCGCTCGTGCTCGCGCACGCGCTCCCGTTTTCGTCCACCCGCGTCGACGCGCCCACCGAGCTCGCGCCCACGGACTTCGCCACCGACGCCGCACCCACCGACGCGTTGTCGCCCACGGGGTTCCCCTTCTTCGACGCCGACGTGAACCGCGGTGTCCTCGCCGTCGCAGGCGAGCGCTTCTGCGACCGCTTCCGCGCCCTCGACGCCGGCGCCGCGTGCCGCGTGATCGCCGCCGAACAGAGCCTCGAGGTGGTGTTCGAGGACGACGCCGCGCGCGACGCACCGAGGCTCCATCGGCTGCGCGTCGGCTACCACCAGATGGGCTTCGTCTGCGCCTGGGAGGAAGCGCTCGTCCCGTTCGTCGACGGGATGCCCCGCGACGCGAGCGCGTTTTACCCACCGGAGAGCCCCGAGCTCGAAGCGACGTTCCTCGAGCCCACGCTCACGCGCGGCGGCGTCAGCTATCACTGCTCGTGCGCCACGCAGGTGTGCTCGGCCGGCGCCACCTGCCTGAGCGCCGACCCGGCGCGGCCGCCGGGCCCCTGCCCTTGACGGCGCGGCCGCCCGCGGTCCGCAGGAACATGGCGCGGCCCCGGATCCGTTCACTACAATGACGTCGTGCTGGACCCACGAAGGCTCGCCGAGATCGCCGACGGCCCCTGCCCCGCCGCCGTCTGCACCGTCGTGCAGACCACGGGGAGCACGCCGCGCAAGGCCGGGGCGAGCATGGTGGTCATCGCCGACGGCAGCGAGGTCGGCGCCGTCGAGGGCACCGTCGGCGGCGGCGCCGTCGAGCACGAGGTGCGCCGCGCCGCGCTCGAGGTCATCGCCACCACGCGGCCGCGCACGCTCGAGGTGTCGCTCACCAAGCAGCTCGGCATGTGCTGCGGCGGCACCATGACCTTCTTCATCGAGGCCCTGCGCGTCCGGCCTCCCCTCGTGCTCTTCGGCGCCGGCCACGTCGCCCAGGCGCTGTGCCGCGTGGCCGCGACCGCCGGCTTCGACGTCAGCGTCGCCGATCCGCGCGAGGAGCTCCTCACCGCCGAGCGCTTCCCCGACGCCGCCGCGCTGATCGACGACTACGAGCGCGACGACCTCGTGCGCTTGCCGTTCGGTCCCGACGCGTTCGTCGTCGTCGCCACGCACGATCACAAGGTCGACCAGGAGATCGTCGAGCGCACGCTCCCGCTGTCGTGGCGCTGGCTCGGCCTGGTCGGCTCGCAGCGCAAGGCGCTCCTCACGCGCGAGCGCTGCGTGAACAAGGGCATCGACGAGGCCCTCGTCGCGAAGCTCCGCTCGCCCGTCGGCCTCGACATCGGGGCCGAGACCCCCGAGGAGATCGCGCTGTCCATCGTCGCCGAGATGGTGCAGGTGCGCCGCCGGGCCGAGGCCGCGGCGCGCCGCACGCGCGGGGCCAAGGCGGTGCCTGCGTGAGGGTCCGGGATCGCGCCATGGGGACTGCGCCGTGAGGGTTGGGGGGCTCATCGCGGCCGCCGGCTCGTCGACGCGGATGGGCGCGTGCAAGGCGCTCCTGCGCTTCTCCGACGGCGTGTGCTTCGTCCAAAGGCTCGCCGAGGTGTTCGTCGCCGCCGGCCTCGATCCCGTCATCGTCACCGTGCCCGACGCGTTCGCCGACAGCATCGCGCGCCGGCTCGAGCACCTGTCGGTGTCCACCGTGGGCAACGAGCGCCCGGCGGAGGGGCTCACCGGCTCCGTGATCACGGCGCTCGCGCACGCGCCCGACGCCGAAGCGCTGGTCATCGCGCCCGTGGATTGTCCCTTCGCCGACGTCGCGCTGGTGCAGGCGCTGCTCGCGGGGCTGCGCCACGGGCTCCAGCGCGGCGCGCCCGCCGCCGTCCCCGTCGTCGACGGCAAGCGCGGCCACCCGGTGGTGTTCGCGCGCCCGGCCTACGAGGTGCTGTGGACCTGCGGCGCCGACGGCGGCCCGCGCGCGGTGCTCGACGCCCTCGGCGACGACGTCGTCGAGGTCCCCTGGAGCGACCCCCGCGTCTGCGACGACGTCGACACGCCCGCGGACTACGCGCGGCTCTTCGGCCGCAAGCGCTCCCCCGAGCGCCCCTGAGCCCGCCGGCGACGGCCTGACGACGTCACCGTCCGCGATCATCGCGGCGCCGTAGACGCCTGGAGAGCTGACCCAAGATCAGCTCTCTAGCCGGCGCTGGAGCCGCGGACCTCGATGCGCGACTCGCCGACGCGCAGGAGATCGCCGACGACGACGGCGCTCTCGTTGACCTTGTCGCCGTTGACGAAGGTGCCGTTGGTCGACGCGACGTCGACGAGGGAGGCGCCGGCCTCGTCGCAAAACACCATGGCGTGGGTCTGGCTGACGGCCTCGTCGTTCATCTCGACGTCGGGGGCGCGCTCGAACGCGGCGACCTCGCTGCGCGCGCCGAGGAGCCCGGGCGCGGCGCGGCGGCGCAGGTGGTCGCTCATGCGCCGCTGGTCCTCGGCCGCGAGGCGGCGCTGCTCGCCGTGGGGGACGACGGCGGTGCCGCCCCCGAGCCCGTCCTGGCGCCCGACGACGCGGTAGCAGCCGACGTCGACGGGGAACTCGCGGCCGCGGTCCGGTCCCTGCACGACGACGAGGACGATGCCGTTCATCCGGTGAGCCCCTTCACGAGCGCGACTATACAGCGTACGGCCTGTGTACCGCCCATGAGCCCTACGCCTCCGCCGCGCCGCGCCGCCACCATCATCCTCGGACGCCCCGCGCGCGCGGGCGACGGCGGCGCGTTCGAGGTGCTCCTCGTCAAGCGCCACGGCAAGAGCGGCTTCATGGCGGGCGCGCACGTCTTCCCCGGCGGCCGCGTCGACGACGCCGACGCCGACGCCGCCGCCGACCTCCTCGCCGCCGATCTCCTCGCCGCCGGCGCGCCCGGCGGAGGCGCTGGCACGCCGGCGTTCGCCGCCACGTGGCACGACGCCGGCGGCGCGCCGCTCGCCCCCCTCGAGGCCGCCACCTACGCCGTGTGCGCCGTGCGCGAGACCAAAGAGGAGGCCGGCATCGACGTCGACGCGCGCGCGCTCCTGCCGTGGTCGTGGTGGATCACGCCCGAGGAGGAGCCCAAGCGCTTCGACACGCGCTTCTTCATCGCCGCCGTCCCCGCGAGCGCGGTCGCCGTCGTCGACGAGCACGAGGCCGTCGCCTTCGCCTGGTTGTCGCCTCCGGCGGCCCTCGCGGCGTACGCGCGCGGCGACATCGTGCTCGCGCCGCCGACGCTGGCCACGCTCGAGGACCTCGCCCCTTACGCCTCCGTCGACGAGGCGGCGCGGGCCGTGCGCGCGCCCGTGCGCCCCGTGTGCCCGAAGATCGTCTCCGGCGCGGACGGCCTGGTGCTCGCGCTCCCCGGAGACCCGCTGCACGCCGTGCGCGAGCGGGTGTTCCCCGGGCGCACGCGGATCGTGATGAACGCCGCCGGCCGGTTCGAGAGCGCCGCCGGGTGAGGGGCCCGGCCGGAGGGCGTTGTCGGACGCGAACCGTCTGGTAGAGCCCGGATCGTGAACGAGAGGCGGACGCGGCTTTTGCACCTCGACGTCAACGGCGACGGCTACGACGTCGCCGCGGCCGAGCACCACACGCTGTGCGAGGTGCTTCGCTACCAATTGCGGCTCACCGGCACCAAGCAAGGCTGCGACAAGGGCGACTGCGGCGCCTGCACCGTCCTCGTCGACGGCGCCCCCGTGCTGTCGTGCATCACGCTGGCGGCGGTGGCCGAGGGCAAGAGGGTCGTCACCATCGAGGGCCTGGCGGAGCGCACCGACAAGGGCCCGGCGCTCGACGTCGTGCAGGACGCGTTCGACCGCTGCGGCGCGCTTCAATGCGGCTTCTGCCAGAGCGGGATGATGATCTCGGCGCGCGCCCTCATCAACGAGCACCCCACGCCCACGCTCGATCAGGTGCGCGAGGCGCTCGCCGGCAACCTGTGCCGCTGCACGGGGTACACGAAGATCCTCGAGGCGTGCCTGCTCGCGGCGAGCGGCGACGACGCTGCCTCGCGCGACGCCGCGGCGGACAAGCCGCCGCCCCACGACGCCGGGAAGGAACCATGAGCGCCAGGGAGCCGCCCGAGGTCTTCCCCCACGGGTCCACGTTCGCCGACGCGGCCAGGCGCAGGCAGGACGGGGACCACGGCATCGGCGTGCGGCGCCGGAAGGTCGACGGCGCCGACAAGGCCGCCGGCCGCGTGCTCTACGCCGACGACATCCAGCTCCCCGGCATGCTCCACGCCAAGATCAAGCGGTCCACGAGGGTGCACGCGAAGATCGCCCGCATCGACGTCGACGCCGCGGTGGCGATGCCCGGGGTGTACGCCGTCGTCACCGGCAAGGACCTGCCCAGGAAGTACGGCATCATCCCGTGGACGCGCGACGAGACCGCGCTCGCGGTCGACAAGGTCCGCTACATCGGCGACGCCGTCGCCGCCGTCGCCGCCGTCGACGAGGAGACGGCCAACGCCGCCGTGAAGGCCATCCGCGTCGAATACGAAGACCTCACGCCCGTCCTCGACGTCGACACCGCCGCCGCCACCGGCAACGACGCGCAGAGCAAGGTCAACGAGCACGCCAAGAAGGGCAACATCACCAAGCGCGTGGAGCTGTCCTTCGGCGACGTCGACGGCAACATCGCCGCGTGCCGTTCCTCCGGCGCCGTGGTCGAAGACACGTTCTTCTTCGTCGGCACCACCCACGCGCCCATCGAGCCGCACTGCGCCATCGGCCAGGTCGACGAGCGCGGCGTGCTCACGGTGACGTCGTCGACGCAGGTGCCGCACTACCTGCACCGGGACCTCGCGGAGGTCCTCGGCCTCGAGCAGGCGCGCGTGCGCGTGATCCAGCCCGCGGTGGGCGGCGCGTTCGGCGGCAAGAGCGAGCCCTTCACGCTCGAGTTCGTCGTCGCCAAGCTCGCCATGGTCACCGGGCGCCCGGTGAAGTGCCTCTACACGCGCGAAGAGGTCTTCTACGCCCACCGCGGCCGCCACCCGATGCGCATGCGCTACACCACGGCCGCCGACGCCCAGGGGCGCATCAAGGCGGTGAAGAGCAAGATCGACATCGACGGCGGCGCCTACGCGAGCTTCGGCATGATCACGGCGTACTACGCGGGCCAGCTCCTCACGGGGCCGGTGGGCTTCGAGGCCTACGCCTTCGACGCCACCCGCTACTACACCAACAAGCCCGCGTGCGGCCCCAAGCGCGGCCACGGCTCGGTGCAGCCGCGCTTCGCCCTCGAGATCCACCTCGACATGCTCGCCGAGAAGCTCGGCCTCGACCCGGTCGAGCTGCGCCGCAGGAACTTCGCCGGCGAAAACTCCACGCTGGTGAACGGGCAGCACCTCGGGTCCTCGGGGCTCCTCGCGTGCCTCGACGCGGTCGAGCGCGCCTCCGCGTGGCGCGATTGGCGCGGGAAGCTGCCGCGCGGGCGGGGGCTCGGCGTCGCGTCGTCGATGTACATCTCCGGCACCAACTACCCCATC
Source organism: uncultured delta proteobacterium (assembly GCA_963775425.1). Classification (GTDB taxonomy): domain Bacteria; phylum Myxococcota; class UBA727; order UBA727; family VGSZ01; genus CAVZJB01. Next base: position 94,696 of record CAVZJB010000006.1, on the reverse strand, counting down.
TACCCGAACCAGATGCCGCAGTCGGGCGTGCAGGTGAAGCTCGACAGAAGCGGCCGGGTGACGGTGTTTTCGGGCGCGAGCGACATCGGCCAGGGCAGCGACAGCGTCCTCGCCGTCATCGCCTGCGAAGAGCTCGGCGTCGAGCTCGAGGACGTGCGCGTGGTGTCGTCGGACACGGACCTCACGCCGGTGGACCTCGGGGCGTACTCGTCGCGCGTGACCTTGATGATGGGCCACGCCGCGCTCGAGGCGTGCCGCACGCTGCGGGAGCAAGTGCAGAGCGCCGTCGCCGAGCACTGGGCCAAGAGTGGCGACGGCGGCGGACAAGCCGCCGCGCCACCCCACGGCGTCGCGGCGGAGGACGTGCTGCTCGGCCACGGGCGCGCGTGGCTGCGCGGCGACACCGCCAGGGCGATGTCGTGCGCGGAGGCGTTCCGGCTCGCCGAGGCCAGGTACGGCACGCTCGGCGCCACCGGCGGCTACCGCACCTCCGAGCGCGGCGGCGACTACCGCGGCGGCACCATCGGGGCGTCGCCGGCGTACTCGGCCACGGCGCACGTCGCCGAGGTCGAGGTGGACGAGGAGACCGGGCGCATCGACGTGAAGAAGATCTGGGTCGCGCACGACTGCGGCACCGCGCTGCAGCCGGTGCTCGTGGAGGGACAGATTGAGGGCTCCACGTACATGGGCATGGCCGAGGTCTTCATGGAGAACATGCTCTACGGCCACGACGCGCTCGGCGTGCCTGCGCCGTCCAAGGCGGTGCGCGCGGGCATGCTCGTCGGGCCGTCGCTCCTCGACTACCGCATCCCCACCTCGCTCGACACGCCGCCCATCGAGGCGCTCATCGTCGAGCGCCCCGACCAAAACGGCCCCTACGGCGCCAAGGAGGCCGGCGAGGGCCCGCTGCACTCGACCATCCCGGCCGTCGCCAACGCCCTCTACGACGCCGTCGGCGTCCGGCTCTTCGAGCTGCCGTTCTCCCCGGCCAGGGTGCTCGCGGCCCTGCGCGCGCAGCGCCCGGCGATGAAGGGAGCCGCCGAATGATCACCGCGAGACATCGTGCGTCACGCGGCGCCGCGCCGGGAAAGCCGGCGCCCGACATCCAGGTGGCGCTCGTGGCGCGCTCCCCGCGCGGCGCGCTCCTGCTCGCGCTCGCCGTCGCCGGGGCGCTCAGCGGGACGGCGTTTGCGGCGGCGCCGGCGCACGGCAAGTTCGGGTTCATCGACGCGCGCACCGTCCAGAGCGCGGTGATCTACGAGCTCAACACCGGCGCGCCCACGTGCCACTCCATCCTCGAGGGAGACGCGATCTGCCCGACCGCGGGGCGGCACTACGAGCTCAAGCAAAGCGAGGTCGTTCGCGCGCTCGCGCTGGTCAACGATCCGCTCCACTACGAGCCCACGGCGCATACGTCGTGCGCGGTGCCGCGCCAGGCCATCGTGTTGTCCACCACGCGGGGCAAGCGCGCCGTCGACATCTCCCTCGAGTGCAACAACGTCGGCGGCCGCGCCCCCACCCGGGCCACGCGCACCGAGCTCGCGCAGATGCTGCGCTCGTTCGGCCTCGTGGCCCACGTCCCCGTCGTCACGGAGTAGGCGCGTCGTGTTGCGCATGGATCCCTTCCGGCTCGAGACCCCCGACAGCGTCGACGACGCCGTCAAGCTCCTCGCCGAGCACGGCGACAAGGCCAAGATCCTCGCCGGCGGCACCGACGTGGTGCCCAACATCAAACACGGCCTGCACGAGCCCGACGTCGTCGTCAGCATCGGCCGCATCGCGTCGTTGAAGGGGATCCACGACGCCGGCGACGCGCTCGAGATAGGCGCGCTCACCACGCTCCACGACGTCGAGAACCACCCGCTCGTGCAGGCGCACGCCCCGGCGCTCGCCCGGGCCGCGGGGCTCGTGGCGGGGCCGCAGCTGCGGCGTATGGGAACGCTCGGCGGCAACCTCTGCCTCGACACGCGCTGCCTCTACTACAACCAGACCTACTTCTGGCGCGAGGCGCTCGGCTTCTGCCTGAAGAAGGACGGCACCGCCTGCCACGTCGTCGCCGGCGGAAAGAAGTGCGTGGCCGCCGCCTCCAACGACACCGCCACCATGCTGTTGTGCCTCGACGCCGTCGTCGACATCCGCTCGCCCGAGGGCACGCGCACGGTGAAGCTCGAGGACTTCTACGTCGCCGACGGCATCCACAACACGGTGCTCGGCCCCGCGGACATCCTCACCACCGTGCGCGTGCCCAAGAAGGAGCCGCACAGGGACCCGGCGGGCGCGTTCACCTTCCAGCGGCTCACCGGCTACGCCAAGCTGCGCCACCGCGCATCCATCGACTTCCCGCTGTTGTCCGTCGGCGTCCGCTTCGACATCGACCCCGCCGGCGGCATCGACGACATGAAGCTCGTGGTGAGCGCGCTGCAGGCGCGACCGCACCTGTTGAGCACCGGCGCCTTCCGCGGCCGCAGCCTCGACAAGGCCTGCATCGAAGAGCTCGCCGCGCTCGCGCACAAGCGCTGCACGCCCACCACCAACATCGCCGACGACCCCGCGTGGCGAAAGGAGATGGTGCCGGTGTTCGTCAAGCGCGCCATCGCCGACGCGCGCGGCGTCCCGGCGTGATCCGCGAGGCATCGCGCGCGGCGCTGCGGGGCGTCCTGCGACAGGTCGGCCGCGTGCCCGTCACGCGCAAGGCGCTCCACACGTTGAGCGTGGCCTCGCGCGGCGCGGGCGTCGCCGTCCTGCGCGCGCGGCGCATCGTCCCCGGCACGCAGCGCGGCAAGCGCCACCCCGACCACCGGGCGGGCCACGCCATGACGCCGCACGAGCTCCGGCGCGAGCTCGAGGACGCGCTCGGTACGCTGCGCTTCGTGCACATGTCCGAGGCCATCGCCGCGCTCGCCGCGGGCGACCGCCTCGAGCACGGCTGCGCGGTGCTCACCTTCGACGAGAGCTTCGCCGCCACCGCCGAGCTCGCGCTGCCCGTGTGCCGCGCCCTCGGCGTGCCTGCCACGTTCTTCATCACCACCGGCCACCTCGACGGCGCGCACACCCTCTGGGACGAGGAGGTGCGCGGCTGCGTCGCGCGCATCGCGCCGAGCCCCCTGGCCGTGCCCTGGATTGACCGGGTCCTGCGCACCGACACGCCCAAGAAGCGCGCGTCGGCGGTGCGCCGGCTGCTCTTGTCGCTGGCGGCGCTCGACGAGCAGCGGCTGCAGGCGCGCCTCGAGGAGCTGTTCACGCGCGTGGGCGGGCGGCCGCCGGTGGATCCGCTCGACCGCATGATCACCACCAGCGAGCTGCTCGAGCTCGCGCGCGATCCGCTCGTGACCTTCGGCGCCCACGGCCACCGGCACCTCTCGCTCGCCAACGCTTCCGACGAGGCGCTCGAGGAGGAGCTCACGCGCCCCCGCGCGCTCCTGCTCGAGATCGCGGGCGCGTCGTTCGTCGACGTCATGAGCTTCCCGTTCGGCCGCCCGCCCTACGTCGACGACCGCGTCGTCCACGCCGCCCGCCGCGCCGGCTACCGCGCCGCGTTCACCGCCGAGCCCGGGGTGGCCCGCCCCGGCGATCACATGTTCCGCCTGCCGCGCCTGCCCATCGGGCCCTCCTCGAGCGGCCTCGCCGCCTACGAGCTGCAGGGCACCTTCGACGCGCTCGACGAGCTGGTCCTCGTCGCCGCCGGCGAGCGCGCCCGCCTCGACGACGCCCTGCACGGCTGAGCGTCGGCCGCAGGACGCGGAACCGTCGGCCGCTCGCAGGCGTCGGCGGCACGATGTGGTGCGTGAGGCCGCGCCCGCTGACCCACCGCGGCACGCTGCGGACTTGCAAGCGAGTCGCCGCTGCCTGTATCAACTCGGGACGTGCCGGCGCCCAACGTCGGGCGCAAGGTGTCTCATGGCGGCGACGGCGAAGATCAACCAGGCGGCGCGCGTTCTCCTCGTCGACGATGACGAGGCCATCTGCGGGCTGGTCTCGAAATATCTGCAGCACCACGGCCACGCCGTCGAAGTGATCCACGACGGGAGGGACATGGAGCGCATCCTCCAGTCTCCGTTCGACGTGGTCTTGCTCGACATGGGCCTGCCCGGCATCGACGGCCTCGCGCTGCTCGACCGGCTGTCGCGGGAGCACAAGGAGCTCGCGGTGGTGATGATGACCGCGGCCGTGGGGGTCGACAACATCGTCGACGCCATGCGCCGGGGGGCGTTCGACTACCTCACCAAGCCCCTCGACCTGCAGCGCCTCGCCATCGTGGTGCGAAACGCCGCGGAGCACACCCGCCTGCGCCTCGAGAGCGACGGCCTGCGCGCGGCCATGATCCGGGGGGACGGCGGGCCCCACCTGATCTGCGGCAGCCAGGCCATGACCGAGGTGATCTCGCTCGTCGAGCGCGTCGCCGCCTCCAGGGTCCCTGTCCTCATCTACGGGGAGCCCGGCACCGGCAAGGAGCTCGTGGCGCATCGAATCCACGCGCGCTCCCGGCGGCGCGACGGCCCGTTCGTCCCGGTCAATTGCGCCACCAAGCCGGCCGACAGCCTCGAGCTGCTCCTGTTCGGCAACCAGAACGGCAGCCGCGGCCGCTTCGAAGAGGCGCGGGCGGGCACGCTCTTCCTCGACGAGGTGGGCGAGCTGTCGCCGGATCTGCAGGCGCGGCTGCAGCGCACCATGCACGAAGCGCAGCTCCAGGATTGGCGCACCCAGAACACCGACAACGACGTCCGGGTCGTCGCGGCCACCGTGCGCCACCTGCCCTCCGAGGTGTCGCGGGGCACCTTCCGGGCCGACCTCTTCTATCGGCTGAACGTCTTCTCCATCACCGTGCCCCCGCTGCGCGACCGCAAGGATGACATCGCGGCGCTCGCCCGCTACGCCCTCGCCCGCTTCGCCGCCCGGGAGAACCAGCCGCCGCCGACCCTGCCCGACGACGTGCTCGACGTGCTCCTGCGCTACGACTGGCCGGGGAACGTCCGCGAGCTGTTCAACACCATGGAGCGCATGGCGCTCACGGCGTCGGGCGGGATCATGCGGCTGACGGATCTGCCCGAGGACATCCGCGAGTCCAGCGCCGCGCGCGCCGACGACCGGACGCTCCTGCCCGGCCTCGACGACGCGTCTGCGTCCGTACGGCCGCTCCACGAGGTGGAGCGGGAGATGATGATCGCCGCGCTGCGCGAGACGGAAGGCAACGTGTCGGAGGCGGCCCGGCGCCTGGGCATCGGACGCGCTACGTTCTACCGGCGCGCCCAACGCCACGGCCTGACGCGCGAGGACGGGTTCCCGGGATGACGACGACGGCGACGCACGCGACGACGACGAGAGGCGACGACACGGCGGGCCGCGGCGTGCGCGCCTGCTCCCCGGCGGCGCTCGCGGGCGTCTTCGTCATCGCCGTCGCCGTCGCCGCCGGCAGCGGCTGCTCGACCATCATCCGGCCCACCAAGCCGGACACGCCGCTCGCCGCCGCGGGCACGCCCCTCGCCGGCGCGCGCTTCGACGGCGAGGAGACCATCCTGCGCGAGCCGGGGATGCCGCTGTCGCCGTCGCGATCGTGGCAGCGCGAGGTGTCCAACTACACGGCCACGTCGCTGAACACGATCCTGCGGACCAAGGACGAAGCGCCGGCCGCCCACACCGTCGTCAGCTTCGACATGGCGAGCCCCTCGGTCATCCAGATCGGCACGTGGAAGGAGATGACCATCACGCTCACCACCACGCTGCCGGACGGCACCGTGGTGAAGAGCAAGCCCGTCATCGGCAACATCGACGATCCGCTCGAGTACGGCTTGATGACCGCGGCCAGCGTCGGCGGCACGGTGCTGAACGCCACCGGCACCATCGCCATCATCCTGTTCTTCTTCACGGGCACGTCGAACCCCACGCTCGGGTTCGTCGCCATAGGCGCGCTCATCGGCGGCATCCTCTTGTCGGTGGGCCAGTCGGTGGGCCAGTACTTCGTCGCCGCCAACGAAGAGACACGCTGGTCCAACCTGTACGCAGGCGCGCTGCAACAGCACGCCGCCGACATCCGCAAGGCCGCGGCGCACCCGGCCCCCAAGCCGACCCCGCCGCCTGCGCCGCCGCAGCCGCCGGCGACGACGACGAAGCCGCCGCCGGGGCCGACGGATCCGTCGGACGCGCCGCCGCCGCTGTTGAACCCGTAACGCCCGGGGCATGCACCCGGCGATCCTCGTCGACAAAGCCAACGCGCTCCGCCTGCCTCTGGTGCGGCACCGGCCCATGCACGTGCTCGACCGGGGGCCGACGATCCGGCCGCTCGACGCGCGCGCCTTCGTCGACGTCGTCGACGACCGCGTGATCTTGCACCGGCGTACGGTGGAAAAGGTGCTGGTCCCCGGCGGCGCCAACTTCCGCATCATCGGCGCCCGCGCCTGGCGGCTCGACCCCGGCGACGACGCCCTCGTCGACCCCGGGCGCGCAGGCGGCTTCGTCGTCTTCAACTGCTTCCACGCCCTCGACGGCTTCCGCGGCTATCGCGGCTTCGCCGTCGACGACCCCGAGCGCGCGCTGCAGGACGTCTGGCTTCACCGCGGCGCGCGCGCCGAGCGGGCCACGAGCGGCGTGCCCGTGTCCGCGCTCGTCGAGGCGACCGCGCGCGCGGGGGCTCGCATGGACCTCGGCGTCGCCCGCGTCCTCGCGATGCCGCTGCTCGCCGCCGAGCTCGAGCGGCGGGTGGTGACCACGCGCGACCTGATCGTCACCTGGGACGGCGGCGTCGTCGTGGTGCACGACACCGCGGGGGTCGGGGGGCAGCTCGCCCGCGGCGTCGCCGTGGCGCTCGGCCTCACGGGCGCCGACGCCGACGCCGACGACGCCCCCGACGCCGACGACGACGACGACGACGACGACGACGACGACGACGACGACGACGACGACGACGACGACGAGGACGAGGACGACGACGACGACGAGGGCGACCAGGGCGGCGGCGATTGGCGACGGACCCGGCGCTTCACCCCGGTGATGGCCACCAACCGCGTCCTCGCGGCGACGCCCGCGCCGCCGGCCGAGATCGCCGCGCTCGTGCGCGCGCTCTTCCCCGAGGCGTGGGCGCTCGAGCGGCAGATCCGGGAAGAGGCGCTCGTCGTCGACGTAGCTGCGCTCCCTGTCTTCCCCGGTTAGCCGGACGGCAGTTGATAGACCACGTCGAGGAGCGCATGGTCCTCGCATGACGAGCCCCCGATTCCCCGAGCCGCCCCCGTCCGTCCCGGCCACGCCCGTCGCGCGCATCGACGAGCTGCTCGCGCGGCTCCACGACAAGAAGGACGCGTGGGCCAAGCTGTCGATCCCGCAGCGCGTCGCCTACCTCGAGGACGCGCAGAAGAACCTGCAGCGGGAGGCGGAGGCGTGGGCGCGGGCCATCTCGCAGCTCAAGGGCATCTCCCCCGACGACGTCCTCGCCGGCGAGGACTGGCTCGCGGGCCCGATGACCACGGCGCGCAACATCCGCCTGCTCATCGACGCGCTCAAGGCCGGCGGCCAGCCCAAGCCTCCCGCGCTCAAGCAGCGGCCGGGCGGGCAGTGGGTGGCGGAGGTGTTCCCGACGTCGCTCGAGGAGCGGCTCGCGTACACCGGCTGGCGCGGCGAGGTGTGGATTGAGCCGGGCAAGCCCCCGAGCCAGGGGCGCATCTATCGCGAGAAGCAGACCGAGGGGCGCGTCGCGCTCGTGCTCGGCGCGGGCAACGTCACGTCCATCGCCCCCATGGACGTGCTCTACAAGCTGTTCGTCGAAAACGAGGTCTGCATCCTCAAGATGAACCCGGTCAACGAGGTCGGCGGGCCGTTCATCGAGAAGATCTTCGCCGCCCTCGTCGACGGCGGCTTCCTCGCCGTCGTCTACGGCGGCGCCGAGGTCGGCAAGCACCTCACCGACCACCCGCAGGTCGGCAGCATCCACATCACCGGCTCCGACCGCACCCACGACGCCATCATCTGGGGCCCCGACGCCGAAAACGCCAAGAAGGCGGGCAAGCCGCGCATCGACAAGCCCATCTCGTCCGAGCTCGGCTGCGTCACGCCGGTCATGGTGGTGCCGGGCCCGTGGAGCGACGGCGACCTCGAGTTCCAGGCGCGCCACGTCGCCGGCATGGTCGCGCAAAACGGCAGCTTCAACTGCAACGCCGCCAAGGTCGTGGTCACCGCCAAGGGCTGGGAGCTGCGCGAGCGCTTCCTCGCCAAGCTCGAGACGGCGCTCGGCAAGGCGCCGCCGAGGAAGGCGTACTACCCGGGCGCCGAACAGCGCTACGCGCAGTTCGTCGAGAAGTACCCGAAGGCGAAGGTGCTCGGGCAGCAGGGCCCGCAGATTGTCCCGTGGACGGTACTGCCGGACGTGCCCGCGCAAAAGGGGGAGTACGCGCTCAGCAACGAGGCCTTCTGCGGCGTGCTCGCCGAGACATCGCTCGACGCCAAGGACGCGCCGGACTTCATGGCCAAGGTCACGGCGTTCGCCAACGAGGAGCTCTGGGGCACGCTGTCGTGCATGGTGCTCATCCACCCGGAGACGCAGAAGCAGCACGCGGCCGCCTTCGACAAGCTCCTCTCCGAGCTGCGCTACGGCGGCATCGCGGTCAACGGCTGGGCCGGCGCCATCTACGGCCTGTGTCAGACCACGTGGGGCGCGTTCCCCGGCCACACCCTCGAGGACATCCAGTCCGGGCGCGGCGTCGTGCACAACACCTTCCTGTTCGACTACCCGCAGAAGTCGATCATCTACCTGCCCTTCCGCATCAAGCCCACGCCGGTGTGGTTCGCGGACCACCGGAACCTCCGCGCCCTCGGCGAGAAGCTCACGCGCTTCGAAGCCGCGCCGTCGATGCTCAAGTTCCCCGGGCTCGTCGCCCAGGCGCTCAAGGGCTGACCCAGTCGGTGAACAAGAGCGCCGCCGCCGTGGTGCTCAACGCGGCGACGCCCGAAGCGATGAACAGCCCGTTGGCCGACAAGCCGAAGGCCTCGCCGAGCTCCCGCTTGTCGCGCAGCTCCGCGCCCGGCTGCGCCACGCGCGTGGCGCGCTCCGCCTGGTCCTTGTACGCCTGCTGCTCGACGACGAAGCCGGCGGCGAAGCCCCCGCCGGCGAGCGCGAGCGCCGCGGTTGTGCCGGCGCCGACCCACACGCTCCACGGCGGAAGCGGCGGCGGCGCGCTGTGGTCCACCTCACCGGGCGCGATGTCACGAACCACGGGCGCGCCCGCGGCGCCGACGGTGAGCAGCGGGCCCGTGGCGTCGAGCGTCTCGACGTACATCTGGAGCTGCGCGCCTCCCTCGTTCGCGGTCCACTCGCCGGGGATCCGACCGCGCCAGCGCCCTTCGGCGCTCTTGAGCGCCAGCGACGAGTACGCGGTCTCGCCCTTCTTCCTGTACTGCACGCGCACGGTGGTCACCGCCAGCGCCGGATCCTTGAGCAGGTAGTCGAACACGATGGGGCGGCCGCCCTTGAGCGTGTCGGGGACGTCACCGATGAGCTGCATGCCCTTGATGATGCGCTTGCGCGTCAGCTCTTCCATCTGGCGCGCGATGGCCTGCTCCTCCGCCTGCACCTTGCGGAACACCGAGAGGATCTTCGGCGGTGTGTCGTTCGGCAGATCGAAGTCGGGGCGGCCGCGCAGCAGGCGACGAAAAGGCCCCTCGGCGTCGATGGGCTTGCCCGTGATGGCCAGGCAGCTCCCCTCGAGCACGTACGCGTCGAGCTGCGTGTCGATGGGCACGGCGTCGCCCCGCGTCAGGATCTCGGTGACCAGAGGAAGCACCTTGTCGTACTCGAGCTGATCGTGGAGCTCCTTGGCGCGCTGCATCAGCTCCGCCGTCGACACCGAGGCGAGCGCCGGGTCCCGCGGCGGCGGCGCGTCCGCGTCGTGCGCCGCGGGCGCGGGCGCGGGCGGAGGCGGTGTGTGCTTCTTCGCGCGCCCACCTGCGACGACGACAACAGCGAGCGCGACGGCGAGGGCGACGTTCATCGCGCTGATGCTACCGCGGCCGTCGCAGCGAGGCGGAGCGTCCGCCGCGCGACAGCCGCCGCGCGATGCGCCTACACTCCATCCGTGGTCACGACGACGACGCCGACGAGCGAGCTGGTCTTCGGCCGCTACCAGATCATCCGTCGCCTGGCCGTGGGTGGCATGGGCGAGGTGTTCCTCGCCCGCCAGTCGGCGGTGGCCGGCTTTGACCGCCTCGTGATCCTCAAGTCCCTCCTGCCCGACCTCGCGCAGCAGCCGGAGTTCGTCGAGCAATTCCTCGACGAGGCCAAGGTCGCGGCCACGCTCAACCACCCGAACATCGTGAGCATCTACGAGGTCGGCTCGTGGAACGGCACGTACTTCATCGCCATGGAGTACATCCGCGGTGACAACCTCTCCCGCCTGCAGCGCGCCGCCGGCCGCATGAAGACGGGCGTCCCCGTCGACGTCGCCGCCTTCATCGTGCACGACGCCGCCCACGCGCTCGACCACGCGCACAAGGCCGAGGATATCCACGGCAAGCCCCAGAACATCGTGCACCGGGACATCAGCCCGCAGAACATCATGGTGCGCACCGACGGCGTCACCAAGGTCGTCGACTTCGGGATCGCCAAGGCCGCCAACCGCACCTCCCGCACCGCCACCGGCCTGCTCAAGGGCAAGGTGCAGTACATGTCGCCCGAGCAGGTGCAGGGCGCGGAGCTCGACGGCCGCGCCGATCAGTTCGCCCTCGGCGTGGTGCTCTGGGAGCTGTTGGCGCGGCAGAAGCTGTTCACCGGCCAGAGCGAGATCGACATCCTGCGCTCGGTGATCAACCGCCCCATCCCGCTGTTGTCGACGCAGACCGCGGGCGTCCCTCCCCGCCTCGAGCGCTGCGTGGCGCGCATGCTCGCGCGCGACCGCGAGCAGCGCTACCCGTCGCTCGCGGAGTGCGCCGCCGACCTCAAGGGCTTCCTGGAATCGGGCGGCATGAAGAACGCGCAGGCGCGCACCGCCACGTTCGTCAAGGAGACGCTCGGCGAAGAGATCGAGGCCAAGACCGTCGACCTCACGCCGACGGGCGCCAACAACTTCGTCATCAACCTCGCGCAGCAGCACCCGCCGCCGACGGGGCCCACCGGGGCCGCGCGCCGCGAGGTGCCGGCGTCGCGCGCGCGCCTGGGCATCGCGGCCGGGGCAGGGCTCGCCCTCCTGCTCGCCGTCGTCGCCGCGGCGGTGATCCTGTGGCCGCAGCCGCCCGCGCCGGAGGCCGCGGCGGCGGCGGCACCCGCGCCGGTGAGGACCGTGTCGCCCAAGGTCGCCATCGACACGCAGCCGACCGGCGCGGTGGTCCGCATCGACGGCAAAGAGGTCGGCAAGACCCCCGTCACCGTCGACGTCGCGCCGGGCGTGGAGCACGAGGTCGAGGCGGAGGCGGAGGGCTACGAGACGCGCAGCGAGAAGGTCACGCTCTCTGCCGGGCAGATGAAGCCGCTCCTGTGGGCGCTCACGGAGAAGCGCGCGACGCTCTCGGTGACCACGAGCATCGCGGGCGCCGAGCTGCTCGTCGACGGAAAGCACGCCGGCAAGGCGCCGCTGCAGCTCAAGGACCTCGCGCCCGGCGCGCACACGCTCCGCGCCACGGCGGTCCGCGGCCGTGCCACCTACCTCGCCGAGCTCTCGGTCACGCTCGCGCGCGGACAAGACGCGGCCCGCGCGCTCAAGCTGGAGAAGGTCGAGCACCGGCGCGCGCCGACGCCGACGCCGACGACGGCCGCCGGCGCCGACACACCCAAGCCCGCCTCGTTCACGCTCGACACCAAGCCGTGGGCCAAGCTCTACGTCGACGGCAAATACGTCGACTCCACGCCGGTCTCCAAGCTCCAGCTCGTCCCCGGCGCGCACAAGATCCACCTCGTGCAGGAGGGCGCCGGCGTCGACGAGACGCGCACGGTGCGCCTGAAGCCGGGCGAGTCCTTCCGGCAGTCCTGGAAGCTCAAGACGCGGTGACGCCGTCGGGGCCGCGGCCGCCGGGCGGGAGCCCCGGGGAGGGGCTCCCGCCGTTTGCCCGGACCCCGGGCGCCCGAGCGCCTTCACGGCTATCCTCGGCCCGTGCGCGACGACGCGTTCCTCCTCGCCATGATCCACGCGCTGCCGGATCCCGTGCTCGGCGTCGACGGCGAGGGGCGCATCCGCGCCTGGAACGCCGCCGCCGCCGTCACCTTCGGCTACGCCGAGGAGGACGCCTACGGCGCCGCCGCCGCCGAGCTCCTGGGCGTCGTGCGCGACGCGCCCGCCGGCGCCGTCCAGCACCTCCGGGGAAGGGCCGGCGCCGTGGACGCCAGCGTCGACGTCGTGCCGCTGGCCGGCGCCGACAGCGCGCACGGCCTGCAGGCGATGCTCGTGGTGCGGCTCCCGAGCGAGGCCGGTGACGGCGACGTGCGCGACGACGACGGCGGCGGGGCCGCACCGGGCGCGGCCGGTCCCGCGGCCGGCGGCGACGGCGAGGCCGGGCTGTCGCCCCGGCTGCGCCAGACGCTCGAGGGGCTCTGCGAAGGCCTCGCCGAAAAGGAGATCGCGGCGCGCCTCGGCCTCAGCCCGCACACCGTGCACGACTACGTCAAGGCCGTGTACCGGCACTTCCGCGTGCAGAGCCGCGCCGCGCTCGTGGCGCGGGTGCTCGTGCAACGCACGGCGGCGCCCGCCCCCGGGATCAAACGGTGACGCCGTCGTTCCTCGTCGGGGCCGGGGCCCTCGGCGCCGTCCCCGTCGCCCTCATCGACCTGGTCTGCATGGTGTACGTGCTGCGCGTGTGGCGTCGCGGCGCAGGCGACCCCTTCGCCGCCCTCCCGCTCGCGCTGTTCTTCGCCGCCCTCGGCGTCCTCGCGCTCGGGCAGACGCTGATGATGTCGCTCCTCGACAAGCGGCTGTCGTACCTGTGCAACTACGGCATCCAGTCGGTCTCGGTCTTGTTGTCGGCGCCGCCGCTGGTCGCGTTCAGCTACGCCTTCCTCGGGCACAGGTTCCCGCGTGAAGAGCGCGTCGCCGTGCGCGTGACGCTGGCGGTGTCCTCGCTGGCCGCGGCGGCCATCGTCATGGATCTCATCGGCACCGGGGCGGGCGAGGTCCACTACAACTTCGTCGCCGAGCACGCCCAGCGTTCGACGCGTGCGTTCGACCCGCTCATCCCGCTCATCCCGGCGGTGCTCGTGGGCTCGTACGGCACCGCGCTGTTCGTCCTGCTTCGCAAGGCGCGCGCGCTCTCCGGCGGTCCGCGCATGAGCGCGCTCGCGTTCGCGTGCGTCGTGATCGCCGCCATCGCCGGCGTCGTCGTCAATCGTGCGGAGGCACAGGCCCACGGCCTGCCGGCGGGCACGTACACCGCGTACATGTTGTGGGTGACGCTGGCGGCGTTGCTCGTGTTCGTGCGACAGACCGACGCGCTCACGGGCTTCCCCGATCGCGTCGCCGCCCTCGTCCTCGTCGTCGTGCTCGGCTCCACCGCGGCCGTCGCCGAGGGCGCCGTGGCGCGCATCGAGGGGAGCGCCGCCGCCGGCCGCGCCGCGGACGCCGCCCTCGCCGCGAACGGGGAGCACCCGCGTGGCCTCGTGTTCACCCGCGCGGCCCGGGGCGAGGCCGACGGCGCCGTCGTCGCCGCCGACGGCGCGGACGAGGTGACGCCCGCGAACGCCGCCGTGATCGCCCTCGCCACCGACGCCGCCGGCCGCCGCGTCGCCGCGGGCTTCTCGTACCTCGAGGCGCGCGTCGCGGTCGACGAGGTCGCGTGGCTCGCCGCCGTGGTCATGGTGATCACGACGCTGCTGGTCCTCGTCGCGGTGCCGCGGCTCGCCGAGGTGAGCGCGCTGCGCCCGCTGCAGAGGCTCGAGCGCGCCGACGCCGACAGCCGCGCCAAGAGCGTCTTCCTCGCCGCCATGAGCCACGAGCTCAAGACGCCGCTGAACGCCATCCTCCACCACGCCCGCGTGCTCGCGGACAAAGAGCACGTCGGCGCGCGCGACGACGTAGCGCGACGCGCCGACGTCATCGCGGTCGCGGGCGAGCACCTCTTGGCGCTCATCGAGTCCCTCCTCGTCGCGGCGCGGCACGACGGCGCCGAAGGGGCGCAGGCGGCGCCGTCGTTGGCGGCGGCGCTCGTGCGGGAGCCGGCGAGCCTGGCGACGCTCATCGACGACGTCCTGCTCTTCCACCGCGCCGATCTCGACCGGCGCGGCATCACCGCCACCGTCGAATGCGACGCGCACACCACCGTGCTCGTCGACCGCCGCGTGCTGCGCCAGGTCCTCGCCAACCTCGTCGGCAACGCCGCCAAGTACGGCGCGGGCCGCGTGGCCATCCGCGTTCGCCAGGAAGGCGCGCGCGCGCGCATCGTCGTCGAAGACGGCGGCCCCGGCGTCCCCGAGGAGGCGCGCGCGCGCATCTTCGAGCCGTTCTTCCAACTCGCGCCCACCGACGGCGCCGGCCTCGGGCTCGCCATCGCGCGTCAGCTCGTGGAGGCGATGGCCGGCACGCTCTCGCTCGGCGACGCTTCCCCACCGTTGACGGGGGCGGCGTTCGTCGTCGACGTCCCTGCGCCGGTGGTCGACGCCCCCGCGCCCGCCGCGCCCGGCCGCGCCGCGCCGGCGCCCGTGGCGACGACGCTCACGGGGCCGCTGCGTGACGAGCTGCTCGCCCTCGCCCGCGACGGCGACGTCGCAGCGCTCCAGGCCAAGGCGCGCGACCTCGCGGGGGACGACGCCACCGCCGCCTTCGCCGAGCGCCTCGCGCGGTTGGCCTCGCGGTTTCAGGTGCGCGCCATCCGCAGCCTGCTCGGGGACGAGTCATGAACGCCGCGGCGAACAAGGCGCCGCTGACGGCGCTCATCGTCGATGACCGCCCCGACAACCTCGACGTGCTCGTCGAGGTGCTCGGGCGCGCCGGCTTCCGCGTGTTGGTGGCCGAGGACGGCGAGGACGCGCTGAGCACCGCCGCGCGGGTGGACCCCGACGTCATCCTGCTCGACGTGGTGCTCCCCGGCATCGACGGCTTCGAGACCTGCCGGCGCCTGCGCCGGACCCACGGCGACGTGCCCATCCTGTTCGTCACGGCGCTCGAAGAGAGCGCCGATCGCATCCGCGGCTTCGCTGCCGGCGGCGACGACTACGTGACAAAGCCGTTCCGCGCCGACGAGATCCTGTCGCGCGCGCGCACGTACGCCGCGGTGCGATCGCTGCGGCGCCGCATGCGCCAAGCGCGCGCGGCGCTCGACCGCGACGACGTCGCCGCCGCGAAGGCGCTGCTGGACGAGTGACGCTTCCTCGCCGGCGGGAGGACGCGCCATAGAGACGGCGCGCGCCCCGGCCGTGGCGCGCCGCGCCGCGAAGCGGCCGTGACCGGTCCTGCCGCCGTCGGCCCGGGTTTACTTGGCCGGCGGCCGAGGCATGACCGGCGCATGGACAAGCTCATCGACAAGCCCCTGTACACCCGCGACGACGTCCCCGCCGGGGTCGACGGCGAGCGGCCGGGCGCGGAGCCGTTCACGCGCGGCATCCACGCCACCATGTACACGCAGCGCCCGTGGACCATCCGCCAGTACGCGGGCTTTTCGACGGCGCGCGAGTCCAACGCGTTCTATCGAAACAACCTCGCCGCCGGGCAGAAGGGCCTCTCGGTCGCCTTCGACCTGGCCACACACCGCGGCTACGACTCCGACCACCCGCGCGTCGTCGGCGACGTCGGCAAGGCGGGCGTCGCGGTGGACTCCGTCGAGGACATGAAGATCCTCTTCGACGGCATCCCCCTCGATCAGATGACCGTGTCGATGACCATGAACGGCGCGGTGCTCCCGGTGCTCGCGGCGTACGTGGTGGCCGCCGAGGAGCAGGGCGTCGCGCAGGACAAGCTCGCGGGGACCATCCAGAACGACATCCTCAAGGAGTTCATGGTCCGCAACACGTACATCTATCCGCCGCAGCCCTCGATGCGCATCGTCGCGGACGTCATCGAGCACACCGCGCGGCACATGCCCAGGTACAACTCCATCTCCATCAGCGGCTACCACATGCAGGAGGCCGGCGCCGGCGCCGTGCTCGAGCTCGGCTTCACGCTCGCCGACGGCATCGAATACGCCGGCGCCGCCATCGCCCGCGGCCTCGACGTCGACGCGTTCGCCGGCAGGCTGTCGTTCTTCTTCGGCATCGGCATGGACTTCTACGTCGAGATCGCCAAGCTGCGCGCGGCGCGCCTGTTGTGGTCGGAGATCATGACGGGCCTCGGCGCCAAGAACCCCAAGTCCAAGATGCTGCGCACGCACTGCCAGACGTCGGGGTGGTCGCTGGCGGCGCAGGACCCGTACAACAACGTCATCCGCACCACGGTGGAGGCGATGGCGGCGGTGTTCGGCGGCACGCAGTCGCTGCACACGAACTCCTTCGACGAGGCGCTCGCGCTGCCCACGCCCTTCTCGGCGCGGCTCGCGCGCAACACGCAGCTCATCCTGCAGCAAGAGACGGGCATCCCGTCCGTGGTCGATCCGTGGGGCGGCTCGTACTTCATGGAGGCCCTCACCCGGCGCCTCGCGGAGCAGGCGCGCGCCGTGATCGACGACGTCAAGGCCCACGGCGGCATGGCCAAGGCCATCGAGCTCGGCCTGCCCAAGCAGAAGATCGAAGAGGCGGCGGCCCAGCGGCAGGCGCGCATCGATCGCGGCGACGAGACCATCGTCGGCGTGAACAAGTTCCGCGTGGAAGGCGGAGACGAGGGCGACGTGGAGCTGCTCGACGTCGACAACCACGCGGTGCGCGAGGAGCAGATCGCCCGGCTCAAGGAGCTCAAGGAAAAGCGCGACGGCGCCGCCGTGAAGAAGGCGCTAGACGCCCTCACCGAGGCCGCGGCCAAGCCGGCGGGGACGGCGGGGGCCAACCTGCTCGCGCTCTCCATCGACGCCATGCGCGCGCGCGCCACCGTGGGCGAGGTGAGCGACGCGCTCGAGAGGGTCTACGGGCGCCACAAGGCCGAGACGCGCCTGGTGAGCGGCGTGTACCGCGCGGCCTTCGGCGCCGACCCGGCCATCGACGAGGTGCGCAAAGAGGCCGACGCGTTCGCGAAGAGCGAGGGGCGAAGGCCGCGGCTGCTCGTCGTGAAGCTCGGCCAGGACGGCCACGACCGCGGCGCCAAGGTGGTGGCCACGGCGTTCGCGGATCTCGGCTTCGACGTCGACGTCGGCCCACTGTTCTCCACCCCCGAGGAGGCCGCCCGCGCCGCCGTGGACAACGACGTGCACGCCGTGGGCGTGAGCTCGCTGGCCGCCGGGCACAAGACCCTCGTGCCCGCGCTCGTCGAGGAGCTGAGGAGGGCCGGCGCCGGCGACGTCGTCGTCATCGCCGGCGGCGTCATTCCCCCCAAGGACACGCCGTTTTTGAAGGAGCGCGGCGTCGCCTGCGTGTTCGGCCCGGGGACGCCCATCCCGCAGGCCGCCCGCGAAGTGCTCGCGGCCATCCCTCGCCGCTGAAAGGCTGACGAAAGATATGGCTCGTAGCAGCACTCGGCGAAGCCGCCCACAAGGTGGCTCGCCGCGCGGAGTACGTGGCGAGGCACGTCGGCGCGCAAGAACCGCGGCAGGTTGTGAGGAAACGCCACGGCTGCCATCAGGGCGACCGTCGTCACCTTCGCTAGCCCCGTACGTAGTTGCGAGTGCTTGGGCGCTCGGAATTAGCGAAGGCTAGACAACGTCGCCACCGCCGGAGCGGAAAGGAGCGGAGAGCTCGGCGCCCCGGCGCTCAACTCGGCGCGCGTCTTCGTCGCCGAGCTCGGAGCTCCTTTCCGCTCCGCCGTGTGGCCGTAGCACCGTCCCCTTCCGGGTGGCTCCCTCGTCGCCACTCGCGGCGCTCTCGATGACGCGGATCCCGATGGATCACGTTACGCGTCAGCCTCTGTGAGCCCCTCCCGGCGGCCCGCACCCCCGATCAAGCGCGGCCGCGCCCTCCGGTCGCTGATCCGGTTGCGGCCTCGACGGGGATTTGGAATCTTTCCAAAGTGCCCCGCAAGCCGCGCTCGAGCCCGCCGCGAGACATCGCGCGCATCACCAGGCGCGGCGTCACCGCCGCCGACCTCGAGCGCGCCCTCGGCTTGTCCGCCGGCTACCTCAGCAAGGTGCGGCACGGCGCGGTGAAGCCCGGGGCGCAGCTCGAGATCCTCCTCGGCCTCCTGGCGCGCCACCCCACGCTCGCCGCCGAGCTCGGCTTGCGTGCGTCGAGCAGCCGGCGTCGCCGGGCCGCGGCGGCCCCCGCGCGCGCCGATCGACGACGGCGCCCCGCGGGAGACGGCGATCGACGCGCGTGGGAGCTCGTGCGCTCGCTCGCCGGAGGCCTCGACGACGCCGGCGTGCGCTGGGCCATCGGCGGCGCCATGGCGCTCGCCGCGCACGGTGTGCGCCGGCCCACCGTCGACGTCGATTTGTTCATCGCCGACGCCGACCGGCGCGCGCTCGAGCTCTTTCGTGAGGCGGGCGCGGCGGTGGGCAAGCTGTCGTCGACGTCGTTCCTGGTGTTCCCCGAGGGCGCGCGCTCGCCGCTCGACCACGTCGACGTGGTGTTCCCGCTCTTCGAGCCGCTCTGCTCCGCGGTCGAGCGCCCGGTGCGCCGCGCCCTCGACGGCGCCACGCTCCCCTTCCTCGACGCCGTCGACCTCTGCGCCGCGAAGCTCGCCGGCCGTGGCGCCCACGACGAGGCCGACGCGCGCGCGCTGCTCGCCTCGGGCGCCGTCGACGCCGACGCCGTGCGCGACATGATCGCCGCCGTCCCGCTCGAGGCGCCCGCGCTCGACCGCGCGACGGCCGAGCGACGGCTGCGGGAGCGCGCGTGACCCCGAAGGTGCGCCGCGCCGTGCTGCAGTGCGCGCGTGAGCTCGACGCGCTCGGCGCCGATTGGGCCGTCGGCGGCGCGGTGGCCATGGGTGTCCACGGCTACGAGCGCGCCACCGCCGACGTCGACGTGTTCATCGCCGACGACGTGCGCGAGGAGCTCCTCGAGAGGCTCACCCGGCGCGGCATGGTCCCCCTCGCGGCCATGGAGCCGTTCCACTACACCGTGGTGCCGGACGTGAAGAACCCGGAGGCGCGCGTCGACCTGCTGTTCCCCGCGCTCGGCGTCGAGTCGTTGGCGCTGATGGCGGCCACGCGCAAGGAGCTCTTCGGCAAGCTGCTCCCGGTGTGGCCGCTCGCGCACCTCGTCGCGCACAAGCTCGTCACCGATCCCGCCGTCGACCCCGATCGCGCCGCCAAGGACGCGGGCGACCTGAGCGAGCTGCGCGCGCGCGGGCTCATCGACGCCGAGAAGGTCGGCGAGCTCCTCGACGACGTCCGCGACCGCGGCGCCCGCGCCCGCCTCGCGCAGCTCGTTCGGGGCTCGCCCGCGCCGGCCCGGAGGCGCCCGTGAACGCCGACGACCTCTTCGACAAGCTCCGCGCCGGCGACCGCCGCGCCCTCGCGCGCGCCATCACGCTCGTCGAGAGCACCCGGGACGACGACCGTGACGCCGCCGAGCGCCTCCTCGAGCGCGCCTTGCCGCTCACGGGCAACGCGCTGCGCGTGGGGGTCTCGGGCACGCCGGGGGTCGGCAAGTCGACGTTCATCGAGACCCTCGGCCGCCACCTCCTCGGCGCCCCCCCCGACCCGGCCGTGGCAGCGCGGGCCGGCGGGGGCGGCGTCGCCGTGCTCGCGGTCGATCCGTCGTCGACGGTGAGCAGGGGCTCCCTCCTCGGCGACAAGACCCGCATGGAGTCCCTCGCGCAGAGCCCGCGCGCCTTCGTGCGGCCGCAGCCGTCGGCGGGGGCGCTCGGCGGCACGGCGCCGGCCACGCGCGACGCGCTCCTGCTGTGCGAGGCCGCCGGCTTCGACGTCGTCGTCGTCGAGACCGTCGGTGTCGGCCAGAGCGAGGCCGCCGTGCGCGACGTCGTCGACACCTTCGTGCTCCTCGTGGCGCCCGCCGGCGGTGACGAGCTGCAGGGCGTCAAGCGCGGCGTCCTCGAGCTCGTCGACGTCATCGTCGTCAACAAAGCCGACGGCGACTTCGAAGAGGCCGCGCGGCGCACACGCGACGACTACGACGTGGGCTCGCGCATGTTCCTCCGCCCCCTCGCCGGCTGGCGGGTGCCCGTCCTGCTCGCGAGCGCCAGGGCGGGCGCCGGCGTCGACGAGGTCTGGCGCGCCGTGACCGACCACCGCCGCGCCCTCGAGGCCGCCGGCGCCCTCGACGCCCGCCGCGCCGAACAGGCCGAGCACGCGCTGTGGCGCGCGGTCGAAGCCGCGCTCCTGCGCGACCTCCGCGCCGACCCGCGCGCCGCCGCCGCCGTCGCCGCCGTCCGCGACGGCACGCTGAGCCCCGCCCGCGCCGCCCGCGACCTGCTCAGGGCGAAGCCGTGAGGCGGGCCTCGGCGTAGCGCGCGCGCAGCTCCTCGTCCTTGTTGATGGGATCGTGCGCCTCGTCCGCCGACGACGCCGAGTCCACGCCGCAGTAGTTCAAGACGTTGAACATCTCGATGAGGTGCAGCATGCGGCGGCCCTCGTCATCGTCGGCGACGGCGCCGTCGAGGCGCAGCGCCCAGAGCTTGGCCAGCGCCGCCGTCTCCTCGGGCATGCCCGCCTGCGCGAACGCGCTCTCGAGCGCCGCGCGCACCTCGACGTCGGGCAGCCGGCGCAGGCCGACGATCTGGTGCTCGTCGAGGGGAAAGAGCGCCTCGCGCTCCTTGAAGTAGTAGAGCTGAAACGCGTACGCGTGCCCGAACACGCAGTAGCCGCAGCCGTTCAGAAGCGACGTCTCGAGGCACAGCAGGTGCGTGCGCCTGGGCCCGAGGAGCTTCATGGTCTTTTCGTAGCGAGGCATGTTCTTCGCGAACCAGGCGAGCGCGCCGCCGGCGCCGAGCCGCTGCACGATCTCGGGCATCAGGTTCGGGTGAAAGCCCCACAGCCGCCCGGTGAGGACGCGCAGGACCCCGGTGGCGGCGCGCTCCGTCAGCGTCGTCATCGCGCGCCCTCCGCGAGCCACGCGTTCATCGCCGTCGGGTCCGTGAAGTCGCGCCACGGCACGCCCTCGACGCCCTTGCCCACGAGGAGACCGAAGCCCCGCGCCTCCGGAGAGGTCGCGCAGGTGGCCACGCGCGAGAGCTTCCCGCGCAGGCGCCTGTGGAGATCCTGCAGCGCCAGCACCGCCGTCGACATGGATCCGCCCGTGGCGTTCACGACGTACCCGACCGCCCACGGCCCCGCCGCCGCCAGCGCGCGGTCGACCTCCTCGACGCACGCCACGATGGTGCGCAGGGACCACACGCCGTTGATGGTGATCGACAGGCGCCGGCCGCTGACGTCGGCGCGCACCGCGTCCGCCCCCTCCTGCGCCGCCGCCGGCGCGCCGAGCGCGGCCCGCGCGTCCTCGATGGCGTCGACGAGGTCGCCGATGCGGTTCGCGCGCGCTCGCATCTCGCCCGAGCGCGCCCGCGCGAGCGCGTCCGCCAAGCGCGACGACGACGCGAGCTCGGGCGGCAGCGCCCCGCGCTCGGCGTCGCCGGCGACGAGCCACGAGCACAGCGCCGCGAGCGAGAACTGATCCATGCGGGCGTCGAGCGCGCCCGCCCGCGCCGCGCCGCGGAGCTCGGGCGCGACGAACGCGCGCGCCTCCGGGTCGTCGGCGTGGGCGGCGGTCAGCGCGGCGTCGGTGAGGAGCACCTCGTCGAGCGCGGCCGCCCCCTCCGTCCGCCGCCCCGCGCGGAGGAACACGTTTTCGGGCTTCACCCCACCGTGGACGAAGCCGCGGCGGTGCGCCGCCTCGAGCGCCCGGCCGAGCACCACGCAGACGCGGAGCTTGTCGTCGAGCGGCAGCGCCGGTCCCGCCGCGCGCAGCGCGTCCCCCTCGACGTAGGCGCGCACCACGAACAGCGCGCCGTCGGCCTTGCCCCGCTGCGTGACGGGGACGAGCTGCGGGAGCCGGAGCGCCGTCGCCGCCAGCGCCCGCGACGTGAACACCGGCAGCAGCCCGGCGCTCGCCCCGCCTGTGGCCTGTACGGCGCGCACCACGACGCGGCCGCCGGCGGCGTCGCGGGCGAGCCAGGTGCCACGGTCGCCTTTGCGCGAGAGGGCCCGCTCCGCGCGCAGGCCGGTGATCGAGGGCATCTCCATGGGCGCAGAAAGCTACCAGACGTCCGGGCGAATGGGTGCTCGCTCGACCTCGCACCGGTCGCGCATTTTCGAGGATCTGCGGCGGCCAGGCCCCCGGGCTTCCGTGCCCGCCCGCTGGCATACGATGTGCGTCGTGCGGGCGGCACCCTTCCGTCCCCGGGGAACCCCATGCTGCGCCGCCTGCTCGTCCTCGCCTCCCTCACCAGCACCGCCGCCCTCGGGCAGGCGGTGCCGGCGCCCCCCGACTGCACGGGGTTCGACACGGGCGCCTCGCCCCCGCCGGTGCCGGACGTGGCCATCGCGCCGAACGTGGGCTTCGTGCAGGTGCTGAGCCCGCCGGCGAACGCGTTCGGCGTGCCGCGCAACGTCGAGATCCGCCTCGGCGGCGACGTCGGCAGCCTCGGCGCCGACCCGCCGGTGTTCTCCCTCCAGCTCCTCGACGACACCGGCGCCCGGCTGCCCCTCGAGCGCAGCGGCGCCAACTTCCACCCGGTGACGCCGCTCGACGCGAACGCGTCGTACCTCATCCACCTCGAGCCCACCGACGCCAACCCCTGCCCCGATTGCCAGGGCGTCGCGGAGCAGAGCTTCACCACGAGCGACGAGATCGACCACACGGCGCCCGTGCTCGGTGAGGCCGATCCGGGCGTGAACGTCTTCGTGCTGCCGCAGTCCGGACAGTGCGGCCAGTCCTTCGGGCAGACGCACCAGGTGTTCGTCGACTTCGGCCCGCAGCTCCCGAGCGACACGTGGGTCGGCGTCGCAGCGCGCCCCGGCCGCGGCGATATCAAGAACCTCGGCGAGCTGTTCAACACCGGCGTCCCCTTCACGATCACCGGCGACCTCGGCACCACGCTGCCGGTGGCCCTCGGCGACGAGTTCCTCGTCGCGTTCACCGCGCGCGACCTCGCCGGCAACATCGGCCCGGCGCGTATCGTGCGCACACGCGCGCGCTCGTTCCTCGACGAGAACGAGCCGCGCGACGCGCTCGCGCCGCTGTGGTGCGAGCTGCCGGCGCGGCCGCAGGTGACGGCGGCGGCCGAGGTGCCGAGGAACGGGCGCATCCAGGTGGCGTTCCCGTTCGAGGAGATCCCCGTGGCCCTGCGCGGCGCGCGCGGCGACGTGACACCGCTCATCCCCGTCGAGAACACCGACGACGGCCACGTCTACGACACCGCCGTCCCCCTGGACGCCGGCAGCTACCAGGTGATCGCGCTCGACTGCCCGCACTGTGTGTGCGCGGGCTGCAAGCTCGCCGCAGGCGACGCCATCGGCGCGCCGTTCACCGTCGGCGACGTCGTCGACGACACGCCGCCGGCGGCGCCGGTGGTGCGCGACCTGCGCGAGGACCCAGAATCCGGCGCTGTCCGTCGCCGAGGCCTGCCACCCGGACCGCCCCGCGCTCGTCGCCGTGCTCGACCCGGGCAGCGACGACGTCAGCGGCCCGCTCGACCTGCGCTACGACGCCGTCATCTCCGTGAACGGCGGCCCCGCCCTCGCGCTCGGCCGCTCCCTCGTTCCGTCGGCCCGCGCCGACGGCGCGACCGTGCTCCGCATCGACACCAAGGGCCTCGGCCGCGTGCTCGGCAAGCCGTTCACGTTGACGCTCACGGCCGTCGACGCCGCCGGCAACGCCGCCGACGCCAGCATCAACCACACCGTCGACGCGGCCGACGGCGGCGGCTGCGCCTCCACCTCCGGCGACGCCCCCGCCGTCGCCTTCGCCGCGCTCCTCGCGCTCGTCCCGCTGCGCCGGCGGCGTCGCGCGCGCTAAGCGGCGCGCGTGAAGCGGTTCCACCACAGCGCCAGCACGAGCACCGCGTAGAGCCGGAAGCCGGCGTCCACGCGGCCGTCTCTGTGATCGCGCGCGAGGGACTCGACCGCCGACGGGGACAGCGGGCCGTCGCCGAGGAACGGCTCGCTGCGCACGGCGTCGAGCAGCAGGTCGTACAGCGGCCCCTTGAAGCTCTCGGCGACCGGGACGTTGAAGCCGCGCTTCTTCCTGTGCGCGGCCGCGTGCGAGACCCGCTCCGCGACGTGCCGCCGCAGGATGCGCTTCTTCTCCCCGCGCGGCGACAACAGGAGCGTGGACGGCAGCGACAGCGCGAAGTCGACGAGCTCCCGATCGAGGAACGGCACGCGCACCTCGAGGCCGTGGCGCATGCTCGCGCGGTCGACCTTCACGAGCATGTCGTTCGGCAGGTAGAAGGAGAAGTCGGCCACGAGCATGTGCTTGAGGAGCGTGCGCGCCGGCGCCGCATCGAACGCCGCCGCGTAGCGCCCCACGGGGTCGGCGTCGGCGAGCGCGCCGGGCCTCGCGAGCCGCGCCTTGTCGTCGTCTTCGAGGTAGATGCGCCATGAGGCGAAGTCGCGCGCGGCGCCCCGCTCCGCGCCGCGCAAGAAGCGCAGCGCAAAGTCGCGCAGGTTGTAGCGCTCGGTGGACACGGGCAGCAGCGCCGCGGCCCGCAGCGCCCCGCTGCGGACGCGCGCGGGGACGAGGCGCCACGCGCGCGCGAGGTACGTGGCGACGTACGTCGGATAACCCGCGAGGATCTCGTCGGCGCCGTCCCCCGACAGGGCCACCGTCACCTCCTGGCGCGTCATCTTGCAGAGGCGATCGACGGCGAGCATGGAGCTGTCGGCGAGGAGGTCGTCGTTGGTGTCGGCGAGGTCGAGGACGGCGTCGCGCAGGTCGAGCTTGATCTCGTCGGCGCGGTGGCGCGTGCCGAGGATGCGCGCCGTGTCGGCCGCGCCTTCGCGCTCGTCGAACGAGGCCTGCGAAAAGCCGATGCTGAAGGTGCGCACGTCGCGCGCCGCGTGCACCATCTCGGCGACGATGCTCGCGGAGTCGAGGCCGCCGGAGAGGAAGGCGCCGAGCGGCACGTCGGAGACCATCTGCCCGCGCACCACCTCCGCGAGGCGCGCCTGCAGCTCCTCGAGGGCCGCGGCCTCGGAGATGCGGCGCTCGCCCACCGTCGGGCGCCAGTAGATCCGCTCCTTCACGCCGCCGGCGCCGTCGCCGATGTGGGCTTCGAGCGCGCCGGCGGGCGACAGCTGCGCGATGCCCTGAAACGGCGACAGCGGGTGCGGCACGTACGCGAGCGTGAGGAAGCAGTCGAGCGCCTCGCGCGACGGCGCGCGCGGCACCGCGGGGTCGGCGAGGATGGCCTTGAGCTCACTGCCGAAGCGCAGGACGTCGTCGTGGACGGCGTAGAACAGCGGCTTGATGCCGGCGTGGTCGCGCGCGAGGAACACGCGGCGCCCGTCGATGATGCAGAAGGCGAAGATGCCGTTGAGCCGCTCGACGCACGCAGGCCCCCACTGGCGCCACGCGGCGAGCAGCACCTCGGTGTCGCTGCGCGTGACGAAGACGTGGCCCTTGTCCTCGAGCTCCTTGCGCAGCGTGCGGAAGTTGTAGATCTCGCCGTTGAACGTGACGGCGAGGTCGGGCTTGTCCCGCGACACCATCGGCTGCGCGCCCGCCGGCGTGGGATCGAGGATGGCGAGCCGCCGGTGCCCGAGCGCGGCGTGCTCGCTGCGCCACACGCCGCGCCCGTCGGGGCCGCGGCGCGCGAGCGCGTCGGTCATGGCGTCGACGACGGCGGGCTCGGGGAGGCGCCCGCTCCCGCGGAGATCGACGACGCCGGCGATGCCGCACATCGCGCCGCTCAGCTCCCGGTCGCCGCGGGCGTCACGAATCTTCCCGGGTGCGCGCGTGCGTGTCGCTGCGCTCGAGCAGGTCGATGCGGAGCGCGCTGATCTGGTCGCTGATGATCCCGAAGCCGAGCATGATGACGCCGGCAAGCGTGACCAGCTCGGCGAGCACCGGGAAGCCCTGGCCGTGCAGCACGGCGATGGTGGTGCCGTAGCCGACGCCGAGCAGCAGCAGCACCGCCGCCGCCGTGGCGAAGGTGCGGAACGCCTGGAACAGGAAGAGGATGCGCATCATCAGGTGGATGGTGCGCAGGCCGTCCCTGATCTGCTTCACCGAACTCTTGCCGACGCGCGCCTCCGCCTTGATGGGGTGGAAGGCGAAGTGGCGGTTGCGCTTGATGAACAAGAGCGTGGTGGTGGTGGACGCCGAGAAGCCGTCGGGGAGGAGCGGCAGGTACGCCTCGAGCAGGTCGCGGCGAAACACGCGCAAGCCGCAGTTGAGGTCGGGGATGCGCTGCTGCGCCACCGAGTTGGCCACGATGCCGAGCACCTTCTTGCCCACCACGCGGCTCTTGACGACGTTGGAGTCGGCGCTGCGGTTGCCGAACATGGCGTCGTAGTGGTTGTCGACGGTGGCGACGAACATGTCGCCGAGGTCCTGGGGGCGATGCTGGCCGTCGGCGTCGAACCACGCCACCCAGTGCGTGTGCGCCGCGCGCGTGCCCGTCTTGATGCCGGCGCCGTAGCCCTGGTTGTTCTTGTGGCGGACGACGCGCACGCGCGGGGCGAAGCGCGCGGCCACCTCCGCGGTGCGATCGCTGGAGCCGTCGTCGATGACGAGCACCTGAGCGCCGCGCAGCCGCTCCTCGGCGAGCAGGGCCTCGAGCGTGGGCGGCAGGCCCTCCTCCTCGTTGTAGGCGGGGATGAGGATGGTGAGGTCGTCGGCCGGAACGCCGGACGCCGCGCCGGCGCGCGGCGCGGTGGCGGACTGCGGGGCGCTGCTCGCCGCGGCGGACTGGGGGGAGCTGCTCGCGCCGACGGCGGCGGCGGGCGCGTCCGCCGGGGTGCCCTCGACGTCGTTCATCGCGTTTCGGCTACCAACGATGCGCGCCAGCGTCAACGCGCCGTCGACGTCGTCGGGCGATCCGGGTTTCAGTTCGGCGGTGGCCGCGCCGATGCAGGGGCATGCAACGGATCGACTGGCTCGCCGACGCCCCCGCCGCACGCTTCCTGCTCCTCACCGGGCGCATCCTCGACGTCGAGCCCGACGCCGAGCTGCAGGCGCTGGCAGCGCAGGCGGCGCGAGAGACGCGGACCTCCATCGCCTTCCTCGGGCTGCCCCTCGCCGGCATCACGCTGCTGCGCGCGCACACCGGCCTCCCCAAAGACCTCGCCGTGCTCGGCGCCGTCGACCGCGACGTCTCTTTCTGCCAGCTCCCCATGCGCGGCGACGGCATCGTCGAGATCCGCGACACCGCCGACGACCTGCGCGTGCCGCAGGCCCTCGTGCGCCGCTTCAAGCTGCGCGCGTATCTCGGGGCGCCGGTGCACGTGGGCGGGCGTCCCGTGGGTGCGCTCGGCGTCGCGGCGACGGCGCCGCGCATGTTCCCCGCGGGCGCCGCCGGCGCGCTCGCCGAGATCGCCGCGCGCGCGGGCCGCCGGCTCGAGGCGCTCTCGTCCGGGCCCGCCGCGGGCAGCGAGCAAGCCGCGCGCGCCCTGGTGCTCGCCGCCGAGAGCGCCGCCTTCGCGCGCGCGCGCGCCGCCGACACGACCGCGTCGCGCGCCCTCGACCTCCTGCACGACGGCGCGACGAGCGCCGCGCGCCTCCACGACGCCATCGAGGCCCTCGACGCCGCGGCGCGGGGCGCGCCGGCGCCGCCCGCGCATCCCGCGAGCCTCGGCGAGGCGCTCGCGGCCGTCGTGGCCTGAGCACCGCGCCGCCGCGCAAGGCCGGCCGTGTGAAAGGCGTGTGTGGGTCAGCCGGCGACGCGCACGCGCGCGCGACGGCGCGGGACCGCGGTGCGGCCGGCGCCGAGGACGCGCTCGTACACGCCCAACAGCTCGTCGGTGCGCTTCTCCACACTGGAATTGCGCGCGATCTCGAGGGCTTCTCTGCGCTTGCGCTCGTAGAGCACGTCGTCGTGCAGCAGGCGCTGGGTGGCGCTGGCGAAGACGCCAGGGTCGTTGTCGGCGAAGAGACAGCCGCGCTCGCCCTTCATGGTCGAAGCCGGGCCCATGGCCTCGACGCTCACCAGGGGCACGCCCGCGGCGAGCGCCTCGACGACGACGAGGCCCTGGGTCTCCGTCACCGACGGGAACAGCACGACGTCGGCGGCCGCGTACGTGTCCAGCCAATCCTGGCCGCGCACGAAGCCCGTCCACACGATGTCGCCGACGCCCATCGCCGCCGCCTGCTGCTTGAGCTTGGCGACGTACGACTCGGGGCCGCCGCCGGCGACGACGAAGCGCACCTTCTCCTCACCCCGCCGCTTGAGCTCGGCGAAGGTCTTGATGACGAGCTCGACGTTCTTCTCGGTGCCGATGCGGCCGAGGTAGAGCAGGACGCTCTCGTCGTCGGCGATGCCGTACCTGGCGCGGAAGCGGGCGTTGTCGCCGTGCTGCATGCGACCGACGTCGATGCCCGTCGGCACCACATCGACGTGCGACCACTCCGGCGTGATGCCCCAGTCGCTGATGAGCGCGTCGCGCATCTTCTCCGTCGGCGCGATGACGCCGTCGAAGCGCTTGGCGGTGGTGCGCGGCGCGAGGTAGCGCACCAACGGCTGCGACACCGCCTCGGGGAGCGGGAGGTAGAAGAGGTACTCGGTCCAGAGTGTGTGAAATGTGTGAACGCGCCGTGTCCGCGCCCCCTCTTTCGCGAGCCGCGTGCGCCAGTAGGAGGCCATCCACAAGCCGATCGTGAACTCCGTGTGGCTGTGGAGGATGTCCGGGGTCCAGCGGGCGAAGCGCTCGGCCACGGGGCCCTTGGCCATGCCGTGCCAGAACTTGCCCAGCGCCGTGCCCGGGTAGAGCCACTCGGTGGCCACCGACGGCAGCAGGATGGTGTCCTCGTCGCCCACGGGGCACGCGCCGTAGTCCGCGTGCGGGTGCTTGGGAGCAATGATCAGCACCTCGTGGCCCCGCCGGCGCAGCTCCTTGCTGAAGAGCTGGACGGACGTGTTGATGCCGTCGATCTTGGGCCAGTAGGTGTCCTCGAACATCGCGATGCGCATAGGTCTCCTGGGACGAACGCATCGTTTGTTCGCAGGCGGCGTGCCAGTTGTCGACGGGTGGGGAGCGTGTGGCGCGGTGCGTCGACGTCGACGCACCGGGCACACGGTGCGCAGCGCGTTACGCAGCCCGCGGCCGACGGCCCGCCCGCGTTACGCTCCGCTCGTGTCGAAGAAGCTCGAGCTCGCCGCGCTCGCGGTGTGCGCGGTGGCGCTGGCGCTGAGTGCGTGGGCGGGCGGCCTGGTGCTCAGCAACGACGGCCCGCAGCACCTGTTGAGCGCGGCCGCCTGGGCGAGCTTCTCCGATCCCGCCACGCGCTTCAGCCACGTCATCGGCGTCGTCGACACGCCCACCGACCGCGGCGTCGACGAGCTGTTCTCGCTGCTTTGGCCCGCGCTCGATTGGCGCACCGCGTACCGCGTCGTCCTCGTCGTCATCTGCGAGGTGTGGGCGCTCGGCTTCTATGCCTTCGCCGCCGCGCTCGCCGGGGAGCGCGCACCGAGGGCCGCGGGCTTCCTCGGGTTTCCGACGGCGTTCCACCTGCCCTGGGCGCTGGGCGTGTTGCCGTTCTCGCTGGCGCTCGGCCTCGGCTTTCTGACGCTCGCCGCGCACCTGCGGCTGCGCGCGCTCCCGCTTCGCGTCATCGCCACGGCGGTGTTGCTGTACGCCACCGCGCGCGTGCACGTGCTGCCGGCGGCGCTCGCGGGCGTGGCGCTCGTCGCCCTCGCCCTCGCGCGCGGTGACGACGTGCGCGCCCGCGCGCTCCGCGTCGCCGAGGTCGTGGCGGCGGGGCTGCCGGCGGCGGCGGTGGCGTGGCAGACGGCGCACGATCCGCTCGCGCATGAAGCCGCCACGCTCGTCTGGTGGC
Organism: uncultured delta proteobacterium; assembly: GCA_963775425.1. GTDB lineage: Bacteria > Myxococcota > UBA727 > UBA727 > VGSZ01 > CAVZJB01. The sequence continues at coordinate 64,827 of CAVZJB010000006.1, read as the reverse complement.
CCTTCGCCGACCGCGCGCTGCGCAGCTTCCTGCCCGGAGGCTCCGTGCGCGGCGCCGTCGCCGTCGTCGTCGCCGTCGTAGCGTGCGCCGCCGCCGTCGCCTTCGATCGCGGCGCCCGCCGCGCCGTCGCCCTGCTCGGCGCGCTCCTCGTCGTCGTGGCCTGGTCGCTCCCGCGCGACGTCGCCGGCTGGCAGCTCGCCGGCGTGCGCGTCGCGCCCTACGGGTTCATGTTCTGCGCCGCCGCGTTCCCCTTCGACGCGCTGGCGCGGAGAGCGCGGACCGTCGCCACCGTCGTCGTCGCGCTGTGCGTGTGCGGCGGCCTCGCGCTGGCCGCCGCCGACAACGCGCGCCGGCGCGAGGCGTGCGCGCCGGCGCTCGCGCTCCTCGACGCCCAGCGCCCGGACCCGCGCCTGTTGAGCGAGGTCATCCTCGATCTCACCTGCGGGCTGCCCGAGGCGGCGCCCAACGTCACGCCCACCATCTATCTCGCGTCGCTGTATGCCGTGCCGCGGCGCACCCTCAGCGAGTTCGCGCAGGCCACCAGCGCGCGCCTGCACCCGATCGCCGCCGATCCGGCGCGCTACCGCGGGCTCCGCTACGTCGACCCCGCGTCGTGGATGAGGGCCGGGCGGCTCGAGGGCGACGCCCGCCGACGCGGCGTCGAGCGCGCCGCGCGCGCGCTCGCGCATCGCCCCGTGCTCCTCGTCTACGGCCGCCCCGAGGACATCGCGCTGTTCCGCTCCCTCGGCTACGTCGCCGAGCAGTCCACCGACCGGCTGCTGATCGCGCACTTCGCCGGCTGCAGCGTGCGCGTCGACGGTGCCGGCGCCGTCGACGACAGCGCCCCGTCCGCCGCGGGCCCGGCGAGCGCGGACGAGACGGGCCGCGTCGCCGTCGGCGCCGTCGACGACGGCGAGGCCTGGGTGGTCGGCGCGGGCCCCCGCGTCGACGGCGCCCCGTGCGGTCCCGTGTGGATACGGGCCGGCGGGCGCCGCCTCTCGGCCACGCTCGCGCCGGGCGCCGACAACGTCGTTCACGCCCCGTGAGGGCCGCGCGCCGGAGCAGGCGTCACTCGAGGACGATCTCGCGCGCGCCGAGCGAGACCCGCGCCGCCTGGACGGTGCACGCGCGCTGCGCGTCGTCGAGGCGGCGCTCGGTCAGCGGCACGCGGACGCCGTCGACCACCGCCGCCGTGAACGCCCGCGGCGCGCGCAGCTCGAGGTCCGCCTGCGACGGCGTGAACGACGTGTCGCGCCGCTCGAACGAGACACGCAGCCGGCCGCCGAGATCCTCGACGCCGGCGTCGAGGACGAAGCGGCCACGCGCCGCGCTCTCGCCGTCGTCGAGGAACAGCGAGCCGGTGCCGCGCTCTCCCGGCGGCGGCGCGCTGACCTCGAGCGACAGCGGCGCGCGCAGGGTCTCCTCGGCGTTCCTGCGCGGCTCCGCGAGGAACAGCGCCGCGCCCCCGCGAACGAACAGCGGCGTGGCGCCGAGCGGAGCGTCGACGACGACGGTGCGCCCGCCCGCGTGAACATCGCCGGTGCTCCAGTCCACCCACGTGCCCGGCGGCAGCCACACCTCGCGCCTCGTCTGCCCCGCCTCGAGCACCGGCGCCGCGAGCAGCGCGTCGCCGACGAGGAATTGGCTGTCGCCGGCGCCCGCGGGGACGTCGTCGAACGACAACCACAGCGGGCGCACCAACGGCAGCCCCGTCTCGTGCGCCTCGAGCGCCGCGCGATACAGGAGCGGCAGCATCGCGTAGCGCCGGCGCAGGATGCGGCGCGACAGCTCGAGCGCCTTCTTGCCGAAGCTCCACGGCTCCTGTCGCCGCGCGTACAGCGTGCAGTGCACGCGAAAGAACGGCATGAGCGCGCCGAGCTCCATCCAGCGCACGAACAGCTCCGCGCTCGGGCGAAACGGCTTCAGCGCACCGTATTTGCCGGGCCCGCGGCCGAAGCCGCCGACGTCGGCGCCGACGACGGACACGCCGCACACGCCGAGGTTCAGCGCCATGTTCACGTTCTCGCGCAGGTGCTCCCAGGTGCTGTGGTTGTCGCCGGTCCACACCGCGCTGTGGCGTTGGATGCCGAGGAAGCCCGAACGCGTCAGCACCATGGAGCGAACGCCGGGGCGGAGCTTGTCGAGGCCGGCCACCGTCCCCTGGGCCATGCCGTTGGCGTAGACGTTGCGGTTCTTCTTGTGGTCGCGCACGTCCTCGGCCATCGGGTCGTAGCGGCGGCCGACGTGGAAGACCGGGTCGTTCATGTCGTTCCAGAAGCCGGAGACGCCGGCCTCGACGAGAGGCGCGTGGAAGGCGCCCCACGCTTCGCGCACGCGCTGATGGGAGAAGTCGGGGAACACCGTGGCGCCCGGCCACACCTTGCCCTCGAAGGCGCTGCCGTCCCGGCGCTTCAGGAGCATGTCGCTCGAGCGCAGCTCCTCGAACACGGGGTACGGCGCGACGCTCACGCCCGGGTCGATGATGGCCATCGTCCGAAAGCCGAGCGCGCGCAGCTCCTCGTGCATCTTCTTCGGCTGCGGGAAGCGCTCGGGCGAGAACGTGAAGACGCGGTAGGCGTCCATGTAGTGGATGTCGAGGTGGATGACGTCGGCGGGGAGCTCCTCGGCGCGAAACCGTTTGGCCACGTCGAGGACGACGTCGCTGGTCTTGTACGACCAACGGCTCTGGTGAAAGCCGAGCGCCCACGCGGGGGGCAGGAACGTCTTTCCCACGAGCGACGCGAGGTCCGTGACGATCTCCCGCGGCGCGCCCGTGAAGACGATGACGTCCGCGGGCGCACCTTCCGTGTCGACGTGCGCGCGCGCGGTGACGGCGCCGTCTCTCACCGAGACGTCGAGGGGATAGGTCGTCGCGATCATCACGCCGAACGTGCGGCCGCTCTTGTCGCGCGCGATGAAGAACGGGATGGCCGTGTAGCTCGCGCCCTCCACGCCGTAAAAGAGCGTGTCGAGCGTCATGATGCGAAAGCGCGCGCCGTTCCTCGTGGGGGCGCCCGTGGCGGCGCCGAAGCCGTAGATGTCGGCCCCGCCGACGTCGACGTCGACGCGCAGCGGCTCGTGCCCCACGCGCACGGAGACGCCGGCGAGGTCGAAGGCGCCGTCCGCGCCGGGGCCCAAGGCGTCCGCGTCACGCGTGAAGGCGGGGGCGTCGGGCGCGAAGAACACCGGCATCGGCGGCGTCTCGGCGCCGAGCACCAGCCGCGTCATCCTCCCGGCCCGTGCGATGCTGAAGGCCGGAGGCGACACGGCGCTGCGCCCGCCCGCGCCGGGCGTGTCTGTTTCTGGGAGAATCGAGGAGCCGGAGACCATGCGCCCTTATAGCCAAACCAGGAGGAGAGCCATGCCCACCGAGCGCCGCCGCGCTCCCGTCCGCGCCCCGTCGGCGGCACGCGCGCTCGCCGCGGTGTGCGCCGTCGCCGCGGGCGCCGGCTGCGGCGACCCCGTCGTCGTCTACGACGTCTTTCAGCCCGACGACGCGCCCACGGCCGACGCGCTGCACACGTACGCCTCGCACGCGCAGGTCCCGCTGCGCGTGCGGTCCACCAGCGCCTTTTCGGGCGTCGACGCCATCGCCGACCCCGCGGCGGACGGCGCGCTCCGCATCGATCCCGACACCGACGTCGAGCGCAAGGACGGCGTGCTCTCGTTCGCGGTGCTCACCGGCGACGCCGGCGACGGCACGCTCACCTTCACGACCAAGGACGGCGGCGCCCTCGCCACGCGCGCGCTCACCGTCGTCGACGCCGACGCCATGACGCTGTCGGTGACGGCGCCGGACACGCCGCAGATCGAGCTGCCCGCCGTGGACCTCGCGAACGTGCGCATCGTCGAGGAAAGCAAGGCGGCGTTCCGCACCACGCTCGAGCGCGACCACCACGAGATTGTCGGCCTGCAGGCGGTGACCGCCACGGCGGCCGCCGACGCGCTGCTGTCGACGAGGAGCGGCGTCGGTTGCGCCGCCGACACCTGCGACGCCGTGAGGAACGCGGTGGAGCTCGCGCTCGCGCCGGGCGGCACGGGCCCGGGCGGCGACGCGCCCACCGACGTCACGCTCGCCGCGGGCTCGGCGGAGCTGAGCGTGCACGTGGTGCCGGTGGCGGAGGACGAGGTGACGGACCTCGTGCTGGACGAGGGCGACGCGGTCGACGGCACCGGTTCGGTGGTGGCGCACGTGCTCCTGGGGACGGAGCCGGTCTTCGGCGCGCCCGTGACGTGGAGCGTCGACGGCGCCGTCCTCGTCGACACGGCCAGCGATCTCGACCCCCAGCCGCCGCGTCAAGGCGACGTGCTCCAGTTCGACGTCGCGCCGCCGCCGCCGAACCCGCGGGAGCTGCCGCCGCCGCACGACGTCGTCGCGCGCCTCGCCGGCCAGCAGGCCGCCGCCTCCATCGAAGGCGAGCGCTTCTCTGTCACGAGCATCACCGCCGCCTGCGGCGCCGCCCCGTCGTCGACGGCGTCGCTGGCGCTGCTGCTCGGCGCGCTCTGGTTCCGTCGTCGCGCGACGCGCCTTTGACTGCGCATGGCGCGATCCGTCCGACGGCTCGGCGCGTAGGCAGCGTAGGCTCCGCCCATGCGCGGGACGCTCACCATCGGGACGCACCAGTGGACGCTCTCCGACCTCGAGCTCGGGTTCTTTCGTTGCGCTTCGGCCACGGCCGGCTTCGAGCTCGTCGGTAAGACCACGGAGTCGCACGGGCCACCGGGGCTCGCGCTCTACGGGATTGAGGTGCACGGCACGGTGACACCTGCGCCGAGACACGCGAGCGATTCTCGTGGGCAGGCGGCTCGCCGTGATGCCTGACGTCGAGGGAGACGAGGCCACGTTCTTCCTCGACGGCAAAGATGGGTACCTCACCTACGGCGACGATCTCGCGCCCGAGCACACGTTGCAGCTCGCCGTCGAGAGCGTCGACGACGAGCACGCGCAACTGGCCCTCGACGACGACATCACCTGGTACGCCGCCGGCGAAGACGTGCCACGCCGCGCCCGGCTGACCCTGCGATGCCGGGCGCGCATCACGTCGCTGCGCCCGTGACCCGAGCTACGCGGCCGCCTGGCCGACGGAGAGCTCGCGCATCAGCTTGCGCGCCTTGTCGGCGTACAGCGTCTTCCCGCTCTCGATGAGCGCGAGCTGGCTGCGCGCCTCGCGGTCCTTGCCGAGGTCGATGTAGGCGCGCGCGAGGTGGTAGCGGGTGAACTCGATGTCGCCGGGCCGCAGGTGCTGCCGCTCGCGCAGCGCCGTGTCGAGGCGCTCGATGGCCATCTCGGGCTCCTTCCTCGCGAGGTGGACGACGCCGAGGGTGCGCAGCGCGAACTGCCGGTCCGCCTGCGACGCGAGCTGCAGGGCCTTCTCGCCGTACTCCTTGGCGAGGTCGAGGTCGATCTTGAGCCCCGACAACGTGAACGCGTAGTTGTTGAACCACAACGCGCGGTCGGCGGTGGGGAGCTTCTGCGGGTCGATGGCGTCCAGGGCCTCGCGCGCGCTGACGAGGTCGCCCTTCTCGCAGTAGATGGCGGCGGGCACGAGCTTGGCCGCCTCGTCGGCGGGGTTGGCTTGCAGGTGCCGCTCCAGGGCGTCGCGCGCCTCGTCGAAGCGGCCGCCGGCGAAGAGGCTGGCGACGAGCAGGCGCGAGGCCTGCGGGTCGTCGCTCTCGAAGCGCAGCACGCGGCGGCAGGTCTCGGCCGCGCGGTTGTGATCGCCCGCCTGGTGCGCGCGCACGGCCTCCTGGAAGAGCAAGCGCGCGAACTGCATCCGCTTGCGCGGCGGCAATTGGTTGGGCTCCACGCGCCAGGCCTCGCGCAGCTTGCCCTTGCGCATCAACCAACTGCCTGCCGCGATGGGCCCGTACACGGCGACCGTGCCTGCCACCACGACCATCACCACCGCGATCACGGGATCCATGCGAGGACGTTCTCCAGGGGACAAAGACACTGTAGCGCAATCGAGCGCCCGCGCAGGCTGTATGCGTTGCGCGCTTCGCGCGGGGCCGCGAGCATCGGGTCGGGCCAGGGTGGCGCGGCCCGAAGCGGACTGCGGCGGCCGGCTCCGCCGCCGCTCCCCCTTTTTGGGGGCTTGTCCCCCGCTTCCACGCGCCCTGGCTCCGCTCTGGCCGGGAGGGACGCCGCGAAGCGCAGGGCGGGGGCTTGTCCCCCGCTTCCACGCGCCCTTGGCTCCGCTCTGGCCGGGACGGACCGACGTGGGGCCCTCAAGCGCTTCGTGCTTTCTGCGAGATCAGGCCATGAGCACGAGCCTCCCGCATCTACGTCACCTCGCGCGCGCTCAACCGCGAGGCTGCCTCGCTCATCCGGCGCATGCCGTTCAGCAACCTGAAGGACCAGCTTCGCCGCGCTTCGTCGTCGGTGACCTTGAGCTTCTGCGAGGGCGCGCGCTACTTCCGCATTGCTTCCGGGAGCGCCGCCGAGGTCAGCGCCATCGCGGACGTCGCCGAGGACTTCGGCGTCATCGCGCCTGAGCAGCAGGCGGCCATCAAGGAGCACTGCAATCACCTGTGCGCGATGCTGCGGCTGTACCGCTGATGGCCGCTGGGCGGCGGAGCTCTTCGGAGCTTCGCCGCGCGATCGATCCGGGAGCGGCGATGGGAGAGCTGCGGGAGAGACCGAACGCCCGACCAGAACGAGGACACGAGGACACGAGGACACGAGGACACGAGGACCGGAGCGGACGTCACGGCGCCGGGTCGTTCCGACGCGGGGGAACAAGCCCCCGGCGGGCTGCCGCGCCCGTCAGCGGGCGCCGACGCGGAACGGTGCGGCCCCGCGCCCCGGGCCGGCGTGGCGTTCTGACGGCGCGGCGCTGGTGCGCCCGGCCGGGCCGTGGTGGCGTTGTGACGGCGTGGCGCGGACCTGGCGCGGGTCTTCGTGCCGCCGAGGCGGTCAAGCCCGCCTACGCTTCGAGGCGTCCCTCGTGCCGGCCAGAGCGGAGCCAGGGCGCGTGCAAGCGGGGGACAAGCCCCCGCCCTACGCTTTCGCTCCCGGCTTGCCCCGGTTGAGCGAGGCAGCCTCGTGCGTCCCTCGTGCCGGCCAGAGCGGAGCCAAGGGCGCGTGCAAGCGGGGGACAAGCCCCCGCCCTACGCCTCGAAACGTCACGACAGGAGCTTGGTCGTCTTTTCGCCGAGCGCCGGCTCGTCCAGCTTGGGCTTGCGCGGCCGCCCCGAGACGTCCCCGGCCGTCACCACGCGGTTTCGGCCGCGGCGCTTGGCCTCGTAGGCGGCCTTGTCGGCGGCGTCGAGGATGACGTCGACGGGGGAGCCGTCGATTGCCGGGGGCATGTCCACCGGGTACACAGCCACGCCCACGCTGATGCTCATGCAGCCAAGGGGCTGGTTGTCCGCCCCCGGCACGGTCAGGGCGCGCACGGCCTTGAGCAGCTTGTCGGCGACGTCGAGCCCCGACTGCTCTTCGGTGCGCGGGAGCACCACGCAGAACTCCTCGCCGCCGAAGCGCGCCACCGCGTCCACCTTGCGCACCGACGACGCCAGCGCGAACGCCACCGCCCGCAGCGCCTCGTCGCCGAGGAGGTGGCCCATGCGATCGTTGTATTGCTTGAAGTGATCGACATCGAGCATGAGCACCACGAGCGGCGTCCCGAAGCGCTGCGCCCGGACGAGCTCCGCGTCGAGGATGCGGTTCAGCGCGCGCCGGTTCATGAGCTCGGTGAGCGTGTCGGTGACCGAGAGCTCGAGGGTGGTCTGGTAGAGGTCGGCGTTCACCACGGCCATGGCCGCCTGCGCCCCGAGCGCCTGCAACAGCGCGGTGTCGTCGGCGTCGAACGCCTTGGCCGTCGGCGCATAGAACGCGAGCACGCCCACCACGCGCCCCTTGTGCAGCATGGGGACCACGAGCAGCGAGCCCTCGCGCGGAAACGGCTCCTTGTGCTCCCGCAGGCGCACCAGGTTCGGCGGCGGGTCCGTGAGGTCGCCGACGAGGACGGGGGCGCCGGTGTCGGCGACGAGGCCCGCGACGCCGTCGCCGACCTTGAAGCGCGCGGCCCGCACCTCGGCGACGTCGAGGGCGCCGGCGGCGTTTTGCACCTCGAGCACGGCCTCGCCGTCCTCGTCTTCCTTCACGAGGTACACGGCGAAGTCCGGGCGGCCGAGGTTGTCGGCGACCACGCGCGCGAGGCGCTCGACGAGGGCGCTCTTGTCGAGGGTGCTGCCCAGGCGGTGCGCGGCCTCCATCAGGAGGCCCTGGGCCTGCACGCGCCGCTGCAACGCCGCGTTCGATTGCTGGAGCCTCTCGGCGACGTCCTGGAGCTGCGACTTCATCGTCAGCTCCGCCTCGGCGCTCTTGAGCGCAAGCTCGCGCTCGATCTCGCTCGCCTTCAACGTGGTGATGGCCCGCAGCATGGAGTTGAAGGCGCGCGCGAGCTGGCCGAGCTCGTCGTCGCCCTCGACGCGCGCGCGCACGAGGAAGTCGCCGTGCTCCGCCTTCTTCATCAGCCGCGCGAGCTTGAACACGGGCCGGGCCACCATGCGGTTGGCGATGACGGCGACGAGGACGACGAGGACGGCGAACGCGAAGAAGACCGCCGCCGCGTAGAACAGGTGGAAGCGCTGGAGGCTCCGGAAGGCGACGTCGCGGTTGACCGCGACCTGCACCACGCCGAGCGGATCGTCCTTGGCCTCGTGACAGCGCACGCAGGCCCGGGTGAAGGGCATGGCGTAGCTGACGACGAGCTCGTCGTGGACGAGCGACGCGCTCCGCAGCGTCTGGGGCACGGGGCGCTTCTGCCCGAGGTGATCGGGCTGCGTGGTCTGGCGGACGACGCCGTCGTGGTCGAGCACGTCGATCCAGGCGACGCTCTCGGCGTGCTTGAGCTGCTCGAGGATCTCGGCGGCCCGATGTCCGGCGTCCTTGCGCTCGCGCTCGGCGTGCGGCTCCTCCTGGTTCGTCACATCGTCGCCCGGCGCCGTCGACGCCGGCGCTTGGGTGACCTGGTACGTCGCGGCGACGCCCTCGGCGAGCAGGCCGATCTGCTCGGAGGCCACGCGCTCCACCGTGGCCTTCTCGAGCGGCGCGAGGAGCACGAACGCGAGCGCCCCGATGAACAGCGCGGCGCAACCGGCGATGAAAGCCAGGCGACGGGAGACCCGCCGGCGCACGGGAGCGTCGGCGGAGGCGTCGTCGGCGGCGCGGCCGGCGTCGCTCATCCGCTCACTTGAGCTCGGCGTCGATGGCCGCGGACAAGCCCTCGGCGGTGGGAGCACCCAGGTGCTGTCGGCCGTTGACGAAGAAGGTGGGCGTGCCCTCGACGCCGAGGTCCTCGGCCTTCTGCACGTCGTCCTGGACCTCCTTGGCGCCCTGGCCCGAGCTCAGGCACGCGTCGAGCTTGGCGACGTCGAGGCCGATGTCCTTGGCAGCCGCGTGCAGCGAGTCGTCGTCGAGCTTGTCCTGGTCGCCGTACATCTTGTCCGACATCTCCCAGAACTTGCCTTGCGCGAACGCGCACTGGCCGACCTCGGCGGCGTGCTGCGCGAACGGATGGATGGAGCGCAGCGGGAAGTTCCGGTACGCGAACTCGATCTTGTCGCCGTACTTCTCGGTGAGCTTGTGCACCTCCTTGGCCGCGCGGCTGCAGTAGGGGCACTGGAAGTCGGCGAACTCGACGACCTTGACCTTGCCCGTGCCCTTGGTGGCGGTGTGGGTGGTGATGTCGACGTCGCGCGGCGGCGAGCGGACGTCGGGCAGCGTGCGCTCGACGTTCACGCCCTTGTTCAAGCTCTCGAGGATGTCGCGCATGGCGTCCTGGGTCTTGTCGCGCTGCATGACCATGGAGACCTGGCTCTTCAGCTTGTCGTCGATCTGTTCGAACGGCGGCATGCCCTCGCGCTTGTTCTCCTCGTAAAACGCGCGCATCTGATCATCGGACGGCGTGGGGACCCGCTTTTGCACCTCGGCGCGCATCCAGTCGTCGCTGTCCTTGCCGGCGGCGGCGGCGGCCTTGTCGATGAGCTTTTGCGTCACGTAGTTGTCGAGCGCCGTGTTGCGCGACGAGGAGACGGCGTCGCAGTACTCGTACAGCGCCTTCTTCTCCGCGTTCTTGGCCTCGTCCCCGAGGTCCTTGAAGGTGATGGCCTTGCCGTCGAGCTTGCCGACGACGGCGTCGTCGGCGAGGGCGAGGGAGGCGCCGTTGCAGTCGACGGCGTGGCCGGCGGCGGCGACGGGGCTGACGGCGGCGGCCTTCTCGGAGGTCTGGCAGCCGGCGACGGCGAGAGCCGCAGCGGCCAAAGCCGGCGCGGCGAACAGGAGGGTTCGGGTCATGGACGAACGCTAGTGACCCCAGGGGAAAAAACAAGCCCGCGTGCGGGCATACGGCTACAGGGGCTCCGGCACGTGGCCCAGCGCGCGCAGCGCCTCGATGAGCTCCGCGGCGTGGGCGGGCCCGCGGGTCTCCAGGACGAGCTGCACGCCCACCTGCCCAAGGCCGCCGCGCACGAAGGCGCGCTCGTGGTGGACCTTGACGACGTTGGCCCGGCACCGGGCGACCTCGGCGAGCATCTCGGCGAGGGCGCCGGGGCGGTCGGGGATGCGCACCTCGAGGCGCGTCAGCCGGCCGGTCTCCACGAGCCCGCGCTCGATGATGCGCGAGAGCACGTTGACGTCGATGTTGCCGCCGCAGAGCAGCACGCACACGTTCTTGCCGCGCACGTCGAGCTTCTTGCCGATGAGGGCCGCGACGCCGGCGGCGCCGGCGCCCTCGGCGACGGTCTTGTCGCGCTCGAGGAGGAGCAGGATGGCGCGGGCGATCTCGTCGTCCTCGACGAGGACGATGTCGTCGAGGAGGTCCCTGCACAGGGGCAGCGTGCGCTCACCGACGAGCCGCACGGCGATGCCCTCGGCGAGGGTGCGGGCCGCGGGGAGGCGCACGGGCTCGCCTGCCTCGATGGCGCGCTTCATCGAAGGCAGCACGGCGGTCTCGACGCCCACGATCTTCACCTGGGGCCGGGCCGACTTGAGGGCGACGGCGGCGCCCGCGGCGAGGCCGCCGCCGCCGATGGGGATGAGCACGACGTCGACGTCGGGCATCTGCTCGACGATCTCGAAGCCCACCGTGCCCTGCCCCGCGATGACGTCGTCGTCGTCGTAGGCGTGGACGTAGACGTAGCCTTTGTCTCGAGCGAGCCGCGCCGCCTCGTCGAAGCTCTCGTCGTAGTTGTCGCCGAAGAGCACGACGTGGGCCCCGTAGGACTGCGTACGCGTGACCTTGATGAGCGGGGTGAACACCGGCATCACGATGGTGGCGGGGATGCCGAGGCGCTGCGCGTGGTAGGCGACGCCCTGCGCGTGGTTTCCCGCCGACGCGGCGACGACGCCCCTGTGGCGCTCCTCGGGGGTGAGGCCGAGGAGCTTGTTCCCGGCGCCGCGGGCCTTGAACGAGCCGGTGACCTGAAGGTTCTCGAGCTTGAGGGAGACGCGCCCACCGGTGGCGTCGGAGAGCGCGGCCGACGCGAACATCGGCGTGACCTTGATGGAGTCGCCGAGCCGCGCCCTGGCGTCGTGGATGTCCTGCGCCGTGACCATGTGTTCGCCTCCGCGCGGCGACGATGTGCCGTCCTCGAGCGGACGTCAAAGCCGCACGGCGCCGACCACGTCCACCACGGGGCGACGACGGCGAACGGCCGGGTGCCGCCGCCGGCGACGGGCGGGGGCTCGGTGACACGGGCGCCCGACCGGTCTTCGTTGGCACCGCGCGGCGTTGCGGATAACAAGGGGCGCATGGCCACCGCGCTCGCCTCGGTCGCGTTCGTCGCCGCGTTCGTCGTCGCCGCAGGCCTGGCGGTGACGGGGCTGCACGTCCTGTTGCGTCCCAAGGAGATGAACGCGCGCTCCGCGACGGCGCTGCGCGAGCTCGAGCCGCGCGGCGGGCGGCACCGCTTCCACGTGCACCTCTTCGAGGTCATCGCGCTCGCCTGCGCCGGCACCGCCGGGCTCGGCGTGCTCCTGGTGTTCGCCGCCGGCCCCGCCGACGACGCCGCGCTCCCCGTCCTCGTCGGCGGCGGCGCGCTCCTCACCGCGGTGTGGTGGGCGTGGCGGCGCGGCACCCTGCGCGCCGTCGAGGCCGAGCCGCCGGCGGGGTCGCCGCGTGCTTGACGCCGTGCTCGGCCCCATCATGCGCTGGGCGCGCCGCAAGAGCCGCGTCGGCGTCGCCGTCGTCGGCGCGCTCCCGGGCCGCGACGCCGAGGCCTGGGCGCAGCCGCGCCTGCTGCCCATCGGCGTGCCCACCGACGCGCCGGCGGCGCGCCAGGCGGATCTGCTCGTCATCGTCGGGCGCATCAGCCACAAGCTCGCGCCGTTCGTGGTGCGCACGCACGCGGCCATGTCGCGGCCCGCGACGGCGATGGTCGTGGAGCTCGAGCCGGCCGAGGGGATCCTGGTCCCGCACCTGTACGCCGGGGTCGCCGACATCTCGCAGATCGTGCCCATCGACGTCGTCGTGCGCGGACACCCGCCGAGCGCGGCCATGATGCAGCGCGCGCTCGACGCGCTCGACGCGCGGCTGCCGGGGCTCGCGCCGTGAGCCGCCCGGGACACCTCGTACGGCTCGTACGCAACCGCATCGGCGCCCACGTCGTCGACAGCGGCGCCGCGCACAAGGACGGCGACCGCTTCATCGTCAAGCGCGAGCGGCTCCTCGAGCTGTGCGCGTTCCTCCAGCGCGATCCCGACGCCGATCTGTCGCTGCTCGTCGACGTCGCCGGCGTGGACCTCGGCCCCGGCGCCGAGCCTCGCTTCGAGGTGCACGTGCGCCTGCGCAGCCCGCGGCTCGGCTACCGCGCGCACATCGTCACGCACGCCACCGACGACGACCCCACCGTCCCGAGCCTCACCTCGCTGTTCACCGCCGCCGACTCCCTCGAGCGCGAGCTGCACGAGATGTTCGGCATCTACCCCGACGGCCACCCGCACCTGCGACCGCTGCTGCTCTACCCGGGCTTCGCGGGGCACCCGCTGCGGAAGGACTACCGCGCCACCAAGCAGCAGCCGCTGGTGGCGCTCCTCGACGACGAGGTGCCGCCGCCCGTGATCATCGAGGACGCCGCGCCGGCGTCGCGGGATGCGCCATGAGGCAGATCCTCGAGGTGCTCCCCGGCGCCCTCCTGCCCGACCCCGTCGCGGAGTCCGACGCGCCGGGTGCGCCGCTGTCGCCGCCCGACGACGACGATCTGCTCCGGCCCGCCATCGAGGAGGAGCTGTTTCGCGTCGGCGCGCGCGGGACGCTCGTGGGTGCGTCGACGACGACGCTCGCCAAGCACCTCGTGTGGACCTTCGGGCCCGTACACCGGGCCATGCCGTTCCCTTTGCAGGTCCGCGTCGAGCTCGACGGCGACCGCCTCGTCACCGTCGACCCCGAGGTGGGCTTCCTGCACCAGGGCCTCGAGAAGGCGGCCGAGGGGATGGCGTGGGCCGACGTGTTCGAGGTGCTCGCGCGCGTGAACCCGCTGTCCCCGGTGGGGCACGAGCTCGCGTGGGCGCTCGTCGTCGAGCGCTTGCACGGCGTCGACGAAAACGTGCCGCGCCGCGCCCAGCTCTGGCGGGTGGTGGCGCTCGAGCTGTCTCGCATGGCGGAGCACCTGCGGCTGCTGAGCACGCCGCCGCTGTCGCCCGCGACGTCGCGCGCGCGCCGGACGTTGCTCGAGAGCGCCCGCACCATGCGCGGGCTCCTCGACGGCGTGCTCACCGGGGACGCTTTTCGCGCCTTCGGCGGCCTGCTGCGCCCCATCCACGACGACGAGGCCGCGCGCATCCAGCGGGAGCTGCCGCGGTTGCTCTCGTCGGTGCGCGAGGTGGCGCAGGCGGTGGAGGAGACGCCGGCCCTCGACGCGCACCTCGAGGGCCTCGGGCGCATCTCCCGGACCGAGGCCGCCGACCTCGGGCTCACCGGCCCGGCGCTGCGCGCGTGCGGCGTCGGCGACGACCTGAGGAAACACGAGCCGGTGTTCGCCTACGACGACGTCCCCGTCGTCCCCGTCGTCGTCGACGGTGGCTGTACGCGGGCGCGGGCGCGCGTGCGGCTGCGCGAGACCATCGCCGCGGGTGAGCTGTGCGCGCTGGCGCTGACCAAGCTGGCGTCGGCGCCGGCGGAGACGCGCCTGGAGCTGCCGGCGGCGCCGCCGGCCGGAATGGCGACGGCGTCGTTGGAGTTGCCGTCCGGTGAGCTGTCGATCCTCGTCGCCGCGGACGGCGGCCCGCGGCCGTCGCGCGTGCGCATCCGGGGCCCGTCGGCGGCGCTGGCGGCGGCGCTCGACGAGATCCTCGTCGGTGACCGCATCGACGACGTCATCCCGGTGATCACCGGCCTCGGCCTCGTCGGCACGGAGATCGACCGATGACCTCTCTCCTGTTCGTGCTGGCCCTCGGGATCGCCCAGGTCCCCGACGGCGGCGTGCCGGCTTCGGAGGGGCGCGCCGCCCTTGACGCCGGCGTGCCGGCTTCGGCGGGCGGCGCGGTCAAGGACGACGGCGGCGTGCCCGCCCCGGCGGGGCGCGTCGTCGTGGACGGGGGCGCGCCGAGCGTGGAGCGCGCCACCGAGGACGCCGGCGTCACACGGCCCGAGGCCGTCGTCGTCTCCGTCCACGAGCGGCCGACGCCGCTGTCGTTCCGCGTGCCGCGGCTCGGCAAGAGCGCCCGCGCCCGCGCGCGCGACGCCGGGGCCGCGCTCGCCGCCGCGCTCGAGGCCGACGCCGTCGAGGGCGCGCCCGCGGCCGAGGTGCGCGTCGTCGACGACGTCGCCGTGGTCGACGTCCACGGCCGATCCGTCGCCACCCTCACCGAGGCCGACGCCGCCGCCGAGGGCGCCACCCTCGAGCGCTACGCCGCCGAGCTCGACACGCGCATGGCCTCCTTCGTCAAGGAGGAGGAGCGCCGCTCGTCGCTCCAGGCCCTCGCCTTGCGCATCTTCTTTTCCGTCCTCGTCTGCGTCCTCGGCCTCGTCACCCTGCGCACGCTCCGCAAGGCGTTCACCGCGTGGGAGACCCGCCTCGAGGAGCGCGTCCCCACCTCCCCGCTGCGCATCTTCGGCCAGCCCGTCCTGTCGTCGGACGCCTTCCGCGGCCTCCTCGCCGCCGGCCTCCTCGGCGCGCGCTTGCTCGCGTACGTCGTCGTCGCCGGCGTCGTCGTGGGCGCCGTCCTCGGCCAGTTCGAAGCCACCCGCCCGGTGCTCAAGAGCCTCGGCGGCTGGGCCGCCGCGCCGCTCGTCCACGGCATCAACGGCCTCGTCGGCGCCGTCCCCGGCCTCGTCCTCGCGGCCATCCTCCTCGTCGCCGTCCGCGCCGGCCTGCGCTTCGTCCAGCTCCTCCTCGACGGCGTCGCCCAGGGCCGCGTCCCTTCGCGCGTCATCGGGCCCGGACGCGTGTTCCCCGTGCGCGTCGCCGTCGGCGCCGGCGTGGCGTTGCTCGCCGCGCCGCTCGTCATCGCCGCCGCGTTCGGTCGCTTCGGAACACCGCTCGAGACCCTCGCCCTCGCCGCCGGCGGGTGCGCGCTGCTGTCGTCGGTGCCCGTGCTCGCGTCCGCCGCCGCCGGCGTCGTCCTTTTGTGGCGGGGCACCGTCAAGCCCGGCGACTGGGTGGAGGTCGGCACCGCGCGCGGCGAGGTCGCCGCGGTGAACCTCATCGACGTGCTCCTGGTGCCCGACCACGGCGGCACCATCCACGTGCCGCACCTGTCGTTCATGTTCATGCCCGTCAAGCAGCTCAAGGCGCCGCGCGCCGAGCTCGACGTCGTCGTGCGCCGCGACCGCGCCATGGACAAGCTCGACGCCGCGCTCCGCGCCGTCGCCAAGCGCGCGGGCGCCGACGGCGGCGTCGAGCTGCTCGACGCGCGCGGCACCTCGCTGCACTGCTGCCTCTTCGTCCCGATGGCCAAGCCCGGGGCCCGCGAGGCCCTCGTGCGCGCCCTGGTCGAGGCCGTCGAGCGTGGCGACCTCGCCCTCGCCGACGGGGAGTCGTGACGGCGACATGACGTCGCTGCTCGTCCTCCTCGGGCTCCTGTCGCTCGCCATGCTCGCCTCGCGGCAGGGCGCGCTCGACGAGGTGATCGCGCGCGCCACCACCCCGGTGCTCGTGCTCTTCGGCCTCGCCATCTCTCCGGCGGGGCTGGACTTCCTCACCCCCAGCACGCTCGAGAGCCTCGGCACCGCGCTCGTCGTCGGGATCTGCTGGCTCGCGCTCCTCGCGGGCCTTCGCGCGTCCGCGGCGCTCAAGCGCTCGTCCGCGCCGCGCCCCGCCGACGTCTCCGGGCCCGTGCACAAGGGGCCGCCGCGCAGCGTCGCCCGCGCCGTCGCGCTCGCCTTCGCCGCCGCCGTCGTCGCGTCCGGCATCGCCGCGCTCGTGCTCCTTTCGGCGGCGGCCACCGGCCACCCCTTCGTCAGCGCCGGCAGCGTCGCCCCTGCCGCCGTCCTCGTCGGCGCCAGCCTCGCGGGCATGCCCGGCGAGCGCCACGGCACGCGCGCGCGCACCGCCTTCGCCGCCACCGCCGAGCTCGTGGTGCTGGCCGCCGCCCTCGGCGCGTTCGCCGCGTGGAGCGGCGCACAGGAGACGCTCGTCCTCGTGGGCTTCGGCGTGCTCGGCGCCGTCGTCGTGCAGCTCCTGCTCGCGCCGGGCGATCCCGCCAAGGTCCCCGCCGCCGTCGCCTACCTCTCCGTCGCCACGCTCGTCGCCGGCCTCGCGCGCCTCGCCGCCGTGCCCGGCGCCGTCGCCGGCTTCGTGCTCGGCGCCGTGTCCGGCCCCTTCCGCGGCTCCGACGTCGTCGACAAGCTGCTGCTCACGGAGCGGCCGGTGCGCATCGTGATCACGGTGCTGCTCGCGGCGTCCACCACCTTCGACCTCGCCGACCTCGTCGCCGGCATCATCCTCGGCGTGGGCGCCGTCCTCGTGCAGCTCGGTGTCAGCCTCGCGCTCGTGGACGGGCGCTCGCTCCTCGAGCGCCTCGCGGCCACCGTGGCCACGTCCACCACGCCGCTGGTCGCCGTCGCCGCCTTCGCCGAGGCCCACGTCGACGACGCCGCCAGCCTGTTGCCCTCCGTCATCATCGCCGTCGCCGTCGCCGACGCCGTGGCGTTCACGTTCTCGCTCGCGGCCCACAAGCAGGCGCCGCCCATGGGGCACCCGTCGTCCGCGCACGTGAGCGGCGGCGACGTGCACTCGGGCGGCTCGGTGAGGGATCACCCGTGAGCGCCAACCGCCCCAAGCCGCTCGCCGTGATCGAGGGCGTCGTCGCCGTGGTGCTCGTGGCCGTGGCGTACCTGCTGTTGAAGCGCTTCGGGATGTTGCCGCGCGACGGGCAGGCGCTGTTCGCCCTCGGCTTCCTCGTCGTCGCCGGCGCCGCCGCCGGCTCGTTGTCGGCCCTGCTCCGCATGCCGCGCATCATCGGCGCGCTCGTCGCGGGCGTGGTCGCCGGGCCGCAGGTGCTCGGCATCGTGCGCACCGCGGACCTCGAGGACATCGCGCTCGCCAACGTGCTCGCGCTCGCGCTCATCGCGCTGCAGGCGGGCGCCGAGATCACGCTCCCGTCGCTGGTGCGCATCTACAAGAGCGTGCTGTGGTCGGCGTGGGTGCAGACGTTCCTCGTCGTGCTCGCCATGGGGGCGGCGTTCATGGTCGCCGTGCCCATCGTGCCGTTCATGGCGTCCGTCGACAAAGGCGCCGTCATCGCGCTCGCCCTGTTGTGGGGCGTGTTCATGTTGCCGCGCTCGCCGAGCGTCACGATGGCCGTGGTGTCCGAGGCCCACGCCAAGGGCCCGCTGTCGGAGCACGCGCTGGGCGTCGTGGTGCTCCTCGACGTGCTCGCGCTCCCGCTGTTCGCCGCCGCGTTGGCGCTCGCGCGCGGCGCCGTGCTCGGCGAGCCGTTCGAGCTGCGCGCGTTCCAGGAGCTCGGACAGGAGCTTTTGACGTCGGCGCTGGCGGGGATCACGGTGGGGCTGGTGTTGGCGCTCGCGCTGCGCATCACCAAGGAGCGCATCCTGGCCGTCGTGGTGTTCGGCTACGCGATGACGGCGCTGTGTACGTACCTGCGCTACGACACGCTGCTCGTGTTCGTGGTGGCGGGCTTCGTCGTCACCAACCTCACCAGGCTCGGGCCCACCCTGGTGCACACGTCGGAGAAGACGGCGTCGGGCGTGATGACGGTGTTCTTCGCCACGGCGGGGGCGCGGATCGACCTGCAGTCGCTGGTGCACCTGTGGCCGCTGGCGCTGGCGTTCTGCGCGGTGCGCCTCGTCGTCATCATCGCGTCCACGCAGGTGGCGCACCGTCTTGCGAAGGACCCGCCCGCGGTGCGCAAGAGCGCGTGGATGACCCTGATCGCGCAGGCGGGCGTCACCATCGGCCTCGCCACCATCGTCGCCGACACGCTGCCGTCCATCGGGCGGCCCTTCGCGTCGCTGGTCATCGCCATCGTGAGCGTGAACACCTTCGTCGGCGCCATCCTCGCCAAGCTCGGGCTCGACCGCGCGGGCGAGACGGGCAAGGCCGACGCGCCCGCGCCCGCGGCCGCGCACCCGTAGACATCGATCCGGTCGACGGCAGCGCTACAGGCGGCGCGGCGGGACGCACTCCGGAGCCGGCGGCGCCGTGCCGAGGATCTCCCGGGCCGCCCGCTTGTCGCTGTCGAAGGTGAAAGCGTCGAGCAGCCGCAGCGCGTCCTGGCGGTCGACGATGCGCGGGGTGAGCGTGCGCAGCGCGTCGATGCGCGCCTTGGAGAAGGTCATCAGGCGCACCAGGGTGTCCGCTTGCGGCGCCGTCACGCACACGCCGTTCACGCCGAGCGCCAGCACCGACAGGCGGCTGTCGTCGAAGGCCTCCTTGCGCACGGCGCGGACGAGCTCGCGCGCGTGGCCCTCGTCGAGCACCGGCGGCGGCGGCGGCGGCGGCGGTCGCGGCGCCACCACCACCTCCCGGCGGGCGGCGCGGCAGGCCTCGACGCGGGCCTCCTGCGAGCGGCGCATGGCCAGGGCGAGGTCCTCGCGGACATGCTCGCCACGGCGGTGGCGGCGGCCGTGGGTGTCCTCGAGCTCGTCGCCCAGATGACGCAGCGCATCATCGAGGCGATCGAAGCGGGCGACGACGTCGGCGGGGCAGGTCTCGGTGGGGCGCCCGCGATCCCGGTCCCCGTCGTGGGCCGGCGCCTGGAGGGCGAGGAGGGTGAGGAAGGCGGCAGGGGTCATGGCGCAGGGACGTGTCCGTCGGTGGTCGCATTCACAACGGGGGGCCGTTTGCTTGACTTGTGACGCCGCGCGCGGGGAACGTTGGGCGCCAGATGGCGAAGAAGAACCTCCTGCTCGTCGACGCGGACAGCAAGTCGCTGCGCATGCTCGAAGTGAGCCTGCGCAAGAGCGGGTTCTCGGTCACGACAGCCATCAGCGCCGCCGACGCCCGCGAGAAGGTCAAGCTCAGCCAGCCCGACCTCATCATCACCGACACCAAGCTCCCCGGCGACGAAAACGGCTTCGAGCTCGTCGCCAACTTGAAGGCGCAGCCGGAGACGCAGTCGCTGCCCATCATCTTCTTGTCGTCGGAGAACAAGCTCGAGCAGAAGGTCACGGGGCTCGAGCTCGGCGTCGAGGACTACCTCACCAAGCCCATCTACATCCGCGAGGTGCTCACGCGCGTGCGCGTCCTCCTCGAGAAGCGCGAGAAGGAGAAGCTCGAGCGCCGCGAGCGCTCGGCCACGTTCGCGGGCTCGCTCGGCGAGATGGGCCTCGTCGACCTGATGCAGACCGTGGAGATCGGGCGAAAGACCGGGCGGCTGTACATCGAGACGCGCGGCCAGAAGGGCGTCATCGTCTTTCGCGAGGGCAAGGTGTGCGACGCGCGCTCGGGCCGGCTCTCCGGCGAGCGCGCCTTCTACCGGATGCTCGTGTGGAACGAGGGCGTGTTCTCGATGGAGTTCGGCGCGCACGACGAGCCCGACGTCATCGAGCTGTCCACGCAGGGCCTGCTCATGGAGGGCATGCGTCGCGTCGACGAGTGGGGGCGCCTGCTCGAGCAGCTCCCGCCGCTCGATCGCGTCTTCGAGATCGACTACGGCGAGCTCGTCGACCGCCTCGCCGAGATCCCCGACGAGATCAACGGCATCCTGCGCCTGTTCGACGGGCGGCGCACGCTGCTCGAGGTCGTCGACGAGAGCGACTTCGGCGACCTCGAGGCGCTCGAGATCGCGAGCAAGCTCTACTTCGAAGGGCTCATCTACGACGTCACCGACCGCCCCCTCGACGAGACGGAGCCGGCGCCGCAGCAGGTGGCGCGCATCGAGGCGTGGCTCGACGCCGGCCAGGAGCCGGAGGACTTCGACGACGGTGAGGTGCCCGAGAACGCGCGCCTCGAGCCCTCGACGCCTCCGATGCCCGCCGACGACGTCGCGCACTCGGCGCCGCCCGCGGCCATCACCTCCATCCCCCGGGCGGCGTCGACGCCGCCGCGGCCCGCCTCGACGCCGCCGAGCCCCGCGGCCTGGCCGACGCCCGGGCCGTCGGAGCTGGTGCCGCCGCCCGGGTTGCCGCCGCCGCCGGCGGGGCCGCCGCGCACCGTCTCGCAGATCTCGAGCATCCCGCGCCTCGCCGAGCTCTCGCCCGAGGGCGACATCTTCCATCCGCCGAGCATCCAGGGCCCCGCGCGCGAAAAGGAGAGCCTCGCGCCGGCGCAGCCCGCGCCCGAGCCCACGCACGTGCCCGGCTTCCTCGTCACCGGTCGGCCGCTCCCTCCGGCCACCGAGCCGTCGAGGGCGCGTCCGCTGCCGGCGCCGGAGCCGGAGGAGCCGCAGTCGCGCAGCGTCGTGCCGCGCACCGCGGTGGGCGCCACCGCCTGGAGCTCCTTGCCCAGGTCCGCCGGCGGCGACGACGACGGATGGGAGGACGTGCAGGCCCCCGACGGCGATCTCGGGGGCGAGCTCGGCGGCGATCCCATCGCCGCGGAGCTCGGCCTGTCCGAGGAGCAGGGCAAAAAGCCGCCCCTCGAGGCGCCCGACGCCATCGGCGGCGGGCCCGAGGACCTCGCGGCGCAGATCAGCGCGGCGCTGCCGCCGGAGCTGTCGAGCGAGGAGGCCTCGAGCTTCGACGACGATCCCGTCAGCGCCGAACGCGCGCGCGCGCTCGGCAACGGACAGACCCCCACGCCGTCAGGCCGCACCGCGCTGCCCCCCGAGCTGCGCGCGTCGC
Organism: uncultured delta proteobacterium; assembly: GCA_963775425.1. Taxonomy (GTDB): domain Bacteria; phylum Myxococcota; class UBA727; order UBA727; family VGSZ01; genus CAVZJB01. The sequence goes on along the minus strand of CAVZJB010000006.1, from coordinate 43,636 downwards.
AGGCGCCGACCATCCCCGAAGGCAAGCCGAGCGGGGTGCCGAAGACGTCGGGGTCGGCGGCGCCCACGGTGCTCAACCCGTTGCAGGCCGGGATGGAGCCGGCGGCGCCAGAGCCCTCGCAGGCCCCCGCCGAGCGCGAGCTGCCCGCGGCCGACGCGATGGCGTCCGGCTTCTTCGACGGCGCCGTCGAGAGCACGCCGGTGGAGCGCAAGCCCGCGCGGCCGCCCCCGCCCCCGCCGGCCACCGGCGTCGAGAGCGCCGCGCCCGAGCCCGACCCCGCGGCGGGCGACGGCGCCGCGGAGCGACCCGGCCGCCGGGGCGTCGACCGTCCGGCCTCCGGCCGGGGCGCGGACGCCGACGAGGCCGTCTTGTCGACGCCGACCTCGACGTCGACGCCGGCGCGCGCGCGCGGGCGCGGCGAGCAGCGCGAGGAGCTCGGCGAGCGCATCCACACCGTCCGCACCGCCATCGACATCGAGGGCCCCGGCATGGGGCTCACGCCCACGACCATCGCCGCGGGCCTCGCGCTCGGCGCCGTGGGCCTGCTGCTCGGCGTCCTCGTCTCGCAGCACGCCTGCGGCGGCGGCGGCGAGGGCGGCGCGGACGGCGGCGCCGCGGCTGTCGCCGTCGTCGACGCGGGCGGGGCGGCGGTGCTGCCGGTGGCGGTCGACGCCGGCGTCGCCGAGGCCGACGCCGGCGCGCTCGAGGACGCCGGCGCCGAGGCCCCGCGCGGAGAGGACGCCGGGACCGCCGTCCGCGACGCAGGCTCCGCGCCGGCGGCGCGCGTCGCCGACGCAGGGACCGTCGTGCACCACCGCGTCCACGCCGACGCCGGCGTCTCCCCGCCGAGCGGCGCCAAGGGCGAGCCCGACCCCGACGCCGCCTACGCGCACCACCTCGCCGCGGCCAACCACGCCTACGAGCGCGGCTCGCCGGCGAGGAGCATCACCGACTACAAGGCCGCGCTGGCCCTCAAGCCGAATTCGGAGCCGGCCCACCTCGGCGTCGGCCTCGCCTACTTCGACCTCGACAACACCAACGCCGCCGTCGTCCACCTCGAGCGCGCCCGCGCGCTCTCCCCGAGCGACGCCCGCATCTACGTCGCCCTCGGCGCCGTCTACCAGGAGCTCGGCCGCCGCGACGAAGCCATCAGCGCCTACAAGAAGTACCTGGAGCTGGCGCCCGACGGGAAGCACGCGCGGGACGTGCGCAACATCCTGAAGGGCCTGAACGCCCCCTGAGCGGAACCGCGCACAGTCGCAGGGTGTCGAGCGAACGTGGCACCATCGTCCCCGGCGCCCTCGCTGTGACCCGCCCGCTCCTCCTGCTCCTCCTCGCCGCCGCGGTCGTCACCTGCGTCGTCGGCGTCCCCGTCATCGTGTTCGGCGGCGACGACGACGCGCGCGTCGCGCGCGCCACCGGCCCGCGCGACGACGACGCGACGTCAACGACGAGGAGCGCGGGCGATCGACTCGGCTGGCTCCGGCGCCTCGCCGGCGCCGCGTCCGCCAGCGCCGGCGACCCGCCGCGCGACCGCGCGACGGAGGGCCTCGCCGTCCTCGATCGCACGGTGGGCGCCGGCGTCGAGCGCTGCGCGCCCGAGGTCTTCGGCTACGACCGCGATCTGCTCGGGCGCCTGCAGTCGAACTGGCGCGTGCTCAAGCCCGACCTCGGCCCGAGCTGGCAGGCGTGGCTCGCCATGGACGGCGTCGTCGTCGACGACGCGCGCGTGGCGGCGTGCGAGGAGGCGTTCGCCGGCGACGACTGCGACGCCATGCGGACGGCGTGGGACGACTGCGCCGAGCCGTTCCGCGGCACGCTCGAGGAGGGCGACGCCTGCGAGACCAACGAGCAGTGCGCGTCCACCCGTTGCGTCGACGGCGCGTGCGCGCCGACGAACCGGTGCGCGTCGTCGGCGTCGTGCCCCGCGGGCACGCTGTGCGCCGTGGGCGCGGTCGGCGCCACCGCCTGCGTGGACGCGCCCCATGCAGGCGACCCCTGCCTCACGCCCTGGCTCGACGACGACGACGGCGACGACGGCACCGACCCGTCCTGCGGCGGCGCGCTCGTGTGCAACCTCGACGACACCTGCGTCGCCGCGCGCGGGCTCGGCGAGGCCTGCGGCCCGGCCGCGCCCTGCGCCGCGGACCTCGAGTGCGACACCGGCGACCGCGACGTCATCGAGCTCGACAGCGTCACCGGCCGCTGCGCGCGCCCGGCCGACGTCGACGTCGACGGCCGCACGGCGCTCGACGGGCTCGACCACATCACCATCCGGGCGCTCCTCGCTGACGACGACGCGCCGCTCGCCGCCGTCGACGTCGGTGACGCCGCCGTCGACGTCGACGTCGGCGCCGTCGACGACGCCGCCCCCGGCTGCTCCTGCGACCCGTACCAGGACGGCATGGCCTGCGTCGACGGCCCCGACGGCGACTCCGTGCAGTGCGTCCCCGTCGAGCTCGTCGATGACGGCGACGCCTGCGACGCCACCCACATCTGCCGCGGCAGCCTCGGCATCGCCGCGTGCATCGACGGCCGCTGCGGGGCCGCGCTCGGCGAAGGCGATCCCTGCCTGATCCACGACGAGTGCAAGGACGACCTCGTGTGCATCCACCGCGCGTGCACGCCGCCGCTGCACGCCGGAGCGGCCTGCATGGACTCCGACGACTGCATCTTCGGCCTCGACTGCGTCGACCGCGGCGACGGCGCCGTCTGCGCCGTCGCCTTCGAGACCGCCGGCGCCGGCGACATGCCCGAAGAGGACGTCGTCGTCGAAGACGCGCCTGACGACGGCGCGCCCGTCGACGGCGAGCCCGTCGACGGCGAGCCCGTCGACGGCGAGCCTGGGCCCGAGGACCTCCAGCGCCTCTACGACGTCATGCAAGCGCGCTGATCCCGCGCCGGCTTCATCGGCGCGCGCCGGTCAAGGCTCGAGGGCGCGCGCGCTGTCCTCGACGAGGGCGTTCGGGTCGGCCATCAAGGACAGCGCGCTGTGCCGCCCCTGCAGCAGCCACGCGCGCGCGGCCGCGGCGATCATCACGGCGTTGTCGGTGCACAAGGCCTTCGGCGGCACGTAGACCTCGACGTCGTTTTCGCCGCCGGCGCGCGCGACCTCCGCGCGCAACAGCGCGTTGGCGCTGACGCCGCCGCCGAGCACGAGCTTGTGCACCTGCTTCCTCCTGCAGGCGAGCATGGCCTTTTGCACCAGCGCGTCGACGATGGCCTTGCGCACCGACGCGCACAGATCCGCGAGCGCCTGCCCCTCGAGCTCGCGGCCCGCGGCGCGCTCCTTGTCGACGAGCACGCGCACGGCGGTCTTCAAGCCCGAGAACGAAAAGTCGTAGGTGCGCCGGTCCTTCAACGACACCGGCATCGGGAAGCGCGCGGGGTCCCCCGACGCGGCGAGCTGGTCGACGACGACGCCGCCGGGATAGCCGAGCCCGAGGAGCTTGGCCGTCTTGTCGAACGCCTCGCCCGCGGCGTCGTCGCGCGTCTGCCCGAGCAGCGTGCTCCTGCCCACCCCTTCGAACACGTAGAGCGCCGAGTGGCCCCCCGACGCCACGAGGCCGATGAAGGGCGGCGCCGGCGCGGCGGGATCGACGCTCGCCGCCATCAGGTGCCCCTCGATGTGATGCACGCCGACGAAGGGCACCTCGAGCGAGCGCGCGAGCCCCTTGGCGGTCTGGAGCCCCACGAGCAGCGCGCCGATGAGCCCCGGCCCGTACGTCGCCGCCACGGCGCGAAGCTCGCGCGGCGCCACGCCGGCGTCGTCGAGGGCGCGCCGCACCACCGGCACCACGCGCGCGAGGTGCTCGCGCGACGCGATCTCGGGAACGACGCCGCCGTAGGGCGCGTGCACCGCCACCTGCGTGTGGACGACGTTGGCGAGGACGCGGCCGCCGGCGTCGACGACGGCGGCGGCGGTCTCGTCGCAGCTCGACTCGAGGGCCAAGAGCGGCCCGGACAGCTCCGTCACCGCAGGGCGATGGGCGACGTGGGCCCGAGCGGGCGCGGCATCACGTTGGCCACGCGCGCGCGCGTATACAAGACGACGGCGACGAGCGCGGCGATCACGGCGAGCGACACGAGGCCGGCCGGGTGGAGGAACAAGAGGCGCTCGTCGGCGCCGCGCACGTGGAATACCTCGGGGGCGTCGAAGACGGCGATGGCGACGGCGGCGGCGCCCGCGAGCACGGCGGGCGCCGCGGCGAGCTTGGGGTTGCCGCGCGACAGCGCCGCGACCCCGGCGAACATGCCGCCGACGGTGCACGCGCCCGCGAGGAACATCACGAGCAGCATGAGCCCGAGCTGGAAGCGCTCGTAGGCGATGTTGCCGTCGCCGATGAACCAACCGTGCAGGAACCACCCGCCGGCGTAGCGCAGGAGCACCGCGCCGAGCGGCGCCGTGACGAGGCCGATGGGGGTCACGGTGACCACGAGCGGGACGCCGATGACCTCGCCCTCGGCGCGCATCCGGCGGATGAGGACGTGGGCCATGACGACGCCGTAGATGACGTGGGCGGCGAGGAAGAGCGGCAGCGTCATGGGCGAACCATGTCCCTCACGGCACGCTGGGTCAACGCGGGGGGACCGGTCACGGGGCCGATGGCGCCGGGGCCACGGGGTGCGCGCTCTTGAGCTTCTCGAGGGCGGCCCGATCGAAGCCCATGACGAGGTTGCCGGCCCAGTCGATGACCGGGATGCCCCCGCCGGGGACGCCGGCGGCCTTGAGCTTGTCGTCGAGCTCCTGCTGCGCGCCCGCGGTCCGCTCGACGTCGCGATCGATGAAGGGGACGTTGTTTTCGTGCAGCCACGCCTTCGCCTTTTTGCAGAAGCCGCACCACGAGGCGGAGTAGACGATGACGCTCCCCGGCGGCGCCGGCGCCATCGGCGCCTGGACCTGGCCCTTGGCGGCGTCGTAGCGGCTGACGATGCTCACGGGGTATTTGCCGTCGGGGCCCTTGGCCGTGAGATCGGCGAAGAACGCGTAGCGGTGCGCCTGTCGCTCCGCGGGCGTCTTGTCCAGATCGACCACGAGGACGCGCGACTTCACCGCGTCGGGGATGTCTCCGATCTTGGAGGCGGCCACCACATGTCCGGTCGCATCCACGTAAGAGAACAACAGGTCGGTCGCTTCATCGGTGACGACCGGCTCCGGCGGCAGCTTGTCGTCGGCCGCGGGCGCCGCCGCGGCGGTGTCGCCCGCGGGGGTCTTGTGATCTTTGCAGCCGACGACGACGACAGCGACGGCGACGAGGGCGCAGGCGAGGGACGAAGGAGCGGTGCGCATCGATCGCAGCTTACACATCCTTTGCGAATCTTTCGGCGCGCGCCGACGTTTGTCCGGGTCGAACCGCGTTCCGGTCGCAATTCTTTGCGTTCGGCGTACCGTCGAGAGTCAGGAGGCCCCATGAGATCGCTCGCCCTCGCATCCGTCGCCGTTTCCCTCACGCTGGCCTCGGCGTGCGCCCACGACCAGAAGGCCCGCGCGCCCCTCGCCGGCACCGCGCCGGCGCCGGCGGCGGCCAAGGTCGCCAAGGCCGCGCCCGCGAGGTCGCCCGGCGCCACGGTGAGCGCCGGCCCCGACGCGCCCACCGCGCCCATCTACTTCGAGTTCGACTCGGACCAGCTCACCAGCGACGCACAGAACGAGCTGCAGCAGATGGCGACGTACCTGAACGCGCACGCGGGCGCCAAGCTCACCATCGAGGGCCACTGCGACGAGCTCGGCAGCGAGGAGTACAACCTCGCCCTCGGCGACCGCCGCGCCCGCGCAGCCGTGAAGTACCTGAAGAAGCTCGGCGTCGACCCGACGCGCCTCAACAGCATCTCCTACGGCGAAGAGCGCCCGGCGGTCGCCGGCGACGACGACGCAGCGCGGGCGAAGAACCGCCGAGGCGAGTTCGACCTGAAGGGCTGATCTTCAGCGGCCCGCGGTCGCGGCGCGCGCCGCACGCGGGCGTGGGGTGCTCCTCGTATGGCTCCGCGCTTCATCGTCTTCGGCGCGGGTGCGGTCGGCGGCGTCGCCGGCGCGCGCTTGTTCGAGGCCGGCCACGACGTGACGTTGGTGGCGCGCGGCGCGCACCGCGAGGCCATCGCCGCCCACGGGCTCACCCTGCGCTCGCCGGCGGGCTCGGTCACGCTGCAGATCCCCGTCGTCGCCGACGTCGCCGCGGCCGGCGCGCGCGACGACGACGTCGTGCTCCTCGCGGTGAAGAGCCAGCACACGCAGGCCGCGCTCTCCGCCCTGCGCGACACGGGCGCGGCGCCGGCGGTGGTGTGCCTGCAAAACGGCGTCGCCAACGAGCGCGCGGCGCTCCGCTTGTTCGAGCGCGTCTACGGCGTCGTCGTCATGTGCCCGACGACGCACCTGAAGCCCGGCGTGGTCGACGCGTGCTCGGCGCCCGTCACGGGCATCCTCGACGTCGGGCGCGCCCCCCGCGGCGTCGACGACACGGCGCGGGCGCTGGCGGCGGCGTTGTCCGCGTCGACGTTCGTGTCCGAGCCGCGCGCGGACATCATGCGTTGGAAGTGGCGCAAGCTCATCATGAACCTCGGCAACGCCGTGCAGGCGCTGTGCGCGCGCGACACGCCCGAGCGAGCGAGCGCCGCCGACGCGCTCGTCGCCCGCGCGCGCGCGGAGGGAGAGGCCGCGCTGCGCGCCGCCGGCGTCGACGCCGTCTCCGACGCCGAGGACAAGGCGCGCCGCGGGAGCCTGTTGCGCGTGCAGCCCATCGACGGCGAGCCGCGCGCCGGCGGCTCCACGTGGCAGAGCCTCGCGCGCGGGGCGCACAGCATCGAGACGGACTGGCTGAGCGGCGAGGTCGTCCTCCTCGGCCGCCTGCATGACGTGCCCACGCCCGCGAACGCGCTGCTCGTCCGCCTCGCCGCCGACGCCGCCCGCCGCGGCGCGGCCCCGGGCGCGCTCGACGCCGCCGAGCTCCTGCGCGCGCTCCCCTGACCGGCGATCGCGCCCTACGGGTGCGCCTCGGCGCGCGCCGCCTCGCGGCGCTCGTACGAGCCCTCGAGGAGCGGCTCGTACGCGCCGTGGCCCGCGTCGGTCTCCGCGCGGAACACCAGGTTGCCCGCGTCGACGCCGATCAGCGTCCGGCTCTCGCTCCCGTCGGCGCCGTGCTCGAACACGAGCGTGCTCCCGGTCCACCTGCCGCGCCCCGGCAGCGACGGCGGCCGGCCGAACGAGTCGAACCAGTGCAGCGTATAGATCCCCGCGCGCGCGTCGTAGCCGATGACGCCGTGGCCGCGCATGGTCGGGTGGCCGTCGACCTCCTGCAGGTAGTCGAGGATCAGGAAGAACCCGTCGCACGCGCTGCGGATGGCCCAGCTCCCGGTGGCGACGCCTGCCTTGGTGTAGGGCAATCGATACACGAGCTCGGGTCCCGTGAACCGCCCGATGAGCGAACGAAGCCTCCCGTGCTCCGCCGACGGCTCCGGCATGTCCATGTCTGCCTCCGCGTTCCTTCTCCAGAGCTAGGATCTCCCTGCGTGGCCTGTTCGCACACCGCCCCCCTGCTCCTGCTGTTCGGCGCGTGCGCGGCGGCGGCCGGGTGCCACGGGCGGGTGCCCGCGGCCGCGCACGTCGCGCCGCGCGCGGGCGTCGCGTGGCCCGAGCGCCCCGCCGTCACGCCGGGCGCGCCCGCTGACGACGGCGCCGAGGACGTCGTCGCCGCCGTCGAGGACGTGGAGCCCGAGAGCGCGCCGTCCGACACCGCGCCGTCCGTCGACGCGGCCGACGTGGATCCGTCGGTCGCCGGCTGGCTGCCTCCGGTGGTCGGGCGCATCACCTCCCGCTTCGGCATGCGCGACGACGACTCCATGCACGACGCCGTCGACATCGCCGCCCCCATGGGCACCGAGGTCGCGGCGCCCACCGACCTCGCCATCCGCACCGTCGCGTACCAGAAGCGCGCCGGCCGCTACATCATCGGCGACACCCTCGACGGCGCGTACGTCCTCACGTTCGCGCACCTCTCCCACACCGAGGTCTTCGAGGGGCAGCGCGTCGCGCGCGGGGAGCTGCTCGGCCTCACCGGCATCTCGGGATCGGTGACGGGGCCGCACCTGCACTTCCGCGTCGAGCGCGTCGTCGACGACTGCGGCCCCGCCCGCGCGCAACGCGCGCACCGCGGGGACGCGTGCGGGAAGGCGCGGCGTGTGGCCGTCGATCCGCTCACGGTCTTTTCGGCGCGAAAGATCACGGGCGGCGCCACCATCGCTGCGGCGCCCTGACGACGTCCCACGCCGATCGTGGGCTCCGCGCCGTCGTGGGCCGGAGCAACGTCGCGTCTCGAGCCCCTCGTGGGCGACGCGTCGCCGCGAGGCGCGAGGGCGCGTGCTACCGTTTCGACGTGCTCTTCCTGGCGCTCGGCTTCGGCCTCATCGTGCTCGCCGCGGGTGTCGCGACGTTCCGCGCGAGCCGCCGCCGCCGCAGCGACGCCGCGCGGTTCCGGCGGGAGGTCGCGCGCTCCGACGACTTCGAGCCGCTCCTCGTGAAGCGCGGCCCGCAACAGCAGCTCGCCGCCCGCTCGCGATCTGCGCCGGCCATCGTCATCGTCCCCGAGATCCACCACGAGCAGCGGAAGTCGTGGCACCTGCAGGTCGAGCGCGTCCCGTGCCGCACGCCCATGGCCGTCACCCGCACCGGCGCCGTGAACGCCGACGGCACAGACGGCTTGCCGGAGGTCGACGTCGTCGACCACGGGCTCGAAGGGCTCGTGTTCCACGGCGCGCCCGGGCCCGTGCACGAGCTGCTCCTGCAGCTCGAGCTGCGCACCGCGCTCGTCGCGTTCTTCCACGACGCGCGCGTCCGCAGCTTGAGCGTGCGCGACGACGTCATTCGCTGCGACGCGGATCTCGACGAGCTCACCCTCGACGAGGCCCGCACCCACGCAGAGCACCTCGCCGCCGTCCTCGACGTCCTCGTGCCCGCGTTGCCGGCGCTCGCCGACCGCGCGCGCGCGCCGTTGTCGTTGTCGTTGCCGTCGACGGGCTCGATGTCGGGCGCTCCCGTCCCCGTGCCGCTCCTGCGCCGCTGAGCGCCCTCAGCGGGCGACGGCGGCGCGGACGCGCGCGACGTCGTCGAGGAACTTCGGCAGCGCGTCGAGCGAGAGCGCTTGGGGACCGTCACACAGCGCGTGCGCCGGGTCCGGGTGCACGTCGACGAGCAGCATGTCCGCGCCCGCGACCACGCCCTGCAGCGCGGCCGCCGGCACATCGTCGCGGCGGCCGACGGCGTGTGAGGGGTCGACGCACACCGGCAGCGTCGTCGACCGCTTCACCGCCGGCACCAGCGCGAAGTCCGCGAGGTTCCGGTGCGGCTCGCCGAGGTGCGTCTGGACACCCCGGAGGCAGAAGACCACGCGCGCGTTGCCGCCGGCGGCGACGTACTCGGCCGCGTGCAGCGACTCCTCGAGGGAGATGCCCCTGCCCCGCTTGTAGAGCACGGGGAACTCGCGCTGCGCCCCCGCGGCCTTCAACAGCTCGAAGTTCTGCGCGTTGCGCGTGCCCGTCTGGATCATCACCGACGTGGGCCGGCCCGCCGCGTCGAGCGCGCGCGCGATCTGCTCGATGTGCTCGGGCGCGAGCACCTCGACGGCGACGAGCTTGATGCCGTGCGCGCCGCAGGCCTCGAAGAGCCACGGCAGGATCTCGGCGCCGTGGCCCTGGAAGTCGTACGGGCTCGTTCGGGGCTTCCACACGCCGGCGCGGGTGGTCTGTACGCCGGCGCGCTCGAGAGCGCCGAGCACGGCCTCGAGGTTATTACGGTTGTCGACCACGCAGAGGCCCGCGAGCACGTGCAACGCGCCTTGGCCGATGCACACGCCGTTTTCCTCGAAGCCGTGCGCGGCGGCGTCGCCGCCGGAGCGGCCGATGCGGCGCAGGGCGCGCGAGTCGGAGGCCATGCGGCCCAGCTAGCAGAATCCGGTGCGCGCCGTCGCCACGGCGCACGCCGCGCCGGCGCACGCCGGCCGGGCGCCCTTGCCCACGGTGGGCGCGCCTCCTGTGCGCACGAGCGCCCCGACGTCCACGGCGACGCGGCCGGCCCCCGGCCGGGCGCGGCCTCCGGCCGCGTCGACGTGGCACGGCGGGTGCTCATCGGAGGCACGCAGACCTGGAGGAAGGCGCCACCGAGGCGCCAGCGGAGGAGTCATGCAGAAGAATGAAGCTGTCGTCGATTGGTGGCTGCGCGCCACCATCGGTGTCATCGCGCTTCTCGTCGCCGTGCTCGCCCCCATCGGCGTCGCCGCGCAAGTCGTGCTGTTCGTCGTCGCCGCCATCGGGCTCGCCACCGGCATCGCCGGCTTTTGCCCGCTGTATCGGCTCTTCGGCGTGAGCACCTGTCGCACGTTGCACGCCTGACGCGCCCCGCCGGGAGACGGCCCGCCCTGAAAGGCCGCGGGTGCAGTAACGTTGGCCCGTATGCCCCACGTCGGTGGACCGCCACTGGCTTCGCCGGCGGCCCGCGTGCTGCTCGTCGGTGACGTCGGTGCGCGCGTCGGCTCCGACTTTCAGGCCGCGGGCCTCGCCTGCACCGCCGCCGCCGACGCGCAGGCGGCGGTCGCGCTCGTTCGCTCCGCCCGCTTCGACGTCGTCGTCTCGCCGTCCGCGCTCCCCGAGGGCCGCGGCGCGGACTTCGTCCTCGGGCTCCTGCGCCACTTCCCCGATCCCTTCGTGCTGCTCTACGACGTCGGGATCGACAACGACGAGCTCAACGGCTACGCCCAGATCGGGCGCCTCGTCCTCGTCCCGCCGCAGACGAGCAGCGCGAGCGTCGCCGAGTACATCTCCCGCCGCGCCCGCGCGGCGCCCGACGTCCGGCCTCCCGCCTCGGCGGCCCCCGCGCCGCCGAGGGCGCGCACGCCGCACGCCGGCAAGCGCAAGAGCGCCAGGCACTCGGCCGAGGCCGTCGTCACGGCCATGCCCGCGTTCCCTGCGGCGCCGCAGCAGACGCTCATCCTCGACGTCTCCGACATCGTGATCTCGGAGCCGCCCACGGCACCGGTGGCCCCCGTCGCGTTCGCCGAAGCACCGCTCGGCGGTCCGCGTACGCTCGTCGACGCCCCCGGGGGACACGCCCTCGACGTCGAGCGCGAGCTCGCCCACGAGCGCGAGGCGCGCGCCACCCTCGATGGCGAGATCCGCGCGCTGCGGGAGCGGCTCGTCGCGCGCGAGCTCGAGCGCGACGGCGCCGTCGGACAGACGAACGCCGCGCGGGCCGAAGCGCGGGCCGCGCGCGCCGAGGTCGACAGCGCGATCGCCGACCTCAAGGCGGCGCTCGAGGCGCGCGACGAGGCCGTGCGCGCCCTCCAACAGGCGCGCGTCGATCAGCAGGCCGCGGAGCAGGCGACGGGCGCGGCGGGCGCCGGCACGGGCGAGACGCGCAAGCAGCTCGAGGAGCTCTACGCGGAGGTCGACCAGCTCCGCCGTGCCCACGGCGCCGCCCAGGCCGACCTCGAGCGGACGCGCTCCGACCTCGCCCGCTCACAGAAGGCCGCCGCCGCGGCCGAGGAGGCCAAGACGCGCCTGTCCGCCGAGCTCGATCGCATGCGCTCCGAAGCGGCCCAGGCGCGCGCCGCCGCCAACGCCGCGATGGACGAGCACGAGGCCCTGCTGCGCGAGGTGTCCACCGAGCGCTCGCAGCGCGGGGTCGAGCAGCAGAGCGAGGACGAGGCGCGCGCCGCCGTCGAGAAGAAGGCGGCGTCGCTCGCGACCACCGCCCGCGACTTGACCGCGGCGCTCAAGGAGCAGGTGGAGGCGCGCAAGGCGGCCGACCAGCGAAGCGCGGCCACCATCTCCGAGCTCGACCGGCTGCTCACCGAGGAGCGACTGCACCGCAGCAACGACGAGAAGCTCTGGCAGGACGAAAAGAAGCTCCTCGACCACAACGCGCGCAAGCACGAGGCGCGCGGGGCGCAGCTCGCCAAGGACGTCGAAGAGGCCGAGCGCAAGCTCGAAGAGGCGCGCCACGAGATGCACCAGGCGCGTCAGCTCCGCGACGACGCCGAGCTCCAGCTCGCCAACGTCGAGATACAGCTCGTCGACGTCAAGGAGCTCGCCGCCGACGCGCAGAAGAAGAGCGCCGACGGCGAGCAACGCACCGCCGAGCTCAGCGCGCGCCTCGCCCGCGTCGAGGGCGAGCGCGACGAAGCCAGGGCCGCCGTCGAGACCGCGACGAAGGCGCACGCGGAGCTGAGCGAGCAGCTCGCGGCCACCGAGGCCAAGCGCGCCGAGCTCGAGGCCACGCTCGCCACCACGACGCGCCAGCGCGACGACACGCGGCGGATGCTCGCCACGGCCGCGCACGAGCGCGACGCGGTCAAGAAGAAGCTCGCCGCGGCCGCCGACGAGAAGGACGACGGCGCGCGCGCCGAGGTCGAGGCCGCCAACGAGCTCATCCGCAGCGCGGAGGAGGAGCGCGACGAGGCCCGCCGCGCGCTCGCCGCCGCCGCGCTCGACATCGCCGCGCTGCGCGAACGCCTTCACGGCGTCGACGACGTGACCCGGCAGCTCGACGAGACCCGGAAGGAGCTCGCGGAGACCCGCCTGCGCCTCGCGGGCGCCGCGTTCATGGGCGGAGGCGCCGGCGCGCGCGACGACAGCACGCTCGAAGTCGAGGTGAGCACCATGGAGGGCGCTCCCGCCGACCTCGCGGCCGTCGAGGCCGAGCTCGCGCAGGCGCGCGCCGAGATCGCCCGGCTGAAGGCGCAGGCGCCGCCGGATCCCGCGCCGGGCATCGCGGCGCGCTCCCTCATGGCGCGCGGGCCCTCGACGGAGGAGCTGGAGGCGCGCCTCGAGCAGATCACGCAGGAGCGCGACCGCGCGTTGATGGCGCTCACCGAGGCCGGCCAGAAGTTGATGCGCATCGAGGACGAGCGCTCCGGGCGGTGAGCGCGCGCGTCCGTCGTCACACCCCGGGGCGAAGACGCTTGAGGAATTCCCCGTCGCGCGGAACTCTCCGCCCTTCCTCGGAGACACACCCATGGCCAAGACCACCCCGGACCAACTGCAAGCCGTGACCGCGCGCGTCCTCGACACCTTCACGTCGGCGGGCATGCTCTTCACCGCGCTCGACGTCTCGAACGCCGTGAAGTCGTCGCTGGCGGACATCCGCCACCGCGAGGTGTCGCCGCTCGTGCGCGACGCCTTCTCGCGCGGCAGCATGGGGCCGTACAACCAGACCCTGATCGACGTCGTCGCCGAGGGGAGGAAGCCCGCGCAGGCGTACCTCTATCACCTGCCGCGCCACCCCGCGTCCGACTACGACGACTCCATGCGCAGCCAGCTCGCCATCCCACCGGTCGCCATCACCACCGGCGACGACGACGACACCATCACCGACGCCACCGACGACGCCCTGGTGAAGGTGGGCGTCGACGGCCGCGGTCGCGTCCCTCGGCACCTCCTGAAGAACGCCGGCATCGCCGGCGACGACGTCATCGTCCGCGTGCAGACGGTGCCGCCGCGCCTCGACATCTTCCCCGTCGGCGCTTCCGTCGACGGCCAGACGCAGAGCATCAAGATGGATCACCCGTCGCTGCTCCACGTGCCGGACAAGCTCATCGAGATCTTCGGCAAGGGCGCGCAACTGCTCGCGCGCGTCGACCGCCAGGCCCACGTCGTCACCATCAAAGACGTCAACTGATGCCCGCTCGAGCCGCAACGCTCGCGGAGCGCGCGGCCGGCACGCTGTGGGGGCTCGCCTGGGGTGACGTGCTCGGCGCCCCCGTCGAGCGTTGGAGCGCCGCCGAGATTGCCTCGACGTACGGCAGCTACGACGGGCTGCCGGCGTCGTACCCGCCCGGCGTGCCCGCGGCGCGCCGCGCGCGCCTGCGGCCGCTCGGGGCCCACACCGACGACACGCAGCAGGCGCTCGCGCTCGTGAACGTGTGCCTCTCCGGGTGGTCGCCGTCGGCGTGGGGGCGCTGTCTCGTCGCCGGCGCCAAGAAGGGATCCTGGCGTGGCACCGGCCGCCACTTCGACAACGCCGTCAAGAAGCTCGAGGGCGGCGCGCCCCCCGAGCGTGCCGGCAGCCCCTCCGCGGGCATCGGCGCCGCCATGCGCATCGCGCCCCTCGGCGCCCTCTACCGGGACGCGTCGCGCACGCTCGCCGAGGTGGCGCTCGAGGCGAGCGCCGTCACGCACGCCGACCTTCGCTCCATGGCGCTCGCGTACGCGGTGGCGTGGGCCTGCGCGCAGCTCGTGAACGGGGCGAGCGTCGACGCCGTGCGCGACGGGCTGCCCGACGCCGTCGCCGAGGTCGAGGACGAGTGGCTCTCGGGGCGGGGCAAGTGGCCCGTCGAGCGCGGCGGGCGCCACCAGCTCTCGCTCGGCCTCGCCCGCGTGCTCGCGGCCATGCCGCAGGACGTCGTCGGCGTCGGCGAGGTCGTCGTCCGCCTCGCCCGCCCCTTCGTGGACCCCGCGGTGCTCTTCGGCGGCGGACCCGGCGCGGCGCACAAGGCCGACGGCCAGGCGCCGCTGCACCCGAGCCAGGCCTTCTCGCTCCTCGGCGGCCTCTTCGGCCTGTGCGCCGCTCTCGTCGACGACGTCGATCCCCGCGAGGCCCTGCTCGACATCGTGCGCCAGGGCGAGGACACCGACACCGTCGCCGCCATCGCCGGCGGCGTCCTCGGCGCGCGCTTCGGCGACGCCTGGGTCGACAAGGACCGCATCACCGACCGCGCCCGCGTCGCGCTCTACGCGCGGGCGCTCGTGGATCGCAGCGGCGCGCCGGAGCCGCTCGACGTGCTCCTCGACGCCGAGGCCGCGCTCACGGCGCAAGACAAGGCGTTCGTCGCCTGAACGTCTCGAAGCGGGGGACGAGCCCCCGCCCTACGAGGCGGACGAAGCGGGAGACGAGCCCCCGCCCACGAGGCGGACGAAGCGGGGGACGAGCCCCCGCCCTACGAGGCGGACGAGCCCCCGCTACCGGTACGTGACTTCGACGATGGCCACGCGTCGCGAGGCGTTCTCGTCGAAGGTCACCACCTCGTCGTTGGAGAGCGACGCGTGGCCGTGGGCGCGGGCGTAGATGTAGTCGCAGCCCTTGTTGGGGGCGGGCTTGTCGAAGCACACCTTGAGCGCGACCTCGGGCACCCCGAGGGCGAGTTCCTCGAGGAACATGTAGCCGCGGTCGGCGGTGTTGTCGTGGTGATAGAAGGCCCCCCGCAGCGACGTGTAGTTCATGCTCTTGAGCGCGCCGTTGTAGCGGGTGAACTTCTTTCCCTTCTCGTCCTTGATGGAGCCCCCGGAGTCCGGCCAACGCGGCGTGTGGTAGATGCCGAGGCCGAAGGCGCGGCCGGTGACGTGCACGCCCTTGGGCAGGTTCTTCGGCGTCACCAGGCCGGTCTTGCAGATGCCCATGAGGTTCTCGGTCCGCGTGCCGTGCCAGCCGGGCGTGACGCCCGTGGCCTTGGGGTTCTTGGTCACCGACCCGGCGTAGTCATCGAACGCGGCCTTCCTGCCCTGCTGCTCGAGCTTCCACGCGCGCGTGAGCTTGAGGCGCCCGAAGAAGTTCGCGTTGATGGGCGACTGCCCCTTGTCGAAGAGCTCCTTGAGGTTCTTGTACTCGTCGCTCTTCGGCTCGAAATAATCGATGTCGCACTTGAGGCCGTCGTACCAGACCTCGCTCGGGTCGTTCACCTCGGCGGCGGCGGCGAACACTTCCTTTTGCAGGAACGCATCCCGCAACAGCGTGATGAACCCCCGCTGCTCCGCGATGCGCTCCTTGCTGTTGATGACGATCATGTCGAGGTCGAGCTTGTTGCCCTTCCTCGCGTAGTCGATCTCACGCGGGATGTTCGAGAGGAACTCGTTGGTGAGCTCGACGATGTCGTCCTTCTTGTGCTTCTTGGCCAGCAGGCCCTCGATCTCCTCGAGGATATCGGCGCCCTTGTCGAGCTGTTTGTCCGAGAGGTTTCCGAGCGGCGCGTCTTCGCTCGCGCCCGCAGACGAGCTCAAGCCCTTGGCCACCGCCTTGCCCGTCGACGTGTAGATGATCGACAGCAGCTCCTCCACGGCGGGCGGGAACGCACCTTTCTTGGCCGGCCCCTTCTTCTCCTTGGCCGCCTTGGGCGCGGCGACGCCCGCCTTCTTCTTCTCCTCGTCCTCGCTGCGCAGCTCGACCTTGGTGTAGCCCTTCTTCACCTTCTCATCGATCTTCTTCTGCATCTGCCGCTTGGCGTCCGCGAGGTCCTTCCCCTTGACGGTCTGCGTCTGCCCGGACTGCCCGACGCGGCCGTAGGTGAAGACGACGGTGAAGTCGTCGAAGAGCTGTGCCCGATAGAACTTGTTGGAGCCGAGCGTGGTGGCGCCGGTCTTCTTGCCGGTGAGATTGGTCCAATTGAGCGTGATTTCGTCGACGATG
This sequence comes from uncultured delta proteobacterium, assembly GCA_963775425.1. Classification (GTDB taxonomy): domain Bacteria; phylum Myxococcota; class UBA727; order UBA727; family VGSZ01; genus CAVZJB01. The sequence continues at coordinate 27,255 of CAVZJB010000006.1, read as the reverse complement.
TTGGCCATGCCGTCCTCCTGGATCAGTTCCGTGTGACCTGGAGGGCGTAACGCAGACGCACCTGGCTCTCGGAGTAGACGAGGTACTCGCTCTGCGTAAACGAGCTCTTGGCGTACTCCTTCAGCTTGATGGGCTTGCCCTGCGGCACGATGACCTTCTTGCCTTCGAACTTCCACTCGATGTCGTGCTTGGGATCGGGCTCGGTGTGCCCGCGCGCGATGATGCTGTCGTAGCCCTTGGGCGGCGCCTTCAGCGACGAGTCGTCGCGCAGGATGGAGTGCTGCTTCCCGATGGCCGCCTCGGCGAGGAACATGATGCCGGTCTTGCCGGCCCAACCCATGTAGTTGATGGACTTGCCGTTCTCCGACGCGAGGTAGATGCCCTTGCCGACGCGGCCGCCCGAGTGCGGCATGATGCGCAGACCCGTCTTGCAGATGGCGGCGACGACGGCGACGTTGGTGCCGTGCCACAGGAGCTTCCTGTGGTCGATGTCTTCGTGAGCGGCGAAGCGCTTGTCCTCGCCCTTGCGGTCGAGGCGGAAGGCGTTCACCAGCTTGGGCTTGTTGTAGGAAGACGCCGTGGCTTCGATGTACTTCTCGATGAAGGAGTACTCGTCGGACTTGGGGTCCACCCAGTCGAGCTCGGCGTTGAGCTTGGCGTAGTGCTCGTCGGCGGGGTCCGGCAGGAGCTCGTCGTCGCTCTTCTTCGGCTTCTTGGTGCCCTCCATGTTCACCGCGAGCTCGATGTCGCTGAGGACGTTCAGCATGTCCATCTTCTTCTGGAGCAGCTCGAGCGTGTCGATCACCGGCGGTACGCGCCGCCCGAAGGAGTGCGGGATCACCGTGTAGAAGTGCGAGGTCACGTTCATGATCTCGCTCTTCTTGCTCTTCTTGATCGCCTCCTCGAGATCCTCGAGGACATCAAAGCCCTTCTTCACCTGCGCGTGCGAGAGCTGGCCGAGCGGCATCTTCTTCACGTCGATGTCGAACGAGGCCATGGCCCCCTTCATCATGTCCTGGTCGAAGATCAGGTGCATGAACTTCTCGAGCGACGGGTGCAGCTTGCTCGGCGCAGTCTTCTTCGCCGTCTTCTTCTGGAGCTTGGCGGCCTCGGCGTCGATGCCCTTGAGCTTGGCCTCGAGCTCCTCGGCGTCCTCCTCGCTCGCCGAGTGATCCACCTCGATGAGGGTGTACTTGCCGGCGACGGCCTTGAAGCTCTTGCGGTTGTCCCACGCGTTCTTGGTCTTGTCCTTGAACTTGGACTCGAAGGCCTTCTGGGCCGACGCCAGCGTCGTCGGTCCGACCAGCGCGCTCTGACCCGTCTCGCCCACGCGGCCCCAACGCGTCCACGCGTAGAACTGGCCGCCCTTGGTCAGGAGCTGGATGACGTAGAACTTGTTGTTGTTGTGACCGATGTTGGTCTGGTTGAGCATGCAGTCGAAGTCCTCGTGGACCGACGCGCCCTTGAGCGGGCAGTTGTCGTCGACGGGGATGTGCACCTTGCCTGCGGACGCGGCGGAGGCGGAGGGAGCGGCGGCGGAAGACTTCTTGGCCATGTGTGGAACCTCGGGGAGGAGCCGCGTTTTAGATCAGGATGCACCCCGGAGAGAAAGCGGCTCCGCCGTGGTGCCCGTCACAGCCCGAGGGCGCGGACATAAAGCCGCGCGGTGAGCTGGTCGAAAGCCACCAGGGTGACGTCGAGGCCGGCCGCGTCGGGGCTGTCCTTCACCGTGCTCGTGCAGATCTCCGCCGCGCGGTCGGGGGGGAAGCCGTAGATGCCGGTGCTGATGGCGGGAAATGCCACGCTCTCGCAGCGGTGGCGCGCCGCGAGCGCGAGGCTGTTGCGGTAGCAGGCCTCGAGGATGTCCTCCTCGCCGTCGTCGCCGCCTTCCCAGACGGGGCCTACGGTGTGGATGACGTAGCGCGCCCGCAGCCGGAAGCCGCGCGTGATCCGGGCCTCGCCGGGCGGGCAGCCGCCGAGCCCGCGGCACGCCTCCAGGAGATCGGGGCCGGCGGCGCGGTGGATGGCCCCGTCGACGCCGCCGCCGCCGAGGAGGGTCTCGTTTGCGGCGTTGACGATGGCGTCGACGCCGAGGGTGGTGATGTCGCCCTGGAAGATCCCGATCAAAGGCGCCCTCCGCCGTCCCGCGGTGCGGCATGATCACCGGCATGCCGATCGACGTCGAGGACTTCCTGCGGGCGCAAGCGCACACCTTCGAAGATGCCATGGCCGAGCTGCGCGCCGGCGCCAAGCGCACGCACTGGATGTGGTTCGTCTTCCCGGTGCTCGCCGGCGTCTCACGCTCCACCACCGCGGTGCGCTTCGCCCTCCCCGACGTCGACGCGGCCGCGGAGTACCTGCGCCACCCCGATCTCCGCGCGCGCCTCGTCGAGGCCGTCAAGACCGTGCACGACAAGGTCTGCGTCGAAGCCGCCGACGTGGTCACGCTCATGGGCGGCACCGTGGACGCGCAAAAGCTCGTGTCCTGCCTCTCGCTCTTTCGCTCCGTCGCCCGCGCGGCCGCCGCGGGGGCCGACGACCTCGACGACCTCGCCGGGCTCGCCAGTCATGCGCACGAGATTGTCGAAGAGGCGGTCCGCCAGGGCGTGCCGCTGTGTGACGTGACCGAGCAGGCGCTCGGCGCGCTGACCTGAGGCAACGCGGACGACGGGGCGCTCTCGTCGTCGGCGCAAGAACTGCGGGCGGCGCCCCGCGCTCGGCATCCGCTGCGCAAGCGTGACGCCGCGGCGTCCGCGTCACGCGGCGCGACGACGTCCGACTCTGCGGACGCGACGGCGAGATGCGACGGGGGACCGAGCGCCCCGCGCCGATGACTGCAAAAGGGCGCGCGTGCGCCGGCGCCGGCGCGCGCGGCCGCGGTGGTGCGATGCCGCCGGCATTTTCCACACACCGCGGCGCGCACCTTGCTCAAGGGCGCGCTCTCCCGGTCATCGCCGGGAGACGAAAGCCAACCTGCCCGACCGGGCGACAAAACGAGGACTGAAGATGTTCCAATACGACTACCAAGAGACCCAGCGGCTCGGCGAGCGCCTCCAACAGCTCATGGGCCACGCGCCCCCGACGACGCCGCCGTTTTCGCAGCACTCGTCCGCGCAGCCGTGGCAGGGCAACGAGTCGATCATCGAGCTCGTGCAGGGGCGCGTCCTCGAGGGGTTGCACACACGCCTCGCCCACGATCTCGAGGAGCGCGTGCGTGAACGCCTGCACACGCAGATCAAAGACACCGTGCGCCAGGCGCTCATGCAGCCGCAGACCGGCGCGCCCGTCGAGAAGCTCGTCGAGGCGGTGCGCACCCGCGTGGAGGAGACGCTGCGCTACGAGCTGCGCGAGCAACTGCGCGAGCGCCTCCGCGACGGGCTGCGCGAGCGCGTGCTCGGCGCGGTGAAGGAGACCATCAGCGAGGGCGCCGAGCGCATCGCCGACGAGGTGAAGGCGCGGATGCTCGATCGCACCGTCACCGATCGCGTCGCCGACACCGTGCGCGAGCGCCTCCTCGACGGGCTCCGCGGCCGCATCATGGAAGGCGTGCGCTCCGCGCTCACCGAGCTTCAGCCCGGTCAGACCCCGCCGGAGGCGGTCCACGCGCGCCTCGCCGATTCGCTCTTCGAGCGCATCACCGAGGGCTTCCACGAACGCATGCAGGACGCCATCAAGCACAAGCTGACGCCGGCCGCGCGCGAGCGCATCCAGGACGCGGTTCGCACCGCCATCGGCATCGGCTTCGGGCCCTACGGGTTCGGCAACGGCGCGCCGTACGGCTCGGCCGGCTCGTACTGGGGCAACGGCAACGGCAACGGCAACGGCAACTACGCCGGCGCCGCCTACGGCAACGGCCGTTCGCCGATCGCGATGTCGCCGCGCAACACGCCGGACCTCGCGTTCTCCCTCGAGCGTCTGGCGCACGCGCTGCGCGACCGCCTCACCGAGGAGCTGCCCGAGCACGTCGCCGACCGCGTGCGCGACCGGCTCATCGAATCGGTGCGCGATCGGATCAACGACGCCGTGCGTGCGTCCTGGGACCAGGGCGCGCGTGATCCGGAGATTTTCGCCACCGCCGTGCGCGAGCGCGTGACCGAGGGCCTGCGCGAGCGCATCTCCGAGACCGTGCGCGATCGCATGCGCGAGGAGCTGCGCGACCGCGTGTCCGACCTCCTGTGGAGCGCGGCCGAGGAGCAGATGAGCTGGCGCACCGCGCCGATGTTCCGCGGCGGCTTCGCGCACTGACGCGCACGAAGTCGTCGACTGTCCGCGCCGTGAGCGCCCTCGCCGGCCGAGGGCGCTCGCGGCGCGCTCGTGTGCGCCGACCGTCGACCGGACGACGTCTCCTGAGCGCCTACGGCGCGTGCGCGGCGACCTGCGCGCGCCAGGCGGCGTCGGCGGCGCGGACGGTGGCGCCGTCGTTGCTCTCGAGACCGACGGAGGCGAACGTCGGGTCGACGCCGGCCTGGTCGTAGCGGAACAACCACACCGCGGTCTTGACGTCGAGGTCGGCGGTGAGCGCGAAGAAGCGATCGACGAACGCGGCCTGCTGCGCCTCGCCTCCCGGCAGCGGCCCCAACGGCGTCGCCGGCCAGCCGATCTCCGTGAACGCGATGGGGCCGTCGTACACGGCGAGGATGCGGGTGTAGTAGTCGTCGGGGATGTCGGCGGGGTCGGCGTACTCGAAGAACGGATACGTGGTGAGCCCGATGAAGTCCGCGTGCGTGCCGATGACGATGTCGTCGAGCAACGCGATGTGCTCGGGGAACGTGAACCCCACGTTGTGTCCCACGCCGGCCATCGCCTCCCACTGAAACGTCGTGTACACCTGCGTCTGCGGGCTCTCGGCCTTGACGTGCGCGTACACGTCGGCGAGCAGGTCGAGCCAGCGCTGCCACTCGGCGTCGTCGACGTTCTGGCGATAGAAGTTCATCTCGTTGCCGAAGAAGAACAGCGGCGGGTGCGCGTCCGCGAACAGCGCGTCGACCATGCTCAGGATGTCGGCGCGCGTCTGCTGGTTGGCGAGCGAATTGTCGGGGTCGCCGGCACTCGTGAGGTCGGGCACGCCGAGGCCGCTCGTGAAGCCGACGCCGATGACCGCGGTGTAGCCTTTCTGCGCCGCGAGCTGCACGCCCACGTTCACCGTCGCCGGCACCGCGCCCGCGCTCTCGACGCTGTCGCGCCAGGCGTTGTGCACGGCGACGATGGGGCCGTAGGGCGCGAAGTCGTCGAAGAACGCGCCGAAGGCGCTCGTGTCCGTGGGCCCGAGCCGCCAGGACAAAGAGGTCCCGAGGAGCGCGACGTCGCCTTCTCCCTCTCCCTCACCTTCTCCTTCTCCTTCTCCTTCGCCTTCGCCTTCTCCCTCGCCTTCCGCCGGCGGCGCGGGGCAGGCGCACGGGAGCGCGAGGGCCGAGGCGAGCGCGAGGACGGAGGCGGGCGCGAAGAGGGAGGCGAGCGCGGACGACGTGCGCATGGGCGACGGTACCACGCGCGCCTGTCGCCGTACGGACCGCGCACCGGGAGCGGCAGGGTGTCGTGCGCGTCGTGAGAGCGCGCTCGGGATCGCGCGCGCGCCGCGCCGCACGGGGAGAGCGACATCGAAGCGCTCCCGTGGCCGCCGGCCCCCCACGCGCGGTGCTGCGGTAGTCTCCCGGGATGACTCCATGGCTCCTTGCATTGGGTGTGCTCACGGCCGCCCCCGCCGAGAGAACCCGCGTCCTGGTCTTCGACGTCAAGCCCACCGGCGGCGTCGCCCCCGAGACCGCCGAGAACCTCACCGGCCTCATCGCCGCCATCCTCTCGGAGGATCCGCGCCTCGAGGTCCTCGCGGGCCCCGACCTGCGCTCCATGCTCGAGATCGAGGGGCAAAAGCAGGCCCTCGGGTGCACCGAAGACACCTCCTGCGTCGCCGAGGCCGCCGGCGCGCTCGGCGCCAAGTACGTCGTCATCGGCAACGTGGGCCACCTCGGTCAGATCCTGAACCTCAACGTGAGCCTGTTCGACCAGAGCAAGGGCTCGAGCGTCGCCCGGCGCGCCGTACAGGTGAAGTCGCTCGACGAGATCCCGGTCGAGGCGCGCCCGGCGCTGCGCGGCCTGGTCGCGGAGGCCATCGGCGCCGCGCCCGTCGCCGAAGCGCCGCCGCCGGCAGCGGGGCCCGACCTGCTGCCCTGGATCGTGGTCGGCGCCGGCGGCGTCGCCGTCCTCGCCGGCGGCGGCATGCTCAGCGTCGCGCTCGCGCAGAGCGCCGCCGTGTCCTCGGAGGAGGAGAACTTCCGCAAGGGCGACACCAACGCCCTCGACCGCGCCATCGGCATCCAGCAGCAGTGGTTCGAAAACGGTCTCGCGCCCGGGCTCGGGATCGGCGGCGCCGCGCTCGCCGTCGCCGGCCTCGGCGCCGTGGGCGGCGGCTTGTTCTGGGCGCTCGGCGAAGGAGGTGGCGAATGAGCCGGCTGTCGTTGCTCTGGTCGCTGCTGCTCGTCGGGTCCGCGGCGGCGCTCGCCTCCTGCGCGCCGCCGTTCGGCCAGCCGTGCGACGACGCGTCCCCCTGCCCCACGGACTACACGTGCAGCGACGGCCGCTGCCTCCCGAGCGATTCTCGTCACGGGCGAAGGCGAAGGCGAAGGCGAGGGAGAAGGAGAAGGCGAAGGCGAAGGAGAAGGAGAAGGAGAAGGAGAAGGAGAAGGAGAAGGAGAAGGGGAAGGAGAAGGAGAAGGCGAAGGCGAAGGAGAAGGAGAAGGCGAAGGCGAAGGCGAAGGAGAAGGCGAGCCCTCCTGCTCGCGGGACGCCGAGTGCGGCGCCGGCGGCCTCTGCGTCGACGCGCGCTGCCTCGACATGAGCCCGTGCGTCGGCGGCGCCAACCCCGTCAGGGTGTTGAACCTCACCGCCACCGGGATCATCAGCGAGTGCCGCGACGCCGGCACGCTGCCCTACCCCGCGTCGAGCTGCGCGACGTCGGAGATCACCGTCATCTTCCCCGCGAGCGCCGCGCTCGACGCCGGCGGCCTGTGCCTGCGCCGCGACAGCGGCCCGATGGGCAAGTGCTCGGGCGACGGGGACTGCGCCGGCGGCGCCCACTGCGCGCCGCTGTTCGAGGGCGATGCCGGCACCGATCTCTTCCGCCTGCGCTGGCACCTCCACGACGTCGGCGCGCCGTCGGACCTCTCGGCCTGCGCCGGCCCCTGCGACACCGTCGCCGACTCCACCACGGACGCGTGCCTGGTCGGCGTCGCGCCCGCCAAGGCGACCGCGCCGCTCGTCGATCGCAACCATCCCTCGGGCGGCCTGCGCGTGCCGCGCGCGTTCCTCGATCGCCTCGCCACGGACAACGCCGCGAGCTGCGCGGGGCCGATCATCCTCTTCCCGCGCGCGGGCGACGCAGGCGGCAAGGCGCCCATCGCCCAGTGCTCGGTTCGGCCCCATGCATCCGTGCCCAGCGCGGCGGGGTTCACGGTCGTCGCGCCGGGCTCCGCCGCCCCGGCCGTCGGTCCAGACGAGACCGCGGTCTGCCAGGATCCGGCCGTGACGTCGACGGGCGCCAACAGCTCCGTCGCCCCGCTCGGCTACGCCTTTGTGTGCGCGCAGGAGGAGCGCGCGCTCACCGAGCAGCAGCGCTTCCCGTGCGGCCGCGTCGGCATCGCCGCCCAGCCCGCGGGCACGACGTACACCTGCGCCGCCATCGGCGGCCTCGTCACCGGGACGCCGGTGGCGCCTGCCGGCGTTGCGCCCGAGACGCAGTGCGCGAGCGGCGTGGTGCAGGCCGGCGCGTGCGCGGGGCGCAACCGCGGCGGCCTGTGCGCGGACCCGCGGCAGTGCGGCACGGGCGCCAACGGCGGCTGCGGTGCGCAGACGCGGCGGTGCGGGCAGTTGCTCACCCCCGGCGCCAACATCCCCGGCGGCCTCGCCAGCCCCAACGACCCCACGATCTTCCAACAGTGCATCGTCAACGCCTACAGCGGCACGCAAGACGTCTGCGAGTTCCCTCCGGGAGCGCCGCAGTCGACCCCGGCGCTGTGCGCCAGCGGCGCCATCTCCGCCGGCGCGTGCGCGGTGTCCGGGCTCGGGAAGATTTGCGGCCAGGACGACGATTGCTCGTCGAGCCAATGCCTCGTGGAGGAGCGGCGCTGCGTCGCAGGAAACAACAACGGCGCCGTCGACGGCGCGAGCTGTCCGTCGGGCAATTTCAGCGGCGGCGCCTGCGCCCCCGGCGAGCGCGGCGAGGCCTGCGTCGACGCCGGCGGTGCGTCGACGTGCAAGCCCGGCCTGGCCTGCCTCGACGACGTGTGCCGGTAGAGCTTGCTAGGCGCGCGGCGTCGAGAAGCCCGCGGCGGTGACGCGGCGCGTGCCCGACATCCACGGCGCGCGGCGGCGGCGGCGGCGCGCGTGGCCGGCGAGGAGGCCGCGCGCCCGCGCGCGCAGCGCCGGGGTGAGCTGCGCGCCGACAGCGGCGGTGACCGCGTCCATGTCGGCGAAGCGCGCGTCGGTCTCGTACCGGAGCATGCGCTGGACGATGTCGTCGACGGCGACCGGCGTCTCCGTGAAGGAGGCCAGCGGCGGGATCTCGCGGCCGCGGCGGCGGGCGTCGCCCTCGAAGAGGTCGCAGCCCGACAACATCTCCCAGAGCACGACGCCGAGGGAGTACTGGTCGCTCCTGCCGTCGAGCGCGGTGCAGCGCGACTGCTCCGGCGAGAGGTAGCCCGGTTTGCCGACGATGCTGTCGCGCTCGTCGCCGCGACCGCGCAGCAAGACGGCGCCGAAGTCGATGAGCCGGGCGTTGCCGGTGACGTCGATGAGGATGTTCTGCGGGGAGACGTCGGCGTGGACGACACCGAGCGGCGCGCCGTCCTCGTCCTTGAGGTCGTGCACGTAGGCGAGGGCGGAGCTGATGTCCTCGGCGATCTGCAACGACGAGGCGAGCGACAAGCGCGTCCGCGCCAACACCGCCGCGAGGTTGACGCCCGGGATGTGCTCGAGCGCGAGGACGTCGCGGCCCTGCCAGCTCCCGTGGGCCACGTGGCGGCTGACGTGTGCGTGGTCGAGGCGCGCGGTGACGTCGATCTCGCGGCGAAACCACGTGACCACGTCTTCGTCGTCGATGAGGTCGGGGCGGATGGTCTTCAGCACGACGCCCGCGTGTGCGGCCTCGTCGCGCGCGAGCCACAGCTCCCCCATCCCGCCCCGCGCCAGCGGCGCCTTCACTTGAAAACGATCGAGGACGTCACCGAAGAGCATTGTTCCCCACTCCTGCCCGGCGGACTTTGCAAAGCCCGATCCAGCCCTCGCGCGCCTCCGGGAGCGGCCCGTTCCGCCCCCGATGCGCCGTCGACGGTTCACGCGTCGCCGCCGCCGCCGCGAGACAGCGGCCCCCACGCCGCGGGCCCTGCGCGCTGCGGTGACGATGTGGCCGTGCCCCCTTCCCCACGGCCCCTGTGTAAAAGCGCCCACAGGCCGCGTTGGACCGCGTTCCTATGCGACATCTCGGGGGTCGAGCCCCGGTGTCACCTGTGCTCGCGCCAACGCCGCTCGAGCTCGTTCAGGCAGCGGTCGCGCGCGTCGCTCGTGTGAAAGCGGATGCCGAAGTTCTGCATGACGCTCTCGGGCGTGATGTAGAGGGCCGGGCGCAGATAGGCGAGGTACGGGTGGATGCCGCGGATCTCGGACCAGCGCCGGTGCCACTCCTTGCCGAAGCCGCCGCTGCTGCGAAAGCTCACGCCCTCGTCGTCGAGCACCAGGTCGCCCCAGGCGGGGAGGCCGTTGGGGCTGCCGTGGCAGACGGTCGGCGCCTCCGCGACGGGCGCCGCGACCGGCGCGGCGGCGGGCGGCTGCGTCCACGTCGCCGTCGTCGTCGTCGCGGACGGCGCCGGCGCGGCGGGGGTGAAGCCCATCGACGCGCGGTAGGCCCGCTCCTGTGCGGCGACGTCCTCGAGCAGGGGAGCGATCGCGCGGCGCGCCTCGAGGATCGCCTCGACGGTCGCCGCCGCGCGCGCCACGCGGACGCCTCGCACACTGTCGAGGGCCACGGAGAAGATGAGCCCTTGCGGCGTCTGCGCGAGGTGCGCCCGGAGAAAGAGCCGGCCGTCCCAGCCCTTGGAGGCGGCGACGAGGCAGCGCGCGTCGTCGGGGCTGCAGCCGGCGCCGCGGGCGGCGTAGACGCGCTTCATCTCGTCGCGCGACACGACGGAGAACACGGCAGGGTCGAGCCTGTGGGCGAGCCCGGCGCGCAGGTCCTGCGCGAGCGCGCCGAGGTCTTCGGCGCGGGCGTCGCCGCTGACGCCCGCGACGGCGACGCGGACGGGGCCGGCGAGGGCGGGACCGGCGAGGAGCAAGGGGAAGACGGCGGTGAGGGCGGCGGTGGTGGTGCGCATGCGCGCGGGACTTTCACGGGGCGTTCCGCGCGCAGACGGCGTCCGGACGCGGCGGTGCCGCCGGCGCGCGTTCCGCGGCGAAACCGATGGAACGCCGGGCCGCGCGTCCGGTCCGTCCTCGACGGGTGTGCTCCGGGTCGCTACATCGAGGGATGCGCTTCTCCGAACTCTCGCTCGACGCGGCCCTCCTGAGCGCCGTCGAGAAACAGGGCTACGTCACGCCCACCCCGGTGCAGCGCGAGGCCATCCCGCACGTGCTCGCGGGCAAAGACCTCATCGGCCTCGCCCAGACCGGCACCGGCAAGACCGCCGCGTTCGCGCTGCCCATCCTCGAGCGGCTGCGCGCGGCGGGGCCACGGCCGCGCGCCGTCCGCGTGCTCGTGCTCGCGCCCACCCGCGAGCTCGCCGGGCAAATCGGCGACGGCTTCTCCGCGTACGGCGCGAACCTCCGCTTCAAGAACACGGTGATCTTCGGCGGCGTCGGCAAGGAGCCCCAGGTGCGCGCGCTGCGCGAGGGCGTCGACATCGTCGTGGCCACGCCGGGGCGGCTGCTCGACCTCATGGGTGAGCGGCGCCTCGCGTTCGACCAGCTCGAGGTGTTCGTGCTCGACGAGGCCGATTGCATGCTCGACATGGGCTTCATCCACGACGTGAAGCGCATCGTGGCCGCGCTCCCCACCAAGCGCCAGACGCTCCTGTTCTCCGCCACCATGCCGCGCGACATCGCCGATCTCGCGGCGCGCATCCTGCGAAGCCCCGTGCGCGTCGAGGTCACGCCTCCGTCGACCACCGTCGAGAAGATCGCGCAGTCCATCTTCCACGTCGAGAACTCCCAGAAGCGCCACCTGCTCCTGCACCTCCTCGGCGACGGCGACGTGAAGCGCGCGCTGGTCTTCACGCGCACCAAGCACGGCGCCAACCGCGTCGCCGAGTTCCTCGACGCGCGCGGCGTCGGCGCCGCCGCCATCCACGGCAACAAGAGCCAGAGCGCGCGGACCCGCGCGCTCGACGGGTTCAAGAGCGGCTCCACCCGCGTCCTCGTCGCCACCGACATCGCCGCCCGCGGCATCGACATCGACGACATCACGCACGTCATCCAGCTCGATCTGCCGAACGTCCCCGAGCAGTACGTCCACCGCGTCGGGCGCACCGCGCGCGCGGGCGCGTCGGGCATCGCGTGGAGCTTCTGCTCCTCCGACGAGCGCGGGCTGCTGCGCGACATCGAGAAGGACATCCGCATGAAGATCGACGTCGTGCGCGGTCATCCCTACGAGGGCGCGGCGCCGGCGTCGCCGCCGGCGGGGGCGCCGGCCGAGCGGCACGGACACGGCGGCCGCGGACACGCGCGCCCGCGGCGCAGCGGGCGGCGCTGAAGGACGGCGGTGTGGAAGAACACGACGACCGGCACCTCACGCTGCGCGTCCCGCGCGCGGGTGTGGCGCTGGTCGCGGCGCTCCTGGTGCACGCCGTCATCGCGCTCTTCATGACGCTGTTGCCGGAAGCCAAGAAGGCGCCCGAGCGCATCCAGCTCACGTTCGCGCCGCCGCCGCCGCCGCGCGCGGCCGCGCCCTCGCGCGCGCCGCCGACGTCGCCCGCGCCGCCGCCGCGGCCGAAGAAGAGGCGCGCGCACCATGAGGCGCCGCCGGCGACGTCGCCGGTGCTGCCGGAGCTGCCGCCGTCCGAGGAGCCGCCGCCGGAGCGCGCGGAGCTGCCGATGGTGGAGCAGTCGCCGGAGCCCGCGCCGCCGCCGGCGCCGTCGACGTGGAAGGACCGCCTGCTCGAGCAGCTCGCCGCCACGCGGCCCCGGCCCGCGCGCGTCCCCATGGGTGAGCTCGCGCCGACGTTTTCGAGCCTCGACCGCGTGGCGTTCAACGACCCGCGCATGCACGACGAGGAGAACGAGCGACGCATGGCCGAGGACTTCGGGCCGTTCTTCCGGCGCGGCCTCGAGGCGCTTCGCGGCAACTGGCACCCCAACGAGGTGCTCGACAACACCGAGCACGATCCCACGCGGCGCTGCGGGCGGCAGGACCGCACCACGTTCGCGGTCGCCGTGCTCGACAAGGAGGGCAACGTCGTCGACGTCGATTTGAAGACGCCCTCGGGGTGCCCCGCGCTCGACGACGAAGCGGTGGCCGCCTTCAAGCGCGTCGCCAGGTTCCCGCATCCGCCGGCCGGGATCTTCGTCGCCCCTGACGGCACGCCCACGGAGACGGCGCGCTACCCGGTGCGGTTCATCGTCACGTTCGAGGGCGGCTTCCAACTCCTGTGGCACTGAGGCGCGCCCCGCGACGACGCCGTCGGTGTCAGCGCGCGGCGACCTTTTCGTGCCTGGACACGCACGCCGTCTCGGGCGCGTCGGCGACCTTCTTGCCTCCGCCGAGGTACGCGGCCGCGGGCCGGAGCTTGCCGCGCTTCACGAAGACCTCACCTTTGTCGAGGTAGACGCAGCCGGTCATGGCGGCCTTTTGCCAATCGCCGAAGCGGCGCTCGTCGACCGCGAACGTGTAGAACAGCCTGCCCGTCGCGTCCTCGACGGGCGCCTTGTCGAGGACACGGAGCCGGCGGGCGGCGGCCGGCATCGCCATGCGTGAGTAGCTGCTGCGCACGGCCTCCCGCCGCGCATAGGGGGTGAGGAACGCGCGCTGCACCACGGCGGCGAGCTCCTTTTGGGGCGCCGGCTCATCGGCGACGACGGCGACGCTAGCGAACAGCGTCGACGAAAACAGGATCCATGCGAACGGCTTCATCGGTTCTCCTTCCGGGACCAGGCAGGGAGGCGCGGCGGCTGCGGGCGACGAGCTCGGCGCCGGCGACGCTCATGAGGACGGGTCCCCAGAGGGCGACGAGGTACGCGAGCTCCGGGTCGACGCCCGCGCGGTCGAAAGCGACGAGCAGCGCGCGCGACGTCACCGCCACGCTGAGCTGCGCGAGGACGTGGAGCATCGCGCGGCGGTGCGCGACGTAGTCGCCGGCGCGGGCGGCGCGGACGCCGTTCACCATGGCGACGAAGACGACGCCGCCCGACAACAGGAAGCCCGCCGTGCTCGCGGCGCCGCCCTTGGCAAACAACGCCATCCACGCGCCCGAGGGCACCAGCGCGAAGACGACGACGAGACCCGTGGTGCGACCGAGCCAGCGGTGCACCCGCGGCAGCGTGCGCATCAAGCGACGAGAGACGAGCGCGATGCACGCGGGCAGCGCGAAGGCGGCGGCGGCGACGTGGACGTGGAGCGCGGAGATCCAGACGGACTCGAGAGGGATGGGCTCCTTTTCGAGGACGAACGGGTGCAGGTCGCCCTCGAGGAAGTAGCTCACGCTGCCGCGCGTGATGAGGAACGAGCCCGCCGCGAGGAGGCAGAGCCAGAGGAGACGAACGAGGCCGCGCATGTGTGCGGAGAGGACAGCGGAGTGGACGCTCCTGTTCCCGCGTTTACCGAGGGCTTACGCCAGGCCGGTGACCGCGCGCACACGAGCGCCCGCGTGGTACCTTTGCGGGCGTGCTCCTCGTCGTGCTCGTCCTCCTCTCCGGTTCTCCGGGCGAGCATCTCGCGCACGCGAACGCGTTGATGGAAGCGCTCGAGTACGATCAGGCCGCCGACGAGCTCATCGAGGTGGTCTCCGATCCCACGGCGAGCGCCGACGAGCGACTGCAGGCGAACGTCCTCGCCGGCGTCGCCAATCGTATCCGGGGACACGAGGCCGAAGCGCGCCTCAACTTCCGCTACGTGCTGCTCGAAAAGCCCGACTTCACGCTGCCGCCGACGACGTCGCCGAAGGTGTCCGGCTTCCTCGAGCTCGTGCGCCAGGAGCTCCGCGCGGAGCAGGCGGCCGCGGCCCCCGCCGCGCCTCCTCCCGCGCCTGTGCCCGCGCCGGCGCCGCCGCCCCCCGCGCCTTCGGGCATCGACGCGAGCGTCGTGCTCATGGGCGTGGGCGCGGCCGCGGCCGTCGGCAGCGCCGGCGTCGCCGCCTGGGCCGAGCTCGCGCTCGACACGCCTCAGCCCATCGCGCAGCGGGAGCCGCTCCTCACAGCCGGACGCGCCGGCCTCGTTGGCGCCGGCGTCGGCGTGGCCGTCGCCGCGGCAGGAGGGCTCCTGTGGGCTCTCGCTGGAGACTGAGCCCTGCGCTCGTCCTCGCGGCGCTCGGGGGGTGCAAGCTCCTCGGCCTCGCGCCCCTGCCGTGCAGCGCCGACGGCGACTGCGAGCCCGGTGACGCCTGCCGCGCGAACGTCTGCAGCGCAGCGGGCGACGCCGCCGAGGGCGAGGGCGAGGGCGAGGGCGAGGGCGAGGGCGAAGGCGAAGGAGAGGGCGAAGGAGAAGGCGAAGGAGAGGGCGAGGGCGAAGGCGAAGGCGAAGGAGAGGGCGAAGGCGAAGGAGAGGGCGAAGGCGAAGGAGAAGGAGAAGGAGAAGGCGAAGGAGAAGGAGAGGGCGAGGGCGAAGGAGAGGGCGAGGGCGAGGGCGAGGACTCGGCCTGCGCCGGGGCGTTCGCCGGCGCGTACTTCTGCGACGGCTTCGAGACCGGCGACCTCTCGAGGTGGTCGCGGACGAGCAGCGTGACCGGCGGGACGTCGACGCCGTCCGACATCGTCTTCCGCGGCGCGCACGCGTTGTTCGCGGAGACGGTGATGCCCAACGGCAACGCCCGCGTGTTCAAGGACGGCATCCTCCCCGGCCCCGACTTCTACTTCCGCATGTTCCTCTACGTGCCGTCGAGCGTCGTCATCGTCGACGAGGTCTATCTCACGACGTTCGCCGGCGATGAGCAGTCGGAGCACACGCACATCTCGCTGCGGCCGGTGAACGGAGGCGTGTCTGCGCGTTTGTCCAACGACAACGGCACGCTCTCCATCGGCAACGACAGCGTCCTCTTCCCGCGCGACCGATGGGTGTGCATGCAGGCGCACCTCCACCTCGACGACGCGCAGGGCGGCGCCGACTTCACCGTCGACGGCACCGGCATCGGATTCCGCCAGCGGCGTCGACACGCTGCCGAGCGGCGGCTTCCCGGGGTTCAGCATCGGCGTCGATTTCATCGTCCAGACCACGCCGTTTCAGGCGTACTTCGACGAGGTCGTCGCCGACACGTCACCCGTGGGCTGCACGCCTTAGGGCCCTCGAATGAACAAGTCGCTCGATGATCGCGGTCGAGGCGCGCTCGGCGAGGCGCGAGGAGGGAGCGTGGCCGTCGCCACGTGACCGACGAGCAACGAGGCCAGCGGCGATGGATTGGCCGCGAGGGCGATCGAGTTGTTCATTCGGGGGCCCTTAGGGGCTCGTGCGTCTCGACCGACGGCGTCGCACGCGCCCGGCCGGCCGACACGTGTGGGGGGCTCCCCCTCTCAGGCCCACAACGGATGGCTCCACCCGCCGGCGGGCGCGACACTCGGCCGATGGATCAGCTCCTCGGTGCTCTGGTGTCCGGCCGATATCGCGTCCTGCGCGTGCTCGGCGCGGGCGGCGCCGGCACCGTCTACGCCGCGCTGGACGCGAGCAGCGGGCGCGAGGTCGCGCTCAAGGTCGTGGAGCTCCACGGCGACGACGAGCTGCGCCAGCGGACGCAACGGGAGGCGCGGCTCGCCGGCCGCCTCGCCCACGACAACATCGTGGCGCTGCATGACTTCATCGACGAGGGCGAGCGAGCCGTCTTCGTCATGGAGCTCGTGCGCGGGGAGACGCTCGAGGCGCGGCTCGCGCGCGGCACGCTCTCGGCGCGAGAGTCTCTCACCGTCGCGCGCGACGTCCTCGCGGCGCTCGCCGCCGCCCACGACGCAGGCGTGCTCCATCGCGACCTGAAGCCCGCCAACGTGATGCTCGCCGCCGGCGGCGGCGTCGCCAAGGTGCTCGACTTCGGCATCGCGCGCGCCGTCGACTCCGACTCACGCATCACGCAGGCGGGCCTCGTCGTCGGCTCGCGCGGCTACATCGCGCCCGAGCGGCTGCGTGGCGCTCGCGAGACGGCGCGCTCGGACCTCTACGCCGTCGGCGTGCTCTGGTTCGAGATGCTGGCGGGGGAGAAGCCCGTCCCTTCGGCGCGCCCCACCGACGGCGGCGACTACGACGGCGACGTCCGCCGCTACTTCCGCCCCGCGCGCCGCGTCGGCGACGTCAGCGCGCGGCCGGTGCCGGCGGGCATCGACGGCCTCGTCGCCGATCTGCTCGCGCCCCGCCCCGAGGGACGACCCGCGTCGGCGCGCGCCGCGCTCGAGCGCCTCTGCGCCGCCGAGCGCGGCCTGTCGCTGCACGACAGCGATCTCGCGGAAGCGCCCACGGTCTTTCGCGCGGCGGTGCCCTCTGCGGCGGCGCTCGCCGCCTTCCCGTCCATCCCGTCGTCGACGGGCAGCGGCGTCTTCGCGGCCGCGCCGTTCGAGGAGGCGGCGACGTTCCTGTGGGACGCGCCGGCCGCCGCGCCCGCGCCCCCGCGCGCGTGGAACCCCGACACCGTTCCCACGGCGACCTTTCGTCTCGAGCGCAAGGTCGCGGCCGTCGCACCGCCGGTCGCTCGACCGCGGCTCGCGCGCCCAGATCCCGCGGCGACGGTGCTCCCCGAGCCCGACGAGCCTTCGCTGCCCACGCTGCCGCTGCGGCGGCGGCCCGTCCGCGCGCCCCAGCGCAAACCGCCGCGCGTCTCGGCGCGCGCGCGGTTGACGACGGCGCTGGCGATGGCCACGAGCGCGGTGTTCTTGACGGCGTTGCTGGCGATGACGTCGACCTCCGTTCGGCTCGCGCTGTGGCACACCGTCATCTCCGCCTCCGCCGCCATCGCCACGATCCACGATGCACGCCCGCCGAGCTGAGCAGCGTCACGAATGTTGCGCGGTCCCCGCGGCGACGCGACCCTCGCAGCATGGGACGCGCCCCCGGCCCCTTGACCCTGCCCGAAGAAGATCGACAGTTGCTGGCCTCCTGGGCCGCCGACTGCGCGGAGCGCGTGCTCGTGCTGTTCGAGAGCAAGGCCCCGAAGGATCGGCGCCCGCGCGCAGCGCTCGACGGCGCCCGCGCCTTCGCCCGCGGCGCGCTGCGCATCGGCCCCGCTCGCGCGCTGGCCGCCGCCGCGCACGCGGCCGCGCGTGACGTCGACGATCCCGCCGCCGTCGCCGCCGCGCGCGCCGCCGGTCACGCCGCCGCCGCCGCGCACATGGGAGCGCACGCGCGCGGCGTCGCCTATGCGGCGATCGCGGCGGGCCTCGCGGCCGGCGGCGATCCGGAGGCGATGGCGCGTGAGGCGCGCTGGCAACTGAAGCACGCGCCGGCCGCCGTTCGCGCGGTGCTGCGCAAGCTGCCGCCCCCCGCGCGCGCCGCTGGAGAGCTCGGCGCGCTCGTCGCCGCCCTCGACGCGAAGCTCCGCTCGAACGTCGCCGGCGTGAACCGCGCGTGGCACGAACGCCACCCGATGCCGCGAAAGGCGACGACCGCGCAGCGGATCGCGTGGCACGTCGATCACCAGACGGCCTGCGGCTGCCGCCCGATCCCGAAAGCCTTGAAGGCGCAGATGCGCTGAGCAGCGTCCCCTACGGGAGCACCGCTTTGTTCGTGCGCTTGAGCTGGCCACGCATGCACAGGCGCGCAGGCTTGTCGTCGCGGAGGCGCACGAACACCGGCTGGTAGAGCTGGTGGTCGTCGGTGGCGTACAGGTAGCGGACCTCGGCCACCGGCCGCTTGCCGGCGGCGAGCAGCCCGTCGATCTCGGCGCGGGACGCGTTGGTGGTGCCGGCGAACACCTTGCCGACGTCGACGAGCTTGCCGTGGTGATGCACGCCCATGGCGTACGCGTTGCCCGCGTTCTGCGTGATGACGACGTCGGCGGACTTCTGCAGCTTGTACTTGCGCTGCGCCGCCGACCGCCCCGCCGTGTACGGCGCCGCCCGCGTCTTGAACACGATGCCCTCGGACGCGTTGTCGACGAGCTGCTCGAACAAGCGGCGCTTGTCGCTGCGCCCCACGGCGATCTTGAGCACGTGCACCCCGGCCTTCACCTCGGGGAACAGCTCGTCGACGAGGATCTGCCAGCGCTCCTCGTAACCGACGTGCGCGATGTCCGTGGTGCCCATGGTGAGCGCGTCGAACATCCAGTAGGCGTCTCCGACGACCTCCCCGTCGACGACGGTGCCGTCAGGCAAACCGGCGAGCGCGTCGACGATCGGGGTCGGGACCTTGTCGGTGGCGTGACCGTTTCGATTGGTCACCGTGACGTTGCCGCCGTCGACGTGGGCGAGCACGCGGATCCCGTCGATCTTCTGCTGCGCCAACATGTCGTCGTCGTCGAGCATGCCGTCGAGCTCGTGGTCTTCGAGCGACAACAGGAGCTGCGCGGCCCGTCCCACCTTCTTCTTCGCCGCCGGCGCCGTCGCCGCCGACCCCTGCCCCACCGGCGGCGCCACCGCCGCGGGCTGCACCGCCGCCGTCGCCTCCTGGTAGCCCTTGTTGGTCTTTTCGCGCACGACGCGGTCGAACACGGTGTCGGCGTGGGCGCGCGAGACGTTCACGGCCTTGTTGCCCTCGTTGAGCTTGCTGCCGCGCCGGCCCCACTCGACCTTCACGGAGAACGTGCCGTTCGGCTCGGCGACGACGCGCGCGTTGTAGACCTTGTCGGAGGTGCCTTCCTGGAAGAACAGGTCGATGGACTTGATGATCGCCACGGGGACCTCCCCGCCGGAGACCGGCGGCGCGGAGACTCTACGGCGCCGGGTGCCTCGTCGGGTCGCCTTCCGCCGCGGGCAGCGTGAGACGGAACATGGTCCCGTGACCGGGCTCGCTGTCGACGGTGAGCGTGCCGTGATGCGCGTCGGCGATCTTCTTCGCGATGGCGAGCCCGAGGCCGAGGCCGCGCAGGTCGCCGCGCTTGGACTGCCAGAACCGGTCGAACAGGTGCGGCAGCTCGGCGGGCTCGATGCCGGGCCCGGTGTCCGCCACCGACAGCTCGACGCGCTCGCCCGCGGGGCGCGCGCACACCGTGATCACGCCTCCGGCGGGCGTGAACTTGAGCGCGTTGCCGACGAGGTTCGACAGCACCTGCAACAAGCGCGTCCGATCTCCGAGCGCCGTGCCCGTGCTCGCCTCGGTCTCGAGCGCGATCCTCGAGTGACGGGCCTGCTCGTCGAACAAGGTGTGGAGCTCCTGCAGCAGGTCGGCCACGTCCACCGCCCCGCAGGTGAGGGGCAACTGCCCGCCGGACTCGACGTGCGTGACCTCCAGCAGATCCTGGACGAGCGCCCGCATCTGCAACGCGGCCCTCTGGATGGACCGCACGCTGTGCGTCGACCTCTCGTCGAGCCCCCGCTTCATCAACACGCCCGCGCTCAACACCACGGCGCTCAGAGGGCTCCGCAGGTCGTGCGCGACGGTGGCGAGGACCTCGTCGCGCGCGCGCAGGTCCGCCTCGGCGGCGGCGCGGGCGACGCGCGCCTCGGTGGCGCGCTTGGCTTCGAGCTCGGCGTCCTTGCGATCCGTGATGTCCTCGGCGATGCCCACCAGCCGACCCGCCGGGCGGGAGCTGTCGGCGGCGACGACGAAGACCCGTGCGCGAATCCAGCGGACCGTGCCGTCGGGACGAACGACGCGGTACTCCTCGTCGTATTCGCCGCGCTCGAGGCCGGCGAGCGCGCCCTCGGCGCGCGGTCGATCGTCGGGGTGGACCGCCTCGAGCCAGTCGCGGGGGTTTCGATACAGGCTCTCGCGGCTCCTGCCCCACACCGCCTCGTAGACCGGGTTGACGTAGAGCATCTCGAGCGCGTGTGGGCCGGTGATGAACAGCACCTCGCGGATGTTCTCGGCGAGCTGGCGAAAGCGCTCCTCGCTCTCGACGAGCTCGTGCGTCGCCTTCTGGCGCTCGACGGCGTTGCCGAGGAGACTGCCCACGGACTCGAGGAAGTGCGCGTCGTCGACCGTGAAGGCGCGGCGCTGGCGCGTGTGGGCGCCGAGCACGCCGAAGACCTGGTCGCGCACGCGAATGGGCACGCTCAGCCCGCTGACGACGCCGTGCTCGACGAGGAGCTCGGGACCCTGAAATCGCGTCTCGGTGCCGAGATCCTCGACGATGACGGGCTCTGACGCTCCGAGCGTGAAACCGGCCTGGGAGCCGGCACCCGCGGGCACGGTGGCGTTGCCGACGAGGCCCTCGTGCCATCCGACGCCCGACCGGAGGAGCAGCTCGTCGCGCGCGGGCATCAGCTCGAGGAACTTCACGAGCTCGACGTCGAGCGCCTGGGCGACGGCGACGACGGCCTCGTCGAGCAACGCGTCGAGGTCGCGCCCGACGCCGTCGCCGTCGTCCGTCTCCCGCCGGAAGGCGCGCTGTCCGAGCGCGGCCACCACCGCCTGCTGGCGCAGACGGGCGCGGAGAGCGTCCTCGGTCTGCTTGCGCTGCGTGATGTCGCGCAGGTAGATGGCGAGCCCCTCCTCCGAGGGATACGCGTGCGTCTCGAACCACGCGCCGAAGGGCGCGTAGACGGCCTCGAAGTGGACGGGGCGGTTCTCCGCGACGGCGCGGCGGTACTCGCGGTCCCACTGCGAGCCGACGAGCGGCGGAAACGCCTCCCACACCGAGCGGCCGAGCAGCTCATCGCGGCTCTTGCCCACGAGGCGCTCGGCGGCGGCGTTGGCGTAGGTGTAGCGCCAGTCGCGATCCAGCGCGAAGAACCCGTCGGTGACGCTCTCGAGGACGCGTGACAGGCGCTCCTGGGTGCGGCGCGCCTCTCCGAGCGCCGCCCGCGCCCGTTCGAGCATCTCGTCGATCCTCGTGCGCAGTTGCGCGACGGTGAGCAAGACGAGCGGCGTGGTCAGCCCGGCGATGACGAGGCGCTCGACGTCCTCGACGCGGTAGTGGAACGGCCTGCCGGGCTCGGACAGATAGAACACGTAGTACGCCATGCCCATGGCGGCGGAGACCACGCCGGACCAGACGTTGCCGACGAACGTGGCGAAGACGACCGCCGCGAGGAGCACGAGCCCCAGGCTCGGCATCGGCGTCACGCGTTCTCGCAAGAGCTCCGCCACCACGATGACGGCGACCGTGGCCAACGGCCCGCCGATGAGACGGAGCCTGGCGACCGAAAAGAGCTTCGACGACGGGGCCATTCACCTGCGGTCTAGCCTCGGTGAACAGCGTCGCCAATACACCGTGCGCAGGCGGAAGCGCGCTGTCGCGCGTGGCCGTGAAGGTGATCGACGACGCGCTCAGCGACGACAAGGTCGAGAACAAGGAGCGGCGGAAGATTCGGCGGACCCTCCACCGCCATCGACGGCGCCAAGGATCGTGGCGCTCACCAAGGTGGGGCGCCGCTCACGCCGCGCCGCCGACAAGAAGGCGCCGATCTAACGGCGCCCGGCTCGGCCCGCTCAAATGACGGGCGCTGCGGCGCGCGGACGAGCCCTTTCAACAAGATAGCAATCGCCGATCGCCTCGCACGCTGATCCGGCGCTTGGTTTGATGCCGCGCACGCGCACGCGAAAACATCGTTGACGACGTCTCCCGATGGACCACACCCTGAGCTTGGAGATGCCCGGGCGCCGACACGAAAGCGGGAGGTGCGCGTTGGACGACGAGATTCGAAAGCTCCTCGCAGGCGAGGAGGGAGCTGTGCAGACGGCCCGGACCCCGACGGGCAGCGAGCTCGGCGAGCTCATCGGCGAGCGGGGCCTCGAGGACGCGGGCGAGCTGATCAAGCTGGCGGCCGACAGCGCGCTCGCGCAGGTCCTCGATCAGGACCTGTGGCGCGCCCCGGCGCCCGGCGAGGCCGAGGAATTCGACGAGCGCCGCTTCGCACAGTGGCTGGAGGTCCTCGGCGACGACGACCCCGCCGCCGCCGCCGGGCGCCTCGCCGCCATGGACGCACGCGCCTTCCTCAAGCTCGCGGAGGTGCAAGAGGTCGGCAACGACCCGATCACCCGCGAGCACCTCGGCCGGCTCGTCGAGCGCCCGGCGACCGCGCCATCCACGGCGCTCAGCGACGGCGGGCTGCGGGCCGCGCTCGCCGCGCTCACCGACGAGCTCCGCGCTGCGCGCCAACGCGAGCTGGCCTTCCTGGCGAACGTGCTCGTCTCGGCCGGCGACGGGGGCCGCGCGCTTCAGCCCGTCGAGGCGGCCGAGCTGGCGTTCGAGGTCTGCGCGCTCGGCTTTCGCCGCGGGGGCGGCGACTTGAGCGCGACCGGGCTCGTGCGCTTCTTCGGGCGCGGCTGGCGCGAGCGCCGCCCCTCGATCGGCGAGCACGACGACGGGCGCGCGCGCGCGCGTCAAAGACACGGACGACGACGTCCGTGAGCGCGCGTTCGACGGCGCACGATCACGGGCTCACGACGCACGCGGCGCGGCGTACACGGTGGACCCCGCTTCGAAGTAATCGCGCAGCGCGGTGATGCGGCCGTCCTTCACCTCGAGGATCCACACATAGGGCAGGCGCGAGCTCTCGCCGCCGGCGAGCCGCCGCTCGGCGATCATCTCGACGACGAGCACCCCCGGCTCCGTCGACGGGTGCATCCTCACGTCGTGGTACGCGACGACGCGGCGGCCGGCGGCGTCGGCGCGCGCCATGTTCGTCGCGGTGAGCGCGCGGATGTTCTCGCGGCCGCGCACGGGCTCCATGCCAAGCGCTGGAGGTGCGAAGGGCCAGGCGATGACGGCGTCGGCGGCGAAGAGGTCGGCGTAGGCGTCGACGTCCCAGTCGAGGATCGCCGAGCGCAGCTCCTCGAAGAGCGCGACGTCCTCCCGCGGCGGGCCCGCCGACGCGGTCTTCGTCGCCAGCGACGCCGTGCGACCGCTGAAGTAGTCGCGCAAAGACGCGATCTCGCCGGCCTTCACCGTCAAGACGTGCACGTACGGCAGGCGATAGCTCTCGGCCTCCGCGGTCCGCCCCTCGACCTCGAACTCGGCGACGAGGACGTCGGGGTCGGCGCACGGGTGGAGCACGACGTCGTGGTACGCGAGCATCCGCCGCCCGGCGTCCTTCCCGCGCTGCATGTTGCGGCGGAGCGTCGCGCGCACCTCGTCGCGGCCGCGCACCACGCGCGGGCGCCACTCGTCGGGCGCGAACGGCACCTCGAGGACGCCGTCGGCGGCGAAGAGGTCGGCGTAGCCGTCGGCGTCCCAGGCGAGGACACAGCGACGGGCGGCGTCGAAGACGTCGGCGGGCGTGCGCACGAATCCCTCCCTCGCTCGCCGGCTCGACGGCGAGCTAAGGGCGCGCGGCGGCGGCGGGGAAGGCGCGGGCGCACCGTTCGCGGCCGCTGCGCGCCGACGCCGTCAAGAACCGCGCGCGCGTCCTCGACGCCGCCGCGAAGATCTTCGCCGCCCGCGGCGTCGACGCCTCCACGGAGGAGGTCGCCGCCGCCGCCGGCGTCGGCGTCGGCACCGTCTTTCGCCACTTCCCGACCAAGGAGCTGCTCCTCGAGGCCGTGCTCCACGGCATCATCGACGCCCTCGCCGCCGACGCGCGCGAGGCGCTCGACGAGCCCGATGCCGGGGCCGCGTTCTTCGGCGTGCTGTCGCGCATGGTCGAGAGCGCGGGCGCGAAGCGGGCCGTCGCCGACGCCCTGGCCGCCGCCGGCGTCGACGTGAAGCGGCGCGCCGCGCCGACGGGCCTGCGCGAGGCCGTCGGCGCGTTGCTCGCGAAGGCCCAGGCCGCCGGCGCCGTGCGCAAGGACGTGGGCACACCGGAGGTGATGGCGCTGGTGGTGGCGGCGTCGAAGCTCGCGGAGCACCTCGGGAGCGACCGCGCCCTCCGCGCCCGCGCCCTCGGCGTCCTCTTCGACGGCCTGCGCCTGCGCGGGTGAGGCGCCTGCCCCGTCGCGCGTCTTGCGCCAGCGAGGAGCGCAACGACAAGTCCCTCGCCACCGCGGGCGGCAAGGGCGACTCGACAGCTGGCACGCCGGCCAAGCTTCGCCGATCAACCACCACAAGCAGCGACAAGAGCACCCAGAAAACGCGAACGGCCCCGTGAGGGGCCGCTCGTCAACGTCGCCGTCTATCTCATCGACGACGGCGGCGGAACAGCACCAGCAAGAGCGCGCCGAACGGCGACGCGCCGAACATGCTCATCTGCGAGCAACCCGAGGCGGAGTCGTCCACGCGGCACAAACCGCCGGGAATCGCGTCCTCCTCGCAGCTGAATCCGTCGCTGCAGCCGGCGTCGCAGGGACGCGTGCACACGCCGCGGTCGCACAGGCCGGAGTCGCAGTCGCTGTCACGGTCGCACGTGTCGCCGAGCGCGACGGAGCCGTTCGCGCCCTGCTCGCACAGGCCGGCGACGCAACCGAAGCCCTCACCGCAATCCCAGTTCCCGCGCTGCTCGTCGCATTTCTGGGCCGAGCCGTCGTCGCCGCCGACGTCGCCGCCGCTGCTCCCGTCCGGCAGGCAAGCGTCGCGGGCATCGTTCACGACGAAGCCGTCGTCGCAAAAGCAGGTGCTGCCGTCAGACGACTCGTGCGAGTGCGACGGGCACGTGCCGCCGGTCTCGCCGCCGCCGCCGCCGCCGCCGCCACCGTTGCTCGCCGGGACGCAGCCGTCCTGGGTCGAGCTCACGACGAACCCGGGATCGCACAGACAGGTGTTTCCGTCGGCGCTGAGCTGCGAGTGCGGGGCGCATGCGTCGGAGGATGAGCCCGGGCCGTCGATGGTGCCGCCGTTCGCTCCGGGCGCGCCGGTGAGCTCCCCCGGCGTCGCCAACGCTTGCTGCACTGCATCGGCCGCGTCGAGCAGGGAGTGGTTGTCGCAGCCGCCACAGGTGAACGGCGAGTCGAGGAAGATCTGTCGGATCTGCGCGGGCGAGAGCTGCGGGTTCACCGCCTGCATCAGCGACACGACGCCGGCGACGTGCGGCGACGCCATCGAGGTGCCCTGCAGGAACTTGTAGCCGCCCTCGGTCGCGCCATCGACCGAGAGGATCATCCCGAGCTCGTCGAAGCCCGCGTCGATGTCGCCGCCGGGCGCCACGATGTCGATCCGGCTGTCGAAGTTGGAGTAGGGGGCGAGGTCGCCGTTCGGGCCGAACGCCGCCACGTCGATCACCCCGGGGCAGTCGGCCGGCCCGGTCGAAGGCACGTCGTTCCCGTCGTTGCCGGCGGCGGCGACGACGACGACACCCGACGCGATGATCTGCGAGTAGACGTCGCTCTCGAAGCTCAAGCAGCTCCCCTGGTGCCCGAGGCTCATGTTGATGACGCTGACGCGGTTCGCGCCGATGTCGGGGACGCCGTCGATGTGGAAGCCGGCGAGCCACGCCGCGCCTTCGGCGATGTCCACCAGGTCACCGGCCTGGTCCGACAACGCGCGCGCCGTCATGAGCCCGGCCTGCCAGTTCACGCCGGGGATGCCGATGCCGTCGTCCGCAGACGCGACCATCGTCCCGGCGACGTGGCTTCCGTGGAAGTCGCCGCCGAAGTCGCTGTCGGTGTAGTCGCCGTCGCGGCCGTTGCCGTCGAACGCGCCGCTCGGGTCGCTGATGAAGTCGAAGCCGCCGATGTCGTGGGCGACGAGGTCGGCGTGGTTCCGGTTGATGCCGCTGTCCACGAGACCGACTCGCTGGGAGGACGTCCCGATGGTCGTGTCCCAGGCCGTCTCGGCGTCGATGGCCTGCAGGCTCCAGAGCTCGTCGAAGAGCGGATCGTCCGGGGCGCGGAACAAGTGCGCCTGCGGCATCGCCTCCGCGGCGAGGACTCCCTTGTCCGCCTGCAGAGCGGCGACGGCGGCGTGCATGCCCCGCTCATCGGCCGCGTTCGTGTTCGCCACCACCCAGCCGAACAGGGTGCGCTTGCCGAGCCAAAGCCCGAGCGCGCGCGAGTGACCAAGCGAGCGCAACGCGCTCGCGGCCTCGGCGTCCGTCTTGGGCGCGTGCGCGAGCTTCACGAGGACCTTTCCAGACGTGATCTGCGCAAACGACGGCGACGCGAGCGTGAGCGCGAACACAGCGATGAAAACTGACCGGGACTGCATCTCGACCTCCAGGTGGGGGCCGACAACGCAACTGATGTGCCGAGCAGAAAGCCGCGAGCTTCCGCGGTTCCGCTCCGACCCGCGGCGTCCTCCGTGAAACCGCGTTCCAGGCTGGAACGCGAGATCCCGCCCCGCCCCGCGCGATCTGGCGTCTCACCGTGGCACCGCGACGGGCACGACGCATGAAGTTCTGGCGCCACCCACAAGGAGGCTCGCCATGAAACTCATCGCACTCGCACCCATCCTCGCGCTCGCGTTCTCAGGCCTCGGTTGCGCCCACATGGTGCGCATCGAGAGCGCCCCGGGGGCTGAGATCTACGTCAACGATCAACAGGTAGGCACGGCACCCGTCACGTATCAGGAGACAACCGGCACGTCCGACGCCGTGAAGGTCACCGCCAAGCTGCACGGGAAGGAGAAGACCGTCATGGTCCCGCGCGACAGCGTGGACATGGCGCCCATCGGCGTTGGCGCCGGCGCCGGCGCCGGCGCGTGCCTGGCCGGGCTCGGCGTCACTGCGGTGGTGTCGTTCATCTTCCTTCCCTGCGGCCTCGTCACCGGGGCGCTGTCGTGGGGAGCCCTCGGAGCAGGCCCCGGCATCGGCTGGTGGTTCAGCCACAAGATGCCCGACACGGTCCACGTCGACCTCGACACCGGCCCGCCTGCCGTGGCCGACGCGACCCGCGAGCCCGACGCCGAGCCGGAGAGAAGCCACACGCGCTTCTGACCGCTGCGCTCCTTCCTCGTCGCCTGAAGCTGATCCGCTTTGGTTCAATCCCGCCGACGCCGGCGACCATGCCGGCGCCGAGAGCGAGCACTTCCGGTACGACCAGGATCTCGGGCGCTGGCGCGGGCCCGTCGAGCGCGGACCGCGATGCGGTGATCAACCCAAGAGACGCCGCGAGCGCGCCACCGCCCGCTGGATTTCAGAAAGCGCGCCCGGCTTGACGTTTTTCGAACCAGCCTTCGGTGC
>CAVZJB010000005.1:0-792604 GCA_963775425.1 uncultured delta proteobacterium | reverse complement strand
GACCTTCGGCTTCGGAGACCGACGCTCTATCCAGCTGAGCTACGGGCGCATGGGGCTGTCTTATGCCCATCGAGGGGGTCGGGCAAGGCGTTCGCTCCACGACAACGTCCTGGCCCGTCAGAGGTCCACGCAGAGGCCGCCGCAGTCGGCGCCGCCGGTGCCGGGGTCGCAGGTGTCGCGGGGGTCGTCGACGCAAGTGCCGGAGTCGCAGGCGAGGCCGGCGAAGCCGGCACAGTTCTGAAGGGTGCCCGCGTCCAGGCAGACGCCCGAGCAGTCCGCGCCGCCGTTTTGTGGGTCGCAGCCGTCGCGCGGGTCGTCGACACAGGTCAGCGCGCCCGCACACCCTGCCCCCGCCACCCCGCCGCAAGTCGCCGGCTCGCCCTCTCCTTCGCCCTCTCCTTCACCCTCTCCTTCACCCTCTCCTTCACCCTCTCCTTCACCCTCTCCTTCGCCCTCGCCGCCGGCGGGGGGGCAGGCGGTGAGGGCGAGGGGCGCGAGGGTGAGGCCGAGGGCGACGAGGAGGGCGTGGGCGGCGGCGCGGGAGATCATGCCCGAAGGTACCCCGCCGGCGCGCCCTTTCGCCGCGTGGCGAAGAGCACGCGGGCGACCGGTCAGCGCGTGCGCGCGATGAAGCCGTCGATGACACCGACGAGCGCGTCCGGCGCGTCCTCCTGCAGGAAGTGGCCGGCGCTCTCGATAGTGACGTGCTCCTGGCCGCGCGCGCCGGGGACGAGCTTGTGAAAGACGCGGTGGCCACCCGCGGTGATGGGGTCGCCGTCGGAGAACGCGGTGAGGAAGGGCTTGTCCCAGGCCTCGAGCGCCTTCCACGCGCGGCGGTTGTCGTCGCTGGCCGGGTCGTCGGGCCGCGTGGGCACCAGCGAGGGGAAGACGCGCGCGCCCGCCTTGTACGCCTCGGTCGGAAACGGAGCGTCGTAGGCGTCTGCTTCGGCGTCACTCAATTCACGTTGGCACCCGCCGGCGACGATGCGCGACACCGGAAACACCGGCAGCTCCTTCGCCGTGCGCTGCCACTCCAAGAACGCGTCGGGCATCTTGCGGTCGCCGGTGGGCAATCCCGTGTTCGCCGCGATGACCCGCGCGAAGCGCTCGCCGTGCTCGGCGACAAGGCGCAGACCGATGAGCCCGCCCCAGTCCTGGCAGAACAGCGTGATGTCCTTCAGGTCGAGTCGCTCGAGGAGCGCCGCCATCCACGCCACGTGGCGCGCGTACGTGTAGTCGCCTGCCTGCGCGGGCTTGTCGGAGCGGCCGAAGCCCACGAGGTCGGGGGCGATCACGCGGTGCCCGGCGGCGACGAGCGCCGGGATCATCTTGCGATAGAGGAAGGACCAGCTCGGCTCCCCGTGCATCAAGAGGATCGGCGCAGCGGCGGCGTCCCCCTCGTCGACGTGGTGCACCCGCACCCCGTCCACGTCGACGTAATGCGGGGAGAACGGATAGTCCCGGAGCGCAGCGAAGCGCTCGTCGGGCGTGCGGAGGAGCTCCATGGTGTCACCTGCAGCAGCGTCGGCCTCAGGTGCCGAGGTCCTTGTCGAGGATGTCGAACGCCGGACGCAGCCCCGGCCACGACGCGCCTGCGACGCCGAGGAGCACGTCGCGCGAGCCCTGCGGCGGCACGTGGCGAATCAAGCCCTTCCAGTTGAGCGACGGGAAGTTGATCTCCGTGTTGGCCGCTTCCTTGTTGAGCGCGGTGATCTTCGCGTCGAGCGCGGCGCGGTCGAGGTGGGGATCGGCGACGACGACCTCGTACTTCTTGATCAGATCGTCGACCTTCTTCTGCGAAGGCGCGTCCATGTGGTCGTAGCCCATGGCGTGCCGCATGGTGTCCTGCATCTGCGAGGACTCGATCATCTTCTCCTGGAAGTTGGCGCTCACCGCCCAGCCGAACGCGCCCGCGAGCTGCGGCAGCGGCGTGCTCGCCGGCAACCCCAGCATCTGCGCGACGCCGCCGACGAGCTGCGCGGCCGCGGGCCCGCTCGCGCGCTCGATGAGGCGCTGCGCCAGACCCTTGGCGATGGTCTCGCGCGGGAACTGCGTGTGCATCATGCCCTGCACCAGGCCGCCGATGTGCTGCGGCTTCACGATGCCGCCGGTGTCGGTGAGGCCCTCGGCGCCGTACGCCGCGAGCGGCTTGAGGGAGTCGATGGACAGGCGCAGCGGGCGGTGCTGCATGCCGTTGGTCTCGAGCTTGTCGTACTGCGCCTGCGTGATGAGCTTCGCCGCGACGAGCGCCTTCCAGCCGTCCTGCGCCTTGCCCTCGGTCTGGCCGCCGGCGGCGTCGAACACGCGCTGCATCTCCTTGAGCTTGTCGAAGCTCTCCTTGTTCAACAGGCCCGCGTCCACCGACGCCTGGTTGAGCGGCACCCAGCCCGCCGAGTCGATGCACGCGACCGCACCCTCGGCGCAGTAGAACGTGCTCTCGCGCAGCGCCGCCTGCCCCTTCGCCGCCGTGGCCGGGTCCGCGCTCATGGCGTCGACGACGTGGCCCACGCGGTCCGTGATGTCCTTGGCCTCCGTGTCCTCCATGGGGCTGAAGTGGTAGTCGGTGAAGCCGACGCGCGAGTCGTTGTTGGTGAACGGCACCGTCATCGAGTACAGCGCTTCGTACGTGCGCACGGTGTCGTAGTAGGAGGCCTTCTCCGCGTCGCTCGGCGGCGTCCCGTTGAACGTCATGTCGTCGAGCGAGAACACGGAGCACAGCGGCGTGTAGTCGCCCGTGAGGTTGTGGCCGTAGCCGACGGGCCAGTCGGCGAACACCACGGTGTCGTTGCCGTTTTCGTCGGTGGCGACGTCGAGGATGCCGCGGTGGGTGGTGTCCTTGACGCCGTTGTCACCCTCGAACGCCTTGCCGAGGTCGTCCTTCTTGGGCCCCGCCACCCAGAACGACTGGTCCCGGTGCGTCATGTCCTTGATGACGATGCCGCCGCGCTTCTTGATCTCCTTGAGCACCGGCACGAGCTCCTTGAGGTCCGAGCCGACGAGCAACACGTTGTTGCCGTACTTGCCCGCCGCCGTGAGGTACTGCGTGGTGTGCGTCTCGATGGTGATGGGGCCCGCGAGCGCGTCGCCGAGAGGCGAAGGCAGCATCTCCTTGGGGTCGATCTCGACGACGCCACGGAAGAGGTCGCCCGGCTGCTTCATGTGCTTTGCGATCTGCTCGGGCGTCGCGCTGGTGTTGTTCTTGACGAAGTCGCGCACCTTGCCCGGGTTCAACACGTCGTTGGCGTCGCCGACGCCGAGCGCCTTGAGGTAGTCGACGGCGACCGGCTGCGCCGACGCCGCGCCCACCTGCGGCGCCTGGCCGCCGCGCAGCGCGGCGACGGTGGTGGCGACGGCGCCGGCGTTGCCACCGAGATCGACGCCCTGCAGCAGGCGGGCGAGCGCGTCCTTCACGGACGGGTCTCCGCCGAACTTGGCGAAGACGTCGTTGATGAAGCGCGCTTCCCTGGCGGAGAGCCTGCCGCCCAGGTTGGCGCTTCGGAGCTCCTGTTGGACGTTCTGCGGGGTGAGCGTCTCGAGCTTGGGCAGGTGCTGGCGAGAATCCGACGACGGGCATGGTCGCTCCGGGGCAAAGGAGGCCCGGACTCTACCCGCGACGGAGGGAAATGCGACCGGAGGGAGCGACCCCGCGATGAAATCGCGTGTCAGGGCGCGACGATTCGACCGGGGGCACCGCCGGCGCCCTGGGCGGTGTGGCAGGAGAGACAATCACCCGTCGACTGCGGCGTGAGCATCGACACCGTGTTGCCGTCGCGCACGAGGCTGACGGTGTACGGCACGGGGAGCGAGCTGTTGAAGAAGAAATTCCCCGCGCTGTTGGTGGTGGTCTCGTGGACGGCGCCGTCGGCGTCGGTGATCTGCACCGTGACCGCCGACACGCCCTGGCAATCGTCGGCGTCGTCCACCGCGCCCATGATGGTGCCGGCGATGAAGTACCGCGGGCCCTCGCCGCCCGAGTGGCACGTGATGCAGTCGACGCCGGGGTGCATCGCGGTGGTCCCCTCGTTGCCGCCCTGCCAGAACATCCCGGTCGAGCACGCCGCGCCGGACGGGACGCCCGAGGGCGGCGTGGCCGCATACGCGCCGCCGCCGCCGCAACGGCCGCCGCCGCCGCCCTCGCCGCCCTCGTCCTGCTCGCCGTACCCGCCGCAGAAGAGCGACCCGCCGCACGCGCCGAGCGGGACGATGAGCGCCAACGCGGCCGTGAGCGCGCCGGCGGTGAGCAGGGAGGGGCGGAGGCGGGCGTGAGTGCACATGTCGACCTCTACGCGCGAGAGGCGCGCGCGCGATCGACGAAGGACGAGGACACTGCGGTGGACGCGCCGCCGTGGCCGAGGTTCAACAAGCGCGCGGCCTCGCCCCGCAAGGCGACGCGCAGGTGCCGCAGTTGACGGCGCCGGCCCGCCTGGCAGATGGCCGCGAAGCTGCCGAACGTCCCTGCGAGCACGAGCGCGACGGCGGCGGCGCCGGCGCGCCACGAGGGCCCGGTGAGCGCGAAGACGCACACCGCCGCCAGCGCCGAGAGCAGCGGCGGCGGGTTGCACGCGAGGATCATGAGGACGTCGATGCGGTCGACGTCTGCGGACGCGCGCGCGAGCGCGTCGCGCGACACCTCCGGATCCCGGCGCGCCGCCTCGAGCAGCTCCTCCACCGCGCGCGCGCCGACCCAAAGCACCACGAGGCGATCGTAGCGCAACCGCGCCCGCCACACCCGTGCCGGAGGCGGTATGAACGGTGCGTGACCGCTTCGCTCCGCTTCTTCGCGGGCACCGTGGAGCTGCGCGGCGTCGAGCGCGACGCCGGCTGGCCGGGGTGCGCCTGGGACGCCCGCGAGGCGTGCCTGCGGGCGCCGGCGTTTCGCTACGCGGACATCGTGCTCGCGCTGCGCGACAGGAAGGTCGAGGTCGTCGACGACGCGCGCCAGTACGCGGAGCTGCCGCACGGCGCGCGCGTCCACCGCGAGCCGCGGCCCTTTCAAACGGAAGCGCTGGTGGCGTGGAAGAAGAACCGCGGCCGCGGCGTGGTGGTGCTGCCCACGGGCGCGGGCAAGACCCACGTGGCCGTGATGGCCGTCGACGACAAGCGCCGCTCCACGCTCGTCATCGCGCCCACGCTCGACCTCGTCCGCCAGTGGCGCGACCTGCTCGCCGAGACGTTCGCCGCCGAGGTCGGCGTCATCGGCGGCGGCGAGCACGAGGTGCGCGACCTGACGGTGTCGACGTACGACTCTGCGTGGGCGCACATGGAGCACCTGGGCAAGCGCTTCGGCATCGTCGTCTTCGACGAGGTGCACCACCTGTGCGCGGAGAGCTACGCCTTCGCCGCCCGCCTGTGCATCGCCCCGTACCGGCTGGGCCTCACCGCCACGCCCGAGCGCGCCGACGGACGCGACGGCCTCCTCGACGAGCTGGTCGGGCCCATCGTGTACCGCAAGGAGATCGACGAGCTCGAGGGCACGTGGCTGTCCGAGTACGAGACGGTGCGCATCGAGGTGGACCTCTCCGACGACGACCGCAAGGCGCACGACGACGCGCGCGCCATCTACAAGAAGTTCCTCGTCGATAGCGGCGTCCGCTTCGACCGCGGCTTCTCCGACTTCATCATGAAGGCGTCGCGCTCACTCGAGGGACGCGAGGCGCTCGCCGCGTACCGCCGGCAGAAGCGGCTGGCGTTCGCGGCGCCGGAGAAGCTCGACGTCATCGCGCGCCTCCTCGAGGAGCACCGCGGCCGGCGCACGCTCATCTTCACCGACGACAACGCCACCGCGTACGCCGTCTCGCGCCGGTTCCTGGTGCCGGTGATCACGCACCAGACCAAGGTGCGCGAGCGGAGCACCGTGCTGAAGGCGTTCGCCGACGGCGCGCTCCCCGTGTTGGCGACGTCGCGCGTGCTGAACGAGGGCATCGACGTCCCCGACGCCCAGGTCGCCATCATCGTGTCCGGCACCGGCAGCGTGCGCGAGCACGTCCAGCGCCTCGGGCGCATCCTGCGCCGGCGCGACGGCAAGCACGCCGTGCTCTACGAGCTCGTCACCGCGGGGACGTCGGAGGGCTTCACCAGCGACCGCCGGCGCGATCACGTCGCCTACCGCAGCTGACGCGCGACGGCGGCGGCGACGGCGGCGTGCGCGCCGTCGAGGAGCGGCGCGCCGTGACCGGGCAGCAGGTGGCGGAACGGGAGCGCCGTCAGGCGGGCGAAGTCGCCGGCGAGCAGCCGCGGGGCGCCGCCGGTCATCTTGCGCGCCCACACGGTGCCGACGCGCACGCCGCCGACGAGGCCGGCCACGCGGAGCATGGCGTTTCCGAGGAGCGAGAAGCCCTTGGTGTCGACGTGGTTCTGAACGGAGTCGCAGGTGACGAGGGCGCCGCTTTCGAGCAAGAGCGCCGCCTCGTCGTAGTCGCCGGCGGAGAAGCGGAAGCACGCGCCGAATTCCGTGGCCCCCTCGGCGAGGTCGGTGCGCAGGCCTTCGTCGACGTTGACGGGCACCATCCGCGCGGGGCTGAAGAAGCGCGGCCGCCAGCGCTCCATGTAGTACGGGTCGTCGAGGCCGTGAAACCAGCCGAGCCGTACCAGGTTCTTCACGGTGCCGAGCGCGGCGAGCGCGCGCTCGCCCTCGTCGTCGAGGCGCACGGAATTGACGATGGTGAGCGCGCCGCCCTGCCGGAGCACCGTCATGTTGCGCGTGGCGATGAACGGCCCCACGCCGTGTCGCCCGGTGACGACGAAGACGCCGTCGAGCATCTCGCGCAAGGGGCCGTGCGGCTTGGCCGGAGGGAAAGCTGGCATCCGCCCCCATGTAGCATCCGCGCGCGCGCGAAACCGCCGGGGCGCGAGTAGCATGCCCCGGTGCTCACGCTCGATCACGTGAAGCTCCGCCGCAAAAAGGGCCTCGTCGAGGTCGTGCCCCTGTGCGGCGTCGCCCGCGAGCGCGCGCTCGAGCTCGCGGGCTTCGCCGTCGAGGCGGCGCAGGCGCACGCGGGGGAGGCGCGGGCGGCGCTCGAGGACGCGCTCGACGAGCTCCCGGTGGGGCCGCCGGTGCGCGGCGGCGGCGACGAGGTGCGGCTCGCGCGCGGCTTGAAGAAGCTCACCCTCGACGCGTGCGACTTCGACGTCGACACCACCCTCGACCCCGAGGCCGTCCGCGCCGAGGTCTTCGGCGCCGCCGCGCGCGCGCGCCTTGAAGGCGCGTTCGATCGCGCGCGGGTGCTCGCCGACGCCGCGGCCCTGTTTTCGAGCGACGACGCCGGCGCCGTGTCCACCGCCGACGTGGAGCGCGCCCTGTTCGCGGACCTGTCCGCCGCCCACGCCGTGCGCGGGCTCGACGTCGGCGAGGCGGCACACCTCGTCGAGCGCTACGAGGTCGCCGAGCTCCAGGCGGTGCTCTTGCGCGCCGTGCGCCTGACCGTCGACGTCGAGGCGAGCGCGCTCGAGCTGCGCGGGCTCCTGCGTGCCCTGAAGCTCCACCAGCTCCTCTTCGAGGTCGACGGCGGTGACGGCGTCGACGTCGACGGCGCCGGCACCGCCGCGGGCACCGGGGCCGACAGCGTGCGCCTCGTCGTCGAGGGTCCGATGGGGTTGTTTCAGCAGAGCACGCGCTACGGCCTCAAGCTCGCGCTCCTGCTGCCGCACGTCCTCGCCTGCCGCCGCTTCGTCCTCGACGCCGAGGTGAAGCTGCGGCCCGGGGGCGCGGTCGAGCGCCTCGTCGTTCGCGGCGCCCGGGGGGCGGCGGGCGACGCCGCGGCCGGGGCGGCGAGGCTGCCGGAGGTGACCCGGGCGCTCCTCGACGACATCGGAGCCGCCGGCGGCCGCTTCACCGGGCGCGTGGCCACCGAGATCCTGCGCGTCCCGGGGGCGGGCGTGATCGTCCCCGACGTGGTCCTCGAGGACGCGGCGACGGGCGAGGTGGTCTACGTCGAGGTCCTCGGCTTCTGGAGCCGCGCCGCCGTCTGGAAGCGGGTGGAGCTCGTCGACAAGGGCCTGCCCTACCGCGTCGTGTTCTGCGCGAGCGAGCGGCTGCGCGTCAGCGAGCAGGCGCTGCCCGAGGAGGCGCCGTCGGCGCTGGTGGTCTTCAAGGGCGTCTTGCGCGCCTCCCGCGTGCTCGAAGCGGCCGCGCGCCTGGCGCGGAGCTGACTCTCCGGTCGCCGATGTCGATTGAGCGCGGCGGGCTTTCGGGTAGAGTCGGATTCATGAGCACCGATCGCCGCCGGGCCGACCGCCGGGGGAGGACCGTTCCGGTGACCTCCGACCGGCGCCGCACGGACCGCCGCCAGCACGACCGGCGCACCGCCGCCCGCGTCCCCCTCGACCTGTGGGTCGAGGAGGAGAAGGGCAACGAGCTCTACTTCCGCCGCACCGGCAACGTCAGCATCGGCGGCATCTACTTCGAGCAGACCATCCCGCACGCGCTCGGGACCAAGGTGAAGCTCAAGTTCTCGCTGCCCGGCTCGGGCAACGTCATCGAGGCGCAGGGCGAGATCGTGAACACGCCCCAGGTGAAGGACGGGCTCGGCATGGGCCTGCGCTTCACCGACGTCGCGCCCGACGCGCTCAAGGCGCTCGAGCAGTTCCTCGACGAAAACGGCGAGTAGGCCAAAGAAAAAGGCGGGGGACGAGCCCCCGCCTGTCGAAGCGGTTGTCGACGACGCTCAGGTGTTGACGAGCGTGTTGTCCGGGCGGCGCGGGGCCTCGGTCTTCGCGCGCGGCGTCGCCTTCTGGCCCTTGTAGACGGGGCCGAGGTTCGCGTTGATCTGGGACCAGTACTGGTCCTTGTCAGGCGAGTCGACGATGGCATCGATGGGGCACTCGGGCTTGCACGCGCCGCAGTCGATGCACTCGTTGGGATCGATCGACATCCACGGCTGCCCGGCACTCGGGTAACCCGCGGGGAGGGCCGCCACGTAGTGCATGCAGTCCGCGGGACAGACCTGCTGGCACGCCGCGTACACCTCGGACACGCACTTGCTGGTGATCACGTACGCCATCGAATTTCCTCTCCGTGTTTCTCTCGAGTCCTGATCTCGATCAGTGCTGCATCGTGCGTCAGGGCCCGCTCGGAAAGCAAGCGGAACCACGGAGCGAGTCACGGCGGTCCGAGCCACTCTGACGTAGACGTCAGGTTTTAGCGCCCCGCCGCGTCAGGAGCCGCTCCACGAGGGTCTGGCTCGACCGCGTCAGCTCGACGAAGACCACGCCCATGCCGGGCGTTTCCTTGCCGCCGGGCGGCACCACGCGCGTGACCTCCCCCACGCCCTCGATGGTCTCGAAGTCGACGTCGATCACGGTGAACCGCAGGTCGACCTTGGTGCCGACGGGCAGCGGATCGTCGGAGCGGATGAAGACGCCGGTCCGCGAGATGTCGCTCACGTACTCGGTGATGAACTCCTCGATGGACTGGAACTCGTGGTTCACCTCGATCCGGTCCGCCTGCCTGCGCGTGGTCTTCATCGTGCCCCCTTCTGCTTCTTCTCGGCCGCCTCGACGCTGGTGCCGAAGATGTCGAACTGCTCCTGATGAAACGAGCCTCGCGGGCGCGCCACGATCTTCTTGCGCGCACGGCCCTCGATGCTCGCGAGCACCTCGGCCTCCTCGCCCACCATCAGATCGACGACCTCGGGGTGCGCCTGCACGACGACCACCGGCTCCATCAGCTTGGGCGCTTGCCGCTCGAGGGCGCGGAAGATGTCGTAGGCGACGGTGCGCTTGCTCTTGAGGGCCCCGCGGCCTTCGCAGTACCAGCACACCTCGGTGAGCTGTCGGCCGAGGCTCTCCCGCGTGCGCTGCCTCGTCATCTCCACCAGGCCGAGCTCGCTCATCTTCACCACGTTGCAGCGCGCGCGGTCGCTCTCGAGCGCCTCGGTGAGGGCGGCGAGCACGCGGTCTCTGTGCGCCTCGTCCTCCATGTCGATGAAGTCGATGATGACCATGCCGCCGATGTTGCGCAGGCGGAGCTGGTAGGCCACCTCGCGCACGGCCTCGAGGTTGGTGCGGACGATGGTGTCCTCGAGGTTGCGCTTGCCGACGAAGCGGCCGGTGTTGACGTCGATGGCGGTGAGCGCCTCGGCCTGGTCGATGACGAGGTAGCCGCCCGACTTGAGCCACACGCGCCGCGACATCGCCCGCTGCAGCTCCGTCTCGATGCCCGTGTGCTCGAAGAGCGGCTCGACGCCCTTGTACAGGGAGATGCGCGACAGAAGCGTCGGATCGAGGAGCTCCACGAAGCGCGCGACGCTCTCGTGGGTGCGCTCGTCGTCTACGATGAGCTTGTCGACCTCGCTGGTGAACATATCGCGGGCGCAGCGCAGCACGATGTCGAGCTCCGGCTGCACCAGCGCCGGCGCCGACGCAACCTTGGCCCGGCCCTCGACGTCGCGCCACAGGTGGATGAGGAACTCGGCGTCGGCCTCGAGCTTCTCGCGCGGCAGGCCCTCGGACACCGTGCGCACCACGAAGCCGCCCACCTCCGGGTGCTCGCCGTCGACGAAGCGCGGCTTCAGCTCCTCGAGGACGGT
Organism: uncultured delta proteobacterium; assembly: GCA_963775425.1. GTDB lineage: Bacteria > Myxococcota > UBA727 > UBA727 > VGSZ01 > CAVZJB01. Next base: position 782,078 of record CAVZJB010000005.1, on the reverse strand, counting down.
GCGCAGCCGGTTGCGCTCCTCGTCGACGGTGATGCGGCGGGAGATGCCGATGTGCTTATGCGTGGGCATGTACACGAGGTGCCGCCCCGGGAGGGACACGTTGCAGGTGACGCGCGGGCCCTTGGTCCCGATCGCGTCCTTGGTGACCTGGACGATGATCTCCTGGCCCTGCTTCAACAGCTCCTCGATGCGCCGCTCCTTGTGTGACGGCCGCTTCTTCTTGGGCAGCGGCATCGACGACGAGGACTCCTTGAGCTCGGCGGGGGCCTCGGGGGCCTCGTCGTGGTGCTGGTGCTCGTGATCCTCCTCGAAGGGCTCCTCGGGCGGGACGACGTCGCCGACGTAGAGGAAGGCCGCGCGCTCGTGCCCGATCTCGACGAAGGCAGCCTGCATGCCTGGAAGCACGCGCTGCACCTTGCCCAGATAGATGTTCCCCACGATCCCACGATCGCGGTGACGCTCGATGAACACCTCCGCGACGACGTTGTTCTCCAGGAGAGCGACGCGCGTCTCGAAGGACGTGACGTTCACGACGAGTTGATCGGACACGGCAAAACCTCAAATCGAGAATCGGTGTCCCCGGCGGGGGACGAGCCCCGGCGCCACAGGGGAGAGCTTCTGTCCCCAGCGGGGGACGCGCCCCCGCGCCAGGGGCACCCGGGTGCAGGCGCGCTCATCGCGCGGCCTCGACCCGGGCGATGGCCTCGCGCAGCGCGTCGGTGACCGGCGCCTTCTTTGCGTGGGCGTAGTCGTAGACGACGACGACGCAGGTGCCGTCGGCGGCGACGGCGTCGTGGCGCACGGAGCGCGCGCACAGCTCCATGGTGAAGCGATCGGCGCCCTCGGGCAGCGCGGCGCGCTCGCGGATGCGGCAGCCGACCACGAGCGTGTCGGGATACGTGACCGGGATGCGGTAGCGGCACGTGGTGGAGTGCACGATGGGCCCGACGTCGCCGCGCGTGACCCAGCCCGGCAACGCGAGCGCCTCGAAGTACGCGATGCGCGCGGTCTCGAAGAAGGTGAGATAGCGGGCGTTGTTGACGTGGCCGTACGCGTCCATGTCGCCCCAACGCACGGGGACGTCGACGACGACGGGATAGCCTTCGAGCACGCTCATGGCCCACGGTGCCCGAGCGCGAGGCGCGCGGGCGACCGAGATCATGCCCGCGGCGGCGCCGCCGCGGACGACGAAGGGCTCAGATGATGCCGCGCGCGCGCTTCTGCACCGCGAGGCCCGTGTACGTGCCCTTGATGCGACCGATGCGCTGGATGCGGCGCTCGGCGAGGGCGTTGGCGGCGCGGGCCGTGGTGATCTTCTCGTCACGCGCGATCTGGTAGATGGACGTGACGATGTTGTAGATGCTCGCCGCCTGCTGCACCGCGCGCTCGCGGTTGTAGCCCTCGAGCTCGTTGGCGACGTTGATGAGCCCGCCGGCGTTGATGACGTAGTCGGGGCAGTAGAGGATGCCCTTCTTCTCGAGCATCTGGCTGTGCTTGTCCTCGTCGGCGAGCTGGTTGTTGGACGAGCCGGCGATGATGGAGCACTTGAGCTGCGGGATGGTCTCGTCGTTGACGACGGCGCCGAGGGCGCAGGGCGCGAAGACGTCGCAGTCGACGCCGTAGATCTTGTCGGTGCCGACGACCTCGACGCCGCGGAAATCCGACGTGACGCGCTTGAGGTTTTCCTGGTCGATGTCGCAGACGAACACCTTGGCGCCGTCGCGCGTGAGGTGCTGCACCAGGTGGTAGCCGACGGCGCCGACGCCCTGGATGGCGATCTTCTTGCCCTCGAGCGACTCGTTGCCGGTGGTCCACTTCACCGACGCCTTGATGCCCTCGTAGCAGCCGAGCGCGGTCACGGGCGACGGGTCACCCGAGCCGCCGAGCGCGCGGGAGATGCCGGTGACGAAGTCGGTCTCCATGCGGACCCACTCCATGTCGCGCACGGTGGTCCCGACGTCCTCCGCCGTGATGTAGCGCCCGGCGAGCCCCTGGACGAAGCGGCCGTAGGCGCGAAACAGCGCCTCGCTCTTGTCGGTCTTGGGGTTTCCGATGATGACGGCCTTGCCACCACCGAGGTTCAGGCCGGCGGCGGCGCTCTTGTAGGTCATGCCGCGGGAGAGGCGCAGCACGTCGCGCAGCGCGAGGTCTTCGTTGTCGTACTGCCACATGCGGCAGCCGCCGAGCGCGGGCCCGAGCGTGGTGTCGTGCACGGCGACGATGGCCTTGAGGCCCGAGTCCTCGTCGTGCAGGTAGATGACCTGCTCGTGATCCTTCTTCGCGAGCTCCTCGAAGACACCCATGGCAAACCTCCAAAGCGGCAGAAAGTCGACCGGACCCGATTAGGCTGTCCCCGTCGTCGTCGCAAGGCCCGTGCGCCCGCGGCGGCGGTGCGTAGCGCGCGTCGCGCCACGGCGCGTCAGGCGTCGACCGTGCCGGAGAACACGCGGCGGGCCGGCCCGGTCATCCACACCGGCGCGGCGGGATCCCGCGGGACCTTCACGACGAGCGTGCCGCCCGGGAGGTGCACGGCGACATCGGCGTCGAAGGGCACGCGGCCGGCGCGCGCGAGCACGGCGGCGACGCCGCACGCGCCGGTGCCGCACGCCTGGGTGATGCCGACGCCGCGCTCCCAGACCGCCACGTCGACGCCGCCGTCGTCCCGGAGGCGCACGAGCTCGACGTTGGTGCGCTGCGGGAAGCGCGGGTCGCGCTCGAGGACGGGCCCGAGGCGCGCGGCGAGCTCGTGGAGGTCGCCCGCCGCTTTGTCCACGTCGACGACGCAGTGCGGGTTGCCCATGCTCACGGCGGCGGCGCGCACACTGAGGCCGTCGACGACGAGGGGCTCGTCGCGCCAGGCCGGGATCTGCCCGTCGACGTCGAAGCGCGCCGGGCCCATGTCGACGCGCACGCCGTCGTCCTCGAGGACCAGGGCGCGGCGGACGCCGGCACCCGTGTCGACGGCGATCTCCTCACCCCGGCGCGCGCGGCCGCCGTCGACGAGGTACAGCGCCACGCAGCGCAGCCCGTTGCCGCACATCTCGGGCTCGCTGCCGTCGGCGTTGGTGACGTGCATGCGCGCGCGCGCCCCCGGCGTGCGGGGCGGGAGCACGGTGAGGACGCCGTCGGCGCCGACGCCGCGGTAGCGATCGCACAGCGCCACGCGCGCGGAGAGCGGGAGGCCTCGCTCCGGAGGCGCGCCGCCGTGCTCGTCGAGGCGGTCGACGATGACGAAGTCGTTGCCGAGGCCCTCGTATTTGGCGAACGAGACGCGCACCGCTCGAGCCTACCGACGGGCGGGTGCCCCGGCTACGGCCTGCGACGGTCCGTCACCGCGGGCCGCGTCGTCAGGGGATGGTGTTGTCGACGAGCACGCCGCGGCCGCCGCCCCCGCCGCCTCCGCCGCTCGGAGTCCCGCCGCCGCCGTCGCTTCCCTCGCCGCCGTCGGCGCCGTCCTCGCCGAACACGTCGCCGCCGCCGCCGTCGCCCGCGCCCGTGGTGGCGCCGGTCCCGCCCGCGCCGCCGTCGCGACCGTCATGCCCGTTGCTGCCGCTGGCTCCGCCCTCGCCGCCCTCGCCACCGCCCCCGCCGGCGAGGATCGCCGTGAGCCCGCTCAGCTCGAACGCCCGCGCCTCGAGGAAGACCGTCCCTCCGGAGCCGCCCCCGCCTCCCCCGCCGGTGGCGGCGCTGGGCCCGCCGCCGCCGCCGCCGCCGGCGGCGATCACGGTGCCGCTGAACGTGAGCATGCCCGCCGCCGAGATCTGCAGCGCGCCGCCCGCGCCGCCGCCGGGCCCGTCGGCGCCGGCGAACCCGCTGGCGACGCCGCCGCTGCCGCCGCGGCACCCGCCCGCGAGCACGTCGGCGAGGTCGGCGAACGCGCCGCCGCCCGCGCCGCCGTTCGCGACCGTGAGCCCGCCGCCGCGGCCGCCGTTCGTGTCGTGGCCGCCGCCGCCGCCGCCGCGGCCGGCGCCGCCGTCGTCGGCGCCGCCATGGCCCACCCCGGCGCAGGCGCTCGGCGGCGACACCGTCCCCGGGCCCGACGCCGCGCCCACGGCGCCGACGTCGATGGACCCGCTGACCTTCGCGTCGCCGAACACCACGATCACCGGGGCGCGCGCCCCGATGAAGGTGAGGCGGCCCGCGATGGTGAACGAGCTGAGCTCGTAGACCCGCAGGGCCGGCCCGGCGCCGGTGTCGATGGACAGGGTCGGCACCCGCGTCCCGCAGAGCGTCGCGAAGCCGCTGCCGTCCTCCTGGTCGGTGTCGACGACCTCATCGCATTGGGCGTCGATGGCGGGCGCGACGACGTTGTCTTGGATGTGCCCGGTGTGCGAGGGGAACGCGGCGGGGAAGGCGTCGCCCTCACCTTCCCCTTCCCCTTCGCCCTCGCCTTCGCCCTCGCCTTCGCCCTCCCCTTCGCCCTCGCCCTCGCCTTCTCCCTCTCCTTCTCCCTCTCCTTCGCCTTCTCCCTCGCCTTCTCCCTCTCCCTCTCCCTCTCCTTCGCCCTCGCCCTCTCCCTCGCCTTCGCCTTCGCCCTCGCCGGGGAGCTCGGCGACGCACGAGCCGCCGAGCCCGCAGACCGTCGGCAGCGGGCAGTCGCCGTTGTCGCGGCAGCCGACGGCGTCGGCGGCGCAACCGGAGCACAGCGCGGCGAAGAACGCGGCGGCAAAGAGGACGCGCGGTGGCACGGCACCCATTGTACGCGGCGCTTCGCCGCTTGCCCGCGGCGCGCGCGGTGTGGGATGACGGCGCCATGCGCGCGCTTCGCCTCCCCTCGCCCGACGCCGCGGCCGCCGCTTCCTTCGCGTGCGCCGGTCTCCTGTGCGCGTCGCTCGCCGGGTGCCCGAGCTACGTCGTCATCCCGGACGAGGACCGCGAGGCCGTCGACGACGCGCACACGGGTCAGCTCCTGTTCTTCCGGCAGTCCATGTACGTCGGACAGTTCTACGACGACGACCGGTACAAGCTCGTCCACCCGCGGCGCTTCGAGGAGCTCACGTACCTGCAGACCGTCGAGGGCGACCCCATCCCCCCGCCGCCCGCCGAGGGCATCATCCCCGCCGGCACGCGCGTCCGCATCGAGCGCATCGAGTGGCCCACCGGCGACGTCGTGTTCCGCCGCCCGCTCTACACGCCGCGCTACACCACGTGGATCTTCCTGCGCGTCGCGCGCGATCGCGGCTCCGAGGTCAGCCTCGAGCGCGACGAGCCGCACATCCTGCTGCTCCCCGGCGGCATCGACGACGCCGACACCTTCGACGTGTGGTTCGACGCCTCGCTCACCGAGGAAGATCCGAACCCGTGGATCCTTTCGCTCCCCGAGGACCAGCAAAACGCCATCGCGCTCAAGCGCGCGGTGAAGGGCATGACGTACGACGCGTTGACGGCGGCGCTGGGCTTCCCCGACACGCTGCAGCGCAAGGTCATCGACGGCGTCACCCTCGAGGTGGGCGTGTGGGGTGCCGAGACCGTCACGCTCAAGGACGGGATCGTCGATGAGGTGCGCAACCCGCACGCCCCCGTCCCCGCGCGCCCCCAGGCCGGTGACGCCCCGGACGCGGCGGCGGACGGGGCCGCCCCGGGCTGATAGAGTCGGCGCGTGGCGAAGGAGTACGGCCGCTACGTCCTCGAGGATCGCATCGCGATGGGCGGCATGGCGGAGATCTTCCGCGCGCGCACCGCCACCGCCGGCTTCGACAAGCGCGTCTGCATCAAGCGCATCCTCCCGCACTTCCTCGAGGACGCCGAGTTCGTCACCATGTTCCGCGACGAGGCGCGCACGGCGGCCAAGCTGCAGCACGCCAACGTGGTTCAGGTCTTCGACTTCGGCGAAGAGGACGGCACGCTGTACCTGGCCATGGAGCTCGTCGACGGCGCCGACCTCCGACGCGTGGTGGAGCAGAGCCGCAAAAGGAAGATCCCGCTCGAGGTGGGCGAGGCCGTGCAGGTGGCCATCGGCGTCTGCCGCGGGCTGCACCACGCCCACACCCTCGTCGACAACGGCGCGCCGCTGGGCATCGTCCACCGGGACATCAGCCCGCACAACATCCTGTTGTCGCGCGCGGGCGAGGTGAAGGTCACCGACTTCGGCATCGCGCGGGCGGCGGAGCGCGCCACGCACACGTCGACGGGGATCGTGAAGGGCAAGGTGGCCTACATGGCCCCGGAGCAGGCCCAGGGCTTCGACTTCGACCACCGGCTCGATCAGTTCGCGCTCGGCGTCGTGCTCTGGGAGATGCTGTGCGGCACCCGGCTGTTCACGGGCGACAACGACGCGCAGATCCTGAAGAAGGTGCTCGACTGCAATGTGCCGACGCCGTCGACGCTGCGGCCCGAGGTGCCGAGCTCCCTCGACGAGATCGTGCTGCGTGCGTTGTCGGGCAACCCCGACGACCGCTTCGCGGACATGCGGCAGATGGAGCTCGCGCTGTCGCGCTTCCTGTTCTCGGGCGCCGTCGACGCCGCGGCCACCGACGTGCGCAACGTGTTCGTGCGCATCATGGACAAGCAGCCCGAGCTGCGGCGCACGCAGATCGCGGACCACTCGGACATGAAGGACAAGCTCAAGACGGCCGACGCGGGCCTCGACGCGGCGTCGTCGACGGAGTCGCAGCCGGCGTCGTCGGGGGCGCACGAGCCGAGCTCGATGTCGGGCATCTCGCTCGTGTTCAGCCACAGCGAGAAGAACCCGCCGGCGCCGGGGGCGGCGATGACGGCGTCGAAGGGGGCGATGAAGCTCCCCACGGACAGCGGCGAGGCCGCCGTGGCCCCGGCCGTCGCTGACCCGAACGCGCTCACGGTGATGGCCGAGGGCAGCGACGAGCTGCGCAACCCCTTGGCGCCCGTGTTGAACCCGGCGTCGTCGGGCAAGAACGTGAGCGCCCCGTCGGAGTCGCCGCCGCCGGCGTTCACCGGCTCCCTGCCGTCGGTCGAGGAGCTCGAGCGGTTCGAGGAGTCGGCGAAGCTGCAGCCGGCGCCGGACGCCACGCCCGCCACGCGCACCAACGTCCCGCCCAAGCAGACCTCGACGCCGCCGTCGTCACCGACGTCGTCACCGGCGTCGCCGGCGAGCGCCGGCACCCTCGCGGGCCTCTCCGCGGGCGTGGCGCTCGACGAGCCCGTCGCCCGCCCGCGGCGGCGCGGCCCGTGGGTCGCGGCGGTGGGCGGCGGCGTCTGCGCCGTCGTCGTCGCGGCCGGCATCGTCGCCTCGCAACACCGGGACGCGGCGCCCGCGCCCGCCGCCGTCGCGGCCGCCGACACCCTCCCCGCCGGCGCGCCCCCCGCCGACGCGCACGCAAACACGCCCCCGGCCGACGCGCCCGGCACCCCCGCCGACACGCCCAAAGACGCGCCCAAAGACGCGCCGCCCGCCGACACGCCGCCGCTGCCCGCGGCGGGCGCGGACGCGCAGGCCCAGGACGCGCCCGCCCACGCGACGCCGCCGCCCAGGCACGCCGCGCGCGCGAAGCCGCACCACGTCGAGGCGCGGCCGGCGGCCAAGAAGAGCGTGGCCCTCCGCATCACCTGCAAATCGAAGAAGAGGTGCGGCGTCGTCACCATCGCCGGCAAGTCCATCGAGGTGATCCCGTCGGGGACGCAGACCGTGCTCCCCGAGGGGCCGCACGGCGCCACGGTCGAGCCCTACGCCGGCGGCGGGAAGACGTGGGTGGTCCCCGTCACCGTCGAGGCCGGCAAGGCCCTCGTCATCGACTTCGGCGCGCCGCGCTGAAAGGCGCTCGCCGCGCGGAGTACGTGCCTCGATGCGACGTCGGCGCGGACTTCAGGCGGCCCTTCGGGCCTCAGGGGCACGCGGCTTCGGGATACCCCGCGGAGACCCAGTCGGCGAACGCGATGAACGTCGGGTCCACGCACACGCCGGCGGCCGTGTAGCAGGCGCCGCCGGCGCAGTCGGCGTCGGCGGAGCACGTGGCCGGCGGATCGCCGACGCCGCCGAACGGAGGCATGGAGTTGTCGAGATAGCGCAGCACGCTCGCCTCCCAGAAGGAGAGGTTGGTGCCGTCGTCGCCCAGGTAGTACGGGTGCGCGATGGACGCCTGCGCGAGCGCGTGGTCGATGACGCCGCCGCCGGTGACCGGGTCGACGCTGTCGGGGACGAAGAACTGCGGGACGCCGGCGTAAAAGCCGGTGGTGTCGAGGTGGCACGAGGCGCAGTTGAAGTCGATGAACTGCTTGGCCGTCGCTCCCTGCGCCGACGGGTTGGTGTCGGCGACGTCGTACGCGGGCGTCCCGGCAGGGGCGCAATCGACGTGGGCCGCGCGCGGGAACGTACGGATGCCCGGGTCGTTGCTGCACTTCTCGTTGTGGGCGCCGTCGGCGACCCAGGCGTCGAACTGGTCGAGCTCGGCGGCGGTGGGCGGCGTGGCGAGGCCGTCGAGCTGCGGCGGCATGGCCAGGCTCTCGGTGGGATCGCGGTGCACGAAGTCCTCGGCGGTGGTGAACAAGCCCTGCCCCTGGTTGCGGATGGAGTCCGTGCGCCAGTCGTCGTAGCTCACGAGCGGCACGGTGGCCCCGAGGCGCTGGGTGGTGCCGTGGCAGCCCATGCAGCGGCGGCCGGTCATGTCGCGCACCTCGGTGTAGGAGGTGTTGTCGGTGCAGTCGGTGTCGGGGAAGAGCTGCGCCGTGTACGGGTTGGCGTTGCCGAGGTCGCACACGGGGGTGGCGTTCGCCTTTTTGAGGACCAGATCGAGGTGGAGCTCCATCGACGGGTTCACGCAGAAGCCGAGCGAATTGCGCGGGATGCCGTAGGGCGCGCCGTCGAGGGTGGCGGTGGCGTCCTTGATGACGAAGTCGTCGCCGTTCTTGCTGACGCTGTACGTGACGTCGACGGTGCTGGTGGCCCCCGCGAGCTCCGCGGTGAGCTTGGCGGTGCCGTCGCCGGAGGCGGTGCTCAAGTCGGACACGGTGAACACGAGCTGCGGGTTGTCCTTGGCGAGCACCTCGTCGGCGACGGAGCCGCGGATGGAGGCGCGGTCGCCGTCCGACAGCGGCTGCCCGTCGAGCGGCGGATCGTGCTTGGTGAGGAATTCGTCGCGAAGGTCCGGATCGTCGGCGTCGAGGCTGTCGGCGAGGACGGTGATCTTGAACGTGGTGTTGCCCGGGGTGGCGCTGTCCACCGCGTACTCCAGCTTGGCCACCTTGGCGCTCACGACGTGGTTGTGGAAGACGCCGCAGCCGGCGCCGTCGTTGCGCTGCACCACGATGATGAGCCGGGTCTTGGTGTCGTCGATGGCGTAGGGAGCGCCGTCAACGGTGCCGGTACCGCACAGGTCGCCGCCGACGGGCCCGGGCGGCGTGCCGCAGTTGCACGAGGACGCAGCGGCGACGCCGAGGGCGGCGGCGAGGAGGCAGAGAGGGGGGCGCGGCATCCGGGGATGATGCCCGCGGTCCGGCCCCAGTTCAACCGCGTCGCCGGCTTTTGCGACGCGCTTGAATCTTTCGCGCCATCGTCGCGCGCGCTATCCAGGGGCCGCAGATGATCGTCACGTGCCCCGGCTGCGGGTCCAAATATCGTGTGCGCGACGAGGCCGTCCCCCAGGGCGGCGCGGAGCTCAAGTGTCCGTCGTGCGGGGCGGTGTTCGTCGCGCATCCGCCGCGGCACAGCGAAGAAGAGATCGCCACCGCCGTCGACCGCATCACCAAGGCGAAGGACGTCGCCGAGGCCCGGGTCGCCGAGCTCGAGCGCGCGGTGGCGGACGCCGAGCGTCGGGCCCTCGAGGCGGAGGCTCACGTCCAGCAGATCGAGGCGCAGATGATCGTGATGCGCTCCGAGCTCCAGGGGGTGCAGACCGACGCGCGCGCGCAGCTCCAGCCGCTCGAGGACGAGGTCCAGCGGCTCCGCGACGAGATCGCGCGGCTCTCGGTGCGCGCCAGCGCCGCGCAGGACGCCGAGCTGCGCGTGCTGCAGATGACCGAGGAGGTCGCGCGGCTGCGGACGGCGGCGAACCACGCCCCCGAGGTCGACCGGCTCAAAGAGGAGCTGTTGAGCGCGCAGAAGACCACGGGGCGCCTCTACACCGACCTCGAGGTGGAGAAGCAGAACGTCTCGCGCCTCGAGGCCGATCTCCAGCAGTTGCGCGACAAGCCCGCCGGCGACGGCCTGCAGGACGAGGTCCAGCGGCTGCGGGACGAGCTGCAGCGGAGCGCCCAGAGCCTCGCCGCCAGCAGCCCCGGCGTCCCGTCGGACCTGATCTCCCTCGTCAGCGCCGTCGGCCCCATGCTGTGGGGGCTCGAGCAGGCCATCAAGTACCTCGAGCCGTTCGGGGCCAACGAGGCCGCGCTCGCCGGGCACGTCAAGCAGCTCCAGCTCCTCGAGAAGGTGCTGCAACGCCTGGCGCAGGAGTCCGCGGCGTAGACGCGCGGAACGTCGTCACGCCGCCAGGCTCCGCTCAGCGGATGAGGCAGAGCTCGACGAAGACGCCGCCGGCGTCGAGGCGGGCGACGCTGACGGCGACCGTGCCGTCGACGCCGAGGGCGAGGGCGAGGGCCTTGCCGGCGTCGTCGACGATGACGCTCGGCACCGAGGGGACGCACGCCGTGTCGAGCGCGCGGGCGACGCCGTTGAGGTAGGCGGAGGCGCCGATGTTGGACAGCTCGGTGAGCGCGCCGAGCGCGCGCCTGCCGAGGGCGCCGTCCGCGCCGGGCGCGCCCACGAGCGCGTCGGCGAGCTTCTGGGCGTGGGCCTCGGAGGTGACGACGGCGAAGCGGCCCGGCATCCCGCCGCTGACCGTGAAGCCCACGACGACGGCGCGCGGCCCGACGCGGGCGGCGAGCTCCGCGGGGCTGACGTCGTCGATGGCGGTGACCGGCACGTCGGCTCGGCGCAACAAGAGTGCCAGCGCACGCCCGGCTTCGTGCGCGCCAGCCTCCACGAGATCGCGCGGAACCATTCGCCCGATCCTAGCGCGCCCGTCCGCCGGCGTGCACGCGCGAGCCGCTCCACCGGCAAAGCTCGTCACGCGGCAGAGCTCAAGACGAGCTTCAGCGGGTCGAGGATGAACGCGGCGCGGCCGTCGGCGAGGAGGGTGGCGCCCGCGAGGTAGCCGAACGACGACAGCGGCGGGCCGAGCGGCTTGGCGACCACCTCTTCCTGGCCGAGGATGGCGGCGACGCGCAGGGCGGCGACGTCCTTGCCGCGGCCGACGAGGATCACGGTGCCGGCGAGCTGCGGGTCCGCGCCGCCGTAGCCGAGGCTCGTGCCGAGATCGAACAGCGGCACCAGCGACGGGCCGTTCTTCATGAAGGTCCGCCCATGCGCCGTCGACACGCCCGCCGGCGACAGCTCGAGCGCCTGCTCCACGCGGTTCACCGGGATGGCGTACGCGTCGCGGCCCCCGGCGCCGTCGCCGGCCTCGACGACGAGGACCTGGATGATGGCGACGGTGAGCGGGAGCTGCAGCACCATGCGCGTCCCCTGCCCCTGCTGCGACTCGATGCGCAGCGAGCCACCGAGGCGCTCGAGGGTGTCCTTGACGACGTCCATGCCCACGCCGCGCCCCGACGTCTGGCTCACCTGATCGGCCGTCGAGAAGCCCGGCAGGCAGATGAGCTCGAGGGCCTGCGCCTCCGACAACACGTTCGCCTGCTGCTGCGTGATGAGCCCACGGCGCACCGCGCGCTCCTTGATGCGCGCGGCGTCCATCCCGCCACCGTCGTCCTTGAGCTCGAGCAGCACGGTGTCGCGCTCGCGGCTGGCCCGCAGCACGAGCTTCATCGCCGGGGGCTTGTCCGCGGCCTTGCGCTCGTCGTCGCCTTCGTGGGCGTGGTCCACCGCGTTTCTCAGCATGTGGAGGAACGGCGCCGACAGCTCGTCGAGGATGGCGCGGTCGAGCTCGATCTCGGTGCCCTGCATCGAGAAGTCCACGGACTTCTTGGCCGCGCGCGCCAGGTCGCGCACCACGCGCGGAAAACGCTCGGCGATGAACGCCAGCGGCGTCATGCGCGCCGCGACGACGCGCCCGTGGAGATCGCGGGTGAGCCGGTCGACCTCGTCGACGAGGTCGGCGAGGTCGGGGACGTCGACGCGGCCGGCGATGGCGCGGATGCGCGAGCGCGCCAGCAGCAGCTCGCCAACGGAGTCGAGCAGCTCGTCCAGCAGCGCGGTGCGCACGCGCACGGTGCGATCGTCTTCGCCGGCCTGCGGCGCGGGCGCCGCCGCCTGCTCCTCCGGCGCCGGCGGCTCCTCGTGCGCGATGACGACGTCGGCGACGCCCTGTTGCCCGCGCGCGAGCCGCTCGATCTCGCCGGCGTCGGCGACGTCGGGGTCGAAGCGCACGAGGAGCGTGCGATCGGGGAGCTCCTTGGTGCGCAGGCTGTCGGGCGGCGGCTCCGTCTCGCGGTACCCCTCGAGCGCCGCCAGGGCCTTGTGCACCACGAACGCGCGCACCTGCGGCAGCGAGGCGTCGTCGGCGATCTTCACCTTGACGAGCAGCGCCCGCCGCCGGCTCCCCACGAGGGCGGCGCTCGGGGCCGGCGCGCTCGCGGCCGGGGTGCTCGCGGCCGGGGCGCTCGCGGCCGGCTCGGCGGCGGGCGGCGCGCTGCGCAGCCGGGCGACGGCGCCCTGGACGCGCTCGGTGAGATCGCCCGCGTCGGGATCCTCGTCGCCGCCGGCGACCTGCTCCACCATCTGCTCGAGGCGGTCGGCGCCCTCGAGGAGCAGGTCGAAGCCCTCGGTGCCGATGTTGCCGCCCTGGCGGGCGACGTCGGCGAGGTCCTCGAGGCGGTGGGCCAGCTCCGCGAAGCGCGTGTAGCCCATGGCCGCGCCCATGCCCTTGAGCGAGTGGGCCGTGCGAAACGCCGCGTCCATCACCTCGCGCGCGCGCGTGTCCGACGTGACGCCGGAGGCGTGGAGCTTCTCGAGGGACACGAGCTCGTTGCCGAAGGTGCGCAGGCTCTCGCGCGCCTCCTCGAGGAACAGCCGCCGGTATTTTTCCCGATCGATCGCCCCAGCTCCTCGCGCCACGTGCGGACGCTATCGCAGCGGCGCCGTCCCTACCTCTGGCGGCCTACCTCTGGCGGGCGGCGAGGACCTTGTTGACGACCGCGAGGACGTCGTCGGCCTTGAACGGCTTGACGATGAAGTCGGCGGCGCCGGCCTCGATGGCCTCCATGACCAGCGACTCCTGGCCGAGGGCCGAGCACATGATGATGGTGGCCTTGTCGTCGAAGGCGAGGATCTCCTTGGTGGCCTCGATGCCGCTCTTGAAGGGCATCACGATGTCCATGGTGACGAGGTCCGGGCGGAGCTCCTTGTACTTGTCCACCGCTTCCACACCGTGGACGGCCTCGCCGACGATCTCGAAGTCGCCGCCGCTGAAGATGTCCTTGATCATGTCGCGCATGAACACGGCGTCGTCGACGATGAGCACCCGCTTGGCCATTCTTACCTCTCGCTCCGGTGTTCTACACCGAACCACCCCTGCAACGAAACTTTCCGACCCCACCGCCCCATTCCGGGGGCCTTCAACGGCGACCGGAGGGAGCGGCCGGGCTCGAGTCGGGCTCCGCGGCCTGGAGCATCAGCTCGAGGAGGCGGTCGGCGTCGACCGCGAAGACCGCCTGGCCGCGGTGCTGCGCCACCCGCAGGGCGACCGAGGGCCCCGCGGGCAGATCGGCGCCCAAACGAACGGGCTCGATCTCGTCGACGGCGTCGACGCCCAGGGCGAGATGGCGCTGCATGCGCTCGAGGACGAGCACGCGCGCCTCGGCCGCGGCCGCGAGCGGCCCGGGCGCGCCGAACAGGAGCGCGGCCGCGTCGAAGACGGTGACGATGCGGCCGCGGTGTTGGGTGATGCCGGCGACCTCGGGGGGCAGGCGCGGCAGCCGGCACAGTTGGGCGTTGCCCACGACCTTGTGCACGTCGGACACGCGCACCGCGAGGCGCTCGACGCCCAGGCGGCACAGGACACACAAGGACCGCCCATCCTCGGGCACGCGCTCACTCCCCCGCGATGCGGGGGCGCTCCGCGACCCGATCCAGGCCCGCGGACGCCTCGGGCCGCCGCTCGCGCTCGAGCTTGAAGCGGGACACGACCTCTTCGAGCTCCAGCGAGATGTTCGACAGCTCCAGCGCCGACGACGACAGCCTCTCCATCACCACCGTCTGGTTCGCGGTGGCCTTTTGCACCTCTTCCGTCGACGACGCGTTCTGCTTGGCGAGGTCCGAGATGTGGCCGATGGCGGTGACCATCTCCTGCGAGCCCTGCAACTGCCCCGACGACGAGCGCGCGATCTGCTCGGCCTTCTCGGCGCCGCGGAGCGCGGACGCCACGATGCCGTCGAGCGACTGGATGATGGAGCGGAGGTCCTCACGGCTGGCTTGCAGATCGCTGGTGGAGTCGCTCATGCCCTGCACGGCGAGATCGGCGTCCTTGCGCAAATCGCTCAAGAGCACCGTGATCTGATCGGCGGATCGCCCCGACGACTCGGCGAGCTTGCGCACCTCGTCGGCGACGACGGCGAAGCCGCGGCCGTACTCGCCGGCGCGCGCGGCCTCGATGGTGGCGTTCAGCGCGAGCAGGTTGGTGCGCTGCGAGATCTGCGTGATGACGTCGACGATCTTGCCGATGGCCTGGCTCTTCTCGCCGAACGCGAACACGCGCTCGCTCGCCTGCTCCACCTTCTCGAACACCTGGTGGAGCTTCTCGACGGCGAGGTTGGCGACCTCGGTGCCCGTGCGCGCCGCCGTGTGCGTCTCGGCCACGGCGCGGGCGGCGGCCTCGGCGGCGGCCGCCGACTTCTCGATGCCGTCGGCGATCTCCTTCATGAGCTGCGAGGCCTTGAGCACCAATTCGCGCTGAAGCTCGGCGGAGCGCGCGATGGAGCTCACCGACGTGGCGACGCCGTTGTTGGCGGTGGTCACCCGCTCGGCGGCGGCCGACAGCGTGTTGGCGCTGGAGGCGACGTGGCGGGCGGTCTTTTGCAGGCGGGACACCAGCTCGCGCAGGTTCTCGAGCATCTGGTTGATGGCGCCGGCGAGGGAGTCGACCTCGTCGGGCATGCGCGAGGGGACCTCGAACTGCACGAGGCGCGAGAGGTCGCCGCGCGAGATCGACGACGCCGACTCGTAGAGCGTCTCGATGTTCTTGGTGATGACGCGCGAGTACCAAAACGACAGGGCGAGGGCGACGACGGCGAGGAGGCCGGCGAAGATGGCCACCGACTGGAACTCGAGCGGCGCCGTCTGCAGGCCCCACTGGACGACGACGTAGAGCCCCACGGCGGCGACCACCGTGATGGCGTTGCCGAGGAGGATCTTGAGTGCGAGCCGCCCACGCTGCATGCGCCGGAGCGTATGTGGCCGGTGCCCGGCGAGGCAAATCCGCGCCGGCGGCGTCGGCGGCGGCGTACCCTCGCTGGGTGCCGCGCCGCTTCAGCCGCTGGATTGGAGGGCCGCGCATCGGCGCGGACTTCTTCGAGCGTCGCGGCGCCGTCGCCCGCGCGCCGTCCGGCGCCGACCCGCGCGGCGTCGTCGACGCGCTCGCCGACCTCTCGCACCCGGGCATCGACACGGCGCGCGTGCACCCGGCCGTGGCGCGCTTCTTCGAGGACACGGCGGGCCTCGTCCTCGACGTCGAGAGCCACTGGCGCTTCCCGTTCTCCCTCCTGTGGCGCGTCGCGCGCCCCGCGGCGCGCGCCATCGGCCAATTCGTCCTGCCGGTGGCGCGCGGGCGCATCGTCACCCGCGTCGCCGCCCTCGACGCCGCCCGCGACGGCCGCCCCGGCGCCCGGGCGGTGGTGCGCACCTACGACGACGGCGCGCCGTTTCAGGCCGTCGCGTACGCCGTGTGCGTGCGTGGCGGCGTGCACCTGATGAGCGCGGCGTTCCCGCAGCCCGGCGGACACGTCGCGGGCTTCTTGCGGCTCGACCCGCAAGGTGACGCCGGCGACGACGCGGGCATCGGCGTGGTGCTCAGCTCCTCGGGGCGCGGCGACGGCGCCGGCGTCTGGCTCGTCGTCGGCGGGCTCCCAATCCCCTCACCCTTCTCCGAGCGCCTCGCGCTCTTTCCGCCCGGCGCCCCGGGCGCCCCCGACGCCGCCCGCGTCCCCGGCACCGTCCTCGTCGGGCGCCACGAGCAGCGCCTCTTCGGTGTGCTGTTCGTGACGCACGACTACTGGTTCACGCCCGCCGCCGGCGCCGGCTGAGGGCCGAGCGGGTCGTGGTGCTCGCCGGCGAAGCGAAACGACACGGCCGCGACGTGGAAGCACAGCGGCGCCGCGTCTCCGGCGATGGCGCGCGCGGCGGCGGAGACCACGGTGCCCTCGAGCGGCGTGCAGGCGTCGAGGGGGATGCCGAGGTGGATCTCCTGGCGCACCACCCGTGACAGCAGCGGGTCGCTCGACAGCGCGCGATCCTGCGGCACGCAATAGGCGAGGAAGCCGCGGAAGTCCCCGAAGCACGCCTGCCACGCGCCCGACAGCGCCGGCGGCTGTGACGACGGGCGCAGCGCGCAGCGGGCGTCGGGCGCGCTGCCGGTGCCGGGGTCGAGAACGAGGATTGTCGCGCCGTCGTCCGCGCGCGTGATCGAGGCGCGATCGAACAGGTGCATGGGCATGCCGCCGGACAAGAGCCTCGCCCCGAGCGCGTGCGGCAGCATGCTCACGGCGTTGGTGAGGAACGTGACGCCGCGCCGCCCGCTCACGGGGTCCACGACGTGGACGCGCCAGTTGGATTGGACGGGCGACGGCAGGAGCCGCCTCAGCGGCCCGAGGAGGCCGGGGCCGAAGCCGCCGTGGCGGTAGCTCAGGAAGGTGAAGAGCGCGTGGTCTTTACCGGGGCCGAGCCGCTGCAGCGCGAGGCCCTCGGGGACGAACGGCTCCGCGGCGGCGGCGGGGACGAGGTAGTTGACGTAGATGACGTCGGTGATGTCGCTCAGCATCTCGGGCACGGGCAGCAGTCCGAGCGCCCGCTCGAGGAAGCGGCTGTTGGCGACGGCGTCGCACCCGGCCGCGAGCGCGCCCCGCAGCGCTCCTTGCGGGGGCCGCGGGTAGCGCCAGCGCGCGCGGCGGCCCGACGGCGTGTCGGGGCGCGCGCGCCGCAGCACCTGCTCGCTGACGAGGACGAGCCAGGGCACGAGCAGCGCGAAGCCGACCGCGTTGGCTCCGGCGACGAAGCCCGCCGACGGCCTCCACGCGGCGGGCACGACGGCCGCGGCGAGCGGCGACAGCGACGCCAGGAGCATCGCCGCCCACAGCGGCACGCTGACGACGGTGAGCGCGCGCGACCAGGTGCGCGCGCGGACGAAGCACGCCGTCTCGGCGAGCGCGCCGAGCGTATAAAAGAGCGCGCCCACGCCGGCGCTCCACGGAAAGATCGCGCGCTCGAACGACAGGTACGCGTCGACGTCACCGGCGCCGGCGAGGGAGACGCCGCGCGTGACCCACAGGGCCTCCGCGGTCTGGTCGGGGACCACGGCGATCGCCGTGAAGACGAGGGCGAGCACCGCTGATGTCCGCGGCAGGAAGCGCGCGCGCACCATGGTGACGGCGAGGGCGAGGTCGGCGGCGGCGCAGAGCTGCCAGGGGAGCCAACCGAGGCGGAACAGCCACGGGTGCTCCCCGATACAGGCCACGCGCGCGCCGGCGGCGGCGGAGGTTCCCCCCGGCAGCGCGGGCAGGAGGAGGAGCGCCATCGACGCGAGCGCGAGGACGTGGACGACCACGTTGGCGATGAGGGCGTTTTCGAGGGCGCGCGCGCGCCGGCGCTCAGCTTCGGTCGACACCGTGCGCAGATGCCACGTTTGCCCGGCCCCGTCCCCGGGGCGCCCGCCGCGCGCGTCGACGCGGGGGCGCGCGGGGCCGGGTCGTGGTAAGCGCCGGTGCCGGGGGGCGCGCCATGGCTGTCTTGGTCGAGCGGGACAACTACGTCGTCGAGCACACCGACGACGGCATCTACTTCGTCACGCTGCGCGGCGACTTCACGCCGGCCACCGTCGAGGCGTACCGCGCGGACGCGCTGCCGCTCATGGAGCAGCTCGCGCCGCTGTTGCACCTCACCGACGTCACCGACGTCGGCGACGGCTCCCTCTCCGCCCGTTGGGCCCTCGCGCGTCACGTGAAGTCGCAGGCGCACCTCATCAAGCGGAGCGCCGTCTACGGCGTGAGCCCCACCATGCGCCTGCTCATCGGGGCCGTGCTGCGCGGCGCCGGCCGCCGCGACATCAAGGTGGCGCGCGACCGCGCGGAGGCCGAGGCCTACCTGCTCGAGAAGTGATCCCAGCCGCGCGGCTCCACGCGCGCGCCCTTCTCGGTGACGCCGGCGCCGGCGGCCACGACCCCGACGCGGACGGCGTCTTCGATCCTCTGGCGCGGCGGCGCGGTGACGAGGAGCTTGAAGTCCTCGCCGCCGTGCCACGCCTCATCGTGGGTGGCGCCGGGCGCCACCGGCACCTCGTCGAGGTCGAGGCGCACGCCCGAGGCCTGCGCGAGGCGCGCGGCGTCGAGGGCGAGGCCGTCGCTGACGTCGATGCACGCGGTGGCGACGCCCGCGAGCGGCGCGCCGTCGCCGGGGACGGGGCGGACATGGGCGCGGACGCAGGCGGCGGCGTCGTCGGGGAGCGCGCGCAGCCAGGACTCGAAGGCGTCCGTGTCGACGGGGCCGCCGCCCTGCTCGAGCGCGCGCCCGCCGAGGAGGCGCAGGCCCGCCGCGCTGGCGCCGACGGGGCCGCTCAGCCACACCTCGTCGCCGGGGCGCGCGCCGCTCCTGCGCACGGGGACGCCCTCGACGTCGCCGAAGGCGGTGACGGCGCAGACCATGGGGCCGGGCGTCGACGAGAAGTCGCCGCCGTAGATCGGCACCCTGCGGATCTTGGCGAGGATGGCGGCGCCGCGCGCGAATTCCTCGACGTCGTCGTCGCTGAACGACGGCGGCACTGCGAGCGACCACACGAAGCCCACCGGCACGGCGCCCATGGCCGCGACGTCGGAGAGGTTCTGCGCGAGCGCGCGAAAGCCGGCGTACGCGAGCGGGTAGAGCGCGCGATCGAAGTCGACGCCCTCGACCACCATGTCCGTGGTGATCACGCGCGCGCGGTGGCCGACGACGGGGGGGATCATGGCGGCGTCGTCGACGAACTCGTACGCCCCCGGCGCCACCAGCCCGCCGAACACCTTGCGGATACGCCCGATCAGCGACGCTTCGCTTGTCATGCCCCGAGGCATACCGCGCCGCCGCCGCGCGCCACAGGGGCGGGCCCGCCGGTCGAGGACGCGGGCCGGCTATTCGACCCAGTCGGCGATGAAGACGTTCGTCTCATGCGGCCTGCTGCCGTGGCGGTTGCTCGAAAAGACGAGCTTCTTGCCGTCGGGCGAGAACATGGGGAAGCCGTCGAAGCTCGGGTTGGTGGTGATGCGCTCGAGGCCGGGCTTGGGCTCGTTGGTCTTCGGGTCGATCTCGACCCGGTAGATGTTGAACAGGCGGCCCTGGGGATCGTCGGCGTTGCTCGCGAAGACGATGTGCTTGTCGTCCGGCTGCATGTAGGGCGCGAAGCTCGCCTTGCCGAGCTTGGTGACCTGCTTGATGTTCGACAGGTCGTTGCTCGCGTCGATGTCCGCCACGTAGATCTCGAGCTCCGTGGGCCGCACCAGGTCCTGCTTCAACAGCGCCTTGAAGTCGTCGAGCGCCTTGCCCGTGGGCCGCGACGCGCGCCACACGATCTTCTTGCAGTCCTCCGACCAGAACGGCCCGCCGTCGTACCCCGGCGTGTGGGTGAGGCGCTTGACGTTCTTTCCGTCCTTGTCCATCGCGTAGATCTCGAGGTCACCGTCCTTCGACGACGTGAACACCATGCGGCCGTCCTTGTGACACACCGTCGTCTCGGCGTCGTAGCCCGGCGACTGGAACAGGACCTTCGCGTGCTTGCCGTCGCCGTCGGCGATCCAGACGTCGAGCTGCGGGTAGACCTTCCACACGTAGCCCTGGCTGTGGTCGGGGTTCTTCAAGCAGCCGCCGCCGTGGCCGTGCGTGGAGCTGTAGATGATCTTGCCGTCGGGGCGGATGAAGGAGCACGTGGTGCGGCCGGCCTTGGCGCCCGACGGCGACACCTGGCGCACGTTCTTCCCGTCGGGGGTCATGCGGTAGATGGCGTCGCACTTGTGGCCGTCGCGCGTGCTCTGGAGGATGAGCTCCTTGCC
Organism: uncultured delta proteobacterium; assembly: GCA_963775425.1. Classification (GTDB taxonomy): domain Bacteria; phylum Myxococcota; class UBA727; order UBA727; family VGSZ01; genus CAVZJB01. Next base: position 761,930 of record CAVZJB010000005.1, on the reverse strand, counting down.
CGTCTGGTCGAAGTACGCCTCGGCGTTCTCGCCGCCGAACGTGAGCTGCTTGACGTTCTTCAGGTGCTTTTCGTCGGGGCGATTGACGGCTCGATCGTCGGGCGCCTTGTCCTCGTGCGCCGCCTTCTTGTCGGCAGCGGCAGGGTGCGCGGGAGGGGCCGCCGCGCCGAGCAAGCCCGCGGTGGCGATGACGAAGAGGACGGGGGAGAGCCGGAGGGTGCGCATGCGCGCCGCTTAGCACGGCCGGCGCCGGCAGGTCAGCGGCTCTTGCCGCTCAGGTCCCGGGGCAGTCGTCGTCGCCGATGCAGACGGTGATGGCGTCGCACGCGGTGTTGCCGTCGCTGTCGGTGACGCAGCACTGGATGTCGTGGGGCCCGTCGCGCACGAGCAGCAGCGTGACCACGTGGACGCCGTGGGCGAACACGTTGTCGATGCCGTCGATGGTCCAAAAGAAGCTGCCCGGAGGCAACTGGCCGTCCTCGCGATCGGACGCGGAGCACAGCCCCTCGAACGGCTCGGCCTCGCCGTAGTGCGTGCCGTCGTCGGGAGACTCGAGGGTCACCTGGGGCGGATCGCCCTCGCCCTCGCCTTCGCCTTCGCCCTCATCGCCCTCTCCTTCGCCCTCTCCTTCGCCTTCGCCTTCCCCTTCGCCGGGCGGCGAGCACGCGGGGATGTCGCCGGCGGCGACGAAGACGTGATCGGTGTCGCCGTCGTCGTCGACGTGGAGCGAGAAGGCGCCGCAGCGCTCGAAGCCGTCGCGGCCGGCGCGCGCGATGGTCACCACGCCGTCGTAGTCGCCCGGGTCGTCGATGATGAGGTCGACGGTGACGTCCTGGCGCCGCGACGTCTCCTTGGAGTCGATCTTCTGCCCGGCGACGGCGATGTGCACCGTGCGGTGCGCGCCCACGTCGGTGACGACGACCTGTGCGTTGATCTTGTTCTCGAGGTCGCCGACGCCCGGCAGCAAGGGGCACGCGGTGGTGGCGACGACGAGCGCGCCCGCGCCGGCGAGCGCGCGGAGGAGGGCGACGTCGGGGCGAGCCAGGTACGTCATCGAAGCTCGACCTCCCCCTCCGGCAGCGTCGTCGACCAAAGATACAGCCCGCCGCCGGCGAGGCCGAGGGCGACGGCGCCGAGCGTGAGCGCGGTGGCGCCGGTGCGCCAGCTCTCCACCTGGAGCGAGGTCTGCGGGTCGAGCGTGCCGGTGCGCGCGAAGTCCGCCTGCAGCTTGCTGAACGACAGCTCGTTGCCGACGACGGCGCCGCCGGCGGCGAGGCCGACCGCGCCCGCGACGCCGAGCGTCACCAGCGCCACGGTGCTCAGCGGCAGCCGCAGCGGCGGCGTTCCCTTTTCGGCGTACGGCGGATCGAACACCGTGCCGTCCAAAGGCGGCGCCATCTCGGAGGCGCCGAGGAAGCCGGTCACGACGTCGTCACCGTAGGGCGTAGCGAACAGGCCGCGCAGGTGCTCCGACGCCGCGCGCGGCGCGGGCGAGTCCTCGAACGACAGCGAGGACAGGGCGTAGGCGCCGGCGGCGCGCGGAACGAGGAGCGCCTCCTTTTGTCCCTCTTGCACGACGTAGAACGGGTCGCGCTGCAGGGCGAGCACCACGGGCCCGTGGCCCGCCGCGCGGTTGAGCTCGGCATAGGGGACGCCGTGGGCGTCGAGGATGCGCACGTGCACCGCCTGCTTGCCGTCGACCTTCAAAAAACGGGTGGCGCCGGAGCGCGCGAGGTCCATGAGCGCGACGTGGGGGCGCTGCAGCGGCGCCTCCGCGTGCACGGAGAGCTTGGCGCGCGGGTCGTCGAGGCCGGCGCTGGCGGCGGAGATGAAGGCGGCGGCCTCGGCGTACTCGACGCGGCCGTCGCCGTTGTTGTCGGCCGCCCCGGCGAGCGCAGAGCGCAGCAGGAACGAGAACACGCCGCTTTCGAGCTCGCCGGACTCGTGCACCTCGGCGGCGCCCGACGTCGACACCAACACGCCGGTCCGCGCCCGCGCCGCCGCCGATGACGCGGTGGTCCCCTTGAGGACGTTGAGGACCTTGGGCGTGAGCGCGACCACGCCGCTCTTGGCGTCGCCGCCGCGGGACACCATGAAGTACGACGAGCACGCGTCGATGATGACGTGGTTCACGTCGGCGGGCGACGGGTCGATGACCTGCGTCTCGAGGTCCGTGCGCGTAAACGGGCCGTCGGCGAGGACCACGTAGCCCTCGCCGGCGTCGTTGACGTCGCCGTGGCCGGCGAAGGCGAACACGAGCTCCGTGCGCACCCCCTGCTTCTTCTTGGCGCGCACGAGCCACTGCACCTCGCCGAGCACCTGCGCGAGCTGCTCGCGGGTGGGCTCGCGGGCGACGTCGGTGAGCTCGGGGAAGAGCTTGGCGCTCTCGGCGTCGAAGGTGGCGAGCAGGAACGCGCGCTCCGACGACGGCGAGAGGAGCTCGAACAGGCGGGCGGCGTCGTCGTCGCTGAAGCGCAGCGGGGCGCGCGGGTCGGGGGCGCCGCCGTTGTAGCCCATGACGACGACGTAGCGGGCCGTGTCGGCCTCGCCCGAGAGCGCCGCGGGCCCCCCGCCGCCGGGGGGCGCGGGGGCGGCGGCCACCAGGAGCGCGAGCAGCAGCACGTGGGGATCCTACGGCGTCAGCTCGATGCGCGCCTGCAGCGGAACGTCGACGGGCAGGCGGTCGAGATGGCCCAGGGGGAGCGCGCTCTTTTTGAGCTGGCGCTCGAGCTGGTCGGCGGAGAACGCCGTGTCGGACACGAGGACGAACAGGGTGACGTCGCCGCCCGGCATCCCCAAGGTGTCGGCGAGCGACGGCAACACGTTGTCGATGACGCCGGGGCCGACGGCCACCGACGCGCCGGTGAAGGGGGCGTACCAGCGGCGGCTGCCGTCGGGGGCGACGCCGACCACGAACACCTGGCGCGTCTCATGGCTCAGGTTGGTGGTGGAGAAGGCCAGGAGGCTCGACGCCGGGCAGCGCAGGACGTCGAGCGCGCGGCGGGCGCCGGCGGTGGCGGTGTCGACGATGGCGTTGTCGCGGGTCAGGCACGAGACCTTCACGCCCACGGGGTCCTTGGCGATGTGCGCGCCGCGGGCCTCGAGCGCGCCGACGCTGCCGGGCCCGTGCGCCGGCGGGTCCACCCGCACCACGGCGAAGGCGACGACGGCGGCCGCGGCGAGCGCGGAGCCCCAGGCGCTCCACCCGACCCGCCCGCGCGCCACGGCCGGCGCCGGGGACTCCCCAGAGAGGGGCCCAGAGAACAGGAGCGCCTCGAGGGTCTCTCGTTGCCCCGACGACAGCGGCTGCCCCGAGGCCGCACGCTCGGCGCGACGCAGCGCGTCGTACGCGGCGGCGAGCGCCGGATCCGCCGCCAGCGCCGCGCGCACCCGGCGCGCCAGGAACGGCGAGAGCGTTCCGGCGGCGTAGCGGGGCAAAAGGAGGGACATCAGGCGCATCACCGGCTCCTACGCGGCAGGAGGCTGGTCCCGATCCGGACTCTGGCGTTCTCGAGAAAACCATGGCTGCGCAGGCGAGCGAGGAGCTCCGAGCGCATGCGCGTGTCGCGCCGGCGGACGACGATCTCGGACAGGGACACCGCCGCCGCCGCCTCCTTGAAGGACATCCGCCGCTCCACGCGACAGATGAAGATCGACTTGTCCGGCTCTTCGAGGGAGTCCTTCATCTCCGACACGATGCGCGCGAGGCTCTGCTCCTCCAGGCGCCAGGTGGGATCTTCCTCATCCGGGTCCGCGAGGTCGGCGATGTCGGCCACGGCCACGAAGCTCTTTTGCGCACGCACCTCTTTGCGTCCGCGATCGACGATCAGGTTCCGCGCGATGGTGGCCAGGTAGGCGCCGAAGGGGCGCAGCCCGTCGTAGCTCTCCCGCGCCCTGGGGGCGAAGGCGCGCGTGAAGGTCTCCTGGATGAGCACCTCCACGTCGTGCTCGGGCATGCGCACGCCGAGCCGGGTGCGTCGTCCTTCGACGTTGACGACGACACCGGCGCGGATCGTGCGCGCGACGTCGTCGACGTACATGCGAAACACCGCGGCCATCGCTGCGCGGTCGCCGCGGCGATAGTTGTCCAACAGCGCCCGGTCTTCCTCGAGAGTCACGCAGTACCTCGAGAGCTACGCGAGACGACGCCGATCGCGATCGACGGAAGTCCCCGTGCGTATGTAAACAGCGTGTGAGATCGCAGCATGCAACAGCATGCGTAGCAGCCCAAGGTGGAGGTCACCATGCGTGCTGTTGCTCTTGCTGTTTGCGTTGTCGCGTTGTCGTCGTTCTGGGGGTGCAGTTGTGAGGCGCCCGTCGCCGCCGAAGGAGAAGGCGAGGGGGAGGGAGAAGGAGAAGGCGAAGGCGAGGGGGAAGGCGAAGGGGAAGGCGAGGGAGAGGGAGACACCGTCCCCGTCGTCACCATCACGGCCCCGACGGACGGCGCGAGCTTCGCACAGGGGGAGAGCATCCTGTTCACCTGCACCGCCGTCGACGCCGAGGACGGCCCCCTCGACAACGCCGCCATCGATTGGTCCTCGGATCTCGAGGGGCACATCGGCACCGGCGGCACGGTGCAGAACGCCCTGATCACCGCGGGCACCCACATCATCACCTGCGCTGCCACCGACAGCGCCGGCAACGTCGGCACAGCCTCCGTCTCCGTCGACGTGCTCGAAAACGCACTGCCCACGGTGAGCATCACGGCGCCCGCCGACGGCAGCTTCTTCCTGTCGAGCGAGACCATCACGTTCAACGGCACCGCCGTGGATCCGGAGGACGGCGCGCTCACGGGGACGTCCCTGGTGTGGACCGACAACGGGCAGAGCCTCGGCACCGGCGCCCTGGTCTCCACGGCGCTGCCGCTCGGCGACCACACCATCGCGCTCGCCGCCACCGACTCCGCCAGCGCCACCGCGACGACGTCGATCATCGTGCACGTCGTCGACAACGTGCCGCCCCTGTGCACCATCACGGCGCCGCCGGACGGCACGGTGGTGGTGCAGGGCGACTCGGCGACGTTCACGGCGACCTGCGTGGACCGCGACGGCAGCGGCGCCATCGCGAATCAGGACTACCACTGGCAAAGCGACATGCCGAGCCTCGCGTCCCTGGGCTTCGGCGCCACCGTCACACAGGCCCTCGTCGACGTCGGCACCTTCACGGTGACCGTGTGCGCGCCGGACACCGTGGATCCGCAGAACGTCACCGGCTGCGCGTCGGTGGAGGTGACGGTGCAGCCGAACCAACCTCCCGCCGTCACCGTCAACGCGCCCAACGACGGCGCCATCTTCAGCGCGTGTGACGTGCCCATCTCGCTGTCGTGCAACGCCGTCGATCCCGAAAACCAGGCCGTGACCTTCCGCTGGCTCGAGGACGGCGCGGAGATCGCAACGTCGCGCAACACGCAGTACCGCCCGAGCATCGCCGGAGCGCACGCGCTCACGTGCGAGGCCACCGACAGCCGTGGCGCGTCGGCGACGCAGACGGTGAACCTGACTCTGACGTCACCGGCGGCGCTGATCACGAGCCCGTCGTCGGGGACGGTGATCGCCCTCGGCGACAACCAACGCTTCAGCGGCGAGGGCTGCGCCCTGCCCGGCGGGCAGCAAAACGGCGCCGCGCTCTCGTGGAGCTCGAGCCTCGACGGCGCGCTCGGCACCGGCAACACCATCTTCGCCAACCTGTCCGGCGGCACGCACACCGTCACGCTCACGGTCACCGCCGGGGCCGACACCGCCAGCGACGCCGTGGTCGTCGTCGTCAACAGCGCGCCCGTGGTGACCATCGATTCACCGCCGTCGCCGACGAACGGGAGCACCGTCGACAACAGCGCGGCCGTGGCCCTCGCGGGCACGGCCACGGACGCCGAGGACGGCGCCCTGGTCCCGTCGTGGACGGACTCGCAAAACGGCGCGCTCGGGAGCGGCGCGAGCATCAGCGCGAACGGCATGCTCACCGGCAAGCACACGGTCACGCTCGCCGCCACCGACTCCGCGGGCGTCACGGCCTCGGACGCCGTGAGCTTCTTCGCCACGCCGGGCGGCGCGCCGTTTTCTTCGCTGTTTCAGGCGCGGTCGCTGGGGTCGCAGGTGAACGATCTGCTGTTCGACCCCGCCAGCGCCACGCTGTGGGCCTCGACCAACGACGGCGCGGTGGACGTGGCGCTCGACCTCGGCGGCGCGACCGTGTTCACGACGGGGAGCTCCGACATCCCCGGCAACACCGTGCGCGACGTGGCCGTCTACGTCGACGGCACCATCATGGTGTCGACGTCGAACGGCCTCGGCTTCGGCTGCGACGCCACGCTGCAGAGCTGCCAGGTGTTCCGCGAAGGAGATCTCGCGCTCAACACCGACAGCATCCGCGCGGTCGCCGTCCTCCCCGACGGGCGCACGGTGACGGCGACGAGCCAGTGCCTGATGTTCTCGGACTGGGCGAGCGACACCCACCAGCAGATCTGCCAGGGCGACGGCCTGGGCGATCGGCTCCGCAGCTCGAGCGTCCTCGACGTGGCGTTCGATCCCGTGACCGGCGATGTCTGGGTGGTGACGTCGCAGGGCGTCCAGACCATGACGCCGCCGGCCGCGCCGAGCGTGAGCGCCGACGGCACCACGTTCACCAATGTCGACATCCCGGGCGGCGACGGCGTCCGCGCGGTCACGGTGGCGCCCTCGGGCGACGCGTGGTTCTCCACGCAGGCGGGCGCGGTGCGCCATGACGTGATCACGGGCGCCAACGATTGCTTCCGCACCCAGGACGGCATGCCCTCGAACGACGTCCGGGCCATCGCCGTCGACCTCGTCGACGTCGGCGGCGCCGCCCACGAGGTGGCCTGGGCGGCGACGACCAACGGCCTCGGCCGGGTCGACGCCGGGATCCCGAGCGTGGTGGCCATCACCACCGCCGACGGCCTGCCCAGCAACGACTGCCGCGCCATCGCCGTGCTCGCCGACCACACCAAGGTCGTCGGCACCGCCACGGGCGTCTTCTCCTACGCCGGCCTGTGACGCGCGCCCGTCGTAACGGTGAACGCACCGAGGCGGGGACCAGGCCCCGCCTCGGTGCGTTCGCGAGCGGGACGCGCCCGCCCTCTGTCAGCGGGCGACGAGGCCGAGCACGCCGGCGGGGAGGTCGGTGACGTCGGGGAGCTTGTCGAGGCTGCCGTCGGCGTTGATGGCGAAGCTCGAGATGGCGTGGGCGCCGTTGTCGAGGACGTAGAGGAACTTGCCGTCGGGGCTCACGGCCTCGTCGATGGGGCCCGCGCCCGTGGCGCCGCTGTTGCCGTCGGCGTCGATGAGGCTGAGGGTGCCGTCGCTGGCGATGTTGAGCCCGCTCACGTTGCCGCTGGCGGTGTTGGTGGTCCAGGCGTAGGGCCCGGACACGGCCACCCAGCACGCCGCCGACTGCTGCAGCGCCAGCGCGCTCGTCACCGGCGTGAGCGTGCCGTTGCTGGCGATGGTGTAGGAGCTCACGGTGGAGGCCCCGGCGGTGCCGCCCGCGGCCTCGGAGACGAGGAGCTGGCCGTCGGCGGAGAAGCTGAAGCCGAACGGGGTCTGGCCCGCGGAGGTGTTCCCGTGGAAGGCGCTCGTGGTGCCGTCGGCGGCGACGGCGAAGGTGTCGATGAGGTTGGTGCCCTTCTCGGTGACGACGAGGTGCGTGCCGTCGGGCGTGAACTGGATGGCGGCCGGTCCGGGGTTCGCGGCGGACAGCGGCAGGCTCGAATTCGCGATGGGCGTGAGCGAGTAGGTGTCGACGGAGAAGCCGGCGATGTTGGCGTTCACGGCGTTCCCGGCGTCACCGGCGTTGACCACGAACACGCGGTCGCCGTCCACCGTGATGCTGACGGGCGCGACGCCCCCGGCGTCGACGACGTCGACGATGCGCAGGCTGCCGTCGGAGTCGAGCAACTGGAGCATGGAGATGGTGCTGTCGCCCGCGTTCACCACGAAGAAGCGCTGGAGCGCCTCGTCGAACGCGAAGGCGTACTGGTCGCCGAGGCCGCCGCCGCTGCCGAGGCCGCCGGTGGGGAAGGTGTCGATGAGGTAGAGCGAGCCGTCGGGCGCGCGCTCGAACGCCATGATGCCGTTGCCGGTCGGGTCGTTGGTCATCACGTAGACCGCCGGCGACGCGCTGAGGCCGCCGTCCTGGCCGTTCTGGCCGTCGGCGCCGTTTTGGCCGTCCGCGCCGTTTTGCCCGTCGGCGCCGTCGGCGCCGTCCGCGCCGTTCGTGCCGTTCGTGCCGTCTGCGCCGTCCGCGCCGTCCGCGCCGGCGGGGCCCGCGGGGCCCTGGGGGCCGGCGGGGCCGGCGCAGGCGGCGGCGAGCGCGGAGACGAGGGGAAGGGCGAGCCAGAGAGAGGTGAGAGTTCGCATCACGGTCCTCCTTGCAGGTGGTGGCGTGATTACGCAGCCACCCGGAGGACCGTGGCGCGATCGAGCGCACACCGATCCGGGAACGGAGGATTCACATCCCGATCACGACCAGGCTACGGGGCGAAGACGGTCACCGACGACGCCGGCAGCGTCACGAGGAACGCGTTCGTCGCCGCCGCCTGGACCGCGTCGCCGGCGCCGATGGCGGGCGCGGCGCCGTCGAGGACGAAGCGGCGCAGCGTCGCGAGCGGCGGCCCGGCCACGGTGAGGCCGGCGGTCAACGCGGACGCGGACTTGTTGACGGCGACGATGACGAGCGGGTCGTCGGAGGCGTAGACCGTGACGCGCTCGAGGTCGCTGGTGTCGGCCTGCACCGAGGTGGCGCCGAAGGACGCGCCGGCGCCGTCGTAGTTGGTGAACACGCGGATGCCGGCGTGGCTGAAGGGCTCGCCGCCGCGCAGGGGGAAGAAGGTGGCGGCGAACACGCCTTCGCGCCCGAAGACGCCGAGGACGTCGGCGGCGGCGAGGGCGCCGGAGACGTCGTCGCCGCCGCCGTAGTTCCACTCGGAGAAGGAGAGCTTCACGCCCGGGTCGTGCTCGTCGATGAGCGCGAAGAGCGTGGGCAGCAGGTCGATGGGGCCGCCGAGGTAGTCGTTCACGATCCAACTGTCCTCGGCGTAGCTCGGGTCCCACAGCGAGCGCGGCGCCTGGACACGCGCGGCGGCCGCCGTGGCGTCTTCGACGTCGCTGATGCGGACGCCGTCGCCGACGGCCTCGGGGTACCAATGCAGGTCGAGGACGTCGACGAGGCGCCTGCCCTGCGCCTGCTCCTCCGCGGCGATGTCGTCGAGGAAGAACGGGATGAAGTCACCGTGGCCGCCGGCGTCGGGCGCGTTTTGCAGGGTGATGTAGCGCCCGAGGGGTGCCTGAACGACGGGTTGGGCACGCCGTCGACGTGCGTCCGCCGCTGAAGCGCGTCACACCTACAGCGGCGCCATGATCGCGTCGGCGCAACCGCTCCCGCCGCCGGCCGATACGCGACGGACCGGCGACACGCGCCGGCGAGCACCGAAGGACGGCGAGCACGATGAGCGGATCTTCCAGGCCCGGAGGCGCCCCGCGATCCACCGGCGCGCAAAAGCCCGAAGCCCTCCACCGCGCCCCCCGCGTCAGCCCTTCGAGCGCGGCGCCGGCGGCGCGGCGGCGGCGTAGGCGACGAGCAGCAGCGCGGCGAACACGGCGGTGACGCCGTATGCGCGCGCGTGGTGCACGGGATCGACGAGGATCTCGACGACGCCGCCGAACAGCGCCCGCGGGCGCGTCACAACGTCCCAACTGTTCCAGCGATCGAAGCGGCCGAGGTAGATGCCGAAGCCCGTCAACAGCGCCGTGGCGCCGACGAAGGCGACGCCGGCGAGCTCGCCGGCGCGCGCGCGCACGAGGCCGTGCATCTGGCGGAGCGACACCAGGCCGCACGCGCCCGCCGCCCACGCGAACGCGAACAGCATCGCGAGGTCGAACCACAGCGGCACCTTGGCGTGCTGGTGCAGGTGCATGAAGTCGGTCACGACGTAGGGCGCGTTCGGGAACAACAGCAGCCACACCACGGCGGCCGCCACGAGCACCGGCGCGCCCGCCTTCCCCCGCGGCGCCCAACGCGACAGCGCCGTCGACGTCAACAGCGGCAGCCACGCGAGGGCGAGGTTCCACGCGAGGAACGAGAACAGCGTCGAGCCGGTCCAGGCGATGCGCCCCGCGAGGAGCAGCAGCGCGACCGCGCTTCCGGCGACGACGGTGAGCCGCATTCGACCCCGTGCAGCGCTCGGCGCAGGGAGCGCATTCCCACCGATCGTGCGCCGCTCGTCGACGTCGTCACCGGCGCGCACGGTGCGGCGGCGCCTTCTTCGGGGCGACGGCGGCGGCGCCGGCGCGGTCGGCGGGATTGGCGGCGCCGCTGCCGGTGCCGGTGGCGGCGCGCGGGGCGTCCCACGGCGGCGGCGGCGGCAGCGTGAACGCCGGCCCCCGCGGCTCCACGCTCGGCGGCAACGCCGGCAGCTCCTGGTGCCGGATGGGCTTGAGCGTGCGGAGGTAGGCGACGATGGCGTTGACGTCGTCGTCGGTGAGCACGGCGAAATTCGGCCACGGCATCGGCGGGCGCAGCACCGTCCTGTCGGGGCGGATGCCGGTCCGGATGGCGCGCACGATGTCGGCGTCGCTCCAGCTCCCGAGGCCGGTCTGGATGTCGGGCGTGAGGTTCGAGGGGTAGCTCGTCCCCCACGGCCCGCTCCAGCCGAGCTCGCTGCCCGACAGCTCGCGCGTGCGATCGCTGGCCCCGTAGAAGTAGCCCGGCGTGTGGCAGTCCTTGCAGCCCATCGTCGTCGCCAGGTAGTCGCCGCGCGCGACGCGCATCGCGCGCGCCGCCTGCGTCGACGTCGACGTCGCCGTCGCCGGCGAGCCCTGCCCCGCCGCGGCCGACGGGCCGCGATGCGACGCCGGGGCCGGGACCGACGCCCCGAGCGCCAGCGCGATGAACGCGACGGCGCCGACCACCCCGATGATGCCGCCGGCGAGGCTGCGAGCTTGCGTCATGGCCACGTCCCCCGGGGAGAGCGTGTACGAACCGCCGCGGGCGCCGGCGCGTGCGATCCACGCGCCCCGCGGCGCTCACCCGCGCAGCACGTTGGCCACGAGGCGAGCGACCACGCGGGCCGAGGCGCCCTGCACCAGGCGCTGGGTGGTGGCGTCGAGGAACGCCGGCCACTTGGTCAACGACTGCGCCTCGGCGCCGAGGGACTCGAGGTCGGTGCGATCGAGCAGGCGGCGATCGTGGAGCATGGCGAGCACGCGCCCGCGGCCGTCGAGCGTGGGGTCGGGGGCGAGGTCGAGGGCGGTGTCGACGAGCGCGCCGAAGGCGTCCCAGTCCGCCTGCTTGCCCTCCTCGGTGGCGGCGTGCGGCAGGTGCGCCGGCGCCAGCGCCAGGCGCGGGCCGATGGGGCCGAGCGCGCGCTCGATGGGGAAGCCGCCGAAGCACAGGCTCTGCTCGTGGAACCACTCGAGCGCGTGCGCCACGCCGTTGAGGTCGCGCATCAAGCCCTGCGGCACCGCGCGCAGCGCCTCGAGGTCCGCGCGGCGGCCGCCGCGGTCGCGGGCGACGACCACGCGGTTCTTCTCGGGGATGACGTCGTACACCGGCTGAACGCCGCGCCACAGCCGCGCACAGACCACGAGCGAGCCCAACGCCTCGAAGTCGTCGGCCTCGACGAGCCACACGGCGCGCTCGAGCAGGAGGTCGGTGCCCTCGTACACGCGCACGCTCTTCCCTTCGCGAAACACCAGCGCGCCCTTGGCGTAGCGCGACGACGCGCCGACCACCTGGCCGCCCACGGCATCGCCGCCGAGCGACGCGGCCGCGGGCAGCGCGAAGCCGGCCGGCAGCGGCGGCAGCGCCGCGTCCATCTCGGCGGCGTCGACGAAGCGCTTGGCGGCGTCGGGCTCGAGCGCGCGCTCGAGGAACGCGTCCCACGCCGGCGGCAGCGCGGGGTTCACGGTGGACGCGCGCGGCGGGGGCTCGCGCCGATCGTCCTCGGCGCGGGCGAAGGGCGGCCGCCCGGTGAGCGCGCGGTAGAGGATGGCGCCCACGGCGTAGAGGTCGCCGGCGGCGGCGGCGGGCGCGCCGAAGAGCTGCTCGGGCGCGAGGTAGGGCCACACCGACGAGAGCCCTCCGGTTTCGGTACTTCTCAAAGCAAGCAATCGATGGGCGCCGACGTCGACGACGCGCACGCCCGCGGGCATCAGGAACACGTTGGTGGGCTTGAGCCCGCCGTGGACGAGGCCGGTGCGGTGGCAGCTCGCCAGGAGATCGAGCAGCGCGCGCGCGGCCGGCATCAGCCAGCCGCCGTCGCCGCCCTGGCGCAGGCGCTCCTCGACGGTGGGCGCGTTCACCAGCTCGGTGACCACGAACCCCTGCGCCATGTTGAGCTCGACGAGCGGCGTGATGGCCGGGTGGCGAAGGCTGGCGAAGGCGCGCGCCTCGCGGGCGTAATGTTGCACCGCCTCCGACGACAACACCTGCGCGCCGAAGATCTTCACGGCGACAGGGCGGTCGCCGAAGGCGTCGAACGCGCGAAACACCTGCCCGACGCCGCCGCCGCCCAGGGGCTCGCCGAGGAGGTAGCGGCCCGCGAGGAGCAGCGTGTCCTGACCCGCCGCGGCGGCGCCCGGCTCGCGCCCGGCTTCGGGGCCGGCGCCGGCGCCGGGCCCAGCCGTGCCGAAGAGGGCGTCGAGGTCTGCCTGCGACGCTTGTGCATCTTTCGAATCGAAGCCGACCCCCGGGGTGCCGGTCTGGATGGCGGCGAGGGCCGCCGCCCGCTCCGAGCGCAGGAACAGGTCGAAGCTCTCCGGCGGGGCGTCGACGACGTCGGCGGGCGCCGTGCGCTCGGCCTGCTGCAAGCGCCCCCACGCGCCCTGCCAGCGCTGCAGCACGGTCCGCGCGGCCTCCTCGTAGCCGAGCTGGACGAACGAGACCATGAGCGTGGGCGCCGCCCGCGCGAGGGTGACGTCGGGCTCCGGTGACGACGACACCGCGCGCTGGAGGATGGCGATGGCGTCGTCGTGGCGGCCGAAGCGGGCCACGACGCGGCCGAGGAGCAGCCCGGCCTCGATGTCTCCGGGGTGCGTCTCCAGGTGGCGCTCCAGGAGCACGCCCGCCTCGCGCGCCTTGCCCGCCTCCTCGAGGCACTCGGCGGCGCGGTCGAGCTGGCCGGCCTTCTCGAAGAGCTCCGCCGCCGCGAGCGGGTCACCGCGCGCGATGTGCACCCGCGCGACCTCGGCGTCGCGCCCGGCGCGCTGCAGGGATGCGATGAGCGCGTCGCCCTGCCCCGACGCGATCGCGAGCGTCACGAGCCGATCGAGCGCGGTGACGTCGCCGAGCTCGAGCGCCGCGCGGACGGCGCCGACGATGTCGCCGCCGGCCTCGTAGGCGTTGAGGGCCTTTTTGTGCTCGAAGATGTGCTCGTAGATCGCCCCGGCGCGTCGCGGGTAGCCGTGGGCCCACAGCGCGGCGGCGGCGGCGGCGTGCTCCCCGCGTCGCAGCAGCGTCCGCACCTCGCTCTCCAGCGGCTCCGGCAGGACGTCGTCACTCATGCAGCGTAACCGTCAAGAAGGGGACGCCCTCCGGTCCGAGCACCACGTCGGGCGTCCGATCCTTCCACTCGTTCCACACGTCCATCCACTGCTCTTTGAACTCTCCCTGCGGCTGCACCGAGGCCACCGCGGCGCCCCGCACCGTCCCCGAAAAGTCGATGTCCTCCCGCAAGAGATGGTCGCGGCGGTACATGCGCCAGTCGTCGTGGTTGGTGTCGCCGAAGTGGATGCGGCCCCCGCGCGGCGTCTTGTCGTTGATGAACGGGAGCGCGGCCATGGGCTCGTACCCCCAGAACGTGCGCTGCATCCCGACGGTGGCGGCCCCGCGGGCGAAGCCGATGAGCTCGTTGTACGCCCCGAGCCCGTAGGGCCACGTGCGCGCGCTGATGATGACGCCGGGCAGCACCACAAAGACGGCGAGCGCGGCGAACGCGCGCCTCACCTCGAGCCGCCGCGCGGCCTCCTCGAGGGCCCACGCCCCGAGGATGCAGAGGAACGGGAGCCCGTTCATCCAGTGCTTGGTGCCGCCGAAGATGGGTGTGGTGGGCAGCGCGATGAGCACAAAGGGGTACAGCGCGTTCAGGAGCAGCATGAGCGCTGCGGAGGCGGACGGGTCCCGCGAGACGTCGCCGAGCGGGACCATGGTCAGCTCGGCCTCCCCCTTGGTGGCGCCGCGGCTCATGCGCCGCACGGCGAGGCGCACGACGACGGCGACCGCGAGGCAGAAGCCGAGGACCAGCGCGCACAGGATGGGCACGGGGATGGTCACCGCCGACATCACGAACGGGAACGCGAAGGGGAACGGCGGGTGCGTGAGGAGATCGCCGAAGTAGAGGATCGGGTAGTTCTCGTGGCTCAGGTGGTAGGCGACGTACGCGCCGAACCGCTCGAGGGGATGCGGCCACAGCCACGGCCAGTGCGCGAGGTAGACGAGGGGCCCCACGAACGCCATCGAGAAGAACGCGAGCGGGATGCGCCGCGACCCCTTGGCCTCGACGAGGACCCAGTGGAGCACGAGGATGGCCGGCACCGGCAGCACGTTGTGCTTCACGGCCGCGCACAGGCCGAAGACGACGCCGACGGCGAGCGCGCCGCGCACCGTCCTTCGCCACCGCCAGTAGGCGAGCACGAGCGCGACGTGCGCGCCGGCGACGCCGACGTCGAAGCACGACAGGTGCATGTGCCAGAAGACGCGCGGCATCGCGACCCACATGAGCGCAGCGATGACGGCGGCGCGCCGCGGGAGCAGCGAGCGCGCGAACGCGTAGACGAGGACGGTGGTGAAGCCGGCCACGCACCAGGCGGGGAACCGCAGCGCGTTGTGCACCTGCACCGGCAAGCCGAGCACCTCGCGTGCGCCGTACGAGAGCGCGAAGAGCGTCTTCAACAGCGCGGGGTGCTCGTGGTTGTACGACCAGTGCTGGTCGATGCCCGCCGCCGTCAGCGCGAGCGACGGGTGCGTGAACAGCTCGCGGAACCAGCCCCAGTACAGCTCGGCGGCCTTGAAGTAGTAGCCCTCGTCGCGCGTGAACCCCAGGCTCTGCGCGGTGACCCCGACGAGGACGGTGGTCGCCACCCCGAGCGAGAGCGCCACGACGACGTCGGCGCGCGGTGGCCCCGCGGGGCGGACGAGCCGCCGCGCCACGCCCGCGTTCATCGGACCACCGTGGCGTCCCAGGCGAAGTGGGCGCTGGCGTTGTCGTCGGTGTCGACGACGAAGGTGAGCGTGGCGGTCCTCCCCTGGAACTGCGCCGTGCTGACGACGTCGGCGTAGAACGAGAACGTTCCGCCGAGCGCCTCGGGCTTCCTGATCACCGTGCCCGCGACCTCGCCGTCGACCAGCACCCGCAGGCGCACCGCCGCCTTGGCCGCGTCGGCGCCCTCGCGGAGGAAGCCCGCCTGCACCACGACCGCGCTGCCGATGGGCACGTCCTTCCAGGAGATCTCGAGGCGCTTTCCCCGCGGCGGCGGGTGCGACCAGACGGCGTCGTCGGCGTTCTCGCTCACGAGGAGCCACGCGCGGTTCACGCGCTGCCACGGCTCACGCCCGCACGACACGCCACCGTCGATGGGGATGGTGCACGGTTCGGCGACGTCGCTGTCGTCGACGATGCGCACCGACGCGTCCCCGATGTGCTCGCGCAGGTCGTAGACCACCGACGGCGCCGGCAGGTCGAAGCGCTCCACCGTGACGCGGCCGGCCTTGCGCGAAAACGCCGGCGCCCCCCGCCGCTCGACGAGCGTCCGGTGATCGCGCTCGGCCCCGGGCTCCACCAGCGCCCACAGGCGCGCGTAGCGGTGGAGCGGACGGTGGGCGATGTCGTCGCCGGAGATGGGATCGAGGTCCCCGACGGTCTTGAGAGGGCGCAGGGACCAGGGCGGGAGGATCACGAGCGCGTCGCGCTGCCGGTCGAAGCCGGCTTCGTCCAGGATCTTGCGCGCCACGACGTAGTCCTCGTCGCTCGGCACGTCGAAGAGCGCGCCGGCGAGCCGCACCCAGGAGAACGCGAGCGCCAGGAGCAGCGGCGACGCGAGGACGATCCCCAGCCGCCGATGGGTCACAAGAGCTCGACGGCGATCCCGAGCGTCCACAGGATCGGCTGGCCCGTACCGATGAAGGTGTCGTCGTTCGAGAACACGAAGCCCTTGGTGCCGAACGAGTCCACCGGCTGCCACGCCGCCTCCGCGAAGAGGAACGTGTGATTGAAGGTGCCGTTGGCCCGGCCGCGGCGCGTGGTGTCGGGGAGGAACGGATTGATCGAGTCGAGGAAGTCGAGGGCGAGCATCAGGCCGCCCGCGGCCTCCCAGCCAAAGCGGACGCCCACCGGGTCCACGCTCTTGCCCGTCTCGAACGCGCCACCGCTGGTGAAGGCGTAGCCCTCGACGACGAGGCCGAGCCGCGCATAGGGCACGAGGGGCACGCCGTAGAGGTCGAGCAGCGGATCGAGGCGATAGGTGATGCCGGGGCGGAGCTTGGCCATCGTGAGCTGTACGTCGGTCTTGGTCTGCGCGCCGCACTTGTGCGTCGTGAGGATGGCGGTGGACTGCGCGTGCCCCTGCGCCTGCGTGGCGGACAAGCCGATGGACACCTGGAGGCTGCCGAACTGATCGAGCAGGTGCTCGTCCACCTCGCCGCCGATCTCGGTGAGCGTCTTGTCGTCATAGATGCACTGGTAGATGGGGAAGATGGCCTTGCCGCCGACCGTCTCGCTGTCGATGGCGGGCTTGTACGGCGAGATGCCCATCCCCACCGTGAGCTGCCCGAGGTCCGCGCGCGCCGGCGCGGCCGCCCCGAGGGCGCCCGCCACGAGCAGCAGCACGAGCGCTCCCGGCGGCCCCGCAGACCGCGGCCCCCGGCCGGTCTCGCCGGTGATGCGGCGGCGGGCGAGCCGGCCCGCGCGGCGCAAGAGGCGGCGGCCGCGGCGCGAGAGGAAGAACAGCACCGCCGCGAGGCCCGACGCCGTCGACGTCGACGACGCCGTGTCGTCGCAGGAGGGGCTGCAGGAGATGGCGCTGCCGCCGCCGTCGTAGAGGTCGAGCGCGGTGACGGAGGGGATGGTGGAGGCGATCTGCAGCTCCGTGGCCGGCCCGCGGTTGCCGAAGTCGTCCTCGAGCAGCACGCGGAATTCGACGTCGCTCTCCTTGGGGAGAGAGCCGATGTCGATGACCGGGTCGTTTTCGGAGGTCGCCTCGTGGAAGTCGCCGGTGGCGCCGCACAGCGCGTCGCCGTCGCCCTCGCCCTCGCCCTCGCCCTCGCCCTCGCCCTTCCCCTTCTCCCTCGCCCTCGCCCTCGCCTGCCGACGAGGTCGGGCACACGCGGTACTGGGCGACGAAGGTGAAGACGTCGCCGCTGCCGGCCGGCGGCTCGTCGACGGTGATCTCGAGGGAGGTCTCCGCGGGAGTGACGCTGGCGACGGTGGGCAGCGGAGGGAGCTCGGTGTCGTAGTCGAAGCCGATGCCGTCGGAGAACACCGCCTCGGTGTCGCCGGGGAAGACGGTGAGCGCGTAACAGAAATAGGTGTTCGCGCGCACGCCCGTGAAGTCGACGTTGGCGGGATCGCAGGCGTCGATGCCGAGGAGGTGCGCCGTGCTGATGTTCTCGTCGATGTCGAACTCGCCGCCGACGGGATCGATCTGGCGCTCGGGGAGGAGCGACACGATGAGCGGGTCGAGGAGGTCGGTGGGGCACGGCGCGCCCGGCCCGTCCGTCGGGTACTGGAAGAAGCTCAAGGTGTAGGTGGGCTGCGTCAGGTCGACGATGCGCAGCACGAGGTTGTGGTCGGCGTTGTCGAGGCAGTCGGCGCGGTTGAAGCCGTTGACGCCGAGGAGGTCGTTGTTGCCGTCGACCTGGAGCAGGTCGGTGCTCGCCGCGTGCCCCGCGGCGGACGCGAGCGCGACGGCGGCGAACGCGAGCACCGCCGCTTGCGTGGTCAGAGGTGTTCTGCGCACAAGGCCTCCGCGATGCGAACGGCGTTGAGCGCGGCGCCCGTGCGCAGGTTGTCGCTCACCACCCAGAAGGCGATGCCCTTGCCGTCGGGCACGCTGTCGTCCTGGCGGACGCGCCCGACGAGGGTCTTGTCCTCGCCGCTCGCGTCCTCCGCCGTGGGGTACAGGCCGAGCGCGCGGTCGTCGACGACGAGGACGTTGGGCTCGGCGCCGATGAGAGCGCGCGCCTCCTCCGCCGACAGCGCCTGCGACAGCTCGACGTGCACGGCCTCCGAGTGCGCGTTGAACACCGGCACGCGCACGCACGTGACACCCACGCGCATGGCCGGCGCCTCGAGGATCTTCCTGGTCTCCTCGATCATCTTCTTCTCTTCGCCGGTGGTGCCGTCGGCGGGGATGGGGTCCTTGGCCGGGATGCGCGGCAACGCGTTGAACGCGATGCGCTGATCGAACACGGCGATCTTGGGCTCGCGCAGATTGAACATGTCGCGCACCTGCGTCTCGAGCTCGTCGATGCCGCCGCGGCCGGCGCCGCTCACGGCCTGGTAGGTGCAGACGACCACGCGCTCGACGCGGGCCTTCCTGTGCAACGGCGCCAACGCCTGCACCATCTGGATGGTCGAGCAGTTGGGCGTGGCGATGATGCGCTTCTTCTTGAAGTCCGCGAGGGCGTAGCCGTTCACCTCGGGGACGACCAGCGGCACGTCGGGATCCATGCGGAAGCTCGACGACTTGTCGATGCACACGGCTCCCGCCTCCGCCGCCCGCGGCGCCCACGTCTTCGAGATGCCGCCGGACGCGGCGAAGAACACGAGGTCCGTGTCCTTGAACGCGTCACCCTCGAGCTTCTTCACCTCGAGCTCGCTGTCGCCGAACGGCACGCGCTCCCCGGCGGAGCGCTCCGAGGCGTACGCCGTCAAGGACCGCAGCGGGAACGCGCGCGCGTGGAGGATGGAGAGCGTCTCCCGACCGACCACACCGGTGGCGCCGACGACGGCCACGCGCATGGGGCGCTTCGGCACCTTCTTGGTCTCGTGCTTGACCACGGAGACGCCGATCTTCTTCTCGAGGCTGCTCATTGGAAGTCCATTTGAAACGAATACCGTTTTGCCCCGCCCGTGATCGTCGCCCGCCGGAGGTTCGCGACGACGCTGGCGGTGACCGGGGGGTCGCCGAGAGTGTCCTTGGTGATCTCGACGTCGTCCACCGTGCCGGCCTCGGAAACCACCACGGCCACCTCGATACTCCCCTTCATGCCCTTCTTTTTCTTGAGCCGCGAGACGTACAGGCCCTGCACCGTTCGTTTCACCGCGCTCACCACGCCGCCGGCGCTGCCCTTGGCGGGCCGGTCCGCGACGTTCAGATCCTTCAAGAGCTGGTCGTGATCGGCCTTGGCCTTCTCGAGCGCGTCGGCGGGGAGGGAGCCGGTGCGGCCGGCGGCGATGGCGGCGGCGGCCTTGTCGTAGCGGATGACGGCGTTCACGAGGTCGCCCTTGGCGCGGGCGTCGGCGCCGAGCACCAGGAGCGCGGGCACGTCTTCGTCGACGAGCCGCAGGATCTCCTTGGCCGCCGCCACCGCCCTGTCGCCGTCGCCCTTGTTCTGCGCGAGCGCGAGCACCTCGCGCCACGCGTCGATCTCGTTGGGCTGGACCTTGGCGGCCTCCTCGGCGAGCGCCATCGCCTTGTCGACGTCGCCCTTGCCGGCCGCGAGCTGCGCCGCGCCCATGTACGTGGCGACGTCGTTCTGGCCGGCGGCGATGGCCCGCTCGTAGGCCGCGAGCGCCTTGTCGTCGTCGCTGCCCGCGAGCGCGGCGCCGTAGCGCTTGAGCGCCTCGCCCGAGTCCGGCTGGAGCGCGAGGGCCGCCTCCCACAGCGGCACCGCCGCCTGCTTGCCGCCGCTGCCGCGCTCGGTGAGCTTGGCGGCCTCGACGGCGCACAGGAAGCAGCCCGGCCACGCCTTGCGCGCGCGCTCCCACTGCGCGAGCGCCTTGTCGTTGTCACCCCTCGCCTGCTGGATGCGCGCGGCCTCGATGAGCGCGGCCGCGCAGCCGGCGTCGTTGGACAGGGCGTTGTCGATGAGGGTCTGCGCCTGGTCGAGCGCGCCCTTCTTGCGGTTGAGCTCGGCGCGGGCGACGTCGACGATGGCGGCGCCCTGCAGGCGGTCGTCGGCCATCTGGCAGCGGCCGGTGGCCTGGTCGCCCATCTTCCACGCGGAGTACACGAAGCACTCGCCGAGCGGGCCCACCGCGCTCGCGGGGTGCTGCACGCCGTCGTCGTGGAACGCGTGGAAGCGGTCCTGCTCGTTTTGGATGCTCAGGTACGCGCCGAACTGCGCGGCCCGGTCGGTGGGCGCCCTTCGCTCGAGGCGGGTGCGCAGCTCGGCGAGCTTCAAGCGGCTCGCGGCGTCGTCGATCTCGGCCTTCACCTGGCACAGCGCGGCGGCATCGACGTCGGGCGGCGGCGGAGCGGCCGGCGCGGCGACCACCTGCGGGGCCGGCGCCGCCGTCTGGCACGCGCCTGCGACGACAACGCCGGTGACGGCGACGGCGGCGACGACGGGGATGCATCTGCTCCACATGGTCCCTTGTCTACCCCGCCAACGAGCGAGCGCCAACGCCGCCGGCGCCCTCACGTTCGGCTCGGCGGCGCTTCGTCGGGGCGCGAGCGCCGCACGTCGACGAGGCCCTCTTCGGCCGGCGTGGCCACGAGGTAGTCGAGCTCGTCCCCCTCGTCTTCGGCGTCTTGGAAGATGGCCACCGGCGTGGCGCCGATGAAGGTCTGCTCGTCGACGCCGAGGTCGCCGGCCTCCACCTGGAGGTTGGCGGAGCGAGCCGGCCCGTCCGTCGGCGTCAGGTCGAGGGTGTCGTCGCGGTGCGCGCCCAGGAAGTGCAAGCGCGCCGAGAGCTGCGCGTCGCCGGGCGCGATGAGCTCGAGGTGGAAGGTGAGCGGCGTCGTCGGCGTGAGCGAGGCCGGCAGCGGCGTGAACACCTGGATGGTGGCCACCGTCTCGCCGGGGCCGTCGCCGGCGGGCGCGCAGGCGCACAGGGCGACGCTCGCGGCGGCGCACGCGACTCCGCCGAGAGGGCGCGAAAAGCGCTTCACCTCAAAACCGCGCGCGCACGAGCGTGGCGCCGACGCCGTCGTCGACGGCGACGATCAGGGGAATGCCGAGCGCGACCTTGCCGCCGTCGACGGACACGGCGGTGCCCACGGCCGGGACGACGTCGTGCGGCAGCCAATCGTCGGGGACGAGGAGGGCCGCGGTGATGCCGAGGAGCTCGCCACCGAGGCCGATGCCGCAGGCGATGCGCGACTTGACGTCGCTGGTGGGCGTCAACAGGAAGCCGCCCGCGAGGCCGAGCCCGCCCCCGGCCGCGGCGCCGGCGAGGATGGCGAACGATCGCGCCGGCCTCACGTCGAGGAACGCGCCGCTCGCGAGGGCGAAAAACGACGTGGCGCCGGCGCCCAGGCCGATGACGCCGAGGCCGAAGTCGATGCGCTGCGCGCCGCCGACGTTGGCGAGGCCCACGGGCACCGCCGCGAACACCGCGGTCCCCGCCGCGAGCGCGCCCACGCCCGCGAACGACGCCGCGAGCACCTCGTCGTCGGCGTCGAGCCTGAAGCCGTAGGCGAGCCCGGCCGAGCCGAAGACGCCGGCCACGAGGCTGCCCGCGATGACGAACGACGCCGGCCCCTCGCGCAGCGCGAACGCGAGCTGCGACGACGCGCCCGCGAGACCGAGCGCGCCCGCGCCGATGGCGACGGCGCCGGCCTCGTCGAGGGACAGCGGCCTGACGAACGTCGACAGCGCGTATGCGCCGCCGCCGAGCGCCGCCGCGCCGAGGAGGCCGGCCCCGGCCTGCGACGGAAAGGCGACCTCCTCGTGGGTCAGCTTGGTCCGCGCCTCCGTGTAGAGCAGCACGTCGCGCGACGGCAGGAACGCGCTCGGCAGGACGCCTCCCGCCACGAGCCCTGCCGACGCCGCCGCGCCGACGAACAACCACGTGCCGTCGTCGGGCGGCGCCGCGGGCTTCTCCGGGCGCGGCGCGGGGGACTTCTTGGGCTCCTCCGGCTTCTCCGGCGCCAACGACGGCAGCGGCGGCAGCTCCACCGCGCGCGTGGGCAGGCCGGCGACGCGGCTGAAGCAGGCGTAGCGGACGTCGTCGGCGTGATCGGCGCGCGCGCGCATGGCGTCCGCCGCCGCCGACGGCGACAGCGCGCCCAGGAGCTCGCTGGCGGCGCAGGCGACCTCGTCGGAGGGGTCGTCGAGGGCGGCGAGCGCAGCGGTGACGACGTCGCGCCGCTGCTCCTCGTCGAAGCGGCGGGCGAGCGACAGGAGCGACTGCGCGGCGACGGCGCGCACGCGGGGCTCTTTGTCCTTGAGCGCGTCGACGAGAGGCTTCTGCGCGGTGGACGGGTCGAGCCACGCGAGCACCGCGCCCGACAGCGCGCGCACCGACGTGTACGGGCTCGCGTGCAGCGCGGCGACGAGCTGCGCCGCCTCCGCCGGCGGCGCCGTCTGCCCGAGGGAGAGCCGCGCCTCGAGGGAGCGCAGCGACGCGAGCGCGTCGGCCTCGGTCTTGCCGGCGAACGGATCGGCGGGCTCGTCCGAGGGGAAATGCACCTGTCCGGCCAGGAGCACGAAGACGACGGCGGCGGCGGCGTTCACGGCAGCGAGAGTAACCCCGTTGCGGGCGGCGAGCGAGATGCCAGGCTGCCGGGCGTGTATCGCATCTGGCGCAGCATCGATGTCAGCTTCGCGCACCACGTGCGCGGCCACAGCGGCGCGTGCGTCAACCTGCACGGCCACACGTGGAAGCTCGAGATCTGCGCGGAGGCGGAGTCCCTCGACGAGGAGGGCTTCGTCGTCGACTTCAAGCGCATCGTCGCCGAGGTGCTGCAGCCGGCGCACGCCCTGCTCGATCACGCGTTGGCCGTCGGCGCCGCGACGTGGGACGAGACGGCCGCGGAGCTCGAGGCGCTCGGCAAGAAGCTCGTCGACAGCCGCGCGGCCGTGCACGGCCCGCGCCCGTCAGGGATGGGCACCGCCGGACCGCCCGCGGTGGTGACGCGCCTCGGCGGCGCCGAGAACCGCTTTGCCGGCGGCATGAAGGTCGCCGTGTTCCCGTTTTCGCCGACGAGCGAGCGGCTCGCTGCGTGGCTCTACGACGTCGCCGCCGACAAGCTCGGCGTCGGCATCGCCTGGACCCGTGTGTACGAGACGCTCCACCCCGTCGAGTCCGTGGCGGAATTTCACCGCTGAGCGGCGGCCGCTCCTCCGGCCGCGCTTCGGGTCCCCCTCTTCACCGAGGCCGAGCGCCGGTGAGCGCGCTTTCATCCGCGCCGGAGGTGGGACATGGAGCTGAGCGATCCGGGCAAGCGGGCCCCTGAACCGTCGACGCCCCCGCCGGGCGCGGACGCCAGCGAGCCGCCCGTCGACGCCGCGCCCCGGGACACGGACGAGATCGTCGCCGACGACGACGCGTCGCCCACCGACAAGGTCCCCGCCCCCGACGACGCCGCTGTGGCGGAGGGCGGCCACGACGGGGACAGCGTCCCGCCCGAGGAGGCCGCGCCGACGGTGGCGGTGCCGTTTCAGACCGACAAGATCGAGCGCCCGCGGCTGGCGCGGCCCACCGGCCCGGTGACGGGAAAGGCCCGCGCGTTCTTCGCCGCGCCCGCGCCCCGCCCGCTCCCGGAGGTGAGCGGCGTGATGGTCATCGAGCGCACGTCGCAGGCGTGGCTCGCCACGGGCGCCGCCGTCCTCGTCGGCGTCGCGGCCGTGCTCGCGCTCGTCGTCGACCGCGAGAGCCTCACCGACGCGCTCGCGCAAAGGGACGCGGAGATCGCGTCCCTGCGCGCGGCGGCGGACAAGCCCGCGGCGCCGGCGACGGTCCCGCAGCGGCCGGGCGCCGAGGACAAGGGCGCCGGGGACAAGGGCGCCGGGGACAAGGGCGCCGGGGACAAGGGCGCCGGGGACAAGGGCGCGAAGGCGAAGGCCGTCGTCGACGCGCTCACGACCAAGCTCGGGCGCGACCTCGAGCGCAGCGGCGCCAGGATCGACGTCGACGACGCCGGCGTGCGCTTGCGCGTGCCGGCGGCGGCGCTGTTCTCCGGCAACCACACCGCGCTCACGGGACGCGGCGAGGCGCTCGTCGAAGAGATCGGCGACGCCCTCAGCCCCGTCGGCGGCCACATCGACGTCGTCGCGCACACGGACCACACCGCGCGCCGCAACGAGAGCGAGTGGGGCAAGAGCGCCGCCCGCGCCACCAGCGTCGTCCGGGCGCTGGCCGACAAGACCAAGCTCGACTCCCGCCGCCTGTCCGCCGTCGGCCGCGGCGCGGTCGAGCACGCCCGCCGCGTCGACTTCGTCATCGCCTTGAGGTGATCGCCGGCGCTCGCGCGGGTCACGCGACCGGAGGGAGCGGGCGCGGGTCGGCCCAGGCGCGTCAGGGGCAGGTGGGGCTGTAGTCGAATTCGGGATCGCCGCCGTCGCCGAGCGACGACCACACCGCCGCGTACAGCTCGGTGCCGGTACCGCCGAGGTAACGGCACGTCGGGCAACTGTCGTGGATGATGTCGTAGTCGATGTCGTGCTCGACGACGTGCGGGTCCACCACGCCCTCGACGCCGTTTCGGTCGAGCGCCACGACGGCGGCGTCGGCGCTGAAGAACTGGATCTGTCCGCGGGGCTGGCCCGCCTCGGTCTCGTCGCTCTGATCGAACGGCGCGTGCGGGCCGGCGAGGTCGTGGCTGTCGCGCCACCCGGGCAGGCCGTCGCCCGACGCGCGGAACGCGGCGAGCAGCGCGGCGTCGGCCTCGTAGAAGACGCGGTTGTACTCGCCGCCGCCGCAGCCGCCGAACGCCCCCGGCTTCTTCCCGTTCACCGCGTACAGCGAAACGACATGGTCGAGCGCGCTGTCGCCGGGCCCGAGCCACGATCGCCTGCCGAGCTGATCGGTGATGGTGAGGAACACGCCGCGCTGTCCGTCGTCGAGCGCGCCCCACGCGCCGCACCGGTCGACGAGGCCGTGGGAGGCCGCGTAGCCGTCGAGGAGCCGGCGGCGGTTGTTCGTGAGCGCGTCGCCGCCGTCGTCGTCGACGGGCGCGCCGTCGTCGACGGGCGCGCCGTCGTCGACGGACGGCTCGCGCACGGCCGGCGTGCACGCGCCGAACAGGCACGCGCGACCGACGGCGGCGCCGCGGGCGACAGGCGCACCCGGCGCCTCGTCGACGGGCCCACACGCGACCCAGAGCGGAGCGAGGAGGAAGAGCGAAGCGCGCATGTGGCTTCGCATAGCAGAGCCGCCGCCGGCGGGTGTTTCCACGAGGACCACGACGAGACAGCCGCGCTATGGTCCGCTCATGGTTCAGTTCGGAAATGGCGCGGCTTTGGGGCCGCTCGCCGACGACGCGCGCACCCTGGACGCGGCGGCGTTCATTCGCCGGCACGGCGATGCGTTCCTGCTCCTCGACACCGACAAGCTCCGCCAGGCGTCTGCGGAGCAGCGCACGCGCAGCCTCGCCGGGCCGGGCTCTCCTGCGGCGCCGGTGTTGGTCTATCCGGTGCGGCGCCGGCTCGAGTCCACCTTCGAGTTCGTCTCCGTCGGACGGCACGAAAACAACGACGTCCACCTCCCGGAGGCGAGCATCTCCCGCTTCCACGCGTTCTTCCGTCCGCAGGGAGGCGCCCTCTACCTGCAGGACGCCGGCTCGCAAAACGGCACCAAGGTCGACGACGCCGTCGTCCCCGGTCAGAAGGAGGGCGCGGCCGTGCTGGTCAAGCCGGGGGCGCACGTCGCGTTCGGCGACGTCCACCTGTCGTTCCTCGACGGCGCGCTGTTCATCGAGATCACGCGGAACCTGATCCGCGGCTGATCGGCGCGCGCCACGCTCGCGTCGGCGACCGACAAAGCGTCACGCCCCTGCGAGCCACCGCTCGAGCGTCGCCGCGTCCACGGCGCCCGCCTGCTGCATCACGGGGCGCCCGCCTTTGAGCACCACGAAGTTCGGGATGCCGCGCACGCCGAAGCGCTGGGCGAGCGCGCCGTCGCGATCGGTGTCCACCTTGAGCACCAGCGCGCGTCCCTTCATCTTGTGGGCGACGGCCTTCACGTGCGGCGCGGCCGTGCGGCACGGGCCGCACCACGCCGCCCAGAAGTCGACGAGCACGGGCACCTTGGCGTCGCGCGTGATCTCGTCGAAGAGCGTGGCGTCCGCGTCGATGGGCACGTCCAGCGCCGGCAGCGGGCTCTTGCAGCTCCCACACGTGCCGTTGTCGGCGAGGTGGGAGGCAGGGACGCGGTTCTTCTTGCCGCAGGAAGGACACGTGCGGATCATGGGTGGACCGTAGGCACGCCGTCGTCGACGTCGAGCGGGCGAGATCCCTCAGGTCGGCTCGAGCGCTCGCGCCAGCGCCTCGGCGGACAGCCCCGGCGAGCCCTTGCCCTCCGCCGCCTTCGCGAGCGCCACCAGACGCTCGTTGATCGGCGCCGCCGCGCCGACCTTCCGCGCGAGCGCGACGACGGCGCCGTTGAGCGCGTCGACCTCGGTGACGCGGCCGCGCTGCAGGTCGTCCCACATGGACGAGCGCGCCTGCGGGTCCACCCGGAGCATCGGCCGCGCGGCCAGGCGGAACAGCGCGGTCGGAAGCGTGAGCATGCGTGGGATCCACGGCGGCGGCAGCGGCGGGTCCAGGCGCGGGGCGACGCCCGCGGCGTCGAGCACGTCGAGCGCTTCGCGCACCATGGCCGCCATCACGCGCCGGTAGCCGATGTCGAACAGCATCTCGCGGATGGGGACGCCGGCGAGCGCGTTCACGACGTTGTTGAGGTTGACGACGAGCTTCCCCCACTGCACGCGCTCGATGTCCGCACGCGACGCCGCCGGCAAACCCGCCTTCACGAGCGCCGCCACGAGGTCACCGGCGCCGGGCTCGACGGCGATGGCGCCGCCGGTGCCCTGGTGGAAGCGCCCCTCGCCCTTGCGCAGCACGTTGAACGGCACCATCGCCGCCAACACCCGGCGGCCCGGCAGCGCCTCCCTCAACACGGCCGGGTTGCTCACCCCGTTTTGCAGGCTGACGACGACGGCCCCCTCCTTCATCACGGGCGCGAGCGCGGCGCCGGCGGCGGCGGTGTCGCCGCTCTTCACCGTGACGATGACGACGTCGCAGCCGGCGAGCGCGGCGGCGTCGGTGGCGAGCGCGCCGGACTCCGACAGGCGCGCCGCGTCGACGTCGAGCGAGGCGCCGTAGAGGTCCGTGAGGCGCAGGCCGAAGCGCGACAGCTCCTCGACGAGCGCGGCCCGGGCCACCAGCACGACGTCGACACCGGACGCGAGCAGCCGGCCGCCCACGTAGCAGCCGATGGCCCCCGCACCCATCACGCCCACCTTCATCGCCCGCTTCTATCCCGATCCCCGCGGCCCCGCGTCGGCCGTCACGCGAGGCGTTTGCGGAACAGCGACGCCGCACCGACGAGCACGGCGGCGCCGAGGCCGAGGAGGGAGAGCGCCTGTCGCCACAGATCGTGGAGGTCGGCGCCCTTCACCATGATCCCGCGCGTCAGCTCGATGTAGTAGCGGAGCGGGTTCACCACCGTGAGCCACTGGACGGGCTCCGGCATGTTCTCGACGGGAAACACGTAGCCCGACAGCATCAACGCGGGCAAAAGGAAGAAGAACGCCGTGAGCATCGCCTGCTGCTGCGTCTTGGAGATCGTCGACACGAACAACCCGAGGCCCAGCGTGGTGAGCAGGAACAGCCCGCTCGCGACGTAGAGCTCCAGCAGGCTGCCACGCACGGGCACATGGAAGATCACCACGGCGGCGATGACCACGAAGGTGACGTCGACGAGGCCGAGCAACGCGTACGGCAGGGTCTTTCCCGCCATGAGCTCGATGGGCTTGATGGGGCTCACCATGATCTGCTCGAGCGTGCCCATCTCCTTCTCACGCACGAGCCCCATCGACGTGAGCACCATGGTGATCACCATCAACACCAGCGCGAACACCGCAGGCACCAGGAAGATGGCCGTGCGCATCTCGGGGTTGAACCACGCGCGCGTGACGACGCCGAAGTCCGGGACCACGGCGTCCATGTCGACGCCGCGCGCCGCGAGCAGATCCTTCAGCCGCGCGCGCTCGAGGCTAACGGCGCGCCGCGTGAGGATGGAGGTCGCCTCCTGCTCCGCGCGCAGCGCCGTGTTCGAGTCCGAGCCGTCCACCACCAGCATCACGCTGCCGTTGCCGCGGTCGAGGTCCCGGGAGAAGTCGCGCGGGATGAGGAGCGCCATGACGGCCTCGCCGCTGAGCACGGCGTCCTCCGCGGCGTCGTGCGACACGGTGTCGCCGACGATGTGGAAGCTGTCGTCCGCCGCGAGCGCGTCGACGAGCGAGCGGCTCTGCTCGCTCATGTCGCGGTCGCCGATGACGATGGGCTGGCCCTTGAGGTCGAGGTTCACGGCGAAGCCGAACACGATCACCTGGAGCACCGGCGCCACCAGCAGGATCATGAGCATGCGCTTGTCCCGCCGCGTCTGGATGAGCTCCTTCTTCATCAGGTGCGGGATCGCGGACGCCATCAGTCGAGCCTCGTCTTCATGCGGGTGACGCCGAGGAACATCACGACGGTGGCGAACACCAGGAGCGCCACCGCCTGTGGCCACAGCGTGGACAGGCCGCTGCCCTTGAGGAAGAGCGTGCGCGTGACGACGAGGAGATAGCGCGCGGGGATGATCCGCGAGAGCCACTGCAGGACCTCGGGCATCGAGCTCACCGGCGCCATGAAGCCCGACAGGAGGATGGCGGGCAGGAGCGAGGTGATGAGCGAGATCTGCATCGCGAGCTGCTGCTGCCGCGTGATCACCGAGATGAGGAGGCCCTGCCCGAGCGCGCCCACGAGGAACAGCGACGACAGCCCGTAGAGAAGCGCGAGGCTGCCGGCGATGGGGACGCCGAACAGCAAGACGCCGGCGCCGGCCACGAGGGTGAGCTGGCCGAGCCCGATGACGAAGTACGGGATGAGCTTGCCGAGGAGGATCTCGATGGGCCGCGCGGGCGTGACGAGGAGCTGCTCCATGGTCCCGCGCTCCCACTCGCGCGCCACGGTGAGGGCCATGAGGATGGCGCTCATCATCGCCATGATGACGGCGACCAGGCCGGGCACGAGGTACCACTGCGAGCGCAGGTCGGGGTTGAACCAGTTGCGGCTGGTGACGTTGAGCGGCGGGCCGATGCGTTGCCCGCCGGCGATACCGAGCCGGTCGAGCGTCTGAAGGTCGACGTCGAGGGACATCACCTCGCCCGCCGCTTCGCCGTAGGCGATGGCGATGGAGGCGACGTTGGCGTTGGTGCCGTCGACGACGAGCTGCACGTGGGCGCGCTCCCCGCGGTCGAGGGCGCGGGCGGTGCCGCGGGGCACGAAGAGCGCCGCGCGGGCGTCTCCGCGCCGGAAGGCCCCGAGGACGGCGGCAGGGTCGTCGGGGCGGCCCACCACGTCGAAGAAGCCGGTGCGCTCAAAGCGGCCGACGAGGTCGCGCGACTCGGCGGTGTGGTCGTCGTCGACGACGACCATGGCGATGTGCTCGACGTCGAGCGTGAGCGCGTAGCCGAAGAGCGCGAGGAGCACGAGCGGCACGCCGAACGCCATGTAGAGCGTGCTCACGTCGCGCAGGATGTGCCGGGTCTCCTTCCACGCCATGAGGCCGATCCTGCGAATCATCGCGCGCCTCCTTCGCCGGCGGCGGCACGCCGGGCGTCGGCGCTGCCGAGCACGGCGACGAAGACGTCCTCGAGGGACGGCTCGCCGGCGCCCTTGGGGACGCGCGGATCGCGCTTGAGGCGCGCGGGCGTGTCCAGGGCCTCGATGCGGCCGCGGTGCATCAGCGCGATGCGATCACACTGCTCGACCTCGTCCATGTAGTGGCTGGTGACGAAGATGGTGGTGCCCTCGGCGGCGAGGTCGTGGATGAGGTCCCAGAACGCGCGACGGGCGAGCGGCGCCACGCCGGCGGTGGGCTCGTCGAGGAACAGCAGCACGGGCTCGTGCAGGAGGGCGGCGCCGAGGGCCAGGCGCTGCTTGAAGGCTGCGGCGAGGGACGCGGTGATGTCCCTCTCGTGCCCCTGCAGGCCGCTCATCGCGACGGCCCAGGCGCGGCGCCGCGCGAGCGTCTTTCCGGACAGGCCGTGGATGCCGCCGAAGAAGTCGAGGTTCTCGGAGACGGTGAGGTCGGGATACAGCGAGAACTTCTGGGACATGTAGCCGACGTGCGGCTTCACGCGCTCCCACTCGCGCAGGATGTCGTAGTGGAGGACGCGGCCCGCGCCGCCGGTGGGCGCGAGGAGCCCGCACAGCATGCGGATGGTGGTGGACTTGCCGGCGCCGTTGGCGCCGAGGAAGCCGAACACCTCACCGCGCTTGACGGAGAACGAGATGGCGTCGACGGCGCGGAAGTCGCCGAACGTGCGCGTGAGCCCATCGACGTCGATGACGAGGTCCTCGCCCTCAGTGGCCATGCGCACCTCCGTCCGCGTCGCCTGCGGCCTCGTCGACGTGCGCCGTCAGATGGAGGAAGACGTCCTCGAACGTGGGCGGCACCACCTCGACGGACGCTGCGTGCGCCCCCACGGAGGCCAGCGCCGCCTCGATGGCGTCCCTGAACGCGGGCCCGCGCCGGGTGACGACGTGGAGCTTGCGCCCCACGGTGTAGACCTCGTCGACGCCCGGCGCCGCGAGCAGCGCCGCCGGCACCGACGGCCCCCGGCGATGACCCGGGCGCTCCTCCGGCTCCGCCGGGGTCGTCGCCGAAGACGCGCCCGCTGCGCCGTCCCCGGCGACGGGGGCCGCGGCTCCTTCGGAGCCCGCGCCGGGACCGGCCACCAGGACGATCTCGAAGACCGTGGCGTCGAAGCGCGCGGTGAGGGCCGCGGGCGTATCGAGCGCCACCAGGTGTCCCTCGACGAGCAGGCCCACGCGATCGCAACGCGCGGCCTCGTCCATGTAGGGCGTCGAGTACAGGACGCCGACGCCGCCACCGACCTGCTCCTTGAGGAACGCCCACAGCTCCCGCCGGCTGATGGGATCGACGCCGTTGGTCGGCTCGTCGAGCAGGAGCAGCCGCGGCTCGTGGATGAGCGCGCACGAAAGCGCGAGCTTCTTGTACATGCCGCCGGAGAGCGCGCCCGCCGGGCGGTCGCGGAAGTCCTCGAGCCGCGCGATGCCGAGCAGGCGCTTCTCCCGCTCGCGCATCACCGCCTTCCGCACGCCGTACATGCCGCCGAAGAAACGCAGGTTCTCCTGCACCGAGAGGTCGGAGTAGAGGCTGAAGCTCTGCGGCATATAGCCGAGGCGCCCCCGCACGGTCCGTCCTCGACGAAACGCGGCGAACAAGCCTGCGTGGCCGTCGTCGTCGTCGAGCGCCTCGCCGAGGATCGTCACGGTCCCCGACGAAGGCGTGCTCAACCCTGCCGCGAGGCGCATGGTGGTCGTCTTGCCGGCGCCGTCGGGCCCGATGAGCCCGACCACCTCGCCCTCGCCGACGTCGAGCGAGACCCCGCCCACGACGGCGCGGTCGCCGAAGCGCTTGACGACGTCACTGAGCGCGAGGACCTCCACGGGTCACCTCGAGCCCGGAGGCTCGGCGTGGATGGTCGCCTCCACCGGCATGCCCGGCAGCAGCGCGCCGTCCCGGTTGTCGACGGAGACCTTCACGCCGAACACCAGGCGCGTCCGGTCCTTGCGCGTCTGGATCGACTTGGGCGTGAACTCGGCCTCCTCGTTGATGCGCACCACGCGGCCGCGGAAGGTGCGGCCGGGGTAGGTGTCGGCGACGACGTCGACGTCCTGCCCGAGCTTCACGCGGCCGACGTCCTCGTTGGGCACGTAGATCCACGTGTAGATGTCGGCGAGGTCGCCGATGCGAAAGAGCGTGGAGCCGGGGAGGACGAGCTCCCCCACCTCGTGCACGCGGCGCATGACCACGCCGGTCATGGGGGCGTCGATGAAGCACTCCTCGAGCTGCGCCTCCGTCTGGTCCACGGCGGTCCGGGCGAGGTCCACCTGCGACGCGGCCACGCGCACGCCGGCGCGGGCGACGCTGACGGCGCGCCCGGTCTGATCGAGCTGCGCCTTGAGCGCCTCGTCATGCGTGGTGGCCTCGTCGAGCGCCGAGCGGGTGATCCCCCCGGACGCGAAGAGCTTCGCGGCGCGCGCATGCTCCCGCTTGGCGAGGTCGTATTGCACGAGGAGCGGCGCGTCGGCGTCCTGTGCCTGGCGCTGGCGCGCGAGCGCTTCGTTCTTCATCGCGTCCGCCGCCTGCACCTGTGCCCGCGCCTGCTTGAGCGCCACGCGCATCGTGTCGCACTCGAGCGTCGCGAGGCGCTGGCCGGCTTTGACGTGGTCGCCCTCGTCCGCCCCGAGGGTCGCGATCCGCGCGCTCACCTTGGGCGCGACGACGACCTCGGTGGCCTCGATGCTCCCGGAGCCATGCACGGACTCGTCGGGCGCGCGCGCGCGGAGCACCCGCTGCCACACCAGCACCGCCACCGCCGAGAGGATCGTCAGGACCAGGACGCCGAGCACGGCCCGCTTCACGCGCTTCATGAACGGCATTCCTGCGAAGCGCGTGCCCACGTGCCCGAAGAGGCCCCGTGCCCCTTCGCCCCATTCGCCCGTGCGACCGCGCCGCCGGCGCCGCACAACCGGCGGGTCAAACCGCACACGATCGGTGCGATGCCGCCCGCGCGACGACGGCTCCGTCGACGACCCACGAGGGGGCGCGGAACGCCCATCGGGATCCGCGTCATCGAGAGCGCCGCGAGTGGCGACGAGGGATGGACCGTTGATCCGAGCCACCTCACAACCTGCAGCGGTTCTTCTTGCGCGCCGACGTGCCTCGCCACGTACTCCGCGCGGCGAGCCACCTTGTCGGCGGCTTCGCCGAGTGCTGCTACGAGCCTTTTCTTTCGTCAGCCTTTCAGCGCAGGCCTTTGTTCCGCAGCGCGGCCTCGACGAGGGAGGCGAACAGCGGGTGGGGCTTGTAGGGCCGCGAGAGGAATTCCGGGTGGAATTGGCAGCCGATGAAGAAGGGGTGGTTCGGGACCTCGATCATCTCGACGAGGTTGCCGTCGGGCGAGAGGCCGGAGAACACCATGCCGCAGTCCTGGAGCTGCCCGCGGAAGGCGTTGTTCACCTCGAAGCGATGCCGGTGGCGCTCGTTGACCTCGTCGACACCGTAGACCCGGCGCGCGAGCGACCCGGCCTTGAGCGCGCACGGATAGGCGCCGAGGCGCATGGAGCCGCCTTTGCGTTGGATGCCCTTTTGGTGCTCCATCATGTGGATCACCTTGTTGTCGGCGTCGGGTGAGATCTCCTCGGACGTGGCGTCGGGGATGCCGGCGACGTGGCGCGCGAACTCGATGACGGCGATCTGCAGCCCGAGGCAGATGCCGAAGAAGGGCACCTTCCTCTCGCGCGCGTACTTCACCGCCGCGATCTTCCCCTGGGTGCCGCGCTCGCCGAAGCCGCCGGGGACGAGGATGCCGTGGCAGCCGGCCAGGGCCTGGTCGGGTCCCTTGACCTCGATCTCCTCGGCGTCGATGTGCTTGAGCACCACCTTGGTGCGGTGGGCGATGCCGGCGTGGACCATGGCCTCGTTGATGGACTTGTAGCTCTCCTTCAAGTCCACGTACTTGCCGACGATGCCGATGGTGACCTCGTGCTTGGGCTCCTTGAACGCCTCGACGATCTTCTCCCAGCGCTCGAGGCGCGGGGCGCGGCTCCAGATGTTCAGGAGCTCGGTGACCTGATCGTCGAGCCCCTCTTTGCGGAGATAGAGCGGGACCTCGTAGATGGTCTCGAGGTCCGGGCACGACACCACCGCCTCCACGGGCACGTTGCAGAACAGGGCGATCTTCTGCTTCATGTCGCGGGGGACGGCGATGTCGCTGCGCAGCACGAGCACGTCGGGCTGGATGCCGATGGAGAGCAGCTCCTTCACCGAGTGCTGCGTCGGCTTGGACTTGAGCTCGCCGGCGCTCTTGATGAAGGGGACGTAGCTGACGTGGATGGCGATGGCGTTGTCGGCGCCCTCTTCGGCCTTGATCTGGCGCACCGCCTCGAGGAACGGGAGCGACTCGATGTCGCCGACGGTGCCGCCGATCTCCACGATCAACAGATCGTGTCCGCCGCGGCCGGCCGCGCTCGCGCAGGCCTTGATGGCGCGCTTGATCTCGTCGGTGACGTGGGGGATCACCTGGACGGTCTTGCCGAGGTAGTCGCCGCGCCGCTCGGCCTCGAGGACGCGCGAGTAGATCTGCCCGGCGCTCACCGAATTGAGCTTGCTCAGCGTGGCCTGGGTGAAGCGCTCGTAGTGCCCCAGGTCGAGGTCCGTCTCGGCGCCGTCGTCGGTGACGAACACCTCGCCGTGCTGAAACGGGCTCATGGTGCCCGGATCCACGTTGAGGTACGGGTCGAGCTTCAGGATGCTGATGTCGAGGCCACGGTTCTCGAGAAGCGCGCCCAGGGACGACGCGGTGATTCCCTTCCCCAATGAGCTGACCACGCCGCCTGTGATGAAGATGAGCTTCGTTTTTCGAGGCGCCATGGATCTTCGACGTTTCACGCGAGGCTGGCGTCGTCAACCGCCATCACCGGCCGATGTCGCGCCTCGTCGTCGGCGCAGACATCTTCTCCCGCTCCGAGTCGCTTCAGGAGGCGGGCGTGTGACGAGAGCGCCTGCAGGAAGCTCCCGCTGTGCGTGTACGGCAACCCGTGGTCACGCGCGCATGCCTCGACGATGGGCGCGATGGCCGGATAGTGGATGTGGCAGATGCGTGGGAACAGGTGGTGCTCGATCTGGTGATCGAGGCCGCCGGTGATGAACGTCGTCAGCGCGGTGCGGCCGAAATTCGCGGTGGTGTGCATCTCGTTTTCCGCCCACGGCGTGTCCATGACGCCGTCGGCGGGCGCCTCCGGGAACGACACGCCCTCGACGACGTGGGCGAGCTGGAAGACGACGGCGAGGGTGACGCCCGCGGTGGCCAGCATCACCACGTAGGAGACGAGCGCGACCCACAGCGGCGCGCCGAGGAGGAGGGGCACGCCGAGGAAGATCCCGAAGTGCGCGAGCTTCCCCGCGATCACCTTGAGCGCCACCTTGCGGGAGCGCTCCTGGGAGCGGAGCTGCGCGAAGTCCTTCTTGAAGACCCACACGACGCCGGTGAGCCCGTACAGGAGCCACGCGTACAGGTGCTGGAAGCGATGCACGAACGCCGGCGGCGTCGCCTGCGGATAAAAGCGCATGAAGGGCCCGGGCTCGAGGTCGGCGTCCAGCCCTTTGATGTTGGTGAAGCTGTGGTGCACCTGGTTGTGCGACACCTCCCAGGTGTCCGCCGACGCGCCCATGACGTCGAAGGTGCGCGCGAGCACGCGGTTCACCCAGGGCGTCTTCGAGTAGCTGCCGTGGATGGCGTCGTGGCCGATGTTGAAGCCGATCCCCGCGAGCACGAAGCCGAGCGCCGACCACACCAGGAGCGAGAACGGAAACGGCACGAGCGCGCCGGCGGCGACGACGAAGAGCGAAACCGCGAGCCCGAGCCACACGACGGTCTTTCGGCGCATGGCGCCGTCGGCGGTGGTCGCGAGTCCGCTCCGCTCGAAGTGCGCGTCGACCCGTTGGCGCACGTCTGCGAGGAACGGCGAACCGCCGGTGAAGCGGACTCTCGTTGTGCTCATGTCGATACAATAGGCACCTCGGGTCCGGGTGCCGTCATGGCCCTGTCACCGCCCGGCGTCGGGCGCGCGCTGCGTCAATACGCGGGAGGGGTGTACACGAGCGCGAGACGATTGTTCCCCGGGCTGGCCACCTGGGCCCCCCACGCGCCGCTGGCGTTGCCCTCGGCCCAGACCTCGACGTCGGCGTCCGTGGGCATACCGTCGACGACGAAGTGGCCGTCGGCGTCGGCCTTCTCGACGCCGGTGAGGCCGAGATCGCGGACGCGGTAGCGCACCTCGCCGAACGACCACGCGGAGCCGTCGGGCTTCATCACCACGCCCTCGACGGCGCGGCCGGCGCGGGCGACGACGTTGACGCCGCTGAGACCGTACGCGCCGTGGACGACGCCGAGCGACACGCGCGCCACGAGGCCCTTCGCCGAGTGGGCGGTGACGTCGACGTCCTGGCCGTCGGCGACGGGGAGCGAGAACGTGCCGTCCGCATCCGTGGTCACGCTCGCCACCCGCTGGGTCGGGTCGAACATGCCGCCGACCGAGACGCGCGCGCCCGCCAGCGGAGCGCCGTCTTCGTCGACGACGCGGCCACGCACGTGCGGGGTGGGCACCAGCGTGAAGCGCGCGACGGAGGCGGGCGCGCTGCCGTCGAAGTGCAGCTTGCGCAGGAGCGGCGCGTGGTTGGGCGCCTGCACGAGGACGACGTAGTCGCCCGGCGCCATGCGCACGTGGAACGAGCCGTCCTGGTCGACGGGGATGCGCGCCGTGCCTGCCAGCGACGTGCGCGCGTCGACGTCCTGGCCGATGGCGATCTCGGCGCCGGGCGCGGGGGCGCCGCCGCTGGACGTCACGCGCCCCGACAACACGTGGTCGGCTCTCACGAGGTCGAGCGTCAGGAAGGCGCGGCCGTCGTCACCGCCGCAGCGGAAGTCGGCGGCGGCGGGCGCGCGATTGTCGGTGAGCGCCGTGAGCTGATAGCTGCCCGCCGGGAGATCGAGGAAGCGATGCACGCCGGTGCCGTCGGTGATGGCCTGCCACACCTCGGCGCTGCCCTCGGCGGTGACGCGCGCGAGGCGGAGGAGGACGTCGCCACGGGCGGCGCCGCCGTCGGTGACGAGCGCGCCCACCTGGCAGGCGCCGGGCACGGAGTTGGCGGCGGGGGCGATGATGTACGGCGACGGCGTGGGCGGATCCGGCGGAAAGAAGCGCTGTCCCGTCGCGTTGCTCAGGGAGAGGGCGGCGGCCACGGCCGCCACCGGGAGCGTGACGGCGGCTGCCTGGCGCAGGCGGACACCGACGGGACGCGGGATGCGGAGGGCGCGCAGTCGAGACAGCAGCATGCGATCAAGGTACCAGCCCGGGTCCTGCAAACGAGCGTGATCCCTGTCCCATGAACGTCTCACGATTCCACACACACCGGCGTCGGCGGTAAGCTGGGGCGCGTGACCGAGTGGAAGCCGAAGCCGAAGCCAGACGCCAAGACGGAGGATTTGAACCTCACCGGCGAAGAGGGGTTCGTGCTCTCGCGCATCGACGGCTTCACGTCCGTCACCAACCTCGCGCACGTCACCGGCCTGCCTGAGGGGCGGGTCAAGCAGATCGTCCACAAGCTCGTGCGCCAGGGCGCCATCGAGGCTGCCGCGGCGGAGCCGCCGCCGTCGGTGGGCCCCGCGCGCGCCGCGCGCCCGCCGCAGCCACCCGAGCCGCAGCACCGCGGCGGCGGCGGGTCCTCGGTCACCGAGATCGACGAGATCAGCCCGGAGGAGCTCCGCGCCATCCTCGCGGACAACACCATCGACGGCGACGACGACATCGGCGGCGGCGCCACCGAGGAGATGGAGCCGCCCGCTGCGCTGGCCTCGGTGCCGGCCGACGTCGCGCTGCCCGACGCCCCCGAGGCACAGATTGACGCGCCGGAGGAGCCGGAGCGCCCGCACCGCGCGCACGCCACCGACGACGAAGACCGCCCCGACAACAGCGGGGACGACAACAGCGGGGACGGCAAGAGCGACGACGACAAGAGCCCGGACGGCAAGGGCGAGGCCGAGGAGGCCAACTACCGCAAGCTCTTCAACGAGACGCTCAGCAAGCTCGAGGCGCCGGAGCGGGAAGCCATGGCGCACTCGGGCCAGGACCCGCAGTTGATGGCGCTGTGCTTCGATCCCCTGCCCGCCGTCATCCGCGGCATCTTCGACAACTCACGCGCGGGCATGGCGCACGCGCGCATGGTCGCGCGGCACCACCGCACGCCGCAGGGCCTCGACGTCATCATCGCGCGAGCCGAGTTCTTCCGGGACCTGCAGGTACAGCGCTTCCTCCTCCAAAACACCATGTTGCAGGAGCCGCAGCTCAAGCGGCTGTTGCAGAGCAAGCGCCTCGCCGAGGTCTACAAGGTCACCATCAACCGCGAGATCCCCGAGCGGAACCGGCAGAAGTCGCGCTACGTGTTGCGCAGCAAGTGGTCCACCTCCGACGGCGAGGAGCGCGCCGGGCTGGTGTTCACCACGGAGGGGCGTTGCCTGCAGCAGCTCACCGGCCTGCCCTTCGACAGCCAGACCACGTCGCTGTTGTGCCAGAAGACCTACACGTCGACGCTGCTCATCCAGAACCTCGCGCGCTTCGGCGCCACGCCGCCGCCGGTGCTCGCGCACCTGATGCGGCAGCCGGTGGTCAAGCGGCAGCAACACCTGCGCACGCTCATCAAGCAGCACCCGAACTGTCCCTCGGACGCCAAGCGCATGGCCTGAGGCGGTCGACGTCGGGCTGCCCTCTGGGCACGCGCGCCAGGCCCGTCGCCGGCGGGACCCGGCGCGGGCTCGGCTGACCCTGTTCCGCTATGCGGATCACTTCTCTAGGGGACGTCGTCGAGCGAGAAGATCGACACGCGGGCGTCGTCGAGCACCCACAACGTGCGGGCGGCGTTGTCTACGGCGAGGCCGGTGGCGCTGTGGACGCCTTC
Organism: uncultured delta proteobacterium; assembly: GCA_963775425.1. Lineage (GTDB taxonomy): Bacteria > Myxococcota > UBA727 > UBA727 > VGSZ01 > CAVZJB01. The sequence goes on along the minus strand of CAVZJB010000005.1, from coordinate 723,280 downwards.
GAGCACCGCCGGGATCACGTCGCCGCCCTCTTGGCCGCGCGCATCGCGATCTTGTCGGGGAGGAACTTGCCGGGGTTCAGGATGCCCGCGGGGTCGAACGCGTCCTTGATGCGCTGCGAGAGCGCGAGCACGTCCGGCGACAGCTCGAGCGGCAGGTACTTCTTCTTCGACAGCCCCACGCCGTGCTCGCCGGTGATGGTGCCGCCGAGCGAGATGACCGTCGCGAAGAGGTCGTCGAGCAGCGCGTCCACGTGCGGCAGCTCGCTCTCGTCGTCGAAGAGGATCTGCGTGTGCAGGTTGCCGTCGCCGGCGTGGCCGAAGCTGCAGGTCGCCAGTCCGTGCTTTTCCCCGAGGGCGCCCGTGCGCGCGACCATCTCGGGGATCTTGCTCCGTGGCACCACGATGTCCTCGGAGACCTTGCGCTTCTTGATCTTGCGCGTGGCCTCGGACAACAACCGGCGGCTCTGCCAGATGTCGCGCCGCTGCCGCGCGTCGACGGCGAGCAGCGCGTCGAGCGAGCCGTGCTCCGAACAGACCTGCAAGGCGCGCTCGAGCGCCTCGAGCGTGCCGGCCTCGCTCTCGCCGTCGGTCTCGAGCAGCAGCGCCGCGCCGGCGTCCTTGGGGAAGCGGTACGGCGGGTTGAGCGCGCGAACGGCGGCGATGGAGTCCTTGTCGAGGTACTCGAGCGTCCGCGGGAGGATCCCCGCGGCGAGCACCGCGCTCGTGGCCTTCACCGCGTGCTCCGACGACGGAAACACCGCGATGGCCGTCTGCACGTACCGCGGGTTGGGCAACAGCTTGAGCGTGACCGACGTGATGACCGCGAGCGTGCCCTCGCTGCCGACGAGGAGCGACGTGAGGTCGTAGCCGGCGACACCCTTGGTGGTGGCCTTGCCGGTCTTGATCCGCTCGCCGGTGGGGAGCACCGCCTCCAGGCCGAGGACGTAGGTGCTGGTGACGCCGTACTTGAGCGCGCGCGGGCCGCCCGCGTTCTCGGCGACGTTGCCGCCGATGGTGCACATCGACAGCGACGCCGGGTCGGGCGGATAGAACATGCCCTCCGCCTCCACCGCCTGCTGCAGGGTCTCCAGGATGACGCCGGGCTCCACGGTGCAGGTGCCGTCACCCTTTTCGATGCGGGTGATGGACGCGAGCCGGTCGAGCTGAAGGACGACGCCGCCGTCGACGGGCACGCAGCCGCCGGACTTGCCGGAGCCCGCGCCGCGCGGCGTGACGGGGACGCCGGCCTCGGCGCAGGCGCGCACGACGTCGGCGGTCTGGGCGGCGTCCTCGGGGCGCACCACGATGTCCGGCAGCGACGGCGTGAGGTTCGGTGTCTCGTCGCGGCTGGCGCGGCCGAGCGCCTCGTCATCGGTGAGCGCGTAGCGCGACCCGACGATCTGCTCGAGCCTCGACGCGAACCCCGGCGGCAGCGGCTTACGCATCCATCTTCTTTAGCAGGGCACCCCGCGGCACGACACCCCGCCGGAATCCCTCCCGCCGCGTTGTCGACGTCCGCGCGGGCCTCAGGCCCCGAGGGCGCCGAGGGCGCGCTCGAGCTTGCCCTTGAGCGCGCGGCCGAACGGCGTCGCCGGCGACGGCGCCTCGTCGCCGAGGGTCCACGTAGCGATGTGTACCCCCGGCGCCCCGCGCTCTTCGAGCGAGGCCGCGTAGCTGCTGACCTGGAGGGCGGCCGCGTCGCCCCGCGCGCGCGCCTCCGCGAGCTTGAGCTCGACGACGACGGTCTGCGCCGCGCCGCGCGCGACGAGATCGGCCTTCCCCTCGACGACGACGCCGCCCCGCTCGAGCCGCACGGACTCCTCGAACGACAGCGCGAGCCCGGCGGCGAGGAGCGCGCGCACCGGCCCGCGCAGCGTCGCCTCACAGCGCTCCAGCAGCGAGGCGGGCGCGTCGGCGACGCCGCAGGCGCGCGCGGCGCGCCCGATCACCGCGCGCAGCGAGCCGGCGTCGTCGCCTTCGGCGCGCACCAGCGGCGCGGCCTCGGTGGCGACGAGGGCGATGACGGCGTGGGCCAGGCGACCGGCCACGCGGGGCGGCAGCCGGTCCCGCTCGTCGACGGCCTCGAACCCCGGCGACGACGCCTGCCCGAACAAGCCCGGCTGACGCTCGAGCGCGCGCCCGATGTCCGACGCGCGCAGCCGCCGGCGCGCCGACGCAACCGGGGCCTGCGACGCCAGCCCCTCCGCGGGGCGTTCGCGGACGGGGGCGCCCTCGCCGGCGGGGGCGCCCTCGCCGGCGGGGACGACCGGAGCGGGTGCGCGAGGTGCCACCGTGGGGACGACCTCGATGCGCGGCAGCAACGCGTCGAAGCGCGGGGTGTCCGACGCGCGCACGACGTCGAGGATGCCCAGGAGCGAGCCGGCGCCCTTTCGCCGCGGCGCGCCCACGACGTAGAGCTTGTCGCGTGCGCGCGTGACGGCGACGTAGAGCAGGCGCGCGAGCTCGCACTCGCTTCGTTCGCGCAGCGCGCGGCGCACGCGTTGGATTGCCGTGGCCGACAGCGAGCCCGAAGCGCGCGCGGCCTTCTGCGCGCACGCGGCGATGGGCCGGCCGCGGGCGGTGACGGCGAGGCCGGCGGCGGCGTCGAAGCACACGTCGTCGGTCTCGCCGCGCAGGCCGGAGCCGGCGTCGGCGAGGACCACGACGGGAAACTCGAGCCCCTTCGCCTGGTGGATGGTCATGATGCGCACCGCCTCGGTCTCGGGCCCGTCGAGCGCCGCCGCCAACGGCTCCGGCGGCTGTTCGTCGACGGACGACGCCAGACGCGCGAGCGCCACCAGCGCGCTCTCGCGCTTCCCCTCCACCAGCGCGCGCAGCTTCTCCAGGTTGCGCAGGCGCAGCGCGGCGTCGCGCTCGACGGCGCAGGCGGCCGCGTAGCCGCCGTCGTCGAGCAACGTGTCGACTGCGCGCGCGAGGCCGGTGCGATCGAAGGCGGGCTCGTGCAGCCGGTTCTGCACGGTGGTGAGGACGGCGCCGAACGCGCGCAAGCGCTCGCGCACGTCGGCGTGGATCGCGTCGGTGCGGGTGGCGGCGACGAGCGCGCGCTCCCAGGTGAGGCCGCGTGCCTTCTCGAGCTGCGCGTACAGCGCCAGGATCTGGTCGTCGGGCACGCCCACGAGCGGCGAGCGCAGCACCGTCCACAGCGCGACTTCGTCGGTGGGATCGGCGGCGAGCGTGAGCGCGGCGACCACGTCGCTCACCTCGGGGCGCTGGTAGAAGCCGTCGCCGCCGACGACGACGGACGGGATCCCCGCGCGCGACAGCGCGCGCGCCAACGGCACCGCCGCTTTGCCGCGGCGCACGAGCACGGCGACGTCGCGAGGCGCGTGCACGCCGGCGTCGAACAGCTCGCGCAGCCGGCGCGCCACCACGAGCGACTCGAGCTCGTGCGGCGACAGCCGCGGTCCCGCTTGCTCCCCTGCGCCGCCCGTCTCCTCGAGCGGCGCCACGCGCCAGTGCTCGCCCGCCGCGCCGTCGCCGCCGCGCACGGCCGCGAGCGGGACGATCTGCGCCGGGTCCACGCCGTAGCGGCCGCGCGGCAGCGCCACCGACGCCACGAGGTTGGCGACGTCGACGACCGGCGCGAGGGATCGGCGGCACGCCGCCAGCTCCCGGCGCTCGCCCGCGGGCGACGCCGCGACGACGTCGAGCGCGCGCCCGAAGACGCCGGCGTCGGCGCCGCGGAAGCCGTAGATGCTCTGCTTGGGGTCGCCGACGAGGAACCCGCGCCCCGCGCCGAGCGCCACGGCGCCGAGCAGCGTGGCCGCGCCGCCGGGCGCGCGGACGCTCGAGGCGAGCGGCGCGCCGCGCGTCGGATCCTCGAGGAGCAGCGCGAGCACGTCTTCCTGCACGGGGCTCGTGTCCTGGTACTCGTCGACGAGCACGCGCGCGAAGCGCCCCTTCACCCGCGCGCGCACGCTGGGGCTCGACGCGAGGAGGTCGCGCGTACGCACGAGGAGATCGCCGAACGCGAGGAAGCCGCGGGCCTGCTTCTCGCGCCGCTGCCGCTCGTCGAGGGCGACGAGCAGCTCGCGCACCACCGGCGCGAGATTGCGCGTGAACGCGTCGACGAGCGCGGCGCCGGCGGCGTCGACGGCGGCGACGAGGCTCCTGCGCTCTTCGGCGACGCGGTTGCCGCCCCAGTTGCCGCCGGCGGCGTCGCGAAGCTCGGTGAAGGCGCGGGCCACCCGGGGCTCCGGGTCGTCCGAGGTGTCGGCCCAGGCAGCGACGAGCGCGGCCTTGGCGTGGGTGACGAAGGCGCAGCGCGCGACGCCGTTGCCGGTGGCGCGGGCGCGCACCGCGTCGAGGGCGGTGTCGATGGCGACGAGCGCGTCGTCGACGCCGCCGCTGGCGTCGGCGGCGAGCCCGAGGTCCCCGGCGGACAAGCCGCGCTCGGCGAGCGTGCCGTGGAGGTCCACCAGGCACTCGACGAGGCCCTTGCGCTCGCCGAAGCCGCGCAGCGCCACGCGCGCGACCAGCTCCGCGACGCCGCGAGACGCGCCGGCGGCGAGCGCGTCGAGGACGCACGCCTCGGCGCTCTCGTGGAGGAGGCGGCGCTCGTCGTCGGGCTCGAGGATGGAGAACGCCGGATCGAGGTCGGCGGCGAGGGCGTGGTCGCGCAGCACGCGCGCGCAAAACGCGTGGAACGTGTGGATCGGGGCGCCGCTGACGGCGCGGCGCAGCCCCTCGAGGACGCGGGTGTCGACGTCGAAGCCGCCGCGCCCGCGCTGCGCCTCGAGGCGCGCGGCGAGCGTCTCCTCGCGCGCGGTCTGGAAGATCAGGTCGCCGAGGCGGCGCTGCACCCGCGCGCGCATCTCGGCGGCCGCCTTCTCGGTGAAGGTGATGGCGAGGACCTGCTCGGGCGAGCGCGGGCGCGCGGCGTCGTCGAGCCCGAGGAGACACTCCAGGTACGCCTCGACGAGCGCGTGCGTCTTCCCCGTCCCCGCCCCGGCGACGACGACGACGTTGCGGGCGGCGGCGCCCTCAGCCGTGGCGCCCTCATCGTCGCGCCCGCGGTCGTTCAGGGTCATACGCCGCTCCCCTCGTCGACGTCGTCGATGTCCGGGGCGAATTCGGGCGCCAACGGGATGCGGCAGATGCGCTGCAGGCGGCAGGTGTCGCAGCGGTCGCCGGCGTCGGGCGGCAACGTGCCTTCGAGGACGGGCAGCACCACGCGGCCGACGCCCGCGGCGAGGCCGTCCTCGCGCGCGTCGTCGAGGACGCGCGCGCGGAGATCGGGGACCTCGGCCACGTCGCTGCTGGTGGTGCCGTCGCGCAAGGACACCAGGTACCCGTGCAGCGACGTGCCCTCCGGCGTAGGCCGATGCGCCTCGAGGATGCGCAGGTAGAGCAGCAACTGGAAGTGCTTCTCGAACAGCGCGTCGACGCGCGCCTTCCTGCGAATGGCCCCCGTGCTCGACGTCTTGTAGTCGATCACCGCCCGCGCGCCCGCGCCCTCGTCGATGCGATCGATGACGCCGCCGAGCCACAGCGTGCGCCCGCCCACCTCGAGCGACGAGGCCGGCAGTGCGCCCTCTCCGACGCCGACGGCGACCTCGAAGTCCACGGGCTCCACACCTCCCACGCGCGGGTCGCGCGCGAGCATCGACACCGCGCGCACCAGCGCGGTCTCCAGCCACTCGATCTGCGCGCGAATGGCGCCGAGGTGTCCGGTGGCGCGAAAGGCGATGACGGGCGCGGCCTCCTCGGCGAGCAGCGCGCGCACGCGTTCGCGGTCCGCGTCGGTGACACGGGAGGCGGGGACGTTCCTCGCCTTGCGCTCGCGAAAGAAGCGCTCCATCACGGCGTGCGCGAGCGTCCCGATCACGCGGGCGTCCGCGGCGTTGCCCGCGGGCGCGTCGACGTCGACCTTGAGCACGTGCTGCAGGAAGCCGTGCATGCGACACGACGCGAGCGCCTCGAGCCGCGTGGGCGTCAGCGGGCGCGCGGCGGAGAGCCCGAACGAGCCAGCGAAGGTCGTGCTGATGCGCTCGGGGTCGACCGCGAACGCGAACGGCGCGCGCACCGCCGACAGCGGCCGGCTGCCCTTGTGGAAGAAGAAGCGCGCGCGCTCGTCGGCGATGCGCTTGCAGAGGTCGATGTGCGCGACGAGGCCCGGCGACAAGCCGAGCGCGCGCGCGTGGTCGTCGTCGAGCGCGCCCCCGGCGCGCAGGCCCGCCGCGCGCACCGCCACCGCCCGCGGCGACGGCTCCCGCGCGAAGCGGGCGCCCTGCCCTGCGAGGGCGCGCTCGCTCTCGAGGAGGAAGACGCTCGGCGACAGCTCGCGCCCGCGGCCGTCGCGCCGCGGCGCGCTGAGGAGGAGCGAGCGGCCGGCGGCGCGCACGGCGCCGAGGAACCACAGCGGCTCGAGCGCCTGGGCCCGCGCGACCGGCGACGGCTCGAGCGGGTCGTCGTCGATGAGCCGCAGCGCGCGCCGGCCGAGCGCCTTGTTGACGAGGGCGCGGTCGGCGTCGGCGAGCAGCCGCTCCTTGCGCTCGGTGCGCGGGAGGCGGCCCTCGACACAGCCGGCGATGACGACGTGATCGAGGGCGCGCCCGACGAGCTCGGGGAGCGCGAGGATCTCCACGGCGTCGTCGGCGTCGACGGCGGGCGCGGGTCCGGGGGCGCGCTCGAGCGCGCGCTCGAGGAGCGTGGCGACGGCGGCGAGCGCGACGCGATCCCCTGCGTCGCCGGCGACGGCGGCGCAGGCGCGCAGGGACTCGTCGAGGAGGTCGACGACGTCGGCGCAGCCGAGGCGGTCACCGTCCTCGAAGATCACACCGGCGACGGCGCGGAGGGCCTCGAGGTGCTGCAGGAGCGTGGCCTCTTTCGGGAGGCGGGCGGCGAAGCCGAGGGCGCGCTCGACGTGGCCGAGGGCGACGTCTACCTCGTGGCGCTCCTGCTCGAGCTCGAGGCCGCTCCGGTAGCGCTCGAGGCGGTGGCGGTAGCCGCCGCGTGGGCGCTGCGCGTCTTCGACGTCGGTGCGCGCGGCGGCGAGCCGCAGCACGCGCAGCACGCGCGCGCCCTCGGCGGACGACAGCGCGCCGGTGAGCGCCGGGCTCGCGAGGACGGCGACGAGCCGGTCGCGCGGCGCGCCGTCGCGGGCGAGGGCGACGACGTCGAGGAGCAGCCGCGCCGCGGGAGCCGCGAGGAGCGTGCGGCGACCGATGCGCACCGGGGTCCCGTGCGCGGACAACGCGTCGGCGATGCGCGCGGCGCCGTCGTCGACGGTGCGCAACGCGACGGCGACGCGCGCGCCCGGGCGCTCGCGGCGCCACGCCGCGACCACCGAAGCGATGTCGCGCGCCTCGGCGGCCTCGTCGGCGCACAGCGCGACCTCGACGGACGCCCCCGGCGCCACGCCGCCCCCGTACCAGGCCCGCGCGAAGCCGGAGGTGCCGTCGGCGCGCGCGCCCTCCGCGACGTCGACGAGCTCGAGCTCGAGGTCGGCGTCGTCGGCGGCCTCGAGGGCGCGCAGCACGGGCTCCACGCCGGCCAGGAGCCCCCGGCCGAGCGAATCGATGGGCACGGACGCGCGCACGGAGATCCCCCCGCGCGCGAGCGCCACCAACGCCCGCAGCTCCAGGTCGCTCGGCTCCACGAGCTCGCGCACCTCGACGGCGTCGAACGCCCGCAGCGCCGCCGGCACCTCGCCGCGCTCGAGCATTTGCACCGCCCGCGCGAGCGCCGCCGCGCCGTCGACGCGCTCCGCCGCCGCCAAACGACGCTCCGCCGCCGCCAGCGTCGCAAACAGCGTCGCGAGCTCCCCGGCGCGCCCGCTGTCGCCGTCGTCGAGCGCGCGCGCGACCTCGGCGGCGGACGCTCCGCCGTGGAGCAACGCGCGCCGCAGGTCGTCGGCGTCGTGCGCGATGCGCGGCAGGAGCGCCCCGCCCTGCGCCAGCGCCTCCGCCGTCGCCCACAGCGCCGCCCGATTGTCGCGCACGCCGCCGTCGGCGAGCAGCGCCCACGCGATCAGCCGGTCGAACAGCTCGCGCAGCGTCCACACGGGCGCGACGTCGTCTCGGGCGTGCGCGGTATCACGCACGACGACCAGGACACGGCGCGGACTTGCCTCGGAGGCGGACAAAAGCAGGCTCCTCTACGAATATCCGTCGCAGATCTGGGATTTTTGCATCAGCACCGGAACTCCGCGCGATCCCGCGCGTTCCACCGAGGGAGAGGCGCGCTTGATGACCGGCGAGACCATACGCCCAAGGCTCGTTGCCTGCCGCGGGGAGGCTCCGTGCTGAACGGCATCAGCCACGCCATCGGCTCCCAGCGGCGCCTCGTGCGCCGCGTCGCCGCCATCTGCCTGGTGTTCATGGGCGTCCACCTCGCCGCCGACCACCTCGACGACGTCGTCTACGACATCGTCGACGCCGTCGACCTCGCCGTCGACAACACCGCCGCCGGCTTCTTCGACTGGCTCGCGCAGGGCGGCGCCATCGCTCAGGAGACCGCGCTCAAGGCGTCGGCGTCGTTCGCCACGTTCATCGACCTCGGCGAGAAGGACAAGCTCGCCCTCGGCCTCGCGCTCGTCGCGGAGCTCCTGCTCGACATCCTCCTCATCGACCTCGCCTGGGGCCGCCACGTCGACGACGACCCGCAGGGGCTCCTGCCGGAGGTCGTCGCCAGCGCGCGGCAGATGAGAGCGGCGCTGTCGCCCCTCGACGTCGAGCGCCTCGCCGTCATCCCCACGCTCTTCTGCTTCGCCTTCGGCGGCGCCGCCACCGCCGCCCTCGCCGTCGAGGGCTTCACGCGCCACGCCCTGCAGCGCTTGTTCCCCGAGCTCCTCTGGTCCGGCCACGTCGCCGCCGGCGCGGGCATCCTCGCCGCCGCGCTCCTCGTGTGGCGCTTCCTGCCCGACCTCCTCCACGGCGCGTTGCTGCGCTCACGCGCCCGCTTCGACAAGGCGCGCGACAAGGCGGCCGCGCGCCGGACCAAACCGCATCGCTTCCCGCGGGCCGCCCTCGCGCTCGCGTTCGCGCGGCTGCATGCGCGCGGCTGGTGGCTGCTCGTCGTCGCGCTCCCGCTCGCCGTGGCCGGCCTCACGTCGCACGACATCTTCGCGCTCGTGCAGCGCGTGCAGGTGGCGCCGTGACCACCACGGAGATCCCTCGTCGACGCCGCGGCCTCCTCGACGGGCTCTTGATGGTGGTGCTGGTCTACGCCGTCTACGCAAAGACGCCGCTCGGGGCCATCGCCGAGACCGCGGTGAACATCGCGCGCGGCCAGAAGGAGCACCCGTCGTGGCTCGCGACGTTCAAGGGCCGCGAGATCGCCGTGTCCACGCCCGCAGACGCCGCGAAGAACGCGCAGGCGGCGCAGGGGGCGCTCCCCGCCCCGATCGTGGCGGCGGCGGAGAAGGCCAAGGTGAACCCCGAGGCCGTCGCCGCGCTCGTGCAGACCCGCGGCGCGTGCACGCCGACGTCGTGCGAGATGGACGCGCCGCCGCGCGCAGGCGCGGTCCTGCCCGCGCTCGCGCACAAGCAGAAGCTCGACGCCGATGACGCCGCCGCGATGGTCGCCGCCGGCGAAAAACAGCTCGGCCACAACCCCGAGCTCGCCATCGAGGCGATGTGGCTCGGGCCCATCGCCGTGCGGCTCGCGGTCGAGCAGGCGCAGCGGAGCAGCAGCCCCGACCCTGCCGACGTCGAGCACCACGCCGAGTTCCTCGCGCCGAGCGCGCGGCGCGGCCCGCTGCAAGGGGCGCTGGCGGTGCTCGCGGTCTATCGCCTGCGAACGCTGGCGTGGCCGGCCGACCCGAAGTTCCGGGTGACGTCGCCGTTCGGCGAGCGCGTTCACCCCGTCACGGGCGAGCGGAGCTTCCACAACGGGACGGACATCGGCGTGCCCACGGGGACGCCGCTGCTCGCCGCCGCCAAGGGGCGCGTCAAGCGCCAGAGCCGCGACTCCATCAGCGGCAACTACGTCATCCTCGACCTCGGCCTCGGCATCCAGACCACGTACTGCCACCTCAGCGAGCCCGAGGTGAAAGAGGGCGCGCCGGTGACGCGCAAGCAGGAGATTGGTCTGTCCGGCGCCACCGGCCGCGTCACCGGACCGCACCTGCACTACATCCTGCGCGTGCGCGACAAGCCCGTCGACGCCACCCGGTACGGCGAGAGCCCCTGGCGCGACGCCTCCGCACCGGTCGACCTGCCCCCGGGCGAGCCCACCGCCGCACCCTGACGCCGGCGCGCACCCTTGTCCCGAGCGCGGCGCCCGAGGCATAAGCGCGTCGTGCTCACCGCTCTCCTCCTCACCTCGCAGGTCATCGGCGCGGCCGGTGTCCACGTCGTCGTCGACGTCCGCGGCGTCCCCAAGGCCCCCGCCGCCGGCAAGACGGCCGGCGCCGTCGACGCCGCCGCGCAGACGGACGCCACCAGCATCTTCCAGACGCGCTGCGCCATGTGCCACGGGCCCGGCGGCCAGGGCGACGGCCCGGCCGCGCAGGGTTACCCCACGCGCCCGCGCCGCTTCAGCGACGCCGTCTGGCAAGCGTCGGTCTCGGACGACGACATCGCCGCCGTCATCGTCGAGGGCGGCCCTGCGCGCAAGCTCTCGCCGCTCATGCTGCCGAACCTCGATCTCAAGGAGAAGCCCGCGGTGGTGAAGGCGCTCGTCGCCATGGTGCGCGCGCTCCGCTCGAGCACGGGCTCGGCGCGCGCCACGCTCCACCAGGGCAAGAGCACCGTCAGCGCCTCCGCCGACGCCGCCGCCGACGGCAGCGCCCACGTCGACGTCCCCGGCGTCGGCCCCGGCACGTGGAGCCTCGTCGTCGAGAGCGCGCCGGGCGCCGTGCTGTGTCGGCAGGACGTCAAGGTCGCCGCCGCGGACGTGAAGGTCACGTGCGGCGCCGGGAAGAAGGCCGCCGGCGAGGCCGCGCCGGTCGGCGGGAAGGCGCCCTGAGCCGCGGCGGCGGGCGACGACGGGTCATGCCCCCTGGTGCCGCTCCTCGACGATGAGCGAGGGCGAGCGCGGCGCCTCCGTCAAGCCCCGGGGTTGGCTGTAAGATGGCGCCGTGACCGACGACGACAAGCCCACGGCGGCGGCCCGGGGCCGGGTCCTGAAGCGCCCGCCCCCGGCGCGGCCGGCGCCGCCTCCGAAGCCGCGCGGCCTGCGCATCCATCGCGCGGACGCGCCGCCCGTGGACGTCGCGCTCGACGACGAGGCGCGCACCGTCATCGGCCGCCACGACGCCGCCGACGTCGCCTTCGACGCCGCGGAGGTGTCGCGGCTGCACGGGGCGCTGTCGTGCGACCACGATCGCTGGCTGTACCAGGACCTCGGCTCGAGCAACGGCAGCGCCCTGGAGCGCGCCGGCGCACGCATCGCCCTGCGCGCGCTCGAAAAGACCGCGCTCGAGGTCGGCGACGTCGTCATCGTCGGCGACAGCGCGTGCCGGCTCGAGCTCCTCGCCGCTCCCCCGGTGTCCCCCGCGGCGGCGCCCGCCGACGGCAGCGCCTCGCACGGTGCGTCGAACGGTGCGCCGCACAGCGCGTCGAACAGCTCGCCGGGCCGCGGCGACGGGGACCGGGCCGGGGGCGCGACGTCGCCTGCGGCGCGCGCCCTCGAGCAGGCGATCGCCGTCGCCGCGCGCACGCCGCTGCCCGTGTTCCTCCTCGGGCCGTCCGGCGCCGGCAAGACGCACGCGGCGCGCGCGGTGCACGACCGAAGCGGCGCGCGCGGCGCGTTCGTCGCCGTCAACTGCGCGCGCCTGCCCGTGGACCCCGTCGCGCTCCAGAGCGAATTGCTCGGGCACGTGAAGGGCGCGTTCACCGGCGCGCAGGCCGATCGCCTCGGCAAGCTGCAGGCGGCGGACGGCGGCACGCTGTTCCTCGACGAGGTGGAGTCGCTGCCGGAGGTGGCGCAGGGCTTCCTCCTCGACGTCCTCGAGGGCACGGGCCAGGCGCCGCTCGGCGCGCAGGGGTCGCGCGCGCCGGGGCCCGTGCGCTTTCGGCTCATCTCGGCCTCCAAGCGGGCGCTGTCGCAGAGCGGCTTGCGCAACGACCTGTGCGAGCGCCTCGCCGAGGGGCACATGATCAAGCTGCCCACGCTCGACGACAGGAGGCAGGACATCCCGGCCCTCGTGCACGCGTTCGCCGACGAGCAGGGCCGCATGCTCGGCGTCGACGTCGACGTCGCGCCCGAGGCCATGGACGTGCTCAGCGAGGCGAGCTGGCCGGGGCAGCTCCGCCAGTTGCGCGCCGCGGTGTCCACGTGCGCGCACGTCGCGCTCGCCAAGCTGCCCGAGGGCACGCGCGCGGTGACGGTCTCGAAGGACGACGTCGAGCGGCACCTCGGCGAGCGCGCGGCCGCCTTCGCCGCGCCCGAGCCGGCGCCCGCCGCCGCGGTGAAGCCCAACCCGCGCTACCTCACCGCCGTCGACGTCAGAGGCGCGCTCGATCGCCACGGCGGAAACCAGAGCGCCGCCGCGCGCGAGCTCGGCATCGCGCGCAACACCTTGTTGAAAAAGATGAAGGACTTCGGCATCGGCACCGACCCATGACACGCGCAGCCACCCTCGTCGTCGCCGCCCTCGTCTGGGGCGCGCCTGCCGCGCGCGCCGATGCGCCGGCGGCGGCCCCGACGCCGGCGGACGCCCCGCGCGCGGATCCGGCGCCGGCGGGAGCGCCGGGGATCGCGCAGGCGCGCGACAAGCTCGCCGCCGGAGACGTCGACGGCGCGCTGTCGGCGTTGGCGGCGGTGAGCGGGCCGTTGTCGTTCGACGACGTGCTCGCGCGTTACCAGATCCTCGGCGTCGCGCGCGCCTACTCCGACGACGCCGCCGGCGCAGAGGAGGCCTTCAAGACGCTGCTCATCCTCGCGCCGGGCGCCGCGCTGCCGTACACGATGTCGCCCAAGGCCACGTTCCCCTTCGAGCGCGCGCGCCGCGCGCTCGCCGGGCAGCCGGCGCTCGAGCTCGAGCTCGAGCCCGAGGACGTCTATGGCTTCGACGAGCCCGTGCGCCTCGACGTCGCGCGCGTCTCCGATCCGCTCGCCATGGTCTCGTCCGTTCGCGTGTGCGCGCACGTGAAGGGCGCCGACGCGCCGCCGTCGTGCTCCACCACGCCCGCCCCCGCCCTCGGCGGCCACATCACCGTCGACGTGCCTGCCGTCACGCGGCCGCCTTCCCTGGGCGACGACGAGGGTGTCTATCTCCAGGTGTCCCTCGTCGCCACAGACGCCGCCGGCTCCGAGGTCTGGCGCGGCCCTACGCCCGAGCGGCCGCGCGAGCTCCCGGTCGGCTTCGCCACCGCGCCCCCGTGGTACCTGAGCCCCATCGCCATCGGCGGCTACGTCGGCGCCGCCGTCGTCGGCACCACCGTCGCCATCGCCGCGCTCACGGTGCTCCGCCCCTCCACCAGCCCCGTGAAGGCCATCGTGAAGAGCCCATGAGCCGATCGACGCCCCGCAGGCGGGAGGCGCGCCCGCCCGCGACCGCAATCGCCGCCGCCGTCGCGTGCGTCGCCGCCCTCGCCGGCTGCGACTACGCCCCCGTGCAGCTCGTCATCACGCTGCCGGCGGGCGTCGACGCCGGCGACGTCACGCTGCGCGCCTCCGTGTTCGCGCCCGCGGCGCAGGCGGGCATCGACTGCGACAAGATCGCCTTCGGCGACGTCGGCCGCGACGCGCTCTTTTCATCCAAGGTGCTCGAGGCCGAGGTCACCGACGGCGGCGACGTCGGCCGCGTGCCCCGCACCGGCGACAAGCTCGTCCTCGTCGACGCCATCGACGCAGCCGGCGGCGTCGTCGCCTCCGGCTGCGGCGCCGTCCCGCCCATCAAGGTGGGCGCGCCCGTCGTCGACGTCACGCTCGAGCGCGGCGCGGTCGCCTCCTTCTCGGACCCCACCGCGCTGCTCGTCGTGCGCGACTTCACCGGCGGCACGTCCTTCGCGCACGTCGAGGACGCCACCGACGGGCGCACCCTGGGCAGCCTCGATCTCGTGCTCGAGGCCGACGGCGCCCCCGTGGACGGCACCGTGCGCCTCACCGCGCTCGACGCCGAGGGCGCCGCGCTCGGATCGCTCCTCGTCGACGTCAAGGGCGGCGCCGCCGCGGTCGACCTCACCAAGCTCCGCCTCACCCGCGCCGGACCGTTCGTCGTCACCGCCCGCGCGCGCTTCGCCGCCGGCGCCGACCCGCCGCCGGTCCAGGGCATCGTCGCGTTCGCCAACCCGGACGTCGACGTCGACGGCCTCGCCGCCGCGCAGGCCGTCATCCCCGCCGCGCCCGCGGCCTTCGTCACGCTCGGCCCCGCCGCCGGCGACGCCAACCACGCGCACGTCTCGGTGGCCACCGTCTCCGGCAGCGCCGGCGCCTTCACGACGTCGAGCGAGAGCGCCGACGTGCCCCCTGCGCGCGACGCCGCCGTCACCGCCTTCGTCGGCACCTTCGTCGACGGCGGCGCCACCCGCGCGGTGGTGAACGCCCAGAGCGTCCTCGGCGAGCCCATCTGCGGCACCGTCGGATCCAGGTGCGCCGTCGTGGTCCCCGGCGGCGCGGCGCTCGGCGCGGTGACGCCGCGCGCGGGCGCGGTGGCCGGCGGCGCGTGCCCGGGCGACAGCCCCTTCGTCATCGCCGCCGAGAGCGACTTGCTCGCGATCACCGGCTCGCCGCCGGCGCTCGAGCCGGTGTCGTTCACCGGCAACACGTCGCTCGCGAGCTCGCGCGTGGACGGCTCCGCGTGCGCCGCCACCGTCGAGGGCGGCGAGCTGCACCGCTTCGTGCGCAGCACGCTGGACCTGAGCGCCGTGGGCTTCACGGCCTCGTTCCTCATCGACGCCCACGGCGGCGTCGTCGATCCGGCGACGCCCATCGACGTCAACGCCGTCAGCGCGCCCGGGCTCGCCAGCGGCCCCGCCATCGCCACCGATCCGGCGACCGGCCTGTTGCTGCTCCCGGTCGCGAGCCTCGGCGGCTTCGAGGTCGGCAGCTTCACGCTCGACGGCGCCGAGGCGTTCGAGACCACCGCCGAGCTCCGCGTGCCCTTCCGGCCGGTGGCCATCGCGCCCGGTCACTTCACGCGGCCCGGCGACGACTCGGACGCCGAGCTCGCGGTGCTCGTCGTGCCCGGCCCCGACGACGACACCGGCGGCCGCGACGACGCGCAGCTCATCATCGCCGGGCCCAAGGGCGCGGACGGCGCGCGGGTGGCGGGGGCGCTGCCGCTCGGCTGCGTGGCGCCCGGGCGCTGCCGCATGATCGCCGCCGACGTCGACGGCGACGGCGTCGATGAGGTCCTGGTCGGCCGCCTCGACGACAACGGCGCCCACGCCGAGATCTTCCGCTTCGGCAACCCCGGCTGACGTCGTGGGGCGCCGTCAGCGCGCCGAGACGGTCTGCGTCCTGTCGGCCTGGATCTCGACGCTGCGGTCGAGGACGACGGCGCCGGTGTCGGCGGCGAGGAGCTGCACGCGGTGCGTCCCCGCGGGCACGTGCTTGATGAAGCGCGGCGTGGGGCCCACGTCTCTGCCGTCGAGGTGCACCTCGTAATACGGGTTGCCGTCGGTGAAGCGCAGGACGCCGAAGCCCGCCGGCGCCGTGCCCGCGTCGACGACGCGCGGCGGCACCGGGGCGCGGTGCTTCGCGTGGTGCTCGTGCCCCCGCGCCTTCCTCCCCGCGTCGACGACGGCCGCCCCGATGCCGGCCGCGTCCGTGACGGCCGCGTCGCCGGCGCCCGCGCCGCTGGCGCCCGCGACGGTGCCCTGGTCGGCGCCCGCGTCGACGACGCCGGCAGGCGCGGCGGCCATCACGATCGCGCCGGCGTCGCCCGCGCGCGCGACGCCCGCGTCGGCTGGTTGCGGCGCGCGACCCTCCGGCACGGCGATGGCGACGCCGACGACGAGCGCGGCCACCCCGAGCGCCGCCGCGGCGAACAGCCCGCGTCGGTTCTTCTTCGGCGACGCGCCGAACGTGAGCGTGGCGCTCGGCGACGTCGCCGGGCGCACCGCCACGGCGGGGCCGCTTCGCAGCGACGCGGAGCCCAGGGCCGTGGGCGCGTTGGCCATCCGCGCGAGCGGGTCCTGCGAGCGCTCCGTCGACGCATCCTCGAGGAACGACGCGAGCTTGGACGTGCGCGGCGTGAAGCCGAGCTGAAGCTCCACGTGCTCGAGCATGGCGACGACGCGGGCGCCGTCGGCCGGCCGCGCGTCGGGGTCCTTGTCGAGGAGCGCGAGCACGGCGTCCTCGAGCACGCGGGGATAGTCCGCCACCAGCGACGACGGCTTCGGCACCTCGCAGCCGCGCACGGCGTCGAGCGTCTGGATCTCGTTGTCGCGGCGAAACAGCGTGCGCCGGACGGTGAGCTCCCACAGCATCACGCCGAGCGCGAACAGGTCGCTGCGGGCGTCGATGTTCTCGCCGCGCGCCTGCTCCGGGGACATGTACGGGTACTTGCCCTTGAGCCCGCCCGTCGACGTCACGATGGAGCGTTGGTTGGCGAGCGCGATGCCGAAGTCGACGATCTTCGTGACGCCGTCGACGGTGACGAGCACGTTTTGCGGCGACACGTCCCGGTGCACGATGCCGAGCGGCTTGCCCTGGAGGTCGGTCTTTTTGTGCGCGTGGTGGAGGCCCGCCGCGGCCTCCCGGATGATCTGCACCGCCACGTCGAGCGGCGCGCTTCTGCCGCTTTCGTCGAGCGACTGCTGGATGCGCGCGAGCGACAGCCCCTGCAGGAACTCCATGGCGATGAAGTACGTGTCGCCGTCGACGCCCACCTCGTAGGTCTGCACGACGTTCGGGTGGCGCAGGTCCGCCGCCGTGCGCGCCTCGTCGAGGAACATGGCCACGAAGTACTCGTCGTCGGCGTGCCGGCCGGCGATGGTCTTCACCGCGACGAGCTTCTCGAAGCCGTCGAAGCCTGTCTGCTTGGCGAGGAAGACCTCGGCCATGCCGCCGCGCGCCAGCGAGCCGAGGATCTCATAGCGACCGCCCACCACGGTGCCGGTGAGGGCACAGGGGTGGGCGCCGAACAGAGGCGGGCCGGGCAGCACCCGGGGAGATTATTCGAGGGTGAAGCTGCCGTGGGCGACGCTGGTGCTGGTGGTGAAGGCGCCGTCGCCGTCCACCATGGGGAGCTCGCTGTCCACGGTGATCTTGCGGCCGGCGTTGGTGTCCTGCACCGTGATGGTGCCCTGCTGTCCGGGCTCGTCGTAGTAGGAGTCGACCGAGCTGGAGCAGCCCGTGACGTTCACGTACCCGCCGTCGAGCGACGCGTCCACGCTCTGCGTGGTGTACGTGTACGTGCCCGGACGGACGTTGCGGAGGTCCACGCCGTCGATGTCGAGGATGACCATGCCCATGCGCCCCTGGGGGTCGTTGGCGGTCAGCGTGATGCTCGTGGACTGCCAGTCGGGGTTGAACCACGCGTCGACCTGATCGACGGGCGCGTCGAAGTTGCGCACGGCGCCGATGTCGCCGAAGACGCGGCCGTCGGTGGCGCTGAGGTTGGTGGCGCCGGGCGCGATCGGGTCCTGGCCGTCGCTGCCGTCCGGCGGCGAGACGTAGGGACGCTCCACCATGCAGCCGGTGAGAGCCGCGAGGGCGGCGAGGGTCAAGAGCGCGCGCTTCATCCGAACCTCCGAAGGATCCATGGTGCCACGACGGGGGGCCCCGCGCCCCTTGATCCCGCTCACAGACATATCGGACAGCCACCGAGCGTGTTGCTCGTCGGCGCCGGCGCCGCCCGCGGCACGCGCCGGCGTCAGAAGCGCTCGATCTGGAAGTCGTCGTCGGACTTCGGCTGCTGCTGCGTCTGCTGCGGCGCCCCGGGCCGCGCCACCGGCGCGGGCTGCGCGACGGCCGGGGCCGGCACGGGAGCGCCGCCCGGCCGCGACGGGATCTGCTGCTGGAACGGGTTGGTCGACGCGCGCTGCTGCGGCGGCGCAGGCGCCTGCGGCTGCGACTGCGGCGTGAACTGCTGCTGGCCGGCGCGCATGCCCGGGCG
The DNA here is from genome assembly GCA_963775425.1 of uncultured delta proteobacterium. GTDB lineage: Bacteria > Myxococcota > UBA727 > UBA727 > VGSZ01 > CAVZJB01. The sequence continues at coordinate 705,306 of CAVZJB010000005.1, read as the reverse complement.
CATGCCGCCTGCGCTGGCGTCGAACTGGTCCCACTGGCTGTCGGAGGTGCCGCCGACGCCGCTCACGCGCAGCGCGAAGTCGTCGGCGTTGGTGGCCTGGCGCAGCGCCTCGTCGTAGCTGATGAGCTGGTGGGTGAGGAGCTGCATCAAGGATTGATCGAAGGTCTGCATGCCGTACGTCGTCACGCCCTGGGCGATGGCGTCGTGCAGCTCCTTGGTGCGGTCCTTGTCCTCGATGAGCTCCTTCACGCGAGCGGTGGCGCGCATGATCTCGACGGCCGCGACGCGGCCGCGGCCGTCGGCGCGCGGCACGAGGCGCTGCGACACCACCGCCTTCAGGATGGAGCCGAGCTGCAGCCGCACCTGCTTTTGCTGGTAGGGCGGGAACGCGGCCACGATGCGCGTGATGGTCTCGGGCGCGTCGAGCGTGTGCAGCGTGGAGAGCACGAGGTGGCCGGTCTCGGCCGCGGTCATGGCGATCTCGATGGTCTCGAGATCGCGCATCTCGCCGACGAGCACGACGTCGGGATCCTCACGCAGCGCACTGCGGAGCGCGCGGGCGAAGGACTTGGTGTCCACGCCGACCTCGCGCTGGTTCACGATGGAGCGCTTGTCGCGGATGAGGAACTCGATGGGGTCCTCGACCGTGATGATGTGCGCGGTGCGGTTGGTGTTGATGTAGTCGATGAGCGCCGCGAGCGTGGTGGACTTGCCGGAGCCGGTGGTGCCGGTGACGAGGATGAGGCCGCGCTCGTCGGTGGCGATCTTCTCGAGCACCTTGGGCAGGTTGAGCTGCTCGATGGTGAGGATCTTGAACGGGATGACGCGGAAGACGATGCCCACGGTGCCGCGCTGCATGAACACGTTCACGCGGAAGCGGCCGAGGCCGGGGACGCCGTAGGCGAGATCGATCTCGTTGTCCTCCTTGAACTTCTCCTTCTGGAAGTTGTTCATGATGGAGAACGCCATGCGGCCGATGTCCTCGGGGGAGAGCCGCTTGGCGTCCTTCAACGGCACCAACGAGCCGTCGATGCGGAACATCGGAGGCAACCCGGCCTTCAGGTGGATGTCCGAAGCACCGCCCTTGATGGCCACCGTGAGGATGTCGTTCAGCTCCATGCCCGACCTCGTGCGTCGATCGTATCACGGCGCGTCCGACGAGGTCGCGCGCTGCCCGATCTGCGCGCGACGACGTCGCGGCGCTCGTCCCCGGCGCGCGCGGCAGCGTTCGCGTCGTTGGACGTCAGAATTTCACGGCGGAGACTTCGTCGGCGTCGAGATCGCCGCAGTCGACGATGACGGTGTGCCCGCTGACGCTCGCGACCTTGCCCGCCCCTTCGCCGCCGTGCTTCAGCACCAGCGTGGCGTCCTGCCCGCGGCGGACGTGTGCGCTGCGGGGAACGCTGACGCGCACGCGCTTGGAGGCCTCACCCTCGACGATGCGCCCGACGGTCTCGCCGGGCTTGAGCACCGCGCCCTCGGCCACCGTGAAGCCCGTGAGCTTGCCGGACATGCCCGCGACGATGGGCCCGCCCGCCTTGCCTTGCAGCGCCGAGAGCTTCTCCTTGGCGGCGGCGAGGTCGCGGCGCGCGTCGTCATCGTCGACGCCCTCGAGCGACGCGATGCGATCGCGCAGCGTGGCGACGGCGTTGGCGTTGTCGCCGGCGTCGAAGCTGACGAGCACCTGGCCCTTCTTGACGTCGTCACCGTTTTTGGCCTCGACGCTCTTGACCTGGCCACCGCTCTTGGTCCGCAGGCTCTCGCTGTGGCCGCCGTCGACGGTGGCGCCGTAGGCGCGGCCGTCCCCGTCGTCCGACGACGACGACGACGACGACGCGCTCGACGCCGACGAGCGGCTGCTGTGGCGGCGGGCGTGGTGGCGCTCGGGCGCCTTGTCGGCGGCGTCCGGCGCCGCGTCCACGTCGTCGTTGGGCACGTCCTTCTCGGCCGCGGCCACCGCGGCCACGTTGGCGTCGCCGGCCTTCGCGTCGCCGGCCTTCGCGTCGCCGGCCTTCGCGTCGCCGGCCTTCGCGTCGCCGTCCTTGGCGTCGCCGGCCTCCGCGTCGCCGGCCTTCGCGTCGTCACCGTTGGCGTCGTCACCCGCGGCGTCGGCGGCAGCGGCGTCGCCGGCCTTCCCGTCGCCGGCCTTCCCGCCCTCGGCGCCGGGGGGGGCCGCATCGTCGGCCGCGGGCTTGTCCGCGGCGCCGTCGGCATGCGCGCCCCTGGCCGCGGCGCCGTCGTGCGCGGCCCCGGCCGCGACGTCGGCGGCGGAGGCCACGGCGGCGTCGGCGGGCGTCGCGCGCAGCACCATCACGGCCGCGAGCGCGCCGCCGAACAGCAACGAGCCGACGAGGCCGCCCGCGTACCACATGGCCAGCACGCGGTTGCGCGGCGGGTGCTGCTGCGGCGGCGGCGACAGATCCATCGCCGCCGGCGGACGATCGGAGTCCTGTGGCGGCGGCGCGTCGTGGCCGCCGTCGACGCCCGGCGTGCGCTTCGAGTCGTCGGTCGGCTGATCGATGTTGCGGACCTTGGTGCCGCCGGCGCCCGCCGCCGACCGCTGCGCGAAGCGCAGCACGCAGCCGCAGATGCGGATCTCGTCGCCGTCCTCGAGCACCTGCCGCTGCACGGGCACGCCGTTGACGATGGTCCCGTTCCTGCTTTCGCAATCGACGAGGACGTAGCTCTCGCCCTCGGCGACGATCTTCGCGTGCGTCTTGGAGACGCCGGGCTCGCTCGGCAGGTGCAGGTCGCTGCCCTCGACGCGCCCGATGACGAAGGTGCCCGCCGACAGAATCCCACGACCGCCCCGCCACGGTGCCGGCGATGCACGCGACCGTCCCGGAAAGGACGCTCGGCAACTGGAACATCACGGTGCGTTCTGGGGACGGCGGCATGGGCTCCTCTCGCGCTGAGACTACGACGCAGACGGCGGCGGCGCCTGATCCCCGGGGAACGCACGAGCCGCCGGGCGCGATCTGGCGCCGCTGTGGGTCAGGGTAGGACCACGAAGTCCACCCGGCGGTTCCGCGCGCTCGCCGCGGCGACGCCCTTGGTGGAGAGCCGCGCCGGCCACACGCCGTGCTGGATCAGGTAGTCGGCGACGGCGGCGGCGCGCTCGTCGGCGAGCTTCTGGCTCGCCTCGGGCGAGCCGAGGGGCTCCGCGTAGTCGTCGATGCGCACCTTGAGCGCCGGGTTTCTGAGCATCACGTCGACGACGTCGTCGAGGACGTACTCCGAGGTGGACTGCAGCCGCGGCTTCTTGAACTGGAACGGCACCTTGCCCTTGACGGTGATCTTGTCGTGGGAGAGCGCGGCCTTCTTGGACTTGCCCGCCTTCTTCAACACGATGCTCGCGCGCCCGTGTCCGCCCGCGTCGACGACGACGGCGGCCCCCTGCGCGAGGTACCCGTCGGCCTTGGCCACGACGATGACGCTGCCCGCCTGCGCCTGCAGGTCGAAGGCGCCGCCCACGGACTTGCCGGCGGGCTTCACGCCCGTGCCGTCCCACAGCTCGAGGTCGGCCTCGATGGTCTCGTCGTCCTTGTTGGTCACCCAGCCGACGATGCGCGCCACCCCACCCGAGCGAACCACCTGCGGGCCCTCGGTGGCCTTGAGCTGTGCGTTGGCCTCGGCGACCTCGCCCCGGCCGACCGACGTCGACAGCGTCGTGTGCTCGAAGCCCTCCTTCTCCACCGTGAGCTGCACGTCGCCGGTGGCCACGGGCGGCGTGAGGAAGCAGCCGGACTGGTCGGTGGCGATGCGGGCGCCGGCGAGGGCGTCGCCGGTGACGATGGCGTCGGGGATGGGGTTGTTGCGCTGGTCGGTGACGCAGCCCTTCACCTGTCCCGTCGAGGACGACCCGCCGCCCGCGGGGCCGGCGACCACGGCGCCGCCGTGCACGGGATCGAACGTGTAGGTGAGGCCCGCGCGCGCGGTCCACAGCGGGTTGATGGGCTGGCCCGACACCAGCTCGTTCACGTCCGTGCCGCCCTTGCCGCCGCCGGTGAGGCCGATGTCGACGGCGACGTCGAAGGTGATGCCGCCGCCGACGGTGAAGCGCGCGCCCGGCGTGACCGTGAGGTGCGCGTCGTTCAGGAAGTCGTAGGGCTTCCCCTTGGCGCCACGGTTGTCGTTCACCTCGATGGCGGTCTGGTACCAGGTCTCGAGGAACGGGGTGGCGTACGGCAGCGGCGCCTCGACGGAGAGGCCGGCGATGACCTGATGGTAGAACCACTGATCGGCGGCGAGCGCGGTGAGCTGCCCCTGCACGCCCGAGTAGAAGTTGGGGTTTTCCTCGAAGAAGTTGGTGCCGCCGCGCTGGTTGCCCTGCTGGTAGACGAAGCCCGCGTTCAGGTGCGCGCGCAGCGGGATGTCCATGGAGCGGTGCAGGTCGGCGGTGACGAGGCCCTGGGCGGTGACCCCGAAGTTGCCGAAGTCGAAGCCGGCGCTGTCGATGCTCGTGGGCAAGAGCGCGCGAACGTCGGCGCCGACGGCGACCGGGCCGAGGGGGTAGCCGCCCTTGAGCGACAGGTAGAGGTCACCGACGGAGAACTGCGCCGGCGCGAGCTTGGAGTTGGCGTCGCTGCCCGCGCGCGAGGCCACGGAGACCTCGAGCAGGTCGAAGAAGGCGCCCGAGAGGAAGACGTTTCCGCCGAGGAGGACGTTGTCGTCGTCCTTGCCGCCCACGATGAAGTCGTGTTGGTACGCGCCGAAGCCCTGGGCGCCGAGGGCGAACGCCATGTCTCCGCGCGTCTCGGCGCTGGTGGTGCGCACCACACCGGTCTGGCCGTAGATGTTCGGCGCCGCCTCCACCACGGGGGCGCCCGCGGAGACGGCGGGGGCGAGGGCGAAGACCAGGGAAACCGCGAACATGATCGGGAGGCTCCCCCTTGTACGTCGACGACGTCAAGTTTAACGCCCGGTTCATGATCCCCATCGACTTCAAGGGCAAGACCGCATTCGTCACCGGTGTCGCGGACGACGTCGGGTTCGCGTGGCACATCGCCTGTGCGCTCCAGGCCGCGGGCGCCGAGGTGATCCTCGGCTGCCATCCGCGCGTGCTCTCCATCGTCGAGCGCATCATGACGCGCGCGCAGAACGCGGAGAGCCGCAAGCTGCCCTTCGGGGCCGGCGAATTCAAGCCGAAGGCCATCCTGCCCTGCGACGTCTCCATCGACACCGAGGCGGACATCAGCCCCGCGCAGCGCGCCACCAAGGGCTACGACGGCGACGTCTCCATCGCCGGCTGCGTCGCCAGGGTGCAGGAGCTCACCTCCGCCGTCGACGTCGTGGTGCACTCGGTGGCGTTCTCGCCCGAGATCGCCAAGACGCACCTCGAGACGAGCCGTGGCGCGTACCTGACTGCCATGAGCGTGTCCTCCTACTCGCTGGTGGCCCTCGCCCGCGCCTTCGGCCCGCTCATGAAGGGGCGCGGCGGCGCCTTCATCGCCCTCAGCTACCTCGCCGGCGAGCGCGTGGTTCCCTACTACGGCGGCGGCATGGCCTCGGCCAAGGCGGCGCTCGAGTCCGACGCGCGCACGCTGTCGTGGTTCGTGGGCGAGGAGGGCCACCGCGTGAACGTCATCTCGGCGGGGCCCTACGCGTCGCGCGCGGCCAAGGCCGTGGGCGACATCCAGACCATGGCGGAGGAGACCGGCAAGCGCTCGCCGCTGCGCCGGCCCATCGACGCCGAGGACGTCGCCAACGCGGCGGTGTTTTTGTGCTCGGACCTGGCCCGCAACATCACCGGCGAGTGCCTCCACGTCGACGCCGGCTTCCACGCCATGGGCGCGTAGACATTCACGGCGGGGGCGGGGGGTTGTCCGGGTTGTCCCCCGACGCCCCGTAGGGCGGGGGCTTGTCCCCCGCGTCGGGAGGCCAGGCGGACGTCGCGCGTGCCGTGTCGACGTGTGCGGCGACGACGGCACCGGCCGTCGCCCCGATGCGACAACGGCGGGGCACGAGGTCGTCGTCGACGACAAACGTCGTCCCGCCGAGAATGTCGTAACGCCGCTCAAGTCAGCCGAAGGCGGCGTGGTAGGCGACGCCCTCGGGCTCGGCCATGCCGGCCTCCTTCACCTCGGGCTCGGCCACCGCGAAGAACCGCTGGAGCTGGTCGACGACGGCGCTCGGGTCGTCGAGCGTGAGCACGTCGCGGCGGAACTCCTTGCCGCCGCGCAGGCCGCGCGAGTACCACACGAGGTGCTGGCGGAACGTCCTCGTCGCCATCACCGCTGGCGGCGTCCGCAGCGCGCGCCCGGGGTCGGCGTCGAGGGACTCGTGGAACGCCACGTGGTCCTTCAGGTGCCTGAGGATGAGCGCCAGCCGCTCCGCCGGCGACGGCGTCGCGTCCCTGCCCTCGCGGAGCGCGCGGAACAGCCACGGGTTGCCGAGGGCGCCGCGGCCGATCATCACCGCGTCGCACCCGGTGTGGGCGCGCATGCGGTGCGCGTCGTCGACGGTGTTGACGTCGCCGTTTCCGATGATGGGCATCTTCACGGCGTTCTTCACCTCGCCGATGAGGTCCCAGTTGGCGAGGCCGGAGTAGCCCTGCTGCCGCGTGCGGCCGTGGATGGCCATGGCGGCGCAGCCGGCGCCCTCGAGGACCTTGCCCATCTCGACGGCGTTGACGCTGTTTTGATCCCAGCCCGAGCGGATCTTCGCCGTGATGGGGACCTTGTCGTCGACGGCTCTGCGCATGGCCTCCACCATCCGCGCGGCGCGCGCGGGATCGCACAGGAGCGACGAGCCGGAGCCGGTGGTGGTCACCTTCTTCACCGGGCAGCCCATGTTGATGTCGACGATGTCCGCGCCGTGCTCGGCGGCGACGCGCGCGGCGTGGGCCATCTTGTCGATGTCGCCGCCGAAGAGCTGCAGCGAGTAGGGCCGCTCGCGCGCGCGGTCGAACGTCATGTACTGCCGCGTACGGCGGTTCTTGTAGAAGATGCCGCTCGACGAGATGAGCTCCGTGGTGGCGAGCCCCGCGCCCATCTCGAGCGCGATGACGCGAAAGGGCATCTCGCTCACGCTGGCCATGGGCGCGAGCAGCCAGGGTGGGTCGATCTCGTGGCGGCCGATGCGGAACAAGGGGATCCTTCGGGGCGTTGTGCTGTCGACGAGAGAGACTAACGGCCGCGTGCGCCTTGTCGAGCCGGGGTAGAGACGCGATGATGAATGTTGCGGAGGTGTCGTTGGGTGAGTCGAAGGGCGGGTTCCGCTCCTACCTGAAGGCCACGCGGGACCCGTTCACGAGCGTGGTGCTCGTGCTGCCGCTCTTCCTCGCGTACCAGATCGGCATCCTGGCCACGGGCGGGATGCGCAACGGCGTCGACTTCGTCTCCAACCTGCTGTTCACCGCGCTCGGCGGCGACATCACCTGGTACTTCGCCTTCAACGGCGCGGTGCTCGTCGCCTTCATCGTCGCCATCCTGGTGATGCGCAAGCGCGGCCACTTCGAGGCGCGCGCCATCCCGTGGATGATCCTCGAGTCCGGGCTGTATGCGGTGCTCCTCGGCACCGCCGTCATCGCGCTCATCAACGTGCTCGGGCTCGGCGGGCTGCTCTCCGCGGCCGCCGTGGCCAAGCACCCGATGACCCTCGTCGACAAGCTCGTGATGAGCGCGGGGGCGGGCTTTTACGAGGAGATCGTGTTCCGCGGCTTCTTGATGGGCGGGCTGTTTTTCGCGCTCACGCGCGGCCTGTCCATGCCGCGCTTCCTCGCCGCCGTCATCGCCATCGTGGCCTCGAGCGTGCTGTTCTCGGCGGCGCACCACATCACCGAGCCCTTCACCATGCAGGCGTTCGTGTTCCGCATCTTCGCCGGCATGCTCTTCGCCGTGATCTTCCAGACCCGTGGCCTGGCCGTGGCGGCGTACACCCACGCCCTCTACGACGTCTGGGTCATGGTATTCCACCACGCATCGTGAAGTGGACCATCCGCATCCTGGCCGGCCTCGCCGTCGTCCTCATCGTCGCGCAGCTCATCCCCTATGGCCGCGACCACGAAAATCCCGCGGTGGTGGCCGAGCCCACGTGGAGCTCGCCCGAGGTGCGCGCGCTGGCGAAGCGGGCGTGCTTCGACTGCCACAGCAACGAGACCGTCTGGCCCTGGTACTCGACGGTGGCGCCGGTGTCCTGGCTCGTGCAGGACGACGTCGACGACGGCCGCCGGCACCTCAACTTCTCCACGTGGGACCAGGCGCACCCGCAGAAGCGGGCGAAAAAGGCGGCGCAGGAGGTCGAGGAGCGGGAGATGCCCCTCGACATCTACGTGATCATGCACAGCGACGCCAAGCTGACCGCCGCCGAGCGCGCCACCCTCGCCGCCGGGCTGCGCGCCACCTTCGGCGACGCGACTTGATCAGCGCGGCCGCTCCCTCCGGTCGCTTGCTCAGCGCGGCCGCTCCTCCGGTCGCTTGATCAAGCGCTCCTCGGTTGCTTCGATCGGCGTATGGAGACGCGTTTCCTCGACCGTGGCGAGGGCCGAATCGCCTACAACCTCAGCGGCGACGACGGCCCGCTCGCCGTCTGCGTCCCCGGCATGGGCGACCTGCGGTCCGTCTATCGCTTCCTGACGCCCGCGCTCGTCGACGCCGGCTATCGCGTTGCCGCCATGGACCTGCGGGGTCACGGTGACAGCGACGCGACGTTCGCCCGGTACGACGACGTCGCCGCCGGCAGCGACGTGCTCGCGCTCATCGACGCCCTCGGCGGCCCCGCCGTCGTCGTCGGAAACTCCATGGGCGCCGGCGCCGCGGCGTGGGCGGCCGCGGAGGCGCCGGCGAAGGTGAAGGCGCTGGTGCTCCTGGGGCCGTTCGTGCGGGACGTCCCCGTGGGCGCGTTCATGACGCTGGCGTTTCGCGCGGCGATGGCCTGGCCGTGGGGCCGCGCGGCGTGGCAGGCGTACTACCCGAAGCTCTACCCCGGGCGGCCGCCCGCGGACCTCGCCGAGCACCGCGCGCGCATCGCGGCGAGCCTGCGGCGGCGCGGCCACTTCCGCGCGTTCCGCGCGACGACGCACACCTCGCACGCACCCGTCGAAGCGCGGCTTGACGAGGTGAAGGCGCCGACGCTGGTCGTGATGGGCGAGCGCGACCCGGACTTCCCCGATCCCTCCGCCGAGGCGCGCGGGCTCGCGGAGCGCGTGCGCGGCGACGTGCTCTTGGTTCCCGGCGGCGGGCACTATCCGCAGGCCGAATACCCCGAGGTGGTCTCGCCCGCCGTCGTCGCGTTCCTCGAGCGCACGAGCGGATAATCTTCAGGCGGAGTGCCCACCGAGACGCCGCAGCCCGCCGCCCTCACGCTGCCCGTGCGCATCGCGCACGCCATCGGCTGGGTGAGCCTCGTCTACGTCGGGCTCCTCGCCGCCCCCGCGACCTTCTACGTGCTCGACACGTACGGCTATCCGGTACCGGCGGCGCTGACGGACGCCGCGGCGCTGGTGTTCTTCATCGTCGGCGCCGCGGCCGTGGCCGTGCAGCTCTCGGTGCTCGCGATGTACACGCGGCTGCCCCGGTCCATCCCCGCGGCTTTGGTGCTCCTCGTCGACGGTCCGCTGCTCGCGGTGGTCGCGGCGCCGCACGACCACGACCTCTTCCACCTCGCCATCCGCGGGTTCCTCATCGACGGCGGAGCCGTCTGGCTCGGCATCGGCCTTCTGGCGTTGCGGCACCCGGCCCTCGGGCCGCGGGAGCGGCTCATCTCGGCTGGCTTGATGCTCGGCATGCTCGTCGTCGTCGGCGGCGTCTTTTCGCCCTACCTCCTCCACGAGCTCCCGCGCACGACGATCGGCGTCGGCGCGCTCGCCGGGGGCTTGATCTGGTCGACCATCCTGCACACGAGGGTGCTCGCCGCCGACGTCGTCGTGCGCAAGGCCGACGCGCGCGGGGTGGTGCCGTACATCGTCGTCCTCTTGCTTGCGTGGGTCGGCGCCATGGGAGCGGGCAGCGTGCTGCATGACATGAAGACCGAGGCGCACCAGCGCTGATCCCCGGAGAGCCGACGGTCCGCCGACCGCTGGTCGCTCGTCGATGATCCGGCCGGACGGCAGCGGGGCAGTCTGGGCCGTGGCTCTCTGGTCGCGGGGCTCGGTTCCTTCGCGTTGCCGTCCGTCGTCACGCGCGGCAACCTCAGCCGCGTTGGAGGCTCAGCCTGCCCCGCACCCTCTTGCTTCTCCTCGTCGCCGGCGCCGCGACCAGCGCCGTCCCCGCAGTCGCCGCGCCGACTTCGCTCGCTGAAAAGGGGCGCGCCCTCATGCCCGTCGTCGTCGGCGCACGCGCTGCCGCCGACGTCCGTCACGCGGCGGAGGAGCTCGCTCAGCTCCTTTCACGCATCACCGGCGCGACGTTCAGCGTGCAGGTCGGCGACGGCAGGACCGGCATCGCGGTCGGCGTCGTCGCCGACTTCCCGGCGCTCGGGCTCGACGAACGCTTCTCGAAGGATGAGCTCGTGCGCCGCGAGCAATACGTGCTGCGCTCGCACCCCGGCGGTGTCTTCGTCGTCGCGGCCGCCCCTATGGGCGTCGAGGACGCAGTCTGGGGGCTCGCCTATCGCCTCGGCTACCGCCAGTTCTTCCCGGGGGCCACCTGGGAGATTGTGCCGCATGAGCCGAAGCTCGGCGTGGCCGTCGATGCGCTCGAGCAGCCGGACTTCCTCACGCGTCAGATCTTCGTCGGGTTCGGCATGTGGGATCACGACCGCGACGCGTTCGCCGACTGGCGAAAGAAGAACAGGATCCCCGGTGCGTTCTCGCTGAGCACCGGCCACGCGTTCAAGGCGTTCGTACAGCGCCACACGCAAGAGCTGAAAGAGCACCCCGAGTACCTCGCGCTCGTCGACGGGGAGCGCAAGGGGAAGAAGCTCTGTCTCACCAACCCCGGACTCCGCGCCCTGTTCGTCAAGGATGCCCTCGACTTGATTCGTGGGAATCCGCACCTGGACTCTGTGTCGGCCGAGCCTTCGGACGGCCTCGGCTGGTGCACGTGTGACACGTGCGTCGGCTTCGGGTCACCGAGCGACCGGGTGCTTCTGCTGGCCAACGACGTCGCGGATGCCGTTCGCGCGCAATACCCTCTCAAGCGCGTCGCCTTCTACGCGTACGCCGACCACACGCCGGCGCCTGCCCGGGTACGCGCGCACCGCGGCCTCATCGTCAGCATCGCCACGCGCTACCGCCACGGCTACAGCGTCGAGGAGACCATCGCCGGCTGGCGCAATGCCGGCGTCGAGGACTTCGGGATCCGCGACTACTTCAGCGTGAATCAATGGGACCGCGACCTCCCGGGGCGCCCGCCGGTGAGCAACCTCGAGCGACTCGCTACCTCCATCGCGCACTACCACGCGCTCGGGGCGCGCTTCTTCGTCGCCGAAGCAGGAAGCAATTGGGGCCCCAGCGGCCTCGGCTACTTCGTCGCGGCGCGCTCTCTGTGGGACGTGGACGAGACGACGCACGTCCCGCAGATCGAGGCGGACTTCTTAGAGAGGTCGTTCACGCGCGCCGCTCCCGTCATGCGTCGATTCTACGCGCTCCTCGACCCCACCCGGGGTGCGCTCGTGTCCACGCACGTCGTAGGCGAGATGTACCGCCTCCTCGACGAAGCGCTCCGAACGCCGATCGATCGCGACGTCCGGCAACGGCTCGACGCGCTCGTTCTCTACGCGAGGTACGTCGAGCTGTTTCGTGCGTACAACACCGCGAGCGGTGCCGAGCGGCAAGCCGCTTTCGAGCGCTTGATCCGTCACGCGTACCGAATGCGGGGCACGATGATGGTCCACGTCAAGGCGCTCTATCGGGACCTGCCCAAGCGCGACAAGCAAATCGCCGTCCCTGTTGATGCGGCATGGTCCGTCCCCGAGGGGAAGAACCCGTGGAAGAGCAGCACCCCCTTCGCAGCGAGCGAGATCCTTGACTTCATCAAGCGTGGCAGCGCGGCCAACCCCGCCCGCGGCTTCGACGAGAGACGATTCAGCGACGATCTCGTGCCCGCGGCGAAGCCCCTGGAGCTCGCGGCGCCCCCCTTCAAGATGGACGAGATCGGGCGTGGCCAGCGCGTCTACTTCGTCTCGCTCGTCGGGCCGACGCCCCGCGTCGCGCTCGAGGTCAAGGCGAACAAGGTGAACAGCGACGACCGCAGTGTCGAGGTGACGCTGCTGGCGGGCGCGCGAGGCGCCGGGGCGAGGGCCATCGACCACGCCGACGTGCCCGCCGACGGAGCGACGCACGGAGTCACCCTCCGCGCGAACGCGCCCGGCGTGTTCCGCGTCATCGTCGACGGCGACAACGGAGCACAGGTGCGGTGGGTCGGTGGCCCCGTTCCGACCGTCGACGACGCCGTGACGCCGCACGGCGGGAGACGGTCTGCCTACTTCTACGTCCCCAAAGGCACCAAGGTCGTCGGCGGGTACCACACGAGCGCGAGCTGCCGCGTCGCAGGCCCGAATGGCGAGGTGCTCTTCAGCGCGCAGACGGCGGACGACTACTTTTCCGTACCCGTCGCCGCGGGACAGGACGGAACGCTGTGGAGCTACCGCGCCTGCCTGGGGGAGATCGACCTCCTGACGGTTCCGCCGTGGGCAGCCACCGATCCGAGGGGACTCCTGCTCCCGCGCGAAGTCGTCGCGGCGGACGCGCGACCCGCTGACTCGATCAGTAGCAAGCGCGGCAACAAACGCGCGACGGTCGAACGCACGCGTTAGCGTCGTTGGAATGCGGCTCCTCGTAGCCCTGGCATGCATGGGGACGGCGGCGTGCGGCGGCACGGCGGGCCTCGACGAAGCAATCACCGGGACCCCCGCGTTCGCGCTCCTCGCACAGGACACGACGATGCAGGCGATCTCCGTCGGCAACGGCCACGCATGCGCGCTGCGGTCGGACGGAGGCATCGGTTGTTGGGGCCTCGACAACTACGATCAATCGATTCCTCCCTCGCTCACCGGCTTCGAACAGGTCGCCGCCGGCAGCCGCTTCACCTGCGGCTTGCGGTCGGGGACCACGCAGTGCTGGGGCATCGACAACCTCGGGCAGACGGCAGCGCCCGCGGACGAGCGCTTCTCGAGCATCGCCGCCGGCAACGACCACGCCTGCGGCATCCCGTCTGCGAATCGGAAGCCGGTGTGCTGGGGCAGCAACGAATTCGGACAGCTCGTACCCCCCGACGGAGCACACTTCACGCAGATCGCCGGCGGTGGCGACTTCACCTGCGGCGTGCGCACGCCACACAGCGCCGTCGTCTGTTGGGGGCGCGACAGCGCAGGTCAGACGACGCCGCCGGACGGCGAGTTCGCGAGCGTCGGCGCCGGCGACAAACACGCGTGCGCCGTCCGCAGGAACGGCGACGTCGAGTGCTGGGGACGCAACGTCTACGGCCAGACCGACGTCCCTGCGGACCTGCCGCCCGTCAAGCAGGTGGACGGCGGAAACGAGCACACCTGCGCCTTGACAACGGGGGGGAGCCTCGTGTGTTGGGGAGACGACGCGGACGGGCGGGCGTCACCTCCGACAGGAAGCGACTACGTCGCGCTCGCGGTCGGCAATGAGTCCGCCTGCGCACTCACCAGCAGCGGACAGATCGATTGCTGGGGGAAGACCAACTACGCACAGGCCGACGCCCCGCGCCTCCTCTACCGGACGATCTCCGCCGGGAAGCGTTACGCGTGCGGGCTCGTCGCCGGCACCTCGTCGGTGGCCTGCTTCGGCCGGAATGACGTTGGGCAAGCGACGCCCCTGCCGAGCTCGATCGCGGCCGTGTCTTCCGGCGAAGCGCACGTGTGCACCCTCGGGCTCTCCGGCACCGTCAAGTGCTGGGGCTCCAACAGCTTCGGCCAATGCGACAGCCCCGCGGGGCCTTTCGTGCAGATCGCATCGGGAGGTTTCCACTCCTGCGCGCTCGACGAGAAGGGTCAGATCTCATGCTGGGGGGCGAACAACCACCACCAGCTCGACGTGCCGCCGGGGACGTACGCCTCGGTCACCACCGGCTATGACCACTCCTGCGCGCTTCGTACGGACGGGACCATCGCGTGCTGGGGGCGCCCCTACGCGCACAAGACCACGCCACCGGCCGGCGTCTTCGTCAGCGTCGTGGCGGGACGTCACCACAACTGCGCCCTCGACGCCCAGGGGCGCGCCACCTGCTGGGGCCTCGACAACTACGGGCAGACGGAGCCTCCCGCGACGACCTTCCGGAGCCTCGCGGCCGGCGGTGAAGAGACATGCGGCCTCACGACGGGCGGCGCTCTGTTGTGTTGGGGGAACGACGAGTGGGGCCAGGCCACGGTGCCGAGCAACCTCGCCGCGACGGCGGTGAGCGTCGGCGACACGCACGTGTGCGCGCTCGACGGTGCGGGGCACTCGATCTGCTGGGGCTACATCGCGCGGAACCTCTAACGCGGGCGACGCCGGCGGCGGCGGTTCCAGACGCGCCGTGCCCCTGCACGGGCGACCTTCTCGACGATCCACGTGGGCCGGTCGGCGAGCGGCCAGTCCACGAGGACCAGAGCCGCGAAGCGGGAGCGTGGCACCCGCGGCGGCCCGCGCACGCCGAACAGCCTCTCGATGTGGCCGGCGAGGGCCCGTCGCGGTGCAAGGTGGTGCATCACGTCCAGCGGAGGCGACGCGCCGAAGCGAGCCTCGGCGAAACGGAGCACACCCCAGAGCGCGGGGACCACACGCCATCGCTTTGCGACGTCGATGAGGAAGGCCGCGTCGATCGTCTGGTGTCGCAGGACCGCCGCGGCGTCGAGGCAGAGGCGCACCTGGCCGACGAGCAGCCCGCCCGCGAGGTTGCCCGCGATGAGCGCGAGCAGGTGCTCGGGGCGCGGCGCCGGGAGCACCCCGATCGGCGTCTCGACGAAGCGGCGATGCCGGAGCACCTCGGCTGACGTCGCCTGGAACGGGGGCGTGTTCAACGGCGTGCGATGCAGGTCGACCAGGACGATCGGCGCGGACTCGGGCTGAAGCACCGTGGCCTTGCCGGTGCGCGACACGACCTGCAGCCCCGCGCGTTCAAGCACGGAGACGGCCCGAACGTCATCTGCTGATTCGATGATGAGGTCGATGTCCGTCGCGCGTCTGGCGCCTCGGGCGCCGTAGAACGCGGCGTCGGCGAGGAGGCCTTTCCAGAGGACGAACGGGACCCCCTCCCCTTCGAGCGCCCGGGCCGCGCGGCGGTAGACGACCTCGAGGCTCATGCCCGCCGCGAGCCCCGCGCCGGACGGCGCGCCGGGAGCCTCGAGCCCACGCGCCGCGATCCCCGCGACGCCGTGTTCTTCGGCGAGCGCCAACAGCGGCGCTTGCTCGTCGAGCGGAGGCGGGGGGCCGGTGCCGAATGCACCGCGCTGCAACGCCGCGCAGAGGGCGGCGAACCGCCGCTCCCTCGTCATCCCCCCCTCGTCGTGTGGCGCGTTGGCCTGCTAGCGTCGGCCATGCCCGAGCGGCGCCCTCGCGTCCCCCTCGCCGAGCTCGCCCTCGTGCTCGCTCTCGCTCCCGTTGCGTTCTTGCCGCTCGCCATCGGTGGCGTTCATCCCCTCGTAGCAAGCGCAGCGAGCGGCCTCGCGCTCGGAGCGCTCGCGTTGATGCTCGTCGCACGGCGAGGCCGAAGAACGCTCGCCGTGTCGTGGCTCGGCCTGCCGCTCGTGCTCGGCCTGCTGTTGACGCTCGTCGAGCTGTGCCCGATCCCGCACGGCCTGCGACAGCTCATCTCGCCCGAGAGCACCGCCAACATCGACCTCGTCATCGCCGGTCTCGCCGCGGATCCGCGGGCGATGGTGCTCCCGGTGCTCGCCGTGGATCCTCCAGAGGCCGCCTTCGCCGCCGTACGCATCGTCGGAGCCCTGGCGGTGTTCATCGTCGTCGCCGATCTTACCCGAGACCGGCGGCGCCGGGCGCTCGCATGGAAGGTGCTCCTGGTGGGAGGGGCGTCGCTGTTCGCCGTCGCCCTTGGGCACACCTTGCTCCAGGTGCCCGGCGCGTGGGGACGGTTCACGCGCTACCCGGGTTTCTTCTACGCGCCGATGGTCAACCCGAACCAGCTTGCGCGGATGTTCGGTGCGTTCGGCCTCGCGTGCGGCGCTCGAGCCTTCGCCGTGCGTGACCGCCGGACGGCGGCGCTCTTCGCCGCCACCGGACTCCTGTGCTGCGCGTCCGTCGCGTTCACGGATTCGCGCGGCGGCCTCCTCGCGCTCCTGGCAGGTGTGCTCGTGCTCGGCTTCGTCCTCGTCCGCCGTGCTCCTCCCGAGCGCTCCGCGCGACGGTGGTGGCTCCTGAGCGCCGTGCAGGTCGGCGCCGTCGCCGCGGCCATCCTCGCCACGTTCGCCGCGCGAACCTCCATCCTCGACGCGCTCTCTGCGTTCGGCATGGAGACGATCGACAAATCGAAGCTCAACATCTACGGCCCCGCGCTCGACGTCGTGAGGAGCCACTTCCTCGTCGGAGCGGGCAACGGCGGGTTCCAGGACGTGTTCACCACCGTCGTCGGCGACGCGTTGCCCGACGCCAACGTGGTCTACACCCGCGCGGAGAACATCGTCATCGAGACGCTGGTGGACCACGGTGCCGCCGGCGGCGGGCTCATCCTCGCGAGCGGCTTGTTCGCGGCGATCGCCATGTTGGCAGGTCTCCGTCATGCGCGGCAGCTCCTCCCCTTGCCCGCGCTCACGGTGCTCGTCTTCGGCGACCTCCTCGACTTCGTCCTCGAGAGCGCCGCGGGCATCTTCCTCGCAGCGGCGCTCCTCGGCCTCATCGCGGCACGGCTCCTGGAGCGCGACGCGCTCCTGGTGCGCATACCGCGGGCATGGGTGCGCGTCGGCGCCCTCGGGCTCACGGTCTTGACGATGTGGACGGCGGCCGTCGCAGTAGCGAGGTGGCGTCGCTCCTTCGACGAGGCGCTCGCGGACGCGCCCAACAACAGCGCGCGCACCGCGCTCATCGAGCGCGCCGTCGCCGCGCATCCACACGACGGCTATTACTGCTACCTGCGCGCCGTCGACGCGCGCCGCCGCCGGGCGCCGCATGAAGCGCTCGAGTGGGCGAATCGCGCCCTGGTCCTGTGGCCGACGCATGGGCCCTCGCACCTCGAAGCGGCGCGGGTGCTGGCGGCGTCCGGGCACCCGGAGCAGTCCATGCTCGAGTACCGGCAGGCGTGGCTCGGCAAGCCGCCGCCTCGCAACCTGCTCAAGGAGATTGTTTGGCGAACGCATGATCAAGCGCTCCGGCGGCGCGCCGTGCCGGACACCGCCGAGGCGATCACGTTGCTCTGCAAGGTGCTGGTCAACGAGCACCGGCTCGACGAGGCGCAGGCCTGCATGGACGAGGTGGCGGTGCGAGCGGACGCCGACACCGCGCAGCGCCGCGCCGCGTTGGAGCTCGCCCTGAAGAGAGGCGACGAGACCGAGGCGCGCGCGCAGATGGCCGCGCTCGAAGCCCGCCCGCGGATGGACGGACAAGCAGCCGCGCTCATCGCGACGACGCGCGAGAGCTTCGATGGCCTCGTCGCGGCGCGGGCCGAGGCCGCCGCCGCGGACGAGCGCGTCGAGGCACCGGCGCCGCTCCTCGAGTGGCGCATCCACGCCGCGCTGCGTGCGGGCGACATCGAGGAGGCAAAGCGCTTGCTCGCGAGACTGAAGACGCTGCCTCGCGAGGAGCGCACCCCGGAGCTCCTCGCGGACCTCGATGCCGCGATGGCGCACGCGGATCACAACGACGCGGCCGAGCTCGAGGCGCTCGAGCGCCTGCTGGTGCGCAGGCCGAAGGACCCGGAGGTTCAGGTGCGAATCCGGGAGTCGCGCTTGCGCTCGGCGAGGTGTTGCGGGCTCGCGACGCCGCCGAGGCCGCGTTCCGTCCGCTCCCGCCGATCCGCGGTGTGGGAGCTCGCCGTGAAGATGGGCGTCCTCCCGCCCCCGAAGCTCACGCTGCCGAGCGGCCTCAGGAAGTAGCCGGCACCGGCGCCAGCGCGTTCGTGTCCGCGGCGGGCGTCGCCGGCGGCGCTGGCGGGAGACCGCTCAGGCGCGCCTCGGGGACGATGGAGGCGAGGGCCGTACGCAAACGCTGGCCTCGTCACCGTCGAGGCATCGCTCGAGGGACTTGAGCTCTTCCTCGAACACCGCGGAATCCGCAAGCGCGATGCGGCCGATGAAGATCTTCGGGTGCTTGGTCTTGTCGATCTCTCATCGACCGCGAGCTCCTCGAAGAGCTTCTCCCCGGGACGGATGCCGGTGAACACGATGTCGATATCCTCGCCCGGTCGGAAGCCCGACAGGCGGATCATGTCTCGCGCGAGGTCGACGATCTTCACCGGCTCGCCCATGTCCAGCACGAAGATCTCGCCCGCCCTCGCCCATGGCGCCGGCCTGCAGGACGAGTTGCGACGCCTCCGGGATGGTCATGAAGTAACGGCGCATGTCGGGATGCGTAACGGTCACCGGCCCGCCCTGAGGATCTGCTCCCGGAACATCGGGATCACGCTGCCCGCTGCCCAGCACGTTGCCGAAGCGCACCGCCATGAAGTGCGTCGCCTCGAACTGCGTGTTGAGATCCTGGACGTACAGCTCCGCGACGCGCTTCGTCGCGCCCATCACCGACGTGGGCTTCACCGCCTTGTCCGTCGAGATCATCACGAACGGCCCACGCCATCGCCGGCGATGCGTGCCAACGTCCGCGTGCCGAGGACGTTGTTCTTCACGGCCTCGCCGGGGTTCTGTTCCATCATCGGCACGTGCTTGTGCGCGGCGGCATGGAACACGACCTCAGGCCTGTGCTCCGCGAAGATCCCGGCGATGCGCGCTTCGTCACCGAAGTCCGCACCACGGGACGATATTGCCCTGCGGCCACGCCTCGCGAAGCTCCCTGTCGATGATGAAGAGCGCATTTTCGGCCTGCTCGACGAGCACCAGCGCCTTGGGCCCGTAGCGCATCGTCTGGCGGCAAGCTCCGAGCCGATGGAGCCGCCGGCGCCGGTCACCATGACGACGCGGCCGTGAGGAAGCGCTGCATCAGCTCGTGCTCGAGCTCGACGGGCTCGCGCCCCAGCAGGTCCTCCACCTCGACGTTGCGGATGCGGCTGACCGAGACGTTCCCGGAGAGGAGCTCCCCGAGCCCGGGAATGACGCGGGCCTTGACGGGCACTCTCGCAGATGTCGAGGATCCGACGCATCTCGGCGCGCGACGCCTTGGCGATGGTGATGATCACGTGGTCGATGCCCAGCTCACGCACGAGCTTCGGCAGCTTCTGCGTGTCTGCGAGGACCTTCACGCCGTGGATGACCGACCCGTCTTCTCGCGTCGTCGTCGACGAAGCCTTTGACGTCGAGGTCCGTGTCCGTGCGACCGACGATCTCCCAGCGGCCAGCGTCCCCGCCTTGCCGGCACCGATGAGGAGGACGGGCTTCTTGCGCCCGTCTCTCGACGAGGACGTTCGTTCGAAGCGCTCATGGAGGGAGCGGCGCAGCACGCGCAAGCCAAGAACGCCGACGAAGGCGAAGACGGCGTCCATGGCGATGATGGAGACCGGGAGCCGCAGGAATTCCACGTGGTTGAACGGCAGGAAACGGATCACCACGATGGGGATGGTCCAGAACGCCCCTGCCCGAACGAACGCCGACACTTCGCGCATGCCGACATACCGCCAGATGAACGTGTAGACACCGCACGCCCACAGCGAGACCAGCTCCACGCCCACGACGAACGGGGCCTGCGCGACTGCGCGCTTCTGCCACGCCATCGGGACGTCGAGCTCGAAGCGCAAGGTGTAGGCGGCGGCGAAGGCGAACGTCAGCAGCAGCGCGTCGAGCACCAGGTGCATCGGTCGACGCAACAAGAAGGACCACCAGGGTTTCTTCGCCGTCATCTGCTGCACGCTCGGCTTCCGGCGTTGGTGTCGCGTGGAGGGTCGAACGTTCTATCGCGCCCGTCCAGCCGGGTCGGCAGGTTTCCGAACCGGCGGCGCCGGCGACCGGGCCCGATCACATCACCGCCTTTGCGTCGACAGGACGACGTCGATGACCTCATCAATCTCCTCGACGCGGAGGTTGGAGCCGCTCGGCAGGCAGAGGCCCCGCTCGAAGAGGTCCGCAGAGACGGCGCCTCCGCGGATCCGGCACCCTTCGAAGACCGGCTGGAGGTGCATCGGTTTCCACACCGGGCGGGCCTCGATGTCGCGCGCCGCCAACGCCTCCCGTATGTCGTCGCGGGATGCCCCGAAGCGCTCCGGCTCCACGAGAAAGCACGTGAGCCAACGGTTGCACCGCCCATATGCGGCCTCGGAGATGAGCTCGAGACCGGGAACACCCTCGAACGCCGCGCGATAGCGGTCGAAGACGCTCCTGCGCTGCGCGACCCGCTCGTCGAGAACACGCAGCTGCCCGCGGCCGATGGCGGCGCACACGTTGCTCATGCGGTAGTTGAAGCCGATCTCGCTGTGCTGATAGTGCGGCGCGGGATCGCGCGCCTGCGTGGCGAGGAACCGCGCCTTCTCGACGAGCTTCGGGTCCTCGCTGAGGAGAGCACCGCCGCCTGACGTCGTGATGATCTTGTTGCCGTTGAAAGAAAAGACGCTCATGCGGCCGAACGAGCCGCACTTCTTCCCCTTGTAGTCGGCCCCCAGCGCCTCCGCGGCGTCCTCGATGACCGGCACGCCGTGGCGCTCCGACACCTCGAGGATGGGCTCCCAATCCGCGCTCTGGCCGTAGAGATCCACGACGATGACGGCCTTCGGGAGCTTGCCGCGCCTGGCGCAATCCGCCAGCTCCTCGGCAAGCAGCTCCGGGTCGAGGTTCCAGGTGGTACGGCTCGCATCGAGGAACACCGGACGAGCGGCCTCGTAGGCGATGGGGTTCGCGCTCGCGGAGAACGTCAAAGTCGAGCACAGGACCTCGTCGTCCCGCTGGACGTCGAGGAGGCGGAGCGCCAGGTGGAGCGCCGCCGTGCCCGACGAGAGCGCGGCGGCGTGCGCGACGCCCGCGTACGCCGCGAGCTCCTGCTCGAACGCGTTCACGTGCGGGCCTAGCGGAGCAATCCAATTCGTCCGAAACGCCTCCTCGATGAGCCCGAGCTCTTCGCCGCTCATATGGGGGGACGACAAGTAGATGCGCGGCATCAGGCTCCCTTCACCCGCGCCGGCACGCCGAACGCGGTCACCCCGGGCGGGATGTCCCGCACGACGACGCTGCCGGCGCCCAACGTCGCCCATGCTCCGATGTTCCGCCCGGGGATGACGGCGGTGCCGACACCGACGAAGGCCCCTTCCTCGACGGTGACGGTGCCCGCGAGATGGACGCCCGGCGCGAGGTGGACGAAATCGCCGATGGCAGCGTCGTGGTCGACACAGGCGCCCGTGTTCACGATCGCATGCGCTCCGATGGCACCATCGGGTTGGATGACGGCACCGGCAAAGACGACGGTTCCGGGTCCAAGCTTGACGCTCGGGTCGACGAACGCGCGGGGGTGAACGAGGGTCGTCCACTCCGCATCCAGCGAGCCGGCGAGCCTCTGGCGCGTGCGGTTGTTGCCGATGGCGAGGACCGCTCGCCGCCCCCGGAGCGGCTCGCTGCCCTGCACCGGCACCCCGAGGACGGAGGCCCCGTGGAGCACCGGGTTGTCGTCGTGGACGGCGTCGACGGCGATGCCCAGCTGCTTTGCGAGCGCCACGATCACCTTGCCATGGCCGCCGGCGCCGACGACGATCACGCCTCCTCCTTCACCGCGCCCATGAACTCGGGCATCGTGGCGTGGCCGGCCGAGGAGATGCCGTCACGGTTCAGCACCTTGTATGCCGTCAGGGCGAGGATCTTCAGGTCGAGCGCGAGGCTCATGTTGTCGACGTACCACACGTCGAGGGCGAACTTCTCGTCCCACGACAGGCTGTTGCGCCCGTTCACCTGCGCCCATCCCGTGATACCCGGCTTCACCTCGTGGCGCCGCGCCTGTTCCCGTGTGTAACGCTCGAGGTATCGCATCAGGAGAGGGCGCGGCCCGACGACGCTCATCTCGCCGCGCAAGACGTTGATGAGCTGCGGCAGCTCGTCGAGGCTCGCCGCGCGGAGCACCCTCCCGAGCCGCGTCAGCCGTTGCGCGTCAGGCAGCGGCGCGCCGTCCGCGCCCGCGCACGAGCGCATCGTTCGAAACTTCAGGAACTCGAACGGCTCGCCCCCTAGGCCCGGGCGCGTCTGGCGGAAGACCACGGGCCACCCGTCGGTCAACGTGACCGCGGCGGCGACGCACGCCATGATGGGAGCGGCCGCTCCGAGCGCGGCGCCCGCGACGGCGACATCGAGGACCCTCTTGCCGAAGCGCCGGTAGAGCGTGCCTGTCATCGCTCCCTCAACCTCGACCCGCGCGTGGCCAGGAGGCGGTGATAGGTGGCCTCGACGGTGCGAAACACGTTGCGTTCGTCGAAGCGCGCGCGTGCGAGGGCGCGCCCGTTCTCTCCCAGCCGACGTGCCGCGGCGGGGTCGTCGAGGAGCCTCTCCACTGCCGTCCCGAGACTCCCCGGATTTCTCACGGGCACCATGAGGCCGGTCTCCCCGTCGATGCACACCTCCCGGCAGCCCCGGATGTTCGTGACGATGACCGGCACGCCCATGGCCGCCGCCTCCATGGGGGAGCGCGGGTAGCCTTCGCGCCAGGACGGGAGCACGAACACGTCCAGCGCGTTGAGGATGTCGGGCATGTCGTCGCGCAGCCCCGTGAACACGACGTCCACATCAGGAAACCGGTGGCGCAGGAGCTCCGCGCTGAGCGCATCGGTTTTCTCCGCGTCCGTAGGCCCGACGATGACGAGCCTCACCCGAGGATGTCTTCTTCGAGCGCGGGTGACCGCCTCGAAGAGCTCGAGGATCCCCTTCTCCTCGACGAGCCGTCCGACGAAGCCGACCACCGACGCATCGAGCGGGAGGCCGAGGGCGGCGCGCACCTCTCCGCGCGCGCGCGCGCGGCCGGGATCGAATCGCGCGAGGTCGATCCCGTTTCCGAGCAGCGTGACGGCGCCTGGCGCCGCGATCCGCTCACGCTCGGCGGTGACGATGTCCTCCGGGTTCTGGGACAGGATGGCGTCGGATTGGCGGGCCGCAATCTTCTCGAGGAAGATCAACATCTGCCGGACGTGGGGCTTCATCCCGTCGTGGAAGTAGAAGCCGTGGATGGTGTTCACCACGAGCGGCACTCCCGCCGCCCGCGCCGCCAGTTGACCGAAGAGCCCAGGCTTGGGGTTGTGGGTATGAACGATGTCGAATCGCTCCCGGCGAAAGACCTGCTGCAGCTCCAGCACGGAAAGGGCATCACGAAGCGGATCCATCGCCCGCGTCATCTCGACCGGTATGTGGCGTATGCCCTCTCGCTCGAGCACAGACACGTGCTCGCCTGCGCGCGAGATCCCGGTGACATCGAAGCCGCGCGCCTGCAGGAACCTGAGCTGGTTGAGAAGGAGGTAACGCAGCGAGAGATCTACCGTGGCAACGTGTGCAACACGGGGCTTCACTTCTTCGCGCTCACACGCCGCAAGCGCATCGCTCGCGGCCGGGGATGCACGAATGCAAGTCCAAACAGCAGGAGCCCGAGAAACGGCATCATCGGGCTCCGATAGCGGGTGAGCGTGCCCATGTTCGTCGTCGCCAGGCCGACGGCCGTCCCCAGAACGACGACGTAGACCGAACAGAAAGCCATCACAGGCTCCGAGAACACTGTCGAAATCGTCCTGCGCACTCCGCCTCGGCGAAGCGCGCGAACGCACAGGACGAGCACAGCGGTGACTTCCACGGAGCTGACGAGCATCAACGGATTCCTCACCTCGAAAAGGAATGGTCGGAACAGCACGTTCACGAGCGCGAGGGGCGCGAAGACGAGGTGACTGAAGAGACCGCCACCTCCCAGTTGCACGGGCTGGAACGTGGAGCCGCCGCTGTGCGTCGCGCCGAGCTCTCGGAGCGTGCTCGCCTGCTCCACGACGTTGTCGGCGGCGTACCGCGGAAACAACGCGCTCAGAGCCATCATGAGGCCAACGGCGCCGATGACGGCAAGGGTCAAGCGAACGGGTGAAAGAGCCGCCAACCCGCTGCTCCTCCTCCGCGCGACGTACCACGACGCCGCGGCCGCGAGCGCGAA
The DNA here is from genome assembly GCA_963775425.1 of uncultured delta proteobacterium. GTDB lineage: Bacteria > Myxococcota > UBA727 > UBA727 > VGSZ01 > CAVZJB01. The sequence continues at coordinate 681,215 of CAVZJB010000005.1, read as the reverse complement.
CGGGAACAGGAGGTACGGCTTGGTCAGCGCGACGGCGAGCGCCGCCGGCGTCATTACCAAGAAGCGCCGCGGCGAAAATGCGCGCGCCCTCAGGCCAACCCAGGGCGCGACGGCCCACACGAGCCAGCCGAGTCCGGCGACGGCGACGCCCTCCTTCAGGAGACCGCTCGACCAGAACACGAAGCTTGGAATGAGCGCGAGCGCGATCGCGAGCCGAAAGCGCTGCGTGGGGTGTACACGTTCCCGGAAGGTGCTGTAGAGCGCGAGCTTCGCCGACGCCGACGCGAGGGCCACGGCCACACACGCGGCCGGCAGTGAGTCGAACAGCAACAACGCAAGGATCGCAGAGATCCCGTGCAGCGTTCCTGTCGTGGTCCCAGCGCCGTCGACGAAGCCGAACGCCGACTCGCGATGGAAGATCAACTGCACCACATCTGCGAAGTAGCTGCCATCGGCGCGAACGTAGCCGGCTATGAGCACGCCAGTGCGGTGGTACTTGAGCATGTCGCCGTACCCGTAGACGTCGCGGGTGACGATGACGATCGCGGCAGCGGCGAGGACATGCGCGGCCAGGACCCAAGCGAACACCCTCCGCTCGGCCGGAGGGAAACGACGCGCCCACAGCGCGAAGACTGGCGCAGCCAGGGTCATCGGCAGCAGGGCGACCAGCCATTCCAGCGGTGTTTCGTTCATGACGCCAGCACGTCGTCGTAAATCTGCTCTATCGTCCTCGCCATCGCTCCGATGCCGTGGCGCTCATCGATACGCGCGCGCCCGCGGCGCCCGAGGAGCGTCAACGTCTCCGACCGCAGCAGTGAGGTGACGCGCTCTACGATCGCGTCGATGTCCCGCGGGACGAGCGCGCCCATCTCACCGTCGACGAGCACCTCGGGTATCCCGCCGACGGCCGTGCTCACCACGGGCAACTCCTGGGCCATCGCCTCGAGGAGGGCGATCGGCAAGCCCTCGAAGTCGGACGTCATGAGGTAGAGATCCATCGCGGACAGGAACGGCCGAACATCGTCTTGCGGTCCTGGCATCACCAGACGCGAGCCGAGCCCGGCGGCGCCCGCCCAATCCCGCACCTCCTGCTCGAGGGGGCCGAAGCCGACGAGAAGGAAGTGCGCTCCCGGGTCCCGGGCAGCGACGCCCTTCGCCACGCGCAACCAGCGATCCAATCGCTTCGCGGGCCGGAACACCGCAACGGTGCCAACGACCCTCGCGTCGCGCGGAATACCGAGCGTCGCTCGCATCGACGCGCCGGCGACCGCGTCGTGATGAAATCGAGCCACGTCGACCGCGTTTCGCACCAGCGTGACCGGCGGCCCGCCGTCTCCGGACGGCAACGAGCGCCGCACCTCCTCCGAGACGACGATGACGTGGCGCTGCAGGTGCCACGTCGCTCGGGCCATGAGCCGCGTGGCAGGGTGGTACGACGAGAACAGGTTGTGCTCCGTGTACACCAATGGTTTTCCGGCGTACGACGACGCCAGGCGGCCTACCGAACCGACGAGCGGCAGGTGGCAATGAACGAGGTCGATGCGCTCGCGAACGAGGAGTCGAGCAATTCGATCGGCGCTGGCGATGATTCCCGCTTGCGAGTAACTCGGAATGCAGATCGCTCGCACACCGAGCGCCTCCAACTGCGCGGCGAGCGTGTCCTGGCCGGCGTGGAAGTAACCGAAGAGCATCTCCACATCAGACCGGTGAGCGGCGGCGAGCGACGCAGCGAGCACTTCGGCGCCGCCGCGTCGCAGCGTCTTCATGAGCTGAAGGACCCTCATGCGCGGACGGCCGCCGGTACAATCAAGAGTGCTCCGGCGAACCCTTGCGCGCCGAGAATGCGAAGGCGCCGGCGACCGCGGCTTTCCTTGTCGTGATGGGGATCTTCCGTCCGCGGAGCGCCTGCATGCCGAGCCACGCCGCGCGCACCCGGTCGACGGCGTGCCCCGTGCGGCGCGCGACCTTCTTCGGTAATCCGGGGAACAAGGCATTCGACAACTGCGCCGACACGACGCTCCAGCCAGGGACTGGAGCGATCCAGTCAACAGCGAAGCCACCGGTCTCAAGGACACGCTGCGTACCGAGGTGGGAGTGATGGAACTTGCTCTCCGAATGATACGGCTCGAGGAAGGCGACGGTGCCAAGGAAGAGCGCGCCGGGTTTCAGGACGCGGTACACCTCTCGAGCGACAACGACAGGGTGATCGACGTGCTCCAGCACCGCGAGAGAAATCGCAAAGTCGACCGTCGAGCTGCGCACAGGGATGGCATGCGCGTCCGCCAGCAGCGGTGCATCGGGATGCGTGATGTCGGCGCCGAGGTAGTCGTAGCCGGCGCCTTCGAGGATCGCGCGATTGGCGCCGTTGCCGCACCCGACATCGAGCGCAACCGCCCCGCTTCGGGGAGCGACGGGGATGCAGCTCGCAAGGGCGGCCGGGAGATGACGCGGCAGCCCGCTCACTCTCGCGCCCGCCCCAGGTGGGATCTCGTCAACCAGGCGCAAAACGGTCTCCGGCGCAGCAAGCAGAAGCGGAAGCTCGATCGCCTTTGGTCTCCTGAGGCGGAGATCGAGACGACTGCCGTCGCTGCCGTCGCCGTAGCTCGTGCACGCCATCGCGCACACCACGCGTCCGCTGTCGTCCCGCAGGGCCGCACCGCACGCAGGGCACATCCCGATGTCGCCGATCACCTCGTTCGTCGTTCTCATGCGGAGCTGACCACCTGTTGCAGCGAATCCCGTGTCACCGTCCCTGCTCCAAGCGCTCTTCGATGCGAGCAAGGACGCGTGCGCAGTTCCTGTCGTCGCGGAATGCGAATGCTCGCTCCTGCCACCGCCTCGCCGCGTCGCCGAGGGGCAGCCCGTGCGCAAGCGCATCGTCGAGCATATCGACGCACGCGGCGCCGGTTGAAGCAGCCGGTCCTGGAAGGTCGCGGCGCAAGTCGAAGTAGGCGCCGCGTTCACTCTCGTAGCGGTCCAGGTCGAAGCTGAAGAAGAACACGGGCTTGTCGACGTAGAGAGCGTCCCATGTCACGCTCGAGTAGTCCGTGAGCAGGGCGTCGCTCGCTGCGAGCACGTCTTGGACGTCAACGTCATCGTCGACAATCACAATCCGCTTCGCTGCCGTGCGACGAAGGCTCGTCGCGTGTCTCCGCAGGATCGGGTGCAAACAGACCTTCAGGAGTGCGTCGTGCCGCTCGAGAACATCGATGAGGGCAGGTGCCGCGAGGAAGTCGACAACGGTACGCACGAAGGGGTTGGGCTGTCCGGCCGAAGGCTCCATCGGAACCCAATCGCGCCACGTCGGCATGTACACGATGCTGCGCGGCCCGGGCGCCCGCGGCCGGCTCGCCTTCCTCAACAACTCGTCGAAGCGCGGCAAGCCAGTGACGACGAGCGCTTGGTCGGGGATGTCCCACGCGCGCTTGTTTGCCTTCTCGAACTCCGATGCGACGGGCACGAGGTCGAAGATCGCATTCGCGCTGGCGTTCGTCTGAAACACCCGCGGCTTCGTTCGCTTCAGCGCCGTGAGGCCATGGCCCAGGCGGACGCGCAGCGCGTGGCGAGCGAGGCGGGACGCCGTCCCAGGCACGTCGTGCACACCGTGGGAGATGACGTGAACGTCGGCTGAGAGCGCGGTCACGACGGTGCCGATGGAGTCCCGGAACATCACCGGCCCCTCGCGGCGCGCCTTGCGGACATCCGGGCTGTCGCGATCAATCACCCAGTGTACCGCGCGCTCCGGTCGAGCCCGCAACACGTGCCTGTGGAGTGCGGCGCTGTTGTCGACGTAGGCGCGCCCGACGGAACCACCAAAGAGCCACGCATGAGACGGCGCGAACGCTTCCACGCCTGGCAGGTGTTGAACCCCCACCGCCGCCACGAGCCGCATTCGACGTGCGGCCTCTCGCCGCAGGCGTTCCGCGACGGCGATGACGCGAGGAAACACCGCTGTCATCTCTGGTGCGCGCCGGCGCATTCCCTGGCCAGGTCCAGCGCGATCCGTTGTGCGCGTGACCTCCATGTGTGCCGGTCGAGGAAACGCTGGCGCGCGGCGCCGCCGAGCGTGCGTCGGCGTTCGGGTGATGCGAGTGACCTCAGCGCCGCCGCCCACTGCTGCGGGTCCTCCGGCGGAACGAGCAACGCGGTCTCGTCCGTCAGCACCTCTCGAAGCACCGGGAGGTCCGAGCACACGATTGGCCGCCCGGTCGACATGTACTCGAAGATCTTGAGCGGCGACATCACCGAGGACGTCTCCGCTCCACCGTCGACGTAGACCCGCCGCTGGTAGGGGGCGATGAGAACGTCGAACGCACGAAGATACGCAGGGATTCGCGACGGCGGCACATGGCCATGGAAGGCGACGTTCTTCTCCGTCGCGTTCGCCCGCCAGCGCTCCAGGTCTGCGTCACTCCCACCGACGATGTGGAACTCCACGTCCGGAAGGAGTCTCGCGGTGGCGATGATGACCTCGATGCCGCGCCCGGCGTAGAGGTGGCCCACATAGCCGACCTTCAACCTCCCCTCGCCTCCGATATCGACGACGTCGCCATCGGGCGCTATCGGCTCCGCGGCCCCGGGCTCGACCATGATGCGCTCAGGCGCGAGATCGGGGAATCGTCGGAGGTAGTCGTCGCGCATTCCGCCCGACACAACGACCAAGCGTCGAAAGGATCGCTGTCGAAACAGCCAGTCGAACACGGCGAGCTCAGCGCGGTGTCCCTCCATCGTTCGATGAACCTCGAGCACGGTGGGGAGCCCCCAATTCACATTCGCGGCAAGCGCATAGAGGTCCCTGCCGAACAAGGCGTCCGGGCGCCGGGCACGAACCGCCCCGCGCACGCGCCAGACGTGGCGCGCTGTGCGGAGGCCGCGTGGCCCGTCGTCGCGCACGGGCGCAAAGCCGAAGCTTCGCGGCAAGCCGTAGTAGCGAAAGGGATCCACCGCCTCGGTGCCTGGGCGGCAGAAGAGCTGAACGTCGTGGCCCAACGCGGCGAACGCCGCGCACATATGCATCGTCTGAACGCCGTTTGCCGCTCGAGAGGGAATGCGCTGGCTTGAAAGGTACGAGATGCGCACCGGCTACACGCAGCGTAGCCGCCAAAAGCGGTGGTACGGGTTTTCGAACACGCGATACGTCGCCTCGACATCGAGGTTCGCGTCGCGAAAGCGCCGTTCAATGGCACGGACGCCGAAGCCTGCCGCATTCACTTCCCAGTGGTGTTGCCCGTCGAACGACCAGCGTCTGGGGCGCAGACGCGGCAGGTCCACGAGCACGCCGCGCGCGAGCCGCGGCACCTTGAGCTCGAAGCGCAGCACGCGCCCTTGGTCCGGCAGACTGATCACGACGCCGCGACGGCTGACCCTGCGCAGCTCCTGCAACGCCCGAGGGAAGCTCTCGAACGGCAGGTGCTCGAGGACCTGGCAACACACCGCCGCCTCGAACTCGCCTTCTCGGAAGGCGAGCGCGGTGACGCTGCCGACAACCGACGGAGAGAGACTCGCATCAACGTCGAGCGAAACGACATCAACACCCTCGCGGCGCAACATGAACTCGGGCGTTCCCGTGCCACAGCCAACGAGCAGCACCCGTGTCGCACCCAGCCGGAGGACCTCGTCCACCTGGTGCCAATACGAAGCAAGCCGCCGCTTGCTCTCGTATCGGTGGGAGTACTCTTGGCGGATGAACTTCGTGTCGTTCACGGCGACCCGGCTCCGCAAAGCGACCGAACATCCACTCCACCGGCGTCCCGGAGGTACTGCATGACGAGCCCAACCGTCGCAACGTTCTTCCGGAATCGCTCTGCTGGGACATCGAACGCAATCACCGCGACTTCGGGAAACAACACGCGGGCATTGGCCAGCACCGACGACGAGAAGCCTGCAATCGCCTGAGGCTTCGGCCCACCCGCAGCGATGACCATTTCCAGGGGGATCGAATGCCGCGTCCATGAGATCCCGGCCGCTGTGCAACAGCGTCGAACTCGATCGTCCGATTCATTCGGGTGCGCCACATAGGTGACGCTTCCTCCGAGAGAGGCAGCCGCCCGCGCCAACAACTCCTGATAGTCCTCCTCCGAGACGGACCCGTTTTCAACGAAGGGCTGGCCGACAAAGAGCACGTCCTTTGACGTGCCCCGCGCGTTGGTGATGCGGCGAAGCCGCGGGTACCCATGACGGATCACGGTGTCGTATGGACCGGCTTCGATCGCGTACGCCGAGAAGAACGTCACGCGCTCCAGCGAGCGCAGGCGACGGCCTGCTACCAAGCCCTTTGCGACGCGCCGCAGCGCCGCCTTGGCGCCTACGCGCCGCGGCGCAACCTGGCGGGCGCGCGCAGCGACGACGGTCGCGAGTCCGTCGTCGAGAACGACGACGTCTCCCGCCCCGCTTCGGTCCGCGATGTACTGCATCGGCTCGCCGCAGTCCGCGACAAAGACCCGGGAGTAGTAGGCCGACCCGATGCATGCGTCGATGTGGGCGACGAATTGACGCCACGCCCTCACTCGTCCCAGCCCTCGGCTCCGGACGTTCGAGCTGAACGGGTGCACCTCACGCCACTCGCGCTCATCGACCATGCCGCTCGAGAGCGCCCGCTCCGTCGCGAGCAGGATCGCGTCCTTTGCCGGGACGCCGAAGTGCTCGCGTGCTTCCAACGCCGAAAGCAACGAGGCGCCACCGACCGCGAACAACTGCATCGAGCCCAGATGAGTCCTCAGAGGAAATAGCGCGACGTGTCTGACACTGGTCTAGTGCGCAGCCAATCGATTGTACGCTGGAGACCATCCTGCAGCGACACCGTCGGCGCCCATCCCGTCAGCGACTTTGCCTTCGCGTTGTCTGCCAGCAGGCGTTCCACCTCGCTCCCCTCCGGACGCACGCGCGCAGGCTCGCTCTCGACGACCGGCGTCTTTCCCATCAACCGCCCGATCTCGCCGACCAACTCGCCGATGCTGATGTCGGAGCCCGACCCGAAGTTGACTGCCTCCCCGGCCACGTTCGTCGCCTCTGCAGCCGCCACGAAGCCGGCAACGGTGTTCGTGACGTAGTTGAGGTCCCTGCGAGGGGACAAGCTCCCGAGCCTGACCGCATCTCCCGCGAGCAGCTGGGAGATTATCGTCGGAATGACCGCGCGGCGGCTCTGCCGGGGCCCGAACGTGTTGAAGGGTCTCACCGTGACGACGCGAAGAGCATACGAAGCGGCAAAAGCCTCGACCATCTTGTCCGCCGCGATCTTCGAGGCGGAGTAGGGAGACTGACCCTGGAGCGGGTGCTTCTCGTCGATGGGGACGTATTGTGCCGTTCCGTACACTTCGCTCGTCGACGTCTGCAGGAGGCGTTCAACACCCACCCGCCTGCACGCCTCCAGGACGTTCAACGTCCCTTCGATATTCGTTCGAAGATAGGAACGTGGCGCGACGTACGAATACGGGATTCCGATGAGCGCAGCGAGGTGGAAGACGATCTCGCGCCCCTCCACGTGGCGAAAGACGCTCTCGGTGTCGGTGACATCCCCCGCCACGATCTCCATATCCCCGGAGCGCGCACTCTCGTCCAGCCAACCGCTCCTGCCCAACGCATTGTAGTGAACCATGGCGCGCACCTCCGCGCCTTCCTCGGCGAGCCGCTCGGCAAGATGGCTGCCGATGAACCCGCCGGCACCGGTTACGAGTACTTTCCTTCCCTTCAGGCTCACGCTTTCCACCTGCCTTCCTGTGCGTCCGCTTGCGCGCGCTCGTAGTCGTCGGGTCGACCGACATCGAGCCAGTACTCTACGACGGGGAAGCTCGCGACGACCGCGCCACTGTCGGCGAGCAGTTGGATCAGCTCAGGCATATCGGTGCGTGTACCACGAGATATCTGCGCGTGGGCCGAGGGCTCCACGAGGTAGACGCCGGCATTGACGAGGAAGGTGTGGACGGGCTTCTCCGTGATTCTCGTGATGCGTGCACCCTCGAGCTCGACGACGCCGAAGGGCACGCGCATTTCAAATTGGCGCACACCAACGGTCATTGCCGCGCCGTGCGCCCGATGGAATGCGAGCATCGCGCGAACGTCGACGCGCGTAAGGATGTCACCGTTGATGACGAGCATCGGTTCCTGGGAGCTCTCGATGAGAGAGAGCGCCCCTGCGGTTCCGAGCGGCGTCTGCTCGTCGACGTAGGCGATATGAACCCCGTGCGCCGACCCGTCCCCGAAGTGCTCACGAATTTGCTCGGGGAGGTAGTGAGTCGTGACGTTCACCTGCGTGATGCCCGCATCGCGCAACTGGCCGATGACGTGCTCCAGCAACGGCTTGTCGCCTACGGGGAGCATGGGCTTGGGCACGGTCTCCGTGAACGGCCTCAGACGCGTGCCGAACCCGCCGGCCATCACCACCGCTCGCACCGCCAGCGGTGCGTCGCTGGCGATGAAATCCTCGAGGATGGCCAGATCGACGACACGTTGCTCGTCGTCAACGATGGGGAGTTGCCGTACATGTCGCTGCCGCATGGTTTCGAGCAACTTGTGTTCGCCGTCCCCCGCCGCGGCGAGCACCGGCGTCGAGTACGGCGATCGCTCCCTCCTTGGCGCGAGGTCCGCGACGGAAGTGTCGAGACTTCGCCCTGCGAGCACGGCGCGCCGAACATCGCCGTCGGTAATGGTGTCGAGAAGGCGGCCGTCGCCATCTACGACGACGGCAATCCCGGTTCGGTTGTGGTCAATACACGCCGCGGCGTCCCGCAGAGACGCTTCGCGCCGGATGACGAAGGACGCAGGATCACGACGCGGCATCGAGGCCTCCGATGTCGACGAAGTGCTTCCTGACGAGCTTGTCCCCGATGGGGACCTCTGCGAGTACGGCCGCGATTCGCTCGCCGGCGTTCCCACCCCCGTACGGATTGACCAAGCCGGCGAGCGAGGCCCGCGTGTCAGGGTTGAGCGCAACGCGGATCGCCTGAGCGATCGCATCGACGTTTGCGGCAACGTCGATCACGTTCTTTGCGCGGACCCGGCCATCTTGTCTCGTGCCGACGTTCACAACCGGCAGGCCGAACGAGGGCGCCTCGATGAGCCCGCTCGAGGAGTTACCCACCATCGCTGCGGCATAGCGGAGGATGGAGCCGTAGGCCTCGAAACCGAGCGTCTCTACGAGTCGGTGCTGTGGGCGTGCTGCGCAAAACGCCGTCAACTGCGCGCGCAGGACCCTGCCGCCCGGATCCGCGTTCGGCATGGTGAAGAGAACCGGCAGGTTGACCCGATCCAGCGCGGCCAGAAGGGCGTTTCCTTGGGCCTCGACTTCTGTGGGCTCGAGCGTCACAGCGTGAAACGTGCAGAGCAAGAAAGGCCGGGTCACCTCGAAGCCACCCAATCGACGCGCCAACTCATCGACGGCGAGCGGCGCCTGCGTCGAGAGCGTGTCGAGGGCAGGCGCGCCCGCAACGATCACACGCCAAGGCTCCTCCCCGAGTTGGCGGACACGCACCGCATAGGCTTCTGCGGCGACGAAGTGGAGATGGCTCAGCTTGGTGATCGCGTGCCGCAGTTGTTCGTCGATTGCCCCCTCCGTCCGTTCCCCCCCGTGGAGGTGAGCGATCGGAAGCAGGAACGGCACAGCGGCGGCGGCAGCGCTGAACATCTCAAACCGATCTCCGAGGACGACAACGATGTCGGGGCGCTCGCGGGCGAAGCTCTTCGCGAAGCCTGAGACGCCCGCTCCGATGGCGACGCCTATCTTCTCTGGGGTGTCTTCGGACAGGTCCATCTCGACCCGCTCGACGATGCCGGGGAACGCTGCCTCGACGCGGCGGACCGTCATGCCGAAGGCCGGGGAGACGTGCATCCCCGACGCGAGGATCTTCAGGCGCACGTCGACTCGCCGACGCAGGGCCGCCAGCAGCGACTGGTAGATGCCCCAGTCCGAGCGACCGACGGTGACGACGGCGATGCTCCTCACGTGAGGTGCTCGAGCGTGACGAGAGTGCCTTCCGGGATCTCTACGCGCGCGTGCCGCCCAACGATGAACGGAAGCAGCTCGGCGCCGAGCCCCGTTCCGGGCCTCCGCATCACCAGGTCCGCCTCGACGATGACCTCACCCGGCCGGACCAGCCTCCTCGCAACGATGCTCTTGCGGGCCACTGCGGCGACTTCTCGCTCTTGCGGCCGCGGCCGTTTCACGCCGTCGCCCAAGGCTCTCTCGACGTTCCGGATGGAGCGCACCATTGCGCTGAGCTCGTCGCCGTCGAGGGACATCGCGTGGTCAGGGCCGGACGCTGTCTTGTCGAGTGTGAAGTGCTTTTCGATGACGGCGGCGCCCAGCGCCGCCGCCGCGATGGGAACCTCGATGCCGAGCGTGTGATCGGAGTAGCCGACCGGAACACCGAATGCGGTGCCGATCGCGAGCATGGCGCGCAGATTCACGTCGTCAGGCTCGGCCGGGTACGTGCTGGTACAGTGAAGGACGGTCACCGGGAGGCCGGGCGCTTCGCTCCGGATGGTCTCCAGCGCACGATTGAGCTCGCCGAGCGTCGCCATGCCCGTCGACACAATGAGAGGTTTGCCCAACTTCGCGACGTGCGCGAGAAATGGAAGGTTGGTCAACTCCCCCGAGGGGACCTTGATCCGCGTGATGCCCAGGCTCAGGAGAAAATCCGCAGCCTCTTCGTCGAAGGGCGTCGACATGAACTCGATGCCTCGGGAAGCCGCTCGCGCGAGCAAGGCGCGATGGGCGCCCTCATCGAGCTCGAGCTTCCTCAGCATCGAGAGCTGTCCGCCGTCGTCACCCAAAGCTCTCTGCTGGTACTCCGCCTTCGGCGCCTCCCGCGTCACCAGCCGCTCGGCCGAGAACGTCTGGAACTTCACCGCGTCGGCACCGCTCCGTGCAGCGAGGTCGACGAGCTCGAGCGCTTTATGCACATCGCCGTCGTGGTTCACCCCGGCCTCGGCGATGATGAAGGTGTGCTTGGCGGCGCTCATCCGTCCGAACCTTCGTTCCGTCGCGCGGCGAGCAGCATTCCCGCAATCTGGGCGTCCAACGGCGTGTCGACATCGATGGAGCGCTCTTCCGGCATCACGTACGCGCGCGCGCCTTCGAGGTGAAATGTGCGCGCCGCGCGAAACTCGTGCTGACGTGCAATGTAGACGGCACCGTTCAGCACGTACGCCCGCGGCAGGTCCTGACGCCGCGCAGGCAACGAGCTGCCGCTCAAGGGAAGCAAACGACCCCGCTCGTCCATCGTGCGCATCCAAAGTGGATGGTGACGGGCGGGCGCCACGCTGATGACAGCGGCGACCTCGTCGTCGAGGAGAGCGAGGGCCGCATCTATGTCAGCGGAAGTCCGCAGCGGCGACGTCGGCTGGAGGCACATCACCGCGTCGTACGACGCCCCGTCGCGGGCTTCGACTTCGTCAAGAGCATGGAGGATTGGTGCCGACCCTGGCGTTTCGTCGGTGGCCAGCTCCGCCGGCCGCAGAAACGGGACGTCGCCGCCGAATGATCGCGCCACGCCCGCGATCTCGTCGTCCTCGGTACTCACGACGCAGCGCGAGAGACCTCGCGCGCCGCGGGCCGCGTCGATCGTCCAGGCGAGGAGAGGGCGACCTCCAACCGGATGGAGGTTCTTGCGGGGAATACCCTTCGATCCGCCCCGCGCGGGGATCACGCCGAGCACCCTCATTGAGCGACCTCGATGCCGACACGGCTTTGCTGCTGGAACATCGGGTGACGCAGCGACAGCTCGTCGTAGCTACCGGAGTCCACGATGCGGCCCTGCTCGACGACGAGGATCCGGTCAAAGTCCCTCGTCGTCGTCAAACGATGAGCAATGGACACGACTGCGGTGTCGCGCAACTCGCGCTCGAGGGCATCAAAGAAGTGCGCCTCGGTTTCCCCGTCGAGCGCACTGGTGGCCTCGTCGAGGATGATCAGCATCGGCATGCGGTACAACGCACGTGCAATCCCGATTCGTTGCCGTTGCCCGCCCGACAGGCGAATGCCCCTTTCGCCCACGGGCGTCTCGTAGCCCGACGGGAGCTCGTTCTCGATGAAGCCGTCTATCTGCGCCACGCGCGCTGCCCACCGCATCCTCTCGTGATCGACCGCGTGCCCCGGAGCCCCGAACGCGATGTTCTTGGCAACCGTATCGTCCGCCAGAAAGATTTGCTGCGGCACGTACCCCACGACGTTTTGCCAGGCACGCCGGTGGCCCTCGTCCATCGGCGCGCCGTCGAGAAGGATCCTTCCCGAGCTCGGCTCCAGGAGCCCGAGCATCACGTCCACGAGCGTGGACTTCCCCGCCCCGGTCGCACCGACGAGCGCGAGCCACTCTCCACGAGCGAGCTTCACGTTCACGCCGTCGAGCGCGGACTTCGAAACGCCGGCGTAGTTGAAACGCACGTCTTCGAGGACCAACGCCTCGTTGAAGTTGACGGTCTGCTCCGGCACTGGGGGGGCGGCAGGCGTGCGATCGAGGTCGCGATAGAGCACGTTGAGCGCGCCGAGCTGAAACCGGACGGTGGTGACGCCGGCGAAGATGACCTGGAGCCCCGGCAACACGCGGTATGCGGCGAAGGCATACAACCCGAGAACAGGGAGCGCATCGGTGAGCGTTTGCCCCACCGCCAGCAGGTAAAGGACCATGATGAGCAGGCCGCCGAATGCAATGGTCTCCAGCAGGAACTTTGGAATCTGCGCCATCACCGCGTGGCGCGCCTGGAGGGTCGCAAACGACGTCGACGGCCCGCTGTAACGCTGCAGAACTGCCTCTTCGAGGCCGTACAGCTTGATCTCCTTGATCCCGCTGAGCGCCTCGGCGGCGAGCTTGAATCGCGCCTGGTTTGCTGCGACCCGGCGTTTTCCCATGTGTGCCAACTTGCGTCGCACGACCATGAAGATCCCGCCGTAGACGCCGCCGAACGCAACTGCCACGCCCGCCGCCATCACCGGATCCACCGCGAGCAACGCGATGATGACGAAGATGAAAGCAACGGCCCGCGCAGAGAGTTGGAGCCCCTGCACGAGGATGCCAGTGACGACTGCCTGCACCTCGGAGAGGATGTTCTTCGAAAGGTCCGCGGTGTTCTGCAGAAGAAAGTACGCGTACGGCTTGCGCAGGTAGTCGGCCAGCAGCCGTAAAGAGAGTGTGTGATTCCCCATCCAGGAGAAGCGCAAGAGGCGCCATGTGGTGAACGCAGAGACACCGTTGCCTGTCGTCATCAGCGTCAAGACGATGAGGCCGACGCAGAAGAAGAAGCTCTCGCGCGTGTGAAAGCTGCCCGCGGTGAAGCCCCATGAGAGGACCTTGCTCCTGGCGATCGCGTCCGGGTTCGAGAGGAGGCCGAGGAACGGCACGATCGACGCGACGCCTGCGGTCTCAAAGATCGCCGTAAGGACGACTGACGGAAGCAGGACGAGCAATTGGCGGCGCTCCTGCTGGGACAGGATGCGCCAGACCTTGCGCACGACCGAGAGCCGTTCATCCTGGGCGCTGTCAGTCAGGCTTCCTCCACGCGACAACGCGGCAGCGCTTCTTCATCGTCGAAAGTCACGTCTTGACGCCCCCGGCGGACGGAGATCGCGCTGTCAGCGAAGCCGTCGCCGCTAGAGCCAGGAGAACCCACCCGCTTTGCCACCGAGCAGGTCGCGCAGGCGCCGGTTCGGCTCCGCGAACCTCTCCTCGAGTGCTTCGCGATCGCGAGGCTTGAGTCGAACCGTGGCGCGGCTCTCGCGCTCGCGGTCGCTGAGGTACGAATGGTTGCGAAACTGCGGCGGCGCCCAAACAGGGAGATCGAGAAATCGAAGGATCTCGTCGAAGATCGAGGGTGGGTTGGAGAAGAAGCGATCGGCATCGAGGACGAGAATCTGCTGTGCGGGATAGAGGCTCATCCATCGCTCGAGCTGCTCGGCGTAGAGGCCCCGGGTCACGTACGAGAAGCGCCGGAATCGCGTCCCCATGTAGAGCGGATTTCGCTTCATCTTCTCGAGATCCGGCTCCAGGCGCTCACGCTCTCGCTTGAGAGCTTCCGCGAAGCCGAGCGACTCCAAACCCTTGGAGAGCATGTGCTTGTAGTGGGAGAACGCGCGAGCCACGGGATTCCGCAAGAGCGCTACGATCTTGGTGTGCGGGAGCATTCGTGCCGCGCGCGAAGCCGCGTAGGGACTGAGCATGTAGTCCGGCGAGCTCTCGAACGTGGCCAGGGTCCTCCCGAACGATGCGAGGACCGTCTTCTCGACGACGGACGGGAAGTGGGCGCGGTACCAGAGCTCGCCGCGCGCAAACTCCTGGGAGAAGAAGCGGACTTCTTTCCGCAACGACGGTACGACGTTCGGGTGGCGTCCGAGATACTTGTAGAGCGAGCTGGTTCCGCAGCGCATGGCCCCGATGAACAGCGCTTGCGGGAGCATGCGAAACGGGGAGGACGGCAGGCGTGCCTTGAAGCGAGCTTCGACCAGCCGGATGCGATATTTCAAAGGAACCCACGGCTTGATGGCGTCGATTGCGTCGAACCGGCTCAACATTCTCGCACGCCCCCCAGCCAGGATGTCCTCTGTCGAGGACGAGCCAACCTTCGCCCCCATCAAATGATGCCACGCGCGCGTAGCAGCATGCTCACACAATCTGCACTCTGCTCCACGGAGCCGTCGACGGTATCGACCACGAGCTCGGGGGCCGACGGCGGTTCGTAGGGCGCGGAAATTCCTGTGAAATCTGGGATTTCTCCCCGCCGTGCCTTCGCGTAGAGCCCCTTGGGGTCGCGGCTCTCGCAAGTCTTCACGTCCGTCGCCACGTGGATCTCGAAGAACCGCCCTGCGGGGACGAGGGAGCGAGCCCGATCGCGGTCGACACGGTACGGCGAGATGAACGCCACGATGACGATCATGCCAGCCCGACGAAAGAGCTCGGCGACGTGTGCGACGCGTCGAATGTTCTCTTGCCGGTCCTTTTGCGAAAATCCTAGGTCCCCGCAGAGACCGTGTCGGACGTTGTCACCGTCGAGCACCACAACCAGCCGACCCTCGTCGAACAGCCCGCGCTCGAGCGCCCGCGCGATCGTGGACTTGCCCGCTCCGGAGAGGCCCGTGAGCCAGACAACGGCGCCGCGTTGCCCGAGGCGTGCTTCCGTCTCCTCCGTCGTTACGCTGCCGCGGTGCCAGGCGGTGTTCGACGAGCGAGCGCCGTTCGGGGCGATGCCTCCCTCCGCCAGCGCGCGACGATCGAGCACCATGCCGGCGGCGACCGTCGCGTTCGAGACGCGGTCGACCACGATGAATGAGCCCGTTGCGCGGTTCCCGCGATATGGGTCGACGAAGAGAGGGCGCGCAGTCTGGAGCTCACATCGCCCTATGTCGTTGAGACCGAGGCGCTCCGCCGGCGCATGGTGCAGCGTGCCGACATCAATGGAATAGCGCACGGAGAGAAACCGCGCCGGCACGGATTGCGTGGTGTGCTTGACCGTGTACTCCCTGTTGAGATCCAGTGGAGCCTCGTCCATCCAGACGATCATCGCATCGAGCTCGTGGAGCACCTTCGGGGCGTTCCCAGCGCGGATCAGCATGTCTCCACGGCTGAGGTCGATCTCTTCGGTCAGCTCGACCACAACCGCTTCCCCCGACCGCGCCTCGGCGACTTCACCGTCGAAAATACGCAACGCCTTGACCGCCGCTCGCTTTCCGGACGGCAGAGCGACGAGCTCTTCCCCTGTGCGAAGAATGCCCGCTGCAACGGTGCCGGCATATCCCCGGTAGTTTCCAGCAAGCCTGATGACGCGTTGAATGGGGAAACGGAAGTCGATCAGGTTCGATCGGCTCACGATCGGGGCGGTCTCGAGGTGATGCAGCAGCGTTCCTCCCGTGTACCAGGGCGACGCCGCCGACGACGATGTGACGTTGTCTCCCTTCAGCGCCGACATCGGAACAAAGCGGATGTCGTCGACACCCAGCTTCGCGATGAGCTCGACATACGTCTCGCGGATCTCTTCAAATCGATCTTCCGACCACCCGACGAGATCCATCTTGTTGACCGCGACGACCAGATGGCGAATCCCCAGAAGCGACGCGATGAAGCTATGTCGACGCGTTTGCGTGACAACGCCCTTCTGAGCGTCGACCAACACCACCGCGAGGTCACAATTGCTCGCCCCCGTCGCCATGTTTCTGGTGTACTGTTGGTGGCCTGGCGTATCGGCGATGATGAACTTCCGTCTCGGCGTCGAGAAATAGCGATATGCGACGTCGATGGTGATCCCTTGTTCGCGCTCCGCCTTGAGACCGTCGGTCAACAGACTTGGATCGAACTGCGCGTCGCCGATGGGACGGTTTCTCGAGTCGCGTCGGAGGGCACGCAACTGGTCATCGTGGATCGCGGCGCACTCGTACAACAGGCGCCCGATCAACGTCGACTTGCCGTCGTCGACACTTCCACACGTCAGGAAGCGCAGGAGCTCCTTCCGCTCGTGCGCCGCGACGAAGCGCGCAACGCGATCTTCGGCTGCTGCGTCGCTGGCAGGCGCGCGGGACATCAGAAGTAGCCCTCGCGCTTCTTCTCTTCCATCGTGCCGGCTTCGTCATAGTCGATGAGGCGACCTTCACGCTCGCTGAAGCGACTCTCGAGCATCTCCTCGATGATCTTCGGCACCGTGTCAGCCTGGCTCTCAATCGCCCCTGAGAGGGGGTAGCAGCCGAGAGTTCGGAAACGCACGCGGCGAGCCTCGGGCGCCTCCCCCGACTTCAGACGGAAACGATCGTCGTCGACCATGATCAGCGCCCCGTCGCGCTGCACCACGGGTCGCTCAGCGGCGAAGTAGAGGGGGACGACGGGGATGCGCTCACGGTGCACGTAGAGCCAGACGTCGAGCTCCGTCCAATTCGAGAGCGGAAAGACGCGCATCTCTTCGCCCTTGTGAATCCGACAGTTGAAGAGGTTCCACAGCTCCGGTCGCTGATTTCGCGGCTCCCATTGATGGAAGCGGTCGCGGTGCGAGAAGATCCTCTCCTTTGCGCGCGACTTCTCCTCGTCGCGACGTGCGCCGCCGATCGCGCAGTCAAAGCCGTGGTGATCGAGAGCTTGCTTCAGCGCCACAGTCTTCATGATGTGCGTGTAGCGCTGGGTGCCCAGGTCGAACGGGTTCGCGCCTTCGCGAACGCCGTCCTTGTTGATCCACTCGATCAGCTCCACGCCGAGCTCGCGACAGATGCGGTCGCGGTGCTCGATCATCGCCTTGAACTTCCACGTGGTGTTCACGTGAAGAAGGGGGAACGGGATGGCCCCGGGGTGGAAGGCCTTCTGGGCAATGCGGAGCATCGCCATCGAGTCTTTGCCGACCGAGAAGAGCATCACCGGGTTCGAGAATTCCTCCGCGACCTCGCGGAGAATGTGGATCGCCTCGGCTTCGAGCTCCTCGAGATGCGCCAGTCGACGCTCCATCACGCGCTCCGCCTCTGCTCGGCTGTCACGACGCAGCCGGAGAAGGCTCCGCCCATTTCGGTCCCATTCGACGACCGACGGTCTGCGTCAACTTGTCTCCCGCTCCGCATTGGAACGGCTTGCACCTCAAGGTCTCCGGGAGACCACGACAACGGTGACGCCTTTGACGACGTCGCACAAGGGTTGCTCAGGCAGCGAGCGGCGTAGCTTCGACAACGTCATCCGCCCGTAGAACAGTGCGCACACCACGGCCGAGCAGCGCGACCTGCACCACCAGCCTGCGGTGCCCGTCAGGCGCCTCCTCGACGACTCCGGACGCGCCACGCAGGGGCCCAGCGACGATCGATACGTGCTTGCCGCGGACGAGGCGTTCAATCGGATCCACGGCGCGCTCGGAGCGCACAATGATCCGAAGCGCTTCGATCTCGCGCTCGGGGACGGCGCAGGTCGTTCTCCCCCCCGCGACTTCGACGTGTCCGACGATCGCGTGCACTCCGGGCACGCGGAGCAGACTCGTGCGAGTCCGCGCGCTCAGCGATGTCTGCACAAACAAGTAGCCAGGAAACAGCGGATCCTCGGTCTTGACGACGCGGTCGCTCCATGCGCGTCGCACGATGCGCGCAGGAAGGAACACTTCGGCGACGGTCTTTGACAGTCGCTCCGCGACCATCCTCTCGCCACGGCAGCGCACCGACAGAGCGTACCAGGCGAGCGCGTCTGCGGAGGCATTCGAGCAGGGAGCTCGCCGCACGACGGTCATGCCTTGGCCGCCGGCGCCGGCGGAGTCTCGCCGGGCGAATCCGTGTAGTAGGTCGTGTAGCGCCGATAGTAGTTGTAGTAGACGCCACTGTAGCGCTTGGATGTGACATCGACGTCGTTCAAGATGGCGCCGAGCACACGCGCCTTGGCATCATTGAGCGAGCGCAGGCCCTGCTTGGTGGCGTCCTTTCGCGTTCTGCCGCATTTCACGACCAGGACGACGCCATCGACGACTCCGCCGAGGATCGCCGGATCCGTCACCGGTCCTATCGGCGACGTATCGAAGATGACGCGGTCGTACTTCTTGCCCAGGTCCGCCACGAGCTCCTTGAAGCGGTCGGAGAGAAGGATCTCCGCCGGGTTCGGCGGCGGAGGCCCGCAGACGAGAACGTCGAGGCCCGGAACCTCTGTGGTCTGGACGGCATGGGAGAGCGTGCAATCGCCGACGAGGACCGTGGTCAAGCCTTGCTCGGCTGCGAGCCCGAACGAATGATGGACGCGCGGCCGACGAAGGTCGGTGTCGACGAGAAGCGTGCGACTCCCAGCCTGAGCCATGGTGATGGCGATGCTGATGGCCGTCGTGGTCTTGCCTTCCTGGGGACCCGGCGACGTCACGACGAGCATCTTCAGCGGTGCGTCCGGGCTCATGAAGAGCAGGTTCGTACGGATGAAGCGCGCACACTCGGCCACGGCACTTCGCGGGGTGCGCAAGACGTGAAGGTCCCGCTCTCGTTTCTTGAGCGCGTCGTCGCCTTCGTTCTCCGCAGGACCATCGATGATCGGCAAGAGCCCGAGGAACGGCAGCTTCAGGTGCTCCACGTCGTCTTGGTTCTTGATCGTGTTGTCGGCGTATTCGAGCAGCAGGATGAGCGAGATCCCGAGCAGGAGTCCGAGGGCGAGCCCGACGAGGATGTTGGTGCGAGGGTTGGGTTTGAACGGCGCCTTGGGCACGAGGGCAGCGTCGAGCGGCCGGATGTTGTTGAACGGCAGCGCGCTGGTGATGTCCGCTTCCTTCATGCGGCTGGTCACCATCTCGAAGAGATGGACGTTGGTGTCTCGTTCACGCTGCAGCGCATGGTAGTCGAGCGCAAGCTTGTTGAGCCGGGCCTCCTTCATTCGCTCGGCGTCGAGCGCCTTCCGCAAGCCCTTGATGGTCTCCTCACGCTCCTCCGCCTGGCGCTCGACGGAGGTGAGAACGGCATCCGCCTCTGCCTTGATGTCCGCCTCGATGGCACCGACCTGCTCCCGCAGCAGCTTCAGCTTGGGATGCTCGGGTTGATATCGCGACTCGAGATCCATCTGCTGAGCGTGCAGCTCGACGAGCCTGGTCTTCAGGCTCGTGACGACAGGCGCCGACTGGATCTCCGGCAGCGTGTCGAGGAGCGCCGGGTTTTCCCGGACCTGCTTGAGGGTGGCGACGTTGAGGAAATCCCGGATCGCGGACGCCTCCTCCTGCGCCAGTTGAGCGTTGAAGGCGCTCGAACGCTGCTTCACCTCCTCGAGCTGGCTCTCGAGGCTGGCGTTCATGATGTCGTTGTCCTCCATGAACTTGATGAGCGCTTGCTCGGAGGCGTCGAGCTTCTTCCGGAGCTCGTCGTGTTGGACCGCCAGCCACTTCGAGGCGTCCTTGGTACCGCCGACGCGCTTATCGCGGTTCTGATCCCGATAGGAGTCCACCAGGGCGTTCGCCAGATCGGCGGCATATTGTGCGTCAGGGTCCTCGACTGCGATGCGGACGACGTTCGATTTTCGATCCGGCTCGATTACGTAGTGGCCGATGACGAGATCGGCGGGATCGATCGCCGCTTTGCGCTTGGCTCGTTCATCCGGATCGCTGACGCCCGCGAGGCCGTTTCTCTTGTCGTCGTCGATCAGCCCGAGAGCCAAGGCCGCACCGCGCGCGACGTTCCGACTGCGCATGACCTCATATTCGGTTTCGAAGAAGTTCGCGGGCACCCAGCCGCTCGATGCCTCGTCGACGACTTCTTCCACGCCTGTCAGGACCCGAGGGGTCCGCGTTTCGATGACGATGCTCGCGACGGCCTTGTAGATCTTCGGCTGGCGGAGCGTCCATACGCCGGCAATCACGACGCCGACGACCGCCGTGATGAGCACGATCCACCAGTACCGCCGAAACGCGTCGAGGTACCGCTGGACGTCGAGGCTGTCCCCTTGCGCCTGCGGCGGCTCCCACTCGTCGGCGACAAGCTCCACTGGCTCAGGGCGGCGTTGCGCGATCATGGGTGCCTTAAAACGGCGTCTCCGGTACGAAGACGATGTCTCCGGGCTGAAGTGCGACGTCCGGTTCCTTGCCTTGTCCGATTGAGCCCGCCCGCACGATGACCACGGTCTGCTTGCCGTCGGCACCGGTGCGGGTGACGCGTGTGTCGTCCGCGTCCGCCAACTTGGTTGTCCCGCCGGCGAGGGCGACGGCGTCGATCACCGTCATGCGCCCGTCGAACGGGTAGGGCCCCGGTCTGGCAACCTGCCCGAGGACGTAGATCTTGCTCGAGTTGTGCTCCCGAACGAAGAGGCTGACGTCCGCGTCCTTGAGGTAGCGCTCGTTGTATGCCTGCTGAATGCGGACGGCGAGTTGATCCGCAGTGCACCCGGCGGCGCGAACCACCCCGACGAGCGGCAGCCTGATGGTGCCGTTCGGCGAAATCTGGTGCGTCCCTGACAAGTCGGGCTCGTTGAAGACGCGAACGTCGACGACGTCACCAGGCCCCAGGACCGCCACCTGCTGCAGTTCCGGCGGCGGCAGAGCCGTCGCTGGCGGCACTCCGCACGTCGCCCCACTCGCTACGCATGCGAGCGCGGCCACACTACAGACAAGAAGAAGCCGAGCCATTTCAATAGCTCAACGAAGCAAGAACGAATGTCTGATTCCGAATGTAACCGAGGTTCTCCGGGCCGACCCCGTTCGACGGCGGCGCCTCAGCGTTCGTCACGCGCCAGTCGGTCTTGTTCACGATGCCGAGGCTCAGCCAATCGATGAAGAAGTAGGAGACGCCCACGTTCGCGTCGAGGTGGCCGTCGAGACGACCGACGCGCTGCGTTGTCAGCCCCGGAATCTGCTCCTCGCCGAACTCGAGGATCGAGTATCCGGTGTTCAAGGTCAGGAGGAACCGGCCGCCGAACATCTGCGTCAGGAGCGCGTAGAAGCGGTTGTTGCCGAGGAACTGATACAGCGGCGCGGGGGCGAAGCTACGCTTGGAACCCGCCGCCGATGTGGGTGAGCGGCGAAGGCTGCCATTGGACTTCCGCCTGCCCAACGACACCGATGAGATTTCCGGTGACGATGCCCTGGCTACCGTCAGGGACCGTGTCGATGACGAGTGGGTTCGAGTAGCCGATGGATGCCAGGCCGGCGACCTTGGCCAGCAACTGTCCTTGCAACCCGATGGTCGCGGTGACCGGGAACGCCTGTGGGTTCACCGAGGAGAACGGATACGTTGACCAGCCCCCGCTCACCTCTCCGAACACGCCCGTTCGCGGCAGGAACCTGTAGTCCGCGCGAAGCGCGAGCGTGTGGGTCATGTTGTCAAGCACGCCGGACGCGATGGCGCCATTAAGCCCCTGGATGTCGAGATACTTGATGAACCCGAACTGTAGCCGAGCCGCAGGTTGAGGGCGCCGCCCCCGGGTGTGAGACCCATGCCGGCGCGGAGTTGATTGTTGATTCGGTTGAACAAGACGCCGAGCGCAATATCCCCGGGGTCGGAGTTCCAACTGAACGAGTCGCCGAGGCCGAGTGTGAAAGCGCCGCCGCGGTTCACCTCAAGGTTCCCTGCGAGCAGCGACTGATAGAGCAGGAAGTAATCGAGGGCGGAGGGGTTATCGTGGGTCGACGGTCGGTCGTGTGGCGCCGTTGATTGCACCGGGCAAATAACCGTAGTCGACCATCCCTCGGCCATTGAAAGCGAGCAGGCTTCCCGGATAGTCGATGTCCGCATGAGGGCCGGAGGCGCAGAGTCACGTCGCCGGTGAAAGTATTCTCCGCGAACGGCACGGAGTAGGGATTCGAGTCGTAGCCCGGCACCGGCGTCGATGCCGAGATGAAGCCGGGAGCGGCCGTCCCAGACAGAGCAAACCCGACCCCTCCGGCGACCGGGCGCCCGACGCCCGGTGGAGCGCGCGGCGGGCGCGCGCGGCGGTGCCGCGGCTTCGCCCTCGGTGGTGGGTGCAGTGTCGGGGGCGGCCCGCCCGGCGCGGTCTGCGCCTGGGCGGTCGGCCGCGGCGAACAGCACCAGGAGCGGCCCAACTGTCCGACCACGCAGAAGCACGAACACCCCGAAAAAATGGCCCTAAGGCCGCGAAAGACTAAGGCCGAGCGGCAGGTGCCGCAAGGTCTTCCTTGGTGCCCTACGTGCCTGTTCCCGTTCAGGGATCAGGCGTGCCGCGTTCGTGCAGCGCGCGGACCCTCGCGCGCGGGCTACGCGCCCGCGCTCAACGCCAAGGTCGAGTCGCGTCACCGGGGAGCTCATCGGCATCACACCTCAGCGGAGCCAACCTGAGCGTCAATAGAGCCAACCTGAGCGCGCCAACCTGAGCGCAGCCAAACCGAGCGGAGGCGCTGGAGCCTCCCCGTCCGCGTGCAGAAGCGCGCGCCGCAGGCCGGCGGCGGAGGCTCCCGGAGGCGCCACGCCGAGCGCCCTCGAGGGTGTTGTCTCCGTGCCCCGCGGAGCGCCGGGGTGGCGCGGGGAGCCGCAGCCGCGGGGCCAGGCGGGCGCGGTCAGCGCAGTCGCGGACGACGTTGAGCCCGTGGTCCCGCGAAGGCGCGCCGGCCGGGGCGTGCGACGGGGCGCGCGGGGAGCGCCGAGGACCGGGCCCCGAGGGGCAGGTGCTCGCCCGCGCCCCAGGCGGCGCGGTCCGTCCCTACAGGGTTCAGGGCGTCGGGGCCGGGACGTCGGCGGCCTTGCGCGCGTCACCCACCGCCAGGCGAATGCGGCCGTAGCCCGCCTGCTCGCAGGTGTAGAGCACGCGCTTGAGCAGCTTGAAGTCCGTGCCGATGTCGGCCTGGACGTTCACCGTGGTGGTCGGGTCGTCCTCGGGGGTGGCCCACTCGCGCTTGCCGATGGCCTCGGCGCGGGAGCGGTTGTCGACGAGCTTTTCCTCGAGCTCGGCGATGCGCCAGTTGGGGTCGTTCGGATCGATGTTGTTCAGATCCGTGAGGATGACGCCCTCGAAGTAGAGCTGGTTCTTGTTGGAGATGGCCACGATGGGCACGCGGGTGACCGTGTCCCCGTGCTCCGCCTGCGGCATCTTGATGTCCTTCGACAGGAAGAGCATCTCGCCCGAGGCGTTGAAGTTCATCACGAGGAAGATCACCAACACCATCATCATGTCGACCATGGCGGTGACGTTCAGATAGAGGTCGCCGGAGCGGCGGCCGTGGGTCTTCCCGAGGATCTTCGAGCTGTGAAAGCGCTCGGACTGCCGCTCGCGCCTGACTTTGATCGCCATCGTCGACCTCTACTGCGCCGTCGGCGTGAGGGTGAGCGCCTTGAGGTCGAGCCCCGTGGCGATGTCGATGATCTTCGCGAGGTTCACGTACTTCACGCCGTCCTCGCTCTGGATCTTCACTTCCTGGCGTTCCGGCCGGGCGTCCTTCAGACGCTTGAGCTCCGTCTGGATGCCCGCGACGTCGACGTCGACGCCGCCTTCGCTGGCCCGGGTCGGGAACTCGTGCATGTCCGGGTTCTGCTCTTCCTGGATCTTGACGCCCGTCTCCGTGACGAGCACCAGGATGGGCTTCGGCTTGTTCGGGTCTGGCTCCTCGGGCTGCGCCTCCTGCCCGCCGGAAGCGTTCTGCACCTCGAGCATGGCGATCTGCGTCCACACCGCGGTCATCATGAGGAACGTCATGATGGTCATGAGCATGTCGATGTAGGGGACCAGATTGATGGATGCATCGAGGGGTTTCTTCCCCCCTTTGCTTGTTGGCTCTGGTGCTGCGCCGCCCATGGAACCTCCTCGAACAAGCCGAAGCCGCTACGGCTTCAGCTCAGCCCTGCTCCTCGATCGCGGACACGTTCAGCTTGTCCTTGTTGCGCATGACCATGTTGATGGTCGAGGCAACAGCGCCGTTGATGTCGTCGCTGAGGGACTGGGTGCGGCCCTGGAGGATCGAGTAGATCACGAGGGGCGGGATGGCGGTGATGAGGCCGTACGCCGTGCAGTTCATGGCTTCGGCGATGCCTTCCGACAGCATGGTGGACTTGTCCGCCGCGGACACGCTGGCGACGGCCTTGAACACCTGGATCATGCCGACGACGGTTCCGAGGAGACCGGTCAGCGTGGCGGCGTTGGAGATCATCGAGAGGTAGCCGGTGCGCTTCTCGAGGTACGGCATCTCGTGGATGGCCGCCTCGTCCATGGCCGCCTGCACTTCCTCTTCGCCGTGCCGGACCTCGAGGAGGCCGGCCTTGAGGATGCGGGTCAGGGGGCTCTGGGGCTGATCGCTGAGGAAGCGGATGCCTCCCATCACGTCGCCACGGAAGATGCGCTCGCGAAGGCCGGCGAGGACCGCCTCCTTGTTCAGGCGCGTCTTGAAGAACAGGACGTACACACGCTCGATCATCAGGGCGATCGAAACGCCCTCGAAGAGGGAGATGACGTACATCATCTGCCTGCCTTCGCGATAGTGCTCTGCGATTGCCTCGAACATTCCTCTGCTCCTTAGCGGGCGCTTGTTCCTGTGACCGCTTTGCTCATGACTCGGACGACGCCTTCGTCGACATCGGACACCGGTTCCTACACCACCCACGCTCGACTAGGCAAATGGGCTCAGCACCCTTCCGCCTGCTTACCGGGTGTGACACCGGATCTCCCCAAGGGTTCCCGCGTGTCCGTCGTCTTCTCCCTGTTCCCCCGCAATAGCGCACTGCGCCGAGAACGTCTTCTTTCGTCGCTTGGCCTCGACGACGACGGATCCGCCTCCCAGGAGATCGGCCGGCCGGAGACCGGCGCCACCTGCCTCCTCGTCGACGATGGCGGCGTCTTCCGGCTGCACCTGCCGCTCCTGCGCACCCCAACGGCCGCGCGGGATCTGCTGCCCACGCTCGTGCGCGCGGCCGACGACGCCGGCGGCGTCTGGGTGGGGCCGATCCCCGGAGATCCGATCGCCGTCTGGGACGCCCTGCACGAGCAAGCCTGCCGTGAGCTCGATCCCGCCGAGATCCCCCCGCACCTGCCGCGCGCCGCCCTCCTCGATCTCCACGCCTGGCTCCTGAAGATCGCCCTGACCCCCGGGGCCGCCGGCCCGCTCCTGGCGATCGATCCCCCCACGCGCGTCGTCGTCGGCCTGCCCCCCGCGGGCCCCGCGCTGCTGCCCCCGTTCGACGTCCTGGCCAACGTCGACGTCGCCGGCGCCGGCGAGACCCGCGTGTTCCCGGTGTCGCGCTTCGGCGCCCCGCGCGAGGACGGCTTCGTCGCGGTGGAAGACGCCGCCCGCGTCGATCTGTCCGGCGGCGAGCCGCTCGGGGAGGTCCGCATCGTCACGCCGGTGGAGATCGTCGACGACGAGTCGCTCGCCGGTTGAGCCCGCCCCCGCCGATCAGTCCTCGTCGGAGTCCGACGACGACGACGACGACGACGAGTCCGAGAGCGCCGCGTCCTCCGCGGTGAGATCCGTCGGGGGCGTCTCCGGCCGCGAGGGCTGCCGCGCGTCCACCAGGAAGCTCTTCCTGCTGTTCGACGCCGACGTCGGCGCCCGGTGCAGCACGGCCGGATCCGCGCCCCGCGTCTCCACCGGCATCCCGTCGGCGATGGTGTCCGCGGCCCACGGATCCGACGACGACGACCGCGACTCCAGCGCCGCCTGCACGATGATCGACGTCGGCACCGACGCCGCGGACGGCACCGACTGCACGGATCCCGGCGGCACCGTCGGCAGCGACGACTCCCCCGCCTTGGACTGCGCGTCCGACGACAGGAGCATCGCCGCGCGCACCGCGTCCGGCGACGTCTCCATGTGCGGCGCCGGCCCGCCGTCGAGGAAGGTGTCGCCCTCCCACGCCGCGCTCTCGACGTGGCTGAAGGCGGGCGCCTCCATCCGGACCGTGGGGATCGAGGTGCCCCCGGGCCCGAGCGGGTTCGGCCCCGACGGCGCCGACGCCTCCGCGCGCGGCGCGGCCCGGGCCTGGCTCGGGACGGACTTGGAGGAGGTGTCGGGGTCGTCGGTGCGCGGGGCGTGGATGCGCAGCTTGATGCGCGCGGCCTCGAGGACCATCTGCGCCACCTCGGTGGACCGCGCCGCCAGATCCGCGGTGCGCTCGACGTGGCGGGAGGCGGCGATGGCGAGCGCGCCGCGGCGCTCGTCGTCGTCGAGGAGCGACTCGGCGGCGGCCGCCGCCCGCTGCGGGTCGCGGGCCGGCGAGACGACGACGTGCTCGCCGGGGGTGGCGGCGTCGCGAAAGGCGGCCTCGGGGCCGGTGAGCACGACGGCGCGGCCGCAGGACATGGCCTCGAGCGCGCGGTGCGGGATGCCGAAGGGCTCCGCCTCCTCCTCGGCTGCGCTCGGCACCACGACGACGTGGGCCAGCGAGAGGGCGGCGGAGACGGCGAGGGGGCCGTCGGCGTCGACGAGGTCGACGCGGTCGGCGAGGTTCTTCTTCTGCAGCGCCGCCCGCACCTCGGCGTCGTTGAGCGACGGCTGCCCGAGCAGGCCGATGGAGACGTTGGCCGGCAGCCGCGTGGCCAGCGCGTGGGCGATGCCGACCGCGGCGCGCAACGCCGGTCCGCCCTCGCGGCCGCCGAAGACGAGGACGCGGCGATCGTCGTCGATGTCGATCTCCACCGACGGCGGCGTGAACACCGTGCGGTCCACGCAGCGGGGCACCACCTGGAAGATGCGCGCGTCGACGCGCTCCGACAGGAGCTTGGCCGCGTGCCTCGACGGCAACAGCACCTTGCTGGCCGCGCGCACCGCCAGCCGCTCCTGCTCGCGCCAGCGCTTCTGCACCACGCCGGTGTCCTCGGCGACGAGCTGCTTGCCGCCCAGGCTCTGCGAGGGCACCTCGGCGATCTCGACGACGATGGGCACCCTGTCCTTGGTGGCCTGCGCGACGACGGCGCCCGAGAAGAGGTCACCGCACCAGATGAGATCGTATTGGTCGCCGGCGAGCTGCCTCTGCAGCGCGCGCTGGTACGTCGACAGCCGCTCGAGGAACGGCTTCCCCGACGTGTTGGGCACGCGCATCATGCGCGCGCCGCCGAGCCGTTGGATGTGCGCGGCCTCGCGGCCCTTCAGGGAGAGCGCGTCCACCTCGCGGTTGCCGAAGACGCTCAGCCACTGCCCCATTCGCGTCCCGGCCGCGGACGCGCCCGGCACCTCGGCGAAGGCGCAGAACAGGACGTGGGGGTCTGCCACCGGGCGAGCATACCCTGACCCGCTCGTCGACGTTCAATCGCTGCGCGGCAGGCGGCGGACCGCCTGCGGAGGCGCGCTCAGCCGGAGAAACGTTTGAAGAGCAAGACCGCGTTGGTGCCGCCGAAGCCGAACGAGTTGGAGATGGCGGCGTCGACCCGCTGCTCGCGTGCCTGGTTGGGGATGTAGTCGAGATCGCAGTCCGGATCGGGCTCGTGGTAGTTGATGGTCGGCGGGAGCACGCCGCGCTCGATGGCGAGCGCCGCGATGACGCCCTCGACGCCGCCGGCGGCGCCGAGCAGGTGGCCGATCATCGACTTGGTGGACGACACCGCCAGCCCCTTGCCCGGCCCGGCCTTGGTGTGCGCGCCGAAGACGGCCCTGAGCGCGTCGCTCTCGCTCTTGTCGTTGTACTGCGTGGAGGTGCCGTGGGCGTTGACGTAGCCGATGGCGCCGGGGTTCACCTGGCCCATGGCGAGCGCGTCGCGGATGGCGCGCTGCGCGCCCTCGCCCTCGGGCGCGGGAGCGGTGATGTGGTTGGCGTCGTCGGAGCTGCCGTAGCCGGCGAGCTCGCAGATGATGCGGGCGCCGCGCTTCTTGGCGTGCTCGAGCTCCTCGAGGACCATGATGCCCGCGCCCTCGCCCATGACGAAGCCGTCGCGCGACTTGTCGAAGGGGCGCGAGGCTCCCGCCGGGTCCGCGTTCTTCGAGGTGCAGAGCGCGTGCATGGACGCGAAGCCCGCCACCGCCAACGGCTCGAGCGCGCTCTCCGCGCCGCCGCAGACCATGAGGTCTGCACGGTCGTCGCGGATGTGCATGAACGCTTCGCCGATGCCGTGGTTGCCCGACGAGCACGCCGAGGCCGGCGCCCAGTTGGCGTTGCGCAGGCCGTAGCGGATGGCCATGTTGCCGGGCACCAGGTTGGCGATGATGGCCGGGATGAAGAAGGCGCTGACGCGGCGCGGGCCCCGCTCCTTGAAGTTGTCGTAGGCCGACAAGATGGTGCCGAGGCCGCCGAGGCCGACGCCGACGATGGAGCCGGCGCGGTTGCCGGTGGCGTCGTCGAGCTTGTGGGGCAGGCCGGCCATGGTCCAGGCCTGGTGGCCGGCGCACATGGCGAGCTGGATGAAGCGGTCCATCCGCTTGGCATCCTTCTTCTGCTCGAGCCACGGCTCCGGGTCGAAGCCGAGGACCTCGCCGGCGATGGTGACGGGGAGCTTGTGGCCGCCGAACTCGGCGTCCACCCACTCCGCCTTGGTGCGCACCCCGCTCTTGCCGGCGACGAGACCGTCCCAGCTCTCTTGCGTGGTCACACCGAGCGGCGTCGTCATGCCGACGCCCGTCACCACCACCCTGCGCGTCATTCGAGGCTCCTCACGAGTGCGACTTGACGTACTCGATCGCGTCGCCGACGGAACGGATCTTCTCCGCTTCCTCGTCGGGGATCTCGGTCTGGAACTCCTCCTCCATCGCCATGATGAGCTCGACGATGTCGAGGGAGTCAGCGCCGAGATCCTCGATGAACTTGCTCTCGGGCTTGATCTCGTCCTCGGTGATGCCGAGCTGGTCGGCGATGATGGAGCGAACGCGGGCTTCGATCGACATGGTGTCTCCGGAAGATGCGGGTGCGGTTAGCCGGGTTTCGTCGGCGAGACAATCGGAACCGTCACATGTACATGCCGCCGTTCACGGCGAGCACATGGCCGGTGACGTAACGCGCCTTGTCAGAGGCGAGGTACGCGACGGCGTGGGCGACGTCTTCGGCGGCCCCGATGAACCTGAGCGGGATCTGCTCGAGGATGGCGGCGCGCTGCTGTTCGTTGAGCGCGGCCGTCATGTCGGTGTCGATGAAGCCGGGGGTGACCGCGTTCACCGTGACGCTCCGCGACGCGAGCTCCTGGGCGAGGGTCTTGGTGAGCCCGAGGAGGCCCGCCTTGGCCGACGCGTACGCCACCTGGCCGGCGTTGCCGCTTTGGCCCACCACCGACGAGATGTTGATGATCCGTCCCCAGCGCTGCTTGGTCATCATGCGGGCGCCGGCGCGGGCGCACTGGAACGCGCCCGTGAGGTTGGTGGCGAGCGTCTGCGCCCAGTCGTCGTCCTTGAAGCGCAGGAGCAGGCCGTCCTTGGAGATGCCCGCGTTGTTGACCAGCACGTGGAGCCCGCCGAGCTTCTGCTTGACCTCGTCGAACGCCGCGTCGACCTCGTCGCGCTTGGAGACGTCGAACTTCATGACCACGGCGCCGTCGCCGCACAGCTTGGCCGTCTCGTTGGCCGCGGCCTCGTTGCCGGCGTAGTTGACGACCACGCGCGCGCCCTCCTTGGCGAGGGCGACGGCGACGGCGCGGCCGATGCCGCGGGAGGCGCCGGTGACGACGGCGATCTTGTCCTTCAGCTCATCCACGACAGCACCTCTTCGAGCGACTTGTCGTCCTCGACGTTGCCGAGCCTCGGCCCGCCGTCCTTCGGCGCCATCCGCTTGACGATGCCGGTGAGCACCTTGCCGGGGCCGACCTCGACGAAACCCTCGACGGCGTCGTCGAGGAGGAAGCGCGCGATCTCGGTGAAGCGCACGGGCGCCGTCACCTGCTGCACGAGCAGCTCCTGGATGCGCGAGGCGTCGGCGTTGGGCTTGGCCTCGACGTTGGTGACGACGGGGACCTTGGGCGCCGCGAAGGCGACGCCGGACAGGACCTCGGCGAGGCGCGGCTTCACCGGCTCCATCAGCGGGCTGTGGAACGGGGCGCTCACCGGCAGCGGCAGCACCCGGCGGGCGCCGGCGGCCTTGAGGGCGGCGCCGGCGGCGTCGACGCCGGCCTGGGTGCCCGCGATGACGGTCTGCTCGGCGCCGTTGAAGTTGGCGACCCACGCGCCGTCGACCCCGTCGAGCACCTCGCCGATGCGGGCGGCGTCGAGGCCGAGCACGGCGGCCATGGCCCCCTGCCCCTCGGGCACGGCCTCCTGCATGAAGGTGCCGCGGGCGCGGACGGCCTTGACGGCGTCGGCGAGCGACATGGCGCCGGCGCCCACGAGCGCGCTGAGCTCCCCGAGGGAGTGGCCGGCGACGTAGACCGGGCTGAAGCCGGGGGCGCGCTCCTCGAGGGCGCGCAGGCAGGCGATGGACGTCGTGAGGATGGCGGGCTGGGTGGTGCGGGTGCGCTTCAGCTCATCGGCCGGGCCCTCGAAGATGGTCTGCGAGAGCTTCTCGCCGAGGGCCTCGTCGGCCTCCTCGAAGACGCGGCGCGCGGCGGCGCTCGTTTCGGCGAGGGCCTTGCCCATGCCCACGGCCTGGCTGCCCTGCCCCGGGAAGAGAAATGCGATGCGCATGGCGCCGTGCCTAGCGGTGACTCCGTGGACGGTCAACGGCGCGCTCGGTATGGGGACCCCATGGTGCGGGTGCTCTACTTCGCCGCGTGTCGGGAGCGGGTGGGCCTTTCGTCCGACGAGGTCCCGGCGTCGGGCACCGTGGCCGACGTCGTCGCCGCCATCGTGGCGCGGCACCCGGTCCTGGCCGACCTCGTGCCGCGGTGCCGCGTGGCCGTAAACCAGGCGTTCGCGCTGCCGGGGGACGCGGTGCCCGAGGGCGCCGAGGTGGCGCTCATCCCGCCCGTGGCCGGAGGTTGATCGAGATGCATGTGTCGGTGCAGGACCAGCCGCTCTCCGTCGACGCCGCCGTCGCGTTCGTCAAGCACCCGGGCGCCGGCGCCGTCGTCGTGATGCTCGGCTGCGTGCGCGACCACACGCTGAAGGACGGCGACGTCGTCAGCGTCGACAAGCTCGAGTACGAGGCGTACGCCGAGATGGCGACCAGGGTCATCACGAAGATCGCCGAGGAGACCGTCGCGCGCTTTGCCGGGGCGAAGGTCTCGGTGCAGCACCGCGTGGGCGCGCTCACCGTCGGCGACCTCGCCGTGGTGGTCGCGGCCAGCGCGCCGCACCGCAAAGAAGCGTTCCGTGCGTGCGAGGTGCTGATCGATCGGCTGAAGGAAGACGCGCCGATCTGGAAGCGGGAGCACGGCAAGGACGGCGTCACCTGGGTCGGCCTCGGCCCATGACCGCGCGTCGTGGCGCCGCCGGCCTCGGCCCGAACGCCTTCGCCACAGCGGGGCGGTGGTGACGCCCGGCCAGGTCATGGACGTCGTCGTCGACGGCGTCGACGACGAGGGCCGCGGCCGCGCCGTGGTGGGCGGCCTCGACGTCGCCGTGCGCGGCGCGCTCCCCGGCGATCGCGTGCGCGCGATTGTCGAGCGCGTCTTTGCGGCGCGGGGGCTCGCGCAGGCGCGCGCCGACGACTTCGTCTGGCGCGGGCCGCTGCACGGGGAGCGCGCCTGCCCCCACCCCGCGCCTTGCGCCGGCTGCCCCCTCGAGGGCGCCGACCCCGGCTTCGTGCGCGCGCTGAAACGCCAGCGCGTGGTGCAGGCGCTCGAGGACGCCGGCCTCGTCGAGCGCTCCGAGGGCGCCATCGACGTCGGCG
This sequence comes from uncultured delta proteobacterium, assembly GCA_963775425.1. Taxonomy (GTDB): domain Bacteria; phylum Myxococcota; class UBA727; order UBA727; family VGSZ01; genus CAVZJB01. The sequence goes on along the minus strand of CAVZJB010000005.1, from coordinate 649,210 downwards.
ACGTCGAGCCCGCGCGCGCGCGGCGCCAGAAGGTCAAGCTCACCGCCGGCGGCGCGGCCGGCCGCGTCGTGCTCGGCATGTACGTGCCCCACTCGCACGACCTCGAGGACGCCGCGCGCTGCCCCCACCAGGACCCGCGCATCACGGCCGCGCTCGGCGCCGTCACCCGGGCGCTCGACCGCGCCGGCGTGGCGCCCGCGTCGACGGACCCGCGCGGCGTGAAGGCCGTGATCGCGCGCGCCTTCGTCGAGGGGGCCGGCGTCGTCGTCGTCACGGGCGCTCCCGTGGACGACGCGACCTGGGCGACGCTGGCGGCGCTCGTCGCACCTTCGGGGTCGGCCGGCGACGGGGCCGCCCCCGGCGGCGTCGTCCTGTCGTTGGCCCTGCGCGTGGACGAGGGCCGGGGCAACAGCATCGTCGGCGGCGCCGTCGAGCGCGTCGCCGGACCGCGCGCGCTGACGCCCCTCGAGGGCGGCCCGCCTGCGTCCGTCGACGCCTTCTGCCAGGCCGACCCCGCGCTCGCCGCGCACATGACCGCCCGCGCCGCCGCCTTCCTCACCGCCGCCCCGGCGGGCGCGAGCGAGGCCACCTTCGCCGACCTCTACGCGGGCGCCGGCGGCTTCGCGCGCGCCCTCCTCGCGGCCGGCGCCGCGGGGGTCGTCGCCGTCGAGCGCGCGCCCGCCGGGGTGGAGGCGCTGCGGGCGCTGTCGTCCATCGACGTCGTGGCCCGCAGCGTCGAGGACGCGCTCCCCGCCCTGCGCGCCCGGGGGCCGCTCGCGGGCCTGGTCGCGGACCCGCCCAAGGCCGGCCTCAAAGACGCCGCCGCCGGCCTCGCCGCCCTCGGCGCCCGCCGCGTCGTCCTCGTCGCCTGCGACCCCGACGCCGGCGCCCGCGACGCCCGCGCGTTCGTCGACGCCGGCTACCGCCTCCTCGCGGTGGAGCCCCTCGACCTGTTCCCCGCCACGCCCGAGGTCGAGACCCTGTTCTTCCTCGAGCGCGCCTGACGGCGATCTCGTCCGCGCGATGCTCGAGCGCGTGGGAGATGCCTCCGCGGGGTAAAAAACCGCGCTCGCTCCCTGTCGACCGGCGAGAAGCGGGCGGCGGACCTCGGCAGGATCCGTGAGCCCCCGTCGCCCGCGGAGAGGTACCTTGGTCGCCATGCTGCGCGCGCTGCTCCTCCCCTTGCTCGTCGCGTCCGCCGTCGGCGGCGACCTCCGCCTCGTCACCGTCACGGGCCTGCGCCTGCACGCGGAGCCCAACGCGTCGTCGGCGGTGGTGCTGCGCGTCCCCCTCGGCACCGTCATCGAGTGCGGGGAGCGCAGCCCCGACGTCGATGTCGGCGGCACCCACGGCGCGTTCTGCAAGGTGCGCGCGGGCGATCGCGTCGGCTGGGCCTTCGAGCCGCTGACGGCGCCCGTCGCCGACGACGGGGACGCCCAGCTCCAGGCGCTCATCGACAAGCGCATGGGCGCCCTCGACGACGCCGAGCGCGCCGACCTCTACGAGCTCGACGGCCTCATCCGCCGCCAGATCGACGGCACCGCCGACCGCAACCTGCGCCTCGCCGCGCGCCTCGACGAGCTCCGCCTCCTCGACAAACACGCCGCCGTCTTCGCGGGCGACAAGCGCATCTACGACGACCCGAGCCAGGGCAAGCGCCTCCGCCGGGCCCCCATCCTCAAGCTCGTCGACGACGCGCGCGACACGCCCGTCTCCGAGCCCGCGATGTGGTTCCTCGTCGAGCACGGGCGCGACGGCGAGTGCGAGACCAACGCCGGCTGCCACATGGACTGGATGGTGCGGCTCGAGGTCCGTTACCTGCGCGCGCACCCGCAGGGGCCGCACGCGGGCGCGGCCCTCGCGCATATCGCCGGCACCGCCACGTGGCTCGTCGACGACATCGGCGGGAACGCGGACCTGCCGCTGGACGACGTCGGCCCGCTCGTCGACAAGGCGCGCGCCGCGGTGGCGGCCCTGCCCGCGTCGGCGGCGCGGACGAAGGCGGCGGCGGCGCTCGACGCGCTCGGCGCCGTGGTGAAGGAGCGCGCGGCCCCGGCCGGCGCAGCGAGGCACGCCGCCGACATCCGCGCGCTCGGCGCGCAGCTCGACCTGCCGAAGAGGGTCGTCGACGCGCTCGTCGCATACCGGTCCCACGCCCGGAAGCTCACGAGCGACGACAAGCTGTGTGCGCTGCGCGCCGAGGCCGACGTCGTCGCCGACGCCTCCGAGGATCCGCTGGACGCGCAGCGCTCCGCCGTGCTCGGCGACACGGCGAAGCTCGACGCGTACGAGAAGGCCGTCGAGGCGCTCGCCGACGCGCTGCCGGGCCTCGCCCTCGGCGACGGCGAGCTGTTCCACCTCGACCGCAGCGACACGCAGCTCGCCGCCCTCGCCAAGGGCGCCGACACCCGCGCGTTCCTGGCGGCGGCGGGGCCGATTGTGGGTCCAGGCTTCACGGCGGGGATCCGGCAGGTCACCGACGACCAGGGCTGCTTCGCGCCCGAGGAGCTCGCCGCGGCCCTCGACGCGGCGCGGCCGGTGTGGGGCAAGGGGCCGGCGTGCCTGAAGAAGGTGCTCGGCGACGAGCTCAACGAGACGCTCGATCAGGTGCTGCCGTGGAGCTGGTATTGCGACGACCGCGACAAGGCCCGCGTCGCCGTCGAAAAGCTCGCGGCCTCGTTGCTCGCCTTCCCCGGCATCGACGGCCGCGGCCGCGCCACGCGCCTGAAGGCAGCCCTCGAGGGAGAGGGCGTCCGCTTCGGCGGCCCGCCGCCCTGACGGGGGCGCGGCCCGCCGCTCAACGGATCTCGAGGCGGACGCGGGTGGCGTCGGGGACGAAGCCCGAGACCTCGACGCCCCGCTCGGCCGCCGCCGTCTTCAGCTCGATCAAGAAGCGGGCGGCCGCGCGGCGGTCGCCCTCGTAGACGTTGCCGTCGACGGTCTCCATCCCGGCCTTGGCGGCGAGCGCGGCGACGAGGCTGTGGGGGACGCCGGGGACGACGAGGGTGGCCGTCACCGCGCGCTCGCCGCCGCTGGTGCCGGCGACCTCGATGGTGCCCGCGGCGGGGCCCGCCGGCACCGACGACGCCTCGTGGCCGGCGACCGCGATGAGCACCGCGACCGCCGCGAGCGCCGACAGCCCCATCGCGGCCTCGATCCCGCCAAAGCGGCGCCAGCCGCGCCGGGCCCGACGCGCGAGGCCGTCGTCGAAGCGCGCCGGCGGCGCGTCCGCGGCGCCGCTCGCCTCGAGAGCCGAGCGGCGCTCGGCGGCGAGGCGGTCGCGCACCTTGCCGACGACGTCGGCGGGCGGCTCCGGCCGCGGCAACGTCTGCAGCAGGGACATCGTCGCCGCGAGGCGGCGGCGCTCCGCGGCGAGCGCGGCGTCGGACGCGAGGAGGGCGTCCACCTCGGCGCGCGTGTCGTCGTCGAGGGCGCCCTCGACGTGGTCGCTCAAGAGCGCGCGCGCGTCATCGGGGGTCAGCTTCTTGTCGGTCATGATGAGCTCCAGGCGAGGCATTTCAGATCACGAGTTCGTCGAGGACGGGGCCGAGCCGCTGCGAAAGCTCCGCGCGCGCTCGATGCAAACGGGACTTCACCGTCCCGAGCGGGAGGCCGGTGACCTCCGCGATCTCGTCGTAGGAGAGGTCCTCGAGATCGCGCAGGATCACCAGCGTGCGCTGCTCCTCGGGGAGGTCGCGCAGGTGCCGCTCGAGGACCTTCGACAGCTCGCCGCGCTCGAGGCGGCGATCGGCGTCTCTGGCGCCGCGGACGTCGGTCTCGGGGTCGGCGACGCCGCGCGCGACGGCGGGGTCGTCGATGTCGGCGTGGCTGCCGACGTGGCGCCGCTTGAGGAACTTCATCTTGTTCAGGCAGCGGTTGCGCGTGATCCGGTAGATCCACGTCGACAGCCGGCTCTCCCCCCGGAACGTCGGCAGCGCGTGGTAGAGCGCCACGAAGACCTCCTGGGAGAGGTCCTCCGCCTCCGCCCGGTCCTGCAGCATCCGGTAGGCCACCGCGAACACCCGTCCGGAAAACAGGGTGACCAGGGCGTCGAACGCCCCGGTGTCCCCCTGGGCGGCGCGCTCCGCCAGGGCCTCCTCCGCGCCGTCCCCCTGGGGCAGGGGGCGCAGCGACGTGGCGGCCGGCCGCGGACGGGCTTCGTCGGTGGTCTTCGCGGTCATGGCACGAGCCATTCTCACACTCCCCGGGGCGCCTGTGGGCGGCCCCGGTGAGACACCCCGCGCGGCGCCCCGGTTCCCGGCGATCCGCCTAGCGCTCGGGGGCCGCGCGCCCTTGCGCCGGCGCGCGCAGGCGCTGCGCCAGGCACAACAGGCGCGCGGCGGCGACCACGGCGCCCTCGTTGTCGTCGCTGAAGCTCTGCGTGACGGTCTTCACCCTGCCGCGGCTCTGCGCCGACAACGACGACGCCGCCGGCGCGCCGGCGAGGCGCGCGGCGAGCTTTTCGAGGCGATCGTCGACGGCCGCCTGCGGCGCCGACGCGCGCACCAGCGCCACGAGGGCGTCGTAGTTGCCGCGCGCCACCGGCTGGCGCCGCTCGGCGAGGCCCGTGTAGTCGAGGCCCTCGAGGTCGAAGCGCATCAGCACGTCGGGCTCGCGGGCGAGCACGAGGGTGAAGCGCTCGTCGGACTGCTCGTGTTGGCGATCCACCTGTGTCTTCTTGCGCATCATCTTCACGGGGTTCGCGGTCATCTTGCGTCGCGTCGTCTCGGTGTGAACGACGGTGCTCTGCACCGCCCGCGCCGCGGCGATGAGCTCGATGTGGGACCAGCGCACCGCGTGCGTGGCCGCCGGCACCGCCGCGGTGGGCCGGGTGGTGATCTCGATGCCCTCGGGGAAGAGGTTGAAGCTCCTGACCACGAGGAGCGGCGGCGAGCGCGCCAGGACCTCCTCGTCGACGGCGAACGCCTCCACGCCGGCGCCGCGCAGCTCCACGGCGGTCCCTCGGGCGCGCTCCACGTCGCAGCCGAGGGCGAAGGGCACCCCCCGCAGCAGCCTCTGGCGGGCGTCGTACGCAGCGATCCCGAGGCCCGCCAGCCGCTGCGCTGCGACTTCGACGTCGCCGGCTCCGGGCACGACGAGGAGCATCACGCCACGAGGATACACCCGAGGAGATATTTCGCGGCCGGCGCTCGGTACGGTAATTTTCCCGTGTGAAGCTCGGTGATCTCACCGGGGACGTGCGCGCCCTCTCCGCAGACGAATTCACGGCGCGCCACGGGGACGCCTTCCTCGTCGCCGTCGCCGGCAGCCTGCGCCCGCCCAAGCGCTTCGAGCAGACGCGCTCGGCGCCGGCGTCGCCCGCGCCCGGCGCCGGCGGCCTCGCCGTCGACTGGCTGATCCTCCCGGTGCGCAAGCGCGACCGATCCCTGTCGATCGTGAAGGTCACTGTGGGACGCACGGCGAACAACGACGTCCCCATCGAGGATCCATCGGTCTCCCGCCTCCACGCCTTCTTCGAGCCCGGACCCCCGTGGACCGTGCGCGACGTCGGCTCCCGTCTCGGCACCCGGATCAACGGCGGCGCCGTCGCCGGCACCGCCACGCTCCGCTCCGGCGACGAGGTGCAATTCGGCGACATCTGCCTGACCTTCATGGACGTGCCCGCGCTCATGTACTTCGTGGACCGCATGTCGCCGCGCGTGTAGGCGCGCTATGGTCGTCGTGGAATGTCGGTGAACAACCTCTGGATCACGGGCGAGGCCAACGGCTTCCCGAGGCCGTTCGGCAACTACCTGCTGCTGGCGGCGTTCGCCCAGGGCGGCATGGGCGAGCTCTTCCTCGCCATGAACGGCAGCATCGCCGGCGCGTTCCGCCTGTGCGTCGTCAAGAAGCTGCGGCCTGACCTCACCAACGACAAGGAGTACGTGAACCGCTTCGTCGACGAGGCGCGCGTGGTGGTGCAGCTCAACCACGCCAACGTCAGCCACGTCTTCGACATCGGCCGCATCGACGGCCAGTACTACCTCGCGATGGAGTACGTCTCGGGCGTGAGCGTGAAGAAGCTCATGCAGCGCGCCGCCGAGCTCGACACGCAGATCCCCGAGGAGCTCGGCATCTTCATCGCCCGCGAGGTGCTCGAGGCGCTCGACTACGCCCACAGCCACACGCACCCCATCACCGGCGAGGAGCTCCACGTCGTGCACCGCGACGTGTCGCCGCAGAACATCCTCGTGAGCTGGGCCGGAGAGGTGAAGCTCATCGACTTCGGCCTCGCGTTGTCGGCGCTCAAGGACGAGCACACCGCCACGGGCGCGGTGATGGGCAAGGTCGCGTATATGCCCCCCGAGCAGGCCCGCGGCGACGAGGTGGGCGCGAGCTGCGATCAGTTCGCCACGGCCGTCGTCACCTACGAGATGCTCGTCGGCGATCGCTACCACGGCGACCTCCCGCTGCACGCCATCTGGGCCATCGCGGGCATGGGCAACTTCCCGCCGCCCAAGTGGAGCACGCTGCCCAAGGAGCTGCAGATCATCCTGCAGCGCGCGCTGCAGAACGATCCCTTCAAGCGCTACGACTCGTGCGGCGATCTGCGCGAAGGGCTCGGCGCGTACATGGCCGCGCACCACCCGGCCACCAGCGAGCGCAACCTGCGCGACCTCCTCGACACCTGGTTCAAGGACCAGCGCGCGCAGGAGCGCGAGCTGTTGATGCAGTTCAAGAACGTGAGCGGCGCGCACATCCGCGAGGCGGTGAAGGAGACGGGGCCGGCGGCGGAGAGCCTCTTGTCCGGTCCCCACCGGCGGCCGAGCGCCTTCGAGCTCGCGCCCCACCCCGACGCCCAGCAGCCGAGCGGCTCCATGCCCGTCGCCGCCGCGCTGACGACGCCCGCGGCGCCGTCGCTGCCGCAGCCGTCGTCGCTGCCGCAGCCGGCGTCGCTGCCGCAGCCGGCGTCGCTGCCGCAGCCGGCGTCGCTGCCGCAGCCGGCGTCGCTGCCGGTCGGCCGCTTCGAGCAGAGCCAGTCGATGCGCCTGATGCCGCCGCCGGCGCTCGGCTCCGCCGAGGCCGACGCCGCCGCCCGCGCCGCCGCCGCGCTCCTCGCCCCGGTCGCCCCGCCCGCGGGCGTCGTGCCCGGCCTCGCGCCGCCGGCGCCGCTCGCCCCGCCGGTCGCCCTGGAGCTGGGCCCGCCCTCCGGGGCGCAGCCGCAGCCCGCCGGGGGACGGCTCTCCACGGTGGGCGAGTCCACCGAGCGCTTCATGCGCGACCAGGGCCCTGCGCCCGTCGCGACCCTCTCGCCGCGTGAGATTGTCGGCGAGCCCACCGAGCGCTTCGTGCGCCAGCAGGCCGAGCGCTTCTTGCGCGAGGAGGACGCGCCGCCCGTCGCCGTGCTCACGCCCCTCGCGGCGCAAGCGAAGGGGGCCACGAACGGCAGGCGCGAGCCCACCGAGCGCGTCGCGCGCACCGCCATGGGCACGGCCGCCGACGACGACCCGCTCGACTTCGCGCCCCGCCGCAGCGTGCTGCCCTGGGTGGCCGCCGTCGGCGCGCTCGCCGTCGCCGCGGTCGCCATCATCATCGTCACGTCGGGCGGCAAGCACGACGGGGACGGCCCGGCGGACGCGAAGCCCCCGGTGCCCGCGACGCCGGCCACCACCCCGACGACGCCAACGACGCCGACGCCGACGACGCCGACGACGACTCCGGGGGCGACGACGACTCCGGGGGCGACGACGACGACGCCCGCTGCGACGCCGACGACCCCCGCGACGACGTCCGGCAAGCAGGGGCACAAGAAGCACGGCAACCACGCCCATGACGGCGCCTCGGCCACGGGGACCCCGCCGGACACGACGACGCACGACACGACGAGGCACGACACGGCGACGCACGACACGACGCCGAGCACCACGACGCCGGACACGCCCGCGGCGCATCAGGAGAGCCGCGACGCGCAGCGGGCCCGCGAGCACATCGACGCGCTCAAGCGCAGCAAGTGCGAGGACCCCTGCGTCGGCCGCGTCGTCGGTCAGATCGAGACCATGCCCGGCGCCGTCGAGCTCGACGGCTTCCGCCGCAGCGTCGACGCCTGCATCGACGCCTGCCGCGCGCACTGACCGACGTTCGCCCGCCTGACGGTCGTCACTGCGCGAACGAGAACCCGAAGCGATCCCCGTTCTGCCCGCGGGCCGGGAGCGCGACGCTGCTGAAGCTACATACGCCGCTTCCATCCATCGTGATCGTGAAGACGAAGGCGCTCCCTGGTGCGACCGCCGTCGCGGGTGCGCCCACGGCGACCCGCACACCGCCTGACGCGACGGGCTCGAGCGCGCGCATCGCCGCGCCGAGGCGCTCCCCGGAGACGCCGGGCTGGACGCAACTGGAGTCGACATCGTTCGCGTCCGGGACGGCGAGGTCGCTGCCGCGGACGACAACGATTGCTCCCGCACAGTCGCCGGCGTACGAGGACGGGGCGCCGGGCTCGTCGCCGCACTCGTTCACCGTTCCGCCGAGGCTATGGTACGGGGCCCCGACCAGCAGCTCGGGCTTGCCGTCGCCGTCGAGGTCGCCGAGCGGCTCCACGGCGGCGCCAAACGCAGCGTCGGCAGACAGGCCCCCCGGGGGCGCGACGCGTGCATAGACGTTGACCGGCGTGGGCGAGCCGCCGACGGCGACGTAGACCGCGCCGGCGCCCTCGAGCGGCGCACCGATCGCGAGCTCCGCCTTCGAGTCGCCGAGCACGTTGCCGAGCGACGCGAACGCCGCGCCGAAGCCCAGCGCGTTGGTCGGCGTGGCCCACGCGACGGGCGCGTCGATCTGGATCTGGGCACCCGAGATGGGCTTCACGTTGAGCGCGAGGACCCCGACCGGCGTCCCCGACTGCGCGTCTCCGACGACGGAGACGCCGACCTCGGGCATGCCGTCGCCGTTGATGTCGTCGATGCGCCGAATCGTCTCACCGAGCGTGTCGGGCCCCGTGAGCACGAGGCTGGCCGCGCTCGCCGCGCCGAGATCCGCCAGAAAGGAGCCCCCGGCCTCGGTCTTGTCGGGCACGGCGGCGACGATGACCGAGGCTCCGGCGCGAGACCGGAGGACGACGCGACTGCCGCCAGCTCCCTCGGTGAACGCGACCGACGCGCCCGTGTTGGTCGCGCCGCCGACCTCGGAAGAGATGTCGTCGAACGTCGTGGCTTGACCGTTGGGCGTGGCCAGGTGGACGAGGCCATCGTGGGGGTTCCCGGCCGGATCGCGCGTCGGCGACGGCTCACCGATGAGCACGTCGCGGGTGCCGTCGGCCGCCGGCAGGCGCGCGAGCGCGACGGAGATGGCGAGCCGGGCGCGAGCGACGGTGCCATCGGAGATGATGTTTTCGAACGTCAGCGGCGGGGCGAAGCCACCGCTCCCGTCGCCGACGAAATAGCGAAACGCAGCCGTCGGGGACGACGTCGTCGTCCAATCGATCACGGGGACCTCGGCGGCGGGTGAGCCCACGATGAGGTCGACGCCGCAATCGCCGTCGATGTCCGCGCCGAAGACATCATTCGGACACGCCTCTCCCTCGCCCTCGCCTTCTCCCTCACCCTCGCCCTCGCCTTCCCCTTCACCCTCTCCTTCGCCCTCTCCTTCGCCCTCTCCTTCACCCTCGCCTTCGCCTTCGCCCTCGCCTTCGCCTTCGCCCTCGCCCTCCCCTTCGCCCTCGCCCTCGCCGGTGTGGATCGCGAGGCGGCACCGGTCGTTCGCGGGGTTGCACTCCTCCTCGGGGAAGCAGTCCGCGTCGGTGCGGCACGGGGCTTCGTGGTCGTCGAAGAAGCGACAGCCGCCGAGGCTGAACGCGGCTGCGATGACGTAGGCGACAACGACGACGAGGCGCGTGCTCATGGCGAAGGCTCCAGGGCCATCATCGCGCCGCCGGCGCCGGCGACGACGACACCGACGGCGGTCGCGCCGAGGAGGCCGAGGCCGGTGGCCTGGACGGTGTCACGGGTGGAACGCTCCATCGGCGACAACTCCAACGCGGCTTCGAGGCTCCCGGCGCCGATCACCGCGGCGACCGCCAACGCGCCGCCGCCGCCGACGAGCCAGAGGCCGACGCCGGACGCCCCATCGGTGGCGGGCGGCGGGGTGACCGGCAGCGGCGCGCCCACGGCGACCTCCGCGGTCTCGCCGCTGACGGTGACGAACGACGCCCTCTTCGGCGGCTGTCCCTCGACGCGGAGCTCGACGTCGTGCGCGCCGGGCGCGAGGCCGTCTGCGTGCGCCGTGTCCCCGTCCGCCTTGAGGGGAACGCCGTCGAGGAAGAGATCCCCCTTGCCCGACGTGATGGCCACGCTGCCGGTCTTGGGCGGCACGAGCACCGAGAAGATGATGCCGTCGATCACGCGCCTGCGCAGCTTGGTCTCCTTGGGCAGCACGTGCGTGGCCTCCCGGATCGTGGAGCCGCGCAGGGCGTCGAGGAGGCGAAGCTCCAGGCGATCACCCGCCCAGTCCGACGCCACGCGCGCCACGATCACCTGCTTGGTGCCGAGGAGAACGCCCATCTGCGCCTGGCAGGCGAGCGACTCGATGTTGCAGGCGGCGCCCGCCCTCTTGGCCTTGTCGATGTTGCGCACCGTCTCCGCCGCCGGCTGCACCTTGAGTGCGTTGTTGGCGGCGATCTCGCGGATGCGGTCGTCGATGGCGCGCTTCTGCGGCTCGAGCAGATCCTTCGCCATCACCGGCAGCAGCGCCGCCGTGTACTCCTCCGGCAGCGCGTGCGCAGCCGGAGCGCCCACGGCGGCGATCAGACAGAGAACAGTTCCGAGCCAACGGGCTTCGAGCATCCAGACCCCACGTACCCCCGGAGCATCTCGCGCCCGGGCAGTGGCCTGCAACGCTCATCGGCGCCGGCGGCGGACCAGCAGGAGGCCGAGCGCGAAGAAGCCGAACATGGCAGGCGATCCGCCGCCGGCGCTGCAGCCGTGGCCGTGGCCGTGGCCGTGGCCGTGGCCGCCGCCGTGGCCGTGGCCGTCGTTGCCGCCGTCGTCGCCTCCGTCGTCGCCTTCGCCTTCGCCTTCCCCTTCGCCTTCGCCTTCGCCTTCGCCGGCGGAGCAGCCGCTGGGCTGCTCGACGCCCACGGTGAGGACGCACCCGCCGTCGCCGGTGTCGTCGCCCTCGCCCTCGCCTTCGCCGGCGTCGCCTTCGCCTTCGCCTTCGCCGGCGTCACCTTCGCCTTCGCCTTCGCCCTCGCCTGCGTCCCCTTCGCCTTCGCCTTCGCCTGCGTCGCCTTCGCCTTCGCCTTCGCCGCCGTGCTCGCAGTCGTGGTGGTGATGGAACGCCCCGGCGACGGCGGGCACAACGATGTGCAGACCGTTGTCGCCGCTCGGATCGAGCGGGATCTCGATGGCCTCGCAGGTGTTGCCGATGTTCGGGTCGCTGGCGCCGTACACGCTGGTCCCGTTCAGCACGATGGTCGCGATGGGGCAGCCGTCGTTGTGGACGACGAGCGTGGCGCCGCTGCCGGACGCGCTGAAGGTGCGGTCGAGCTCCAACGTCTCCCCCGGATCGCGCGAGAAGGTCTCATCGTAGACGGTGTCGTACCCGGTGAGGTCGCTGCAGACGTCGGTCGACGGCGCGGGGCACTGATCGGCGCCGCCCTGCGGCGTGACGATGGCGACGCCCCACGAGGAGAAGTGTCCCACGACGTTGCTGAAGCGGATGGTCGCGGGCGTCGCAGTGGTGGGTTGGCCCGCGCCGTCGAGGGTCTCGACGAGCACGCAGCCGTTCGTCGCGGGCGATTGCCCCGAAGCACAAAGATCAAACGCCTGATACACGCTTCCGGCGCCGTCGGGTTTCGTCACCATGGTGGCGGTGCCGGCCGCGAGCGCATCGAGGAGCTCGGTTTGCGTCGCCGCATCGAGCCCGCCGACGTTGACGTCGAACGACAAAGTCGCGTCCTCGTTCAAGACGGGCGTCGTGAAAGAGAACTCGTAGGCAACGACCGGGTCGACCGTGGCCGGGCTCCCATCGCTCGCGACGCCGTCTTCAGGCACGAGCGCCGCGGCGTCGAGCTTGGTCAGCGAGAAGTCGACCGGCGCGGAGAAGCTGGCGGCGCTGATCTGGAGGTGCATGATGGCGTCGAGCGTCGTGGCGTTGATGGTCGTGCCGGCGCCGCCCGTCGTCCCTGTCACCGTCGTGTAGTCGGTGGCGTCGAGGCTCACGCTCCCGGCAACCTGTGCGGAGTCGCCGATGGCGAACGTGCCCGTGCCGGTGGTGTCGATGCTCACGCTGCCGGCGACCTGAAGCAGGGAGTTGATCGAGACGGTGGTGCCTGCGGCGTTGTCGCCGATGGCGAGATCACCGCCGACGTTGGTGAGCCCGCTCAGGTCGACGCTGCCCGCGGAGCTGTCGCCCGTGATGCTGACGCTCCCGGCGGTGGAGCCGAGCGCCGGAAGCGAGACGCTGCCGGCGGACGTGTCGCCGCTGATGCTCAGGTCGCCATTGACGCTGGTCAGGGCCGGGAGGCTGACGCTGCCGGCAGCCGTGTTGTCGTCGATGGCGAGGCCGCCGCCCGTGTTGTCGAGCGAAGGTAGATCGACGCTGCCCGCGCTGGTGTTGCCCGAGATATCGACGGAGCCCGCGACACTCCCGAGCGAGGGCAGCGAGACGCTGCCCGCCGAGGTGTTGTCGCTGACGCTCAGGTCGCCCCCGGTCGAGGTCAGCGATCCGAGATCGACGCTCCCGGCGGCAGTGTTGCCGTCGATCGCCAGACCCCCGCCCGTGTTGGTGAGAGAGCCGAGGTCGACGCTCCCGGCCGAGAGGTTGTCCGAGATGGTCACCGTGCCGGCAACGCCGGTCAGCGAGCCAAGACCGATGACGGTCGCGGCCGTGCCGACGATGGTGAGATCGCCGCCGATGGTGGTCACTCCCGAGATCAAGATGGCGCTCAAGTTGGGATCATTCACCACGTTGAGGTCGCCGCCGACGGTCTGCAGCGAGCTGAGGTCGAGCGACGTCATGGCGAGGTCGCCGGAGATGTCGATGTTCCCGCCGGCGCTGGCGAGCTCGCCGAGGTCGACGACGGTGAGGTTGTCGTTCCCGGTGACGGTGACGTCGCTGCCGACGCTGGTGAGGTTGGGGACGATCAGAAGATCGCGGCCGGCGACGTTGACCATCAGCAGACTGCCGTCGATGGTCGACAGCGAGTCGAGGAAGCCCTGGCTGGTGAGCAGGTCGATGATCACGTCGACCGGCACGGCGGGGGGCGGGGAGATCCCGCGCAGGCGCGCGTTCACGTTGTCCGAGACGACGAGGTTGTTGTCGCGCAGGCTGAGGCCGCTGATGTCGTCGAACGACGCCGCGATGGCCGGGCCGCCGTCGCCGCCGAAGCCGGCCGTGGCGGTGCCCGCGAAGACGGAGAGGACGTCGGAGGCGAGGTCCACCTTGAAGACCTGCGCAAAGTTGGAGATGTAGAGCTGACCGGCGGTGTCGGTGACGAGGTCCGAGGGCGTGCCGAGGTCCATGTCGGTGGCCGCGCCGAACCCGGGCGTGGTGGCGCCGCCGCCGGCCACGGTGGTGATGATGCCGGTGGCGTGATCGACGGCGCGAACGACATGGGTGTTGCTGTCGAGCACGTAGATGTTGTCGGACGCGTCCACCGTCACCCGGGTCGGCGACGCGAAGGTGGCGGAGGTGGCCGGGAGACCGTCGCCGCCCTGGCCGCACACGAAGCCGATGCCCGCGACCGTGCTGATGATGCCGGAGGTGCTCACCTTGCGAATGACACAGTTGGTGGTGTCCGCGATGTACACGGAGCCGTCGCTGCCGGTGGCGACGCCCTGCGGAAAGGTGAGCGAGGCGCTGGTGGCGGCGCCGCCGTCACCGGCGTAGCCGACGCCGAAGATGCCGAGGCCAGCGAAGCCCTGGATGATCCCCGTGGTGAGGTTGACGCTGCGAACGCGGTTGTTGTCGAAGTCGACGAAGTAGAGGACCGAGCCCGTGGGGTCGAGCGCGATGCCAAGCACCGTGGAGACGGACGCCGCGGTGGCGGGGCCGCCGTCGCCGGTGTCGCCGAAGGCGCCGCTGCCCACCACGGTGGTGATCGTGCCCGAGGGGCTGATCTTGCGGATGCGCGAGTTGCCGGTGTCCGCGAAGTAGACGGTGCCGTCGGGTGCGACGGCGAGCCCGTGCGGGTTGGCGATCTGCGCCGACGTCGCCTGTCCGCCGTCGCCGGAGAAGCCGTTGGTTCCGCTGCCCGCGATCGTCGAGACGTTCGCCGCGAACGCGGCGGAGCTCGTCAGACCTGAAGCAATCAAGAAGCTGAGAATCGTGCCCCTTCGACCCAGCATGTGCACCTCGCGCGGCTAAGCAGCAGCAACACGATCACGCTAGCAGGGTCTGCGGGCTCTACCAGAAACGTGTCGATTTGCGACATACTCGAAGCATGCGGCGATCCTCCCACCAGGTGCGAGCATTCACACTCATCGAGCTGATGATCGTGGTTGCCATCGTCGGCATCCTCTCCGCGATCGCTGTGCCGAACTACCAGAAGTTCAGTTGCCACGCGGAGCAGACCGAGGCGGAGGTCATCGCCAACCGCCTCCAGAGGATCGCCGTCGGTCGCAAGGAAGACATCGCGCTCGACACCAGCGGCGCGTTCGATTTCAACGCGCTCTGCGACGCACCGTTCCCCACCAACGCGCTCGGCTACGGCGTCACGGGGACGTCTCGGCGCTACGCCTACAGGTTCACCAAGACGACCAGCAACCCCGTCGACTGGATCATCATCGCGTCCGGCTGCAAGGGCCACGTGAAGGGCGACATCTTCTTCACCACCGGCCGCACCTACGACACCACGGGGCTCCAGCACCCGACGAACGTCTGTCGCTGACGCCTGTCAGGGCGCGCGGGGCGGCACGGCGTCGAGCACCGCGCGGCTGAACGTGTCGAGCACGCCCTCGTCGTGCGAGCCGTACACGGTGACGAAGCTCACGCCGTACGAGTCGAGCGCGTGCAGCGTGTCCTTGGCGAGGCGCGCCTTGTCCCCGGGCGCGAGCCTGGCGTAGGCGCCGCTGTCCATGGTGCACAAGGCGTTGGTCTGCACGATCTGGAGCTGGGTGCAGCGCAGGCCCGTCGACGGCACGGGCGCGTCCTTGAGCGGCTGCTGCATGGACACCACCGCGAAGCCCACCGCGACGACGAGCCCGACGCCGAGGAGCGCGGCGATGGCGATCTGCATCGGGCCCCCGATGGGACCGCCGCCGCCGCCTACGCGCCGCCCGGTGCGTTGCGCGAGCGTCTGATCGAGCAGCCGCCAGCGCGCGTCGGCGCGATCGGCGACCACGACCCGCTTCAACACGGTGGCGGCGTTGTCGAATTCGCCCTCTTCGAGGTGGAGCTTGGCGAGCGCGAGCTGCAGCTCCTTCTGGCCGCGATCGGCCTCGGCCGCGGCGGCGAGCTTGTCGAGGTGCTCGCGGCGCGTGCTCGGCAGGGCGCTCGACGCGTAACCGATGAGGTGCGCGCATGCGAGCGCGGCGGCGCTGTGGGGCGCCACCTGGCGCCAGCGGTCCACCGCGCGCGACAGATCCGCGAAGTGCGCGCGCAACGCGGCGTCGATGGCGTTGCGCTCGTTGACGCCGATCTTGAACGAGACGCCGGCGCGCACGCCCTCGCGCCACATGACGTCGCCGGTGACGGGGAGCTTGACGCCCGTGCTCGTGAGATCGAGCACCATGCTCACGCTGCCGGCGTTGAAGCCGGCGGGGAGATCGAGGCAGACGCCGTCGCGCGAGAGGTTCAGCGTGTGGCAGCGCACGCGGTTGCCGGCGCCGGCGTCGAGCTCGACGCCCACGGCCACGGGGAGGCGCATGCTCTTGCGCAGGTCGGCGTTGCCGCCGTCGGGCGGCGCGCTCAGCCACACCATGCGCGGCACGTGCTCCTCGAAGAAGCCGGCCTCGATGAGGGCGTGCACCGCGGGATCGTTCACGTCCTGCCGCAGCTCGCTCGCCCGGCTGAGGATGTGCCACTCGAAGGGGTCCTGGAGCAGCCGCTCGACGCCCTTGAGCCGCTCGAGGGCGGCGGCGCGCACCGGATCGTCGGGCGCGAGGTGCGAGCACAGGCCCATCACGACCTCGCGCAGGTCGTTGACGCGCCGGACGAGGACGTCGGGCGCGGGGCCGCTCTTGATGTTGAGCAGCGCGAGCAGCTCCGGCCCCTTCAGGCGCTCGTTCAGCGCGGCGAGCTTCTCGGCCGGCGTCCCCATCGGCGGGTCGGTCATACGCCCAATCTAGACCGGAAGCGCTCCGGCGTGCAGCCGCGCCGCAAAGCTCGCGGCGCCGCTCAATGCAGCTCGGCGGCCTTGAGCTGCGTACGGACGACGGAGAGGAAGTCCTCGATGTCGCCCGACATGATGCGCGCGAGGTTGTGGGCCGTGTGGCCGACGCGGTGATCGGTCACGCGATCCTGCGGGAAGTTGTAGGTGCGGATCTTGTCCGAGCGATCGCCGCTGCCGACCATGGACTTGCGCTCCGCCGCCTGCTTCGCCGCCTGCTCCGCCTGCGCTTTGTCGAACAGGCGCGCCTGCAGGAGCTTGAGCGCGATCTGCCGGTTCTTCTGCTGCGAGCGCTCCTGCGTGCACACCACGACGAGGCCGCTCGGCTTGTGCGTGACGCGCACGGCGCTCTCGGTCTTGTTCACGTGCTGGCCACCGGCGCCGCCGGCGCGCATGGTCTGCCACTCGAGGTCGTCGGGGGAGATGTGCACGTCGACGTCGTCGACCTCGGGGAGCACCGCCACCGTCACCGCGCTCGTGTGGATGCGCCCCTGCGCCTCCGTCTCGGGCACGCGCTGCACGCGGTGGACGCCGGCCTCCTGCTTGAGCTTGGAGTAGACCTGATCGCCGCTCACCGAGGCCACGACCTCCTTGAAGCCGCCGCGCGCGCCCTCGGACGACGACAGGAGGTCCACCTTCCAGCCCTGCGTCGCCGCGTAGCGCGCGTACATGGCGAAGAGATCGCCGGCGAACAGCGCGGCCTCGTCGCCGCCGGTGCCGGCGCGCACCTCGAGGATGACGTCCTTGTCGTCGAGCGGATCGCGCGGCAGCAGCAGGACCTTGAGCTTGTCCTCGAGCGCTACGATCTCGGGCTCGAGCCGCCCCACCTCGTCGCGGGCGAGCGCGCGCAGCTCGTCGTCCTTGTCCACGAGGTGCACCCGGGCGTCGGCGAGCTCGGCGCGCAGCCCCGTGAGGAGCGTGTACGACTCGACGATGGGCTCGAGGCGCGACCGCTCCTTGTTGAGCTCCTGCATCTCCCTGGGCGACAGCCCCGGCGCAAAGAGCTTCTCGGTGATCTCCGCGTGCCGGCGCACGCTGTCGTCGAGCGAGTCGAGCTTCACTTGCGCACCTTCCGTGCGACGCCGTCGTCAGTCGCCGAAGTAGACGTCGACCGCGTTGGTGGTGGTGAACGGCGCCGACGTGGTGTGGCCGCCCGAGTAGAGCAGCTCGTTGTTGGGGAGCACGGTGAGCGCGGCGTGGTCGCGCGCCTGGCCGAGCGGCGGCCCCGACAGCGGCTCCGCCGTGAGGAGCCCGGTGCCCACGCCCGGCCGCAGCACCTCCGCCGCCGGCTGGCCCGGCGCCGTGGGGCCGCCGATGACGACGATGGAGCCGTCGCTCATCTGCGCGGCGAGCGCTCCCGTGCGGCCGCCCTGGAGCAGCTCCACCGGGTGGTCGCGATCGACCCCGGCCGCGGTGGAGAAGAAGAAGACGTCCGCGCTCGCCGGCCCCGACGGCAACCCGTCGGGCGCCTCGGTCTGGCCGCCGATCATCAGGATGCGCTGATCGTCTATGGCGACGGCGGCGTGGCGCACGGGCACCTTGTCCTGCGGAAAGCCGATGTTGCCCTCGGTGCCCGCCACGTGCGCGAGCTCCCCGTTCGCCGCGCGGAACACCTCGATGTCGGGGACGGGGCCGTCGGCGTCGGCGCCGCCGCTGACGACGAGGATCTCGTTGGTGCCGCTGCCGAGCGCGGTCGCCTGGTGGAAGGCGCGGCCGTGGGTGAGGCCTGCGTTCGGGGGCACGGGCGTGGAGGCCAGCACCGCGTCCTTGATGTTGAAGGTCTCGGTGACGAGCGCGTGGACCTGGCCGTCGGCGCCCGTGGATTCCGTGGTCTTGCCGACGCCGCCAGCGCCCGCTTGGGTGGTGGTGCAGTGGTCGGCGTCGTTGGCCCGGACGCAGCCGCCGGTCACCACGATGATGCCGGCGCCCTCGAGGAGCGTCTGCGTGTGATGCGCGCGCGCCTGAACCAGCCCGACGTTCTGGTAGGGGAAGTCCGCGCCGAGCTGCGGATCGAAGACGACGCCGTTGGCCAGCGCGATGACGTGACCGGATTGGATGCCGAGGCCGCCGGTGATGAGCACGCGCCCATCGGGGAGCGCGGTGGCGGCGTGGTACGCGCGCGAGATTCCGGTGTCCGGGAGCTCCTCGAACGTGCCGGTGGCGGGATCGTACAGCTCCGCGGACGACAGGAAGTCCTCGGTGACGCCGTCCGCCTCGAACACGGCGCCGCCGAAGATGAGCACCTTGTTGAGCCCCGGGATGAACGTGGCGGTGTGACCGTGCCTTCCCTTGACGGCGGCGCTCGCCGTCATGGAGGTGCACTTGCCGTCGGCGCCGGTGGTCTTTCCGAAGGAGTCACGCTCGCCGACGACGACGATGCTCTTGAAGTCCCCGCTCGCCTCCGTGATGGGCAGGGGCACGGTGCGGCCCACGGATTGCGGCAACGCGCCACCGGCGCCGCCGGCGGAGACGTCGTCGGCGAAGGCCTGGACGGTGATGACGACGTTGCCGAGGCCCACGTCGAGGGGCGCCACGCCCTGGTCGATGCTGAAGGAGACGGCGTTGTCGCCGAGCGTGGAGCCGGTGCTCGACACGGTGAAGCTCGACACGCCGTTGAGCGCCTGGTCCTTCTGATCGCAGGGCTCGACGAGCGAGAGATCGACGGACACGGTCTTGGTGCAGCCGGCCGCGAGCGCGAGCGCGAGCGCCGCGCCTGCGACGGGAAAGAGCCTGGGCATGGGGGTCCTCATCACGGCAGGGCCTGTCACGGAAGGGCGACGTGGATCTGGGCGCCGCCCGCGGGGCGCGGGTCGGGCACGACCTTGGCCGCCACCAGCGAGGCGTAGGCGGCGCCGCCGAGGACGACGAGGGCGCCGGCGCCGCCGCCGATGACGGTGGGCCAGAACCAGGCCTGGTCGGTCATGGGCGCGTCCGGATCCGGGACGGCGGCCTTGCTGTTGTCGTCGTGGATCGCGTACGGGTCCTCGTCGTCGTCGAGGCGCGCGCGCGTCCCGCTCTTTCCGGCGGCGAGCACCTTGGCGCGGCCCTCGCCCTCGTCGGTCACCAGGCGCGAGCGCGAGGGCGCCTTCAACGCCTGCACGTCGAAGCGCATGGCGAACGTGGCCATGCGGGCGGCGCTGGCGGTGGCGCCCTCGACGAGCGTGTCGATGGCGGCCGTCTCGAACGCGGGCTTGTCGAAGGCGGCCTCGATGGCGTCGCGCGCCTTGAGGGTCTCGATGCCGATGTCGAGCATGTCGCCGGTGAACTCGAGCGCCGGCAGCTCCTTCATGCCGGCGCCGCCGGCGTCGACGAGGACGAGCTGGACCTCGCTGCCGGTGGCGGTCTTGTTGACCACGCCGACGACGGCGCCCTTGAGCGACGCGGCCTTGGCCGCGGCGGCGACGGCCTTGGCGGCCGCGGGCGTCAGGCGGTTGTTCTGGAGATCATCGACGTAGCTGTTGCCGTTTTGCGCGATGAAGCCGGGGGACACGGTGACCGTCTCTCCCGCCTTCACCTCGACGATGGTGCCGTAGCCGGGGAGCCCCTCACGGAGCGCGCGCACCAGGTGCCGGCCGACCGGGACCTCGTTGACCGTGACCGGCGCGCCCGCGGTGGCGCGGCCGTCGACCTCGACGGAGGCGCCGGCGCCGCTCGGGTCCACGACGATGCTGCCGCGCCCTGGCCCGCCGTCCTTCGCCTTCTTCAAGAGCTTGTCGCGCGCCTTTTCGTAGCTGGTGATGAACGCGCCCGGGTAGCGCTTGGTGTCGAGGTTGCGCTCCGGGTCGAGCGCGGCGGCGGCGGTGAGCTCGACGTCGGCGTCCGCGTCGCGGCCCTCGCGCGCGGCGACCTCGGCGAGGAAGACGTGGCAGTCGAAGAGCTGGGTGGCGTCCTTGAGGACGGGCGCGGCCTTCTCGTAGCTCGCGAGCGCGCTCGCGAACGCCTTCTTGGCGATGCCCATCTTGAGCTTGTCGAGGGCGAGGTGGCCCTTGTCGAACGCGGCCTTGGCGTCCTTCAACGCGGCTTGCGCCGCCGCCTGATCGGGGGCGCCGGCGCCGCCGCCGACGTCGACGGCGAGGGGCGCGGTGGCGAACACGTGCCCCGCGCCGAGCTCCTTCAACAGGCCGGTGGTGGCGGTGTCGGCGGCGGTCTTGCCCGCCTCGCCGACGGGGACGATGGCGACGAGACCGACGCTGTACGCCTTGGGCTTCTGCTCGACGGGTCCGGTGGCCTTTTCGGCGCCCTCGGGGGCGAGGATGTCGTCGTCGCCGGCCTTGTCTTCATCGGCCTTGTCGTCGGCCTTCTTGTCGTCGGGCTTCTTGTCGTCGGCCGGCTTCTTCGCCGCAGGCGGATCCCTGTGGATCACCTGCGCGCCCGCGGGAGAGGCCAGAGCGACGACGAGCACGGCGGGGAAGATGCGCAGCATGGGCCTGCGTCCTACCATTGGCGTCGAGGTTGTTCAAAGCGTGGGTTTGTCCTCCCGCATCTTCGCCGGCTTCCTGGTGCTGCTCCTCGTGTTCGCGGGGGCGAGCGTCCTGTCGGTGCGTCGGCTCCACGCCATCCGCGAGGACCTGGTCCTCATCCACCGCGGCTACCTGGCCATGGGGCGGACCGCGACCCAGGTGCGCACGCTCCAGGAGGCCAAGGACGCCTACGTGACCCGCGCGCTCGCCACCCAGGCACCCGAGCTGCGCCGCCAGCTCGTCGCGTATGCACGCGAGCTGTATGCGCGGGCGGTGCGCGACCGCCTCGACGAGATGGACTCGCTCGCCAAGGAGCTCCAGGGCGGCCACCTGCGCGACGACGACGTTCGCTTCCTCACCACCATCATCGAGCGGGTGAAGCAGGCGCAGGAGCTCAACGACGCCTACGACGAGAGCACCGCCAAGCTCCTCGACCACGCCGCGGCCGACGCCGACACGGCCGCGCTGCGCGACGAGCAGCGGGAGCGTGGCGACAGCTTCTCGCGCGAGCTGCGCTCGTTGAGCGTCGCCGTCGACGGCAAGGTCTCCGAGGCGGTGCTGCGCGCCGAGCGCGACGAGAAGGACGCGGCGTACGCGGTGGTGCTCTTGTCGCTGCTGGCGGCGGCGACGGGGGCGGTGGTGCTCGTCATGATGCTGCGGGCGCTCAAGCCGCTGCGCGATCTCGTGGGCATCGCCAAGGCCGTCGGCCGCGGCTCCCTCGACGTGCGCGTGGAGAACCCCGGCGACGACGAGGTCGGCGAGCTTGCGCAGGAGCTGAACGCGATGGCGCAGGCGCTGTCCGACCGGCAGAGCGTGCTGGCCGCGCGCAGCGAGGAGCTCATGCGCCTCACCGGCTTCGCCGAAAACGTCATCCGCTCCGTCCGCGTCGGCATCGTCGTCGTCGACGACGCCGGCCGGGTGCGCACGCTGAACCCCGCGGCGCGCTCGGTGTTCCACCTGCCGCTCGTCGACGTCGACGGCCGCCCGCTCGGGGAGCTCATCGAGCCGGCGCTGCGGCCGGCCCTGGCCCCGGTGGTCGAGGCCATCGACGCGGTGCGGGCCAAGGGCGAGATGGCCACCTTCCCGCTGGTGCGCCTGGGCGAGCGCGTCGTCGACGTCATCCTGGTGCCGATGCGCGATCGCGCGGGCGCGTCCCTGCCGGACGTGCTGGTGCTCGGCGAGGACGTGACGTTGCGCGAGGAGACGCGCGAGCGGCTGTTGCAGTCGGAGCGGCTGGCCGCCATCGGCCGGCTGGCCGCGCAGATCACGCACGAGATCAGAAATCCCCTGAGCTCGGTGGCGCTCAACATCGATCTCCTCGGCGACGACGTGCCGGCGCTGCCCGCGGACCGCCAGAAGGAGGTGCGCGCCATCCTCGACGCCGTGGGCAGCGAGGTGGAGCGCCTCACGCAGATCACGGAGGGCTACCTGCGCTTCGCCCGGCTGCCCGCCACCAGGCGCGTGGCCGCCGACGTCGGCGACCTGCTCGCGGACCTCGTGGCCTTCTCCCAGGGCGACGCCGCCAAGGCGGGCGTGATGCTCGAGCTGAACGTGGAGCCCGGGCTCCCGGCGGTGCCGCACGACCCCGCGCGCCTGCGCCAGGCCGTGCTGAACCTGCTCAGAAACGGCGTCGAGGCCGCCGGCCACGGCGGCACCGTGCGCATCGGAGCCCGGGCGAGCCCCAAGGGCGCCCGCGTCACCGTCGAGGACACGGGCCCCGGCGTCCCCGACGACGTCAAGGACAAGCTCTTTCAGCCGTTCTTCACGACCAAGCCCTCGGGCACGGGGCTCGGCCTGATGCTCGCGAGGGAGATCGTCCTCGAGCACAAGGGCGAGCTGGCGGTGGAGACGTCTCCCCTGGGGGGCGCGAGCTTCGCGATCGATCTCCCGGCGTGATCACGACCGCTCCCTCCGGTCGCTGGACGCGCGGCATGTGTGGGGCCGGCGACGACAGATGCGTGATGACAGTCACCGAAAGCTGTTGTCAGGGCGCACGATCGGGGTGATCCCTCGGTAGACAGGAGGACTGACACCCACCTGTGCCCACACGAGACTTCAGCGCATCTGGACGCGGTTCCCGGCTTTGGGGACGGCGTAAGGAAGGCTGGCACGAAGTATGGAAACCAGCGCACACTCCTTGGAGGTCTCCGTGATCGTTCGCTCGCTGGTGATCCTCGCTGCCGCCGTCGCCGCCGTTCCCGCCTCGGCCTTCACCCCGCTCGAAGCCGCGCGCGAGGCAGCCCGGCTGAACCGGCCCTTCCCGTCGATGATCAAGATCGCGCCGCCGCCCCAGACGCGGCTGTACGCGACCGGCGAGCGCCTGCCGGTCTACCTGAACCGCCACGGCGGGCACTACTCCTGCGGCGACGACGACAGCTCGCACAACCTCTCCTCCGTGGTGTGCGGCAGCAACGCCAGCGGCAACGTCGGCGCGTTCTCCCTCAGCGACTCGCGCTGGGCCGACGTCATGGCCTGCGTCACCGACGAGTTCTCGCAGTTCAACATCACCGTCACCGACGTCGAGCCCGCCAGCGGCGACTACGTCGAGGCCGTCGTCGGCGGCACCCCCGACCAGGCGGGGATGCCCTTCGGCGTCGGCGGCGTCGCGCCGTTCACCTGCGGCCTCATCCCCAACGCCATCGTCTACGCCTTCGCCGACGTCTACGGCAACGACACCCAGGGCATCTGCGAGACGGTGGCGCAGGAGGTCAGCCACGCCTTCGGCCTCGACCACGAGTTCCTCTGCCAGGACCCGATGACCTACCTCACCGACTGCGGCCCCAAGACCTTCCAGGACCAGGCGGCGTCCTGCGGTGAGTACGAGCCCCGCCAGTGCTCCTGCGGCGGCGCCAGCCAGAACAGCGTGCAGTCCATCCTCCAGGTGATCGGCGCCTCCGACGGCACCGTCCCGCCGCCGCCGCCCGAGGACACGGCGCCGCCGACGGTGTCGCTCGTGTCCCCCGCCGACGGCGACATCCTCCAGTCGAACTCCGAGATCACCGTGAGCGCCAGCGCCAGCGACGACGTCGGCCTCACCGTCGTCGAGCTGCAGTGGGACTTCACCGGGGAGTCGATGTTCTGCCCGGCCACCATCGACCAGACCGGCGCCTACTCCTGCGACCAGAGCGGCGACACCTACACCTGGCACATCAACGTCGGCGAGGGCTCCCGCACCTTCCGCGTCCACGTGCGCGACCCCTCCGGCAACGACGCCATCACCGAGAGCCGCACCATCTGGCTGTCCGACGACGGCTCCGGCCCGCCGCAGGACGCGGGCCCGCCGGAGGTCATCATCGCGTCCCCCGCCGACGGCGCCGTGCTGCCCTCCAACGGCCCCATCAACGTCGTGGCGCAGATCGGCGACGACTCGGGCCTGTCGCGGGCGGAGCTCGTGTGGAACGGGCCCAACGGCCTCGAGAGCTTCCCCTGCCCGTCGCCCGCCGGCCAGGGCGCCGTCGGCTGCGTGGTGGCGGGATCCACCTACACCTGGACCCTCAACGTCGGCAGCGGCTCCCGCACCTTCAGCGTGCGCGCCACCGACCTCGTCGGCAACGTCACCGAGACCGACTCGCGCACCATCTCGCTGCAGGCGGGCGCGTCCGTCAGCGACGACAACCACGAAAACGACAACACCATCGACACCGCCACGGTCCTCCGCTGCGGCGACTCCATCGACGGCGTGGCCGCCGACGCCGACTGGTTCGCCGTGGACCTGCCCAAGGGCCAGCGCGTCACCGTCGACGTCGAGGGCGCCGCCAAGAACAACATCAGCCTCGTGGCCACCCGCGGCCCCGCGGCCGGCGACGTCATCGACAAGACCGACAACGCCGTCTCCCTCGACGGCGACGGCACCAACGTGAAGTTCGGCGTGCTGCCCGCGAACGCGAGCGCCGGCGACTACACCATCACCGTCACCTGCACCGCGCCCAAGGTGAACAAGCCCCCGCAGGGCCTGTTCGGCTGCGCCGCGAGCGGCGTCCCGGGGGCGCCCGCCGCCCTCCTCGTGGCGCTGCTCGGGCTCGGCCTGCGCCGCCGCAAGCGGTGAGCAGATCGGGCGTTGACGACGGCGGGGCCCATCCCTACACGGATGGGCCCCGACGTTTTTCTTCGTTCCTGGACACTCCCATGAAAGCCGACATCCACCCCGTCTACAAGAACGCCACCATCACGTGCGCCTGCGGCGCGACGTACGACACGCGCAGCACGCGCACGTCCTACGCCGTCGACGTGTGCTCGGCGTGCCACCCGTTCTTCACGGGCAAGGCCCGCATCATGGACAAGGAAGGCCGCGTCGAGCGCTTCAAGTCCAAGTACAAGGCGGGCGGCCGGAAGTGAGGCTCGCCACGGCGCTGTTGGCGATGGCCGCGCGCCCCGTCATCGGTGGCCAGGCCGTCGTCGAAGGCGTGATGATGCGGTCGCCGAAGAGCTTCTCGGTGGCCGTGCGCCAGCCCGACGGCACCATCGCCGTCCGCGAGGAGGCGTGGCTCAGCTTCGCCCAGCGCTTCCCGTTCCTGCGCTGGCCCCTGCTCCGCGGGGCCAACATGCTGATCGAGTCCATGTACAACGGCGTGCTCGCGTTGAACTGGTCCGCGGCCACGGCGTTCCCCGACGACAAGAAGGCGCAAGAAGAGGTGAAGAAGGGCAACGCGGGGCTCACGCTCACGCTGCTGGTGTCGCTCACCTTCGCCTTCTTGATCTTCAAGGTGGTGCCGCAATTCTCGGCGTACTCCATCGGCAAGTACTTCTCCGTCGACGGCCAGACCGCGCTGCCCACCACCAGCCCGCTGTTTCACATCATCGACGGCGTCGTGAAGCTCGGCGTCTTCGCCGGCTACATCGGCCTCATCTCGTCGCTGAAGCAGGTGAAGCGGCTGTTCATGTACCACGGCGCCGAGCACAAGAGCGTCCACGTGTGGGAGGCGGGCGAGGACCTCAACGTCGAGCACGCGCGCGGCAAGTCCACGGCGCACCCGCGCTGCGGCACCAGCCTGATCCTCCTCGTGATCGTCGTGTCCACGGTGGTGTTCGCCGCGGTGCTCTCGTTCGTGCACGTCTCGGACAACGAGCTGGTGCAGAACGTGTCGGTCCTCTTCCTCAAGATCCCCCTGATGCTGCCCATCGCCGGCCTGGCCTATGAGGCGCAACGCCTCGCCGCCAGGTACCCGAAGAACCCCTTCGTGCGGGCCCTGATCGCCCCCGGCATGCTCATGCAGCGCCTCACCACGCGGCAGCCCGGGGATCCCGAGCTCGAGGTCGCCCTCGCCGCCCTTCGAAAGACCGTCTGGCGGGAGCGCGTCGCCGGCGAGTCGGGGGACGTCGTCGTCCCCATCCGTGGCACTTCGACCGTGGAGGTTTTCCCGGACTTCGAAGCGGTCGCCAAACAAGTCGCGTGAAGGTAGGCTGAAGACGCCATGTACGCGCTCATTCCGCTGCTCACCCAGGTCGCAATGCAGGTTGACCCCAGCCAGGGCACCGCCGCCGCGCACCAAGGCGCCGTCCAGCGCATCACCGAGCCCACCTACTACGACTTCCTCTTCCCGGTGCTCGCCTTCTGTCTCGTGATCCTGCTGCCGGCCTCCACCGCGCTCTGGGTCATCTACAAGACGGCCACCGAGAAGAAGGCCGAGCCCGACGAGACGTAATTGTTCGGTCGCCCGTCGGCGACCTCACTTGCGCGCGGCTCGCTCCGCTCGCGGGCGGCGACGGCAACGTCCGAAGTCGCCTTCAGACACCTGACAGGTTCGAGCGTCTTCGGAGCGACTTCGGCGGCTGCGTCCGCCGCTGTCGAATCGCGGTCAGCGAGGCGCGAGCGCCAGGAAGGCGAAGCCGTGGGCGGCGAGGCCGTCGATGTGCACGACGCCGGGGCCGACGCGCGCGCCGCCGGCGACGAGGCCCTCCGCGAGGAGCGCGTGCGGGGCCTCGGGCGCTCCCGCGGCCACGTCGACGTCGAACGGGCCCGTGGCCGCTCCCGCGAAGTTCGCCACGAACAGCACGCGCTCGCCGGCTCCGTCGCGCAAGAGCGCGAACGCCCCGCGGCCGCCGCCCGTGGTGCGCGGCCTTCGCGCGGCGCCGGCGGTGAGCGCGGGGTGCGCGTGTCGCAGCGCGATGACGTCGAAATACGCGTGCCACAGCGACGCGGGCGCGGCGCGCTCGCGGGCGACCTCCTTCCAGTCGAGCGCCGTTCGCTGGCTGTGGTCGTCGTGGGGGTGGCGCGGCGGGGCGCCCTGCATGCCGACCTCTTCGCCGTAGTAGACGAACGGCGTCCCCGGCAGCGCCATCAGCGCCGCGGCCCCGAGGCGCGCGCGCGACACGTCACCGGCGAGGTCGCGCATCACACGGACCATGTCGTGGTTGGTGAGGAACGGCGCTTCGAACCCGCGATCGGGGAACGCCGCCTCCGCCGCCTGCAACGCCTCCACCAGCGGCGCGCGCTGCTCTTGTTCGAGCGCGTCGACGAGGCCGCCGGCGGTGCCGAAGGAAAAGGCGAGCTGCACGTCGTGGGCGTAGGGCGCGATGACGCCGTCGTCCGCCCAAACCTCGACGACGAGGAGGGTGTCGTCGCCGAGCTCGTGGCGCAGGCGCGCGAGGAGCGCGTGGGTCTCGGGCGTGTCCGCCATCTGCACGGCGGCGGTGCATGGACCGGCCGCGTGCAGCGCTGCGCGGCGGGCGCACGGGTCGTCCTCGATGAGGTAGCGGGCGGCGTCGATGCGGAAGCCGTCGACGCCGTGGGCGCGCCAGAAACGCATGGCGTGCAGCATCGCGGCGACGGCGCCGGGGTCCTCGAGGTCGAGGTCCGGCATGCCGCTCCAGAACAGCCCGAGGTAGGCGCGGCCGTCCTTCTCGTGCCAGACGGGCGCGCCGTCCCACGGACGCCTCCAGCGGTCGTCGGGCTTGTCGCGCCACACGTAGCGCTCGGGGTGCTCCTTGAACCACGGGTGCTTCACCGAGGTGTGGTTCAGCACGAAGTCGAGGATGACGTGCATCCCGCGCGCGTGCGCTTGTTTCGTGAGCGCGTCGACGTCAGCGAGCGTGCCGAGGTCCTTGGCCACGGCCTCGTAGTCGATGACGTCGTAGCCGTGCTCGCTCGGCGTCGGGTGGATGGGCGTGAGCCAGACGTCGTCGACGCCGAGGGCGCGCAGGTCGTCGAGGTGCGCGATGATCCCGCGCAGGTCGCCGGTGCCGTCGCCGTCGCTGTCGGCGAAGCTGCGCGGGTAGATCTCGTAGAAGACGTCGTCGCGCCACCAGGCCGCGTGGGACGCCGGCAGCGCGCATGCGAACAGGGCGGCGACGGCGGCGGTGCCCATGGCGCCGTCGTAGCACGCGCGCCACGGGGCGTCCCCACGACGACGGCAGCGGTCCACGACGACGGCCGGGCCTCGACGGGTCTGGCCGTGCCGGATAACAGGGCCGATGCACCTGTCGCGACGCGCGCTCTCGCTGCAAGAGTCGGCCATCCGCAAGCTCGACCTCGACGTCGCCAAGCAGACCGGCGTCGCGTTCCACAGGCTCAACATCGGCCAGCCCGACGTCCCCACGCCCAGGGAGATCCTCGACGCCTTCGCCGCCGACGACGGCCCCGTGCTCGCCTACGGCCCCGCCTCCGGCCTCCCCGCGTGCCGCGCGGCCGCCGCCCAGTGGCACGCGCGCACGAGCCCCGGCCTCGGCGCCGAGCACGTCGTCGTCACGCAGGGCGGCTCCGAGGCCATCCTCTTCGCCATGGTCGCCGTCTGCGACCCCGGCGACGAGGTCATCATCCCCGAGCCGTACTACACGAACTACAACGGCTTCTCGACGGCGGCGGGCGTCAAGGTCGTCCCTGTCCGCTCGCACCTCGAAGACGGCTTCGGGCTCCCGTCGAACGAAGCCCTCGACGCCGTCGCCGGCCCGCGCACCCGCGCCATCCTCTTTTCCAACCCCGGCAACCCCACCGGCGCCGTCTACGACGAGGCCTCGCTGCGCCGCGTGGCCGCGTGGGCCAAGAAGCGCGGCGTCTGGATCATCTCCGACGAGGTCTACCGCGCCATCTGGTTCGAGCGCCCGCCGTTCTCCGCGCTCGAGCTCGCCGAGCACCGGGACCACGTCGTCGTCGTCGACAGCACGTCCAAGACATTCTCGGCGTGTGGTTTGCGCATCGGCTTCCTCATCTCGCGAAACGCCGCGCTCATGGAGCGCGTCGAGCGCCTCGGCCAGGCGCGCCTCGGGCCGCAGCCGCGCGCGCAGCGGGCCGCCATCCGTGCGCTCCAGCTCCCGCCGTCGTACGTCGAGGGCGTGCGCGCGCTCTACAAGCGCCGCGTCGACGCCATGATGGAGGCGCTCTCGGCGCTCCCCGACGTCACCTTCCATCGGCCGGCCGGCGCCTTCTACACCATGGTCCGCTTGCCCGTGGACGACACCGAAAAGCTCGCGCGCTTCCTCGTCTCCGGGTTCCGTGACACGTCGAAGGGCGAGCCCGAGAGCGTCGTCGTCGCCCCCGGCGGCGGCTTCTACGCCGAGCCGCAGAGCGGCCGCACCGAGGTGCGCCTCGCCGCGGTGCGCGACGAGGCCGTGCTCCGCCGCGGCATCGAGGTCCTCGGGCGCGGCGTGGCCGCGTACCGCTCAACGCGTTCGTGACACCAGCGGCACGAAGCTGCAGCGCATGATCTGCTCGTGACGCACGATCTCACCGTCGACGACGGTGACCCGGCACAGCTCGCCGTCCACGGAGCCGCGCGGCGTGCGCTCGCCCACCGGGATGATGATGCGCCCGCCGCTCCTGGTGCGGCGCACGAGCTCCTCGGGCACGTCGACGGCGCCGGCGGAGACGAACACCACGTCGAAGGGGCCGCCGAGCTCGTCGTCGAGGGCGTCGTCGATGGCGTCTCCCGAGAGCACGCGCACGTTCTCGTACGACGCCAGGCGCTCGCGGGCCTTGTCGGCCAGCGCCGAGATGCGCTCGACGGCGACCACCTCGCGCGCGAGCACCGACAGCACCGCCGCCGCGTAGCCCGAGCCCGCGCCCACCTCGAGCACGCGCTCGCCGGGCTGCACGGCGGCGGCGGTGAGCATGTGCGCGAGCATGCGTGGCTGCGAGATGGTCTGGCCGTGCCCGATGGGGAACGGCGTGTCGGCGTAGACGCGGGCGCCGACGGTCTCGTCGACGAAGGCGTGGCGCGGCACGAGCTCCATGGCGTCGACGACGCGGGGGTCGACGTCACGGGCGACGCGCAGGCGGCGGAACAAGGCGAAGGCGGCGAGCTGTTCGAACACGAGCCAAGCTTACAGTCCCGCTCGCGTCCGTGCCGTGTCGTGTCCACCTGCGCCGACGCGCCCTACTCGTAAAAGCCGAGCGTGTTCTCGAGCGTCCTCGCCAGGTCGGCGTGGCCGTTCCTGCGCTCGAGGAGGTAGCGCGCCTGCGCCTCGGGCAGGTTCGGGTGATCGGCGAGGTACTTGTCGATGCGCGCCACGGAGCTCTTGAGGTTCAGGTACGCGTCCTGGGTCTCTTTGACGTGGTCGTAGCCGGTGCTGACGCCGCGCGCTTCCTTGGCGCGGCCGGCGAGGTCATCGGGCGTGAGGTGCTTGTTCACGGTCTCGTCGGTGCGGCGGATCTCCGCGTTGAGCCGCGCGAGCCCGTCCTTGCCGCGGTTGGCGCTCGACACGGCGTCGCGCGCGCTGCCCGCCGTCGGCGGGAGGTCGCGGTTGAGGCCGAACTTGTCGTTGTACGCGTTCAGCTTGTCGCGAAAGCCGTTGATCGCCTCGCCCTCGGCGCGCGTGAGCCCGCCCTGCGCGTGGATGCCCGTGTCGGTGATCTTCTGGTTCTTGAAGGGCTCGGTCTGCTTGGGATCGTGGAGCAGGTCCCGTCCGGCGGGCGGCGTCTCCGCCGTCGGCGGCGCCGTCACCGTGGGCTTGGCGAGCTGCTCGACGACCTTCGCCTCGGTCCCCACCGTGCGCTCCGCCGTGCTCGCGGAGCCTCTCAGGAGGTCGAGGCCCGCCTTCACGCCGTCCTTGATGAGGGGCGCAGCGAGCTTCACGCCCTTGCCGATGACGCCGCCGGCGAGCAGCAGCGCGGCGTCGATGCCCGCGCTCTTCGCCGCGCCCTTCACGTCACCGTGCACGAGCTTGTTGCCCGCGTCGACGAACGGGATCACGGCCTTGGCGACGTCGCCGGCGACGCCGGCGAGCTTGTCGTTGGACCGCTGCCGGATGTCCCCGAGCGCCTGCCCGACCTTGGTCTTTCCGTCGGCGAAGGGGACGGTGTTTTCGAAGAAGCCGGTGCGCACGGCCTCCCTGGCCATGGTCTGCGCGCTCTGCGTGGTGCCGAGCTCGCCGAGCCTCTTGAGTTGCTCGATGGCGCCGGGGTTCTTGACGTCGCCCGCGGCGGCGCCCGCCTGCGGCGCGATGGACGCGACGAACCGCTCCCGCTGCCCGGGGTCCGTGATCTTCGACGCGTAGTCGGTGGCGTCGCGCAGCGCCCGCATCTTGTCGTTCTTGATGTCGTACGTGTTGAAGCCGGCGGCGTCGGGCTTTTGGGTGAACCGCGCGCGCAACGACGCCGCGGTCCTCTCCTGGTCGGCGGTGAGCCTGGTGGCGGCGGGCGTGACGGGATCGCCGCCGGGGAGCGCGGGCGCGCCGGGCGCCTTGGGCTTGGCGTCGAGGAGCTTCTGCCCGCGCTGACCCTGCACGTCGTTGGCGGTGGCGGCCGCCGCCACGGTGTCGTCGCGCTGCGCGGCCTGCTTGGCCGGGTCCGTGGCGGGCGCCTGCGCCTGCTGCTGCTGCTGCGTCTGCGCGGCCTGCGCCTGCGCCACCTGCCGCTGCCGCTCCGCGTTGCTCGCGCTGTCGACCGTCGTCCCGTCCGCCATGGACCACCTCTCCCCAAGGTATCGGCGGGGGGCACGGGCGCGCCGGGTCACGATCGCCTGATGCGACAAGCGCGCACGGCGACGCCGGAAGGGCGACCGCCGCGCGCGCTTATCGGCGCGATGACCGAGAGCGGGCTATGGCTTGACGAACGCCACGAACGTCTGCGTGCCGCGGCGGTTGACGATGAGCTTCAAGAGCCCACCGCTCTTCACCTTGTCGAGCTGGCGCACGAAGGCGCGAGCGCTGGTGACGGAGGCGCCGTTCACCTGGGTGACGACGTCGCCCGCCTCGAGCCCGGCCTGCGCCGCGACGCCGTTCTGGTCGACGTCGATGATGATGGCGCCGTGGACGCTGCCCGGCAGATCCAGGCGCTGGCGGTAGTTGTCGTCGAGCGTGTCGACCCTGACGCCGATCTTGCCCGGGTTGTTCTGCTCTTCGCCCTGCGACGAGCTCCCCGGGCCGGCGCCCGCCTCCTCACCCTGGTTCGGCATCTTGGCGAGCGTGACGCGCGCCGAGCGCAGCTCCCCGTCCCGCACGAGCTCGACCATGACGGACTTGCCGATGCCCGCGTTCGAGGCGAGGAGCGGGAGATTGCTCGCCCGCTCGATCTTCTTGCCGTCGAACTTGGTGATGACGTCGCCCGGCTTGAGGCCGGCCTTGTACGCCGGGCTCTTGTCGACGACGGAGGCCACCAGCGCGCCGCGGGCGTGATCGAGGCCGAGGCCCTTGGCGACGGTGGGGTTGACGTCCTCGATGGCGACGCCGATCCAGGCGCGGTCGACGTGGCCGCTCTTCTCGAGCTGCGGGAGCTCCTGCTTCACCATGTTGATGGGGATGGCGAAGCCGATGCCCTGCCCGGCGGCGTTGATGGCCGAGTTGATGCCGATGACCTCACCGGCGACGTTGAGCAGCGGCCCCCCCGAGTTGCCCGGGTTGATGCTCGCGTCGGTCTGGATGAAGTCGTAGAGCCCGTGGCGCCCCGAGGGCGCGATGTCGCGGCGCCCCTTGGCGGAGACGATGCCCATGGAGACCGACTGCGACAGGCCGAAGGGGTTGCCGATGGCGACGACGAAGTCGCCCACCTGAAGGATGTCGCTGTTGCCGAGCGGCAACGCCGGCCAGTCCTTGCGGCTGCTGTCGATCTTGATGAGCGCCACGTCGGTGCGCGGATCATCGCCGACGACGTGCGCGCCCAGGAGCTGCGGTGAGCCGTCGACGCGCACCTGGATCTTGGTGGCGTTCTCGACGACGTGGTGATTGGTGAGCGCGTAACCCTGGGGCGAGATGATGAACCCCGTACCCTGGCCTTGCTGCTTGAAGTCAGGGACCTTGAAGCCGAAGCGCCGGAAAAAGTCGAGCCGGGGGTCGTTCGTGTCGACGTCGGGACGCACGGTGCTCTCGACGTAGATGGACAGCACCGCCGGCTCCGACTCCTTCACGAGCGGCGAGAGCGACGGGAGCTGCACCCGCGGCGCAGCGGACGAGCGCTCGAGCCAGAGATTGTCGGCACGCGCGAGCGCCGGAGTGGCGAGGACGGCGACGACGAGAATGAGAGAGGAAAGAGGCTTCTTCATCGGAACATCTCCACCTTGAGCGTGTAGCCACGTCGAAAACGCGGGCAATGGCCGCTGTGGAACCGAAGGCGAAAACGGCGCGCGCGCGCTCCTGATTCCGGAACGCGGCGCGACGGCGTGCTCGCACAACCCTCGACGCCGGGGTGATCTGCCCCGAACCCTGTGAATTCCTTGGCGCATTTGGCCGGCCCTTGACGAGCGCCTCTTTCGACACGATAATAGTCTTAATGACTCTTGTCGCATCACAAGCAAACGGCAGCCACGCCATGACGGGCGCGGCGCCGGTCGTCCTCACCGCGAGCGTGCCCGGCCGTGCGCATCGCCGCCTCGGGCGCGGCGGCCAGGACGTCACGGCGATGGTCGACGACGGCGCGTGCGTCGCGGTCTGCGTGGCCGACGGCTGCTCGGCGGGGGCGCGGTCGGAGGTCGGAGCGGGCGTGGGTGCCCGCTTCGTCGCCGCCGACGCCGCCCGCCGCGTGCGGGAGGGGGCGACGCTGGCGGCGCTGCCTGCGCTCGTCATGGGCGCGCTCGTCCACGAGCTGCGCCGCCTTACGCGCGCCCTCGCCGTCGACGAAGGCGACGTCGCCGCGGTGGTCGAAGAGCACCTCTTGTTCACCGTGGTCGCAGCGGTGGCCACCGGTGACAGCGCGGTCGTGTTCGGCGCGGGAGACGGCCTGGTGAGCGTGGACGGGCGCGTGATCGTCCTCGACGAGGGGCCGGCACCCGACTACCCCGCGTACGCGCTGTTCGACGGCAGGCTCCGCGCGCACGTTCACCACGTCGGGTCGTTTTCGTCGTCGTTGGCGGTCTGCAGCGACGGCGCCGGCGAGCTCATCGCGGCGCGCGACGCCGTGCTCGCCGACGGCACCGCCCTCGGCGGCCTCGCCGAATTCGAGCGCGGCGCGCGCTACCTGCACAACAAGAGCCTCGCGCAAAAGCGCATGAACGCCTGGTGCGCATGCGGCGGCCCCGTCGACGACTGCAGCGTGGCCGTGATCCGCAGGGGGCCGCCGTGCCCATGAAGACCACCCCCGCAGCGCGCTTGACGTTTCGCGGCGCGCCGCTCGTCCTCGACGACACGCTGCTCCTCGGCC
This sequence comes from uncultured delta proteobacterium, assembly GCA_963775425.1. Lineage (GTDB taxonomy): Bacteria > Myxococcota > UBA727 > UBA727 > VGSZ01 > CAVZJB01. The sequence goes on along the minus strand of CAVZJB010000005.1, from coordinate 614,985 downwards.
AGGGCGGCGAGGCGCGGGTGTATGCGCACCCGACGCTCGAGCTCGCCCTGAAGATCTTCCACGATGCGCTCGCGACGACGACGAGCGCCGCGCCGGCGTCGTCCTCCGCCGCGCTCGCGCAGAAGATCGCCCGGCTGCGCGAGCAGAAGCTGCGCGCGTTCCCCACCGGCCTGCCCGCGCTCGTCATCACGCCCGAGGAGCTCATCCTCGACGAGCGCGGCGGCGTGGCCGGCTACGCCATGCGACGCGTCCGCGACGCCGCCGACATCGCGCGGCTCGCGCGCAAGGGCCGCAGCGAGCGCGCGGGCGACGTCGTGTCGATCTTTCGCGCCCTCGCGGCGGCCCTCGACGCGCTCCACGCGACAGGCGTGGTGGTCGGCGACCTCAACGACGGCAACGTGGTGCTCGCGCCCGGCGCCGCGGGCGCGCCGGCCCCGTTCCTCATCGACGCGGACTCCATGCAGGTCGGCGCGCTGCCCTGCCCGGTGGCCCACGAGCGCTTCCTCGACCCGCGGCTCTACGGGCGCAGCCTCGTCGACGCTCCCTGCTTCGACGCCGGCAGCGACGCCTTCGCGCTGCGCGCGCTCCTCTTTCAGTCGCTCCTGTGCATCCACCCGTACGGCGGCGTGCACGCGAAGCTGCCGACGCTCCTGCGGCGCGCGGAGGCCTCGTGGAGCGTGCTGCGCGGCGACGTGCAACTGCCGCGCGCGGCGCTCCCGCTCGAGACGCTCAGCGACGAGATGCTCGACGACTTCGCGCGCTGCTTCGACAAAGGTGAGCGCGCGCCGTTGTCGTCGTCGACGGCGCTCGATCGGCTGCGCTTTCGCGCCTGCGCGTCATGCGGCCTGGAGCACGCCCGCGCCGCGTGCCCCGCGTGCAGGACCGCGGTGCCGGCGCCGGTGGTGAAGACCCGCGGCGGCGTCGTCGAGGAGGTCGTGGTGGAGGCCCGCGGCCTCGTGCTGCTCGCGCGCGCCGTGCGCGGCAACGACGGCGGCGACGTGGCGTACCTGATCGAGGAGGACGGCGGGGTGCGCCGGGAGGCGCGGGCGATGACGAAGCTCGGGCGCCCCACCGCGGGGGCGCGTCCCACGACGGACGCCACGGTGCTCACGGGGGAGCGGCCGGCGGGGATGCGCTTCGTGATCGCGGGCGAAGAGACGTGGATCGGGCTCGACGGCGCTTTGGTGAAGGTGCGCGGCGGCGCCGTCGTCGATCGGGCGCACACGAGCGGCGACGCGTTCGCCGCGGGACGCGGCGGGCTGTTCGTCGTGGAGGGCGACGCGCTCGTGCACCACGAGACGCGGACGCGCGTCGGCCGCGTGCTCGCCGGAAAGACCGCGCTCCTGTCGGCGGACGACGGCGGCCTCGGCCTGTATCGCGCCGGGCGCGCGCTGATGGCGTTCGGCTTCGCCCGCGACCGCTTCTTCGACGTGACGCTCCCGCAGCCGCGGGGAAAGGTCGTCGACGTCGAGGCCGTCTTCGCACGGAGCGAGGCGGGCGCGCGCCCGTCGCCGGCATGGTGCCTCGTGGGCATCGCCGAGGACGTCGACGGCAGGCGCATGCACACGCTGTCGCTCGTCGATGGGAGCGGCCACCTCGTCGCGGCGGCGTCGGGGGCACCCGAGAGCGCGCCCATCCTCGCGAGCATCCGCGGCAAGTGCATCGCCGGCGGCAAGATTTTGTCGGCATCCAACGAGGGCGTGTGCGCGGTCGAGGTGGACGGCGACCGCCTGATCACGGGGACGACGTTTTCGGACACCCGGCCCTTCGTCGACGACAGCGTGGAGCTCCTGCCCGGTGCGGGCGGCTCCCTCCTTGTCGTCGCCCGCAGGGTCATCACCCGGCTGCGTTTGCGGCCTTGAACGAGGAGGACACCATGAGGACACCGGCATTCCACGACGACAAACGCATCGGCGAGCTCTGGATCGAACGCGCCGCCGAGGTCGCCGACGCGGCGCGAACGGCGGACCTCGCGCCCGCCTCCGCCGACAAGGAGCGAATCGCCGCCTTCGGGATCGACTGCCAGGTAGGCTTTTGCACCCCCGGCGCGTCCCTCTTCGTCCCCGGCGCCGTCGACGACATGCGGCGCACGCTCGACTGGCTCTACCGCAACATGGAGCGCATCACCGCGCTGCACTTCTCGCTCGACACGCACCGCGTGTTCCAGATCTTCCACCCCGCGTGGTGGACCGACGACAAGGGCAACCACCCCGCGCCGTTCACGCCCATCTTCCACGAGGACGTGCGCGCCGGGCGCTGGACGCCGCTGGCGCACCCGCGCGAGTGCCTCGAGTACACCAAGAGGCTCGAGGAGACCGGCAAGTACGTGCTCACCGTGTGGCCCTTCCACACCCTCCTCGGCGGGCTCTCGCACGCGTTGGTGCCGTCGCTGATGGAGGCGGCGATCTTCCACGCGGTGGCGCGCAAGGCCCAGACGCACTTCGAGACCAAGGGCACGCACGCGATGACCGAGAACTACTCGGTGTTGTCGCCCGAGGTGAAGGAGCTCGGACACAAGAGCGTCGGCGCCTTCAACGCGCCGTTCTTCAAGCTGCTCATGGACTACGACAAGGTCTATGTGTTCGGCCAGGCCAAGAGCCACTGCGTGCTCGCGACGCTCAAGGACATGGAGGCGCAGTGCGACCCTGCGCTCCTCGACAAGATTCTGGATCCTCGAGGACTGCATGAGCCCGGTGCCGCCGCCGCCGCTCGACCCGCTGCCGCCCTCGCTCGACTTCCCGCGCATCGCCGCCGAGGCCATGGAGGGCTTCAAGCGCGCCGGCATGCACATCGTTCGCTCCACGGAGGTGCTCCCGTGACCCACGGAAACAACAACGGCAACAATAAAAACCGCAACGCCCTCGACGTCGCCGCGCTCTTCTCGCGCGCGCAGCAGACGGGCACGCTGTCGGCGCAGTCGGCGACGCTCTTGTCCGGCGACCTCGGCGCGCTCGTCATCGCCGGCGCCGCAGGCATGGCCGCCGACGACATCCAGGCGAGCGACGTCACGCTCATCACCCTGGTGCTCGACGCCTCGTCTTCCATCGGGGGACGAGGCCTCGAGCAGGCGGTCTGCGACGGCGAGCGCGCGTTGCTCGACGCCTTCGCGGGCTCCAAGGAGAAGGACGCGGTGCTGGTGGCGCTGTGGACCTTCCAGAGCCACGCCGACGTCGTGCACGGCTACGTCCCCGTCGACGACGCGGTGCGCTTGCAGCCCGGGGCCACGTACCGCTCGGGCGGCACCACGCACCTGTACGACACGTTCATCGACGCCTGCGCCGCCAACGTCGCCTACGCGCAACGGCTGCGCGACGCGGGGACACCCACGCGCAGCATCGTGGTCGTCGTCACGGACGGACAGGACGTCGGGAGCCGCCGCTCGGCGCGCGCGTGCCGGAAGCTCGCGGCCGACCTCTTGAAGAGCGAGCAGTTCATCCTCGCTTTCGTCGGCGTGGGCGACGACGACTTCAAGACGGTCGCCGCGAACATGGGGTTCCCCGACGGCTGCGTGCTCGTCCAGAAGGACGCGACGCCGGCGGGGCTGCGCGGCGCGTTCCAGATGGTGTCGCAGAGCGCCGTTCGCGCGAGCCAGGGCCGCGTCGCCCCCGGCGCCGGCGCCGGCTTCTTCGCACCGTGACACAGCCGAACGCGCGCGCCGCCTTGCGGCCGGTGTAGCGTCGGCGCGTGACGTCGCCGCCGTGGAACGTGTACCGGCATGGGCCGCTCGAGGAGCTGGCGCGCCGTGGCTGAGCGCGCGTCGAGCCGCCGCGCCGCCGACGCGGAGTTCCTGGCGCACCATCCGCGCGCGTCCGTCACCGCCGACATCGTCGTGTTCACGCTCATCGACGGGGCGCTGCACGTTCTGCTCGTCGTGCGCGGCGGTCCCCCCTTCGCGGGCACGCACGCTTTGCCCGGCGGGTTCCTGCAGGTGGGCGCCGGCGGCAAGGGCGGGGAGCCGCTCGACGACGCGGCGGCGCGCGAGCTCGTCGAGGAGACGGGCTTGTCGCGGGCGCAGGTGCTGCTCGAGCAGCTCGGCGCGTTCGGGACGCCGGGCCGCGATCCGCGCGGGCGCGTGATCACCGTGGCGTACTTCGCGCTCGTGCGCCCCGAGCTCGCGGGCTTCGTGAAGGCGGGCTCCGACGCCGCCGCGGCAGGGTGGTTCCCCGCGGCGGCGCTGCCGCCGCTCGCCTTCGACCACGCCGCCATCGTCGACGCCGCGCTCGCTCGCATGCGCCGGGACGTCGACCGCGGACCGCTCGCGCTGCACCTCGCGCCGCAGACCTTCACCATCGCCGAGCTGCGCGCGGTGCACGAGGCGCTGCACGGCCGCGCGCTCGATCCGGGGAACTTCCGCCGCCGCTTCCTGAAGCTCGTCGACGACGGCGTGGTGGTGCCGGCGCCCGGCAAGCGCGTGACGACGAAGAAGCCGGCGCGCGTGTGGCGCGCCGGCAAGGCGCGGCGCGGCTGAACGCTCCCCGCCGATGATGCGTGGGCGCCGGCGCGTCCGGCGCTCACCTCAACCGACTTGCTCGGCGTACGTCATCACGAGGTACATGGTGGCGTCGACGTCGCCGACGTTGTTGTAGCTGTGCGGGCTGTCGGCTTCGAACAGGATGGCGTCGCCCGTCGTCAACCGGTGCGACTCGCCGCCGACGACGATCTCGACGTCGCCGTGCGCCACCACCAGGTTCTCGCGGGTGCCCGCCGGGTGCGCGTCGGCCTCTTCCACGCCGCCCTTCTTCAAGATGAGCTCGTAGAGCTCCACGCGGCGCGGCTCGTCGATCGGAAAGAGCGCGCGCGAGGAGAAGCTGCCGTCGTGCGACATCAGCCGCTTGGTGCGCGTGGCGTGGAGGACCCGGGTGCCGCCGACGTGCTTGGGTGCGCTGATGAGCGCCGAGAACGGCAGGTCGAGCGCGCGCGCGATCTTCCAGAGGACGTTGATGGTGGGGGCCGAGTGGCCGAGCTCGATCTGGCCGAGCATCGCGCGCGACACGCCCGAGATTTTGGCGAGGCCCTCGAGCGAGAGCTTCCGCTCGCCGCGCAGCCGGCGGAGGTTCTGGCCGACCACCGGCGCGAGGTCGGTCGTGCCCTCCTCTGTGTCCGGAGCGCCGTCCTGTTTCGCCATCGTCGCCATCGCAGCGAGGCCTCCAACAAGCTCTCTGCACCTTCCGTGATAGCGGAGGCGGCGTCAAGCGCTTCTCCGCGCGAGGCCGCGCCGACGCCGGAGCCACGCCGCGGCTGGCAATTGTCCCGCCATCTCCCCGAACATGCACGCCATGTCTGGATCGCGAACACGCCCCGCCCTCCCCTGCGGCGCCGGGCTCCTCGCCGCCGGCCTCGCCTTCGCCTTCGGGCCCTCGTCCGCCGCGGCGGAGGAAGCGCCGCCCCCGGCGGAGGCGGCCCCCGCCGACGCCAAGCCCGCCGCCAAGCCCGCCGATGGGGCCAAGCCCGCCGATGGGGCCAAGACCGGCGCGCTCGCCGTGGACAGGAGCGCGCTCGACAACGGCCTCACCGTCCTCGTCCACGCCGACAAGCGCGTCCCGGTCGCGTGCGTGAGCGTGTGGTACCGCAGCGGCTCTCTCGAGGACGCCCCAGGGAAGGCGGGCCTCGCGCGACTCCTCGAGCGCCTGATGTTCGACGGCTCCGCGCACGTCGCCGCGGGCGATCACCGAAAGCTCCTCGAAGCCGCCGGCGCCACCGCCGTGGGCAGCGAGACCGCCCTCGATCACACGCGCTACTACGAGTGCGTGCCCCCGGGCGCCCTCGAGCGCGCGCTCTGGCTCGAGGCGGATCGCATGGGCTTTTTGATGGACACGCTCGACGACAAGAAGCTCAACGCCGAGCGCGCCGTGCTCGAGGCCGAGGCGAGCCCCGACGCGCGCGCCTGGGCCGGCGGCCACGCCGCGGTGCAACAGGCGCTCTACCCCGGCGCCGGCATCGGCGACCTCGACCGGCTCTCGCTCGAGGATGTTCGCACGCGCTACGACAGCGCCTACGCGCCCCAGAACGCGACCGTCGCGGTCACCGGCGACGTCGACGCCGCCGCCGCCAAGAGCCTCGTCGAGAAATACTTCAAGACCTTGCCGCGCTCCTCGAAGCCGGCGGCGCCGGCGGCGGCGGGCCCCGTGATCGCCAAGGAGACGCGCATCGACGTCTTTGACGCGCTCGCGCCGCTGTCGCGCGTGGAGGTGTCGTATGTGGTGCCGGCGCGCTTTCAGCCCGGCGACGCCGACATCACCGTGCTCGCTCACCTCCTCGGTGACGGCAAGAGCTCGCGGCTGCACCGCGGGTTGATGGTCGACAGCCAGCTCGCCGCGGGCGTCGCCGTCCACCTCGCGCGCGCCAAGAACGCGTCCGTCCTCACGCTGTCGGCCACGGTCCACCCCGGCGTCGACGCGGCCACCGTCCTCGACGCGATGCAGTCGCAGCTCGAGCTCCTGGTGGACCTGCCGCCCACGCCCGAGGAGCTCGTGCGCGTCGTCGCCGGTCTCGAGGGCGAGGCCACGCGCTCCCTCGAAGATCCCCTCGCGCGCGCCGCCCGCATGCAGGGCTACGCCCTCGCCGGCGACGCCGGCTTCGACACCGACATGCAGCGCTTCCACGCCGTCACGCCCGAGAGCGTCTCGGCCGCGCTCGCCAGGTACCTCGGAAAGGACCAGCGCCTCGTGCTCGTGATGAAACCCAAGGGCATGAGCCAAAGCGGCGCGCCGCCGCCGGCGCCGGCCGATGCAGCGGCCAAGACCGCAGGAGGTGCGCCGTGACCCGCGCCGCGCTCGCGTTCGTCACCGTGGCCCTCGTGGCGTCGTGCGCGACGACGTCGAAGAACACCAAGGTCGACGGACGTCGCACCCCGCCCGACGAGCCCTGGCGCGCCACCATGCCGCCGGCGACGCCCGCGGCGAACGTGGTCTTGCCGGCGTTCACCGAGGTCACGCTCAAAAACGGCCTCACCGTGATCGTCGTCGAGGACCACGCGCTGCCCACCGTGGGCGCGGCCATGGTGGTGCGCGCGGGCAGCGCGGCCGACGCGCCACGCGACGCGGGGCTCGCGGCGCTCACGTGGTCGCTCCTCGACGAAGGCGCCGGGAGCATGACGGGCCTTCAGCTCGAAAACGCGTTCGAGGCGCTCGGCGCTGACCTCGTCACGCACGTCGACGCGGACTACGGCCTGGTGCGCACCGAGCTGCCGAAGGAGGAGCTCGACAAGGGGCTCGAGCTGCTGGAGACGGTGCTGCGCAAGCCCACGTTCGAGGACGCCGCGCTCGAGCGGTTGAAGGACGAGCAGCTCACCGCCCGCGTCGCCGGCGCGGGCGACGTGGACGGCGCCGCCGACGCCGCCGCCTGGAGCCTCATCTACGGGGCCGATCACGCCTACGGCCACGCCGCCGGCGGGAGCGCGGCCACGCTCGACAAGCTCACGCGGTTCAAGGTGCAGCACTTCTGGGCGCAGAACGCGGGGCCCAAGAACGCCGCGCTCATCCTGTGCGGGGACGTCACGCTCGACGAGGCCAAGGACGCCGCGGAGAAGCACTTCGGCCGCTGGTTCGGCCGCGCGCGCCCGCCCAAGGCGCCGCCCGATCCCAAGCCGCGCGCGGCGTTGTCGCTGGCGCTCGTCGACGTACCGGGCGCGCGACAGGCGGCGATGCGCGTGGGGCGGGCGGCGCTCGCGCACGGCGGTGACGACGAGGGCGCGCTCCTCGTGCTCGACGAGATCCTCGCGCGGCGCACCGCCGACGCGGCCGCAGGCGTCGCCGCGGCCAGCGGCGTGGAAGACCGGTTCGGCGCCGGCCCGTTCCTCGTGCGCGCGACGGCGCCGGCGGACAAGGCGTCGGAGACGGCGGCCGATCTCGTCGCGCAGCTCGACGCGGTGAAGAGCGACGTGAAGGACGAGGAGGTCGCGCAGGCGAAAGAGGCGCTGCTTGGGCGCATGCCCGCCGCGCTCGGCGCCACGCAAGAGCGCATCAACGCCGCGGCGCGGTTGTTCGCCGAGGAGCTCCCGCTCGATGCGCTCGGCAAGCGCGCTGCCTCGATCCAATCGGTGACCGCCGACGCGGTGAAGAAGGCGGCGGCGAGCGCGCTCGTGAAGGACGACCTCGTGGTCGTGGTCGCCGGCGACAAGGAGACGGTGCTGCCGAAGCTTCAGGCGGAGAAGATCGCCGACGTCACGGTCATCGAGCCGGAGACCACCGAGACCGCCTCGAAGTAGGCCGCGGCCCCGCCGTCGTCGTCACCGCTCACACGCCGGGAGGGACGGGGAGGCCGGAGGCCTGGCTCAGCATGTTGCAGAGGTTCTTGGGCTGCGCGGCGTAGCGGCTGACGTTGTTGAGGACGAAGGCGGGTGTGTCGAACGCCTTCTTGAGGCCGTCCTTCAAGAACGTCTCCACCTGCGGCGACCAGGTGGCGCCGAACGCCGCCTGCCACGACGACACCAGGCCGTCGATGTCCCACGGCAGCGCCGGCGGCGCCGGCGGCGGCGGGTTGCCGAGGTACGCGGCCGCGCGCTGCATGCCCTGCGACGCCTGGTACACGCCGAAGTTGTAGACCTGCGTGGGCGTGTGGCCCTGCTTGAGCAGCTTCTCCACCCAATCCTGCAAGGCCTTCGACGACGACGGCAGCGCGTTGGTGAACGCCTGCAGCCCCGTGCGCAGCCACGACTCGATGCCCGCGACGTCGTAGGTGGGGTCGGGCACCTGGACGCCGACGAGGTAGACCCCGCCTGCGTGCAGCGCCTGGGCCAGCGGCTGGTTCTGCATCTGTGCGAACGCGCGCTGCAGCGTGGCCGGCGGGACGCCCGCGTCGAGGCACTCGGCCACGAGCTTCTTCATCGGCGCGTCGAACAGCACGCGCAGGTTGGTGAACGTGGGCGCGAGGAGCGCCTCGACGGCGCTCATGTCCCAGACGAGCTTGGGCGTCGCCACGCCGATGCGCTTGCCCTCGTTGTCGAGCAGCACCTGCGCGTTGTTGGCGAGCTGCTGCGCGAACTGCAGCGCCTCCTGCGGCGTGCGCCCCTCGATGGCCTTGGCCATGAACCTGGTGAGCGCGTCGTCGACCTTCAGGTACTGCCGCTGCAGCGACTGCTGCACCGTGACCATCACGCGATCCAGCGACGCCTTGAGCTTGGGCGCGCCGCCGGGGACGTTCTTCTGCTGCGCGACCTGGTCGAGCCGCACCTGCGGGTTGTTCGACAGGTTCTGCACCAGCGTGCGCAGCTCGAAGAGCGTCGCGCCCGCGGCCGCGGCCTTCTCGAGGAAGGCGGCCACCTCGCCGGCGCTCGACTTGTCGCACGCCGCCGCCTCGAGGTGCTGCTCCATCAGCGGCAGGGAAGCGGCGACGAGCTTCTTCACGTCGGGCGAGGGCACCGGCACCGGCGCGACCCCCAAGGCCTGCGCGAGCTGCTGCATCACCTGCGCGTCCTGGAGCTGCTGCATGCGCTGCAGGAACGACTCGAAGTTGGCCGGCGGCACCTTCTGCGGGTCGAGGCCCTCGAGCATCTTGTCGATCTCCGGCGTGGAGGCGTAGCCGAGCTCGGCCAGCCTGCCTTCCACGCGCTTCTTGGCCTTGGCGACGTCGTACTCGAGCGGCGTGGCGTTGCCGATGGTCTGCTGGATGAACGTGGGCACGCTCCGCGAGCCACCGGACGCGATCTGCAGGTCGATCCTGGTGCGCGTGGCCGGCACCTGCACCGCCGCGAGGAACGCCTGCTCCACCGCCGGCGACCACGCATAGCCGCCCTCGTGCACGGCCTTCTTGGCCGCCGCGAGGAGCTGGCGATCGTCGAAGCACACGAGGCCCATGATCTCGGCGGCGTGCGCGGCCTTCTGCCGGCCGCTGTCGAGGCCCTTGGGGAACAGGTGCGGCAGCATCTTCTCCGACACCTGCTCGAACTGCTTGTAGCTCGACGTGCTCCTGAAGCTCGCGTTGTCGAGATCCTTGAGCTCGTGCAGCCGCGGATCGATGTCCATGGTGACGTCGGTGGACGTGGCCTTCAGCCACTGCTCCTGCTGCTGCTCCGTCTGGAACACGGCGTTGTTGACGGCGCCGTTGGCGGCGTAGGTGCCCCTGTTGGCCGACTGGAGCTGCAGGTGATCGAGCTCGCCCTCGAGCACGTAGAACTCGGTCTCGCGCGGGGTGCCGTCGGGGTTGGCGTGGTTGGGCCGCAGCGTCCTGGTCTTCACGAAGTCGAGCGACAGCTCGATCTCGACGCCGGTCTTTTCGTTCTTCACCGTGAACTTGTGGCGGTCCTGGGTGACGTCGAGCCAAGGCACCAGGGTCTGCGCGAGCTGGAGCGTGGGATCGAGCTGCGACATCTCCCGCTGCGCCTGGTTGAACACGGTGCCCGACCACGCCGCGTTGGTCGCCAAACCGCGCATGGCCACCGACGCGTCGGCGGCGTTGGCGTCGGGCTTGAGCTCGACGCCCACCTCGATGCGCTGCGTGATCTGCGTCTTGTCGTCGCGGCGGCCGCCGCCGGGCTTGACGTTGACGACCGTGGCCTGCTGGTTCTTGCGCAAACGGATGACGCCCTGGTGGCGCGTCATCGAGAGGTTGGCGTCGTCCATGTACGTGTCGTGCATCGGGTCCTGGATAGGCAGCCCGTGGTCGTCGACGCGGAAGCCTTTGAAGAAGCCGGTGCCGGCCTTCCCCTCGGTGCTGTTGCCGTCGTCCTTGAGCCAGTAGCGATCCACCGTCTCGACCGTCCAGTCCTTGCCGAAGATGGCCTCGATGTCGGTCTTGTCGCCCGCCTTGGCCTTCTCGGCGAGGCGGTACATCTCGCGCACCGCGCGCACCATGGCGTCCTTGGTGGTGGCGCCCTTCAGCTCGCTCTCGAGCCGGCTGACGATGGCGCCGTCGGGCTTGAGCTGCGGGATCTGCTGCACGAGCTGCGGCGGGTACGCCACCTCCATATCGAGCGGCAGATCGGCCTGCTCGGTGCCCGTGCGCGACGCCGCCGCCGCGCGCACCGCGGTGGCGTTTTGCTGCTTGGCCTCGGGCGGGATGCGGAACGAACCGCCGCGCGCGAAGCCGCCGGCCTGGTGCCCGTTGCCCCAGCGCGCGGCGACGCTGAGCTGCGTCTGCCCCGGCGTGACCTTGAGGTTGGGGTTCATCTGCTGGAGGTACGCGTTGATGTCCGCGTAGCTGAGGTCGTAGTAGGTGTTGCCGCGGAAGCTGGTGCCGTTGAGGTTGGCGGCGTTGGCGAGCACCGCCAGCGTGACGGTGCGGAGCTGGTGCGTCTTTTCGTCGAGCACCTCGGCGAGGAGCCAGAGGGTGACGCTGTCGTTGTGGTTGCCGTGGAAGCTCTCCACGTGCACGCGGCACCCGCCCTGGATGGGCTCCGCGTCGACCTTCACGTAGCCGCGCGCCACCTTGCCGTCACCGACGGCGCTGTAGGTGTCGAACGTGGCGTCACGCGCGAAGCGGTTGGTGGTGCCCGTGGCCGTCATCTGGAGCGTGCCGAGCCCGCTGACCGCGACGCGCTGGGCGTTGATGACCTGGCCGGCCCCCGACTGCACCTGCCCCGGCTGGGGCGTCCCGTTGCCCGCGGCGTTGCTCGCCGGCGTGGTGCCCTGCACGTTGCCGGTGGCCCCGGCGGCGCCGGTGTTCTGGGGGGGCGTGACGTTCGGGCGGTTGGTGATGACGGGCATGCCGTCTTCTATCGCCCTGTGACGCTACTTGGCGGGGCTTTTTGCCTGTTCCCGCCGGGCTCGTCCATAGAGCTCGGCGAGGTGCCGCAGCCGGCCCGAGAGGCTCGGATGGAACGCGTCCACGCGCACCCGCCAGGCCCAATTGCCGCTCTCGCTGCCGGGCATGTTCATGCGCGCGCCGGAGTCGAGGCACAGGACGTCCTGCATGGGGACGACGGCGGTGTGCGCCACCGACGCGAACGCGGTGCGCACGAAGTCCCAGACGAAGTCGCCTCCGTCACGCGCGAGGTAGGAGCGCACGTGCTCCTTCACGTACTCGGGCGCGTGCTGCCAGTAGCCGAGCGCGGTGTCGTTGTCGTGGGTGCCCGTGTAGACGACGCAATTGGGCACGTGGTTGTGCGGCAGGTACTTGGCGTCGGGGCCTTCGCCGAACGCGAACTGCAACACCTTCATGCCGGGGAGGCCGGTGCTGTCGCGGAGCTCCTCGACGTCGGGCGTGATGACCCCGAGGTCCTCGAGGATGATGGGCAGCTTGCCGAGGGCGGCGGCGATGTCCTCGAATACGGCGAGGCCGGGCCCGCGCACCCACTGACCGCCGCGGGCGTCTTCGTCGCCGAAGGGCACGGCCCAGTACGCGGCGAACGCGCGGAAGTGGTCGATGCGCACGACGTCGCACAAGGAGAGCACGCGCCTCATGCGCGCCACCCACCACGCGTGCTTGTCCTGCTTCATGCGCTTCCAGTCGTACAGCGGGTTGCCCCAAAGCTGGCCCTTGTCGGTGAAGGCGTCGGGCGGGACGCCGGAGACGCCGAGCGGGCGGCCGTCGTCGTCGAGCAGGAATTGGTCGCGGTTGCACCAGACGTCGACGCTGTCGAGGTCGACGTAGATGGGGATGTCACCGATGATGCTGACACCTTTTTCGGCGCAGTACGCCCGCAGCGCCGCCCACTGCTCGTCGAACAAGCACTGCTCGGCGACGATCTGCTCCACGCGCGGCGACAGCTCCGCCTCGGCCTTTTGCACCGCGGACCTCTCACGGCGCGCGAGATGCTTCGGCCACTGCCGCCACGGCTGGTAGTCGAAGCGCTCACGCAGCGCCGTGAAGAGCGCGTAGTCGACGACCCACGGGTTTTCTTCGCGGAAGGCCTCGAGCTTCGCGCGGCCCGTGTCGAGGGACGCCATCTTGCGCGCGGCGAGCGCGATGCGCTCGCTCTTCCAGGGGTGGACCTTCGCCCAGTCGACACGATCGGCGTCGAAGCGCTCGCCCTCGACGTCGGCCTTGGCGAGCAGGCCTTGCGCCACCAACGCCTCGAGGTCGATCAACAGCGGGTTGCCCGCGAACGCCGACGGCGACGAGTAGGGGGAGCCGCCGGGGCCCGGCGGCACGAGCGGGAGCACCTGCCAGCGCGTGAGCCGGGCGTCGTGCAACCAGTCCACGAACGCGCGCGCGCCGGCGCCGAGGTCGCCGACGCCGTGCGGCGACGGAAGCGACGTGGGGTGCAGCAGGACGCCGGCGGAGCGGGGGAACGCCGTGGTGGTGTCGGCCATGGCGCGGAAGGTGCCGGAATGCCCGCCCGCGTACAAGGCGCCTGCGGCCGATCGGCGACCGGCACGCTCGATCGGCGCCGACGTCATCGGCGTTGGCACCACGGTCGATAGGCGCTACATGCCACGCATGCGTGCGCTCTTTGCCGCCGCCGTTCTCGTCGTCGGGCTCCTCGCGCCGGGTTGCAAGGACAAGACGAAGGTCGAGCTGTTCGTCGACGGCTTCCAACCGAAAAACGTTCGGTTCGAGATCGAGGACAAGGGCCCGCTGACAAAAGCGCAGATCGCCGAGCTCAAGACCCACCGGGACATCGACGGCGTGCTCGAGATCCCCGAGGGCTCGTGCGCGGGCCCGTGCCGCGTCTCCATCGTCAGCGTCTACGTGCACAACATGGACAACGACGCCGTGGACCAGCCGCCCCCGGTGGTGCGCATCAAGTCCCCGCCGGGACGGGCGAAGCGCCAGCCCATCGCCTTCGGCGGCGAGCAGATCAGCAAGGGCCGCATCGGGCGCATCCGCTGGGTGGTGGAGATGTGGCCCGAGGAGAAGTCCTTGACGGCGGTGCTGTCGGGCTCGGTGCTGATCGTGGACGCGCCGTCCACGCCGCCGACGACGACGCCGCCGCCGCCGCCGACGGCCGGCGGACAAGCCGCGCCGCCGGGGGCACCGTGAGCAGCACCGGACTCGTGCGCACGTTGCGCATCCGCTCGCGGCGCAAGGCGGGCGGCCTCGGCATCCTCACGAGCGCCCTCGGCGACGCGGGTGCGTCCATCGGCGAGATCAACACCATCCGCATCGGCCACAACTACACGCTGCGAGACTTCCACCTGCTGCTCGACGACGAGGAGCACCTCGCGCACGTGCTCGACACCCTGCGCGACCTGCGCGAGAGCGAGATTGTCGCCGTGCGCGACACCGTGCGCGACGCGCACCTCGGCGGGAAGATCCGCACGCGCTCCCGCGTGGACCTCACGGGGCTCGCGCGGCTCTCGTCGGCGTACACGCCGGGCGTCCGCGAGGTGGTGCAGGCCATCGAGGACGAGCCGAGCCTCGCCGACGTCTTCACCAGCGTCGACCGCACCGTCGCGGTCGTCACCGACGGCAGCGGCCTCGTCGGGCTCGGCAAGGTGCACCCGCGCGCGATGCTGCCGGTGGTCGAGGGCAAGGCCATGCTGCTCGCGAGCCTGGCGGGGTTGTCGTCGCTGCCGTTGTGCCTCGACGTCGACAGCGAGGAGCAGCTCTGCGACACCGTGTGCGCGTTGGCGCCCTCGTTCGGCGCCGTCATCCTCGACTCCATCGCCGCGCCGCGCGGCCCGCGCTGCGCCACCAAGATCGCGGACCGGCTGAAGATGCCCGTGTACCACGACGACGCCGACAGCCCGGCCATCGTCGGCCTCGCCGCGGTCATCAACGCATGCAGGCGCGCGCACCTCGACCTGCACAAGGCGGTCATCGGGCAGATCGGTCTCGGCACGGCCGGCGGCGCCATCGCGCGCCTGGTGATGAAGCACACCGGCAACCCCGTGATCGGCGACGACGTGCACCCCGCCGCCATCTCGCGGCACGTCTCGGCCGGCGGAAAGACGGCGGGCATCGACGAGATCATGGCCGCCGCCGACGTCGTGGTCGCCAACACCGGGCACACGGGCGTCATCGCGCCGTCGCAGGTGCGCGAGGGCCAGGTGATCATCGCGCTGTCGGAGCCGCGGCCGGAGATCGAGCCCTACGACGCGCAGCTCGCGGGCGCCGCCTTCGCCGCCGACGGCAAAGCCATCTCCAGCGCCGTGGCGGTGCCGGGCGTGTTGCTCGGCGCGCTCGCCGTGAAGGCCACGGCCATCTCCGACGAGATGAAGATGGCCGCCGCCATCATCCTCGCCGCCTCGGCGGAGGAGGGCGACCTCGTGCCCACGCCGCTCGACGAGGGCGTGCACGCCAAAGTCGCGGCCGCCGTCGCGCTCGCCGCGGTGCGGGCGGGCCAGGCGCGCGCCGCCGTCGACGAGGCCCTGCTCGTTCCGGAGGTGTTCGAAGAGATCATCCGCGACGAGCGCCAGCTCCCGCTCACGGCGACGAGCGCCTGACGGGCGACGCGCTCGGCCGGGCCCGCGAAGGTACCGAGCTCAGCGGCGCTTGAGGCGGCGCAGGGTCGGCGGCACGAGGGAGAGGATCACGAAGATCGGGAAGAACTCCTTGCTCGACGTGCAAGAGGGGCCGACCGCGCTGCAGGTGCCGTTGACGCAGACACCGGTGCACTCGTCGTCTGCGGTGCAGGTGGAGCCGGGGTCCTTCTGCGCCTGGCAGGTGGTGGTGTCGTCGCAGAACAGGCCCGCGCCGCAGTCGCCGGCGGCGCCGACGCAGGTCTCGCCCAGGCCGGGGAGCGCGACGCAGGTGTCGCCGTCGTCGCAGGTGAAGCCGTCGGCGCAGGCGCCGTCGAGGGAGCAAGCGCCGCTCGTGGGCGCGGCGGCGCACTGCTGCGCCGTGGCGTCACAGAGCAGGCCGCCCTGACACACGCTGTCGCTGTCGCAGGCGTCGCCCGCGTTGCCGGCGACGCAGGTGCCACCGGAGCACGCGCCCTGCTTGCACGACGTGGTGGTGTCGGCGCCGCAAGCGTCGCCGAGGTCGGGCTGCGTCACGCAGGTGTCGAAGTTGGTGCCGCCGCAGACGAGACCGTCGAGGCAATCGTCGCTGGCGGCGCACGACGCGCCGGCGGCGCCGCCCGCGACGCACTGGTGCGAGCCGTCGTCGCACACGAAGCCGTGTCCGCAGTCGCCGCTCGTGGCGCAGGCGCCGCCGGAGAGGGCGCGGTCCTGACACGTCGTCGTCGCGCCGCCCGCCGTGACGGGACGGCACACCGAGCACTGCGTGCCGCAGACGTCGGCGGCGGCGTCGCACGCGGCGCCGTCGTCGAGCGGCGCAGCGCACGTGCCCGCGGGCGAGCAGCGCGGCGCGGCGTCGGCGCAGTCGGCGTCGCTGCCGCACGGCTGACCCGCGTCCGACCTGGCGGCGCACACGCTCGGCGTGACGGCGGTGTTGCAGCGCAGCCCGTCCTGGCAGTCGTCGGAGACGCTGCAGGCGGCGCCGGTGCCGGCCTTGGGCACGCAGGCGAAGTCGGTGCAGGTGAGGTTGGTGTCGCACGAGCGCACCGGCAGCGTGGTCGGGATGAGCCCGCCGTCGACGGCGTCGAGGCACGCCTCGCCCTGCTGCGCGGGCGGCAGGCAGGTGAGCTCGTCGACGGTGAGGACGTCGGCCTCGCAGTGCAGCTCACCCGAGCAATCCCAGTCCTGCGCGCAGGGATCGCCCTGCTGCCCGTGGGACGTGAAGAGCGCGTCGAGCGCGCACTCGGGCGGGAGCTCGGTGGCGCCGTCGGCGGCGAGCTGGGCGACGTCGAGCGCGGAGCAGGCGCGCACGGCCGCGATGTCGAACGTGACGCGGCCGCCCTCGATGGCGAGCTCGAAGTCCTGGTTCACCTGGAAGGCGTCGTCGGCGCAGGCCTGCACGGCGACGTCGTTGAACTGTGACGGATCGACAGGGACGATGTCGGCGGCGACGCAGCGCTGGGGCGTCCCCAGCGCGCCGACCACCTGGATCGTGAACGACGCCACCCCGCGCTCGTAGATCTGGCAGAGCTCGCGCGCCTCGTCGCTCACCAGGAGCTCGCCTTCACCCTCGCCCTCGCCTTCGCCCTCGCCTTCGCCTTCGCCTTCGCCTTCGCCGGCGTCGCCCTCTCCTTCGCCCTCGCCTTCCGCGGATCCGCCGCACGAGCTGCAGCCCAACGACGACGACAACGTGACCAACGCGACGGACACGAGCAACACGCGCAACATCGAGCACCCCTATGACGGCAAGCCGCAGTGCTCGCGTTGTACCCCACGTCAACGGGAGCGCCAGTCGAGATGTGCGCGCGCCACATGCGGGCCGCGCGGATGCGCGCGGCACACGCGCCTCACAACGACGGCTATTTCCCGGCCATGCGCTTGGCGACCTCGATGCGCTGATCGAGGTGGAACTTCTGCGCGTACGCGGGATCCTTGTCGACGATCTTCTGCCAGGCGCTCGCCGCCTGCTCGGGATCGCCGGACATCATGTGCGCCATGCCGAGGTAGTGCCACGCGGGCATGTAGTCGGGGTCGACCTTGATGACCTCGCCGAAGCCCCGCACGGCGTCCTGGATGCGGCCGGTCTGCACGTAGACGCGCGCGAGCCCCACGCGCGCCTCCGACTGCGCGCGACCGGTGGTGGCGTCGGCGGCGGCCTTGAGCTTCTGCTCCGCGGTGCCGAGGTCGCGCTCGGCGAGCGCGTCGAGCCCCTCGGCGAGCTCACGCTCGGCGGGCGTGGCGTCGGGCTTGAGCTGCGCGACGCGGCTCTCTTTCTCCTCGGGCGGCGCGGAGCCCGGGCCCATGGGCACCGGCTGCGCGGGGCCGCCCATCACGGCTTGCCTGCCGCCCGAGTCCGCGGGGGCGGCGCTCGACGTGGGGATGAGCGGCTGCGCCAGGCGCCCCTCGCCGCGCAGGCCGGCCTCGATGTCCTTGAGGCCCTTTTCGACCTGTCCCTTCTGCGGGCTGTCCGGCGCGAGCTGCAGATAGGTCTCCCAGGCGTGCTTGCCCTTCTCCATGTTCTCGCGCGACATGCCCGGCGTCTCGGCGACGGCGGCGCCCATGAGGAAGAGCGCGTCGAGGACCTCGTTTTTGTCCTTCTGCTGCTCCTTGTCCTGCAGCACGAACTCGAGCTCCGTGATGGTGCGATCGCGGTTTTGCAGGAAGAAGAAGCAGCGCGCGAGCAGGTTGCGCGCGCCTGGGTAGATGGGGTTTTTGTCGAGGATGCCGGAGAGCAGCTCGGCGGCCTCGATGAAGCGGCGCTCGCCGAAGTAGAGCTGCGCCATGGCCATGTCGCGATCGGGCCCCGGCGGGATGGCGGTGCCGGCCTTGCCCGCAGACTTGAGGTCCTCCATCAGATCGCTGATGCCCTCGAGCGACTTCTTGCGCTCGTCGGCGGACATCTTCGGCCAGTCCTTCTCGACGCGCGCGGGCAGGTCGACGGGCTTGAGCTTGCCGTCGAGGATGTCGTTCAGGAGCTTCACCTTCTTGTCGAGCTCGGCGTTGGTGGTGGCCGAGCCCCACGGCGCGGGGCCGTCGGCGTGGGCGGGGTCGGCGGCGCGCCCCACGCCCGGGGGGCTCAGGCAACCCGCGGACACGAGGAGCGCGGACAAGGCGGCGGCGACGACGGTGCGCGACATGGCCCACACGTACCATCCCGGTGCCGCGAGGACAAAGGCGCACGTCCACGGCGGGCCGTGCGCCAAAGGGCCCGCGCCTCTGCGCCCCCGCGCACCGCCCCACCGGCGGTCTTCGACGACGTCGCGGGCGTTCGCGGGCCGGCTTCGTGCATGGATCTCCGAGGAGGTTTGTCGACATGAGAGCCACGGATCTTCTCGGGCGGCAGCACCACGAGGTGAAAAGCCTCCTTCGCAAAGCCGAGCACGCGGAGGGGAACACGGCGCGGCGCGCGGTCCTCGAGGACCTCGGCATGCTGCTGTTCGTCCACACGCAGATCGAAGAGGACATCTTCTATCCGGCGGTGCGCGCCGTCGGCACGCGCCGCGCCGAAGAGGTGATCGACGAGGCCTACGAGGAGCACCACGTGGTGAGCCTGCTCCTCGAGGAGCTCCCGTCGCTCGACACCAGCGACCGCCGCTTCCGCGCCAGGATCTCGGTGCTCGCCGAGCTCCTCGACAAACACCTCGAGGAGGAGGAGCAGGTCATCTTCCCCCTCGCGCAGACCCTCGGTGACGACGAGCTGCTCGCCCTCGGCGCGCAGATGGAGGCGGCGATGACCGCCGTCGAAGAGGAGCAGACGGCGCCGCAGCGGCCGCACGCGCGGCGCGGCCACGACCACCACCCGCACCGCTAGAAGTAGATGGTGACGGCGCCGCGGACGACGGCGGCGGGCAGGAAGAGGCCGCCGAGGCCGCGGTCCTTGTCCGGCACGAGGAACAGGTCCGGCCCCGCTTCGATCATGGCGCCTATCTCGTCACCGAAGATCCACTCGACGCCGCCCGCGGGCCGCACGCCGATGAAGAACGGCGTGTTGCCGAGGAAGCCGTTGCCGGGGACGGGCGCGGTGGCGCCGGCGTCGGGGAAGGCGATCACCTGGAGGTAGTCGAGGTGGACGGCGACGAACGGCCGCACGCGCTCCTCGAGGAAGTTGTAGCGCAGGCCGCCCGACGACAGCACCGTGATGACCGGCGTGTTGGTGGCGCCGAGGTCGATGACGGTGTTCCAGAAGCCGATGCAGGCCGTGAAGTCCCACCACAGGTCGTAGCCGATGGCGTGGAAGTAGCCGGCGCCGATCTGCGGCTCGTCGTTGAGGTTCCAACCCGACTGCGGCGCGGCGTCGGGTATCTGGAGGTTCTGCGCCGCGGGGCTCCCCCCGTGGAGGATGCGGTCCCACGTTCCGAGCATGAAGTAGCCGCCGGCCGGCAGGAACACGCCCTGGTTCCGGAACTGTGCGTGCGCGGGCGCGGCGCCGAAGGCGACGGCCGCGGCGGCGACGGCGACGGCGACGAGAGCCGACCGGAAGCAGGCGCGCGCCCCGACCGCGCGGCGCGACGGAATGCGTGCGGGAGGGAGAACGGTTCGGCTCATGAGCTGCGACAAGATATGCCCCACATTCCCGTTGGCGAGTCGCGTCACCTGCGCAACAACACTCGCATGACGAGGGGCTTTATCGGAAGTCGCGAGGCCGACGTCCTGATCGTGGGCGGTGGCCACGCAGGCTGCGAGGCGGCGCTCGCGTGCGCGCGCCTCGGCAAGGACACCGTGCTCGTCACGGGCTCCCTCGATCGCATCGCCGCCATGTCGTGCAACCCCGCGATCGGCGGCGTCGGCAAGGGGCACCTCGTCAAGGAGCTCGACGTGCTCGGCGGCGAGATGGCGCGCGTCGCCGACGACACCGGCATCCACTCCCGCACGCTCAACGAGTCACGCGGCCCCGCCGTGCGCGCCACGCGTTGCCAGAGCGACATGGACCGCTACGCCGCCGCCATGCGCCGCGTCGTCGTCACCACGGCGGGCCTGCGCCTGCGCCAGGACGACGTCGTCGAGCTCGTCGTCGAAGACGACGGCGGCCGCGCACGCGTGGCCGGCGTGCGCACGCGGAGCGGCGAGCTGCTCCGCGCGCGACGCGTGATCCTCACGACGGGGACGTTCCTCGGGGGCCTGCTGCACCGCGGCGCCGACACCAGCCCCGGGGGCCGCGCAGGCGAGGCGCCGGCGGCGGGGCTGTCGGCCTCGCTGCAGGCCCACGGCCTGTCGCTCGGGCGCCTGAAGACCGGCACCTGCCCGCGCCTCGACGCGCGCACCATCCGCATGGAGGCGCTCCCCGAGCAGACGCCGGACGCGCCCGCGCCGCGCTTCTCCTTCGACAGCGGTCCGCCGCCGCTGCCCCAGGTGTCGTGCCGCCTCACGCGGACCACCGCGCGCACGCACGAGGTGATTCGCGCGGCGGTGGCGGAGGGGGCGGCGCCGCTGTTCAACGGCCAGATCGGCGGGCGCGGGCCGCGCTACTGCCCGTCCGTCGAGGACAAGGTGGTGCGCTTCTCCGAGAAGGACTCGCACCTCGTGTTCCTCGAGCCGCACGGCCTCGACACGTTCGAGGTCTATCCAAACGGCCTGTCGACGTCGCTGCCGCCGGGCGTCCAGAATCTCGTTCCTGCGCACGCTGCCGGGCCTCGAGGAGGTCGAGGTCACGCGTTGGGGCTACGCGGTCGAGTACGACTACGTCGAGCCCACGCAGCTCGCGCACTCCCTCGAGACCAAGGACATCGCCGGCCTGTATTGCGCGGGGCAGCTCAACGGCACCACGGGCTACGAGGAGGCCGCGGTGCAAGGGCTGCTCGCCGGCATCAACGCCGCGCGCTCCCTCGACGATCCCTCGGGCAACAGCGCCGTGGTGCTGCGGCGGGACCAGGCCTACGCCGGCGTCCTCGTCGACGACCTCGTGCTCAAGGGCACCGACGAGCCCTACCGCATGTTCACCTCGCGCGCGGAGCACCGGCTCCTGCTGCGCGAGGACAACGCCTCCGCGCGCCTGCTCGACGTCGCCGCGCGCGTCGGCCTCGCGGACGCCGCGCGCGTGTCGCGGATGCGCGCGTTCGAGGACGCCGTGGCCGCGGAGCTGTCGCGCCTGGGCGCGGTGCGGCTCGACGTCACCGAGGCGCGCAACGCCTTGTTGACGGCCGCCGGCGGCGCGCCCATGCGCGAGCCGCTCACGCTGCTGCAGTTGCTGCGGCGCCCCGAGGTGAGCCCCGCCCTGCTGCTGGCGCTCGAGGATGGCGCGCACCGCGAGCCCGCGGAGCTCGTGGCGGCGCGCGGCGCGTCCGCCGCCGGGGACGGCGCGGACCGCTGGCGCGTGCTGTCGCGCGTGGAGGTCGAGGTGAAGTACGCCGGCTACATCGAGCGCGCGCAGAGGGACCTGGTCCGCGATCGCGTGCTCGAGGACGAGACGCTGCCGGACGCGCTGTTCAACGAGCGGCTGCCCGGCATCAGCCACGAGGTGCACGAGAAGCTCGCGCGCCTGCGCCCACGAACGCTCGGGCAGGCGTCGCGCATCTCGGGGGTGACACCCGCGGCGCTCGGGCTGCTCGCCGTCGAGGTGCGACGCCGGAGCGCGTCGTGATGGTGCCGGAGCGCGCGGCCGGTGCTGCGGCGCGCACGCCGCTCCGGGGCGCCGCGGCGCTGGCGGTGACGCTGGCGACGCTGGCGGCGGGGGCGGCGCACGCGGCGCCGGCGGCGCGCGTGTTCTTCCTCGAGCCCGAGGGGAAGACCTGCACGGCCAAGGTGCGGACGTTGCCCGACGGCGACGACCGCGTGCTGTTCTCTACGACGTCGGCCTGCCCCGACGAGGTGCTCTGGGACGTCCGCGCCGGGCGCATCTGGTCCACCGAGGGCGGACACCTGTGGTGGCGCCCGCTTCACGGCGGCGCCGCCCACGACATGGGTCCGCTGCCCGCACCCGCGCTCGTGCGCCTGTGGATCGACGCCGGCGGCGCGGTGCGCGCGAGCTACGTCGTGCCGGTGAAGGACGACGACGTCGCGAGCCTCGGCGGGAAGGTCTCGGTGCGCTTCGAGGGGAAGAGCTACGACGCGCCGGAGTGGTTCCCGTCGTGGGGCACGCCGGCCATGGCCATCCTCGTCGAGCTCCGCGGCGCCGCCGGTCGCGCCGGGACCGCGGGCAAGTGGGAGCGCCTGCAGGCCGTCCCCACCAAGATCGAGGCCGGCGATACCCCCGGCGTCGACGTGCTCCAGCGACCTTCGAAGAGAGCGGGCGTGGTGGCGCTCGCGGATCTCCTCGATGCGTCCACGTGCCTCGGCACCGGGCCCATCCACTGCGGCGACGAGACGCCGGGACTCAAGGAGCTCCTGGGCAGCCCCGACGACATCTGCGTCCTGCCGGTGGGCGACAAGCACATGCTCGCCATCTCCGGCGTCATGGGCGACTCGCGCCACTGCACGCGCCCCGTCTATCTCTGTGAGCCCGGCTGCAAGACCGGCAAAAAGAAGCGCATCGCCGAGGCCAAGGCCACGCAGCTCTCGGTCGCGTCGTCCGCCGCCGGCTATTTCATCGTCGGCGACGAGTACACCAACGCCCACGCCCACGTCCTCGACGACGCCGGCGCCCCGGCCACCACGCTGCCCGGCGGCGCGACCTCCGTCGTGTTCCTCCCGGCGTCGCTGCCGTAGCCGGAGCGGGGGTGACCTTCGACCTCGCGCGCAAGGACACCGTCTGCGCCCTCGCCACGGCGAGCGCCCCCGCGGCCATCGCGGTGGTGCGCGTGAGCGGGCCCGACGCGCACGCCGTGTGCGCCCGCGTCTTTCGTCCCCGGCGCGGCCGCCAGCGCGACTTCGTGGCCACGCTCGGTGACGTCATCGCCCCGGGCGGGCGGCCGGGCGCCGGCGACACGACCACGCGGCACGACGGCAGCGCTGCCGCCGCTTCGGGCCCGGCGGGGCCTGAGGGCGGCCGCTCGCTTCCGTCGCCGATCGACGAAGCGCTGTGCGTCCGCTTCCCCGCGGGCAGGAGCTACACCGGCGAGCCGGGCTTCGAGCTGTCGCTGCACGGCTCGCCGGTCACCGTGCGCGCCGTGCTGCGCGCTTTGGTGGACGCCGGCTGCCGCCTGGCCGAGCCCGGCGAGCTCACGCTGCGCGCGGTGCTCTCGGGGCGCATGGACCTCGTGGCCGCCGAGGCCGTCGACGACGTCGTGCACGCCAAGACCGAGGCCGCTGCGCGCGCGGCGCTGCGCGCGTTGCGCGGCGGGCTGTCGGCGCGCATCGCACCCGTGCGCGAGGCGCTCGTCGACGCGCTCGCCGAGATCGAGGCGCGCCTCGACTTCCCCGACGAGGAGCTCGGCGACGCGCGGCTCGAAGACCTCGCCCGCGGGCTCGGCGAAGCGCGCGCGGCCACGGCGGCGTTGTTGGCGGGGGCGCGCACGGGGCGGCGGCTGCGCGAGGGCGCGCGCGTGGTGCTCTACGGGCCGCCCAACGCGGGCAAGAGCACGCTGTTGAACGCGCTGCTCGACGAGGAGCGCGCGCTCGTGCATCACGAGCCGGGGACCACCCGCGACGTGCTCGAGGCGCCCTTCGAGATCGCCGGCATCCCGGTCACGCTCGTCGACGTCGCCGGCGTGCGCCCGCTCGGGGACGCCGGCGACGTCGAGCGCATGGGCATCGAGCGCGCCGAAGGAGAGCGCGCCCGCGCCGACGTCGTCGTCGCCCTCGTGCCCGCGAACGAGCCCGGCGCCGTCGACAGCGCGCGCGCCCTCGGCGGCGACGTCGTGGTGCTCTCCAAGGCCGACCTCCTAAAAGACGCGGCCGCTGCGCTCATCCACGCGCGGGCGCCGGCCGGCGTCGCGCCCGGCGCGGTGCTCCGCGTGTCGGCCAGGACGGGCGCCGGCCTCGAGGCGCTGCGGGGAGCGCTCGCGGCCCGCCTGCGCGACGGCGGCGGCGACGACGACGACGAGGCCCTCTTGATGCGCGAACGCCAGGTGGAGGCCGTGCGCGCCTGCCACGACGCGCTCGGCGCCGGCGTCGACGCGCTCGCGGGGCGCGCGGCGGGCGAGGTGGTCGCGAGCGAGCTCCGCCGCGCCGCCCGCGCCCTGGATCGCTTGCTCGGCAGGGACATCGACGGCGACGTGCTCGATCGCGTGTTTTCGAAGTTCTGCATCGGCAAGTGAGCCGACGCCGGAAGATCGGAATCCGCGACGAACGTCATTGCCTGCAGGGCGGAGGCCGACCACTCTCGTGCCGTGACGGACGACGCTGGCGACGACGAGGACAACGAGGACGCAGGCGGCGACGACGCAGCGGTGCTGCGCCTGCTGTCGCTGCTGCGCGCGCGCGAGGGCGCACCGGTTCCGACGTCGACGTTCGGGCGATTCCGACGGACGGCGACGACGGCGGCGCGCGCGGCGGCGGGGGCGGCGGCGCGACGGCTGACGGGCGGCGAGCTGCTCGACGACAAGGCCGTCGAGCGCCTGGTGCTCTCCATGGGTGAGCTCAAGGGCGTGGCCATGAAGGTCGGCCAGATCATGAGCTACGTCGACGCGCCCATCCCCGAGGGCGTGCGCAAGCAGCTCGCGATCCTGCAGTCGCAGTCGCAGCCGACGCCGTTTTCCGAGATCGAGCGCGTCGTCCGCGAAGACCTCCCCGCCGCGCGCGCCGACGCGTTGCTCGCCACGATCGAGCGTATGCCGGTGTCGACGGCGTCGATCGGTCAGGTGCACCGGGCCACGCTCCCTTCCCCCGGCGAGGGCGCCGCGGGGGTCGACGACGACGGGCGCGCGCGCGGCGGCGCCACGGCGGTGGCCGTGAAGGTGCGAAACCCCGACATCGAGCGAGCCATCCGCGCCGACTTCCGCGGCGCCAGCGTCGGCAAGCAGCTCGCGCGGCTCCTCGGCGGCGACGTCAGCTCGCTCATCGCCGAGGCCGAGAGCACGCTCCTCGAGGAGTGCGACTACGTGAGCGAAGCAGAGCACCAGGAGCGCTTCGCCGCGCTGTACGCGGGCGACGACGACGTCACCGTGCCCGCGGTGCACCGCGCGTATTGCGGCGCGCGCGTGCTCACGACCACCTGGCACGAGGGCGCGTCGTTCGACGCCTTTCGCGCGCGCGCGGCGCAGGACACGCTCGACCGGGCCGGCCGCGCCATCTATCGCTTCTACGTCGGCACCTTCTACGAGCACGGCTTCTTCAACGCCGACCCGCACCCGGGCAACCTGCTGTTCCACGACGATGGCGCCGTCGTCTTCCTCGACTACGGCTGCGTGCGCTCGTTCACCCCCGCCCACGTGCACGCCGTCGCGGGCATGTCGCGCGCGGTGCGCGACGGCGACGACGACGGCATCGTCGCCGCCTTCCGCGACGCCGGCGCCGAGGTCCCCGACCGCGGCGTCGCCGTCGAGCTCGCGCGCGCGTTCTTCCTGCCGGTCGTGGCGCCCGGCGCGCGGCCGATGGAGGTCGGCTTCCGCGCCACCCTCGCCGAGGTCATGCGCGACAAGCGGGCGCTCATGAAGATGCGGCTGCCGGGCGAGCTCCTGTTCCTCGTGCGCATCCGCTTCGGCGTCTACTCGGTGCTCGCGCGCCTCGGCGCCAAGCTCGACTGGCGCGCGCTCGAGGCGCGCGCCGCCGACCGGTAGCCGGACCCTCCGACGCGCTGTGACGAGCATCACGAGGATCGACAGGTCGACCTAGAACTGTGTGCCGATATGCCACCTGGACCCACAAATCAGGAGCGTCTCGTGCCCGTCAACGTCCATGTCCCCACCGACCTCGCGCAGACCCTCGCCGCGCAGCGCCGCGCCGCCCACGCCTTGCGCGAGGACCTCGGGGGCGTCGACAACGCCACGCGCGCGCAGACGTGGGGGACCATCGGGCGGTCGCACACGGCGCCGGACTTCTTCGACGGCTCCATGAACCCCGCCGACCAGAAGGCGTTCGCCGCCGTGGCCGGCGACCCGCACAAGGGGCCCATCGAGGCGCTCCAGGCGCTCGCCGAGCAGGGGGCCCAGGAGGTCGGCGTCGGCGTCCTGTCGCGCAACGACAAGCTGAGCTTCCTCGGGGGCCACGTGCGCAGCTACGCCGTCGTCGCCGGCACCGCCAAGAAGGGCGCGGACGGCGCGAAGATCGCCGGGCACGGCGCCAAGCTGTCGGTGCAGGTGGAGTACGAGTCCACGCGCTCGGAGACCAAGAAGATCCTCGACGTGGTCGGCGGCAGCGCCCACCCCGACGTCGACGGCAAGGGGCACCCGAAGAACTTCAAGGCGCGCCTGAACCTCGAGGCCGACATCAGAAAGACCGGGCTGCACAACATCCACTTCGCCGCGCAGGTCGACGGCGTCCCCGCGGTGGACGCGCTCGCGCTCATCAAGGACATCGGCGACGAGAAGGTGGACTTCCCCGCCGCCCTTCCGCTCAAGGTGCTCCTGCAGAAGGGCAACGCCCTCAACGTGCAGATCGATCGCAAGAAGGGCGCGTCCATCGCGCTGCGCACGAACCTCGAGGTGCTGAAGGACCTCGACATCGGCGACGACAAGATCCCGAACGCGCTCCTGTCGGCGTCCCTCGACGGCGCCGTGAAGGACTTCGACGGCAAGGACTTCCTCGACGTCGGCTCCCTCAAGGTGTCGCTCGACTCCAAGCTCAACATCCTGTGGGACAACAAGGGCAAGGTCACCCTCGAGGTGCAGGACGCGACGGGCAAGTACGTCCCGTACGACACCCAGGCCGCCTTCGGCACCGACCTCGACAAGGACACCGTGCTCATGCTCCTCGGCATGGCGGGCAGCGCCCTCAACCCGTGAGGGACGAGGCCCCCTATTCCGAGTCTGCGAGGTCTTCGGCGAGGTAGGAGAGGATGACCTCGTCGAGCGACTTCTCCGAGATGAGGTCCTCGCCGAAGATGGTGCCGGCCGGCAGCTGCCGGGGCTGTTCCTCGGCCGCAGCGGCGGCCACCTCGTCGGGGACCGGCTCCGGCTTGCCCGTGGGCGGCGTCCCGGAGACGGGGATGCCGCCCGCGGGGAGCGTGAGGTCGAGCGGGGCCGGCACCGCCTGGCTCGGGAGCCCCTGGAACGCGGCGGCGCCGGCCATGGCGTTGGTGTTCGGCGACGTGGCCGTGAAGTTCATCGGGGCGGGCCCGTCGAGCTGGTAGGCCTTGGCGGTGCTGATCTGGTCGTACACGCCGTTCACGAGGTTGCGCAGCATCTGCTTGTGCTGCTCCTCCATCATCGAGCGGACCGTCTTTTCGTAGTCCGGCTTGCCGACGATGTCGGTGTACTCGGTCTTCTTCGAGGCCAGGATATTCCCGCCGACGAAGAGGTGCGTGATGATGTGGGGGTTCTTGGGGCCGGAGTCTTCGGTCTGGATATGGTAGACGCGGCCCTTGTGCTTGATGTTGTGGTTGAACCCCGGGATCACGCGCGCGCTCCGCCCGCTTGAGAGGTAGCACACTTCGGTGTCGACGAGCGAGTTCTCCGGGCCCAGGAAGGTCACGCCGGCGTCGGCGCCGGAGATGCCTGCGGCGTTCGGTCGCTACGAGCTTCTGCAATTGCTCGCCGTCGGCGGGATGGCCGAGGTGTTCCTCGCCCGCTCCCGGCAGGGAGGCATCGAGCGCCGGTGCGTGATCAAGCGCGTCCTGCCGCGCTACTCGACGAGCCGCCAGTTCGTCAGCATGTTCATCGACGAGGCCCGCATCACCATCGGCCTCGAGCACGAAAACATCGTTCGCCTCTTCGACTTCGGCCAGGTCGACGGCGCCTACTTCATGGCCCTCGAGTACGTGGAGGGCTGCGACCTCGTCGACGTGCTGCGCGCGCAGAAGGCGCGCGGCGAGGGGCTGCCCCCGCCGGCGGCCGCGTACATCGCGCACGAGGCCCTGGAGGGCCTGCAGCACGCGCACGCGCTGAGGGACACGCGCGGCCGCCCCATGGGCATCGTGCACCGCGACGTCAGCCCACAAAACGTCTTCCTCGGGTGGAGCGGGGTCGTGAAGATCGGCGACTTCGGCATCGCCGACGCCCGCAACAAGCTCACGCGCACGCTGCACGGCACGGTGAAGGGGAAGTTCTCGTACATGTCGCCGGAGCAGGCCACCGGCGAGATCCTCGACGGCCGCAGCGACGTGTGGGCGCTCGGCGTGGTGCTGTGGGAGATGCTCGTCGGCGGCCGCCTGTTCGCCGGCGAAAACCCCGTCGACACCATGGCGCGCGTGCTCGAGGCGCCCATCATCCGGCCCTCCGAGATGCGCTCGTCGGTGCCGCCGGAGCTCGACCGCATCACCTTGCGCGCGCTCGCGCGCAAGCTCGGCGACCGCTACCCGAGCGCGGCGGAGATGGCCGCCGACCTCGACGCCTTCCTCAAGACACAGCCCTGCAACCCCGAGCGCCTCGCGGGCTTCCTCGAGTCGCTCGATCTGAAGGGCGTCGCCGACGAGCCGCGCGTGCGCGGGAGCCCGGCCCCCCACATGCAGGACGGGGTCACCGTCGCGCTCCCGGACGACAGCGAGCTGCGCCGGCTGCACCTCGAGCTGCGCAAGGAGAAGAACCTGTGGACGCTGGTCGACATCGCGGAGCGCCACGCCGAGCTCGGTGAGGCGCTGGAGGCGCTCAGCGCCGCCCGCACCGCCGCCGCCATCTTCGCCCACCGCGGGCTCTCCGTCCCCGCCATCTGCGCGCTGCACAGCATGCGGGCGCTCATGACCGAGGCGGAGCTCACCGCCGACCTCGAGCGGCTCGCCGGCCTCCGGGCCCACGAGCGGGACGCCCTGAACGACGTCATCTCCGTCGTCGACAAGGCCGGCTTCTTCCACCACGTGCAGGAGGCCGACCCCGCCGGCCTCGGCGCCGAGCACACCGACGTGACGCTCGTGCGCTCCCCGTCGCCGCTGTTCGGCCGGGTGACGCTGCCGGACTTCGTGCGCCTCGCCGCCGTCGCCGTCGTCGAAGAACGGCCGGCCGGCAGCGTGATCCTCGAGGAGGGTGAGCCCGGAGACTGCTTGTACGCCGTCGGCCGCGGCCGGGTGCTCGTGTACTGCAAGGCCGTCGACGATCCGGGCAACCCGACCACCCTGTCCGCCCGCGTCTACGTCGCGGCGCTCGCCGAGGGCGACTTCTTCGGCGAGTTCTCGCTCCTCAAGCGAAGCCCGCGCAGCGCGACCGTCGAGGCGGCCACCGACGTCGTCCTGCTCCGCCTCGACCGGGAGAGCCTCGACGGCCTGCTGATGGGCGACGCCAGCTTCCGCGAGCCGCTCGTGGAGTTCTACAAGGAGCGCGTGGCCGAGCTCCTGCTCGCCCGCAATCCGCTCGTCTGCGCGCTCAACCCGGAGGCCCGCCGGCGCCTCCTCGTGAAGAGCGAGATCCTTCGCTACAAGGACGAGCAGGTGATCGTGAACGAGGGCGAAGAGGCGGGCGCGGTGTTCTTCGTCATGGGCGGGGAGGTCGAGGTGTTCCATCTCGAGGACGGCTTTCCCGTCTTCATCGACAAGCTGCGCGAAGGGCAGCTCTTCGGTGAGATGGCGGCCCTGAAGAAGGGCACGCGCTCGGCCAGCGTCCGCGCCATCGGCGACGTCGAGCTGCTCGCCATCGACGGCGGCGCGCTCGCCGATGTCCTGGCCGAGACCCCCGACGTCATGGTGCTGTTCGAGCAGGCGATGTCCGCGCGTGCGGCGGACACGCTGTTGCGCATCGCCGAGACCGCGCGCATCTTCGAGGGCGTATGACGGACCCGGCCACCGCGGACAAGCCTGCGGGCGGGCTGCGCTCGCCGCTGCGCGTGCCCATCCTCGTGGCGCTCATCGTGAGCGCCGCCGCGGCGTTCTTCCTGCAGCCACGCGTGGTGGCCGCGGTGCGCGCCGACAAGCTGCCGGCCATCGTCCTGGTGGTGACGCCGGCGGCGTTCGCCCTCGTCGTCATCTTCGCGGCGCTCGACGCCTGGAGGATCGCGCGCCGGCGGGGCTACTTCCGGGGTCCGAGCGTCGTCATGCTCGCCGCGTGCATCGCGTTCCTCGGCCTCTTGTTGCCGAACACCGTCGAGGAGTACCGGGCGCGGACGAGCCCGCCGGAGAACAGCGTCGCCCACTACGAGGCCCTGTTCATGTCGCGCGACCCGCGCGTGCGCGCGCTCGTGATGGAGGCGGCCGGCTTCCGCCCGGGCCCGCCGGCGCCCGTGGCCGGGCTCCTGTTGCGCGGGCTCGACGACAGCGACCCGTTGGTCTCGCAAGCGGCGCTGCGCGCGGTGGAGGCCCGAAGCGGAGCGAGGTTCGACGGCCCCGACGCCAAGGAGAAGGCGAAGGCGGCGGCGCAGGCGTGGGCGGCGCGGTAGGCAGGCGGCTTGCCCGCCTGTGATTTTCGTCCCGTGCGCCGCGCGTGATAGACGAATGCCCATGGCATCCCTTCGCAACGCGATGCTGATCGCCGTGATCGCCGCGACGGCCATCGCCGCCATCGCGGGCTACTTCGTGCTTCACGGAGATCCCGCGCGGCTGCTCGTCGACGCCGGCCTCGCCTGCGCGCTCGCCATCGTCGTCGGGCTCATGCTGGGCCCCACCGTGAAGCGCGTGGACCTGCTCGTCGAGGCGCTGCGGGCGCTGGCGCGCGGCGAGCGCCACCAGCGCGTGAACCCGGACGAGTTCGCCGGCCTCGCCGAGGTCGCGCGCGCCATGAACGAGGTGGCCGCGTCGATGACCGAGCACGAGGACCCGAACCTCGGCCCCGTGAAGTCGCAGCCGCACCCGATGTTCCGGCCGCGGCCGAAGCCGGAGCGGCCGCCGGAGCCGGCGGACCTGGAGCTGTCCGACCACCCCGAGATCGGCCCCGTGCGCGTGATGAAGAAGGCGGAGCCGCCGCAGAAGGTGACGATGGGGGAGATCATGTCCGAGGCGCGCGCGGTGGCGCAGGCGCGCGCCCAGAGCCAGCCCCCCGAAGCCGCCTCCGGCAACGGCCACACGCCCGCCGCCGCGGTGGCGCGCGAGGTGGCGCCCGTGTCCGGCGCCCCCAACAACGACACCTCCATCGACGAGGCCCCGCGCAGCGACATCCCCGCGGGGGCGGCGTCGTCGTCGGAGTCGTCGTCGGAGTCGTCGTCTGAAGCGTCGTCGGAAGCGTCGTCGGAAGCGTCGTCGGAAGCGCCGTCGGAGTCGGATGAGGAGGCGCTGCCGCAGGTGCCGTCGCGCACCGAGCTCGAGGCGCTCTTCCAGGAGTTTGTCGCGGCCAAGAAGTCCCACGACGAGAACATCGCGGACCTCGACCTCGACGCCTTCGCGCAGACCATCGAGGGCGAGTGCGAGCGCCTGATCTCCGCCCACCAGTGCAAGGGCGTGCGCTTCGAGGTCACGGTGCAGGACGGCGAGGTGTCGTTGCGCCCCCGCCTCCTCCGCTAGGAGGTCTCCAGCGGTGAGCGGGGCCCACGCCGGGTGACGCCGGGTGGGCGGTGCACCGGGAGCTGGGCGCACCGCGAGCGGCTTCGGAGTAGAGTCGCGCCCATGCGCTTGGTCGTCGCACTCGAGTCCGTCGTCGGTGTCGCTGTCTTCGTCGCGCTCGCACCGGTCGCGGCGCTGTCGGCGGGCTGTGGGAAGGAGGGATGCCTCGCGGGCGAAGACGGCTGCGAGGTCCCGTCGCCCTGCCAGCAGCTCGCGTTTCAGTGCGCCGACCCCACCGTCGAGCTGAAGGTCATCTCCAGCGCCGACGAGGTGCCGGGCGGCCTCGACGCCATGGGCGCCGTCGGCGACTTCCTCCTGCAAAACTCCAAGGTCCAGGCCGTCATCGACGCGCTCGATCACCCCACCGACCTCGCCCCCACCGGCGGCGCCGTCCTCGACCTCGCCGACCGCGACCGCGACGACGACGCCGTCAACCACATCTTCCAGGCCGTGGGCGCGCTGCCCGAAGACGCCGTCGTCTACGAAAAGGTCCGCGTCCTCGACGGCGGGACGGGCCTGGTCGCGCTGCAGTTCGAGGGCCACCTCCAGGGCGACACGCGGCAGCGGGTCTACACGCGCTACGAGCTGCGCGCGTGCGAGCCCGGGCTGCGCGTGCGCACCGAGATGGTCAACGACGGCGACGACACCGTGGTGTGGAGCAACGCCGACGGCTACTGGTGGGGCGGCCGCTCGATGATGCCGTTCACGCCCACGCCGGGCGAAGGCTACTTCCACCCGTCCTTCGGCCTCTCCACGCTGAACGACGTCTTCCGCGACATGCCGTTCGTCGTCGGCGCCGGCCACTCCGACCCCGCGAGCGCCCTGGCCGTCGTCGGCTGCAACGTGCCGTCGCTCTCCGGCTTCGAGAGCGGGCAGGTCTCGGCCAACGGCACCAAGCGCCGCATCGTGGCCCCGAGCGACTACGAGATCTACGAGCGCTTCCTCGGCGTGGCGCCGGGTACGGGCGCGCAGCCCGGCGTCGACCTCGCGCTTCAGCTCAGAAAGCAGCTCTTCGGCGAGGCCTTCGCCACCGTCGGCGGCACCGTCGCGCTCGACGGCGGCCGCGCCGACGCCCTCGGAGAGCACATCCGCGCGTCGGTGCAGATCTACGAGGGCACGCTCGACGAGCCGCGCGACGCGCTCATCCCGTGGACCGAGGTGGTGCCCGACGGCGACGGCAAGTTCACCGCCGACGTCCCCGCCGACCGCACCTACGTCTTCGAGGTGGTCGCCTTCGGCGACACCTCCAGCGTCGTGCAAAAGGACGTCGGCGAGGGCAGCGTCGACGTCGGTGAGCTCCACGCCACCGCCGCCGGCGACCTCACGTTGAACGTCGACATCGACGGCGTCGCCGACCACGCGCAGGTGTTCGTGCTCCCCGGCGACGACGACACCGCGAGCAAGGTGACGCAGAAGTACTTCCGCACCGGCCCCGACTGCGCGCCCCTCCTCGGCAACCCCTTCGGCCCCTCGCCCGCGTGCAACCGGGTGCTCATCGACGGGCCGGTCACCGTGGACCTGCCGCCGGGCACCTACGACCTCTACGCCACCGCCGGCATGTTCGCGTCCGTGCAGAAAAAGACCGTGGACGTGACCTCGGGCTCGTCGCAGGAGCTCACGTTCAACCTCGGGCGCATCGCGCCGCCGCCGGGGACGTTGAGCGGCGACTTCCACGTCCACGGCGCCAAGTCCTTCGACTCCACCATCCCCGACATCGATCGCGTCGAGGCGTTCCTCGCCGCCGGCATCGACGTCATCATCGCCACCGACCACGACGCGCTGTGGGACTACAAGGCCGCCATCGACGCGCTCCACGCCGACGATCGCATCACGCTCGTCACGGGCGTGGAGACCACGGGCCAGCGCTTGTTCAAGCTCAACCCGAGCGTCTACTTCCCGCAGGTCATCGGCCACTGGATCATGTGGCCCCTGCCCTTCGACGACGAGGCGCCGCGCAAGGGCGCCCCCGACGACGAGGGCGTGGAGCCGGGCGCGCTGTTTTCGCGCGCGGCCGCCCGCGGCTACGACGTGCAAAACGGCGTCATCCAGCTCCCGCACCCGTGGGCCAACCTCGAGTTCGGGCGTGACCTCGGCTTCCCCCGCGCCATCGGGCTGCGCCTCGATCGCGAGGTGCCGCGGGTGTTCGACGGCACGGGTCCCGGCTTGTTCTTCAACACGCCCGCGGGCAGCGCGTTCTCCAACGCCGACTTCGACGCGCAGGAGGTGGTGAACGGCACCAACGCGGAGCTCATGCTCGCGTATCGCGCGCTGTGGCTGTGGGAGCTCAAGCAGGGCATCGTGCGCGCGGGCACGGCCAACAGCGACAGCCACTCGCTCACCGACAACGTGCTCGGCACGCCGCGCAACATCGTGTTCACGCAGACCACCCACGACGACTTCGACCTCGCCACGTTCAACGCCGACGTCCGCGCGGGCCACATGATCGGCACCGACGGACCCATCGTCGAGGCGGAGCTGCACAACGGCACCGCCATCCTCAGGCCCGGGCGCGACCCGGTGGTGCCCGAGGCAGACGCGGTGCTGCACGTGAAGGTGCACGCGGCGCCGTGGGTGCCCGTGCGCGAGGTGCGCGTGCTCGTGAACGGCGGCGGCGACCAGGTGCTGGTGTTCTCGGGTGACGACATCGACCAGCCGACGGATCCCTTCGCCACCGTGGACGCGGTGCGCTTCGAGAGGGACATCCCGCTGTCCACGCTGCTGCCGTCGGGGCGCCGGGACGCGTTCATCGTCGTCGAGGCCGGCGACCCGCTGCCGGCCACGGGCGACCTCGACTGCGACGCCGTCCCCGACACCACCGACAACAACGGCGACGGGGTCATCGACTACAGGGACGTCGACCGAAACGGCGACGGCAAGGTCGACGCCACGGACTCCGCCGGCCTCGACGGACCGGAGCCGTGCCACGACAACTACGGCGCCAACGCCAGCGTCGACCGCCCGGCCATCGGCCCCCTGCTGAACCCGGCGCCGCCCGACCGGAGCGACCCCACGTTCGCCTTCTACGCGGTGACGCCCGGCGGCATCTCGTACGGCTTCACCAACCCCTTCATCCTCGACGTCAACGAAGACGGCGTCTACTCGGGGCCCGGACTATGAGACGCACCACAGGCTTCGAAGGGGCGGCCCGCGCCGGCGCCGCGCTCGCGTGCGCGCTCTTTGCTGCTGCGGCGCCCGCGGCCGCGCGATCTCCGTGCGACGCCCGGCTGTTGCCCGAGGGCCCGGTGCCCGCCGGCTTCGACGAGGCGGACTTCGGCGTGGTGCGCGGCGCGTGTCCGCGCACCGAGGTCGGCGTCGGCGTCGACGGGCGCGCCATCGTCGAAAACGAGAACTTCTACGGCAACATCCGCGCGGCCGGCCGCGTCGACGTCGAGGTGCAGCCCTTTCCGCAGCTCGAGCTGTTCGCGAGCAGCGAGCTGCTCTCGTACCAGCTCGTGATCCAGTCGTTCAAAGCGGACAACATCGGGCTCGGTGACACGTCCGCGGGCATGAAGCTCCTCGCGTTCGCCCACGACAGCTTCGCGCTGTCGGTGCTCGCGCGCGCCGACCTGCCCACGGCGTTCGGCTACTACAAAAACGCGTTCCCCGTGGGGCTCGAGGCGGGCGTCCTCGCCCTCATCGAGCCCATCCGCGACGTGCGCCTGCACGGCGGCCTGCTCGGCGGCACCAAGCTCGCGATCACCAAGGCCGATCCCAACACGCGCGCCGCCGTCATCGCCAACGCCGGCATCGACCTCGTCGTCACGGACTGGCTCGCGTTCGTCGCCGACCTCGACGCCCAGGCGCTCGAGCGCGGCGACCTCGACCATGTCTCCGTCGGCGCGGGTGCGCGCTTCGCCGTCGCCGACACCGTCGGCATCGAGGCCGGCGCGGTGATCCCGCTCGCGGGCTCCGAGCGGAACCTCGCCACCGGCATCCTGCGCGTGTCCGTCCCCTTCTGATGCGCGCGCTCGCCCTCGTCGCGCTGTTGTCCGCCCCCGCGGCGGCCGAAGAGCACGTCGTCGTCGTCGTGTACGACGGCTACGGCACCCCGGGGTCGTTCACCGTCGGCGGCCGCGTCCTGGAAGAGCACGGCGAGCGGCACGCGTCCCGAACCGCCTCGGGGCTCGCGAACGTCGTCGGCACGCTCGAGGCGCTCGACAGCGACGAGGTCCGTGGCGCCGACGTCACCGTCGACGTCGCCGGCCGCAGCTTCCACGCCGTCACCGACGGCGACGGCGTCTTTCGCGTCACCGCCGCCGGCCTCGCGGGCAAGGAGCGCATGCCGGCCGGCGCCTTGCCGGTGCACGTGCGCGCCTCGAAGGGGACGCCGGCGCGCGCCCTCGCCGGCGGCGACGGCGTCGTCACCATCGTCGACGGCCCCTTCGTCGGCCTCGTCTCCGACGTCGACGACACCGTGGTGAAGACGTACGTCACCGACAAGAAGCGCATGCTCGGCGCGGTGTTCTTGAAAAACGGCGCGCAGAGTGAGCCCGTCGGCGGCGCCGCCGACAACTACGCCGCCGCCGCTGCCGCCGGCGTGAAGCTCTTCCTGTACGTGAGCGGGAGCCCCCAGAACTTCCACGACCGCATCCACACGTTCTTGAAGGGGCACGGCTTCCCCCTCGGGCCGCTGCTCCTCAAGAACATCGGCGAGGACCCGCTCTTCGATCAGCTTCACTACAAGATCGAGCGCATCGAGGGCCTGCTCGCCGCGCTGCCGGCCATGCGCGTGATCCTCGTCGGCGACAGCGGTGAAAAGGATCCCGAGGTCTACGCCGAGATCCGCCGTCGTCACCCCGAGCGCGTCGTCGCCGTGGTCATTCGCGAGGTGGCGCACTCCGACGTCGGCGCCGCGCGGTTCCCCAACATGATCCTCGTCGACGACGCCTACGCCGGCGGCGATGTCATCGCCGGCTTGCTTCGGCCCGCGCCCGCGCCGTAGAACGCCGACACGCTTCGCAACCTGCGCGGGGCGGGAGGTTCCTATGCGCTCGCTCGTCGTCGCCTGTGCGCTGCTCGCTTCGTCCGCCTCGCTCGCCGCGGGCGCAAAGACCGAGGTCACCTGGTGGGGTCACGCCGCGTTCGTCATCAAGACCCCCGCGGGCACCACCATCGCCGTCGACCCCTGGCTGTCGAACCCCAAGGCCCCGAAGGACATGAAGTGGCCCGAGAAGCTCGACGCCATCCTCATCACCCACGGCCACTTCGATCACGTCGGTGACGCCAAGCAGCTCTCGGAGAAGACCGGCGCCCCCGTCATCGGCGCCTTCGAGCTCATCGCGGCCCTCGGGCTCAAGAACGGCAACGGCGCCAACATGGGCGGCACCATCCCCGTGAAGGACGACGTCAAGGTCCACCTCGTCGAGGCCGTGCACTCGAGCGGCGTCGGCGACGGCAAGGGCCCGCTCGTCTACGGCGGAAATCCCATGGGCTACGTCATCGAGATCAAGGGCGGCCCCACCATCTATCACGCCGGTGACACCGACGTGTTCGGCGACATGCAGCTCATCGCCAAGCGCTACAAGCCCACCGTCGCCATGTTGCCCATCGGCGGCCACTACACCATGGACCCCGAGGGCGCCGCGCTCGCCGCAAAGCTCGTCAACGCAAAGACCGTCATCCCCATGCACTTCGGCACCTTCCCCGCGCTCGCCGGCACGCCGGCGGAGCTCAGCGCGGCGATGAAGAAGCAATTCGGCCGCGGCAAGGTCCTCGAGATGAAGCCCGGCGAGACCAAGGAGCTGTGAGGTGAAGCTCGGCGGCGTTCGTGAGAGCGAAAACGTCATCGATCGGCGGGGCAGGCACACCGGCAAGGTCGCCCTCGGAGGCGGCGGCCTCCTCGTCGTGCTCCTCATCTCGTTCCTCACGGGCAAGAGCCCGAGCAAGGTCGCCCACGATCTGCAGGCCGCGCAGCCGCGCGTGGCGGCAGCCGCGCGGGCCAACACGCCGCAGGAGGAGGAGGCCAAGCGCTTCGTCTCCAAGGTGCTGTCGACGACGGAGGACGCCTGGAACGAACAGTTCAAGCGGATGCGCAAGAGCTACCGGCGGCCGCAGCTCGTGCTCTTCACCGACAAGGTGCACAGCGCCTGCGGCGTCGCCGGCGCGTCCGTCGGGCCCTTCTACTGTGCCCGTGATCAGCGGGCCTACCTCGACCTCACGTTCTTCGCCGAGCTCAAGCGGCGCTTCGGCGCCCCCGGCGACTTCGCGCAGGCGTACGTCGTGGCGCACGAGATTGGGCACCACGTGCAGAACCTCCTGGGGACGAGCGCGTCGCGCGCCGCGCACACCAAAGGCGCGTCGGGCGGCTCGGTGCGGCTCGAGCTGCAGGCCGACTGCTACGCCGGGGTGTGGGGCGCGTACGCCAGGCGCAAAGGCCTGCTCGACGTCGGCGACCCCGCCGAAGCGATCAAGGCCGCGCAGGCCATCGGCGACGACACGCTGCAGCGCCGCGGCCGCGGCAGGGTCACGCCGGAGACCTTCACCCACGGGACCAGCGCGCAGCGCGTGAAGTGGTTTACCCGCGGCCTGCAGACGGGCGACCCCGCGCAATGCGACACCTTCCGCGCCGCCGACCTCTGAAGGGCTATCAACGCGGACATGAGCGATCCCCCGGCCGAGCCCGTCGTCATCTGGCACTACAGCGACGTCCTGTGCGCGTGGGCCTACGTCGCGCAGGTCCGGGTCGACGAGCTGCGCCGGCACTTCGGCGACAAGGTCCGGGTGCGCCCCCGGTTCTGCTCGGTGTTCGCCGACGTGCAGACCAAGATGGCCAAGGGCTGGAGCCAGCGCGGCGGCGTCGCCGGCTACCGCGAGCACGTGCAGCAGATCGTCGCCCGCTTCGATCACGTCTCGCTGCACCCGGACACCTGGTCGCGCGCCGTCCCCACGACGTCGGCGACGGCCCACGCGTGCATCAAGGCGGTGGAGCTGATGCCCGCCGCCGAGCAGGGGAGCGCGCCGGCGCCGCGCGCCGAAGATCTCGCCTGGCGGCTACGGCTCGCCTTCTTTCGCGACGGACGCGACATCTCGCGGCTCGACGTCCAGCTCGACGTCGCACAGGAGCTCGGCGTCGCCCCCGACGCCGTCCGCGCGCGCCTCGAGGACGGCAGCGCCTGGGCCGCCGTCCAGCGAGACTACGAGGACGCGGCCGCGGAGCAGGTGCGCGGCAGCCCGACGTTCCTCCTGAACGAGCGCCGACAGATGCTCTACGGCAACGTCGGCTACGCCATCATCGAGGCCAACGTGCTCGAGCTGTTGCGGAACCCCGGCGCCGACGAGGCGAGCTGGTGCTGACGTTGGCACTCGGCTTGCCACACCTCTCGTCGTGCTCGCAGAAGACGTCATCGCAGCGTTTCCCGGACCGTTTGGCGCCTACGTGCATGTGCCGTTCTGCACGCGCATCTGTCCCTTCTGCCCCTACAACAAGGTGCGCGACGACGACGCGCGGGCGGCGCGCTACTTCGCGGCGCTGACCCGCGAGGCCGAGGCGTACGGCGCCGCGATGCGCCGGCCGTTCACGTCCCTCTACGTCGGCGGCGGCACGCCTACGCTTCACCTCGAGCTGCTCGAGCGTGCCCTGCGCGCGCTGCGCGTCGACGGAGAGCGCGCCATCGAGGTGCTCCCCACGCACGCGACGCCGGAGCGCCTCGACGTCCTTCGCGGCATGGGTTTCACGCACGTCAGCCTCGGGATCCAGTCCTTCGACGACGACGCGCTCCGCCGGCTCGCCCGGCCGACCACCGCGCAGGACAACCTGCGCGCGCTGGAGGCCGCGGCCGGCCGCTTCGCGTGCGTCGACGTCGACCTCATCTTCGACGTGGCAACCACACACGAGCAGGTGTTCCTCGACGACGTCGAGCGCGCCTTCTCGTTCGGTGTCGAGCAGGTCTCCGCCTATCCCCTGATGCGCTTCGGCTTCACGCCCTTCGGCAAGGCTGCGCACACCGCGCGCCTCGAGCACGCGGCGCTCGCGCGCGCCGAGGCGCTCGCCGCCGCCCACGGCTACGAGCGGCGCTCGGTGTGGACCTTCGGACGCCGCGGGGCCCCCTCGTACAGCTCCATCACGCGCCCGCTGTTCCTCGGCCTCGGCGCGGGGAGCGCGTCTTTCACCGGCCGCTCCTTCCTCGTGAACGAGTTCGCCCTCGAGCCCTACCTGGCCCGGGTCGAGGCCGGCGCCGCGCCGATCGCGCGCGCGTTCGCGCTGCCGCCCGCCGTCGCCGCGCTGTACGCCGCCTTCTGGCGGACGTACGCGGGGCGCCTCGACGTAGGCGCCGTGCGCGACGCGTTCGGTGCGACGCCGGCGCGCCTCGTCCGCGCGCTCGCGTCGGGCGCCGTCGCCGCCGGCTGGGCGCACGGCGACGGTGGCCTCGTCACTCTCACCCCGCGCGGCCTCGACCGCTTTCACGATCTCGAGCGCTTCGTCACCTACGCCTTCATCGAGCCGCTCTGGGCCGAGATGCTCGCCGATCACGGCGAGGACCCAGCGGCGAGCTGGCGTAGAGCGGCGGCGCCGTCGAGCGCGCTGTTTCGCGCCGCGCGCGCGCTCTTCGAGAGCGGCACATCACCGCCGCGCGCCCGGTGGTAGCCGGCCGAGCGTCGCACAACGAAAGCCGCGCGCGGGCGTGGGCGCCGGCGTCACTCCCCGGCGAGCTGGGCCACGAGGAGGCCGGCGCCGGCGACGACGAGCACGCCGCCGGCGGCGTAGGAGACGAGGGCGCCGGTGGCGAGGGCGTCGCTGTCGCCGCGCCGCTGCACGGCGAGGGCCGCGGGGGTCTGTTTGGCGTTGGCCTCGTCGGAGGCGCCGACGCTCGCGAGGTCGAGGATTGCGCCGGCGCCGGCGGCGAGGACGCCGGCGCCGAGGGCGACGCCGCCGGCGATGCCGAGGACCGGCGGGGGCGCTTGGTCCTGGACCTGCAGCTTGACGTCGAGGACGAGCAGCTTCCACGTGGCGCTCGGCGGCTTCCTGGCCGTGGCGGCGGCCACGGTCTCCTTCACCGCCTGCTCGGTGAGCGGCACGAGGTCGGGCACGCTGTCGGCGCGCACCACGCGGCGCTGGCTCTTGGCTTCGCCGGTGTCGTAGAGGTTGACGGTGGCGACCACGTCGTCGGCGAGGGTGCCGAGCGTGACGTCGAGGACCATGCGCGCGCCCATGGCCGCGGCCACCTCCGACATGCAGGACTCGCTGCAGTCGCCGGCGAGCTGGCGCTCGGCGTCGAGGCTGGCGGCGCGCTTGACGTCGCCTTGCGAGATGACCTCGACGCCGTCGCGCTGGGCGGCGGTGGCGACGATCTCCACCATCAGGTGCGCGTCGGACTCGTTGGGAGCGGCGGCGGCGGCGACGAGGAGGGCGAGCGCGATCACGGGAGCTCCGGCAGCTTGTGGATCTGGATGGCGACGACGTCGCCGTCGCCGACGCGGACCTCACCGAACATGGCGTAGTCGGCGACGATGCCCGCGCCCGCGAGGTTGCCGCCGGAGGTGGGCTGCAGCTCCGCGCGGGGGACGAAGTGGCCCTCGACGCGGTCGTAGACGTAGCGCCGCGCGCCGGCGCCGCCGGCCACGAGGCGGCGGCCGTCGAGCGCGAGTGAATTGCCGAACCGCTCGGCGAATGACGCGCTCGCGGAGTAGACGATGTCGGCGGGGCCGGCGGCGATGGAGTCGCCCGAGACGGTGTAGACCTCCACGCGGCCGACGTCGTTGCCGCCGCAGTCGGCGTCGTCGAAGTCGGGGACGCCGAGCGCCACCTGCGTGCCGTCGAACGCGATGGATACGGCGAGGGCACCGATGGGCTGCGACGACAGCTTGTCGAACGCGCTGCCGTCGGCGCGCAGGCGATAGAGGGCCACCTCGAGCGGCGACGAGGTCACCACGGCGAGGCGATCGCCGGCGCCGGCGATGGCCTGCACGTTCGCGAGCGACGCCCCGAGGTCGCCCGGGTTCGTGGCGATGCGGCGGGCGCGCAGCGTGCGCGAGCCGTCGTTGAGCACGCGCGCGAGCACGGGCTGGCCGCCGGCGTCGTTCACGAAGGCGAGCGCGAGCGAGACCGTGCTCGTGTTCTGGGCCACCACGGTGAAGCCGGTGGCGCCGTCGAAGCCGCGGACGCGGATGTCGTGGTCGCCGGCGTCGGTGTTCTGGATCGCGAGCTGCCCGTTGGTGACGGTGACGAGGTCACCCGTCTCGCCCACCCCCTGCAGGACGACGCCCACGGGCGTCCCGCTGCCGTCGTCGACGAACGCGCGCGTGTCGGGGCCGGTGCCGCCGCCGGCGACGACGCGGCCGCCGACGGAGGCGAAGGAGAGGCCGAAGTTGTTGTCGATGCCGTCGAAGCACAGGTTGCCCTCGGGCGTGACGCTCGGGTCGGCGCGGTCGTCGCCGAGCTGCGAGACGTTGTCGAGCTCGGTGAGCACGGTGCGCGACAGCTGCGGCACCGCCACCGGCGTGAGCGCATCGGTGTGCGCGGCGCCCGCGGTGATGCCCGCGCGACAGCCAAGGCCGAAGGGCTCGCCGGCGCCGGTCGCGCGGTTGACGCGCAGGCGGCCCATGCCGCCGGGGAACGCGACGCCGCCGCCGCGCACGTCGAGGGTGGCGGCGGAGATGTCGACGTCGCGCCCCTCGACGAGGAGGCCGCCGCCGCTGCCGCCGCTGCCGTTCGCGCCGCCGCCGCCGCGGACGGAGACCGCGCCGCTGACGACGACGCTGCCCCCGCTGCCGAGGTAGAGGGCGCCGCCGCCGAGGCCGGTGGCGCCGGCGCCGGGAGTGCCGCCGTCGCTGCCGCCGAGGAGCGGGATGAGCGTGGGCGTGCCGTAGGTCTCGCCGGCGGCGTTGTCGTTGCCGCCGGGCGTGCGCCCGCGCGCGCCGTAGCTGCCGCTACCGGGGTTGTTGGTGGTGCCCGGCCCGCCGACGCCCTCGCCGGTGGCGCGCGCGCCGCACGTGCCCGGCGCCACGGTGACCGTGCCGGCGACGACGAGCGCCGTGCGCGCGTACAGGCCCGCGGCCGCGGCGCCGCAGCCGGTGAAGCTCACGTTGGCGCCCGCGGAGAGGGTGAGCCCGTCGAACGCGAGCACGCGCACAGGGGCGCCGCCGGTGTCGACCGCCAGCGGCACGGCGCCGTCCACCGCGCCCGACGCGTCGGTGACGGCGCCGGTGTCGACGTCGAGCACCACGTCGCCGGACAGCGTGCGGCTGACGAGCGCGCCCTGCGCAGCGGCGACGGCGTCGTCGAGCGCCGGGAAGGAGGTGAGCACCGGCGGCTCGCCTTCGCCCTCGCCCTCGCCCTCGCCCTCGCCCTCGCCCTCGCCCTCGCCCTCGCCCTCGCCGCCTTCGCCTTCGCCCTCGCCCTCGCCCTCGCCCTCGCCCTCGTCGCCCTCGCCTTCGCCTTCGCCCTCGCCCTCGCCCTCGCCCTCGCCCTCGCCGGCGGCGCACGTGCCGTCGACGCACGCGAGGCCGGCGCCGCACGCGGCGCCGCTCGTGCACGGGTGGCCCTCGAGCTCGAGCGGCGCCCGGGCGAGGAAGCACCCGGGGGCGCCGGCGAGGAGCCCAAGCACGAGCGCGAGCGCGGCGGGCCCGCCGGCCCCGCACAGGGGCGCCAGGCGACGACGGGAGGACGAGGTGGGGCGCAGACGATCGAGGAGCATGCCCGCGCATAGCCCGGGCGCGGGCCGCGTTGAACCCGCATCGGGCGCACACCATGATCCCGATCAAGTCCGCGGCGCTCTGTCGAGGCACGTCGGCGCGCACCCGGCCCGCCACGCGCGCTGAGAGCGGGATCACAACACCGCTTGGACCCGCCGTCTCCCACAACCTGCAGCGGTTCTTGCGCGCCGACGTGCCTCGCCACGTACTCCGCGCGGCGAGCCACCTTGTGGGCGGCGTCGCCGAGTGCCGCTACGAGCTCGTCAGCCCTTCAGCGCGCGCGCGGGGCGTCCTTGACGCGGGCCCAGTCGTCGCTCGGGTCGTAGTCGGGATCCGGCGTCTCCTGCGGCGGCCGCTGCTCCGGCGGCACCGACTTGAGGTTGATGCGCACGCGATACCACGCGGAGGAGCGACCGCGGTTGGCGTCGACGAGGACGTCCTCGGCGGCGAGCAGCGCGAACACCTGGGGCCAGCGCGCCTTCCAGCGCTCGAGGCCCGCGAGCACGTCCGGCTTGTGCTTGGCCTGGGCGACCGTGATGAGCGGCAAGCGCTCCTTCGGCGCGCGCTTCCCGCGCGACTTCGGGGGATCGAGCGTGTCCGCCAGCTCGAGGAGCTTGTCGAGCGAGAAGACCTCCTCGTCGATGGCGGCGTGGGCGTCGCCGTTTTTTTCGAGGAGCGCGGGCACCGTGCGCAGCGTGAAGTCCGCGGGGTCGCACGCGTCGAGCTCCTCCCACGTGAGCGGCATGGACACGCGCGCGTCGGGCACGGGGCGCACGGAGTATGCGCTGGCGGTGGTGCGGTCCTTGGCGTTCTGGTTGTAGTCGACGAGGACGCCGTGCCGCTCCTCCTTGGCCCACCTGGAGGTCGCGATGGTCGGCGCGCGCCGCTCCACCTCGCGCGCGATGGCGAGGCCCGCGCGGCGCACGTCGTTGAAGCCCCAGAGCCGTTGGATGCGCACCCACACGTGCACGCCGCGGGAGCCCGTGGTCTTGGGCCACCCGGTGAGCCCCATGTCGTCGAGCACCTCGTGCACCACCTTGGCGACGTCGAGCACCTGACGAAAGGAGACGCCCGGGACCGGATCGAGATCGACGCGCAGCTCGTCGGGGTGCTCGAGGTCGTCGGCGCGCAGCGGGTGCGCGTGCATCTCGACGCAGCCGAGGTTCACCACCCACGCGAGGCCCGCGACGTCGTCGACCACGATCTCGTCGGCGACGCCGCCGGAGGCGTAGCGGAATTGCGCCGTGCGCAGGAACGGCGGGAGCTTGGGCGGCGC
Source organism: uncultured delta proteobacterium (assembly GCA_963775425.1). Taxonomy (GTDB): domain Bacteria; phylum Myxococcota; class UBA727; order UBA727; family VGSZ01; genus CAVZJB01. The sequence continues at coordinate 570,431 of CAVZJB010000005.1, read as the reverse complement.
GCGCTTTTGGAAGAAGGGCTCGCCCTCGATGCCGTGCACGAAGCGCCGGAGCACCATGGGACGTCCGCGGATCCCGCGCAGCGCGCCCTCGGCGACGTCGACGTAGTACTGCACCAGCTCGAGCTTGGTGACGTTCGCTTGTGGGAAGTAGACCTTCTCGGGGTGGGAGACGACGACGTCGTTTCCCCCGAGGGAGAGCGTCACCGACGGCGCCTTTGGCTTCGCGGCCATCCGCCCGATCCTAGAACGCGCCCCCCGCCGCCGAAAGGATCCGTCCGGGCCGCCGGCGGGAGACACCGGAGCCGGCGGCCTCCGTGCGGCTCTTGAGTCGGCGGCCTCCATCGGGCATCACGGCGAGGTGACCGAATGGACCCACGAGCTCGAGGCCCTGCTCCTCGAGGCGCTCCAGGGCGAGTGGCGCGCGCTGAACGCGGCCCTGTTTCGCGGCGGCATGCTGCCGCCCGTGCTCGTGCTCGAGGACACGCAGGGGCGCCTCGGCCAGTGGCGGCGCGCCGAGCGTGCGGTGGCCATCTCGCTGCCGCTCGCGCGCGAGAAGCCGTGGCACGTCGTGCGCGGCGTGCTGAAGCACGAGATGGCACACCAATACGTCGACGAGGTGCTCGGCGTGCTCGACGAGACCGCGCACGGCCCCGCGTTCGCCGAGGTGTGCCGCCAGCGCGGCATCGACGCGCGCGCCGCGGGCGTGCCGGTCGACGACGACGACGGCGGGACCGGCGCCGTGGGGGACGACGCCGCGCGCGTGATGCGTCGGGTGCAGAAGCTGCTGGCGCTCGCCGCGAGCGACAACCCGCACGAGGCGGACGCCGCCGCCAACGCCGCGCAGCGCTTGATGCTCGAGCACAACGTGGTCGCGCTCGAGCGGGCCGGGGCGCGCGCGTATCACCGGCGCCGCATCGGCGCGCCGCGCTTTCGCCTGCAGGCGCACGAGAAGATGCTCGCGGGCCTTCTGGCGCGGCACTACTTCGTGGAGGTGGTCATCGCGCGCGCGTACGTCCCCGACGCCGGGCGCGAAGCGTTCGTCGTCGAGCTGTCGGGCACCGCGGAGAACCTCGCGATGGCCGAGTGGGTCTACGCGTTCCTCGTCGGCGCCGGCGAGCGCGCCTTCGCCGAGCACGAGCGCCTGCGCGGCGCCGATCGGCGGCGCTTCCTCGTCGGCTTCGTCTCGGGCGTCTCCGACAAGCTGCGCAAGGAGAGCGAGGCGCGGCAGGAGCAGGGCCTCGTGTGGCTCGGCGACGCCGACCTGCGCGCCTTCGTGCGCCGCGAGCACCCGCGCCTCGCCGCCACACGGGTGAGCGCCGTCGTCGACGCGGCCCACCACCTCGGGCGCGCCGCCGGCCGCGACGTCGTCATCGCGCGCCCCGTGGAAGCGGCGGCCGCCGCGCGCGGGCTCGCTCTGCGCGGCCGCCGCTGAGCCACACGCACGCCACCGCCGACGACATGGCCCGCCCCTTGCGTTCCCCGAGGCGGAGGTCTCATGACGCGGAATTGGGTGTCGCTCGGAGGGCTCGTGATCGGTGTCGCGTGCGGCTGCGGCGAGGCGCCCACGGGGGGCCCGAGGCGCTGCTGCGATACCGGGCGGACCACGTACTCCGCGCGGCGAGCCACCTTGTGGGCGGCTTCGCCGAGTGCTGCGACGAGCCTTGTTTTTCGTCAGCCTTTCAGCGCTCGAGCGCCTCGCGCACCGCCTCGAGCGCGGTGGGCGTACGCGCGGCGACGTCGTCGGCGCCGGCGGCCGCAGCCAGGATCTCGTCGGCTCGATCGCGGCGCGCGGCGAAGCGCTTGCGGAGGGTCTTGCGCTCCTTGGGCAGCTTCTCGTCGAGCCGTTCGAGGATGCGCTTGAGGAGCGGCGCGCTCCCGACGAGCGGGCCGCTCGTCAGGATCGCGTCGATCGCTTCGATCTGCTGCGCCTGTCGCTCGGGGTCGTACGGCACGGGGTCGCGAGCGACCGCCTCGAGGAGCGGGATGCGCGGGTCCGGCGGCGGCGCCCCCGGCGCCAGCGGCAGCGCCGCCTTCTGCGCCTTCTTCACGTGCGCGCGCAAGCTGCGCGCGTGCGCGGCGATGGACGCGAGCATGTCGCGCTCGGCCGCGCTCGCGTCGTCGACGAGCTCGCGCGCGACGGCCTGGGCGCGCGACGCCAGCGCCGGATCGCCGAGCTCGACGAGCGCGCGCAGCCGGCGCAGGAGGTCGTCGACGGCGGTGGGCTTGCGCACCCACGGGGGCGTCTTGTCGAGCAGCTCTTCGCGCGCGCGCGCCGTCGCCTCGTCGTGCCACGCGAGACGGCGGTTTACGGCGGCGCGCACGGCGCGCGCACCGCGGTGGCCCGCCACGCCGCGGAGCACCGCGGGGACGTCCGCGAGGGGGAAGCCGTCGGCGAGATCCTCGAGCGCGAGGCGGTAGAGCGCGCGCGCGTCGAGCTTGCTCGGCGGCGGCATCTTCCGGAGCACGCGGACGAGCTCGTCGACGGTGTGGTGCACTGCGACTTCGTGCACCGTGGGGACGAGGCACGGCGCGTCGGGCGTGCCGGTGTCTCTCAGCTCCACGACGAAGGAGACGGGCCCCACCGACGCGCGCTTGTTCTCCCCGGTGGCCGGGAGCCCGTCGAGCAGCGCGACGAGCCCGTCGGCGAGGGAGCCGCGCCCGCGGCGGTCGAGCTCCGCGAGGAGCAGCTCGACGGCGGGCGCGGGCGTGGCGGCGTCGTTGTGGAAGAAGAGCACGCCGGGCAGGTCCTGCGGCGCGTCGGTCCGGCTGTCGCCGAAGACGGCCATGACGTGCCGGGCCTCCGCGGGATCGACGCCGTGGGCGCGCGCGACGCCGGCGTACGCCTTGTTCCCGCTCGTCGGGCGGACCTGCTTGTCACCGTAGTGCGCGACGAAAGAGACGCCGTGGCTCTCGAGGAAGAGCTCCGGCTTCTCGGGCCGCATCGTCGTGGTGAGCACGCACACGCCGCCGCGCCGCCGCAGGCACGCCGTGCTGCCCGGGAGATCGGCGCGCGTGCGGCCGTCGTCGAAGCGCTCGACGGTGCCGTTGAAGTCCCAGCACACGAGCTTGGGGCGCGCGAACAGGGCGTCGTCGGGGAGCCCGCGCGCGCGTCCGCGCACGAAGGCGCCGTCGGGGCCGAACAGCGGCAGGAAGAACGCGGCGGCGCCGGCGTCGACCTCGCCGTCACGCACCAGGGCGCGATCGAGCGCGCGCAAGGCGAAGGCGGCGTCGCCGGCGTGGGCGGCGACCGTATCGATCGCGCGGGTCTCGCCGTCGAGCGTGACGACGACGACGCGCCCGTCGTCGGTGCTCATGCGCAGCCCGGGCCTCGTGACCGTCAGCGACGCCGGCAGCCGGGTCTGGCTCGCGCCGAGCGCGAGGCCCGCGCGCAGCGCGGCGTTGCCGATGAAGCGCCACAGGAGCGTGTCCCTGCGATCCTCGGGCGCCGCGAGGATGGCCTCGAGATCGAGCGCGGGGCTCTTGTGACCGGCGGGGTGGATGCCCACCGACGCGAACGCCCGATCGCGCGGCTCGTCGTTGCCGGTGACCGGGAGCGTCGGCCGGTGCCCCGGCCCTGCGCCGATGGCCTTCGGCTCGACGTGCGGCGCGACATGCGGCGCGACGTGCTCGACGTGCGGCGACGACACCTTCTGGGGCACGCGCCTGGGGATCCCGCGGACCGGCATCCGGGGACAATCCCACGTCGTGGCCCCGCGCGCACATCCGGCGGCCTCGCGGCCGGAAGGACGCGTCACTCTTCCTGGCGGAAGCCGCACCCGTCCACGCGCCAGGTGGAAGGCTGCGCGCCGACGACGCGGATGGTGTGCGCCGTCGCGCTCACCACGCGGTCGTAGGGCGCGGGGCCGTACGCGCCCTGGCTCGGGCGCACCACGTCCGTGCCGAGGTCGAGGCGCACCAGGGATCCGCACAGCGGCGCGAGCACCACGAGCGACGACGAGGCGCCGCCGCGCGCGCGCAGGACGATGGCGACGTCGTCACCGAGCGAGAGCGGGGTGAGCTCCACAGCGCCCGACTCCCCCGCGCCACACGCGGACAGCACGCTCGCGTGCCCCCCGCCGGGCTCGAGGTCTACGTCCGCGCGCGCGCACCTCCCGGGCGGCGTCGACAGCTCGACGCTCCAGCGGGACAACCCGTGTGCGTTTGCGCTCCACACGACCGGCGGTGACCCCTCGCCCGGGGTGACGGCGAAGCCGGGCTCCGTCTGGGCGGCGACGAGAAACACGAGGAAGAGCATGAGGCCTCCGCCGCCGACGCAGCATCGCCCGCGCCAACGCGGCGCCTCACGCCCGGACGCTCGAAGCGACGACGACTCTGACGACCCGGCGCCGTGCCGTTCGCGACGGCTCATCCCACGTCTGACGACCCGTCGCCGTGGACGTTGCCGGTGCCCGCCGGGCTCGGCTCAGAAGACGTCTTCGGACAGCTCCATCAAGGAAAGGTCGCCGCCCTCAATGATCTTCTTGTGCAGCGCGACCTCGGGCAGCACTTCCTTCATGTAGAAGCGGGCGCTCGCGATCTTGCCCTCATAGAAGCGCTTGTCCGTGACCGACGCCTCCGGCAGCTTCTTCAGCGCCACCACGGCGTGCTTCAGCAAGAGCCAGCCGATCAGCACCTCGGTGAACGAGAAGAGGATGCGGTTTGCGTACAGGCCGACGTGATAGAGGGACTCGCCCATGCGCGGGAGCATCACGCCGAAGATGCCCTGGAGCTGGCCGAGCGCCTTGGCGAGCGCCTCGCGCTCGCCCTTGAGCTCGTCGCCGCCGTCGGTACCCTCGGCGAGCTGCTGCACTTCGCCCAGCAGGGTCATCATGGTCTGGCCGTTGTCGCGCGCGATCTTGCGGAAGACGAGGTCGAGCGCCTGGATGTGCGTGGTCCCCTCGTAGAGCGTGTCGATCTTCTGGTCGCGGATGTACTGCTCGATGGGCCAGTCCTGCGTGTAGCCGGAGCCGCCGAAGACCTGCAGCGACGTCGCCAACAGCTCGTACGCCTTCTCGCTGCAGAAGCCCTTGATGAGCGGGAGCAGGAGATCGTTGCGCTTGTCGAGCTCGCGCGCCTCGGGCGCGCCGTGGCCGCCCTTGATGTCGATCTGGTCTTGAAGCCCCGCGTTGTACATGACGAGCGCGCGCATGCCCTCGGCCATGCACTTCTGCAGCATCAGCATGCGCCGCACGTCGGGGTGCTCGATGATGCGCACGCGCGGCGAGGATTTGTCGCTCGCCTTCAACAGGTCGGGGCCCTGGACGCGGTCCTTCGCGTACGCGAGCGCGTTCAGGTACGCCGTCGACAGCGTGGCCATGGACTTGACGCCGATGGACATGCGCGCCTGCTCGATGACCTTGAACATCTGGCGGATGCCGTCGTGCACCTCGCCCATCAGGTAGCCGCGGCAGGGCTTGTCTCCGCCGAGCTCCATGACGCAGGTGGCGGAGGCCTTGATGCCCATCTTCTTCTCGATGGACACGACCTTGATGCCGTTTCTCTCGCCGAGGCTGCCGTCGTCGTTGACGTGGAGCTTGGGCACGATGAACAGCGACAGGCCCTTGGTGCCGACGCCGTGTCCCTCGGGGCGGGCGAGCACGAGGTGCACGATGTTCTCGGCGAAGTCGAAGTCGCCGTTGGTGATGAAGCACTTGGTGCCTTCGAGCTCCCAGACGTCGCCCTCGACGTGGCGCGCCTTGGTCTTGCCTTCGCCGACGTCGGAGCCCGCGTTGGGCTCGGTGAGCTGCATGGTCCCGCCCCAGCGGCGCTCGATGGCGTTCTTCACGAAGAGCTTCTTCTGCGACTCGGTGCCGAGGGCGTCGACGATGCGCGAGACGAAGGAGCCGAACTGGTAGAACGTGGTGACCGGGTTGGCGCCGGTGGTGAGCTCCATGCCCGCCCAACACACCGACGGCGGCGCGCCGTAGCCGTCGAGCCGCTCGGGGATCTCCAGGCGGTGCCACTCGCCCTCGAACCACGCCGCCAGCGACTTCTTGATCCCCTCGGGCAGCGTGACGTTGCCCTCGGCGTCGAGCTTGAGCGGCGTGCGATCGCCCTCGACGAAGGAGGCCGCGAGCTCGTTGGTGGCCAGCTTCTCGAGGTTCACCAGCATCTCACGAGCGGTCGCGCCGTCCATGGACGTGAACTGTCCCTGCCCGAGCGTGCTCTTCTCGATGTCGAGCACTTCGAACAGGTTGAAGAAGACGTCACGCAGATTGGACTTGTAGTGCGGCGCGTTCGACATCGTTTCCCTCGGTCGTTTTCTTCAGGAGGACGTTTGACTTGAATGTCAACCTAGCATAACGCAACGCGTCGGGCAAGCCCGCTGAAACCGGGCGTGCGTTCGACCCGATGCGTCAAAGGCGATTGACACGAAAGTCAACGATCGGTAGGCCTGCCTCCGAGGTGATCCGATGACCACGAAGCCCCCCTCCCTCCCCGCCGGCCGCGAGGCCGTCTTCGTCGACGGCGCGCGCACGCCCTTCTGCAAGAGCAACGGCGCCTTCAAAGACCTGATGGCCCACGATCTCGGCCGCATCGCCATCGCCGGCGTGCTCGCCAAGAGCGGCCTGGATCCGAAGAGCGTCGACGTCGTCGCCATGGGCACCGTGGTCCAGGATCCGCGCACCTCGAACATCGCCCGCGAGAGCATGCTCGGCGCCGGCGTGCCCGTAACCACACCCGCGTACACCACCACGCTCGCGTGCGTGTCCGCCAACCTCGCCGCCACCACCGTGGTCGATCAGATCAACCTCGGCCGCGTCGACGTCGGCATCGCCGGCGGCGCCGAGTCGCTCTCCGATCCGCCCATCCGCCTGTCGAAGGCGCTGCGCCAGGCGCTCGTGAAGATGCAGAAGGCCAGGGGCGCCGCCGCCTGGCTCGACATCTTCAAGGAGCTCGAGCCCGCCGACATCATCCCCGACATCCCGTCGGCGGCGGAGTTCTCCACCGGCCTCACCATGGGCCAGAGCTGCGAGCGCATGGCCAAGCGCCTCGGCGTCACGCGCAAGGAGAGCGACGAATTCGCCGTGCGCAGCCACGTGCTCGCCGACCGCGCCACCAAGGAGGGCCGCTACGCCGACGAGGTGCTGAGCGTCCCCGTGCCGCCGGGCATGGAGCTCGTCGCCAAGGACGACGGGCCGCGCGGCGACTCTACGCTCGAGACGCTCGCCACGCTGAAGCCCGCGTTCGACAAGGAATTCGGCCTCATCACGGCGGCGTCGTCGAGCTTCCTCACCGACGGCGGCTCGGCCGTCATCCTGATGGCGCGCGAGGCCGCCGACCGCCTCGGCTTCACCCCGCGCAGCGTCGTGCGCGACTACGTCTACGCCGGCGGCGATCCCCTCGAGGAGTTGCTCGCGGGCCCCGCGCTCACGGTGCCCAAGCTGCTCGAGCGCAACGGCCTGTCGCCCAAGGACGTCGGCGTGTGGGAGATCCACGAGGCGTTCGCGGCGCAGGTGGTGGCCAACCTCAAGCTCCTGTCCGATCGCAAGTTCGTCGAGGAGCGCGCGGGCGCCCGGATCGGCGCCGTCGACGTCCCCCTCGAGAAGATCAACGTGTGGGGCGGCTCCCTCTCCATCGGCCACCCCTTCGGCGCCACCGGCGGCCGCCTGCTGACCACGGCCACGCGCCGCCTCGAGGTCACCGGCGAGCGCTTCGCCGTCGTCACCGGCTGCGCCGCCGGCGGCCACGGCAACGCCATCCTCCTCGAAAACCCCTCCCCCGCCCGCTGAAGCCGAAGGTGATCCCCATGACCACGCAGACCACCACGCCCACCAAGAAGCCCAAGGGCACCGACGAGGCTCCCGTGACCAACAACACCATCGGCGGCAGGATCGAAGCCGAGGCCGTCAGCGTCACCGTGAGGGACGGCGGCGTCGCCGTCATCACCTTCGACGTGCCCAACGAGAAACAGAACACGCTGAACGAGGCGTCCACGCACGGCCTGCAGGCGGCGTTCGAGCGCGTCGAGTCCGATCCGTCCATCAAGGGCGCCGTGCTCATCTCGGGCAAGCCCGACTTCATCGCGGGCGCCGACGTCGCCATGCTGCAGAAGTGCAAGACCGCGCACGAGGTGGAGCGCCTCTCGCGCAACATGCAGGAGCAGCTCGACAAGATGGAGAAGAGCGGCAAGCCGGTGGTGGCCGCCATCAACGGCGCCGCGCTCGGCGGCGGGCTCGAGATCGCGCTCGCGTGCCACTACCGCATCTGCACCGATCAGCCGAAGACGGTGCTCGGGCTGCCCGAGGTCATGCTCGGCCTCCTCCCCGGCGGCGGCGGCACCCAGCGCCTGCCCGCGTTGGTCGGCGTGCAGAACGCGCTCGACATGATGCTCACCGGCAAGAACATCCGCGCGCAGAAGGCCAAGCGGATGGGCCTCGTCGACGCCGTCACCGTGCCGTACGGCCTCGAGGACGCTGCCGTCACCGTGTGCAAGCGCCTGATCGACGGGACGCTCACGCGCCGCGAGCCGAAGCAGTCGGCGGCCAAGCGCGCCATGGAGGCCGCGCTCGAGGACAACCCCGCCGGCCGCGCCATCCTGTTTCGTCAGGCGCGCGCGCAGGTGATGGAGAAGACCGGCGGGCTCTACCCGTCGCCGCTCGCCATCATCGACGTCGTCGAGGCCGGCGTCTCCAAGGGGATGGAGCACGGCCTCGCCGAGGAGAGCCGCCGCTTCGGCGAGCTCGCCATGTCCAAGGAGGCGGCGAGCTTCATCTCGCTGTTCTTCGCGCAGACCGCGCTCAAGAAGAACCGCTTCGGCAAGCCCAAGCACCAGGCGCAGACCGTCGGCGTGCTCGGCGCCGGCCTGATGGGCGCGGGCATCGCGGAGGTCACGGTGACCAAGGGCGTGCGCACGCTCTTGAAGGACGTGAACGTGGAGGCCGTGGCGCGCGGGCAGAAGACCATCTTCGGCGACCTCGACAAGCGCGTGCGCTCGCGGGCGATGACCACCTTCGAGCGGGACCGCACGTTCTCGTCGGTGGTGCCCAAGACCGACTACAAGGGCTTCGAGCGCTGTGACCTCGTCATCGAAGCGGTGTTCGAGGACATCGGGCTGAAGCACAAGATCATCAAGGAGGTCGAGGAGCACGTCGGCCCCGAGTGCGTCATCGCGTCCAACACGTCGGCGCTGCCGATCACCAAGCTGGCCGAGGCGAGCAAGCGCCCCGAGAACATCGTCGGCATGCACTACTTCTCGCCGGTGCCCAAGATGCCACTGCTCGAGGTCATCGTGCACCCGAAGACCTCCAAGGAGGCCGCGGCCATGGCCGTGGACGTGGGCATCAAGCAGGGCAAGACCGTGATCGTCGTGAAGGACGGCCCCGGCTTCTACACGTCGCGCGTCCTCGGACCGTTGATGGACGAGGCGGCGCAGTGCGCGCTCGAGGGCGTGGACCTCTACGAGATCGACCGGGCCATGAAGGCGTGGGGCTTCCCGGTGGGTCCCATCACGCTCCTCGACGAGGTCGGCATCGACGTCGCGGCGCACGTGTCCAAGGACATGGCGCCGTTCTTCGAGCCGCGCTTCGGGCCGCGCGATCGCACCACGCTCGACGAGCTCGTGAAGGCCGGCTTCATCGGCAGGAAGGCCGGCAAGGGCTTCTTCCTCTACGACAAGGACCACAAGGAGAGCGCCGTGGAGAAGGCGCGCCACCTCGTGGAGAAGGCCATGGGCGCGGGCAAGAAGGGCGGCAAGCCCTTGAACCCGGGCGCCATCGAGATCCTCGCCAAGCACGGCGTGAAGCCGGGGACGAAGAAGCTCTCGGAGAGCGACTTCGCCGAGCTGCAGGAGAGGATCGGCCTGCGCATGGTGAACGAGGCGGTGCAGTGCCTTCAGGAGGGCATCCTCGAGAGCCCGGTCGACGGCGACGTCGGCGCGGTCTTCGGCCTCGGCTTCCCGCCGACCAAGGGCGGACCCTTCCGCTACGTCGACACCGTCGGCGCCTCCGCGGTGGTGGCCACGCTCGAGCGCTTCGCCGCTCGCTACGGAAAGCGCTTCAAGCCGGCGGACCTCCTCGTGGAGAAGGCCAAGCGCGGCGAGAAGTTCCACGCCCGGAGCTGAATCGGGGCCGGCGCGGCCGGCTCCTCGCCCGCGTCGCCTCGCGGGCCTGACACGTGCATGAAGTGCGACGGCGGCGCGGTAGCACCGCGCCGCCGCGCCGCTGACACACCGCTGTGACGTTCGATCGCGGCAACGCAACGGAAGCTTTGCGCTGCTGACACACGACCGGCACGAACCGTGGCGACAAAACCGCCAGGTTTCACAACAGGGAGTCACATGCACATCGACATCAAGAAGCTGATCCTCGCGCTCGCGCTGCCTGCGGGCTTCACGGCGTGCCCCGGCCCCGAGGTCACACCGCCCACCGGCGGCTTCGCGTGCGAGGGCGACGTCTGCACCGTCACCGGCCCCATCCTCGCCGACACGACGTTCACCGCCGACAAGAAGTGGGTCCTCAAGGGCGGCGTCTTCGTCGGCGACGACACGGATCCTGCCAAGGCCCCGAGCGTGCTCACCATCGAGCCGGGCACGCAGATCTTCGGCGATACATCGTCACTCTCGTTCCTGCTGATCACGCGCGGCAGCAAGATCGTCGCCGACGGCACCGCCGACGCGCCCATCGTCTTCACGTCGGCGAAGGATCCGGGCGCGCGCGCCCCCACCGACTGGGGCGGCATCGTCCTCAACGGCCAGGCCCCCGTGAACGGCTGCACCGGAGATCCGTGCACGCTGCTCGGCGAGGCCGGCACCGGCACCTACGGCGGCGGCGACGCCCACGACGACAGCGGCGTCCTGCGCTTCGTCCGCGTGGAGTTCGGCGGCGCGCTCATCGACGACGAAAACGAGCTGAACGGCTTCGCGTTCCAGGGCGTCGGCGACGGCACCGTGGTGGATCACATCCAGGCGCACATGGTCGCCGACGACTGCATCGAGTTCTTCGGCGGCACCGTGAACGTGAAGCACGTGGTCTGCACCGGCATCGGCGACGACAACATCGATTGGACCTTCGGCTGGACCGGCAAGGCGCAGTTCGTGGTCTCGCAGCAGTACGAGAACATCGGCAACAACGGCATCGAAGCGGACAACAACGAAGCGAACTTCGAGATCACGCCGATCTCGCACCCGACCATCTCCAACGTCACCCTGATCGGCGCGCCCGTCTCCGACGCCGGCGGCGACGGCATCCTGCTGCGCCGCGGCACCGAGGCCACGCTCGAGAACATCGTCGTCGTCGGCTTCAACAAGAGCTGCTTCAACATGGACGACGGCACCACCTTCGACGTCGCCAAGAGCGGCGGCGCGCTCACCGGCAACACCACGGTGTCCAACAGCGTGTTCGACTGCGACACCCTCGCCGACGACGCCGCCGGCGACCCCTTCGTGCTCAGCGACTTCCTGCTCCAGGACAACGCCGGCAACACCGCGGGCGACCCCGGGCTCGTCGACGTCACCAGCAAGACCGCGCCCGATTGGCGCGCGCAGCCCGGCTCGCTCGCCGCCACCGGCGGGGTGGTCCCCGCGGATCCGTTCTTCGACAACGTGTCGTTCCGCGGGGCCTGCGGGGCGGACGCGGCGGACGACTGGACCGCGGGCTGGACCGACTACGCGCAGAACTGAGGAAGCCATGACCCACCTCCACCGCATCTGCATCGCCGTCGCGGTCCTCGTCACCTGGGCGTGGCCCGCGCACGCGAGCGACGACGCCGAGCTCGTCGCGCTCGGAAAGACGCTGTCCGCGCTCCGCGCCGAGGTCGACGGGCTCTCCGCCGACGTCGAGGCGGCGCGCGCGGAGGCGCGGGAGGGGCGGTTGGCGGCCGCGCGGAGGCGCACGCAGCTCGAGGGTGACCTCGAGAGCGCGCGCCTCCTCGCCGCACAGCTCGAAGAGAAGCGCACGCAGCTCTCCGACAAGAGCGCCGCGCGCGCCACCGCCGCCGACGCCGCCAAGGCGCCGGTGCGCCGCGTCCTCGCGCGGCTGCGCGCGTCGGTGTCGGGCGGCATCCCGTATCGCACGCGCGAGCGCCTCGCCCGCATCGACGACGTCGATCGCGCGCTCGACGCCGAGGGGCCCGCGCACGCGGTGGAGGCGCTCGAGCAGGTCCTGTCGGCCGAGATCGATCTGTCGCGCTCGACGGAGCGCGCACGCGCCCCCATCGTCGTCGAGAGCAAGCGCATGGTCGCCGACGTCATCCGCCTCGGCACCGCGGCGATGCTCTTTCGCACCAAGGCGGGCCTGAGCGGCGCCGCCCACCGCCTGCCCAACGGCGATGTCGAGTGGCGCCCGTTCGCCGCCCCCGACGACCGCGCGCGCGCCGACGTGCTCTTCGCCGCGTTCCGCTCCGCCACGCGCGAGGGCGTCGTCCTCGTCCCGCGGCCGGCGCTCCCTCCAATCGACGACGACGCGCGCGCCGCGGGCCGTGCCCCGCCCACGCCGTCGTCGCCCCCCACGCAAGCGCAGGCCGCTCCCGCGGAGGTGCAGCCATGATCGTCCTCGCCATGCTCCTCGCCGCCGCGCCGAGCCCGGCGCACGCGCCGTCGCTCGCGACCGCCTACAAGAGGGAGATCGCGCTGCTCGAGGCCGAGCGCGACGCGCTGCGCGCCGCCAAGGTCGACGTCGACAAGGAGAGCGCCGCGCGCGCCGCCGCCGAGCGCGCCAAGCTGGCCGGCCTCGAGGCCACGCTCGTCGCGGAGCGCGCGAGGACCGACGGCATCGCCGCCCGGATCTCCGAGCTCGAGCGGGCCGGCGCCGTCGACGACGCGTCGCTCGTCCCCGCCGTGCGCTCCCTCAAGGCCGCCCTGGCAAAGCGCGGCGTGCACGCCGACGGCGACCTCGAGGCCGTCCTCGCCGCCGCCGCCAAAGACGTCGAGCGCGGGTCCCGGACGCGCGCGATGGACAGCGGGTTCTTCTCCGCGGACGGTGACTTCGTCACTGGAAGGATTCTCGAAGTGGGGCACGTCGCGCGCGTGGGCGCCGCCGCCCACGCCGCCGGCCCGCTGGCGTCGCTCGGCGATGCGCCGCCGCAGGTGGTGGAGGGCGCCGACACCGCCGACGCGCGCGCGTTCGTCGACGGCGACGGCCCGCTCCCGCTCTTGTTGTCGAGCCCCGCGCGCGCCCTCGCCGCGGACGAGGCGCCCGGCCTCGTCGCCCGCGCGGGAGGTCCGTTCGGCGCGGGGGCCGGCGCGCTCGCGCTCCTCTCGGTGCTCCTCGGCGCGGCGCACCTCGTCCTGCTCGTTCGCGACAAGAAGCGCGCGAACGCCGTGCTCGCCCGCGCGGTCCGTCTCGTCGAGGTCGGCGACACCGCCACCGCCGAGGTCGTGTGCCGCGCCGCCGGCCGGGCCGGGGCCGCCCTCGCCGCCACCGTGGCCGCCGCCGCGCGCGCCGCGGACGACGACGCCGTCCTCGACGAAGCGGGCGACGCGCTCCTCGACGAGGGCGCGCGCGTCGACCGGCGCGAGCGGGTCTTCGTCGCCTCCGCGCTCTCCGCGCTGGCCCTCGCGGCCGCCGCGTGCTTCGGGCCCGCCCCGCACCCCGCCGGCGCGGCGCTGCCGTTCCTCCTCGGCGTCCCCGCGGCCGCTCTGTGGGTGCTCACGCGCGGCGCGGGCGAGCGCCTCAAAGTCGTCCTCGAGCGCGGCGCCCTGCGCCTCGTCGCCGCCGCGCGGGCGGCGAGGACGGCGTGAGCCGCGCCCCCGACGACCGCGCGACCCGCCCGACGGGCGTCGTCGTGCTCCGGCTGAAGATGCCGGCGAGCCGGGACGCCGCGCCCGCGTCCGGCCTGCGCCGCGCGCGCCCGCGCGTCGCCGGTTGGCCGCGCCTGCGCATCCCCGCCGCCGCCGTCGCCGAGGCCTCGCGCGCGGCGACGTCCGAAGCGGGCGCGTTCGACGCGTCCGCGGATCGGCGGCCGCGCCCCCTCGCGCGCGACGCCGGTCCGCTGCGCGCCTTTCCCTCGACGGACGAGCGCCTGCGCCGCCGGCTGCGGGCGCTGCAGGCGTGCGGCGCCGCCCCGCGCGACCGAAGCGGCGCTCCGGCTGCGCCCGCGGTCATCTCCGCGGACCACATCGTCGGCGAAAAGCGCGGGCTCGTCCGCGCGCTGCGGCTCGTCGCCGTGGCGCTGACGGGCGCGCTCCTCGCGCACCTCGCGTTCGGCGCCTGGTCGCTGACGCGCCGCCCGCAGCGCGCGCACGCCACCACCATGGCCATGGCCATCGCGCCGAGCGAAGAGCTCCCGCCGGAAGATCCGCCCCTGGCGCCGCCGCCACCGCCGAAGGCGACGCGTCGCGCCGCCGCGCCGTCTTTGGCGCCGGCCCCGGCGGCGCCGTCGTTCGCCCCGAGCTTCTTCGCGGACGCGGCGGGCGACGGCGGCGGGGACGGCGACGCCGCGGGCGGCTTCGGCGGGATCGGCGCCCTCGCTCCTCCGGCGCCGCCCGACGACGAACAAGCGCAGCCCAAGGAGCCGCCGCGCCCTCCTCGCGCGCTGTCGCGAGCGGCGCCGCAGTACCCTGCGAGCGCGCGACACAAGGGCCTCGAGGGGCGCGTGGTGCTCCAGCTCCTCGTCGACGAGCGCGGCCAGGTGCGCGACGTCCGCGTGCTCGACGCCGACCCCCCGGGCGTGTTCGACGACGCCGCCGTCGCCGCCGCGCGCCGGTTCTCCTTCGAGCCGGCCACCGCCGCCGGGCGCCCGACGCAGGCCTGGGTGCGGCAGGTCATTCGCTTCACGCTGGATCACGCATGAGCACGATCGCCGCCCGACGAAGCTCCCTCGCCGTCGCGCTCGTCGTTGCGCTGTGGACCGCGCCGGCGCTCGCGCGGCGGCACCACGCGCCGGCGCCCGACGCGCACGACGAGCTCGCGCTCGCGCAGGCCGAGGAGGCGCTCGCCCACGGCGACGCCAAGACGGCGCTCGATGCGCTCGGGCGTGTCGCGGACCCGCCCGCGGCGCGACACGCGTTCCGCCGCGCGCGCCTACAGGGGCTCGCCCTCCTCGCGGTGGGCCGCGACGCGGAGGCGGCGGCGCCCCTGCGCGCGGCGCAGGCGGCGGCGCAGAACAGCGGCGCGGCGCTGTCGACGAGCATGGAGATCGCGCTGGGCACGGCAGAGCGCGCCGCGGGCCGCTGCGAGGCGGCGCTCGCCGCGCTTTCCCGGGCAGGTGACGCCGTGCACGTCGACGACAAGGCGGTGCTCGTGCAGGCGGACTGCGACAAGCGCGCGGGGAACCTCGCGCGCGCCGTCGATGACTTGAACGCCGGCATCGCGGCGCACGCGACGACGCGGCTGCGCGCGGAGCGGCTGCGGCTCCTCTGCGGCGCGGGGCTCGACGACGAAGACGACGCGCGCGACGTCGCCGCCGCGCTCGACGCCGACGAGCTCGCTGCGCTGGCGTCGTCGCTGCGGGCGACGGCGACGGCGGCGGCGGAGCTGCTGGTGGACGCGGGCCTCGCGCGCTTCCCGGACGACGCGCGCTTCTGTGCGCTGGCGATGCGCATGGAGGCGCGGCCGCGGCTGGCGGCGCTCACGGCGCAGCGCTGCGCGCTGCTCGCGCCGGCGAGGTCCGCGGACGCCGCGGAGCTGTTGCGCTCGGCCGGGGACCGGCGCGCGGCGCTGGAAGACAACGCCGTCGTCGCCGACACGGGCGCTCGCCTGCGCCAACGCCTGGCGATCCTCGTCGACGGACGCGAATGGGATCGCGCGCTGGCGCTGGAGCCGCGCCTCGCGCGCGCGGGGCTCGTGAGCGACGACGCCGTGCGGTACGCGCTGGCGTACGCGCACTTCCAAACAGGTGACGACGAGCGCGCGAGCGCGCTGCTCGACGGCGTCGGCGGCGACACGTGGTTCGAGCGCGCGACCGACCTGCGCGCGGCCATCGCGGTCTGCCGGGAAGGGACGGGACCGTGCGCGCGCTGATGACGGCCCTCTTCGCGCTCGCGGCCGCGGCGACGCCGGCGGCGGCGGACGCGGCGCGTGAGCCCGCCGCCCACGCGTCCGGCGAGGACGCGGCGCGCGACGACGCGCGGGCCGTCATCTCGGTGGTCGCGTTCGACGGCGAGGGGCGCCCCGCGGCCCTCGTCGTTCATGCGGACGGCGGCACCGGGCGCGTGACGGACCTCGACGGACGCGCGGTCCTCGACGTCGACGCGGGCGCCCACCTGCTCGTGGTCGAGGCGCCCGAGACGCCGGAGGTGCGCGGCGGGTGCCGGGCGCAGGTGCGGGTCCGCGTCGGCCCGGGCCAGGTCGCAGACGTCATCGCGACCGTGCGATCGGGGCCCGCCGGCTGCGGCGTCACCATCGACGCGCCCGGCGCGGACCCCGCCGACGCCCCTCAGTCCGATAATCGCGCGAGCGTCGTAGGGTCATCCCAGACCAGGAGCGTCGTCCTCACCGTCGTCAATGCGCTCGACGGCGCCGCCCTCCCCGAGGTGCGCTGTTACCTCCAGGGCGGCGGCGCCCTCGGCGTCACCGACGGCGCCGGCCACCTGAGCGCCGCCCTCCCCGCGGGCCCGGCGAGCCTCTCGTTCATCCACCCGCGCTCGGCCCCCCGCGTCGTCGAGGTGCCCGCGAGCGCCGCCGCGCTGCGCGTCGAGCTCGTGCCCGCGGCGTCCGAGCTGGACGAGCTCGTGGTCCACGCGCCGTACATCGAGGGCGCCCTCGCCGCCTCCGTCGACGTCAAACGCGAAGAGCATCAGGTGGTCGAGGTCATCGGGAGCGATCAGATGCGGCGCTCCGGCGACGCCGACGCCGCAGCCGCGCTCAAGCGCGCCACCGGCCTCACCGTCGTCGGCGGCAAGTACGTCTACGTGCGCGGCCTCGGCGAGCGCTACTCGTCGACGCTCCTCGACGGCGCCACCTTGCCGTCCCCCGAGCCCGAGCGCCGCGTGGTCCCCCTCGACATGTTCCCCGCCGGAGCGCTCTCGAGCGTCGTCGTCCAAAAGACCTGGTCGCCGGACCTCCCGGGCGACTTCGGCGGCGGCGCCGTGCTCCTCCAGAGCCGCCGCATCCCGGAGAAGCCATACTTCGATATTCATGGAAGTCTCGCAGGCACGCTCGGGACCACTCTCGCTCCGGGGCCCCGGGCCCAGGGCGGCGGCCTCGACTTCCTCGGCGTGGACGACGGCGCCCGCGCGATGCCCGCCGGCCTCGTCGCCGCCTCCGCCCGCGGGCCCCTGGCCGAGAAGAGCACCCTCGTCCCCGGCGGGTACGCCCCCGCCGAGCTCGAGCGCCTCGGCGAGAGCCTCCCGCGCACCTGGGACACCACCCGCGAGGCGGTGCCCCCTTCGGCGTCGCTCGGCGTCGGCTTCGGCGACCGCTTCGACCTCTTCGGCGCCCGGCTCGGCGTCATCGGCTCCGCGTCCTGGGCCCAGGACTGGACCCGCAGCGACGAGGAGCACCACAAGTACGCCGTCGGCACCGGCGGCGCGCTCGCCCCCCTCGAGGACGCCACCGTCGAGGGCGTCGACCGCAACGTTCGCCTCGGCGGCCTCCTCGGCACCGGCCTCGAGGCCGCCGGCCTCGCGCTCCAGTGCACCACGTTCCTCCAGCGCGTCACCGACGACGACGCGCGGCTGCTCTCCGGGTTCGACCGCGACGTCGGCGCCGACGTCCGCGCCACCCGCATCGACTGGACGGAGCGCACGCTCTTCTCCGAGCGGCTCTCGGGCGAGCACGATCTGCCGTGGCTCTCCTCCACGCTGTCGTGGCGCTATGCCTACGCCGTCGCCCTCCGCGACGAGCCCGACCAGAGGGAGACCCGCTACGACCGCGACCCCAACAGCGGCGCGCTGCTGCTCTCCGACCGTCCCGAGGGCAACCAGCGCCTGTACTCGACGTTGATGGACCAGAGCCACGACGCCGAGCTGAGCTGGAAGGTGCCCTTGCTCGAGGACGGTGACGTCAAGACCGGCATCGGCCTCACCACCAAGAGCCGCTCGGCCGACACACGACGCTTCAAGTTCCTCTTCAAGGGCGAGTCCGTCGGCACCGCGGACGTCCGCAAGCGCGACGCCGACGAGGTCTTCACGCCGGACAACATCGGCCCGGGCGGCTTCGTCCTCAGCGAATCCACGCGCAAGACGGACAACTACGAGGGGCTCTCGCTCATCGGATCCACCTACGCCCTCGCCGACGTCCCGCTCCCGTTCGACCTCATGCTGTCGGCAGGCGCGCGCGTCGAGGCGTCGCACATCGGCGTGAAGACCTTCGAGCTGTTCAACGCCGACGCCACGCCCGCGCTCGCGAACCTCGACTCCGTCGACGTCCTGCCGAGCGCGGGGCTCACCTGGGAGTTCGCCGACGACATGCAGTTGCGCGTGGCCGGCGCGCTCACCGTCTCGCGCCCCGAGCTGCGCGAGCTGTCACCCGCGGTGTTCACCGACGTCACGGCGGGGCGCTCGCGCCACGGCAACGCGGACCTCGTGTCCGCGTCCATCGCGCACCTCGACGCGCGCTTCGAGTGGTACCCCTCGCCCACCGAGACGCTGTCGGTGGCGCTGTTCGCCAAGCGCTTTCAAAACCCCATCGAGGAGGTCATCACGCCCGGCTCCGACCAAGCCGTCACGTGGGACAACGCCGACTCCGCCGTCAACGCCGGCGCCGAGCTGGAGGCCCGCGCCGGTCTCGGCCGCGTGACGCCGTTGCTCGACGCGTTCTTCGTCGGCGGCAACGCCGCCCTCATCTGGTCGCAGGTGCAGTTGCCGGACGGCGGCGTCCAGACGTCGACGACGCGCCCCCTGGCCGGCCAGTCTCCGTGGGTGCTGAACGCGCAGGCCGGCTGGCAGCGCGACGGCAGCAGCGTCACCGTGCTGTACAACGTCTTCGGCGCGCGCATCCGCGACGTCGGCGTGCTCGGCGCGCCCGACGTCTACGAACAACCCTTCCACGAGCTCGATGTCGTCGTCGTGCAGGACCTCCCCTGGAACCTCTCCTTGAGCGCCAAGGCCGCGAACCTCCTCGCCGGAGAGACGCTCCTCACGCAAGGGGACAAGGTCCTCGAGCGAAGCGGCGAGGGACCGTCGTTGAGCGTCTCAGTCGGCCTCAAGCTCGACTGACGGCGCGCCTGCGTCCCGGTGCGCGGCGACGCCGCAGCGCGCGAGCGCTCGCTCGAGCGCGGGCCACGCGCCTGCGAGCGTGGCGTTCAGCCAACCGGTGGTGATGCAGTAGTGCGTCTCGTGCGGGTGAGCGTGGTGCAGCGCGTGGTGATCGCGCGGGAGGATCACGTGGCAGCGCTGCAGCAGCGCGACGAGCGCCGGCGGGTCGTCGTCGTGGGCCCACTTGTGGAGCTGGTTGGTGAGCACGGCGAGCAGGCTCGCCGTCGCCAGCGCCACCACCGCGAACAGGCCGGCGGGTCGCGACACGGGCAGCGCGAACAGGAGCGAGAGCGGGACCACCACCGCCAGCGACGTGTTGCCGTTGGTCTCGAGGAAGCCGTGGCGCAGGATGTCGCCGGGATCCGTGTGGTGCAGGCGAAAGGGCCTCACGAAGCTCGCGCCGATGATCGGCGTGTCCTCGCCGCCGTAGCGATCGAAGGCCCAGTGGACGACGCCGCTGAAGAGGTCCGCGAGGACCACGCCCGCGAGCGCCGCGCCCGCGGCGATGAAGGACAGGCGCGGTGCGTCCACGATGGCGCGGCCGGTACGCAGCGAGATCCCCGTGAGGAGCGCCGCCGCCGCCGCGATGCCGAAGGCCTCGAAGAGGCGGTGCGCCCCCGTGTGGGGGTGCTCGGAGGCGTCGATGGCTGTCGTCATGTGGGGGGTACGACGGCCCGGCGCGCGCGGTTGTCGCCTCGGGGCGGTAGGCTGCACACCTGTGATCCGGCGCGCACTTCGTCCCTACCTTCGCAAGCTCTCGATCGAGCACGGCATCGGCTACCGCGTGTACCGCCGCCTCTACCACCACGACGGCGTCGACCACGCCGACTGGATGCGGCGCCACGGCCGCCTCGCCGCCATCGGCGACGACGTCATGATCCTGCCCGGCGTCGAGATCACCGATCCGGCCTACGTGCGCATCGGCAACAACGTCGTCCTCAGCAAGTGCGCCCTCATCGGGCACGACGGCAGCGTCAGCGTCCTCGAGCGGGCGTACGGCGTCCGGCTCGAGGGCGTCGGCAAGATCGACATCAAGGACGACGTCTTCATCGGCTACAACGCCGTCGTCCTCGGCGGCGTCACCATCGGCCCTCGCGCCATCGTCGCGGCCGGCGCCATCGTCACCCGCGACGTGCCCGAGGGCACCATCGTCGGCGGCGTTCCCGCCAAGGTCATCGGCAAGACCGACGAGCTCGTCCGCCGCCTCGCCACCGAGACGCGCGCGCTCCCCTGGTTCGACCTCCTCGAGCAGCGGGCCCTCGGCACCATGGATCCGACGATCGAGGCGGAGCTGGTGCGGCGCCGCGCCGCGGCGTTCTGGGGCGGCGACACGGCGGATTGACACAAATGTCAATCGTCGCTACCAAGGGCTCATGCACGAGTCCATGTACGACGACGACCTCCGCGCCTTTCGCGACTCCGTCCGCAAGTTCTTCGAAAAGGAGGTGAAGCCGTTTCACCCGCAGTGGGAGCGCGACGGCGTGGTCCCGCGCGCGCTGTGGGAGAAGGCGGGCGCGGCCGGCTTCCTCTGCATCCCGCAGTCGCCGGACTACGGCGGCAGCGGCCTGCCGTTTCGCTACGCCGCCGTCGTCCAGGAGGAGATCTCCCGCGCCCACGCCTCCGGCGTCGCGTTCTCTTTGCACTCGGACATCGTCGCGCCGTACATCGAGAACTTCGGCACCGACGAGCTGAAGCAGCGCTTCCTGCCCGGCATGGCCTCCGGCAAGCTCATCGGCGCCATCGCCATGAGCGAGCCGGGCACGGGCAGCGATCTGCAGGGCATCAAGACCAAGGCGGTGCTCGACGGCGACGAGTGGGTCATCAACGGCAGCAAGACCTTCATCAGCAACGGCCAGCTCTGCGACCTCACCATCGTCGTCGCGCGCACCGAGGAGGGCGACGGCTGGTCCACACAATCGCTCATCGTCGTGCCGTCGGACGCCAAGGGCTTCGTGCGCGGCAAGCGCCTCGAGAAGATCGGCATGCACGCGCAGGACACCTCGGAGATGCACTTCGAGGACTGCCGCGTGCCCAAGGGCATGCTGATCGGCGAGCGCGGCCAGGGCTTCATCTACCTGATGAAGCAGCTCGCGCAGGAGCGCATGGTCATCGCCATCGCCTCGGTGGCCGGCGCCGCCGCGTGCCTCGAGACCACCATCGACTACGTGAAGGACCGCAAGGCCTTCGGCAAGCCGATCTCGGCGTTCCAGAACACCAAGTTCCGCCTGGCCGAGATGGCCACCGAGCAGAAGCTCGGCGAAACGTTCGTCGACGACTGCATCCGCCGCCTCGAGAAGGAAGAGAACCTCACCGTCGAGGCGTCGATGGCGAAGTACTGGTGCAGTGAGATGCTCGGGCGCGTGGTGGACGGCTGCCTGCAGCTCTTCGGCGGCTACGGCTACATGATGGAGTACCCCATCGCCAAGGCGTACCTCGACGCCCGGGTGCAGCGCATCTACGGCGGCACCACCGAGATCATGAAAGAGATCATCGCGCGCAGCCTGGTGTGACCCACAGGCTCACTTGCGGGCCATCTCCTCGTCGGACTTGATGTGCACGGCCTTGCCACGGACGGTGACGCAGGACTTCACCGTGCGCGAGATGAACGGCACGGTGTCCTCCGAGGTCTCCACGTCGTAGCGCGGGCTCAGCATGGCGTCGGCTTCGGGGATGGACGCGATGGCTTTGTACATCGCGATGCTCTTGGCGATGTTCTTGCCGCTCGTTCCGCCGCCGCCGGTGCCGAACAGGAACGCCAGCGGTCCGAGGTCCACCTTGGCCGTGCGCGCGTTGCGCAGGCTCTCCGACTCGGAGCGGCCGTCGAGGAGCTCCTCGCCGGCGACGCTCGCCTTCTTGCTGCAGCTCCCGAGGAAGCAGCTCTCCTCCGCGCAGGCCTGGCCCGTGGCGGTGCCGAGCACGACGTAGTCGGCGCGGCCGAGCCGCGTGGTGATGTCCATGCCCGGGATGGTGGCGATCCTGGTGGTGCCGCACGCGGCCGTGAAGGCGAGCGCGACGGCGCAGAGGGCGACGGTCTTTGGGTGCGTCATGGGGATTTCTCCTGTGAGGTCGGTGAGGGGCTCAGCCGTTCGAGGGCGTCGGGGCGGGAGGCGGCGGCTCCGCGGGCGGCGTCGCGGACGGAGGAGGCGCCGTCTGCGCGGGCGCGGGCGGCGGCGGCTCCGCGGACGGCGGCGGCGCCGCGGACGGCGGCGGCGGCGGCGGCGGCGGCGCGGCGGCGGCCGAGCCCGCTGCCAGCTCCTCGTCGGTCTTGATGCGCACGCTCTTTCCGAACACGTGCACGCACGCCTTGATGCTCGAGTTGACGAACACGGACTTCGTCTCGAGCTCCATGGTCTTTCGCGGCGTGAACACCGCGTCGGCGTCCTTCTGCTTCTGCAGCGCACCGTACATCGCGCGATCCTCGGCGACGTAGGCGACGTCGTCGCTCGAGCCGAGCCCCGCACCGAGCAGCTCGACGCCGTTGTCGTCGACGACGTTGATGCTGTTGCCCGCGTCGTCCTTCACGGAGCAAAAGAAGCCGAACCAGCAGCTCTGCTCGACGCAGGACTCGCCCTCGGCGTTCCCGAGCACGACGTATTCATTGCGCTCGAGATCCTGCGCGACCACGCCGATGCGGGGGACGCGAATGCTGTTGGTGGTGGTCTTGCAACCGGCGGCGGCGACGAGGCCGAGGGCGGCGCAGAAGACGCAGAGCTTCTTCATTCGAGCACTCCTTGTGCGAGCACGGTGGAGTGCGCCGTTAACACGTCTCGGGCACGACTCAATGAGAACGACTGCTCATGCCGACCGGAGCGCGGCGCGCACGCCGAGCGAGCGCGGTCCCGACTCGATTCGCGCTACGTGGAGGTCGCGTCCTGCGCGCGCAGCAGGACCTGGATGCGGTCCTTGTTCTCGAGCGCGAGCTGCAACAAGCGATGGCTTCCACTCAGCAGGAGCTTCTCGCAAATGTGCGCGCGGTGGTTCTGCACGGTGCGCACCGAGAGGCCGAGGCGCTCGGCGATCTGCGGGCTCGTCATGTTGTCCGCGAGCAGAATCATCACGCGCAGCTCGGCGGGGGTGAGGCGCTCGAATGACGTCACCGGCGCGCCGGCGCCGCCTTCGTCGTCGGGGCTCGTCCACGTGCTGCCGGAGAGCGCCGCCCGCGCCGCTTCGATGATCTCTTCGGTGGCGTTGGCCTTCTTGACGTACGCGCGCGCACCGAGCGTGAGCGCCGCCTTCACCGTGGCCTTCTCGTCGTGAAGCGAGAGCACGACGAAGGTGCATTCGACGTTCTCCTCGCGCGCTCGACGCAGCACCGCCAGGCCGTCGAGCACGGGCATGGAGATGTCGATGACGGCGAGGTCGGGGCGATGCTCGCGCACCAACGCCAACAGGCGCTCGCCGTCATTTGCCTGGCCCACGACGTCGAAACCCGCGTCTTCGAGGACCTCGACGAGGCCCTTCAAGAAGATTGGGTGATCATCGGCGACGACGACGCGGGGCATTTCGGCTCCGGAAAAAAACCACGGTGAGCACCACTGCTTATCGCGCTTTCGTCATCACCAAAAGCGATCTATCTCGAGCGTCTCACAGAAGGACTTCCGACATGCTGCGCATCGCACCCCTCGCCCTCGCCTTCTCGCTCTGCGTCGTCACTTCGGCGGCCTGCCCCAAGACGGAGCCGGCCGCGCCCCCGGCGCCGGCCCCGGCGCCCGCGCCCGCGACGCCGCCCGCGACGCCGACGCCTGCGCCGCCGGCGACGCCCCCACAGCCCGAGCCCGCGGGCATCGCGCCGGGCGCGCACAAGATCCCCGAGGCCCCCAAGGGCAAGACCACCTGGACGGTCGACCCCACGGGCACCGACGTCTCCTTCACCATCGTCAGCAACTCCGCCGGCCCCATCACCGGCAAGCTCTCCGGGGCCGCCGCCGGCGCGTACGACGCAAAGAGCAAGAAGGGCGTGTTCACCGTCGACCTCACCAAGCTCGCCACCGTGAGCAAGGACGGCGCCGGCAACCCCGTTCGCGACGCCAACGTCGTTCAGGCCTTCTTCGGCGCCGCGCCCTTCGCCGACGCCGCGCACAAGACCGCCGTCGAGGGCGTGTGGAAGACGCTCTCGGCCAAGCTGCAAAGCGGCGTCACCAAGGCCGGCCTCGTCCTCGACGGCGTCGAGGGTGACGCGGCCACGCCCAAGGAGGGCAAGAGCGTCGAAGGCACGGTCAACGGCAAGCTCGTGTTGTGGGACTCCGTCGAGATCCCCGTCAGCTTCCCCGTGACCGCCGAGAAGAAGGGCGACACCATCGAGGTCAAGAGCACGGCCCCGGCGCAGTTCGACATCGAGAAGGCCACCGGCTCCGTCATCCGCAAGGGCCTGTTCGACTCCCTGCTCGCCGCCGGCTGCAAGCACCAGCCCGGCATCCAGAACGAGGTCAAGGTCTCGCTCGACAAGGTGACGCTCAAGAAGGGCAAGTGAAGCCCGGCGACCTCGTCGTCATTCCCGCGGAGCCCGCGCTCGGCGTCTGTCGCGTCGAGCGCCTGCTCGACGTCGACGGCGTCCCGTCGGTGCGGGTGCTGCTCTATGTGCGGCTCGGCTTCGTCGTGCGCCCGCTCGACGCCGTGAAGCCCTGCCCGCCGGGCGTGTGGCCCCCGCACACGGGAACAGGCGCGGGCGACGGCTGACGCCGAGCTCACGCGGCGAACATCGCGGCCGCGAGCGGCAGGACCGCCAGCAGGCGCGCGACCTCGAGGGGCTTCGCCCATGCGCGGCCGTCGAGGAGCGCGCCCAGGCTCGCGAACGACACCGTGAGCCAGACAGCCGTGAGCCACACGCCGCTCGTGCTCATGTGCGACGCGCCGAAGAACAGGAATCCCACGACGGCCAGGAGCGTGACGATGAACATCGGCGTCACGTAGCGCGACGCCGCCGGCGACGGGCGCGCGTCGAAGCGCGGGCGCACCACGACGTCGGGGACCTCGATGCTCACGCCCGGCGGCACCCACTCCGGCGGCTTCAGCCACACGAGCAGCTTGTCCCGCAAGCGGGGCGCGCGCCGCGCGAGCCGGGCGATGTCGACGAACGGGGCGACGGCGGCGGCAAGCGGGTTCCATGTCGTGAGCTGCTTGACCGTGCCGTACACCGGGCGGTCCGCCTCGGGCTCGAAGGTGCCGAAGAGCCGATCCCACACGATGAAGACACCGCCGTGGTTGCGGTCGATGTAGCGACCGTTGCAGCCGTGGTGCACGCGATGGTGCGAGGGCGTGTTGAAGATCCACTCGAGCGGCCCGAGCTTTCCGACGAGCTCGGTGTGCACCCAGAACTGGATGATGGTGTTGATGCTGCCGACCACCGCGAACATCGCGAGGGGAAAGCCGGCGAACGCGAGCGGCAGATAGAAGACGTGGGATATGAACGGCTGCAGCGGCCCCTGCCGCAGCGCCACCGCCAGATTGAAGTCCTCGCTCGAGTGGTGCGGCGCGTGCGACGCCCACGCGATGTTGATTCGGTGGGCGGCCCGGTGAAACCAATAATAGAGGAAATCCAGTCCAACGAAGAGCACCACCCACGCGACCGCATTGTCGTCGTGGATGGTGCTCAGTCGCGCGTGCGTCCAAATCCACTGGTAGCCGCCGATGATGACGACGCCGCCGACGACGCCCACCAGCGTCTGCATGGTGCCGAGCGCCAGATTGGCGGCGACGTCGGGCCCGCGAAACACCGGCCGCTTGCGCACTCTCCCGACGATGAGCTCGACGAGCATCCCCAGGAAGAAAAACGGGATGGCGAGCGTGACGAGGTCCACCACGTCGCCATCCTACGGCGCCACGAGCAGGCGCGCACGTCAGCAGTCGGGGTCGGCGGTGCACTCGGCGCAGGCGCCGACGTCGCAGAAGCCGTCGCCGGCGACGCAGTAGTCGTCGGGGCAGGAAGGCAGGCCGCCGGTCCCGCCGCCGCCGCCGCCGCCCGTGCCGCCGCCGCCGCCGCCGCCGCAATCGCCGTTGCCGGCGTCGGTGCAGTCGGAGTCGGCGGCGCAGTCGCAGAAGCCCACGTCGCACAAGCCGTCCCCGTCGACGCACTCGTCGGCCGCGCAGGCGGGCAGGTCGTCCGGGGGCGCGTCGCTGCAGTCGGCGTCGGCGGCGCAGTCGCAGTAGCCGACGTCGCAGTAGCCGTCACCCGCGACGCACTCGTCCGCCTGGCACGCCGGCAAGTCGGTGCCGGGGTCGGTGCCGGGGTCGGTGGCGCCGTCGCAGTCGGGGTCGGCGCTGCATTCGGCGCAGAAGCCCACGTCGCACAAGCCGTCGCCGGCGACGCAGTCGTCGGCGGTGCACGCCGGGAGATCGCCCGGGTCCGTGGGGTCGGTGGTCCCCGCGTCGTCGCAGTCGGGGTCGGTGCTGCATTCGGCGCAGAAGCCCACGTCACACAAGCCGTCGCCGGCGACGCAGTCGTCCGCGGTGCATGCCGGGAGGTCGCCCGGATCCGCGCCGGGGTCGGTGCCGTCGCAGTCGGCGTCGGCGTCGCACCCGGCGCAGAAGCCGACGTCGCAGTAGCCGTCGCCGGCGACGCACTCGTCGGCCGCGCACGCGGGGAGATCGCCGGAGTCGTTCGGGGCAGGGGCGTTTTGCTGGCCCGTGACGGGGCCCTGCGAGCCGGGATCACCGGTGTCGGTGGGGGCGCGCTGTGGCTGGGGATCGAGCACCTCGTGCCCACACGAAACGACGAAGAACAAACCGACGAGCCACCCGCGCTTCATAGCCACCTCCAATCGAGGTTTCGCCGTGCGCGGGCCCGCGATGCATCAACGCATCGCCGGAGCACCCCGGTTTCCGGACAACGCAGCATCGTCGCGGTAGCCGTCGGTCGTTCGCCCGTCTCCTCGACGGCGGAGCGTCACCAGCCGTCGTCGACGTGCGCCGCGCGCCGCCGCGCACGGCTCGCGCCGAGCGCCGCCGCGCACCGCTCGCGCCGAGCGCCGCCGCGCACCGCTCGCGCCGAGCGCCGCCGCGCACCGCTCGCACCGCTCGCGCCGCCGCGCACCGCTCGCGTTGAGCGCCGCCGCGCACCGCTCGCGCCGCCGCGCACCGCTCGCGCCGAGCGCCGCCGCGCACCGCTCGCGCCGCCGCCCACCGCTCGCGCCGCCGCGCACCGCTCGCGCCGAGCGCCGCCGCGCACCGCTCGCGCCGCCGCGCACCGCTCGCGCCGCCGCGCCGCCGCGCACCGCTCGCGCCGCCGCGCACCGCTCGCGCTGCGCGCGCCAGACGCGGTCGCGGGCCGCGTGGAACGTGCGCTCGACGCGGATCTCGCGCTCGGCGGGTGTGCCGACGTGCAGGGTCTCCGTCGTCGTCATCGCCTCTTCCGTGTGCGCTCGAGCAGCCCGCCGAGGCGATCGAGGTTGTCCTCGAGCGTCTCTCTGTACGCCTCGATGAACGCCGTCTCGTCCTCGAGCCGGCGCGGACCGAGCCGGCAGGTGCGGACGCGGCCGGCCTTCTCCGTCGTCACCAGGCCTGCGTCTTCGAGGACGCGGACGTGCTTCTTCACGCCCGTGAGCGTCATGTCGAACGCCGCCGCGAGAGCGCTGATCGACTGCGCGCCGCGCCCGAGCTGCGCGAGGACGGCGCAAGCGCCTGCTCCGCTTCGGAGCAGGCGGCGCGGCGTGGGCGGGATGCGGACGCGGTGCCGCGCGGCGCGCCCCGTGGCACGCGCCATGGAGAGCGGGTGCCAGGAGGTGGCGATGAACAAGGCAGCGACGACGCACATCCACGTGACCGAGCGGCCCAAGGAGCGCACGGGCTGGCGCGAGGGGCGCCCCGTCGAGGACCCCGCGAAGACCAAGCGGTGGGGCTTCGTGTCGGCAAAGCCCTCGGAGTTCCTCGTCCACGTGCGACAGGGCCGCGTGCGCACGCGCTCGAGCGGCCAGGGCGCGACGTGCTTCAAGCTCCCGTGGGACTCGGTCGCCGTGATCCCGACGTCGCTGCAGCGGCTCCGCTTCCGCGCCGACCAGGTCACCGTCGAGCGCGTGGGCATCGAGGTCACCGGCCTCGCCGTCTACCGCATCGCCGACCCGCTGATCGCCTACCGCGTGCTCAACTTCAGCTACCCGGAGCGCGCGCAGGAGAAGCTCGAGGAGACGCTCACGTCGATGTTCGTGGGCGGCGCGCGCCGGCTCATCGCCAACCTCGGCCTCGACGACTGTTTGCAGAAGCGGAAGGTCGCCCTCGCCCAGGAGCTCCTGAAGGAGGTGGCGCCGGTGGTGGGCGGCGACGGGCGCATCGACGACGCCACCGACCAGGGCTGGGGCATCGTCGTCGACACCATCGAGATCCAGGAGGTGCGCGTCCTGTCCGACGCCGTCTTCGCGCAGATGCAGGCGCCCTACCGCGCCGCCCTCGACCGCAGCGCCCGCGAAGCCCGCGCCGAGGCCGAAAAGGAGATCACGGCGCGCGAAGCGGCGTGCAATCGGGCCATCGAGGAGGCGCGCATCCAGGCCGCCCTCGTCGTCGCCGCGCGCAAGCAGGAGCTCGCGCAGCAGGAGCTCGAGATCCGTCGCGCCGACGAGCTGCGGCGGGCGCAGGTGCAGCGCGAGCTCGAGGAGGCCAAGCTGGTCGAGAAGGCGGCGCTCGAGCGAAAGAAGCAGGAGATCGTGCTCGCCGAGCGCGAGGCGGAGACCAAACGCAAGACGCGCCTCGAAGAGCTCAAGAAGATCGAGGCGGAGGCGCAGCTCGCGTCGTTCGCGGCGCTCGCGGAGGCGGCGGCGCGCCGCGCGGACCTCGCGCGCGCCGAGCTCGCGATCCACGTCGACGAGCGGCGCGCGGAAGCGGATCTCGTGCGCCTCGAGGGCGAGGGCAGCGCGGCGGTGGCGCAGGCGATGGCGCAAGCGCGGGTGACGACGGTGGAGGCCGCGGCGCGCCTGAAGCTCGCAGAGAAGCTGCCGGAGCTCGCCGGCGCCGTCGGCGGCCACATCGGCGAGATGAGGATCACGCAGATCGGCGGCGAGGGGGCGGGCGCGCTCGGGGCGGTGACGGGCGCGGTGCAGGCGATCGTGGAGCTCGTGAAGTCCGCCTGACGCCGCGGCCGCGTCGCCGCGTGTGGCGACTGCGCGGGGCCTACGGGTCCCGCTCGTCCTCGACGAGGCGCCGCAGCCGAGCGATGGCGCGGTCCCAGCCCGCGGAGATGCCGTGGAGGAAGGCGCCCGCGTCGTCGATGCGTTCGACGTCGAGCCCGTAGAGCACCGCGCGCCCCTCGGGGACCCGGCGCACGAGCCGCGCGGCCTCGAGGACCTTCAGGTGCTTCATCACCGCCTGGCGGGAGATGGGCGCACCGCCGGCGAGCTGCGTCGCCGTCCGCGCGATCCCGTCTGCCAGGGTGGTCACGAGCGACAAGCGCGTGTCGTCGCCGAGCGCGCAGAACACCGCCGCGGCGTCGGCGACGCGTTCGGCTCGACGCTCAGCCCTCGACATGGCGCGCGATGTTCTTCGCCTGCTCGGCCCAGCCGGCGTCGTTCATGAGGAAGGCACGCCGGCGCCGGTGCTCCGGGACCTTGTCGAAGCCCGACTCCGTGATGGTGAGCCGCGTGCCCTCGGGGACGGCCTCGAGACGGAATTCCACGAGCGTCGTGGGCTCGTGGGCGGGGTCGACGGCGGCGTCGATGCCGTACGGGATCCAGCGAAACGCGAGAGCGCGCTCCGGCTCGACGCGCTCCACGGTGCAGAACACGGCGGGCGGCGTCCTCACCGGCGACGGCGGCAGGCCGAGCGCGCGCTGCTGTGACGCGATGGCGTCGACCGGGAGCTCGCCCGTGAACGTGCCGCGCAGGGCGCGCCCCTCGACGAACGGGCCGCCGAGCGTCACCCCGAACCAGCGCCCGAATTCGGCGCTGTCGGCGACGGCGCGCCACACGCGCGACACGGGCGCGTTGAGGGTGACGACCTTCTCGATGCGATCGCTGGGGGTCGGGGCAGACATGTGCAACCTCCTGGTTACGCCTGCGTAGCCGCCTCTGTGGACGTGTGCAACCATCAGGTTGCGAATGGTGGCTCGTTCGCTCTGCCTGCAGGCGCGGCGCACGTCTTCTGAGCGCGGCCGGATCCCCGCCGGCGGGCCCAGCTCCGGCGGGCCGGCGAGCGTGCTCCGCCGAGCGCTACTTCTTGTCCTTGTCCGGCGGCAGCGGCGCGGCGCCGCCCTTGCCGGAGACCTGCGTGCCGGGCTTGCCCTGGTTGATCTGCTGCTGGGCGCGCCGGATCATGTCCTCGTCGACGACGGGCATGGTCCCGAGCATCGTCCCCTTGGCCGTCGTCGGGTTGCGGAACTGCCCCTGCGGTGGCGGCTGCTGTGGCGGCGGCTGCCCCTGCTGCGGCGGCTGTGGCGGCTGTGGCGCCTGGCGCGGGTCGGGGATCTGCATCGCGGCCTTGGTCCCCGCGCGCACCGCGGGCTGCGCCGGCACCGGGGCGGGCTGTGCCGGGATCTGCATCGCGGCCTTGGTCCCCGCGCGCACCACCGGAGCCGGCGGAGGAGGCGCGGGCACCGGCGCCGGCGCCACCGGCCGGGGCGCCGGCGGCGGAGGTGCGGCTGCCGGCGGCGGCGGTGGAGGCGCCGGCCGCGCCGCGGGAGGCGGCGGAGGCGGCGCTGGCCGCGCGGCGGGAGGGGGTGGCGGCGGCGGCGCCGGCCGCGCCGCAGGAGGCGGCGGAGGCGCCACCGCGGCGGGCGGGGGCGGAGGCGGCGGCGCCGCGGGCGCTGGCCGGGCCGCGGCGGGCGGCGGCGGCGGCGGGCCTCCGGGGGGCGGCGGCGGCGGCGGGACTCCCGGGGGAGGCGGCGGCGCGGCACGAGGGGGCGGAGGCGGCACACCGCCCGGCGGCGGAGGCGGAGGCGGCGCCATCCCTCCCGGGGGCGGAGGCGGAGGCGGCACGCCACCGGGCGGCGGCGGCGGCGCGGGGACCCCGCCGGGCGGCGGCGGAGGCGGCGGCGCGACGCGGCCCCCCGGCGGCGGAGGCGGCGGCGGCGGCGCGCCCCCCGGCGGAGGCGGCGGAGGCGGCGCCATGCCGCCCGGCGGCGGAGGCGGCGGCGGCGCCGCGCGCCCGCCCGGTGGCGGCGGCGGCGGCGGCGCCCCGCCCGGCGGCGGAGGCGGCGGCGCCCCGCCCGGTGGCGGGGGAGGTGGCCCCGGAGCCCGCGCCCCGGGAGGGGGCGGCGGCGCGCCCGGCGGGCCGGGCGGAGGCGGCGCGGCGCCGGCGGGAGCGCCCGCAGGCTTGGCGCCCGCCTTCTCCTCGACGACCTGCTCCTTCTTCTGCTTCGGCTTCGGCTTGACCACCGCCGCGAGCACGAGCGGCAGCGTCATGCCGAAGGCGAGCGCGAGGAAGATGGGCACGGTGCCGGGATCGATGCGCGCCTGCTTGATGTCGTCTTCGTTGGTGGGCTGCGCCTTCAGGAACTCGACGAGCGCGGCGTCCTTCGGGTGCTGCACGTGGCAACGCACGCACTCGTCGGGCTGCGGGTCGGTGGCGGCGTGGCAGATGCCGCACGACTTGCGCGCTTGCTTGGCGATCTCCTCCGGGCTGGTCAGCGCCGTCGCACCCTCGGCGACGGCGTGGCACGCGACGCAGCGCCCCTCGATGTTGAAGTGCTTCTCGTGCACCTCGGCCTTGTCGATGTTGAGCTGCGCCTGCGTGATCACCGGCGCCTTGGCCCGCGCCTTCTTCCCCTCGCCCTTGTCGAAGAGGCGCGCGTGCGGGTCGCCCTGGTGGCAGCCGACGCAGCCGAGCCGCGCCTGCGCCGTCGGCGAGAAGTTGCGGCCGTTGTGCTCGCCGTGACAGTCGAAGCAGGTGAGCCCCACCTCGGTGTGCGTCGACGTCGGTACCTGGGAGTGGCAGCTCGAGCAGGCGGTGTCCGTCACCTCGCGGTTGAGCCCGGGGTGGCACGCGAAGCAGGTGGTGTGACCGCCGAACTTGTTCTCCGCCGACGCCGCCTCCTTGGCCTTGGCGATGAACGTCTCGCTCGCGTGCGCGTTGGTGATGGCGCCCGGGGAGAGCGCATCGAAGGTGGAGCCCTTGTGCAGCAGCGAGACGACGAAGTAGCCGCCGAAGAACAGCGCGATGACGATCGGCGACGTCAGGACGCCGGCCCACGCGAGCCGGCTCTTCATCGCCCCGCGCTGGACGTCACCGGTGGCGCGGAACGCGATGTCGTCGGCGCTCTTGCCCTTCTTCTTCTTCTTGAACTTCTCGCCACGGTCGCTCTTGACGAGCATCGGCGCGCGCACGGCTTCACGCAGAAGCGGGTCCCACTCCTTGGCGCCCTCGTCGCCGACCTTGAGGACCTTGATGACGCCCTTGTCGTCCTTGACGGAGACGCCCTCGCG
The DNA here is from genome assembly GCA_963775425.1 of uncultured delta proteobacterium. GTDB lineage: Bacteria > Myxococcota > UBA727 > UBA727 > VGSZ01 > CAVZJB01. The sequence goes on along the minus strand of CAVZJB010000005.1, from coordinate 538,016 downwards.
GTTGAGCTCCATGGCCATGCGCCCGGCAGAGAGCGCCACGGGCCCGGTCCACTGGCCGAGCTGGATGGTGTCGCCGTTTTGCAGGTACTGGCGCACGACGCGCTTGCCGTTGACGAAGGTGCCGTTGGTGGAGCCCTCGTCGATGACCTCGAAGCGCCCCGACGGCTCCTTCACGATGCGGGCGTGGCTGCCGGAGACGTCGTCGCTGATGAGCGGGATGTCGTTGCGCGCGTCACGGCCGAGCGTGATGACGCTCTTGGCGTAGGGCGTGATGGACGCGCCCTTCTTGACCACGCACACGGTGGGGTTGTCGGGCGTGACGTCGGCGAGGAGCTTCTGCAGGATGGCCAGGCCGGCGTTGTTGGTGCCCGCGAGGATCTCCGGCGGGAGCGCCTGCAGGACCATGGTCTTGGCCTTGCTCACCGGCTGATCGGTCATCAGCTTGGCGATCTCGGCCTTGGTCATCATCTGCGTCTTGATGACGGTGCGGTTGAGCTCCTTGGCCTTCACGCGCGCCTGGGCGCGGGTGCGCGCGATGGCGTCCTGCACCGCCGCCGCGTCCATCATCATCGTGGCCTTGCCGCTGATGGCCGGCTCGCGCTCGCTGACCTTGACCTCGACGTTGCCCGAGCTGACGGCGATCTCCATCAGCGTGGTCCCGGCCTGGATGAAGTCGCCGCGCTTGACCTGGCGGTTTTCGCGGACGCGCTCGCCGTTGACGAAGACGCCGTTCAAGGACCCGAGGTCCTTGATGATCATCCCCGCCGCCGTCCACTCGATCTCGAAGTGCTTGCCGGAGCACAGGCCGTCTTCGATCTGACCGTCGGCGTCCTCGGCGCGGCCGACGGTGGTGGTGCCTCCCTGCTTGAGCAGGATCTCGATACCGGCAGACAGTCCGTCGACGACCTTCAGGCAGAACATCGGTGGACCTCTAGATCAAGAACACGCTGACGACGTGGAAGATGAGCCAGGGGAAGCACAGCGTGGTGAGCGCCACGTGGACGGGCACCCACGCGCGCAGCACGTAGTGGTAGGTGAGCATGCGATCGAGGAACTCCTCCTCGACCAGGCACGTGATCATGCGCTTGAGCCAGTCCTTCTTGTCGGCGGGGACCTCGCCGCGGGCGAGCATGCCCTCGCCGTCGATGGCCTTGTAGACGCTCTCCACGACGTCGTGGCGCTTCATGCGGCGCTTGCCGTACCAGTCGGGCGCCTTGATCTTCTTGGGGATGACGTCGTTGACGATGTGCACCAGCTTGTCGTCGCAGTCCGTGAGGAGCTGCTCGATCTCGAGGCGCATGGCCTTCTGGCGCTCGGCCACGTCCTCCACCAGCAGGGCCTCGTCCTCGATGCGCGTGAGCCGGCGCGGCACGTAGACGCTGATGAGCTTGCCGACGATGCCCGTGAGGATGAGGAGCTCCCAGGCGATGAGGAACGCGCCGTGGATGGGCGCCCCGAGCTTGGGGCCCGAGTGGAGGATGGCCGTGACGCCGGCGACCATGCCGAACGCCAGGTGCACCTCCATCCAGACCCGGGTCATCGCGCGCTTCTGCCGGCGCCGCTTGTGGCGCCACGAGTACGCGGCGACGACGCCGTAGAGGATGAGGGTGATGCCCGCGAGGGTGTAGCCGACGATGGTGTCGCCGCCGGTGCCGCGCCCGCCCCGCGACGGCGCGTCGAGGACGTACTTGGAGAGCGCCCACAGGCCGCAGACGGCGGCCAGGGCGAAGAACGCCGCGAGCCACGCGGCGAGCTTGTCCCAGCGGAACGCGCGCTCCTTGAGTGTCTTGTCGGAGAGCTTCTTGCTGCTCTTCGGCTTCAGCGGCGCGGCAGGGGCGGGTGCTGTCGTGCTTGCCATCGGGGGCCCGTTATCCCTGATCTCCCCCTCGAAGTCGACCCTGCCGCCCGAAGGAACGTCGATGTGGGACGACGGCACCGGCGCCGGCGCGCCCCGGGCCGCCTCGCGCCCCAAGGGCCGCCGCGAGCGCCGGGGCGAACGCGACCGCGCCTGCCCGCTTCACGGCGCTCAGGGACATGACGACAGCGACGTGATCCAACGGTCGATGGCCGCGGTGCCCTGGGGGTCCACGACGACGCTGCCGAGGAGCGGCATGCGGCCGGCGCCCAAACGCTTCATGCGCAGCGAGATGAGGGAGCGCGCGGGGTCTCCGGGGACGAGGCGCTTGGCGCCGGCGACGCCGAGGTCACCCTCGGTGGGCTCGGCGTTGCACAAGGCCATGTCCTGAAACGCCGTGGTGAAGCGCCAGTCCGTGTCGGCGACGCCGATGCCGCCCGGGCGATGGCAGATGGAGCAGTTCACGTGCAGGTACGCCCGCGCCACGGCCTCGGGCGACGCCGCGGCGTCGTCGACGGGCGGGAACGCCGGCAGGTCCGCCAGGGCGCCCGGCAGCGGCGCGTCGAGCACGCCGATGGCGTCGAGGGTATGGAGCTGGTTCGCGAAGCGGCCGTCGGGATAGACGAAGCCGCCGTTGAGCTGCGCCACCTCGGGACCGAGCGCGCGGTGCGCGGCGGCGGTGTGGCAGGCGAGGCAGCCGTTGCGCGACGGGTACGTCCAGAGCTGGCCGTTTGGCAGCGCCTTGATCTTGCCTGCCGGCGGCAGCAGGGTGGCGTCGGTGCCGGCGTCGTTCCACTCGTAGGTGTAGCCGCCCCAGTCGCCGTCGTCGTGGTGCATCAACAGCCGCGTCTCCACGCGCACGCCGCCGACCTTGAAGGTCTTCATCAGGACCGTGCCCACGGGGAAGTCGATGTCGCCGTCGTCGAGGATGGTGGCCTTCAGCCCGTCGGGCAGGCCCATGAAGCGCTCCTTCACGGCGCCGTCGGACCACAGGACATGGTTGACCCCGTACGGGATGAGCCCGCCCGCCGGCGCCGCCGGGTCGGCCGGGTCGACGCACCCGGTCTGCGACAGCAGACGCGGGAAGTTGTCCGGCGGCTGCGGGCCCGCAGCTACGAGCTTGCGAACGATGCCGGTGGCGTGGTCGAGGACGTAGAGCTCGCCGTCGGCGTCCTCGGCGAAGCTCGCGATGTTGTTCGGCGAGTCGCCCACGCGCTGCGGCGCCGCGTTGCCCTGGGTGTCGAAGAACAGCGCGAAGATCTCACCGGTGCCGAAGTCCGCGAACAAATACGTGCCCACGAGCGCGGGCATGGCGCTGCCCCGGTAGACGTAGCCGCCGACGATCGCGTTGCGGCCGCCGGCGTGGGTGTACGTGGTGATGGGCGCCTCGAAGCCGCCCTGATTGCAGCTCCCCGACGTCTGCTCGTGGCACTGGTCGCCCTCGAGGATGTCCCAGCCGTAGTTGCCGCCGGCGAGGATCTTGTCGACCTCCTCCACGGCGCCCTGCCCGACGTCGCCGACCCAGAGGTCGCCGCTGTCGCGGTCGAAGCTCCAGCGCCACGGGTTGCGCACCCCGTACGCGTAGATCTCGGGGAGGAAGTCGGCGTCGTCGACGAACGGGTTGTCCGGCGGGATGGCGTAGGGGAGGCCCGGGTCGGTCCTGTCGATGTCGATGCGCAGGATCTTGGCGAGGTGCGTCTGCCCGGACTGGCCGTTTTGGTGCGGGTCGTCGGCCTGCCCGCCGTCGCCGTCGCCGTAGTACAGGCAGCCGCGGCAGGCGTCCGTGGGCGAAAACGCGATCATCCCGCCGTTGTGGTTGCCGGCGAAGTCGGCGGTGTCGAGGAGGATCTGCTCGCTGCCGACGTCGACGGTGCCGTCGGCCGCGAGCGTGAAGCGCGACACGCGGTCCACGAGGGCGCCGCCGGCGCCGAAGCCGGTGTAGCTCAAAAAGACCTCCTGCACCTGCGGCCAGTCCGGATGGAAGGCCATGCCCAGGAGACCGCGCTCGTCGTTGCCGACGTCGTTGGCCTGCACGTTCGCCGTGATGTCCGCGAAGACCTCGGGGTTTGTGACGGCGGCGTCGGCCTTGTCGAAGCGCACCACCTTCCCGCCGCGCTGCACGACGTACATCGTCGTGGTGCCGGGCTCCTGGAGCATGAAGACCGGCGAGACGACGTTCAGCTCGGGCCAGGGCTCCTCGAAGTCGACGGTGCTCCCCGTGGGCGGCCGGTCCTGCGCGAGGCACGTGGGGTTCGACGGGCGCGCGTCGAGGCCCACGGCGTTCGGATTGGGCGGGCCCGCGTCTTGCGGCCCGGCGTCGGGGGTCCCGGCGTCGACGTCGCCCTCTCCTTCGCCTTCGCCTTCCCCTTCGCCCTCGCCGCCGCCCGGGCCGGCGTCCGACGCCGCGGGCGCGCCGCACGAGGAGCAGCCGCCCGCGAGGGAGCCCAACGCGGCGGCGATGACGAAGAGGGCGGGGGCGCGCATGCGCCGATGCTACCGCGGAGCGCCGGCGTGAGGTCGCCGGCAGCCGGGCCTCAGCCCTGCGCCATCGAGACGATGTCCACCGTGCGGTGGAGCTCCTCGAAGTACTCGTTGGGGTCGATGCGGATGATGGCGCCCTGCGGGCAGTTGTAGACGCAGTTGGCTTGCTCGTAGCCCTTGCAGATGTCGCACTTGGAGGCCTTGCGCACGACCTTGTTGCTGCCGGCCATCTTCTTCTCGGTGCCGTCGGCGTTCTTGGCGACCACCATCGAGATGTTGCCGAACTCGCAGCCCTTGGCGCACGCGCCGCAGCCGACGCAGAAGTCCTTGATGTAGACCTCGCCGTCCTTGTCGCGCGCGATGGAGCCGACGGGGCAGCCGGCCATGCAGTCGGGCGTGCGGCAATGCACGCAGGAGTTCGGGAAGAAGAGGTTCTCGAGGCCGCCGCCGTCGTCACGGTGGGTGAGCTTCTTGCCGCGGCGGATGAGCCGCGAGTACCCGTCGTGGAGGTCGCTGCACGCCTGCACGCAATTGCCGCAGCGGGTGCACAGGTCCATGTTGATGATGAGCGCCGAGCGCGCCTGGCCCATGCCGGACTCGATGAGGTCCTTGACGAACATCATGCCGGTCTTGCTCGACAACTGCGGCAGCTCGGCGCGGCGGTCGAGCTCGTAGCGGCGGAACGATTTGATGAGGTCGGGGTAGCGCTGGTAGATGCCGGCGAACACCGAGCGCGGCAGCTCCACGAGCTCAACCGGCTCCATCGACGTCACCGTGGCCGTGCGCTGGCGCCCCTCGACGAGCTCGAGGTCGCCGAAGAAGTCCTTGTCGCGCAGGTAGGCGAGGATGCTCTCCACCTCGCCCTCCATGCGCCACACCTTCAGGAAGCCCTGGCGCACGAGGTAGAAGCTCTTGGGCGGATCACCGGCCTTGTACACGTCGTGGAAGGCCTCCACGCGGTGAAGCTTGCCGGTGTCGACGATCAGCTTCTTGTCGACCTCGGACAGCTCGCGCAGGTACTCGTTGTCACGCACGAACTTCTCGATGGTGCGCCGCGCGTAGATGGCCTCGAGCGCGTTCTTCACCGAGTTGGTCTTGTCGTCCTTGATGATGCGGTCGAACGGGCCCTTGTAGATCTCGAGCACCTGCGCGCCCGCGCCGACCGCCTTCACCGACGCCGCGCGCATGCCGCGGCCGATCATGGCGAGCTCACCGAAGTAGGAGCCGCGGCCGATGCGCGTGACCTCGACGGCGACGCCGTCGTCGTTCCACACCTCGACGACGAAGGTGCCGTTGACGATGACGTAGAAGGTGTCGCCGAAGTCCCCCTCGCGGATCACCAGCTCGCCGTCGCCTACCTCGACGAGGGAGGCGGGCACCTCGGCCTGCGGGATCTTTCCGAGGATGACCCTGTCCTTCAGGGTCTTTTCCGGGAGCGCGGAGAGGAAGGGGATGGCCTTGAGAAGCGCCGTCCACTCGTCGGAGACGTCGGTCATTGCGGCCAGCCTACTGCGGCGGCCTCGGGCGCGACAACGTGGTTTGTTTTCCGACGCCCGGGCGGGCATCCTCGGGGACGTGCTCTCCGGCGATTGGCAACGGCGCGAGGCGTCGCTCGCGCGCGTCGCGGTCGCGGCGGTGGTCGCCTGGCTCGCCGTGACGGGGCTCGTCGGCCTCGATATCGGCGGCGGGAACTGGGACGAGCCCACCAACGTGTGGACCTTCATGTGGGCCGTGGAAAACCACGTGCCGCTCCCGCGCACCTACGGCTACCCGATGGCGATCTTCGACGTCATCGCGGCCACGGCGTCGCCGTTCCTGTTGGGGCTCACGTCGCGCCCCGAGTACCACCGCTTCTTCCTCGAGATCCGCGCGGTGCTCATCGTCGTCACCGCCTTCACGCCCGTGGCCACCGCGGCGCTCGCGCGCGCGCTCGGCAGCCGGCCGCTGGTGGCGGCGCTCGCCGCGGCGCTCGCCGGCACGTCGTTCGAATTCGCGACGCACGCCCGCTACATCGCGCCGGACGCCCTCGGCACGCTCCTGTTGACGACGTCGCTGGCGTTCGCCGCCCGGCCCGAGGGGCGCACGCGCGATCTCGTCGTCGCCGCGATCTTCGGCGGCATGGCGGCGTCCACCAAGTACACCCTGGGGCTCGTCGCGCTCTCCGTCGCGCTGGCGGCGCTCCTCATGGCGCCGCGCTTCAAGCGGCTGCTGATCGCCGGCGGCGCGTGCCTGGCGGCGTTCGTCGTCGTCACGCCCGGCGCCGTCGTCGAGCCGCAGCTCGTCGTCGCCGCGCTCCGCTACCAATCGCGCATCTATGGCGGTGGCGCCGCCGGCTACGGCGTCGACGGGTTCTTCGACATGGTGTTCCACCTCGTGCGTTGGTTCGCCTGCTGCGCGGCTTCGCCGTTCGTCGTCGGATCCCTGGTGGTGCTCGCGTGTGCGCTGGCCGGCCTCGCGCTGGCGGTCCCCGCGGTGCGGGCGGCGCCGGCGCGCGCGGCGCCGCTCGTGCTCGCCGCGGCGCTGCTCGGGCTGTTCCTCGTTCAGCCGACCTTCATCGTGCGCAACTTCCTGCCGCTCGTGCCGCTCCTGGCGTGCGCGGCGGCGGCGGCGGCGGGGCGGTTTCGCGTGCTCGCCGCTCCTCTCGTCATCGTCGTCGTCGTCGACGCGGGCTACCTGGCCTTCGCCGCGCAGACGGTCGCGGCCAACAAGTCCAGCGCGCCGGTCGAGGAGATTGCCTCGTATCTCGACCGCCGCCCCGACGAGACCTTCCTCGTGTCGCCGGCCGTGCGGGAGGCGCTGCGCGGCCTCGACGGCAAGGCGCGCCCGAACGTGGTGGCGGCGCCGACGGCCGAGACGCGCTCCGTCATCGCCCTCACCACCGAGCTTCAGCACCCGTGGAAGTGGCACGGCGGCGACCCGTTCTTGTTTCAGCGCGTGTTCGGCAGCCGCGAGGTGAACCTGTCCCTGTACCCGACGTGGAAGCAGCCGCACGTCGTCATGATGGACGTCGACAAGGCGCGCCGGCTCGGCTGCGCCCTCGACTTCCACCCGCCGCCCGAAGCGCCGCCCCCAGACCGCGGCGTGTTCGACGCGACCATGATGCACCCCGACGCCGCGAAGCCCTGACGCGAGCGGCGGCGTGGGCGCGCCGCGCTCACCGGTGACGGCGACGAAGACGGCGCGCCGCCAGGACGAGCCCCACGAGCACGGCCAGGGTCGACAGCGACGAGGCGCAGCCCGCGAGGAACAACGGCGGCAGGTACCGCATCTGCACCCGGTGAGGCCCGGCGGGCACCGGGATCCCGCGCGCCACCAGGTTCACCGGCACCACCGGCGCCGGGCGCCCGTCGACGGTGGCGCTCCACCCGGCCTCGTACAGCTCGGCGATCACCACCAACGTCGGCGCCGCGGCATCGACGTCGACCTCGAGGCGGCGCCGGCTCGGCCGCGAAGAGCGCGTGACCGTCAGCGCGCCCGGCGCGGCCGCCATGGCTTCGAGCGACGCGCGCCCCGCGGCGTCGAGGCCGGAGGTCTCCACGACGTCGCGCGTGTCGGCCGCGTCCGGCGGCGCGCGAGAGAGCGTCGCGAGCGCGTCGGCCTCGACGCCGACCAGCGAGAGCGGCCGCGCGCCCGACACCCGCGCACGCGCGCCGGGGATCCGCCACAAGCGCACGAAGCCGTCGTCGACGACGAGGTCGAGCGGGCCGCGTGGCGTGATCCGCGACGCGCCGTCAGGCGCCGCGTCCTCCGCCACCTTCCACTCGGACGCCGGCGGCACCAGGGGCTCGATCGCGTAACCGACGGCGAAGCTCTTCAACAGCGGGTGGTCCACGAGCGGCGTCATGCGCGTGGTGGGGAACGCGCGGCGGAGGATGTCGGGGTCGATGCAGCGCATCCACTCGGTGTAGCGGCGTGACAGCGTCGGTCCGTGCACACGCACGTCGTCGATCCCGGTGATGGACGCCAGGTTCGGCAGGTGCGCCTGGCCCGGCGGCCCGACGAGCCGAACGGGCCCGGACGCCGGCGACGACGACGATTGCGCCGACGCCAGCGCGGCCAGCGCGGCGCTCGCCGGCACGAGCGCGGCGTCGTGGGGCTTGATCCACACGGCCATGCGCGCCGCCGACGTCGACGACAACAAGAGCGCGACGGCGCCGACGACGACGGGCCGGCGCAGGAGCGGCACGCGGGCCGCGAGCGCGGCGAAGCCCACGGCGGCGGCGGTGGCGGCGGCGAACACGAGCCACGTGTAGAGGTACCAGACCTTCACCTGCGCCAGGCCGGGCAGGTCCTGCACCACGCGCATCCACGGACCCGGGACACAAAAGAGGAACGCCACGACGAGCCAGACGAGCAGCCGGCGGCCTCCCCGCCTCCAGGCGACCCCCGCGCCGATCATCGCGAGCGCCACCACGGCCGGGCCGAGCCAGCCGTACGCGTGGAAGTGATCGCCCCACGGGCCCGCGTCGCCGGCGACGACGGCGAGCAACAGCGAGGGCCACGCGCGCCACAGGAACGGGGCGTAGCTGTGGGCGAAAGCGGAGCCGGCCTTGTACGTGTAGGCGTCGCGCAGCTCTCCGAGGAACGGCAGCCATGCCGGCGCGGCGAGCAGCGCGCCCGCGACGAGCGCGGCCGTCACGCGCGCCCAGCCCCGGCGGCCGCCGCGCGCGGGGCCCCCCTGCGGCGGCGGGCGGCCGGCGACGGCGCTCGCCGCCGCCACGCCCGCACACAGCGCGCAGCCGGGGTGCCCCGACGCGGCGAGGCTCGCCGTCAGCGCGGCGGCGGCGAAGGTGGCGCCGGCGCCCGCGTCGTCGTCGAGCAGGCGATCGAGGGCGAGGGCCAGCCACGGGACGTGGGCGTAGACGAGCGGGAGATTGAGCTGCAGGCCCGAGAGCATGTGCGCCGAGCACGCGAACGCGCCGGCGCCGACGAGGGCCGCGGCGCGGGAAGCGGTGAGGCGCTCGAGCCAGAGGGCGGCGCCGGCGAAGGCGAGCGCGAGCGCGAGGAGCACGACGAAGCTCGACGCCTGCGGCTCCGGGACGAGGGCGGCGAGCGCGCGCAGCGGATGGAGCGCGCCGGGGTAGAGGCGGCGCACGGGAGAGAAGCCGCCGCCGTCGGCGGGGTCCCACAGCGGGAGCTCGCCGTCGCGGAGGGCGCGGTGGACGAAGACGTCCGAGGGCAGCCAGATGCTGTAGGCGGAGGGATCGTCATGCCGGTAGTCGAGCGTGTCGGGGTGGCCGGCGGCGAAGACGAGATCGCGATGAAGCTCGGGCGTGGCCGCGAGCCCGGTCCCCGTGACGCCGAGCGCCGCCGTGGCCAACGCCGCCGCGGCCAGAGGCGCCGCGACGACGAGGATGACGAAGCGCCGGCGGCTCACGGCGGCGCCGGCGTGGGCCACGGCGCCGGCAGCGCCGGCGTGGGCCGCGGCGCCGGCGTGGGCCACGGCGCCGGCAGCGCGGGCGGCGCCGGCGTGGGCCACGGCGCCGGCGTGGGCCATGACGCCGGCGTGGGCCATGGCGCCGGCGTTGGCGATGCGCCGCGTTGGCCACGGCGCCGGCGTCGGCGGCGACGCCGGCGTTTGCCACGGCGCCGGCAGCGCCAGCGGCGCCCGCGTTGGCCATGGCGCCGGCGTTGGCCACGGCGACGGCGTTGGCCATGGCGCCGGCGTTGGCCATGGCGCCGGCGTTGGCCATGGCGCCGGGGTCGCGAGGCGGGGGACGAGCCCCCGCCCTACTTGGCGACGGCGGTGTGGCAACGCTGGCAGGTGGTCTCGAAGCGGTGGCAGGTGAGGCATGCGCCCATCTCGAGGCGGCCGCGCGAGCCGTGGAGACCCTTGTCGACCCAGACGTTCAGCGGGAAGTGGCTCTTGGGCACTTCTCGGTGGCAGCTCTCGCAGCGCTCGGCGCGGTGACAGACCTGGCAACGCGCAGGATCGATCTGCGACTCCCGCCCATGCACCTTGTCGCGGAAGCCGGCGGTGTGATCGCGCGGCTTCATCGTCATGTGGCAGGTGTCGCAGCGGCTACCGTCCGCGCCGTCGGAGCCCACGTGGCACGACGCGCATAGGGGCGCGTTGTCGCGCGCCGCGTCGGCGTGGTGACGTCGGAAGAACGGCGTGTGGTCGATGGGCTTCTTGAGCGTGAGCTGGTTGATCGGCATCTCGCCGCGACGCAGATAGAGGTGGCAGCCGTTGCACGACTGCGGCGGCTGAAGCCCCACCGCGTTCGCCTCGCGGTGGCACTCGAGGCAGCCCTGCATCTGCACCTTGGAGATGTCTTCCTTGCGCTCTGCCGTGTACGCGTCGACGTGGCAGGTCTTGCAGTCGATGGCGGGACCGCTGCCCGGCGCGCCGCTCTCGGAGAACGCCGCGTGCGTCATGTGCGTGAAGCTCACGTCGCCCACGCGGCCCACGGGACGCATCAGGTGCGCGCGCAGGTACTTGGTGTGCTCGTTGCCCTCGTCGACCTGCTCGACGGTGCCGTGGCACTGCGTGCACATCGCGCCCTCGGGGTCGCCGCCGACGTACGGCGTCTTTCCGCCGTTGGCGTTGTGGCAGACGGTGCAGGCCGCGTGGCCGTTGGTGATGATGCCGAGCGCCCGCTCGGGCTCGTTGCGATGGCAGATGATGCAGTCGAGGCCGTTCTGCCCGACGTGCAGCTCGTGGTTCATCGGCAGCGGCAGCCGCTTGATCTGTCCCTTGCGAAGCTGCGCCGGCATGTCGTCGCTCACCTTGTGGCAGAGCATGCAGTTGTCCTTGGACGGCGCCTTGTGCTCGACGGACTCCGGCGACACGCGCTCGTGGCACACGAGGCAGCCGACGGGCTTGCCGCCGATCTGCAGCGGCGTGTGCAGCGCGTGCGAGAAGCCCGCGAGCGTGGCGCGCTTGCCCGTGACCGGCATCGTGAGATCGATCGGGCCGCCCATCGCAGGCGACATCGCGGGCACGGGCGCGGGCACGGGCGCGGGCGCGGGCGCGGGCCGCGGGGGCCGGAGCCGCCGGCGCAGCGGGGCCGGCGCCGCCGGAGCAGGCGCCGCGGGAGCAGGCGCCGCGGGCGCAGGCGCCGCCGGTGCAGGCGCGGCCGGCGCGGGGACCGGCGCGGCGGGGACCGGCGCGGCGGGGACGGGCGCGGGCGCCGTCGGCGGCGCCGGCGTGGGCGCAGGCGCAGGCGCGGCGGGCGCGACCGCGACGGCGCCGGGCGCGCCGAGCGGCTCGATGCCGACGAGGGGCACGTAGATCTTGGCGGGCAGCTTCCCGCCGTCGGCGACGCCGTTGTAGCGGCGGATGCGCGCGCCGAGGTGCGCGTCGCCGAGGAGCGCGGTGGCGATGTCCTCCGCGGACTTGCCCTTGGTGCGCAGCTCCACCTCGGCCGGCACCGTCAGCACCTGGCCGGGCTTCAAGTGCGCGTTGGCCGCGAGACCGTTGGCCTCGGCGATGATGGCCGCGCCGCCCTCGCCGGAGAGGAAGCGGTCGGCGACCTTCTGCAGGTTCTCACCGGCCTGCACCGTGTGGATCAGCGGCCCGGGGATCTTGAGGAACGCGCCCACCGCCGGCTGCTCGCCGTCGGGGATCTTGTTCGCCGCGCGGACGATGGCGGCCTTGCCGGGATCGCCGTACATCGCCTGCGCGATGGCCTCGACGGTCTCGCCGTCCTCGACCTTGTGGCGCTCGGTGGCCATGGCCCCGTTCACCACGAGCGCGCCGGCGACGACGAGGACCGCGAGACCGGCGAAGGGCAGCGCCGCGCGGACGCGGCGGCGGAAGACAGCGGCACTCATGGGTTGGCCCCCGCCTCGGTGGGAGCGGTGGGAGCCCCCGGGTGGCCCGGAGGCAGCGGGCGGTTCTGGATGCTGCCCGGGAGGTGGCACTTCAGGCACGCGGTGAAGTTGAACGCGCCCGTGCCGCTCCACGCCGGGTTCTTGGGGTTCGGCTTGTTCGGATCGGAGCCGTCATGGCACTGCAGGCACACGGGCATCGGCGGGATGCGGATCTGCCGCAGCGTCGTGGCCTGGACCATGTTGATGTGGCACTGCTGGCACGCCACCGACGTATGCGTACGCGGGTCTTCGCGGTGCATCTTGTGGCTGAAGTCGTGGATGGTGGACGGCGGACGCCCGGCGTTCTTCGCCGTGTCATGGCAGGAGCCGCACTTGTTCATGTGCGGCTCGGCGATCTTGCCGTTGAGCCCGGGGCCCGAGTGGCACTGGCAGCAGTTCGGGTGGCTCGGGTGCCCGATGACGAGGCCGCCCCTGAGCACCGAGTGGCACGAGGTGCAGTCCGTGCCCTTCTTCGCATCGAGGTGGCTTCGGTGCGAGAACTCCGCCTTGCGCGGCGTGACCTGCCGGGTCAGCTCGCGCAGCGGCGGCCGCTTCTGGAAGATGTTGGCCTTGTGGCAGTTGGTGCAGATGGTGAGCGGCTGCGTATAGAAGTTCGCCGTGTGGCACGCCTGGCAGGCGTCGTGCTCGGGGAACCGCACCTCCTGCTTGGGGCAGGTGCCGTCCTTGTTCACCATCTTGTGGCAGGACTCGCAGCCCATCTTCTTGCCGCCCATCTTGGCGGGGTTCAGGTGGACGTCGTGGTCGAAGGGGCTCGAGGTGTCGATGAGGTTCATCCCCGTGGGCGGGCCGTTGCCCGTGGCCGCCGGCGGCGGCGGCGCGGCCGGCGGCGGCGCGGGGGGCGCCGCGTGGGCGGCGAACGCGACGCCCACGCCGGCGCACGTGGCGGCGACTGCCAGGGAGAGTCCGAGGGGGGCGAGCGATCGCAGGTTCACGGCGTCATCCGAAAGAGAGAGTTCAGAACTTGAGTGAGGTCGCCACCAGGGCCCCGAGGTACCCCGAGCCGTTCAGCGTGTCGACCGGCGACAGCGCATCCGCGTCGAGCCGGGCGGAGACGGACCAGAAGTCGATGACGTCGTAGCGCAGCGTGTCGGCGAAGGCGCCGCTCCACTGGCCGGAGGCGACGAGCGCCTTGGTCTGGATGTCCTCTCTGCGCACGAAGGCCTCGGCCAGGTTCGACAGCTTCCCCTCCAGAAGGACGGTGCGGACCCAGGTGCGATTCTCGACGTAGGAGGTGATCCCTTCCTGAACGAGGGTGTAGTCGAGCCCCTTGTCCGCGGCGGCGCCGGAGTCGAGGGCGCCACCGTAGACCTCGGTGCCGACCTCGAGCGCGAGGCCCGTGGACCAGCTCGCCCCCGCGCCCGCCTCGTAGACGTTGGTGCGGAAGTAATCGAGGTCGGCCGCGTTGAAGTGCTGGCGCACCCGGCCCCGCAACAGGGCGGTGAAGCCCGCGGGGAGCTGGCGCTCGGCATCGACGACGAGGGCGATGTTGGGCTTGGCCGGTCCGATGTTGAGGTGGCGGATCTGATCGTGCACCCGCGCCGCCTCCACCTGATCGTTGGTGAGCACCGCGCCTTGATCGGGGACCTGATCGATGTTGTTGGCGGGGTCGAACGCGCGGAAGGTGCAGTCGTAGGCGCAGATGTCGTCGAGGAACTGGTACGTCACGTTGCCGCCGATGCGGGTGGTGCCGTCGCCGGTGAGGACGTCGCCCTTGAGCGCGGTGGAGCGCGGCAGGAAGTCCGACGCCTTCAGGTCCGCCGCCACCATCCATGACAACAGATCGCTGTCGTCACCGTAGCTGCCCTCGAGCGTGGTGCGCTGGAGCGGCAGGAACACGTTGTTCTCCTCGTCTGTGACGATGCTGCCCGCGGCAGGCATGGAGGTGTGCGTGAGCGTGAAGCCGACGCCCGCGAAGCGGCCCTCGACGTCGAGACCGAACACCGCGTTGAGGTTCGGGTCCTGGGTGCCGTCGGCGTTGAAGTCGAGCGGGCTGCGAACGATCTCCTTGCCGCCGGTGGGCGACACGAAGCCGGAGAGGTCCTGGTACTGCTCCTGGTAGTACTTGGCGTCGGTGCGGGAGAAGGGATCGGCGGCGAGGTGCTGGGGCGCGTCGAGGCCGCCCCAGACCTTGGCGTTCAGGAAGCCGAGCTTGGGGAACTTGAGGTTCACGCCGGTGGAGATGCCGTCGTAGGTGATCGGGGACTCGCTCACCTGTGTCATGCGGCCGATGTTGAGCTTGAACGGCTCGAGCGCCTCGCCCGGCGCCCCCGACAGCCCGATGAACGCCGAATAGATGTGGGCCTTGGGCGCGACGCTCGTGTCGTCGAGGAACGGGCTCACCGGCGAGTCACCGCCGATGTCGCTCGTGACGTCGCCCATGAGATCGGTGGTCAGCGGGACGCCGAAGGGCCTGTCCCAGCCCAGGATCACCATGCCGCCCACGTCCGTGTCGTTCTTCTCGTTGACGACATCCGGGACGATGAGCTGGACCGGCGGATCGGGGTTGCCGATCAGGGCCTCACGACCCCACAGGTCCATGCGCAGGCGAAGGCCGCGCTGCACGCTGTCCACATAGGTGGGAACTACGGACGCATCGACTGTCTGCGCGTCCGCCCTCGCCGCCGCCACCGTTCCCACGAGGAGAAACAGGGCGGCGGCCGGGGTCGCGAGCTTCACTCGCCGCCTCGAGACTGAACAGGAAGGCATCGGTTCTGATCCTCCGGGTCCCTGGCCACATCGTTTTCGTCGCCTGCGCGCACGACGCATCCGAGGCCGTCACCGGAGATGTCTACCGTACCTTGGACCTCTTTGACGATCACCGATCGCATTCTGGCGATGGTGGCTTCATCCAGGGTCGTGGAGCCGATGCTCCAGCCGTCCCGGAGCTGCCTGCCGCTCTTGTCCGCGATGTTGTCGAAGGCCAGGCCCTTGGCCAACGCGACCGCGTTCCCGTTGGTCGCGTAGGTGAAGACCTTGGGCGTCGTGTTCTTCGGGTCGAACGGCGTGAGCGGGTCCCAGCGCTCCTCGGAGAGCCGGAAGCCGCGGGTGGCGTCCCGCTTGGCCGGATCGAGCGCGTCCTTGAGCTGCAGGCGCAGGTCCGTGGACGGCGTGATGTTCACCGCGCGGATGCCGTGGGAGCCGTCGGCGACGAGCGCGTAGTTGCGCACCGTCTCCGTCCCCACCACCACCGCCGTGGCCTGATCGATGGGCGCCTGGCCCGCGACGTCGCGGATGGTGCGCTCGAGCCGCGGATTGGCGGGCACCGCCATGTCGAGGATGCGCAGGCCGTTCTTGCCGTCGGCCACGAGCAGCCGGCTGCCGAAGACGGCGATGCCGCGCGTGTCCGCCTCCTGCTGCTGGTTGGTGAGCGCCTGGGAGACGCGCGCCGTGCTGCCCTGGAGGGGATCGTGGCTGTCCTGATCGAACAGCGGGTAGACGAAGGGGCCCATGTCGAAGGTCTCCACGCCGCCGAGGCCCGTGGCCACGTACATGAAGCGGCCGGAGGTCTCGACGTCGAGCGCCGGGTGCGTGGTCTCGAAGGTCGCGATGGCGGCCAGCGGCGCGCCGGGGTCCACCACCGCCGCGTCGTCGCTGTCCGCGAGCTGGAACAGCGTCACGCCGCGGCTGTGCGCCACCACCGCGAAGCGGCCGTGGAGCTTGACGCGGGTGACGGCGTCGAGGCCGTGCGGCAGGCAGCCGACGATGCGCGTGCCCTGGAGGAAGCCGTCCACGCCCGCGTCCACCACGCCGCCGTCGTCGCCCTCTTGACCGGCGTCGGCGTCGATGACGGGCGCCACCGTGTCGGTCTGCAGGGCGTTCGTGAAGTCGATGGTGCACAGCTCCTCGTCCGTCACCGCGACGAAGCGCTTGGACTGCGAAGCGGCCGTGTCGATGACGTCGACGGAGACCACCGGGCCGAGCGAGTCCACGCGCGCGATCTCCGTGGGCGGCAGGCCCACGTTGTCGCGACCGGTGACGTCGACCATGGAGACGCCGCCGCTGTGCGCCACGATGGCGACGTCGGCGAGGTCGGAGCTGCCGTCCTCGAAGGCGACGCCGCGGAGCATGGCCACGTCAGTGGCGTTGCCCACGAGGAAGTCCGCGTGGCGCGGGTTGACGTCGGAGAAGTCGAAGCCGGGGAAGGTGATCCCGGGGGCCTTGGCCTGCGCGTTGAACGTGCCGCCCTCGGCCTTGAGATCGATCTGCTGGAAGCCGTTGGTGGTGGCCACCAGGCCCCAATCGCCGAGGTTCATGTAGCGGCCCGAGCCCTGGCCCGTGGCCTCCGTGATGAGGTGATCGTTCTCGATGCGTCCCTGCTCGTCCTCGAGCGTGTGGCAGCGCGCGCACGACTTGGTCTCGGTGACGCGCACCGTATGCGGGAAGTACGGGTTCGACACCATCGAGCTCAGGTGCTGGTTGGACGCGACCATGGCGTTGTCGAGCAGGGTGAAGCCCTGGTTGCCGACGGTGGCGGTGACCGTCAGGTGCGTCTGCATGGTGGAGCGGTACGTCGAGATGCGGTTGCCTTCGACGTCGCCGCCGCGGCCCAGGTAGAAGGGCGAGCGCGTGTAGCTGAAGAGCTGGAAGAAGATCTCAGACTCGTCGTCGTCACCCCACCAGATCTCCTGCTTGGCCTTGCCCACGTCCATCTTGAGGTGGCACGTGAGGCAGTTGGGCTGCCACGAGGAGTGGCAGGAGTAGCACTCGAGGCCGCCGGGCTTACCCGCCTCCTGCATGTGGGCGAAGGCGCGCGCCTCCTGCTCACGACCTGGATTGGGGATGGTCTCCGCCGGCTGCTCGTGGGCGTACTTGGCGTACGCCGTCTTGGCGTCGCCGACCTTCTCGTCGACGAGCTGGGCGACCTCCCACTCGAGGCCCGCCTGCGTGCGGCTGTGCTCGATGATCTTGCCGTCCTTCTCCTCGAACCAGGGCTTGCCGAACGGCGTGTTCCACACGGGGTCGGTGAACTTGTCGCCGCCGTTGGGGCCCGACGAGATGAGCTTGGCCTTGGCGTACGAGGTGCCGTGGCAGTCCTCGCACTCCATGGGCTCCGCGTCCCAATTGCGCGTGTACAGGTTGGAGTCGCCGTGCACCGAGGTGACGTGGCAGTCGCTGCAGGCCATGCCCTCCTCGATGTGGATGTCCTGCAGGTGGACCGAGCCGTTGGCGCCTCCGTAGATGAGCTTGGACTGGCGCCCGTCGAAGGCGTCGCTGCGGGCGACGCGATTGGGGATGTCGAGGCAGCCGTTGTTGTTCTTGTCCTCGCCCTCGTCGAGCTCACCGTTGTTGTTGAGATCCTCGCTGACGCCCTCGCCCTCGTTCAGGATCTTGCCGTCCTTGTAGTGGGCGAGGTTGTCGAACACGTTCACGCACGCGGTCTTGGGCGTGGAGAACGTGAAGGGCCCGATGGTCTGCACCTGCGAGAGGTTGGTGAAGTCGACCTCGAGCTCGAACTTGCCCTCGGCGGCGTAGTCGACGCGGGTGACGAAGCCGTGGCACTGCGCGCAGGTGTTGAGCTGCACGGCCGTCTTGATCTCGTGGCGCTTGGCATAGGCGCGCTGGCCGAGGTCCTGGCGGATGCCGAAGGGCAGCGCGGTCTCGGGCTGGCGCCCGTTGTCCGCCACAGTGCGATCGATGGGCTCCTCGTTGTGCCCGTCCTTGGCGTACTCGACGTGGCAGGACGTGCAGCCTGACGACAGGAAGCGCCCGAACGGGTTGTTGTTGTTCTGGAGCTCGACGTCGTTGGGATCGTTGGGCGGCGGATCGTCCTCGTTGGGCGACGTGGTGAAGTCCTTGAAGCCGAAGTTGTCGCTCGGCGACATGAAGTTCAGCACGTGGTACGCGCGGAAGCTGCGCAGCGCCGCGTCCACAGGGTTGATGATGGGCTTGCCGTCGTTGGGGATGGCGTTGCGGATGGGGCTCTGGCGCGCGACGCCGAGGCCCTCGAGGATCTTCTGGAGGCGCAGCTCGATGCCCGTGCCCGGCGGGGGGAAGGTGCGGTTGGCGCCGTTGCCGATGTACTCGAGGACGTCGATGGCGCGGTTGTTGGTCTTGTCCGTCGGATTGAAGAACTTGAGCTGGTTGCCGGTGCGGGTGAGGCCGGGGCCCGGATCCAGCGGGTTGCCGAACGGGTCCTTGGCGCTGCCGTCGTCGCTGACGGCGCCCGCGGTGGCCTCGTAGAGGTCGTCGTCGGGATCGAGGTTGGCCTTGGCCGCCGCGAGCAGCCCATCGTGATCGAAGGTGTTGGACACGGGGTCGTAGTTCGCGTCCATGGCCTCGTAGTTGAACGTGTAGGCGGCGCGGCCGATGCGCGGGTTGCGCGCGTCGAAGTCCTGGCCCACCTGCGACTGCGCGAAGGCGCTGCCGTAGTCGGCGGCCGTGGGGAGCTGGGCGTTGCCGTAGAGGGCGCCGGCGGAGACGCCGGCGTTGGTCGCCATGATGGAGCGGCGGACGTCGTAGACGGTCTCGGCGTGGCAGACCATGGCCGCATTGGCGTTCTTGTTGTGGCCGCCGCAGCTCACCTCGGCGACGCGCAGATCACCCGGGTTGATGAAGCGCAGGTAGTTCAGGTCGCGGTTGATCTCGCTGTCGAACTCGAAGCGCGGCGCCTGGCGCCCTTCGGCGAGGCCGGCGTTGCCGTCCTGGTCGACGACGCGGCCGTCGAAGAACTCGCCCTGCTCGTCCACCCGGCCGTCGCCGTTGTCGTCGATGCCGTTGGGCCACCACATCTCGGGATCCAGCGGCAGCACGTGGCTCGCCTTCAACAGCTCCTGGTCGCGCACGTCCACCACGGCGGGCAGCGGCACGTCGTCGTGACCGCCGTGGCAGTCGACGCAGGCGAGCGCGAACTGGGGATGGATGTCCGTGATGCCGGTGTGGCAGCCGAGGCAGGAGCCGCCGAGCTGGGCTTGCTTCTCCTCGATCTTTTCGCTGCACCCCGCGGAGGCCACGGCCAGGGCGGCGGCGCTCAAAAGGGTGAAGACATGGAGACGGCGAAAAGGCATGGGGTGACCTCGCACGAAAAGAGGCGGCCCAATGTTCTCGCTCGTCGTCGCTTCGAGGTCAACCGTGGCGGGCGCGATAGGAGAAAGTGCGACCCCGCTTCGGCGCGCCCGGATGCGGGGAGGGACAGCCCCCCTCGTGACGAGGGCACGCCCCACGAGGCTCAGTAGCCGACGTAGCTGCCCCCGGCGTGCACCGCCTGGATGCCGGGCACGTTGGAGATGCTCCCGTAGCGCGAGATTGCGTAGCGGACGCCGGCGATGATGTTGTCCACCGGGTTCAGGATGTGCCCGTGGCCGTGCAGCTTGTACGCGTCGAAGGTGGGGCCGATGGTCTGCATCAAGCCCTCCGAAGGATGTCCCGCGGCGGCGTTCGAGTCCCAGTTGTTGACCGCGCGCGGGTTCCCGCCCGACTCGAACTTGATGATCGTCGCGATGTCGTGGGCGTTCATCTTCGACAGCGGCACGCCGTGCTGCTTCAAGACGGTCTGCGCCTCGGCGATCCACTTGCCCACCTGTCCGCCGACGACGTTCGCGACGCCCGGCCGGATCACGTGCTTGACCGGCTTGAGGCCCAGGTCCTTGCGCGCGGCGTTGGTGCCCTTGAGGCCCATCTTGTACTCGGCAGGCCGGAGGTCATGCATGGCCCGCGCGCGATGGCTCTTCACGCGCTGGGCGTCATGGGCGAGCGCCTTGTTGTCCTGCTTCACCGCACGGCTGTCGCGCTGCACGGCGTGGTGATCCTGCTTGAGCGCGAGCCGCTGGCGGTCGAGGACCTGCTTGAGGGCGTCCCTGTCACCCGTGGCGGTCTGGATGCGCGGATCGAGGCGCGCGTGCACGCCGGCGATGTCCTGATCGAGCGCCGCGAGCTGCGTCTGGAGCCCGACGTCGCCCTGGCCCGTGAGCGGATCCACGCTCGCGTCGTAGCGGCGCTGCACGTCGGCGCGGCGCGCCTCGAGGGCCTGGAGCTTCGTCTTTTCGTGATCGTGCAGCGTGTGGAGCCGCTTTCGGTCCTTGTTGAGCGCGTCCTTGTTCTTCTCGAAGCGGTCGTGGAGGTGCTGGGCCTGCCGCTTGTCGGTCTTGAGCGTTCGCGTGTCGCGCTTGAGCTCGGCCTTGTCGTGGCCCTTGGCGTGCTGCGCGTTCTTCAGCGCGTGGATGTCGTTGTGGAGGCGCTTGACGGGGGAGTGCGTCTGCATGCCGCTGTTATCGAGCGCACATGAGGCGCGGCGCTCGCACATCGGTCGTACGGCAACAGGGGGAAGCCGAAGAGCGGAGCGATCCGATGTACGGTCCGCGCATGGCGCGCGGCCACGACACGACATCGTGCGAGCTCCCGTCCGAGGCGCGCGCCGCTCTCGATTGCTGCCCGATGCTGGTGACGCTCGTCGGCCCGAACGGCAAGATCGGCTATGTCAACGGCTGCGCCGAGCAGGTGCTCGGCCTTCCCGCGTCGGAGATCGTGGGCGCGAACGTCGCCGACGTGATGGCCGCCGAGGGGGACGCCCGCGTGCCGCCCCCCGCCGGGACATCGCTGCGCGTGCGGACCCGCCGCCGCGACGGGGAGTCTCGCGTCATCGAGGTCCGCTCCGTGGACGCGCGGCGCATCGCCGGCATCCACGGCACGCTCTTGTTCGCGCGCGACGTCACGGAGGGCGTCGATGCCGAAGAGGCGCTCGCCCTCAGCGAGACCCGGTTCCGCACGCTCGCAGAGAGCATGAACGACGGCATATTCACCGTCGACGCCGAGGGAAACACGCTCTACGCGAACCCGGGCCTCACCCGCATCACGGGACTCACCCCGGCCGAGCTCATCGGAGAGTCCCTCCTTCGCCTCGTGCACCCCGATGACGTGACGAGGACGACAGCGGCGTTCGGGCGGTGCCTGGAGGAGGGCTCGGGCCAGACCGACGCCATCCGCGTGCGCCACAAGAGCGGCGCGTGGCGGGTGGTGGACGGGCGCTCGGCGCGGCTGCCGCCCGGCGGCGACGAGATCGCGGTGGTCAACCATCGCGACATCACCGAGCAGCACGCGCTGCGCGAAGAGCTCGCCCGCAACGAGCGCCGCTTTCGCGCGCTCACCGAGCGCAGCGGTTCCAGCGTCCTCATCGTCGACGCGAATGGCGTCATCCGTTTTGCGAATTCACGGGTGTCGCTCCTCGGCATCCCGCACGAAGAGCGCCTCGAAACCTCGATGTTCCTCCGCATGCACCCGGACGACGTCGAGGGCGCGCGCGCGCTGCTGCGAGAGGTCGCGGCCGAGGACGCGTGCGTTCGGCGCCTCGACCTGCGCCTGCGCCACAACGACGGCACCTGGCGCTGGCACGACGTCACCATGACGAACTTCATCTCCGATCCCGCGGTCGGCGGCGTGGTCATCAACAACCGCGACATCACCGAGCGCGTGCTCGCCGAGGACCACCTGCGCAAGGCGCACAGGCTCGAGGCCATCGGCCGCCTCGCCGCCGGCGTCGCCCACGACTTCAACAACCTGCTCCTCGGCATCCTGGGCAACACGTCGCTGCTCGCGTCACGCATCACCGATCCGGAGCAGCGCGAGGACCTCGATCAAATCCGCCTCGCCGGCGAGCACGCCGCCGACCTCACCCGGCAGATCCTCGCGTTCTCACGCCGGCAGATGCTCGAGCGCGAGTACCTCGTCGTCGACGACCTCCTCCGTGAGATCGTGAAGCTCCTGCGCCGCGTCACGCGCGCCGACGTGGAGATCGAGCTCCTGGCGGGCGCCGGCGCCGACACCACCGTGTACGTCGATCGCGGTCAGCTCGAGCAGGTGGTGATGAACCTGGCGGTGAACGCGAGCGACGCCATGCCGAACGGCGGCAAGGTCGTCATCGAGAGCTCCTTCGTGGAGCTGCCGGCGGATCCCGTCGACGACGCCGCGGCCGGACCGCACGTGTGCATTCGCGTGAGCGACACGGGCTGCGGGATGACGCCGGACGTGGCGGCGCACGTCTTCGAGCCGTTCTTCACCACGAAGGAGCTCGGTCGCGGGACGGGCCTCGGCCTGGCAACGGTCCATGGCGTGGTGCACCAACACGGTGGACGCATCGACTTCCAGACCGCGCCGGGCCAGGGGAGCGCGTTTCGGGCTTTTCTGCCGGTGAGCCGCGGCGCTCCCGCGCCGGACAAGGGGCCGCCGGAGCGCAGGGTGAGCGGCGACGAGCTGCTGCTGGTCGCCGACGACGACGAGATCGCGCGCCGCATCTCGGTCCGCGTCCTCGAGGGCGCCGGCTATCGGGTGCTCACCGCAAAGAGCGGCGCCGAGGCGCTCGAGCTGTTCGCGCGGCATGACGACATCGCGCTGGTCTTGCTCGACGTGGTGATGCCCAACGGCGGCGGGCCCGCCACCCTCACGCGTATGCAGGAGCTGCGGCCCGGGGTGCGCTACCTCTTCGCCAGCGGTTACGCCTTCGAACGGAGCGAGCACGACGAGCGCATCCGCGGGCGCTCGCTGCAGAAGCCGTTCGATCTGGACGAATTGTTGCGGCGGGTGCGCGCGCTCATCGAGAGCTGAACGGTCCCGCCGGCGGACGCTTTTCTCCGCCGCCGCGCGGACGTATGCGTCGCTGATGTCCCCCCCATTGGTCGTCGCCCACGGCGGCGCCGGCAACGTCCCCGAGGTGAAAGACGGCTGCGAGCGCGCGTGCGCCGCCGCGCTCGAGGCGCTCGCGCGCGGGGCTTCGGCGCTCGACGCGGCCGTAGCCGGCTGCGTCGTCCTCGAGGACGATCCGCGCATGAACGCCGGCACCGGGGCGGTGCTCCGGCTCGACGGCAAGGCGCAGCTCGACGCGAGCGTGATGGACGCCGCTGGCTTCGGCGCCGTGGCCGTCGTCGAGGGCTGGAAGAACCCCGTCAAGCTCGCGCGCGCCGTGTACGACTCGCCGCACATGCTCATCGCCGGCCCCGGCGGCGACGAGCTCGCCGCGCGCCTCGGCCTCGAGCCCGCGCTGCCGATCTCGGACGCGCAGCGCGCGCGACACGCGGCGCGCATGAAGAACCTGGACAACGAGCCGCGCTGGCGGACGCTCTACGGCGGCGTCGACCCGCGCATCTGGCGCGACGTCGCCGCCGGCGACGGCGGCCCCGGCGACGTCGAGCCTGGGGACCCGATGCGTGGCGCGGCGGCTCGTCCGCCGCGCGGCGCGTGCGACACCGTCGGCGTCGCCGTGCGCGACGCGGGCGGGGCGTTCGCGTTGGCGTCGTCGACGGGCGGCATCTGGTGCGCCATCCGTGGCCGCGTGGGCGACACGCCCATCCCCGGCGCGGGCCTGTACGTCGGCCCCGCCGGCGCCGTCGCCGCCACCGGCGTCGGCGAGGCCATCTGGCAGGACATGGTCTCCCTGCGCGTGCATGACGCCATGGCCGGCGGGCTCTCCGCGCAGGCCGCCGTCGACCAGGCGCTCGCTTCGTTCCGCGCGCGGCACGCCGGCGTCGACGTCGGCGTCGTCGCCGTCGACGCGCGCGGCGGCGGCGGCGGCTCCACGGCGACGATGCCGTGGGCGGAGGCGCAGGGCGGATAGCGGCCCGGCGCGGCGCCTGCCCAGGAGGGCACCCGTTGAAGCCTCGGGTCAAGTGCGGCATCCCGCCTTCATGGGGCTCGGCTTCGACGATGCCGTGGGCGCCGCGGTGCGACGCGCGCAGGCCGAAGGCCGTGACGACGTGGCCACGCTCCCCCTGCGCGCGCTCGCGCTCCACGGGCTTCGCCACTCGCCGGCGGCGGCGGAGCTGTTGTGGAGCACGAGCAAGGTGCTCGGCGTCTGCCTCGCCGACCTGCCGCGGCACCCCGCGTTCGGTGTCGGCAGGCAGGGCGAAGGCGTCTACGTCGCCCGTGCTCTCGCCGCGCTCCTCGACGGGCCGCCGCTGCCCGCGCCGCGGGTCGGCCGCGCGCTGCCCGCCGCCGTCACGCGCTTCGCCGTGGAGCACGGCCTCGCCGCCGTGCTCGGCGAGAGCGCCGCCGCCGCCGTCGGGCGCACGCTCGGGCACGTCGGCGCCGCCGCCATCGCCCCCGACAGGCTCGGCGCTCCGCTCCAGGCGCTGATGGACGATTGCATCGAGCTCGTCGCCGACGTCCTCGAGGTGGAGGCCGCCATCGCCGCGGCCCGGCGCGCGGCGCCCTGGCCGCCGCCGCTGCTGTGCGAGGGGCCGTTGTCCGACGAGCGGCGCGCGCGCTGCCTGGAGATCCTCGCGGCGCTCGACGCGCACGGTGTCAGGAGCGCCGACGCCCTGTTCAGCGGGCCGGGGGAGCTCCACTCGCTGCGCCTCGACGACGAGGGCGTCGTCCTCGACAGGAGCTTTCCGTCGTGGCTGTCCTGCCGCGTACGGGTCGCGCGCGCGCTGAAGGTCGAGCTCCGCGGCGGCGGCGACGTCTTCGGCGCCGGCGGGGACGAGCACGCCCGCGCCGTCGCCGTGCGCACGCTCGTCGCCGCTCTGCACATCGTCAACGAGCCCCCACCGCGCCTGCTGCGACACGTCGAGGAGTGGTTCCGCCCACGGCACGCCGAGCTGCTCGCCGCGCTGCGCCGCATGGCGGGCGCCGACAAGCCCGCGGGCGCCGAGCGCGAAGAGCGCGTGGTCTGGGTGGTCGACGCCCACTTCGGTCGCGCGCGCGTGGAGCCCTACGCGCAGAAGCGCACGAAGAAGGGCGGGTACACCAAGGGCACGCGGGTGTCGGCGCAGTCGGTGGTCGAGGGCGGCCACGGCGCCGGTGAGCACGACCGGCGCGTGGCGCGGCTCGTCGTCGCGCGCGGCATCGGCGACGAGGAGTGCCTGCGCGAGCTCGCCGGACACCCGCTGGTCTTTGCGCCCTCGCGCGACGCGCCGTGGACGGTGCGCAGCGAGGATGCGCGGGTGGCGCTGCGCGATCGCGCGGACGGCTACGGCGTCGCCGTCATCGCCGGCGACCTCGAGCTCGACCCGGCGGCGCTCCGCCACACGCCCGCGGCCATCTGGGTCGAGGAGCGCGCCGACAGGCGCGAGATTGTCGCCGCGCGCGTCCCGCGCGCCATCCTCGACGTCGCCGGCACCCTCGCGCGCGTCGACGTCATCCCCGCGGAGGCCAAGGACGAGGTGCACGCGCTCGCGGACGCCGTCGCCGGCGGCGGCCCGGAGCTGCCCCTCGAGCTGTCACCGTCCTTGCGCGGCGACCTCGTCGACGCCGACCCGCGCGTCTTCATCCGCCTCGCCCTCGAGCCCTCAGCCGCCGGCGCGCTGCCCGCGGCGCCGCCTGACGGCCCCGGCTCCGAGGGCGCCGCCGCGGCGCTCGTCGAAGAGTCGCGCACCGCCGCCGGCTTCGGGGCGCTGCGCGTGCGCATCGGGCACCGGCCGCTCATGCACGGCGCGCTGCTGTCGCCGGGCGAAGGACCGCTCGAGGTGAGCGGGCTCGTCGACGGCCGGCGCGCGCGCGCGGTGCGCGACGACGCCGCCGAGCGTGAGCGGGCGCTCGCCGTGCGCGATTTGTTGCCGCTCGAAGGCGCCGCCGTCGAGGACGAGTGGACCTTCGTGGCCGTCGAGCCGGACGCGTCGCTCGCCCTCGTCGAGCGCTTGCAGGCGCTCGCCGCCGAGCGGGACGACGTCGTCGTCGAGTGGAAGGAGCGCGCAGCGCGCTTGTCGGTCATGGGGCGTGCGTCGGCCGGGGCGCTCCGGCTCGGGGTCCGCACGGTGCACGAGTGGCTCGCGGTCGACGGCGCGGCCACCGTGGGCGACGGCGACGACGAGGAGGTGCTGAGCCTCGCGGCGATGCTCGAGGCCGTGCGCGCGGGGCGGCGCTACGTGCCGGTGGCCCCGGGCCGCTTCGTGGCGCTCGCGGATTCACTGCGCGCGCGCCTGCGCCCGCTCGCGGCGTTCGGCGAGGGCGACGGAGCGCTCGAGGTGGCGCCGTCGGCCGCCGGCGCCCTCGACGACCTCGCCGGCGACGGCGCGCGCTTCGACGACAGCGAGGCGTGGCGCACCATCGCCGAGCGCGCCCGCCGCGCGCGCGCCGCGACCGACGAGCCCCCCGCGGCGCTCCTCGCCGAGCTGCGCCCCTACCAGCGCGAGGGCGTGCGCTTCCTGCGCCGGCTCGCGGCGTGGGAGACCGGCGGCGTGCTCGCCGACGACATGGGCCTCGGAAAGACGGTGCAGGCCATCGCGCTCCTCCTCGAGCGCGCTGCCCTCGGCCCACAGCTCGTGATCGCGCCGACGAGCGTGTGCTTCAACTGGCAGCGCGAGCTCGAGCGCTTCGCGCCGTCGCTGCGCACGGTGCTCCTCTCGGACGTCGCCGCGGACGCGCGCGCCCCGGCGAACGCCGAGGCCGCCGCTGCGCGCGGTGGCCGGGGCGCACGCCGCGCCGTCGGCGCACGCGCCGCCCTCGTCACCGGCCTCGGCCCCGGCGACGTCGTCGTCGCCGGCTACGCGCTCGCGGTGCAATCCGCGGAGGCGCTCCTCGACAAGCGCTTCGCCACCGCCGTCTTCGACGAGGCGCAGGCGGTGAAGAACGCGGACACCCAACGCGCCCGCTTCGCGCGCGACCTCGACGCCGCGCAGAAGATCGCGCTGTCGGGAACGCCCCTCGAAAACCACCTCGGCGAGCTGTGGAGCATCTTCCGCGTCGTGAGCCCGGGGCTCCTCGGCAGCCAGGAGAGGTTCAAGAGGCGCTTCGCCGTCGCCATCGAGCGCGATCGATCGCTGCAGAAGCGCCAGGAGCTCGCGCAGACGCTCAGGCCGTTCCTCCTGCGGCGCACCAAGAGCGAGGTGGCGCGGGAGCTCCCGGAGCGCACCGAGATCGTCGCGGCGGTGGAGCAGACGCCGGACGAGCGCCTGCTGTACGAGGCCACCCGCCAGGCGGTGCTCACCGACGTCGCGGCGGACGTCGAAGGCGCGCCGCGGGACCGGCGCTTCCGCGTCCTCGCGGGCATCACGCGGCTGCGCCTGTTGGCCTGCCACCCGAAGCTCGTCGATCCGGACTCACGGTTGTCGTCGTCGAAGCTGCAGGCCGTGCTGCGGACGCTCGCGGACCTGCGCGAGGGCGGGCACCGGGCGCTGGTCTTTTCCCAATTCGTGAAGCACCTCGAGCTCGTGCGCGCCGCCCTGGCCGCCGCCGGCGGCGCCGCGCCCTTGATGCTCCATGGCGGGACGCCGGCCAAGGAGCGCGCCGCCCTCGTCGACGCGTTCCAGGCGGGCCGCGCCCCGGTGTTCCTCTTGTCGCTCAAGGCGGGCGGCGCCGGCCTCAACCTCACCGCGGCCGACTACGTCCTCCACCTCGACCCGTGGTGGAACCCGGCCGTCGAGGACCAGGCCACCGGACGCGCCCACCGCATCGGGCAGACGCAGCCGGTCACGGTGTACCGCTTCGTCGCGCGCGGCACGATCGAGGAGCAGATGCTCGCGCTCCACGGCGACAAGCGCGACCTCGTCGACAGCGTGCTCGAAGGCGCCGACGCGGCCGGCAAGCTCTCCGTCGACGAGCTGGTCGCGCTGGTGAAGCGCTAGCTCCGCGGGCGTCGCGCCGCCGGTGCGCGGTGAGTCCCCGAGGCAGCGGGTGAAGGCGCAGGGGGCGAACGGTGCGTGTCCTCGCCCCGAGCGGGAGCCGGCGGCGCCAACGCGCGCTCTGCCGACCCGCGCCGGCGCAACCCGCGAGCGCGGCGGCGTTGGTGCGCCCGGCGCTCGTTCCCTCGCTCCACCCGGGACAGCGATGCGACGTCGAGGCCGTACGCATTCTTCCGTCTCTCGGTGAGGCCTTCGCGCGCACCAACCCGACGCGCTCGCGCGTGCCGTTTTCGACGTCGCCGTCACACGCGCGGGCGTCGCGCCGCCGGAGTCGACGAGGCAGCGGATCAAGGCGCAGGGGCGAACGGTGCGTGTCCTCGCCCCCGGGACAGCGATTCTCCCGTCTTATCCGGCTCGAGACTTCCGCCGTGGAGGTCTAGTTCTCGTCGCCGGAGGCTTCTTCCTCGACCTCGCCGCCCTCGTCGTCGTTGCCGACGTCGGCCTCGATGGCGTCGAGCTCCGAGTCGAGCGGTTCGTCGAGGTCGCCGTCCATCTCGCTGGCGGCCATGGCGAGGGCCATGGCGCTGCGGCCCTCGAGCTCGAGGTACTTGGCGCGCTTCTTCTGGATGTTGGTGACGATCTTGGTGACGGTGACGATGTCGCCGGAGAACACGCGATCGACGAGCTTGGTGTCCGCGAGCAGGTGCAGCGCCTCGTCGATGGCCTGGGCGCTCGTGGACGAGGAGCGGTTCGGGAACAGGGCCTCCCACACGCCGTGCCGGGAGAGCGGGCGGAGGTGGCTGTCCATGAAGCGCCGGAAGTCGCTGCCGGGGCGGAGGTCGAGGCGCTTGCCGCGGCCTTTCTGGGCCCGGTAGGTCTCGTAGTAGAGCTCGCAGAGGCTGTCCGCCGCCTCTTGCCGCCAGTCGTCGTTGTCCTCCTCGGAACCCGCGCGCGCACGCTCGTCGTCCTCGAGAAGTCTCTTCCAATCCACCATCGGCACGCCTCGCGACCCCCGCTAGGTGGGGGACTATACGATGGACTCGGCCCGCGCGCAGGAAACGGATCGGTGTTCGTTGTCAGCCGTCCACGACCGGGTTCTCCAGGGCGCCGATGCCGGCGATGGTGACGCGGACGATGTCGCCGTTTGCGAGCGGCCCGACCCCGGCCGGGGTGCCCGTGAGCACCACGTCTCCGGCGTCGAGGGTCATGACGTCGGAGATGAACGAGAGCAGGCGCGCGACCGGAAAGACCATGTCCCGGGTGTTGCCCCGCTGGCGCACCTCTCCGTTGACCGTGACCTCGATATCGAGCGCCTGTGGGTCGGCGACCTCGACGACGTGGGGGCCGAGCGGACAGAAGGTGTCGAAGCCCTTGGCGCGGGTGAACTGCACGTCGCGCCGCTGGAGGTCGCGGGCGGTGACGTCGTTGGCGCAGGTGTAGCCGCGGACGTACGACAGCGCGGCCTCCTCGGGGATCCGACGCATCGCGCGATCGACGACGACGGCGAGCTCTCCCTCGTGGTGCACGAGCGCGCTCATGTGCACGGGCCTGACGATGGCGTCACCGTGGAAGATCACCGACGACGCGGGCTTGATGAAGAGGATGGGCTCCGCGGGGACGTCGTTTTGCAGCTCCCTGGCGTGGGCCGCGTAGTTGCGCCCGACGCAGACCACCTTCCCCGGCCGCTCGACGGGCGTCACGCGCCGCCCACGACGTCGGCCATGCGGTAGCGACCGGCGGGCTTGCCGGAGACGAAGCGGGCGGCGGCGAGGGCGCCGCGCGCAAAGACGGCGCGGTCGGTGACCCGGTGGACGATGTCGATGCGCTCGCCGTCGCCGAAGAAGTGCACGGTGTGCTCACCGACGACGTCGCCGCCGCGCACCGCCGCGACCCCGATCTCGCCGGCGGCGCGCGGGCTCACGCCGTCGCGCGCCCGGCGGACGTCCCCGGCGCCGCGCGCCTCCCGCGCGGCCGCCGCCAGCATCAAGGCGGTGCCGCTCGGCGCGTCCTTCTTGTTGCGGTGGTGCACCTCGACGACCTCGACGTCGTACGCGCGCAGCCGCACCGCCGCCTCGCCCACGAGCCGCGCGACCACGTGCGCGCTGACGGAGAGGTTGGCGGCCGCGAGCACCGGCACCTTGTGCGCCGCCTCGTCGAGGGCGCGCGCGTCGTCGTCGGAGAGGCCCGTGGTGGCGACGACGTAGGGCACGCCGGCGACGGCGCAGGCCGCGGCGTGGGCGGCGGTGGCGCCGGCGGTGGCGAGGTCGACGACGCAGGCGCGCGCCGGCATCGCGAGCGACGCCAGCGCGGACGCCAGCGAGCCCCCGCGGCCGACGCGCGCGGCGACCGCGATTCCGGCGCGCTCGGCCTCGCCGCACACGAGCGCCCCCAGGCGCCCGCCGGCGCCGACGACGACGAGCGCGGGCTCGGCCGGCGGGCTCACGGCCGCGGCCCCGGGAGCGCGCTTGGCGACGAGGTGGCGCGCGGAGGCCGGGTCACAGCCAGCCCGCGGCCGTGAGCATCTTTTTGAGCTGCGCCTCCTCGACGTCGTCGAGCGGGCACAGCGGCAGGCGGAAGTTCTTCTTCACGAGGCCGCGCCAGGCGAGCACCGTCTTCACCGGCAGCGGGGAGGTGCGGAAGAACAGGATGCTCGACAGCGGGCTCGTCTTCCTGGCCAGCTCCTGCGCGCGCCCGAGGTCGCCGGCGGCGAACGCGGTGTGCAGCTCGGCGAGCTCCCGGGCGCACAGATGCGACATCACCGAGATGACGCCGTGGCCGCCGACGGCGAGGAGGCCGAGGACGAGGCTGTCGTCGCCGGAGAGGACGGCGAAGTCCTGGCGCCCGGTCTCGGCGACCTTGTTCACGAGCTCCTGCGCCCGCGCCACCGAGGTCGTCGCCTCCTTGATGGCGACGATGGTGGGGCAGTCCCTGGCGAGGCGCGCCACCGTCTCCGGCAGCATGTCGACGCCGGTGCGGCCGGGGACGTTGTAGAGCACGACGGGCAGCGGGTTGGACTCGGCGACGGTGCGGAAGTGCCGGTAGAGCCCCTCCTGCGTGGGCTTGTTGTAGTAGGGCACCACCTGAAGCGAGCCGTCGACACCGAGGCTCGCGATCTGCTTGTGCTTGGCGACGGCCTTGCGCGTGTCGTTGGCGCCGGCGCCGGCGATCACGGGGACCTTGCCCTTGCACAGGTCGACGCAGGTCTTCACGCACCGCGCCTGCTCTTCGTCGTCGAGCGTGACGGACTCGCCGGTGGTGCCCATGGGCACGAGGCCCGACACGCCGGCGGCGAGCTGCTCGTCGATGAGCTTCTTGTACGCGTCGAGATCGAGAGAGCCGTCGTCGTGAAAGGGCGTGACGAGGGCGGTGTAGACACCGGTGAACAGCGGCTTGGTCATGTGAGGACCAGAACACGTTGACGCACCGAATCAATCCCGGTTCGCAGGAAGTCCCGGCACGACCCCGACGACAAAGCCCGCGCGCCGACAGGCGCGCTCACACTTACTGCAGGGCTTCGATGGCGCGGCGGGCGGTGCCGGCGTCTTTCGCGTTCGGCGCCATCTTCAGGTACGTCTTGTACGCCTGGATGGCCTGCTGCTTGTCGCCGGAGTAGCGGAGCGCCTCCGCGAGGCCGAACTCGCCTTCGGCGAGGTTTTCGTCGAGCGAGAGCACCTTTTTGAACGCGCGGACGGCTTCGGTGTTGCGGCCGAGGTCGAGCGCCGCCCAGCCGAGGCCGAGCCAGGGGCGCGGGCTGCCGGGGCGCATCTTGGCGGCGCGCTGGAAGAGATCGTGGGCGGCGCGGCTGTGGTCGTTGACGCGGGCGCGCTCGGCCTGCGCCATCACCACCTCGTAGCTCGCGGGCGCGCGCTCGTGCTCCGGCGTCGCGTCCGCTTCGCCGGCGTCCGCGGCGACGGCGACGCCGGCGTCGGCGACGGCGGCCGCGGCGGCGCCGGCGTCGACGGCGGCGCCGGGCTGGGCGAGCGTGCCGAGGATCTGCCCGAGGAGCGCGGCGCGGGCGTCGCCCTCGGCGACGGCGGCGACGGCGGCCTTGGCGGCGTCGATCGCGGCGTCGCCCTTGTCGAGCTGCGCGATCGCCACCGACAGCGCGGCCCTGGCGTAGGTGAGGCGGCCGTCGGCGTCGGCGGGGAGCTTGTCGAGGGCGCCCTTGGCGTCGCCCTGGGCGCCCCCGCCGAGCGCGGCGTGGACCTCGCCGAGCGCCTGGTCGATGCGGATCTCCTCGAGCTCCGCCGCGACCTGCTCGGCCGACAGCTCGCCGGCCTGGGCCGCCGAGCGCGCCTGCTCGAGGTCCGCGTGCTGCTCGGCGAGCCCGCCCTTTTCGAGGTTGTACGCCGCCGACGCGAGGTGTCCCTCCGGGAGGCCCGGCGTGTCGCGCACGGTGTTCAGGGACGCGTACGCCCCCGACAGCGTCGCCGCGGCGTTGTCGCGCAGGGTCTTGG
Organism: uncultured delta proteobacterium; assembly: GCA_963775425.1. Taxonomy (GTDB): domain Bacteria; phylum Myxococcota; class UBA727; order UBA727; family VGSZ01; genus CAVZJB01. Next base: position 505,905 of record CAVZJB010000005.1, on the reverse strand, counting down.
CGCGCGCCGCGTGCGGACCCGCGTCGGGAGAGCCCGCGGGCAGGAGCGCCGCGAGCTCGTCTTCGAGGCGCGCCTGCTCGTCTTCATGCGCCGCCGTGGCGATGTCGAGGAGCACGGCCCACGCGTTGCCCGCGGGCGACGCGTCGGCGGCGATGCTCTGGCGCGCGGCCTTGATGGCCGCGAGGTCGTCGGCGCGCAGCGCCTTCTTCGCCGCCTCGATCTGCGGCGACGAGGCCGCCGCCGCCGGCGTCAGGCCGACGATCTTCTGCACCTGCGGCCAATACAGCGCGGCGCCGACGCCGGCGGCCACGAGGATCACGAGCACCACGAAGAGCGCGGCGTTGCGACGCCGGCGGCGGATCATCTGCAACACCGGATCGTCGTCGTCGAGCTCGTCGACGGCGACGCCGCGGGGCCCGCTGCTCTGCGGCGGCGGGCGCGGCGTCGGCTGGGGGGGAGCGGGATCGCGCGCCTGCGGCGGCGGCCGCGGGGGCTGCGCGGGCGGGGGCCGCGGCGGGGTCTGCGGGGCCTGGCCGAACGCCGCCACCTGCGCCGCGGCCGGAGGCGGCTGGGGCTGCGCGGGCAATTGCTGCGTGGGCGCCCCGTGGATGTCCGCGGGCTGCGTGGGCGTGGCCGGCGGCGCCGCGGCGGCGGGGTTGGTGGCGGGCATCCCCGGGTTCGTCGACGGCACCACCACGAGGCCCTGCACCATGCCCGGCGCCGGCATCGCCGGCTGCACCGGGATGACGCTCGCGTGGAGCGCGGCGTTGGCGGCGTCGACGACCTGGAAGAACGACGCCAGCTCGGCGATCTCGCCGAGGCGCTTCCAGGTTCGGCCGGTCTTGCTGATCTCGTCGTCGCGGCCGACCTTGCGCTCGACGATCCACTTCTGGAGCGTGGTGAGCTCCTTGAAGCGGAACACCTGACCGTCGACGCGCTTCACCATCCACTCGCCGCCGTCCATGCCCTTGGCGAAGGTGGACTGTGGCTGGAAGTTGCCGACCTGGCCGAACGACGTCGAGGGCGAGGGCGGCACGCTGGCCGGCTCCTCCCGCTTCACCTTGAAGACGTGGCCACAATTGGTGCACTTGACGGTCACGCCGGCCGCCGTGACCTTCGCGTCGTCGAACTCGTACTCGATGCCGCACTTGGCGCAGCGGACGTCCACGGGCCTCGTTTAGCCCACCGGGCCACGTCGGCGAAAGCCCTGCGTCGGCCCGCCCGCGCGTCGGCGGCCCCCCGGCGCCGCGCCGCGCTCGCAGGCTGCCCTAGCGCCCGGCGTTGCGCGCCCGTGATCGCTCGATCACCGCCGCGACGGGCGTGAGGCGCGCGACGGCCTCGTCGACGTCGGCCGCCGTGGTCGACGGCGGCAATGAGATGCGCACGGTGGCCTTGGCGTCCGCGGCGCTGAGCCCGAGCGCGAGGAGCGACGGCGAGGGCTCGGGCACCAGGGCGCTGCAGGCCGCGCCGAAGCCGACGGAGACGCCGGCGGCGTCGACGGCGATGCGCAGCGCGTCCCCGTCGGCGCCGCTGACGACGAGCGCGCTCGTGTTGTCCAGCCGGCGACCGCCGGCGCCGAGCACGCGCGCGCCCCACGCGTCGACGAGGGCGGCCTCGATGCGATCGCGCAAGGGCGCGAGCGCCCGGTGACGCGCGCGGGTCTCGTCGACGACGGCGCAGGCGGCGCCGAACGCGGCGTGGAGCACCAGGGCCTCGGTGCCCGGGCGCAGGCCGCCCTCCTGCCCGCCCCCGGTCCACGGCGGCGCGAGCCGGCGCGCGTTGCCGCGCAACAGGAGCGCGCCCGCGCCGGCGAGCCCGCCGAGCTTGTGCGCGCTGGCCACGACGGCGTCGACGCGCGCCGGCAGGGGCGCCATCCGGGCGACGGCCTGCGCGGCGTCGACGCAGACGATGCAGTCGTCCTTCGCGCGCGCGAGCAGCAGGTCGAGATCGGGGACGATGCCGGTCTCGTTGTGCGCCGCCGTGCAGAACAGCACGTCGGCGCGCGCGACGAGCTCCGCGTCGCCTGCGCCGTCGAGCCCCGCGGTGAGGCGCGCCGCCTGCCCCGCCGCCGCGGCGAGCGGCTTTTCGAGCGAGGGGTGCTCGAGCGGGCTCGCCACCACCACCGCGCGCGCGCCCCCGGCGGCCCGGCGGGACGCGGCGTCGGCGAGCCAGCGGTTCCCCTCCGAGGCGCCCGAGGTGAGGACGATCTCGCGCGGATCTCCGCCCAGCGCGCGCGCGATGTGGGCGCGGGCCTCGTCGAGGACGGCGCGGGCGGCGCGGCCGTGGGCGTGCGTCGACGACGGGTTGCCGGTGACGCGCGCGGCCTCGGCCAGCGCGCGGCGCGCCTCCTCGAGCGGGGGCACGCCGGCGTTGGCGTCGAGGTAGAGGGGCGCCACCACCTCAGGAGCCGGCGGCGTCGGCCTGCGCCGCCGTGAACGGGCGCGCGGCGCCGCTCGCGCCCGTGGCCTTCATGAGCTGGCGCAGCAGCTTGCCGCGGAGCTTGGCGCGCTCCTCCTTGCCCATGGCGGGATCGACGGTGACGCGGGCCCCCGCCATGCTGCCGTGGCCGCCCGCGCTGCCGGTGGGCCACGCGCGGATCACCTCGCGGACGAGCTTGCCCGCGGAGAAGCGGCGATCCGAGACCCGCAGGGAGCAGTAGGTGTCGTGCTGGTGCTCGCCCACCACGATGCTCCAGCGGATCCCCTCCGCGAGCAGCAGCCAGTCCGCGGTCTCGGCGACCAGATCGGGCACGTAGACCTCGCCGAGATCGCAGATCACCACCTCCCCGACGCAGCGCGCCTTGCGCACCGCCTGGGACAGGGTGGCGAAGTAGCCGCGCGGCAGGCGCGGGTGCTCGATCTGCGAGACCAGCGCCATGTCGGTCTGTCCGATCAGGTGCTGGTAGGCCCAGACGTCGACGTCGCCCACCTCGCGGCCGAGATCCCGCGTGTCGCTCTTGATCCCGTAGAAGAGCGCCGTGGCGACGTCGGGCTGGAACGGCACCTTGGCGGCGTCCAGGTAGCAGGTGAGCATGGTGGAGGTGGCCCCGTAGTCGCCGCCGACGTCGGCGAAGTCGGAGGCGATGCCCTCGGCGGCGGTGCGGGCGGGGTGGTGATCGATGCAGATCACGCGCTTGCCGGCGACGATCTCCTGGGTCACCCGGTGGTTGCCGTGCGCGGGCTGGGTGTCGACGAGCGCGACCGTGTCGAAGTCCGCCGGATCCACCCGGCCGAAGGGCACCAGCGGGAGCTTCAACAGGCGCACCATCGCGCGGTTCTCGGCGCGCCCGAGGACGCCGCCGTGGGCGAGGGTGTAGGACGCGCCCGTCCGTGCCTTCAGGAGCTCTCCCAGCGCGAACCCGGCGGCGATGCTGTCCGGATCCGGGTTGTCGTGGGTGCAGACCAGGACGCGGCGATGATCTCCCGCGACGTCGAGGAGCGCGTCGACGCGGCTTTGGAGGTCGTGCCCGGGGGCGCCCATTCGCGGGGACGCTAGGAACGGGTGGTGCGCAGCGTCAAGTCATGTGCGTCGGGTTTCAGGCGCCGAAGCCGGGGGGCTGCTACCATGCGGGAGGTTGCGATAACGAGGCGGTATGGCAGCGCGACGAGATCAGGGCGGAAACCTCCAGTGCTCTTTCTGCGGCAAGTCCCAGAGGGAGGTGAAGAAGCTCATCGCAGGACCGACGGTCTACATCTGCGACGAGTGCATCCACCTCTGCAACGACATCATCGCCGAGGAACAGAGCGAGCGGCAGCAGGCGGAGCAACTGCAATTGCCCACGCCGCACGAGATCAAGGACTTCCTCGACGCCTACGTCGTCGGCCAGGAGTACGCCAAGAAGATCCTCTCGGTGGCCGTCTACAACCACTACAAGCGCATCAACACCCGCGCCGCCGAAGGGCACCGCGAGGGCCGTGACGCGCCCGTGGAGCTGTCGAAGTCCAACGTGATGCTCATCGGGCCGACGGGCACGGGCAAGACCTTGCTCGCCCAGTCGCTGGCGCGCTTCCTCAAGGTGCCGTTCACCGTCGCCGACGCCACCACGCTCACCGAGGCCGGCTACGTGGGCGAGGACGTCGAGAGCATCGTGCAGAACCTCCTCGCCGCCGCCGACAACGACATCGAGCGCGCCGAGAAGGGCATCGTCTACCTCGACGAGGTCGACAAGATCGCGCGCAAGGGCGAGGGCCCCTCCGTCACCCGCGACGTCAGCGGCGAGGGCGTGCAGCAAGGCCTGTTGAAGCTCATCGAGGGCACCAAGGCCAACGTCACCCCGCGGGGCGCCAAGAAGTACGGCCAGCAGGAGGCCACGGTCCAGGTGGACACGAGCAACGTGCTGTTCATCTGCGGCGGCGCCTTCGTCGGCCTCGACACCATCATCGAGCGCCGCATCGGCAAGAAGTCCATCGGCTTCGGCGCCGACGTGAAGAGCAAGAAGGCGCAGCGCCTCGGGGAGACCTTGCGCGAGGTCAACACCGAGGACCTCATCCACTTCGGGCTCATCCCCGAGTTCGTCGGGCGCCTGCCGGTCACCGCCACGCTCAACGACATGAGCGAGGACGACCTCGTCACCATCCTCGAGCAGCCCAAGAACGCGCTCATCAAGCAGTACCAGAAGCTGTTCGCCATGGAGGGCGTGAAGCTCACGTTCTCCGAGGGCGCCCTGCGGGCGGCGGCGCGCGAAGCCATCAAGCGCAAGTCCGGGGCCCGCGGCCTGCGCGCCATCCTCGAAAACGCCATGCTCGACGTCATGTACGAGGTGCCGTACCTCGAGGGCGTGACGGAGTGCCTGGTCACCGAAGAGGTCATCACCAAGGGCGCGCCGCCGGTCTTGACCTTCGAGAAGAAGCAAAGCGCGTGAGCGTCGGTTGACCGCGGCTGCCCCATCATATGTGATGGGGTGTGTCCGGCACGCGCCTGTACCGATGGGTGACGTTGAGCGCCTTTGACGCCGGCGAAGGGGGGTACCGCCCCGTCGGTCTTTGCGTGGTCAGCCCGGACGGCGCCGTGGCGCTTCGAGGTGAGGGCGTGTGGCGCGCCGACGTCCGCGCGCTCGAGCGCTCGGCGGGGCGCGCGCTCCTCGAGGCCGTGTGCGAGCACTTCTCGGATCCGAGCGGGGTGCTCGCCAGCGACATCGAGTACGGCTTCGAGGCGCCCGCGGGCCCTCCGTTCGATCGACTCCTCACACGGTGATGACGGCGACGTGCTCGGCGAGGATGCGGCAGTGGCCGTCCGCGACGCCGTCGACCGCGAGCGGCGGGTACGCCGCGTTGTCCGCGTCGAAGACGGCGTGGACGCGCCCGCGCCGCGTCTCCGACGTGCGAAGGCGCCTCACCAGCAGCTCCGCGCCCCCCGTGCCGCCGCTGATCTCGACCAGGACCACGCGCCCCCGCACCGCGCGCTTCACGGCGCGAAAGAGGTTCCAGCTCCCCGGCGGGATCTCCGGCGCCATGGCGTCGCCGTCGACGTGCGCGATGAAGTGCCGCTCGTCGACGGGCTGGCCGACGAGGGCCCAGCCGACGACGTCCGTTCGCGCTCCGCTCTTCGCGTACGCGGCTGCCCCGGCGAGGCGGAACAAGGGGACCGCGCGCGGCGGCGACGACGCGGAGCTCGACAACATCGCGCTGCCCAGGTGGAACACCCGGGGATCCACCAGCGGCGCCAGCACGTGCTCGGCGTCGACGCCGGCGGCGCGGCAGATGCGCGCCACCGTGCGCAGCGTGAGGTTCTGTCGCCCGGACTCGATGCGCTGCAGGTTCTTCACGGCGATGCCCAGGCGATCGGCGAGCTCCTCCTGGGTCAAGCCCGCGCGCAAGCGAGCGGCCCTGAGCCTCCCTGCCACGCGGTGCTGCAGTTGGCCGTCCTCGCTGCGCATCCGTGCAGCGTGGCGGGGACTCGGCCGGCTCGCGACCATCACAAATGATGGATACCGACTCCGTCGACCTTTTCACGCCTCCGCGGCATCGTCTCCGACCTGGCGCCGCCAAGGATGAACGTGGGCTATGAGATCCTGCTGCTCGACGGTGAGCTCGGTGTCGCCCGCTGCGGCCCGGTGATCGTCAACATCTTCTACACCGCGCCCACGGTGCCGGTGCTCGACCGTGTGGGCGAGGTGGAGCGCACCGCCTTCGACGGCGCGCGCCACGTCGTCCTCAGCATCATCGACCCCCGCGTGGGACGGGAGATGGGCCGAGACGCTCGGCACCGGGCCAAACAGCTCGGCGAGGAGATGGAGGCGCTCACCATCGCCAACTGCTTCCTCGTCCTCGGCAGCGGCTTCTTCGCCGCCCTCGCCCGAAGCGTCATCGCCAGCGTGCAGCTTTTGACCAGGACGCGCACCGCCTGGAAGGTGCTGAGCACCCGCGACGAGGCGGTCGCCTACGTCGCCGGCATCCTCGCCGCCGAGGACAAGACGGTGGACGGCGAGGCGTTGGCCGCGGCGATCGACGTCCTGCAGACGGCCCCGGCGCCATGAGCGGGCTCGTCGACATCCCCGGCAGCGACTCCTACCTCGAGCTGCCGCGCATGCTCGTGGACCCCGCCCGCTTCCTGCGCGAGCGCCAACGCGCGCACGGCGACGTGTGGAAGACGCGCTGGATCGTGCCGATCGTCGTCGCGGTTGGGCCCGAGGCCAACCAGACGGTCATGATCACGGGCCGCGACAGCTTCAGCTACCACCATGGCTACGGCGACCTCGCCATCGGCAAGATCTTCGCGGGCTCCCTGCTGTTGAAGGACGGCGCCGAGCACCGCCACGAGCGCGACATCCTGCAGCCCGCGGTGGGCCGGCTGGGGCTGTCGCAGTCCCTCGAGCGCGTGCTCGCGGTGTGGGAGCGCACCGCCGAGCGCGCTGCCGGCGCCGTCGTCGACGCCTACGAGCTGGCGCGCGACGCCACGTTCGAGGTGTCGGCCAACGCGCTCGTGGACCTCGAGCTCACCGAGCTCGACGAGTGGCGCTCGCTGTTCGAGGACCTCATCGCGGGCGCCACGGCCAACACCACCTGGCGCGTGCCGTTCGGCGTGTTCAACCGCGGACTGCGCGCGCGCGCGACGCTGATGAAGAAGCTGGCGCCGCGCATCGAGGAGGCACGCTCCCGGGAGCCGCGCGGGATGGTCGGGCTGCTCGCGCACCACAAGGATGCCGACGGCGCGGCGCTGAGCACCGAGGCCATCGCGGCCCACATCCTGTTGTTGTTCTGGGCCGGCTACGACACCACCGCGTCCACCGGCGGCTGGGTGCTTCATCACCTCGCCGATCACCCCGCGTGGCAGGAGCGGCTCCGCGACGAAGCCCGGCGTGTGCTGGACGGGCGGCGGCTGCGCGTGGAGGACCAGGAGGCGCTCGTCGAGCACGGCTGGTTCCTCAAGGAGGTCGAGCGGCTCTGCCCCGTGGTGCTGTTCTTCCCGCGGCGCACCGTCGACGAGGTCTCCGTGGGCGGCAAGAAGATCCCCCCGGGCACGCTGGTGTTCTGGTCGCCGTACCTCACGCACATGACGGCGTTCGAGGAAGCCGAGCGCTTCATCCCCGAGCGCTGGGGCAGACCCGACGCGCGGCCACAGAACCTCGTCGGCTTCGGCGGCGGTCCGCGCATCTGCCTCGGCAAGGCCTTCGCGCAGCTCCAGCTCCGCGTGCTGCTCACCACCGTGCTGTCGCGCTTTCGCGTCGAGCGGGTGGAGCCGGGCACCACGCTGACCATCCCGACGCACCGGCCGAAGGGCTCCAGGCTCCGCCTCGTCCCGCTGCCCTGAGCGACCCCGCCGGGGCTGTCACCTTTCGCGCCTCCAAGACGTGGTCACGACATGCATGGAGCGCCGCAGGGGCGCTCGCCAGGAGGTGCGTCGTGCGTGTGGCCGTCATCGGTTCCGGTCTCGGAGGTCTCCTCGCAGCCGCGCTCCTGCGCGGCCGCGGCGTCGAGGTCGTTCGCTTCGACAAGGCCGCGAGCCCTGGAGGACGCGCGCGCTCCGCCACGCTCGGCGGCGTGTCGGTGAACCTCGGGCCCCGCGCGCTCTACCGCGGCGGGCCCCTCGCGCGCGCGCTCCGCTCGCTCGGCGTTCGCCCCGCGGGCTTCTCGCCTCCCACCCGGGGCGCCCTCGCCGTCGTCGACGTCGACGGCGACCACGCGCTGCGGCCCCTGCCGGCCACCGTGGCCGACCTCGTCGGCAGCGATCTGCTGCGCGCGAGCGACAAGCGCGCCTTCGCCCTCGCCTTCGCGCGGCTCGCCGTCGGCGCGTTCGACGTCGACGACGGCGAGCCCCTGGGGGCCTGGCTCGCGCGGCACGTCGACGCCGGCCCCGCCCGGGACCTCCTGGCCATGCTCACGCGCGTGGCGACCTACGCGGGCGACCCCGCCCAGGACGCGCGGCTCGCCCTCGCGCAGACCCGCCGCGCGCTCACGCGCGGGGTGCTCTACGTCGACGGCGGCTGGCGGTCGCTGGTGGACCCGCTGGCTGCGCTGGCGGGACCGGCGCGCGCGCAGCAGGTGCGCTCCCTCGGCGACGTCGACGCGGACGCCGTCGTCGTCGCGCTCCCCCTCGACGACGCGCGCGCGCTCGTCCCCGCGCTGCCGGCGGGGACGCCGGTGACGGCCTCTTGCCTCGACCTCGTCCTCGAGCGCCTCCCCTGCCCCGCGCGCCGGGTCGCGTTCGGCGTGCAGCGCCCGCTGTACTTCAGCGTCCACACGCGCGCCGGCGTCGTCGACGGCCCCGTGATCGCCCACGCCATGGTCAACGGCCACGCGCCCCGCCCCGACCTCGAGGCGCTCGTGGACCTCGTGCAGCCCGGTTGGCGCGACGCCGTCGTCGAGGCGCGCTATCTGTCGCGCATGGTCGTCGCGTCGGACCTCGCCCGCGCGCACGCCGCCGGCGGCCGCGCTCCCGGGCAGGTCGCCGGCCACGTGGGCGCGCCCACCTTCCTCGTCGGCGACTGGGTCGACAGCGGCGCCCTGCTCGCCGACGGCGTCGCCGCCTCCGCCGTCCGCGCCGTCGACGCCGTGTGCTCGCAAGCCGTCCGGAGCGCGGCGTGAGCACGGCAAGCGCGCTCACGTCGCACGAGCGCGTCCTGTGGGCGGTCGCGTACCGCATGACCGGCGTCGCCGCCGACGCCGACGACGTCGTGCAGGAGACCTTCGCCCGCGCCCTCGCCCACCCGCCGCGCGGCGACCGCCCGCTGCGCCCGTGGCTGGTCAAGGTGGCCATGAACGTCGCGCGCGACAAGCTGCGCCGCCGGCGCCGCCGCGCGTACGTGGGACCGTGGCTGCCCTCGCCCGTCGACGACGACGCGCTCGACGTGCCGGACGCCGCGCCCGGCCCCGAGCAGCGCTACTCGCTGCGCGAGAGCGCCACCTTCGCGTTCCTCATCGCCGTCGAGGCGCTCACCCCGCTGCGCCGCGCGGTCCTCATCCTGCGCGACGTCTTCGACTACTCCGGCGAGGAGACGGCGCGGGCCCTCGGCATCTCGACCGACGCCGTGAAGCAGAACCTCTCGCGCGCCCGCCGCGCCCTCGCGGGCTACGACGCCGCCCGCGAGCCGCTCGAGCTCAAGACCGCGCGAAACGACCAGGCCCTGGCCAGGCTCTTCTTCGCCCTCGCCGGCGGCGACGCGGGCGCCGTCGAAGAGCTCCTCGCCGACGACGTCGAGGCCCACGGCGACGGCGGCGGCGTGTACGCCGCGGCCCGCGTCGTGCTCCACGGGCGGGAGAAGGTCGCGCTCGTCTATCGGAACCTCACGCGCCTCACCGCCCGGTACGGGCGGAGCGCGATGGAGCTGCGCCGCATGAACGGCGCCGCCTCCGCCGTGATCACCCTCGAGCAGGACGCGCCGCGCCCGCACGTCGCGCCGCTGATGATGATCTCGGTCGACACCGACGCGACCGGCAAGATCGTTCGCATCTACGCCGTGACGGCCCCGAAAAAGCTCGTGCGACGGCGCGGCGCTCCGGACGCCTGCCGCTGAGCCGACCGCCGCTCAGGGCTCGGCGAAGGTCAAGACGTCGACGGCGCCGTCGAGGTTTCCGAGGAGCGCCCTCGACGCCGGCGTCATGGTGAGCTCCTCGCCGGCGAGGGCCTCCGCGATGGCGGCGAGGCCGCCGGCGGCGCTGTCGAAGTAGTGCATGTCCACCGGGTCCTTGAGGAACCAGCGCACGGCGGTGAGCGCCCCCACGAGGAGCTTGGAGTCGAGCACCACCGAGACCGTCACCAGGTTCTTCCGGCTGCGCTCGCCGAACTTGTTGGAGACGTCGGCCATCGCGCGCCGGACGGCCGGCGACGGCGCCCTGGCGCGGCGGGCGTCGACGAGGGTGGCGAAGCGCGAGCCGCGTGCGTGGACGCGGTCGTAGAAGCGGGCCATGGCGGCGACGTCGTCGAGCGTGACGTCCCCGCTGAACAGGACGAGGGCGACCGGGAGGTGCGCGGCGTTCGTGACGATCACGGTTGCGCTAGCATGGCAAAACCCATGTCGTGGCTCCAGATCGCCCTCGTCCTCGCCTGCGCCGACGACCTCAGCGCCGCGGATCATCTGCTGCGCGACGCCGGCAACGACCGCGCGACCTACGAGGCTGCGCTCAAGATGTACCAGGCGGTGCCGGGCCAGCCGGCGGAGGTCCTCGCCAGGGAGGCCGAGGCCTGGATGCGCATCGGCGACGTGACAACCGGCGAGGACGAAAAGCTCGCCCTGTACAAGAAGGGCCAGGCCGCCGCCGACGCCGCCGTCGCCAAGGACCCCAGGTGTGCCCGCTGCTGGTTCTGGCGGGGCGCCACCCTCGGCCGGTGGGGCCAGACCCGCGGGGTGCTCCAATCGCTGTTCATCCTCGACGACGTGAAGACCGCCTTCCAAAAGGCGCTGGCGGCGAACCCCAAGAGCTTCGACGCCCGGCTGTCGCTGGCCCTCATCGACGCCAAGGTCCCGGGCTTCGCCGGCGGCAGCACCGAGCGCGCGGAGAAGGCCATGCGGGAGGTGGTGAAGGAGCAACCGCGCTTCACCCGGGCCCGCCTCGACCTGGCCGAGCTCCTCCTCGAGGAGGGCAAGAAGGACGAGGCCCGGAGCCTCATCCAGGGGGTCCTCGCCGAGAAGGCCCCGCTGTCCCCCGGGCAGTACCGGAAGTTCGACGAAAAGCGCGCCCGGAAGCTCCTTGCGTCCGCGTCCTGATCGGCTAGGTTCCGCGCCGGGTCCTCTAGCCACAGGCACATGACCCGGGAGAATGTATGTCGCTCGGCCTTTTCACCCGCAAAGTCGGGATGACGCAGCTGTTCATGGATGACGGTCTGCGCGTTCCGGTCACCGTCCTCCTCCTCGAGGACAACGTCGTCGTCCAGAAGAAGACCCCGGAGATCGACGGCTACCTCGCCGTCCAGGTCGGCACCGATCAGAAGCGCGAGAAGCGCACGCCGGCCGCCATGCAGGGTCACTTCAAGAAGGCCAACGTGCCGCCGCAGCGCTTCGTGCGCGAGCTGCGCGACGACAAGGCCGCCGGCCTCAACGCCGGCGACAAGCTCGGCCTCGACATCCTCAAGGACGTGAAGTCCGTCGACGTCGCCGGCGTGAGCAAGGGCCGCGGCACCGCGGGCGTGCTCAAGCGCCACAACATGGCCGGCTTCCGCGCCACCCACGGCACCCACGAGTACTTCCGCCACGGCGGCTCCATCGGCTGCCGCGCCACCCCCGGCAAGGTCCACAAGGGCAAGCGCATGGCGGGCCGCATGGGCAACGAGCGCGTCTCCGTGCTCAACGTCAGCGTGGTCCGGCTCGACGAGGAGAAGGGCCTGATCTTCGTGCGCGGCGCCGTCCCCGGCGCCAACGGCGGCATCGTCGAGGTCTACCCGTCGAAGCACGGCGCCCAGAAGGGCCGCCGCATGACGCAAGAGTCGCAGGTCGCCTCCAAGAACCCGATGAAGGCCTCCAAGGCCGGCGGCGGCGGCGCCAAGAAGAAGTAGCGCTCCGAGGGCGCGTCCCCCGCTCCGGCGGGGGACGGCTGTCGACGAGCCCGTTGGCGTCGTACGTGGCGATCTCGTCCGCGACGAGGTCGCCTCGTCACCGAGGCCCAGCGCTTCGCCGTATTGCTTGCGGAATCGCTCGACGGGGACGCCCGCGCTCGCCGAGAACACCAGCCGGACGACGCGGCCGTCGGGCGCCGTGTCGGTCTCGTTGACGTCGGGGAGGCCTCGCTGCGCGGCGAGGGCGAAGAGCATGCACCAGAGCATCGTGGAGGACCTCTCCGTCCTCCGTCCTCCGTCCTCCGTCCTCCGTACTGCGCTCGCGAGCGCGCCGGCGATTCCCCGAAACAGGCGTGGGTGCCCGTGCGGCGCCGCTTCAGCGGGACGGGCTCGGGGCGTTCACCGGCTCGGGCGCGTCCACCGCGGGCATGTGCATCTCCTGGGCGAGCCCCGGCCGGCGCGCGCGCGCAAACGGCGGCAACGCCACGCTCTCGCCCGTCGACGACGAGCGCACGACGGCCTCGAGCACGCGGACGTCGGCGAGCCCCTCTTCGCCGGACGGCTCCGGCTCCGTGTCCTCGAGGATGCAGCGCGAAAACGTCACGAGCTCGGGCGCGAACTGATCGCGCCTCTTGAAGGTGCGCTTCCTCGTCTTGCCGCCGGCCGTCATGAAGAGCGTGAGGCCGACGCTGTAGTCGAACGCCGGCTCGAGTCGGAGAGAGCCGGCGGTGCCGACGATGCGCAGCGCGGAGGTCTCGGCGGCGCCCTGGCTGCACACGAGCTGCGCGATGCGGTCCCCGGGGAAGCGCAGGACGGCCACGGCCATCTCGTCGACGTCTTGAAAGCGCGCATCGGCCCCGCGTACGCGGCTGCCGATCACCTCCTCGGGCTCCGCCGCGAACAGACAGCGCGCGGCGTTCACCTGGTAGACGCCGAGGTCGTAGAGCGCGCCGCCGCCGACGTCCGCGGCGGTGCGGATGCCGCCGCCGCGCACCTGCTGCGAAAACGACGACGAGATGTAACGCGGCTCACCGATGGCGCCGTTGCGCACCGCCTCGATGGCGGTGAGCGTCGCCTCCTCGAAGTGCAAGCGATACGCGACCATGAGCTTCACGCCCGCCGCCTCGCAGGCGTCCATCATCGCCGCGCAGTCGCCCGCCGACATCGCCATCGGCTTTTCGCAGAGCACGTGCACGCCGGCGCGCGCGCAGCGCTCGGTGTAGCCGCGATGCAGCGTGTTGGGCACGGCGAGGTAGGCGGCGTCGACGGCGGCGTCCTGGATGATCCGCTCGAGGTCCTCGTAGCCGCAGCCCTCGACGCCGTAGCGCTTCGAGAGCGCCGCGCGCTTGTGCGCGTCCGACGACACCACCGCCGCGAGCTCGCTGTTTTCGTGCGCGTGGCGGAACGCAGGCAGCACCGCGACCTGGGCGATGTTGCCCGCGCCGACGACGGCGTAGCGGATCTTCTTCGACGCTCGCATGGGAGACCTCGTGTCTCTCCGAGCAAGCACCCATCGTGCCACGCGCGCGTCGGCGCCGCGGCTCAGTGCGGGCCGGCCAAGGCGGCGGCGAAGCGCGCGATCTGCTCGTGGGCGGCAGCGCCCGCCCAGGGCGAGAGCGCACGCAGGGCAGCCTCGAGGTGGCGACGCACACCGCTGCGGTCGCGCGGCACACGCGCAGCGAGCGCCTCGACCTCGTCGTCGCGCGGCGGCGACGAGGCCCCGCGGGCCCAGACCTCCTCGAGCGCGGCGGCGAACGCGGCGTCCGCGACGGCCGTGCGCGCGAGCGGCAGCGTGGGTGTGCGCTCGCGGATGTCGCCGGCGACGTCGGCGATGTCGTCCGCCTCCTGGAAGGCGAGGCCGAGCGCGATGCCGGCGTCGGCGAGCGGCGTTGCGCGCTGGCTCGCCGAGGCCGCCCCCTGCGGCCGCAGGTCCGCCCACGGCTCCGCGAGCAGCGTGGCGAGCGTGCCGCAGAGGCCGAAGATCCCCGCGGTCTTTCCGCGCGCGACCGCTTCGAGATCGGCCGGGCGCACGTCGACGATCCTGCCGCGCACCTCCTGCTCGCACACCGCGGCCGCCGACATGCGCAGCACGACGTCGACGGCGGCGGACATCGCCCGCGGGTCGAACGCCAGCGCCCGCAGCGCCCGCGCGAGCACGTGATCGCCCGCGAGCACGGCGGCGGCGTTGCCGAAGCGTGCGTTGGCGGCGGGGGCGCCGCGGCGCTCGTCGGCGCCGTCGATGACGTCGTCGTGAAGCAGGCTGGCGCTGTGGATGAGCTCTACGGCGCACGCGGCGTCCACGAGCCGATGGTCGTGCGGCGCGCCCGCCAGCGAGGCGAACGCCACGAGGAGCCGCGGGCGCGCGCGCTTGGCGGCCGGCGCTGCGAGGAGCGGCGCGACGGCGTCGTGCAACAACCCGGGCGCGCGGAGGCCGGCCGGGACGGGGCCGGGCCCCGCCGCCGCAGCGCCGCGGCCCGCGGGTTCGTCGTCGGGGCCCGCCCATGTGCACAGCTCGCGCTCGACGGCGCCGAGCACGTCGGCGTCGGCCCACGCCGCGTGCGGAGGGCTCGCCGGCGCGGGCGATCCCGGCGAGGAGGCGGGGTCGGCGGCGCTCACGCGAGCACCAGGGCCACCGCGTAGGCCAGGCCCGCCACCGCGTGGAGCTGGATGGTGCTCTTGTTGGCCACGATGAGCTCACGGTCGTCAAGGTGCGCGAACAGCACGCGCACGGCGCGTACGGCGAGCGGCAGGGCCACGAGCGGCGCGAGCGCGGCTGCCCACGGGACGACGCCGCGCGCACCGAGGACGACGAAGACGGCGAAGGCGAACGCAACGACGGCGATGTAGCCGGCGCGCGCGACGGGTTTGCCGAGGGTGACGACGAGGTGGTTCTTGCCCGCGCGCGCGTCGCTGGCGGCGTCGGGGAACTCGTTGATCCACAGGATGGCCGACGTGAGCAGGCCGAGCGGCACGCCGGCGGCGAGGGCGGGCCAGAGGCCGTGCAGCACCTGCGCGAGCGCGTCCGGCGCCCACGCGCCCGAGAGCGTCGCGCCTGGAACCGCCGTCGAAGCACCCGCGGCGACGACGCCGGTGAGCGCGGCGACGACGCCGCCGGTGATGAAGGGACCGAAGCACAGCCCGACGAACAGCTCTCCCAGGCCGCGCCGCGCCGCCAGGCGAAGCGGCGGCGCCGTGTAGAAGTACGCCGCGAACGCGCCGGCGACGCCGAAGACGAGGATGGCCGGTCCCGCGCCGAGCGCGATGAGCGCGGCGCCGCACGCGGCGGCGACGGCGAGCGCAGCCCAGGCGAGGCGCGCGAGCCCGCGCTCGGTGATGAGGCGCAGCTCGAGGGCGCGGCTGCCGCCGGAGAACGGCAGGAAGTAGTCGTTGTTGTCCTGGTCGGCGCCGCTTCGCCAGTCGAACACGTCGTTGAACGTGTTGGCGGCGACGTGCAGGGCACACGCGCCGACGAGCGCGAGCGCGAACGCGAGCCAGAAGCGCGCGTCGACGGCGACGGTGCGCGCCGCGAGCGCCGCCGCCGCCAGCACCGGCACCACGGTGGCGGTGAGGAACGGCGCGCGCGTGACGACGAGCCAGCGAAACACGCGTGTGCCCGTGGAGATCTTCGGCGTCGCGCGCGCGAGCTCGTCCTGCGGCAGCGGCTCGGTGACGCCGCAAAAGCCGATCTGCCGCTCGCCCTTCCGGGTCGGCGAGATCTTGATGTGCGCCGGAAAGGGCGAGCCGTCCTTCTTGACGAACACCGTGTCCGTCTCGAACGAGCCGCGCTCCGAGGCGAGCTTCAGCCAGCGGGGGACGTGCTCGAGCACGACCTCGCCGGGCGAAAACAGGGAGACCCGCTTCTTGCCGACGACCTCGTCGCGGCTCCAGCCGAAGATGGCCGCGGCGTCGTCGTTGTATGTCTCGATGCGCCCTTCGAGGTCGCACGTGATGACCGACTTCATCTATCGCCTCCTGGTTGAACCGCGAGACGGCTCCTGCAGCACGTGCAACGCGCCGCCGACGTCGAGCCGGGCCGTGAGAAGGAACGCGCGCAGCGCCTTGTCGACGAGGACCGCCAGCGTCTTCATGCGCGCCACGCGTGCGAGCACCTCGGGCGGGACGCCGTCTGCCGCGCGCGCGAGGCGATCGGCGTTTTCGAGGTCCTGTCGCACGCCGGTGACGAACGCGGCCTCGCGCTCCTCGATGACGCGGCGGATCATGCGCATGAGATCGGTCTCGGCGACGAAGCGCCACGTGGCGTCGCCGGGGGTGCGGGCGCGGTGGACGACGCCCCACTGCTCGAGCTCGCGCGTGACCATGGAGACCGCGCCCTTGCTGAGGCCGAGGGCCGCCTGGATCTCGCCGGCCGAGAGGGCGCGCCCGCGCAGGTAGAGCACGGCCCAGACGCGGCCGTGGTTCCGCTTGAAGCGCCAGAAGTCGATGGTGTTGCCGACCGCGTCGACGACGAGGGCCTCCCAGGGCTCCAGGTCGCCGGGGCCGCCGTCGTCCTCCCGCCTGAGCTCGAGCAGATGGCCCCGGGGGGCGCGGCGGGCGTTCGCAGCGTTCATGATGTTCACATAGTTCACACCCTCTTGAACTGCAAGTCCCGGATCCGCGCGCTTGCCTCGGTGGCCGGGGGGCGGGATCTTCGCCCATGAACATCGACGACCTGACGGTGACCTTCGTCGAGGACGGCGCGGTGAAGGTGCAGGAGCTCGCCAAGGCGGTGCTGTCGTCGTCATCGTCGTGGGCGACCATCGCGTTCCTGTTCCGTGAGAGCGACGGTGCCGGCGGCTGGCGCGCGCCCAAGGTGTCGGTGCGCCGCTACCGCAAGCGCGGCAAGGGGTTCGTCGTCGACAAGCACCTGACGCTGTCGACGTCCAAGCAGGCGCTCGGCCTCTCGCAGGCCATCGAGGCGTGGTTCGCCCCGGGCGGCCCCGGCGACGCGGCCGGCGCGCCCGACGACGAGGATTGAGCCGCGCGGAGATGACCGGCGACCGGAGGCGCCGCCGCGCCGATCAGGGCGAGCGCAGGTCGACGCGCAGCACCGCGGGCTTGTCCTCGGAGACGGTGACGCTGACCGTGCGCGTGAGCTTGGTCGGCGGGTTCACGAGGCGCAGCGCGTGCTTGCCCACGGGCACCGCCACGGCGAGCGGCGTGATCCCGAGGAGCTTGCCCCCGAGCCGCACCTCGGACCACGGCCGCGTCTCCACGACCAGCCGGCCCATGCGCTTCTTCGCGTGACGCGCGCCCGCGTCGACGACGACGAGGCCGAAGTCCATGGCGCCGGCGTCCCCGGGGAGCGCGGCTGTGGCGGTGGGCGCCGCTTGTGTGGCGCCGGCGTCGGTGGGTGCCCCCGCGTCGGCGTTGGTGGCGACGTTCGCGCCGGCGGCGACGATCGCGCCGGTGGGGCCGGCGTCGGCGACGGCGAGCCACGAGGCGCGGGGACGGAGCGCTGCGAGCACCACGAGCGCGGCCGCGACGACGACGACGGCGGCGACGGCGGCGCGCCCGCGGGCGGCGCGGCGCGCGCGCGGCAGCGTGTCGGTGCGCTCGAGCGCGCGCGGCGAGGCCGTCCCCGCCGGCGCGGCGGCCCCGGGGCCGGCGCCCAGGGGGACCATGTCGCGGAGCGTGTCGCCGCTGTCCGAGTCGAGCGTGATCTCGCGGAGCAGCGGGACGTCGACGGTGGCGGTGTGCTCGGCGCTGTCCGCGCGCGGCGACTCCACCGGCCACGGCGCGCGCGGCTCCGGGAACAGCCGCAGGAGCAACCCCTCGAGATCGTGCGGCCCCGTGCGCGTGCGGTCCTGCGACACCGACAAGAGGGCGCCGCCGAACGCACGCGCGCCCGCGAAGCGATCGGCGGCTCTCCGGGCCGTGGCGCGCTTCACGACGTCGACGATGTCCTTCTCGAGTGACGGCTCGAGGTCCCCGAGCCGGCGGCCGCGCCCCTCGACGATCGCCTCGGCGGGGTCCTTGTCGTCGTCGAACGGCCCGCGTCCGGCGAGCATCTCGAACAGCACGAGCCCGAGGGCGAAGACGTCGGCGCGCGCGTCGACGTTGTCACCGAGGATCTGCTCCGGCGACATGAACCGCGGCTTGCCCACCACGCGGCCGACCTGCGTGAACGCCGCGTTGTCGCGCGCGCGCGCGATGCCGAAGTCGATGAGCTTCACCGCGCCCTCGAAGCCGAGCAGCACGTTCTGCGGCGAGACGTCGCGGTGCACGATGCCGAGCGGCGCGCCGTCGGCGCCGCACAGCTCGTGGGCGTAGGCGAGCCCCGCGCACAGCCCTTGCGCGACGTGCAACGCGATGGCCGGCGGCATCTTCTCGCCGCGCTCGGCGAGCGCCATGAGGCACATTCGCAGCGTCACCCCGCGCACGGCTTCCATCACGATGTAGTGGTCGCCGGCATCCTGCCCGAGCTCGAAGATCTGGACGATGTTCGGGTGCGACAGCCGCGCCGCCAGCCGCGCCTCGTCGAGGAAGCGGGACAGGAACGCGGGATCGCCGGCGTACTTGGGCAGCACGCGCTTGACGGCGACCTCCTTTTCGAAGCCCGCGACGCCGACGAGCTTGCCGGCGAAGACCTCGGCCATGCCGCCGCGCCCGATGCGCGCGCCGAGGCGAAGGTGGGAGCGCCCCTCAGCCACCGCGCAGCCCGTGCTTCTTCAGCAAGCGATGGAGGTGCCGCCAATCGTAGCCCGCGTCGCGGGCGGCGGCGGAGACGTTTCCGCCGTTTCTCTCGAGCAGCTCCACGAGGGCGTCGCGCTCGGCGTTGGCCCGTTGGTCGCGCAGCGACGCCGACGGGGCCGGCGCGTCGAGCGCCACCGCGAGCGGCCCGTCGCCGGACGCGGCGACGGCGCGCCCGAGGACCGCACGCAGCTCGCGCAGGTTGAGCGGCCAACGATGGCGCCCCAGGCGGGCGAGCGTCTCGGCGTCGAGGGCGTCCCTGCGCCCGTGCTCGGCGAGGAGCGCGCGGGCCAGCTCGGGGATGTCGGCGACGCGCTCGCGCAGCGGCGGGACGCGCACGCGCACCACGGCGAGGACGTCGCGCAGCTCCGCGCGCAGCCGGCCCGCCTTCACCTGACCGTCGGCGTCCTTCACGGTGGCGGTGACGACGCGCACGTTGACGCGGCGGGCCCTGTCGCCGGGGCGCACGACGACGCCGCTGTGGACGGCGCGCGCGAGGAGCGGCTGCACCTCCGGCGGGAGCGCGCCGATCTCGTCGATGAAGAGCGTCCCGCCGTGCGCGCGCTCGAGCGCCCCCGCTTGATCGCCCAGGCCGAACAGCACGCCGGCGATGCCCGCGCCGGCGCTCTCGACGTCGATCTCCACGAAGGCGCGGCCGGCGCGCGGCGACGACGCGTGGAGCATGCGCGCGAGCCCGCCCTTGCCGGTGCCGGCCTCACCCTCGAGCAGGACGGGGACGTCCGTGGACGCCGCCCGGCCGAGCATGCCGAAGGCGCGCGCCATATCGGTGCTGCGCGTGGAGAGCGCGCCGAAGCGGGTGGCCTCGACGGCGTCGGCCTGCGCCTCCTCGTCGTCGACGCGCAAGGTGGTCTGGCCGAGCACGAGCTCGGCGCCGACGCCGACGACGGCGACGGACAGGCGCGCGCCGAGGAGCCGCGTCCCGTTCTTGGAGCCGAGGTCGACCACGCGCACGCCGCCCTGGACGACGGCGAGCTCGAGGTGGCGACGCGAGACGCCGGCGTCCTTGAGCACGAGGTCGGCGTCGGTGGCGGCGCCGACGAGCACGGAGGCGTCGCTCAAGCGAACGGTGGCGCCACGATCCGGTCCGTCGATGACGCGCAGGACCCAGGCGCGCTCGACGCCAGGATTGGAGCGGCCCACGGTGAGGGTCTGGGTGTGGCCGTCGCGCGGACCTGCGCCCATAGCTCGTCGAGGGTACCCCGTCGACGCTGCGGTCACGAGGGGTCTTGTCGCGAAGGGCTTTGCGTGGGCGCGCGCGACGCCGGCCGCGCGGGGCGAAGCGGCCTCGGCGCTCGTCCGGATGTGAGCTGGAGGCGGCGTGGTACTCATACCGATGTGCTGACGCTCGTTGCGCTCGTGCTCGCCCAGGCGCCCACCGCTTCACCCGAGGCGCGCCTGTCCGACGCCCAGGCAGCGCTCGACGCGCTCCGCCTCGAGGACGCCGAAGCGGATCTCTCCGCCCTCGTCGCCGACCCGGCCGTGGGCGACGACGTTCGCGCCCGCGCGTGGCTGACGCTCGGCCTCGCGCGCGCGTCGCTCCTCGACGAAAACGGCGCGCGCGTCGCCTTCGCGGCGGCGCTCGCGATCGACAGCACGCTGACGCTGCCGGCCGGCAGCTCGCCGAAGATCCTCCGGCTCTTCGAAGACACCCGCTCACGTCTGCCCGCTCCCGTCGACGCGCCGCGGGAGGAGCGCGCGGCGCCGACCCCGCCGCCGCCGCCGCCGCCGGAGCCCGCGCGCGCCGCCAAGGCCCCCGCCGGCGCGCCGGGCGGGTCCGACGACGACGGAGTGGGCGTCGGCGCCGCCGTCACCGGCGCCGCGCTCGTCGCCGTCGCCGCCGCCGCGGCGGCCGCCGCGCTCGTCGCCGACAACGTCCTCGGCGCGCCGGTCGCCGGCCGCACGCGGGACGAGTATGAGGCCGTCCGCGCCGTGGGCATCGCGGGCGTCGTCGGTGCGTTCGTCTTCGGGATCGCGGGCGCGGGCACGCTCGCCTACGGCATGAGCGCGTCGCCGTGAGCCCGGCCCCTCGCCGCCCGCGCCTGTTCGATGTCGCCGTCGCCGGCGCCGCCGTGGCGGTCGCTATCGGCGTCGACGGGTGCCACCTCTTCTCCGCCGAGATCCCCTGCGCCGACGACGTCGTCTGCGGCGCCGGCGCCGCCTGCGTCGACGGCGTGTGCGCCGCGGCCCAGGCGGGCGAAGGAGAAGGGGAAGGAGAGGGCGAAGGCGAAGGAGAGGGCGAGGGAGAAGGGGAAGGAGAAGGCGAGGGCGAAGGAGAAGGAGAAGGAGAAGGCGAGGGCGAAGGCGAAGGCGAGGGAGAGGGGGAGGGAGACGGGCCCTGCCCCGTCGTCGACGGCGTCGACGGCGTCCGCGCCAACACCGGGAGCTGCTTTTATCATTTGCGGCCGACCGAGAGCCTCACGCTCGCCCAGGCGCTCGCGACGTGCGCGTCCGAGGCCGGGCAGCTCGCCGTGCCCCTGAGCGGGAACGAGCCGGACGTCGTCGCCGACATCGTCCCCGACGGCGTGCGCGTGCTCATCGGGATGCAGGACTTCATCGACCTCGGCGGTGTCGGTGTCACGCGCTTCCTCCCGCACTCGTTCGAGGTGCCGCCCGGCAACGTGCGCCAGTTCTTCGCCGACGGAGAGCCCGCGGACCTGCCCGAGGGCGTCACCGAGAGCTGCATCGACGCCGGCACCGACGGGCTGTGGGCGGACATCGACTGCGGGCAGCGGCGCAGCGGCGCCCTGTGTGAGGTGCCCAGGTGCGGCAACGGCGTCCGCGACGGCGCCCTCGAGGAGTGCGACGGCGACCCCGGCTGCGACGCCACCTGCCACGCCACCGCCTGCCCGCACCCCGCCGACACCACCGTCATCCTCGTCGAGGGCCGCTGCTTCGTCCGCCTCAACGACACGTTCTCCGTGGGCCTCAAGGCCGCCGACGCCCAGGCCGCCTGCGCCTTGCGGGTGTCGCCCACCGCGCGCGTCGTCCTGCCGGCGTCGCTCGCGCAGAACAAGGCGCTGCGCGCCCTCTCGCGCAAGCTCGTGTGGGTCGACGTCAGCGACAGCGTCACCGACGGCGTGTTCCTCACCTCCGACGGCGTCCCGCCGGACCCGGCGTTCTTCGGCGCCAACGACCCCGTAGACGTCGCGGGCCAGGCGGATTGCATCGCCGCGCGAACCACCAACACGGGCCAGTGGCGGGCGGTGTCCTGCGCCTCCAAGCGGGGCGTGGTCTGCGCCGAGCCCTGAGGCGCTCCTCCGGCCGCGCGTGCAAACGGCGGCGTCCGGGCGCGGGCGCGGGGGGCTGCCCCCCTGGGACATTTCTGTCACGCCGCCCGGGCGCCGCGGCGGGGGCGGCGGATCCGCGTGACATCGTCAGGCCATGCGGAGGTTTGCCTGATGCGCATGCGCCCCCTTCTCGCCGTTACGAGCGCCCTCTTCGTCCTCGCTGGCGCGGGGTGCTCGACGGCCTTGCCCGGCGACGGCCGCCACCCGAAAGGCACGGGCGAGGGCGAGGGCGAGGGAGACACCCCGCCGGCCCCGTTCGATGAGGCCTCGGTCCTGAGCGCCGACCCCGGCAGCTCCCTGCCCGCCGACGGCATCGCCGCCTTCACCGTCACCGCGCACCTCGTGGACACCGCCGGGCACCCCCTGCCCGGGCTCACCGTCACCTTCGCGAGCGACCTCGGCACCCTCGGGACGCCCACCGTCAGCGACGACGCCGGCGACGCCACCGTCACGCTCTCCTCCGTCGACACCGGCGACGCCACCGTCTCCGCCGTGGTCGCCACCGACGACGGCGACGTCGCGCTGACGAGCACCATCACCGTCGCGTTCGAGGGCTGCCGCACGGCGGCGCAGGCCTACGAGCAGGAGCTGTACCCGAAGGTGTTCTCGCGCTGCCAGGGCTGCCACAACGAGCTCGGCCTCGCCCGCGCCTTCGGGCTCTCCTACGAGCTGCCGTTCCCCGGCGTCGACGACTGGGCGCAGCGAAGCGTCGACATCATCACGCCCTTCGCGCTCATCGACGAGACCACCACCGACGGCGACACGCTGCCACGCATCGTGGCCAAGCCGTCGCAGCGGCTCGACGAGGGCCACCTGGGCGGCCTCGTCATCACGCCGGGCAGCGAGGAGGACCGGCTCATCCAGGCGTTCGCCAACCGGCTGCGAAACCCGGACGCCTGCGCCGGCGTCGACGACCCCGCCGCCGCCGCGCTGTCGCGCGTGGCGCTCTTGTCGCCGCGTGAGACCTACGCGCGCGCGAAGCTCGCGCTCACCGGCGACGTCGCCACGCCCGAGGATCTCGCGTCCATGCCCGACACCGAGGACGCGCTCGCTCAGCAGCTCGACGCCTTGATGGCGACGCCCGCGTTCGACGAGCGCCTCGCCGAGATGTATGCCGACTGGTTCCTCACCGATCGCTTCACCAAGCAGATGGGCGGCCGCCGCGTGCTCAACCGCAACGGGCAATACACGCGCCGCTTCTTCTACGGCCCCGAGGGCACGCGCAACCAACAGTGCGACCCGGCCACGGACGACTGCTGCAGCGAATTCTTCTCGGCCGACTACTGCGCCGGCAAGGAGGACGCGCTCATCGAGACGCTCGCCCGCGAGCCGCTCGACCTCCTCGTCGACATCGTGAAGAACGACCGCCCCATCTCAGACGCGGTGACGCTCGACCACACCATCGTCACGCCGCTGTCGGCGACGTTCTACGGCTTCACCGACGCCGAGCGCGCCGCCATGTTCGACACCAACCCGAACAACGACGCCACCGAGACGCACACCGCCAAGATCCACAAGACCGCGTTCAACAACGTCGGCGCCGCCGGCGCCGGTGTGCAGTACCCACACGCCGGCCTCCTCACCACGCAGGCCATGCTCGGCCGCTGGCCGACGACGACGTCGAACAAGAACCGCGGGCGCGCGCAGTCGCTCATCATGCGCCGCTTGTTGGACATCGACGTGATGAAGTTCGCGGAGTTCTCCACGGCCACGCTGCCCCCCGACGCCGACCTCGAGCAGGCCACGCAGGAGTACGTCGCGTGCACGGCGTGTCACTCCGCCGTCGACCCGCTCGCCGGACTCTGGCAGCACTTCGTGGGCAACGGGCAGTACCGCAAGAACGCGCCGGCGTCCCAGCTTCAGGACATGCCCGCGCCGGGCTTCCTCGACACGCCCTGGGACGGCAGCGGCGATCCGCTGCAGTTCGCGGCGCAACAGGTGGTGACGCACGAGCGCTTCCCGCTGGCGATGCTCATGCCCGTGCTCCAGGGGCTGTGCGGCTACAACGAGCTCGACAACAACGTCGACGCCGCCGACCCCGACTTCGCCGCCAAGAGCCTCGCTGTGGCCATCCAGCACAAGATCGAGTCCGACCTCCGGCACAAGTTCGCCGGGGACGACGGCCTGCGCGTGAAGGCCCTCGTGAAGGACATCGTCAACAGCGAGGTGTTCCGCGCCGGCTCCGCCGACGGTGCGTCCCTCACCGACGTCGAGAAGCGCGGCCTGGAGCTCGCCGGCGTCGGACGCGGCGTGATGATCACGCCCGAGCAGCTCGACCGGAAGCTCGCGTCCATCTTCGGCTTCAACTACCGGCTCAACCGATCGCCCACCGGGAGCAAGCTGCTCCTCGACGTGAAGCAGTACCGGATCCTGTTCGGCGGCATCAACTACGACGCCATCTCCAGGCGCTTCCGCGATCCGTCGCCGGTGCTGACGCGCATCGTGGAGCGCATGTCGAACGAGATGTCGTGCATCGGCGTGCCGCAGGACTTCGCCGTCACCGACCCCGCGCAGCGCAAGCTGTTCACGCTGGCCGACGCCAGCGACGACGGTGACGCCGCCGTGCGCGCGCAGCTCAAGCGGCTGCACGCGCTGCTGCTCGACGAAGACGTGAACGACGGCGACCAGGAGCTCGAGGCGAGCGTGGCGCTGTTCGACGACGTCCTCGCCCGCGGGCGCGGGCTCATCGCCTCCGGGGACGCCACCGCGCAGCTCCCCACCGACTGCCGCGCGACCTCGAGCTTCGACGTGGCGCGGACGCCGTATCCCGCCGACGGCCGCGCCGTCGTGCGCGACGACCCCGACTACATCATCCGCGCGTGGATGGCCGTGGTCAGCTACCTGCTCCAGGATCCGCGCTTCTTCACCGAGTAACCCCTCCCGCCACGCCGTCGTCGTCGCTCTCGCCCCTCCCGCCCGCTTCGCCGTTTTCGAGGTACCCCATGCGCATCAACCGCCGTGACCTCCTCGCCGTGACCGCCGCCGGTGCCGCCACCATGTTCCTGCCCGATCCGCGGCGCGGCCGGCGGTTCGCCCGCGCCACCGGTTCGGGCTCGAGCACCGGCCCGCTCCTCGTCACCATCGAGGCCGCGCGCGCGTGGGACCCGACCTTCCTCACCGATCCCAAGGTGGACGCGGCGTTCACGCGCTGGGCCGACGCCGACATCCGCACGGTGGCGGGCACGCAGATCCGCTACGCACCGAGCCTCGTCGTCGACAACGCCGACAACGTGGTGTCCAAGGACCCCTACGTCGTCGGCGACGACGCGCAGGACTTCTTCGCGAAGCACGGCCAGCGGCTCGTCGTCGTAAACGGCGTCGACAACGCCACGGTCAGCCACGACATCGGCCCCCGCGTCGCGTTCACCGGGAGCAACCGCGAGGGCATCCCCACGCTCGCCGGCATGTTCGCGGCCTCGCGCGGGGCGACGCTGCCGATGTCGCTCATGACCACCGGCGGCTTCGTGAACACCGAGGGCCTCGTTCCCATCACGCGCGCGGGGAACGTCGACGTGCTGCTCGGCCTCGCGCGCAGCAACATCCCGAACGCCCAGGTGGCCTCGAGCGCCCGGCGCTTCCACGACGACGGCGTCATGTCGCTCATCCGCGAGCGCGTGCGGCTGCGGGATCAGCGGCGGGCGCAGGCGGCGTCGGTGCCGCGCGAGGTCGCGGGCATCCTGCGGGTGGCCCCCGCGCGCAGCGAAGAGGTCTTCGCGCAGTTCGACGAGCTGGCGACGGCGCTCGACGCGGCGTCGTCGGTGACGTCGACGAACCCGGTGATCCCGCAGGCCGCCGCCATCCTCGCCGCGATGTCGGCGGGCGCGTGCGTCGCCGGACACCTCGAGACCAGCGAGTCGTTCGACACGCACACGGCGCACGACGCCGACCACCCCGTGTCCATGCAGAACCTCCTCGAGATCGTGGACTTCGTCCTGGACACCGCGGAAAACGACCCCATCCTCGCCGCGCGCGGCGTGCTCGTCGTCGTCGGATTGGACTTCGGCCGGACGCGCTACAACGACGACGGCGGCAAGGACCACTGGCCGGTGACCAGCATGATGGTGGCGGCGGCGGGCGCGGCGACGCCGCTCATCCAGGGCGGCCGCGTGGTCGGCGCCACCACCACCCGCAACCCCGGCGGAGGCGCCGCCAACGGCATCCTCGCCAAGCCCGTGAAGCTCCAGGGCGGCGACGTCGTCGCCGCCGACGACGGCGACATCGTGCTCACCTCGGGCCACGTCCACCTCGCCGTGCGCGAAGCCCTCGGCTTCGGCATCGACGACGCGATCGCCTCACGCTTCCCGCTGACGGCGGTGTTGCCGCAGGCGCCGCTGCCCATCCTCAAGCCGGTCTGACGAGCTCAGGGCGTTCCGCAAGCGCCGACGCAGGTGCAGCCGGTGGCGCCTTCGCAGACGCACTGCGTGTCGTCGCACGCGCACCCGGGTCCGGTGCAGCTCGTGTTGGAGTCGTCGTCGACGGCGACGGTGCATCCGTTGCCGGAGCAACGGCAGTTGAACCCGTCGATGCACGCGCAGTCGGCGCCGGTGCAGACACAGCCGCTGTCGCCGATGCCGGCGCTGCAACTCGTGTCGCTGTTGAGGTCGTCGCCGCTGATGGCGTTGGCGATGCCGCAGGAGGAGGCAAGCAGGGCGACGGCGGCGAGGGCGGCGCGGCAGGCGTTCACGGCGCCACCGGCACGAACAGCCCGAGCGCGGCGGCGCCGACGCCGGCGGCGACGAAGACCGGGCCGCAGAAGTCGCCGATGTCGAGCTCGCCGTTGCTGCTCGTCTCGGAGAGCGCGTCGAAGGCGACGCCGAAGCCTACGAGGACGACGCCGGCGCCGATCATCCCCGCCGTCCACGGCAGGTTGAACGGCACCGGCGCGGCGGCGCCGCCGAACAGGGCGCTCGACACCGGCGCGATGAGCTGCTTCGTGGCAGCCGGGATGCGAGCCGGCAGCTCGCCCGGGTCCGTGACCTGGATGGAGACGCGGCTCTCGGCGCGCGCCTTCTTGGCATCGAAGACGTTGAGGTTCACGACGAGGACGTCGCCGAGCTTGCCCACGTCGCCGTAGACGATGAGGTTCGCCCCCAACGCGCCCGCCAGCTCCGCCAGGCAGCCGTCGTCGGTACAGCCCACGTCCTGCTTTTCGGCGGAGAACTGCGTCATCCGCTTCACGTCTCCCGCGGAGAGCACGTCGTAGCGCGTGTCCCGCGCGAGCTCCACGGACACCAGGCTGGCGATCGTGGCGATGGTCGCCGCGTCGACGCTCTCGCCGACCGGCTCGAGGACGATGAGCTTCACCCGCCCCGGCGGAGCCGGCGCCGCCGCGGGCGGCGTCGTCGACGGCGGCGCCGCCAACGTCGCGAGCGCGAGGCCGACGGCGAGCATCATGGCGCGCGCCGGGCGGTCGGGGGGTCGGGGCGACGCGTCATTTCTTGAGGCCGAGCTTGCCGAGGAAGCTTCCGGCGTCCTTGCGCTCCTGCTCGGCCTTCTTGTGGCGGCTCTGCGTGAGGCGCACCTCGCGCTGCGCCTCGACGTGATCGGGGTCGAGGCGGTTGGCGGTGGAGAATTGGCGCTGGGCGCCGGCTTCGTCTTTCTCCTTGCGCAACAACAGACCGAGCTTGTAGGCGGCGTCACCGTACCTGTACGTGGTGACCACTTCGCTCAAGCGCTTGCGCGCCTCCGCGGCGCGCTGCTTGTCGTCGTGGTCGGGGTTGAGCCAGATGCAGAACGCGAGCGCGGTGAGGATCTTCGGATCTTCGGGGTCGAACACCGCGGCCTGGCGGTAGTGCGCCTCCGCCTGCTTGAGGTCCTTCTTCTTGAAGTAGGTCTCGGCCATCAGGTACGCGTTCTTGGCCTCGAGGGGGCGGCGCTGGCGCTTCCCGCCGGCGTAGGTCTGCCCCTGCTCGCCGAGGGCGTTGAGCGTGCGATCGTATTGGCTGCGCGCCTCGGCGTTGGCGACGGCGGCCTGGGCCTCGCCGAGGCGCTTGAAGAGCCCGTCCACGTGCGCCTTCAGGCCCTCGTCCTTTCCGAGCACGCCGGTGACGCGATCGGGGTGGTACTCGCGCGCGAGCCGCACGTACGCCGCGCGCACGGCGGCGTCGTCGGTGGGCCTTTGCAGCCCGAGGAACTCGTAGTGGTTCTGCGTCTGCGCGGCCGCGAACGCCCGCTCGATCTCCGCCACGTAGAAGCGCTCGTCGTCGTCGAGCCCCGTGCCCGGCGCGGTGTGCGCCGGCGCCCGCATCCCCGGCGAGCTCGTCGCCGGCGCCCGGCCGCCCGCGGACCGCGACGCCGGCGAGCGCGTGCCCGGCGAAGACGCCTGCGCGCGCGCCGGCTCCCGGAGCTCCACCGGTGCCGGCACGCTCGCGGCGGGGGGCTCGCTCGGCGGCGCCGGTTGTGCCGGCGGCGCCTCCCCCGGCGCGCCCCCGCTGATGTCGGGGCGGTACACGCGGCCGCGCAACGGCTCGCGCGGCCGGCCGACCTCCTTGCCGGCGAGCTGCGCCTTGACGCGCTTGATCTCCGCGGGGAGGAGCGCCTTGGCCTCGGAGATCTCGACGATGTCGACGACGTCGGCGGCGACGAAGCCGCGCAACACGCCACGCGCCAGGTCCACGGAGAAGAGCCCGCAATGCTCGAGGTCCATGTACTTGCGCGGCAGCTTGAGCAGTCGCCAGATCGCCCGCTCGTCATCGGTGAGCTCGAAGTCGCGCTCGACGTTCAATCGCCCCGCGGCCTCGGGGTCCTGGCGCAGCGCCTTCTGCTGCAGGCGCAGCGCCCACGCGAGGTTCCCCTGGGGGTCCTGGGCCTCCCGGTATTTGCGGAATGTATTTGCCTGTTCCTGACTCATCGCTCGGGGCGATCCTCTCCCGCCTCGTGGATGTCGATCAAGGCCGACGCTGCATCCAGGGATGTCACAGGCAGAAGCCGATGGTGCTGCCGTCGATGTTGTTGCAGAGGGCGGGCGCCGAGCATCCGGGAGATCCGCCCTGATCGCTGCCGTCGAAGAAGCACCACGGGGTGCATACGGGGCCCGTGGAGATCAGGTTGTTGCAGAAGGCGCCGCCCTGGCACGGCTCGCCGAGGGGATCGCAGGCGGAGAAGTCCGCCGTGGTGCCGATGATGTCGCACATGGTGCGGTTGCTGGTGGTCAGGCCCTCGTCGAGGAGGGGGACGCAGTTGGCGCTGGCGTCGACCACGCCGTCCACGCCTTTGCAGTCCGGGCATTGCCCGCCGCTGCACGCGAGCGGGTTGCACGCCTCGAAGCAGAACCCGATCTTCGACGGCGGGTTCCCCTCGCCGATGCAGAAGCCGCTGCCGTTGTGGACGTTGCAGTCGCTGTCGCTCGTGCAGGTGCCGCTCTGACAAAAGGGCGCGCCGTCGCCGAGGTCGACGCAGGCCTCGTCGGCGTTGCAGGTCGCGGTGGGGTTTTGCGGATCACAGACGGTGCGGCACGCGAGGTTCTTGTCCGCGTCGGAGACGAGGTCGCAGTTGAAGTCGTCGCCGCCGCCGGTGCAGGCGGCGAAGCGCGTATTGCACGTGAGGTCGGAGTCGCACTCCTCGTTGCGCGCGCAGGCCTCGCCCTTCTTCTTGGCGCCCGCCTTCAGACACACCGGGTTGATGTCGGGGTTGTCGGGGTCGCCGCTCTCGACGTTGACGCAGACGTAGCCGTCGAGGCAGGCGCCTTGGTCGCTGTTGGTGAAGTCGCACGGCAGCCCTTCCGGGTCCGAGTTGAACAGATAGAGAAACGTGCACGACGCCGTGGACGCGCACACCGCCAGCAGCACCGCGGCGCGCCACGCTCGTGGAGGGATCGCGCGGCTCATGGGTTCAACACCTCCTCCTGCGCCGCCTGCTCGGAGTAGCCGTTGACGAGCGCGACGGTGCCGCCGGCGATGGCGGCGGCGCCGAGGATCCATGAGGCGTCCGTGACGATGGACGTCGTCAGCCAGGCGCTGCGCACGGGCTCGAGGTTGGGATCGAGCTGCGTCTTCAGCTTGTTTCGGTAATCGTCGAAGAGCGTGTAGCTGATGATGCCGAAGACGACGGAGTTGACGGCGAGCGCCGCGCCGCTGCCGGTGAGCACCCAACCGCCGATGACGGCGCCCGGCGTCTCCACCTTCTCGGCCTCGCCGGGGAGCATGGAGGTCTTGTCGTCGGGCTTCTTGGGCTTCACCGGCACGTACTCCTCGGGCGCCGCCCCCTCACCGTGGATGATCTTGTCGACGAGGAAGTTGTGGACGTCGTGGTCGAAGAAGGTGTCGCCGGTGGCGAACACCTTGTTGGCGCGCGCGATGACCTTGGCGGACACGCCGTCCACCATGGTGGCGATGAGCGACGCGGAGCCGTTTTGATCCTTGACGACGATGGCGACGAGCCGGTCGACCTTGAGCGCCGCCGCCAGCTCCGCGATGGGCTTGTCGCTCTCCTGCTCACGGGTGACGCGCGCCGACAGCTCCTCGAGCTTGGGCAGCCTGGCGGTGGGGCGCAGGCTCGCCTGAACGCTGACCTCGCTGCCGCGCTTGACCTCGGCCGCCGTGCCCCAGGACAGGTAACCGTCGCGCACCACGCGCACGTAGTGGCGGCCGGCGGAGACGTCGGCGGTGAACGGCGCGACGCCGCGGAACACGCCGTCGATCCACACCTCGGCGGCGCCGCTCGACGCGTACACCGTGAGCGTGCCCTGACCCGCCTTGCGCTGCGTCTTCACCGCCGCGTCGAACGTGGACAGCACCCGCTTGTTGGTGCCCTCCTCCTCCATGCGGTAGCCGGGGTCGAGCGTGAGCGCGCGGAAGAACGCCTCCTTGCCCGAGCGCGTGTCGCCCTGAAGCACCAGGACGGTGCCCTGCTGCACGAGGGTGTCGCGCACGGCGTTGATGTCCTTGAGCCCGGGGACGGCTTGCTCGTACGCGACCATGGCCTCGGCGAACGCGTCGGCGGCCACGGGGAGCTCCACCGAGTCCATGGCGGTCTTTCCCTTGCGCGCAGCGGCCTCGGCGGCGGCGAGCTTGTCCTTCCACAGAGGCTCCGCGCCCTCGAGGACCTTCTCGAGGTCGAGCAACGACGCGTCCGGCTGCTGCGCGAACGTCTCCTTGGCGATGTGGCCCACGCGCACGGCCGCCTGCGCGCTCTGCCCGTCGGCGGCGATCGCGACGGTGGCCACGGCGTAGTCCTTGGACCCCGCGTGCGCCGCCGACGCCGCCAACGAGAGGAGCGCGAGGTGCAAGGCGCCGGCTCGCCCGAGGGGTCCCCGCGTCGCGCTTCGGGACGTCACATGCTCCTCCGGTACGCGCCCCCGACGTCGAACAGCGCCTGGCTGATGGAGCCCAACGAGCACGTCTTCACCGCCTCCATGAGGGCGCCGAAGACGTTGCCCCCCGTGCGCGCCGTCTCCTTCAGGTTCCGCAAGGCCTCCTCGCGCGCCTTGGGGAAGCGATCGTGAAGCGCGGTGACCTCGTCGATCTGCGCCTGCTTCTCGTCGTCGGACGAGCGGATGAGCGCGGTCTCCTTCACGAGGTCGCTCTCGTCGTGCGGCAGGAAGGTATTCACGCCCACGATGGGCAGCTCACCGGAGAGCTTCTTCTGCTCGTAGTAGAGGCTCTCGTCCTGGATCTTGCCGCGCTGGTACATGGACTCCATGGCGCCGAGCACGCCGCCGCGCGCGTCGATGGCCTCGAACTCCGCGAGCACCGCCTCCTCGACGAGGTCGGTGAGCATCTCGATGAACGCCGAGCCCTGCAGCGGGTTCTCGTTCTTCATCATGCCGAGCTCGCGGTTGATGACGAGCTGGATGGCGATGGCGCGCCGCACGCTCTCTTCGGTGGGCGTGGTGACGGCCTCGTCGTAGGCGTTGGTGTGGAGCGAGTTGCAGTTGTCGGCGATGGCGTAGAGCGCCTGCAGCGTGGTGCGGATGTCGTTGAACGCCATCTCCTGCGCGTGCAGCGACCGGCCCGACGTCTGGATGTGGTACTTGAGCTTCTGCGACCTCTCGCCGGCGCCGTAGAGGTCGCGCATGGCGACGGCCCAGATGCGCCGCGCCACGCGGCCGATGACGGCGTACTCCGGGTCGAGCCCGTTGCTGAAGAAGAAGGAGAGGTTGGGCGCGAAGTCGTCGACCTTCATCCCGCGCGCTCGATAGTACTCGACGAGGGTGAAGCCGTTGGAGAGCGTGAACGCGAGCTGCGTCACCGGGTTGGCCCCGGCTTCGGCGATGTGGTAGCCGCTGATGCTCACGCTGTAGAAGTTCTTGACGTCGTGGTCGACGAAGTACTGCTGCACGTCGCCCATCATGCGCAGCGCGAACTCGGCGGAGAAGATGCAGGTGTTCTGCGCCTGATCTTCCTTGAGGATGTCGGCCTGCACGGTGCCGCGCACGGTGCGCAAGACGCCGGCCTTGACCTCGTCGTAGAGCGGCTTGTCGACGACGGCGTCGGCGGAGAGCCCGAGGAAGCCGAGGCCCATCCCGTCGTGGCCGGGCGGCAGCTCCCCCCGGTAGCGCGGCCGCTCGATGCCGCGCTCCTTGAACCACGCCGCGATGCGTGCATCCACCTCGGGCCACGAGCCGTCCTTGCGCAGCCGGCGCTCGACGGCGGCGTCGATGGCGGCGTTCAGGAAGAACGCGAGCATCGTGGGCGCGGGGCCGTTGATGGTCATCGACACCGACGTGCTCGGCGCGCAGAGATCGAAGCCCGAGTAGAGCCGCTTGGCGTCGTCGAGGCTGCACACGGACACGCCCGAGTTGCCGACCTTGCCGTAGATGTCCGGGCGCACCGCCGGGTCCTGCCCGTAGAGCGTGACGGAGTCGAACGCCGTGGACAGCCGCACCGCGGGCTGACCCTGCGACACGTAGTGGAAGCGGCGGTTGGTGCGCTCCGGCGTGCCTTCGCCGGCGAACATGCGCGTGGGGTCCTCGCCGGTGCGCTTGTACGGGAACACGCCGGCGGTGAAGGGGAAGGCGCCCGGCGCGTTCTCCTTCATGCCGAAGCGCACCCGCGCGCCCCAGTCGGCGTGCGCCGGCAGCGCCACCTTGGGGATCTTGTTGTGCGAGAGGCTCTCCGTGTAGTTGTCGACGTCGATCTTCTTGCCGCGCACGGTGTAGCTGTGCACCGGCGCGGAGAAGCCGTCGACCATCGCGTCCCAGCCCTCGAGGACGGCGCGCGCCTCGGGCGCCATCTCCTTCACGAGCTCCTCGTGGCGCTTCAACAGCGGGGCGCGCTCCCCCTCGGGCAGCTCGTCCGCCGCGCGCTTGCACGCGTGCGCCCGCTCCGCGAGCAGCGCCTGGTCCTCGACGAGCCTGCGCCGGCGCCTCGACGTCTCCGCGATGTCGCCAAGGTAGCGCGTGCGCCCGGCGGGGATGAGCGAGTCCGTCGCCGCCGGCCCCTCCTCGAGCGGCGCGAACGTCCACGGGCCCTGTGACGCCCCCCGCGCGACGCGCGCGAACAGGGCGTTGAAGAAGGCGTTGGTGCCCTTGTCGTGGAAGCGGTGCGCCGCCGTGCCGAACACCGGGAGCTGGTCCACCGGCGTGTCGAACAGCTTGTGGTTCCGCTGGTAGGTCTTGCGCACGTCGCGCAGGGCATCGAGGGCGCCACGCTTGTCGAACTTGTTGATGACGACGAGGTCGGCGAAGTCGAGCATGTCGATCTTCTCGAGCTGGCTCGGCGCCCCGTACTCGGGGGTCATCACGTAGACCGACGTGTCGACGAGGTCCGCCACCTCGCTGTCGCTCTGGCCGATGCCGGCGGTCTCGAGGATGACGAGGTCGAAGCCGGCGAGCTGCAGCAACGACAGCGCCTCCTTCACCGCCGCCGACGTCGCCAGGTTCGCGCGCCGCGTGGCCATGGAGCGCAGGTAGACGCGCTCCTTGCCCTGCGGGCCCTGCGCGCCGAAGCGCGCGCCCGCGGCGTTCATGCGGATGCGGTCGCCGAGGAGGGCGCCGCCGCTCTTGCGACGGCTGGGATCCACCGAGAGGACGGCGACGGTCTTTTCGGGGAACGCCTCGAGGAAGCGCAGGAGCACCTCGTCGATGAGCGAGCTCTTGCCGGCGCCGCCGGTGCCCGTGAAGCCGATGATCGGCGGCCGCAGGTGTGCGCTCGCCTGCGCCTTGGCCTTCTGCTCGAGGTCCGCGCGCAGCGTGAGGGCCGCCTGGCGCACCTCGGGCGAGGCGCCCTCGTCGTGGGCGAGCTCCAGGGTGGTGATGGCGCGCGCGATGACGCCGGGGTTGTCCGGCGACAGCGCCTCGGGGACCCGCGCGAGCATCGGGCCGGGCACGTGGTCGCACGCCGCCAGCATCTGGCGAATCATGCCGACGAGCCCGAGCTTCCTGCCGTCCTCGGGTGAGAAGATGTGGGCCACGCCGCGCTCGTGCAGCAGCTTGATCTCCTCGGGGACGATGACGCCGCCGCCGCCGCCGAAGACCTGGATGTGCGACGCGCCGCGCGCCTTCAGGCGCTCGAGCATGTAGGTGAAGTACTCGACGTGCCCACCCTGGTACGAGGACACGGCGATCCCCTGGGCGTCCTCGGCGATGGCCGCGTCGACGACGTCGGCCACCGAGCGGTCATGGCCCAGGTGGATGACCTCGGCGCCCTCCTGCTGGAGCACGCGCCGCATGATCTGGATGGCGGCGTCGTGCCCGTCGAAGAGCGAGGCCGCCGTGACGAAGCGAACCTTGTGGGCCAACGAAAAGGTCGAGGCGCCCGCGGACGCTTTTTCGGGGAGGACGGCGGCGGTCACGGCGAGACTCCGGCGGCGGCTTCTTGGACGTGCATCACCGGAGCATGGTAGCGAAACGGGTTCCTGTCGACGCCCCCGGAGAGCCTCATGACGCTCCGCACCGCCCTCCCCGCCCTCGGCGCCCTCTGTGCGGGGCTCGCCTTCGCCCCGGCCGTGCGCGCCCAGAGCGACGACGCCTTCACGCTGCCCATCGAGCGCTTCCGGCCGGCCATCGACGACAAGGGGCTCGTCACCACGGAGTCGGGCTCCATCCCCACGCACCTGGGCTTCCAGACGGGGCTCGACCTCAACTACGCGCTCAACCCCCTGGTCATCCGCGACGCCAACGGCGACGTCGTCGGCGACATCGTCTCCCACCGCGTCGCCGGCGACGCCCTGTTCACCATCGGCCTGTTCGACTACGTGAGCCTCGGCGTCGACCTGCCCATCACGTTCCTGCAGGTCGGCGGCGACGTGCAGCAGAACCTCGCCGACGCCGTCGGCGTCTCCTCCGGTCTCGCCAGCGTCGGCATCGGCGACCTCAAGATCGCGCCCAAGGTGCGCATCCTGCGCGAGGACAAGCACTTCGTCTCGCTCGCGATCATCCCCGCCGTCACGCTGCCCACCGCGGGCGGCTTGAAATTCGGCGGCAGCGGCGTCTCCTACGACTACGGCAACAGCTACCTCGGCGAGGGGCCGGGCAAGTTCGCCTTCATCCCCGAGGTGGCGCTGTCGACGAACGTCTACGGCTTCCGCCTGGCGGGCAACCTCGCGTACCGCCTGCGCCAGCCGGTGCGCTACCTCGGCGCGCTCGAGATCAACCCCGAGCTCGTCTACCGCGCCGGCGTCGGCTACGACTTCTCGTCGCTGACGCGCAAGATGAACAGCCTCATGCTGTTCGCAGAGCTCTTCGGCGCCACCGCCGACCGAAACCCCTTCGGCCTCATCCAGGACCCGAGCGCCACGCCCGAGGAGCAGCGCATCGCCGAGGTGGACGCGCGGCTCACCAACCCGCTCGAGTGGGCCGCAGGCACGCGCTACGAGATCTTCCCGGGGCTCCACGTCGAGGGCGGCTTCGGCGCGGGCATCCTGCCGGGCTACGGCTCACCGGACCTGCGCCTGTTCGCCGGCGTCCGCTATGCCCACGAGGACACGGACAAGGACCACGACGGCATCCAGGACGACGACGACAAGTGCCCCGAGGATCCCGAGGACAAGGACGGCTTCGAGGACGCCGACGGCTGCCCCGACCCCGACAACGACGGCGACGGCTTGCCCGACAGCGCCGACCACTGCCCCGACCAGGCGGAGGACAACGACGGCTTCCAGGACGCCGACGGCTGCCCCGACGTCGACAACGACAACGACACGGTGCTCGACAAGGATGACAAGTGCCCGAACGAGGCGGGCGACCCCGCCTTCGCGGGCTGCCCCGCGCCCGACCGCGACAAGGACGGCATCACCGACGCCGACGACGCCTGCCCCGACGACGCGGGCCCGGCCGCGACGCACGGCTGCCCCGACAAGGACGGCGACACGGTGGCGGACAAGGACGACCGGTGCCCCGACGTCGCCGGGCTCGTCGAGCTGCACGGCTGCCCCGACAAGGACGGCGACAAGATCGCCGACAACGACGACCGCTGCCCCGACAAGCCCGGGCCCGCCGACTTCAAGGGCTGCCCCGACACGGACAAGGACGGCATCCCCGATCCCGACGACAAGTGCCCGAACGAGCCCGAGACCATCAACGGCGTCGACGACACCGACGGCTGCCCCGACAAGGGCAAGACCCTGGTCATCGTGACCAAGGAGAAGATCGAGCTGAAGCAGACGGTGTACTTCGACACCGGCAAGGACACGATCAAGCGGCAGTCGTTCAACCTGCTCGACCAGGTGGCGTCGGTGATGAAGGCGCACACCGAGATCAAGAAGGTGATGGTCGAGGGCCACACCGACAGCCAGGGCCCCGACGACTTCAACATGGACCTGTCCAAGCGCCGCGCCGCCAGCGTCGAGCGCTACCTCGTCGACCACGGGATCGCCCCCGCGCGCCTGACGTCGCAGGGCTACGGCGAGACCCAGCCCATCGCCGACAACAAGACGCGCGCGGGCCGCGAGAAGAACCGTCGCGTGGAGCTCAAGATCCTCGAGCAGGATTGACGGTCGCTGATCAGCGGCCGCGCTTGATCAGCGGCCGGCGGCGACGTCGTCGAGCACCTTGTTCATCTGCTCCGGCGTGATGTCTCCGCGCGCGGCCAGCTTGCGGGCGGCGTCGGCGTAGTCGCTGAAGCAGACGACGTGCGGATCGTTCTTGAGGTCGGCGGGGGCGGCGTGGCCGTCGACCTCGTGGATGAGGATGAGCCCGACCTGCTCGGGCTTTTGCCGCAGCACCTCGCGGTACACGGCCGGATCCGATTGGGCGGTGTCGCCGACGAGCGTGAAGGTGCGTTCGGGGTTTCTGGCGAACACGGAGAGGCAGTCCTTCACCTTCTCCTTCATGATCCCGTCGAGGCTGCCGAACAGCGAGAAGAACGACGGGATCGTCCTGCCGTAGTTCACGGAGTTGTGCGGCAGCTCGTGCAGCTCGAACTCCGTGGGCAAGAGGAACGACAGCGGGCGCGCGCTCACGATGTGCGTGTTGCTGCCCTCGCCGCCGCCGAGCGCCTCGTACAGCGAGCGCACGCCGGGGTACTGGTGGCCGGCGCCGTCGAGGACCGTCTTGTCGACGTCGCTGATGATGCTGTTGCCGGGCACGCGGGAGAACCCGTCGGCCTCGCGGATGAGCCGCGCGGCGGTGGAGCGGAGCGCCGGGTCGTCGATGTCGTGGTTGAGCAGGTGCTCGGTGGTGATGGGGTCCGAGCCCGAGTTGATGAGCCGGACGACCTCGCCGCGCTCCGTGGGCGTCAGCCCCTGCAGCGCAGCGACGATCTCCTTCTCGTCCCGCTCGCTGGTCGGCCCCGACGCCTCTCGCTCGATCGTGCGGTAGGCGTTGCGCGCGCGGGAGAGAGAGTCGTTTGAGAGCGTGACCGGCATCGGAGCCTCCTGTTGAGGCGATTATCGGCGGCCCCGCCTACATTTCCCTTCACCGGTCGAACGGCGGCGATCTGTCGCCGCAATATCCTGATTCTTCAAGGGTTTTCCCCGGCCTGCCCGGATCCGGGCTCAGCGATCCCGGTGCGCGGCGAAGCGCGCGAGCGCCGCGAGGGTGTCGCCGGCTTCGCCGAGCGCGCTCACCAGGCCGGCGGCGCGCTCCGACGCCGCGACGGCCATGGCGCGCGCGGCCTTCACGCCGAAGCGGCTCGGGTACGTGGGCTTTTGCCGCTCGGCGTCGCGCCCGACGTTCTTGCCCGCGTGCGCCTCCGTCGACGTCGCATCGATGACGTCGTCGGCGATCTGGAAGGCCAGCCCAAGCGCGGCGCCGTAGTCCCGGAGCATCGCCACGACATCCTCCGGCGCGTCCGCGGAGAGCGCGCCGAGCACGCAGGAGGCGACGAAGAGCCTGCCCGTCTTCCTGCGGTGGATGGCGGGGAGGTCGACGCTGTCCGGCGCGGCGCCCTCGCTCGCGAGGTCGTCGACCTGGCCGCCGACCATGCCGGCGCTGCCGACGGCGGACGACAGCTCGAGCACCTGCCGGGCGGCGTTGTGCCGGGCGCGCGCCACCAGGCCGAAGGCGTCGCTCAGGAGCGCGTCGCCGGCGAGGATCGCGGTCGCCTCGTCGAACTGGATGTGCATCGTGGGCCGGCCGCGGCGGAGCGTGTCGTTGTCGAGGGCCGGGAGGTCGTCGTGGATCAACGAATAGGTGTGCACGTATTCGACGGCCAGCGCCGCCGGCCCCGCGAGCTCGAGCGCCTCGTCGAGGGAGACCCGGCCCGCCGCGCGGGCGCTCTCGATGACGAGCGTCGGGCGCAGCCGCTTCCCGCCGGCGAGGAGGCCGTAGCGCATGGCCTCGAGGAGCGACGCCGGCGGCCGCGTGCCGTCGACATCGGCGTGCTCGTCGAGGGCGCGGCCGAGCGCGGCGTTCGTGCGCGCGGCGATGTCGTCGGCCGGCGCCGGCTGCGGGGCGCCGGCGTCCCCTGCCGTGGGGCGTGCGAGGGAGAACATCGCTATTGCGCCCCTTGGTCGAGCAGCTCGCGGCCCGTCGTGTAGCGTCGCGACATGCGCTGCCAATCGAGGGCGCCGCGCATCCACGCGCGGTGCCCTTCGAGGAAGTCGCCGACGTGCGGGATCCCGGCGAACGGCGTGGACGCGGCCTCGCGCCGGAACAGCTCGAGCTCGCGATCGTGCAGGCGCACGACGCGGTCGACGGCGCCGGCGATCGAGTAGCCGTCGTGGTGCCGCAGGACGTGCACGAGGTTGTTCGGATCGCCCGCGCGGCGCTCCTTCTCGTAGGAGAAGACGTCGTTCGCGTAGGCGATGATGCGCGCCGTCCGCAGGCGGAGCTTCATCATCGTCGGGTCGCCGCACACGACGCGCGGCAAGGCGAACCCGTGGGCGAGCTCGACGAGGTCGAGGAACGGAAGCACGCCGATGGAGTGCACCCGCATACGGAGGTAGGTGGTCACGTCGGGCGTGATGTCGAGCGAGCGGATGCGCGTCTCGGCGACGATGCCCTCCAGCCAGAA
The DNA here is from genome assembly GCA_963775425.1 of uncultured delta proteobacterium. Taxonomy (GTDB): domain Bacteria; phylum Myxococcota; class UBA727; order UBA727; family VGSZ01; genus CAVZJB01. The sequence goes on along the minus strand of CAVZJB010000005.1, from coordinate 466,646 downwards.
GCCGCGCATGGATTCGCAGAACCAATCCATCCAGGCGGGATCGGCGACGGCGTTGATTCGGTCACGCAGCGACGCCAGCGCGACGCTGGCCGCGCCCGCCCGCGGTCCCGGCTCGGCGCCGCGGAGCACCGCGACGTACTCCGAGAGCACCGTGTGCAGCAGCTCGGGATCGTGGGACGCGACGGCGTCGTCGTAGACGTCGTCCTGGATGAAGATCCAGGCGAGCAGCTCCGCGATCAGGTGCTGGCGCTTGGCCGGCGCGCCCGGGTAGCTGAGCGCCGTCAGCAGGCCGACGTTGACCGGGTCGAAGCGCCGAGGCAGCTCCGCCACCTGCACCAGACCGAAACGCACCGCCCACGCACGGGCGTCCGCTTCCAGCGCGGCGGCGGTGGGGACGGCCGGCGCCGGCCATGGGTAGTCGAAGTCGGCGTAGCCGCGGCGCCCGACGGGCTCCAACAGGACTTCATCGAGTTGATCGATCGGATTGCCTTCAAGTGAGCTCATGGGACCCCCGAATGCGCGCTACCTATCACCTGCGCGGTCCACTTGAAGTGCAACAGATGTGGCAGGGGCTCACCCTTTGCGGCGGCGCGCGACGACGGCGAGGCCCCGGCGCCCCGGCGCGGGGCGCGCCTCGACGCTGTCCGTGAGCCGGCGCACAACCGCGAGCCCTTGGCCGAGCCCGTCACGCGCGCGCCCGCGGGCGTCGACGACCCCCGGATCGGAGCGGGCGAGGTCCTCCGGGGCTCCGTCCCCACAATCGACGGCTTCGAGCTCCACGGTGTCCCCCACCAGGCGCAGGTAGAGGACGCCTTCGTTGGCGTGGCGCGCCATGTTGGTCGCGAGCTCCCGCGCGACGATGCCGATCTCGGTCGCTGCCTTCGGCTCGAGACCGCAGCGCTCGGCGAAGCGGCGCGCCAGCGAGGCGGCCACGCTGGCGTCGACGATGGAGCGGACCGTGATCTCTTCCTCGGTCATCCCTCGCCGCGCTCGAGGGCGTCGAGCTTCCGGAACGAGAGGCGCAGCGCGTCCTTCATGCTCCGCACCATGGCCACGGCGCCCATATCGACGTCGAGCTGCACCATGGTCTGGGCGATGTTCGGGGAGATCCCCGACATCACGCAGAACGCGCCGAGCAGTTGCACGGAGCGCATCATGCGAATCAAGTGATCGGTCGCGGACGTGTCGACGACGTCGATGCCGGTCAGGTCGATGATCACGCACCGTGCGTTTCCGGCGGCGACACGCCGGAGCAGCCGCTGCGTCATGTCCACCGAGCGTTGCGTGTCGACGATGCCCACGATGGGCAGCATGACGACGTCGTCCCAGACATCGATGATCGGAACGCTCAGCTCGGCGATGGTGGCCTGCTGCCGCTCGATGGTCTCGAGCCTGCGGCGGTTCAGCTCTTCGTTCTCGGCGAGCGCGTCCGAGTATTCCTCGGCGAAGATGTTCAACATCTCTTCGAAGTCCGCGAGCTCGTCGCGGGTGTCGACGTTGATCTTGGCGGCGTCGATACCGTCCCCGATGCTCAACGCTCCGAGGAGTTGCGCGAGGCGCGCGATTCGGATTCGATCGAAGGTCACGACGTCGTTCATTCTTCCTTCTCCCTGTCACCGAGCGTGATGCGGCGGATGATGTCGTCGTCTTCTTTGTCGGCCCGCTTCTTGGGCGCGACGCCGAGGGACACGAGCGCCTGCTCCAGGTTTCGCATCGTCGTTCCCGTGCCGATGTGCAGCCCCATGGATTGCAGCGTCAGCGCCACGTCGGGCGACAGGCCCGTGACGATGGTGGAGCAGCCCATGTAGCGCGCGGCCTTCGCGAGCTGCGACAACACCATGCACAGGTGGCTGTCCATGAACCACACGCCGGACACGTCGACGATGACGTGGCGCGTGCCGGACTCCTGGACGCGCGTGAGGACGTCGGCGCGCAGTTGCTCTGCGATGCGATCGGGGAGGTCCCCCTGGATGGGGACGAGCAGGATGTCCCAGAGCCGGATGATGGGGATCGAGGCCGGGGACGCGTCCGATGGCACTTCACACCTCCACGAAGACGAGCGTGAGCTCGTCGATTGAGCGGGCGTCGCTCGAGGACGCCCCGGCCGGCGCGACCCGGGCCGTCACAGGTGCACCACCGCGACGATGCGCGTGCCTGTGCTCCCGGTGACGACGTCGAATTCGTCCACCATCCGCTTGGTGCCGAGGAGGCCGAGCCCCATGCCCGTTCGCGACTTGTAGCGGCCGGAGAGGATCTCCGGGAGGTTGTTGATGCCCGGGCCGCGATCGAGCGCGCGCACGATGAAGCGCGGCGGTGACGCCGTGATCTCGAGCTCGATGACGCCGCCCGTCGCGTAGCGGAAGAGGTTGCGCGCGAGCTCGCTCACGGCGGTTGCGATCTTCTGTGCCTGCAAAGACGGCGTGGCCGCATCACGGCACAAGGACCGCGCGGTGAGGCGGGCCTTGCTCACGTCGTCTTCGTCGGCGATCGGGATCTTCTCGACGGTGGTGGCCGGCCGGGCCTCGGCGAGCTCCGAGAGGGACGACATGATGCGCGCAAGCACCGGGGCGTCGACGAAGAGCCGCACGGATCGGCTCAACGCCGGCAAGAGGACCGTCAGCTCGCGCGTGGACATCGTCTCAGGCGTGAAGCCCGCCGCATCGAGCGCGCGGCGAAAGACGGAACGCGCGTTGATGGGGGAGACGTGGTTCTCGAGCACCTCGAGGGTGCGAATCGCGACGGGAGACATCTCCCGTCACTCGGTCCAGGTCGCGAGCTCGGTGATGGCCCAGGTCTTCGCCTCTTCCTCGCGGTCGAAGAACGCGAAGGCCATCTTCTTCGAACGGAAGACGTTGATGGCGGTGACGACGAACGTCACGATCGCCCGCGTCCGGATGGAGGCGTCCACGAAGGCCGCGGCCACCAGAGGCATCTTCTTGAATCCGTCCGCGAAGACCTTGCGCGCGCGCGGCGTCACGTTCTTCATCCCGGGCGTGTGGCAGACGATCGCGAACGGCTTCTTCGCGGTCGACCGGCCGCACGCCTCGATCACCGTCGCCGCGTGTGCGTCATCGATGTTGTCGACGAAGCTCAAATACACGAGGGCGGGTGGCTGGAAATCGAACCGGTGCGGACCGATCTCAAGAGCATTGGACATGCGGCGCACTTACCAGTCCGATCGGGCGACCGGCACTGCCACAGTTGTTGCGGGCCACCCTGGCGAGAGAGCGCGAAAACCGACCGGTCGCATATCCCGGTGTCTCAACTTTGAGCGAAAACGCACTGCGTCGAACGCGCGTGCCACGCTGCCGGAGAGATGCGTAGGCGAAATCGGCGTAAGCGGAACGTGCTGCTGGCGCTCACCGACCGCGCAGTCGTCGCGCAGCTCACCTGGGGCCTTCGCCGGCAAGGCACCCTCGTCATGGCGAGCACCTCGCGCGCCGACGCCATCGATCGGATCCTGCTCAGCTCCCACCTCGACTTCGTCGTCGTGTCCTCGACGCTCGACGACGGCCCCGGGATCGACGTCGCTCGCACCGCGACCCTGAGCCTGCCCACGCCGCATGTGTTGGCGGTGAAGGACGGCTTCACGTTCGAGGAGATGTTCGCGCTCGGCTCCCTCGGGGTGCACAGCCTGCTCGACTCACCGCTGACCGCGGCGACCCTGCTGTCTGCGTTCGACCGCGCGGAGCGGGAAGATCCCCCTCCCATCTACGCGCTCCTCGCGCGCTATGTCGGACGTGTCTCACTCCTCGCGTTCGAGCGGGAGGTGCGTCGTTCCTTGTTGATCCAGGCCCTCGACAAGGCCGGCGGGAATCGCTCCGGTGCCGCCCGGCTGCTCCGGACCTCCCGCCAGCTCATCCAGAAAGCCGCCAACGGCGGTGAGGACTGACCCAAGCGCGGCCGCTCCCTCCGGTCGCTTGAGTCAAGCGAGCCGGCGGTCGAGCAGCAGGCGCCCGTACGGCGGCATCTCGATGCGCACGGCGCCGCCCGCGATCTCGGCGTCCACACGGCCAGCGCCCAGAAGATCTTCGAGCACGAAGGGCTTGCCGTCTTTTAGGCCGAGCTTCTCGCGGAGCTGGTCGAGCGGGATGCGGAGGGTCTGCTTGTCGCCGGTGAGGTTCGCGAGCGCGAGCACGGGGGTGTCCGAGCCGTCGTCGGTGAACTTCACGAGCGAGAGCACGCCGTCGTGGCCGTTGTCGACGGGCGTGAGCAGGTTGCTGCGCACCGACGGCCGCTCGGCGCGCAGGCGGTTCAGCGCCTTGAAGGTTTGAAACGGCGGTGACTTCTTGGCGCGCGCGTCGTCGAACTTCTTCGCCGGCACGGGCCCGCGCTGAAGCTCGCGTGGGTCGAAGGCCTGCTCCTCCGTCACGTCGAGCCCGAGCTGCTTGAAGATGCCGTGCTGCTTCTTCTGCATGCGCGCGGCGTGGGCCGGGTTGTTCCCCGCGCCTATCTCGGTGCCGTAGTACATCACCGGCACGCCGGGGGTCATGTAGAGGGCGAACACGGCGTTGGCGATGCGGTCGGCGTCGTGGCCGAGGTTGTCGGCGTAGCGGCCGCCGGCGCTCATGCCGTTTTTGTAGACGACGCCCCCCTTGTCCTCGACGTACTTGCCGAGCCAGCCGCGGTTTTCTTCGCTGATCATGCCGAGGTACGTCTCGTCGTGGTGCTCGAGCAGGTTGAGCCACGTGGCGTCCGCCGGCAGCGCGGGCATCCGGAAGACCTTCTCCCAAAACGGCGTGGTGGTCTGGAAGTACAGCATCTCCCGAAGCGCGCCCTGCATGTCGAAGTTGAACAGCGCGTCGCCCTCGGAGCTGGTGGCGTTGCCGGCGACCTCGGTGTCGACGCCGCAGTACTGCGCGCAGATGTCGGCGCCGCGCACGGCCTCCGGGAGGACGACGGCCTTCGGCGCGACGTGCTTGAGGAAGGACTTGATGAGCGCGTGCACCGCGTGTGTCTCGGGCAACCCGTCCGCCGCCGTGCCGGGCTTCTTGATCCAGTGGGCGATGGCGTCGGTGCGCTTGCCGAGGATGCCCTGGTTGGTCTCGTCGCCGACGAGCTTGAAGATCTCGTCGAGCAACGCCGGGTTTTCGAGGTCGAGGTCGAGCTGGAACGGGTAGAACTCCTGGTAGATGTTCACCTGCTTGCCGCCGATCTCGAACACCTCGCCGTGCTCCCGGTCGACGTCGGGGAAGATCAGCACGCGCTCGGTGATGGTGCCGTCGGGGTCCTGGTAGCGGCAGACGATGTCGCCGTTTTCGTCGCGCTCGCCGACCTTCTTTCGACCGTCGCGGCGCAGGTAGTAGTCGAGCTTCTCGGCGTCGCCCTTGAGCGCCGCCTGGAACCACTTGTGCTTCACCGACGTGTGGTTGAGCGGCAGATCGGTCGCGACGCGAAAGCCGCGCCGCGTGGCCTCCGCCATGAAGCGTTCGAAGGCCTCCTCGCCGCCGAGGTCCTTGCGCGGCGCGAAGTCGGAGACGTCGTAGCCGCCGTCGCCCATGGGCGACTCGTAGTGCGGCAGGAGGAAGACGTTCTTGATGCCCGCGTCGTCGAGGTAGTCGAGCATCTTGATGAGGTCGTCGAAGGTGGAGGTGCTCCGCGCGTCCTTGGTGCCGAAGTACTGCACGTACGTGTAATAGAAGGGCTCGTGGAACCACTCCGCGGGGAGCGCCTTGTCGCGCGCCTTCAACGCCGCGGGCTTGGCCGCCTGGGTGCGCAGGACGGCGTCGAAGAAGCCCGCGTAGATCTCCTGCCAGCGCTCGGGGTTGAGCCGCCGGCACATGTCCCCGACGTCGTGCAGGTCCTTCTTGGTGGTGTGCTTGCGCAGCACGGACCACGCGTTGGGCGTGTCGAGGCACCTCTCGATGGCGGCGGCGTCGGCGGCGGCGTCGGCGGTCCTGCGTGAGGCGAACGGCTTGTTCGACCTCGCCAACGCCTCCGTGCGCGCGAGGCCGGGGTGTCCCACGCGCACGGCGCCCGGCGGCGCCGCGCCCGCTTGCGCCACGTTGGTGACCACGTCGGTGTCGAGCGGCGGCGACGTCCCCGCCTCGGTCGACGTCGTCGCCTTCGCCTTCTTGGGGCTCTTGGGCTTGCCCGCGGCGGACGTGGTGGTCTCGCTACCACCGGCGCGCCTGCGAGCGTGAGGCTTGGTGCCGTGCGAACGAACCGGCATCGCCGAATTGGGCCACTCCAGGGCCTTCGGGTCAACCCGTCACGGCGGTGTAGACGTAGGGGTGCTTGGCGATGGCGATGCGCACGGACATGGCCTCGTCACGTGTGTAGATGCCGTCGATGCGCTCGATGTCCTCGGCCGAGATCTGCCAGCGGCGCCGGGCGGCCTCGCGCACGACGCGATCCGCCACGGTCACGAGGCCGTGGAGCGGATCGTCGTCGTCGCGGACGTGGTGGCGCGCGGTGACCGTGGGGATGGGCTCGGGCAGGTGCCACGCGTCCGTGACGATCCACCCGAGGTCGCAGTGGTGTCGCTCGGCGGCGTCGGCGAAGAACGACGCGCCGATCCCCGCGAACGTCCCGGCGTCACCCGGCGCGAGGGCGCCCTCGACGATGCCGAGCGCGAGGATCTTGCCGAAGTCGTGGAGCAAGCCGAGGAGATACGCGTCGTGCTCCGGCGCCTTGCTCCCGGCCAACGCCTGGCACGCGAGCGCGGACGCGATGCACTCCCGCCAGACGCGGCTGCGCAGCGGGAGGAGCGGCCCCGGCCGCAGCGCGGGCTTCGCGAGCGTCGACGTGAAACACGCGGCGCGCACGCCTTCGCGGCCAAGGCGCATGAGCGCGTAGGGCAGCGAGACCTTCTCGCCGACCGCGCTCGTGTAGGCCGCCGAGCGCGCGAGGCGCGCGATGTTCTCGCCGAGCGCGGTGTCGAGCTCGACGAGCTTCGTGATCTCGGAGAGCTTGGCGCCCGAGGCGATCGCAGCGTTCACGAGCGCCGCCGACGGGGGCAACTTCACCACGTCGGGTGCCGTGGCGCGCGAGGAAATGAGAATCGTCGACGTCCACGTCGTCGACGGTGATCGCTTCGAGCGGGTCGAGTGCGATGTCGGGGTTGGCGACAGACACGTTCATGCGACCGCCTTCAACTGTTGAAAGGCACGCTGGTCGACCGCGCGCGCAACAGCTTCGCGCGCGTCGATGACGCCGGCGTCCACGAGGGCCCGCAGGGTCGCGTCGAGGGTGCGCGGCAGCTCGCTCGTCCGCCGCTCGCGAATGAGCGTCGCCGTGGCCCCGCCGCCTTCGAGGACCTCGAACGCCGCGGCGCGGCCGCCGCCGATCTTCTTGCACAGCGTCTGCGCCACGACGCCGACCAAACACTCGGCGAGGACGTTGCGGGCGTGGTGCTGTTGATCGGGCGAGAACCGATCGACGATGCGCTCCAGGGCGGCGGCGGCGGATCGCGTGTGCATCACCACGATGACGAGGTGCCGCTCGGCCATATCGAGGACGGTCGCGAGCGTCTCGACGTCGTGGACGTCGCTCACGAACACCACGTCGGGGTCTTCCCGCTGGGCCGCGCGCAGGGCGCGGGCGAAGCTGCCGGTGTGCTCGCGGACCTGCCGCTGGTTCACCAGCGCACGCTTCGGCACGTGCACGATCTCCACCGGTTCCTCGACGGTGACGATGTGATCCGCGCGGTTGTCGTTGATCCAGTCGATCAACGCGGCCGCCGTGGTGGACTTGCCGCTGCCGCTCGGGCCGGTGACGACGATGAGCCCGTGGCGCTGCGCGCACATCGCCACGAGCGGCGCCGGCGCGCCGAGCTCCGCCACCGTCATCGCCCGGAGCGGGAACGCGCGGAGCACCGCGCCCACACCGGTGCAGTCGCGAAAGACGTTGCAGCGCACGCGCGCGCAATCGATCTCCCAGGAGAAGTCGACGTCGTGCGTCGCGTCGAGATCCGTTTTGGCCCGATCGGGCACGATCTCTTCGATCATCTTTTGCAGGCTGTACGGCTCGAGCGGCGCGAAGTCCGGCAGCGCGACCATCTCGCCGTCCACGCGGCACATCGGCACGCGTCCCGCGGTGAGGTGGAGATCCGCGCTGCCCGTCCGGAGGGCCGCGCGCAGATAGCGCTCGACGGCCGGCCCCTGCCAGACCCCGTCGGCGGCCTCGTCCGGCGCGGCGCGCAGCGGCGCCGGCGCCGCAGCGGACGCGGTGAAGGCCGAGGCGTCGCGGAGGTGCGCGCGCATGCGTCCGTCTTCGACGGTGACGGCGCAGGCGATCGAGCAGCTCCCCCACGGGTACACCCACTCCGCGCCCTCACCTGCCTCGAGCCGCCGGCAGATCTCCGGCGGCGCGACCTCGCCGAGGAGCGTCACCACGTGTGCGTTCTGGATGGCGCCGGCGGGCACGTGCATGAGCGGGAGCCGCTGCTCGCCCTTCACGAGATAGAGGTTGTCCCCGCTCTCGATGAGGAGGGCCTCGGCCTCGTAGGCCATGAGCTGCGCGAGGAAGGAGTCGATCCGGGCCACCGATCCCCCATCGGCCGGCCTCGCCACGCCTTGATGTGCGCCTTGCGCGCACCCCGGGGTCCTGAATGCCGGGCGCCCCGGCGTTCGTCTATCGTGCGCCCATGCGCCCGCTCGGTGCCTCCCTCGCGCTCGCCGCCGCCGTCGCGCTCGGAGCGCCGTCCGCGGCGCGAGCCGTCGGCGACGGGGCGTGCCCCAAGGGCGACTACGACGACACGCAGCACCGCTTCTGCATCCACCTCGAGAGCGGCTGGCAGCTCGCGCCCCTGCCCGGCGACACCACGGGGATGATCTTCAAGAAGGTCGTCGGCGGCGTCCCCGGCATCCTGCGCGTGAGCGTGCGCGACATCCGGCCCGGTGAGACCAGCAAGGAGACGCTCGACGAGGCCGAGGAGGCCGCCAAGAGCGAGCTCGGCTACAAGCACGGCGGCGACATCCCCACCAGCGTGGGCCTGATGCCCGCGGTGCGCCGGACGTTCTCCGTGTACGCCTCCGGCGACAGCCACACCGTGCGCGCCATCGAGGTGTACGCGCTGCACGCGTACGGCCACGTCCACGTCCTCCACTTCGAGACGCTGCAGAAGAAGCGCGGGGCGTTCACGCGCGACCTCGACCGGATGCTCGGCAGCTACCGCGCCGTCGCCGGCAAGGGGATGTACGCCACCCTCGTCGGCACGTGGATCAACCTCGGCGGCGGCCCCGACCTCGTCCTCGAGGAGGACGGCCGCTTCCAGCTCGGACCGCTCAAGGGCGGCTACCAGGCCGACGGCGGCAAGCTCGTGCTCACCATCGCCGAGGGCGCGGAGTCGTACCGCTACGTGCTCGACGGCAATTCGCTCGTGTTGAGCTCGCCCAACCTAGGCGACGACATGAAGTTCCGCCGCTCGGGCGCCCAGCGCGTGAGGGTCACCGATGACGACGAGCACCGGAGGGTCTCGGGGCCTTTGACGCGCGAGCAGCTCATCGGCTCCTGGCGCGTCGTCGACGCCGCCAGCACCGACACGCTGCACCTCAAGCTGGCGCCCACCGGCTCCGTCGCCTTCGGCCCGCTCTCGGGCTCGTGGCGCTACTCCACGGGCCGGCTGACGGTGACGTCGACGGCCAAGGTGACCATCACCTACTCGGCCTCCCTCGACGGCGACGGGAACCTCGTCCTCGGCGGCGGCGACCTCGACAAGGAGCTCACGCTCGTCCGCGAGTGATCAAGCGCGGCCGCTCCCGCCGGTCGCTGATCAGCTACCGGCCCCATCGTCGGCTCAGCCCGCGTCGTCCCAGAACCAGGCGAGGAAGCTCGCGGCGTGCTGGCCGTCGAAGACGTGGCCGCCGGGCACCTCGCGGTAGTGCAGGGACTCGTCGTAGGCGGTGGTCGACAGCATGGTCATGAGCTGCTTGGTGGTGCCGCGCTGCCAGCGGTCGTCCTTGCCGACCTCGATGTACGTGTGCGGCAGCCGCCAATCCGGCGGCGGCACGACGTCGCCGACAGGGCCGCCGGCGATGATGCCCACGCGCGTGAAGCCGTCGAGCAGGCCGCGCTGGAGCGCGCCGGCGACGAGGAAGCCGCCGTTGCTGAAGCCGATGAGCTGGCGCTTTTCGAAGTGGACGCCCGCGGTCTTCTCCACGGCGCGCACGATGCGGCGCACGTCGCGCATCTCGTCGTCGACCTGATCGAGCAGCCAGCAGCGCTCGTACACCTTGGGCTTCTCCCAGTCGCACACGCGGCGCCCGACGGGGAAGACGGCGACGAGGCCGCGGCGGGTGGCGGCCTTGGCGAGCGCGTCCATGCCGGCGCCCTCCTCCTCGAACGGGTGGAGGGACACGCCGTGGAGGAACACCACGACGCCCTGCGGGGTGCCGTCGGGCCAGGTGGCCTTGTAGTCGTGGACCGGGTCCTGCAGCGCTCCGCGCGTGGGCTCCGCGCCGCGGGCCGCGGGCGCGAGCGCGACGACGGCGGAGGCGGCCGCGAGGCGAGCGAAGGCGGAGGCGGAGATGCGCATGGCGTCGCTCGCGAACCTACCACCATCCGCCGCGTGCGCCGCGCCGCGTCGCGATGCGGATCGGTCCCTCGAAGAGGTCGGCGTCGGTGAAGCGCTGCCGCGCGGTGCTCTCGAACGGGCGGTGCAACCACTGCCGCAGCAGCACCTCGCCGTCGTGGGCGAGGCACAGGACGCGCTCGGTCGGGTTCTCCGCGAGGTAGCGCTTGGCGAGCACGCGCGCCTCGCGCTCGAGGGACGCGTGCGAGCGTGCGCGGTGGCGGTTTTCCTCGAGCAGCCGCCCGGGCGCCCGGGGGTCGAGGTGCAGGAGCTCGTGCACGAGCGTGGCCAGCCGCCGCGGGGCGTCGCCCTCGAGGAAGAACGGCGGGCGCAGGCCGAGCTCGATGCGGCGGCGGCGCTCGCTGACGACGACGCTGCGGGCGACCGCGCCGAACGAGCGAACGCTCGCCGCCGCGCGCGCGTGTGCGCCGATGCCGACCACGAGGATCTCGCCGGCGTCGAGGCCGTCGAGCTCCGGCGTGCGCCCGACGACGTCGTCGAGCAGCGCCTCCAGCGCCGGCGTCAGCGAGGGACGGGGATCAGCCGCCACGAGCGCACCTCGGAGCAGCGGGGTCACGCATCGGCTTCGGCCTCGGTCTCCCGCACGAAGATGACGAAGGCCATCTTCGGGCGCTTGGAGGCGTCGTTGGGGACGAAGGTCATGCCGTCGAAGACCCAGCCCTTGCGCGTCTCCTCGTTGAGGATGCGCGTGAGGGTCTCGTCGGTGACGACCTGCGTCTCGACCACGCGGTACTCGGTCACGCGCATGCTCACGTCGCTCCGTTGCCCGGGGCCCTGGCGAGCACCGCGCGCAGCGCCTTGACCAGGCCGGCGACGGCCACCACGCCGTCGGGGGCGGCGCCGTCACCCGAGATGTGCACGACCTCGCTCTTGTCCGGCGCCGGCATCTTCTCCACCAGGTCGGGCAGCATCTTGATGAGGGACTCGTCGATGCGCGCGCCGCTCACCTCGTTTTCGATCTTTCTGCGGGCCGCGAGGATCTCGAGATCGACGCGGGCCTTGGCGGCGTCGGCGTCGTGCTGACGGGCGCGCCGGTCGAGCTCGTGCCCCAGGGTCAGCATCGCGCGCGCCGCCGACGCGCCCTCGAGCGCCTCGTTGGCCGCGAGCTCGTCGAGCTTGGCCTTCACCCGCTGCCCCTCGAGCTTGGCCAGCTGCGCCTGCAACTGCACCTGCTCCGTGTTTCGCACGCGCTCGGTCTCCGCTCGCTCCTGGGCGCGAGCGCGCTCGTCCTGCTCGGCGAGCTGCTCGCGGCGGCGCTGCTCCTGGCGCGCGCTCTCGTGCTCGGCGGCGGCGTCGGCGGTCTCCCGCTCGCGCACCGCGCGCTCGCGGTCGAGCTCGGCGAGGCGCGCGATCTTCTGTTGCTCTTCGCGGAAGGGCTTCTGCAACGCCTCCCACAACCTCGTCGACGACACCACCGCTTCCTTGATCTGCACCGTGACGATCTTGAGCCCCTGCCCCTCGGCCACCGACCGCAGGCGCGCGGTGAGCTCCTCGATGAGCGGGCGCTTGTCCGTGAGCACCTCGTCGATGCTCATGGAGGCGACCTTGTCCTTGATGCTCGCCTCCGCCTGCTCGCGAAGCTGGACGTTGACGATGCGCATGGGGTCGTCGGCGTCGGAGAAGTCGATCTTCTGATACGCGGACTTGAAGTCCTCGATGATCCACTGCACGTAGGCCTGCACGAGGATCCCCTGGCGCTCCGTGCAGATGCAGCGGGCGTTGACCGCGAGCGTCTGCATGGTGGCCGGGGCCACGAGGAACGTGTCGGTCTCGGGGTTGAACGGGAAGCTCACGCCGAGCCCGATGTGCACGGGGTCCTTGCGCCCGCGCCGCGTGTGCACCGCCCAGACGTTGGGCGGCACGATGACGGTGCGCCAGCGCCACAAGCCGGTGATGCGCACCTGCACCGCGCGCTCCGCCACCTCCTCCTCCTCCGCGGGCGCCGCCGCCGCACGCCGCCGCAGGGCCGGCGCCGGACCCGCCACCGGCGCCGCCTTGCGCTTGAGCTCCTTGGCGACGACCTGTTGCTGCTGGAGGACCTCTTCCATGTAGCTGTTGTGGCTGGACTCGTTCATGTGGCCGTTATCGCACGGCGGCAGAAAATTTCGGATTGCGGCTCCGGCCGTGCACCATGGGCGGCGGAAGGAGACAAGCGCATGCCGAATGCCCGATTGAGCGAACGCGCCCCCTACTTCGCCGAGGTCGACGTCGTCGCCGCCGGCCTGCCCGCCCCGCGGCGACTGTGGGGGAGCGACGTCAGCGAGACCGGCATCTTTCTGCAGACCACCCAGCCCTTCCGGGTGGGCGACCGGGTCTCCTTGCGCTTCGACGTCGACACGCACGAGGTCCATGTGCGCGCCGCCGAGGTGATGTGGGTGCGGCCCTTCGAGCCCGTCTCCGTCGACGGAAACATGCCCGGGGTCGGCCTCAAGTTCGTCGCGCTCGATCCGCCCGCGCGGGCGGCGCTGCGCAGGTTCGTGCAGCCGCAGCTCGCGGACACGCAGCCGGAGTCCGAGCCCGCAGCGTTGCCGCCGCCGGTGGCGTCGTTGCCGCCGATCACCGGGAGCATCCTCGCGGAGACCGGGCGCGGCCGCGTGACCACCGACGACATGTTCGCGGTGTCGCTGCCGCCGTTTTCGCAGCCGCCGCTGAACCTGTCGCTGCCGGAGGACGAGCCGCTGGCCGTCCCCGAGGAGGCGCGCGTGTTCCGCCACACCAGGCCCTTCGGGTCGCCCGCGCCGGTGACCATCGGGCCGACATCGACGCCGCCGTCGTTCCTCGTCGGCTGGACCTTCCGGAGGGACCCCGCCGACGAGACCGTCATCGCCGAGGCCGACGACGCGCCCGCCAGCCACGACGACTCCGCCTGGCGCGTGGCCGACGGGGTCTTCGACGTCACGTCGGAGCCGCCAAGCGCGGACCCGGAGCTCATGCACCGCGAGCTCGAAGAGGGCAGCATCGCGCTGCGGCATCTCCCCATCGCCGAGGAGCGGCAGCCGTCGCCGGCGCGCAAGCGGCCGAGCCGCGCGCTCCCCACGGCGCTCGCGCTCCTGTGCGCGGGGACGCTCGTCGGCAGCGGCATCGGCTTCGCGGGCAAGAGGTGGCAACGCATGCACACGCGCGGCGCCACGGTGGCGACGGCGCCGCCCGCGCCCGTGTCGCCGGAGCGCGCCGCCGCGACGGCGCCGCGACCGGTGGCGGAGGTCGAGCGCGAGCTGGTGCAGGCGCAGGCGCCCGCGACGACGGCGGCGCCCGCGAAGGTGGCGGCCGCGCAGAAGGCGAGCGCGCAGCAGGCGAGCGCGCGCGAGGAGACCTTTGCCGAGACGGTGGCGCCGCGCGACGCCGTGCACGAGGCCTCCGTGAAGGTGGGCGACGCGCGGATCGTGAAGGTGTTCACCTTGACGGGGCCGTCGCGGCTCGTGGTCGACCTCGAGGGCGGCACGCTCCCCAAGGGCACGCTCGAGCCGGGCGGCGCCGTCGCGCGCATCCGCTTCGGGCATCCGAAGAAGGGCGTGAGCCGCGTCGTCGTCGAGCTCGACGGCGAGCGACGCGCGCGCGCCCCTGCCGCGTCGATGCACGACGGCGTGCTCCACGTCCGCTTTCGCTGACTGGACGCGTAACGTGATCCATCGGGATCCGAGCCACCCGGAAGGGGACGGTGCTACGGCCACACGGCGGAGCGGAAGGAGCTCCGGCGGTGGCGACGTTGTCTAGCCTTCGCTGATTCCGAGCGCCCAAGCACTCGCAACTCACCCTGAAGTCCGCGCCGACGTCGCATCGAGGCACGTCGGCGCGCACACGACCCGCACGAACACGCCACGTGCGCTGATAGCGGGATCACAACACCGCTCGGACCCGTGCCTCGCCACGTACTCCGCGCGGCGAGCCACCTTGTGGGCGGCTTCGCCGAGTGCTGCTACGAGCCTTCTTTTTCGTCAGCCTTTCAGCCGTCGTCGGCCGGGCGGGCGTCGCGCCGGCGCGCAAGCTCCTCCACGCCGAGCGCGAGCGCCTCGAAGAGGAGCGCACCCGGCTCCTTGCCGTCCGAGAGCGCCTGCAGGCGCACGGCGACGTCGACGAGCGCGAACGGGCTCGACGTGCTCGTCGCCGCCACCGCCGCGGGCGGCGCTTGCACCCCAGGCGTCTCCACGGCCGGCGCCTTCACCGCCGGCGCGGCCTCCTCCGCCGCCGCCGGCGGGGCTGCGCCCGACTTCAGCGCCCGCAGCTCGCCGTCGGTGGCGACGAAGCGCTTGGCGAGCGCCTTCACGAAGGCGCCCATGGCCGACGCCATCCCGAGGTCCTTGTCGAAGACCTCCTTCGTCACCACCTGGAGCGTGACGTCGGTGAGCGCCTGCACCGTCGCCGTGCGGGGGACGTCGGCGAACACGCTCGTCTCCCCGAAGACGTCACCGGGTCCGAGGTCGGCGAGCGCGATCTGCTCGCCGTCGTGCACCTTGTACACGCGGCAATAGCCGCGCTGGACGATGAACGCCTCGACGCCGGCGTCACCCTCGACGACGACGCATTCACCCGCGGGCACGACGCGCGTGGGGAACGTGAGGCCGCCGACGAGGAACTGCTCGAGGTCGTCGCGGAGCTCGCCGATGCTCTGGTGGCGCTGCGCGGGATCGGCCGCGAGCGCCTTCTCGCAGATGGCGCACAGCGCGCTCGGCACCACGAGGTCCGCTCCGTTCACGTCCTGCGGGGGGCGCCACGCGGCGGACTGCGCCTGCAACACGAGCTCGCCGACGCTCTGCGCGTAGTACGGCGGGATCTGGGTG
Source organism: uncultured delta proteobacterium (assembly GCA_963775425.1). GTDB lineage: Bacteria > Myxococcota > UBA727 > UBA727 > VGSZ01 > CAVZJB01. The sequence goes on along the minus strand of CAVZJB010000005.1, from coordinate 451,334 downwards.
ATGATCTCGTAGAGGATGGCGCCCACGCCGAAGACGTCGCTGCGCGCGTCGACGGCGTCCGCCTCGCCGCGCGCCTGCTCGGGCGCCATGTACATGAGGGTGCCGACGATGGCCCCCGCCTGATCGATGGCCGACGACGCGGGTCTCTCGATGGTCACGGCCTCGGCGTGCGTGGAGGGGACGATCTTCGCGATGCCCCAGTCCATCAGGTAGACCTGACCGAAGTCGCCCACCATGATGTTGTCGGGCTTCAAGTCACGGTGCACGACGCCCTTGGCGTGCGCGAAGGCGAGCGCGTCGCAGACCGTCTCGAGCACCTCGATGGCCTCGCGCAGACAGCGCGGATCGCTCGGGTCGTAGGTGTCTGCGTGGATCATGTCCGTGAGGGTGCGGCCGCGCACCAGCTTCATCGTGAAGAAGTGGGAGCCGTCGGCGTCGTGCCCCACGTCGTGGACCGGGCAGATGTTCGGGTGATCGAGCTGGGCGTTGATCTGCGCCTCCTCGATGAAGAGGCCGACCCTGCCGTCGTCGATCCTGCCGTCCTCGGGATCGAAGACCTTCATCACCAGGGTGCGCCGCAGGTCGCGGTCCTTCACCTGAACGATGGCGCCCATGCCGCCGCGCGCGATCTCACCCATGTTCTTGTAGCGCCGCGCGACGCCCTCGGTCGTCGACGTCGTGGCGGGCGCGCTCTCGTCGGTGGGGCGGTTGTCGATGGTGCGCCGCGCCGCGCGCTTCATCCAGTCAATGAGAGTCACAGTCTCTCCCTCGATGCGGGACGTCGCACTATACAGACGCCGCGATCGAAGGCTCGCGCGACGCTCCGCGGTGTCCGGCATCGATCAGCGCCGCCGCTCCCTCCGGTCGTCGATCAGCGCCACGGGTGCTCCGCGCCGTCCATCGGTGCTAGATCGGGCCGGATGAAGGCCCTCCTCGTCGCCGCCGCGGTCGTCGCGGCCTCGTCGCCCGCGCTCGCCGGCAGCATCGAGGGCACCGTGCGCGAGGCGGGCACGCGCCGCCCGGTCCCCGCCGTCGAGGTCGACGTCCTCGGCAGCGACGTCACCGCCGTCAGCGACGACCAGGGCGCCTTCATCCTCGAGTTCGAGAACACGCGCGCGCGCGAGGCCACGCTCGTCGTCGACACGCCCGGGTTCGAGCGCGCCGTCCTCTCCGTGAAGCTCGAGCGCGAAGGGACCACGTCGGTGGACGTCTACCTCGTGGCCAAGGAGTCCGGCGAGACCACGGTGCGCGAGCGCCGCTCGCGCGACAACATCGCCCGCGGCGCGCACCACATCGAGGGGCATGAGGTCGACGAGCTCCCCGGCACCTACGGCGACCCCGCCAAGGCCATCGAGAACTTCCCCGGCATGGGCCGCGTGTTCCTCTCGCAGGGCTCGTTGTTCATCCGCGGCGCGCAGCCCAACGAGAGCGCCGTCTTCGTCGACGACTACGAGATCCCCGACCTCTACCACTTCGTCGGCAGCACCAGCGTCATCAACGCGCCCTTCGTCGAGTCTGTCGAGCTCGTGCCCGGCGCCTTCTCCGCGCGCTACGGCCGCTCCACCGGCGGCATCGTCACGCTCAAGACCAAGAAGCTCCCCACCGACGACGTCCACGGCCTGGCCAAGGCCGACGTCATCGACGGCGGCGCCTTCATCGGCGTGCCGCTGGCCCCGAACCTCGCCGTGGGTGCGTCGGCGCGCCGCTCGTTCCTCGACCTCATCCGCAACGCGCAGCGAGCCACGTCGGGCACCGGCGACGGCGTCCTGCTCGTGCCCACGTACTGGGACTACCAGCTCAAGATCGACTGGGACCCGGCGCCCGGGCAGGAGCTCGCGGTGTTCGCCTTCGGCTCCGGCGATCGCGAGGAGAACGTCGCCGACGGCCGCGGCGCCGTCGAGCCCTTCCTCTCCAACAAGGACAGCGACTTTCATCGCTTGAGCCTCCGCTACCAGCGCAACATCGGCGGCGGCTTCACCCACACGTTCACGCCCGTCATCGGGTACGCGCGCGAGACCTTCGACGAGCAGGGTGGCGTGCGCTTCAAGAACACCGAGACCTTCGATGCCCAGCTCAGGGACGAGCTCACCTATCGCTCGCGACACACGCGCGTCATCGTCGGCCTCGACGCCACCGCCAGGAGCGACGCCATCACCTACGGCGGCCTCTTCGCCGTCGGCGCGCACGCGGGCAGCCCCGTGCGCGAGCTCTCCCCCGTGGACCTCGAGTCCTTCGCGCGCGCGGACCGCATCCACCAGCAGACCTTTCGCGGCACCGCCGGCCTGTACATCGAGGGCACGGTGGAGCCCCTCGACGAGGTGTTGCTCACGCCGGGCTTGCGCGTGGAGACGTACATGCTCGACGGCGAGCCCCACGTGTCGCTCGAGCCGCGCTTCGCCGGGAGCTGGCAGGTGACGCCCGGCGACTGGGGGACGTTGTTGAAGGTGGCGGCGGGCAGCTTCTCGCGCCCGCCCGATCCCGACGAGCTCGCCGAGGCGCACGCGGAGGGCTTCGACCTCTTGCCGCAGCAGGCGCTGCACATCCAGGGCGGCTTCGATCAGGAGCTGTTCGGCATGGTCACCGTGTCCACCACGCTGTTCGACATCTGGCGCGACGAGCTCACCACCAAGGCCGACACCTTCCCCGTCCCCGCGCGCTTCGGCGAGCGCTCCGTCTACAGCGGCGGCTCGGGACACTCCTACGGCCTCGAGGCGCTCGCGCGCGCGGGCAAGCCCGGCAAGTGGTACGCGTGGATCACCTACTCCATCACGCGCAACGAGCGCACCGACGCGCCCTCACCCTTCGGCGTCGACTACACGTACCGGCAGCCGTTCGACACAACGCACCTGCTCGGCGTCGTCGGGCAGACGTCGTTGCCGTGGGGCTTCCGTGTCGGCGCGCGTTACCGCATCGCCACCGGTATGCCCGACGACGGCGTCAGCGGCGCCGCCTTCGACGCCGACACCGGCCGCTTCGAGCCGCGCGCCGCGCCCAAGGACACCGCCAATTTCCCGCTCTTTCAGAGCGTCGACGTCCGCGTGGATTGGACCACCACGTTCAACTGGTTCCAGCTCGACTGCTACGCCGACCTGGTGAACGTCAACACGCTGTTCGGCCGTCCCGTCGAGGGCACGTTCTACAACTTCGACTTTACCGACACGCAGCCGCACCTCGGCCTGCCGCTCATCCCCGCCATCGGCGCCAAAGCGTCGTTCTGACCGGCGACCCGTCAACCGCAGGCGTCGTCGGCGACGGGGATGCACAGGCCCCCCGGCACGGCGGTGTCGTCGCACGCCGTCCCCGCGGGGCAGCCGAAGTCGCAGGTGAGGGTGCAGAGCCCATGGCTGCACAGGCCGTCCTCGCAGTCGTCGCCGCTCTTGCACGCCTCGAGCGTGCCGGCGTCTCCGACGGCGCCGGTGCGGCAGACGCCGTCGTCGCCGTTGCCGTCGTCGACGCAGCCGGCGCCGCCGGCGCAATCGAAGTTGCCGCGCGAGCGCAGGCAGCGGCCGTCGGCGGGCGCGCCCTCGCAGACGCCGTCGTTGCACGTGCCCGCGCCCAGGCAGCGCTGAAAGCAGCCGCCGCAGTGGGTCTTGGACGACGAGAGGTCCTCGTCGGCGACACAGATGGCCACGCGGTCGACGCCCGGATACGCGCAGCGCGTCTCGCCGTCGGCGCAGGCGATGTCGGCGCTCTTGCAGAAGCCGTCATCGGCGCACGCGAAGTTGCGCGGGCACAGCTCGCCGAGGGAGCAGTCGAACTCCCGGTGCGTGTCGAACGTGCACGGGCCGGGAACCACGGCGCCGCACACGGCGACGACGCGGAAGAGCACGGCCCAGGGCACTTGCGAAGGAAGCACGCGCCCTCTCGTCTACCGCGGAGGCGCGCCCTGGCAATGCCGCTGCGCGCCTCGCATCAGTCCCAGTTGCCGACGAGGCTGCCGCCGTTGCAAGTGCCGCTGAAGTTCGAGACGCGGCCCGCCACGTCGATGTTGCTGCCGCCGTAACAGGTGGTGGTGCCGATGTGCCATGCCGGCCCGCTGGCGCACGTGCAGTGCCTCGAGCTCGGGACCACCGTGAAGCAGCCGTTGGTGTTGTCGCAGCTCGTGTCGAGCGCGCAGCTGCCCGAACCGAAGTGCGCGTTGCAGGCGTCGATGGCGCTTTGCACCGATGTGATGCTGCCCTGCGTCTCGCTGACGAAGGTCTCGCCGGGGAAGCCCGTGTGGTGCAGGAAGCCGGCGTCGGGGCAGCCGCCCCCGTCATCGGCGCCGTTGGCTCCGCCGGCGGTCTCCGTGCCGTCCAGCACACCGTCGAAGCAGCGGCCGTCGAGCTCCACCACGGTCACCACCCCGCTCGGACCGATGTCGGCGTTGGCGTTGCCGCCGAAGAAGAACAGGCGCCCGTTGAGCGACGTCGCCGCGAAGCGATCGAGCGCCGGCGTCAGGAGCTCGGTGGGGTTGCGCGGCGTCAGAACCTGCTCTTCGGCGACGTCGTAGTCGATCACCGACGACGAGACCGCACCCGAGACGCGCCCCGCGAACACCGCGATGCGCCCCTGGATGGAGAAGGCCGCGCCGTAGCTCACCGGGATGCTGCCCGAGAGCGTGGTCCAGGTCTGATCGTCGAGCCGCAGCACCGTGGCCACGGGGCTGCCGTCGCTGCCTTCCCCGCCGATGACGTGCACCTTGCCGCCGTGCGTGACGGCCATGGCGCCCTTGCGCGGCGCCGGCAGCAGCGGGCCCGTGCGCCACTGGTCGGTGGCGACGTCGTAGATCTCCACGGTCTGCAGCGCGCCGCCGTTTTCGCCGCCGATGACGTACACGTCGTTGCCGACGGCGGTGACCGCGACGTCGCGGCGGGCGCTGGTCATCGGCGACAGCTCCACCCACTGGTGCAGCGCGGGGTCGTACGCGCGGGTGGTGGGGACCGCGTTGGCGAACTCGTTGGCGCCGCCGAAGGCGTACACGCGACCGCCGACGGCGACGCCGCCCGGGCCGTTTTGCACCGACGGCAACGGCGGCAGCTCCTCGTAGGTGCCCGTCTCCGGATCGAACGCGTAGGCGCCTGTCTCCTCGGTGAAGTTGCGGCCGCCGAACAGGTAGATGCGGTCGTCCAGCGCGGCCGCGACGTGGAGGAAGCGCGCGGCCGGCAAATCCGGCAGCGCGCGGGCGTAGTCGAGATCGGTGCGCAGGGCACGCGTGGTGGCGACGACGTTGGAGCCTTCCTGGCCGCCGATGAGCCACCCCTCTCCCTCTTCGCTGTCGAGGCCGCCGCTGGTGACCACGGTGACCGACGCGGCGCTGTGGCGCGGCGCGGGCAGCGGGGCGCGCGGGCGCCAGACGTCCTCGTCGATGATGTACTCCTCGACGACGGCCGTGGGCGCGTCACCGACGAGGAGCCCACCCGCCGCCGAGATGGCCCTCTCACCGCTCGTGATGGCGCCGCGGTTCAACGCGGCGGTGACGCCGAGGTAGCTGCGGCCCGTCGGCAAGGGCGCGCGCGTGCTCCAGGAGTCGTTGTCGGGGTTGTAGACGTCGAGGTCGGTGACGCGGCTGCCGTCTGCGGCCTCGCCGCCGACGAGGTAGACGAGGCCGTCGATGACGACGGCGCCGAAGCCCGCCCGCGGCCGCGGCATCTGCGCCACGGCGTTGCTCCAACTGTCGCCCGCGATGTCGTAGACCTCGACGTTGTCGAGGACGGCGCCGCCGTTGGTCTTGCCGCCGAACACGTAGATCTTGGTGCCGACCGCCACCGCCGCCAGGCTGTGGCGCGTGGACGGCATGGCCGCCCTCTGCACCCAGGACGAGGCGCCGTCCGCGAGGAGCTCCACGCGGTTGAGCGGCGTGCCCGCGTTCTCACCGCCGATGGCATAGACGTCGTTGCCCACCGCCACGAGCGCGAGCGAGTCGCGCGCGCCGGACATGGACGGCAGCGTGGTGAAGGTGTCGTCGGCGATGCTGTACGAGTACGCGCCCGCCTGCGGCGCGAGACCGGAGGTGCCGCCGGCGATGAAGACGTCGGGGCCGGTGGTGGTGGCGCCGGCGAGCGAGAGCCCGGCGGCGAGCGTGGGCCCGTCCTGCCACGCGGTGCCGCGGCCGGTGACGGAGAACGCGACGTCGACGATCTGCTCCTCGAGGTTGCCCGCGAGGTCGCGCGCGCGCAGCCGCAGGTGCGTGTCCGAGAAGACGCGCAGGCGCTTCTCCGACGAAAACGACGCCGACGTGTCGTCGGGATCGGAGCCGTCCGTGGTGAAGAACACCGTGGCGGGCTCGCTGGCCGCGAGCGTGGCGGTGACGCCGGAGAGGAAGGAGCCGCCGTCCGGAGTCACGCGCGTGACCGGCGGCGTGATGTCGTAGACGACATGCAGCTCGCGCACCGCGGACTCGGTGGCGCCGTTGATGCTCTTGATCTGGAAGGCGTTGTCGCCGGGCGTGAGGTTCACCGTCACCGACCACGTGGTGTCGGGGTTTTCGGGGACCGCCTCGAGGCCGTTCACCTGCACCGACGCGCCCGCGGGCTTGGTGCCCGACAGCGCGAGCTCCCCGACGTTGGTGGGCGACACGACGGGGTCGATGACGGGCGGCTCGATGCAACCGGACACCGGGGTACCCGTGCACTGGCCGTCGACGCACTGGTTGGTGGTGCACGCGTTGCCGTCGTCGCAGGAGCCGTCGCGCGGCGTGTTCACGCACCGGTTGCGCACGGGATCGAAGGCGTCGTCGGTGCACTCGTTGTTGTCGTCGCACAGCGCGGTGCCGTCGAGCGCGTTGCACGCGCCGCTCTCGCACAGCTCGCCGGGCGGGCAGACCCCGGTGAGGTTCTGCGGCGAGCACGCCGCGCCGAGGTCCTCGCAGTTGCCGGCGACGCAGGACGCGCCGTTTTCACAGACGCCGGTGGGGTTGTCCGTCGAGCACAGTTGCGCGGGATCGCGGCAGATGCCGTCGATGCACGTCTGCGTGGCGGTGCAGCCGCAGGCCTGCGACGCGTCGACACACGCGCCGTCGACGCACGCGAGCCCCGCGTCGCACGCGCCGGTGGGGTTGTCGTTGGAGCACAGCTCGTCGGGTGTGCGGCAGCCGCCGCCGACGCAGCTCTCGCCCTGCGCGCACAGCCCGTTCGCGTTGGCGGGTGAGCACAACAGCGCGCCGTCGACGCAGGTGCCGTCGACGCACGCCGTGTCCTGCCGGCAGTCACCGCTCGTGTTGGTGGCGCTGCACAGCGTGGCGCGATCGACGCAGGTGCCGTCGAGGCAGGCCAGGCCTGTGTCGCAAAAGCCGAGCGGCTCGTCGGCGGCGCAGGGCGCGTCGGTGGCGCAGACGCCGCCGTGGCAAGCGAGGTCGGTGGCGCACTGTCCGTCGGGGTTCTGATCGGAGCACAGATCGGCGGTGGGGACGCACGCCCCGTCGAGGCAGGTCTCGTCGGTGGACGCGCACACGCCGGTGGGGACGTCGGCGCTGCAGAAGAGCGCGTCGTCGAGGCAGGCGCCGGCGCGGCAGGTTTGCCCGTCGGGGCAGACGCCGTCGGGGACGTCGGCGCTGCAGTCACCGGCCGGCGGGCGCTTGACGTCGTTCTTCGGGTAGAAGCCCTCGGGCTGGCAGCCGATCGCGAACAGCGCCGCGAGGGCGGGCACGGCGAAGAGACGGGGGAGCACCGGCGAGAGGCGGATGGCGCGCATGGGGACCTCGGTGAAACGGCGGGTACCCGTATCGCCTCGACGCTGTGCGGCACACCCCCCCGGTGACCACGTGTGAGCCCCGTCGCGGAAATGACGTGATCGAACGCACGCCATGAGCGCTGATCCAGCGCAGCCGCTCCCTCCGCTCGCTGATGAAGCGCGGCCGCTCCCTCCGCTCGCTGATCGCGCGCTTTCACACGGCCACCGCGCTCACGGTGCTCCGCCCGCGGGCGTTGCGCCCCTGCGGCGTTGCACCCCGCGCCGTCGTATCCGCCGTCGTCAGGTGCGCGCGCACGAACGAGATGTCAGGTTGGACGGATGCAGCGCTCCGATGGAACGCGGCCGCGCCCGGCCGCCGTTCGCGGCCTCTCCGGCCCATGGCTCCTCTCGGCCGGGCTCACCGGCGTGCTCATCCTCATCGCCGGCGTCGCCGGCATGTCCGCGCTGCAGATCCGCCGCGTCGAGCTCGCCGACGCCGTCGTCGATCGACAGGCGGAGCGCTCGGCTTATCTCGTCGGCAACGTCGGCGAGCTGATCACCCTGTTGTGGGCCGAGACCCTCGACACCACCACGGAGAGCGGGCGCACCCTCACGCCCATCGTCGCCGCCATGGTGCAGCAGCGCGCGCTCCTCGACAGCGAGCTCGCCGAGCTCCCCGGCCTGCTCGCACCCGGCGAGTCGATGCGCGCGTGGCAGGTGGCCGATGCGGACATCCGCAACTTCCGCGCGACGCTCGATCACGCGTTGCAGCTTCGCATCGACGACCACCCCGACGACGCCGAGGCGCTCCTCGACGCGGCGGAGACCGAACACGAGCACGTGTCGCGCGATCTCGGACGACTCGAGCTCGCCACGCACCGCTCGAGCACCGGCGCCCTGTCCCGCTCCGAGGACGACATGGCCTCCGTGCGCATGGCGCAGGTGCTGTCGTTCGTCGCGCTGTTCATCGCCACGCTCGCCATCGGCGTCTCCCTCGTCGTGCTCATGCGACGCCAGCGACGTCAGACGGCGGCTCACCTCGAGCTCGTCGAAAACGCCAACCGCGACCTCGAAGCGTTCGCCGGTCGCGTCGCCCACGACCTGAAGAACATCGTCGCGCCCATCGGCCTGTCCACGCCGCTCCTCTTGCGCCCGGGCGCCACGCCGGAGGCGCGGGCGGCGGCGGCCGGGCGCATCGATCGCGCCACGCGCCGCACCGTGGACGTGCTCGAGGGCCTGCTCGCCTTCGCCCGCGCCGGCGCCCGCCGCGGCGACGGGGAGCGCGCCTCGCCGAGCGCGGAGCTCGACGGCGTGCTCGAAGACCTCGCGCCCCAGATCGAGAGGATTCAACCGTCGCTGGAGCTCGACGTCGATCCCGGGCTCACGGTCGCGTGCTCGCCGGCGCTCGTGCATGTCGTGGTGGCGAACCTCGTGGGCAACGCGCTCAAGTTCCTCGACGGCCGCCCCGAGCGCCGCCTGCGTATCACCGCGCGCGCGGCCGCCGGCGTCTGTCGCCTCGAGGTCGACGACAGCGGCCCCGGCATCGCGCCCGCGGTGCGCGAGCACGTGTTCGAGCCGTTCTATCGCGGGCCCGGCGTCACCGTCGGCGGCGCCGGCATCGGGCTCGCGACCGTGCGCCGCGTGGTCGAGGCCTACGGCGGCTCGGCCTCGGTGACGTCGGTCGAGGACCGCGGATCGACGTTCACCGTGACGCTCCCGCTCGCTCCCCCGCCGAGCGCGCGCGCCGACGACGTCGCGCTCCTGACGCCCCCGAACGGTCGCGCCCGCCCGCTCGCCCGGTAAGGGCGGCGACGCGCCCGCGCGTGCGTGCATGCATCGACGCGGCCGCAAGAGAGCAGCGCGTGCTTGCGGTCGCCGCGTGCGATCTCGACAATCCCGGGATGCGCCACCGTCCGGCCCCGGGCTGCACCGCGCTCGCGCTCCTGCTCGTCGCGTCGTGCGCGCCGCCCGAGCCCGACGTCGACGCCGACGTCCTGTCGGGGCTCCCTACGCACGAAGCGCAGCGCCGCGCGTTGTGTGAGCGCGGCCGCGACAACGCCGTCACGCGCGCCTTCTGCGGCGAAGACCCGCCGCAGCTGTCGTCCATCGCGGAGCTGCAAGCGATGCTGTCCGTGGCCTTCGACGGCGAGGTGCTGCCGGGCTTTTCGCTCGTGGCGCACTCCTCCGCGCTGCCGTCGCGATCGGTGTCGTCCATCAACCCGGGCTCGGTGATCGTGTCGTTGCCTTCACACCCCGCGAACCTGAACGGCCCGCCGAACCGGCTGCGCACGGATGGGAACGTCCTCGCGCTCGCCTTCGCGCGCGGCGACCGCTTCGTGGAGGTCGCCGTCACGCCGCCGGGCGGCGACGTCGCGTTCTATCTGCTGCGCTACGACCTCCCCTGCGGTGACGCCTGCGCCTTCAAGGATCTGCTCACCGAGCGCACCGAGAGCGGCTGGACGGGTTGGTCGCTCTACGACGACGAGGACCTCAAGGACACCGTCGTCGACTGCCTCGAGTGCCACCAGCCGAACGGGCCGGGGACACCGCGCATCTACCGCATGCAGGAGCCCGAGAACCCGTGGACGCACTGGGAGGCGGCGTTCACGCTCTCCGGCCGCGTGCTCCTCGACGACACCGTGGCCGCCCACGGCCACCACGCGAGCGTCGCGGGCATCCCGGGGGAATTCGTGACGCAGACCAACCCCGTCGTCGTCGAGGACCTCGTGCGCTTCTCGAACAGTGAGCAGCCGAACGTGTTCGACGCGCCCGTCGTCGAAGCGGAGGTGCAGGCGACGGCGCCGGGCCAGCCGCGCGACAACTCCGTCCCCGGCGTGAGCCCCTCGTGGGACGTGGTCTACGACGCCGCCGTGCGCGGCGAGGCCATCCCGCCGCCGTACCACGACGCCAAGGTCACCGACGCCGGCAAGCTCGCCGGCGCCACCGCCGCGTTCGTGGCGTTTCGAAACGGCGACGCCGACGACATCCCCGACATCCGCCGCGTCTTCGCCGACAGCGCGCTCGCCGGCATGTCGCATCGCCCGAAGCCCGGCCTCGACGGGCGCGGCATCCTCGCGCACGCGTGCGCCCAGTGTCACAACCCGCGCCTGGACCAGACGCTGTCTCGCGCGCGCTTCGACGCCCTGAGCATCGACTCGCTCGACGACGCCGAGCGCGCCGTCGCCGTCGCCCGGATGAAGCTGCCGCCCGAGGATCGGCGTCATATGCCGCCGCGCCTGTTCCGCGACCTCTCGCCGGCGGAGCTCGACAAGGCCGCGCGCGCCCTGTCCCCGTAGGCTCAGGCGCCCGCGTCGGGCGGGCCGACGTCGGCGGGGACGCGCGTGGAGGAGCTCACCGGGGTGCCGACGTTCACGGTGAGCGTGCCGTCGGCCTCGACGACGAGCTGCCAGTGCTGCAGCGGGCCGCGCGCGGGGCCACCGATGGGGGAGCCGTTGGCGTCGTAGGCGGCGCCGTGGCAGAAGCAGTCGACCTCGGAGGCGGAGACGGCGCCGGAGCTGCTCATGTCGCAGCCCTGGTGCGTGCAGATCGACGTCATCGCGTAGAGCCCGCCGGCGTCCTTGCCGATGATGACGGGTGAGCCGTCGCCGAGGAACGAGAGCCCGTCGGGGACGTCGGCTGCCGTGAGCGGGCCGCCCCCGGGGCTGCCCGGGCTGTACGGGACGATGCACGCGCCGGCGCAGACGACGCCGGCGCCGACGCCGACGACCTTCAGGAACGTGCGCCGGGTGGCGCGGCGCGGGGCGTCGTCGTCGGACGGGGGTGGGGCAGATTGCACGGGGCCTCCACGGTCGGCACATTGCCGAACACACGCGGTTGGTGCCCGCCGCCCGCTGATCCTTCGCGGTCGATTTTCAGGCGCTTTTTTCGCCTGTCTTGCGAAGGATCAGCCGCGTGCGGGCACCAACGAGAGACCTGAGAGACCTGAGCGGCCACGACGACCCGATGACGGATCTTCTCCTCCTCGCCCTGCTGACCACCGCCGCCGACGCCGCGGAGGCGCCCTGCGTCGCCGCCGTGCGCGTGACGAGCGCGGCCGGCGACGACGTGGGCGATCTCGCGCGGGCCCTCCAGCAGCGCGGCGTGGTGCTCGCCGCCGGCGACGGGCCCTGCCCCGTGATCGACGTCGACGTCCGCGTCGACGAGGACACCACGGTGCTGCGCGGTCACTTCCCCACGGGCAAGGACGTCGAGCGCCGGGTCCACGACGTCGCCACCGCCGCCGCCGTCATCGAGTCCTGGTCGCGCACGGACCTCATCGACCCGCTGCTCGCCCCGGCGGCGCACGCCGATGGCGGCGCGGTGGCGGCGGACGCGCCGCCGCGCTTCGAGCGCGCCGGGGTCCCTCCGGCGGCGGTCGCCGTCGTCCCGCCGGCGCCGGCGCTGGCCGCGTCGGCTGGCACACTGCTCGGCGCGGCCGCCGAGGTCGGGCTCGGAACCGACGGATCGCTATGGCCATCCATCGCCGTAGACGGCTGCATGAAGCTCGGACTCGCCTGCGGTGGCTTCCTCGGCCGCGCCTCCCTGGACACCAGCGTCACCGGAGCCTCCGCCGACGAGGACACCGGCCGCGTCGGCATCGACGGCTACGCCGTCGGCGACCTCGCCCTCGACGTCGGCGGCCTCGTCCTGCGGCCCGGCGTCGGCGTCGGCGTCGGCTGGCTGCAGAGCAGGAACTCCCCGGTGTGGTCCGAGCCCCACGAGCACGACGTCGACATCGACGCGTTCGGCATGCGTGCCCTCGGGCGCGTCACGCTCGACATCCCCGTGGGCGAAAACCTCCTCGTCTCCGTGAGCACCAGCGCGGACGTCGCGCTGCTCGCGCACACCAACACGTATGAGGAGCAGGGCGAGACCTTCGCCGGCCAGCCGCTCGCCTTCGTGCGCGTCGGCGTCGGGTTGGGGGCGCGCCCATGACGACGTCCCCGAAGCTCACCCTCGTCCAGGGCGAGGTGCGGCAGCAGGACGACGGCGCGCTGCTGCAGGCGTGCGCGCGCGGAGACACCGCCGGCCTCGGCGTCCTGTTCGATCGCTACCATGACGACGTGCGCCGCTTCCTGTCCCGCCTCGCGGGCGCCGACGCGCACCAGCTCGAGGACCTCACCCAGACCACCTTCCTCGAGGTGCTCAAGGCCGCCAGGGGCTTCCGCGGCCACGCGGCGGTCAAGACGTGGATCTTCGGCATCGCCGCCAACGTGGTCCGCCACCACGTGCGCGCCGAAGCGCGGCGGCGGTTGTTCACGTCGGTGTTCGTGCGCGAGGAGCCGCCGGCGCCGGCGCCGGTCGACGCCGTGCTCTCCCGCCGTCGCCACTTGCAGGACGCCGCCCAGGCCGTGTCCCGCCTCCCCTACGACCAGCGCGTCGCGTTCGTGATGTGCGACGTCGAGGGCATCTCCGGCGTCGACGTCGCCACCGCGCTCGGCGTGCCCCCGGGGACCGTGTGGCGGCGCTTGCACGAGGCGCGCAAGCGTCTGCGCGCCGACGTCGACGCCGCCGGCGGAGGCGCTCGATGACGCCTGTCGGCGGGTGCCCCCCGGCCACCGAGCTCGCGCGCCAGTCGTCGCTCGGCCTCGAGCCGTGGCTCGAGGAGCACCTCGCCGGCTGCCCGCGCTGCCGCGTCGCGTGGCAGGCCGCCGAGAGCCTCCGCGCTCTCGCCGCCGCGCTCCCCGCCCCCGCCCCCGTCACGCCCGCGGCGCACGACGCCGCGCGCGCCGAGCTCCTCGCGCGCGCGCGCCTCGCGCGTGCGCCACGGCGGCCTGCGCCTCTCGCGGCCGCGGCGGCCGCCGCCATCGTCGTCGTCGCGGGCGCCGCCGTCGCCTTCGCGTGGCTGCGCGCCGGCGACGCGCCGCCCGCGGCGCAGGAGGCCGCCGCCGCTCGCGTCGCTGCGCCCGCTCGTGTGACGCCCCCGGCGCCGGTCGAGCGCGGCACCGTGCACGCGCTCGGCAAGGCGTCGTTCGCGCGTGTGTCCGCGCAGCCCGACGAGATCGTGCGGCTCGTCGACGGATCGCTCACCGTCGAGGTCGCGCACCTCGGCGCCGGCGAGCGCTTCCGCGTGATGACGGGCGACGCCGAGGTCGAGGTGCGCGGCACCGCCTTCGACATCACCGCCTTGGACGACCACCTCTCCTCGGTGCGCGTGCTGCGCGGCCGCGTCGAGGTGCGCGTCTCGGGCGCCCCGGCGGTCGAGCTCGTGGCCGGCCAGCGCTGGACGCGCCCCGCCGAGAGCCCGGAGCCGGCGCCCCCCGCGCACGTCGACGCCGCGCACGTCGACGCCGCGCACGTCGACGCCGCGCACGTCGACGCCCCTGACGTCGAGGCCCCTCGCCTCGATGCAGGCGACGCAACCGTCGTCGCGCGCGGCGGAGACGCGGGCGCGTCGAAGGGCGCCCTCGGCGAGTCCGCGTACCGCGCCGGCTGGGACGCGCTGCGCGCCGGCGACTTTCCGGCGGCGGCGTCGGCCTTCGACAAGGCGTTGAAGCAAGGCAGCCCCGAGCTCGTCGAAGATGCGTCGTTCTGGCGGGCGGTGGCCCTCGGACGCGCCGGCGACAAGGAGGGCTCCACGCGCGCGCTCACGCAGTTCCTCGCGCGCTACCCGCGCTCGATGCACGCGCCCGAGGCGGCGGCCATCGTGGGCTGGGGCATGATCGCGCGCGGCGATCTCGACGGCGCGGCGCCGCTGCTGCGTACGGCGAGCGCCGAAGGCCCGCCCGCGGTGCGCGATCGCGCGCAGGCCGGCCTCGACGAGATCGAGCGGTTGCGGCGTCAGCCCGCGCCGCCGGCGCTCTCCCTTCAAACCGGGGGTGCTCCACGCGTTCCACGCGCGCGGAGCGACGTTCACCCATGATGACAACGAGGAGTCAGATGATGCGACAGGGAATCAACGGTCTTCGTAGTGTGCGGTTCGCGGCGTTCCTCGCCGTCGTCGTGTCCGTGTGGACCTGCGCGGCGCTCGCGGTGTCACGCACCAAGCAACCCGCCGCGGTGGCGTTTCACGGCGTCGGCCCCGGCGGCTTCAAGATCGAGGGCAAGACCGGCGACCTCCAGCTCACTGAGGACGACAAGACCCTGACGGTCATCGTGCCGCTCAAGAACCTCACCACGGGCATCTCGCTCCGCGACCGGCACATGAAGGACAAGTACCTCCAGGTCGACAAGTACCCCGACGTCCGCCTGGTGGTGCCGAAGGCCGCGTTGAAGATGCCGGCCGCGGCGGGCAACGGCGGCGGCGACGCCAAGGGCACGGTCACGCTGCACGGCAAGAGCAAGGAGCTGCCGTTCAAGTACAAGACCTCTTGCAATGCCGCAGGGTTGTGCAACGCCACGGGTTCGTTCGGACTCAACATGCACGACTTCGGCATCGTCATCCCGGTCTACCTCGGCGTCACCATGAAGCCCGACGTCAACATCGACGTCTCCTTCCAAGCCCAGCGGTGAATCGTGCGCGGTCTCGTCGGTACCGCTCTCGTCGTCGTCGCCGCCGCGGTGTTCGCACCGCCGGCGGCGGCGTACCCGTGGACCATCACGCATAACTACGCGAGCTGCGCGGCGTGCCACGTCGACCCGAGCGGCGCCGGCCAGATCACGGCCTACGGCCGCGGCATGAGCGACCTGCTCGTGCGATGGCACGCCAACGCCTCCGACTTCGACAGCGGTGAGCCCTCGCCGACGGCGGGGCTCCTCTTCGGTCTGCTCACGCCACCGGACTGGCTGAACCTCGGGGGGAACGTCCGCGGCGGCGGCATGCTCCTCGACGCGGGCGGAAAGATCCTGCCGGTGCCCTTGGTGATGGCGCTCGACGGCACGGCCACCATCGAGGTCGGCCCCGTGGTGGCCCACGCCGCGCTCGGCTACGGCGTGAGGAACGTCGGGCCCGCGGTGGTGGTCTCGCCGAACGCCGGACCCGACAACGCCCTGGTGTCGCGCGAGCACTGGATCGGGCTCAAGCTGTTCGACGGCGCCATGGAGCTGCGCGCGGGGCGCATGCCGCTGCCGTTCGGCTTGCGCATCAACGAGCACACCGCGTTCGTTCGCGACTACACACGCACCAACGGCGACGTGCAGCAACAACACGGCGTCTCCCTGTGGTTCGGCAACGAGGTGCTGCGCGGCGAGATCATGGCCATCGCGGGCAACTACCAGATCCGCCCCGACGCCGTGCGCGAGCGCGGCTACTCGGGCTACCTGGAGATCGACGCCGTCGAGCGCCTCGGCTTCGGCGTGTCGAGCCTCGCGACCTACGCCACGCGCGACATCAACACCAACGTCGCCACGTTCCGCCAGGCGCACGGCGCGTTCGTCCGGTGGGGGGCGCTGGACTCGCTCGCGGTGATGGCGGAGGGCGACGCCCTCCTCACGTCGCACGACGGCGTCACCGACGTCGGCGGCGCCGGCTGGCTGACGGCGGACTACGAGCCCTTCGTCGGCATCCACGTGATGCCCGCGCTGGAGGCGCTGTACACGGGGGACGGCACGCAGAGCCTGCCGACGATGGGCGTGTGGCTCAGCGGGGCCTGGTACGTGCTCCCGCACACCGAGCTTCGCCTCGACGGCATCTATCACGAGACCTTCCCCGCCGGCGGCACCGCCACCGGCGACGTCGTCGGCCTCGTGCAGCTCCACTTCTTCCTGTGACCCGCGAGGTCTTCCGATGACGTCTCGTCCCTCGAAAGCCGCCTGCGCCGCGCGCGCGCTCGTCGTCGCCGCCGTCGGCGTTTTCGCGGCGACGGGCGCGCACGCGAGCCCCGGGTATCCCTCGGAGATGCAGTCGTATCTCTCGCTGAACACGCTGCCGCAGTGCACCGTCTGCCACACCAACAACGTCGGCGGCATCGGCACGGTCACCAAGGACTTCGGCATCGCGCTCAAAGCGCGCGGGCTCGTCCTCGAAGACGTCGCGTCCCTGCACAGCGCCATCGACCAGCTCGACGCCGACGGCGTCGACAGCGACGGCGACGGCGTCACCGACGTCGACGAGCTCCACGGCGGCACGGACCCGAACGTCGCTGACGCGTCCGGCGGCGACGCCGGCCCTGTCGCCCTCGCCACGGCGCCCGTCGAGTACGGCTTCGGCTGCTCGGCCGCCGCGGGCGCCGCGCCGTTTTTCGTGCTCGCCTTCTTCCTCGCGCCCGCCCTGGTCTGGCGAGCGGGCCGTCGCCCCGCGCCGCCGCTGCGCGGTGCTCGCCGTGCGCCGCCTCCTTGCTCCGGGCCGCCACGACGTCCTTGACGGCTGCCGGCGGAGCTCGTCCCGGGTTCGAGCGAGCGGGTGATGCGCCGACGTGCCGCTTCCGCTGCCGGCCCGAACCCCTCATCGCGTACGGCAGCCGTGCGCATCGAGCCAGTCGCCGATCTTCGCGACGGTGCGCGGGTCGAGGGGGCGATCGGGATCGAGGAGGACGCCCATGCCCGTGCGGCCGGCGGGGACGTCCTTGAAGGTGTGATCGACGCCGGGGATGACCTCGACGGTGACGTCGTCGCGCTTGTGCTCACGCGCGAACGCCCGCAGGCGATCGGGTTGCGACGCGGGCACCTGCAGGTCGGCGCCGCCGTACAGCCCGAGCACGGGCACGTGCAGAGCCGCGAGCGTGGGCAGCGGATCGTACGCGGCGTAGCTCGCGAGCCATCGCGTCGCCGGGTCGGCGTCGGCGAGCGTCGGGTCCGCGCGCGCCACGCGCGCTTCGATGGGCTCGAGGGTCGCGCGCTGCGCGGCGAGGCCCGCGCGGAGCTCCGCGTCGCTCAAGCCGTGGGCCTGCAGGATCAGCCGCGCCTGCTCCCGCAGCAGATCGAACAGCGGCTCCACCGGTCCGGCGAGCAGCACGACGGCGGCGGCGCGCTCGTCGTCGCGCGCCACAAGCGGCGCGAGGTAGCCGCCCTCGCTGTGGCCGACGAGCGAGAGGCAGCGCGCGTCCATGCCCTGCTGTCGCGCGAGCGCCTCGAGCGCCGCGCGCGCGTCGCGCGCGAGCGCCTCCCGGGTTTGATCGTGGGGCCCTTCGTCGTCGACAAAGCGGCTGGCGGCGATGCCGCGTTTGTCGTAGCGCAAGACGGCGAAGCCGCGTGCCGCGAGCCCGTGGGCGAGGTCGCGGAAGACCATGAGCGGGCTCTCGTCGCGGTCCATGGGGCCGCTGCCCGCGATGAGCACCACGCCCGGCGACGGCGTGTCGCTCGCCGGCGGTCGCGTGAGCGTGGCGCCGAGCACGACGTCGCCGGCGGGGATGGAGAGGTCCTCCTCGGTCACGCCGTCAGGCAGCGGCGGCGGCGGCGGCTCCGGCGGCAAGAAGCCCGGCCGCACGTAGACGCCGCCGACGGCGTCGAGGAACAGCAGCGCGCCGCTGCTCCCGTCGATCCACACGGTGTGACTCGAGGCGCGCGTGGATACGAAGAAGCGCAGCGCGTGCACGCGCTCACCGTCGACGTCGACGTCGGCGGCCTGGCGGCGGCTCACCCAGACCTTCACGGGCACGCCGGCGCGGACGTCGAGCGCGTCGAGCTGGGTCTCGGCCGGTCCGGTGCGCGGCAGCCGCGCTGCGAGCGCCCACCACAGCGCGAGGGAGCCGCCGACGCCCTCCATCGGCGTGCGCGCCTCGTCGACGAGGACCCCCGGCGCCCGAACCTCACGCCGCGACACGGCGAGGCCCTTCGTGTGCCGCCACGCAAAGCGCCCGGGGGCGACGCGCTGCACGACGACGGCGTCGACCTCGCGCCCCTGCCGCCGGCGCTGGTCGTAGCGCACGGCGCCGTCGCCGTCCGAGACGAGCGCGCCGTCGATGCGCAGGCTCATCGTCGCGCGCGACGCCGGCGCGACCCGCACGCGCTCGACCACGCCGCCGGGCACGCCGACGGCGGCGGAGACAACGGCGGCGCCGACGACGGGGCCGAGCGACGCGCGCGCCTCTTCGTGCACCTCGAGCCGCGCGATCGGGGCGCCCGCCTCGGGCAGCGGCCTGGCGCACGCGCACGGCAACCCCATGGCGACGCCGATGAAGACGGCGATCACGCCTCTGACCGGGCGCTCCCTCGAAGCGGGCCGGTGACCCGCAGCGGCGCGCCGCGAGGTGCGCATCAGAATCTCCTGTCGCGCGAAGATCCGCTCCGCGGCGACGAAGAGCGCGACCGTGATGAGCGCCGTGGCCACGACGCTGCCTGCGAGGTGTGGCGTGTCCCTGCCGAGCGTCAGGTCGACGACGGCGCTGCCGAGGCCGGCGGGCGTGTAGCGGCCGATGCCCGGCAGCGCGCCGAGCAGCGCGAGCAGCACGTACCCGCCGAGGCCCACGCCGGCAGAGGCGGCGACGGTGGGCGTCACCACGCTGCCGAAGAGCGTGAGCGCGAGGTACGCCGTGAACGAGAGGAGCAGCAGCGCGTTCACGAGGAGGAAGCCGGCGACGTCGACCTCCCCGAAGAGGATTGTCGTGTACAACAGGCAGCCCGCCGCCGCGATCGCGGTGCCCGCGACGATGAGCGCCAGCGGCACCACGGCCTTGGCGAGGAGCACCGTGCCGCGCGAGACGGGCTTCACGAGCAGCATCGGCAACGTGCCGCGCCCTCGCTCGCCGCTCAGCGTGGCGATGTTCACGAAGATGACGAGCAGCGGGACGAGCGCCATGTTCTTCTGGTACTGGAAGAGCGCGTCGGTGACGCCGGGCTCCTTGAGCAACAGGAGCTGCACGCCTCCGGTGTCGTCGCCGGCGAAGCGCGAGAGCAGCTCCGGCATCACCTTGGCCAGGAGCGGCGAGCCGAGCCCCACGAGCACCAGCGCGACGAGCACGATGAGGAAGCGGAACGTGCGCACCTGCTCGAGCAGCTCCTTGCGGCACACCGCCGCGAAGCCGCTCACGTCCGCACCTCTTCGTGGTGGCCGACGAGCGAGATGAACACCTCCTCGAGGCTCGGCGCGCACACGGCGAGCGACACCACCGGCGCCTGCGCGGCGGCGAGCAGGCGGGGCAAGGCGCGCTCGCCGTCCTTCGTGTCGCGCACGAAGACGCGCAGGGGCGTGACGTCGTCGGACGCGCCCGGCGCGCGCGGCAACGGCGTGACGGAGACGACCTCGGCGGCGGCGCGCAGCGCCGCGGCGACGGCCTCGGCGGCGGTGCCGGTGGCGTGGAGCGTGACGTCGAACGCGCTCTTGCGCGCGCGCGCCTTGAGCGTGGCGACCGGCTCGTGCGCGAGGAGGCGGCCCTCGTGGAGGATGGCGACGTCCGCGCAGACGCGCTCGACGTCGGCGAGGATGTGGCTCGACATGAGCACGGTGGCGTCGGCGCCGAGCTCCTCCAGGAGCGCGAGCACGTCGGCGCGGCCGACGGGGTCGAGCGCCGAGACGGGCTCGTCGAGGAGCAGCAGCTTGGGCTCGTGGATGAGCGCCGCGGCGATGCCCAGGCGCTGCTTCATGCCGCCCGACCAACCGCCCACGCGCCGCTTGCGCGCGCCCTCGTCGAGGCCGCAGCGATCCAGGCACGCGGCCGCCCTGCGCCTGGCGTCGGCGCCGGTCACGCCGAAGAGCGCGGCGGTGAAGAGCAGGTACTCGACGCCCGTCATCCACGGATAGAAGCCGGGGTCCTGCGGCAGGTAGCCGAGCCGGCGGCGCACGCCCCCGTCGCCGGCGCGCACCGGCTCGCCCAGCAGACGGATGTCTCCCGCGGTGGGGCGCACCAGGCCCGTGAGCATCTTGATGGTCGTGGACTTGCCGGCGCCGTTTTGCCCGAGGAAGCCGAACACGCCCGGGCCCTCGACGACGAGCGAGAGGTCGTCGACGGCGGTGACGTCGCCGAAGCGCTTGGTGAGACCGGCGACGGCGACGGCGGCGCTCATCGATGCGGGTCTCGACCGACGATGAAGTAAAGCGCCCAACCGATGACGGTGGTGAGCACGATGGCCAGTGCCCAGACGACCTTGGGTCCGCGCGTGCGCTCCGCGCGCGAGAGGCTGACGAGCGCGACCACCTTCATCGACAGCTCGATGAGCAGCACGGGCACGAGCAGGAGCAGGACGTTTTGGTCCATGCGCCCCCTGTGGCGATCCCTGCGCCGCCCCGCAACCCGCTTCGGCACAGATCGCTTCGGCACAGATCGGCCGGGCGCAGTCGAGCAAGGACGCCGAGGCGAGGCGCCTTCCCCTGCGATCGCACGTTTGTCGCTATCTTGTCGACGACGGAGGCGGCGACTGGCATCGCGAAAAAATTCGAAGGTCCGCCCTCTTCAAGCGCTTCCGTCCGAGGCGGCCGACCGGTTCACCAAGCCGCTCGGACGCTTTCTCAAGATCGAAGCCGCCGCCGGCGTCGTGCTGTTTGTCGCAACCTGCGCCGCCTTGATCCTCGCCAACACCCCGTGGTCGGCGCCGTTCCTGCATTTCTGGCAGATCCGGGTGGGCTTGCGGTTTGGCTCCTTCGAATTCAGTCGCTCCTTGCAGCACTGGCTGAACGACGGCTTGATGACGCTCTTCTTCTTCGTGGTTGCGCTCGAGCTCAAGCGCGAGCTCGTTCTCGGAGAGCTCCGCGGGTGGCGGGGCGCGGCGCTGCCGTTCGCCGGCGCCCTCGGCGGGATGCTTGTCCCCGCGTCTGTCTATCTCGTGCTCATGGCGAACAAGCCAGGTGCGAACGGCTGGGGCGCCGTGATGGCGACGGACACCGCGTTCGTCATTGGCTGCCTCGCGTTGCTCGGCGCCCGCATTCCCCCCGTGCTGCGCCTGTTTCTCCTCTCGCTTGCCATCTTCGATGACGTGGGCGCGATCCTCGTCGTGGCGATTGGCTACGGCGAGAGCGTCGTGTGGTCGGCGCTGGGCGTCGCCGCCCTCGGTCTCGCGGTGGTGCTCGGGACCGCGCGCTTGGGGATCCGAAGCATCCCCGTCTTCTTTGTGCTCGGCGGGTTCGTCTGGCTCGCGTTCGACGCCTCGGGGATCCATCCCACGGTCGCGGGTGTCCTGCTCGGCCTGATGACCCCGACACGAGGATGGGTGACCGACGAACGTCTGCGCGCGATCTTCGGCCGAGTGCTTTCCTATCCAGAGGGCCAGCACTGGAGCGGAGATACGGAGGATCGCGCCGACCTCCGACAAGCCGGGCGCGCGGCGCGCGAGGCGCTGTCGCCGGTGGAGCAGCTCGAGATGAAGCTGCACCCGTGGGCGAGCTTCGCCATCATGCCGATCTTCGCGCTCGCCAATGCGGGCGTTGCGATCTCCTTTGCGGGCTTTCGCCAGCCGGTCTCCATCGCGATCGCCGCAAGCATGGCGCTCGGCAAGCCGATCGGCGTGTTCGCGTTGAGCTGGCTCGCCGTCCGCGTCGGTCTCGCCCGGCGCCCCGCGGAGTTGAGCTGGCCCTTCCTCGGCGCCGGCGCCCTCCTCACCGGGATCGGCTTCACGATGTCGCTGTTCATCGCCGGGCTGGCGTTCCCGCCCGCCATGCTGGATGCGGCCAAGATCGGAATTCTCTGCGCCTCGACCGTGTCAGCCGCGGCAGGCCTCGCCGCGCTCGGGTGGCTCAGCCGCAGGAAGCGAATTCGATGAGTGGCAAGGCTCGTCAGAACTCGAAGCCCGCGCCGAGCGAGGCCGCGCCGCCGAGGTTCAACGTCGTGCCGCCTTCGATGGGCACGAGCGCGTCGCCCTTGAGCGCGTTGCGGGTGCCGACGTCGGTGAACGTGACGCGCACGCCGGTGCCCTCCACGCGCCCCTCGATGAACAGCCCCGAGGCGTCGACGTAGCGCGCGGCGAGGAAGGCGTAGCCGCCGAACGCCACCGACGCCGCGCCGGGGTTGTCGGGGGCCTCCACGTAGCTGGTGAGCGGCAGCGCCTCGAGGCGCGCCTCGAGCTCGAGCGGGTGGCCGCCGACGTCGATGGGGATGAACGCGTCGACCCCCGCGGCGATGGCCTGCACGCGATAGGCGGGGATGACGGTGACGTTTTTGACCGCGCCGGCGACGTTGGTCTGCTGCTTGGCGGCGGCGGCGATGATGGTGCGGTACCCGCCGCGCACGCCGATGGCGGTGCCGCCGGAGAACGTGTAGCGCAGCTTCAACAGCGCGCTCGCGCGCACCTGCGGCGACGAGAACTCCTGCGGCGCCACGGGCGTGCCACGCAGCGTGAACGGCACGAAGGCACCGGCGAGCTCGGCGTCCACGGCGATGAAGCGGATGCCGGCGAACGCGAGTGGTGACACGTCCAGGAGCACGCTGCCGCCCGAGAAGATGGGCGCGCCCGCGCTCGCTTTGACGTCCGGGGCGCCGTCGAAGCTCCAGCTCCACGTGCCGATGTCGAGCCCGGCGGACACGGCGACGGAACGGTGGTGCCCGCCGCCCTCCGGCTTGGCCGCGGCCTCGACGTCGTCGATGGACTCGTGGCTCTCATCGGAGTCCACCGCGCTGCTGCTGTCGTCGTCGCCCGCGGGGGACGCGGAGGACCCCTCCGACTCGTCGTCGATGCTGTGGAGCGGGACCTTGTGCTCGTCGCCGCCGTCGCCGGCGCTCGTGAGCGCGTGCGGGGGCGCGTCGTCGTCGCCGCCGCCGCCGCCGCCGGCGGCGTCGCCCCGGTGCTGCGGCAGGGGCTTCAGGTCGCGCCACCCCTCGAGGACGGGCCCGAGGGCGCCCGCCACCGCGCGCACGATCTCGCGGTCGGACTCGAGCGGCAGCTCCTTTTTCAGGCGCGGCAGACCGTCCTTGCCGAAGGCGGTGAGCACGATGCCCGCCGGATCCGACTGGAGGCGCACCAGGACGTCCACGTGGCGGTGCCCGAGGATGGCCGCGAGCTGAACGGGCTGGAAGCCCGACTCACCGGCGTCGTCGAGCGCGTTGGAGATGGCGCGCGTCTTCGACGACAACGAGACGGAGTGTCGCAGGCGGCGCGCGACGGCCTTGCTGATGCCGTCGTGCGAGCCGAAGGGCAGCACGGCCACCACGAGCCGCGCGGGCTTGTGCGGGCGCGCCTGCGTGGGCGCGGAGACGCCCAGCGAGAGCCAGGTAAGAACGGACAGCGCCGTGCAGACGGCGCCGTAAGGGGAGCGCACGCGCGGACCCTACCTCTTCTTGCGCGGGCGCACGAGCACGGCGAAGAGCGCGAGCGCCGCCCACGACAGGCCGCTGCCCGACGTCGACGTGCAGCCCGGCCACACCTGCTCCACGGGCACGTCGGGGACGGCGCCGGGGCCGCCGGCGGGGCCGCCGCCTTCACCTTCCCCCTCGCCCTCGCCCTCGCCGGCCTGGCCTTCGCCCTCCCCTTCACCGGCCTCGCCCTCGCCCTCGCCGGCCTCACCCTCGCCCTCGCCGAGCGGGAGCACGCAGGCGGTGTGGCTGGCGTTGACGGTGGCGCCGCCGCTGCAGGTGCAGCCGTTGCCGCTGCGCGTGGAGTTGGCCGGGCAGGTGCCGGCGACGGCGGTGTCGCCGCCGCCCGCGGAGACGCCACCGCTGCACTGCGTGGGGTTGGTGCTGCTCGGCTGGAGGCCTTGCGTCGGCTGCCAGGCGTCGCAGTCGTTCCATTGGCAGGAGTTGATGCTGTTGTCGGGGCAGTCGGTGTCCTGGGCGCCGCAGCCGCAGTCGCACTCGCCGTCGCCCAACCACGACGGGTCGCACTGCCACGAGGCCGCACTGCCCTGGACGCAGGCGCTTCCGGCACTGTCGGCGACGTAGCCGGCGCCACACGCGCAGCCGCTCGCGGTGAGCGTGGCGTTCGCGGGGCACTGCAGCGGGACGTCGCCGGTGTCGCCCTCGCCCTCGCCCTCCCCTTCGCCTTCGCCTTCGCCTTCACCTTCGCCGCCCTGGACGGAGCCGCCGTCGGGGTTCGACGAGGTGGACGACGACTTGCCCGGGTTCGAGATGGCGCTCGTGCGCGCGGGGCTGGCGCCGCGGGTCCACACGCAGTCCGGATCTCCGAGCTCCTGGCCGTTGGTCTGGCCGTCGCCGTCGCTGTCGTTGTGGCACACGGAGCCCCAGTTGAGGCCCGCGTTGCCCATGGCGTTGCCGAAGCTGTTGCGCGAGCCGCCGCCGAACGACGAGATATGGCAGTTGACGCAGCCGTTGCCGTCGATGGTCGAGCTGTTCGGGAAGTAGGAGAGGTACTCCGGCCTCGCCTGGGCGGCGAAAGCGAGCAACAGCGGGGCGAAGGCGACAAGAAGGCGTCGCAGCATGATTCCTCCGGACGGACGAAACCCGAGTCCTGTCCCACCTACGATCCGGGTTCCCCACCCCGTATCCGGTGAGCGACCGATGGGAGAGCGACCTACAGGTAGGGCTCTTGGCTACTCCGCGGCAGGACGCGCTTTGGGCGCGGCGAGGAGCGCGCCGGCGCCTGCGGCGGCGCCCGAAGCGGCGGCGACGGCGGTGAAAAGGCAGGCGCTCTGGGCCAGGCGGATCGGATCGTTGGGATCACTGGTCTTCGGCTTCTGCTGCGCGACGATCATCGCGGGGACGAGGCCGACGAGGGCGCCCAGCGCGGCCGCCGCGCCCACCGCGGGCTCGCCGATCCACGGCTCCGTGGTGGGGATGGCGCCGAGGATGCCGCCCGCCGCTGCGCCGGCCGCGCCGCCGATGGTCGTGAGCAGGAGCTGATCCGACGCCGACGGCCGCAGCCCGATGAAGCCGCCGATCAGGCCCGCGGTGCCGGGCACGACGACGCCGCCGAGGGCGACGCCGACGAACGCGCCGATGCCCGACGTGGTCGCCGCCGCCGCGCGGTCATCGGAGGTGACCACCGGCGCCGCAGGGGACGTCGCCGACGCCTCCGCGGGCGCGGGAGATCCGGCGACGGCGCACACGAGCAGGGCGACGGAGAGCATGGGCGGATGCTGCCACAGCTTGGCCGGGACCGGGACCAAGGGTACGGTCGCCCATGGCCTCCCTGGTCTCCATCACCAAGAAGCGCACCGTCGAGGTCGATCGCTCGATGAAGTCGAGCGGCATCCGGCTCACGCCGGGCATGGACATCTGCCAGACCGACCTGCCCCTCGACTGGTACCAGGAGGAGCTCAAGCCCTACGCCGACGAGTACCTGGCGCTGCCGGACCGCCGGCCGGAGACCGTGCTGCCCTG
The DNA here is from genome assembly GCA_963775425.1 of uncultured delta proteobacterium. Taxonomy (GTDB): domain Bacteria; phylum Myxococcota; class UBA727; order UBA727; family VGSZ01; genus CAVZJB01. Next base: position 425,667 of record CAVZJB010000005.1, on the reverse strand, counting down.
GATGGACGGCTACATCCTGCCGGCGCTCGAGCACTTCGGCGACAAGCTCATGCTCCTCGCGCACTACTACATGGGCGGCGAGATCGTGAAGCTCGTCGAGCGCTACGGCGGCCGCATCGCCGACAGCTACGTGCTCGCCAAGCAGGCGGTGAACAACCCGGAGCGCAAGATCTTCGTCGAGAGCGCGGTGCACTTCATGGCGGAGACCATCGCGCTGTTGAAGCACGACGATCAGAGCGTCTACATCACGAACCCCAAGTCGGGCTGCACCATGGAGGCGCTCGCCAAAGAGGACATGGTGCTGCCGCTCTTCGACGCGCTCTTCGACCGCTACGGCGACGACCTCATGGTCGTCTGCTACATGAACACGTCGGGGCGGCTGAAGGCGCTGGCGGGCAAGACCGGCGGCGCCGTGTGCACGTCGTCGAACGCCGCCGTGATCATGAAGTGGGCGAAGGAGCAGGGAAAGAAGATCCTGTTCGTCCCCGACGAGCACCTCGGCAGGAACGCGGGCAAGAAGGTCGGGATCCCGCCGGACAAGACCTTCCTGTGGAAGGGCGGCTGGGACGGCGCCAACATGGCGTTCGACGAGGCCACGCGGGCGCGGGTGGACGCGGCGGAGCTGGTGTTGTGGGGCAGCTTCTGCGGCGTGCACATGGTCTTCAAGGTGCCGCAGATCGAGTACTGGCGCGCGCAGGGCTATCGCGTGCTCGTGCACCCGGAGTGCACGCAGGAGGTGGTCGACGCCGCCGACGGCGCCGGCTCCACCGCGTACCTGTGGAAGGCCCTCGACGAGGCCAAGGCCGGCGACAAGCTCGCCATCGGCACCGAGGGGCACTTCGTGCGGAACGCGCGCGACGTGGGCAAGCAGAGGGGCGTCGACGTCGTCAACCTCGCCGACGTCCCCGCGCACGTGAAGGGCGCGGCGTCGCTCGGCTGCGGCTGCGCCACCATGTCGAGGAACGACCCGCCCCACCTCGTGGGCATGCTCGACCTCCTTCGGCACGACCGGGCGCCCGAGCTCAACCGCGTGCTGCCCGGCGACGTCGTCGACGAGGCCACCGGCTTCCGCGAGCGGCTCGACGCCGCGAGCCGCGACGAGCTGGCGGCGGACGCGCGCAAGGCGCTCGAGAAGATGATCGAGCTGACCGAGGCCGCACGCTGAGCGAGCGAGGCCGCCCGCTGACCGAAGGCGCCCGCTGACGCTCCCGCGGCCCTGCGCTAGGGTGCGCGCCTCATGCGCACGCACCTCTCCATCGCCGCCGCGTCCGTCGTCGCCACGCTCGCGCTCGCCTGCGCGCCGCCCGGCGGTGGCGACGGCGGCTCCGACACGGATCCCTCGGTGCGCGCGGTGACGGCCGACGTGCTGCCGCGCTTCACCGTGGACGAGCAGGTGTCTTTGTGCCTCGACGTCGCCGTGGCGGCCGCGCAGCTCACGGGGACCACGGTGCCCGTCACGCACGGCACCGTGGACACCACCGGCGAAAGCACCACCTACGACGACGCCCCCGCCGACGCCCTCGTCCTCGTGCAGAAGGACGCCACCACGCGCTACCAGGTGACGCGCGCGGACTACGACACCTCGGTGGCCACCATCCACGAGGCCTTCCTGCGCGACCACGACGTCGCGTGCCGCGCGGTGCGCGCGGGCGCGTTCGACCTCACGCTCTCGTCGAGGATCGCCGGCGGCGCCTCCACGCGTCACGCCGACGGCAGCGTGCGCGACGGCGGCGACAGCTACGGCGTCACCCTCGACGAGACCGGCACGGACACCACGCGGTTCGACCAGGGCTCGGTGCAGTACGACGGCAGCGCCGAGCGCACGCTCACGGTCACCGGCGACGGCCTCGACATCACGGCGCACGAGACAGACACGAACGTGGTCGTCATCGTCGACAACGCGGCCGAGAACCGGAACACGGCGCTCACCCTCGAGGGCGAGGTCGACGGCGCGTCGTTCTCGCTCGACGACGGCCTCATCCGGCGCTCGTTCCTCGACGGCGTCCCCGAGGAGCCCGACTTCTGGGGCCAGACCCACGGCACGCTCACGCGCGGCGGCGACGACGCCGGCACGCTCGCGTTCAAGCCCACGGACTCCGCGTTCGAGATCGTCCTGTCTCAGGACACGGGCGACAGCGTGCTCGAAGCCTGGAGCTTCTGAGCGGTCGCCAAGGACGGGCAGGGGCGTGAGGCGCGCAAGGCCGCGTGGATCCGCGCGCAGCTCGAGACAGCGTGTCAACGTTCGTTGCACCCCCGCGCGGTCCGCGCACGCACGGGCGTCGCAGTTTGCGACGCTTCACGCACGCGCGTTGTTGGCGGACGCGGGAGGTCGCATGCTGGATCGCCGTGTCGAAACCGATCCGCGTCCTGTTCATCGATGACGACGCCGAAGCGCTTGAAGCGCTGGTGAAGATCGCGAGGGCGCAGGAGTGGGACGTCCTCACCTCGGCGAGCGCCAAGGACGCGGAGTCCATCGTCGACGAGCACGCCGTCGACGTCGTCGTCAGCGACTACCTGATGCCCGGGCGCGACGGCATCGACCTGCTCGCCTCGCTGCGCGCCACGCACCCGAAGATCGCGCGGGTGCTCATGAGCGGGCAGTCGAGCCGCGAGATGGCGGCGGAGGCGGTGATAAACGGCGGCGCCCACGCCGTGATCACCAAGCCGTGGCGCTTGCAGCACCTGGTGGCCACGGTGCGCACCGCCGCCACCCACGCGCGCAGCCTGAACATCGCCGCCGAGCCCGATCTCAAGTCGGCGGTGCGCACCTTCAAGCGCTGAACGTCCCCGCCGCGGCGGGCGATCGAGCGGGGTCGAGCGCGCCGGCGCGGCTCAGCGGATCTTGAAGAGGGCCAGGGCGTCGTTCATGTCCTTCTTGAGCGCCTTCGCCCGCGCGCTCGCGTCCTGCGGCTTCACGCCGCGCTTGACGCGCTGCTGCGGGTCCAGCCAGAGGGCCAGGCCCTCCATGTGGAAGACGAAGTGGCCGTCGGGGGCGTGGGCGTACTCGAGCATGCCCTTGTCGTCGAAGTACATGTCGACGCTCGACTGCACGGCGCCGCTCGCGTCGAGATCGGAGATGACGAGCTTCTTGGGCGCGCGCGGGGTGCCCTCCACCCACCAGCACTCGGCCTTGCGCTGCGGCGCGCCGGCGGCGGCGGCCATGGGCTTTTCGTCGTGCTGGAAGGTCGCGAGGCCGGCGTCGATCTTCTTTTGGAGATCGAGCGCGGCGATGCGCTTGTTGTCCGCGTCGGTGCCGGCCATCGGCATCTGCGGCGGCCCGTGCGGGTCCACCTTCTTCGGGGGAGGCGGCGCGTCCTCCTTCTTGTTGCACGAGCTGCACGAGGCGAGCGCGAGCGAGACAGCGGTGGCGACGGTGACGACGACGATGCGTTTCATGAGCGGCTTCCCTTCATCACCACGGTGTCACGCAGCCAGTGTGCGTCGTCCCGTGTGGGGTAGTCGAGAGTGTAGTGCAGTCCGCGGCTCTCCTGCCGCATGAGCGCGCACTCGACGACGAGTGAGGCAACCAGCCTGATGTTGCGCAGCTCGATGAAGTCCCGGGTGAGGACGAAGTTCCAGTAGTCCTCCCGGATCTCCTTTTCGAGCAGCGCCAGGCGGGACTGGGCCCGCGTCAGGCGCTTGTTGCTGCGCACGATGCCGACGTAGTTCCACATCAGCGCGCGCACCTCGTCCCACGCGTGCGAGACCAGCACGTTTTCGTCGGGATCGGTGGCGAAGCCGGTGTTCCACTCGGGCACCTCCACATCCAACGACGGAGGGTCGCGTTGGATTTCCCGTGAGACCTGCGCCGCCCGGTGGCCGTAGACAACGGCCTCGAGCAACGAGTTGGACGCGAGGCGATTGGCCCCGTGCAAGCCGGTGTGTGTGGTCTCGCCCGCGGCGAGCAAGCCGGGCAGCGCCGTACGGCCGTCCTTGTCGACGACGACCCCGCCGCAGCAATAGTGCGCCGCCGGCACCACCGGGATCGGCTGCGTCTTCATGTCGATCCCGAAGCGAAGCAACTGCGCGGACACCCCGGGGAAGTGGTGGTCGAGGAAGTCCGGCTTCAGGTGCGTCATGTCGAGGACGACGTGGCTGTCGCCGGTGCGCTTGAGCTCCGCGTCGATGGCGCGGGCGACGATGTCGCGCGGCGCGAGGTCCTTCATCGGGTGGTAGTCGGCCATGAACGCGGCGCCGTCGAGGCGCCGCAGGACGCCGCCCTCGCCGCGGCAGGCCTCGGTGATGAGGAAGTTCTTCGCCGCCGGGTGGAACAACGCCGTGGGATGGAACTGGAAGAACTCCATGTTGGCGACGGAGCACCCCGCGCGATACGCCATGGCGATGCCGTCGCCCGTGGCGACGTCGGGGTTGGTCGTATAGATGTAGACCTTGCCGGCGCCGCCGGTGGCGAGCATCACCACGCCGCCGAGGAACGCCTCGATCGCGTTGGTCTTCTGGTCGAGCACGTAGGCGCCGAGGCAGCGATCGCCCTCGCCGCGCCGACGATACGACGACGACGCGTCGAGCTTGCGCCGGGTGATCAGGTCGACGACGTGGTGGTCCTCGAAGAACGCGATGTTCGGGTGCGCGCTCGCGGCCGTGACGAGCGCCTCCTCGATGGACAGGCCGGTGGTGTCCTTGGCGTGCACCACGCGGCGCGCGGTGTGGCCACCCTCGCGCGTGAGGTCGAGGCCGCTGTCGTCGGGGTTGCGGGTGAATTGCACGCCGAGCCCGAGCAGCTCCTGCAGCCGCGCGGGCCCCTCCTCCACGCACATGCGCACGATGTCGATCTTGTTGAGGCCGTCGCCGGCGACGACGGTGTCCTTGATGTGCGCGTCGAACGAGTCGGTCTTGTCGACGACGACGGCGATGCCGCCCTGCGCGTAGCGGGTGTTGCTCGACATCCGGTCGCGCTTGGTGACGACGGCCACCGTGCCGCTCTCCGCCATCTTCAACGCGTACGTGAGCCCGGCGGCGCCGCTGCCGAGGACGAGGGTGTCGAAGCGTTGGCTCATGGGCGGCTCTCCGAGGAGGCGCAGCATACGAGAGGGCGCCCGCCCGCGCGAGCCGCGGTGAGGCGCCGATCCGGCTGCGATCCGACGCACATCGTCGGTCGCGAGCGTGGTTGCCGAGTGCGTTCGGCGCCGCTAGCAAGGCGACCATGAATCGTGCCCTCGTCCTCGCGTTCGGGCTCCTGGTGGTCTCCTCGTGCGACTGCGGCGTCGAGCCGCTCCAGCAGGTCGCCACCAAGCCGCCGCCGGAGAAGCCGGCACCGGATCCGGAGCCCGAGCCCACGCTCGGCTCGGTGGCCGGCCGGATTCTGTCAGCCCGACGGCACCACCTGGCTCGCGGCCGCGGACGTCGTCATCGCCCCCGCCGGCGGCGACCGCGTCACCGGCGTCACCGACGCCGACGGCCGCTTCCGGCTCGACGGCGTGGTCGCGGGCCCGCAGCGCGTGCACATCACCAAGGGCGGCGTCGACATCGTGCGCGATGTGGAGGTCCCCGCGAACGACGTCGTCACCCTGCCCGACGACGCGTGCGGCCTCGATCCGCTCCTGCGCATCGCGGTGGTCCACGGCAGCAATTACGACCGCGTCGAGGGCGTCCTGCAGGAGCTCGGCATCGACCTCGCCACGCTCGACGTCTACCAGAGCGACTGGGCCGAGCAGCTCCTCGCCACCGACGACGGCCTCGACAACTACGACATCCTCTTCCTCAACTGCCGGAGCAACGAGGCCACGTACATGGCCCACCCCGAGATGCAGCAGCGCCTGCGCGACTTCGTCGCCCGCGGCGGCAGCCTCTACGCCGCGGACCAGGCGTACGACCTCATCGAGGTCGCCTTCCCCGACAAGATCGACTTCCTGGGCGCCGACGACGTGCGCGGCGCCGGCGACCAGGGCGACCTCGCCGAGCTCCAGGCCAACGTCATCGACCCGGCGCTCGCGCAGCGCATGGGCTCGGGGGTGGTCGGGCTGCACTTCGGGCTCACCACGTGGAGCGTGATGGTCGGCACCGCCCCGGACGTCGACGTCTACATCAAGGCCGACGGCGTCCCGCTCCTCGACGGCAGCGTGCTCGACAACGTCCCGATGACCGTCGGCTTCGACCACGGCTCCGGGCGCGTCGTCTACTCCTCGTTCCACGAGGAGCCCGGCATCGGTGAGGGTCAGGAGCAGATCCTGAAGCTCATCATGTTCGAGCTCTGACACCACGGCCTCGATCGGAGAGCCGCACTGGCACGTGGTGCGGCCCGGCTGCGCGACGCCCCGCTCTTCCGCGCACGTCGGCGACCCGTAGGGCGGGGGCTTGCCCCCCGCTTTCATGGCGCGTGTCCACCGAAGAGCCATTGGAACGCGGCTGAGCGTGATGGGCGAGCGGTCGCGTGTACGGCGAGCGCGTGCGGCTCACGTGCACGGTTGCGTGTCACGGCGACGGCATCCTCGTCGGCACCGGCTTTCCCTCGCCATTCGTCTTCCGGATGCCCGCGGGCGATCGTGTGCCTCGACCCGTTCCACATCGCGAAAAGTCGGCAACGAGCGCCCTCGACGATGTCAGGTGAACGGCGTCAACTACCTGTGCCGGACGTGGCGCGATCGTGCCGACGGAGGCGGCTTCGGCGGGAAAGGCGAAGTCGTCATGACCCGGGGCGCGATACCTCGCGCGCGAAAAGGCCGCGGGCGCGGAGCCGGGTTCAGCAGGGCTGTCGTGACCACGCTCGTCGCGGCGGTCGATGATGCGGTCGAGCGCGGTCGTCGGTTGCGATCGAGCGCGGCCGCTCCCTCCGGTCGCCGATCGAGGAGCGGGAAGAAGGCACGGCGCAGTAGAAGGAAAGCTCCTTTGCCAAGGCGACGACCGTCGGTGGCTAAGGGCTACGTCGGTCCGGAGGCGGTGTTGCGCGAGATCGTTCGCGGCGGGGGCGGGCGGCGGCTCGACGTGATCGCGGAGGCGCTTCGTACGACGGCGGAGATGGTCAAGGCTTCGCTCGACTACCTGGTGCGGACGTCCGGGGTCGTCACGAAGGGCAGGGGCAGAGCGACGACCTACTGGATGCGTGACTGGGATCGGTGACCGATGGCCATGCGAGAGCTGGTCCGGCAGAGGTGCGGGCTCGGAGGGCAACGCCTGTCGTTCGCCGTGGCTGAGGAGGGCTCGGCCTCAAGCGATGAAAGGCCGGTGCTCGCTCGCCGGCGTCGCCCCGGCCTTCGTGAGGGCGACGCCGACGGCGATGAGGGGAGATGGGCGTGGGAACGAGGATTGAGGAGCTACGGGGTCGATGCGCCGAGACAAGATTGGATGACCCTTACAGCACGAAGACCTCGCCGCTCTCCTCGCGGTCTCAGTCGTTCGGTGCGGTCTCCACGTTCGCTCACGCATTGCGCATCTCCCATCCGCTCCGAGTTGTGGTTCTGTGGGATGCGCGACGGCTCTCACGGGAGAGCAATGCCACGAGGACTTCCGCCCGGGATCGTAAGGATCGTCGTCGGAGAGCTCCCGTCCAGGCCTGCGCGAGAGATCGTGCCCGAGCGCAGGTCCGTCCAGTAGATCATGCCTGCGCTCGGATCGACCGCGATGTCATTGGCAGAATGGAGACCGCTGACAATCGTTCCTCGGGACGAGCCGTCGAGCGTGCACTTGACGATCTCGTATTGTCCAAGCGTTCCGTCCTTGGACTGCACGACATAGAAGAACCCATGATCGACGTCGAGCGCGATGCCCGTCTCGTAATAGGGGACGATGAAGAAGTCCTCGATGTTGGAGCCGTCAAGGTCAGCTCGATGCACGTGGCCGTCTGCGCTCGCACGAAGATCTGTCCAGTAGATCTTTCCGTTCTGACTATCGATGGCGAGTGACAGGGCGTAGTAGGGCCAAGTATCGACAACAAGCGTCGGCTGCGATCCGTCGGCGTTGGCAGACCAAACACCGGGGGCCGACTCTACCCACCACATCTTCTGACGAACCGGATCGAGGTCGATCGAGAACGGAGCGGCTGAGAGCGCGAGAAGCTCAACGACGTTCGAGCCGTCCAAGTCAGAGCGTAGGATCTTGTTGGCGGAACCGTCCGTGAAGAAGATCAGGCCATCTTGTTGGTCGATGGCGATCCCACTAGCGTTGGTGACGCCGCTCGGGACCAAGTCGACGACGTCTTCGCCAGCACGCGTTCCCGTCACGACTTTGCCCGGGCTGAAGTTGGTCCAGTAGAGATACTCGGTCATGCACGACGCGGAGCAGCCGTCTCCCGCGACTTGGTTTCCGTCGTCGCACTCCTCACCGTTGTTCACGATGCCGTCGCCGCAGTACTCGGCTTGGCAGGCGGCGTCGCAGCCGTCGCCGGCGGTGGTGTTTCCGTCGTCGCACTGCTCGGTGCCGTTGTTGTTCACGAAGCCGTCGCCGCAGAACTCGGTCTGGCAGTTGGCGTCGCAGCCGTCGCCAGCGGTGGTGTTGCCATCGTCGCACTGCTCGATGCCGTTGTTGTTCACGGTGCCGTCGCCGCAGAACTCGCTCTGGCAGGTGGGGCTACAGCCGTCGCCGGCGGTGGTGTTTCCGTCGTCGCACTGCTCGGTGCCGTTGTTGTTGACGGTGCCGTCGCCGCAGAATTCGGTCTGGCACGTGGGGCCACAGCCGTCGCCGGCGGTGGTGTTTCCGTCGTCGCACTGCTCGGTGCCGTTGTTGTTGACGGTGCGCCGCCGGGCAGGACCTGTCGCAGGGCACCGCCTCGGCGCGGCCCGCGCTCGTCGACGAAGACGGCGTCACGGTGCTCGATTTCAGCGGCGCGCAGTGGCTCGAGTCGTCCGCTGACGTGCAGAGCTACGTGCCCGGTGCGGGGTGGACCATCGTCGCCGAGGTCGAGCCCACCGCCATGCCGGACCGCTCGGCGTCGTTCAGCCCGTGGGCCACCAACGGGATCGCGGGCGCGCTGAACGCGCTCGACATCGGGGTCTCGCTGCGGAGCAACAGCGGCGCCGTGGAGGCGAACGCGTGGAACGTGCGTGGGCGCGCACAACGGCTGGGATCCGTCGGAGGCCCACGTCGGCGGCCCCGCCGTGGGGAGCTGGTCGGTGGTGTTCGGCGAGTTCGGGCACACGGCCCCCGGCGTCACCGTCGGCGTCGACGAGGGCGCGCCGGTGTCGGGGCCCCACGTGAGCGACCAGGCGGCGAGCGGTCCGTTCAGCGTCGGGCGCATCTACGCGCCGGGCACGGCGTACCTCACCGCGCGCGTCGGCCGGGTGCTCACGTACAACCGCCCGCTCAGCGCCGAGGAGCTCGCCGCGACCCGCGCTTTCCTCTCGGGCGCCGGCGTCGCGCCTGCAATGCAGACGGCCGCGGCCATCCTCGACGACTGCGCCATCGACTCGAGCGAGCTCGCCAGCGCCCAGGCCGTCCTCGGCGTGCTGCTCGACTACAACGACGGCGGCGACAACAGCGGCCAGTGCGCGGCGTCGCCGTGCGGCGACGGCAGCGTCGACCCCGGCAGCGAGGACTGCGACGACGGCAACGGCGACGACGGCGACGGCTGCTCGAGCGTCTGCACCGTCGAGCCCGGCTATGCGTGTGCCGGCGCGCCGAGCGCGTGCTCGACCACCTGCGGCGACGGCGTGGCCGCGGGCGCCGAGCAGTGCGACGACGGCAACCTGGCCGACGGCGACGGCTGCTCATCGGCTTGCGCCGTGGAGGTGTGCGGCGACGGCGTCGTGAACAACGGCGGCGCCGAGCGGTGCGACGACGGCAACACCGCCGACGGCGACGGCTGCTCCGCCGCGTGCGCGCTCGAATTCTGCGGCGACGGCCTGGTGAACGACGGCGGCGCCGAGCAGTGCGACGACGGCAACGCAAACGACGGCGACGGCTGCTCGGCAACGTGTGTCCTCGAGTACTGCGGCGACGGCCTCGTGAACGACGTGACCGAGCAGTGCGACGACGAAAACGCCGTCGCCGGCGACGGCTGCGACGCCACGTGCGGCGTCGAGGCGGGCTATGCGTGCGCGGGCGCGCCGAGCGCGTGCTCGACCACGTGCGGCGACGGCGTCGTCGCCGGCGCCGAGCTCTGCGATGACGGCAACGCGGCGAGCGGCGACGGCTGCTCCGCGGCGTGCGCCGTCGAGCCCGGCTATGCGTGTGCGGGCGCGCCGAGCGCGTGCTCGACCACGTGCGGCGACGGCGTCATCGCCGGGAGCGAGGCGTGCGACGACGGCAACGCTGGGGGCGGCGACGGCTGCTCGAGCACCTGCAGCGTCGAGGCGGGCTACGCGTGCGCGGGCGCGCCGAGCGCGTGCTCGACCACCTGCGGCGACGGCGTGGCCGCCGGCTCTGAGGAGTGCGACGACGGCAACACCGCGAGCGGCGACGGCTGCTCCGCCACGTGCACGCTCGAGGGCTGCGGCGACGGCGTCGTGAACAACGGCAACGAGCAGTGCGACGACGGCAACACCGCCGACGGCGACGGCTGCTCGTCCTCGTGCGCCATCGAGTTCTGCGGCGACGCCATCGTGAACGACGGCGGCGTCGAGCAGTGCGACGACGGCAACGCCGACGACGGCGACGGCTGCGATCACGCGTGCCGCACCGAGTACTGCGGCGACGGCCTGGTGAACGACGTCACCGAGCAGTGCGACGACGGAAACGCCGTCGCGGGCGACGGCTGTGATGCCACGTGCGGGCTCGAGCCCGGCTTCTTCTGCGCGGGCACGCCGAGCGCCTGCTCGACCACGTGCGGCGACGGCGTCGTCGCCGGCGCCGAGCTCTGCGACGACGGCAACGCCGCGGGCGGCGACGGCTGCTCGAGCACCTGCAGCGTCGAGGCGGGCTATGCGTGTGCGGGCGCGCCGAGCGCGTGCTCGACCACGTGCGGCGACGGCGTCGTCGCCGGCGCCGAGCTCTGCGACGACGGCAACGCCGCGGGCGGCGACGGCTGCTCGAGCACCTGCAGCGTCGAGGCGGGCTACGCGTGCGCGGGCGCCCCCAGCGCGTGCTCGACCACGTGCGGCGACGGCGTCGCCGCCGGCTCCGAGGCGTGCGACGACGGCAACACCGCGAGCGGCGACGGCTGCGGCGCGACGTGTGCCGTCGAAGCCGGCTACTCCTGCTCGGGCGCGCCCAGCGCGTGCGTCACCGCGTGCGGCGACGGCGTCATCGCCGGCGGCGAGACCTGCGACGACGGCAACGCTGCGGGCGGCGACGGCTGCTCCGCCGCGTGCGCGGTCGAGCCCGGCTACGCGTGCGCGGGCGCGCCGAGCGCGTGCTCGACCACGTGCGGCGACGGCGTCAGAGCCGGCGCCGAGGCGTGTGACGACGGCAACGCCGCGAACGGCGACGGTTGCTCCGCCGCCTGCGGCGTCGAGGCCGGCTACGCCTGCGCGGGCGCGCCGAGCGCGTGCTCGACCACGTGCGGCGACGGCGTCATCGCGGGCGCCGAGGCGTGTGACGACGGCAACGCCGCGAGCGGCGACGGCTGCAGCGCGGCGTGCACGGTCGAGAGCGGCTTCGCCTGCACGGGCGCGCCGAGCTCTTGCGTCGAGGTCGGCGTCTGCGGCGACGGCGCCGTCTCCGCCGTGGAGGCCTGCGACGACGGCAACACCGACGCCGGCGACGGCTGCAGCGGCGCGTGCACGGTCGAGGCCGGCTACACCTGCACCGGCGCCCCGAGCGTCTGCTCGCAGGGCGTCTCGGACTGCCGCGAGGGCTCCTGCTACTGGGCGTCGCAGCCGGCGTGGCCCGTCGACAATCCCTCCGACGCGCTCTGCACCGGCGTCGACGGCCCCGTGGCCATGGGCGACGTCGTCGAGGACGGCTCCTTGTTCAGCGAGCTCGCCCTCGAGTACATCGCGGCCCGCCAGAACCAGCCCTGCGGCGCATGGGACGGCGTGACCGAGCCCGTCCTCGACGGGCTCACGTCGTACTTCGATCCCCGCGACCCCGCCGCCGTCGTCCTCGACGGAAACGGCAAGGTCACCACGCTCCTGGACAAGAGCGGCGCCGCCGGCCAGGACCTCTCGCAGAGCAGCGCCTCAGCGCGTCCGGCGCTCATCGACGAAAACGGCGTCACCGTGCTCGAGCTCTCCGGCGCCCAGTGGCTCGAGTCCTCCGCCGGCGTGCAGAGCTACGTCCCCGGCGCCGGCTGGACCATCGTCGCCGAGGTCGAGCCCACGGCGCTCCCGAACCGCTCCGCCTCGTTCAGCCCGTGGGCCACCAACGGCATCGCGGGCGCGTTGACCTCGCTCGACGTCGGTGTCTCGTTGCGTTCGAACAGCGGTGCCATCGAGGCGAACGCCTGGAACGTCGGCGCGCACAACGGCTGGGATCCCTCCGAGGCGCACGTCGGCGGCCCCGCCGTCGGCGCGTGGTCCGTGGTCTACGGCGAGTTCGGCCACGACGCGCCCGGCGTCACCGTCGGCGTCGACGACGGCGCCCCCGTCGCGGGCCCGCACGTGAGCGACCAGGCCGCCACCGGCCCCTTCAGCATCGGCCGCATCTTCGAGCCCGGCACCGCCTACCTGACCGCGCGCGTCGGCCGCGTGCTCACCTACAACCGCCCGCTCACCCCCGAAGAGCTCGCCCAGACCCGCGCCTTCCTCGCCGGTACCGGCGTCGCGCCGGCGATGCAGCGCGCGGCTTTGATCCTCGACGACTGCGCCATCGACACCAGCGAGCTCGCCGAGGCCCAGGCCATCCTCGGCGTTCTCCTCGACTACAACGACGGCGGCGACACCAACGGCCAGTGCCCCGCCGCCACCTGCGGCGACGGCAGCGTCGACTCCGGCAGCGAAGACTGCGACGACGGCAACACCACCGACGGCGACGGCTGCTCGAGCGTCTGCGTCGTGGAGACCGGCTACGTCTGCACCGGCGCCCCGAGCGCCTGCGCGACAGCGTGCGGTGACGGAGTGATCACCGGCGCCGAAGAGTGCGACGACGGCAACACGACTTCCGACGACGGCTGCGACGCCAGCTGCCAGACCGAGTTCTGCGGAGACGGCCGCTCTTGTCCTTGAGCGTGGCCACCCTCCCGCTTCCGTCGACGACGACGGCGTCGGGATCGCGCGGATCGAAGTACGACGTGAGCCCGTCGGCGATGGGCTCGGTGGCGCCGTCCCAGGCCGCGCAGGTCTGGTTCTGCCGCGCGGCGATGAACTCGAGCGCGAGCTCGCTGAACAACGAGCCGTCCTCGACGACGTCGCCCATGGTGAGCGTGCCGTCGAGGCCCGTGCAGAGCGCGTCGGACGGGTCGTCGACGGGCCAGGTCGGCTGCGCCTCCCAGTAGCACGAGCCCTCGCGGCAATCGGCGGCGACACCGCTCGAGAGCGCGAAGATGAGGAGCGCAGCACCCATGGAGTCCCCTGCCCCGCGGCCCGCCGCCGGTGTGGCGTTGGGCCCCATGCGGGAGGGCGGACCCTAGAAGATCGGCACGCGCATGCGAATCCAATTCCGCCCCATGCGAGCGCTCACGCGACGAATTCGATTTGCCTGGGGAGAGCTACTCATCCGCGTCAGGCACGGCGCAAGGCTGCTTGCACGCGGCGGCGGACGAAGAACGCGGCGCCGCGACGACGCCGCGACGACGGCCGCGCGGATGGGCACGCGTCGCCGCGCTTTCCCCGCACGGCGGCGCATCCTCGTCGGTGGCGCAGCGCTCGACGCGCATTGACACCGCGAATGCCTGCTCATTGACCGCGGCCTTGGCGTGCCTGACTCGCCCGGGCCCGACTACGAGGCCGAGGCACGCACGGCGCTGATCGCTGCCTCGGCCTCAATCAGAAGGCCGAGCTTTGTGCGGGCTCACCCCTGCAGGCCGGGCGCGGGGATGAGGTTGTCCTCGTCGCTCACCGCGCCCGGCGGCCGCTTGGGGATCTGCACGGCGAAGCCGCGGCCCCAGGCGACGAACACCGAGAGCAGGCACAGCGCGGACGACGTCCCCACGCGCACCCACTCGCCCTCGAAGCCGTGCACCATCGCGGAGACGGCGGCCAGGACGGCGAGCAAGCCGGCACAGATGGGCGTGATCACCGGTTGAAAGCGCGTCATCGCCGGAATGAGCACGCCGAGCGCGAGCAGGAGCTCGAGGCTCCCCACGACGCGCAGCGGGGTCTGCGCTGCGAGATCGCGCACCCAGCCGATGCGCGGCTCGAGCGCGGTGATCGGGGTCATCAGGCGCACCGCGCCGACCCAGAAGTAGGTGAAGGCGACCACGCACTGCGCCAACCACAGCGCGCCGTCGAGGGTGAAACGGCTCTTCCTCATGGGTGCCTCCGACGCACGAGGAGGAAGAGAAGCACCGCTCATGCCAGCGCGGGCGATCGGCGCGACAGCCCGGCGGACCGCCGCGCGCTGCCGGCGGCGTGTGCGCGGTGGCGCCGCCTACTGCGGGAAGTCGTCGTCGTCGCCGCTGTCTTTCGGCGTGGCGGCGGCGGCGTGCTTGGCCTTGGTGAGCGTCAACAAGGTCTCGGCGAGGACGACCTCGTGATTGTGGTCGAGCTCCGTGACCCGCACGATGTACGTCTTGCCGGGGACGAAGCCCTGGTCGGCGTTGAATTCGATCTGCGGCACCTGCAGCAGCTTGTTGTGCGCGGCCGGGTTGACCTCGATGGCGCGCACCGGCGCGTGCTTGTGGAGCGCCGCCTTGTCGTCCTTGTCATAGAAGACGACGTGCACCGCGCCGCGGGCCTCTTTCTTGAGCACGGCGACGAGGTTCACCGACCAGGAGTTGTCCCCCTCCACGCGGTACGGGCTGGTCTTGTGCACCGCCGGCTTGAGGAGCCGCTCCATGTCCGCAGCCGCGGTGGGCAGGTCCTCGGTGGAGATGGCGATCTTCCCCTTCGCCCTGGTGATGAAGTCGTCCGCTGCCGGCGCGCCCGCTGCGAGAACGGCGGCGATGACCAGGATGTTCATGGCACCAACTATATCAGCGCCAACCAACGCCGTGCGTTTTCAGCCAGCAGCTTCGCGCGCGGCAGGGCGGCGACGCCCTCGACGAGCGCGCCGGGGTGCGCCTCGCCGAGGGGGAACGGGTAGTCGCTGCCGAGGCACACGAAGTCCTCGCCGAACACCTCGAGGATGAAGCGCAGCGCGGCGGCGTCGTGCACGAGCGAGTCGACGTAGAAGCGGCCCAGGTAGTCGCGCGGCGGCTTTGCATTGTCGACGGCGACGAGGTCGGGGCGGCAGTCGAAGCCGTGCTGGATGCGGCCGACGGTGCCGGCGAACGAGCCGCCGCCGTGCGCGAACAACACGCGCAGGGCCGGCAGCCGCTCGAAGACGCCACCGAAGATCATCGAGCAGATGGCGAGGCTCGACTCGGCCGGCATGCCCACGAGCCACGGCAGCCAGTACCTCTGCATGCGCTTCATGCCCATCATGTCCCACGGGTGCACGAACACCGCGGCGCCCAGGCGCTCGGCGGCGGCGAACACCGGGAAGAGCGCGGGGTCGCTGAGGTTCCAATCCTCGACGTGGGAGCCCACCTGCACGCCCTTGAGCCCGAGCACCTTCACGCAGCGCTCGAGCTCGACGACGGCGAGCGCCGGGTCCTGCAGCGGCAGCGTGCCGAGCCCCACGAAGCGCGCCGGGTGCTTGCGGCAAAAGTCGGCGAGGTGATCGTTCAAGAAGCGGGCGACGTCGTTGCCGTGGGCGGGCTTGGCCCAATACGAAAACATCACCGGCACCGTCGACAGCACCTGCACGTCGACGCCGTCCCTGTCGCAGTCCCGCAGGCGCGCGTCCGCGTCCCAACAGTTGTCCTCGATCTCGCGGAAGAAGGTGCCGTCGTCGCGCATCATGCGCGCGCGGCAGGTCCCCGGGATGTGCTCGAGCGTGATGAAGCCCCCGCTGCCGAATTTCTCGGCCCAGCGCGGGATGTCTCGCGGCAACAAATGCGTGTGCACGTCGATCTTCACGGGCCGACCCTAGCGCACTCCCGCGCATCCAAACGTGACGCGCGCTAGCGTCGGGCCATGCGCGTCCTCACCCCCGCCACCCGCCCCCTCCCCAAGTGGCCGCGCTGGACGGCCTTCGCGTTCGCCGCCGCCCTCGTGCTGAACGCCGTGCACGCCTCCGTCGACGCCGCCGCGCTCAAGACCCTCGCCGACCTGTCCTCCGCCGCCGCCGCCGTGGCCGCATGCGTGCTCGCGTCGCGCGCGGAGGCGCGCGTCTATCTCGCGCTCGCCCCGCGCTCCGTCGCCCTGCGCCTCGCAGCGGCCCTCCTGCTCGGCCCCGTGGGCCTCGTCCTCCTCGTCACCGCGGGCGCGCTCCTGACGTCGCTCCCCTCGTTCCTGGGGTTCACCGACTGGACCGTCGCGGCCGGCGCCATGGGCGGGCTGTGGTGGTTCGGCGCGGTGGCGGGGACCCTGCCGGTGGTGATCATCGACGTCGTCATCAGCGCGCTCGTGCCCGGCTTCGCGCGCCGCGTGCAGCTCGCGGTGCTCTCCCTGCTCCTGCTCCTGCTCGCGCTCGCCGCCGGCGTGTCGGCGCTCGCGGTGGAGACCGTGGCCCGCGTCGCGGCCGGCGGCGTGCACCCGAACCTCCGCCTCGAGGGCACGCCGCTGTCCCCCGAGGAGATCGAGCGGCGCGCGCACCAGCTCCTCGAGCACCCCGGCCTCGTCGTCGTCGTCACGCTGGGCTTCACGCTGGTCCTCGCGCTGCCCGCGCTGTGGTCGGCCACCGGCAAGCTCGCGGCCGCCGTCATGGAGCGCATCCACCCGCTCTCGCTCGCCTTCGACGAGGTCGCCAACGGCGCCCGCGACGTGCGTGTGGAGGAGGGCGGCTCCAAGGAGCTCCTGGACATGACCCGGCGCTTCAACGCCATGCTCGAGGCGCTCACGCTCGCCGAGCGGATGGAGCGCGCCTTCGGCGTCTATGTCTCGCAGCAGGTCCTCGAGCGCATCCGTGCGCAACACGGCGACGCCGCGCTGCCGCCGTCCTTGCGTGACGCGAGCGTGTTCTTCGCCGACATCCGCGGCTTCACGTCGATGAGCGAGAAGCTCTCGCCGGCGCAAGTGGTGGACCTCCTCAACCGTTACTTCGCCCGCGTGGTTCCGGTGATCGACACGCAGGGCGGATACCTCAACAAGTTCGTCGGCGACGCCGTCGTCGTCGTGTTCAACGGGCCCGTCGATCAACCGGACCACGCCGAGCGCGCCACCCGTTGCGCGCTCGCGCTGCAGGACGAGGTGGCGAAGATGAACGCCGAGGGAGCGTTCCCCGAGATCGGCGCGCTCAAGGTCGGCGTGGGCGTCGCCACGGGTCCGATGGTCTGCGGCAACGTCGGGTCCGCGCGGCAGATGGAGTACACGGTCATCGGCGACACGGTGAACCTCTCCGCGCGCCTGACGAGCCAGGCCAAGGCCGGCGAGGTCGTCGTGAGCGAGGCCACGGCCAAGGCGCTGCCGGACACGGTGGCGACGGAGGCGCTCGAGCCGATCACGGTGAAGGGCAAAGAGCAGCCGGTGCATCCCTTCCGCGCGCGCCCCGGCTGACGAGGCGCTCCGCTCGCGGAGCGGGGCACCCCGGCGGCCCTGATCCGTGGGCCCCGGATCCGAGACAGTTCGTGCGGCCTCCGAAGAAAGTGGGAAGCTCGGGGTGTGCGGAAGGCTGTCGCGATCATCGCCTCCGGGCTCGCCCCGCTCCTCGGATGCACCGTGGACCTCGAAGGCCTGCGCTGCGACGCCGACCACGCCTGCGTCGACGGCTTCACCTGCGTCGACGACATCTGCACCTCGCACCCCGGCGAAGGCGAAGGAGAGGGCGAAGGAGAAGGCGAAGGCGAGGGCGAAGGCGAAGGCGAGGGCGAAGGCGAAGGAGAGGGCGAGGGCGAGGGCGAAGGAGAGGGCGACGGCTGCCCCAACGGCGACGTCGACGCCAGCGGCCAGGGCGACGTCGACGCGCTCACCGGCTGCCCCCACGTCTTCGGCGACCTCGTCATCCATGGGGAGGACATCACCTCGCTCGCGCCGCTCGCGAGCCTCGTCACCGTCGACGGCGACCTGTCCGTGGATGACATCGCCCAGCAGGATCTGTCGGGGCTCCAGGCCGTCGCCGTCGTCGGTGGCTCGCTCCGCCTCGGAGCCGGCGTCAGCTCCACCTCACAGATGGTCTCGCTCGGCGCCGTCGAGGGCGACGTCGTCGTCGATGGCAGCGATGTCCAGAGCCTGCGCGGCTTCGGCGCCGTCGGCCACGTCGGCGGCGCCATGATCTTCCGCAACAACGCCGCGCTCTCGAGCGTGTCGAATTCCTTCCAGGGGCTCACGCTCATCGGCGTGAGCCCCGGCGGTGTGCAGATCAAGGACAACCCCGTGCTGCGCGCCTGCGCCGTGAGCTCGCTCGCCAACCGCGGCGGCACCACCGTCGACGACCAGGGCGGCAACAGCGCCCAACCCTGCGGCGGCGGCGACTGACGCCGGCGGAAGACAGGATTTTCTCCTCGCGCGCGTTCGGCTACCGGGCCGTATGCGCACCTACCGTCCCCGCCTTCACACGCCGGTCGCCCTCGCCCTCGCCGGGCTCTTTTGCGCGGGCGGCGCCGCCCACGCCCTCGACGGCGGCGGCGACGACAGCCCCGCTTTCCGCCTGCCCGCGGGACAGCGCCCGCTCGAGTACCGCATCTCGCTCGACGTCGATCCGCACAAGGACGGCTTCTCCGGCGAGGAGACCATCCGCGTCCACCTCGACAAGGCGGTGCGCGCCCTCTGGCTGCACGGGCGCGGCCTCGACGTGAAGCGCGCCTCCGTCGCGGGCAAGGCGGCGACGTACAAGCAGGTCGACGCCGACGGCATGTCGCGGCTGTCGCTGCCCGCGCCCGTGGGCCCCGGCGACGTCGACGTCGTCATCGCGTGGAGCGCGAAGTACAACGCGTCGCTCGAGGGCATCTACAAGGTGGTGCACGAGGGCCGCCCCTACGTGTTCACGCAGTTCGAGGCCATCTCCGCGCGCGACTCGCTGCCCTGCTTCGACGAGCCCGGGCTCAAGACGCCGTTTTCGCTCTCCATCGCGCACGACAAGGGCGACGTCGTCGTGTCCAACACGCCGGAGCTCAAGCGCGAGAAGGTGAAGGGCCGCGAGCGCGTGACCTTCGAGAAGACGAGGCCGCTGCCGATGTACCTCGTGGCCTTCGCGGTCGGCCCGCTCGACGTCGTCACCGGCAAGACGCTGCCGCCCACGGCGGTGCGCAAGGCGCCGCTGCCCATCCGCGGCATCGCTCCCCACGGCCACGGCAAGCAGATGGCGCGCTCGCTCGACGTCGCTGCGGAGTCGCTCGCGGCGCTCGAGAAGTACTTCGGCGTCGGCTACCCGTTCGGCAAGATGGACATCGTCGCCGTCCCCGACTTCGCCGCCGGCGCCATGGAGAACGCGGGGCTCGTCACCTTCCGCGACAACCTGCTCTACGTCGACGACAAGAGCCCCATCGGTCTGCAGAAGGGCAACGTCTACGTCATCGCCCACGAATTCGCGCACCAGTGGTTCGGCGACCTGGTCACGCTCGCGTGGTGGGACGACATCTGGCTGAACGAGGCCTTCGCCACCTGGATGGAGTCGCACGTCGTCGAGGAGATCCGCCCGCAATTCCACGCGCGCACCGAGCAGCGCTCCGGCCTCGACTGGGTCACCGGCGCCGACAGCCTCGTGTCCGCCCGCCAGATCCGCCAGCCCGTCGTCAGCAAGAACGACATCATCAACGCCTTCGACGGCATCACCTACAACAAGGGCGCCTCCGTCATCGCCATGTTCGAAGCCTGGATCGGCCCCGACCACTTCCAGCAGGGCGTGCGCGACTACCTGAAGGAAAAGGCCGACGGCACCGCCACCGCCGCCGACCTCCTCGCCGCGCTGTCCAAGGCCGCGGGCAAGGACGTCGCCACGCCGTTCGCGACGTTCCTCGATCAGCCCGGCGTCCCCTTCGTCGAGGCCAAGCTCGTCTGCGACAAGAAGGGCGCTCGCGTGGAGCTCGCGCAGTCGCGCTTCCTCCCCGTGGGCTCCACCGGCGACCGCAACAAGACCTGGCAGATCCCCGTGTGCGTGCGCACCGACAAGCAGGCGTCGGCGTGCACGCTCCTCACGGCGGCCCGCGGCAGCCTCGCGTTGAAGGGCGCGTGCCCGCGCTTCCTGCACCCGAACGAGGACGGCCGCGGTTACTACCGCTGGTCGTTGCCGGGCGATCAGCTCCGCGCGCTGTCGTCGAGGTTGAAGGCGCTGACGCCGGGCGAGCGCATCAGCTTCGGCAACGCCGTGCGCGCGGGCTTCAACACCGGCAAGGTGAGCTTCGCAGACGCCCTCGACGCGTCCGTCCCCCTCGCCACCGACGAGGAGCCCGACGTCATCCTCACGCCGCAGTCGCTGCTCGTCTTCGCGTGGAGCGACCTCGTGCTGCCGGCCGCGCGCGCCAAGGTGCAAAAGAAGGTGGCGGAGCTGTACCGGCCCGTCCTCGACGCGGTCGGCCTCGTCCCCAAGGCCGGCGAAGATCCGCGCGTGCGCCAGCGCCGCACGCTCGCGCTCGGCGTCCTCGTCGGCACCGCCGAGGATCCCGCGACCATCGAGGCCCTCGCCAAGCTCGGCCGCCCCGTGCTCGGCAAGGGCAAGGTCGACCTCGACAAGGTGCCGGGCGACCTCGCCGGCCTGGCGATCTCCTGCGCGGTGAGGACCGGCGGCGCCGCGGCGTGGGACGACGCCGCGCGCCGCTTGTCGACGGAGACGGACAGCCTCACGCGCGGCTACCTGCTCGGCGCGCTCGGCTCCACGAACGATCCGACGCTGGGGAAAAAGGCCCGCGACCTCACGCTCGATCCGCGTCTGAAGATCAACGAGGTCATCAACCCACTTCACGGCCAGGCGTCCGACTTCCGCACCCGCGACGCCGTGTGGGCGTGGCTCCCGTCGCACTACGCCGCGTTGATGAAGCGTCTCCCCGAGGAGTTCGGCGGCGCGCGCGTCCCCGGCCTCTTCTCCGGCTACTGCAGCGAGGAAAAGGCCAAGGAGCTCGAGGCCTTCTTCGAGCCGAAGAAGCACAAGACGCCCGGAATGGAACGCGCGCTCGCCATCACGCTCGAGTCCGTGCGTCTTTGTGTGGCGAAGAAGGCCGTGCATGAGGAAAGCGCGCGCAAACTATTTCCGGCTCGCTAGAGTGACGCCCACGGGGTGATCGCCATGTGGTTCTCGACGAAGAAGCTGGAGCTGCCGACGGAAAAGGAAGCGCTGCCGGGGCGCGCCAACAAGATGCGCGTCGCCGCCGCGCACGCCGTGCTCGGCAACGCGATGGAGCCGCCCTTCCCGGACGGCCTCGAGCGGCTCGTGCTGGGCATGGGCTGCTTCTGGGGCGCGGAGAAGAAGCTCTGGCAGGTGCCCGGCGTGTGGACCACGGCCGTCGGCTACGCGGGCGGCTTCACGCCGAACCCCAGCTACGAAGAGGTCTGCACGGGGAAGACGGGTCACACCGAGGTGGTGCTCGTCGTCTACGACCCGAAGAAGGTCGACGTCGACACGCTGTTGAAGGTGTTCTGGGAGAACCACGATCCCACGCAGGGGATGCGCCAGGGCAACGACGTCGGCACCCAATACCGCTCCGCCATCTACACCTCCGGCGATGATCAGAAGGAGCGCGCCATCGCGTCGGCCAAGGCGTACGGCGAAGCGCTCAAGGGCGCGGGGCACGGCGTGGTGACGACGGAGATCAAGGCCGCGCCCGCGTTTTATTACGCTGAGGACTACCACCAGCAGTACCTGCACAAGAACCCCGACGGCTACTGCGGCCTCGGCGGAACCGGCGTGAGCTGCCCGATCGGGCTCGCCCTGCGCTGAAAGGCTCGTAGCAGCACTCGGCGAAGCCGCCCACAAGGTGGCTCGCCGCGCGGAGTACGTGGCGAGGCACGTCGGCGCGCAAGAACCGCTGCAGGTTGTGGCGATTGCCGGCCCCGCGCGGCCGAGGTGGCGGGATCACGGGCAGGATCCCGCGGCGATCGAGCTCCTTGACGTCGTCGCGGTTAGTGTGGTTCGCGTCGGCGAGCACCACGGAAGGCGCGCGGCCGAGACGACGGACGACGTCGTCTTGCATAGGCAGGACGCTGCGCATGTCGCTGCCGACGTTCGTGACGCGCACGCCGACGATGGACCGAGGTCCGCCGGTCTTCTTCCGTACGACGCCGAGCTGGATGTCGTACGCAGGCCGGAAGCCGCCGTCGGCCATCTTCATCACGCGCGCGTCCTTGTCCGTCGTCGCCGAGCGCGGAGCTCCTTTCCGCTCCGCCGTCCCCTTCCGGGTGGCTCGGATCAACGGTCCATCGGGCCAGCCCTCGTCACCCTTTGATCGGCGCTCGGCGAAGCCGACGACGACGGGGATCGTCAAAAGCGTGTGTCCGCCCGGACACGCGGCGTGTATGCGTGGCGCCGGGGCAGACCGGGTCCGTCGCGCCGCGCCGCGCCTTGCGGGGTGGCGCGCGCGTCAACGTGGGCGGCACGGAGCGTGAATACCGGAGAGCATGCTGCCTGCGCCCGTCGCGCTGCCCGCGATCTCCTGCCCCCGCTGCGGCGAAGCCCTCGCCGACGATCCCGACGGCACCGCCTGCCGCGGCTGCGGCGGCCTGCTCGTGGCGCGCTCCTGGGCGGACGGCTGCCTGCCCGACATGGGGCGCGCCGCGCTCTCGCCGGTGTACTCGTCCACCGCTGCGACGCTGCCGTGCCCCTCGTGCGCGCGCGCGCTCTCGCCGGTCCTGTGCCACGGCGTCGCCGCGTGGTCCTGCGCCCGCTGCCGGTGGCTGTTCTTCGACGGCCTCAAGCACAAGGAGCTCACCGAGCCCGCCGCCCCCGTCGCCGCTCCCCCGCGCGCGCTCGCGGACGCCTCGCTCGTCGCCGTCACCGCCGGAACCCCCCGGCGCGGCGTGCGCCCCGGCGACGTCGTCGGCCTCGTCGTCCTCGCCGCCGCCCTCGGCGCCGCCCTCGTGTCGTTCGTGGGCTGAACGCTGCCGGAGACGCCGGTCGCCTACGCGTCCTTCAGCGCGACGAAAGCCGGGGCGCCGCGGAAGCGATCGAATTCGACCTCGTCGACGAGGTAGCTCGCGGTGGCCTCCGCCTCCTCGTCGAGCGCGGCGCGCAGCGCGGCGACGGTGGCGTCGAGGTTGCCCCGGGTGGCGAAGAAGAAAGCCTCGTTGCGCCGCGCGTCGGCGCCGGCGGCGGCGCAGGCGCGGAAGCGCTCGAAGCACGCCGCGCCCGCGTCGAGATCGCCCTGCAGGTTCCGGTAGCCGGCGAGCTGCGCGAGCGCCGTGGCGTTGTCCGGCTCTCCGTCGAGCAAGCGCGAGAGCGTGGCCGCGGCGGCGTCGAGGAGCCCCGCGTGCTTCTGTGCGTCCGCGAGCACAAGCAGCCTGCCGGGCGTCGCGCCCTCGTCCGCCGCCACCTGCGCCGCCGCGAGCGCCTCCGCGTAGCGTCGGGTCTGCCTGAGCGCGCACGCCTCGATCATCTTGCGGTAGCCGGTGTCGATCGCAAACGGCGGGCGCGCAGGGAGCTTGTCGAGCGCCGCCAACGCGTCCTCGGGCTTGCCCGCCATGAGCGAGACGCCTGCGTACAGCAGGCACGCGTGCGCGCGCACCGCGGTGTGCGGCGCGTCGACGAGCGGCGCCAGCCTCGCGCGCGCCTCGTCGGCGAGGCCGGCGTCGAGCAAGCGCTGTGCGCCGGCGAGCGCCGCGGCGTCGTCGCGATCGGTCGCGGCCTTGTTGTTCACGATCGGCAGGCCCATGGCCGCGGAGCATGCTGACGTCGCGCACGCGCGGTCAAGCCCGCGGCCCACCCGTGCGCGCGCCGCGGCACGGCGCGTGCTTCGCTCGTCGTGGAGGTCCCATGCCGTCCGCCGATGACATCCTCGCCGGGCTTCGCCGCGCCGCCGACGGCGCCTACGTCCTCGGGGTGATCTGGCACGTCGTCATCGCCCTCGCCGTCGTCTGGCTCGTCGCGCTTCGGCCGAGCGACATCGCGTGGCGCTCGCGTCCCCGCATCGCCGGCTTCGTCGTCGCCCTCCCGGTCGTGTCGGCGAGCGCCGTGGCGTTCGCGTTCCAAGACCCGTTCAACGGCTTCGGCCTCGGCGTCGTCGCCGTCGCCGTCGCCGCCCTCGCGTGGCCCGCGCCGGAGCGGCCCGCGCCGCCGCGCCTGCCACCGCGCTGGGCGACGCTCACCGGCGCCGCCCTCCTCGTGTACGCGTGGCTCTACCCGCACTTCGTCGGCGCCCACGGCCCCCTCGCGGACCTCTTCGCCGCGCCCGTCGGCGTCGTCCCCTGCCCGAGCCTCGCGCTCGCCGCCGGCGCCGCCCTCGTCCTCGACCTCGCCGCGACGCCGGGGGGCCGCGGGAGCGCCGGCGTCCTCGCCGTCGCCGCCCTCGCGTGGGGCCTCTTCGGCGCCCTCCGCCTCGGCGTCGAGCTCGACGCCGGCCTCGTCGCCGGCGGCGTCGCCCTCGCGGCGCGCGCGGCCTGGCCGCGGCGGTCCTCGACGGCGGCGGCGTCCCGGCCGCGCGGCGCGCCCGTTGCGGCATCGGGCGCGAGCGGCTAGCGAAAAATCCAGCGGCGCGTCGTCGTCGCCGGAGGTTTCGTGGGTGCTTTCAAGCCCGTGTCGTCGGAGGTTCAGTTCCCGCAGGAGGAGCTGAAGGTCCTCGAGCTGTGGCAGAAGCTCGACGCCTTCCACCGCTCGGTGAACGAGCGCTCCCCCGACGACGCCTTCATCTTCTACGACGGCCCGCCGTTCGCGACGGGCCTGCCGCACTACGGCCACCTCGTCGCTTCCACGCTCAAGGACATCGTGCCGCGCTACTGGACCATGCGCGGCAAGCGCGTCGAGCGGCGCTTCGGCTGGGACACGCACGGCCTGCCCATCGAGCAGCAGATCCAGGCCAAGCTCAACCTCTCGGGCCCCACGTCCATCCGCGAATTCGGCGTCGACAAGTTCAACGAGACCTGCCGGGAGAACGTCCTCACCTACGTCGACGAGTGGCGCCGCACCATCACGCGCGTCGGGCGCTGGGTCGACTTCGACAACGACTACAAGACCATGGACAAGCCGTTCATGGAGTCCGTGTGGTGGGCCTTCTCCGAGCTGTGGAAGCGCGGCCTCGTCTACAAGGGCCTGCGCGTGATGCCCTACTCGTGGGCGCTGTCCACGCCGCTGTCGAACATGGAGGCCGGCGAGGACTATCGCGACGTCGACGACCCCGCGCTCACCGTGCGCCTCAAAGTCGATGCCGACGACCTCCACCTGCTCGTGTGGACCACCACGCCCTGGACGCTCCCGTCCAACCTCGCCGTCGCCGTCGGCGCCGACATCGACTACGTCAAGGCCAAGCACAAAGACGGCCACACGTACGTCGTCGCGCGCGAGCTCCTCGAGAGCGTCCTCGGCAAGGAGGCGGAGGTCGTCGCCACGCTCAAGGGCCGCGAGCTCGTGGGGCTCACCTACCAGCCGCTGTTCCCGTTCTTCGCCGAACGCAAACAGACGGGCGCCTTCCGCGTCATCGCGTCCGGCCACGTCACCACCACCGACGGCACCGGCCTCGTGCACATGGCGCCCGCGTTCGGCGAGGACGACTTCGCCGCCTGCAAGGCCGTGGGCATCGACGTCGTCGAGCCCGTCGACGAGGAGGGGCGCTTCACCGGCGAGGTCCCGCCCTACGCCGGGCAACGCGTGAAGGAGGCCGACAAGCAGATCATCCACGACCTCAAGGCGCAGGGCCTGGTGTTCAAGCACGGCACCATCCGCCACTCGTACCCGTTCTGCTACCGGACGGGGACGCCGCTCATCTACAAGACCACGCCGTCCTGGTACGTGCACGTCGAGCCCCTGCGCGAGCGCATGGTGGCCAACAACGAGACCGTCCACTGGGTGCCCGGCTTCGTCGGCGAGAAGCGCTTCGAGAACTGGCTCAAAGACGCGCGCGACTGGTCCATCTCACGCTCCCGCTTCTGGGGCACGCCCATCCCCTTGTGGGAGTGCCAAAACGGGCACCACACCTGCGTGGGCTCCGCGGCCGATCTCGAGAAGCGCACCGGCGCGAAGGTCGACGATCTTCACCCCCACAAGATCGATTCGCTCTCGTTCCCGTGCGACGCGTGCGGCGCGCCCGCGAAGCGCATCGGCGACGTCTTTGATTGCTGGTTCGAGTCCGGCTCCATGCCCTACGCGCAGGTGCACTACCCGTTCGAGGGCGCGGAGCTGCGATTGCCCGCGCAGTTCATCGCCGAAGGGCTCGATCAGACCCGTGGCTGGTTCTACACGCTGCTCGTGTTGTCGACGGCGCTGTTCGACAAGGCGCCGTATCAAAACTGCATCGTCAACGGCATGGTGCTCGCAAAGACCTACCAGGACGAGCTGGGCAACCGCTACAAGCTCGCCGACGTCGACGAAAAGGGCGGCAAGGCGTTCCTCAAGGACTCCGGCAAGGAGCTCAAGGTCCTCGCCGAGAAGATGTCCAAGCGGCTGAAGAACTATCCGGATCCGCACGTCGTCATCGACACCTACGGCGCGGACGCGCTGCGCGCGTACCTCATCAACTCGCCGGTGGTGCGCGCGGAGCCCCTCAAGTTCGACGAGCTCGGCGTGCGCGACGTGGTGCGCACGGTGCTGCTCCCGCTGCAGAACGCGTGGAGCTTCTTCGTGACGTACGCGAACGTCGACGGCTGGACGCCTGCGCGCGACGCTCGAGGCGACGCCGGCGCCGCCCCCCCGCGACGCCGGCAGGGCGTCCCGAGATCGATCGCTGGATCCTCAGCGTGCTGCAGAGCCTCGTGCGCGAGGTGAACACGCAGATGGAGGGCTACTACCTCGACAAGGTGGTCCCTCCGATGCTCGGCTTCATCGACGACCTCACCAACTGGTACATCCGCCGCTCGCGCCGCCGCTTCTGGAAGTCCGACAACGACGCCGACAAGCGCGCCGCGTACGAGACGCTCTACGAGGTGCTCACCACCTTCGCGCGCGTGCTCGCCCCCGTGCTGCCGTTCGTGGCGGAGAGCGTGCACCAGAACCTCGTGGTGGAACCCGGGTGCGAGGCGCCGCCCAGCGTGCACCTCACGGACTACCCCGTCGTCGACGACGCCAAGATCGATCGCGCGCTCGAGCGCGAGATGGCCGCCGTGCGCCAGGTGGTCACGCTCGGCCGCGCGCTTCGCGAGAAGCACAAGATGAAGACGCGGCAGCCGCTGCCACAGGCCACCGTCGTGTCCCACGACGACGCCGTGCGTGTCGCGCTCGAGCGCCACAAGGAGCTCGTCCTCGACGAGCTCAACGTCAAGGCGCTCGCGGTCATGAAGAACGACGAGGGCCTGGCCACGCTCTCGTTCAAGGCCAACTACAAGACGCTCGGCAAGCGCATGGGCCCCAAGATGAAGGCCGCCGCCGCGGCCGTGGAGGCGCTCACGTCACAGGCGTGGCGAACCCTCGAGGACGGCGGGAGCGTCGACGTCGAAGGCCAGCGCATCACCAAGGAGGACGTCCTCGTCACCCGCACGGCCCGCGGCGACGTCGTCATCGAGAGCGCCGGCGAGATCACCGTCGCCCTCGACACCACCGTCACCGACGCGCTGAAGCAGGAGTATGCGTTTCGCGAGGTCACCACCGCCACCAACGCCTTGCGCAAGGACTCGGGGCTCGAGGTGCACGAGCGCGTCGCCTGCACGTTCTACGTGCCCGCGGCGCTCGAGGCGCACTTCTCCTCGCGCAAGGACGAGCTCAAGGGCGAGGTCACCGCGTCGTCGGTGACGGTGTCGACGGCGCCGCCGCCCGACGACGCGCGCGTCATTGAAGCCGGGGACTGGAAGATCGGCGCGGCCATCCGCAAGGGTTGAGCGCGTGACGACTTCGCTGGTCCCCTCCTCGAGCGCCGCCCACGGGATCACGTTCTCCCAGAACGTCGCCCACGACGTGGCCGAGCACATCGAGACCATGCGTCGCTCCACCGGGCGTTCGCGCGTGGGCTCATGGATCAGCGTGCTCGGGCCCATCCTCGCCACCGCGGGCGTCGCGGTGACCGACATGTGGCAGGCGGCGTTCATGGTCGGGTACCTCGGCCTGTTCTTCATTCCGCTCGGCCCCGTCGTCCACTTCTACCGCCGCCGCGCGCTCAAGCAGGCGCAGCGGCTCGACCGCGAGCGCGACGCCGCCTGGGTGAGCCGGAAGGACGGCCTGGTGTTCTTCTCCGACGACGGCGTCTTCATCCAGAAGCGGGGCGGCTTTCGCCCCTACGGCGTCGGCAGCCTCCGCTTCCGGGAGGTCACCGTCGCCGGTGGCGCGCTCACCCTCCACGGGACCGACCTCGACAGCGGCGCCACCTACGAGCTGCAGGTCGCCGTGCCCGAAGGGTGGACCGACGTCGACACCCGCCGTATCCGCGAGAAGCTCGAGCGCTTCGTCGACATGTGAACGCATCGTCGTCAAGCGTCTCGACGTCGACGGCTCCGGTGGATGCGCGCATCATCATCGTCGAGGGGGTTTGCGTCTTTGGATGAGCCGAACACCCATGCGGCGGTCCTCGCCACGGTCGGCGTGCTGATGGGCATCGCCGCGCTGACCAGCCGCTTCTCGGGCCGGCTCGGCGTGCCGGTCACGCTGGTGTTCCTCGGCGTCGGCGTGCTCGCCGGCAGCGCCTTCGGCGTCAGCCTCCACGACTTCTCCTTCGGCTACAACCTCGGCATCGTCGCCCTCGTCGTCATCCTCTTCGACGGCGGCCTCAACACGCCCGCGGGCCTCTTGAAGCTCGGCCTCCGGCCTGCGGCGCTCCTCGCCACCGTCGGCGTCGTCATCACCGGCACCGTCGTCGCGCTCGTCGCATGGGCGTTCGGCGTGGAGCCGCGCCGCGCCGCTCTCATGGGTGCCATCGTGTCGTCGACGGACGCGGCCGCGGTGTTCTCGGTCCTGCGCGGCAGCGGCCTGCAGTTGCGCCGCCGGCTCGGCATCACGCTCGAGCTCGAGTCCGGCCTCAACGATCCCATGGCCGTCATCCTCACGGTGGCGTTCACCCACCTCGTCATCAGCGGCGAGGAGCCGTCGTGGCACATCGCGTTCACCGTCGTGCGCGAGCTGGTCCTCGGGATCGGCGCCGGCTTCCTCATCGGCTTCGGGGCGCGCGTGCTCCTGCGCCGCGCCCACCTCGTCGCCACCGGCCTGTACCCGGTGGTGACGCTGGCCGTCGCGCTCGTCGCCTACGCGGTGCCCACGCTCGTGCGCGGCAGCGGCTTCATCTCGGTCTACATCGTGGCCGTCATCGTCGGGAACACGGCGCTGCCGTTTCGCTCGGGGCTCCTGCGCGTCCACGACGCCGCCGCCTGGGTGGCGCAGGTGGGCATGTTCCTGGTGTTCGGCCTGCTCGTGTCGCCGCAGATGCTCGTCGACGAAGCCCCGCTCGGCCTCGCGCTCGGCCTCGCCCTCGCCGTCGCCGCGCGCCCCCTGGCGGCGTTCGTCTGCCTCCTGCCCTTTCGCTGGCCGTCGCGCGAGGTGCTCTACGTCGCCTGGGTGGGGCTGCGCGGCGCCGTGCCCATCATCCTCGCGACGTTTCCGGTGACGGCGGGGGCGGCGGGGGCCGTGCAGACCTTCCACCTCGTGTTCTTCATCGTGCTCGTGAACGCGATCGTCCCCGGGAGCACCGTTCGCTTCGTCACCGAGAAGCTCGGGCTCACGTCGGGCGAGCCGCCGCCGGCGCCGGCCGTGCTCGAGGTGACGTCGACGCGGGAGCTCGACGGCAAGGTGCTCGCCTTCACCATCGATCGAGCGTCCGCGGCCGCGGGCGTCGCCATCCGCGACCTGCCTTTCCCCCACGGCTCGAGCCTCATGGTCATCGTGCGCGGCGCCACGCTGCTCGCTCCGCGCGGCGACGTCGAGCTGCAGCAGAACGACCACATCTACGTCGTCACCGCCGACGATGACGAGCCCCTCGTCCGCCTGATGTTCGGCCGGCAAGAAGAGATTGGTTGAGCCCTCAACCAGCCGCGTAGGCCATGGCTTCTTCGATGCTGGCGCAGGCCCTGCCGTGGCGAGGCGCGCCCTCGCTCACGAGGGCGCGGACGCCGAGGCGCGCGATGGCTTCGTCGGCGGCGACGACGGCGCTGGGCCTGGCTGCCACGTCCCAGACCGACAGCACGTCGACGAACGCCTTGTGCGTGATGGGCCCCCAGGTCGAAGGGGCGTCGCGGAGGTCGTAGACGAGCCCGCGGTAGCCGTCGCCGGCGAGGGGGACGAGGACCGCCACGGTGTCCTTCATGTCGCGCACGTGCTCATCGCGCGTTTGATCTGCGCGCTTCCACACGATGACGACGACAACGTCGCCCTCGGCCTCTGCGCGCCAACAGGCGCCACTCCTGAGCACCATCGACACCGGGTGACGCTCGCCCGGCCGGGCCCCCCGTCGCAAGTGCAACAGTTGTTGCATGGGACGTCCGGCGACGGCAGATTCCCCGTCGGCGAGCTCGGCAGTGACGGCAATCGCGTTCTTCGACGTCGACAAGACCGTGCTCGCCGTGAACTCGGCGGCGCTCTGGGTGCGGCGCGAGCTTCGCTCCGGTCACATCACGCGGCTGCAAGCTTTGCGCGCGAGCTTCTGGGTGGGCTTGTACGGCCTCGGGCTCATCGAGGCCGACGACGTCATCCGCGTGGCCATCAAGACGTTGCGCGGCGCCAGGGAGCGCGACGTCATCGATCGGACGCTGGAGTTCTGGCGCGAAGAGCTGATCGGCACCATCCGCCCCGGCGCGCGCGACGCCATCCGGCGCCACAAGGACGCGGGCGATCTCTGCTTCTTGTTGACGTCGTCGACGAACTACCTGAGCGCTCCCATCGCCGACGTGCTTGGGTGCGACGGCTTCCTCGCCAACCGCTTCGTCGTCGATGACGGCGTCTTCACCGGCGAGCCCGTCGAGCCCGTGTGCTACGGCGCCGGCAAGGTGGCGCACGCCGAAGCGTGCGCGCAGAAGCTCTCCATCGCCCTGTCCGAGTGCGCGTTCTACACGGACAGCGCCTCGGACCTGCCCATGCTCGAGGCGGTCGGGCACCCCGTCGTCGTCAGCCCCGATCTCCGCTTGCGCCGGGTGGCCCGCAGGCGGGGCTGGACCGTGGAGGACTGGGGTGTGCCCGGGCGCAAGTTGCTCCCGCCGGCAGTGGGGTAGCATGTGACCGCCATGCAAACCGAAAACGCCCTCGCCCTCCTTCAGGGCATCGTCGACGGGCACGTCGCCCTCAAGGACGCGGGCCGGCTGTCGCCGGCGGACATCGACGCCATCGCCCGCGTGGGCGCGGCGGCGCTGCAGTCGCAGCGCTTCGACGTCGCCCGCACCGTCTTCACCGGCCTCGTCGCCCTCGATCCCGCCAACGCGCAGCACCTGCTGCACCTCGGCGCCGTCGAGCAGGCCGCCGGCTGCAGCGCCGCCGCCGTCGACGCCCTCACGCGCTTCATCGACGCAGACGTCGCAAAGTCCGGCGGTGACGTCGCTCGCGCGCTCCTCATGCGTGCGGAGCTCCTCGGCCTCTCCGACAAGAAGAGCGCCGAGGTGGATTTCGCGGCCGCGCGGGCGCTCGCGGAGCGCTCGCCGTCGGCGCGCGCCGTCGTCACCAGGGAGCTGCCATGAGCGTGCGCGTCGGCTCCCCGCGTCCCAAGATCCCCCAGCTCGCCGTCGCCGACGGGGTCGCCAAGCCCAAAGAGAAGGCGGCCATGGCCGAGGTCACGGCGCTCCTCAAGCCCGGTGACGTCGACGAGTTCCTCAAGGCGCGCGCCGCGCTCAAGGGGCGCGGCCTGTTGCCGAGCATGAGCGCGCTCCTGGACAAGGCGCCCAAGACGTCCGAGCAGGGGACCCAGGCGATACAGACGCAGCTAAACAAGGCGGTCGGCGAGCTCGCCGAGGTCTACCGCGACGGCCTCGTCACCGAGAACGAGCTCGACCTCCTCGGCCGCGCCGGGCAGCGCCTCGATCACATCGCGGCGCTCTTCGAGCCCGCCATCATGAACATGCTCCCGCGCGACGTGCGCGAGCGCCTGCAAAACGACCTCGTGCCGGCCATCCACACCCTGCGCATCGCCGCCGAGGACCGCGGCGGTGACGTCGTCGAGGGCATGCGCAAGAACCTGGAGTGGGTCAAGGAGCATCCCGAGCCCGAGTACGGCTGGCTCGACCTCGGCGCGCTGGCACAGCACGGCGGCAGCATCGCCGGCCTCGACCGCTATGCGCCCGGCGATCTGCTCTCGGTCCCCCGCAGCGACGGCTCGGCGAGCCTGGGCGTCGTGCAGAGCGTCGGCGCGGGCGCGCTCGTCGCCGAGTTCCTCGACGTTGACGGCTCGGTAAACACCAAGAACCTCGCCGCCGCGCAGGTCGTGGAGGCGAACCCGCTCAAGATCGGCGACTGCATCGATACGCCGGAAGGGCGGGTGTGGGTGACGGGCTCGGGCCCGGGCGGGCTCACCGGCACGCGCAGGGAAGAGGGCGGACAGAGGATGCTCGGGCTCGAACAGCTCACCACGCTCGGAAAGAGCCTCGCCAAGCACCTCGGCGACATGCGAGCAGGTCGCGCGAACGCCTCCGCCGCCGTCGCCGAAGAAGCGGAGCCGCGACGCGTGGACCCGCAGGTGCTCGTGGCCGCCGGCGGCTTCGAGTCCACGCGGCCCGACACCGTGCGCGGCGCCGGCGTCAGCGGCGCGGTGTTCACGTGGCGCGGCATCGGCTACGCCGACTACAACGAGGACGGCGCGGTCCTCGGCGTCATCCCGAAGGGCAAGGGCGTCGCGCACGAGACCGCGTTCGCGGGCGCGTTCGATCAGGCGGGCGGTGAGGGGCACGTCAAGAACCAGACCGGCGCCGCCAGCCTCATCGCGGCCAGGACCTTCGCCGACGCCGCGCAGAAGATCGCCGCGGGCGGCTCCGCGGAGGCGCTCATGAAGGGCGCCGTCGTCGACGCGGACCGCGAGGTGAAGGGCCTGCACGCCAACGCGGCCACCACGTTCGCCGCCGCCGTGGTGCAAAACGGCGTCGCGCACGTCGTCAACTGCGGCGACTCCGCGGTGATGGTGTTCGACAAGAACGGCCGCCTGAAGGGCCAGACCGAAGCGCACAACCTGGGCGACGAGATGGCCAAGCGATCGGGCGACCCCAACGCCGGCCTCAAGGTCGCCAACGTCATCACGGCCTGCCTCGGCGGCGACAACCCGCAGGCGGACTACTCGCGCTTCAACGTCGAAAAGGGCGACGTCATCGTCTGCGTGAGCGACGGCGTGGCCGACGCCAACCTGTCGGCGCAGAAGAAGGACTTTGCCGCGGGCAAGCCCTGGAGCGAGCTGAACGGCGAGCGCACCACGCGCGAGATCGCCTCGCTCATCCCGGGCAAGGACGCGGCCGGCGTGACGCAGGCGATCATCGACTACGCCAAGGAGCACGTCCTCGACGGACGCGGCAAGAGCGACAACGTCACCGCTTCGGTGCTCGTGGTCGGCTGAGCGTCGATGAAGCCCGGCCCGCCTGGTCCGCCGCGCAAGCCGCCCCCGCGTCCCGCCGACGCGGGGGCCGCCGTCGTCGACGCGCCCGCGGGTCTCGTCGCAGACGGCGTCGACGTCGTCGACGTCGTCGCGGCGGAGGGCGCGCGCGCGGGCGGGCTCGACGCGTTCGACGCGGGCGAAGCGGGCGACGCGTCGACGGCGCGCGAGCGAGCGCGCCTCACCTGGCGAGACGTCGCCACCGGACCCGCCGAGGCGGCCGCGGTGCTGGCCCGGCTGCCCGTCGGGCGCGCCGGGCCCGGCGGCGGAGAGCGCGCGGGTACCGAGGGCGGCCACGGCGCGGCGCGCTCGGCCCGCGCCGTCGTCGAGCGCGCCGCGCGGGACGACGCGCTCCTGCGGGCGCTCTTCGATCTGTCGAAGAGGCGCGGCGTGACCTTCGGCGTCTGGGGCGGGAGCGCGCGCGACCTGCTCCTCGGCGAGGCGCGCGGCGCCGGCTCGGACATCGACTTCCTCTATGACTCCTCGGAGCCCGGCTACCCCGCGTTTCGCGACGAGGCGCTCGCGCTGTGCAAGGAGATCGCCCCCGAGGTGAAGGTCGACTTCGCCGCCGATCTCAAAAAGCCGGCGCCGTGGGGTACGCGGCGCGGCGCCACCATCGACAAGCTCGGCGTGCTCGCCGACGGCACGCTCTTCGACTTCTCGGGCCGCGGCCTCGCCGACCTCGAGGCCGGGCACGTGCACGTCTTCTTCGGCGACGGCGAGCCCTACGGCCGGCTCAGCCACGCCGTGCGCGCGCTCAAGCTGCTCGCCCGCTATCCGCAGCTCTCCTTCGACGAGGACGGCGAGGCGGAGCTGCGCCGGGCGGTCGCGCGGCACCGGCGCGAGGGGAACCTGGCGGCGTCGGCGGCGTGGTGGCGCGAGCAGACCGGCGGCACGAGGCCCGACGACGACGCGCTCGGGAGCATCCGCCACGCCTACAAGAAGGCGGGCCGCGCACCGCCGCAGGGCGACGTCGTCGACATCGCGTACACGCTGCGCACCATCGTCAAGCGCAAGCTCGGCGCCACCGCGCGCTCGGGGGCGCCGCTCATCGGCTTCCTGCAGCGCACCGGCCTCGCGTCCGCCCTCGCCGACATGGGGCTCGACGCCGAGCTCGCCCCGCTGCGCGCGGTCGCCGACGACGACGAGCGCGCGCTCCGCCGGACGCTCGACCGCGCCGCGCTGCGCGACACCGCGCGGCTCGTGCTCGACGCGGTTGCGGCGGAGGCCACCGAAGCCGCGGACCCCGCGCTCGCCGCCCTGGTGGACCGAGCGCGCGCGAGGCTCGCGGCCCTGGGGGACGAGGCGCGCGCGGAGCCCCCGGCGCCACGGGCGCACGGCTTGTCGCGAGGCGATGCCGACGCCGTCGCCGCCGCCGCCCTCGTCGCCGCCGGCGCCTCCGTGGAGCGCGCCGGCGCCCTGGTGGCGGCCGCCGCCGAGGCGCTCACGCACACGCGCGGCGAGCTCACCTTCCGCGACCGCTTCGCGCTCCTGCCGGCCCAGCCGCTGCCGCAGGTCGACGGCGCGCCGGTGCCCCTCGAGCTTGTGCGGGCGGGCTACTTCCCCGAGGTGGACGCCGTCGACCCGAGCGCGCCGCACTCGATGCACGACGTCGACGGTTACGTGCGCGCGCGCTTGTGGCCTGCGGTGATCGACGACGTCGTGGCCCACGGGAGGATCGTCGAGATCCACGAGGGCAGCCGCGAGGCGACGTTCGCATCGCTCGCTGCGCGCGGCTTCGGCGAGGTCGCGCGCGTCGAGGTGCCCAAGGGCGAGCGCTTCAACCAGCTCTGGCTCGCCAAGAACGCGGAGTCCGGCGAGCTGCGCTGGGTGATGACGGAGCTGTGGGGCTTCGAGCGCGTCTTTCACCAGCAGCTCCTGTGGCGCATGGCGGGCGTCTCCGGGAAGAACATCGAGCTGCGCCGCGAGCCCATGCGCGCCGACGTCGAGGCCGTGCGCTCCTATACGCGCGCGGTGCTCGCCACGGGCCAGGCGCCGGACCTCGTCGTCGTCGGCTTCGTCAACACGTTCAAGCGCGATCTCGCGCGACGCGCCGCCGCCGCCGCCGCCGTCGACGTCCTCGCCGCCGTCCCCGCGGACGCGCGCCCGCCCGCCGTGGCCGAAGCGCTCGCGCTCGTGGAGCGCGGGCGCGGCGCGCAGAGCGCGGCGCACTTCGTGTTCCGCCGCAAGCGCGCGGTGGAGTCCGTCGAGCGCGCGGTCGCCTCGCTGCAGGAGCGGGCGGCCCGCGCATCCGCGCGCACAACGCCGAATCAGGCCGCGCTCGTCGACGCTGCCCGCGCGTTGGCCGATGGATCGGCGGCGTACGTCGCCGACGTCGGCGGCGACATGCTCGACCAGGCGGCGCTCGTCGTGCGCACGAGCGACGGCCGGCCCAAGGCGCTGCGGATCGTGCGGATGCCGTACGGAGAGCTCGCGCGGCACCTGGGGACGGCGCTCCTCGAGCAAGGCGTGCAGAAAGTGGTGGTCGCGGGCACCGCCGGCGGCCTCGGCGTCGACAGCGCCCTCGGCGACCTCGTGCTCCCTTCGCGCATCGAAGCCCACGACGGCCGCGCGCTTCGTGTGGACAACCTCCTCAAGCCGTACATCGACGACGCAGGGCTGGCGGCCACGCTGGAGGCGAAGACGGCCCTCGTGCGCTCACCGCTCGAGGAGACCGCGGAGCTCATCGCCGACATGCGCATCGCGGGCTTCGACGCCGTGGAGATGGAGAGCGGCTTCTTCGCGCAGGCGTTCGAGGACAGCTACATCGACTTCGGCGCGCTCCACATCGTCTCCGACCTCCCGGGCACGGAGCAGACGCTCGAGGCGCACCTCGCCGACGGCGCCGTCAAGCACGCGTTCGACGAGGCGGGCGACGCCCTGCTCGCGTCCATGGACATCGTCAGCGTCGAGCCCCTCACGACGCCCGAGCACCTCTCTCCGGCGCCGCCCACGGCGTTCGCGCGCGCAGCCGGGCTCGCGGAGCGCATCCTCGGCGACCGCTTCGCCGGCCCCGAGTACACGCTCATGCGCACCAACGCGGCGCGCTACCTCTTGAACGGGTTGCCGTGGCGCATCTTCGAGAGCGCCGACCTCGCCTTCCTCGCCGAGCGACCGGAGCGGCTGCGCATGTCGTCGCGTTGGGCGGAGAAGCTCGAGCGAGACCTCGCCGCGCCGTACACCGACGCCGAGGCGCTGGCCGCGCTCAAGAAGAAGGAGGGCGACCTGCTCCACGCCGCGCGGGTGCTCCTGCGGGATCCGCGCGCCAAGGACGCCTCGCTCCACCTCATGGGCGGCATCACCAAGGCGCGCTTCGGCGGCGGCAGCGACCTCGATCTCCTCGTCGACAGCCCCGACAAGAGCTTCGTCGACTGGGCGCTGCACAGCGAGGTGGGCGTGCTCAACGAGGGCGCCAAGGAGATACGGCTCGGCGAGCTCGCGTTCGCGCGCGCCCGCGCCGAGCGCTACGCGGGCTTCGTCGAGCTCGGCAAGGTCGGCGACGTCGCCGCGAAGGCTGCGCCGCTCGTCGACGTGCTCAAGGCGAGCTTCGCCAACATCGGCATGCGCTTCGACGAGGCCACGGGGCACGTCGAGGTGCTCGGCGACGTCACCGCGCTCGACGTTGCGCCGGAGGTGCCGGAGAGCGACGAGCACGTGCTCGAGCACGAGAAGCGCTATGCGCCGCTGTTCGACACGCGCGCCCTGCTCCGCTACCTCGACGCCGGCATCGACCCGCGCGAGCTGCGGGCGTTCTCGCGCGACGCGCTGGTGGAGATCGGCGTCACCCTGCTCGACCGGTTCTTCGTCGCCGGCCTCGACCTCGACCGCCTCAGCGACTTCGTCGTCGGCGACGCCGCCGCCGCGTTCTTCGACGGCCCGCGCGGCCGCGCGGTGCTCGAGGCCCACGGCGTAAACGACGCCCACGGCCTCGTGAAGAAGGGCCCGGCCGCGCTGGGCGACGCGCTGCGCGCCCTGGGCCCCGAGGAGGTCTTCGACCTCGCCGGCGTCTCCGATCCGCTGGAGCGCCTGGCCATGCTGCTCGCGGGCTTCGAGGCCGCCAAGCGCGACGCCGAGTCGGCGAGCGTCTCGCGCGCCGTGGCCGCCGCCGCCGCCGCGAGCGGAAAGGCGCCGGCGAAGAAGAAGCCGAAGGAGCGCGTCGACCCGGCGCCGGCGATGTTCGCCTCCATGAAGGAGCGCTTCCTCGAGACCGTCGGCGCCGCCGCCCGCCCCGCCGTCACCGTCCGCGCGGGCTGACGCCGACGCGGGGCGCGTCGCGCCGATCATCGACGACGACAAGCCCAAAGAAATGAAGCGCGGCGGAGGCAGCGACTTCGGAAGCTGCCGACGCCGCGTGCGAGCGGAGCGAGGCGCGCGCAGCGCGCAAGTGAGGTCGCCGACAGGCGATCTCACAATTACGTGGACGCGAGGACTTTGCGCTGCTCGTGGATGCGCCGCGACAGCTCGGCGGAGCGCGCGCGCATGGCTTGCTCGAGGCGGCGCTTCACGTCGGGGGCGTCGTGCAGGACGTGGGCGAGATCCTTGCGCGTGATGCGAAAGACCTCGAGATCCGTGACCGCCTTGACGCTCGCCCGCCGGGGCCCGCCCTCGAGCGCGGCGATCTCGCCGAAGAACTCGCCGGCGCCGAGCTTGTTGATGAAGACCTGGATGCCGGCGTCGGTGGTGGTGACCTCCACCTCGCCGCGCTTGATGAAATACATGGCGTCGTGCAGCTCGCCCTCCCGCACCACGGTCTTTCCGGCGGGGATGTCGTAGACGCCGCACTGCGAGAGCAACATGCGCCGTGTCTCCGGCTCGAGCAGCGAGAACACCTCGTTTTTGGCGAGCATCCACTCGAGCACGCGCTCTTTGTAGAACGCCTCGAGCGCGTCACGGAGCTCGAGGTGCTCATCGAGCAGGCCGCCCACGGCGCGCTTGGTGATCTCCACCAGGCGGCACGACGTCACCGCCTCCACGCTCGCGCTGCGCGGACGTCCGGTGAGGAAGGAGAACTCGCCGAAGAGATCGCCGCTCGTGAGCGCCGAGAGGAACACGCGCGTCTGCGACGGATCCACGATGGCCAGCTCGCGGTTGTCGTCGTCGAGCTGGCGCCCGAGCTCCGACTCCAGACCAGGCGCCACCACCACGCCGGAGACGCGCTTGACGCCGAGGCCGGGATCGGTGCGCTCCTCGAACTCGTCGGGCGCCTCGTCGATGGCGACGGCGCCGTCGCCGGGATCGATGCTCGAAGGTGTGCAGGTGACGACGAGGCGCCCCTCACCGATGGCGAACAAGGAGTCGCCGGGCTCTCCCTCGCGCAACACGTGGCTGCTCGGGAGCACGCGGCGAACGCGCGACAGCGACGCCAGCCGCGCAAACGCCTCGGGCGGCAGCGCGCTCAGAAACGGCGTGGCCACCGCGATGCCCCGGTCGAGTCCGTCGCTCTGCGCACGCAATGCTTCGAGGTACACGATCCCGCCCACCCGTCGCAGCTCGCGTTGCCGCAGCGCGAGGTCCCCGCCGCCGAGCTCGGAGAGCTTCTTGAGATCGAAGGACACGTCGTCGGCGCCGAGGCTGGCGCGCGCCCCGTCGTACGCGCACAGGGCGTGCGCGAGCAGCCCGCGCGAGGCGAACAGCACCGCAGCCGCTCGGAACATGGCCCGCGCTTCGTCGACGCGGCCGTCGGCGGCGGTGCGCTCCGCGAGCCGCACGAGGCCCCACGGCCCCGGGTCCTTGCGGAGCTGCTCGACGAGCATGGGCGCCGCCGGCAGGTCCACGGACCTCGACCGCTTGCCCGTGGAGCCGCGCGGGTTGCGCGTGACGCGCGTCGGCTGCCGGCCGACCGGGCCGCCGCGCGCGTCGTCGTCGTCGAGGTCCGCGAGGGTGCTCGCGAAGGCGGCTTCCTCGTAGCCGGCGCCGTCGAGGAAGGCGTCGATGGCGAGCGACCACGCGCGCGCGTCGCCGGGGCGCTGATCGGCCACCCGCACGAGCGCCTCGTCGACGATGGCGTCGAGCGCGCCCGGCAGGCCCGGCCGGCGCGCGGACGGGGGCGCGACGGGCACCGAGCGCACGCCGGTGACGACGTCGTCGACGCGCCCCCCGGTGAACATGCGGCCACCCGTGAGCAGCTCGAACAACAGCACGCCGAGGCTCCAGACGTCCCCGCGCGAAGACGGTGACGCCCCCGCCAGGATCTCGGGCGCCTGGTGCGCGACGCCGGCGACGCCGACCGCGTCCTTGAGCGTGGCGACGTCCGCGAAGATGGAGGGCGCCGCAAAGCCACGGAGCTTGACCTTGCCGTCGCGCGACACGAGGACGTTCTTGGGCTGGAGGTCGCCGTGGACGAGGCCGAGGACGTTGCCGTCGGCGCCGCGCGTGCGGTGCACGGCGTCAACGGCCTGCGCCACGGCGCGCACGATGTAGGCCGCCGCGCGAGGGTCGAGCTCGAGGCCGCGCGCGGCCAGCCGCGCGATGAGCTCCTCGAGCGTGACGCCGTCGACGAGCTCGAACGCGATGAAGTAGACGCCGCCGACGCGCCCGAAGTCGTCGACGGTGACGGTGCCCGGGTGCTCCACGCGCACCGCGAGCCGCGCCTCCTCGATGAAGCGCGAGACGAGGGCGGTGTCCGCACACAGCGCGGCCTTCATGCGCTTGAGCGCGCTCAAGCGGAACAAGCCCTCGAAGCCGTCGGACCGCGCGACGAACGTCTCGCTCGCCGCACCGACGCCGATCTTCTCGAGGAGGTCGTAGCGGCCGAAGGCGCCGATGGGGCTGCGCAGATCGACCTCGCCCTCGGCGGGCGCGCGCGGCGCGGAGAAGAGCCGTCCGGGGGCCATCTTCCACCGACCCTACCGGGACGGGCTTTTTCGCGGTAGCCGGCGCCATGTCCCCGCCTCCCCCCGAGCCGACCGCCCTCCTCGAGATCCACGGCGCCGTGCACGCCGCGCTCGAGGACGCCGTCTACGCCGTGCTCGACAAGCTCGTGTCGCTCGACGTCGCCGGCGCCGCCGCCGTATTCGAGGCGCTGGCCGCGCGCCTCGTCGTGCACATGAGCTTCGAAGAGGCGCAGGTGCTCCCGCTGTACGCGCCGCACGCCCC
This sequence comes from uncultured delta proteobacterium, assembly GCA_963775425.1. Taxonomy (GTDB): domain Bacteria; phylum Myxococcota; class UBA727; order UBA727; family VGSZ01; genus CAVZJB01. The sequence continues at coordinate 385,121 of CAVZJB010000005.1, read as the reverse complement.
CAAGGACGGGCCCGGGCGGCTCGACCACGTCGCCGGCGACCACACCATCCTCCTGCGCCACGTCGAAGCGGTGCGCGCGATCCTCGCGGAGCTCTCGCGCGCGCCCCCCGCGACGGAGGCGGACGCACCGGCGCCGCGCCGCGCGGTCCTGGAGCGCCTCCCCGTGCTCTACCGGCTCCTCGGCACGCTCGAGCACCACACCGCCCGCGAGCAGAACAACGTCTACCGGGCGATCCCGCCCAGCGACGACGTCGTCGCCGCGCTCCGCTCCCAGGCCGCGCCCCTTGTGGAGCCGACGGCGGCCGCGTAGACGGCGGGCATGTACACGCGCGTCATCTCCTCCACGCTCCTCACCCTCGCCACCTGCGCCGCGTGCGCCACGACGTCGTCGGCGCCGCCGCCGGCACCCACGCCGGTGACCAGGCCCGGCCCGTCGTCGCAGCCCACGTCCGACGACAAGGCCGACGCCGCCGGCGCGGGCGACGTCGACAAGGGCACCGACGCCGACGCCGACCACGACGGCGGCGAAGCCGCCCGCTCCGCCAACCGCGACCAGGTCGACGCCGACGGCGTCGTGCGCCGCGGCGCGCCGCTGACCGCCTCGCTCGAGGCCACGCCCGTGTCGGTGGCCGTGCACAAGGCCAAGGAGCTCGACGGCAAGAAGGTCAAGCTCACCGGCACCGTCAGCGACGTCTGCTCCAAGCGCGGCTGCTGGTTCGTGGTGCAGGGCGACAAGCCCGAGGACCACATCCGCATCTCCACGCGCGCCCACGACATCTTCGTCCCGCACTCGGCCGTCGGCATGAAGGCCGTCGTCGAGGGCACGCTCTCGACCAAGGTGCTCGACGACAAGACCGCCGCGCACCTGGCGTCGGAGTCCAACAGCGACCACAAGCCCGCCGCCGGCGACGTCGAGATCGCCATCGACGTGAGCGGTCTCGAGATGTCCAAGGGCTGACGCCGCGAGGCGGGGGCGAGCCCCCCGCCCCTATGCCGTGACCTTCAAGACCAGCTTGCCGCGAGCGTGCCCGCTCTCGCTGATCTCGTGCGCGCGGCGCGCCTGCTCGAGCGGCATCACCTCCGTGACCGGCACGTGCAGCAAGCCGTCGTCGATGAGCCGGGAGATCTCCTCGAGGTGCTCCTTGGTCATATGCGCGCCGACCGTTACCGGACGCACGTCGTAGCGCTTGGCCATCTGTTCGCTCGGCGGATGCACCGTCGACGCCAGGGAGCCGCCCGGCCGCAACACGCCCCAGGATCGGTCCTGGATGTCGCCGCCGACGAGGTCGAGCACGGCGTCGACGTACTTGATGCGATCCTCGAACAGCTCGTTTTCGTAGTCGATGGTCTCGTCAGCGCCGAGGTCGCGCAGGTAGCGCTCGTTGTCCTTCCGCGCGGTGACCACCACCCTTGCGCCCACCATGTGCGCGAGCTGCACCGCGAAGCTGCCGACGCCGCCAGCGCCGCCCTGGATGAGCAGCGTCTGGCCACGGCGCAGCCCGAGCGACGGGTGACCGTCTTCGCCGAACAGCGACTGCCACGCGGTCAACGCCGCCGTGGGCACCGCGGCCGCGTGGACGTGATCGATCGTCGGGGGTTTCTCCGCGACCTCCGCTCTGCGTACGGCGATGAGCTCGGCGTACGCGCCGTCGCGCGCGACGTCGGCCTTGCCGAACACCTCCGCCCCGGTGCCCTCGACGACGCCGGAGAAGTCCCAGCCGGGGATGAGCGGGAGCTTGTGTTGAATCATCGCGTGCAAGCGCCCCTGACGGACCTTGCAGTCGAGCGGGTTCACCGCGGCGGCGTGGACGCGCACGAGCACGTCGTCGTCACCGGGCACGGGGACGGGGACGTCGTATTCGAGCGTCAGCACCTCCGGCGCACCATACTCGTAGAATCGAACGGCCTTCATCGTGTTCATAAGGCCCTCTTGGGGAACGTACCTACGACGGGCCGCTCTTCCACCACAAAGGCACGCCCGCCAACGCCTCGAGGGGCGCTCTGCGCTCGGCGAACGCGCGCGGGTCGGTGAGCGAGGTCGCCGTGTGCACGACCGCTACGTCGCGGGTGCGCCTCACCACGAAGGGCGCGGAGGCCGCGAGGCAGACCGCCAGGTGAAGGAGCGCGCCGGCGGAGACGGCGAGCGGGCGATCGCGCGCGGGGAGCGCCTGCACGCGTGGATCAGCGAGCGCAGGGGCGCGGCCGAAGCCGCCGGCGGCGACGACGAGGAGGAGCGCGCGATCGCGCTCGACGAAGCCGACGGCGGCCGGGAGGCGGGAGACGAACCGGGCCGCCTTCTTGCCGCCGCCGTCGACGCCGGCGCAGGCGCACGCCCACCGCAACAGGGACGGCAAGCGCGGATCGCGCAGCGCCCGGAGGTCGCGCCGGAACGCGTGCACGAGCACGTGGACGCTGCGTTCGAGCGCGCGCGCGGCGCTCTGCGGCACACCGCGCGCGGACGCCTTCTTGAGCATGAGCGCCTCGTGGGCGAGCGCGACCGCGGGCCCGTCCGCGAGGGCCGCGCGCACGCGCACCCAGGCGCCGCCCTCGCCGAGGGTCTGCGCGCGGTAGGCGAGGACGAGGCCGTCGCGCCGGGCGCGCACGAGGCTCGAGACGCGGCTCCTGTCGTCGGAGTGCAGGCGCACGTGCTCCGAGCCGAGGGTGCTCACGAGCACATCGAGGTCGTGGATGTCGCCGAGGACATCCTGCAGCTTCTTCAGCACCTTGCCGACGGCGATGTGAGCGTCGGGGAGGAAGTTCTCGATGCTGTAGCGGAGCTTCTTGGTGCCGATGCGCAGCGCGTGCAGCGCGGTGGAGCTGCGCGAGCGCATCGCCTGCTGGTGGAGCTCCTTGGCTTCGTAGAGGCGGCGCAGCGACAGGTGATCGAACAGCGCGCGCTCGAGGAGCAGCGCCTCGGCGCGCGCCGGGAGCTCCTTGGCGGCGGCGCGCCACGCGGCGGGATCGAAGGCGCGCACCGCGGCCCGCGCGCTCTCCTTGGTGGCGCGGATGCGGGCGTCGACCGCGGCGATCACCAGCGGCTGCGCGGGATCGCCCGCGAGCAGGGCGCTCACGTGCTCCTTCATCACGTGGTTGTCACGCAGCTCGCCGAGGCCCTGGAACAGCGGGCGGCCGGCGTCGCTCAACGCCTTCCAGCGCGCGGCGCCGTCGTCGTCGTCGACCTCGCGCAGGCCCTGGGCGAGCGAGCGGCAGCGGCGGATGGCCACGCGCAAATCGTGGACGGTGTCCACGCGCAGCGCCGCGCGCGCCTTGTGGTGAAGCAAGACGACGTCCTCGACAAAGCGCCCGAGGCCCCCGCCCTGGCTCACCGCACGACCTCGATCTCCAGGCGCCGGCCGAAGACGGCGCGGAAGAGTGCGGCGTCGCTCTCGAGGTCCCACGCCTCGACGGCCTTCTTGCTCCTCGGGTGCAGCCGCACGACGACGCGCCGCGGGCGCACGACGACGTCAACGGACTCGACGGCTTGTTGCCGGCTGCGATCGGTGGCGTCGGCGATGCGCAACAACGCGACCAGCTTGCGCACCAGGCGCAGCTCCACCTCGTTCAAGTGCTGCAGCGTGGGGTGCTCGCGGCGCGGCGGCGAGCGCCGGTGAAAGCGCGCCACCAGCGCGGCGAGGTCGCGCTCGTGGTTGGACAGGCCCGGGAGGTCCATGTTGCCGATGAGGTACAGCGAGTGCTTGTGGTGGCGCGAGCGGCTCACCACGTTGCCCACGTCGTGCAGCACGGCCGCCACTTCGAGGATGAGGCGCGCGTCGGCGGGCAACTGATGAAGCGCGTCGAGCTGGTCGTAGAGCGCGAGGGCGACGTCACGCGTGTGCACCGCGTGCCCCTCGTCGAAGCTGAAGCGCCGCCCGGCGGCGACCACCGCCTCGCTCAGCAGGGGATCCTCGCGCCGCTGGTTGGAGCGGCGCACGAGGTCGACGAGGAGACCTTCCTTGAGGCCGCCGTCGACGGCGGTGACGCTGTCGAGGCGCAGGTGGTGCGCGACGCTCTCGAGGATGACGGCGCCGGCCACGAGGATTCCCGCGCGCTGCGCGTCGAAGCGCTTGCGTCGCCCCACCGGGCCGAGCGTCACGAGCTCCTCCACTGCGCGCGACAGGCCGTCGCGCGTGGCGTGGGCCGTGCCCGGCTTCTGCGCGAAGCTGCAAACGGCGCGGATGGTCCCCGACGACCCCACCGCGTGCTTCGGCGCCCTGGGCATGCGCGACGGCAACGCCTCCGCCACCGCCCGCTGCGCATAGCGACGGATGGCTGTGAGCTGCTCACGGCTCACGGCCTTGTCGGCGTCGAACATCTCCGTGAGCCGCACCGCGCCGAGCGCGATGGACCACAGCTCCATCGGCTCTTCGCCGGCGGCGCGCGCAACCTCCGTAGAGCCGCCGCCGATGTCGACGAGGAGAGAGCGGCTGGTGGCCGGCATGCCGCGCAAGACGCCGAGGCAGATGAGCCGCGCCTCCTCGCGCCCCGAGACCACCTCGAGCTCGATGCCCGCCTCCTTGCGCAGCCGCTCGATGACCTCGTCGCGATTCTTGGCCTCGCGCAGCGCGCTGGTGGCCACGGCGCGCAGGTGGCCCACACGCCAGCGCCGGCAGATGGCGGCGTATTCGTGGAGCGCTCCCACGAGGCGATCGACGACGTCGGAGCTCATCTCCCCCGTCTCCCACACGCCCTCCCCCGGTCGCACCGGGTCCCGCTCCTGGTGGAGCTGCTCGAAGGTGCCGTCGTCGAGGACGCGCGCGAGCTTGAGGCGAACCGCGTTGGTTCCCACGTCAATTGCGCCGATGACCTCGCCGCTTCGCAACGTGTGATCGGCGCCGAGGCGTTCGCCGAGGGCGTGAATTCTTCGTCCCACGCGGCCTCTTAGCGCTCGAAGGCTTTGTCAGCCAGGGCGCGGCGAGATAACTCTAGAAGACCCCGCATGGCGTTCGAGGACCCGTCACTGTTCATCAACCGCGAGCTGTCCATGCTCGCCTTTCAGCGCCGCGTGCTGGAGGAGGCCGAGGACAAGTCGCTGCCGGTCTACGAGCGACTCAAGTTCCTCACCATCATCGCCTCCAACCTCGACGAATTCTTCATGGTTCGCGTTGCGGGCGTGAAACAACAGTTGCAGGGCGGCCTCCTCGAGAAGAGCAACGACGGCAAGCTCCCGCAGGAGCAGCTCTTCCGCATCGCGGAGCAGGCGCAGTCGCTCGTCGCCGAGCAGTACCGCGTGTACCGCGAGATCATGAAGGACGCGGCGGAGAAGGCCGGCGGCCGCGTGCTCTCGGGCCCGGACCTCTCCCCCGAGCAGCTCACGCACGCGCGCGAATACTTCGCCAGCACCGTCTTCCCCGCGCTCACACCGCTGGCGGTGGACCCGGGGCACCCGTTTCCCCACCTGCGCAACAAGTCGCTGAACGTGGCGCTGTTCCTCCGCCGCAAGGAAGCCAAGCAGCGCCGCAGCCGCAAGCAGGCCACGCAGCCGCCCACCGACATCGGCACCGAGATCTCGGTGGCCGTGGTGCAGATGCCCACGGTGCTCCCGCGCCTGGTGAAGCTGCCGTCGCGCGAGGGCAACGCGTACCTGCCGCTCGAGGAGCTCATCGCGCTGCAGGCGGCGGAGCTGTTCCCGGGCTTCACCGTCGTCGAGCCCGCGTTCTTTCGCGTCACGCGCAACTGGGACATCACCATCGACGAGGAGGAGAGCGAGGATCTCATCTCCGCCGTCCAGGAAGAGCTGCGCCGCCGCGACCGCGGCACCGCGGTGCGCATCGAGCTGTCCGCGAGCGCGTCCGACGAGCTCGAGCGCACGCTCTCGCGCGCGCTCAACGTCGAGAGCTACGAGGTCTACCGCGTGCCGGGCCCGCTGCAGCTCCAGGACTTCATGGCGCTCGCCGAGGGCGACGCGCGGCCCGAGCTGTTCGTGGAGCCGCTGATGCCGGCGGTGCCGTTGGCGTTTCGCGACGTCGAGAACCCGGTCTTCAACGTCATCCGCGAAAAGGACGTCCTGCTCCACCACCCCTACGAGTCGTTCGACCCGGTGGTGCGCTTCGTCGAGGAGGCCGCCGACGACCCCAACGTCCTCGCCATCAAGCAGACGCTCTACCGCACCTCGTGGAACTCGCCCTTCGTGCGCGCGCTCTCCCGTGCCGCGGAGAACGGCAAGCAGGTGGCGGTGCTCGTCGAGATCAAGGCGCGCTTCGACGAAGCCAACAACATCGCCTGGGCGCGCCGCCTCGAAGACAGCGGCGTCCACGTCGTCTACGGCCTCATCGGCTTGAAGACCCACGCCAAGGTGTGCCTGGTGGTGCGCCGCGAGGGCAACGCCATTCGCCGCTACATCCACCTCGGCACCGGCAACTACAACCCGCAGACGGCGCGCAGCTACACCGACCTCTCGCTGTTCACCGCACGCCCCGAGATTGCCGACGACGTCAGCGCCCTCTTCAACATGCTCACCGGCCTCTCCGACGCGCCCAAGTGGAAGCGGTTGGCGGTGGCGCCGCTCACGCTGCAGGACCGCGTCCTCTTCCTCATCGGCCGCGAGGCGGAGCGCGCCAAGAAGGGTGAGCCAGCGCGCATCATCGCCAAGATGAACGCGCTCGTGGACCCCGTCGTCGTCAAGGCGCTCTACGAGGCGTCCACCGCCGGCGTGGAGATCGACCTCATCGTGCGCGGCATGTGCTCGTTGCGCCCGGGAGTGCCCGGCGTCTCCGAGCGCATCCGCGTCACCAGCGTGGTGGACCGCTTCCTCGAGCACAGCCGTGTCTTCGTGTTCGGCGCCGGCAGCAACACCGAGGTGTACCTGTCCTCCGCGGACTGGATGACGCGCAACTTCGTTCGCCGCATCGAGGCCTTCTTCCCGGTGGAGGACCCGGCCATCAAGCAGCGCGTCCTCGACGAGGTCATCGGCACCTACCTCGCCGACAACCAGCGTTCGCGCCGCCTCATGCCCGACGGCTCCTGGGTGCGGGCCGACGCCAACGGCCAAAACCCCATCCGCGCGCAGGCGGCGCTCCTGCACATCGCCCACGTCGCGGCCGAGCCCAAGACACCCGCGGCCTGGCGCGGGGAGACCGGGCGCATCACGTTGAACCCGCGGCCGACGCTCACGTGAAGGTCATCGTCCTTCGCCACGGCATCGCCCACGATCGGGCCGACCCCAACTGCCCGGTGGACGCGGAGCGCGCGCTCACCGAAGAGGGCAAGAAGAGGACGCGCAAGGCTTGCAAGGGCCTCAAGGCCGTGGGCTGCGCGCCCACGCGCATCCTCACGAGCCCCTACCTGCGCGCCAAGGAGACCGCCGCCCTGGCCGCCGAGGCCCTGGGCGTCCCCGACAGCAAGATCACCATCACCGAGGCGCTCCTGCCCGAGGCCGCGCCCTACGCCATCTTCCACGCGTTGTTCGCGTTCCACGCCAGCGACGAAGAGATCCTCTGCGCCGGCCACGCCCCCAACGTCGACAAGGTCATCGCGGTCGCGCTCACGGGTGAGCGCGCACCGGTGACATCGATGAAGAAGGCGGGCGCGGCGATGCTCCTCGTCGAGGACCTCCCGCGCACCCGGGGCCAGCTCGTGTGGTTGATGCCGCCGAAGGTGTTGGCGGCCCTGTAGCCCGCTACGGCTTGGCGGGCGCGTCGGCGCTGGCGATCTGCCGCGCGTGCAGCTCGAGCTGCTCGACGAACACCTTCATCCGGCCGTCCTTCTTGTAGAACGACGCGCGCGGGTGCGCCGCCTTGGCGGTCTTGTGCTGCTCGCCGTCACCGGCGCTGACGAGCAGGATCGGCACCTGCGCCGTGCGACGATCCTTGGCGAGCAGCTCGACGGCGGAGAACCCCGACAGCCCCGGCATCTCGCAGTCGAGCACCACCATCTGCGGTGACGGTCCGGTGACGCCGGCGACGCGGTTCACCAGGCCGAACGCCGAAGGCAGCGTCTCGACCTCGTGGCCGCGCGCCTCGAGGGCGCGCTGAGCGAGGTGACGAAAGTCCTTGTCGTCGTCGACCACGAGGACGCGCATGAGCAGGGATTACCATGCCCATGAGCGGCCGGTCATCCGAAACAGGAGCCCGTCACGCGGCGGCCTGCGCCTTGGCCTCGGCGATGGCGTGGTCCTTGTCGCCGCCCGGCCCGCCGGCGGAGACGTTCATGTCGATCATCACGTCGCGCACCTTCTTGATGAGGGCGGCGCGGTCGGTCTCGTCGACGGTGGGGATGGGCGCGCCGACCTTCACGCGGATCGTCACCGGGCGCGGGTGCCAGCCGGTGCGCGGAGCGAACACACCGAGGCCCTCCGCGGCGACGGGGATGATGGGCACCTTGGCCTTCATGGCCAGCAGGAACACGCCCTTCTTGAAGGGCCCGATCTTGCCGTCGCGCGTGCGCGTGCCTTCCGGGAACGCGCACAGCGTGCGGCCGCCGGCGAGCACGCGGGCCGCCTTCTTCAACGCCTTGGCGGCGGCGTGGGCGTCGCCGCGGTCGATGGAGACCATGCCGAAGATCCACATGACCCAGCCGACGACGGGGACGTAGCTCAGCACGTGCTTGGCGATGAACCGCACCGGCGTGGGCGCGATCATCCAGGCAACCATGATGTCGGCCATGGACTGGTGGTTCATCATCAGGATGTAGGGGCGGTCGCGCGGGAAGTTCTCGTCGCCCTCGACCACCAGCGTGGACAAGCCGAAGGCGACGTTGATGGGCCCGTAGAACACCCGCGCCGTGGACATGGCCGTCTCGGGGTTCCACGTGATGGCGTACGTGGTCATCACCACGAAGAAGCAGAAGAGCGAGAACGCGCCGAGCCAGAGCGCCTGGAGCGTGTTCACGAAGACCCAGCCGACCGCCTTCACGACGTCATCGGTATCAGGCCCGACGTCGTCGTCAAAGGCCCGATGCATACATGGTCACACATGTGCCGCGGGGGGTGACGACGCACACACGCACCCTCACCCTGCCCGATGCGCATCGGGCTCCAAACTTCGGACGATGCGCGTGGGGAATGTGGAGGACTGATGATCGCGAAGCAACTCGCCGTGTTTCTCCTCGCCGCGTGTGCGGGGGCCTGTGGCCCCGCCGTGAACCTGGACGCGGCGGCGCCCGCACCGGAGCGCCAGCCGCTTCAGCCGGGCCACAAGCCCTACGTCGCGCCGAAGCCGATCATGCTTCAGGTGCCGCTCGAGCAGGCGAAGGTCTCCGGCGGCGTCCAATCGCTCGAGGAGCGCGACCGCCTCTCCGGTTGGCAGGCGCTGTTCACCAAGGGCGGCGCGCCGCTGCCCGTCTACCTCGAGCGCCGGCAGATCACGTACTCCGGCGGCGCCGACAACTCGGCGCAGAACATCTCGAGCGTCGTCGGCAACGGCCAGGCGACGGTGGGCGGCTTCCAGGGGAACGACGCCACGTGGAACGCCACGGTGGCCTGCGTGCAGCAACAGTTCGCCGCGTTCAACGTCACCGTCACCGATCAGGAGCCCGCCGCCGGTGAGTACGTCGAGGCGCACTTCGGCGGGACGCCGGGCCAGGTGGGCCTGCCGAACGGCGTGGGCGGCGTCGCCCCCATCGACAACTTCCAGTGCAACATCATCCCGCGCGCCGTCGTCTACATCTTCTCCGACGTCCTCGGGAACAGCGCCGAGCTGAACTGCGAGGTGGCGGCGCAGGAGATCTCGCACGCGTTCTCGCTCGACCACGAGCTGCTCTGCCAGGATCCGATGACGTACCTGTCGGGCTGCGGCAACAAGACCTTCCAGGATCAGACCGTCCAGTGCGGCGAGTTCCAGGCGCGCCAGTGCAACTGCGGGCGGCCGTCGCAGGACTCCGTGCAGACGCTCCTCGACAAGCTCGGCCCGTCCGGCCCGGTGACGCCGCCCGATCCGAGCGACGTCACGGCGCCCACGGCGTCGATCACGGCGCCAGCGAGCGACGCGACGCTTCAGGGCGACACGACGATCACGGTGACCGCGAGCGCCTCCGACAACGGCACCGTCACCGCCACCGACCTGATCTGGAACTTCAACGGCGAGATCTTCCCCTGCCCCACGTCGCAGGCGGGCGTGTCGTGCACGCGCAACGGCAACACGTCGACGTGGACGCTGAACGTCGGCGAAGGTGACCGCACCTTCTCGGTGCGCGTGAAGGACGGCGGCAACAACACCACCACCACGGCCGAGCGCACCATCCACCTCACCCCCGACGGCAACCCGAGCACCACGCCGCCCACCAACGACAACACGCCGCCGGTGGTGAGCATGATCTCGCCCGCCGACGGCGCCGAGCTCCTCGCCAACTCCACCATCGAGGTGAGCGCGCAGGCCACCGACGACAACGGCCTCGCCGCGGTGGAGCTCCTGTGGACGTTCTCCGGTGACACCTTCGGCTGCCCGCTCAGCGACCCGAACGTCTCCTGCGAGGTCACGGGCAACACGTACACCTGGCACTTGAACGTCGGCGTCGGCGCGCGCGCGTTCCAGGTGCGCGCCACCGACCTCGCCGGCAACACCTCGCTCACGCCCGAGCGCAGCATCACGCTCACCACCGATCCGGCGCCGCCGACGGATCCGCCCACCGGCGACAACGACGCCGCCGAGCCGAACAACGACGCCGCGAGCGCCTTCGGCACGCGCTGCGGCACCGCCATCGACATCGTGGCCACGCCCGGCGACGAGGACTGGTACACGGTGGAGGCGCCGGCGGGCACCGACGTGCAGGTGGGCCTCGCGGCCGCCGCCGGCTCCGCGCTGTCGCTGTCGCTGTTCTCGTCGGACGGCACCACGGTGCTCGACTCCAGCGACGACGCGCTCGGCGACGGCGAGCTGACGGTGACGTCGCCGGGCCCGAACGTCCTCGCGCAGGTGACGACGTCGGGCGCGACGAGCGTCTCGTACCGCCTCGCGGTGACGTGCGGAAACGGCGAGACGCCGCCGACGCCCGGCACCGACGACTCGCTCGAGCCGAACAACGCGCCGGACAACGCCACCCGCAGCTTCTGCGGCCAGGAGCGCGACGACCTCGTGGCGCTCGACGACGACTTCTACGTCGTCGGCGTGCGCAAGAACGACACGCTCCACGTCACGCTGCGCACCGACGCGGCGTCGGCGGAGATCCTCGGCGCGGACGGCAGCGCGCTGTCGGACGCGAGCACCGACGTGAGCGCCACGGGCCTTAGCGAGGGCGACGTCCTCGTGCACGTCGCGCCGTCGGGCGGCGGCGCGCCGTACGACATCAGCTTCGAGTGCACGCCCGGCGCCGCGACTCCGGCCGCGGCCGCCGCCGGCTGCCACTGCGGCGCGACGACGACGAACGACGCGGTCTTCGCCCTCGGCGGGCTCGCGCTCTTCGCCCTGCTGCGCCGTCGCCGCCGATGACCCGGGGACGCGCCGGGCGATCGTCGTCGGGCGCGCCCCTGTCGCGCGCGCCGGCTTGATCGACGCGCTCTGTCACCTCGAGCTGTACGCGTCGCCTGAGGAGGCGGCGCGCGCGCTCGCCGATGCCGCCACCGCAGGCGTCACCGACGTCGTCAGCGCCGGCACCGATCCTCTTCGCAACGGGACGCGCGGGCCAGCGACACACGACGACGAGCGGGTCCAATCGGGCCGCCCGCGCGTTCACCGCGCGTTCGGCATCCACCCCGAGCGCGTCGACGAGGCGCGGCTCGAAAAGCAGCTCGCGGCCCTCGCGCGCCTGCTCGATGGAGCCGATCGTGGGCCCCGCGCCGGGAGCGTGGTCGCCGTCGGCGAGTGCGGCCTTGATGCGCGGCGGGGCCTGCCGCCCCTCGACGTGCAAGAGCGCGCCTTTCGCGCGCAGATCGACGTCGCGCGCGCACGCGGGCTTCCGCTCATCGTCCACGGCGTGCGCGCGCCGCAACGGGTGCTCGCGGCGCTCGACGGCGCCGGCGTGCGCTTCGTCTGGCACGGCTTCTCCGGCAGCCTCGAGGTCGCCGAGGCCGCGCGCAAGATCGGGGGCCTCGTCAGCGTCGGCGCCGCCGTGCTCGACCCGCGCCGCACCCGGGTGCGGGCCGTGGCGGCTTCGGCCGCGGGAGCCGACTGCCTCCTCGAGACCGACGCGCCCGACGTGCCCCTCGCCACGCTCGCCGCCGTCGCCGCCGAGGTGGCGCGCCTGCGGGGCGAGGCCGTCGCCGACGTCGTCGACCGCTCGAGCGCTGCGGCGCGCTCGCTCTACGGCGTCGGCCCGTCCTGATCGGCGCTCCGGTCGCCGATCAGCGCGGCCGCTCCCTCCGGTCGCCGATCGGGCAGATCGAACGCCGCGCCCGGCCGTTGAAGGCGCGCATGACCCCGCTCCTCCTCACCGCCCTCCTCGCCTCCACCACCCCCACCGCGCCCGCGTGCGCCGACCCCCGGCCGGCCAAGCGCGCCGCGGCGACGCTCACGGGCGATCCCAAGGCCCGCGCGGCCGCCCAGCGGGGGCTCGACTACCTCGCCGGCGCCGCCCAGGCCTGGCAGGCGGATCATCAGTGCTACGGCTGCCACGTGCAGGGCGTCACGCTCGAGGCCATGACCGTCGGGCGCGCGCACCAGTTCCGCGTCAAAGACGCCGACCTCGACGCCATCGTCAAGGGCATGCTCGACCTCAGGGGCGGCGTGCATCAGGCCAACGGCTTCTCCTACGAGGGCGGCTCGCTCTCTCAGCCGGCCAAGGGCTTCGGCGGCACCGCCTTCGCCCACTACGACGAGCGCATCGGGCCCCGGCTGCGCCAGGAGCTCGAAAAGACCTCCGAGGGCCTGCTCCCGTTTCAGCAGGCCGACGGCTCGGTGAACGGCGACTACACCAACTTCCCCGTCGCCAACGGCAAGATGCAGGCGACGGTGCAGGCCATCGTCACCTGGCGTCAGGTGTTCGAGCGCACCGCCGACAACCGCTGGCTCGTCCCCATTCGCAAGGCCGAACGCTGGGTGCGCACCCAGGCCGCGCGCATGAGCGACGGCCCCCTGCCGGCGCTCTACGACGCCAACTACGCCGTCATCGGGCTCGTGTCCGCCGGCGCCGGCGGCGGCGACAAGCTCGTCGGCGAGCTCGTGCGCAGCGTCGCCAAGCGCGAGAACGCCGACGGCGGCTTCGGCTTCGACGGCTCCCCGGCGAGCAACCCCTTCATGACCGGACAGACCCTCTACGCGCTGCGGCTCGCCGGGAAGTCCGACGGCGACCGCGTCGTGCGGCGCGGCACCGCGTGGCTCATCGAGCGCCAGGGCAAGGACGGGAGCTGGGGCGCCTCCGGCAGCGGCAAGGCCGAGGCCATGTGGGCCGTGCTCGGCCTCGTCTCCATGGACCGCGTCTCCATCGACGTCGCCGGCCTCGAGGACGGCGCGCACGTCGACGGCAATCCCACGCTCGGCATCAAGGCCGCCGACAACGCCGGCGGCGGCGTCAAGAAGCTCACCGTGGTCGTCGACGACGTCCCGCTCACCACCGCCTGCGGCGCCGAGATGACCACCAAGCTCGACGCCAAGAAGCTCCGCAGCGGCGTGCACACCGTCGACGTCGTCGCCGAGACAGCGGGCGGACAGACCACCACGCGGAGGCTGCAGGTCTACGCGGGCGACGCCTGGCTCGACGAGGTGGGCACCCACTTCGAAGACGGTGCCACCGTGGTCGGCTTCCGCGACCTCGCGCCCGACGCCATGAAGGCCAAGGTGCGGGTGACCGTGCTCGACGACAAGAAGAAGGTCGTGAAGACCGCCGAGCTCGCGTCGAAGAACGGCGCGATGTCGTGGCAGCTCGAGGGCGCCAAGAGCGGGCGCTACACCGCCCAGGTGGCGCTCCTCGACGACAAGGGCGCCGTGCGCGACCAAAAGGAGGTCGTGTTCTCCCACGAGAGCGCCGAGGTGGCCCGCTCGAAGTACGGCGAGGTCACCGGCTCCGTGCAGCTCCCCGAGGGCGGCGCGTCGCAGTTCGCGGACATCGAGCTCGTCGACGACGATGGCAACGTCGTTCAGGAGGTCCAGTCCACCAGGTCCGGGCAGTACCGCTTCAAGAACGTCGACGCCGGCAAGTACAAGGTGCGCGTGAAGAAGAAGGGCTTCAAGGCCGTCGAGGAGGACCTCAAGGCCGAAGCCGGCGTCGAGAGCGCCGCGCCCGCCGCCGCCCCCGCGCGCCTGTGACCGTCGGCCCCTATCGGGGGGTCGCCGGCACGCGCAGTTTCGGCGGCGGGGGCGAGGCCGGCGACGGCGCCGCGCCCGCGTCGTCAAAGCGGGTCTGGCGCAGCATCTCGTCGGCGAGCGCGGCCAACGCCCACAGCGCCGACGGCCCGGCGCCGCCGTAGTTGCGCACGGTCTTGGTCACCCCGTCTCGCGTCACCGTGACGAACACGCTCGGCAAGTCGGTGACGGGCACGGCGTACTCGTCGTTGAAGCACATGAAGCCGCTGTCGACGGCGAAGCGGGCGAGCTCGTTGAAGAGGGTGACCGGCGCCGTCCCCGTGCGTCTGCCGACGTGGTCGACGTGCGCCTTGCCCTCGTACTCGGCGGCGCCGCCCGCGTGCACCGTGTACGTGTACACGGGGCACGTACCGAAGCACGCGCTCCTGCGGATGGTGATGGCCGTGACGCCGTGCGCGCTCCGCGCGCCCCAGGGGCGCGGCTTCGAGACGTCGGGCCGCGGACAGCGATCGGCGCTTGCGTCGGGTGCGGAGGCGAGGAGCGCGAGGACGACGAGGGCATGCATGCCGGCGATGGTAGATCGCCCGCGGCGTCGCCGGGCCAGGAGGGCCGGCGCGGGTGCTGACGGGGCCTTTCCGAGCCGCTAGACCGGCGGGATGGTCAGCCAACGACACGACTGCGATCACGGCCCCGCCGTGCGCCCCTCGGTGCTCGACAACACCACCGAGGAGACCACGTACAAGCTCCACCGGCGCTTCGACCGGCTCGGCCGCCTCTACGGCGACGGCGCCGTCGCGCAGCTCATGTCCCACAAGGTCGTCGTCGTCGGCCTCGGCGGTGTCGGCAGCTTTGCCGCGGAGGCGCTGGCGCGCTCGGCGGTGGGCCACGTCATGCTCGTCGACTTCGACGACGTCTGCGTCACCAACGCCAACCGCCAGCTCCAGGCGCTCCAGGGCAACATCGGCAAGCCCAAGGCCTGGGTGCTGCGCGACCGCCTGCGGCTCATCAACCCGCAGGCGCGCGTGGAGGCCAAGCGCGCCTTCTACAACCACCAGCGCGCCGACGACGTGCTCACCGCGCCGGCGCACTGGGGCAACGGCGACGGCCGCTGGTCCTTCGTCGTCGACTGCATCGACAACCTCACCGCCAAGGCCCACCTGCTCGCCACCTGCCGCGACCGCGGCATCCCCGTGGTGTCGTCGATGGGCGCCGCCGGCAAGCTCGACCCCACCCGCGTGCGCATCGCGGACCTCGCCGACACCATCGTCGACCCCATGGCCCGGGAGATGCGCAAGATCCTCCGCACCAAGCACGGGCTCCCCGGCGAGGGCCCCATGGGCATCACCGCGGTGTCGTCGGACGAGAAGCGCGCGTGGCCCAAAGAGCTCACGTACGACCACGGCGAGGGCTTCTCGTGCGTGTGCCCCAAGGGCGACGAGCTCGTCGCCGACATCCGCGCCAACAGCCACGCCTGCGACGAAAAGACGCTCATCGACGGCACCGCGGTGTTCGTCACGGGCGCGTTCGGGCTCGCGTGCGCGTCCCACGTCGTGAACACGCTCACCGCGGAGCTGATGGCCCGCGCGCCGCTGGCGGCGAGCAAACAGGGAACGCGCCCGTCGGCGGCGGGCCCCATGGAGGAGCCGCATGGCTGACAGCGAACGACACGTGCTCGTCGAGAAGGCCGGCGGCATCTGCACCGTCACCTTCAACCGTCCCGAGAAGAAGAACGCGTTCACCGTGCAGATGTACGAGGACCTCGTCGCCGCCCTCGACGACGCCGGCAAGGACGACGCCGTGCGCGTCCTGCTGTTCCAGGCCAACGGGAGCGCCTTCACCGCGGGCAACGACCTCTTCGACTTCATGCAGAACCCGCCCACGGGCGAGGACAGCGCGGTGTTCCGCTTCCTCCTCGGCATCGTCGACTTCGAAAAGCCCATGGTGGCGGCCGTCAACGGCGCCGCCGTCGGCATCGGGGTGACCATGCTCCTGCACTGCGACCTCGCGTACGCTGCGGACACGGCCAAGCTCACGGCGCCGTTCGTGCCGCTCGGCCTCGTCCCCGAGGGCGGCTCGTCGTTCCTGCTGCCGCGCATGGCGGGCTTCGCCAAGGCCAACGAGATCCTGCTCCTCGGTGAGCCCGTCGACGCCGCCACCGCCTGCGACGCCGGCATCGTCACGCGCGTGGTCCCCGCGGGGGAGCTCGCGTCGTTCGCGCGCGCCAAGGCCGAGCGGCTCGCGGCGCTGCCGGCGGCGGCCTTGCGCGAGAGCAAGCGCCTGCTGCGCGCGCCGGTGAAGGAGCAGGTGAAGAAGGTGCTCTACGACGAGGCGGTGATGTTCGCCTCGCGGCTCGGGTCGCCGGAGGCGGCGGAGGCGTTCGCGGCGTTCTTCGAGAAGCGCAAGCCCGACTTCACGAAGCTTTGAGCTCGGCTCGTGCCCGCGGCCTCGGCCGCGGGTGCGAGAGACTGCGCGCGGGAGATCAGCGCGGGTGCACCACGTAGCGCCCGGCCTTGTCGACGGTGACGCGCGGGACCCGCCGGGTGTCCTCGAAGGCGCGGTAGCCGGCGGCGAGCTCTTCCCACACCCGCTTGGTGTCGTCGTCGGCGTCGCTCGCGAGGAGCGCGGCGAGGGCGGGGTCGTCGAGGCGCTCGGGGAAGATGTGGATGGGGACCTTGCGCGGCCGCGCGTGGGCGAAGCGAAAGTCGCTGACGGCGAGGTAGACCTCCTCGATGGGGTCGTCCTCGAGCGGAATGCAGCCGATGGTGACGCAGTCGCCGTGGACCATGATGGCGCCGCCGAGGTGTCGGGTGTCCTCTCGACGGCCGCGCGCGCGGTCGGCGGCGTTCGGGTAGTCGACGTGGAGCGACAGGTGGAAGCTCGACCAGGGGTTGACCGCGTCGATGGCGTAGAAGCCCTCGGGGACCTGGAGGTCGCCCTGCTTGTGCTTGGGCCCGAGCTCCCCCGACGAGGCGCACACGGCGTAGCTCTTCACGAGGACCAGCGGATCCTTGCCGTCGCCGCCCCACAGCTCGACGACGCCCTCTTTCTTGAACGCGCGCAGGAACAGCTCCTTCGGCGGGTACGCGAGGTGCGCCGCGTCGAACATCGCGCGCACCGCCGTCATCTTGCGCGCGCGCGCCGCGGCCACCCGCTCCGGCTCCGCGTGCGCCGCCCCGGCGCCGGCGGCGGCGAAGGCGACGGCGATCGCCGCGAGCGCGAACAGCGCGCGACGCGGCCGCGAGGCGTCGCTCGAGCGGGGCCTCGGCCGCGCGCGCCATGGGGGCGCGCCCCACCTGGAGGGGGCCGGAGGACGAGGGCGCATGTGGACAGTTTGCCGAACGCGGGCGGATCCCGGAACATTCGCGCGTGCCCGCGGTCGTGATCGTCGACGACGCCGTCTCCGGCGGGGCCCTCGAGGCCCTGCGCGACGGCGTGTTGTCGTCGAAGCTCATGAGCGACAGCCCCCTCGGCGGCACGTTCCTCGCGACGCGCGGCTTCGCCGTGACGTTCCACCGGAGCGCGCGCGCCGACGTCGAGGCGCGCTTCCCGTTCGTCGCGCCCTTCCTCGCGCTCGCCCTCGACGCCCACCCCGCGCGCGAGGTGCAGCGCCGGCCGCTCCTCGGCGGGCCTCCGGTGCCGAACGCGCTGTACCTGAACGTCCTGTCGGTTCCCGCCGGCGCCGGCGTCGGCCGCCACGTCGACGCCACCCTCGGGCCCCCGAACGGCTCCGTCGTCCCCGAGGCGGTCGCCGTCCTCTACCTCGACGTCCCCGAAGACCTCGAGGGCGGCCGGCTGCTCCTGTTCGACGACGGCGCCGGCCGCGGCCCGCCGGGCGACGCCGTCGAGGCGATCGTGCCGCGCGGCGGGCGCTTCGTCCTGTTCGCCGGCCGGCTCGGCCACGAGGTGGAGACGGTGCGCGCCTCGCGCGCGCGGCTGAGCATCGTCTGCGAGCAATACGCGCTCGCGCCGGGCGTGCTGTCGGCGGTGCCGCGCTTGAAGGTGCAGTCCCGAGGCGGCTTTCAGGCCATCCTCGACGAGGTGCGCGGCCGGCCGCGCTGACGGCCCCGTGCCCGTCGGGGTTGGGGACGTTTCCCGCAGGGAGCGGGCGCGCTATGGGCCCGCATGGCTTTGTCCCCGTCCTCCGCCCGCGCCCTCGTCGCCGCCCTCGCGGCCCTCGGCGCCCTCGCCTGCACCCCCGAAGCCGCCAAGAAGACCGGCCCGGTCTGGAAGCCCAGCGTGGTGTACCCGTCGGAGACGGCGACCGTGCGCGGCTTCGCCGACGTGCGCGGCCTCGTGCACTCGCACTCGGTCTATTCGCACGACGCCTGCGACGGCAAGCCCGTCCTCGACGACGGCACGCGCGATCCCGTGTGCTTCGACGACTTCCGCCGCGGGCTGTGCCAGTCGCAGCACGACTTCGCCTTCCTCACCGACCACCGCGAGTCCTTCGACACCACCGAGTTCCCCGAGGCGCTGCTGTACCGGGAGGACCGCGGCGACGTCCTCATCAGCCACGACGGCATCGACAGCGCCAACGTCATCACCTGCGACGACGGCCACACCGCGATGATCATGGCGGGCAACGAGGGCGGGATGATGCCCGTCGGCCTCGAGGGCCACGCCGCCCCGCCGGACCAGCGCGGCGATCTCTACGGCCAGCGCACCGAAGAGGCGGTGCAGACGCTGCACGACCACGGCGCCGTCGTGCTGCTCGCGCACCCCGAGGACTTCTCCGTCGACGAGCTCGCCGCCATGCCCAACGACGGCTTCGAGATGTACAACCTGCACGCCAACACCATCCTCGGCGCGGGCCAGGCGCTCGACCTGCTTTTGCGCTGGAACGACGGCGACAAGACCATCCCGGTCCCGGACCTGCTCATCATGTCCATCTGGTCCGAGGACCCGCGCTACCTCACGCGCTGGGGCAACGTGCTCGCAGGCGGAAAGCACGTCGTCACCACCATGGGCACCGACTGCCATCGCAACACGTTCACGACCATCATGGAGGACGGCGAGCGGGCCGACAGCTACCGGCGCATGATGATCGCGTTCTCGAACCACCTGCGCATCCGCACGGCCGCCGACGGCACCTGGGATGACCGCTCGCTGAAGGAGGCGCTCCTCGCCGGGCGCAACTACGGCGCGTTCGAGATGATGGGGTACCCGGTGGGCTTCGACTCCTATGCCGTCGACGGTTCCACGACCATCGAAATGGGAGACACCGCGCCCGTCGGCGCGCGCATCGTCGTCGAGAAGCCCAAGGTGAAGGACCTCGATCCCTCCCGCGAGGCGCCGGTGATCACCCTTCGCGTGCTTCGCGCCACCAACGACGCTTCTGGATGGGTCGAAGTGGGCAAGAGCACCGGCGACCACCTCGAGGTCGTCGCCGACCTGCCCGGCGCCTGGCGGGCCGAGGTGCGCATCCTCCCGCTGCACCTGCGCCAGGACATGCGCGCGGACGCCACGACCCTCCTCGACGACAAGATCGCCGACGGCACCGACTACGTCTGGATCTACGGCGGCGCCATCTACGTCCGCTGACGTCAGACGCGCGCGGCCACGGCGGCGGCGGCGACGAAGCTGAAGGCCATGATGGAGAGGCTCGGGTCCACGCTCGGCGGCGTCGGGAAGACGCTCGGGTCCGAGACATAGAGGTTGTCGGTGCCGTGGACGCGGTGGTCGAAGCCCACCACGCTCGTCGATGCGTCCCTGCCCATGCGGGCGCCCCCGCCAGGGTGCGGGGTGGCGAAGACGTTTCGCGACGGGCGGATGTCCAAAGACGCCACGGCGGCGCCGACGGCGGCGACGTCGCGCATGCGCGTGTCGTTCACGTCGCCGAAGAAGACCTCGGTGGCCCCGGCCTCAAACAGCATGCGCGCGCCCTTGCTCCACGCGTCCTTCAGGCGCAGTCCGTTGCCGCCGCCGAGGGGCACGTGCACGCGACGCCGCCCGGTGTCCGCAGCGCCGTCGATCCACACGCGCCCCTCCTCGGCGTCGTCGATCCACGCGATGGCGCCGCCGAGGTTCCGGTAGCGGAGCATGATCTCGCGCTGGCGCTTGCCGTCGACGAGCAGGCACGCGCTCAGCACTGCCGGGTGGAGCTGGTTCGCCATCAAGAGGTAGCCGCCCTCGACGTACGCGCCGGCCTGCTCCCTCGCGAGGCGGAAGTGCGTGACGCCCCACGCCGCGGGGATGTTGCGCCACTGCACGATCTCCTCAGGGAACACCCCGTGCACCTGCGCGCAGGGGTTGCAGAAGAAGTGCTCGCCCAGGTGCGGCAGGCGGTCCTTGAGGCCCCTCTGGCGCAAGAGGAATTCCGGCGTGCCGTAGCCGCCGGCGGCGACGACGAACGCCTTGGCCTTCACCGTGAGCGTCGGCCCGGCGTCGCGGCCGCTCGCGCGGTCGACGATGCGGCAACGCAGCGCGCGCACCGTGCCCTGCACGCCGGGCGCGTCGCTCACGAGCTCCACGGCGCGGGCGTCGGAGAACAGCTTGGCCCCGCGGGAGAGCGCCGCGGGGATGTACGTGACGAGCTGCGACTGCTTGGCGTCGTACGCGCAGCCCTGCATGCAGTGCCCGGATCCCGGGCAGCCGCGGCGCGCCTGGGGCACGCGCTCCACCGCCCAGCCGAGCGCGGTGGCGGCGTCGTGGACGAGCCGGTTCATGGTGTTCACGTGGGCGTCGTCCGCCTCGTGCACGTTGAGGTCGCGCTCGATCTCGTCGAAGGACGGCCGCAGCGTCTCCTCGTCGTGACCCTCGATGCCGAAGCGCTCCGCCCACAGCTTCAAACGGTCCGGCGGGGTGCGATAGCTGTCGGCCCAGTAGTGCACCGACGCGCCGCCGACGTTGTTGCCGTAGGTGAAGGAGGCGCCGCCGTCGTCGGAGGTGTCGAGGCCGCGGGCGCCGTCGATCTTGGCGAGCATGTGGACCTCGCGCTGATCGAAGTCCTTGGCCGAGTAGAAGCCCCCGCGCTCGACGACGACCACGCTCTTGCCCTGCGCGGCCAGCCGGTTGGCCAGCGACGCGCCGCCGCAGCCGGAGCCGATGACGCAGACGTCAGCGGTCTCCGTGCGATCAGCGGTGACGTCCTTGCCCTGGGTGACGGCGAGCTCGTCGGAGAGGCTCACGCCCTCCTCCCCTTGGCGGCGGCGGCGGCCGCGGCCGCGGCGTAGCGCGCGTGCGACGGCGGCGGCACCACGGTCTTCACCCAGGGGCCGTCGTAGCCGATGGCGGACCACGTCGCCTCGGAGCCGTAGGCGTACAGAGACGTCATCTCCTTGAGCGCCACCCCCGCCTGCACGATGACGTCGGGCCCCTTCTGCAAGAGCCGCTGAAAGACCTCCGCGCGCTTGTCGGGCGGGAGCGCGCTCAGGCGGTGCGGGACACCGACGAGCGGGGGCGCGTGCTCGATGACCTCGATGGCCGCCTTCATGTCGCTCCGCAGCTCCGGCGTCTGCGAATAGACCTCTTCGTCGATGCTGTACGGCACGCGCAGCGCGACGCCCGACGGGAAGTCACCGTCGGGCGGGCAGAGGGCTTCGACGATGGCCCGCACGACGACGAGCTCCTTACTCGACAGCGCCACAGGAGGGTCGTCGCCGTGGAGGTCGTAGCCGAACGCGAACCAACGCAACGCCTCGCCCGCCGCGAGCGCAGCCGCCCCCGCGGCTCCGAACGCGATCACACGCCGGCGCGTGGTCTTGAAGAACGTCACGCGGCGAATGTAGCTGCGCGCCCGGGAAGGGTCACGCGCGCCGGCGCCAGCGACGGCGACACGCGGCGAGGACGCCGGCGAGCCCGAAGAGCGCCGCGGTGGGGGCGGCGTCGCCGGCGCCGCACGAGCACCCTCCGCCGGCGGGAGCGGCCTGCGCCGGTGGCGGCGCCGACGCGCGCGGCGGACACGGCGCGTTCGGGACGAAGGAGGCGTCGGCGGCGGACAGCGTCGACGGCAGACCGCCCCCCGAGCCCGGCTGCTCGGCTGCGAGCGGGCACGGCGCAGGTGCTCGTGGGGACGAGCGACCAGCTCCCTTCGCCCGCGGAGGCGAACGAGAGGCAGCCGTCGTCGTCGACGAGCGCGCCCGAGGCGGCGGCGCTGACGCAGCCGGCGCTGAAGCCCTCGGCGTCGGTCGACGGCGGCGCGCACGCGTCGTCGAGGCATGCCGGCGCCGGACAGGCGCGCGTCCCGACGAGGACGGGCTCGTGGTCCCACGCCGCGGGCAGCGCGCCGTCGGAGGTGACGAGGCCGCTGCCGACGAGCTGATAGTGGCCGCCGTCGGAGATCGGTCCGGTGGGTGGGCACCCTGCACAGGCGACGACGGCCCCGGCGGCGACGATGAGCGCGCGCACCACGGGAAGGATACCAGGCCGGCCGCGAAGCGCCCGTGGCGGACTACTCCGAGAGCTGGCGCATGGCCTCGTCCTGGCCGCGCTGCGCGCGCTGGATCTCCTCGACGGCGCGCAGTGTCTGCGCGCTCGAGCGGGTCTGGTCGCTCTGCACCGTGGACAGGCGCCTGGCCATCTCCGAGATCTTTGCGAGCGCCGCGCGCGCGAGGCGTGCGCCGTCGGCCTGCTGGCGGCTGCGCTGCTCGAGGTCGGGCGCGGCCGCGCGCAGGCGCTGCATGGTGGCCTCGATGAGGCGCGCCGAGCGCCCGTGCTCGGAGGTGGCCGCGCTGGCGTCGGAGACGAGGCGCGTGACCTCCCCCATCGCCCCCCCGACGTCGCGGGCGCGCTTGGCCTGCTCCATCGTCGCCTGCTCGATGCCGCGGACCTCTTCGGTGGCCTGGCGCGCCGAGGACACGATCTGCTCGAGGGCGCCGGCGGCGTCTTCGGACAACGTGACGCCCTGGTCGACGGCGCGCTCACCCTTCTGGATGGCGTCGACGGCGTTTTTTGCCTCCGACTGCACCGCGCGGATGACCAGGGAGATCTCGCGCGTGGACAGCGCGGTGCGCGCCGCGAGCGAGCGCATCTGGTCCGCGACGACGGCGAAGCCCTGTCCGCGCTCCCCCGCCTGCGCCGCGATGATGGACGCGTTGAGCGCAAGCACGTTGGTCTCCACCGCCACCTCGTCGATGACGCTGTTGATGGCGCTGATGGCGGCGACGCGGCCGTCGAGCGTGCGGATCACCTCGCCCGCGAGGCGCGCGTTCGCCCGGATGTCGTCGACGCCGGCGATGGTGCGCCGCACCGCCTCGCGCCCACGCTCGGCGTCGCGGATCATGGCGTCTGACAGCTCCACCGTACGCACCGCGCGCTGCTCCACGAGCGACACCGACCGCTCCATCTCGAGCATGGCCGCCGCCGTGCTCTCGGCGCCGCGCCGCAGGTCGTCGTACTGCGCCTGCACCGACGCCACCGCCGCCGTCAGCCCCGCGAGCGCCCGGTCCGCCTCTTCGACGCCGGCCACCAGCGACTGCGCCGTCTGCGACACCCGCGACGCGCTCTCCGCCATGTCGGAGACGGTGGTGTCCGAGGCCTGGCTCGACGCCGCCAGCGTCTCCACCGACGTCGAGATGGCGCGAATGGTGTCGGCGAGCTGCGCGGTGGCCAGGCGCGTGCGCTCGAGCGCGTGGCCTTGCTGCTCCGAGAAGGTGCGCATGCTCTCGAGGAACACGCCCTTGCGCTGGTTCTCCTCGACGGCACGATCCCGCGCCTCGGCGAACCGCTGCGCCAACGCCTCGAGCTCGCTGTTCTTGCCGCGCAGCTCCTGCAGGGCCTCGGCGACGCGGGTCAAGCTGTCACGCTGCGCCGCCTCCCACGCGAAGGCGATGACGGCGGCGATGCCGATGACGAACGCGCCTCCCATGGCGTCGAACCAGTCGGCGGTGGCGTCGCGCACGCCGAACGGCAGTTGGAGCACGTCCTTGGCGACGTAGAGGCCGAACGTGCCCACGATGGACACGCCGGCGGCCACGAGGCCCGCGCGCGTGCCGACCAGAAACGCGCCGACGAGGGGCGCGAGCATCAGGAACCACTGCGAGGCGTCGCCGGGACCGCTGCCCGTCCAGCCGAGGAAGAGCACGACGGCGACGAACTCCACGGTGAGCACGGCGCCTGCGCGGCGGACGCTCTCGAGCCAGTGCGCCATGGGGAGGATGATCGTGGCGAGCGCGCCGCCGATGATGAGGACGACGGCGTTTGCGGGGACGCCGGACGTGGCCCCGTCGTTGAGGATGGCCCACGCGAAGAACCACGCCGCCAGGGACAACAGCCCCCAGATGGCCAGGAAGATGCGACCGCGCCGCAGCTCGTCGGCCGTGGTCCGCACCACCGCCGGCAGCAGCCGATCGATGAAGCGGAACACGCCGCGCGCCGCGGGCGCGGGGCTCTTCGCGAGGAGCGATGCCTCGGGCGAACCGTTTTCCATGGGCGGAAGCTACGCCACCTCTTGTCGTCGACGCACCGGGAACATAAGCGGGGGCATGCAGCAAATCAGCGTGGACGAGCTCCGGGAGACCGCCAAGAAGCTCCGGCGCCACATCCTCGAGGCCATCACCAAGGCCGGCAGCGGCCACCCCGGCGGGAGCTTCTCCGCCCTCGAGATCATCCTCACCCTCTATTCGGGCGAGATGCGCTTCGATGCGAAGAACCCCTCGTGGCCCGAGCGCGATCGCTTCGTGCTCTCCAAGGGCCACGGCGTCCCCGCGCTGTACGCGGTGATGGCCGAGCGCGGCTACTTCCCGCTGTCCGATCTGAGCACGCTGCGGGAGCTGGGCTCGCCCCTGCAGGGACACCCCGCCAACGCGCTCCTCCCCGGCATCGAGGCGTCCACAGGCTCCCTCGGGCAGGGCCTGAGCGTGGCGCAGGGCATCGCGCTCGCCGGCAAGCTCGGCGGCGCCGCGTCGACCGGCGGCGACAAGGGCCCGGCCTGGCGCTGCTACGTCGTCACCGGAGACGGCGAGCTGCAGGAGGGGCAGGTGTGGGAGGCGGCGCTGTCGGCGCCCAAGCTCGGCGCCACCAACCTCACGGTGTTCGTGGACTGGAACAACGGACAGATCGACGGCCTGGTCTCCGACGTCATGCCCCTCGAGCCGCTGGCCGAAAAGTGGCGCGCGTTCGGCTGGAACGTGCTGACCATCGACGGCCACTCCGTCGACGAGATTCGCTCGGCGTGCGCGGCCGCGCGCGCGGAGACCGCCAGGCCTACGGTGGTGCTCTCCCACACCATCAAGGGCAAGGGCGTGAGCTTCTTCGAGAAGGACACCGTCGGCTGGCACGGCAAGGCGCCGAACAAAGACGAGTACGAGCGCGCCATGAAGGAGCTCGCATGAACCACCCCACCGCAGCCGTCGACGTCGTCAAGCCCATGGCCACGCGCAAGGCGTTCGGCGAAGCCCTCAAGGCGCTCGGCGATCGCGACGACAAGGTCGTGGTGCTCGACGCCGACCTCAGCAAGTCCACGATGTCCGTGGTGTTCGCCAAGGCCCACCCCGATCGCTTCTTCGAGATGGGCATCCAGGAGGCGAACATGCTCGGCACCGCGTCCGGGCTCGCGCTCTCGGGCTACACGCCGTTTTGCTGCTCGTTCGCCTGCTTCATCACGGGGCGCTTCGACCAGATCAAGATGAGCGTGGCGTACTCGCAGGCGCGCGTGCGCATCGTCGGCACGCACGCCGGCGTCGGCATCGGCCCCGACGGCTACTCGCAGCAAGGCCTCGAGGACCTGGCGCTGATGCGCTCGCTGCCCACCATGTTGGTGTTGCAGCCGGCCGACGACGTCGAGACCGCGCAGATGGTGGACCACCTCGCGACGGATCCGCGCCCGGCGTACCTGCGGCTCACGCGGCAGGACGTGCCGCGGGTGCACCCCGAGGGCTACCGCTTCGTGCCGGGAAGGTTCCCCACGCTCCTCGAGGGCACCGACGTCGCCATCCTCGCGACCGGAGGCTGCGTCGGCGGCGCCGTCGATGCGGCGGCGCTGCTCGCCAAGCAGGGCGTGTCGGCCCGCGTCTTGAACGCGTCGACCATCAAGCCCGTGGACGACGACGCCATCGAGAAGGCGGCCCGGGAGTGCAAGCTCGGCCTGGTGACGGTGGAGGACCACAACGTGCTCGGCGGCCTCGGCGGGGCGGTGGCCGAGTCGTTGACGTCGCGGACGCCGGCGCGCCTGCTGCGCCTCGGCGTGCAGGACGTCTTCGGCGAGTCCGGCGACCCCAAGGCGCTCTACAAAAAGCACGGCCTCGACGCCGAAGGCGTCGCCCGGAGCGTCCTCGCGCTGCGTTGAGCGGCGCAGCGGCGTTCCCCGCGGAGACGAGATGTCTACGCGCGCGAGCGCCGGCGTCGTCCGCGCGCGTCGGGCGCGTCGGCGACGTGGCGGGACGCTAGGATCGGCGGCATGGGGCTCGCCGCCACGATCATCTTCGGAACCATCGTCGCCGTGTTCGCGGCGCTCGCGGGCCGGTCAGCGCGCAGGCCGTTCGCCGGAGATCCGCGCCTGCGGTCGTCGACGGCGGGCCTTCCCTTCGCGCACCCGTGCGCCCGCTTCGACGACGGCGTGGCCCGGCTCGAGCTCGTGCGCGGCCGCCTCTGCCTCGGCGGCGACGAGGTGCCGACCTGGGAGATCCGCGGACGGATCGAGCGCGCCGACCGCTCCCCCCGCCTCCTCATCTACCGCGCCGCGCTCGCGCGCGGCCCCGAAGCGCTCCCCCTCGACCTCGCGCGCCCGGGCCACCCCGACGGCGAGCGCGGCGACGCTCCCGCCGGCAGCGGTGCGCGGACCCGCGTGCGCGCCGCCGTCGACGCGCTCTTCGACGCGCACGGCGCGCTCGCCGTCCAGCTCGCCGACGGCCGCCTCCTCGTCGACGTCGCCGCCAGCGATCGCGTGCCCATCGGCGCCCTCGAGGCCGCCGCCGAGCTCGCCCGCGCGCTGCTCGACGCGCCCCCGGCGCCCCGCCGGCGAGCGCTGCCGCCCGACGTCGCGCGCGCCGTGGCCGCGTCTGGCGCCCCGCTCGCGGTGCCCGCCGGTCCGGTGCGCTGACCCGCGAAGTCTCATTTCCTACGCGATGCGTAGACAGAAGTGATGGCAGGTGATGTCCATGCGCTCGCGCAGATAGAAGCGGTGCGCGGCGAAGCGTTGCACCCCGGAGTCCAGGTGGAGCTCGGTGCAGCCGCGTTGGCGGCCGTAATCGGCGACCCATGCCATCAGCCGCGCACCGTGCCCGGCCGAGCGCGCGCGGGTGTCGGTGACGAGGTCGTCGATATAGACGTAGTCGCCCCAGGCGAGCGAGGCGCCGAGCTTGAAACCGGCGGCGGCCACCACGCGCTCGCCGTCGTCCACGTAGGCCAACAAGTACCCTTGTGCCTGGAGCTTACGCACCAGCGCGACGTAGTCGCTCTCGACGAGATGCGTGCGCAGTTGGTGCATCACGGCGAACGTCGCGGCGATCTCGTCGTCTTGTCGGGCGAGGCGGATGTCGTGCATCGGGGTTCCCTACGACTCGGTCAGCGCAAGGACGTCGCCCACCGTCTTCAGCTTGCCGATCTTGTTGATGTCCATGACCTTCTTCCCCGTCACCTGCTCGATCTCCAGGAGCACCATGATGAACTTGAGAGAATTGACGCCGACGTCGGCCAGGACGTCCTCGGGTGAGAGCGTGGCGGCGTCGCACTGCGCATGTTTGGCGAGCACATCGAGCACGGCCTGCCGGGTTGACATGAGAGTTCCCTTTCCAGCCAATGGTAGCCCAGCGCGCGGCGCGCACCCTACCTCGCGGCTTCCTCGCCGCCGGCGGCGTCCCCGAACAGCCTCTGCGCGTTCCGGTAGAAGAGCCAGCCCAGCTCTTCCTCGGTGATGACCCCGCGCCGCGCGCAGTCGCGGAACGCCTCCACGCACTGCTGCTGATCGCCGTGCAGGAAGTGGATGGGCCAGTCCGTGCCGAACAAGAGCTTGCGCAGCACGCCGTCACGCTTGTGCTCGGCCAGGATCCCGTCGAGCTCCCCGCGCTTCCAGTGCGGCTGGAAGCCCGAGAGGTCGAGGTAGACGTTCGGCCTGAAGGCCGCGAGCATTCTGGCCTCCGCGCGCCACGTGACGCCGGCGTGGCCGAGGATGAAGTTCACGCCGGGGAAGCGGAACGCCGCGTCCTCGATGTGCTCGGGCCGCGTGTGCTTGAACGACAACGTGGGCGACGTCGGCCCGATGTGGGACAGCACCGGGACGCTGTAGTGCGTGCAGACCTCGTAGAAGGGATCGAGCTCGCGCGCGTCCGGCGAGTAGCCACACGGGGGATAGATCTTCATCCCGCGAAAGCCCCAATCCCGCAGGCCGCGCTCCAGCAGGTCGACGCCCGCCTGACCGCGGCGCGGATCGATGCCCGCGAAGACGATGAAGCGGCCCGCGTGGCGCTGCATGAGCTGACGATGCAGCTCGTAGATGCTCTCGAGCGCGTCGAGCTGATCGGGATACGCGTACCCGAAGTCGACGATCAACAGCACCGTCTTGGCGATGCCGGCGCGATCCATCTCGGCCACCAGCCGGTCGCAGCCCGGGTCCTGGTTTGCGGCGCGAAACATCGCGCTGAGCGCCGCGCGCTGCGCCGGCGACGCATCGGACGGCAACAAGCGCTCGAGGTTGTCGACCCACCCGTCGAAGAAGCGCGTGGGCAGCACCTCCTCCAGCGCCGCGTGCGCGTGGCTATCGATGATCACGCGCCCTCCTGGGAGGAGCGCAGCGCCTTGGACAGCGCGAGCAGCTCCGGATGCGAGGCCTTGCCGGTCGCCGTGCGCGGGATGCGCTCGACGAAGTAGATGCGGTCGGGGACGTGATGCGCCGAAAGCGCGGCGCGCACGTGCGCGGTGACCTCGTCAAGCGGCAGTGGAGAACCGGAGGTGACGATGAACGTCAACGCCAGGTCGGGCTCGTTCGGCTGGCACAGCACGATGCTGGCGCAGTCGAGGACGCCCAGGAATTCGGCGAGGCAACGGTCAACGTCTTCGAGATAGACCTTCTCGCCGCCGCGAATGACCATGTTCTTCTTGCGGCCGGTTACGTACACATAGTCGTCGTCGTCGATGCGTCCGACGTCGCCCGTCTTGAACCAGCCGTCGGCGGTGAACGCGCGCGCGAACTGGCCGTCGGTGTCGTGGAAATAGCCGCTGTTGATCACCGAAGCGCCGCGCATCTCGAGCTCACCGGTGACGCCGCTGCCGAGCGGAGCGCCCTCTTCGTCGACGACGCGGATCTCGATGCCGGCGGCGCGACCGACGGCGCCGGGTCGGATGGCGTCCGGCGGTGAGATGGCGGCGAAGCACGTCGTCTCGCTCAGGCCGTAGCAGGGGATGATCGGGTGGCCGAACGCCTTCTTATACGTGAGCCGCGTGTTCTCCTTGAGCGGCGCAGCGCCGGCGATCGCCATGCGCAGCGCCGGCGCGGAGGCCCAGGCGTTCAAGGCACACAGCGCGTCGAAGATGACGGGCACGGCGCTGTACGAACGCACGCCGTGGCGAACAAAGGCGTCCACCGTCCACTTCACGTTGGACAGATCGAAGGTGTCTGCCAGCACCCCGGTGCCGCCGAGCAGCAGCGCCGGGAAGAGGTCGCTGATGAGCGTGAACGTGTGAAAGCGCGGGAGCAGGCTGCCCGTCACCTGCCCGGGCTCGAAGCCGAGCGCGTCGACGGCGTAGCGCACGTTGGCTTCGATGTTCGACCAACTCAAGAGCACGCCCTTCGAGGCGCCCGTGGTGCCGGACGTGTAGATCAAGAGGCCGCCCGCGTCCTCGCGAGGGGCGCCGTCGTCGACGGTCGGGACAGGCAGCGCTTCGTGTTGGGCGACGTTCGCAAACACGTCGTCCCAGGCGATGCACCGCACGGTGCCCGGCAGACCCGCCGGCGGCGCGACGCCGCTGTCGACGATCAGCCAAGCGGGTTGCGCGTGCTCCATCTGCCCCCGCAGCACCTGCGGCGAGAGCGCGGGGTTGAGCGGGTTGACGATCAGCCCGTTGGCGATGCCGGCGACGATCGCCACCGTCTGATGCACGGCGCGCTCGGACAAGACCGCGACGGCGGCGCCGGGCGCGAGGCCGCCGCCGAGCATGGCGTCGCGCAGCGCCTGCGCGTGAGCGAGGAGCCTGCGGGAGCTGATCGTGACGTCCGGCTCGGGCTGGCGCGCTTCGATCAGCGCGGCATGCCCGGCGTCCTCGGCGGCGTGCCGGCACAGGATGCGGAACAGCGCGGTGCTCGGCGCCGCGCGCGCCGACGCCATCGCGAAAGGCGCAGGCGCAGGCGCTCCGGTCGCAGCGGAGGCGGCTTCCACAGCGGCGCCGGGCGCGCGCCGGCCACCGTAATAGTCGCGGTACCAATCCTTGCCGAACGCGGCGACCACGAGAGGGTCGCCGCCGCGCGCGAGGTGATCCGACAGCGACTGTTGCAGCGCGCGCACGTAGTCCGTGTACGTCAGCGCCGTCATGAGCTCTTCGGGCGTGTACGGCGCGCTGCTCTGGCGAAAGAGGCGCAGGTCGACCATGCCCGGGTAGAGCTTTCCGCCAAACGACAGCGGCGCCGGCGAGCGGATGCTGTAGCGCACCTGCGCCAACACGTGGCCCGTGTGATGTTGGTCGCTCCACTCGGCGAGGTCCGCCACGCCGGGCGGGTAGTAGTAGTGCCGGTCGGCCGGCACGCCCTCGGGCGGGCAGTGGCCCGGGATGTAGTGCCAGTGGTTGAACTGCATGCGCGCCGAGCACGCGTACAGGATCTTCACCAGCAGCTCGGGGTTGCCCGCGAGCTGCTCTCGCAGGGCGGCGCTCGGGAAGACCGCGCAGAAGTAGTCGGGGCTCTGCCACCCGCAGATCTCCGCATAACGCTGCTCGCCGAACGCGCGCTGCATGCGCGCGACGTCGCGCGTGCCACGGCTCATGCCGATGTCGCTGCCGGTGGCGTCGATGGCGCAGTCGACAATCGCCTTCAGCAGCCCTTCGAACGCGTTCAGCTTGTCGTCGTCGCTGGCGAACCCGCGGCGCGCCATCTGCGCCACGCACGCGTCGAACAGCGAGGCGAGCGACTCGTGCTGCCCGGTGTCGACGCCGCACGCGTCCGCGATGTACACGCGCAGCGCCGGCGGCAGCGTGTCGACGCCGAAGCGCGCGCTCGAGCGCGAGCACACGCGCTCCTCCTTGTAGAACGTGAGCCCGTTGATCCAGCGATACGTCAAGAGCTGCTGTGCGCTCCCGGCCTTGCAGCGCGCGAGCAGCCGCGCCTGGTCGGCGATGGATGAGGCTTCTTCCTCGCAGAGCTCCGGCGCGAGCGCGCGGTAGCCCGCCAACCGCTCCGCGAAGTATTCGCGCAGCAGCGTGGGGTTGAGCTGGCGGCCGCAGAATTCTTCGCCGCGGCAGCCGGCCCTGCGCAGCCAGTAGACGCAGAAGACGTAGATCCGCTCCGCCGTCGTCCAGCGGTCGCGCGCCATCTCCCGCGCGCGGCGGTGGAAGCAGCGCGGCAGGTCGGCGCCGCGCTCCTGCAGGTTGTTGAGCTTGCCGAAATTGGTGAGGGTGTCGTCGCCGACATAGAGCAGCATCGGATCGGTGTGATCGACGGTCTCGTGCACTTCGTGGAGCACGCGCTGCAGTCCTTCGGCGTCGAGGTTGTCGAAGAACGCGTCCATCTCGGGGTCGCACGTCTGCCACGACTGCTGGATGCTGACGGCGCGCGCGACGACGGCGTCGTGCGTCGCCGCGGGCAGAGAGAGCGCAGCCAGCAGGCGGCACTCGGGATCGGCCGGCCGCTCGGGGGCGAGCCAGATGCGGCCGTAGCTCCACTGGCCGAGGTACCAGCGGGCTCCGCCGGCGGTGGCGGCGTCGGCGTCGACGAGCGTCGACGTCCGCCCACCGAGCTCATCGACCACCGCGCGCTGCAGCGGCGTCAGCGACTTCATACCGAACGCGAGCTCCTGGCGGCCGCCGAGCGCGAGGATGTCGTGCAGCGCCGCCTCCAGCGAAACCCCGGGGACGACGCGCGACGCGATGTGGTCCAGCAACCGCTGGAAGCCGGGCCTCAGGTCTGCGTGGGCATTCATCGCTTGCGGCACACGATCGCCGAGAAGTACGACTCGGCGTTGGACAAAAGCAGGAACAGGGCGCCCGCCGGCACCTGCTCGGCGGCGCAGTAGTCCGTGAGGTTGATCAGGTTGTCGCAGCTCCAGACGTGCGCGGTGCGGCTGTTGTTGGCGGTGTACACGGGCGGCAGGCCCAGCACCTCTGCGTTGGCGTTCACGAGCCCGATGGCGATGTTGGAGAAGAAGCTCTGGACGAAGTCGGCGCGCGTCGCGCCGGCGCGCTCCATGGCCTCGTCGATGACGCGGCGGAACCCCATGAAGTTGTTCGCCGCGATGACGTTCTCCTCCGCGCTCGCCCAGTCGAGCGGCTTGATGGTCTGCGCCATGGCGACCAGCTCGAAGTCCGAAGACCGGCCGCGGAAGGAGGCATCGTCCTCGACGCTCACGGCGCAGGTCGCCGCGCCGTCGGCGAAGATCGAGACGGCGTCGCCGTTGTCGACGACGGCGCGCTTCATCCCTCCGCGCACCTGGTTGGTCTCGATGACGAGGACGTGTCGCAGGCCCTCGGCCGAGGCCATGTCCCGCGCCACGCGCAGCCCGCTGCTGTAGTTGGCGCAGCCGGCCAGCGTCACGCCGATTACGGGAACGTCGGAGAGCTCGAGCGCCGTCAACACTTCGGTGCTGAGCATCTCCGGATAGCGGTTGGGCTCCGGGATCTCCGAGGTGCCGAGAACGATCGCCTCGACGTCGCCGACGGACAGGTTGGCCGCGGCCAGCGTCTTCCGGGTGGAGCTCACCGCTTGTGCGGCGAGGCTCTGGTTGGAGTGCCCGTAGGTCTTGTGTCCGCTCTCCTTGAAGGCGGCCAGCAGCTCCGCGTCCTCCGCGAGCTCGGGGATGCGGTCGATCGGCGCGATCTCATCGATGTGGTACGCGACGCCGCGGAGGATGGGCACGCGCCTTCGTCGTCTGGTGAACAAGAAGCGCCCTCCATCGTTCGCCGCCGTCCGTGGCGCCGGCGTTCGTCCGACAGGCCTACCCTAGAGAAGTGATCCGCATAGCGGAATAGGGTCAGTGCCGGTGCGCACGAGAGCCCTCCACACCGCTGCGAAGTCGCCACAGCGACACCGCTCCATCTTCCGCTTCGACGTCTCGGTGTCAGCGCACCGGCGACGGGCCTGGCGCACGTGCCGGCACGCCTGCCGCTTCCCTCCTGCGCGGAGTCGATGTCCGGCGCCTTGCGCCAAGGCGCACCACCCGCCGCGGCGCGCCTTCGTGCCATGCTCTTCACGTGCGCGTCGTCCTCGCCCCCGTCGGCACCCGTGGCGACGTCCAACCCATGCTGGGGCTCGCCGCCGCGCTGCTGCGCCGCGGGCACGAGGTCACGCTCTGCGTGTCGCCCAACTTCCGCGCCCTCGCGGAGGCCACCGGCGCCCGCTACTGCGAGGGCGGCGGCGATCCGCAGGCGATGATGCGGGACGAGGGCGCCGGCATCGCCAACCCCGTCACCTTCCTCAAGCTCGCGCGCGTCGAAGTGCGGCGACAGTTCGCGTTCCTCGAGGAGGCTTGCGCGGGCGCCGACGTCCTCGTGGGCACCGCGCTCCTCGCCGCCGGTCAGACCGTCGCCGAGCGCAACGGCCTGCCGTACTTCGGCGCCGCCTACTTCCCGCAAGTGCTGCCGAGCAGCGAGGTGTGGCCGCCCATGTTCGGCCACCCGCGCATGCCCCGCCTCCTGTGGCCGCTCGGGTGGCGCGTCTATGTGGCCGCCGCCAACCTCGCGCTCCTGCGGATTGTCAACGAAGAGCGCGCGAGGCACGGCCTCGACACCGTCACCTCCCTCGTCGGCGAAAGCGCGCTGAAGAAGGGCACCATGCTGTGCGCCTTCGACGAGCGCGTGGCGCCGGTGCCGCGCGACTGGAGCCGCTACGCGGTGCACGCCACGGGTTTCTGGTACTTCGACGACGGCCCGCCGCTGTCCGACGAGCTGGAGGCGTTCCTCGACGCGGGCGCGCCGCCGGTGTTCATCAGCTTCGGCTCCATGCCGGCGCGCGACCCGGCGCACACGTCGCGCGTCGTTCAGGAGGCGCTCGCGCGCGTGGGGTGTCGCGCGGTCATCGGCGCCGGGTGGGGCGGCATCGGCGCGGGCGTGCGCTCGGCGGCGACGTTCGTCGTCGAGGGCGCGCTCGACCACCGGCGCCTCTTTCCCCGATGTGCGGCCGTGGTCCACCACGGCGGCGCCGGCACGACGGCGCAGGCGGCGCGCGCGGCCGTGCCTCAGATCGTGGTGCCGCACATGTTCGACCAACACCACTGGGCTGCGCGCGTCCACGCGATCGGCGTCGCCCCGCAACCGCTGCGCGTGCGCTTCTCCGCGGCTGCGCTGGCGGGTGCCCTCACCCGCGTCTTCGCCGACGACGACATGCGCGCGCGTGCGCGAGAGCTCGGCGCGGCGCTGGCCGCGTCGCAGGGAGCGGAGCGCGCCGCCGCGCTCATCGAGAGCGGGCGCGGCCGGCAGTAGAGTGCGCCGGCGAGCCTCGTCGACCGAGCCGCGAGCGCACCGCGCGCCACCCGCCCGCTCGACTGCGCACCGGTTTGCGATTGACGACGCCACGAGCGCGAGCGCCTCGACGGGTGCGCGCGCAGTTCCCGGGGGCGACCACGGTGCAGGCGGGCGCGGCGAGCGAGCTCATCTTCGGTCGCATCTTCGAGGCGGGCGTGACGGAGGCGAGCGGCTCGACTTCTCGGCTGCGCAGCTCGGCGTGATGACCGTGGTGCCGTAACCGCGCGCTCGCGGCGGCCCGTGGCTACGCGCCCTTCGGGTGATAGAAGCCCTCGATGCCGCGGTTGTTGTAGGCGGCCTCGGCGGCGACGCTGACGGTCTTCGGGTCGCCCTCCTGCCCCATGCTGATGCATTTGCCGTGGCCGATGTAGAGCGCGATGTGGTCGGGGAACACGACGACGTCGCCCGGCTTGGCGTGCTTCTCGGAGACCTTCTGCATGTTCTTGCACGCGGCCACGTCGAAGCTCGTGCCCGTGTAGCCGACCGTGTACGGCGACGGCAGCCCCGCCGCCTTGTAGACGGAGCCGACGAAGCCCGAGCAGTCGAAGGTGATGCGGCCGTTGCCGCCCCGCGTCGTCGGGCCGCGGCCGTTGTTGGTGCGCGCGCCGTACGCCTGCGTGTAGTCGTAGCTGTGGGTCCGCGCCTGGAGCTCGACGGCGTGCTTGGCGATGCTGACGGCCTTGTCGAGCTTTTCGTGGGGACGAATGACGTGGTTGACCTTGTGCATCCCGAGCGCTTCGCGCGCTTGGTTCGTGCCCTTGAGGCCCATCTTGTATTCGGCGGGCAGCAGGTCCTTCTTCGCGTGCTGGCGATCGCGCTTCACCGCGGCCCTGTCGTGCTCGAGCACGTGCGTGTCCTTCTTGGCCGCCGCCCGCGCCTTCTTCACCGCATCGCGGGCGGTGTGCGCCGCCATTCGATGGCGATCGACCTCCTGACGCAACGACTGCACCTTGTTTTGGTCGGCGCCGATCTTCGGATCCATCTGCGCGTGCACGCCGGCCTCGCGCTGATCGAGCGCGTCGAGCTGGAGCTGCAGCGCGGGATCTCCCTGGCCCGTCAGCGGATCGACGCTGGCGTCGTACTGCTGCTGGAGCGGCGTGCGCTGGGTGTCGATGGTGGAGAGCTTCCTTTGCTCGGCCGTGCGCAGCTTCCCGAGGACGTCGCGCTCCTTGCCGAGGGCCTTCTTGCTCTTCTCGAAGGCGTCGTGCTGGTGAACAGCGACGTTGTGCTCGTGTTTCCCGGCGCGCTCGTCCTTGTGGAGCTTCCGCGCCTCCTGGTCCCGCGTGTGCTCTGCGTGCTTCAGCTTCCGGAGGTCTTTGTGAAGTCGCTCGACCGCGTGCGATGTCATGCGACGAGTATCGAGGTTGCGTGATTTCGGCCCGTCGAGAGATCAGGCTAGGTCAAGCGACCGAGACGCTCCGACCGAGGCCGCGCCGGGCGCCTACGGCGGCGCCGGCGCGGACGGGAACGGGCAGCCGAAGCGCACCACGAGGCCGTCGGCGCCCGCGGTCGTCACCGCGTACACGCTCTGCGGCGACAGCGGGCTGCGCAGCGCCCTCAACGGCGCCGACGACGCCGGCAGCGTGCCGGTGGTGAGCGACAGCGGCGCGGCGGTGTCCATCGCGTCGACGAGGTGCAGGGTCATGCCGCCGCTGCGATCGGCGCTCTCGACCACGGCGCCCGCAGGCGGACCGGCGAGGGCCGCGACGCGGACCGGCACGGCGCCGTCGTCCTGCAGCGGGAACGTGACGAGCGTGACGACGGGGTCGGCTTGATCGAACGGCGCCGGCTGCACCGCGAGCTCGTACGGCGAGCACCACAGCGCGTCGCAAGCGGTGAGCGCCTCGTCGACGACGGCGAGGACGCCGGCGTCGCGCGTGAGCGACGCGGCGCGAATCACCCCGCCCCAGGGCGTGACGGTGCCGGCGTCGACGTCGACGAGGGACAGCGACGTGCCCGGGGTGCACCCGTCGGTGTCCGGATCGAGCAGACCGTGGCGCACCACCGCGAAGGTGTGGCCGCCGGCGCGGGCGACGTCGACGTCGGAGAACGACACCTCCTCCGCCGCGGGCGGCCAGGTCTGGTCGCACGCGTCGGTGAGCAGCGGGTCCCACGTCACCACGCCCCGCTCGGCCGGCGCGGGCGGGGGTAGCCGCGCGCCGGCGTCGAGCGTGGCCGTCCACGACGGCGAGACCGGGACCGCGGCGGTGCCGGCGCTGCCCCCCGGGACCGCCGGTGGCGCGCTGTCGTCGACGTAGGGGAGGTCCCAGCCGAGCAGGGAGACGTCGTCGGCGTCCGCGGCGACGCGCAGCCCCGCGTGGACGTTGAACGCGACCGACGCGCGCGGCCCGCTGTCGTCTTGCTCGACGCCGTCGAGCGAGAGCGACCGCGTGTCCCAGGCCAACGAGGCGCGCAGGACGCGGACGAGGCGCGCCGACGCGGGGCCCGGGGTATAGGTCGACTCTGCGACGACGACGTGGTCCGCGTCGCGAAAGGTACCGTCGACGGTGCCGTAGACGACGTCGACGGGCGAGGCGACCCCGCCGCCGCCCGCCTCGCCCGCCGCGAGCTCGTCTTCGCCGACGAAGGTGACCACGACCGCGGTGGCGCAAAACGGCGGCGCGTCGTCGACGACGCCGTTTTGCCACATGTCCCATGGCGCGCAGGGGGCGCCGCCATAGGAAAACGGTGCGCTCTTCCAGAGCACGGCGAGCACGGGCGTGACGCCGGCGAGCGCCTGTTCGACATCGAGGACGGCGCCGAAGTCGAGCGCGACGTCGAACGCGGGCGGCAACTCCGCGCGGCCGTCGCGGAACCAGCGCGGGTCGGGCTCGACGTGGATGCTCGGTCGCGCGAGCGCCGCGGGGGCGCTCGCCGCCGGCTCGACCGGGTCGCCCGCGACGCACGCATGTCCCTCGCAGGTGTCGCCGGAGGTGCAGAGATCGCCGTCCTCGCAGGGGAAGCCGTCGGGCGTCGGCTCGGTGAAGCAGCCGCCGGAGACGCACACCGAGAAGGTCGCGCACGAAAACGCGCCGCAGGGCGTGCCGTCGGGCGCGGTGGCGTGGGCGCACCCCGTCGAGGCCACACAGCGATTGGCGGTGCAGGGATCGTCGTCGGCGCAGAGGTCGTCGACGGGCGTGAACACGCAGCCGCGCGCGGGGTCGCACGCGTCCACGGTGCAGCCGACGCCGTCGGCGCAGGCGACCGCGGCGCCGACGCACGCGCCGGCGGAGCAGCGGTCGTCGTCGGTGCACGCGGAGCCGTCGTCGCACGCGGAGCCGTCGGGGTGGGCGTCGCGGACGCAGGCGCCGGCGTCGGCGTCGAAGCGCGCGTCCTCGCACGGACCGCGCGGCGCGCACGGCGGCGGCGTACGCGCCTCGACGTGCAGCACGGCCGAGGCGGGCGCGACGTCGCGCGCGCCGGGGGGAAGCGTGAGCATGACGTCGGCGGCGAGCGGGCGATCTGCCGCCAAAGCGACGTCGACGGCGGCGCCCGCGCCCCCCTCGAGCCCCTCCGGGGCGTCAACGTCGACGGAGAGGCCGTCGGGCACGCCCGCGAGCGCCGGCGCCCCGATGTCGACGGGGACGCGGCTCGTGTTCGTGGCCGCCAGCGCGACGTGCGCCGGGAAACCGATCCACACCACGACGGTGGCGGACGCCGGCGAGAGGTCGAGCGACGGCGTGATGCGCTCGAGCCCGGCGGGGTCGCACGACGCGCAGCCCGCGGCGCCCCCGAGGAGCGCGAGCGCGAGCGCGCGCGCGGCGTGCCGCAGGTCCGTGCGCGCGCGAGGGAGACGCATGCGCGCGGGCCAAGCAAGCGCTGCGCCCACCCGGCGGCCCCGGCGCGCCGCAGCCGTTCGGGCGCCGGGGGTGACGGATTTTCACGGCGCCGCGGGGCGCAGCCCGCGATCCCGGGGGCTCAGGGAATCACGGGGTACTTCCGGCGCGCCTGTGAGCCCGACGCGCAGTCGAAGTGCCACCACTCGTGCGAGAGGATGCGAAAGCCCGCGCGCAACATCACCTCACGCAGCAACAGGCGATTGGCGTACTGCGTCGACGTGAGCTTGCCTTCGCGCCACAGCTCCACCTCGTGGCGCGGCTGCGCGGCGATGCCGAAGAAGTCGAACGGCGTGCCCATGTCGAGCGGCTCGTTCTTCTCGGTGTCCCACAGCGAGAGGTCCACGGCGCAGCCGCGGTTGTGCACGGAGCCCGGCGGCTTGGTGGGGTTGGCGACGTAGCCCTGCATCCTGGTGCCGACCACCACGGACCACATGATGTCCTGCACGCGCTTAGGCCGGGCGCAGTCGTACATCACGAACGTCGTCGTCGGCGATCGCTGCTTCAAGAGCGCGTGCGCCTTCTCGAGCATCGCCGCCGCGTCGGGCACGAGGAAGCAGCGCTTGAGCCCGCCGTAGACGTCGCGCTTCATGAAGTTGTCGGAGGTGCCGTACTTGAGCTCGACGTGCACCGGCAGCTTGGCGCCGACGTCGACGAGGCCGGGCAGCGTGACGTCCTCCCCCTTGGGGAACGCCGTTTCGCCGGCTTTGTCGGCGGCGCTTTTATCCACGGCGCTCTTGTCCGTGGGGGCGGGCGCGGGGGCCTGGGCGGCGAGCAACGGCACGAGGACGGCGGCGGCGCACAGCATGGAGCCCTGTTAGCACCGTCACGCCGATGGGGTGACCCTCGGCCGAGCCTGCCATAGCATCGTCGGATGCCCTCCCTGAGCCCCATCGCCCAGAACGTCGTGCGCGACGCGCGCGTCACCACCGCCGAGCTTTCGAGCCTCAAGGCCGCTGTGCAGAGCGGGACGGCGTCGGTCTCCGACGTCGAGACCATCGCCCATCGCTTCGTGGATTGCCTCGAGGGCGGCGCCGGCGACGCGCTGCGCGCGCTGCTGCGCGACCTCGGCAGCCGCGCGTCCATCGGCGCGCCCATCGCGAACCTCTCGGCGTCACCCGGCGTGCTCAACGGCACCGTGGTCTTCCCACGCGACAAGGGCTCCCGCCGCGGCGACGTCGAAAACGTGCAGAAGGCGCTGCTCGCGCTCGCGAGCCGCACCGGCGACGCTGGCCTCGGCCTCCCCAGATACGGCGCCGACGGCGGCTGGGGCTCCGAGACCGAAGCCGCGGTGAAGGCCTTTCAAGCGCAAAAGGGCTTGCCGCAGACCGGCGCGCTCGACCTCGCCACGGCGACGGCCCTCGACAACGCGCTGCGCGACACGCGCGTGCCACCCATCTTCGCCGGCGGCGTCGACCCCAACGTCCCGGGCCCCGGCGCCATGCACGACGCCGCCGTCAACCTCGTCACCAAGCACCCGAACGCCTACGGCGTCGACGATCCGTGGGTGAATTGCGATCCGCGCCACGCGCTGCCCGCCAACGTGAGGCTCGGCGGCCTCACGGGCAAGTGGAAGTGCAACCTCTTCGCGTGCAACGTCATCGCCGCCGCCGGCTTCGAGCCGCCGTACATCGGCAACAAGGGACACGGCGAGTACCCCAACGCCAACCAGCTGTACAAGTGGAGCGGCACGCACGCGGCGCAGTGGGGCAACGCCAACCACGTGCGCTTCGAGCTGCGCGCGGAATTCATGGGCATGAACAACGTCACCGATCCCGACGAGAAGGAGCGCCGCGTCAAGGCGCTCCTCGCCAAGGTCGAGCCCGGCGACATGCTCATCGTCGACCACCAGGGAGGCGCCGTCGCGGACGGCGGCCACTGTCGCGTGTGCACCGCCAAGAACGCCGACGGCACCTTCGAGTTCGCGCAGGCGTCCTTCACCCAGGCGGAGATCCAGACCGAGGGCGTTCAGGACGTCATTGGCGAGGAGGCCATCTGGGTCCTGCGCCCGAACAAGCGCCGCCCTGAAGGCCCCGCCCCCATCCTCTGAGTCACAACAGCTTCTGCCAACGCTGCATGAGGTCTCCGACTGCCTCGTTGACCGCGCACGTGGTGAGCCCGAAGCTGTCGAGCAGGTAGTCGGCGCGCACGCACAGGTCGAGAAACTCGTTGCTCCCCATCACCTCGTGCGTCTTGTTCGGCTCCACCTCGACGAGGAAGAAGCCGCCGAGCCCGTCTCCGTGCCCGGGGACGATGCAGGTGGTGATGTT
This sequence comes from uncultured delta proteobacterium, assembly GCA_963775425.1. Taxonomy (GTDB): domain Bacteria; phylum Myxococcota; class UBA727; order UBA727; family VGSZ01; genus CAVZJB01. The sequence goes on along the minus strand of CAVZJB010000005.1, from coordinate 344,372 downwards.
GCTGACGGCCTTGGCGTCCTTCTGTTTGTCGAAGAAGGCGAGGCAGGAAGCGTAGAGCTCGTTCGCCATCTTCTCGCGGCCGGGAATCGGGCGCTTCCAGGTGAGCAGGATCGCGTTGTTCATGATGTCCTCCTTCGGGCCTGTTCGGCCCGAGGACATGGCTGCACCCGCCGCGCCGGATTCGCGCCCGTGTCGTCGCGGCCGCCGGTCCGTTCATGTGCGTTCCTCCTCGACGCGCGGTGCGCTAACACGCGGACATGACCTCCCCCTCCACCATCGCCGTCGACCTCGTCAGCGACACCGCCACGCGCCCGACCGCCGCCATGAAGCGCGCCATGGTCGAGGCCGCGCTCGGCGACGAGCAAAAGGGCGAGGACCCCACCGTGCGCGCGCTCGAGGAGCGCATGGCGGCGCTCCTCGCGATGGACCGCGCGCTCTTCCTCGTCTCCGCCACCATGGCCAACCAGATCGCGCTGGCGTTGCACGCGGGCGCCGGCGACGAGGTCATCTGTCACCGCACGGCACACGTGCTCAACCATGAGAGCGGCGGAACGTCGATGACGGCGCGGGCGCAGCTCTGTCCGCTCGACACGCCCCGCGGCATCTTCGGGGCCGACGACATCGCCCGCGTCACCCGCGTGGACGACCCGCACTACCCGCGCACGCGCGCCGTCGTCGTCGAGAACACGAGCAACGGCGGCGGCGGCAGCGCGTGGCCGCTCGGCGTCCTCGACGGCGTGATGGCGCACTGCAACGAGCGCGGCATCGCCGTGCACGTCGACGGCGCGCGCCTGATGAACGCCGCCGTCGCCACGGGTCAGCCGCCGGCCCGGCTGGTGCGCGGCGCGAGCACCGTGCAGGTCTGCTTCAGCAAGGGCCTCGGCTGTCCCTTCGGCGCAGTGCTCGTCGTAAAGGGCGAGCTGTGGCCGCGTGCGCGCCGGCTCAAGCAGGCGCTCGGCGGCTGCCTGCGCCAGGGCGGCGTCGCCGCGGGCGCCATGCTCTACGCGCTCGACCACAACGTCGACCGGCTGGCAGAGGACCACCGCCGCGCCCACGCGCTCGCCGACGGCCTCGCCGCGGTGGGCGGCGGCATCGAGGTGGAGCCGGTGGAGACCAACCTCGTCTACTTCCGCACGCGGGCGCTCGCGCCGGCGGCGCTGGTCGAGCGCATGCTCGCCGACGGCGTGCGCGTGGCCGTCGCGGGGCCGGACCGCATCCGCGCGTGCCTGCACCTCGACGTCGATGACGCCGGCGTCGAGCGCGCCGTGGCCGCCGCCCGCGCGGCGGTCGGCTGATCAAGCGCCGGCCGCTCCTCCGGTCGCTGATCTGCGCGCCGGCTCCCTCGGCTCGCCGATCCGCGGGCGCCGTCTTCGTTGCCACGCTCGGCGTCACCACGCGCGAGGTCGGCCGACACGCGCCGAGGTGGTCTTCCCGCCGACATCGCAGCGAAAGTGGCGGGCCAGTCGTTTGCGTGGCAAGTGTGCGGCTGGAGGCTCGCATGCTTCGTCCCATTCTCCTCGCCCTCGCCACCGTGTCCGTCCTCGGCGTCCTCAGCGCCTGCCCCCCCGCTCCCGGCGGTGAAGGCGAAGGCGAGGGAGAAGGCGAAGGCGAGGGAGAAGGCGAAGGCGAGGGAGAAGGCGAGGGAGAAGGAGAAGGCGAAGGCGAAGGAGAGGGCGAAGGCGAAGGCGAAGGCGAGGGAGAAGGCGAAGGCGAGGGAGAAGGCGAAGGCGAGGGAGAGGGAGAAGGCGAGGGAGAAGGAGAAGGCGAAGGCGAAGGAGAGGGCGAAGGAGAGGGCGAAGGCGAGCCTCCGCCCGTGTGCAACGCCGCGCTCGACGATGCGAGCGCCTGCGGCGGCGACCTCACCGGCAACTGGACCGCGGTGGACGTGTGCCTCTCGGGCTCCGTGGCCGTCTCGGTGTGCACCGCCACCGTCACCAACGAGCAGCTCACGGCCACCGGCACGCTCGACGTCACCGGCAACAGCTTCGGCTACGCCGTCAACGTCGGCGGGAGCATGGACATGACCGTGACCTGCCCCGTCACCCCCGACTGCGGCCTGGTGCAAACCGGGCTCACGGCGGTCATCAACGGCACTTGGACCTGCAGCGCAAACGGCAACGCGGCCTGCGACTGCAGCGGCAGCGACGTGAACCTCGACGACGCGTCGTCGGGCACGTTCACCGACGTCGCCACCGGCAAGGTCGAGGTCGACAACGGCGATCGCTGGCTCTACTGCACGGAGACCGGCGGCCTCTCGTTGCGCGAGGCCGAGGACAGCGCGGGCAACACCGGCCTGCGCCCGACCTTCGTGCTCACCCAGTAGCCTCGCCGCGCGGCCCTCGATGGAGCGGCGCAGCGGGCGCTTTGGCACCCTGGCGACGTGAGATCGGCCACAGCGCGCGCGTTGACAGGGAAGTCATGCGTGCGAGCATCCGCCCGTTTTCGGAGGTCCTCGTGCGCTTCGCTCTCCCCGTCGCTCTCGCCACCGCCGCCCTCGCCGGCTGCAGCTCCACCGTCGCCGGCGACGTCGACGGCGAGCAGGTGCCTTCGCTGTTCTCCGCGTTCTTCATCCAGCAGAAGGCGGACGCCCTCGACCACGACGGGAACCCGGCCACGCGCTTCACCGTGGCCGGCACCGGCGCCAGCGTCTTCGACGGGTGCAACGCCGCCGCGGCGCAGCAGGAGAACGTCAACGCGGCGTTCAAGCAGGAGACCAAGGACCTCAAGGACGCCGGCGACAACGCCGACGACATCAAGAAGGCCCACGAAGACTTTGTCGACGCCGTCGTCGACTATGACAAGGCGCACCTGCCGAGCGACTTCTGGAGCGCGGCCGTCAGCCTCGCCGGCTTCGAGAAGAAGAAGCTCGACGGAGGCGGCGCCGACATCGACTTCAAGAACCCGGACAGCACGCAGGACTTCGACGGCGCCGTCACCATCTGCCGCGTGAACGACTGGCCCGAGAAGAAGAAGGATCGCGACGGCGTCGCGTCCATCAAGGACCACCAGACCTGCTTCGCGGGCGTCAAGGGCACCGTCGACGTCAACCAGTACACCGAGGACGAGACCCTCGAGATCGTCGGCGACGTCGACCTCAGCCGCGCCAATCCCTCGAGCGGCGTCAACCCCGACAACGACGACGGCGCCGCCACCGTCACCATCAGCGGCGGGTGGTGCGAAGGCCTCGAAAATGCCCTCGACGACTTCACGCAGTTGCAGGAAGATCGAGCCTCACCCTGACGGGGAGCGATGGGCAGACCGATCTCCACCGAGTACACGAGCGCACGCAGAATCCTCACGGGCGTCCATGATCCGTCGGGCTTGAAGCTGGTCTTCGAGCTCGACGGCAACCGCGTCTTCTGCCACGTCGACGCCGGTGAGGGCCTGTGCGGCCGGGCCAAGGTGGTTCCGCCCGGCGTCATCCAGGCCGTCGCCGACGACCTCGCCCACGCCACCGTCGCCGCGCTCAAGAAGCGCGTGGGTGTCACGCGCGAGAGCCGCATTCGCTTCCTCAAGCCGCTGTACGCGGGAGAGCACTTCCGCGCCGACGGGACCGTCTTCCGTGACACCGGGGACATCTGCGTCGTGCAGTCGCGCATGATGAATCGCAAGGAGCAGCTCTGTATCGAGACCGAGGTGGAGGTGTTCCCGCTCTCTGCGGAGCAGGTCCGCCGGATGACCCCGGACGGCATGGTGCCTGCCGAGCTGCGGAAATACCTCCCATGATGCTCGCCCTCGCCCTCGCCCTCGCCGCGCAGGCCGCGCCGCCTCCCCCGCCCGAAACGACGACGCCCCCTGCGGAGGCGGCGCCCCCGGAGGCAGCGCCGGAGGACGCGCCGCCGCCCGTGGTGCCGCTCGCGCCGGCGACGCCGCCGCCGCCGGTGACGCCGCCGCCGTCGACGCCGCCGCCGGATCATCGCCCGAAGGCCGCGCCGCTCGAGGAGAAGCACGGCCTCGACCCCTTCACCACCGGCGCCGTCCAGGTGGCGGCCGGCACGGGCGCGTGTTGCGTCGGCTGCTGCGTGTCCGTGGTGCCGGTGCTCGGGCTCGAGCTCGTCCCCGTGGTGGGCACGTACATCGGCGGGGTCGTCAGCGACGTCATCGTGGGCACGTTCGTCGGTGTCTCCGAGGGCGTGGCGGGCGACATGTTCGGCCAGCAGCGCGCGGCGCTTCTGTGGCCGGTGCTCACGGCCACGGGCGTGCTCGTCGTCGGGAGCGCCGCGGGCACCGCGGTGAACCTCGTCAGCGTCGCCTCCGGGATAAACCCGCCCGACCCCACCGACCAGACGTCGATCAACCGCTACTACGCCCAGGCGGGCCCCTTCGTCATCGCCAACCTCGCCATCAGTTGCGGCACGCTGGCGGGCGCGTTGGTGTTGCCGGCCGTCGTGTACGGCCTCACCGCCGTGGACAAGAAGCCGGGCGACCTCGGCCAGGGCTTCCCCGGCTTCGCCACACCGGCGAGCCCCGCGCCGGAGCCGAAGCACGCGGTGACCGTCGCCATGGCGTACTGAGCGGCGCGACGACGACGCGCGACCGTGCGCGCGATCCTGCCGCGCGTCGCCGATCTGTCAGCGACGCCCCGCGCTCGTACGCCTGTGGTGGAGGCATCCACCATGAAGAGCGCGGCGATCGCCATCGTCACCGTGTGCGCCACGCTGCTCGTGTTGGCCGCCATTGCCATCGTCGCCGCGGAGTCCGGCGGCGTGGACGTCGCGGCCACCACCGAGGACGCGCCGTTCGTCTCGTGGTTCTTGCAGACCACGAGGGATCGCGCGGTCTCCGCGGCCTCGCGCGACATCGTCGCGCCCGCGGACCTGAGCGAGCCGCGGCGCGTGGCCGCGGGCGGGCGCGAGTACGGCGAGATGTGCGAGCAGTGCCACGGCAGGCCCGGCCGCGGCCTCGACGAGCTCGCGCGCGGGATGAACCCGCGCCCGCCGCAATTCACGCGCATGGATCCGCCCGACGACACGGAGCTGCGCCAGTGGTTCTGGGTCGCGAAGCACGGGCTGCGCATGACCGGCATGCCGTCCTTCGCCGCCACCGACGACGACGACGAGCTGTGGTCGTTGATGGCCTTCGTGAGCCGCTTGTCGAGCATGTCCGCCGCGGCGTACGGCGACCTCGCTCACGCTCCCGGCGTGGATGGTGAGGGCCTCGACGGTGAGGGCCTCGACGGCGAGCGCCTCGACGGTGAGGGGCACGACGGCGAGCGCGCGCCGTAGCGGGTCGGCGGTGTAGGCTGCGACCGACATGCCGCGTCCCCCGCGCACGCCGCTCGAATCCCGAGCGCATGCTCGTCTCCGTCGTCATCCCGTGCTTCAACGAGCGCGACACGGTGGAGGAGTGCATCGAGCGCGTGCTCGCAACGCCGTACCACAAGCAGATCGTCGTCGTCGACGACGCCTCCACCGACGGCACCGACGCCATCCTCGCCTCGTTGGCGCGCGCGCACGACGAGGTGCGCGTCTTCCGCCTCGAGCACAACCGCGGCAAGGGCGCGGCGCTCCGGCGCGGGTTCACCGAAGTGCGCGGCGACGTCGTCATCGTGCAGGACGCCGACCTCGAGTACGACCCCGCGGAGTACCCGGTGCTGCTCGATCCCATCATCGGCGGCGTCGCCGACGTCGTGTACGGCTCTCGCTTCACGTCGCGCCCGCACCGCGTGCAGTACTTCTGGCACATGGTGGCCAACCGCGTCCTCACCACCATGGGCAACATGGTGAGCAACCTGAACCTCACGGACATGGAGACCTGTTACAAGGTCTTCCGCGCGGAGCTCCTGCCGCACCTCGACCTCGTCGAGGACGGCTTCGGCTTCGACCCCGAATTCACCTGTGTCGTGGCGCGCGTCCCCGGCGTGCGCATCTACGAGGTGCCCATCTCGTACTTCGCGCGCACGTACGACGAAGGGAAGAAGATCGGGTTCAAGGACGCCGTGCGCGCGGCCGTGGTGCTCGGGCGGGAAGCGGCGCGCGACGCGAGCAAGACGCGCGTAGACGACCTCGCCCGCAGCATCCGGCAACGGTTGAGCGGAGGCCGTTGATGGACGCGGGCACGGGGTATCCCGGGCGCGATCTCGAGATGATGGCGGAGCTCGGCGCGTACGCGCGCTTCATCCTCGACGCGCTCGACGGAGGGCCGCGCGGTCGCGTCCTCGAGGTCGGCGCCGGAACCGGCAACATGGCGCGGCACTACCTCCCGTCGGTGGACGAGGCGGTGCTCGTGGAGCCCGACCGCGGCCTCGTCGACACGCTGCGCGCGCGGGCGTTGCCGCGCACGACCGCGGTCGCCGGCACGCTCGACGAAGCGCGCGCGGCGTCGCCGGAGGCGTTCGCGCGCGTGTTCGACGACGTCGTGGCCATCAACGTCCTCGAGCACGTCCCCGACGACCGCGGGCTGCTCGACACCGCGCGCTCGCTGCTGCGCCCGGGCGGGCGGTTGCTGTTGTTCGTCCCGGCGCTGCCGCTGTTGTTCGGAACGCTCGACGAAGCCGTGGGCCACGTGCGACGGTACACGCGCCGCGCCCTCGTCGACGTCGTGACGCGGGCGGGCTTCGTCGTCGACGGCGTGCGGTACGTGGACGCGCTCGGCGTGCTGCCGTGGCTGCTGGTGGGCCGCGTGCTCCGCCGCCGCGAGGTCGGCACCGGCGCCGCCCGCCTCTACGACCGTGTCGGCGTGCCGCTCACGCGCCTGCTCGAGCGGGCGCTTCCGTTTTCGGCGGTCGCCGGCAAGAACCTCGCGCTGGTGGCGCGCGCGCCGTGACCGGGCTCGTGCGCAGGCACCCCGCCGCGTGCGCGGCGGCCGTCGTGGCGCTCGTAGTGGGCGCGCCGCTCGTCGCGGGCGCGCGCTTCTCGGGCCTCGACCACACGCGCAACCTGGTGCCGACGTTGTGCGCCCACGAAGCCGGACGCCTGATCCTCGATCCGCTGCGCGGCGACGGCGTGGTGCTCCAGGACCCGCTCGGCCTCGCGTTTTCGCCGACGGCTCACCTGGCGACCGCGGTGTTGTCACCCGAGGCAGCCGCGTCGTTCTTCTCATGGGCGTGGCTCGTGCTCGCCGCCGCCTGCGGCGCATACTTCGCCGGCTCTTTCGGCGCGTCGTGGCGAGGGCGCCTCGCCGGCGGGCTCGCGCAAGCGCTCTTCGGCACCACCGTGGACCTCGTGCTGCACGGGCCGTACGTCATCGACGCCGCGCTCCTCCCGTTGTGCTGGGGCGGCGCGCGCAACCTGCGGCGCTTGCACGAAGCGCGCGGCCGCGACGTCGCCGCCGTCGCCGCCGGGCTCGGGCTGCTCGCGCTCGACGGCAGCCTGCAGATGGCGTTCGCCGCCGGCTGCCTCGTCGTCGCCGAGGGCGTCGCCGCCGCCGTCGGCCCGCGACGATCCGGCCGCGACGCCCCACCGGGCCCACCGCGGTCGCCGTCGCCGTCGCCGTCGTCGCCGTCGCGCCGTGGGCGCGCCCTGCTCCTGGCCGCGAGCGCGCTCGCCGGGACGCTCCTCGCGTGCGCGCAGCTCCTGCCGAGCGCCGGCCTCGGCGGCGCGGTGGCGCGCGTGCATGGCGTGGAGAGCACGACGGCGTGGCCGCTGAAGCTGCCCGAGGCCCTCGGCGTCGTCTTGCCGCTCATCGCGTATCACCGCTTCGACGACGGCGCGACGCTCGTGTCGGCGTGGCACGGCGGCGCCGCGCGCATCGCGTGGACCTCGAGCCCCTTCCTGGGCGCCATCGCGTGCGCGGCGCTCCTCGCTCTCGCTGTCCCGTGGGTCCGGCGGACGCGCGACGGACGCGCCGGCTTTTCGGGGCTCGTGCGCGCCGCCCGCTGGCCGCGCAGGAGCGGGCCCCTCGTCGTCGTCGCCGCCGTGTCGCTGGCGCTCGCGACCGCGTCGCCGCTCCTCACGGTCGCGCTCGCGGTGATCCCGCCGCTGCGGCTGTTCCGCTACCCCGCCAAGTACTTCGAGCTCACGTCGCTGTGCGCGGCCGCCGCCGTCGCCCTCGTCGTGGACGCCGCCGCGCGCTCGCCCGGCGTGCGCCGCCGTATGCGCGCCGCCCTCGGGGTCGTCGCCGCGCTCCTCGCCGTCGCGGCCGTCGTCGTCGTCGTCGAGCGCGGCGCCGTCGACGCCGCCGCTGCGCGCGCGGCCACCCGCGCGCCCGTCGACGCCCTGCCCTCGCTGTTCACCGGCGCGCTCACCGCGCTCGGCCGCTCGCTCGGCTTCAGCGTCGTCGCGCTCCTCGCGCTCTCTCGCCCGCGCACCGCGCGCTTTCTCCCCGTGATCGCCGTGGCCGAGATAGCGCTCGCCGCCGCCGGCGCGCTGCCGTTTTCGCGGCCCGTGCTCGACGTCCCGCGCCCGCTGCAGGCGCTGCCCGCGGGCGCCGAGCTGTGCATCGGGCACGGCATCCGCGCCGTCCACCTCGACGACGCCGGCGGCGATCTCCAGCTCACCGGCGACACGCTCGCCGACGTCATCGACGGCAAGCCCAACATCGGCGCCTGCGGCGGCCCCGCCACGCCCGACGATTACATGCCGTCGGCGCAGGCCACCGTCGTGCGCATGTCGCGCTACCTCCTCGACGAGGAGCACGGCGTCATCGGCCCGGCGCGCGCGCTCGGGTGCACGCACATCGCCACGCGCGCCCCCGTCGTCGGCCTCACGCGCGTGCCCCTCGCGGCGCCCGCGCCGCCCGTCTTCGCCGTGCCCGACGCGCTCCCCGACGTCGCCGTCGCGCGACACCCGCGCCTCGTCGAGGACACCGAGGTCCTCCTGCGCGACATCGCGGCGTCCACCAGCGCCGCGGGGGCGCTCTCCCTCGTCGACGACCCCGGCGACGCGCTCGGCGACCGCGCCCTGCCCGACGGAGCGGGCGCCGGCGACGTCGTCGCGCGCTTCGCGTCGCCCACCGCGGGCACGGTGACCATGGGCGGCAGCGGCGGCGCCGTCGTCGTCGTCCGGCGACAGTGGTGGCCCGGCTGGCGCGCCGAGCAGGCCGGCGCCGCCCTGCCCGTCGTGCGCGCCGCGGGCCGCGAGCTCGCCGTCGTCGTGGACGACGTCCGCCGCGGCCCCGTCACGCTGCGCTACGAGGTGCGCGGGCTCGCCGCCGGCCTCGCCGCCAGCGGCGCCGGCGCGCTGCTCCTCGCGGCGCTCGTCCTCCTTGCGGCACGACGACGGCGCGCGGCCGCTCCCTCCCGTCGCTGATCGGTCGGGCACGGCATGCTAGACCTAGCCGACCGGAGCGAGCCGCGCACTCCGCCGAGCGAGGCGAGAGAGGGCGCGCGGAGAGGATAAGCAGCGTGGCCGACAACGTCGCCGTCGGGAAGCTCGTGGGGGGGCGCTATCGCGTCGCTCGGCGGCTCGGCGCCGGCGGCATGGGCACGGTGTACGTCGCCGTGCAGGAGCCGCTCGGGCGCGAGGTGGCGCTCAAGGTCGTGCGCCGCGACCTCAGCGGGGACGAAAAGACCGTCGAGCGCTTCCGCCGCGAGGCGATGACGTTGTCGCAGGCGCACCACCCGCACATCGTCACGCTGCTCGACTTCGGCGAGATGGAGTCCTCCGACGGAGGCGCGCTCTACTTCGCCATGGAGCTCGTGCCCGGACAGAACCTGCGGCAGCGCCTGCAGCAGCGCGGCCCGATGCCGGTGAAGAAGACGCTCACCGTCGTGCGCGACATCGCCTCGGCGCTGGCGGCGGCGCACGCGCTCGGCATCATCCACCGCGACCTCAAGCCGGACAACGTGCTGTTGATGGAGGCAACGGGGAACCCCGACTTCGTCAAGATCCTCGACTTCGGCGTCGCCAAGCTCGTGCGCGAGGACGAAGGCGCTGCCGATCAGGAGCAGCTCACCCAGCGCGGCAGCGTCGTCGGCACGCCGGGCTACATCGCGCCCGAGGTCGCCCTGCGCGGCGTCACCACAGACGCGCGCAGCGACCTGTACGCGCTCGGGGTGTTGTGGTTCGAGTGCCTCGCCGGCCACCCGCCCTTTCGGGCCAGGACGGCCACCGCGCTGTTGATGGCGCACGCGCTCGATCCCGTGCCGTCCTTGCCCGACGCCATCCCCCTGCCCGTCGCCGGCCTCGTGCAGCGCTTGCTCGCCAAGTCGCCCGAAGACCGCCCCGAGAGCGCCGAGGAATTGCAGGCGCTCATCGACGCCCTCCCGCCCTTCGACAGCGGCGTCGGCATGCCGCGACCGAACGTCACGCCGCTGGCCTGGGTCGAGGCTTCAGCGGCCACCATCAACGACGCCGCGCGCCCGCGCACACCGCACGCGCCGTCGCCGATGATGCCCTCGCCCCCCACCGGCGAGACCGAGGCGTCGATGGCCACCGAGATCTCGGCGCGCCCGCCGCCTGCTCCCGCCCCCGATGCGCCGTCGAGCGCCGCGGCCATCACCGTCGCCCCCGCGCGATCGCTCGTGGCGCCCGCCGCGCTCATCGCCGTCGCCATCGTCGTCGCCGCCGTCATCATCGCGCTCTTCGCGCTTCGTCACCCCGACGGCACGAGCGGCCCGGCCGCGCCCACCGCGGCCCGCGACGCCGGTGCCTCGCCCGCCGGCCCGCACGACGCGGGCGCAGCCGGCGTCGTCGACGCAGGCGCCGCCTCGCTCCCCGACGGGCGCGACGCCGGCGCCGCCGCGCCGAGCGCCGCGCACGACGTCGGCGACGCGGGCGCCGCGCCCTCCGACGCGGGCCACCACCCGCGCCTGCGTCACCCGCGGAGCGACGAGCCGCCGAAGCACCACGAGGCGCCGCACCCGCCCGACATCTGGGATTGACGGCCGATGGCGTAGACTGGCCCCGTGCTGATCCTGCTCGTCGCGCTCGCGCTCGCGCAGCCGAAGCCGCCACCGTCGGACGGACCGCCCGACCTCGTCGCGAAGACGTACCAGGCGGCCGAGGAGAAGCGGTACTGCGACGCCATCCCGCTGTTCCTCGCGCTCCACGAGCGCGCGCCGCAGGCCAAGCACCTCTACCGCGCCGCCGAGGTCGCGTACGCCGCCGGCGACTACCGCCTCGCCCTGGACCTCTATCGTTCGGTGGTCGCGAGCTATCCGAAGTTCAAGAAGATCGGCGTGGTCAGGCAGCGCATCAAGACGCTCACCGCCGTCATCGCGCGCGACGGCCCGGGCAAGACCTGCCCCGAGGCGCCCGTGGTGTGCGGCAATTGGATCGTGCAGCCCGGGGAGCAGTGCGACGACGGCAACACCGTGGACGGTGACGGCTGCGACGGCAACTGCACCCTCACGGCCTGCGGCAACGGCCGCGTCACCGCCGGCGAGCAATGCGACGACGGCAACGTCCTCGACGGCGACGGCTGCGACGGCAACTGCACCAAGACCGCGTGCGGAAACGGCATCGTCGCCGGCGACGAACAGTGCGACGACGGAAACACCACCGGCGGCGACGGCTGCGACGGCAATTGCACGCTCCCCGGCTGCGGCAACGGCGCGCTCGACGAGGGCGAGGAGTGCGACGACGGAAACCCCGACAACGGCGACGGCTGCGACAGGAACTGCAAGACCAGCCGCTGCGGAAACGGCGCCATCGATCCGGGCGAGGAGTGCGACGACGGAAACAGCGTCGACGGCGACGGCTGCGACCGCGGCTGCAAGGCGACCCGCTGCGGCAACGGTGTCGTCACCGCGGGCGAGGAGTGCGACGACGGAAACACCGACAACGGCGACGGCTGCGACGGCAACTGCAAGACCACCCGGTGCGGAAACGGCGTGCAGACGGCGGGCGAGGCCTGCGACGACGGCAACACCGCCGACGGCGACACCTGCTCCGCCGACTGCACCCGCGCCGACGGCGGCGACAAGCTGCTCGCCGGCGCGCTCACGTTCACCGGCAGCATCCTCGTCGTCGGCAGCACCGTCGCGGCCATCTCGGGGCTCGGACCCATCGCCGACCACATCCAGCTCACCGCCCGCATCCGCGACGCCGAGCGCCGCGCCCAGCAGGATCCCGACGGCGCGCTCTCCGAGGCGCGCACGCTGCAGGCGCAGGACGCCGACGCCGATCAGCGCTGGCAGTCGAGCGGCGTGTGGTTCGTCGGCGGCGGTGCGCTCGGCCTCCTCGCCGGCGCCGCCTCCGCCGCGGCGGGGTGGTTTTTGTGGAACAGCCCACCGGAGCCGCCTGCGCCGCCGTCGAGCCCCGCCGACGAGGAGCGCATCCCGTGACGCGCGCGCTCCCTGCTGTCGCCGCGCTCGCGGGCGCGTTGCTCCTCGCCGCGACGTGCGCGCTGCCGCCCGAGGACTTCGGCCGCCCCTGCGAGAGCAGCTGCGACCACGGCTTCATCTGCTTCGACGGCGCCTGCGTCCCGCCCGACTTCCCGCTCCTCGACGACGCCGGCCCGAGCGACGCCGGCGCGGGCGACGCCGGTCTGGGCGACGCCGGTCTGGGCGACGCCGGTCTGGGCGACGGCCCCGAGGACGCGGGCGCCGGGCCCGTCCCCGGCGAAGACTGCTCCAATGCGATCCACCTTGACCTCGGGGTCACCGTCGCCGGGGACACAACCGGGGCCGCCGACGACAACAGCGACTCCACAAATTGCGACGGTGTCGGCGAGTTCCCCGCGCCCGACCTCGTGTATCAGATCGATATGCCGGCGGGTCAGGCGCTGCATGTGACCGCCCAAAGCGACGTCGCCTCGTACTTCATGTTCGCCAAGGTGCTCACGAGCTGTACCGAAGTGGCCGTGGCCTGCCAGGCCAGCGCGACCCACACCATCGATCTCGTCGTCCCGAGCCCTCCGGCGGGTCCGCTGTTCATCATGATCGACGGCTTCACCAGCGACGACTTCGGGCCCTTCACGCTCCGCGCGACCGCGGAGTGAGGCCTCCGCGCGCCATGAGCCGGGACAGGTCGCCGGCGCCCGCGCAGCCGGCGAACAAGTGCGCCAAATTTCGTGGGGTTTGGGTAGAACCCTGAGCCCATGCCGGTCCGAAACGAGCCCAAGACCCGCCGTCCGCACCGCCGGACGTCCGAGCGCGTCCGCGCCCAACGCGAGGCAATCGCCGCCGGCGGCACGATCGAGACGAGGAAGGCCGGCGGCGCCGACACGTTCGCCGGCACGGTCATCTCGAGCCAGGAGCTCACCGACCTCGACCGGCTGTGGACGCTCAAGAACTACCCGAAGATCGTGGAGAAGCTCGCCGGCCACGCCGAGCGCCTCGCGGACCGCGACTTCAACGGCCTCGACGCCGAGGCCCTTTACCAGCTCGCGAGCACGCTGTTCGTCCTCGAGCAGAGGCTCGGCACGCTCCTCAACAAGCTCTCCGCCTGTACGGCACGCGGCCCGGCGCTCCAGGCGTTGGCGGTGCAAAAGCACCTCGCCGGCGTGCAGACCGCCGTGTTCCGCCGCGCCGTCGAGATGCAGGACGAGGCGTCGCCGCAGCCGGTGGGGCAGTGGGTCGTCTTCCGCGACACGCAGAAGAAGCCGGGCTTCCACACGCCCGACGCGCAGGAGCGCTACTACGTCGAGCGCGTGCGCAAGTTCGTCGCCGAGGGCGGCGACCCCACGCAGATCAAGGCCCTCGACGCCGACTTCCTGAAGGAGCTCGAGCCCGGGCAGCTCGTCGAGTACGTCGTCGACGCGCAGGACGTCGCGCGCGCCGCCGTCGTCGAGCCGGGCAAGCCCACGCCGGGCCACACGCTGCTCGCCCGCGGCGGCGACGCGCTCACCGCCGGGACCTTGTCTGTGCAGAAGAACGCGAAGGGCGAGGTGACGCAGGTGCTCGTCGGCACCTTCAGCGGCCACTTCCGCTCGGGGCTCGAGGCGCAACAGCACGTGGTGCGTCACCTCGTCGCCGCCGGCGTCCCCGTCGAGCGCATCGTCCGGCGCGAGGGCCAGGCGGGCAACCCCCGCACGCAGGAGATCCTCGCGCGCATCATCGGCCTCGACGGCGCCGAGCTGCAGCGCCGCGAGGCCGCGCTCGTCGCCGAGGCCTACCGCTGGGATCCCATGGCGGCGCCGCCGTCGGCGACGGCCAGGAAGGCGGGGAAGGCGGGCGCGCCCGAGGCCGGTTACAGCGCGTACGCCTTCGCCGACGCGCTCACCGCCATGCGCGTCACGGTCTCCAAGGCCATCGAGGACGGCGCCCTCCTCTCCGATCAGCCGTCGGCGGGCGGCGGCTCCGAGGTGACGGCCATCGTCGACACCGTCGGTCGCGTGCTCACGCTCTCCGAGGAGGCGGGCAACCCGCTCGTCTACGGACAGGGCATCGCGCTGCTGCGCCACCTCACCACGCTGCCCGCGGTGAGCATCGACGAGGGCGCGCGCAAGACGCTGCAGAAGCTCCTCACACGCTGGGAGAAGCACACCTTTGGCGACAGCCCCTTCGACCCCGCGCTCGTGTTCGGCCCGCGCCCCGCGGCCGATCGCCGCGCGCGCATCTGCGCCACCATCAACCCCAAGGCCACCGAGACGCAGCTGCGCGAGATGATCGCCGCGGGGATGGACATCGCCCGCTTCAACACCGCCCACGGCACCACCGAGGAGCAGGTGGCGCTCATGAAGCGCATCCGCGCGGCGGCCGCGGCGCTCGGCAAGAACGTCACCATCCAGGTCGACCTCGAGGGGCCCAAGATCCGGCTCGGCAAGTTCGAAAACCCGAAGAAGCTCGAGTTCAACGACATCATCCTCGCGGAGGGCGCGCACGTCACGCTCACCACCAAGGACGTGATCGGCAACCCGTCGCTCCTGCCGGTGAGCTTCCCCTCGCTCTGCCACGACGTGAAGGTCGGCGATCCCGTGTTCATGAACGACGGCACAGTCGAGCTCCGGGTCACGGCCATCGACGCCGGCGCGGGGACCGTGTCCGCCGACGTCGTCATGGGCGGCAAGGTCTGGGACAAGAAGGGCATCAACCTGCCCCAGAGCGACCTCTCGGTGCGCACCATCACCGACGACGACCTCGACAACCTCGAGCACCTGTTGCCCGAGATCGACATCGTGGCGTCGTCGTTCGTGCGCGAGGCCGCGGACATCGAGTACCTCCGCAAGAAGATGCGCGACCTCGAGAAGAAGGGCATCGGGCACGTGGTGCCCATCATCGCCAAGATCGAGCGCCCCGAAGGCCTCGAGAACCTCGAGAAGATCGCGCTCGCCGCCGACGCGCTCATGGTCGCGCGCGGCGACCTCGGTGTGGAGATCGGCTACGAGAACGTCCCCGCCGCCGAGCGCCGCATCAACGCCGTCGGCAAGCTCTACGGCAAGGCCACCATGGTGGCCACGGAAGTGCTCATGTCCATGGTGAAGGATCCTTCCCGGCCGTCGCGTGGCGACGTCGAGGGCCTCTACGCCGCCATCTACGACCGCGGCGCCGACGCCATCATGCTCGGCAAGGAGACCAGCTTCCCGTCGCACCCGGCGGAGGTCGTGCGCGCCGCCAGCCGCGTCATCGAGAAGGCGGAAGAGGAGCGGCGCACGGATCCCTACCGCGAGCAGCTCGACGTGCTCGGGCAGCAGGGGGGCGTCTTGAGCGCCCGCGACCTGCAGCGCGGCGCGCGCACAGGAGACGGATGATGCCGGTCATCGGAAGACAGCAGCACTTCAGGCGCGTCAACGTCGACCCCCAACGAAGCGCCACGGCGGTGGGCGGCGGCGGCGGTGCGGGCCGCGGCGGCGCCGTCGACGCGCTCGAGGACAAGGTGGTCACCACCGCGGCGGACACGCGCCTGCGGACCTCGGCGCTCGCGTCGGCGGGTCCGACGAAGACCCAGGTGCCCGACCTCGTCGGCGACTGGCGCAAGGCGCTGCTCGAGAGCGCGGCCAAGGACGCCGCGCGCCAGGAGATGTGGGGCGACGTCGAGATCGCGCTCGACCGCGCCGAGATGCAGAAGGGCTCGCCCCTCGACGACGACGAGCGCGAGCAGGTCGTCGACGACTTCTTCGATCAAAACGCGGCGCGGCTGCACCAGCTCGTGCTCACGTACCACGCGGACATGCAGAAGAACGCCGAGCGCACCGTGCAAAAGGTGATCTCGGAGGAGCGCCCGCGCATCAACACGCGCCGCGATCCGTTCACCCCCATCGCGCAGAAGGACCCGCAGGCGCGGGCGCGGGAGATGGTGCTGTGGGAGTCGCCGCAGGCCATGGTGCTGGTCGACCTCTTCGCGCCGTCGCCGAAGGCCCTCGTGGTGCCCAAGCAGCCGCTCATGCTGCCCGTCGACGCGCAAAAGCCCCTCCTCGACGAGCTCGCCCTGCTCTCGGCGCACGTCTCCGACGCGCTCAACGCCGCGCACAAGACCCCCCCGGCGGGCATCTGGGTGAACCCGCCGCAGGACGTCACGGTGCGCCAGCTCCACGTCCACGTGATGCCGGATCTGCCGCGCTGGCGGGACCTGCTCGGCGTCCCAAACGCCCGGGACCCCGCTGCGCGTCAGGCGGTGGCGAATTTCTTCGATGGGGTGCGCACGGCGCTCGAGACAAAGTTGGGCCCATCGACATAGAAGGAACGCGGGCTCGCTGAGCGCGTGGCACGTAGGGTGGGGGCTCGCCCCCGCTTCGGAGGCAGAGATGGTCGGTCAAGTTCGCGGCGGAAGCGTCAATCGTTTGCAGCCCACGGGTCCCTTCCAGGAGAACCTCAACGTGGGACGCACGCTCGCCGACCTCGCGCGGCGCGCCAACGGCGGCGGCGCCTCGTCCATCCTGTTCCTGCCGCAGGCAGGCGTCAGCTTCGACGCGTTCGCGTTCGCGTACCACACGAACCTCCCCAAGGAGATGAACATCAAGTCGGCGCCCAAGGGTCCGCTGCGCGGCACGCTGTGCATCAACATCTCGGGCCACGCCCAGGGCGGCATGAGCGATCGCGTCACCGGCTGGGCCGAGCACGAATTCGCGCGCGTCGGCTGGCGCACCAACGACGAGGTCAAGAAGTTCCAGGCGCTGCGCACCGCGTGCGACGCCGCCACGCGCGAGCTCCAGAGCGACTACCAAAAGACCAAGCAGAGCGTGACCATCACGCTCGACGGCAAGAGCGTCGACCTGCCGCGCGCCACGTTCGACAAGATGCAACGCGCCAGCCTCGACAGCGACGACTACGAGCTGCAGCGGTTGGCCTCGTACGGCAACGACGCCCTGCGCAAGCAGTTCGCCTCCACCAACACGTACAACGTCCGCATCCGCCTCCCCGACGGCAAGACCATCGACCAGAGCGGCATCCAGCGGAACAACCCCGACAAGATCGAGCTCGCCACGCGCCTGCCCATCGAGCTCCCCGACGGCACCAAGGGCCAGGTCACGCTCGAGGCGTGGCCCACCGGCAGCGCCGGCGTCGGCGGCTACGTCGAGGCGCGCCAGTACCGCATCCACGTCGGCGAGGGCTTCTTCGACGTCGACAAGGCGATCCAGTCCGCCGAGAAGTACCAGCAGGCCCACCCCGAGGTCCGCTGGGACACGGAGCACGAGAGCGAAGACCTCGAGCGCCACCACGTGTCGCCCTCGCCGTACCCGTATCAGGACTTCTGAGCCTGACTCCCAGGCGCGTGAGCCGGGTCCTTGTCGCCGACGCCGGCGCACGCGAGGATCCGGCCACGCCATGCCCACGCTTCGCCCACTCATCGACGTTCCCCGCTACGACGCCGCGTTCTTCGCGGGCGCCCTCGTGCCGGCCGCGGCGGCGGCGGGCTACGAAGGCATCCTGGCGCTCGCGCCCGACGCCGGCGACGTCGTCGTCGTCGCCAGCGACACCGAGCTCGACGCGCTCCTCGCAGGCAAGCAGAAGACCGAGCTCAGCGCGCTCGACAAGCTCAAGCGGCAGAAGACCACGGGTGGTGAGGACGTCAGCGTGCGCGGCACCACCGCAGCGCTGCGTGCGCTCGTGCGCGCCTTGACGCCCGGCGCGGGGCCGCAGAGGAAGGCGGCGCGCGAGATCGGCGCGGAGTCGTCGTCGCTGCCGCGGGGCAAGCGGCCGGACCGCGTGCGCCGGCAAGGCGGCGGCTACATCAAGGGCTTCCTGCCCGGACACAAGAGCGCGCCGGCGGCGCCGGCGCCGGGCGTCGTCGTCGACGCGGGCCGAGCGGCGCCGAGCGATCGCGTGCAGTTCGCCCTCGGCAACCTGCGCGGCTTCATCGAGGCCGGGCTCGCCAGGGCCGGGGCGCTCGAGGACGACGACGGTGCCGGCGACGGCGAGGGCGCCGTGCTCGTCATCGTGCCGGGCGAGGTGCGTCGTGAGTGACGCCGGCAAGCGCGGCGCGACCTCCGCGGGGAGCGGACGCGAGACCGAGCTCAAGCTGCGCGTCGACGACCTCGCGGGTCTGATGAAGATCGCCGCCGCCAGCGGCGGCACACCGGAGCCCACGATCCTGCAGAGAAACGCGTTCTATGACACGCCCGATCGCGCCCTCGGCGCCCAGGGCCTCATCGTGCGCGTGCGCCGTGAGACGCCCGCGTCCGCGCGCAACGCTCGCGGCGGCGGCGGCGACGTCCCCGGCCGCACCTTCGTCACGGCCAAGGGGCCCGGCACGCGCCAGGGGAGCCTCACCTCGGTGCGCGAGGAGGAGGTCGAGATCGGCGACGACGACGACGCCGCCGTGCGCGCCGGCGCCGACCCCATCGCGCTCCTCGAGGACGAGCGCGGCGGGCCCCTGTCGTCGACGCGGCGCGCCCTCGTCGGCGCGCTCAGGAAGGCGCTCGGCGGCCGACCGGTGCAGCTCCTCGGTGCGTTCGAAAACGAGCGCACGCGCATCCCCGTCGAGCTGTCCCACGGCAACACGACGTTTCGCGCCGTCCTCGAGCTCGATCGCACGCGCTTCCCGGGCGATCAGGTGCACCACGAGGTGGAGATGGAGGTCCCCGACGACGTCGTCCCCGCCGACGCGGCCGCCGCGTTCGCGGATCTCTACGCCCGGGCCGGGGTTGTCGGACGCGTCTCACCGGGCAAAGCTCGACGCTTCTTCGCCGCGCTTCGCGGAGACAGGCTCGAGTGACCGACTCCATCCGCCCCCGCCGACGACGCGCCCCCCTTCAGGGCGGCCTCAAGAAGGTCTCGGCGCGGGCCAGGAAGGAAGGCGCGGGCGAACAGAAGACGGCGAAGGCCGGCGGCGCGAGCGACACGACGGCCAAGCTCGTCCACCTCAAGCCCAAGGACATCGCCCGGCGCACGTTCGAGAAGCTCGGCCAGCGCATCGCGCTCCAGCCGGCCCCCGAGGTCCCCGTCGACAAGCGCGCGGGCAAGACCGCGGCGCTGCGCCTCGGACAGCGGAGCGCCCAGCAGGTGTTCGCCGCCATCGACCTCGGCAGCTCCAGCGCCAAGATGCTCGTCGCGCGCCTCGGCGCAGACGGCAAGATGCGCACCGTCCTCGACGAGAAGATCGGCGCAGCGCTCGGCAAGGGCGTCAACAACGGCGAGGCCATCCCCGACGCCAACCAGCAGCGCGCGCTCAAGGCGCTCGCGCAGTTCATCGACGACGCCGCCAAGCTCGGCGTCAAGGCCGCCGACATCCCGATGATCACCACGGCCGTCGTGCGCAACTCCACCAACGGCGACGACCTCGTGCGCGCCATCCGGGAGCTCGGCCTCGCGCGCGTCAAGGTGTTGGCCGGCGACGACGAGGCGGGCATGGGCTTCCGCGGCGCGCTCGTCATGATGAACGGCGCCCCCGGGCGCTACGCCACCCTCGACCTCGGCGGCGGCAGCTTCCAGCTCGCCGTCGGCACCGAGAAGGGCGTGGAGGACGGCGGCTCCACGCAGGTGGGCAGCAACATCATCCTCGACACCCTGCTCGCGCCCGCCGCGGGCAAGGACGCCCCGACGCTCGGCGCGGGCCACGTCGCCGACTTCGCCGCCGTCGACAAGTGGCTCGCGCACAACGCGCCCCTGCCGCTGGACGCCGCGCTCCTGTCGGGGCGCACGCTCGTCGCCACCGGCGGCGTCTCCAAGTTCCTGCGCGCGCACTTCAACAGGGACGTCATCACCCGCGCCGACATCGATGCGCTGCGCAAGGAGATCATCGTCCTGCCGTACGACGCGCGCATCCCCCTCGTGCAGAGCGGCAAGGATGCCACCACGCAGAAGGCGCTCGGCGTCGACACCGCCGCGGGCGCGCTCGACTACGGCAAGAAGCTGCCGGCATCGGCGTCGCTGCTCCTGCGCATCCTCGACGGCCTCGGCGTCGACGAGGTCCGCGTCAGCGAGACCGACGCCCGCCACGCCCTCATCGCCGCGCGCGCCAAGGAGTGAGCGTGCGCGGCGCAGCGGAGCTGGCCAAGGGCGCGACGTGAACGTCGTCCTCTTCGGCGCCACGGGGATGGTGGGGCGCGGGGTGCTCATCGAGTGCCTGGCCGACCCCGGCATCGAGCGCGTCGTGAGCCTCGTGCGCCGGCCGAGCGGGGCCGCGCACGAAAAGCTCGAAGAGATTGTCCACGGCGACTTCACCGACTTCGGCGCCGTCTCTGACAGCATGGGCCACCTCGACGCGTGCTTCTTCTGCCTTGGCGTCTCCTCGGCAGGGATGAAGGAGGACGCGTACCGCAGGGTCACCTACGACATCACGCTCGCCGCCGCGCGCACCCTGAAGGCGTCGAACCCGGACATCATGTTCTGCTACGTCTCCGGCGCCGGCACCGACAGCACCGAGGAGGGCCGCTCGATGTGGGCGCGGGTGAAGGGCAAGACCGAGAACGATCTGCTCGCCATGTTCGAGCGCGCGGCGATGTTCCGGCCCGGCTACATCCAGCCGGTGAAAGGCGTGGTGTCATCGACGCCGCTGTACCGCGTGGTCTACGCCGTGGGCGCGCCGCTCTATCCGCTGCTGCGCCGGTTGGCGCCCAACGCCGTGACCACGAGCGAGGTCCTCGGCCGCGCCATGATCGCCGTCGCGAGGGACGGCGCGCACAAGAAGATCCTCGACAGCGTCGACATCAACGCGCTCGGCCAATGAGCTGAACGGCTGACGAAAAACAAGGCTCGTAGCAGCACTCGGCGAAGCCGCCCACAAGGTGGCTCGCCGCGCGGAGTTCGTGGCGAGGCACGTCGGCGCGGACTTCAGGCGGTGAGCTTCGCGAAGGCTCTAGACAACGTCGCCACCGCCGGAGCGGAAAGGAGCGGAGAGCTCGGCGCCCCGGCGCTCAACTCGGCGCGCGTCTTCGTCGCCGAGCTCGGAGCTCCTTTCCGCTCCGCCGTGTGGCCGTAGCGTCCATCGGGCCAGCCCTCGTCGCGGATCCGGGGCGGCGCCCTTCGCCGGTGGGCTCTTGCACGCCTGCGCGCCGCGCGGCGAGTGCCTACGATGCGCGATGGGCTTGTACGAGCGAACGATCCTGCCGCGCGCCCTGGACTACAGCCTGCGCGGCGACGAGATCAACGCGCTGCGCGCCGCCACCCTCGCCGGCGCGCGCGGGCGCGTGCTCGAGCTCGGCTTCGGCACCGGCCTCAACGCGCGCCACTACCCGTCCACCGTCGACGAGCTCGTCGTCGTCGACCACAACCCCGGCATGAGCGACCTCGCGCTCCGTCGCCTCGCCGCCGCCGGGCGAGAGGCGCGCCACGCGGTGCTCTCGGGCGACGCCCTCCCCTTCGAAGACGCGTCGTTCGACACCGTCGTCAGCACGTTCACGCTCTGCTCCATCCGCGACGTCGACCGCGCTCTTCAGGAGGCGCGCCGGGTGCTCGCGTCCGGCGGCCGTCTCCTGTTCCTCGAGCACGTCGCCTCGGACGACGCCCGCGTGCTTCGCTGGCAGAGGCGCCTGAACCCCTTGTGGGGGGCGGTCTCCGGCGGCTGCCACCTCGACCGCGACGCGCCGGCGCTCATCGCAGACAGCGGCATGTCCGTCGTGGAGCTCGAGACCAGCCGCCTCGACACGCTGCCGATCGTGGCCACCGTCCGCCGCGGGGCCGCCGTGGCCGCATGACACGAGCCGCGCGCGGCGGTGCGCGCTCACGGCGTCCGAGGCGTCACGCGCGCGCCGGCGGCCACATCCCCGGCGCGGCCAGGAGGACCTCCGCCGCCTCGATGCCGCCCTCGAGGTCCCCGACGGCGTGCAGGCCGTCCACGTCGACGCCGAGCACGATGAGCGAATGCGCGACCACCGGCGCGATGCCCGTGACGATGACCGACGCGCCCATCAAGCGCGCCGCCGACACCATCTGCAAGAGGTGATTGGCCACCCGGGTGTCGACGACCGCGACGCCGGTGACGTCGATGACCACGGCGCGCGCCCGCCGGGAGCGGATGGCCGCGAGCAGGTTCTCGGTGAGCTGCATCGCGCGGCTGTTGTCGACGGCGCCGATGACTGGAGCCACCAGAAGCCCCGGCCGCACCTGCAGCACCGGCGTCGACAGCTCGCGCAGCGCCACCGCCTGGCTCCGGATGATCTCCTCGCGCGCGGCGATGAGGACGTCCACGATGATGCCGACGTCGAAGACGGCGAGCCTCGAGAGCGACGCCACGGCGTCCCCCGGCAACAGCAGCGCCGCGCGCGTGATCATCCGGCTGAAGGCGCCGAGGAACAGGCGCGCGGGGAGAGCCGTGTGGCCGTAGAGCGCGCCGAGCCGCGCGCGCTCTTCGGCGTAGGCGGTGCCGTAGGCGCCTGACGCCATGGCCGCGATGTGCTCGCGCTTCAGCCGCCGGGCCTCGCCGAGGACGCCGCGGTCGGCGAAGAGGCCGCGCGCCTCGTCGAGCGGCTCGAGGTGCGCGAAGAAGACGCCGGCGAGCATCTCGGCGTTGTCCTCGAGCACCCGACGCGATGCGGCGAGGCGCGCGACGTCGTCCGCGCCGAAGCCCACCAGCGCCAAGCGCTCGTCGATGCTCGCGGCTCCCAGGTCGATGCTGTCCAACGCCACCCCCCGGGCCACGGTAACGCGTTCCCTGGCGTCTCGTCGCCTCGTTCGTGCCCGCGCCGCTATGACGCGTGCGAGCCCATGGCTTTCTTGAGCGGCTTGTTGAACAGCCAGATGGCGATGCCGGCGGCGACGCCGAGCACCAAGAGCAGGCTGAAGAACGCCTCGTGCGACCACGTGGTGTAGAGGCGGCCGATCTGCCCCGAGAGCAGGTTGCCGAAGAAGCTCGAGAGGAACCACATGCCCATCATCATGCTGACGATGCGGATGGGGCTCACCTTGGTCACGAGCGACAGGCCCACGGGCGACAGGTAGAGCTCGCCGATGGTCAGCGCGAGCACGCACGAGACCGGCCACAGCCACGAGCCCTTGACGCCCGCGCCGACGAACTGCGTGCCGGCGATCATGATGATGAAGGACAGCCCGAGGATGATGCAGCCGATGGCCATCTTGGCCACCGACGACGGCTCCTTGCCGCGCTTGTTCTGCCAGGACCAGAAGCGATCGAGGAACGGCGCGAGCACGAAGATGAAGAACGGGTTGGCCGACTGGAACCACGTGGCCGGCACCTGGAAGCCGAAGATGACGGGCCAGTTGGTCTGCTCGTCGGCCCAGGTCTGCATCGTGTTGCCCTGCTGCTCGTAGACCGCCCAGAAGACGATGTTGAGCGCGCACAGGATGATGAGGGCCCAGATGCGGCTCCACTCGTTCTTGCTGAACGGCGGGTGCTCGTCCTTGTCCTTGGCCTCCGCGCCCTTCTCCTTCTCCGCAGCGGCTGCGGCGGCCGCGGCGTTGCGCTTCTGGAGCGTGTCCGGCGCGAGGAAGCGCTGACCGAAGGCCTGCACGACGAGGCCCGTGGACATGCCGATGCCCGCGGCGAGGAAGCCGTAGCGCCAACCGTAGAGCGCCGCCAGCGTGCCGCACACGAAGTTGCAGAGGAACGCGCCGAGGTTGATGCCCATGTAGAAGATGGTGAACGCGCCGTCGCGGCGGCTGTCGCCGGGCGGGTAGAGGTTGCCCACCTGGGTGGAGATGTTGGGCTTGAAGAAGCCGTTGCCGATGATGAGCAGGAACAGCCCGATGAAGAACATGTTCTGCGCGCCGAAGAGCACGAACTGGCCGAGGGCCATGATGATGCCGCCGACGAACACGGAGCGCTTCTGGCCGAGGTACTTGTCGGCGATGAGGCCGCCGAGGAGCGGCGTCAGGTACACGAGGCCGGTGTAGAGGCCGTACAGCGAGGACGCGTTGGGCGAGACCGAGCAGGTCTGCTCCGCGATCTTGTGCGCGATGTCCGCGGCCATCGGGTGGTCGCCGGCGACGAGCTGCGCGACCTTGGGGTTGATGCACTCCTTGATGACGTCGGGCGCGGTGATGTCGACCTTGGAGAGGTAGCCGATGGCCTCGCCGATCTTGCGCAGGAGGCTCCAGCCGATGACGTCGTCGGGGTTGCCGGTGGCGTCGTAGCCGCCGCCCTGAAGCGTCTGGCGGATGCCGATGAACAGGAAGTTCACCATGTAGAGCTTCAGGAGCCCGCGCATGCCGTAATACGAGAAGCGCTCCCACATCTCGGTGAAGAACAAGACGAAGAGTCCCACCGGATGCCCGAGGAAATGCTTGTCGGACTTGGGTCCCTGCCAAGGCGGCGGCGCGGATTCGGTCGGGGTCATGAAGGCTCCTTGGTGGCGTCATGACCTCTCGCGCGCGAGGGCTCAAGAGGGATCGGCGACCGCGGGGAGCGGTTCATGATGGGAATCCGCGTCACCGGGGAGCGCCGCGCGCCGCGGCCGTGGCCGTGGCGCGAGCGTTGCCTTGACCCAGCCGGCTACGTCGGGCGGAGGCTCGCGAGGACCTCGCTGCGCGCCGCCGCGCGACGTCGTCGGGGCTCAGAAGCAGTCGGGGTCGGTCTGCGCGCAGAACGTGTCGCACTCGCCGTCGCCGTACCAACCGTTCACCGCGCACGAGTCGCTGCAGTCGGGATCGGGCTGCGCGCAGTTGGTGTCGCAGACCATGTCGCCGTACCAGCCGTTGTCCGCGCAGATGTCGCCGGAGCCGCCGCCGCCGTTGCTGCCGCCGCCGCCGTTGCAGTCGGGGTCGGGCTGCGCGCAGAAGTCGTCGCACACGCCGTCGCCGTACCAGCCGTTGTCGGCGCAGACGTCGCCGGAGGAGCCGCCGCTGCCGCCGCCGTTGCTGCCGCCGCCGGTGTTGCAGTCGGGGTCGGGCTGCGCGCAGAAGTCGTCGCACACGCCGTCGCCGTACCAGCCGTTGTCGGCGCAGACGTCGCCGCTGCCGGTGGAGCCGCCGCCCGTGGAGCCGCCGCCCGTGGAGCCGCCGCCCGTCGAGCCGCTGTTGCAGTCGGGGTCGGGGTTGGCGCAGAAGGTGTCGCAGACGCCGTCGCCGTACCAGCCGTTGTCCTGGCAGACGTCGCTCTGGGCGGCGCCGCAGTCGGGGTCGGGGTTGGTGCAGAAGGTGTCGCAGACGCCGTCGCCGTACCAGCCGTTGTCGGCGCAGACGTCGTCGCCGCCGGCGTGCGCGTCGCAGTCGGGGTCGGTGTTCGGGCAGAAGTCGTCGCAGACGCCGTCGCCGTACCAGCCGTTCTGCTCGCAGACGTCCGTGGTGCCGGTGCCGGGGTCGGTGCCGCCGGTGCCCGGGTCGGTGCCGCCGGTGCCGGGGTCGGTGCCGCCGGTGCCCGGGTCGCTGCCGCAGTCGGGATCGGGGCTCGGGCAGAAGGTGTCGCAGACGCCGTCGTTGTACCAGCCGTTGTCCTGGCAGACGTCGTCACCGCTGGTGCCGCCGGGATCCGTGGTGCCGGTGCCGGGGTCGGTGCCGCCGGTGCCCGGGTCGGTGCCGCCGGTGCCGCTGCTGCCGTCGCAGTCGGGGTCGGGGTTGGCGCAGAAGTCGTCGCACACGCCGTCGCCGTACCAGCCGTAGTCCTGGCAGGGGTCGCCTGAGCCGCTGCCGGTGCCGGGGTCGGTGCCGCCGGTGCCGGGGTCGGTGCCGCCGGTGCCGCCGGTGCCGGGGTCGGTGCCGCCGGTGCCGGCGCCGGGGTCGTTCGAGCTGTCGTCGGCGCTGCAGCCGACGTCGCCGTTGGGGTTCGGGGCAAAGCCGGGGAGGCAGAAACAGACGAAGAAGACCGCCACGGTGTTGGGGCCGCAGTTGCCGATGATGCTGCCGCCGCCGCTGGAGCCGTCGCCGCCGGTGGAGCCGCCGCCGGTGGAGCCGCCGCCGGTGGAGCCGCCGCCGGTGGAGCCGCCGCCCGTCGAGTCGGGGCGCACGCACGCGTTGCCGTCGGCGGACGGGACGTAGCCGACGTCGCAGTCGCAGCGCCCGGCCTGGCCGGTGACGGGGTGGGCGTGGTCGACGCAGCCCGCGGACGGGGTGTCGGCCTCACAGGTGTGCGTGCTGCTGTCGAGGTGGAAGCCCGTGTTGCAGGCGCACTGCCCCTGCGCGTTGGGGCTCGCGTTGGGCGGGCAGACGGTGCCGTTGCCGCCGCCGGAGCAGACGCCGCCGCCGCCGCAGCGGGCGCCGTTGCCGCAGTCGCTGTCGCTCAGGCACTCGACGCAGAGGCCGGGGACGTTCGACGAGGCCGCGCTGCACTTCGGGGTGCTGCCGCTGCAGTCGTTGGGCTGGCGGCACCAGCCGGCGGGGAGGTTGGCGCACAGGTGCGTGGAGCCGTTGCACATCTGCGTCATGGGGCACTCGGACGTCTGGCCGCAGCCGTCTTCGCCGGTGCCGCCGGAGCCGTCGTTCGCGCCGCTCCCGTCGTCGGTGCCGAGGGCCGTACCGCAGACGCCGTCGGTGCACACGCCGCCGTTGGGGCAGTCGGTGTCGAAGGTGCACGGGATGCACGCGGGGTCATCCGCGCTGCACGCGCCGGGCGTGCTGTCGACCTTCACGGGGGTGGGACAGGCCGCCAACGCCAGGGCGCCGAGGAGCGCGGCCGGGAACGAGAGGGAAGCCGAGGTGCGCATGAGTCGGATATCGGCAGGACGGGTACGCGCGTGTCGCACATTCCTCGAGGCTCCACGATTTCAACCGCTTAGACGGCGGATCCGCCAACGGCCCGAAGGAGGGCGGCGGATTGCCCCCGCTCAGGCGGGGATGTTCTGGTTCACGCGGAAGAAGTTGCTCGGCGACGCGAAGGGCGCGCATCGATCGGCGACCGGAGGGAGCGGCCGCGTGGATGGGCACGCGACCGGGCGTCAGAGGAAGCGGGCGAGCCGCGGGTCGTCGCGCTTGTCGACGCCGGACGGGCCGATCACGAGCGTCTTGCCCTTGCCCACGCTGACCTTCACGTGGTCGCCGAGCGCGAGCGCCGCCTTGAGGTCGGGGCGGCGCTCGAGCACCTGGAAGAACGCGTCCGAGTACGCCTTCACCGCGAGCACCTTGTCTTTGGCGCCGCACGCGCCGTCGACGAAGAAGCCGTCGCGCATGGTGAAGTCGCGCCCGAGCGCGCGCTTGGTCGACGTCGCCACCCGCGTGCGCGACAGGGTGTCCGCCTTCTTGAGCTTGCCGATCTCCTTGGCCGCCGCCACCGCGCCCTCGCCGGACTCCGCGCGCATCGCCTTGCGCGCCTCCTCGAGCGCCATGGGCCTGCCCCGGGGCGCGCCCTTGGCGCCGCCCGACGTCGCCGCGGAGCCGCCGCCGAAGAGGCCGTGGAAGAAGCCGGCGCCGTCCTTGTCGGCCTCGTCGGCGCCCGTGGCGGGCACGGGCGCGGCAGAGGCGGGCATGTCGGCCGGCGGCGGCGGCGGACCCATGAGGTCATCGATGCGCCGCTCGCGCTCGAGCCGGAGGTCGGGCTCTGCCACGGGGCTCGTGGGCTCCACGACGAGGTAGCTCGTATACGGCGTCACGATGCCGAAGCGCGTCGCGAGCTGCGTGACCTCGGCGACGAGCCCGGGCTTTTCACCCTTGTCCCGGATCTCGTCGAGGAGCATGCCCACCTGCCGCTGCGCCCACAGCCGCGGGATGAACGTGTGCTCGGTGGCGCGCTCCGCGAGCTGCGCCGTCGCCGTGAACGTGCGCTTGCCGTGCGGCGTGGTGCCGGTGAGCTTGAAGCGCGCGTCGCCCGGGTTTCGGTAGCGGCCGAGCACCACGAGCTGCTCCCCCGCGAACAGATCGCCGAGCACGCGCGGCTGCGTGCCGAACACGTTGACGTCGCCGTCGACGTCGAGGTGGAGGTCCGCGAGCACCGGGTGTGAGATGCGCTCGTAAAACGACGACACCTCGCCCTCGAGCGCCGCCGTGCCCTTGAGGTAGAGCGCGCTGCCGCCGTTGGCGGAGCTGAGCTTGTCGAGGAGCTGCGGGTTCAGATCGTCGCCGACGCCGAGCACGAAGATGCGCGCCTTCTTCTCCTGCCGCTCCCGCTGCGCGCGCGCCACGATCTTCGCGGTGTCGGTCTCGCCGATGGTGGGGCGGCCGTCGGTCATGAACACCATCATGAGCGGCGTCTTGTCGGAGCCGGTGGCCGTGGCGAACGCCGTCTGCAGCGCCTCGTCGATGTTGGTGCCGCCCATGGCCTCGAGCTTGTTCACCCACGCCTTGGCGGCGGCGACGTTCGACCGGCTCGCCGCCACCATCTTCTGCTTCCACGGCTCCGCGTAGCCGCCGAACGACACGATGGAGAACAGGTCGTCCTCGCCGAGGCGCGACAGACATTGCACGAGAGCTCGCCGCGTGGCCTCGATCTTCTCACCGTCCATGGAGCCCGACGTGTCGACGACGAACGCCACGCGCTTGCCGATGATCTCGCTTTCGCGCAGCCCGTCCTTGGGCGACGCCAACATCATGAAGTAGCCGGCGCCGTCGCCGTCCTTGTACGACAACACGGTGACGCCGACGTCCTTGTCGTCGACGGACCAGTACAGGGCGAGGTCATCGGCGAGGGAGAAGCCGTCGCGCTCGAGGGACGCCACCGCGTGCCGCCCGGAGCGCCGGGTCGCCATCTTGTGGGTGGGCGAGTAGAGGTTCTTGATCTCGAGCTTGCTGTCGATGCTGACGCTGAACGTGAAGTCCTGCAGCGTCGACGCTGCGCGCTGGTCGGTCTTCATCGGGTAGACGTAGCGGTGCAGGCCGTTGTCGTAGTCGACGAGGCTCGAGAACGTGAGCTCCACCTTGAGGCGGCCGGTGGCGGGAACGGGGAACACCCGGGCCTCGAAGAGCTGGCTGTCGACGTACTCGATGAGCCCCGGGTCCCGCGCCCGCGCCACGATGCCCTGGTAGATCTGGCGCGCCTGGTTCTTCTCGAGCACCTTGCCGGTCTGGCGCGAGCCGTTCATCCACAGGGCGAATTCGTCCACCGTGGCGCCCCGGGGCAGCGGGAAGAGGTACGTGGCCTCGAGCGGACGGCCGGTGGGGTTTTCGAATTCCTGTGTGACGTGCGTCGTCGCGCCGCGCTCGACGATCTTCACGTCCACCCGGTGGGACACGAGCGTGAGCGGCTGCCCGCCCGGGTCCGTGGGGACGAGGATGCCGATGGCCGAGGCCCGGGTGGCGGCGACGGCGGCGAAGGCGAGGACGAGGGTGGCGAGGCGCATGGGCCCATGAACGCACGAGAGCGGCCGGGGATCTAGCGCTCGTTACGGGGGCCCGAGGGTCCCGACGAGCTCGTTTTCGCACTCCCCCGGGCCGCTGTCGCCGCAGGCGCCGGCGCAGTCGCGCGCGCCGGTGGTGCAGGGGCGCGGGACGCAGACCGCCGAGAGCGTGAGGCGGCGCGTGGTGTCGCACGCGGCGAGCTCCTGGTAGAGCGGCACGCCCGCGGGGACGTCGACGAGGTTTTGGTAGCTGACCTTCGCGCCGCCCGGCTCCCGGAGGGCCGCGCGCGTGGCGAGGTCGTCGACGCCGAGGCCGTCGAGGGTGTCGGCCTCGTCGGCGTGCTCGGCGGCGTAGGCGTAGGGGACGCTCGCGATGCGCGAGCGCGGCGACAGCGCCTGACCGTCGATGGAGATCTCGAGCCAGAGCGCGCGCGTGAAGACCTCCGCGGGGAGCGCCCGGCGCAGACCCAGGTCGGCGACGAGGACGCCGGAGCGGACGGCGACCGTGTCGGCCTCGCTCCACACGGCGGTCCCGCCTCGCTCGTGGTCCCACAGGACGAAGGCGGCGTCGACGGTGCGGTCCACCGCCGCGCCGTCCTCCTCGAGGACGGCGTTCAAGGTGACGACGTGGGGGACCTCGGACGGAGCGAGGCACAAAAGCACGATGGCGATCACGGTGACCTCCTGGTGAAAGAGAGCGAGCCCTTCAGCGACATCGAGCCGCCGCGCGCGACGACGGCGTCGAGGACGGGGCGCGCGGTGCGGATTTGCGGCCGTCGCGGCGAGGCAGCGCAGCGTCCCGATGCGAAGGGCGAAGGATCGACGACGCAGACGGCGCCGGCCCCGCAGTCCGAGGTGGTCTTGCACGGCGCCCGCGCGCAGCCGGCGGCGAGGAGGAGGGCGAGGACGAGCAGCTTCATGCCCGCGAGCGACGCAACGCCCGCGCCAACGCTCCGGCGCCGGCGCGAGCGCCCGGCGCGCGTCCGGCGCTCCGCCGCGGTTCACCCTGGAACGCATCGGTTCCCCCGAGCTTCCTCGCGTTCTCCCGGGCGCAGCGCCGGCCGACGCGCGTGGGCTACGCGCCGGTGAGGACGCGGCGCGCGGCGGCGGCGAGGTTGTCGGCGGCGGCGCGCAACGCCTCGTCGAGCGGCTGGCCCGCCGGGGTGATGACGACGACCTCGAGCGCGCTCGCGGCCCGCTCCGCCGCCGTGCGGCGATCGGCGCCGCAGAAGGCGACGAGCCGCGTGCCGCGCCGCGCGCACCGGGCGGCGAGCGCGGAGACGAGCTTGCCCCGCGCGGTCTGCGCGTCGACGGCGCCCTCACCGGTGAGCACGACGTCTGCGCCGGCGATGCGCGGGTCGAGGTCGAGCGCGTCCATCACGAACCCCGCGCCCGGCACGAGGACGCCGCCGAGGGAGACGAGGGCGGCGCCGAGGCCGCCCGCGGCGCCCGCGCCCGGCACCGCCGCGACCGCCGGCGCGAACATCCCGTCGAGGCGCGCCGCGAGCGCTTCGACGGCGGCGTCGGGGTCGGCGACGGGCCCGAGCTTCTGGCGCATGAACATCCGCGCCCCTGCGAGCGGCACGTCGACGTCGACGAGCCCGAAGAGCGAGACGCCCTCCGGCAGCGACGGGCACGCCTCGAGCAGCCCCGCGCCGCCGTCGACCGTCGCGCTGCCGCCGAGCCCCACAAGCACGGTGCGCGCGCCGCGGTCCACGACGTGCGCGAGCAGCTCGCCGAGGCCGCGCGTCGTCGCGCGCCACGGATCGCGCGCGTGCGGCTGCACGAGCGCGAGGCCGACCACCTCCGCCACCTCGAGCACCGCCACCGGCCCGCCCCCGAACGCGAGCGGCGCGTCGCGCCACCCGACGCGGGGTACGACCCGTCCGCCGAGCATCCCCCCGACGTCGTATCGCTCGCAGCGCAGCGCGAGCGGACGCGTGAGCGCGTCGAGGGTGCCCTCGCCGCCGTCGGCGAGCGGGGCTTCGTCGACGTCGGCGCCCAGCTCGCGCGCGACGCGCGCGAGCACGGACGACGCCTGCGTTGCGGTCAGGCTTTCCTTGAAAGAGCACGGAGATGTGAGCACGCGCACTGGCATTTTCCCCGGATCGGCTCTGCGGATCCCATTTCCCCGGTGATACGGTCCGCCCGATTTCAGCAAGAGGGGTGCCCCGTGCAGACTCGAATGCTTGCACTCTCGTTCGCCTTCACCGCGGTCTCCGCCGGCGCGTGCAACTGCGACAACGACCTCCACGGGTTCCCCGGCCGCGTGGCCGGCACCGTGTGCTCGCTCGACACGGGCGCGGTGCTCCCCGGGGAGCCCGTCTCCATCGTCGACGCCGACGGCGCCACGCTCTCGGCCACCACCGACGACACCGGCGCCTTCGCCGTCGACAAGGTCGCCGCCGGCGGCTGCACGCTGACCATCGGCTCCGGCGACAGCGCCCGCACCGCGGACCTCTTCGTCGAGTCCGGCCGCGAGTCTCGCTTCACGGACGAGGCTTGCCATCCGCCCGTCGTCCCTCCGGCGCCCGTCGGTGAGGTCGACGGCTGCGTCTGCGACGACGACGCCGGCGCCTGGGTCGTCGGCGCCAACGTCTACGTCATCACCGACGCCGGCGCGGTGTTCTCCACGGGCACCGATCAGCAGGGCTGCTTCGCGCTCGCCGGCGTCCCCGTCGGCGCGCAGGTCCTCAAGGTGCAAAAGGGCGCCTTCTATCGGGAGTACGACGTCACCGTCGCCGACGGCGGCACCTTCAACCTCGACACGCCCGCGTCGTGCGAGGCGCCGCCGCCGCCGGCGGGGTCGGGCACGGTCGAGGGCCGCGTGTGCGCGCCCGACGGCGAGACCTGGCTCGCGGACGCCACCGTGTACGTCGAGCGCGCCGACGGCACGCGCGCGCAGACCAGCACGGACGCCGACGGGCACTACACGCTCACCGGCGTCCCCGAGGGCAGCCAGACCGTCCTCGTCACCAAGGGCAGCTTCTCGTCGTCGATCCCGGTGACGGTGACCGCGGACCAGACCACCACCATCCCCGACGATCAGTGCGCCATCACCTCGCCCGAGGTGAAGATCGCCGTGGTCACCGGCCAGTACGATCACGTCGAAAACGTGCTCAACGACATCGGCGTCGACTCCGCCAACGTCGACATCTACCAGGGCGCCAACTTCTCGTCGACGTGGGTGAGCGACCTGCTCGACGACTACGCCACGCTCTCGCAGTACGACATCGTCTTCCTCAACTGCGGCCTCGACGACGGCGACTTCGCCTTCTCCTTCACGCTCGACCAGACCGCCGTCGCCAACATCCGCCAGTTCGTCACCGAGGGCGGCAGCGTGTACGCGTCGGATTGGGCCTACAGCATCGTCGAGCGCGCGTGGCCCGACGAGATCGACTTCTACGGCAACGACGCCATCATCGGCTCCGCCAAGACCGGCAACACCGTCACCGGCCTGCCCGGCGTCATCGTCGACTCCAACCTCGCCGCGGGCATGGGCTCCACGAGCATCGCGCTCGACTACCCGCTCATCGACTGGGTCGCGATGCAGGCGGTGGCTCCGGACGTCACGGTGTACATCACCGCCGACGCGCCGCTCACCGACACCACCCTCACCGACGTGCCTCACACCGTCGGCTTCAACGCCGGCGCGGGGCGCGTGCTCTACACGTCGTTCCACCAGGAGCCCGGCGTGAACCAGCAGCAGGAGCGCGTGCTTCAGCTCCTGATGTTCGAGCTCTGACCCGGCGCGCCGGAGCGCGCGGGTGTGGGTGCGCGGCCGACGTCGCGCGCGCCTCGTCCGTGCGCGATCATCCCCGCGTGGGCCGCTGGTTCGTCCTCGTTGCGCTCTCGTGCCTCGCGCTGCGCGGCTGCACGTGTGACGGCGGCTTCCGCCTCGGCTGCGCGCGCGACGCCGACTGCGCCGCGGGCGCGTGCGTCGCGGCGGCGTGCGTCGCCGCCGACCCCGACGCAGGCGTGCCCGACGACGCCGGGCTCCCCGTCGACGACGCCGGGATCGACGACGCCGGCACGCCGGCGGAGGGCGAGGGCGAGGGCGAAGGTGAGGGCGAGGGCGAGGGCGAGAGCGAAGGCGAGGGAGAGGGCGAGGGCGAAGGCGAGGGAGAGGGCGAGGGCGAAGGCGAAGGCGAGGGAGAAGCCGATTGCCCCGCCGTTCCCGGGGCCGCGCTCACGCGAGCGTTCGGCGGACATTGCTACGCGGCGTTCACCGCCATCGAGACCTGGAGCGCGGGCGCCTTGCGCTGTGCGAGGCTCGGCGGGCACCTGGCGGTGCCGAGCACCGTGGCCGAGGACGACTTCCTCTCGACGACGATGCGCCTGCCGGACCTCGACCCGATGATCGGCGTCAGCGACGCCGTCACCGAAGGGACGTTCTTCACGCTCACCGGCGAGCCGCTCCTCCCCGGGCGCTTCAAGGCCAACCAGCCCGACGACAACGGCGGCAACGGCGGCGAGGACTGCGTGAACCTCTGGGACGACTCGGCAGGCAGCAGCGGTTGGAACGACATCAACTGCACCCGCATCAACAACGACGGCGACCCGTTCTTCAACCGCGCCGCCACGCTGTGCGAGCTGCCGCCGAGCGGCGCCACCTTCTGCGGCGACGGCGTCGTCGAGCCGGCGCTCGGCGAGACGTGCGACGACGGCAACACCGTCGGCGGCGACGGCTGCGCGGCCGACTGCGGCGGCGGCAGCGGACCGCTCGCAGTCCACTTCGCGCACGGCCGGCTGCTCTTGGCGTCGGCGACGCCCCTCACGTTCGCGGCCGCGGAGAGCACCTGCGTGTCGCTCGGCGGCCACCTCGCCATGCCCACCTCGGCGCCGGAGGACGACGACATCGCGCTCATCACCGCTCAGTTCAACGCGCGCGCGTACATCGGCTACGACGACATCGCGTTCGAGGCCAACACCGACGGCACGCGCTTCGTTCGCGTCGACGACGGCGTCGCCATCGGCGCGGGCTTCGAGAACTTCGAGAACAACCAGCCCAACAGCAACGGCGACGAGGACTGCGTCGAGGTGGACGTCGCCGGCAAGTGGAACGACGTGGCCTGCGACACCCCGCGCGGCTTCGTCTGCGAGCTGCGCTGACGTTCAGCGTCCGGGACGTTGCCGTCACCGCGAGGACGCGGCATCACCCGCGCATGAGCCACCGCGACGAGTACCTCGACTACGCGCAGCTCACGGCGCTCCTGCGCGCGTGGGCCGACGCCCACCCCGACGTCGTGCGCCTGCGCTCCATCGGCAAGAGCAGAAGCTCGGCCCGGGCACGTCGCGCGTCGAGGTCGTCGTCGAGAACGTCGGCTACCTCGCCACCCACGGGCTGGCGTCGGCGAAGAAGCTCGCGCTCTCCGAGCCCATCTCCGTCGAGGTCGGCGGCGGCGCCGCGCGCGACGAGCACAAGAAGGTGCTCGGCCACCTCGACGGCTGGGGCCACGGCCTGTACGGCGGCTCCCCCTCGTGGCCCTACCAGGCGACCACGGCGGCCAACACCCGGCAGCGCGCCTCGTTTGTCGTCGACGGCGACGGCCCGGTGACCGTGCGCGTCGGCTCGTGCCGCGTGGGCTTCGTCGACACCATCGTGTGACTGATCGTGTGACTGAAAAAAGCCGGCGCGGCGCCCGCCTGGGCGTGCGCCGCGCCGGCCGCGCCCCTACGGCGTCGAGGGCGGCGCCTCGGCCGGCGGGGACTCCGCCGGCGGCGTCTCCGCCGGAGCCGGCTCGTCGGCCGGCGGGGTCGTCTCCTCGGGTGCCGCCTCCGGCGTCGGTGCCGGTGGCGCCTCCTGCTTCTCCTTCGTGGTCGCACAGGCGAGCCCGCCGACCGCGAACAGTGCCATCAGGACAGTTCGGAACGTGCGCATGCGTTCCTCCTTTCTGATCGCCACCGTAGCGGCGGTCCGTGGAGCGCTGGGTCATGCGCCCATCACCAAAGCTCTACCGTTGTGTCACCGAGCGTGCTGACATCACGCTGGCCGGCTTTCACGCCCCTCCTCACCTCGCGGAAACGGTGCTAGCCGGCCCCCATGTTCATCGCCGTCAGCCTCACCCTCGCCGCCCTCGCCCCCACCCCGGCGATGACCCCGGTGCCGAAGATCGACCGCCCTCTGCCCACGTACGTCTGGGTCGAGCCCGATCCCACGCGCCTGTACGCGGCCGGCGATCCCCTGGTCCTCTACATGAACCGCCACGGCGGCACCTTCACGTGCGGCAACGACGACGCCACGCACAACCGCTCCTCCATCGCGTGCGGCGCCGACAACGGCGTCGCCACGGTGACGCCGTTCGCGGGCTCGGACCAGCAGTGGCAGACGGTGATGGGCTGCATCACGGACCTGTACTCGCGCTTCCGCATCACCGTCACCGACGTGCAGCCGCTCGACGCCACGTACATCGAGGCCGTCATCGGCGGGAGCCCCGGACAGACCGGCGAGCCCAACGGCGTCGCCGGCGTCGCGCCGTTTTCCTGCGCCCTCGAGCCGGGCGCCATCGTCTACGACTTCTCCGACGTGTGGGGCAACGATCTGCAGTCGGTGTGTGAGACGGCGGGACAAGAGGTCGCGCACGCGTTCGGCCTCGACCACGAGCTGCTCTGCGAAGACCCGATGACCTACCTCACCGGCTGCGGCCCCAAGACGTTCCAGGACCAGTACGTGCCCTGCGGCGAGTTCGAGGCGCGCGAGTGCACCTGCGGCGATCCCACGCAGAACAGCGTCGACGCCATGCTCAACCTCTTCGGACCGGCCGACGGCACCGTGTGGACCCCGCCCGTCGACAACGCGCCGCCCACGGCCACGCTCACGGCGCCCGCCGACGGGGACATCCTGCCCGCCGCCGACCCGCTCGTGATCACCGCCAACGTCCACGACGACGCCGGCCTCACCCTCGTCGAGCTCGAGTGGGACTTCACCGGCGACTTCCTCTTCTGCCCGCCCGCCGCCGACGCGCGCGACAGCTACACCTGCACCCGCGACGGCGACGTCGCCACCTGGACCATCCCCGCGGGCATCGGCAGCCGCACCTTCCGCGTGCATGTGC
Source organism: uncultured delta proteobacterium (assembly GCA_963775425.1). Lineage (GTDB taxonomy): Bacteria > Myxococcota > UBA727 > UBA727 > VGSZ01 > CAVZJB01. Next base: position 308,019 of record CAVZJB010000005.1, on the reverse strand, counting down.
GCGACGTGGCCGGCAACGACGTCGTCACGCCCGACGCCACCGTGTGGCTCTCGCCGGACGGGAGCGGGCCGCCGGAGGATCACACGAACCCCACCATCGTCCTCGACGCGCCGCTGCCGGGGGCGCAGCTCCCGACGTCGACGCCGTTCGAGATCGTGGCCACCATGCTCGACGACAACGGCGTCGCCAGCGCCGAGCTGAACTGGACGTTCCGCGGCGGCGACAACTGGCTGCCCTGCCCGTTCGACAACGGCCGCCAGAGCTGCGTCGTCGACGGCAACACCTACCGCTGGACCGTGCAGACCCGCCGCGCCGCGGACCGCACCTTCCAGTTGCGCGCCACCGACGTCGTCGGAAACGTCACCACCACCGACGTCTTCACGGTCTCCGTGGCGGACGGCGTGGCGGCCCCCGTGCTGCCGGGCAACGAGAGCTTCGACCACCCGAAGAAGCTCGGCTGCGGCGACGACGTCACCGTCGACGGCGCGAGCGCGGCGTGGTTCACGCTCGACACCCCCAAGGGGGCGCGCGTGAGCGTCTCCACCAAGAACGCGCCGGCGGGCGACCTCCTCGCCACCGACGGCAAGGCCATCGTCGCTCACGGCACCGAGGCGTTCTCCCTCACCGCCACGGACACCCCGCTGACCGTCGGCTACCAGCCGGCCTCGGCCAACGGCGGCGAAGTCACGCTCTCGGTGCGCTGCAAGGTGCCGAAGCCCGCCCCGGCCGCGGGCTGCGCGGCGTCGAGCGTCCCGAGCGCCTTCGCGCTGCTCGGCATCCTCGCGCTGCGCCGCCGCCGCCGCCTCTGACGCGCGCACGGACGGTCCTGAGCCGGCTGATCAGCGCGGCCGCCGCTCCCTCCGGTCGCTGATCTGCTCACGCAACGGATGTGGGCAGGTGTACGATACACCCTCCATGACGGTCCTCAGCCTCCAGCAGCGCCACCCCGCCGTTCGCGCCGACATCAGCGGCTCCCTCAGCAAGCTCGTCCTCGAGATCGACGTCGACGACAAGCAGGTCCGCGACCAGGCGCCCGGCTTCGACGGCTATGAGCGCGCCTTCGCCCTGGTGCCGAGCCGCAACGGCGACGGCAGTGTCGCCTGGACCCGCCGCGAGCTCGGCTACGTCGGCAGCGACTTCGGCGACCGCGGCCGCATCGTCGACCACCACCACCTCGGCCTCGCCCTCGGCCGGCTCGACGTGGCGGCGCTCGTGAAATTCGGCATCGCCTTCGGCCTCGACACGAACGTCGGGACCCTCTGGCTGCAGCACCCCGACACAAACCGCGCGCCGCGCCTCATCCGCTGACCCGGGGCACAACGGCACGCACACCTGATCGGTGCAGAAGGCTTCGGGACAGAAGCCCGCGCTCGCAGTCCCGTGACGTCTCGCCCGCCCCCGAACAGCTCCTCCCGCCGTGGCGCGCGCGGAGGTCAATGCACGCGGATCGCGAGCTTGCCGACATGGTGGCTCTCGACGTCGCGCAGCGCCTGCGAGGTGTCCTCGAGCCGATAGGTGTGGCTGACCTCGACGTGGAAGGGCCCGGCGCCGACGAGAATCGCTCAGGCGCGCGAACACCTTGGGATCGGGGACGCCGTCGTAGGCCTTCACGCGCGCCTTCCGGGTGCCCTTCGGCACGGGCGCGCCGTTGGGGTGCGCGACGCGCCCGTGCACGAGCTTGATGAGGTCCGCCCAGCCTTCACCGGCGAGCACGAGCGCGCCGTCGAAGCCCTCCGGAGCGAACGCGCGCGCGGCGGCGGCGACGTCGGCGGTCTTTCCGTCGACGGCGGCGTCGGCGCCGACCTTCTTTGCGAGCGCGACGCCGTCCTTGCCCGAGGCGACCGCGAAGACGTGGCAGTCCATGCGCTTGGCGAGCTGCACCGCGATGTGGCCGACGCCGCCGCTGGCGCCGGTGATGACGACCGTGTCGCCCTTTTCGAGGCCGAGGCCGTCGAGCCCCTCGAGGGCGGTGAGCCCGCTGACGGCGAGCGCCCCCGCCTCCTCGAACGTCAACGCGCCCGGGATGAGCGCGAGGTTCTCCTCGGGCACGGCGATGTACTCGGCGAAGAAGCCGCCCTTCTTGTTGCCGAAGCCGTAGCCGTAGACGCGATCCCCGGGGCGGATCGTCTTCACGCGCGAGCCCACGCCGACGACCTCGCCGGCGCCGTCGGCGCCGTACACACGTGGGAAGCGGCGCCGCTGGCCGTCGTTGAACGCGCCCCGCACGAGCGCGGGCTCCCAGACGCCGACGCCGGCGGCCTCCACGCGCACGAGCACTTCGCCGGGCGCCGGCTTCGGCACCGGGAGCGTCTCCTTGTGGATGACCTCGGGCTCACCCTTCTTGTTCGCCGCCGCCGCCTTCATGGTCTGGGGAATCGTCTGCATCGCCCACCTCCTTGGGTCACGAGGTAGCGACTCCTCGACGACGGCAAACGCCGCCGCACGTCCGCGCGGCACGGCGACGACGAGCGGGAGGGCTCAGGCGAGCTCGAGCAGCGGGGCGGCGGCCAGCTCGGGCAGCGCGAGCCCGAGGTCCTTGCGCAGCGCGAGGTAGCCGGCGGACACCGAGAACAGCACGAGCTCCTTGATGGCCAGGCGCGCGCTGATGGATTGCCCCGCGCCCGCCGTCGCCTTGATCAGACGGAAGGCCGCGTTCAGATCCGTCGACAACAGATAGCCGACGCGATCGCCGGTATAGCCGACGCCGGCGCGCCAGTCGGCGACGGTCACCTGCTGGCGCGCATGGACGTAGTCGCGCAGCGCCGGCAATAGCTCGCCCTTGATGACGGCCTCGTCCGACGACGACGCCCCGCGCATGAGCGTGTGCCCGAGCTCCTTGCCGAGCTTCTCGACGTCGAGGTCGGGCCGCTCGAGGCTCTTTGTCCCGAGGAACGAGGCGACGAGCCCCTCGAGGATGGAGCGCAGCGTGGCCGCGTCGACGGCGGCAGCCATCACGGCGTGGGGCTGAAGCCACGTCGCCGCGCGCCCGAGCGCAAACGCGCGCTCGGGCGTCATGCCGCCCTTGAGCACCTCGCTGGTGACGATGATGCCCGGCTCCGCTGACGGCAGCACCGCGAACGGCGGGCTCTGCCCCTCCGTGCTCCCGAGCTCCGCCGAAAACAGCGGCGGCGGCTCCCGCAAGCCGAGGAGCTGCGCGAGCGTGCGCACCGCGAGCAACACGGACGTCGGCACGTTCTTGTCGGGGAGGGCGTCACGCTTGTGGAAGCCGAAGTCCTTCAAGCGGCGCGCGTACAGGGGCAGCAAGCGCGGCGCCACGACGTCGAGGACCGCGCGCAGCGGCGCGCGCTCGAGCGGGTGCGCCACCTTGCGCCGGAACAGGAGCGGGTCCTTGGGCGGGATGGGCCAGCGGGGAAAGGGCGGGCGGATGGTGCGCACCGCGCGGGCCATGTCGTCGTCGGCGAGGTCGAGCGCGAGCATGGTCGACGCCACGGCGAACGCGTCGTCGCCCTGGCGGGTGGCGGCGAACCGCTCGAAGATCCCACGCCACGCCTCCACCGCCAGCGGATCGCGCTCGAGCACCCCGCGCCACGCCGACACCGCTTCGCGCGCGAGCCCGAGCTCGGTGTACAGGCGGGCGGCGTCCTCGCGCGGCTTGAGCGCCTCGGGGTCGAGGGCGGTCATGGCCTCGAGCGCCTCGACCGCGCCCGTGAGATCGCGCCGCTCGTAGCGGCGGAGCTGCGCGAGGCGCTCGAGGAGCTTCAGGCGCGCGCGCGCGTCGTCGCGGTCGAGGTTCCTGAGCTGCGCGGACCACAGGCGGTCGAGACCGTCGGTGTCGTTGCGCTCCGTGAAGAATTGCTCGGCAGCGTCGAGCACCTCGGCGTTGGCGGAGTCGAGCTCGACGGCGTGCTTGAGCTCGGAGGCGGCGCCCTCGATGTCGAGGCCGAGCTTCCTGCGCATGCGGAACAGCCGCAGGTGCAGCGCGGCCTTCCTCTTTTGATCCGTCTCCTTGGCGAGCAGGTCGCGCACCTGCTTGAGCACGCCGGCGACGTCACCGCTTTGCAGGTCGAGGTCGAGCAGCGCCTCGCGCGCCGTCGGCGACGAGGGGTTGGCGCGCACGGCGTCCTCGAGGAGGGCGCGCGCCATCACCCGATCCTTCAGCTCGTCGTAGGCGACGGCGGCGGCGCGCTCGAGCAAGCGCCCACGCTCGGCCTCCACCACGCTGCGCTCGGCGTCGAGGCGCAGCGCCGCGATGATGCACTTGGGGTCGCGCTCGGTGTCGCGCGCATCGTCGAGCGCGAGGGCCAGCGCGCGGACCGCGCGATCCGAGAGGCACGCCTTGAGCTCGTCGGTGGCGGCGAGCGCCATCACCTTCTTGGCCGCCTTGCGCGCGCCGCCGCCGTCGCCGGTGGCGGCGCGCAGCGCGGTGACCTCGCCCCAGACGTCCACCTGCACGAGCGGCTTCAGCGAGTACGCGTGGTGGAGCAGGATGGTCTCGAGGCAGCGCAGCCGCTTCTGGTCCGCGCCGGTCTCGCCCCGCGGCGCGGCCGCCAGGTGCCGCGCGAACGCCATCAGCGTCGGCAGGTCCTCGGGCGTCTCCTCGAGGATCTCCTCGAAGCGGGTGAGCGCCGGCGCGCGATCGCCCGAGCGTGACAACGCCATGGCCGCGATGCGCCGCATGGACAGCGGCAGCTCCGACGGCGTCGGCGCCGCGAGCACGTGCTCGCGCAGCGCGGCCAGGAGCGCCTCGTTGGGCTGCGCGAGCGCGACGTCGAGGTCGGTGTCCGGCTGCAGCCGCGTGGCCTGGAGCGCCGCGAGGCTCAAGAGCGACTCGACGTCGCTCGGGTCGAGGGCGAGCGCCTCGACGAAGGCGCGCTCGGCGGCGTCGGTGTCCGCGCGCTCGTCGCGCTCGACCTTGGCGATCTGCCGCCACAGCGCCGCCTTCTCCTTGGGATCGGGCTCGGCGCCGGCGAGCCCGCGCAGGCTCTCGACGAGGAGGCCGCGGTCGCCGCCCTGGCGGGCGATGGCGCGGATGGCGTTCCACGCGTCCTGGTTCTGCGCGTCCATCTCCGCCGCGGCGCGGTAGCGCTTGAGGGCCTCGTCGGGCTTGAGCAGGTGCTCCTCGATGAGCCTGCCGATGCGCAACTGCAGCGCCGCCCGCTCGCGCCCGCCCGGACCGGACGCGGGCTCCTCGGCGGCGACGCGCTCGAGGGCGTTGATGGCCGCGGGCGCGTCACCGATCTCGACGAGCAGATCGGCGTACGCGCGCAGCGCCGGCCGATCCCGCGGCTCCAGATCGAGCGCGCGCTCGATGAGCTCGCGCGCCTTGCCGCGCTTCTGCAGCTTGGTGCGCGCGATCTCGGCGGCGCGCAGGAGCGCGCGGCAGCGGAAGCCCGCGTCGGCGACGGCGGCGGCGGTCTCCTCGAGGAGCGCCACCGCCTCCTTGTGCCGCTTGACGTCGTCGAGGGCGGCGAGGGCGCGGTCGAGGTTGTCGTCGTCGGGGACGAGGCGCGCCACCTGCACGAGCGCGTCCGCCGCCTCCTCGGGGCGGCCCGCCTTCCGCTGCACCTCGGCGAGCTTCTCGAGCAGCGCGCGCGCCTCGGCGGTCTTGCCGAACCACGACAGCGCCTGCTGCGCCCCGACGCGGAGGACGTCGACGAGCTCGTCGACGCGGTGCGGCTCCTCGGCGAGCAGATCGGCGAGCACGCGGCTGCCCCGGGCGTCGCCGGGGCGGCGCTCGAGGAGGTCCTTGGCCGCGGCCTCGGCGCCGATGCGATCGTCGACGCTCATGCGCACGTCGAGGAGCTCCTGGACCACCTCGACGCCCTCGTCGCCGGGGAGCTTGCGCGCCAGGCGCGACAGGAAGCGCGCCCGCTCGTCGGGCGTGCCGTGCTGCGCGTAGGCGCGGCGGGCGGCGTTCCTGACGGCGACGTCGCCGCTGTCGAGCTCGACCGCGAGCTGCGCGTGCAGACCGAGCGCCTCCGCGAAGCGCGAGAGGTTTTCGAGGAGCCCCACGCGGCGCTTGGTGAGCTCGACGCGCGCGGCGTCCGATGCGGCGGCGCGCAGCGCGGCCTGGTAGAGCGCGTCGCGGGCCTCGCCGTCGTTGACCTCGATGAGCACGCGCTCGGCGTGCTCGAAGGCGGGGCCGGCGGGCGCGTCCTCGATGGCCACGGCGCGCAGCAGGTCCATGACGCGGGCGACGTCGAGGCCGGCGGCGCGGGCGCCGGCGAGCCACACGTGGGTGTAGGCGCGCCGGGTGGCCACCGGCACCTTGTCGAGGATCTCGAGCGCCATGGCCGCGGCGCGGTCGCCGTGCTTGGGCGCCTGGCTGACGAAGAGGTCGACGGCGGCGACCGGCATCTGTCCGGTCTCGGCGCTCAGGAGCATGGCGCGCGCGGCCACGCGAACGACGCGCGGGTCCGTCGGCGCCTCGGCCAGGAGGCCGACGGCCGCGCGGGCGCACTCGTCGGCGTCGTCGCCGTCGAGGGCGGCGAGCACGCGCGTGAGCGCGTCGGACGCCTCCATGCTCGGCACGGTCATGGGCGGAACGACGAGCGGCGGGAACGCCTCGACGGTGACCGCGGGCGACGCCGCACGATCCGTGGACTCGCCCGGCGGCGGTGACAGCGTGTGCTGCTTGGGCGACGGCGGCGTGTGCTCGACGTCGTCGGGGGTGCTGACGGGCTCGAGCGAGTGATGCGCGGCGCGGCCGGTGTCGCGCGCGGCGCTCTCCGCTCGCGCCTCGGCGACGACGTCCTCGGCCACGACGTCGGCGGCGGCGACCTCCTCGGCGGCGAGCTCCTCGGCGCGCACGTCGGGCGGCAACATCGGCTCGTCGTCGTCGTCGTCGGGCATCGGCGGCGGCTCGACGCCGCGCACGGTGTCCGCGCCGGGCGCGAAGGGTCCGCCGGCCACGGTGTCGGCGAACGATTGGCGCGAGCCGTGGTCAGTGTCGGCGAGGCCATCCTCCTCGCCCGGCGCGCGCGCCGCGGGGATCATGGCGGGGCGATAGTGGGGCCCCGACTCGCTGACGTCGTCGACGCCGGGCAGCGAGGCGCCGGGATCTCCGCCGGCGGCGCGACCGGCGAGCCATCGGGCGGGGGCATCGCCGCGCCGTCGACCTGCGAGAGCTCGCCGCCGGACGCGTCCTGCGCGGGCGCCCGGGGCGCGGCCGCCTTTTGCGCAGTGGTCTTCTTCTTCCCGCGCTTCTTGCGCTTCTTGTCCTTGCTCGGCTTGCGCTTGCCCGACGGGTGCTCGGCGGTGCCCTCGCTGCTGTTCACGGCGGTGACGGCCGCGAGCGCCGCGCGGTTGGTGGGCTCCTCGGGCGGCTCCGCGCGGTCCCTGAGCCCGCCCTCCACCGGCGGCATCGAAAACGGCGACGACTCCTTCGCGCTCCACGGCGCCTCGACGACGGGCGCGTCGAACGAGGGGACCTCCACGCGCTCCACGGGCGAAAACGGCGTCACCGTGTGGCTCGGCGTGAGCGCAGGCTCGTCGTCGAAGCTCGGCAGGTTCGCGATGGAGAAGCCCGGCTCCTGCGACATTGGCGGCTGCGACGCCACGCTGTGCGCCGCTCCCGTCTCCGACGGCGTCGGCGGCACCGAGATCGGCCGCGGCGCGGTCGGCGTCGGCGCGGTGGTGTCGTTGGCCTGCCGCTCGACGGGCGCCTCGTCGACGGGCGCCGCGCCGGGGCCCTGGGAGTCCGGCGGCGGCACCGCGTCCTCGAGCTCCGCGGTGCGCATGCTCATCGGGTAGCGCGGGATGGTGACCTCGGCGGGCGCCTGCGCGCGATCGGGCAGCGCGGCCTCCTGCGTCACGGAGCCGGTCTTGTGGTCGAACGGCGGCGTGACCTCGACGGGCTCCTGCGGCTCGATGGGCGCCTGCGGCGACTCGACGCCGACGTCCGCCGACAGCCGCTCCACCGCGCGCTTGGCGGCCTTGGTCTCGTGCTGCGCGAGCGATTTGGTGTAGGCCTCGAGCGCCTTGGCGCTCTCTCCGCCGGCCCTCTCGAGCGTCTGCCCGAGCTTGTTGTAGAGCGAGGCCCGCTGGCGCGCGGCGAGGCTCTCGTCATCGGCGAGGGCGCCGAAGAACGCTCCGGCCTCGGTGAAGCGCGTGGTCTCGAGCGCGAGCCGGAACACCTCGTCGACGAACATGCCGTCCGACGGGTTCTTGCGCGCCGCCTTCATGGCCTCGAAGAAGGCGCGCTCGGTGTCGCCGTGGGTCTCGGCGATGCGCGCGAGCGCACGGCGCAGCAGCGCCGTCTGCGGCGCGTCGGCCTTCACCTCGGGGCGCTTCAGGGCCTTCTCGACGACGCCCTCGGCGGCGTCGCGTCCCCCCGCGACCTCGACGGCGTGCCGCAGCGTGGCGTCGTCGTTGGCGGCGAGGCGCAGGGCGTTCACGAAATTGCGCTTGGCGCCGTCCTCGTCGTGGAGGACGCCCCTTTGCAGCTCCGCCGCCTCGAGGGCGGCCTTGGCCGCGTCCTTGGCGGTGGGCTCTGCGGGGCTCGCTCCCTTGGCCACGTCCTCGAGCGCGCCGGCGAGGCGGTAGCGCAGCGCCGTGAGCTCGAGGTCGGTCTTGCCGCGGCCGGCCTCGTGCGCGATCCGCATCTTGAGCGCCTCCACGAGCGCGGCCGCGCCGCTGTCGCGCCGCACGTCTTCCGCGGCGACGTCGAGCGCGTCGTCGTCAGCGCCGCCCGCGAGGGCCTCCTGGAACGCTTCGAGTGCCTGCGTCATCGTTCGCGGCGCACTCTAGCACCGGCCGTCGCGCGGCGGCGCACCCGACAGCTCCTCCTCGAGGCGCTCCCACTCGCCCACGAGCGCGTCGATGGTCGACGACAGCGCCGCCTCCTCCGCCGCCAGCGCCTGCTGCTCCGCCGGCGGGGTCTTTTCGAAGAAGCCGTCGTCGGCCCAGCGCGCGCGGAGCTTCTCGCGCGCGGCCTCGGCTTTTTCGAGGTCGGCGACGACCTTGTCGCGCTTCTTTTCGAGCGAGATGCGCTCGCTCTTCTTCCGCTTTTGCTCCGCCCACGCGCCGGCGCCGCCCTCGCCGTCACCGTCGCGGGCGTCGGCGCGGGCGCGCAAGGAGACCGCGTCGGCGTCGAGGTGGTCGTCGCCGCACGCGGCGAGGTACTCGTGCCACGTGCCGGGGAAGTCGTTGAGCGGCGCGCCGGTCTTCAGCTCCACCACGCGCGTGGCGAGCTCGGACACGAACCAGCGATCGTGGGAGACGAACACGATGGTGCCGTCGTAGGCCTTGAGCGCCGTGGTGAGCGCGCGGATGGCCTCGAGGTCGAGGTGGTTGGTGGGCTCGTCGAGCACCAGGACGTTGGGCTTTTGCGCCATCAAGCGAGCGAGCACCAGGCGCGCGGCCTCGCCACCCGAGAGCGCGTGCACGCTCTTTTCGACGTCGTCACCGGAGAACAACACGCGGCCGAGCATCCCGCGCACGGTGGCCGTGGCCGTGTCGGGGCTGTTCCGGGTGAGGAACGACAGCGGCGTGTCCGAGGCGTTGTCGAGCTGCTCCCGGTGGTCCTGGGCGAAGTAGCCGACCTGCGTCTCGTGTCCCCACCTGGCGCTGCCCGCGTCGGCGCCGACGACGCCCACGGCGATCTTCAAGAGCGTCGACTTGCCCGCGCCGTTTTCGCCCACCACCGCCACGCGCTCGCCGCGGCGCACGGCGAGCGTCGCGCCGTCGAGCACCGGCTTGTGCGCGTACGCCTTCTTCAGGCCGTCGAGCGTGAGCACGTCCTTTCCGCTCGGCCGCGACACGCCGAAGGCGAACACCGGCGCGCGCCGCGACGACGGCGGCAGCTCGTCGAGCTCGGCTTCGATCTTTTCGATCTGCTTCACGCGCGACTGCGCCTGGCGCGCCTTGGTGTTCTTGGCCCCGAATCGCTCGACGAAGGCCCGTTTGTGCTCGATGGCGGCGAGCTTGTTGTCGATCTCCGCCTCCTTCTGCGCGCGCCGCAGCTCCTTCTCCGTGAGGAAGCGATCGAAGCGGCCGGGGTAGAGCGTGACGGTGCCGTAGTCGACGTCGAGGACGTCGGTGGCGACGTTTTCGAGGAAGCGCTGATCGTGCGAGATGACCACGGCGCAGCCGGGGAAGCGCTGCAGGAACGTCTCGAGCCAGCGGATGGAGAGGATGTCGAGGTGGTTGGTGGGCTCGTCGAGCAGGAGCACGTCGGGGCGGCCGGCGAGCACCTGCGCGAGGAGCACGCGCAGCTTGTAGCCGCCCGACAGCGTCGCCAGCGGGCGCTCGTGCTTCTCGGTGGTGATGCCGAGCCCCTCGAGGATGCCGCCGGCCCGCGCGCGCAGCGTCCACCCGTCGAGCGCGGCGATGCGGTGGGCGTCGTCGCCTGCCAGGGCCTCCACGGCCTCGGCGTCGCCGGCCATGACGACGTCGACGATCTTTTCGTCGTCGGCGAGGAACTGGTCCTGGCGCAGCACCCCCAGGCGGGTGCGCTTGGGGACGTTGACGGCGCCGTCGCTGGCGGGCTCGTCGCCGCACAGGACCTTCAGGAGCGTCGTCTTGCCGCTGCCGTTGGCGCCGACGAGGCCGTAGCGCGCGCCGGCGTCGAGCTTCAGGGACACGCCCTCGAAGAGGGTCCGTCCGCCGTAGTGCTTTCCGAGGTCGACGAGGGAGATCACCGGCAAGACCCTGACGCAGAGATCGCGATCGCCCGCGAGGGCCGCCCGTGCACCATAGCGATCTCGGGCGGCGATGCCCATGGCGTGCGCGCTGCTCCATCCTCGCGCCGTCGTCTTTCGGCGCCGGGTGCCTCACACGGGATAAGCTCATCGACGCATGCTGGCCGCGCTCGCGCTCCTCGTCGCCACGGCGCCGTCGTCGCCGGTGGCCGCGCGCTACGAGGCCATGCGCGCCGAGACCCTGGCGAAGGGCCGCGCGCTCGAGGCCGTGCTGCGCACGATGATCCCGCTCGGGCCGCGCGTCGACGAGTGCGTGCTCATCGCCGCGAGAAACGACCAGGACTGGGAGGGGGAGATGCTCGGCGACGACGGCGCCCGCGTGTCGCTCAAGGTCGGCTTCGACGCCTCCGGCGGCATCGCGTTCCTCGTGTTGCGTCCGCGCACCGAGCTGCCCGCGGACCCGCACGAGAAGGACGCGCCGGTGGACCTCGCCCTGCCCGTCGTCGATCGCGCGCTGGTGGCGTTCTCCGGCGGGCCCACGCGCATGTGGAACCAGCACGTCTACAACCCCGACCAGCGCCACGCCGTCGACCTCGTCGGCTGGCGGGACGGCGGCTCCTACGGCGCCAGCGACGGCGCCCGCGACGACGACTACGTCATCTGGAACGCCGTCGTTCACGCGCCTGCCGGCGGCACGGTGGTCTTCGTCGAGAATTCCGCCGCCGACCATACGCGCCCGCAGAAGGACTGGGAGGACGAGGCGCACCCGTTCGGCAACGCCGTCGTCATCCGCCTCGACGAGCGCCCCGATCGCTTCTTGGTGCTCGGCCACATGCGCCGCGGCACCGTGCGCGTAGCCGTCGGGCAGCACGTCGACGCCGGCGACGTCGTCGGCCGCGTCGGCAACAGCGGCAACTCCTCCGAGCCGCACCTGCACGTCCACGTGCAGGACGGCCCCGTTCTCAAGCAGGGCCTGAGCGTCCCCTTCCTCGTCGACGGCAGGCCCGTGCTGCGCGGGGTCCTCCTCGAGCCTCCGGCGCACCGCGATTGAGCGCGCGGCTCGGACGGACGCGAGAGTGTCGTTCCGCCGCAAAAGTGCGCCACGCCGCCGAGCTCAAGGGGGAGGCGCCACCTGCAGCTCCTCGGCGAGCTTGCCGAGCGCGTCGACCTCGGCGACGAGCGCGTCGCGCTCCACCTCGAGCTTCTTGTCGAGGCTCCTGCGCCACAAGAGCGACAGGAACACCGTGGCGTCGCGCAGCGCGCGCTTGCGGCCGCGAAAGAACCAGCGCGTGGTCATGCCCGCCAGCGGCGCGAGGCCGGCGACGATGAGCGCGACGCTCGGCCCCCACACCCGCCACATCACGAACGTCGCCGCGGCGTGCCACAGCGGAAAGAACACGAGGGACGTGAGCACCTTGACGGTGGCGGCGACGTCGCGCTCGGGGCGGATGACGAGGTAGAGCAGGTGCGCGAGCCAAAACGGCGCCGCAAAGAAGACGGCCCCGAACGTTGCCACAGGCAAGCCGACGAGCGCGATGACGAGGTTGCGCAGCGCGAACGCCGCGGCCTTGGCGGGGCTGGCGCGCGCCGCGACGTGCTCCGGCGAGAGCGCGCGCGGCTCGAGGCCGAGCCGCTCGAGCCGCCTCTTCCACTCGACCACCATGGCGCGCGCGACGTCGAGCCGCTCGGGCGCGTGGGCGCGCAGGAGGGCGACGCCGTCGGCGAGCCGCTTGATGCGCGCGGTGCGCTGGGGGTCGTCGATGCGCCACACGGCGTCGACGGCCTCGAGCAGCGGCAGGTCCTCCCACGCCTCGAGGTTGACGGTGACGGCGGCGAGCCCCTTCTTGATGTCCTCGGTGAGCGCGCGCGCGGTCTCGATGTCGCCGCCGCGCGCGAGGTACGGCGCCACGGCGATGGGCTCGCCGACCAGGGTGGCGACCTCGGAGCGGAAGCGCTCCTTGTCCCGGTAGACGAGCCCGACGGGGACGACCACGAGCGCCGTGGCCCCCGCCTCGCACGCCTGCAGCGCCATGCGCGCGGCCCCCGTCTTCAGCTTCTGCAACTGCGGCGCGTCGTGCGAGATGCCCTCGGGGAAGATGAGCACGGCGCTGCCGCCGAGGAGCGCGTCGGTGACGGCGCGGAAGGTGGCCTGGTTCTGCGCGGTGTCGGCGCCGTCCTTGGCCCGATACACCGGCAGCGCGCCGACGCCCTTCACGAGGACGGACACGCCGGGCATCTCGAACAGCGGGGCCTTGGCGAGCATCCGCACCTGGCGGCCGGCCGTGTTGGCGACGACGATGGGGTCGATGAGGCCGTTTGGGTGGTTGGCGACGAGGAGCACCGGGCCGCTTTGCGGGACGCCCCCGCCGAGCGGGACGCGCCGGTAGAAGGCGTCGACGGTGAGCCCGGTGATGCCGGCGATGGCCCGATACATCCGTCGAATCTACGCCAACGGCCGCTGTGTCGTGGGTCATCGCTGGCGATGGGGCGGCGTGCGAAAGAGCGCGAGCGACGGAGGGCGGTCATGGCGAAGAGTCGATTTGCGGTGAAGGGCGGAGAGCTCGAGCTCGAGTGGGGCTTTGCCTGGAAGAACTTCGTCGTGCGGTTCAACGGGCAGCAGGTGGCGACGTCGCCGAACATCCGGCACCACGCCGGGGGCCTCGCGGTGCAGCTCGAGACCGGACAGAACCTCCACGTCGTCTTCCACAAGACGGCCTTCTCGCCGGAGCTGCAGATCTTCCTCGACGGTGAGCCCCTCAAGGGGGCGGCCAACGACCCCGCCGTGCGCGTGAAGCTCGCGGCGGGCATCGCCTTCTTCATCGCCGGCATGAACGGGCTCTTCGGCGCCATCGCGATGGTCGTGGGCGGCATGCTCGCGCAGGCGGGCTTCGGCTTGCCGAGCCTCTTCTTCGCCGCCGTCTACGCCGCGCTCGGCATGTGGATCCGCAGGGCGAGCGCCGCCGCCCTCTACATCGCCGTCGGCCTGTTCGCCCTCGACGGCATCGCCTCGCTCGTGCTCGTCGCCAGCGTGGGCGGGACCCCGCCCGTCGCCATGGTGTTCGTGCGCGTCATGCTGCTCATCCAGATGGCGCGGGCCATCCCCGCCGCCCAGGCCCTCGCCCGCGAAAAGGCCGTGATCCCCCCGGGCTCGCGCGCCGGCGCCACCGGCGCCCCCGTCGGCGTCCCGGTCGCCTCCGACGCCTCGGACGCCTCCGACGCCTCCGACGCCTCGTAGGACGCCGAGACCGTCCCACCGAAGACGCCCGGGTCGCGCGCGCTGCGTCGACGACGACCCGCCGCCAGGCCGAGCCGCGGGCGCGCCCGCGGATTGACCTGGCGAAGCGGCGGCCTACTCGCCTTCGCCCTCGCCCTCTCCTTCGCCCTCTCCTTCGCCCTCTCCTTCGCCTTCGCCCTCTCCTTCGCCCTCGCCCTCTCCTTCGCCCTCGCCCTCGCCCTCGCCCTCGCCCTCGCCCTCGCCTTCGCCCTCGCCCTCGCCCTCGCCCTCGCCCTCGCCTTCGCCCTCGCCCTCGCCCTCACCGGACGGCGGGCAGCCGGTCGCGAGGAACCCGACCGAGCACAGCGCGCTCAGGGTCGCCACGATCAATGCGTGTCTCAACATGCTCAACCTCATGCGGCCCGACCCGGACCGTGCCGGGGACTGTGCCAGACGCGCTCCGGCGTCCGCAAAAGCGGACACCCCGCCGACGTCGACCCGCGGCTCACACGGGAAGGAGGACCGTGAACGTGGAGCCCTGGCCGACGTCGCTCTCGACGAAGATCTCGCCGCGGTGCGCCTCCACGAAGCTCTTCACGATGCTGAGGCCGAGGCCGGTGCCGCCGTATTCGCGGGTGCTCGAGTTGTCGACCTGGAAGAAGCGCTCGAAGACCTTGTCGAGCTTGTCCTTGGGGATGCCGACGCCGCTGTCGACGACGTCGATGCGCACGAAGGTCTCGTCCTTGAGGTCGAAGAGGTCCGCAGCGCCGTCGTCGTCGCTCTTCTTCTTGTGGCGGCGAGGCCCCGTCCACATCTGGCCGCGCAGCGTGATCTTGCCGCCGATGGGCGTGAACTTCACCGAGTTGCCGAGGAGGTTGACGATGACCTGCCCGACCTTGTCGCGGTCGGCCTTCACGTAGGGCAGGTCCTGCGCGATGTCGACGTCGAGCGTGATCTGCTTCTTCTGGCACTGCGGGATCACCGACGTCGTCGCCGCCTTCAGGATCTCCTTGAGGTTCACGTCGGTGGGGCTGAGGCGGAGGTTGCCGCTCTCGATGCGTGACAGATCGAGGATCTGGGAGATGAGCGACAGGAGCGACTCGCCCTTGTCCATGATGGTCTTCACGTACTCGCGCTGCTCGTCGTTGAGCACGCCGGCCATGCCTTCGAGCAGCATCTCCGAGTACCCGATGACGCTCGTGAGCGGCGTGCGCAGCTCGTGGGACACCGTGGCGAGGAAGTTGCTCTTCAGCTTGTCGAGCTCCTGGAGCCGCTCGTTTTGCTCCTTGAGCTTGGCGTTTTTGTCCTCGAGCTCGTGGTAGCTCGACGTCACCGACTCGATGTGCATCTGCGACGTCAACAGCGCGCGGTAGCTGGTGAACACCAGCACCTCGACGATGCGCTGCACCTGCGACAGGAGCTTGGCGACGAGGTCGTCCGGGGCCTTGCGCACGGGCTCCACGAGCTGGTTCGCGCGCCGCCGGTCGATCCGGCTCTCGATGCGATACAGGCCCTCCGAGGGCTGCGCCAGCGCCTGCGGCATATAGGGCCCGAAGATCAGGCGGCCCATCAGGTCGCCCTCGTAGTGCAAGGGCACCACGACGTAGCGGAGCCCCGAGAAGCAGTCGACGAGCCGCGGCTGCTCGACGCCGTTTTCGACCACGAAGGGGTCGTTTTTGAGGCCCGTCACCAGGCGCGTGCACGCCTGCCGGGTGCTGCCGAACTCCCAGAGGTAGCCGCAGAAGCCGGAGTTGCCGACGCGGATGTCGACGATCTTGTTGCCCTCGGTGTCGAACACCTTGACGCCCACGCGGTACAGCTCCGCGAACGCCGACATCACGTCCTTGAAGGACTCGGCGTCGATGAGGTCGACGAGGGCGATGCGCTTTTGCAGGACGCTGGCGTCGACGCTCTTGAGCGGCGCGATCCCCTTCTTCTCGGCGACGGAGGTGCTCACGAGTCACCTCCCTCGCGCAGCGCGCTCAGGTTGATGTCGTCGACGGTGTCGCGGGCGTCGCCGCCGCCGGCCACCGGGTTCTTCAGCGTGGCCTCCGGGTCGGCGAAGCCGGCGCCCGGCTCGCCCCCGCTGTTGCCGCCGCCCTCGCCGCCGTCGGGGGCGCCCTTGAGCACGCCGGCGCGCACCCGCTTGAAGACGGAGCGCAGGAACTCGGCCTCGCCGATGCCGAACTTGCCCTCGAACTCGTAGCGGCTGTTGAGGTTGCGGTAGGTGAGCTTCAGGAGCGCGAACAGGGTCTCGAGCACGCCCTCGCCGCGCACGGCGACGGCGGTGAACACGGGCTCCTTGCTCTTGGCCTTGATCTCGTCGATCTCCGTGTCGGTCCTGACGTTCGGCAGGTCCCGCTTGTTGAACTGGATGGCGATGGGGATCTGGTCGGGGTCGATGCCGTTTTGGCGCAGGTTCTCCATCATCGAGCGCCAGGCGTCGTTGTTGGCCTTGGCCTCGCTGCGCTGGCTGTCGGCGATGAAGACCACCCCGTCGGCCCCGCTGAGCACGATGCGGCGGGTGGAGGTGTGCATGATCTGGCCGGGGACCGTGTAGAGCTTGATCTTGACCTTGAAGCCCGTCTTGGACTTGAAGAAGACCGGCAGGAGGTCGAAGAACAGGGTGCGGTCGTCGGCCGTGTCCAGGCTCATGAGCCGCCCGCGGGCCTGCGCGTCGAGGAATTGGTGGATCATCTGCAGGTTCGTCGTCTTCCCGCTCAACGCGGGCCCGTAATAGACGACCTTCAGCGTGATCTCCCGCTGGGCGTGGTTGAACTGGACCATCCGTGTGCCTTTGTAGCATCGACACGTGCGGGCAATCACGTTGACGGGGCCCCGGCCGCGTCCAAGGTACGGGTTGAGACGGACTTTCGAGACCCCACCCGGCGTTCATCCGTTGTAGAAGGGAACCATGGTCACAGCTTCGGACATCGAGGGCTACCTCATCAGAATGGGCGTCTCGTACGACGAGCTCGCCAAAGATACGTGGATGATCCGGGACAACGACGACGCGCTCGACAACCTCGTCGTCACCCTCAACGACCCCGTCATCGTCTTCCACGTCAAGCTGATGGAGATCCCGGCCGGGTGCGACCGCCTGCGCCTGTACGAGGAGCTGCTCCGGCTGAACGCCACCGAGATGCTCCACGGCGCCTATGGCCTGGAGGCCAACGCCGTCGTCGCGACGGACACCCTTCAGGCCGAGAACCTCGATTTCAACGAGTTCCAGGCGTCGGTGGACGCGCTGAACCTCGCGATTACAACCCATTACCGGCGCCTCGCACCGTTCGTGGGCAAGGGCACGACCGGCGTGGCGCGGGCGTAGGGTAAGCTTCTTTTCAGGGTGTAGCGCATGGCGATCTTTTCCCGCATCGGCACGCTTCTCAAGTCGAACGTCAACGACGCGATTTCGAGGTCGGAAGACCCCGAGAAGATGCTCAACCAGATGCTCCTCGACATGCAGGGGCAGATGGTGGAGGCCAAGAAACAGGTCGCCGTCGCCATCGCCGACGAGAAGCGCCTGCAGAAGCAGTTCGAGCAGGAAAAGCAGCTCACCGTCGAGTGGGAGAAGAAGGCCATGATGGCCGTCAAGGCGGGGAACGACGACCTCGCCAAGCAGGCGCTGCAGCGCAAGACGGACCACGAGAAGCTTGCCTTCGGCTACGAGCAGCAGTGGACGGCGCAGAAGGCGTCCGTCGACCAGCTCAAAAACGCCCTCCAGGGCCTCAACTCCAAGATCGAGGAGGCCAAGCGCAAGAAGAACCTCCTCATCGCGCGGGCCAAGCGCGCCGAAGCGCAAAAGACCATCGCCGAGACCCTCGACGGCATCTCGTCGACGAGCGCGTTCGACACGATGAGTCGCATGGAGGAGAAGATCAACAAGGCCGAGGCGGAGGCCCAGGCCACGTTCGAGCTCGCCGAGACCACCAGCGGCGACGACCTCCAGCGCAAGTTCGATCAGCTCGAGAAGGTCGAGGCCGACGACGCCCTCGCCGCGCTCAAGGCCAAGATGGGGATGGCGCCCGCCGTCACCGCCGAGCCCGAGCCCGCCGAGCAGCAGTCGCTCGACGAGATCGAAAAGCAGATCGAGGCCGAGCTCGGCGCCAAGCGGTAGTCTCGCCTCATGCGCATCGGAGTCTTGACCTCGGGCGGTGATGCGCCCGGGATGAACGCCGCCATCCACAGCATCGTGAAGGCCGGCGTCGGCCACGGCCACTCCGTCGTCGGCGTGATGAACGGCTACGCGGGGCTGCTGGCGGGCGAGACGCGGCCGTTGGCGCTGCCCGACGTCGACGGCATCGCGCGCGACGGCGGCACCATGCTCGGCTCCGCGCGCAGCAAGCTGTTCCCCACGCACGAGGGGCAGGCGCAGGCACGCGCCAGGCTCTCGTCGCTGGGGCTCGAGGCCCTCGTCGTCATCGGCGGCAACGGCTCGCTCAGCGGTGCGCACGCGCTGGCCGAGGGCGACGGCGACGGCGCGACCACCTGCCGCATCCTCGGCGTGCCCGCCTCCATCGACAACGACGTCGGCCACTGCGGCCTCGCCATCGGCGTCGACACCGCGGTCAACACCATCGTCGACGCCTGCGATCGCATCTCCGACACGGCGGCCGCGCACCGCCGCGTCTTCATCGTCGAGGTCATGGGGCGCCAGTGCGGCTACCTCGCCATGCGCGCGGGGCTCGCGGCGGAGGCCGACGCCATCCTGTACGCCGAAAAGCAGATCTCCGAGGACGAGCTCGTCGACAAGCTGCGTACGCTCATCGCCACGTCCTTCGGCTTGTCCGCCGGGCCCGCCGGCGCCGCGGGCGCGCGCCACAAAAAGCGCGTGCTCATCATCAAGGCCGAGGGCGTGAGGGTGAAGACCGCGGTGCTCGTCGAGAGGCTCTCGGCGTTCCTCGAGCGCGACGCCCCCGGCGTCGAGATCCGCGAGACCATCCTCGGCCACATCGTCCGCGGCGGCCGGCCCTCGGCCACCGACCGGGTCATCGCGCAGCGCCTCGGCTTCGCCGCCGTCACCGCCGTCGAAGACGGCGCTCACGACGTCATGCTCTCGTGGGAGTCGCCGGGCGGCTTCGGCGACAAGACCGACGATCCCTCGGTGCGCCTGGTCAAGCTCGCCGACATGATGACGGAGACCAAGGCGCTCCTGGACGGCAGCAGCGCCGTGACCCGCGCCCGCGTTGCGCTCCTGTCGAAGGCCGAGGGGCTCCTCGCTCTGTAGGGAGCCGCCGGTGAACCCCGCGCTCGCGATCGTCTTCATCATGTTCCTCGCGCCGGTCGGCGCGTTCGGCCTCGTAGCCGTCGTGCGGCTCTGGCGAGGGCTCCGGCGGTGGCCGCTCGAGGACGTCGACACCCCGGAGCTCCGCTCGGCCCACATGGGCCCCTACGGCCCCGCCGTCCTGCACACGAGGCCGCCCCTCCACCCGCTCACCCTGGCCTCCGGCGGCGGCCGCGAGGACGGCCCGCCGGAATGGGTGGCGACGGCGCAGGCGCCGCTCGCGGCGGCGCGCTCGTGGTTCAGCATCGAGCGGCGCGCGCTGCTCAACAGCTCGCCGCTCGGGGCCATCGAGGTCGGCTCCGGCGTCGACGAGCGCTACGTCGTCGACGGCGACAACGTCCCCGCCCTGCGCGCCTGGTTCGCCGACGCCGGCGTGCGCGCGGCGCTCGACGCGGCCTTCGCCGACGACGCCGTGATAAGCGTCCACCTCGAGGAGAGCGGGCAGCTCACCGGCCGCTTTGGGCTCGTCGACATCAACGACCTCGACCGCGCCGCGCGGCTCGCCGTCGCCACCGCCCGCTTCGTCGCGCTCGTCGAGGAGGGCTCCCAGCGCGTGCCGACGCGGAGCGAGGGACAGACCAGCGGAGCGGGGCCCGCGCACTCGGGGACGCCGGTGGCGGTGCCCGCGCACCGGCCCCGTTGAGCCCACGGGCGCCCGCGCACCGCGCTGCGTGAAAAGCAACGGCGCCCGCCGGCGCCGGCCGCGTCGCGGCTCGCGTCCATGGCGCCCGCCGGCGCCGCGCCCGGCGGCACGGCGCTTGATTCAATCCGCTGCGCCATGGCCCCCGCCCCCCGCCCCGTCGCCCCCGCGCGCCACCCGAGGCCACCACGCCCGCCGGCCCTGATGCGCGGAGGGCTCGCGCTGCTCGGGGCGGCCGCGGCCCTCCTGCCGGCCCTCGGCGCCGCGCCCGCGCGGGCGGAGACGCGGGCCGGCGCCGCCGTCGTCGTCGGCGACGCCGACGTCGTCGAGGGGAACCTCTACGCCTTCGGCCGCAGCGTCGTCGTGCACGGCACGATCACCGGCGACCTCGTGGCCGTCGCCGCCTCCGTCGTCGTCGACGGCCACGTGGAGGGAGACGTCGTCGCCGCCGGGGGCGAGCTCACCCTCGCCGGCCTCGTCGACGGAGACGTCCGCGCCGCCGGCGCCCGCGTCGCCGTCGCCGGCCCCGTCGGCGGAGACGCGGCCGCCGCCGGCCCCGAGCTGAGCGTCAGCGGGGACGTGGGCGGCGACGCGCTCGTCGCGGGGAACGCCCGCGTCGACGGCGACGTCGCCGGCGGCGTGCGCGGCGGCCTCGGGCGCCTGGAGATCGACGGCACCGTCGGCCGCGGCGTGGTCGCCGCCGACCTCGGCGGGCGCCGCGCCCGGCTCGTCATCGGGCCCGAGGCCGTCGTCCATGGCGACGTGCGCATGTCCGGCAGCGAGCGCGTGCACCGCGCCGCGGGGGCGGTCGTCAGCGGCCGGGTGATCGAGCAGATGACGCCGCTGCAGCGCCTGGCCCCGGCGGGGGTCGTCGTCGGGTGGCTCCAGGGGCTGACGGGCGTCTTCCTCCTCGGCCTTTTGTGGCTCGGCGTCTCGCGCGGCTTCGCCCACCGCGCCATCCGCACGCTGCGCGCCCGGCCGGCCGCGAGCCTCGGCGTGGGCGCCGCCGTCGTCGTCGCCGCCCCGGTGGGGGTCGCCCTCCTTTTGGCCGCGGGCGCCGTCGTCGGCGGCTGGTGGCTCGCGCTGTTCCTCGGCGGCTTCCTCGCGCTGGCGGTGGCCCTCACCCTGCCGCTCGTCGCGGCCGCCGTCGCCCGCGCCGTCTGCGCCCGCGCCCACATCGCCGTCCGCACGACGTGGATCCCGATGGCCGCCGGGCTCCTGGCGCTGTTCGCCCTCCTCGAGGTCCCCGTCGCCGGTGCGCTCCTGGCGATCGGCGTGGTGCTCTTCGGCCTCGGCGCCCTCACCATGGCCCTGGTGCCGACGCTCAAGCGCGCCCGCGCCTGGTCGTGACGCGCCACGACGGAGGGAGCGTTGCGGGGGGAGGGCACGGGGCGTAACAAGGCTCGCGGAGGTGTGCGGCATGCGGGGCTTCGCTCGGGTCAGCGTCGGCGTGCCGGCCTGCGTCGTCGGTGGGACGCGGCACAACGCCAACGAGACCATCAAGCTGTGGCGGCAGGCGCACGAGCAACGCAGCGCGCTCGTGGTGTTCCCCGAGCTCGGCCTGTCCACGTACACCGCGCGCGACATGTTCCTCGATCGCACGCTCCTCGACGCGAGCGCCGGCGCCCTCGAGCGCCTCGTCGAGGAGTCGCGCGCGCTCGAGCCGCTCGCGCTCGTCGGGATGCCGCTGGAGACGCCGGTCGGCGTGTACAACGTCGCCGTCGCCGTGCAGCGCGGGCGCGTGCTCGGCGTGGTCCCCAAGAGCTACCTGCCGAGCTACCGCGAGTTCGAGGAGCGCCGCTGGTTTCGTCCCGGCACCGAGGTCCCCGCCGGCGCCGTGCTCGACACGTTCCCGGGGGCGCAGACCGAGCCGGTCCCCTTCGGCACCGACGTCGTGTTCTGCGCGGATCCGCTGCGCGCGCTCGTCGTCGGCGTCGAGATCTGCGAGGACATCTGGGTGCAGGTGCCGCCGTCCATGCGCCAGGTGAGCGCCGGCGCCACCGTGTGCTGCAACCTCTCGGCATCGAACTTCACCATCGGCAAGGCGGACCTGCGCCGCCTTTTGTGCCGCTCGGCGTCGGATCGGGGCAAGTGCGCGTACGTCTACGTCGCCGCCGGCCCCGGGGAGTCGTCCACGGACCTCGCCTTCGACGCCGACGCCTTCGTCTGCGAAAACGGCAACCTCCTCGTCGAGTCGCGGCGCTTCGCCCGCGAGTCGCAGCTCGTCACCGTCGACATCGACCTCGAGCAACTGCTTCACGAGCGCCGGGCCACCAACAGCTTCGGGGACAACGCCGCGGACCAGCGCTTCACCCCGCGGCGCGTGCGCTTCTCGGCGGGCGAGCCGCGCGGCCTCGTGCGCGACGTCCCCGCGCACCCGTTCCTGCCGCGCGACCCGCAGACGCTGGCGCGGCGCCTCTGGGAGATCTTCGAGATCCAGACCAACGCGCTCGCCACGCGCATGCAAGCGCTGCCGCCGTCGGCGCAGAAGCTCGTGCTCGGCGTGTCCGGCGGCCTCGACTCCACGCAGGCGGCGCTCGTGTCCGCGCAAGCGCTCGACATGCTCGGCAAGCCACGCTCGGACCTCGTGTGCGTCACCATGCCGGGCCTCGGCACGAGCGACGTCACCAAGGGCAACGCCGCCGCGCTGGCGACGGCGCTCGGGGCGGAGCTGCGCACCATCGCCATCGGCGAGATGGCGCACATGGTGCTGCAGGCCATCGGCCACCCCGCGGCCAAGGAGGGCGGCACCACCGAGGAGATGATCGCCGCCGTGCGCGCCGACCCCCGCCTCGGCGACATCGCGCTCGAGAACGCGCAGGCGCGGCTGCGTACGCTGGTGTTGATGACCTTGGCCAACCACGTCGGCGGCATCGTCGTCGGCACCGGCGACCTGTCGGAGAAGGCGCTCGGCTGGGCGACGTACTCGGGCGATCACATCTCGATGTACGACGTGAACGCGGGCGTCCCGAAGACGCTCATCCAATTCGTCGTGCGTTGGGTCGCCAACGAGCGCGCGACGAGCTGGTCGGGCAAGGGCGATCCAGACAAGCTGCGCGCCACGCTCTTCTCCATCCTCGACACGCCCATCTCGCCGGAGCTGTTGCCCACCGACGTCGACGGCAAGATCGCGCACCTCACGGAGGCGGCCATCGGGCCGTACGAGCTGCACGACTTCTACCTCTTCCACTTCGTGCGGAACGGCCGCGCGCCCGGGCGCATCCTCGACCTCGCGCTGCACGCGTTCGGCGAGCGCTACAGCCTCGATGAGCACAAGAGGTGGCTCACGCTCTTCCTCGAGCGTTTCTTCCGGAACCAGTTCAAGCGCTCCTGCTCCACCGACGGCCCCAAGGTCGGCACCGTCGCGCTGTCGCCGCGGGGCGACTGGCGCATGCCGAGCGACATGAAGCCGACGGACTGGGTAGCGCAGGTGGCCGCCTACCAGCCCGAGCCCTGACGGTACCGACGGGCGCCGGCGCCCGAGGAGCAAAGAGAGCGTGACCCGCTACGACCCGATCATCCTCCAGAAGGTGCACGCCCGCCGCGTGATCGCGGCGCCGGTCGAAGAGCGCCGCCGCCTCGGCGCGCTCTGGCTCGACCGCGCCGTGCGGGTCCACCTCGCCGACGCCCTCGCCGGCGCCGGCTCCTCCGAGGCCGCGGCGCTCGCGCGCGCGGGCCCGCGGCTCGACGGCACCGGCGCTCAGGCGGCGCTCGCCCACCTCGCCCGCGTGAGCTCGGCGCACCCGCCGTCGACACCGCCGCTGCACCTCGCGCTGGGGGTGCAGGCCCTCGGCCGCGCCCTCGAGCACCTGACGCGCGTCGCCGAGCGCCCGCAGGAGCTCCAGCTCGTCGCCGACTGGATCGGCAAGGCGCTCATCGCCCTCGAGGTCGACGGCGACGCCGAGCTGCGCGCGCAGGTGGACGACATGGGCGGCCTCACCGACGCCTGACGAGGAAGCGCAGCGACGAACGCGCGCGCGTCCGCCGTCAGGGTGCGGCGTGCGCGATCACCTTGTTGCGGCCGGTGCGCTTGGCCTGGAGCATGGCGTCGTCTGCGGCCTGGATGAGCGAGACCTTGTCGATGGCGTCGCGCGGATAGGCGGCGACGCCGATGCTCACGCTGATGAAGCCTGCGGGCTGCACCTCGCGGCGCGGAAACGGGTGCTCGGCGATCATCTCGCGGATGCGCTCGGCGCGAATGGCGGCGCCGTCCTTGTCCGTCATGGGCAGGATGATCACGAACTCCTCGCCGCCGTAGCGCGCGGCGATGTCGCTGAGGCGCCCGCGGAAGCGGAACTCGGGGACGTCTTCGGTGGCGATGAGCACGCGCGCGAGCTGGCGCAGGAGCTCGTCGCCGGCGGGGTGGCCGCAGAGGTCGTTGTAGTTCTTGAAGTGGTCGACGTCGATGAACACGAGGCCGACGGGGTTGCCGTAGCGCGCCGCGCGCGCGAGCTCCGTGGTGAGCGCTTCTTGGAAGAAGCGGTGGTTGTACAGGCCGGTGAGGCCGTCACGCAGCGCGAGCTTCTCGAGCTCGGCGTTGGCGATCTTGAGCTCGCGGGTGCGCTCCTCGACCTCGCGCTCGAGCCGGCGCTCGCTCTCCTGCACCGCGGCCAGCGCCTTGTGCAGGAGGTGGTTCTTCTGCTGGAGCTCCCCGACGAGGCGCGCGTTCTCCGTCTCGAGGTTGCAGACGCGCACCGCGTCCTCCACCGCCTCGATGAGGTCGCCGAGCCGCACCGGCTTGGACACGAAGCGGTGCACGCGCCCGAGGTTGATGGCGTCGCCGAGGTCCTCCACGCGATCCGACGCGGTGACCAGGACGCGCGCGGCGTTCGGGCGCAGCGTCATGGCCTCACGGCACAGGTCGACGCCCGTGATGCCGGGCATCATGTGGTCGGCGACGAGGCAGACGATGTCCTCGTGCGCGATCAGGGCCTCCCGGCCCTCGGCGCCGTCGGCGGCGGTGAGGACCGTGTAGCGCTTCTTGAGCGCGCTCTCGAAGAGCTGGCGGATGCTCTCGTCGTCATCCACCACGAGGACGCGCCCGGTCACGGCGTGGTCGTCCGCGCTTCACCGGCAACGATGCGCTGGAGCCGGCCGAGCGACGTGTCCATGCGCGCCCCAATCTGCTCCTCGACGGTGCCGTGCATCCAGCCGCCGACGACGGGCATCAGCGCGCCGTCGCCGACCCAGGTCACCTTGGTGGACGCGGGCCCGAGCTTTTCGAAGGTGAACGAGGCCGTGGCCTCGTCGTCGCCGATCTCCTCGTCGAGCCACACGCCGCGGGCGGGGTCGGCGTCCTTGATCTTCACCTTGCTGTGCGGGCACGCGATGCGCGTGTCCTCGAGCGCGCAGCCCTCGTCCTCGAGGGGCATCCAGGCCGGCCACGCCTCGAGGTGGCCGACGTGCGCGAACACCGCCTCCGGCGGCGCCGCCATCACCAACGTCTTTTCGACGTGCCACCGGTGCGGGCGCGCCGCGCCTACGGCGAGGAACGCCACGATGGCGGCCGCCAGCACTCCCGCGAAGACCTTCAAAGCGAGCACGGCGGGACCGTCTCAGCAGCCGGCCGCGCCGTCAACAGCCTCGCCCCTCGCGGGCCCGCTCACCGCAGACCGAGCTCGGCGTCGACGAGGTCGAGGCCGCGGTCCACGATGGCGAAGCCCTCGTGCAGCTCGGCCTCTGTGATGCAAAGCGGCGGGATGCACGTGAAGTTCGTGTGCTTCACGAAGGTGAACAGGCCGTTGTCGCGGAAGAAGCGCGAGAGCTTGGCCATCACCGGTGACGACGAGCCGTACGGCGCGATGGGCTCTCCCGCCGCGTTCTTTTGCAGGTCGATCATCCCGAAGAGGCCGAGGGCGCGCCCCTCCTTCATGCAGGGGTGCTTCTTGTTCAGCCGCGCCATCTCCGCGCGCATGACGGGCTCGAGCTTCCTCGCGTTGTCGACGAGGCCCTCCTCCTCGATGACCTCGATGTTCGCGAGCGCGGCCGCCAGGCACATCGGGTGCGCGTTGTACGTGTGGCCGCCCCAGTAGACGTTCTTTTTGAAGTAGGCCGCGACGCGCTCGCCGAGGCCGACGCCGCCGAGCGGCAGGTACGACGACGTCAGGCCCTTCGCCATGGTGATGATGTCCGGCGCCTCGTCGTCGCCGAGGCCGTGCTGGAACGCGAACATCTCGCCGGTGCGCCCGAAGCCCGCCATGACCTCGTCGCAGATGAGCAGGATGCCGTGCTTGTGCAAAAGCGCCCGCAGCCCCCTCAAGAAGCCGTCCGGCGGCGGGAGCACGCCGTTTGTGCCCGTCACCGTCTCGATGATCATGGCCGCGATGGTGTGGCCGCCCTCCATCGCGATGACCTCCTCGAGGTACGCGAGGTTGTGGGCGCCGCGCTCCTCGGGGGTGCCCCCGAACGAGAAGTTGTAGGGCACGGGGTCGAGCACGTGCACGATCCCGGGCGGGCCCGGCTCGTTGTGCCAGCGGCGGCTGTCGCCGGTGAGCGTGATCGAGAGCGCGCCGGCGCCGTGGTAGCTGCGGTAGCGGGCGAGCACCTTGCTGCGCCCGGTCACCGCCCGCGCCGCCCGCACCGCGTTCTCGTTGGCCTCGCCGCCGCCGAGCGTGAAGAAGGTGGTGTTCAAATCACCCGGCATCACGCTCGCGAGCTTCTCGCCCAGGCGCGCGCGCACCTCGGTGGCGGCGCCGGCGTAGACGTACGCCAACTCCCGGGCCTGGCGGGCGATGGCGTCGATGACCTTCTTGTTGCCGTGGCCGATGTGCACGCTCATGGCCTGGCTGTTCCAGTCGAGGTAGCGCTTGCCGTCCGCGTCGTAGAGCCACACCCGCTCGCCGCGCACGAAGGGGATGGGGTCGACGGCGTCGCCCGCGGACCAGGAGTACATCGTGAAGCGCTTGCAGTTGTTGACGATGTCGCCGGCGTTCATGCGCTTCGGATAGCTCTCCGGGCGGCCGCCGCAAGGGCCCGAATCGACCGCGCGCGGGGCCCGACACCAGGAAACAGTGACGTCGGTCATCCGACCGAGGGACGCTGCATCGTGACGTCGGTCGAAGGGCGTAGACAGAGGGTGTGCACGGGGTAATGACTCGAGCTGTGGGATTGCTCGCCATCGATCGTCGCATCGACGCTGAGGTGCTTGATGCACGCGGCGGTCTGGCCGTCACCACCGGGGGGCACCGGGTGGCGGGGACCCTCAAGGACATCCCCCAGCTCTTCGTCGAAGGGGCGCAGCTCGCGATCGCCCTGCAGGTGGGCGGAGACCGCTTCGAGGCCGTTTGCCGCGTCCTCGACGACGCCGTCGTCGTCACCCCGGGCTCCCGCATCCAGCTCGAGGTCCTGAAGGCCCTGCCGGCCGACATCTCCGGGATCGAGGCGTTCGACCTCGTGCCCGGGTCAGCCATGGATCGGGCGCCCGTCGAACGGGTGCCCATGGACCTCGCGCCGGTGCCGCCGCCCATGTGCATCGAGGACACGCCGGTCGAGGACGACGAGCCTACCGGCGTGGTCGGCACCCTCAAGGAGATGCCGGTCTACGAGATCGTGCAGGCGCTGGCGCAGGGCGCCAAGGACGCCATCGTCGAGGTGCGGCCCAAGGGCTCGCCCGGCGGCACCATCGGCATGGAGCGGGGCCACGTCGTCTACGCCAGGACGGACGCCCACACCGGTGAGCCCGCGTTCTTCGAGCTGTTCTCCGCGCGCCGCGGCGCGTTCCGCATCCGCTACGGCCGCCACGTCGACGAGCGCAACATCGCGCGGGACACCACGTTCCTGCTCCTCGAGGGCGCGCGGATCCTCGACGAGAGCGAGAACGCCCAGCTCACGCCGCCCACGGGGACGCCGGCGGCGCTGCCTCCGGTGCTCGAGGCCGACGAGGCCGGGGTCACGCTCATCGATCCCCCGGGCTTCGCGCCCGCGCCTGCGCAGCTCGATCCGTTCGAGGGCCGCCCGCTGTTCTCGGGCTTCTTCGACGAGGCGGGCGTGCGCACGCCGCCGCCGCTGCCGGAGACCCGGCGCTTCACCTCGCTGGCGCTCGCCGAGATCGCGGAGATCGCCGAGCTCGACGACGTCGACAGCATCGACAGCGACCGCACCACCCGCGAGCGAAAGTAGCTCCGTACGGTTGCACGGCGCGCACGTACGGGAGCGCCGCCGGCGACGACGACGTGGGCCCCGCCCGGACCCGTGCGCTACATTGGCTGCATGCTTCGCACGCTCACCCCTCTCGCTCTCGTCGCGTGTGCCTTCCCGTTCGTCGCCGGCGCCGACTGCCTCGGGCTGTGCGACTACGAGACCGACCCCAACTGCGAGGACCCCACCCGGGCGCAGGTCACCGGCACCGTCACCGTGCCCGAGGCCGGCGGCGCCGGGTTCGGCCTGCACCGCCTGGATCCGGCGTTCGCCGCGCAGCTCAAGGACGTCATGCGCGACGCCGTGAGGACGTCGAGCGTTCAGCCGCCCGACGGCCCCGTGCACAAGGCGGGACCGCGGCTGCCGCACACGAGCGATCACAACCGCGTCGCACGCGCGAAGACCGCCACCGAGCGCTTCCGCCCGGGCGAGATCATCGTCCGGGCCGTCGAGCCGATGCGCGCGCGCAAGGCGGAGCTGGCGGCGGCGGTGCGCGGCGTCCTCGAAGACGCGTTCGGACACCAGCTCGGCGTCGACGTGCGCTTGTGCGGCACGCCCTATCGCTGCCTGGCCGAGGTCACCGACGTCTACGGCAAGAAGCTCGACGCCGAAGCCACGATCGAGGCCGTGCTCGCGCTGCAAGACGCGCCGTTCCTCGCCTACGCCGAGAAGAACCTCATCCTGCAGATCGAGGCGCAGCCCAACGACGAGTTCTTCACCCTGCAGTGGCACTACGCGGCCATCGATCTGCCCGCCGCGTGGGACATCACCGTCGGCGATCCGAGCCTCGTCGCCGCCGTCGTCGACACCGGCATCCTCTACAACCACCCCGACCTGCAAGCGCGCGTCATCTCCCACGGCGCCGACCTCATCGACGACCCCGGCGTCGCCAACGACGGCGACGGCCGCGACAACGACGGCTTCGACCCCGGCGACAACGAGTGCGGTGCCGGGTGCAACAGCTTCCACGGCAGCCACGTCGCCGGGACCATCGGCGCCGACACGGACAACGGACAGATGGTCGCGGGCGTCACCTGGGCGGGCGGCCTTCTGCCCGTGCGCGTCCTCGGCGACGGCGGCGGCTCCCTCGCCGACATCGCCGACGGCATCGAGTGGGCCGTGGGCAACTCCGTCGACGGCGTGAACGACAACCCCACGCCCGCGGACGTGCTGAACATGTCCCTCGGCGGTGAAGGCACCAGCCAGGCGATGAACGAGGCCGTGGCCGACGCCGTCGCCACGGGCTGCATCGTCGTCGTGGCCGCCGGCAACAGCGACGAGGACGCCTCGAGCTCCACGCCCGCCAACGCCCCCGACGCCATCGTCGTCGCCGCGCACGGAAACACCGGGCCGGGCCGCCCGACGCCGAGGAAGGCCAGCTACTCCAACTTCGGCAACAAGGTCGACATCGCCGCGCCCGGCGGAGAGCAGGCCGAGGACGTCGACGGCGACGGCCAGGGCGACGGCGTGCTGTCGACCGTCGACGACTTCGTCACCTTCTATCAGGGCACCTCCATGGCCACGCCGCACGTAGCGGGCGTGGCCATGCTCCTGAAGAGCCTCGACCCCACGCTCACCCAGGAAGACGTGCGGCAGATCCTGACGGACTCCGCCAGCCCCGACCTCGACTGCCCCGACGGCTGCGGCGCCGGGCGCATGAGCGCGGCGGCGGCGCTCCTCGATCTGCAGGGCGGGCTCGACGGGCCGCACGTCATCGCGAGCCCGTCGTTCGTGCGCGTGGGCAAGGGGCAGACGGAGTCGCCGGTGGTGTTCAAGAACATCGGCAACGCGGGGACCTCGGTGACGCTCACCGTAGGCGGCCAGGACCGCGCCAGCTGCACGCTCGACTCCGGGGCCGGCAACGTCGGCGCCAACGGTCAGATCGTCGCGACCGTGAGCATCGAGCGAAACGCCGACGCCGACGACAACGGCGAGTGCACGGTGACGGCGTCGTTCGACGGCGGCTCTTCGGAGGCGCGCGTGGTGTGGACCAGCGACGTCATCCAGGCGCTCACCAGCGTCGACGTGGGCGCCGTGAAGGTAGCCGGCGACGGCGGGCTCAAGGTCGCGCGCATCGTCACCACCACGGAGCTGCAGAGCTTCGAGTACAAGCTCTTCAACCTCGACCCCGGCACGTACATCGTCGTCGGCCTCGTCGACACCAACAACAACGGCAGCTACGACGACGACGTCGACGCGGTCGGCATCTACACGCCCAAGCAGAGCGGCGACACCGCGTGCACCACCGCCGACTGCGGCCGCGTCACGGTCGCGGCCGACGATCACCTGACCGGCGCGGACTTCGTCGTCGCCCCGGGCTTCACCCCCGGCGACGGGACCGGCGGCACCGGCGACGGCGTCCTCGGCGACGCGTGCACCGCAAGCGACGAGTGCGGCGGCGGCCTGTACTGCGAGCCCGCCGACGACGGTTTCACCGGCGGCTACTGCACCGAGGACTGCCAGAACGACACCGACTGCGGGTCGAACGGCATCTGCGCCGCGCTGCAGGTGGTGAGCGGCGAGATCCAGGTGTGCCTCAAGAGCTGCGACACCGACGCCGACTGCCGCACCGCCGAGAGCTACTTCTGCGATCCCACCGACAACACGTGCTTCCCGCAGTGACGTAGCGCGCGGCGCGTCATTTGTGCTCGGAGTCGGTGCTGTCGATGGACTCGATGACGTCGTCGTCTTCGGTCTCGATCTCTTCGAGCCGCTTCTCGGGCGCGGTGAACTCGGTGGTGAGCGCCACGAAGTCGCCGCTCTCGTCGTCGACGGGCAGCGCGGGCGGCGGCGCGGCCACGGCGCGCGGCGGCGGCGGCGACGGCGACGGACCGATGCGGCCTGTGGGCGCGGGCCGCACGATGGGCGGCGGCTGCAGGTCGGGGAGCGGCTGCGCCGGACGGTGCGCGGGCGCGCGCAGGCGCGGGTTCGAGAGCACCGCCTCGCGCGCGAAGATCGCCGGGTCGACGCCGGCCGCCGGGGGTGACGGGCGGGTCTCCGGGGCGAGCCTCACCACGCGCTTCACCGTGCCCCGGGCGCCGTCGACGTGCAGCGGCTCCCCCGGGCTGAACGCCGTGGCCTGCGGCGCGTCGACGACGGTGGGGACCCCGCAGGCGCGCAGCGCGTAGGACGCCGGGCCCCAGATGTTGCCGCGCTCGGCCACGACCGCGCGCGCGACCAGCAACAGCGGCAGGGTGGCGAGCGTCGGCGCGCTCACGACGACGACGCCGCCGGGCACCGCCTGCGTCGCCGGCGGCTGGGCCGCGTTCGGCGCGCGAGCCGGCAGCGGCGCCGGCGGGGCGGACGCGCCGAGCGGCATGTCGAGGATCACGGACGGCTCGTTGACGACGCCGGCGGCGACGGAGCGCCCGGACAGCTCCTTCTGCTCGCCGGGCGAGGTGACCACCGCCTCGTCCTCCTCGTCGTCGTTCCACAAGGACGTGGCCACGACGCCCCTCGTCTCCAGGCGCTTGGGCAGACCCATCGGTCGTACGGTCGCCTGTCGCTTGCGCGCCGCCACCATGGACTTGCCGTCCTGGTCGACGCCGGTGCCGCGTACGAGGCCCGAGAGCTCCGGCGTGGTGAGGTAGAGGAAGTCGCGGGGCTGATCGAGGAGCCCGTGCTCGAAGAGCCGCTCGCCGAGCGCCATGCCCACGATGCGCAGGCGATCGACGACGCGCTCGGCGGGGATCCACAACAGCGCCGCGTCGCGGCCGTGCTTGCGCACCCCCTCGAGCGACGCCAGCAGCCGCTTGCGCACGGCGCTCTTCATGCGCGGCCCGGCGACCTCCACGGCGTACTCGGCCTTCTTGCGCGCGCCCGACGACTTGCGCGCGAGCGCGTCGAGGGTGTCCGGCCCCGCGCCCGCGGGCAGCAGGCGCAGCACCATCTCGAGCACGGCGTCGGGCCGCTCCCACAGCCGCGGCCCCTCGAGCGTGAGCTCGCCGGTGCAGGTGGCGGCGGCGCTCGTGGTCACCGCGCGCAGCTCCTCACCGAGGCGGCGCTCGTCGTCGTCGAGGCCGTCGGGCTCCCCGAGCAGGTGGACGGCGACGCTGTCGAGGTGCTCTCGGTTGTCGCGCAACATCTCCTCGAGCGGCGGGCGCCGGCGCACGAGCTCCGTGATGGCGTAGGCCCGGCGCGACAGCTCGACGAGGTCGCCGGGGACCTCGCCGCCGAGCAGGTCGCTCAGGAGGCCCGCGTGCTCGCTGAGCCCGCTCTCCGCGGCGGCGGCGTCGAGCTCCCGCATGTACAGCAGCGCGGCGAGGCCCGAGAGCACCAGGGCGGCGACCGCCTTGCTGAGCGCGTCCTCGAGCTCGTCGAACAGATCGATGAGGCTGTCGGGGTCGAGGGCGGCGACGCGCAGGCCGCGCACCTTGTCGAGGACGGCCTCCACCTCGCCGCGGAAGCGCTCGCTGTCGGCGAAGGCCGACGCCGAGATCTTCTCGAGCTGCCCGGGCCAGCGCCCCTCGTCGAGCTTCTGCCGTTGCCGCTGCCAGAACCCCGGCGGCGGCGCCTTGCGCGGCACGAGCTCCGCCTGCCCCGTCGCCGCCGCCAACGCCGCGCGCGCCTTGTCGGCGAAGGGCAGCAGGTCCAGCAGCGCGCTCAGCACCTCGAGGTTGGCGTAGACGCGCCCGCTCACCTGCCCCACGAGGCGCGGCATCTGCGGACGCGTGTCCTCGAGGATGACGCCCTTCACGCCGAGGATGCGGCCGGCGCGCTCGACGCCGCGGGCGGCCGCGCGCTGCCAGACCGAGAAGGTCAGCGGCGTGGCCGCCGCGAGGAGCCCGGTGGGCAGCAGGCGATCGTCCCAGGTGCGCTGGCGATCGGACTCGACGCGCGCGACCGGGACGAGGAGCGGCTCGACATCGAGGACGTGCAACAGGCGCCCCGCGAACGCCCACGACATCACCTGCGGCTTGCCGAACGCCGCCTCCAGCCTCAGCGCCTCGCGGGCGACCATGCGCGCCTGCACCGGCGACACGCACGCCTCCTTCTTCAGGTGCTCGAGCACGGGCTGCATGCGCGCGCCCTTGCCGGCGGGGTCGAGCTTGAGCTGCTCGTTCTTCTGCGCGATCTCGGTCTCGACGCGGGCGTCGTCGTCGAGCCCGTCCGCGGCCAGGGTGGGGCGCTCCACCCGCACCAGATCCGACGGGATGCGCGGGCTGCCATGTTTGCCGCCGATGCCGCCGCCCAGGCCCCAGCACCCGCGCACCAGCGCCGACGGCCGCCGGGCCGCCGCCCGCCCGCCCGTCTCGAGGGAGACGCACACGCCGCTCGACTCCGACAGCACCATCCGCTGCACGACGACGGCCATGCGGCAGCCGACGGCGGGCAGCCCGGCGGCCTCGCGCAGCCCGAGCGTGCGCGGGTGGAACGCCAGGGCGATGATGCGGAGCACCGCGTCCTCGAGGGCCTCCTTGCCCTTGACGCCGAGCGCGCTGTCGAGGGCGCCGGTGACGACGGCCGCCTCGAGGGGCTCGCCGACGACGCTGGCGCGCACGGCCAGCAGGTCCTCCTCGGCGAACGCGCCCAGGATCTCGTGCAGCCCGATGCGCACGGTCACGGGCAGCGGGTTTCGCAGGACGGCGCGCACCATCGCTTCGCCGTGGGCGAGCCGCGAGGCCTCGTCGGGGAAGCCGCTTTGGTGCGCCACCGCCATGGTGTTTCGGACGTCGTCCTGGGCGACGTGGGCGTCGAACGCCTCGGCCGTCAAGATGCCGAAGCGCGGCACCCGCGCCTTGAGCGCGAGCAATTGGGCGAGGCCGCGCGCCTTGTGCCCGATGAGCTTCTCCGGCGGCGGCACCTGCCCGAGCTCCCGAGGGAGGACGACGAGGGGCACGCGACTCATCGGCCCGAGCTACCTTGCGACTCCGAGATACGCTAGAGAGGCCTTGGGACCATGAGCGACTCCATCGAAGACCGCCTGCGTGCCGTGCGTGCCGCCGAAGACGCGGGGGATCCCGACCGTCTCGACGAGGCGCGCCTCGCGTACCTCGAGGTGGACGACACCGGCCCCACCGCCGCGGAGATGCGCTACCGCCTGGGCCTCGGCCGCCTGTTCCGCCACCAGGACAACGTGGGCGCCATCGAGCTGTTCAAGCTGGCAGCGAATGAGCGGGGGGCGGCGGTGTCGGCGGAGGCGCGGGTGAGCCTGGCCTTGTGCCTGCACGGACAGAAAAAGACCAAGCAGGCGATCTTCGAATTGAAGAAGCTCCTGCCCCTCGGCGTACGACCGTCGATCCACACGGCGCAGGCGCTCGACTTCCTCTCGCTCCTGCTGCGCGAGAGCGGCGCGCCGCAGGCCGAGGTCATGGCGTGCGACAAGGACCGCATCGAGCACCTGCTCGCGCTGGCGGCGCAGGTGCAGGAGCCCGTCGAGAAGGCGCACTACATCCTGCGCGTCGCCGCCGCCTACGCCGACGGCGGCACCGGCCAGGACTTCGCGCTGGCGCGCAAGAAGTACGACGAGGTCGTGAAGCTCGGCGCTCGGGCGGGCGAGAGCGCCATCCAGGCGGCGCGCGCGGCGCTCAAGACCCTGCCGCGCTGATGCACCTCGAGCACCTCTTCGTCGACGGCGTGCGCAACCTCGCGGAGATCGACCTTCGGCCCCACCGGCGCTTGAACGTCTTCGTGGGCGCAAACGGCCAGGGGAAGACCAACCTGCTCGAAGCCATCCACCTGCTCGCCGCGCTGCGCCCGCTGCGGCCGCTCGAGCGCGCCGCCGACCTCGTCGGCTTCGGACGCGAGCGCGGCGTGGCGCGGGGGCGCTTCGAGCTGGACGGCCCGCTGCCCATCGAGGTCCTCGTCGAGCCCAAGGGGCGCAGGGCGAGCGTCGCCGGCAAGAGCGTGCGCGACGTCGGCGAGGTCGCGGCGCGCATCGGCGTGGTGAGCTTCCTGCCCGACGACGCCGCCATGATCCGCGGAGGTCCCGAGCTGCGCCGGCGCGGCCTCGACCGCTTCGCGTACTCGCTGGACCCGGCGTTCGCCGTCGTCGCCCGCCGCTTCGAGGAGGCGCTCGAGCGGCGAAACCGCGTGCTCAAGGCGCCCGTCGTCGACGAGGAATTGCTCGAGAGCTACGACGCTCCCTTCTGCGCCGCCGCCGCCGCTTTGACCAGGGCCCGCGCCGTCGCCGTCGCCCGCTGGGCGCCTGCGTTCCGCGCCGAGGCCCGCGCCGTCGGCGGCGACGCGCTCCTGGCCCACATGGCCTACGCCCCCGCCGTCTCCGGCGCCGCCGCCGTGGCGCGCGCGGACGGGGACGCCCTCGCCGCCGCCCGCGCGCTCGACGAAGCGGCGCTCGCTTCGTCGCTCTCCGAGGCCCTCGGCGCCGCGCGCGCGCAGGAGCTCAAGCGGCGCTCGACGGCGATGGGGCCGCACCACGACGACGTCGTGCTCCTCAAGGCGGACCGCAAGGCGCGTTTCCTCGCGTCCCAGGGCGAGGCGCGCGCGCTGGTGCTCGCGATGAAGCTCGCGGCCGTGCGCCTGGTCACCGAAGCGCGCGGCACCGGCCCGCTGCTGCTGCTCGACGACGTCGCCGGCGAGCTCGACCCCGAGAAGGCCGCGCGCTTGCTGCGCGCCGTCGACGACACCGGCGCCCAGGTGTTCGTCACCACCACCCACGAGGGCGCCCTCCCCTCGTTCGGGGACGGCGTCGTCGTCCCGATCCGCGCCGGAACCGTCGCCGCCCCCTGAGCGTCGACGCTCCCTGCCGTGATCACGTGGCGGCGAGCACGACGGCGGAGTACGCGACGGCGCGCGCGTTTCCGCCGTTTTTGTACGTGTGGGCCTGGTCGCCGCGGAAGACGACGGCGTCGCCTTCGCCGAGCTTGAAGACCTCGCCGGAGGCGACGAGCTCGACGACGCCACGCTCGCAGGTGAGGTACTCGCGCGTGCCCGCGACGTGAGGCGTCCCCCTCATGCGCGCGCCGGGCCGAAGCTCCATGCGTTCGAGCTGCAGGCCCGGGAGCGCCTCGGGCAGGAGCGTCTGCACGACGACGTCGCCGCGGACCCGCGCCGGCAGGGAGCCCTTGGGGAAGAAGCGCACCGCCGCCCGCGGCGGCGACAACAGCTCCTCGAGGCTCACCTGCAGCGCCGCCCCCACGCGCACGAGCACCGACAGCGTCGGGTTCGACCCGCCGGTCTCGAGGTTGGCGTACGTCGGCCGCGGCAGGCCCGCGGACTCGGCGACGCGGGCCTGCGTGAGCCCGCGCGCCATTCGCAATTGACGCAGGTTGTCGGCGAGGAAGCGAGCGGCGGCGTCCATATGACGTCGAGATTCTCACATAGAAGAACTTCTGTCGACGAACGAGAGGGCGGCGCATCTCATCGATATGACAGCAAGAGGAGCACCGCACATGACCAGCATCGGGACCGCACTCATCACCGGAGCGAGCCAGGGGCTCGGGCGCGCGCTCCTTGTCGCCCTCGCCAGGCGCGGCGTCCGCGTCGTCGGCGTCGCGCGCGGCGCCGAAGCGCTCGAGCGCGCCGTCGCCGAGGCGCGCGCGCAGGGCGGCCAGGCCTTCGCCGTCGCCGCCGACGTCGGCGCCCCCGGCGCGCCCGCGCGCATCGCCGCCGAAGCCTCGGGCCTCGCCGGCGACGTCGACCTCGTCGTCCACAACGCGAGCACGCTCGGACCGGTCCCGCTCGTGCCGCTCGTGGACGTCGACGAGGAGCAGCTTCGACGCGTCTTCGCCGTGAACGCCGTGGGCCCGCTCTCGCTCACGCGCGCGCTCGCCGGCGGCATGGTGGTCCGCGGCCGCGGCACCATCGTGTTCATCAGCTCCGACGCCGCCGTCGAGCCGTACCCCACGTGGGGTCCCTACGGCGCCGCCAAGGCCGCCGTCGACCACGCCGCCCGCGTCCTCGCCGCCGAGCTCGACGGCTCCGGCGTGCGCGTCCTGAGCGTCGACCCCGGCGAGATGGACACCGCCATGCACAAGGACGCCATCCCCGACGCCGACCCGGCGACCCTCGCCCGCCCCGCCGACGTCGCCGACAAGATCCTGAAGATCATCGATGACGCCGGCGCGTACCCCTCGGGGAGGCGGGCGCTCGCGGCGGAGGTGCTGCCGTGATGACCATGCAGCCCGCGCGCGGCCCGCGCAGAGATCCCGCGGAAGATCGCTTGCTCGTCGTCGAGCCGGGCACCGGCTGCATCGAGCTTCACCCCTTCGCCGCCCTGCCTTCGTTCTTCGCGCCGGGCGATCTGCTCGTGGTCAACGACGCCGCCACGCGCCCTTCGTCGCTCCTGCTCACGGCGCCCGACGGCACCGACGTCGAGGCCCGCCTCCTCGATGACAAGGACGGCAAGTACGGCGCCGTGCTCTTCGGGCCCGGCGATTGGCGCGTCGACACCGATCGGCGGCCGCCGCCCCCGCGCGTCATCGCCGGCGACGCGCTCCGCGCCCGCGACGGCGCCAGCGGGAGCGCGATCGTCGCGGAGGTTTCGCCGCTGTCGCCGCGCCTGGTGCGCCTCGCGCTCGACGCGGAGCTCGCGCGCGCGCTCTTCGCCGTCGCCGCGCCCGTGCAGTACAGCTACATGGCGGACGCGCTCACGCTCGCCGACGTGCAGACGCCGTACGCGTCGCGGCCGTGGGCTGCGGAGATGCCATCGGCGGGGCGCGCGCTGCGGACGAGCGTCCTCGTCGCGCTGCGGCGGCGCGGCGTCGAGATCGCGCGCCTCACCGCGGCCGCGGGGCTGTCAGCCACCGGTGATCCCGCCCTCGACCGCTTGTTGCCGCTGCCGGAGGCCTACGAGATCCCCGAGGAGACCGCGCGCGCCGTTGCCGCCACGCGCGCGCGCGGCGGCGCGGTGATCGCCGTGGGCACGTCGACGGTGCGCGCGCTCGAGAGCGCCGTCGACGCCGACGGCGCGCTGCACGGCGGCGCCGGGATCGCGTCGCTCATCATCGGCCCCGGCTTCGCTCCGCGCGTCGCCGACGGGATCCTCTCGGGGATGCACGAAGCGGGCACCAGCCACGACGCGTTGTTGCGCGCTTTCGCACCGAGCCCCGTCGTCGACGCCGCCATCGAGGCGGGCCGGCGACGGGGCCTTTTCGTCCACGAGCTCGGTGATCACGTGCTCATGCGGGTGCTCCGGCGTGCGTGAGCCGCCACGTGCGCACAGGATGAACGAACTGCGCGCGGAAGCGCCGGCCGCCCTCGCTGTGCCATGTGTCGATGAGCCCGCCGGCCACCGCGAAGGGCACCCAGACCAAGGCAAGCATGAGCGCGTGAAGCGCAAGCACCTTCTCCACCATGACGTGTTCCTCCAACCATTCTGTCGTTACGTTGAAGGTAGCAACGGGTGCGAAGCGGTCGCCTCGATGAGCACGCCCAGTGAACAGACGCGACCGGCGCCCCCGAGGAGTCGGTATGGCCGCTACGGAATCACATTCGAATTCGAGCAGCTCGGGGGGCGACGAGCAGAACAAGAAACCCGAACAGACAACGGAGTTGGAGGAGGAGGAGGCGCGCGAGGAATTTCGGCGCGGCGGACGAAAGCCCATCGGCTTCGCCGCCATCGATCCGGAGTACCAGCGCGAGCTCGCAAGCCGGGGAGGCAGGCGGGCGCAAGAAGAACGCAACGCGGAAGAGCGCAGCGAGATCGGGCGGCGGGGAGGCCGCGCCGCACAAGAGGAGCGGGCGCCTGAAGAGCGCAGTGAGATCGGCCGCATGGGCGGCCGCGCACGCTGGGACGAAGAGGCCCGCGAGGCCGTCGAGCGCGGCGAGTACCGCAGAGGCGGGAAGCGCCCGATGGGCTTCGCCGCGATGACGCCGGAGAAGCAACGCGAGATCGCCAGCCGCGGCGGTCGACGGGCGCAGGAGGAGCGGCGCCCCGAGGAACGAAGCGCGATCGGCCGGAAGGGCGGACGCGCGGCGCAAGAGGAACGTCGCCCCGACGAGCGCAGCAAGATCGGGCGCATGGGCGGCCACGCACGCTGGGACACCGAAGCTCGCGAAGAGGTCGAGCGCGGCGAGTATCGTCGCGGCGGCCGTCACCCCATGGGCTTCGCTGCGATGACGCCGGAGCAACAGCGCGCCATCGCCAGTCGCGGCGGGCGCGCCCGCGGCGGAGGTCGTGTCCGCCAGAAGGGGAAGAGCGAAGAGACCAAGCGTGGCCAGGGAGGGAGCGGCGCCAAGCAGGACGAGGCGTCGCCGGAGACGGACGCGAGCCCGGAGCCCGGCGAGTCATAGCGCCGGCGGGGGCCTCGGCGACGAGCGCTGCGACGCGCTCGCCGCCGAGGAAGGTGCCGTCGGGTCGTCGTCGGCGCGTCGTCAGAGGGACGGCAGCGCGCGGCCGCGGACGGGAAATGCCCTGTCGAGCCGCGCGCGCTCGGCGGGGGTGAGCACCAGAATCGCCCGCCGCAGCGTCCTCATCGACGTGGTCGCGGTGGGCGGCCTTGGGGATCACGAACGCGCCCGTCTCCACGAGGTACGCGAGCGCGGTGGCGTAGGGCCCGGCGCCGTGCGCGCGCGCGATGTCGTCGAGGACCGCGCGCCCCTCGCCGCGGGGAAACGATCCGTTGCCGAGCGGGCTGTAGGCGACGAGCGCGACGCCGTGCGCGCGGCAGAGATCGGCGAGGGCGCCGGCGGCGTAGCGCTGCTCGAGGTGCATCAACACCTGGTTGCACGCGCAGCGGCCCGGACCGGCGACGCCGATGAGCTCGACCATGTCGTCGACGTCGAAGTTGGACACGCCCCACGCCTTGATCTTCCCTTGCTCCACGAGCGACTCGAACGCGGCCACGGTCTCCGCGAGCGCGTGGCTGCCGCGCCAATGCAGGAGGTAGACGTCGAGGTGGTCGGTGCCGAGACGGGCGAGGCTCTGCTCGCAGGCGCGGATGGTTCCGCTCCTGGACGCGTTTTGTGGCAGCACCTTGGACACGAGGAAGACGTCGTCACGCCGCCCGCGGATGGCTCCGGCGACGATCTTCTCGACGGCCCCCGCGCCGTACATCTCGGCGGTGTCGATGTGGGTCATGCCGTGTTGGAGCCCGCGCGCGAGGGCCTCGCGGGCCGCGTCGACGTCGGACTCCATGTTCCACGTGCCCTGCCCAACGACAGCGACGTCGCGGCCGGTGCTCCCGAAGCGCCGCAGCCTCATCCGCGGATCATAGCAAGCGGGGCGCCACGACTCGACCAGGCCGGCGAACGACGTCGCTCGTCAGGTGCGCGCGGACCGTCTCGACGCCGTCCCAGCGTCCCAAGGGGACAATGCGACTCGCGGGCAGGACGCGGGTCGGGGAATTCAGGTGCATTCGCCGGCCGCGCTTGGCCGACCCGTGTCAAATCTTCCCCGCCGAGGCCCCTCGGGCCACGCGTTTTCGAGGCCGATTCCGCTTGCGCGGCGGGCCGGGGTCCTGGAAAGTGCATGTGTTTTCCATGGGTTGGTTCGGGTTCCTCGGTGCAACATCTGTTGCAGTCCCCAGATCGCCCGCAGGGCGATAATCTGAAAAGTTTGCTGCGAAAAACCGGGCCCGCTGCTATTGAGGGCCGATGAATGATCAGATTCAACGCCAACTCGCTCAGCGCATCGAGGCATTCGCTGCCGACGTCACCAACATCCTGCAGCGCGCCGTCGCTGATTCGGTCTCGGACGCCCTCGGCGGCGCCTCCGCGCGTGGTGGACGAGGAGCCGTCGCCCGCCGCGGCGCGCGCGCGGGCGCGCGCAGCAGCAAGGTGAGCCCGGAGGCCCTCCTCCGTGAGGTGGAGCGCGAAGGCGGACGCCGCATCGAGCAGATCGCCGACAGCCTGGGCGTCGCCAGCAAGCCCCTGTCGCGCGTGATGAAGAAGCTCGTCGCAGACAAGAAGGTCCGCTTCACGGGCCAGGCGCGCGGCACCAAGTATTTCCCTGCGAAGAAGTAGGCACTCACACGGACGCCGGTGATTGCCCGGGCATTGCTCCCCGGGCCCGGAATCAGCCCGGGGGCAACACGGCCTCGGGCTCGTCCGCCGCCCGCCGCGCCAGCACGGACTCCCGATAGGCCACCGCCCGCGCGCGCATCACCGCGCCGAGAGGGCGGTGCGCCTCGACGGCGTGCCACGGATCGAAAGACAACGACTCCACCAGCGCCTCCACCGCGCGCCCGGCCTCCGAATCCGGGTCCTGCCGCGGCAGCGTCAGCTTGCCGATCTCCACGAACGGCGTCGCCCACGCCACCGAAGCGTCCTCGACGGGCGTGCTGCGCTCGTCCGCGAACCGCTGCGCGCGCATGCTGTAGGTGAGCGGCCCCGCCTTCACGCGCCGCGCGAGGTCGTCGCGCAGCGCGTCGGGTCCGGACGCGTCGCCGGCGGCTGCGTCGGTGGGGACGAGCGCGAGCTTCACCGCAGCGCCCTCGCCGAAGAGGATCGGGACCGCCGTGTAGAAAGGGTGCGCGGCCATGGACGCGACCTTGGGGATGGCAGCCAGCCGACGGAGCACCTGAAGGCCGCGCCCGAGGCCGAACGACGACAGCAGCGCGGGGAGCAGGGCGAGCGGCCCCTTGTCGGCGACGCGCGCGAACTTCATGAACTCGTCGGGGCTGCGAAACGCGATGGCGGGCTCGGCGATGAAGAGGAAGTCCTGCGTCTTTTTGTCCTCGAGGCCCGGGATGATCTTCTTGCCGGCGACACCGACGAGCTTTACGGCGACGCCGCGGGCGTCCGGGGCGGCGTCGGCGCGACGGTCGCCCGAGCCGTTCGAGTAGCGGACGTACACAGGGTAGGTGCGCCCGGCGTCGGCGAACACGCCCCGCCTCATGTCCTCCGCGGCGGTGACGGTGAGCTCGCCGACGAGGCCGAGGTGCTGCTTCGCATGCAGGGCCCGCGACACCGTCCCGCGCCGCTCCGCGCGCCGCTTCTGCATGGCGCGCAGCTCGGCGGCGTAGCCCTCGAAGCGCGCAGCCTCGTCGTCCGCGATGGTCTCTGCCGGTTCCGTCATCGCCGGGAGCCTCGCACAGCTCGGGCGGCCGTTGCCGAAGAAGCGGACGAACGAGTGGATGAAGAAAGAGCCGGCGACGGCGCCGGCTCTGATCGTCTACGAGAGTGGTCGGGGTGACAGGATTTGAACCTACGACCTCTTGGTCCCGAACCAAGCGCTCTACCAAGCTGAGCTACACCCCGGGGAGCGTCGATGTAGCCTCGCTCGATGCGATTGGTCAAGGCCGCTCTCGTCGCGGCCTGCGTGCTCGCGGCGGCCGCATGCAAGGAAGCGCCGGCGCAGGGGCGCGCGGCCGAGGTCGATTGCCGTTTCTTTTCGCGCAGGCCGGGCGAGCCGCGGGTCGTCTCGGTCGCCGCCGACGGGACGCTCCAGCCCGGGCCCCGCTGCGCCACCGCCAACTGCCTCGCCGGCGCCCGCGGGGTGTTCGCTTTCCACGAAGGGGAGATGCTCCACGCCGTCGTCGGCGACCGCGCCGTCGACGTCCCCGTCGTCCCGCGCTCGTCCCTGTACGCCACGCCCTCGATGGGCGGCATCAGCGTCGCGGACGGCCTGCTGGC
Source organism: uncultured delta proteobacterium (assembly GCA_963775425.1). Classification (GTDB taxonomy): domain Bacteria; phylum Myxococcota; class UBA727; order UBA727; family VGSZ01; genus CAVZJB01. Next base: position 265,669 of record CAVZJB010000005.1, on the reverse strand, counting down.
CGTCGACCGCGGCGACGAGGTGGAGCTCGTGTTCTCCGACGGCCGCACGGCGCGCGCCCCGGCCCTGCGGCTGCGCCCGGGGGAGACCGCGGACCTGCACGTCGCCGGCGACGGCGTCGTCGTCGAGGTCGGGCCGCACCACCTGGTGTCGCTGCTTCCGCCGGCGCCGCCGGCGCCCGACGCGCGCGCCCTGTTCACCGTCGAGGGCGCCGTCACCGCCTGGCTGTCCCCGCCCGGAGCGCGGCCCACGATGCGCATCGGCCTCGACGGGAGCCGGCGGCCCCTCGGCGTCGACGTGCCCGCCCGCGGCCACGCCGTGGATCTCGGCGCCGGCATCTTCGTCGTCGAATGCACCCGCCACAGCCTGCTCGTCCCCGGGCGGCCGCCCCTCGAAATGTCGCCCCAGGTCTACCTGCGCCGCTTCGGCGACCGGATCATCGGCCTCGACCTCGCGCCCCCCGGCGCCCTCGTCGAGGTCGTCGACGGCTCCCTGCAGCGCGTGATGACGGCGGAGCCGGGCACGGACTTCGCGGGCGCGCCGCTGCCGCCGGGCGCGCGCGTGAAGAGGGTCCGCTTCGCCGCGCACGACGACCGCATCCTCGTGGTCGAGCGCATCGAGCGCGCCGCCTGCGGTGCGCAGGACCGCCTGCTGCTCCTCGACCCGCTCCGGCGCACCGCCCGCGTCCTCGCCGACGACGACAAGATGCGCATGCACCCGCACTGGGCGGGCGACCGCTTCCGCTTCGTCGAGGCGAATTGAAGAGCGACCGGAGGGAGCGGCCGCGCTGATCAGCTTGATCAGCGACCGGAGGGAGCGGCCGCGCTGATCAACCGCCGGACGGAGGGAGCAGGCGGTCGAGGGGGACCAACGTGCCGCCGTCGCGCACCAGCGGAACGCCCGCCGGCAGCTCCCGTGGCACCTCGACGATGAGCTCGTCGGGGCGCATGGCGATCACGGTGCCGTTCGGGATCTCGCGGCCGGGCATGATGAGCACCTTGGCGCCGACGAAGGCGCCGTGGCCGATGCAGCTCCCGATGAAGCTGCGCTCGGTGGAGACAAGCGCGCCGTCGTGCTTCACGGCCACCTCGCCCTGAAGCTTGGCGTCGATGAGCCCGGCCCACGTCGACAGCGAGGCCCCGCGGCCGATGAGCGAGACCTGCAGCTTGTAGTTGGTGAGCACGGCGTCCGCGTACGCCGCCGCCCACACCACGAAGGTGCGCGGAGTGACGAAGGTGCGGTCGCCGAGGGTGGAGCTGAGGACCGTGGCGTGGTCGCCGACCTCGACGCCGGCCCCGAGGACGCTGTTCCTGACGCTGGCGCGCGCGCCGATGACGACGCCGTCGCCGAGGATGGAGGCCTCGACGAGGGCCGTCGGGTGGATGCGCACACCCTTGCCCTTCTTCACCAGCGAGCGGAAGAAGCGCGAAAACGGCGTCCACGGAAACGCGCACAGCGCGCGCCACGCCATCCAGAGCTTCTCCCGGCGCGCGATCTCCATCCAACGGATCCCGAACGCCATCTGGTTGAGCCACAGGATGTGCACCCAGTGCTCGACGTGCGCCGCCACCGTCGACGTGATGGGCACGAGCGACGACGTCTCGCGCGAGTCGCCCAGCGTGGGCATGCGGATGGGGATGCCGAGCTCGCGCTTGGGGACCACCACGCGCACCGCGCTCTTGCGCAGCTCCTCGAGGAGCGCCGGCCCGCGCTCCGCCGGCAAGGCGGCGACGAGGAAGCAGTCGTAGGCGACGCGCTCCTTGGCCTCGAGCTCGACCTTCCAGCCCTTTTGCGGCCGCGCGCCCGGGCCGCTGTCGTCGAACGACTCCACGGCGGCGCTCGAGACGGGCCGCAGGAAGTCCACGGACGGCGTGCGCGCGAGCGCGAGGCGGGCGGCCCGGCCGCCGCCGACCACGTCGAGGGCGCGGTCGAGGAAGTCGCCGAGGCACTTGTCGGAGACGAAGGTGTGGTCGGCGAGCACCAGCACCGGGCCCCCGCGCCCGCCCCCAGCGCCGGCCGGTGCCGCGTCGTGCGCGTCGTGCGCGGCGGTGCCGTCGACGACGTCGATCCCGCGGCGCGCGAGCGAGTCGCGCAGGTCGTCGCCGACGGTGCGCCCCGCGTAGAACGCGAGGTGCGGCGGCTCGTCGAACGGGGTGATCTTGCGGCCGGTGTCGACGATGAGCGCGCGCACGGCCCCTTCCTATCACCCGCGCGCGAACGCCGCGACGACCTCGACGTTGCCGTCGGCGCCCTTGACCGGGCTCTCGCGCACGCCGACGAGCCGCAGCCCGAGCGTCGCGGCGCACGCGAGCACCCGCTCCACGGCCGCCTGCCGCGCGGCCTCGTCGCGCACGATGCCGCCCTTGCCCACGTTTCCCCGGCCCACCTCGAACTGCGGCTTGATGAGCACCACCACCCGCGCAAGCTCCGACAGGTGCGGCAAGAGCACGGGCAGCACCTGGGTGAGCGAGATGAAGCTGACGTCGACGCAGGCGAAGCCCGGCGCGTCGACGAGGGCGCCGGCCGGCAGCTTGGCGATGTGCGTGCGCTCGAGCACCACGACGCGCGAGTCCGTGCGCAGCTTGTGGGCGAGCTGGCCGTAGCCGACGTCGACGGCGTACACGCGCTTGGCGCCGCGAGCGAGCAGCACGTCGGTGAAGCCGCCGGTGGACGCGCCGACGTCGACGCAGACGGCGCCGTCGACGTCGACGTCGAACCAGCCGAGCGCGGCGTCGAGCTTCAGCCCCCCGCGCGACACCCACGGCATGGCCTCGCCCTTCAGGCGGATCTCGGCGTCGCGCAGCACCTTCTCACCGGCCTTGTCCACGCGCTTGTCGTCCACGACGACGTCGCCGGCCATGATGCGCGCCTGCGCGCGGGCGCGGCTCTCGCACAGCCCACGCTCGACGAGGAGCACGTCGATGCGCTCGCGCGCGCTCACTGGTACTCGACGGTGATCTCGCCGACGGCCGTCCCGCCGCGCTGGTCGAGCACCACCATCACGATGCTGTCGCGCTCTCCGGGCTGGGCGTCCGCCGGGAGCGTCCAGACGTTGCCGAGCGTGGCCCCGAACTGCAGCGCCGTGAGCGAGCCCTGCGTGTTCCCGCGCGTCGTGTACCAGTTGCACGCGAGGTCCTCGACGCGGTTGAGCAGGATGATCTTGGACGTCTCGACGTCGAAGCTCACCACCTGGTAGCGCTCCACGCTGTCCGCCGTGAACACGGGCGTCAGCGCGATGGTGTCGCCGGGCTTGACGCCGAGCACCGAGCCGACGCCGACGTCGGGCTGCACGACATCGTCGGTGGCGGTGTCGGGCGTCAGGTTCGCCGGATCGGGCTCGAGGCGGAAGCCGACCAACCCGGGGTTGTTGTTGGGCACGCGGCGCTCGAGGCACGAGGCGCGCCCCTGCTTGTCAAACTCGCTGTCCGGGATGGGCGCGGCGCACAGCTCGATGCCGAGCCCACGCGCGAGGTTGGCGACGACGTCGGGCGGCAGGTCGGCGCTCGTCAGATCGAGCGAGATCGGGATGCGCTTGAACGCGCGCTCGCTCACGACGGTGGCCGGGTCGGCGTCGGTGTTGTCCTCCTGCACCACGAAGCGCGGCAGGAGCGGGAAGATGGACGGCGTAGGCGTCCCGTCGCTGGCGTCGGGGATGAAGAAGTCCATGACGGCCGGCGAGAAGTGCATCGTGAACGTGCTCGGCTGGACGCGGCCGACGGGGGTGGCGTCGGACGCGATGTCGCCCTCCACCGTCTGCTGCGTCAAGAGCGCCTCGATGTCCGGGCGCGCCGCCGCCGGCTCCGCCGCGAGGTCCGCGGTGGGGTCGTAGAGGCGGCACGTGCTGTCGCCGGCGCCGGCGGGGCACAACTGCGTGGTGGTCTTCACGTGGCCGCCGCGCGGATCGAAGGCGAACACCTCGACGTTGACGTCGATGCTCGGCAGGGGAAAGCCCGGCGGCCGCTGCGCCGCGGGCGTGAGGAACAGCGGCGAGTACAGGATCTCCGCGGGCTCGGTCTTGATGGCGAGGACGCGCATGTCCTCGATGCGATCCTCGCGCGGGAAGTTCGTGCACCCCGCGGCGACGACGACCCCGACGCCGGCGGCGGCCGCGGCGAGCGCGAGGCGAACCACAGCGCGCATCAGAACTCCCCCGACATGCCGAGCACCGGGATGATGGGCAAAGACGGGATCGGCTGTTGCTCGCGCGACCGATAGTCCGTCTGGAACCCCTCGGCGTTGGCCTGGTTGTAGACGTTGAGCAGGTCCATGTACGCGTTGAGCGAAAAGGTATCGAAGACGAGCTTCTTGTCCACGCGCACGTCGAGCTGGTGGAACGTGGGCAGGCGCGTGGAGCGCGAGGTGGTCCCGAGCTCGAGGTAGTTGGTCGTGTCGACGTCGTGGACGCTGCCGAGCGGCTCGTTGGTCGGGTCGCCGCTCACGATGCGGTAGCGGGCGCCGAGGGTGAAGCCGTAGGGGAGGTTGGTCTGCGCGACGATGGTGAGGATGTGCGTCTGGTCGTTGCTCGTGAGGAAGAAGCGGTTGCGGTTCTCGCTCAGGTCCGCGTCCGTGCGCGACAGCGTGTACGCGATCCACCCGTAGAAGTGCTCCGTGATCTCGTGGCGCAAGAGCAGCTCGGCGCCGATGGTGCGGCCGCGGCCACCGTTGTTGACGAACAGCGGGTCCACCTCGCCCGAGCCGTCGTTGCGGTTCTTGGTCTGGCTCGTGTTCTGCACCAGCAGATCGCGGTTGGTGTAGTAGAGCTGCATGTCGAGGTGGATGTCGCGGGTGAGCCCCTGCTCGACGCCACCGATGAGCTGCACGGCCCGCGGCTCCTGGATATCGGGGTTGCCCGTCGACGGGTTGACGTCCTGGCCCGCCGGCGGCTGCCGGTAGACGCCGAACGCGCCCTTGAGCGTCGTCCACGGCAAGAGCGTCCAGCGCGCGGTGAGCCGCGGATCGATGTGAAAGAGCTGCGCGTCGGCGGGGTCGGACGTGGTGCCGTCGGGCAGCTTGTTGGGCAGGAACGTGAAGATGGTGGTCTCCGCGCGGACCCCGGGCACGATCTTCAGGCCCTTCCACGGCGTCAGCTCCGCCTCGGCATAGAGCGCGGATGCGTTGTTGAAGCCGTTGCTCTCGAAGCTCTGGTTGACGCCCTCGATGCGCGCGAACTCGCGCGGGAAGGATCCGATCTCCACCGGCAGCGGCACGTCGAAGCTCACGCCGAAGGTCTGGCCGAGGTAGTCGAGGCCCGCGCGCAGGACGACGGAGTCGTTGACCGTGAGCTGCAGCTCGTCGCGCAGGCCCCAGTTCCACGTGTCGATGCCGAAGGCGGCGCTGACGTTGGGGCCGCTGCCGCCGCTGGCGCCCGAGTTGAATTCAACGCGCGTGAGGCCGGCGAACGGCGAGAAGCGGTGCAGCAGGTTCGGCGAGAGCTTCCACTCCCAGTCGCCCACCAGGCGATGGAACGTGGTGTGGAAACCGACGTTGACGTTCTGGCTGCCGAGGCCGGTGGAGATGACCTTGAGGTCGTCGTCGGATCCGAACAGGAACAACGAGAAGTGTTGACCCGGGAGCGGGTCCGTCTCCACCTTGGCCTGGTAGTCCCAGTAGATGGGCGCCGCGATGATGCCCTGGCCCGACGGCCCGATGACGGCGTCGAGCACGACGGGCAGGAGGCCGTCGATGTAGCTGCGGCGCGCGGCCACGGCGAACGTCACCTTGGGCAGCTCGCCCACCTTTACGGGGCCGGCGAAGAAGAAGTCGGCGTCCATGATGTTGACGTCGGCGGAGCCGCGGAAGTTGTGGAGCTTGAGCTTGCGCGACGACACGTCGACGATGCCGGCGGTGGCGCGGCCGTAGTAGGCGCCGAAGCCGCCCGGATAGAAGTTGATGTCCTCGAGGAACTCCGCGTTGATGACGCTCTTGAGCCCACCGAAGTGGTAGAGGATGGGGATCTCGACGCCGTCGAAGTAGACGCCGCTGTCCTCGGGGTTGGCGCCGCGCACGATGAGGGCGCCGCCGATGAAGGGCGCCCGCGCGAGCCCCGGGAGGTTCTCGATGACGCGCAGCGGATCGCCGAAGGTGCCGGGGACCTTCTTCACCTCGTCGCGCGTGAGCGCGATCCTGGCGACGTCCTTCTGCGCGCGCCGGCGCCGCACCACCGTCTCGTTCTTCGAGGTGTCCGTGGGCACGAGGTACACCACGGTCTCGGTGCGCTCTTTCTCTTTGAAGGTCTCGTCGACGAACGACGGCTCGTAGCTCGAGAGGGTAAAGCTCACGCGCCACTCGCCGGGAGGGATGCCGGCGAGCTCGAAGCGGCCCTCGCCGTCGGTGGTGGCGCTCTTGAACACGCCGTCGGCGAGCTCGATCTCGACGGCGGCGCCCTCGAGCGGGTCCTTGCTCCCCGCCTCGCGCACGACGCCGACGTAATTCACCACCTCCTTGCCCGGCGAAGGCGGCGGCTCCACCGGCACCTCCACCTTCTTCTCCTCGAGGGCGAACGTGGTCTTGTAGTCGATGGCCACCTTGCCGGGCACGCCGCAACGCTGCGACTGGGTGCCGTCGGCGGCGACGTCGGTGAAGCAGAACGTGGCGGGCGCGAAGGTGAAGTTGGTGGCGGCGCCCATCGCCGACCAGTCGAGGGCGCGCCCCGGCTCGTCGTCACCGGCGCTCTGCATGACGTCGACGCGCTCCACCTGCCCGTCTTCGTCGATGGTGATGCGCAAGACCACGTCACCCGCGCGCCCCGCCTCTCGCGCGACCTCCGGGTACACGGCGCCCGGGTTGTCGACGATGGCCGGCGGGTTTTCGAGCGTGGGCGGCGGCGGCGGCGCCGGCGGCTTCTGCGCGTCGTCGGGTCGGGGCTGCTGCTCGATCTGCGCGCGCGCGCCGGCGGCGGTGACGAGCGCGAGCGCGGCGCTCGCGAGGACGCGAACGGCGGTGCACGCGCCGGCGCGCATCAGCGCAGCCCGACCGGGAACAGCGTGAGCGGCAGGTCGTGCCGCGTCCCCGACGGCGCGGAGAAGTCGCGGCAGCCGACGGCGAACACGGTTCCGGTGAACTGGTCGAACGCGACGCGCTGGTTGTCCGTGGCCTGCGACGACGCGAGGACGAAGTACGCGATGGGGACGTCCGGCGGCACCTTGCCGAACACGTGATCCGCCGCGTTGGCGTCGAGGATCTGCAGCGGCGCGCCCTCGGGCGCGAGCAGCTCCCCGATGGCCGACGGCGGCAGGTCGACGAGGTCCGCGCACGTGTGCGCGGTGGAGAACGAGAAGATGAGCGCGGACGCGTTGTCGAGGAGCGCCTGGTCCTTGCTGGCGAGCGACACCGGACCGGCATCGAGCGCGGCGCCGGCGCAGCCGCCGGCGGAGGCGGCGAGCGCGACGACGACGGTGGCGAGGGGCGCGCGCGTCACGGCTCCCCCTGATGGATCTGCACCCGCACCCACGCGTCCTGCGTGCGGCACGGGCCGGCGGTGTAGCACCAGATGATCCCGCCGGTGACGCCGCCGATGACGGCGACGCCGGCGGCGCTGCCGGCGCCGACCCACACCCACGGAAAGCCGCCGTCGGCGCCGGCGACGACGCCGCCGGTGCGATCGAACTCGCCGTGCACCGGCGTGGGCACCGCGATGGGGGCTCCGTCCCAGCCGTCGAGCTCGACGTCGTAGGTCACGTGCCGCGCGCCGGGCTCATGGGGCTCGGGCACGGCGCCCGTGAAGCGCAACTGTCCCGGCGTCAGCTCGTTGCGCACGAGGGCGTCCTCGCGCGGCGCAGCCTCGCCTTCGACGGTGCTTTTGACCTTGGCGCCCACCACGCGACCGAGCTTGTCGCCGACGTCGATCTGCAGCTCGACCGGCGCCGCGTCCTGCGGCGCGGGCGGCGGCGTGAACGTGACCGTGAGCGCGCCCTCGGTGTCGAAGCGCTTCTTCACCGCGGCGAAGATCTCGCGAAAGCGCGGCCCCGCGTCCGCGGGGAGCTCGGCCGCCGGTGAGAACACGAGCATCTTCAAGAACGCCGGCTCCGCGAGCGACTCGTCGCCGTTCAGGATGTGCGCGAAGGCGAGCCGGCGCAGCGCCTCGACGCGCTCGGGGATGCCGAGCGTGGCGTCGTCGGCGGCGGCCTGGCAGGGCTTGGGCATGTTCTTGGTGTCGAACTCCTTGTCGAGCGCGCGGCACTTCTCGAGCGCCGTGGGCACCCCCGCAGGTTTCGAGGGCGGCGCCGTCACCTGCAGGGCGACGGCGATCGCCAGCGCGGCGCCGGCGGCGCTCATCGGCACACCCCGACTTCCGTGTCGCCGGCGACGGCGCGGCAGGTGCCCACGTCGCACGCGCCGGTGGCAAGGAAGCACGGCACGACGTCGGCGGGGCCGACGGCGAAGACGTTCACGCCGCAGAGGATCTCACCGACGCGATCGCCGGCGGACCAGTGTCCGGCGGTGCAGCCGCCGCCGCCCGGGTCGCTGAAGTCCTTCATGTCGCCGGAGAGATCGAGGGTGAACGTGACGTGGAACGACTCGCCGGACACCTCGGCCTGCCAATCGTGCGCGCAGTCGTCCCGCGCGGCGGTGACGTCGGCGCCGAGCGCGCCGCCGTTTTTGTGCGCCTGCAGCGCGACGTCGATGCGCTGGCAGGAGGGCGCGGGCAGACAGATGCCGTCGATGCCGCACGCCTCGCCGCCGCCGCAGTCGGCGTCGGCGGCGCAGGCGTCGCCGGGCGCGTCCTCGGGATCGCCCTGCGCGCACGTGCCGTCGACGCACAGGAGCACTTTTCCGAGGCGCGTGGTGCAGTCCTGGTCGGACCCGCAAGAGCAGCCCGCGCTGCCGGCGTTGTCACCCGCGCACTCCTGGGAGCAGCCCGAGCATCGCGCCAGCGAAAAGACGAGGGCGGCGCAAGCACACACCGCGGCCGGGGGCGAGAGACGCACGTGATCACCTACCTGCCCCCCGGTGGTACCCCACTGTCGGGTCCACGTCGAGATCGGGGCACCGGTGCGAAGCTTTCGGCAGCGTCGGGGCATGCGCTAGTGTGAGTCGTTGGTCTCCACCGAGGAGGGCGGGCCTGGGAGAGCGCTACGGCGAGTTCGAGCTGATCCGGCTGATCGCCACTGGCGGCATGGCCGAGATCTATCTGGCGAAGCAGGACTCGTTCGGCGGCTTCACCCGCACCGTCGTCGTCAAACGCATGCTGCCGCAGCTCGCCGTGCGGCCCGACTTCGTCCAGATGTTCCTCGACGAAGCGCGGCTCGCCGCCAACCTCAACCACCCGAACATCGTCAGCGTGTTCAACCTCGGCGAGGTCGACCAGAGCTACTTCATCGCCATGGAATTCGTCGACGGGCCGCACCTCGGCTCGCTGTTCGCGCAGTCCCTGCGCAAGCGAAAGCCGCTGCCCATCGAGCTGTGCGCCTACGTCGTCGCCCGCGCCGCCGACGGGCTGCACTACGCCCACGAGCAGAGCGACCCGGCCACAGGCTCGCCGCTGAACCTCGTCCACAGAGACATCTCGCCGCAGAACATCCTGGTGTCGCGCCAGGGCGACGTGAAGGTCACGGACTTCGGCGTCGCCAAGGCGTCGACGCAGCAGACCAAGACGCGCACCGGCATCATCAAAGGCAAGGTCGCCTACATGTCGCCGGAGCAGTGCCTCGGCGAGATCGTGGACCGCCGCACCGACGTCTTCGCCCTCGGCATCGTCCTGTACGAGCTCCTGACGCGCCGGCGGCTGTTCCGCGACAAGAGCGACCTGCTCATCATGCAGAAGATCACCGGCGAGGACGTGAAGCCGCCGTCGGCGGTGAACCGCGACCTCGACGCGGAGCTCGACGCCATCTGTCTGCGCGCGCTCGCCCGCGCGCGCGACGAGCGCTTCTCCTCCGCCAGCGAGCTCGCCGAGGCCATCGACGCGTGGCTCGCGAGCAAGGCGCCGGGCGATCCGCGCGCGCACATGCAGCGCTGGTTCGAGCAGAACGCCGGCGACCTCGCCGTCGGCAGCGAGGTCGACCCCTCCCGGCCGAGCATCGCCACCGAGCGGCACGTCCGCCCCACGTCGCCGGGCGAGGCCACCGCCGCCACGCCGTCGTTGAACTCCGCCGAGACGGTGATGCGGACGTCGACGGGCTCGCGCGACGCGGTGTCGAGCCCGGAGATCACGAACCGCGAGCGGCCGCCGCCCCGCGCCGAGCGCGACAAGCGCGGCAGCGACGTCGTCGACGCCGCCGGGCGCGACGTGCGCCCGCAGATGCGCGCCGAGGAGGCCCTGCCGACGCGCGGCGACGCGCCGGAGGAGCCCACGCAGCGCTCGCCGGCGCCGGAGCCCCCGCGCGCGGAGCCGAGCGGCGAGGAGGAGCTCGACGGGATGACGGCGCGGCTGCCGGCGTCGTCGGGCGCCGCCCTCCCGAGCCACAGCCCGCCGCGGCGCTTCCCGATCGCCGCGGCCGCCGGCGTCGCCGGCCTGCTCGTGGTCGTCACCGTCGCCGCCGTGCTCCTCCACGACAGCGGCGGCGCGGCCGAGGGGGTCGCCGACGCCGAGATCGACGCCGGTGCCGCCGCCGACGACGGGGCCGACGCGGACCCCGCCGCGGCCGCCGGGGCCGCCACCGGAGACGCCACCGCGGACGCGGCGCCGACGCCCGCGGCGGCGGCGGCGGCGGACGCCGGCGCCAACGACCGGTCCCACGCGGCGGGCGACGCGGCCCACGACGACAAGCCGACCCCGGCGGCGGCCCCCAAGCCCGCGAAGCTGGTGATCGACAGCGAGCCCGGCGTCGAGATCCTCCTCGACGGTCGCAGCGTCGGCGTCGCGCCCGGGACGCTCGAGCACGCACCCGGGCACGTGAAGGTGCAGGCGCTCTTCCAGGACCAGCCGCCCATCACCGAGGAGCTCGAGGTCGCCGCCGGAGAGGTGCGCGACGTCCACGTGCGCGCCAAGGTGCCGCTCGTCGTCAAGGTCACGCCCAACGGCGCCCGCGTCATCGTCGAAAACGACGAGAGGGGCGCCACGCCGTTCGAGCGACGCGGGATGCTCGCCCCCGGCAAGGCGGTGAAGATCCGCGTGGAGGCGCACCGCTGCACCACCCTCGAGCGCGTGGTGAAGCCCGTCGCGGGCACGCCGGTCGTCATCGAGGGACAGCTCACCTGCGGGCACGCCCCGGTGTCGTCGCAGCCGTCACGCCCGGGCACGCTCAAGATGCGCTCGAACCCGTGGGTCAACGTGAAGGTCGGCGCCACCGGCGTGACCTTCTCGACGCCCAAGGCCATCCAGGTGCCGTCGGGCAGACAGGTGCTCTATCTCGACAACCCCGAGGAGCACATCCACGACCAGGTCGTGGTAACCATCCCCGAGGCAAAAGAGCTGCGCGTGGATCTCGTCTACAAACAGCAGAAGAACGGCTCGTGGAAACTGACACAGAGGGTCGTCCGGTAGGGACAGGGTATGGCTGACGCGGCGGCAGCACAGCTCGAGAAGAACGCGCGCCTCGCCGAGGAGGCGCGCCCGGCGTTCGAGAAGCTCCGCAAGTCGCTCAAGCAGATCTCGCTGTACCGCCACAACGTCGACCGCTACGGCGAGTACCTCGAGCCGTTCATGACGGCGCTGCAAGACCTGCTCGCGCAGCACAACATGATCTCGCTCAAGGTCGATCCCGTCGCCTACAAGCTCGGCCAGCACGTCATCTTCGAAGACGACAGCCGCGAGAACAACCTCATCTATCCGCTGTGGCAGGCGGGCATCCGCCTGCTGATCTTCAAAAACGGCATCACGTCCGAGGAGATCCAGCGGTTCTTCCTGTTGTGCATGGGCGCCATGGACGACCAGCGGAAGAACCGCGAGGACATCATCACGCAGTTGTGGAAGGCCGAGCTCGAGTACATCGAGTACGTCGTCGTCGAGGGCTTCAAGGTCCTCGCCGAGGAGGACATCGAAGAGGTCGAGGTCGAGGTCGAGAAGGTCGTCGCGTACCTCTACCGCCAACTGCAATCCAACTCCGACGACTACCTGCGCTTCGCCCGCGTCAGCTCCGACGACCTCGACCTCCAGCTCGACGACGTCGACCAGATGCGCGGCGCCGTCATCCAGGGCGCCACGGCCACCCCTGGTGACAAGGCCCGCATCCAGCAGGTGATCAGCCGCGAGGACTCCCGCCACCTCTCCAAGATGGTGGTGGTGCTGTTCCAGCTCCTCGAGCTCGACACCACCGAAGAGAATTTCGAGGACGTCGCCGAGGCGTTCGTGCAGTTGCTCGACGCGCTCATCCTCTCCGAGAACTTCACCGCCATCGACCAGATCCGCGCGCGCTTCAAGGTCTCGGCGCAGAAGGCGTCCAAGTCGTCGTCGCGCGACATGATCCAGCGCTGCGAGCTGCGCTTCATCGGCCGCATGGGCGAGAGCCAACGCGTGCAGGCCATCGGCCAGATCCTGAACGCCGGCATCGCCAAGGACGCCGACGGCATCCGCCGCTACCTGCAGTCCCTCGGCGTGGACGCCATCCCGCCGCTCATCGACATGCTGGAGACGCTTCAGCTCCTGCCCAACCGGCGCCTCGTCTGCGACGTGCTCGCCGACCTCGGCGCCGCCTACGTCGACACGTTCGCCACGCGGCTCGCGCACCCGTCGTCGAACCTCGTCAAGGACATGATCTACGTCATCGACAAGATCAACCCGCCCGAGAAGTTCGCCATCTTCGCGCAGGTGCTCGAGCACCCGAACGCCATCCTCCGCCTCGAGACCCTCGCCGTCATCGGCCGGAACGGCACCGACGAGTGCTTCGAGTACATCGCCAAGGTCCTCACCCAACACCCCGACGCGCAGATGCGCTCACAGGCGGCGCGCATGCTGCCCAACTTCCCGCCGGAGACCGCGGGCCAGCTCCTCGTCGACATCGTCCGTGCGGAGTCGTTCGACCGGCTCTCCGACCCCGAGAAGAAGGCGATGTTCACCGCGCTCGTGCAGGTGCGCTCGTCGCAGACCGAAGCCTTCATTCGTGACATCTTCGAGCAGAAGAGCGGGTTCCTCGCCAAGAAGAAGGTCGACGACATGAAGCTCCTCGCCATCGGCGGCCTCGAGTCGTCGCCGTCCATCCCCGGCCTGCAGATGCTCGCGGCGGTGGCGCAGGATCCCAAGCGGCAGAGCAAGGACGTGATGGAGACCGCCCGCGCCGCGGCCATCAACGTCAAAGCGCGGTTGCTCGGGACATGACCACCGGCAAGGCCCCCCCGAGTGACAAGGGTGCGCGCGGCGCGGCCATCGGGCAGCTCGATCTGAAGAAGGCGGCGCCGCCCGTGACCCGCGGGCGCGAGGCCAAGCTCCAGCAGCTCGGCCGCCAGGCCATCTCCACCCTGTACATGCTCGTGCGCAACGTGAAGATGTACGACCCGGACAACGACATCTTCGTCCAGCCCTTCGAAGCGCTGCGAAACGCCATCAACACCATCGTCGCCGTGGACGGCACGTTCCAGCTCCAGGCCAACGGCACGTCGGTGTACGTCAACAGCAAGCAGCTCGCGCTCGACTTCGCGTCGCTCGACAACGTCCGCTTCCTCACCGACGAGTTCAAGGGCCGCGACGTCGGCGGCTTCAACGTCAACCGCCCCGTACAGATCCAGGAGCTCAAGGACTTCATCTGGATCTTCTCGCCGCAAAACGACAAGGGCGCCGAGGAAGACGGCGTCCAGGGCCGCAAGCTCCTCAACATCAAGGTCGGCAAGTTCGCGCGCATCCGCGACCAACTCGACAAGATGGAGGACGCGGCCATCGAGGCCGAGCGCAAGGTCGATCGCAAGAAGTACGCGCTCACGGTGTACGCGCGCAGCGTCTATTACATGCGCAAGTTCATCGAGCGCCTGCAGAGCGGCGGCCAGCTCCCGTCCATGCAGCCGGCCCAGCGCCTGGTGCAGGACTTCGTCGACATCGCCAGCGAGCAGCGCTCTCACTTCCTCGGCATGACGACGTCGCGCTCGGTGGAGGAGTACCTCCTGTTCCACTCCGTCAACACCATGCTCATCTGCATCGTGTTCGGCCAGGAGCTGGGCATGAACCGCGGCCAGATGCACGAGCTCGGCATGGCGGGGCTCTTTCACGACATCGGCATGGCCGAGATCGACTCGAGCATCCTCAACAAGCGCCGCCAGCTCTCCAAAGACGAGCGCAGGAAGATCGATCTCTTCCCGCTGCACACCGTGAAGACGCTCCTCAAGGGCCGAAGCCTCGACATCCAGATGACCAAGCGGATCATCGCGGCCTACGAGTCCAAGGTCGACTACTCGGTGCCCATGAAGGACAAGGACGGCAACGTGAAGCTCATGTTGCCCAAGGTCGAGCTCGGCGTGTACGGCAGCATCATCAACGTCGCCGCGTGCTACGACGCGCTCACGTCGGCGCGCCCGTTCCGCGAAGCGTACGGCCCCGAGGTCGCGCTCACGTTGATGATGAGCGACATGCAGTACAAGTTCGACCCGTTCCTTCTGCGAGTGTTCATGAAGGTGATGGCCATCCAGCCGGTCAAGATCCTCCCTCCGGGCCAGCAGACCATCAGCTTCGGCTGAGCGCGACATGGACTTCGACGTCTGGCCCTTCAATTCGTCGATGTTCGCGCTCTTGTACGCCGTGCTTTGGCTGTTCGCGCTGCTCGGCGCTGTGAGCCTGCAGGTCGCCGTCGGCGACATGCTCGAGGGAGACCCGCAGCGCCCGTCTCCGCTGCGCATCGGCGTGCTGCCGGCGCTCGACGAGATCCTGCTGTTTTCGTGGGCGCGCTCGCCGGCGCGCCTGCGCCAGGCTCTGCTGGCCGGCGCGGTGGCCGAGGGGTGGCTCGTCGAGGCGCCGCGCGCCGCCGGTGATCCACGACCGGTGTTCCGTGTCTTCGCCGACGCCGCGCCGCAACCGCCGCTGCGCCCGCTCCACGACGAGCTGAGCCGCCTGCCGCAGACCTTCGACGCGCGCGCCGCCTCACAAGCCGCGGTCCGCGCCGCGGCACGCGTCGCGCTCGACGGCCACTACGACGAGGCGCTCGCGCGCGCGGGGCTGCGCCGCGGCGGCCTCGCGCGGGCAGGGTCGGTCGCCGTGTTCGTCGCGTTCGCCGGCGCCATCTTCCTGTTCGGCGCGGGCCACGCGCTCGCCGAGCAGCTCCGTCCCTTCGCCGAGCTCGTGTTCCTCGTCGTGGGCCCCGTCGCGCTCCTCGGCGCCGCCCTGGTCGCGGGCCGCGAAGGCCGCACGCTGCGCGCGTACCGCCACTGGCTCGAAGAGCACACCGTCGCGCTCACCGAGGACGTCGCCGCGGGCGCGCGCACGGCGCCGGAGGACGTCGCGCTGGCCGTCGCGCTGCGAGGACGCCGCCTGCTTCGGCGCTCGCCCCTGCCCTCCTCCCTCTTGCCGCTCGGCGGGCTGCTGCTCCCCGAGGCACCGGTGCAGACCTGATGAACGCTCCCATCAAGAAGGCCGTCCCCGCCGCCACCGTCCTCGCGATGATGCCCATCATGGTGCGCACGCGCGTCGAGGAGCTGATCGCGTCGCTGCGAAAGACGCTCGGGGACTCGCTCGAGTCTGTGATCGCCTTCGGGAGCATCGTGCGCGGCGGGTACGACTCGCGCGTGAGCAACGTCGACATCATCGTCGTGCTGCGCGAGGACACGCCGGAGATCCTCGAGAGCGTCGGCCCCGCCCTGCGCATCGCGCGGGCCGCGGCGCGCGTGCAGGCGCTCATCGTGGTGGCCGGCGAGGTGCCGCGCTCCGCCGACGTCTTCCCGGTGCTCTACGACGACATCCGCCGTTGCCACGCCGTGCTGCACGGCTCCGATCCGTTCGCCGGCCTCGTCATCATCGACGAGCACATCCGCCTGCGCATCGAGCAGGAGCTGCGCGAGCTCCGGGTGGAGCTGCGCAGGATCGTCGCCGGCGAGGGCCTCGCCGGGCCGACGCTGATCGCCCCCCTCACGCGCATGGTGAAGAGGTTGCGCTCGCCGCTGTTCTCCTTGCTCGCGCTCAGGGGGCGCGACGGCGGCGACGACATGAAGACCGTCCTGCGCGTCTCCGGCGACGTCTGGGGCTGCGCCACCTCCGTGCTCCTCTCCCCGGGGCGCGACCCCAACGCGGCGTTGCGGTCGCTGCGCGCGGTGCTCGACAAAGCCATCGACGACGTCGACACCCTCAGGGTCTGACCCGCGGCGCTCAGGGCGAGCGCGCCCCGCCGGCGGCGATCGCCCTCGCGATGCGGACGCCGTCGAGGGCGGCGCTGACGATGCCGCCGGCGTAGCCGGCGCCCTCTCCCGCCGGATAGAGGCCACGCACGTCGACGGACTCGAGCGTGTCGTCGTCGCGCGGGATGCGCACCGGCGCGCTCGTGCGGGTCTCCACGCCGACGAGCACCGCGTCCTCGGTGAGAAACCCGCGCATGCGCCGGTCGAACGCGGTGAGCGCTCCGCGCAGCTTGTCCGCGAGCGCGACGCCGGCGGCGTCGAGGACGGCGGCGACGTCGCCGGGGACGATGCCCGGCTGGTACGAGGTCCTCGGCAGCGTCGACGAGCCGCGGCCGGCGACGAAGTCCGTGGCGCGTACCGCGGGCGCCTTGAGCGCGCCTCCGCCGGCCGCGAGCGCGGCCTCTTCGAGCGCGCGCTGGACCTCTTCGAGCGCGAACGGTCCTGCGTGGCCGGCGCGCGCCGCGTCTTCGAGCTCAACCGCCACCACGAGCCCCGAGTTTGCGAACGGGGAGTCGCGCCGCTTGAGGCTCATGCCGTTCACCACCAGGCCGGTCTTGTCGGTGGCCGCGGGGACGACGAAGCCGCCGGGGCACATGCAGAACGAGAACACGCCGCGCTCGTCGACGGTGTGCGCCAGGCGGTACGCCGCGCTCGGGAGCTTCGCGTGGCCGGCGGCGGCGCCGTACTGGATCTCGTCGATGAGCGGCTGCGGGTGCTCGATGCGCACGCCCATGGCCAGGGGCTTGGCCTCGAGGCGGACGCCCTGCGCGTGCAGCATGCGGTAGACGTCGCGCGCGGAGTGGCCGGTGGCGAGGACCACGGCGTCGCAAGGGAGCTCGTCGCCGTCGGCGCAGCGCACGGCGCGGACGCGGGCGTCGGGAGGAGCGCCGTCGAGCACGAGCCCGGTGACGCGCTTTTCGAAGCGCACCTCGACGCCGCAGCCCTCGAGGCGCTCGCGCAGCGCGGTGACGACCTTGGGCAGGAGGTTGGAGCCGATGTGCGGCCGGGCGTCGGTGAGGATGTCGACGGGGGCGCCGTGGAGCGCGAGCGTCTCGAGGACGTCGCGCACGTCGCCGCGCTTGGTGCTGCGCGTGTAGAGCTTGCCGTCGCTGTAGGTGCCCGCGCCGCCCTCGCCGAAGCAATAGTTGCTGTCCTCGTCGACGACGCCGCGCCGGTTCAGGCCCTTCAAGTCCACGCGGCGCGGCTGCACGCCCTTGCCGCGATCGAGGACCACCGAGGCCACGCCGCGGCGCGCGAGCTCGTAGGCGCAAAACAGGCCGGCGGGGCCGTCGCCGACGACGACGACGCGCGCGGACTTGTTCACCTCGCGGGGCCAGGGGCGGCCGAGCGTGGACGGGTCGGGCGCGGGCGCGAGCGAGAGGACGACGCGGAAGCGCACGCCGCCCCGGCGGGCGTCGATGGCCTTGCGCACCACGCGCGCCAACGGCACCGCCGACGGCGGCAGCCCGAGGGCCTTGGCGGCCTTCGTGCGGAGCGCGTCGGCGTCGTCGGCCTCGTCGAGGCCGAGCATGACCTCGACCTCTCCGGTCTCGCTCTTGGTGGCCACGAGCCCTCGTAGCGCCTCCGCCGCGCGGGGCCAACGATGTGGCGTCGAAGGCCGGCGCGCACGAATCGCCTGTCGATCGCGCACGGATCGCCGAGCCCGGAACCGCCCGGGCTGCGAGACCGGCGGCATGCACACCCCGACCTCCTCCCCCTCCCCCTGCGCAGCCCTCGGCGGTGCGGGCTCGCCCCGCGCGCCCGGCGCGCCGCTCTCGTCGACGACGCCGTCCGCGCTGCGATGGACCTGCGCCCCCGTGCTCGCGCTCGGGCTCGTGCTCGTGCTCGTCGCCGCCTGCGCCGGCCCACCCGGCTTCGCCGCCGACGGCGCCGGCGCCGGCCCCGCCCTCACCGTGGCCGCCGACGTCGAGGGCGGCCGGGCCACGCTGCACGTCCGCGCGCACGGCCTCGGCGAGGTTCTCGGCGTGTCCGCCCACCTCCGCGTCGACCCCGCCCTCGTCGCCGTCGACGACGCCGCCGCCACCGCGTTCCTCGGCGACGACGCGCGCACGCTCGCCCACGTGGACGGCGCGGACGTCGCCCTCGGGGGCTCGCATACGAGCGCGGTGCAGTCGGCGGTGGCCGACGGCGACCTCGCCACCGTCGAGGTCCACGGCGTCGACGCCGGCGCGTCCCGCGTGGAGCTCGTCGACGCCCTGGCCCGCACCGCCGACGGCGCCTTCGTCCCCCTCGCCGCCGCCGGCGGCACGCTCACGCTCGAGGTGTCCCGATGATCGCCCCCGCCCGCCGTCCCTCCGCAGCCGGCCTCGGCTGCGCGGCCGCCCTCGCCTGCGCCCTCGTGTCCGCCCCTTCGGCCCGCGCCGCCTCCGATGTCCTGTCGCAGGACATCGCCGTCGACCTCACGGGAGACACACTGCACGTCGAGGTCGACGCCCGCGTGCACCTCGACGGGCCGCTGCCCATCTACGCGCTCGTCGCGCCCGCCGTCGACGTCGAGGTCGGCGGCCAACCCGCGACCCTCGAGGACGAGCCGCAGTACCCGGGCCTCGTGCAGTGGCTCACGCCCGCCGACGGCGTCGTCCCGGACGGCGGCGCCGACGTCGACGTCCACCTCGTGCTGGACGGGGCGCCCTCGTGCGCGTCCCGGGTCCAACCGGGGCTCGACGCCTGCACCTTCCACGGTGACGAGGTCGTGCTCCTCCCCGACGAGCCGGGCGCCGCCTGGTACCTGATCTCGCTCCTCGCCAGCGACCCGTTCTCCGGCTCCGTCACCGTGCACGCCCCCGCAGGCATGTTCGTCGCCGCCGGCCAGGGCGCCGCCGTCGACAGCGCCGTCCTCGACGACGGCTCGTCGCGGTCGCGCTTCGACATCGCGGTGGACACCGAGCTGCTCGGCGTGTTCGCGCGCGACGTCGACACGGTGTCCACCACCGCCGGCGACGGCAAGCGCGTCGTCGCCGGGGTCCCCGCCGACGCCCAGGGCGGCGACTCGCACGACGTCATGCAGCGCGTGGCCGAGACCGGCGCGCGCGTGCTGCCGCGCTACGAGGAGATGTACGGCCCCCTCGCGGTCGACGAGATCCACTACCTCCCCGTCAGCGGGCGCTACCCGTTCGGCGGCATGGGCCTGCTCGGCGACATCTTCCTCGGTGACTTCGTCACCTGGCCCCAGTTCGACTTCATCGTCGAGCAGGGCGCCGCGCACGAGCTCGCGCACTCTTGGTGGGGCGGCATGACCACCGCGGCGAACCCGGACGAGGGCGGCTTCCTGCAGGAGGCGTTCGCGGAGTACAGCGCCTGGCGCGCCCTCGGGGTCGACGACGACGACGTGCGCACCGCGGGCACGCGCATGAACGCGGTCTGGTACATGACCCAGATCGGCGACGCCGACCTCGCCATCCTCGACGCCGCCAACGACCCCGACGCGTACGTGCTCGTCACCTACCACAAGGGGTCCACGGTGCTGCGCAGCCTCGAAGAGAAGGTCGGCGCCGACGTCTTCACGGCCGCGCTGCGCGCGCTCGTCGACCGCGGCCCCGGGCAGCTCACGGTCGACGCGCTCGCCGAGGAGATCGACGACGCCGGCGGCGGCGACGTCTCGACGTTCCTCGACCAATGGCTGCGCGCGCCCGGCTGGCCCACGCTGCGCGCCGGCTTCGACGGCGAGACGCTCTGTATCGACGTCGAGGGCGACTACGACGTCGACGTCCCGGTGCGCGCCGTGGCCGCCGACGGCACCGTCACCGAGGCCGTGCTGAGCGCCGACGCCGCGCACGCGGGCGCCGCCAAGCTCGGCGCGGACACCGTCCTCGTCGAGGTGGATCCGCGATGGACCCTGGTGCGCACCGTGGCACCCGCGCTCGCCGGCGACGTATCGCTCGACGGCCGCGTCGACGCCGTGGACCTCATGGAGGTGGCGCTCAGGAGCGGCGCGCGCATCCCGGACCAGCGCCGCCAGGACGGCTCGTACGACCCGCTCTATGACGTCGACAACAGCGGCGCCGTCGACGACGCCGACGTCGACACCGTGCTCGCGTACGCCTTGGGCAAGCAGCCGTAGCGGCGCGAAAACATGCGGGCGAAGCGCGACAGGTCCGAGAACCCCGACGACAGCGCGGCGTCGGTGACGCTGCGTCCGCGCCGCAGGAGCCGCGCGCTCTCCTCGAGGCGCACGTCGATGAGGAAGCGGTAGGGGCTCGCGCCGGTGGCGGCCTTGAACAGGCGGCTCAGGTGGAAGCGGCTGGTGCCGCAGGCCGCGGCGATGTCGTCGACGTCGATGGGCTCGGCGAAGCGGGCGCGGATGACGTCGACGGCCGCGCGCACGCGCGGGTCGCGAACGGACGCGGGCACGGGCGGGAGGCCGCGGACGACCTTGACGGCGAGGGCGTCGACGAGCGCGCCCGCGCACAAGCGCGCGTCGGCGCTGTCCTTGGCCATCTCGGCGACGAGCATGGCGCCGAGCGCGCGCACGTCGGCGCCGTCGTCGACGAGACACGCCGCGCGCGGGGGGCGGGCACCGGCGGCGTCGGCGGCCTCGGCGACGACGGCGTCGTCGACGTGGAGCGAGCCGCCGCGCATGGCGGGGAGGAACTCGCTTTGGTGCTCGAGGCCGCTCGGCACCACCATCACGGCGCCGGCGCCGAGCTCGACGTCGAGGCCGCCGACGCGGTAGCGCATGCCGCCGGCATCGAGCCACGCGATCTCGACGCCGTCGTGGGCGGTGACGCCGTAGGCGACGCGGCCGCCGTCGTTTCGCCAACGGCGGGCGCGGGCGCGCTTTTCGAGGACCCGGTCGAGCTCGAGGCGAACGGAAGCGACCATCCCGCGGGGTTAGTGCGCGCGACGCCCCGCGCGGATGAGCCCCGTCACACCCCCACCGATGTCAGAATCGGCGGCTGCCAGGTCCCGGGCGCGCTGTCAGGTCGGGGCCAGCGTCACGAGCCATACCGCTCGACGACCTTGGTGATCTCCTCGACGAAGCGCGCCTTGTGGTGGCGCTCCCAGTTCTTCCACGTGGACAACGTCGAGGGGTCGGTGACGCGGTCGAGGAAGATGGTGCCGTCGAGGTGATCGCACTCGTGCTGCCACGTCCCGGCGGTGACGCCGGCGACGGTGACGTCGTGGGGCTCGCCCTCGCGGTCGAGGTATTGCACGCGCACGTGCGCGTGCCGCTTCACCATGCCGCGGAGATCGGGCACGGACAGACAGCCCTCGTAGTTGTCGAACGCCTCGCCGCCGATGGGCGTGATGACAGGGTTCACGACGACGGTGAGCGGGATCTTCGGCTTGTACGGGTAGCGCGGGTTGTTCCCGCGCACCTCGATGCACGCGATGCGCACCGGTTGGAAGACCTGCGGCGCCGCGAGGCCGGCGCCGTCGGCGTCGCGCATGGTCTCGACGAGGTCGTCGATGAACGTCTGCCAGCGATCGCTCTTGAGCTCCTCGAGCCCGAGCTCCCGCGCCCGCTCCCGCAGCACGGGTTCCCCGAGGGTGGCGATCTTGAGGAGGGTCATGCCGAATGTCCTAGCGAGCCCGGAGGCCGCAGGCTGGTCCCCGGGCGCACCGCGCCCGAGCCAGGGCGAGCAGCGCGGCGACGCCGATGAGCGTGAGGGCGACGACCTGCTGCGTGGAGAACGGCCCGATGTGCCCGCCCGACGCCGGCGGGAGCACCGCGTCCGTCACGAACCGCTTGGTGCAGCCGGCGACCCCAAAGCCGAGGAACGCGAAGCCCTCGATGCGCACGTGGGGCTTGAACGCGACGAGGAGGCCGAAGAGGCCCGCGTAGAAGAGCGCGTCGACGGCCGCGGCGGCCGGCAGCCGACCCGCGACGCACTCCACGCCGAGCTGCGCCGCCCAGGCGAGCGTCAGGCACCGCGCGAGCGTGTCGAGCGTGGCCCAGCGCGGCATGCGCGTGGCGCGCGTGAAGGCGAAGAAGAACAAGACGGCGCCCAGCTCGCCGGCGATGACGACGCTGCCCCCGCGCCCCACGGCGAGCAGCGCCGCGGGGTCGTGCGCATACAACCGCCAGTTGACCGCATAGAACGCGAGGCGGCCGACGACGACGGTGGCGGCGAAGGCGCCGAGCGTCAGCGCCGCCCACAGGGGATAGCGGACCGGGCGGCGGTCGAGCCCGGCGCGCTCGCGCAGGTCGAAGGCCGCGAAGCCGAGGAGAGCGGCGAGCTGGATGGCGACGACGGCGACGCTGTGGCCCATCCCCTCGGCTACCGGGACCAACCGGCGCCGGCAACGCCCGCCCCGCGACGTGGCGGACGCTTCGGCGGCAACGACCGTTGACAGGCCCCGTGACGCCGACTACCGGTATGCCCCACGTGAGGCGTGGCCCCATCGTCTAGCGGTCCAGGACGGCAGCCTCTCACGTTGCAGACGGGGGTTCGATTCCCCCTGGGGTCACCAAGGCTGGGACAGCCCCGCGGAAACGCGGGGCTTTCTTTTTCTGCCACCGAAGCGTCCGGCGGCGCGTAGGGCGCGGGCTTGTCCCGCGCTTCGATGCTTCGATGCGGCGGACAAGCCGCCGCCCTACGGGAGATCGCGTGTTCGACCGGCCCGGTCAGCGGCGGCGCGCGTCGTCACTCACCCTCACCCTCGCCCTCACCCTCACCCTCGCCCTCGCCCTCGCCCTCGCCCTCGCCCTCGCCCTCGCCCTCGCCCTCGCCTTCACCCTCACCCTCGCCCTCGCCTTCGCCCTCGCCCTCGCCCTCGCCCTCGCCCTCGCCCTCGCCCTCGCCTTCGCCTTCACCCTCGCCTTCGCCTTCGGCGGGGGCGGCTTCGCAGGTGCCGGGGACCATGGCGCAGAAGCCCTGGGGGGCGATGCGGTCGCCGCCGGGGGCGCCAGCGCGGGAGTCGCAGCCGAGGCCGTCGGCGCGGGCGACGGTGCCGACGTTGCAGAGGCAGAAGTCGCTGTTCGGGTCCTGCGTCGAGTTGAACGGGCAGAACGCGTCGATGCAGTGCATGCGCGTGTCGGGGCACTCCGTGCAGTCCGCCTCGATGGGGCACACGACGGCGTCGCAGCTCGTGAACGCGGGATCGAAGCCGACGGCGAAGATGGCGGCGTTCACGGCGTACGAGCACACCTCACCGTCGCCGCACGAGCCCGTGATCTGCTGTTCGCCGAGGTTGAACAGGCCGCCGCTGCCCGTGGTGATGGTGCCGTCGCCGTCGTAGTCGAAGGGCGTCTGATCGCAGATGGCCTCGCAGATGCCGTCGTTGTCGTTGTCCGGCGAGAACGCGCGCCCCACCAGGCAGGTCTCGACGGAGCCGCCGCCGCGGTAGGCCCGGTCGTCGCACATCTTGTGCTCGTCGAAGTCGTTGCAGATGGCGTCGTCCGGCGGCGGGCGCGTGTTGGCCTCGTCCGCGGTGATGTTGCGCGCCGGATCGCCACAGTGGCCAAAGAGGCGCGCGCACTCGCTGCCGGTGCCCGTCTGCACGCAGCGGAAGCCGTTGGCGAGGTTGCAGGTGCAGGTGCCCCCGGCGTCGCAGCTCGTCTGGCTGCACGTGACGTGCGCGCCGTTCGGCCCCGGCTGGAACGACTCGATGGTGAGGTCGAACGTCCCGTGCCCGCAGACCTCGCCGGGCTGGCAGTCGTCCTCGGCGTTGGGCTTGCCGAGCGGGCAGCCGTCCTTGCACCGGGTCACCAGGCGCACGAGGGCGCCGGTGGTGCTGCCGTCGGGGAAGATGACGCGCGTGAAGCCGCTCGGGTGCAGATCGCAGGCGTCGCCGAGGCCGTCGCCGTCGGTGTCGGCCTGGTCGCTGTCGGACGCGGCGGGGCAGTCGTCGACGGTGTCGTCGATGCCGTCGCCGTCGGTGTCGGTGTCGCACGCGTCGCCGATGCCGTCGCCGTCGCCGTCCGCCTGGTCGGCGTTTGACGCGAGCGGGCAGTTGTCGGCGGCGTCGTTGACGCCGTCACCGTCGTCGTCGTCGTCGCAGGCGTCGCCGCTGCCGTCGCCGTCGGTGTCGACCTGCGCGGGGTCGGCGACGGCGGGGCAGTCGTCGACGGTGTCGGCGACGCCGTCGCCGTCGCCGTCGGTGGTGCACAGGTTGCCGAAGTCCGGATCGTCGGGGGCGAAGCCGTCGTCACAAACGCAACTGAACGCGTCGTCCGGGTTCGGCTGCGCGTTCGCGGGGCACGGGAAGACGGCGGTGACGAGGTCGCAGAGGCGGCCGTCGCTGCAGGCGTCCGCGTCGAGGAACCCGAAGCACTCGCCGTCGCGATCGGTGACCTGCGGCAGGCACACCGGGGGGAAGCCGGCGAACTGCGTGCCGTCGAAGAGGACCACCTGCTGGCAGCTCTCGCCGTCGAGGCAGACGCTCGGGTCGTCGGCGCCGACCTGCCCGTTGGCGTCCACGGTGGCGCAGGGGGCGCGGCAGTGGCCGTCGGTGGCGTTGACCTCCTCGGAGATGCACACGAGGCCGGTCGTGCACGGCGCGCCGGTGGTGACGTCGCACGGTGCGTTGCGGTTGCCGTCGCCCTCCCCTTCGCCTTCGCCCTCGCCTTCGCCTTCGCCTTCGCCGCCGCCGCCCTCGCCTTCCCCTTCGCCGAGATCGATCACGGGGCGCTCGGGGCAGGCGGCGAGGGGCAGGAAGGCGGGGAGGCAGAGCAGGAGCAAGGCGCGCATCGAGGCAGTGTGCCCGAGCGGCGCGGGCGCGCAAAGCGGGTTCGGGCCCGCGGCGGCGTGGTCGGCCGGGTCGCCTGTCGACGTCCGCTGTTCCGCACGAGAGCCCTCCACACCGCTGCGAAGTCGCCACAGCGACACCGCTCCATCTTCCGCTTCGACGTCTCGGTGTCAGCGCACCGGCGGCGGGACCACCGCGCGTGCCGGCACTGCCCCCTGTTCCGCTGTGCGGATCACTTCTCTAGGGCGGGGCGAGGCCAAAGCCGCTGGCGTCGTCGTCGTCATCGTCCCACGGCGCCGGCTCGTGCGCCGGCGACGCCGGCGGCGGCTGCGGGCGCGAGGGCGCGGGGAGCGCGGGCGTGAGGAACGCCTTCTCGGCGTCGGCGAGCTCCTTGCGCTGCTCCGGCGTCAGCACCTCGAGGGTCAAAGAGACGCGCTCGGTCTTCCCCTCGACGATCTCCACCTCGCGGCCCGCCTCGCGGCCCCCGACGGGATCGACCACGCGGATGCGGTGGCGGCCGGGCTTCACGCGGTAGTCGAGGAGCGGCGTGGTGATGCCCGTGTCCACGCCGTCGAGCAGCACGCGTCCCCAGGGCTCCGCGCGCAGCTCGAGCACGCCGAAGCGCTGCCCCTCCGCCGCGTGCGCCGGCACCGTCGACGACGTGCGCGCGGCGCCCGCGAGCAATTGCACCGCGCGCGTCTCGCGCGCCACGAGGCCATCGTCGTGCGTCTCCTTGCCGACCTCGAACAGCGCGACGTGGATCTCCGGGTTGAACGGCTCCTCCCACGTGGCGCGCTCGTAGTGCTCCTTGGCCTTCGCCCAGTCCTTGCCGCGCAGCGCGAGCCGGCCGAGCAGCACCTGCGTCTGCGGGTCGTCGGGGAAGACGCCGGCGACGTCGCCGAGCACGCGGCGCGCGGCTTCGAGGTCGCCGAGCTCGATGTAGACGCCGGCGAGCCGGTTGTGCAGCACCGGGCTGCGCACGCCCGCCTGCGCGACGGCCTTTTCGTACTCCACCGAGGCCGCCTTCAGCCGCCGCTTCCCGCGCAACAGGTTCCCGAGGCGAACCATCTGCCGCACCACGCGGGAGTGCGCCTCGTCGAGGGCGGCGGCGTCCTCCTGCTCCTCGGCGGGAGCGCCGCCGCGGCGGGCGTTCTTCACGAAGGTGAGCTTGCGGGGCTCTGCCCCCGGCACGATCTTGAACGGGCGCCGCTTGAGGTACTGCTTCCACGCGCGCTGGAGCCCCGCGAGGTCGGTGCCGACGCCCTTTTCCAGCGCCTCGTCCATGGTGGCGCCGTCGCGGAGCGCGTCGAGGATGACGTTTTGCGCGCCGGGGTGCTCCTTGTCGAGCTGCTCGATGACGGTGAACACCTCCGCGAACGCGAGCGCGGCGTCCTCCTGCGACGGCAGCTTGGCCATCGAGGGGTGCATCTGCTCGAACGTGATGAGCTTGTTCTTCTTGAACGCGCCCGCGAGGAGGTTCTCCCCGGCGGCCTCGAGGGCGAGGCCGGGCGCGCCGCGCCAACGGGTCTCGTTGTACTTGGCGAGGCCCTCGTGCAGCCAGATGGGCACGGTGTTGTGGCTCTTCTCGCTGATCACGAGGTGCGTGAATTCGTGCGACAGCGTGTCGAGCCACGCGTAGCCGCGCGCGAGGGCCTTGGGCGACGTGATCATCAGCCGGTTGAACTTGCACAGCGCGATGGTCCCCGACGTCTCGATCTCCTTCTCCGTGAGGGTGGAGACGTGGGCGAGGCCGGTGGCGTCCTGGAGCACGTCCACCATGATCTTGTGGCGCGGCTGGTAGTCGAACGCCGCCGTCGTCGCCGCCCACGCCTTCTCGAGCGCCCACAGCGCGATGGGTTGGAGCACCTCGTCCTTGCCCGCGGGCGTGCGGATGATGAAGTGTGCGCTCTGCGAGGTCACGCCGCCCTTGGTCTCCTCGAGCGTGCTCTCCGCCAGCGCGAGGAGCTGCGGCTCCTGCCCGCTCTCGGCGGCGCGGCGCAGCAGGCGCACGGCGCCCTCGTAGTCCCCCTGGTGGAAGCGCACGCTGCCGAGCACCGCCTGCACCGGCGGCACGTCGGGCAGATCGTGGTCGAGCTTCTCCGCGATGGCGGCGGCCTTGTCGAGCTGCCAGTCGTCGAGCGCCTGGTTGGCCTCGCGGATCTGCGCGGCGACGTCGTCGCTCCCCGCCGACGCAGGCGCGGCGTCCACCAGGAGCGCGAGCGCGACGCACGCCGGCGCGAGACCCGCCGCGCGCCGGAGGGGCACGCGCCACGTCGTCGGCGAGGACCGCGCCGTCACTTGATCAGCCTCTCGTAGTAGCGCTTCACTTCCTGCGCCCACGACTTGGGCGCGCCCTCGCGCATGGCGTCGAGGATGTCCTTCCGGTAGGCGTCGGGGACCTTGAACTCGCTGCCGTCGGGGATCTTGACCTCCTCGGTGGAGGCGCGCCGACCGTTGCCCTCGCCGTCGTCGGCGCCGGGCGCGCCGCCGTTCGGCAGCGGCATGGGGATGCCCGAGCCGCCCTGGCCCTGCCCCATCTGGTCGAGGTCCTTCTGCAACTGTCCGAGCTCGCGGAGCGCCGCCCGCTCCGACGACCGCGCGCTGCGCAAGTCCTGCCCACGCATCTGCCGCGCCGCGCGCTCCATGGAGCGCCGGGCGGAGTCGACGTGCTTTTTGTGGCCGGGGCCGAACACCGGCGCCTGCTTGCCGATCTCGTCCATGAGCTTGCCGAGCTTCTCCGCGTTTTCGCGCAATTGCTGCTCGAGGTCGGCGCCCTTCTGGAGCTTCCGCCGCTCGTTTTTGTCGAGGAGGCTCGACGGATTGGGCAGGAGATCCTGGAGCGCGCGCCTGGCCTCGTCGAGGTCCTGGTGCGCCTCGTCGAGGTCGTCGCGCGCGGCGGCGGTGGCCTTGTCCTTCTGGCCGAAGCGCCCGCGCGCGCGATCCGCCACGCTGCGCTGCGCCGACTCCGCCGCCGCCTCCGCCTCCTCGGCCGCGCCGGTGGCGTCCTCGAGGTCCTTGCTCTCGAGCGCGCGCTTGAGGTCGTCGATGCGCGCCTTGGCGAACAGCGCGTCCTCGCTCTCGTTCAAGAACAGCGAGTCGCGATCGATCCCGTCGAGCTTCTTCTCGGCGGCCTCCACCTTCTTCTTCACCTCGGCGAGCGCCTTGTCGAGCTTGCCCTTCAGCCGCTCCTCCGCCTGCCGCTTGGCGCGGTCCATGAGCGCCTGGCTCTGCGCGAGGTTCTGCTGCTGGCCCTCTTGCAGCGCCTGCAGATCGTCGCTGAAGCGCTGCATCTTGTCGCGCAGCTCCTTGTACTCGTCGCCGCCGTATTGGTCCGCGTCCTTGTCGAGGTTGTCGACGAGCTTCTGCGTGGCCTTGAGCATCTCCTCGAGCTTCTTGGCCGCGTCGTCGAGCTTGCCCTCCTCGATGAGCTTGTCGATGTCGGAGGCGTTGCTCAGCATCTTTTCGTCGGGGAAGGCCTCGCTGTTCAGGTACTCGTCGGGCACCTCGTGCTGCAGCTCGGCCAGCCGCTCGAGGAGCTTCTCCATCTGCGCGCGCATCTCCTGGATTTGCTGGAGCAGCGCGCGGCGCGTGGCGTCGTCGCCGGACTTCTTGAACTGGTCGACGAGCGCCTTCAGGTCTTCCTGCGCGCGCTTGAGGTCCTGGGCCACCTGACGCGCCTCGGCGATGCGCTCGCGCTGCAGCAGGTCGTCGAGATAGAGCACGTCCTGCTCGAGCCGCTCGACGAGCCCCTTCTGCGCGAACGCCAGGCGCGCGCGCACGCCCTTGTTCGCGGGCACGCTCGCGCGCGTCTTGAACGCGAGCTCCGAGAGCGCGCGGGCCTTGTGGTCGACGGCGCGGCCCACCTTGAGCTTCATGTTGGCGAGCGCGCGCCGCATGGAGACCACCGCCATCTCGTCCTGCGACAAGGCGAGCACGGCGTCGTCGAGGGCCTTCTGCATCGCCTGGTGGCGCACGGCGATCTGCTGGTGCTTGTCCACGGCCTGCTTCTGCTCAGCGACGTCCGCGGAGAGCTCCGCGAGGGGCGCCTCCAGCTCGTCGCCGAGCGAGTCCACCATGCGCGACTCCACGTCGTCGAGGCGGGCGATCATGGCGCGGTGCTGCTCGAGCGCGGAGAACACCGTGAGCACGCGCGTGGCCGAGCGGCCGGCCTTGGGGCCGCTGATGGCGTCGTTGTCGACGGCCTCGATGTAGACGGAGAGCTTGTCGCCGGGGCGCGCGCCGGTGTCCTCGATCTTGAGCTTGCCGGTGCCGTGCGCCTCGCGCAGCCCGCCGGGCACCTCCATCAGGTCATCGGTGTACGGCTCGAGCGCGCTCCCCTGCCGCTTCACCACCACGCGGAACCTGGTGACGCCGACGTCGTCCTTCGCCGAGAAGGCGAGCGGGACGGTGTCCTCGAGCTTCACGGTGCGGTCCTCGCCCGGCTCCTCGAGCGTCACCACGGGCGCGGTGTCCGGCGTGACGGCGATCTTGTGCGCCACCGGATCGAGCTCGGCGCCGCCGCGCGCGCCGTCGATCCGGAAGCGATAGGTGGTGCTCTCGTTCACGACGAAGCGCGCCACGAGATCGGCGCCGTTCACCTTGGCCTGCAGCTCCTCGTCGCCGACGAGCACGCTCGCCTTCTCGAGCGCGCGGTCCGCGCGGCCCTCGACGACGACCTCGGTGCCGCGCGGGGCGGTGACGTCGCCGGAAGAGCCCGGGATGACCTCGTCGTTTTCCTGCATGTACGCGGGGAAGCGCAGCGTGAGCTTGAGGTCGGTGACCAGCGGCAAGAGCGACGCGGCACGCTCCTCGAGGGCGCGCTCGCGGCCGGCGTCGGAGAACAGCTTGTCGAAGCGCGACTGCCATGACGCCGAAAACGCGATGATCCACGCGAGCAGCACGAAGCCGACGACGCCGGCGCACGCGAGCGTGGGGACCGCGCGCTCGAGCGCGACGCCGGGCAAGGAGCGCAGGCCGCCGCCGTCGACGACGCGGGCGGTGGTGGCCGCGACATGCGCCTCGCACAGGGCGCGGGAGCGGCCGCGCGCTCCGTCCTGCGCGGCGTCGCGCAGCTCCACGGCGCCGCGCACCATGTCGCCGAGCTCGGCGCCGCGCCGGCGCAGCGACGCCTCGAGGGCGGCGCCGACGACGAGGTCGTGCTTGAGCGGCCACACGCGCCGCGCGAGCACTGCCGCCGCCGCCGCGAGGAAGCCCGCGGGCAACAGCGCCACGAGGAGGACGCGGAGCGCCGTGGAGTACGGCGCGACCCCGACGACGACGGCGGCGACGACGAGGCCGGCGGCCACGCCGGCGGCGCCCGCGAGGAGGAGCTCGAGGACGGCGAGCGCGCCGAGGCGCAGGCGCGCGCTGCGCAGCACGTCGTCAAAGCGCGCCGGCGCCACCGGTTCGATCCCGCGCGGCGGGGGGCGCGGCGCGGGCGGCGGCGTCTGGGCGGTCTGTTGGGCGTCGGCCATTCGGGCGGGCTCTCTCGTGTGAATCGTGTCATATTGCGGGCGTGGTTGGTTCGCACCCGCGGATCGTCACAAGGGCGTGCTCAGGGGTTGGACGTACCGATGACCGTGGCGCGGAAGGTCGATCCGGAGGCAGGCGAGGGCCAGGTGCGGCGCGCCCGGGACGCCCTGGAGCGGGCGCGCGCCAGGAGCAAGACCGAGGGCGAGGCCCGGGCCAAAGATCGCGCGCGCGACCAGGAGCTGGTGGACAAGGCCCGCGCCGGCGACGCGGCCGCGTTCAAGAGGCTCGTGGAGCTGCACCAGTCGCGGCTGTTCGCCGTCGCGTACGGCATGCTGCGCGACCGCGACGACGCCATGGACGTCGTGCAGGACGCCTTCATCAAGGCCCACAAGAAGCTCGGCGAGTTCGAAGGCAACGCCGCGTTCTCGACGTGGCTGTACCGGATCTGCGTCAACCTCTGCATCGACAAGAAGCGCGCGGACGCCCGCCGCAGGAAGGTCGATCTCGACGACGCCCTCACCGGCGACGACTCCTTGTACGCCGACGCCGACATCACCGGCCGGCTGGGGGGCGCAAACCCCCTGAAGACCGCGGCCGACAAGGAGCTCGGGGCGGAGATCGGCCGTGCGCTCGCCGGTTTGTCGGAGGACCACAAGTCCATCCTCCTGCTCCGGGAGGTGGAGGGGATGTCGTACGAGGAGATCGCCGATACGCTGGGAATTCCACGGGGAACCGTCATGAGCCGCCTGTTCCACGCCCGAAAGAACATGCAGCGCTTGCTGCGGCCGTTTTTGGGGCTGCCGGACGACGGCGCGGGCGCCCCCACGAGCCGCAAGGGCGGGGCCGGGGATCCCGCGGGCGCGGATGAAGAAGGCGGCGAGAAGAAACGTCATTCCTGACGAGCCCGGGAGAACATGGACATGGCCGGCAAGGTCGAAAAGAAGCTCGAGCGGGAGGCGCTGCTGATGATGCTCAGCGCGTACCTCGACGGCGAGCTGCCGGCCGACGATGAGCCCGCCGTTCTTGACGCACTGAGCCAAGACCCGGCCCTCCTCCAGGCCTTCGAGGCCATGAGCGCCGCCCGCCTCGACAGCCCGCTGTCGCCCGCCTCGCTGACGGCGGACGAGGCCGAAGACCTCACGGCCTCCATCCTCGGCGCCACGGCCCCCGCGCAGATCCCGGCCACCGAGGCGGGCGTCCTCGAGCTCGCCAACCTCTTCGTCGACGACGCGCTCGACGGCGCCGGCCGCGACCACCTCGACACCATCCTGCAGCACAAGCCCGCCCTGGCCCCCGCCCTGGCGGGCTTCGTTGCATCGACGGAGGCGGTGCAGAGCGCCGCGCGCGCCGTCGCCCACATCGGCTCCGTCGTCGACGGCCTCGCGGCGCTGCCGGATCAGGTGGCGGCCCAGGTGGCCGCCCGCGAGCGGCTCTTCGTCCTCGCCTCCGCCGACATCGACGCCGCGCTCACGCCGGCGGAGTCCGCGGAGCTCGACGGGCTGCTCGCGCGCCACGACGAAGCGGGCGAGCTGCTCGCGCTCGCGTCGACGGCGCACGTCGGCGAGGCCCTGCGCGCCGCCGTCGACAGCCCGGCGTTCGCGCAGGCCGCGGCCAAGGCCGGCGCCGCCGCCGTCCAGGCCGTCGAAGCCCTGCAGAGCCAGGGGCTCGCCGCCCGGGGCGGAGGCGCGGACCGCGCCATGGCCCCCGCGGAGCCGCTGTTGTCGCGGCTGTGGCGCGCCTTCGCCCCCGCCCGCGCGCCGCTCGCGTTCGCCGCCGGCGCCGCCGCGCTGTTCTTCGTCGTGCGCGGCCCCTCGGGCGTGAGCGAGAAGGGCGGCGACACCGTGGCCACGCGCGAGGCCACCACCGACGAGCTGGTGCGCGAGCTGGCGCCCGAGGTGCTCGCCGAGGCGCCCACCGCCGTCCCCAACACGGACCTGCCGGTGCTCGCCGACAACTCCGCCGACGTCGAGGCCATCGACGCCACCGACACCACGGTGGTGTTCTCCACGGAGAGCTCCAACATCACCGTCATCTGGGTGGACGCCGACGACGAGCAGGGGACCTGACGTGATTCTCCTGGCCCTCACCGCCGTGATGTCCCTGCACGCGCCCGCCGACGCCCCCTCCGAGCGCTACCTCGTCGAGCTGCGCGTCATCGAGGGCGTCCCCGGCCCCGGCGGCGCCTCGCAGCACGTGGACCCGCGGCTGCGCGCGTTCGCCAAGGACCTCAAGGCGCTCCCCTTCAAGGAGCTCAAGCTCCTCGACGCGCAGACCACCGCCATCCGCCCCGGGGAGCGCGTCTCCCTGGAGATCCCGCAGCCCAAGGGCCACAAGGGCGGCCGGCGCTTCCTCCAGGTGGCCGCCCACGGCAAACAGGCGGGCGGCAAGCTGCGCTTCCAGCTGTCCATCAGCGCCTTGAAATTCGACACCCTCGTCGCGGTGCCCAACGGCGGCACCATCTTCGTCGCCGTCCCCCACCGCGGCGGACCGGCGATGCTCTTCGCGTTCACGGCCCGAACCCAGGGGTAGCGGCCCAGGGGCGGCGGCCGCCGGAGGTGGACATGCGCTTCTGGCTCATCGCGGTCGCCCTGTCGCTCTCGCTCGCCGCCACGGCCAGGCCGCCGGGGCACCGCTATACGGGCAAGAAGATCACCATCGACCTGCAAAACGCGGACATCGGCAACGTCCTGCGGCTCATCGGCGACGTCAGCGGCAAGAACATCGTGTTCGGCGACGACATCAAGGGCAAGGTCACCATCAAGCTCGCGGACGTGCCGTGGGACCAGGCCCTCGAGGTCATCCTGCGCACCAAGGGCTTCGGCTCGCAGAGGGACGGCGACATCATCTTCATCGCCCCCCAGGCCGCGCTCGACGCCGCCGAGGAGCGCGCCCTCGACCTCGCCGCCCGGCGCGAGCGCTCCGGTCCGCTCGTCACGCGCCTCATCCCCTGCAACTACACGCCGGCCAGGGAGATGGCCGACAAGGTGAAGGCGCTGTTGTCGCCGCGGGGGACGGTCACCGTCGACGAGCGCACCAACACGCTGGTCGTCCGCGACGTCCGAAGCTCCGCCGCCGTGCGCTGAGCGCGCCCCCCCCTCCGCAGCCCTACGCCGGAGGCAGCGACGCGAGGAGCCTGGTGAGAGCGTCGCCCGGCTGCAGGCGCACCGCCCGGGCGTTGGCGGCGTCGACCGTGCCGCGGACGACGTGGATGTCGCGGCCGCGGCGCACGGAGACCTCGACGGGGCCGGCGGGCAGCGCGCGTCCCTCGAGCGCCATGGCGGTGGGGCCGACGCGCACGGCCTTCATGGGCACCGGGGCGCCGCCGGCGGACGTGCGCACCATGCAAGCGAGGTCGCACGCGCGCTCGGCCGACGGCGCCGGCGACGCCGGGCGCGCGGGATCATCGAGCGACAGCGCGACGCGCTCGCCGCCGGCGGACACGGCGAAGGACAGATCGAAGGCGGCGGTGCACCGCACCTCGAGCGTGTACGGGCCGGGGTGGGTGGCGTGCCAGTCGGCGGGGAGCACCAGGCGGCCGAGGACGTCGCGGTCGATGGCGGCGACGTCGGTGGCCTCATAGACGACGCCGAGGAGCGGCCCCGGCGGCCGCTCGAGCTCGTTTGCGAGCGTCGCGGGCACGCGGGTGTTCTTGGGGAGCAGCTCGAGGGGCGCGGCCCCGGGCGACATCAGGCAGATGGGCATCGCGAGCGCGTCGAAGAGCATCTGTTCGGCGCCCCCGAGGACGGCGGCCCCCACCGCGACACAGCGGGTGGGATCCACGGACGGGTTGGGCGTCTTGCCGAAGGCCTCGGTGACGCGCTTTTGGATGTAGGGCATGCGCGTCTGGCTGCCGACGACGAGCACGTCGTCGAGCTCCGCCGGCGTGAGGCCCGCTTGCTTCAACGCGTCCTGGGCGATGCCGATGGTCTTTTCCACGAGCGGCGCCACGAACGCGTCCAACTCGCCGCGCGTGAGCGTGCGTTCGAGCGTGATCAAGCCGCGCTTTTGGTCCACGAGCGTGACGGAGAGCGGCGCGCTGTCGGCGGTGGTGAGCGCGATCTTGGCCGCCTCCACCGCGTCGACGAGGGTGTGCATCGCGAGAGGGTTGTCGCGCAGGTCGACGCCGTGGTCCCGCTTGAAGATGTCGATGAGCTCGGCGGCGATCTTCTGATCGAGCTCGAAACCACCGAGGAGCGCGTCGCCGCCGGTGGCGAGCACGCGCACCACGCCTGACTCCACGCGCAAAACCGTGGTGTCGAACGTGCCGCCGCCGAGGTCGTACACGAGCAGCGTGCGCTCGCGGTCGGGGTCCGGGAGCGTGAGCGCCGCGGCGGTGGGCTCGAGGATCATGGCGACGACCTCGAGGCCACACGACTCCACCACCTCCTTCAGCGCGCGCCGCTGCCGCTGCGTGAAGTGCGCGGGGCACGCGACCACGCACTGCTCGAAGGGCACGCCGAGGCCGGCGTTGGCGTGCTCGACGATCTGTCCCACCAGCCGCGCCGCCACCCTCTCGAGCGGGATGATCTCGCCGCGCTGCTCGACGGCGGTGAGCCCGCCCGGTCCCTCGACGAGCGGGTAGAAGAACTGCTGCCGGCTGCGGCCGACGAAGTCCGACTGGAAGCGCCGTCCGAGGAAGCGCTTCACGCCCACCACCGTGCGCTTGGGATCGATGGAGAAGAGCTTTCGCGCCTCCGTGCCGAGCACGGTGGAGCCGCGCGTGCCCTGGTACGACGCCACCGAAGGGATCTCGCTCACCCCTTCGTCGCCCGCGGCAAAGACCACCTTGCCGTCGGCGCCGATCCAGGCAGCGATCATCTTGGTGGTGCCGAAGTCGAGGCCGAGGACCGGTTTCTCCACGTGGAAGGTATAGTACGCCAATGCTCCCGACGAGACGCCCGCGCCGCCGGGACCGCGTTCGAGCGGAGCGTTGATGCGCCGCAGGCGACTCTCCACACCGTCGGGCGACTCCACCGGCAACAACGCGAACAAGCCGCGCGCCGGTGACGTCGTCGGCGGCTACAAGGTCGTCGAGCAGATCGCGTCCGGTGGGATGGGCTGGGTGTACCGCGTGGAGCACGTCGGCTCGGGCCAGGTGTTCGCGATGAAGGTGCTGCGTGCGCGCTACGCCTTCGACGCCGACGTCGTCAGCCGCTTCTTCCTCGAGGCCGACGCCATCGCCAGCCTCGCCCACGTGAACGTCGTCGCCGTCGCCGACTTCGTGGACGCGCCGCCGTGGCCGCCGGGCTTCGTGATGGAGCTGCTCGAGGGACGTACGCTCGCCGAAGCCCTCGACGAGGAGGGCCCGCTGTCCGTCGCGCGCGCGGTCGGCGTCGCCGTCGCCGTCGCCAGCGCGCTCGCGGCCGTCCACGACGCCGCGCTCGTGCACCGAGACCTCAAGCCGGAGAACGTCTTCCTCGCGCGGCGCGACGGCGGCGAGCTCGTCAAGGTGCTCGACTTCGGCGTCGCCAAGCTCCTCGACAACTCGCTCGACCGGCGCCACCAGACCGCCCTCGGCCGCCAGCTCGGCACCCCCGGCTACATGGCGCCCGAGCAGCTCCTCGGCACCGCCGACCTCGACAACCGCGCCGACGTCTACGGCCTCGGCGTGCTCCTGTACGAGGCGCTCACCGGCCGCCTGCCGTTCGACGAGGCCTCGACGCAGAAGCTCCTGCGGGCCATCGCCACCGTCGAGGCCTCCGCACCGAGCCGCCAGCGGCCCGCCGACCTCGACGCGGTGCCGCCGGCGCTCGACGCGCTCGTGCTCGCGTGTCTCAAGAAGTCCCCCGCCGATCGCCCGCAGAGCATCCGCCAGGTGCACGCGGCGCTCGCGTCCTTGTTGCCGCCGGGCGCCTGACGTCTACGGACGGCCGACCAGCGACGCGAGCGCGGGGAAGTCGACATAGCCGAGGCGTTGGCCCGCGATCAGCGCGCATGCGGCGAGGACGACGACGAGCGCGATGACGCCGACGGCGGCGGAGCGGCCGCGCTCGTTCGGCGACCGCAGGGAGCGGCCGCGCTCGATCACCGGCACCGGGGGAACGGGCCGATACTCGCCGGTGTCGTCGACGGGCGCGCGCACGACGACCTCGGTGGCGCCCGCGCTCGCTTTCGGCAGCGCGCGCAGGGCGGCCTCGAAGCCGCCCCCCGCGACGGCCCGCTGGTGCGGCGGCGCCTCCTGCATGCGCGCCACCTGCTCGACGCCGATGACGACAGGCGCGCTGTCGGGGGCCCGCCGGCGCGGCTCCTCGATCGCGAGCACCGTCGGCGCCTCGAGGGCCGAAGGCCTCCGCGGCGGCGACGGCGACGCGAGCGCCATCGGCGTGAGCGGCGGGCTCGTGAACGTCGGCAGCGCGGCGGGGGCGACCGCGGTCGCCGGCGCGCGCTCGGGGGCGGCGCTGATGTCCGAGAAGCTCGCGAGGAGGAGGCGGCGCTCGTCGGCCTCGGCGCCGAAGTGGGTGCGCGCGAGCTCCCGGAGGGCGCGCGGCGTCGCGTGGAGCCCGGCGCGCGCGGCCCACCCGTCGAGGGCGTCGCGCAGGTCCTCGCACGAGTCGAAGCGATTGTCGGCGCTCGGTTGCAACGCGCGGTCGAGGATGGCGCGCAGCGCGGGGTCGAGCGCGGCGAAGCCGGGTGGGCGGTGACCGCCCATGGCCGCGCGCGCCCACATGGCCTGTTGGCTGGGGACGTCGGCGTAGAACTCACTGTTGGTGAACAGCTCGGCGGCGACGACGGCGGCCGAGTACTGATCCGCGCGCGCATCGACGGGATTGCCGGACGCGTGCTCGGGCGACATGTACGCGACCTTGCCGACCACCACGTCGGGCTGCGTGCGGTTGGTCTTCAAACGCGACACGACGAGGCCGAAGTCGATGAGCTTGACCTCTCCCTCGAAGCTCACGAGCACGTTGTGCGGTGAGATGTCGCGATGAACGATGCCCAGGGGGCGCCCGGTGACGCCGTCGATGAGGCGGTGGGCGTAGCCGAGCGCCTCGAGCACCTCCCCGATGATGTGCACGATGAGCGCGGGCTGCAGCGGCGCGCCGTTTCGCCTGCATCGCTCGGTGAGCGCCTGCAGGTCGACGCCGGCGACGTGGTCCATGGCGAAGTAGCAGCGGCCGTCGACGGCGCCGGCGTCGAAGATGGAGCAGATGTTCCTGTGGTTGAGCTGGGCGACGACCTTGAGCTCGTCGAAGAAGCGGCGCACGGCCTCCGGGTCCTCCGTGAGCTGGCGCTGCAGGGTCTTGATGACGCAGAAGCGCTCGAACGCCGCGGCGTTGCCCGCGTACTTGGCGAGGAAGACCGCGCCCATCCCCCCTCGGGCGAGCGGATGCAGGAGCACGTAGCGGCCGAACGCTTGCGGGAAGACGCGGGTGACGACGGATGCCTGCCCTGCCTCCTCCGCGGCGCTCATGCCTCGACCATAGCCGGGCGGTTCGCGCCGCGACAGTTTGCGGCGGTAGCGTCCTGCCATGGCCTGTTCGCTCATCGCAGTGGCCCTCGTCATCGCGTCCTCCGCGCCCGCCCAACTGCAACGCGTCCGCGGCCTCGACGACATCTCGGGCACCGACAAGCTCGAGCACTTCGCGGCGAACGTCGCCGTCACCGGCGGCGCGTGGGCCGCGGCCGGCGCCCTCGACGCGCCGCTGTGGGCCCGCGTCGTCGCCGGCGCCGCTGCGGGCGCTGCCGTGTCCCTCGGCAAGGAGTCGCTCGACCTGGCCGGCTTCGGCACCCCGTCGTTCGGCGACCTCGCCTACGACGCGCTCGGCATCGGCGCCGGCGTCGGCTTCGCCCTCGCCGCCGAAGCGGTGCTCACCCGGGTCGGCGTCGAGCCTCGTCGAGGGACGGCCTCGCGCTACTCCGCGGCTTTGTCGCCGCCGCCCGCGCCGCCGCCGTCGTCACCCGCGCCGCCGCCGCCGCCGTCACCCGCGCCGCCGCCGCCGTCGTCACCCGCGCCGCCGCCGCCGTCGTCACCCGCGTCGTCAGCCGCGCCGACTCCCGGCGCGGGGTGAGGCTGCGCGGCGCCGGGCGTCACGGGCGCGGACGAGGCGTCCTTGGCCTCGACGACGTCGCCGCCTCCGGCGGGCCGGACGGCGTGCCGGACGGCGGGCCGGACGCGCCTGGACGCGCGGGGCGCGCCGGGTCCCTCGAGCCAGGTGCCGACCGCGTCGACGACGCGCTTGGCGACCTCGCCGACGTTGTCGCCCGCCTCGCTCGTGGCGTCTCCCGTCGTCGACGTCGGGGGCGCCTCGCCCTCGCCGGCGGCGGCCTCGGGCGGCTCGCCCTCCGCCGATCCGGTGCCGGGCAGCGCGTCGCGCGCGTCGGCGCGCTCGCGATCGTCGCCCTGGGCGACGGCGACGGCGGCCTCGATGGCGCTCCGCGCGTCCTTGAGCTTCTCGTCGAGCTTGACGTTCTTGGCGGCCTTCTGTGCGTTTTCGAGGGCGGTGTTGGCGCCCTCCTTCACCTTGGCGCCGACGGTCTTGAGCTTCTCGAACGCGCCGCCGACGGCCGTCTGCTTGACCTCTTCCTTCACCGTCTCCTTGACGGTCTGCTTGAAGGACTCCTTGGCCGAGTCCCACAGGGTCGCCTGAGGCCGCTTCTTGCCGCGCCCGCGGCGCTTGCGCCGCTTGTTCTTGGTCGAGACCGGGGCGCCGTCGCGGCTCTGCACCTCGTCGGGCTCCCGCGACGACGACGACGACGACGGCTCGGGCTTTTTCGTTCGCTTGAAGACGCCGGCGACGCTCCTGCCGCGTGCGACGACGGCGTCGCGCCACTCCCCGGCGGTGAGCCCGCGCTCCTCGGGGAGCCGGGCGTCCTTCAGGGCGATCGCCCCGACGGAGACGGGCTCCTCCTTGAGGGTGCCGTCCTTCTTCCGCTTCTTCTTGCGCTTTTTCAGGCGGTGCGGCTTCTTGGCCGTGCCCGCGACGACCCCGGACGTGGCGGCGCCCGCGGCAAAGGAGATGAGAAAGCGCTGGACCCAGGGATTCAAGCGGCGTGTCCTTCAACCCACCTTGCGCACCGCGGCGCAGGGGGACAACCAAGAGCCTAACCGAGGATCTAGGGATGGAGCCCATGACCGACCGCGATGCCGTGATCGTGAGCGCCTGTCGCACCCCCATCGGGAAGCTGCGCGGGGCGCTCTCCGCCGTCCGCCCCGACGACCTCTTGGCCCTCGTGGTCAAGGAGGCCGTCGGGCGCGCCCGCGTCGACGGCGCCGTCGTCGACGAGGTCTTCGCCGGCTGCGCCAACCAGGCGGGCGAAGACAACCGCAACGTCGCCCGCATGGCGTCGCTCTTGGCGGGCCTGCCGGAGCACGTGCCGGGAGTGACGCTCAACCGGCTGTGCGCCTCCGGCCTCGAAGCGGTCGTCCAGGCCGCGCGGATGATCAAGGTCGGGGACGCCGAGGTCTGCGTCGCCGGCGGCGTCGAGAGCATGACCCGCGCGCCCTGGAGCATGATGAAGCCGGCGGCCGGCTTCCCCACGGGGGCGCCCGCGGTGTTCGACACGGCGCTCGGGTGGCGCTTCCCCAACCCGAAGATGGAGCGGCTGTTTCCCCTCGAGCAGATGGGCGAGACGGCGGAGAACATCGTCGAGGAGATGGGCGTGTCGCGCGCCGACCAGGACGCGTTCGCCCTGCGCTCCCACCAGCTCGCCGTCGCCAGCGAGAAGGACTTCGCCCGCGAGATCGTGCCGGTCGCCATCCCGCAAAGGAAGGGTCCGGAGATCACCGTCTCCGTCGACGAGGGTCCCCGCGCGGACACCAACCTCGCCGCGCTCGAGAAGCTCAAGCCCGCGTTTCGCCAGGGCGGCAGCGTCACCGCCGGCAACGCGTCGTCGCTCAACGACGGCGCCGCCGCGCTCGTCGTCACCTCCCGCGCCTTCGCCGACGCCCACGGCCTGAAGATCCGGGCGGTCATCAAGGCGGCGGCCTCGGCGGGAGTGTCGCCGCGGACCATGGGCTACGGCCCGGTGCCCGCCACCGAAAAGGCGCTCCAGCGCGCCGACATGACCATCAAGGATCTCGAGGCCGTCGAGCTCAACGAGGCCTTCGCGGCGCAGTCGCTGGCGTGCATGCGCAAGCTCGACCTGCAAGAGGACGTCGTCAACGTGCGCGGCGGCGCCATCGCCCTCGGCCACCCGCTCGGCTGCTCGGGGGCGCGCATCCTCACCACGCTCCTGCACGTGCTCGAGGACAAGGACCTCGCCGTCGGCCTCGCCACGCTGTGCGTCGGCGTGGGCCAGGGCGTCGCCGTCATCGTGGAGCGGCCATGAGCGACAAGATCGAAGAGGCCGTCGTCGTCGGCGCGGGCACCATGGGCCACGGCATCGCCCACGTGCTCGCCGTCGCCGGCATCGACGTCACGCTCGTCGACGTCAAACCGGAATTCGTCGAGCGCGGCCTCGAGCGCATCAAGCAGAACCTCGAGGCCGGCGTGCACAAGGGCAAGCTCGCCGCGTCCGCGCGCGACCAGGCGCTCGGCCACTTGAAGGGCGACGCGTCGCGGGACGCGCTGGCGACGGCGGACCTCCTCGTCGAGGCCATCCCCGAGGACATGGGCCTCAAGCGCGAGCTGTTCGCCGACGCCGACCGGCGCATGAAAGACGGCGCGCTCCTCGCGTCCAACACGTCGTCGCTGTCGATCACCGAGATCGCCGCGGCCACCAGGCGGCCCGAGGACGTCGTGGGGCTTCACTTCTTCAACCCCGTGCACATCATGAAGCTCCTCGAGATCGTGAAGGGCGCGCTGACGTCCGACGCCACGCTCGAGCGCGCGCGCGCGCTCGCGGAGCGCATCGGCAAGACCGTCATCGTCGCCAACGACGCCCCGGGCTTCGCCACCTCGCGGCTCGGCGTGTCCCTCGGGCTCGAGGCCGCGCGCATGCTCGAGGAGGGCGTCGCCGGCGTCGCCGACATCGACACCGCCATGAAGCTCGGCTACGGCCACCCCATGGGTCCCCTCGCCCTCGGCGATCTGGTCGGTCTCGACGTGCGGCTCGCCATCGCCAACGGGATGCACGCGGAGCTCGGTGAGCGCTTCCGGCCCCCCCGGATCCTCAAGCGGCTCGTGCAGATGGGGCACCTCGGCAAAAAGACGGGCAAGGGTTTCTATCTCTACGATGACAAGGGCGCGCCTTCGGGCGAAAACCCGGCGGTACGCATGCGATGACCATGGCGACCTTCGAGATCCTCCCCGCAGAACCCGACGAGCTCGGCCCGCTCGTCGTCAGCGTGCCCCACGCCGGGACCCAGGTGCCCGACGAGGACCTGCCGCTGCTCGCGCTCGAGGGGCCCGCGCTCCTGCGCGACGCCGACCTCTTCGTGGATTGGCTGTGCGCCGACGTCCCGCGGCACGGCGCGCCGCTCCTGCGCGCGCTGGTGTCGCGCTACGTCGTCGACGTGAACCGCGCCCCCGACGACATCGACCGCGAGGTGTGCCCCGACGTCGCCAGCGCCCGCGCGGCGTCGCCGCGGGGCATGAGCGCCCGCGGGCTGGTGTGGCGCATGACCACCGACGGCGCCGCCGTGCTCAAGCGGCCGCTTCACAAGGCGGAGCTGGAGTCGCGCATCGCCCGCGTGCACACGCCGTATCACGCGTCGCTGGCCCGCCTGCTCGAGGAGCGGCGCGCCCGGTTCGGCTACGCGGTGCTGCTCGACTGCCACTCCATGCCGTCCACGGGGCGCCCCGGCCACGCGGACCCGGGCGCGCGCCGCGCCGATATCGTCCCCGGCGACGTCCGCGGCACGTCCTGCGCGCCGCCCATCTCGCGGCTCGTCGCCGAGCACTTCGAGACGGCCGGCTACGCTGTGCGCCCCAACGACCCCTACATGGGCGGCTTCATCACCCGCAGCCACGGCCGTCCGGCCCGGGGCATCCACGCCATCCAATTGGAGCTGAACCGCGACCTCTACATGGACGAAGAGGCGCTCCGCTACGACGCTGAAAAAGCCGGAAAGCTGATCCCCCACCTGCTCGCGCTCGTCGACAAGCTGCGCGTCTGGAAACCCTGAGCCTGCTGCCTCGATGCATCAGCGTGCGCGACGCGGACGCCGCGCCGTTCACACCCTGTGCAGCGGCCCCTGCTTCTTCGGGCGATGGCGGCGCCGCTGCAGCTTGGAGAGCGCGACCGCGAACAGCTGCAGCAAAGC
Organism: uncultured delta proteobacterium; assembly: GCA_963775425.1. GTDB lineage: Bacteria > Myxococcota > UBA727 > UBA727 > VGSZ01 > CAVZJB01. Next base: position 223,214 of record CAVZJB010000005.1, on the reverse strand, counting down.
GGCGTTGTCGAGGTCCTCGAGGGCGGTGGCATCCTGCATGGGCTTCTTCCTCTTCGTCACTCGTCTCACACTCACGTGTTCAACGAACGAGTGAGTGAGCAGATTCTCATGCCCACGTTGTGGCCCCGTTCCCCGATCACATCTTGACGGTGCAGGGCGACACGCGGTCGCTGCGTGTGTTGCCCCCGTTCACCCGTCCCGCGGCTGCGCTCCTTCCACCCCAGGCCCCCGTGGCGGTGTGACGCCTGGCACGCGGCGTGGTTCACAAGGCCCAGGGGGAACTTCATGGACAACGCATCTCTTCCGCCGCGGGTGGATGCGACGCTGATGCACGCGCTCTGCCGTTCGGCGTGGAGCGAGGCCGTGGACGTCGGCGTCGCGCGCAGGATCCTGCTCGAGCAGCTCGTCCAGCCGGACGACAGCGGGGCGGTGAACCTCACGCCGCTGTTCAACTACCTCGCGGCGGCGGGCCTGCACGGCGCCTCGGCCCGGTGCGCGCGGGAGGTGGCCGAGGCGCTCGAGAGCGAAGGGATTGCCTCGTATGTCCTCGAGCTCGTGCTGCGCCGGGGCGCGCCGCGGGCGGCGCCGCCGCTGCACGCGGCCGAGAAGCCGCGCGCCTTGGGCACCCGCGTCTTGCGCGCGAACCCGGCGTCGGTCCCGCTGTTCGCCTGCCTCCTGGCGCTGCTCGCTGCGGGCTGCTTCGTCCTGCAAGGCGGTTGACGGGGCACCCGCCGCGGAACGTCAGACCGGCGTCCAGCGGCCCTCGTGCTCGCGGGCGACGCCTCGCTCGGCGGCGTATTCGAGCGCGGCGAGCACCGAGCGCTCGGCGAAGGCCAACATGCCGGGCGGCGTGTCCGCGCCGTACACCGCCTGGACGATCTCGTGCACGGACGCGCCGCCCGCGCGTACGTGGGCCTCGACGGCGTGCTGCCTCCGGCTTCGATGGGCGAGCTGCTCCTCCAGGCGCGCGGTGCCGTCGACGAGCAACGGGCCGTGGCTCGGCACCAGGGCGCGCGGGTGCAGGTCGCGCAGCCGCTCGAGCGACGCGAGGTACGTCGCCATGTGTCCCTCGGGGGGATCGATGAGGATGGAGCCGACGCCCGCGACCATGTCGCCGGCGACGAGCAGCCGCGTGTGCTCCTCGAAGAGGCAGACGTGGCCAGGCGCGTGGCCCGGCGTGAAGACCACCCTGAAGCGCCGCTCGGGGACGCCCGGGCACACGAGCACCTCGCCGTCGTCGAGGAGGCGGTCGACGCGGAAGTCCACGCGCGCCTGCGTCTCTTTGTGCGCCCACACGGGGACGCCGAAGCGCTCGGCCACGCGGGCGACGTCGCCGACGTGGTCGTGGTGATGGTGCGTGCAGACCACGGCGTGCAGGCGATGGTTGCCGAGGCACGCCTGCAGCCGTCGGTCGAAGCGCTCCTGCTCCTCCGGCCACGGCGTCGCCGGGTCCACGAGCAGCGCGTCACCGGCGCCGAGGAGCACGGCGTTCGTATGCGTCGCCGGCGGCAGCGTCGGCGACTTCGCCGGGATCACGCACACGCCTTCGACGAGGTCGTCGCGCGCGCGCTCGTGCGCGTTGGGCTCGCTGCCGATCTCGCGCACGACGTCGTCGACGCCGGCGGCGCCGCCAGCCTCGTCGTCGGCGCGCGCGAGGCCGACCACCACCCGACGGATGGGCGCGATGAGGAAGACCTCCCCTTCGCGCCACCCGCGGCGCAGGTCGCGCGCCGACACCCAGCGGACCTCCGTGAGCTCCTCGAGGGCGACGCCGCCGCGCGCGGGCTCCTCGTCGAGCGGCAACAGGTACTGCTGCACGGCGAAGCGCCCGTCCCAGGTCTTCCACAGCAGGAGCGGCACGAGCCGGCGGTCGTCGAGCACCAAGCCGTGCCGCGCGAGCACCTCCGGGAGCGGCGCCCCGCGCGCCAGCTCCTCCACGGCCTCGCCGTGCCCCGCGCCGCCGCCGTGGGGCGCGCCGCCGTCGGGCGCGCGCCGGCACAGGAGCCAGAGCCCGACCTCCTCGCCGAGCTCCCGCAGGGCGCACGCCCGCACCCGGTCCGGCGCGCCGGACGCGAGCGGCAGCGCGTCGTCGGCGTCCTCGCACGCGCCGCCGGGAAACGCGGTGGTCCCCGGCCAGCTCCGCGCGTGACGCGTGCGGGCGCCGACGAGCACGCGCCCGTCGCGCAGCCGGGGAACGACGGCTGCCGCGCGAGCGCGCGCGCTCATCGCAGTGGGTCGCGGCGGCGGCGCAGCAAGCCGGCCAGGGCGGTCAACAGCAGCGCGGACGCGGCCGCCTCGAGGGGAGCGCCCGGGCCGCCCGGGGAGGCGGTGGAGCCGCACGCGCACGTCGAGACGCGCTCGGTGTTGCCGGGATCGTGGGCGGTGCCGTCGAAGTCGGGCGGCGGGCCGTGGTGTCCGGGGAAGTCGTCGGGGTCGGTGGGGTCGCTCTCGTCGCTGTCGAGGTCGCCGTCGTGGCGGATGTCCTCGTCGCCGTCGGAGACGCCGTCGCCGTCGGTGTCGGGGTTGTTGGGATCGGTCTGGTGGCCCTCCCGATCGGGATCGGCGTCGACGGAATTGGCGCCCGCGCCCGGGTAGCTGCCGGTGAGCACCTCGGTGCCGTCGAAGATGCCGTCGTTGTCGGTGTCGGAGTCGCGCGGGTCGGTCTCGTCTTGTTGCTGCGAGCCGTCGTTGTTCTTGTCCTCGCCGCCGGCGCAGATGCCGGAGACGGTGTTGCTGCCGTCGCACAGGCCGTCGCCGTCGGTGTCGGGGTTGTTGGGATCGGTCTCGATGCCGGTGTCGAAGTGGCCGTCGCGGTTTTGGTCCTCGACGCAGTCCATGATGCCGTCGCCGTCGCTGTCGGGGTTCTGCGGGTCGGTGGGGTTGTCGCCGTTGATCTCGACGTCGTCGGGGCAACCGTCGCCGTCGGTGTCGATGGTGTCGTTCGGCTGCGTCGGATTGGTCTCGCCCGGATCGAGCGTGCCGTCGTGGTTCACGTCCTCGACGCCGTCGGCGATGCCGTCGCCGTCGCTGTCGGGGTCGAGCGGGTCGGTCTGGAAGCCGGGGAGGCGGCTGTTGTGGTCGACGCAGCCGCTGTCGCAGCCGGGGTAGCTGCCGACGAGCTCCTCGATGCCGTCGAGGAGGAAGTCGCCGTCGGTGTCGGGGTTTCTGGCGTCGGTCTCGCCGATGTCGACGATGCCGTTGTCGTTCAAGTCCTCGCCGGAGGCGCACACGTCGGTGACGGAGAGGTGGCCGTCGCACAGGCCGTCGCCGTCGCTGTCGGGGTTGAGCGGGTTGGTCTGGCGCGCGCGGGGGTCGTTGGGGTTGGCGGGGTTTCCGCCGCGCACCTCCACGCCGTCCTTGATGCCGTCGCCGTCGGTGTCGGGGTTTTCGGGATCGGTGCCGACGACGTCGGTCTCCTCGACGTTCGACAAGCCGTCGCCGTCGGCGTCGAAGTCCGCGATCTCCACCACGAGCAGCGCGTGCACCGTCATGTCGCCCGACGTGGTGGACGCCACGTGGAGCTGGTTGCTCGCGGGCGCGAAGAACTGGTTGGGCGCGCGGTCGCCGGGCGTGAACGCCGCCGCGAGGTTGTACGTGTCGACGTCGAAGCCGTTGTGCTCGCTGACGTTCGACAGCGTGCCCGCGAAGGCGTTGGAGATGGTCTCGTTGAACAGGTTGCCCGCGGGGTTCTGCGCGTTGGTGACGAGGTTTGGCTTGATGGGGTTTGTGCCCGTGCAGGGCCCGCGGCACAGGTCGATGCCCTCGTTGCCGGAGAGCTCGGGATTGCCCTCGAGGGCGACGTGCGTGAGCTTGCCGCCGTTTTGCGACAGCTCGAGCGGGTCGAACGTCGCGAGGTCACTGCGGACGACGGCACCGGCGGTGCTCTCGAACTGGGCCTGGAGGCCGGCGAGCACCTGGATGAGCCGCGGGAAGGTGTCGGCGGGATTGGTGTAGACGAGGACACAGGCCCAGCCGCCGGCGTAGATGTTGTTGGCGAAGTTGCTCGCGGGGTCGTTGCCGTAGACGTTGCCCTGCCCGTCGAAGCTCGCGCCCGACAGCTCGTAGCGCCCGGACAGCGAAGCGCCGCCGGCGATGAACGAAGTGACGTCGGCGGCGCACTGGTAGTAGTTGGCGTTCGCGATGTTGTTGACCTCCGGCGCCGTCACGCAGTCGGCGGCCGCATTGGCGGCGATCGGGAAAGTGGTGCCGTCGGGCCGCTTGAACGTCACGGCGGTGTCGGGGCCGGCCGAGCGCGAGCCCATCCAGAACAGCCGCGCGAAACGAAGCGTGGACCCGAGGGGGAGCGTGAGGTCCGCTCCGGCGGTTCCGAGCACGGTGCCGTTAGGCTGGACCATTGAGCTGCCGACGACCGCGTGCTGGAAGGGCCCCTGGAAGCTGGCGATAGGGGTGAGCGCCGGACCCTTGATGATTGGAGCTGCCACGGCCGCAGCGCTCCAGCCGAGCGCGACGACGACGCCGGTGACAACGGGGGCAGCCGAGCGGCGCGGGCGAAGAACGGGCATGGACTGATTTTCGCCGATCTCCGCCCTTCGTCCATGCGCCCGTCGCCGGTGCGACACGCACGCACCTCCGCGACGACGCGGGCCACGAGGGCCCGCCCTACGTCGAGCGTTTGCGGCGGCGCCTCAAGAGCAGGCCGAGCGCGAGGAGCGCCATGACGGCGGGGGCCTCGGGGCCGGTCGAGGAGCAGGCCCAGATCGCCGAGCCGGCGATGAACTTCTCGACCTCGGGCGGCGGGGCGTTCACCTGCTCGCCGTCGTCACCGTCGATGTTGCCGTTGTTCGGATCCGTCGGATCGGTCTCGCCGCCGTTTTTGTGGCCGTCGTGGTTGAAGTCCTCGGCGCCGTCGTTGATGCCGTCGCCGTCTGAGTCGGGGTTCAACGGATCGGTCTGCGAGCCGTCGCGCGTGGGATCGGCGTCGACGGAGCCGGGGTAGTTGGATCCCACCTCGACGCCGTCGCTGATGCCGTCGCCGTCGGTGTCGGGATTGGTGGGGTCGGTGCCGATGGTCCCCTCGCCGTCGATGCAGTCGCCGACGATCACCGTGCCGTCGCACAGGCCGTCGCCGTCGCTGTCGGGGTTTCGCGGATTGGTCTCGCCCGGGTCGACCGTGCCGTTCTGGTTGGCGTCCTCCGCGCCGTCGAGCAGGCCGTCGCCGTCGGTGTCGGGGACGAGCGGGTTGGTCTCGTCGCCCTCGGTGATGCCGTCGAGGTTCACGTCCTCGCCGCCGCTGCAGCCCACCGCGGGGTCGCCGCTGTCGAGGTCGGTGCCGTCGCCGTCGCACAGGCCGTCGCCGTCGGTGTCCGGGTTCAGCGGATTGGTCTGGTTGACGCCGTTGACCTCGACGCCGTCGCCGAGGCCGTCGCCGTCGGTGTCGGGGTCCTCGGGGTCGGTGCCGATGGTGGCCTCGTCGCCGTTGCTCAGGCCGTCGCCGTCGTCGTCGCCGTCGAGGCCGAAGTCGTCGGCGGGGTTGTCGACGGGGTTTCTGCCGTTCTGCCGCTCGGAGCCGTCGCTCTCGCCGCCGAAGTCGGTGTCGGGGTTCGTCGGATTGGTCTCGCGGTCGCCGGGGTTGAACACGCCGTCGTGGTTGAGGTCCTCGGCGCCGTCCTGCAGGCCGTCGCCGTCGGTGTCCGGGTTGAGCGGATCGGTCTGGAAGCCGGCGCGGCCGTCGTCGGCGTCGACGCAGGCGCCGGTGTCGCAGCCGGGGTAGTTGCCGGTGAGCACCTCGACGCCGTCGCTCAGGCCGTCGCCGTCGGTGTCGGCCTTCGCCGGATTGGTCTCGCCGGGCTGGAGCAGGCCGTCGTTGTTGAGGTCCTCGCCGCCGACGCAGGTGCGCACGTGGACCGCGAACGCGCCGTCGCAGATGCCGTCGCCGTTCGCGTCGGTGCAGGCGACGCCGTTGCCGGAGCCGTCGCAGAGGCCGTCACCGTCGCTGTCGGGATCGAGCGGGTCGGTGGGGTTGGAGAGCGGATCGGCCGGGTTTCCGCCGAGCACCTCGGCGCCGTCCTTGATGCCGTCGCCGTCGGTGTCGGGGTTGTCCGGGTCGGTGCCGAACACGTCCTCCTCGTCGATGTTGGACAGGCCGTCGCCGTCGCGGTCGAAGTCTTCGATGTCGACGACGACGAGGCCGAGCAGCACGGCGTCGCCGCCGGACTGGATGCCCATCACGAAGTTGTCGTGCACGCCGTTGTTCACGCAGCCGACGGTGCTGTTGCAGGTGTCCTGGCCGCGCAGCGCGAACGTGTCGATGTCGAGGCTGTTGCGCTCGTTGGCGTCGACGCCGCTGACCTCGTTGCCGAGCTCGGTCGAGACGGTCTCGTTGAACATGTTGCCCGGTGGGTTGGCTGCGTTGGCGAGCGTGGTCGCGGATGTCGCTCTTGGTGAGCTGCAGCTGCTGATGTCACTGGCGCACGTGCCGCGCCCGGCCTGGCCGCAGGTGCCGCTCTGCACGCAGGCCGGGTCCCGCGTGTTGTCGCAGAAGGCGAAGATATCGCAGACGGGCAGCCCGTTGCCGTCGAGGACGTCCACGAGGTCCTTGGGGTCCGCGTTGGCGTTGCAGGCGCCGGCGCCGGGGAACTCGACGTCCCCCTCGAGCGCGACGATGGTGGCCTCGCCGCCGTTGTTGGACATCTCGAACGGCGGCAGCGCGATGGAGGCGTTGTTGCCGAGCTGCTGGGTGAACACGAGGCCGTTGGCGAGCTGCACCACCCGCGGCGACGGGTCGGCGGGATCGACGTAGAGGATGGCGAGCGCGAACGCGCCCGCGTAGACGCTGCAGGCCTGCGTGCCGGTGCCGCACTGATCGTTGGCCGTGAAGTGCGGCGCGCCGACGTTGGGCGACAGACCCGAGATCACGTACTCGCCGTCGAGCGTCGCCTGCGCCGCGAGCGCGTCGGTGATGTCGAGGGCGCACTGGAAGTACTGGAAGCCGGTGCCGTCGCCGGCGCTGTCGATGGTGAAGCAGGGATCATCGCTGTCGGCGGTGAGGCCGTTGGGGTCCGCGGGGTTCTGCGCGGAGCCGCCGGGATCGTTGGGCGTGGGGTCGGCCGCGTTGAGCGACAGCGAGGTGCCGTCGGGGAGGCGGAAGCTCACCTGGCGATCGGGCTGCCCGTCGGCGGTGGAGCCCCACCAGAACAGGGCGCCGAGCGCGGGCAGTGAGCCGTCGGCGATGTCGACGACGCCGCCCGCCGACGCGGCGACGGTGGCGTCCGGCTTGACCACCGACGCGCCGACGACGACGTGTTTGAACGGGCCGCGCGCCTGGACGACCGGCGCGAGCGGCACGCCCGAGAACGCCTGCGCCCGGGCCGTGGGAGCCCCGAGCGCGGCCATGAGGGCGACGCCCGCGAGGGCCTGGCGCGAGGGGGTGGGAAGAGAGCGCATGCCGTGATCCTGCCTGCCGAAATTGCCCATGCAAAGGGATGATCTCGCCCCAGGTGTGGGTGGGGTTGTCCCCCTGGGTATCGGCCGACGGGAGGAGGCGGTGCGTCCCGCGTCACCCCGTGGCTGCCAAGCGACGCCGGAGATGTGCGCTCACCGCGCGTCGGGCGCCGCCGCGTCGTCGGCGTGCAGGAAGCCCGACAGCCCGCGGGGCTCGCGCGGCGCGCGCGCGACGTCGTCGACGCGGGCGTGGGGCGGGCCCGTCCGGCAGGCGCCGGCGAGGGCGTCGAGGGCGCCCGGGTCGCCTTCCGCGAAGACCTCGACGCGGCCGTCGTCGAGGTTGCGCACGAAGCCGCTCAGGCCGAGCTCCCGCGCGGTGCGCCGACACCACGCGCGGTAGCCGACCCTCTGCACATCCCCGCGCACGAGGAGCTGCATCGCCGCCATGACGTCGTCATCCCGCCCGCCCCGGCGAGGGTCAACAGGCGTCGCCGGCCTGGGCGAGCGCGCGGCGCTTGAGGACGCGGCGGGCGAGCGCGGCGCCGGCGAACATGCCGGCGACGGTGACGACGGCGAAGAGCTTGCCCTCGCCGATCTGCGCGAACGCGACGCCGGGGCACGCGCCGGCGACGGCCCAGCCGAGGCCGAAGAGCACGCCGCCTACGACGACGCGCTTGCTCACCGCGCGCCGCCCGAGATCGCGGTGGCGGCGAAGAGCGACGAGGCCGAGGCCGGTGGCGACGACGCCGCCGGCGAAGACGAAGAACATCCGCAGGTCCGCGAAGACGAACATCCGGTGCAGCTCGTCGTAGTCGGTGAAGCCGATGCGCGACAGCGAGAAGCCGAGGAGCACGCCGAGGACGCCGACGGCGGCGAGGCGCGCGGCGCCGGTGGGCAGAGGCCGGGCGACAGGTGTCATGGCAGCACCGCCTGCAGGAGGAACGAGACCGCGACGGCGGTGCCGAAGAAGCACGCCGTGGCGACGAGGGAGCCCGGCTGCAAGCGCGCGCAGCCGACGAGGCCGTGGCCGGAGGTGCAGCCGCCGGCGAGCGCGGTGCCGAAGCCGACGAGGACGCCCCCGCCGCCGAGGACGGCGAGCGCGCCGAGGCCGCGGCCGAAGAAGTGCACGTACGTGGCGCCGATGTCGTGCGCGGCGGGGACGCCGCCGGCGGCCACCAGGCCCCCGAGCACCAGGCCGCCCAGGAACAGGGCGCTGGACGCGCGTCCGTCACCTGAGAGGACCCGCCCCAGGTGCCCGGAGACGCCCAGCCCCCGGCCCGTGAACAGGACGTAGCCCACGGCGATCGCCGCAAGGGAAAGCGCTCCGAGCCACCAAGGCCAATGCGTGTGCATGGCATCCAATATAGCGGACGTTTCGCTGATCTGCACGTGATCAGCGACCGGAGGGAGCGGCCGCGCGGATCAGCGACCGGAGGGAGCGGCCGCGCTGATCAGCGACCGGAGGGAGCGGCCGCGCCGATCAGCGACCGGAGGGAGCGGCGCCGCCCGGTTGGGCTCAGGGCAGGTCGTCGGCCTCGTCGGGCTTTTCGGCCCCTTCGCCGGGCGCGCCGTCGGGCGCGGCGGCGTCGGCCGGCGGGGGCGCCGAGGAGGACGGCTTGTCCTGGTCCACGATGTTGAACTCGACGCGGCGGTTCTGGGCCTTCCCCTCCTCCGTGTCGTTCGAGGCGATGGGCTGGGTCTCGCCGAAGCCCTTGGCCTTCAGGCGGTCCTGCGCGACGCCCTTGTCGATCAGGTAGCGCATCACGCTCTTGGCGCGGCGATCGGACAGGGCGAGGTTGTAGTCGTCGGGGCCGTCGCTGTCGGTGTGGCCCTCGATGAAGATCGCCGGGATCTCCGTGTGCTCGTTGATGACCTGCGCGACGTTGTCGAGGAGGTCGTAGGACTGCGGCAGGATCCGGTCGCTGTCGTAGGCGAAGAAGATCTTGTCGTTGATCTCGATCTTCTCGCGCTTCACCACCACGCGCTTCTTCTTGTGCGCCTCGTCGGGGCAGCCGTCCTCGTCCTCGAAGCCGTTCACGGTCTCGGGATCGTTCGGGCACTCGTCGTTGACGTCGAGGATGCCGTCGCCGTCGTTGTCGGGATCGGGGCAGCCGTCCTCATCCTGCCAGCGATCGATGTCCTCGGGATCGTTCGGGCACTTGTCGCTGACGTCGAGGATGCCGTCGCCGTCGTTGTCGGGATCGGGGCAGCCGTCCTCATCCTCGAAGCCGTCCTTGTCCTCGGGATCGTCGGGGCACTTGTCGCTCGCGTCGACGATGCCGTCCTTGTCGCGGTCGTCGTCGCGCTTGAAGTAGCCGACGGCGGCGAAGGCGCGGACGTCGGGCGCGCCGTAGTCGGGGACGAGGCCGGTGCCGGTGCCGAGCATCAGCACGATGGGGCCCGTGAACCACTTGATCGCGACGTTGGCCTCGAGCGGGTACTCGTCCTGGTTGCTGCCGAGGAACTGCGGCGCCACGCGGCCGACGACGTCGGTGGTGAACAACAGCGTGCTCGGCAGGATGGTCACCTCGGCGCCGGCGCCGTAGGTGAATTCGCTGCCGACCTGGAGCGCGTCGATGTCCGTGGGCTGGCGGATCTGCATGCCGAGATCGACGCCGATGCGGAAGTTCTGCGAGTTGAAGCCCACGGAGAACGCCGGCGTGACGTCGGGGATCTTCTCGCCGGCGAGCGCGCCCGCCTTCTTGTTGAGCTGCGCCACCGGGATGAGATCGGACTGCAGGCGGAAGCTCGCGACGACGCCGTCGTTCCACGGCGTCAACAGAGCCTTGGCCATCACGCGCAGATCGCCGGTGGTGAGCTCGTTGATGCCCTGCCCGTCGAAGCCCGGGCCGTTCACGTACGTCGCCGGGACCACGAGGCCGATCTCGAAGCGATCGAAGAGGCCGAGGGCCGCCGCCAGCTCCGCGTTCACCTGGTGCTCGACGATGCGATCCACGAGCTTTCCGTCCTTGTCCCGGAAGACCAACGGATCGTGCGCGTACGACAGGAGCAACCAGGCGGACGGCGTCAGGTGCGGGAGCACCGCGGGGGCGTTGGTGACGACGTAGTTGTGGGGGCCTGCCGCGGCCTCGAAGTGGTTGATCCCGTCGGCGAGCGCGGGCGCGGAGAGCAGGGCGAAAAATGGGATCAGTGCGCGCAAGGTGTTGCACTCATTGCGCAAATCGGCGGGATTTGCATCGGGTGTTCAGGGGTTCTCTGCGAGGGTCGTGCCAAGGGCCGGGTCTTGCTTATACTGCCCCCCATGGAGCTCAAGCTCGTCCCCAAGCTGCAGCAATCGCTGGTGATGACGCCGCAGCTCAAGATGGCGATCAAGCTGTTGACGCTCAACCACCTCGAGCTCAAGGACGCCGTCGCTCAGGAGCTGATCGACAACCCGGTGCTCGAAGAGATGCCGGAGGACGCGCCGCGCGCCGGCGGTGTCGAAGGCGAAGGGCCGATCGAGAAGAAGTCCGACGAGCGCGCGTCCGAGGTCAACCTCGGCAGCGACGGTGGCGAAAAGCCCCCGGAGCAGAGCATCGACTGGGAGAGCTACGCCGAGAGCTACAACTACCTCCCCCCTGCCGCGGGCTCCGGCCGCGACACGCAGTTCGACGACCTCCCCGGCATCGATCAGACGCTCACGCGCGCCGAGACCCTCGAGGAGCACATCCTCTGGCAGGTCCGGATGAGCGACATGAACGAGCTCGAAAAGAGCATCGCCCTCCGCCTCCTCGGCGAGATGAACGACGACGGCTTCCTCGACTCGGCCCCCATCCGCCAGCCGGGCCCGCAGCCGTCCGACAAAAACGGCGCCGACAAAAGCGGCGCCGGCAACAAAAGCGCCGGCAACAACAGCGCCGGCAACAACGGCGCAGACAAGACCGCAGACAACAACGGCGCGGACCGAAGCGGCGCCGCCGGCGCGCACGTCGCCCACGACGGTCGCGGCGCAGCCAACGGCCACGGGGAAGAGCCGTTGCTCGCCGACGGCCCCGCGACGCCCGAGCTCGCCGACCTCGGCGCGGACGAGCCGGAGCCGGACCTGCTCGCCGACGGGCCCGAGCCCTCCGGCGACGGCGAGCGCGTCGACGCGGTGGAGATCGTCGGCCGCGAGCTCGACGTGCCCGTGGAGTGGGTCGACAACGTCCGCCGGCGGGTGATGCACATGGATCCCGTCGGCGTGCTCGCGCGCGACCTGCGGGAGTGCCTGCTCGCGCAGCTCGACGTCTGGGGCTACGACGACGAGTGCCTCGTGTGGCAGATCGTCGACACGCACATGAAGGACGCCGAGAAGCACAACTTCTCGGCCATCGCCCGCAACTGCAAGTGCACGCTCGAAGACGTCGGCGAGGCGATGAAGATCGTCGAGCAGCTCGAGCCCCGGCCCGCGCGCAACTTCATCGCGCAAGGTACGATGCCGGACTCGCAGTACATCACGCCCGACGTCTACGTGTACCGGCTCGGCGAAGAGCTCATCATCTCGCTCAACGAAGACGGCCTGCCCAAGCTCAAGATGTCGCGCTTCTACCTCGACAAGATCCGCGAGGCGCAGGCGCAGCGGGCGGCGGGGCAGCGGCTGCCTGCCGATCCGTCGCGCAGCTACATCAAGGACAAGATGCGCTCGGCGACGTGGCTCATCCGGTCCATCCACCAACGCCAGCGCACCATCTACCGGGTCGTCGAGAGCATCCTCAAGCACCAGCGCGATTGGTTCGAGGGCTCCGGCCCGCTGCGGCCGCTCATCCTCAAGGAGGTGGCGGACGACATCGAGATGCACGAGTCCACCGTCTCACGCGTGACGTCACGGAAGTACATGCACACGCCCCGCGGCGTGTACGAGCTCAAGTACTTCTTCAACTCGAGCATCAACACCGGCGACGGCGCCAACATCGCGTCCGAGGCGGTGAAGGACGAGATCAAGCGCATCATCGCCGCCGAGGACGTCAAGCGCCCCCTCTCCGACGCGGCCATCGTGAAGATGCTCGCCGACAAGAACATCGACATCGCCCGCCGCACGGTCGCGAAGTACCGCGAGATGCTCGGCATCCTCCCGAGCAACAAGCGCAAGAAGGTCTTCTGATGACGGCTCGGGTGTGCGCCGCGCATGCCCGAAGCGGTGCTCCCCACCCGCGCGCTCGCCGTTGCTGGGGCCGCTGACGGGGCGCCGTGCGCGGCGGCTCGAGCGCGCTTGCAAGCCGGCGCGGCAGCGGGGCGCGTTCGCGCTCCCCGCCGCGCGCGATGGCCCGCCCGCGCCTTACAGGGTCGCGGCGGCGCGCTCCGGCGCGCACAGCGCGGCCAGGCGCGCGCCCCACTGGGCGGCGCGGTCGAGCTCGCCGTCGACGAGCGGCCCGTCGGTGCCGCTCACGCGAAACTGCTCCGGCGGCGCCACGAGGCGGTAGCCGCGGCGTTGCATCGCCGTCGCCGCCGCCCGCGCCGCCGAACCGGTCGGGAACCAGCGCGACTGCATCGCGGTGTCGAACGTCGCCGCGAGCGCGCCGGCGGGGGGGCTGCCGAGGCGCTTGAGCCAGTCGCGCAGCCCGATGCCCACCGAGACCGGCGTGTGTTGCCGGGCGCGGGCCTGCTGGCGCGCGTCCTCGCGCGTGGTCGCGCGGCTCATGCTCCACGCGTGGGTGGGGCCGCCGGCGACGACGAGGTCGAAGCCCGACGCGAGCGGCTCGCTGCCGACCTCGACGACCTCGACGTCGAGCCCCGCGCGGAGCCCCTGTGCGATCGCCTCGGCGATCGCCCGCGTGTTCCCGAAGATCGACTCGTAGACAACGAGCGCGCGCATGTGCACCTCCCGCTGCCGTTCGTGCACACCACGTGCCCAGCGGCTCGAGGGGAAACGCCGCGGCGCTTGAGTGAGGTTCCCGACGCCACGCGCCCCGCTGCGGGTGCGGCGGCCCGAGGCGCTCCGGCGCGCGGCGGAGCCACCCGCGGCGGGCAGCTCGTCGCCTGCCGCGACGAGCGCCTCCCCGCCGTGGATGTCGTCACGCTCAGCTCAGCGCGTCACACCGGCGCGCGCCAGGGGACCGGCGAGCTTGTAGTCGCCGCCGCGCGCCGCGCGGTAACGCGCAACGAGCGCCTTGTCCTTGCCGATGGGGCTGATGGGCGGCACCGGGTCCCGGCTGACGACGATGCTGCACTCCGTCGCCCAATCCCAGGCGGCGTTGGCCATGTCGATGATCTCGTCGTCACGGTTCTCGGGTGTGCGCACCATGCGCTTCATCTCGTACTGGCGCCGAAGGATGCTGCGGGTCTCCGCATACTTCTCGTCCTTCAACAGCTCTTCGATCCTGGCCATCGCGTCCTCGTCGGACATGCGCTGGAGGTCGATGATGTCGTCTTCGGAGATGGGGAACAGCTCACCCTTGTCCTTGAAGTAGTAGCAGTTGGCGGCGGCGGTGTGCGTGCGGCTGCAGTAGGTGCAACCGTTCCACATGGCGCCGAAGCCGAGCAGCAGCTCGCCGGTGAAGTCGTCCCAGCGCTGCGACATGACGCCCTTCACGCGATCCGTCTGCTTCCCCCACTCGAAGAAGCCGTTGACGCCGAAGGTGCGAATCAGCTCCTCGATGAAGCTCTGCTCGGCGTTGCCGAACATCCGCTTGGAGTAGAGGACGCCGATCTGAACGAAAATGCGCTCTTTGAGCGAAAGCGGCCGTGGTTCCATCACGCGCCCTCCTTGCTCAGCTTGTCCGCGAGTCGAATGGTCTTCTCCCGTGCCGAGGGCATGCGGGCGCCCTCGCCGTCGAGCCAGGCGCGCACGGCTTCGTCGCTCATGACGCTCTTGGCGTTGGGGTCGTCCGCCAGATGGATGACCCAGAGGCCGAGGCCGCGGTACCGCGAGTGCTGCGCGACGTACGCGGAGCGCTTGGCGCGACGGGAGATCAAGCGCTGCATCTCCGCGAGCTGCGAGCGGCCGAAGATGTCGCAGCCCTCGATCGCGCAGAGATCGATGATCACATTGAAGGAGTGAGGCGGCAGGGTCTCCATCTTCGCAGCGAGGTCGGCTGTGATGGCTTTCACAGTCTCCGCGTTCAGGTCACCTCGACAAACGACTCTGATCTCGGTCGCCGTCGCGTTGATTTCTGTCTTGTCCAACCGCTCCTCCCCATGAGGTGAGACAGGCATCACGTCCGGTCTGTCTCGAAATGACGCGCGATTGCCGATCGAATGGACGGCCAGATACAACAAAACTGGATCGAGCGAAAGGGCGACCTTGCCGGCAACGGCCTGGAAGCAATGCCCGCGGGCCCTCAGGGTTCAACGGCTGCCGAACCGATCAGAGGGGGCGCACGAGCGTAGGCGACAGAAAAGACAGGAAAATTGACCCCTCGGGATCGGTCTCCCCTACCAAGCGGCGAGGGCCGCAGGAGACCTGATGAAACGACCATTTGCGTTCGCACGAACGAGCGTTCTGCTGAGTTGTCTCGCCGGCACGGCTGCATGGGCGGCGGAGCCGGCTCCTCCGCCCCTGGCGCCTCGGCCGGAGACCGGCTTCTCCTCCATCGAGCAGCGCTGGGTCTATGCGCCGCCGGACGAGGGGACGCTGCACTTCCAGATGGTCGCCAACGCGCTCCCCGGCGAGCACGCCGTCGAGACGGAGTCCATCTGCGACAACCCCGTCGACGTCACCATCAAGTATTCGAAGTCGAAGAACACCGTGCAGATCAAGGCCAGGTTCAAGGGCCTTCCCTATCGCATGAGCGCTACCCGCGACAGCGACGTCTCCAACCAGTGGAACCAACACCTCGTGTCCGTGGAAAACGGTCACTGGCAGCTCTGGTTCATCGGCAAGCTCTTCACCCAGGACGTCCTGTTCTACTACGACGGCCTCACCACCGAGCTGCTCGGCAGTGAGTGGGACTTCCCCGACGGCCCGCCCGCCAACGCCATCCCCGTGGTGATCCCGGCCGCGCTCCTCATGGGCTCGCCGGAGTTCGAGGGTCCGCCCGACGGCAACTTCACCTTCACCTGGAACTTCGCCTACGACCGCATGCTCGACAGCGAAGGGCAGGCCGGCACCTACGACGCGTTCGTCCCCGAGCGCCTGTGCGCGCCCGACAAGTTCCTGAACTTCTACGTGCAGGGCGGCATCCCCGCCGATCACGCCAGCTCGTTCGACGAGGTGCTCGAGAGCATCCACTCCGGCAACGGCATCTTCACGGCGATCACCCTCGAGCCGTTCCCCAAGCCGGACTTCCTCAAGTCGCGCTCCAACATCATGACCGCGTACCAGGGCGGCTTCCCCCAGGAGATCCCCGAGGGCTACCACCTCGACTTCCGTGGACAGACGCTCCAGCTGCGCATGCGCGGCCAGTGCGGCGTGTCCCACACCATGCCGCCCTTCCCGGGCCCCTACTACGACTTCTGCGGTTGAAAGGAGGACACGACATGCGCAAACACACCGTACACATCACCGTCGCGCTCTTCGCGCTCCTCGTCGCCGCGGCGCCTTCCGCCGACGCCCACCACGGGCACGGCGGCGGCACCAACATCGGCGATCCTCTCCCCGGGCTCTCCGCCGAGGAGCTCGCCGTGTTCAACGCCGGCCGCGATCGCTTCGAGCACGAGTTCACGGCGCATGAGGGCGTGGGCCCGTTCATGAACGCGACCTCGTGCGTCCACTGCCACTCCCAGCCCGTCGCGGGCGGCAGCGAGGACGGCGTCGCCGACAACGTGCAGAACTTCGGCGTCGTCGACCAGGGGCGCTTCTTCGAGTCCCACGAGGTGGGCGGTCCCGTCATCCACCGCATGAGCCTCGAGTCGGCCGGCGTGGCCGATCGCGGCGACTGCCACGAGGCGCCGGAGCAGGTGCCGGTGGGCGTCCCCGAGAGCATCCTGTCGCTGCGTCACCCGCCGCCGCTCTTCGGCGACGGGCTCATCGACGCGATGACCGACGACGAGATCCTCTCCTCGATGCACGGCCACAAGCGTGTCCACGGCGTCTACGGCGCGCCCAATTGGAACGTCGAGGCCGAGGGGCACCGGCCGTTCCCGGGCGTCACGCTCATCCGCCCCCGCACCGTCGTCTCGGGCGCGCCCCGCGTCGGCCGCTTCGGGTGGAAGTCGCAGGACTCGTCGCTGTTCTTCTTCACCTCCGAGGCGATGCAGAACGAGGTCGGCATGACGACGCCGTTTCACGACCGCGAGAGCCACCCGAACGGCCTCGACACCGATCAGCTCCCCGACGAGTGCAAGATCGCCGACACCCAGGCGAACGATCTGCACATGGAGTCGAGCATCCTGATCATGGACTTCATGGCGATGTTGGCGCCGCCGTCGCGCGGCGCCATCACGCACCAGGTGCACGAGGGCGAAGAGGTGTTCCGCGACATCGGCTGCGAGGACTGCCACACCAAGGAGCACCACACGATGCACGACTACTACGCACCGTGGCCCGGCGGGACCTCACACCGCATCGGCGCGCTCTCGCACAAGACGTTCCAGCCGTTCTCGGACTTCCTGATCCACGACCTCGGCGACGACAACGGCGACCAGCGCTACCAGGGCCGCGCAGCGAGCAACTTCTTCCGCACCACTCCGCTGTGGGGCCTGCGGTTCAAGACCAGCTACCTGCACCACGGCCTGGCGCAGACGTTCGACGAAGCCGTCGCCGCCCACGGCGGTGAGGCGGCCGGGTCGCGCGACGCGTACTTCGGGTTGAGCCACCGCGACGCCGAGGCGATCGACGCGTTCCTCGGGAGCCTCTGACCGAAGCGGGGCGAGCCCCGCACGAACGACGCCCCTCGACGGAGCCTTCCGCCGGGGGGCGTCGCCGTTTACGGCACCCAGAAGTCCCGCGGGTACAGGCGGTGGAGCACCACGTCTTTGCCCAGCGCGCCGTGGAGGTAGTCCTCGTACGCCTTGAGCTGCGGCTCGGGTCCGATGACGAAGTACACCCCGTCCTTCACGGGCCTCCCGAGCCCGGGGAGCACGGCGCCGTAGACGCGGGGCATGCGTGCGGCGAGGTCGTCGGCGAGATCCTTGCGCTTGGCCAGCGCCTTGATCTTCTCGCGGAAGCCACGGATGACGTCCGGCGTGACGCCGTCGACGAGGTTGGCGGCCATGGCCGAGGCGCGCGCCTCGTAGGCCTGCGCCACGCGCGACGAAAACGCGCCGGCCACGGCGTAGCGCGCGATGTTGTCGTCGACGCCGGCGGCTTTGATCTGGGAGATCACGAAGCGCAGCGTCTGCGGCAGCAGCGGGCAGCGCTCGGCGTAGTACTCCACGCGGCCGTCCCAGGGCTGCGGGTGCAGGCCGTTCGAGTACGCGAGCCCCGCCGCCCACGTCTTCATGAACATGCTGTGCGCGCCGTGGCCCGAGTAGGTCACCGCCGCGAGGTAGTCGAGCAGATCGTCGTCCTTGCGCGCGCTGTAGTCAGGCGCCGGCGCGGCGTTGAGGAACACCCCGCTCGACGTGGCCGGATCGACGAGGCCGACGAAGACGGCGGCGGCGGCGTCCTTGTCGTGATCCTTCATGCGCTCGACGATGCCGCGCTTGTCGACATAGCGCTGGCGCGCCGGCTTGCCGCGCGCGAGCTGCTTCACGAGGGCAGCGACGTCGCCGGCGACGGCCGCCTGGTGCGCGCTCGAGCCGACCTCGACGATCCGGGCGTTGCCGGTGGTGACGATCTTCTTGCGTACGGCCTCGAGCTGTTCGAGCGCCGCCGCAGGCCCCGCGCGCACGCCCGCCGCCATCTCCTTGCACAGCGACGCCCAGTCCGCGGCGAGGGAGCCGTCGGGCAGGTCCGGCAGAAACGCGGCGAGGTCCTTGCCCGCGGCGCGCACGACGCCCTTCGCCGCATCGCTCGCGGCGGCCGCGACGACGGCGGCGGCGGCGGCTTGTGTCCCAGCGTCATGTGCGTCGCCCGCGAGCTGCGACGACAAAGCGGTGAGCTGTGCGCGCGACAGCGTGGCCCCGAGCGGCGCGAGGCCGTCGAGCGCCCGGGCGAGCTTCTTGTCGGCGGCGGCGTCGCCGGTGGCGGCGAGCATCCACTTGACGCGCAACAGGTCATGGACCTGCGTGAGGAACGAGCCCACGTGCAGATGGAGAGGTGACGTCTGTTTCCACCACGCATCGCGCGGCCCGGTGACCCACGTCTCCTCCGGGCCGAGCATGCGCTGGCGCGCGGCGTTCAATTGTCGATCGACAACGTCGCGCAGGCGCGGCAGGTTCTCCGCTCGCCAGTCGGGGTGCAGGAGCACGTGGCCCATCCAGCCGAGCGCCTTGTGCGTCTCGGCCACGTCGTTGCCCGCGCCCGCCACCACCAGCTCCGCGCGCCCGGTGTACGCGTTCTCCGTCTCGTACACCGACAGCTCGAGCACCTCGCGACGCAGCCGCTCGCGCATGGCGTCGGCGGCGATGGGCTTGCCGTCGACGAGGACGCCCGCCTGCTCCATGAAGGCGTCGATGACGGCGAGCGTGAACAGGTCCCTCTCGGGGACGGCGTCGAGGCGAAATGCGAGGGAGACGCGCGTGCTCACCATGCGATCAAACGTGGCGCGCAGCGCCGGCAGCCCCGCCACCGGGTCGGTGGCGTATTTGAGCTCGTCGTCGAAGGTCATCGGGGCGCTGTCCACGAGCGGCGGCAGCGGCGCCGCCCTGGACGCCGCCTCGATGGCCGCCGTGCGTTGGGCGACGTCCTCCTGGTAGCGGGCGAGCGTGGTGGCGGCGTCCTTGGTGCGAAACCCCTTCTGGAGGCGCTGGAGCTCGTCCGCGATGCGCTTGTCGCGGGCGGCGTCGAGCTGCGCGCGCCGCACGGGGCTCGGCCGCGCGCCCACGCCGAACGGAGCGGCGAGGAGGCCCCACGCCTTCAAGCGCTCGCTCCAGGGGTTTGCGGCGCCCGGCTTGTCGGCGGCGGCGAGGACGGCCTCGACGGCGTCGAGCGCCGGCCGCAGCGTCAACGACTTCTTGAACCCGCTCGTCTTCTTCAGCTCGTGGAGGTGGTTGACCCAGTCGGGGCCCGTGCCGCGGAAGCCGAAGCCCGGCGGGGTGTCGAGGAACTTCGCGAGCCGTCGACGCGTGTCGAGGACGCGGCTCTTCACGCGCTCGTCGAACGCGGCGAGCGCCGGATCCCCCGGCGGCAGCGCCGCCAGCGCGTGCAGCTCGCGCTCGACGAGCGCGCGCACCGCCATGACGGTCTTTGCGTTCTCGGCGCTCGCCTTCACGCCCGCGAGCATGATGTAGACGGGCTCACCCTGGTCCGGGCTCAGCCACGACGACACACCGCTCGCGCCGAGGTCCAGCTCGCGCGTCTTGCCGTCGATGAGCTTCTTGTACAGCGTGGTGCTCTCGTCGCCGGCGAAGGCGTCCAGGAACAGCTCGAGCAGCACGCGATCGCTCTCCGCGAGGTCGCGCGTGGCCGGCCAGGCGAGCGTGAGCGGCGCGGGGCTCGTCTCGTCGCTGTAGGGGAACGGCACCACGGCGACGGCGCCGAGCGGCGCGGGGTCGGGCTTCGGCAGCTCCGCTTCGGTCATGGCCTTGTGCGCGGCCGGCGGCGGCGCCTTCTCCTTGCCGAGGACCGCGGCGGTGCCGTCGAGCACGTCGCCCAGCGACATCGACGACGGGAACGCGCCGATCATGCCCATGTTCTCGAGGCGGTACGCGGCGTCGTGGAACGAGCGGATGTCGGCGGGCGTCATGGTGCGGATGCCCGCGGGCGTGCCGCCGGACTCCCAGCTCAAAGGGTGCGCGAGCCCGTAGATGAGGCGCTGCGCCTGGCGCCACATGACGGCGTCGGGCGACTCGTACGTCCGCACCATCTCGTTGTAGACGGTGCCCTTCTCCTCGAGGTGAAGCGAGCCGTCGTCGGCCTTGTCGACGCCGAAGTTGCGCACCTCGCGCCGGATCTCCTCGTCGGTGTAGTCGGGGTGCAGGAGCGCACCGAGCTGGTTTTCGAATTCGGGCCAGAAGGCCTCATGGCCGGCCTCGATGTGGAAGTGGTAGCAGGTCCGCCACTGATCGGTGAACGCCGACGACGACGCCAGCTCCATGGCCTCGAAGCTGCCGAGCCTGCGTCCGCGGTCGCCCTTGCCGAGCAGCAGGTGCTCTTGCGTGTGCGGCTCCCCTTTGTCCGACGTGGGGAACGAGGTCACCCAGATGAAGCCCTGCGGCGCCGACTCGATCTGCAGGTAGTCGAGCGTGAAGCCCGTCTTGTCGTGGACGAAGCGGGCGCCGATGGGGTGGTCGCTGTCGTCGAGGTAGACGGCGGTGGGGGTGAAGCCGTGGATCTCCTTGCCGGGCTCGAGCTGGTCGAGCGTGACATCGGAGAGCGCGGGCGCGAGCGCGAGCAGCGGAGCCAGGAAGATCATGGCGCGGACCATACCGCGCGACGAGCAGCGGGGGACGCGCTCCGCGCTACAGGGAGACGCGCAGCGCGGCGCCGACGTCCACGATGGGCGGCTCGATGGTGAGGCCGTTTGCCAACGCGGGGATGGTGGGCACCGCGGGGATGTCCACGCCGAGCTTCATCTCGCCCGGGTTTCCCCAGTGCACGGCGCCGAAGACGTTCACCGTGAGGTTGGTGAGGAAGAGCTGTTGCACGTCGAGGCGCGACAGGTACGAGCCGTCCGAGAGGTTACCCAGCGTGGAGACGGTGATTGACGTGTCGTTGAACGACAGCGGGCTCGGCAGCGAGACGTAGGCGCCGAAGTAGTGCTGCCCCAGGTAGAACGGCGTGAACGCGCCGTTCAGCGCGAGGAACGGGTAGAGCTTGGCGTTCGAGTAGCCCGCCTGGTTGTAGAAGTACTCGCCGCCGATGAGGATGCTGTCCTCGTCGCTGTACTTCAGCTGGAGGTCGGCGCCGACGACGCCCCGGGCGAACCACTGATCGTCGGTGCCGGCAACCTCGGTGGGGACCTTGCCGTTTGCGAAGTCGAGCGTGCCCTCGAACTTCTTCTGGTCCAGGCCGCGCTGCACCGTGCCTTCGGCGCGCACGTCGAACAGCCAGATGCCCGCGGACGCGTCGAAGCCGAAGCGCAGCGGGGCGTCCTTCTTCACGAGAGACGACAGCGCGATCTCGCCGGGGCCGACGACGAATTCGGCGCGTGCGGCGACGCCGGAGTCGTTGAGGACGTCGACGCCGTCGAACACGCCGAGCAGATAGAGGTTCCAGCCGAGCGCCTCGAACGGGAAGTGCACCTTGATGAGGTTCACGCCCAGCCGCGTGTCGAAGAAGTCGACGGAGTCGCGCACCTCGGTGTTGATGAAGTCCGTGGGGTTCCAGAAGCGCCCGGTCCCCCAGCGGATGTGCTGGCGACCGGCGGTGACGTAGGCGACGCGCCCGAGGTCGAACTTGATCCAGAGCTGGTCGAGCTGGAGGTCGAACTGCTTTTGCTCGTTGCCGAACAGATCGGTCTGCCCCGGCTGCACCGTGAAGTCGTAGTTGAGCCGCACCTGGCCGAAGCCGCGCACGCGATCGTTGGGCCGGACGTCGGCGAAGACGTCGGCGAGCGACGGCGAGCTGAGCTGTGTGTCGCCGACGGAGTCCTTGTTGCGCCAGGTGTCGTTGAGCCGGAGGAAGACCTGCCCGCCGATGTCGAGCGCGTTCTCCTCGCGCGCGAGGATGTCGGGGTGCTCGATGGACGCCGGCGCGCCCCCGCCGAAGATCTGTTCGTCCCTCGAGCTGCCGCCCTCCGCCGGCGCGTCCTGGGCGGGCGCGCCTTCGTCGGTGGTGGTGGACGAGCCGCCGAACATGTCGTCCTCGCTCGGGCGGTCGGCGTCCTGCGCGAACGCAGGCGCGGCGACGAGGAGCGCGAGCGCCGCCACCGCGGGGCACACGCCGCCGCGCCGCAGCGTCCCCTTCGAGTGGGCGGAGGTCATCAACGTCACCGGCTCTTCGACTCGAGCCAGGCCTTGGTGAACAAGTTGGCGTCAAGCGGCCTGAGGTCCGTGTCGCGGATGACGATGAGCGTGCTGTTGCCCTTCTCGACCTCGTCGTAGATGCGGATCTCCCCGGCGAAGTAGACGTCGGACTTCTTGGACTCCGAGTAGATCTTGTTCCACTTGGGGTAGTACGTGGTGCGCATCAGCTTGCCCGAGAGCGCCTTGTCCTGGCGCTTGAGGATGTTGCCGCTGCTCTTGTCGAGCCACAGCTCCACCACGGGGAACGCGACGTCGACGCCGGGCTTCTGCGACAGCGACAGGTGCGTGACGTCGATCTTGCCGAGCTTCTCCTCGCCCACGTACCTGGGCGTGTACTCGCCGGCGAGGTTCGAGTGATCGAAGTCCTGGCGGCGCGAGTCCGTGCCGGCGATGCGCTCGCGCTCGGTGCGGCGCTCCCACTTGCCGACGGTGGGGTCGTACATGAACAGGTTCTTGTCGAGGCGCAGGTAGCCCTTGCCCGCTTCCGCCTTGGGCTTGGTGAAGAGGATCATCAGCTTGTCGTCGGCGTCGCGGCGGTAGACCACCACCTCGCGGGCGACGATGTCTTTGCCGCGCTCCTTCTGCTCGAGGTACGCGACGGACTTGTAGTCGCCGCTGTTCTCGGTGCGGTCGTCGATAGTGGCGAGCATCTTGACGAGGTCTGCGTCCGAGGGCGTAGCGCCTTGTTGCATCCCCGAGAGGGCGAGAGTGAGGGCGATGGCGGAAAACATGGGGTGCTCCTTGGGGTTCAGTCCGCGCTCTGCATGGCGGTGACGGGGGCGATGCGGCTCGCCTGCAGCGCCGGCAGCAGAGCCGACAGGCCGGTGAGGAGGGTGAAAGCCACCACCGCGGTGATGACGGCGCCGATGTGCGGCGCGAAGTGAACGGTGTCCGACAAGAGGATCATGCGCAGCGCGTCGACGCCGACGCGGACGTTGCTCGCGTCGATGGCGGTGGCGATGAGACTCCCGGCGATGCTGCCCGCCGCCGTGGCCGCGAGCCCGAGCGCGAGCGCCTCGGTGAGGAACAGGCGCAGGATGGCGCCGCGGCCCATGCCGATGGCGCGGAGGGTGCCGATCTCCCGCGTGCGTTCGCGCACCGCGATGTACATGGTGTTCATGATGCCCACGGCGATGATGACCGTGAGCAGCGACAGCAGCAGGAACGACACCGACGAGATGGCCGTGAGGATCCAGGTGAGGAAGCTCGCCTCGTCCTTCCACGTGGTGATGTCGTACTTCTGACCGGTCCAGTCCTCGCTCATCACCGTCTGGAACTTCATGAAGAACGGCGACGACTCATGGTCCATCAGCGGGTAGCCCTTGGCGAGCATGGCCGCGCGCAAGCGGTTCATGCCGTCCTCCGACTGCGACACGTCCTTGAAGTAGATCTGGATGGCGCCGGAGACGTCGGGCTTGAGCTGGTAGAGGTTGGCCACCGTCGCCTTGGGGACGAACGCCGCCCAGCCCGACAGTGGGCCGAGGTCGCGCGCGATGGCCACCACGGTGGCGTCGACGGTGTTCACCTGGCCGCGGCCCGTCTCGGCGCGCAGGGTGACCGGGTCACCGACGTCGACCTTCAGGCGCTTGGCCTGGCCCGCGAACAGGATGATCCCGTCCTTGCGGGTCTTGAGCGCCTTGAAGTCGCCGCGCACGCGCATGGGCTCCTTGGGGTCTTCCTGGTAGTCGGACTCGGGCGCGAGCGTGAGGATGTCGAGCAGCGCGCCTTCCTCGTCGATGTCGATGCCGTTGATGCCGGCCTGCACCGAGCCCTCTTCGGCGATGATCTTGCCCCAGCCACGCTGACGGTCGATGACGCGCACGGCGTCCGGCAGCACCTCGTGCACGAGCTTCTTGAGCTCGGCCACGTGGGTGATGAGCGGCGGCGCGTCGGACTGGGTTGTCTTGTAGAAGCCGCCGATGTTCACGTGCCCCGACGACACCGACGTCGTCGCGCGGATCATGTTGTCGCGGATGCCTGCGGTGAGCGCCATGAGGATGACCATCAACATGGTCACCAGGAACAGCGCGGCCCCGAGGAACACCGTCCTGCTGCGAGCGGCGAGGAGGTTGCGGAACGCAATGGCGATGGAAATCATGGCGTCACCTATTCCTTGCCCTGCATGGCCACCACCGGCTGAATCCGGGTGGCGAGGCGCGCGGGGTAGAGCGTGGCGGCCACGCTGACGACGATGGTGGCGAGGAGGGCCAGGCCGAGGTTCCCCGCCGAGACAGCCGGGAAGAGGCGAGGACCGGCGAAGAGGAAGACGAAGATGTCGTTGGGGGCGGGGATGCCCTTGATGTGCGCGACCGTCACGACAGCCGCGCCGACGAGCGCCCCCGCGCTGCCGGCGATGATGCCGAGCACGGCGGTCTCGAAGATGATCATCGACGTCACGAAGCGCTTCTTTGCGCCTATGGCGCGCATGGTGCCGATCTCGGCCACGCGCTCGAGCGTGGCCATCACCATGGAGTTGTTGATGATGACGATGGCCACCGCGAAGATGATCAACAACGACACGATGAGCACGCCGCGGATGACCCAGATGAACTGGCCGATGATGCCGGCGGCGCTCTGCCAGTCCACCGCCTGCAAGCCCGTCTGATCGCTCCGCGCGTTGATGGCGGCGATGGTGGGCCACATCTTGCCGGGGTCCTTCAGGATCACGGCCGCCGACGTGGCGAGGCCATTGTCCACCTGCTCCTGCGTGAAGGTGGCGCTGGTGATCTCCTTCGCGCGCTCGGCCTTGTTGCCCAGCGAGCCGGCCTCGATCTTGTCGGTCGCCGCCTGCGTCACCTCGGTGACCACGGCGGTGTCGGCGGAGCCGAACAGCTCGGCCTCCGCGTCTTCGCGCGCGACGTCCTCCGCCCCCACGTCCTTCTTCATCGCCAGGAGCTCTTGATCGAGCGCGTGCGTTCGCGCGCCGTAGAGCTCGCGGAACGTCATGATGTCGATGAGGGAGAGGGCGCCCGCGAGGTCCGAGCTCTCCAGGCCCTTGAACGCGTAGGTGCCGTACACCTTGACGTTCACGCTCTTGAGATACCCGCTCTGCGTGAACGCCGTGAGCGTGATGGTGTCTCCGACCTTGAACGGATAGAGCTGAATGTGCGGCGCGACGACGTCGTAGAACAGCTTGTATCGGGCCGCGAAGTTGCCGTCGTCGACGCGCAGCAGGTCCTCGAGCAGCCCCTGAAGGTCGGTGGCCTTGCTCTCGGGGAGCGCCTGCCGCAACTGCTGCTCCACGGTGGCGACGTCGCCGGCTTGGAGCTCGTAGAGGATCTTGGGCGAGAGCCGCACGTTCTTCTGAGCGGTCTCCTGCAGCACCTGGTCGGCGGCGATGGTCTTCCCCTTGGCCAGCTCGTCCTTGATGGTGTCGAGGTTCATGGCGATGGCCATCTTCACGCGACGATCGAGGAACTTCTGTCCGACGAGCATGCCGCGGTGGTGCTCGGGCACCATCTGGCCGTCGAGGATCTCCATCTTCTTGAACTGCGCCTTGAACGCGTCGAGGTCCGTGCCCGCGAGCCGCAGGTAGATCTGCTGCCCCTCCTCGCCGAGCGGCGCGAGCTTGGTGTCGAGCCAGTCGAGCACCGGCAGGGGCTCGTCTTTGAAGCTCGCCCACAGCTCGTCGGAGAGCGCGCGGGCGAGGACGGCGTCGGCTTCGGCGTCATCGGAGGTGTGCGCGATCTCGGCGCGGCGGCCGCGCTGATCCTGCAGGACCTTCGCCAGCCGCCTGACCTGCGCGGCGCCGGCCTGCATGTCGCCGTCGTCGTGGTGCCGGACGGCGTCGCGCAAGGCCTCGAGGGCGCGGTCGAGGTCACCGGGCGTGGACACCGTGGCGACCGTGGTGCCCATGGGGACCACGGCCTTCACGTTGTCGACCTTCATCAGCTCGTCGCGTGTCTTCTTGAAGGTGGTCAGCTCGCCGATGTCGGGCGTGCCCATGCCGAAGCCGCCGAGGATGGCGAGCTTGTCCTTGGCGTCCTTGGAGTACACCTGGATGTCGCCGGTGACGCTCTCGACGATGCTGCCGCGCATGGAGTGCTCCATGGCGTCGAGCAGCGACATGCCGAGGACGACGATGAGCGCGCCGAAGGCCATGAGGCCACCGACGATCAAGCTCTTGCGCTTGTGCGCGATGACGCTCTGAAGCCCGAGCTTCACGAGCAAACGTGCGACGTCCATCTCAGGCCGCCTTCTTCGAGGACCCGTCGTTGACGATGCGGCCGTCCTCGATGCGGATGATGCGGTCGGCCTGATCGATCACGCGCTGGTCGTGCGTGGAGAAGATGAACGTGGTGCCCTCCTGATGGTTGAGCTCCTTCATGAGCTCGATGATGGAGTGCCCCGTGACGGAGTCGAGGTTGGCGGTGGGCTCGTCGGCGAGCACCAGACGCGGCTTGGACACGAGCGCGCGGGCGATGGCCACGCGCTGGCGCTGCCCGCCGGACAGCTCGTTGGGCCGGTGGTGCAGGTACTCACCGATGCCCACCCGGTCGAGGATCTCCTTCACGCGCTTCTTGCGCTCGGGCGCCGCCACCTTGCCCTGCAGGAGCAGCGGGAACTCGACGTTCTGCTCCACGGTGAGCACGGGCACCAGGTTGAAGCTCTGGAAGATGAAGCCGAGCTTGTGCAAGCGCAGCTCGGTGAGCGCCTTGTCCGACAGCTCGCCGGTGGACTGGCCGTCGACGACGACCTTCCCTTCGGTGGGGACGTCCACGCAGCCGATGAGGTTCAACAGCGTGGTCTTGCCGCTGCCGGAGGGCCCCGCGATGGTGGTGAACTCGCCGCGCTCGATGCTCAGGTCGATGCCGTGCAGCGCACGCACCTTGAGCTTGCCCAGCGGGTAGTCCTTGATCACTCCAGTTACGTCCACGATCGCGTCAGCCATGAGACCCTCCTGTACCGTCAGTCCCGCCAAAAACCACGCGCGTCGAGGCGTGCAGCCACGTTGCGCGGAACGTTGAGCGCGCCCTCGAAGCACGCGCCGTCCAGCGCGCACCCGTCGAGGCGGGCGTCGCGAAGGTCGGCGCCGCGGAAGCTGGCGCCGTCGAGCGAGCTGCCGTCGAAGCGGGCGCCGCGCGCGACGGCGCCGTCGAAGCTGGCACCGTCGAGGGAGCACCCGTCGAAGCGCGCGCCCGAGAGGTCCGCGCCGTCGAAGATCGCGCCGTCGGCGGAGCTGCCGTCGAGGCGCGCGTCGACGAAGCTGGCGCCGGTGAAGGCCGCGCCGTCGAGGGAGCTCCCGTCGAGGCGCGAGCGCGTGAAGCTGGCGCCGATGCAGGTGGCGCCGTCGAGGTCGGAGCCGTCGAGGCGGGCGTCGGTGAAGACGGCGCCGCTCAGGTCCTGCCCGGCGAGGTCGGTGCCGCACATGTCCTTGCCGCGGAAGTCGCGGGGCGGGGGCTGCGCGCGCCGCGCCCACGCCTCGCCCGCCTTCCACGACAGCTCCTCGACCACCCGCTCGAGGACGGGCTTGAGCTCCCCCCGGAGCGCGGACGACAGGTGCGCCGCCGACGCCTTGAGCTCCTCGAGGCGCGTCTTCATCATGCGCTCGACGAGCTTCTTGCCGTCCGCCGTGAGCGACACCAGCTTGCTGCGCCGGTCGGTCTCGTCCTCGAAGCGACGCACGTATCCGGCCTCCACGAGGCGCTGCACCAGGTGGCTGGTGGCCGACACGGACAAGCGCAACAGTTCGGTGAGCTGGCTGATGGAGCAGGGGCCCTCGAACATGAGGATGTGGAGCGCGGCGATCTGCTGGATCGTCATCCCCGTCTCCACGGCGTCCCGCATCGGGCGCATGGGGCCGTTGATCTTCATCGACAGGCCCATCCACGACGCGATAAGCCGCGCGATGAGGCTCGGTGGCGCCTCGGCGTCGTTTGCTTCGGACTCCGGCGAATCGCTCGCGTCCATGCGACATTCCTAAGCTTCGAAAGATTCTCGGACAAGGACTTTCCGCAAATCGCAACGGATCCGCGCGCTTGGCGCTAGGGCTTGGGCTTGCGAAAGAGCGGGTCGGTCTCGAGCTCGCTGTCGAAGACCGAGGCGGGCTCGACGACGGTGTCGGACGGCGGGCGGGGCACGCGGGTTTGGACGGTCGGTTCCAGCGGCCTCTTCGTGGTGAAGACGCTCTCGTCGCTCTTGACGGCGAGCGCCGGCAGGGGCTGGTCGTCGAGGGTGACCGCGTCGTCGACGGGCGGCTCGGTGCGCGGCGGCAGCGGGAACGCCTCGCTCAGCTCGACGAGCCCCCACGACGACATCAGCTCCGTGGCCGGCACGGCCGCGGCGAGGTCCTTGAGGTCGCGCGGCGCCTTCTGCGTGGCGGGGCCGGCGGCGAGCATGTCCGCCACGAACGGCATGACCACCTTCCTGCGCGCGGCGACGCAGAAGGCGAGGGCGTCGTGGACGGCGTCGGCGTCCTGCACGCGCTCGTCGGGGTCCTTGGCGAGCATCTTCAAGACGAGCGCCTCGAGCTGCGCCGGGATTGTCTCGTTGATGGTGCGCGGCGCCGGCGGCCGCCCATGCACCACGGCCTCCATCACCTCGAGGTCCGACGCGCCGTCTGCGGGCGGGACGCCCGTGAGCAGCCAGTAGAGCGTAACGCCGAGAGAGAAGACGTCGGTGCGCGCGTCGAGGCGCTTGCCCGTCACCTGCTCGGGCGAGAGGAAGCGCAGCTTGCCCTTCAGCTCGCCCGCCGCCGTCATCGAGCGCGACTTGTCGTCGAGCGGCTTGGCGATGCCGAAGTCGAGCACCTTGGTGACGCCCTCCCGGTTGATCATGAGGTTCTCCGGCGTGACGTCTCTGTGGACGAGCGCGCCGTCGGGTCGCGTGTGCGCGTGGTGCAAGCCGAGCGCCGCCTCCGCCACCGCAGCGCAGACGAGCTCCATCGGCAGGCTCCTCCCCATGCGCCACGCGGTGGCGGCGAGGCGATCGAGGGTGAGCCCGTCGACGTGCTCCATGGCGATGAAGTAGTTGCCGCCGTCCTCGGCGAAGTCGAGGAGCTGCACGATGTGCGTGTGCTGCAGCCGCGCCGCGAGCTGGGCCTCACGCAGGAACATCTCGACGTAGTGACGGTCCGACGCGAGGTGCTCGAGGATGCGCTTGACGACGACGGTGCGGGAGAAGCCCGCGAGGCCCTCCTGCTCGGCGAGGTAGACCTCCGCCATGCCGCCCACGCCGATGCGCTCGATCAGGTGGTAGCGCCCGAGGCGCTCGAGCGCTTCGGTGAGCACCAGGGGCTCGTCGCCGTCCTCGACCTCCACCCGCCGAGACTAGCGCTGGCGGGGCCGGGCGTCCCGAGCTCGGGGGGCGCTGCCCGGCCGCGCTCGTGGTAACGAGCGGTGTGCACGCCACCCTCGCCGCCTTCGCTCTGCTCTGCGCCACCCCCGCCCCCGCAGCGCCCGCGGGCGACGCCCCCGCCGGCGACGCCAGCGCACGCGACGCCAGCGCCGGCGACGCCAGCGCCGGCGACGCCAGCGCACGCGACGCCAGCGCACGCGACGCCAGCGCGGCCCCCGCGGACAAGGGCAGCGCCATCGCCGGCGGCGAGGCCCCGCGCTTTACGCGCCCGGGCTGGGGCTTCGGCGGCGTGCCCGCCCTCGGCTTCAACCCGGACGCGGGCCTTCAGCTCGGCGTGGTCGCCAACCTCTACCAGTACGACGGCAAGACCGCGCCCTACAAAAACCAGATCCACCTGCTCATCCTCGTGTCGACCAACCTCGTGCAGCACCACGCGCTCGCGCTCGACTCCATCGAGCCGTTCGGCCTGCCGCTGCGCTTCACGGGCGAGGTGGGCTTCATCGAGAACCTGTCGCAGAACTACTGCGGCGTCGGCCCCGCCGTCACCTGCGACGACGTCGTCGCCGAGAAGGAGGCCGACGCGCTCGGGTTGCAGAAGGACGCGCGCGACACCTTCCTGCGCCACTATTACGTCTTCCCCTACATCGAGCCGTACGCCTCGGCGAACCTGCGCTTCCGCCTCAACCCCGGCCAAAAGCCCAAGCTCGAGGCCCTCGCCGGCTGGCGGGGCGCGCAGTTCATCCCGGGCACCATCTTCGACGACAACCACGACGGAAAGCTCGACCTCTTTCCGTACCCGGGCAGCCTGTACGCCACGGACATCCCCGGCGGCGAGGCGGGCTTGCTGAGCATCTTCCAGGCCGGGCTCATCTGGGACAACCGCGACAACGAGCCGTCGCCGAGGCACGGCTGGTTCGTCGAGGGATTGGTCCGCGGCTCGCACCCGTTCGTCGGCTCCACGTGGAGCTACGCAGGCGCCAACGTCACCCTGCGCGGGTACACGCCGCTGCTGCGCGGCAACCGCGACCTCGTCGTCGCCGGCCGCCTCATCCTCGACGGGGTCGTGGGTGACCCGCCCACCATCGAGCTCGCCAGCATCGGCGGAAGCACCTCCTACGCCGGCTACGGCGGCGCCGACCTCGGCCGCGGCATCCGCGGGCAGCGCTACCTCGGGCGCGTGAAGGTCCTCGAGCAGCAGGAGCTGCGCTGGCACTTCCTCTACTTTGACTTCCTCGGGCAGCAGTTCGGCCTCATCGCCAACGCCTTCCTCGACGCCGGCTTCGTCTCCCTCGCGTTCGACGACCTGGGGGCGCCTTCGCCCACCCTCCCCATCGGCATCGGGGGGGCCTTCCTCATCTCCTGGAACCAGAACTTCATCATCCGGGTCGACGTGGCCGCGTCGTCCGTCGAGGGCTTTGCCCCGTACCCCTACATCACCTTGGGACAGAGTTTCTGACCAACCGGCGTCGGGCTAGGCTGCCGACAACCCCCGGAGGATCCCCCACATGCAGGTCTCCGTCACGTTTCGGCACATGGAAGCCACCGACGCGCTCAAGAGCTTCGCTTCCGACAAGGTGTCGCGCATCGAGCGTTACGTCCACGCGCCCACCGACGCCCACGTCGTGCTCTCCGTCGAAAAGCACATGCACCGCGCCGAGATCAACGTGATCGCGAACGGAATGCGCATTCGCGGCGAAGAGACCTCGGCGGACATGTACGGCTCCATCGACGGCGCCGCACAGAAGATCGAGCGGCAGCTCAAGCGCTACCGGAACAAGCTCGCGAGCCACAAGCCGCGCGAAGGCTTGGCCATGAAGGTGCGCCACCACGTCATCGCGGCGTCGGACCCGTCGGAGGTGGAGGTGCCGGTGGGTGTGCCGGCGCAGGTCGTGCGCCACGAGGAAGTGGACGCGCGGCCGATGCTCGTCGAGGAAGCCATCATGCAGATGGACCTCCTCCACGAGGAATTCCACGTGTTCCTGAACGCGAAGTCGAACATGATGAACGTGCTCTACCGGCGCAAAGACGGTTCTTTCGGTCTGGTGGAGCCCCCGCAGATGAGCGGCATGAACGGCAAGCATTAGGGTTGCCCGTGGCGCAATGCAGGGGTAAGCGCGCACAGCGCTTATGAAGCTCGTCGACATTCTCGAGCCGGGCCGCATCATTCACCGCCTTCAGTCCAACTCGAAGGCGGCGGTGCTGCGTGAGCTCGTGCAAAAGGGGATCGTGCCGCCGAGCGCCAACACCGAGCTCGCCGTCGCCGACGAGGACCAGATCGTGCGCGTCCTCGAGGAGCGCGAGCGCCTCGGCTCCACGGGCATCAAGGACGGCCTCGCCATCCCGCACGGCAAGCTCGAGCGCCTCGACCAGCTCGTGGCGTGCCTGGGGCTGCACGACAAGGGCATCGACTTCGGCGCGCTCGACGGGCAGCCGAGCAAGATCTTCATCGTCCTGCTCGCCCCGGAGAGCGCCGGCGGCCTTCACCTGAAGGCGCTGGCGCGCATCTCGCGCCTGTTCTCGGACTCCGCCTTCCACCGGCGCCTCCTCGAAGCCAACGACGCCGAGGCGGTCTGGCAGGAGATCGAAGCCGAGGACGCGCGGTATTGAGCATGCGCTCCGCCAAGGTCGCCGACCTCCTCGCGGCCGAAGACCTCCAACTCCGCGCGCTCACCGAGGGCGACACCTCGCGCGTCATCACGCTGTCGAAGATCCAGAAGCCCGGATTGGCGCTCACCGGCTACACCGACTTCGTGCAGAAGGGCCGGGTGCAGATCCTCGGCTCCACCGAGCTCACCTATCTCGAGAAGATGCCCGACGACGCCCGGTCGGACTCGTGCCGGACGTTCTGCGCCTGTGACTTCCCGGTCGTTATCTGCACCAAGGGCATGCACGTCCCCGACGATCTCGTGCGGGCCGCGGCGGAGGCCAAGACCCCGCTGTTCACCACGCCGCAGGGCACAGACGTCTTCATCTCCCGCGTGGAGGCGTTCCTCGACGACCAGCTCGCGGCGCAGACCACCATGCACGGCGTGCTCCTCGAGGTGCACGGCATCGGCGTCATGCTCCTCGGCAAGAGCGGTATCGGCAAGAGCGAGCTGGCGCTGGACCTCGTGCAGCGCGGGCATCCGCTGGTGGCCGACGACGTCGTCACCATTCGCCGTCGCGGGGCCGAGACGCTCTACGGCTTCGGCTCGGCGCTCACCAAGCACCACCTCGAGATCCGCGGGCTCGGCATCATCAACATCAGCGACCTCTTCGGCGTCTCCGCCGTCCGCGAGCGCAAGCGCATCGATCTCGTCGCCGAGCTCGTCGAGTGGCGTGAGGACGAGGAGTACGACCGCCTCGGCCTCGACGACCGCTTCTTCACCATCCTCGACGTCGAGACCCCGCTCATCACGGTGCCGGTGCGCGCCGGCCGCAACATGGGCGTCATCATCGAGGTGGCCGCGCGCAACCAGCTCCTGAAGTCGAGCGGCAAGAGCTCGGCGCGCGAGCTGCACGAGCGCCTGCAGCGGGAGCTCGCCCGCGGCCGCGCCAAGACCGACGACATCGAGTAGCCGCAGCCGCCGTCACCCGTCTTCGAGGCGGTCGAGGAGCACGCGCAGCCGCCGGCCGGGCAAGGCACGGCGGCGCGCGGCGATGGCCCCGGCGTCTCGGAGGTGCGCGGGCAGGAGCGCGAGGCCCCGCGCGGCTTCGAGCGCGACCGCGGCGGAGCCGCTGTTGAGCTTGTCGTTCAGGACGTCGGCGAAGGCTTCGAGGCCTCCGGAGGCGTGGATGCCGGCGAGGGCGCGCACGGCCTCGGCGACGACGCGCGTGCGCGGGTCGTGCAGGAACGCTGCGACGAACGGGAAGTCCGCGGGGCGGCCGATCTCGGCGAGCGCGCCGAGGGCGCCCCGCACCGGCGACGACGACGACGACGACGACGACGACGACGACGCTGCGCGGGCGAGGACCGCGCACGCCCGCTCGCGCTGCTCCTCGCCGCCGGCGCGGCCGAGCCACGCGCGGGCGCGGACGCGGACGTCGGCGCTGGCGTCGACGGTGAGCGCCTCGAGGACGTCGCTGCGCCCGAGGTGGCGCGCGGCGGACGCCGCGGCGCGGCGGAGCGCGGGCAAGGGATCCGCGACGAGCCGCGGCAGGAGGGCGCGCAGCACCGAGGGCGCCAGGGTCCCACGCGAGACGCGCGCAGCGACGAAGCGACGCCGCCCGGGCGTGCCGTCGTCGAGGGCGGTGAGCAGCGCGGTGAGCACGGACTCCTCCGCCGAGCCCTCCACGAGGACGAGGCGCCCGCAAGCCGCGCGCACCGCGGGGTGCGCGTGCGCGATGCCGGCGCGCAGGGCCGCGACGCTCGCGGGGTGGTCGGCGAGGAGCAGCGCGCGGGCCTCGGCGCGCAGCCGCGTGCCCTCCGGCGTGGTGCGCACGGCGGCGTCGCGCGTCTCCACGAGCGGCGCGCAGACGACGAGGTCGTCGAGCAGCGCGGGGCCGAGCCGGCGCTCGAGCGCCTGCACGGCGCAGGCGGCGACCGCGGGCACGACGTCGTCGGTGCGCACGAACAGCGCCGCCGTCGCGGGCCACGCGCGGCGGGACGCGAGCGCCGCGGTGGCGGCCTCGCGCACGCGCCCGTCGCGCACGGTGGACAACACGCACAACAGCGCGGTCCCCGTGTCCGGAGCGTCGCCGGCCGCATCGTCGCCGTCGTCGGCGGCGGCGGCGGTGTCGACGTCGGCGACGGTGAAGGCGTGCTCGTGGAGGCCGAGCGCGGCGAGGGTGGCGCGGGAGCGGGCCGCGCGATCGAGCAGCGCGAGCTCCGCGCCGCTCGCCGTGGCCAGGAGCGCCGCCAGGAGCGCGCGATCGTGGGCGGACGCGAGGCCGGAGGCGGCGAGCGTGAGGGCCGCGAGGTGCGGGCGGCGGTGGAGCTCCGCGCGGACGGACAGCGGGAGACGCTCCAGACGATCGCCGACGACAGCCAGGCGCACGAGCCACGATACGCCGGACCGGTGTGCGCCGTCCGACGCGGCGAGCCGGCGGCCCGTCCAGCCATGGACGGCGGAGGGTTCTGCTAGCCTCGTGGCCAGGGAGCAGATGAGCCGCAAGATCGTCGCCGCCATCCGAGACACGCGGCACACCAGCATGGAAGACGTCGAGCACGCGCTCGCCGACCTCGGCGTAGTGAGCCGCGCCGACGTGCTGCGCGCCCTCGATGCGCTGCTCGAGCCCACCACGCTGCCGAGCGAGTCGTACAAGCTCGCGTGCTCCTTCTTCATCGGTGTGGTGAAGGCGTGCCCCGACCGCGCGCTCTTCGCGCCGCTCGCCCGCGCCCTGCCCAAGGCGATGCACGCGGCGCCGCGCGAGGCGCTCGTCCACGCGCTGCCGATCGTGAACCACCTCGCGGACCACGCCATCCTCGTGTCGCTGTTGCGCAGCCCCGAGGACAGCACGCGCGCCGCGGCGCTGCGCGTGCTCGAGAAGGTCGCGGTCGGGCCGACGTTCGAGGCGTTGGTCGCCGAGTTCCGCTCGGGCCCGTTTACCGAGAGCGCGCTGGTGACGATGGTCCAGCTCGTCGACAAGCTCGGAGCGCGCGCCGTCCCCGTCCTCGCCGGCGCGGTGCAGAGCGCCGACGCGCGCATGGTCGCCGCCGGCCTCGAGGCCGTCGCCCGCTGCAACGACCTGCTCACCGACCGCGCCGTCTTCGCCGCCGCCGCCCGCGCACGCATGCGGGACGCCGACGACGAGATCGCCGGTGCCGCCACCCTGTGCTGGGCCGCCATCGCCGAGAGCGAGGACGCGTTCGTCGACGGCGTCCTCCCCGTGATCGAGCTTGGCGGCGAGCGGGCGGTCTGCGCCGCGCTCAAGGGCGTGGCGCGCTTCCCGTCGCTGCGAACGCTGGGGCTCCTCGAGCAGCGCCTGATGCGCGGCCCGAGCCGCATCAGCATCGTGGCGCTCCAGGTGCTCCAGGAGATCGGCACCGACGATGTGCTCGCCCCCCTCGTGAGCGCCATCTCACACCGCCGGCAGCGCGTGCGCACCGAAGCCGTGCGCGTGCTCAAGGCGCTGGCGGCGCAGGGGCGCGTCGACATGGCGCGCGCCATCCTGTTTCTGCTGCGCAGCCGCGACCCCAACGTGCGCCGGATGGCGTCGGAGGTCTTGCAGGCCATGAGCCAGCAGGGCTCGGCCATCTGGCCGCGGCTGGTGAGCTTCATCCGCGACGAGGACTGGTGGGTGCGCGAGCGCCTGGCCGACGCGCTCGTCCCCATGGCAGGGGCCGCGCTCATCCCGCACCTGATGCCCTACCTCGACGACGACGCGTCCACCATGCGCAGGTTCGCGGTGCAGGTGCTCGGCCGCATCGGCCACGGCGACGCCCTCGGCGCGCTGCTCATCCGCGCGCGCGACGACGCCGACTGGCTCGTGCGCGAGGAGGCCGTGCGCGCCATCGGCCGCGTCGGCGACGACCGCGCGGTGCCGTACCTCGTGAAGCTCGTCGAGGCGCCCGGTCTCGAGATCGCGGGCCTCGACGCCCTGCGCCAGCTCAAGCGCGACGACGCCCGCGGGATGCTCCCCAATCTCCTCTCGCGGCCCGAGCGCGACGTGCGCATGGCGGCGCTGCGTTACGCGCAGAGCATCGAGGCCAACGACCAGATCGACGCCGTGGCGCTGCTGCTCCACGACGTCGACCCAGAGATCGCGCGCACCGCCGCGAGCACGCTGCGCGCGTGGCACTACGGCGGCGCCGCCGACCCCGCGCTCGACGAGGCCGGCCGCGTGCTCGCCGAGCTGTTGCGCAAGGTGGTGAAGAGCGACGGGAGCGACCTCATCCTCGTCTCCGGTCGCGCCGCGTTCATGAAGCGGCAGGGCCGCGTGGAACGGCTCACGCGCGCCGACCTCACCGCGGAGAACGTATACGAGCTTTTGGCGCCGCTGTTCACGCCGGAGCAGGTGGAGGCGCTGGCGCACAAGACCGACGTCGACTTCTCGCATGAGAACCGCCGCGTCGGCGCACGCTTCCGCGTGAACGCGTTTCAGAGCGAAGACGGTCTCGGCGCGGTGTTCCGCGTGATCAAGGGCGACGTGGTGCCGCTCGAAGAGCTCGGCGTGCCGGCGCTCGTGCACACGTTCGCCGAGCTGCAAAGCGGCCTGGTGCTGTTCGGGGGGCCGCCGGGATCGGGCAAGTCCACGACGCTGGCGGGGATCGTCAACCGCATCAACGAGACGCGGTCCCGGCACATCATCAGCATCGAGGACCCCATCGAGGGCGTGCACGCCTCGCGGCAGAGCCTGGTCACCCAACGCGAGGTCGGCGTGCACACCACGAGCTACGGGAGCGCGTTGCGCGCGGCGCTGCGCGAGGACCCCGACGTCATCCTCGTCGGTGAGCTGCGCGACCTCGAGACCATCTCGTTCGCGGTGACGGCGGCGGAGACGGGCCACCTCGTGTTCGGCACGGTGCACGCCGTCGCCGCGGACACCTGCGTGGAGCGCGTGATCAACGCGTTTCCCCACGAGCGGCAGGCGCAGATCCGCACCATGCTCTCGGAGACGTTGAAGGCCGTGGTCTGCCAACACCTCGTCCCGCGACGGGACGGCGGGCGCGTCCTGGCGTGCGAGGTCATGCTCAACAACGAGTCCATCGCCAACATGATCCGCAAGGGCCAGGGCCACCAGATCGCGTCGCAGATGGTGCTCCAGCGCGAGCTCGGGATGTCCCTGATGGACGACTCGCTCTTCGCGCTCCTCGAGCGAGGCATCATCGATCCCGCCGAGGCGTACGTGAAGGCGCGCGACAAGGGCCGCTTCCCCATCGCTGACGAGAGCGCCGCGGTCGCCGCCCGCGAGGTCGCCGTCGCCCCCCCGACGCCGTCGACGCCGTCGACGCCCGCGCCGTCGACGCCCGCGCGGACGCCCACCCCGGCGCCGCGCCTGGAGGCGCCGCCCGCCCGGCCCCCGACGCCAGCGTCGCCCGGCCTGCCGCGCCCCGACGTCATGAGCCCCGCGGCGATGGCCCGCGCCCGCATCCCCCCCGGGGACGCACTGCCACGCACCGCCACGCGCCCCTCGACGCCGGGGGCGATGGCGTCGACGCGCACGCCCTCGCCGGTGCCCGTCGCCGCGCCGGCGCGAGCGCCCGCGCCGCGCACGCCCGCCCCGCCGCCCCCGGCCCGCGCGCAGCCTGCGCGGGTGCAGCCTGCCGCCGCGCAGCACGCCGCCCCGCCGCCCGCCGCCGCCCGGTCCGCGCCCGCGCGGCCCGCGCCCGCGCCGGTCGACGAGGCGGCGCCGCCGCCGCGGGTGCCGACGTCGCCGCGCGCGATGGCGCACGCGCAGCCGTCGTCCGAGGAGGCGCTCCCCGTCATCGAAGGCACCGCCGGCGACGAAGGACCGACGATGCCGCTGCCGACGATCGAGGACGCAGACGACGCGCACGACACCGAGAAGCACGAGGTCATCTCGCCGAGCGGCGTGCGCCCGGCCATGAAGGGGAAGCCCTGATGGCGGCGCGCATCGACTCGTTCCTGCAGATCGCCGTCGAGCAGGGCGCGAGCGACCTGCACGTGCGCGCCGGACACGTCCCCGTGGTTCGTCACGACGGCGAGCTCATCGACATCCCGTTCCGCGTGCTCTCCGACATCGAGGCGGGCGTCCTCGTCGAGGAGATCTTGTCGCCGGAGCAACGCGAGCGCTTCCACAAGACGCGCGACATCGACGTCGTGTACTCGCTCGCCGGCGTGGGCCGCTTCCGCGTCAACGCGTTCGTCCAGCAAAACGGTCCTGGCGCCGTCTTTCGCATCATCCCCGCCAAGGTCCCCACGCTCGACGACCTCTCGCTGCCCCACGTGGTGCGGCGTCTGTGCCGGCTGCAAAACGGCCTGGTCCTCGTCACGGGGCCCACGGGGTCGGGCAAGTCCACGACGCTCGCGGCGATGGTCGACGAGATCAACCGCACGCAGCAGCGCCACATCCTCACCATCGAAGATCCCATCGAGCACACGCACGTCCCGCAGCGCTGCGCGCTGACGCAGCGGCAGGTCGGGACGCACGTCGCCTCCTTCGCCGGCGCGCTGCGCTCGGCGTTGCGGGAGGCGCCCGACGTCATCGTCGTGGGCGAGATGCGCGACGCGGAGACCATCCAGCTCGCGCTCTCCGCCGCCGAGACGGGCATCCTCGTGCTCGGCACGCTTCACACGAATTCCGCCGCCAAGAGCGTGCCGCGCATGGTCGACGGCATGCCCGAGAACAACCAGGAGGAGACCCGCGCTCTCCTGGCCATGCTCTTGCGCGCCGTCATCTCCCAGCAGCTCGTGCGCAAGGCGTCGTCCGACGGGCGCATCGCCGCCGTCGAGATCCTCCTGCAGACGCACGCGGTTTCGAGCATGATCCGCGACAACAAAGGGCACATGCTCGAGGCCTTCCTCGACGGCCAGCGCCCCGGCGAGAGCGAGATGCAAAGCCGCGACACCGCGCTTATGCGCCTGCTGCGCGACGGCCAGATTCTCCCCGAAGACGCCGTGCAGCTCGCGCGCCGCCCCGAGCAGATGCGTGCGGCGGTGGCGGCCCTCGCCGCCCGCGACGAGGACGACGACGAGGCCAGCTGGTGAAGGACGGCCGCGGGTGAACGATCCCCTCGACGCCGCACGGACGCTCCTCGAGCGAGGCGACCTCGCCGGCGCCGAGCGCGCCCTCGCCGCCGCCGCGCTCGAGGGCCCGGGTGATCGCGATCGCGCGGCGCGCGCGTTGGCGTTGCTCTGCGAGCGGATTGGCGACGTCGGGTTGCGGGCGCAGCAGGCGCTCGACGACTTTCTCGCGCGCGCGCCCCCGGGCGCCGAAAACGACGACGCCCGCGCGCGCATCCGCCGCGTGTACGAGAGCGTGGGCATCGTCGCCGAGGGCGCTGCTGCGCCGCACACGCCGCCGCCGGCGCTGCCGTCGTTGGACGGCTTCAGCCCCCCCGCCGCCCCCGACGGCTCCGACACGCTCAAGCAGGAGCGCGTGCAGACCCTCTCCGACGTCGCCGAGGCGGTGTTGGGCGGCGACGCCGAGGTCCGAGACACGGCGCGGCTCGACACGCTCGCCGTGCCCGACATCGCGCCGCTCGCGCCGCAGCGGGTCCCCGCGCCGCGGCCCGCGCGGACGCCGCCGCCGCCCACGCCGTTGCCCTTCGCGCAGCGCACCGGGGCGACGCCGGCGCGCACGCCCGGGCCGCGGACCAGCGACGCCATGGAGGCGTTCTCGGTGGGCGCCGTCGTCAACGAGCGCTACGAGGTGCTCGCGCGCATCGGTCGCGGCGGACACGCCACGGTCTTGCGCGTGCGCGACCGGGAGCTCGATGAGGAGTGCGCGCTCAAGGTGTTCCACCACAGCGGCGACGCCGCCGACGTCGCGCGCTTCAAGCGCGAGGTGAGCATCTCGCGCAAGATCGTCCACGAAAACGTCGTCACGCTCTACGACATCGGGCAGGAGCAGGGCTTCTACTTCTTGACCATGGAGCTGCTCGAGGGGGAGGACCTCTCGGCGGTGTTGAAGACGCGCGCCGTGACCATGGGCCAGGCCCTCGGCTGGCTCGTCGACAGTTGCCGTGGCCTGCAGGCCGCCCACGACAAAGGCGTGGTCCACCGCGACGTGAAGCCCGGCAACCTCTTCGTGCTCAACGACAACCGGTTGAAGGTGACCGACTTCGGCATCGCCAAGCCCGCCGACGCGCTGTCGTTGACGTCGACGGGGATGTTCGTCGGCACGCCACAGTTCGTGTCGCCGGAGCAGGTGCAGGGCCACGACGTGGGGACGTCGGCCGACATCTACTCGCTCGGGGTCGTGGCCTACCTGATGCTGACGGGGACGCTGCCCTTTCGCGACAAGGAGATGGTCGCGCTGTTGATGAAGCACGCCACGGTCACCCCCGATCGCCCCCGATCGCGCAACCCGCGCCTGCCCGAGGCGCTCGACGAGCTCGTGGCCGCGTGCCTCGAGAAGAAGGCGGCGGACCGCCCGGCGAGCTGCGCGACCCTCGCGGACGCGCTCGAACGCATCCGCGCCTCGCTCGGCTGACGCCCCTAAGGTGGCGCCGGGCCGCGCCGGCGACGGTCGGAGGGAGCGGCGCGGGCCAGTGACCCGCGGCCGCTTTCGCCGGTCGCAATTGGCGGGGCCGGGGGCGAGCCACTAAGATTTCCCCATGCCCCTGCTCGGCCTCTATCGCGAGGTCGTTCGTCGACGCTACGAGACCCACACGCGCGCGGACGAGATCCATCGGATCGCCTGCGCCGACGGCGTGCGCGTCGCCGTGAAGCGATTTCGCCCGGTGCCGGGCGCGACGCCGCGCAAGCTCCCCGTCGTGTGCGTGCCCGGGCTCGGCGCCGACTCCACCAACTTCGACGCCCCCGAGCCCTACGGCCTCGCGCCCTGGCTGGCGCAGCAGGGCTTCGACACGTGGGTGGTCGACCTGCGCGGCACCGGGCTGTCCAAGATGGACGCCGCGCGGTGGGTGAGCATCACCTTCGACGACTTCGTCGGCCTCGACATGCCGGCGGTGCTCGACCACATCGCGCACACCACGGGTCGAAGCGGCGTGATGTGGATCGGCCACTCCATGGGCGGCCTCGTGCTCTACGCGATGCTCGCCCGCGGCATCGGCGCGCGCGTGCACGCCGGTGTCACCCTCGGCTCTCCGCTCGGCTTTCCCCAGGGCTGGGACGCCATGCCGCTGTTGCGGCCCGTGCGCGCGCTCGGGCGCGTGGTGCCGGGGCTGCACGTGGCGGCGCTGTCACAGCTCGCGGCGCCGCTCGCGCTGCGCTTTCAGTCGCCGCTGCTCGGCGGAGCCTGGATGCGACGCTTCGTGGCGCTCGACAACGTCGACGGCGCGTACACGCGCCGCCTGATGTACCGCGCCATCCAGTCCATCCCCCGCGGCCTGGTCCTGCAGTTCCGGGACTGGATAGACAACGACGCCTTCCGCTCCGTCGACCACAGCGTCGACTACCGCGCGCGCTTGAACGGGTGCAGCACGCCGATGCTCGTGGTGGCGGCGCCCGAGGACGGGCTCGCCCGCGTCGACGCCGTCATGCGCGCGGTCCCCCTGCTGCACAACGCGCATGCGATGGTTGCCTCGCGCGACCACGGCTTCTCCGCCGACTACGGGCACATCGACATGCTGTTCGGCAAGCGCGCCCCCGTCGAGATCTACCCGCGCTTGCGCGCGTTCTTGCGACAACACGACGAGCGCCGCGTACCGCGCCTGGTGGCGGTGGGCACGTGAACGTGAGGACCACGGAAGGCCCGCCGGCGCCGTCGTCGGCCGTTCAGGAGCCCAAGGAGATCGTGGTGCTCTCGGGCCTCGCCGGCGCCGGCAAGACCACGGCCGCGCGCGCGCTCGAGGACCTCGGCTTCTTCGTCGTCGACAACCTGCCGCCGCAGCTCATCGAGACGCTCATCACCATGGTGGACTCGCTCGGCGGCGGCGGGCTGCGCCGCCTGGCGTTCGTCGTCGACGCCCGCGAGGCGGCGTTCC
The DNA here is from genome assembly GCA_963775425.1 of uncultured delta proteobacterium. GTDB lineage: Bacteria > Myxococcota > UBA727 > UBA727 > VGSZ01 > CAVZJB01. The sequence goes on along the minus strand of CAVZJB010000005.1, from coordinate 181,159 downwards.
TCCGCGAGCTTCCGACGACGTGGGATCGTCTGCGCAAGGCGGGCCAGCACAAGCTCATGCTCGTGTTCCTCGACTGCAGCGACGAGGTGCTCGTGCGCCGCTTCAAGGAGACGCGGCGGCGCCACCCCCTCGACGACGGCGGCGGCGTGCTCCAGGGAATCGAGAAGGAGCGCGCGCTGTTGCAGGACATCTCCATGCGCGCCGACGCCATCGTCGACACGCGCGAGCTCAGCGTGCACGAGCTCAAGCGGCTCATCGCCGAGCGCTTCGGCGTCGAGGGGCAGAAGCGTCAGCTCGTCACCGTGCTCTCCTTCGGCTTCAAGCACGGGCTGCCGCACGAGCTCGACATGTGCTTCGACGTGCGCTTCCTGCCGAACCCCTTCTTCGTCGAGGAATTGCGCCCCATGTCCGGCAACGACGAGCCCGTCCAGAGCTACGTGCTCGGGCAGCCCGACGCGGGGCCGTTCCTCGACCGCCTCGACGACATGGTCTCCTTCCTGCTGCCTCGCTTCGAGCACGAGGGGAAGACGTACGTCACCGTCGCGGTCGGCTGCACCGGCGGCCGCCACCGCTCTCCCACCATCGCCAACGCCCTCGGCGCCCGCCTGCGCGCGCGCGGCGTCGACGCGCGCGTGGTGCACCGCGACATCGATCAGGGTTGAGCCGAAGGGAGTAGAATCGACGTCATGAGTGAGATCTCGCGGCAGGTGACAATCGTGAACGACCTCGGCTTGCACGCGCGCGCCGCGTCAAAGCTGGTGCAGCTCGCGTCCAAGTTCCCCGTCGAGCTCAAGATCGGACACGACGACATGACGGTGAACGCCAAGAGCATCATGGGCGTCCTGATGCTGGCCGCGGCCAAAGGCACCGATCTCACGCTCACCGCCGTCGGGGAGGACGACCAGGCCAAGGCCGCCGTCGACGCCGTGGTGGGGCTCATCAGTGAGCGCTTCGGGGAGGATCGCTGAAGCAGGAGCGCCGTGTTCTGCAGGGGATCGGGGCCGCGCCGGGCGTCGCGTTCGGACACGTCCATCTCGTCGACCGCAGGAAGATCAAGCACCCCAAGCACCACATCGCCGACGAGCAGGTGGAGCCGGAGGTGCTGCGGCTCAAGAAGGGCATCAACGAAGCGCGCATGGCCCTGTACGCCATCAAGGACAAGGCGGGCGAGCACTCCTCCATCCTCGAAGCGCACATCATGATGATGGAGGACCCGCTCCTCCTCGAAGGCGCCACCAAGCACATCGTCGACGACAAACAGTGCGCCGAGTGGGCGCTGCGCTCGGCCGTGTCAGAGATTCGCCGCGGCTTCGAGAACCTCGGCGACGCGTACTTCCGCGAGCGCAGGAGCGACATCGACTTCGTCGGCGACCGCATCCTCTCGGCCATGATGCAGCAGAGCGGCGACGGCGAGATGGACGCCACGCCCGAGGACGCCATCGTCATCGCCCACGACCTCTCCCCGGCCGACACCATCGCGCTGTCCAAGAAGCACGTGCGCGGCTTCGTCACCGAAGTCGGCGGGAGCACCAGCCACACCGCCATCCTCGCGCGCGCGCTCGACATCCCCGCCGTCGTCGGCTGCGCCGGCATCCTCGAGCACGCCGGCGCCGGCGACACCGTCATCGTCGACGGCGGCGCCGGCGAAGTGGTGCTCGAGCCCACGCCCGAGCTGGTCGCGCGCTACAAGGGCGTGGCCGCGCGGCGCGCGCAGGTGTTCGCCGAGCTCGAGCGCGAGGCTCACCAGGAGAGCGTGTCCCGCGACGGCCGCCGGGTGGCGCTCCTCGCCAACATCGAGATCCCCGAGGAGATTCCCGCCGCGCTCGCGCACGGCAGCGAAGGCATCGGCCTGTACCGCTCGGAGTTCCTCTACGTGAACCGGACCGAGCTGCCGACGGAGCACGACCACGAGGAGGTGTGCCGGGCGATCCTCGACGGGCTCGGCGACAAGCCCGCCACGCTGCGCACGTTCGACCTCGGCTCGGACAAGCTGGCGGCCGCGGTGCGCATGCCCCGCGAGCAGAACCCCGCGCTCGGCCTGCGCGCGTGCCGCCTGGGCCTCGCGCGGCCCGCCATGTTGCGCGCCCAGTTCCGCGGGATGATCCGCGCCTGCTCGGCCGCGCGGCGCGGCTCCATCTTGCTGCCGATGATCGGCAGCACCGACGAGCTCGATCAGGTGAAGGAGATCTTCGCCGAGGAAGCGGCGGCGCTCGCCGCGGACGGCGTCGACGTGTGGGACGGCATCAAGCTCGGCATCATGATCGAGCTGCCGGCCGCGGTGTGGGTGGCGGACGAGCTCGCCGAGCGGTGCGACTTCTTCTCCATCGGCACCAACGACCTCATCCAGTACGCGCTCGGGATCGACCGCGGCAACGAGACCGTCGCGCACCTCTACGAGCCTCTGCACCCCGCGGTGCTGCGGGCGATGAAGCTCACTGTCGACGCCGCGCGCCGAAAGAAGATCCCCGTCGGCCTCTGCGGCGAGAGCGCGGCCGATCCCGCCCTCGTGCCCGTGCTCCTCGGGCTCGGCCTCGATTCGCTGTCGATGCCCGCCCTCGCGGTGCCCCGCGTCCGCTACGTCATCCGCCGCCTGCGCTACGACGACGCCCGCCGCCTCGTCGACGCGTGCCTCTCCTGCGTGCGCACCCGCGACGTCCAGGCCCTCGTCAACGACATGGTCGAGAGCAACGTCCCCGAAGCGCTGGAGATGCTGCGCGAAGCCTCTCACGAGTAGGCCGAGCGGGCCGAGCAGGCCCCGCCCCATGGCCCTCGCGCGGGCGCCGATGGCCTGAACTGCACGATCAGTGTCCTTGCGCCATGGCGCCGCGGCCGCCACGATCCGCGCATGGTCCGACGCGCTCCTCGCATCGCCATCGTCGCGTTCCCCGGGTTTCAGCCGCTCGACGTCGTCGGGCCGTTCGACGCCTTCACCGGAGCCGCGCGCGCGGGCGCGGCGTACGACGTCGTCGTTGCCGCGCCGCGCCGGGGCGTCGTCCGCGGGGACAACGGCCTCGCCCTGGTCGCACACACATCCCTCGCGGCGCTCGCTCGCGCGCCCGTCGACACGCTCCTCGTCGCCGGCGGCGCCGGCACCCGCGCCGCCGGCGACGACCCCGCCGTCGTCCGCGCCGTCGCCGCCGCCGCCCGCCGCGCCCGCCGCGTTGCGTCGGTGTGCACCGGGTCGTTCCTCCTCGCCGCCGCGGGCCTCCTCGACCGCAAGCGCGCGACGACGCACTGGGCGTACTGCGACGCGCTCGCCCGGCGCTTCCCGCGCGTCACCGTCGAGGCCGATCCCATCTATGTGCGTGACGGACGCGTCTGGACCTCGGCCGGCGTGACCGCGGGCATCGACCTCGCGCTCGCCCTCATCGAGGCCGATCACGGACGCGACCTCGCGCTCCTCGTGGCGCGCTGGCTCGTCGTGTTCGTGCGCCGCGCCGGCGGACAGTCGCAGTTCAGCCCGCCGCTCGCCGCGCAGGCCGCCGCATCGTCGCCGCTGCGCGACCTGCAGGCGTTCATCGTCGAGCAGCCCGCCGCCGACCTCTCCGTCCCCGCTCTCGCCGGCCGCGCGCACATGAGCGTCCGCCACTTCGGCCGCGTGTTCCGCGAGACCACCGGCGCCACGCCGGCGGCGTTCGTCGAGCGCGTTCGCGTCGACGCCGCCCGCCGCATGCTCGAAGACCACAGGGGCCGCGCCATCGACGACATCGCCGCGGCCGCCGGCTTCGGCAGCCCCGACGCTCTTCGCCGCGCCTTCGCGCGCGGCGTCGGCCTCAACCCACGCGAGTACCGCGCGCGCTTCGCGGCGGGCTCTTGATTGGTCCGGAGGATCGCATGCGCATTGTCTTCTTCGTCTTCGACGGCCTCACGCCCCTCGACGTCATCGGGCCCTATCAGGTGCTCGCCCGGCTGCCGGGTGCCTCGAGCGTCTTCGTCGCTCCGTCCCGCGGCGTCGTGCACGCCGACGACGGCGTGGCCGGCATCGAGGCCGCCGCGTCCATCGACGACGTCAGCGCCGCCGACCTCCTCGTCGTCCCCGGGGGGATCGCCACGCGCGCGCTCGAGCGCGACGCGCGCGTGTGCGCGTGGCTGCGGGCGGTGCACGAGACCACGCGGATCACGGCGTCGGTGTGCACGGGCGCGCTGCTCCTCGGCGCCGCCGGGCTCCTCCGCGGCAAGCGCGCGACGACGCACTGGGCTTCGCGCGAGCGGCTGCGCGCACACGGCGCCGACGTCGTCGACGAGCGCGTCGTTCGCGACGGCAAAGTCGCCACCGCCGCCGGCGTCTCCGCGGGCATCGATCTGGCGCTGACGCTCACGCAGGAGCTCGCCGGTGACGATGTCGCGATGGGCATCCAGCTCGGCATCGAATACGACCCGCGCCCGCCGCTCGACGCCGGCAGCGTCGACAAGGCCCCGGCGCGCGTCCGCGACGTTGTGCTCGCCCGGCTGAACGCGCGCACAGCCGCGCTCGACGGCGGCGGGTGACGACGACGGCGCCGCTCAGATGCCTTCGCCGCCGATGAAGCCCGGGGGCTCCACGGCCCCGGGCGCCATCGGCGACGACGGGACGTCGCCGCAGCGAAGGTTCGCCGGCACCGCCTCCTTGATCTTGCGCGGCGGGGCGAGGGTCAGGCCGGCCATGATGGCGGCGAACGCCTCCTCGCCGATGCCGTCCTTCAAGCGAGGGTTGCGCGTGCGCTCCTCGACGACGCTGGTGACGCCGCGGCCGTGGTAGTCGTGCGCGGGATACAGCAGCGTGTGCGGCGGCAACGCGAGGATGACGTCTCGCACCGAGTGGTAGAGCGCGCGGGCGTCGCCCTCCTGGAAGTCGGTGCGGCCGCAGCCGCGGACGAGGAGCGCGTCGCCGGTGAAGGCGACGCCGTCGCCGACGTAGGTGAGGCAACTGCGCGTGTGGCCGGGCGTGGCGCGCACGGTGAGGCTCTCCTGGCCGTAGCGCACGACGTCGCCGTCGACGAGCTCGACGTCGGCGCAGGCGACGCCCGCGGCCTCGGCCACCGCGATCTTCGAGCCGGTCTTTTGCTTGAGCGCCCAGGCGCCGGTGACGTGGTCGGCGTGGACGTGGGTCTCGAGCGTGCACACGAGCGTGAGCGACAGCGCGGCGAGCTGCTCGAGGTCGCGCTCGACCATCTCGCGCACGGGGTCGATGAGCACGGCCTGGCCGCCGTCACCGAGGAGATATGTGTACGTCCACGACTCGGGGTCGAAGAGCTGTCGAAACACCATGTCGCGGATTAACGCGGGACGTGGACAACGTCGACGGGCCACAGGGCGCGCGCCACCCGCGGTCGGGTCACGCCTTGCCCATGGGCCGGGTGAATTTGCCGAGCTTGGCGGCGGTGTCGTCGCCGTCGCGGGCGCGCGCCTGGCGGATGGCCTGGATGATGTCGTCGAGGGTGGGGACGGCGCCGTCGGGATCGGTGCGCCTCACCAGCACGTTGAGGTTGGCCTGCGCGCGCGACCACACCTGATCGAAGGCCGTGGCGCTCTCGACGACGAGGTGCACGAGGTCCTGCGCCTTCTGTCCCGCGGCGTACACGCCCGGCTTGTAGAACATCACGTCCCACGAATAGGTGGTGGCGCGGTTCTCCACCGATGCGTCCTTCTGGATCTTGTCGAGCGCCGCGAAGGCCTGCTCGCTGATGGACGGCACGCGATAGTGCCCGGCGTCGGGCACGCTGCCGTCGTCGATGCTGGCGTTGCCGCGCTTGTTGTTCGCGTGGTCCTCGTCGCCGCTGTGGGCGTTGCCGCGGTCGCGCTCGGTGCCGTCCTCGTCGCCGGGGCCGGCCGAGCCCGCGCGCTCCTCGCCCTCGTCGTCGCCGCCGTCGTGGTCGCCGCCCTTGCCGCGCCGCCGCTTGCCGTCCTCGCCGACGCCCTCGAGGTCGTCGCCCTCCTCGGCGCCGGCCTCCGTGGGGTCGTGGCCGGCGAGCGCGTTCTTGCGGCGCTTCTCCTCGGTCTTTTGCGCCTCGCTCTTGAGGCCGCGCGCCACCTTCACGCCCGACGACGTCCCCCGGTCGAGCTGCTGGTTGGTGGGCAGCTCGATGTCCTTCTGGGCGTCCGTGGTCGAGCCCTTCTTCTGCGCGCCCTCGCCCTTTTTGGCCTCGCTCACCTGCTGCGCGTTGACCTGCGCCTCCTGCGCCTGCGCGGCGCCGGCGACGTCCTTGGCGGACATGCCCTCGTTGGGCCCGCCGGGCCCGAGCTTGTCGATGAGCGCGTCGAGGAAGTTGGTGTCGGGCGTCCCGCTCTGCACGAGGTCGGCGCGCCCCTTCTCGCCCTGCTTGAGCAGGCCGAAGCCGGCCTTGTCGAAGCCGTCCTGCGCCGCCTTCTGCTGCGCCTGCTGCGCCTCGGGGTTTTCCACCACGCCCTTGTTCTTGAGCGCGGTGATGGTGGCGGCGTCGAGCAGCCCGGTCTTCGGCAGGCCGTTGGCCTGCTGGAAGCTCTTGAGCGCGCTTTGCAGCTTTGCGCCGAGGTCGCCCTTGGGCGGCGCGCTGAAGCCCGCGCTCGCGAGGTTCTGCAGGATGCCTTGCGCCACCTGCTTGGCGTTGGTGCCGGAGTTGACCAGGCCGGTGTCGTTGATCCCCTTTTCCAGCGTGGGCGGCAGCCCGCCGGCGGCACCGGCGCCGACGGTGGGCTGCGGGGAGGTGACCCGGATGGCCATGGCGTATGGTACCGCGGAACAAGCCGGCCCTGCCCGGCGCCCGTGTGACGGGGGCCGTCGCCGTGGAGCGCGCGCCGAACGCGCGCCGAACGCGGATGTTCAGTCCGCGTGCGCGACGAACTGCAGGAGCACGCGGCGGACGTCACGCGGGTCGTCCGACGGCCACAGCCACATGGGCAGGCGGGACAGCGCGATGCGCTTGCGCACCGGGACCTTCATCCACGCGTCGTAGGAGGCCTCCGCCGCCGTCTCCACCCAGGCCACGTCGACGTGCTTCATCAAGCTCGGGATCTGCGGGCGGTCGCGGTGCACCGAGGGCTGCGCCGGATCGGGCAGCGACCTCGACGTGGTGATCTTGCCGTCGCCGTCGGCGTCGACCCAGATGGGGTTCGTGAGCGCGTACGGCGTGGTGACCGTCTTGAGGCTCGGCTTGAGCGCGTCGGCGCTGCTGCCGAAGCCGAAGGACGAGCCGAGCGCGCCGATGACGTCGGTGAACTGCAGCGGCGGGATCTCGTTCGGGTAGATGGAGGGGAACTCGCTGCCGTTGCCGGTGATCTCGACGATGATGAAGCCGTCGACGGCGGCGTCGACGTCGAGCGTCACGTCCTGCGGCCCCGCCTTGCCGGCGAGGTCCTCCTGCGCCACGGCCTCGCCGTCCTCGTAGACGATCATGTGCTGCGGCACGATCCACGGCGCGCTGTCGATGTGCACCGCCAGCGTCACCTTGCCGGCCTGCGGGACCACGGTGCCGCCCATCGGCACGCCGTCCGCGGTGACGCGAACGAACGGCCCGTTGGTCATCAGCACGTCGCCGCGCTGGAACGCGTCGTAGATGTCGTCGGGGGTGACCTGTTGCGGCTCGTCGGTGCCCACGCCGACGTACGTGCGCGGCGTGGCCGGCTCCTCCTTCTGCGGCTCGTGGCTGTCGGAGTTGGCGGTGCCGATCACCGGCCGCTCGGGGCGCGCCTCGAGCAGGTTCATCCAATCCTCGACGACGCCGGGGAAGGCGATGGAGCCCGTGTTGCAGTTGTTGCTCTCGAGCTGGAACTGGAACGTGTCGGCGTCGCACGTGCAGTCCTTGCTGCCGTCGCGGCACGCCTTGGTGGACGGCTCGAGCACGATGTCCCCGGGGCGCACCTCGCAACACGACGCGGGGTTTACGGTGTGCACGCTGCCGTCGGGGAGCGTCACCGTGGGCGCGTCCGTGGGCACGCGGAAGCTGTGCAGGAACTCGTAGCGCTTGCCGTTCAGCACCTCGAGCGCATCGAAGTCGAAGCTGAAGTTGGCCTTGTTGAACTCGACGTGGCGCCCGGGGCGTTGGTTGCCGCCGTTGCCGAGGGTGTCGTCCGGCTTCAACAGCGCGTTGGTGATGCCCTGCGGCTCGAGCTGCACGCAGCCGACGGCGCCGGGCGCGCACTGCGTGACGCCGTACTGATCGAAGTAGCCGAGGATGGAGTCGCGTGGGTGGTTCACCTGCACGATGATGGGCAGCGTCTTTCCGTCACGCTGACGCCCGAGCTTGCGCAGGTCGTCGAACACCTGCTGCGGCGTGCGCAGCGCCCACTCGAACGAGCCGTAGGTGCGGCTGGCGATGGTGTCGAACGTGCCGTTCTTCTTCTTGATGAGCGAGCCCGGCTGCCGCGCGAGCGGATAGCCCTGGAAGTGGCCGCGATCGATGGTGGTGAGCTCGATGCCCACCGCGCTGTTGATCCACTTCTCCATGCCGAGCTTGGCGATGACGGGCTGATAGTCGACGACGAAGTTGTGGTCCGTGCTCACCGCGTACTCGAGGCCCTCGGCGGCGTAGGAGGCGATGCGGTCCTCGACCTTGGCGCCGGAGTCGAGGCTGTACTGCGAGTGCAGGTGGAAGTCGGCGCTGACGTAGCCGGTGGTGTCGACGACGCGGTGGAGCACCGCCTGCTGGTTGACCGTGACGCCGGCCGTGAGGGTCACCGGGATCTCCACGCGGTCGTATTCGATGCCGCGCCCGACCACGAGCGTGTACTTGCCCGGGCGCGCCTTGAGGTGGATGACGCCGTCGGCGGAGAAGTTGAACGTCTCGATGAAGCGGCGGGTGCTTGGGTCGTCGGCCTTGTCGGGGATGAGGTCGGTGTAGCGCCAGGGATCGCCGACGCTCAGATCGAAGAGGAACTTGTTGGGCGCGCTGTCGTCCTCGACCTGATTGTAGGTGCCGACGAGCGTGGCCTTGGCGGGCACGCGGCCGACGCCCTGCTCCACCGCGGTCACCACCAGCTCGGCGGGCGAGTCCACGAACAGGGTCTCGAAGCTCTCCTTGCCGGCGCCGATGTCCACGCCCACCGGGGCGCTGGGTGCCTGGCCGGGCACGGCGACGACGAGCTGGTAGTGGCCCGGGCGCAGCTTGGCGTCGAAGAAGCCCTCCGTGTGGGTGGCGGCCTCCGTCACCTTGTTGCCGGCGGCGTCCTCGACGAAGACGCTGGCGCCCTCGACGAAGCGCGGCCGCTGCCGCTCCTGCACGCGGCCCGTGAGGGTGCCCGTCTTGTCGCCGAGGAGGTTGTAGACGACGTCGCTGACGCCGGCGACGTCGCCGCGCCCGACGATGAAGGCGCGGCGCACGTGGAACGAGTCGCCGGGCTTCATCTTCGGCGGCGGGAGCACCTGGAAGGCGCCGGTGAACGCCGAGGCGATGAACGGCACGTGCACCGAGTGCTCGGTGGCGGGCGTGCCGCACAGGGGGCAGGCGTCGAACGCGGCCTTGTTGGCGAAGGCGAAGTTCTGCGCGCAGTTGGCCGGGTCCGGATCGACGCACTCTTCCTTTTTGGGCGGGAACGTCATCAGGCCGTAGCTGACGTCCTTGGACGAGCTGGCGACGAACTCCTGCACGAGGCCGGGGAACGCCGGCAGCGCGACCGCGTTGGACGCGTAGATGTCCTCGAGCTGGAAGCGCAGGTCGTAGCCGGCCTGGTTGGGCGTGAACACCTTGTTGCCCGCGCCGAAGAGGATGACGTCGCCGAAGGGCGTCGGCACCTGCGCGCCGGCGATCTCCTGCGGGTAGTCGATGGTGGTGTTGGAGACGTTGGTGACCTTGCTGTCGATCTCGACGTATTGCGCGTCCGGATGGAGGATGTAGCGCGTCTCGAAGTTGAACTTGGGCGACAGGCGTGAGTCGTCGAGGGCGAACTGGTTGACGTTTTGCGTGATGGCGAGGAAGTCGTCACCGACGGCGGTGACGAGGAGGACGGCGTCGCCGCCGTCGCTGCCGTCCTTCTCGATGGAGATGGCGGGCAGGAGCTGCCCGGGGTTTTTGGGATCCGGGAGGATGGACGTGGGGTTCAGCGCCTCGAGGAAGAACGCGGGGAACATCTCGCCGAAGTTGTCGCGCCCCTTGCCGCCGGTGGAGTCGCCCCGGCCCTCCTCCGGCCGCACCAGAATCCGCGTCGATGAGGGCGCCGCCGAACACGCCGAAGCCGCGGGAGAACCCTTCGTCCTGGATGATGAAGCGGACCTTGCCGTTTTCGAGGAGCCAGTCGCCCACCTCGCCGAGCGCCCGCGGCCCGCCGATGAGCTCCGCCCGGCTCTGGACGCGGGCGGCCCGCGCCATGGGGGCCGCCGGCGGACACCCGGACAGCGAAGCGAGCAGACAGGAGGCGACCGGGACGACGACGAACAGACGGCGCATCGGTCGGTGATGCCACCCCAGCTCGCCCGCGGCAATCCTCGGGGAACCGCTCGGAGAGCGGGCGGCGGCTCTTGCGAGGCGCGCTGCCTCGTGGCACCGATGCGCCCATGGTGCGACAGGGACCGGGAGCGCCGTTCGAGCTCACGATGATCGCTCCCGACAGCGACGTCGACGAGAACTGCCACATCTCCAACATCGCCTACGTCCGCTGGGTGCAGGAAGCCACGCGCGCGCACTCCGACGCCATCGGCTGGACCAAGGAGCGCTACCAGGGCACCGGCTGCTTCTTCCTCATCCGCCGCCACGAGATCGACTACCTGCGCCCCGCCGAGGGCGGGGAGACCGTCCGCATCGTCACGTGGGTGGACGAGTTCCGCCCGGCGTCCGCGCTGCGCGTCACCCGGATCATGCGCGGCGAGCTCGAGCTGGTCCGCGCGCGCACCGAGTGGGTGTTCGTCTCCATCGAGCGCAACCGCCCCAGGCGCATCCCCATCGACGTCGTCACCGCCTTCTCGAACCCACCACCTGCACCCATCTCCGGGGCCGCCGAATGATCGCCAAGCGCAAAACCAAACCCACCATGGCGCAGACCGCGGACAAATACGCGCTCTACCGCCTCAGCGTTCAGGACCCCGAGCACGAGGTCGAAGAGTTCATTCACTTCTACAAGGACGCGTACGGCCGCCAGCCCGTCACCCTGCGCGAGGATTTCTGCGCCGCCGCCGCCGTCTGCTGCGACTGGGTGAAGTCGTCGAAGGATCGCCGCGCCATCGGCGTCGACCTCGACCCCGAGCCCCTCGCCTACGGCCGCCAGCACTACCTCTCCAAGCTCAAGCCGGAGGAGCGCGCGCGCGTGAAGCTCGTGCAGCAGGACGTCCTGCGCTGCAAGGAGAAGGCGGAGCTCATCGCCGCGCAGAACTACAGCTTCTTCATCTTCAAGAAGCGCGACCTCGTGCGGCGCTACTTCGAGGCCGTGCACGCCTCGCTCGCCAAAGAGGGCCTCTTCGTCCTCGACATGATGGGCGGCGGGTCGATGATGAACGAGGACATCTCGGAGTCGCGCCAGGTGGCGCGCCCCACGCGCGAGGACAAAGAGAACAACCCGCCCTTCCGCTACGTGTGGGAGGAGGAGTCCTACAACCCCATCACCCACGACGTCCTCTTCCACATCCACTTCCGCTTCCCCGACGGCAGCGCCATCGAGAAGGCGTTCACCTACGACTGGCGCATGTGGAGTGTCCCCGAGGTCCGCGAGCTCCTCGCCGAGGCCGGCTTCTCGTCGTCCCACGTCTACTGGGAGACGGAGGACAAGGACGGCGAGCCCTCGGGCAAGTACCGGCGCGCCGCCCGCGGCAAGCCCGATCCGTCGTGGCTCGCCTACATCGTGGCACTGCGGTAGGAGGCGGACGTGAGCGTGTGCGCGATCATCGGTGCGGGTCCGGGCATTGGCGCCGCCCTTGCGCGCCGCTTCTCCAAGGCGGGCATGCAGGTGGCGCTCCTGTCGCGCAAGGACGCGTCTGCGCTCGCGGAGGCGGTGTCCGCCGAAGGCGGTGAGGCGCGCTGGTTCTCGTGCGACGCCGAGCGCAGCACCTCCATCGTCGACGCGCTCGGCGCCGTCGAGCGTGCCTTCGGCGCCATCGACGTCCTCTGCTACAACGCCGCCACGGTGCGACCGGGGGCGCCCTTCGCGGTGGGCGCCGAGCAGCTCGTGCGCGAGCTGCGCGTCGACGTCGTCGGTTTTTTGGTGGCGGCGCAGAAGGTGGCGCCGCACATGCTCGAGCGGCGCGCCGGCAGCATCCTCGTCACCGGCGGCGGCCTCGCCCTCGAGCCGTGGCCGCAGATGACGGCGCTGTCGGTGGGCAAGGCGGGGGTGCGCTCACTCGCGCTGCTCTTGCACAAGGAGCTGGCCCCGCAGGGCGTCCACGCGGCCACCGTGACCGTGTGCGGCATCGTCGAGAAGGGCGGCCGCTTCGATCCCGATCGCATCGCCGACGTCTTCTTCGAGCTGCACCAGCAGGCGCCCGGCGCGTTCGAGGCCGAGCGCGTCCTGCGGTAGCCGCCGCGCCCACACCTGGCACACGGTCCAGGTCGCGCGGCCGCTCCCTCCGGTCGCTCATCCGCCCGGCCGCTCCCTCCGGTCGCTGATCGCAGGGGCCGCCCGCGGACGTAGTCCCGTCGGAGGTTCCCTTGCGCATACTCACGTTCTCACTCCTCGCGGCGACGCTCGTGGCCATCACGGCGGGGTGCCCGCCGGCGCCGGCCGGCGAGGGGGAGGGGGAAGGAGAAGGCGAGGGAGAGGGAGAGGGCGAAGGAGAGGGCGAAGGAGAGGGCGAGGGCGACACCAACGCGGGGACGCTGGTCGTCGCGGGCCAGGGCGTGAACCTCGAGGACGTCGACAAGGAGGGCACGGAGATCGCCTACCGCGACGGCGACAACACGCTGTTCGTCATCGGCCCCGACGGGGGAACACCCGAGCAGGTTTCGCCCTTCACCGACCGCGCCGAGTTCCACGGCAAGTTCCTCGTCGCCCTGCACGGCCCCACCGACGCCACCGAGAAGGTGTACGTCACCGCCGACCAGCGGAAGGACGGCGTGGTCACGTCGCTCGCCAACAACGTCCGCGTCAAATCCCTCGACGCGTCTCCGGACGGAGAGCACCTGTACTTCGAGACCTTCGTGTCCCAGGGCATCGAGGCCCTGCACCTCGACGGCGCCGTACTGGTGCAGCAGGCGTCCAAAGAGGAGCAGCACTTCACGCCCGACAGCGCCCGGCTGCTGCTCGCATGTGACGACGAGGGCGGCGCGGGCGGCGTGGTGAGCTCGGTGAAGAGCTACCCCGTCGGCGGCGGCGCGCCGGTCACCCTGGTTGCCCAGGGCGCGTCGACGCAGAACGCGCTCACCCGCGACGGCGCACAGGTCATCACCGGAGAAAACGAGAGCCAGAACCACGTGGACATCACCATCCACGACGTCGACGGCGGCGGCGCCCCCGTCGTCCTCGAGAGCCAGGCCGCGGGCGGCGACGACGCGTCGTTCAAGCTCACCGTCGACGACGTCGAGGTCGTGTACCTCACGGACACCACGGCCGGCGGCGGCGGCAGCATCGAGGCGGTGCATCGGGACGGCAGCGGGCGGCGCACCATCCTGCAGGGCGGCGCCGTGGACCTCGAGGCCATCGCGGCCACCCACGTCGCCTTCGACGCAGCCATCGACGCCAACACCGGCCTCGCCACCCTGCGCATCGCGGCGCTCGACGGCAGCGGGGACACCCCGCTCGGCGCGAGCGCCATCAACGACGGCTTCAGCTCGGACGACCGCTACTACCTGTTCCGCGACGGCGTCACCCCGAGCACCACCAGCGGCACGCTCAAGGCCTTCGACACGCAAACGGGCGCGCTGGCCACGGTGGCGCAGGGGGTCGACAAGCTGGCGAAGCTGTCGGCGACCAAGGTGGCGATCATCGACACGAGCGGCGTCCTGAAGGTCGCCACGCTCGGCACGTCGTCGCTGACGACGCTCGCGGCGAACGTCGACCACGTCGCCGGGATCCCCGACGGCGCCGGGGCGGACGCGAGCCGCCTCGTGTACTCCACCCCCACCGAAGGCCTGTTCGTCGCGGAGGTCCCGTGAAGGGCTTCCTCGGCGCCGGCGTCCTCGTGGCGCTGGCCCTCGCGGTCCTCGCCGTGCTCTCGTCGTGAAGCTCGAGCAACGTCGGAGCGGCTCGAGGCGCACGGCCTCCCTCGTCGTGACCGCGCTCCTGATCGGAGGGCACGCGGTCGCGGGCTGCGCGCTCGGGGGCTGCGCGCGCGAAGGGCTGTTGGTCGCCGGCGCCGGCCTTCGGCTCGAGGACGCGTCGGCGGCGGGGGTGGCATACGTGGACCGGCTGGGCGCGCTGTTCTTCGCGCCGCTCGGCGGGGGCGCGCCCGTCGACGGCGCGAAGATCGCGGGGCACGTCGACGACGCGCAGATGCCGGCGCGGGACGCGGGCCTGGTGGTGTCGCTCGCGGGGCTCGACGCCGCCGACGCCGTCGCCGCCGACGTGCGCCTGCGGGCGGTGGACGGGACGGTGGCGCCGCTCGGGAGCGCCGCGACGCCGGTGCGCATCGACAACATCACGGCCACCGCCGACGGCGCGCACCTCTATCACGAGGAGCGCCTCGACAAGGCCGCCGGCACCGAGGACCTCTTCCTCGACGGTGAGCGCGTCGTCCCCGGCGCGCACCGGGAGAAGGCGCGCTTCACCTCCGGCGGCGCGCTCATCCTCGGGGCCAACATCCCCGACGGCGCCGGCGGCGTGCGCAAGGTGGTGCGCGTGTACGACGACGGCGACGTGCGGGAGCTCGTGGGCGACGGCGCCGCCAACGAGACGGCGGTGACGGGCGACGGCGCTCACGTGATCGTCGGCGTGAACGAGCGCGGCGAGATCGCCGACCTCGCGGTGCTCCCCGTGGCGGGCGGCCCCGCCGTGGCGCTCGCGACGCAGGTGCGCGACACGCGGTTCCTGGTCACGAGCGATGATCGCTCGGTGCTCTTCATCGACGACGCCGGTGGCGTCGGCCGCGTCGACCTCGACGGCTCCGGGCGCGCGACGGTGCTCGACGCCGCGGCGGCGCGCGCGGCCGGCCTGAGCGCCGCAGGCGCAGAGGACCTCGTGGCGGTCACGGCGCGCCACGTGGTGTACGCGAGCGCCATCGACCTCGCCGGCCGCATGACGCTCGGCGCGGCCGCCCTCGACGGCTCCGGCGCCGTCGACCTCGGCGGCGCCGCCCTCGCCGAGGGCGTCACGCCCGACGGCCGCTTCTGGTTCCGCGACGGCGTGGCGCTGCTCGACGGCGGCCACACGGCGGGGACGCTCCGCGTGTTCGACGGCGACGCCGTGCGCGCGGCCGGCAGCGACGTGCGCAAGGCGCAGATCACGCCGGCGGGCGCCGTGGCGTTCATCGACACCACGGATCACCTGCGCATCCTGCGCCCCGGAGAAGCCACCGCGGAGCTCGTCCAGATCAACGTCGACCGCTTCGACGTCGCCGGCGACGACGTCGCCTGGTCGGTGCGCGCCGGCGCCAACGCCGGCATCTGGCTCCTGCGGCCCTGAGGCGCTCCGGACACGCGCGCCACGAGGCGCGCCCGGGGCAGGCGCGCCCCATGCGCATCGGCGATCCGCTATCGTGCCCGTCGATGCAGGGACCCTTCGCGGCGCTCGGGCGCATCGCGGTCCACCGGCGCTGGTGGATCGTGGCCACCTACCTGGCGCTCCTGCCGTTCGTGCTCTGGCTCGGCTCGCCGGTGCTGACGCTCCTGCGCGCGGGCGGCTTCGAAGATCCCGGCGCCGAGTCGTGGCGCGTGCGCGGTGAGCTCATCAAGGATCTGCACGTCGGCGTCGCCGACGTCATCGCGCTCTACTCGACGCCGAGCGGCAACGTCGACGACATCGAGATGCTCACGGGCGTGCTCGGCGCGCTCGACGGCGTCGAGAAGGACAAGGACGTCGTCCGCGTCATCTCCTACTACACCACCGGCGCCACCGCGCTCGTGTCCAAGGACCGCACCAAGACGTTCGTGGTGGTGAACCTCTCCGGCGACGACCAGCACAAGGCCGAGGTCTTCGAGCGCCTCAAGCCCAAGTTCCAGGTGGAGGGCTTGAACGTCGCCTTCGCCGGCTTCGTCCCCGTCAACAAGTCGCTCTACACCACCATTGAGAGCGATCTACGCCGCGCCGAGATGCTCGCGTTCCCCATCACCGCGGTGCTGCTTCTGGTGATCTTCGGCAGCGGCGCGTCGGCGAGCATGCCGCTCGTGCTCGGCGCCATGGCGATGGCGTTCGCGTTCATGGCCATGCGGCTCATCACCATGGTCACGGACCTGTCCATCTTTGCGGCCAACACCGTCACCATCTTCGGGCTCGGGCTCGCCATCGACTACTCGCTGTTCATCGTGAGCCGCACGCGCGAGGAGCTGCCCGAGCGCGGCGTGGCCGGCGCCGTCGAGCGGGCCGTCGCCACCACCGGCCGGGCCGTGGCCTTCTCCGGCGTCACCGTCGCCGCGTCGCTGTGCGGCCTGTTCGCGTTTCCGCAGATGTACCTGCGCTCCATCGCGCTCGGCGGCATCGCCGTCACGCTCGGCGCCGTCATGCTGGCGCTCACGCTCTTGCCCGCGTTGCTCGCCATCCTCGGCGACCGCATCGATGCGCTGCGCCTGCCGTTCGCGTTCGGCAACCACAAGATCGTCGAGGGCAAGGGCTTCTGGAACGCGGTGGCCATGGGCGTGATGAAGCGCCCGGTGCTCGTGGCGGTGGCGGTCACCGTGCCGCTGCTGATGCTCGCGGAGCCGTTCTCGCGCCTCGACCCGTCCATCCCCGACCACAAGATCCTGCCCGTGGGCGCGCCGCCTCGCGAGACCATGGAGGTCCTCGATCGGGACTTCGAGTCGCACCAGGCCTCGCCCCACGACGTGCTCGTTCACACGCAGGGCCCGGCGCTGTCGCGCGGCAACCTCGAGAAGCTCTGGACGCTCGCGCAGAAGATGAAGCACATGGACGGCGTCGTCGACGTGCAAGGCATCTTCTCGGGCGCCGACGCCGTCGGCAAGGACAAGGTCATCGACGTCCTCAGCAAGCCGCGGGCGGAGCAGGACCCGAACGTCCTCGCGGCGCTGGACATCTTCACCAAGGGCAACGCCGTGCGCTTCGCCGTGGTGTGCGCCGACGACTTCAACACGGCGCGGTCGTTGGCGCAGGTGAAGGAGCTGCGCGCCCTGCGGCCGCCGCCGGGCTGGAAGCTCGAGGTGGGCGGCGTGGCCGCCATCCTCTACGACTTGAAGCAGGGCATCCACCACGGGGCACCGCTGATGGTGCTCGTGGTGGCGTGCATCATGTTCATCGTGTTGTTCGTCGTGTTCGGCTCGGTGACGTTGCCCATCAAGGCGATGATCATGAACTCGCTGTCGTTGACGGCGAGCTTCGGCGCCATGGTGTGGATCTTCCAGGACGGTCGCTTCACCAAGCTGCTGCACTACACGCCGCTCGGCATCTCCGACGCCACGCAACCCCTGCTGATGTTCGCCGTCGTCTTCGGCCTGTCCATGGATTACGAGGTCCTCCTCCTGACGCGCGTGCGCGAAGAGTACGTGCGCACCGGCGACAACACCGCGTCGGTCGCCCGCGGCCTCGCCCGCACCGGGCGGCTGATCACGAGCGCGGCCGCGCTCCTCGTCGTCGTCATCGGGGCGTTCGCCACGTCGGACATCCTGTTCATGAAGACGCTCGGCGTGGGCATGGCGCTCGCCATCGCCCTCGACGCCACCGTCATCCGCGCGCTGTTGGTGCCGGCGGCGATGCGCCTGATGGGCAAGTGGAACTGGTGGGCGCCGGCACCGCTGTCGCGCCTGTGGCGAAGGCTCGGCCTCAGCGATCTGGATTGAGCGGCGTGTCGGCCGCTCGTCGCCGGATCAGCGCACGACGTCGGTGAGGCCGCTGAGGTCGTCGAGCACGTGGTCCGCGCCGGCGGCGGCGAGCGCGCTCCGGTCATAGGCGAAGCCGGCGACGGCCACCGCGACGGCGCCGATGCGCCGCGCGGCGCGGATGTCGCTCGGGGTGTCGCCGACGAGGAAGACGTGGGCGCCGGCGCCGCCGCCGGGCGCGCGGGCGAGCGCGCGCACCGCGAGCTCTTCGCGGTCGGCGTGCTCGTCGCCGAAGCCGCCGAAGCCGAAGCGCGCGCCGTCGAGACCCGCGGAGCGCAGCTTCTCGTAGGCGCAGCGGCGGCCGTTCCCGGTCACGAGGCCTTGTACGGCGCCCCGTGCGTGGAGCGCGTCGACGGCGGCCACCGCGCCCGGGCGCGCGTCCGCGGGCGCCGCCGCGAGCAGCTCGGCGAGCGTGGCGCACATCACCTCGAAGAAGCGCCCGTCATGCGCGGGATCGAGCGCCAGCCCGCCCCGGCCCCGCAGCGCGGAGAGCACGCCGAGGTCCGTGGCGCCCGCGAAGCGCACGCCGGCGAGGTCGTCCTTGACGCCCCACGTGCGCTCGAGGGCGAGGGCGAACGCCCGCCGGCCGGAGCCGTGCACGTCGACCAGCGTGCCGTCGATGTCCCAAAGCACGAGCGCGCTGCTTGTCACGAGCGCATCGTAGTGCCTCCACCGTGGCGACGCGCAACCCTGCCGCGCGTCGACCCCCGCCCCCGAGCCCGCTGTTCTACGTCCCGCTTTCGCTGACCGCCGACAGGACGCCCGGCATCATATGCAGCGTCTCCAGCGTGTAGCTCTCCGCCGACGGCAGGCGCAGCTTGAGCTCGACCTCACCGGTCTTCACGATGTGCGTCGCGATGTCGGCGTCGACCGCGTGGGCCATCGCCCGCAGCCACGCGGTGCCCACCACGGGTGTCACGCGGATCTTGAGGCAGCCCGGCTGCGCGCCGCCGTCCGCGCCCTTGCAGGCGCCGGTGACGACGTCGTCGCGCACGGGCTCGATGCCGATGAGCCGGACGTCCCAGGTGACCGGCGGCTGGTTGTCGAAGCCGAGCTTGATGCGACCTTCGGCGGCGAACGCGGGGATGGTGACGAGGACGTCGCGGCCGCTGACGACGTACTCGGTGGCGAGGCCGCCGACGGTGACGCGCTCGAGGTGATCGAGGCCGGTCACGTTCGGCACGCGCACGATGTCGCGCGGCCGCGCCGGCCGGGGCTTGCTGCGCTCGGGCCGGGGGCGGTCGACGTTGATGGCGACGGTGAGCTGGTAGGTGCTCGGCTCGTCGGCGAGGCGCGGCTTGATCTCGAGGACGAGCACGGTCTCGGCCGGCGGGCGCGCCCACGTTCGCCCGTGCCGATCGACGTGGCGGATGGTGTGGCCGTCGTCCGTCTTCAGCACCCCGCGCGGCGCAGGGCCGCAGACGGCGACGACGGTGACGAGCAAGGTGCCCCTGTCGGCGACGCGCAGCTCGTAGCGGTCCTTGTCCTTGCCGCGCACCGTGCTCGTGACGACGGTGCCCGGCGCGGTGACGGTGATCTGCGCCGGCGCCGGCTCCGGCGTCGCGTGCGCGGGCGCGGCGAGCGCGAGCATGGCCGGGAGGACGAGGCGCGCCGCCATCCCCCCTGTCGTACCGCTTCAGGCAGGCCCCGACGAGGGGCGGACGATCACGACCTCCTGCTCGCGAGGCCTCCGCGCGAGCACCACCTCGTGCGGGCCCACGCGATCGACCACGATCTCGGCGCCCTCGGCGACGCGCTCCGGCGGGAGCGGCACCCGACCGGCCGCGCCGGCGCAGACCACCGCGACCTCGCGCGCGCCGAGCACGGCGACGTGGTGGCCGGCGAAGGCGACGGCGTTGCCGACGGCGACGCGGCCGGCGCCTGCGACGGCGACGATGCCGCGCAGGTGCGCATGCTCGACGCTCTCGATGAGACGCGCCCGCATCGGGCCCGACTCGACGACGTCACCGGGGACGATGCGGCGGGTGCTCACCTTCGGCGGCAGGCGCTGCCCGTTGACGCGCACGCCGGCTTCGGCGGTCAGGACGACGTCACCGGGGCGCGCCTCGAGCCGGAAGCCGTGCGGCGCCTGCAGCGACGTGACGTCGAGCCATGGCACCACGCGGCGGACGCCGTTCACCTCGACGATGAGCGCCGACGGCGTGTGCGCGCGCCACGGCAGCGACGCGAGCGTGGACAGCGCGCCGAGCTCGCGCGGGGTGGCGACGGGGCCGAGCACCGGGCAGAACAAGCGCACGCCGTCGTCGACGAGATCGCCGGCGCGCGTGTCGCCGGCGGCGACGAGGCCGCGCCCGTCGACGCCGATGACGACGTCGGGCGCGAGCGCGTCGATGCACAGGAGGGCCTCGCTGGGGATCCAGTTGCGCGGCTCGTTGAGCACGGTCACGAGCGCGCGCGCGACCTCCTCGCGGCGCGCGGGCGGCGCGCCGCGCAGCTTGTGGAACACGACGACCCGCGCGGCGCCCGGCTGATCGGCGTCGAGCGCGACGGCGAGCGCTCCGTCGACGTCGGCGGCCTCAAGCGGCGCGACGGGGAAGAGCTCGATGATGTACATGGCCCGGCGGCGATCACCCGCCCGGCTTCGTCGCCGGCGCCTTCGCGGGCGGCGCCTTCGTTGGCGCGGCCCCGGTCGACGCCTTCGACGGCGCGCGCGGCGCCTTGGCGTGGTGCGCGCCGCGCGGCCGCCCCGGCTTCGAGCCCGCGTCGACGGCGGTCGCCGGCGACAGGCGCGCCTCCACCACCTCGTTGTAGGCGTTGATGGCGTTCCACATGTGCGTGTCCGCGGTGAGCCGGAGGATGGCGATGGGGATCGTGGACAGGCCGGCGGCGACGAGCGCCACCGCACCCGCGGTGCGCAGGTCGCGATCGGAGGTGGCGACGAGCCCGACGCCGGCGGCCGCGCTCGCGATGCCCGCGCCGGCGACGCCCACCGACCAGGTGATGTCGGTGCGGTGCGCGGCGGCCTGATCGGCGGCGGCGGGGTCTTCCTTCACGATCTCGTAGAGGCCGCCGCCGAGCAGACCGTCGTCGACGATCTTCCCCTCCTTGGCGAACGTGCGCACGCCGACGGCGTCGAGCACCTGGATGCGCTCGCTCGGCCGGGGCTGGGTGTGCGCCAGGCACGCCGACGACGACACGGCGAGGACCGCCGCCAGCGGCGCGCTCCACAGGCGCGCGCTCCACGAGGAGAGCCGCCGCGCCCTCGACGACGCCGGGCTCACGCCCACGCGATGACCTGATCGACCATCTTGGTGATGCCCGCGGCGACGCCCGAGATGGGCGCGTCCAGCATGTACGCGGGCGCGGTCACCACCTTGCGATCGCCGTCGATGACGACGTCGTCGACGGGGCACTCGACGTGGGTGTGGCCCATGGACGCGATCTGCTTGGCCGTGTCGGGATCGTTGCCGATGGTCAAGCGCAGCCGCGTGGAGGCCTGCTTGGCCGCCGCCGCCACGACGGCGGGCGCGATGCAGCAGGCGCCGACCGGGATGTGTGCGGCGAGCGCCTCGCGGAGCACGCGGGAGACGTCCTTGTTCACCGTGGCCTGCGCGCCCCTGGACGCGAAGTCGGAGAGGTTCTTCGCGGCGCCGTACCCGCCCGGCAGCACCCAGCCGTCGACGTCGGTGCCCTTCACGGACGCCAGGTCGCCGATCTTGCCGCGGGCGATGCGCGCGGACTCCGCGAGCACGCTGCGCTCGGCCCCGGTGGGCTCGCCGGTGCGGTGGTCGATCTCCAACAGGGTGACGTCGGGCGCGTAGATGCGGGCCACCGCGCCCGCGCGATCGATGGCCAGGAGCGCCAGGACCGCCTCCTGGATCTCCGCGCCGTCGAGGAAGCCCGCTCCGGAGAGGATCACACCGATGGTCTTTGACATGGGTCCGCCTTTCTCGACGTCCCGATAGCAGGCCCGCTACAGTCGCGGAAGAATGCGCGGCACCGGAGCTGTCCTCCTGGCGTTCGCGGTCGTCGTCGCGGCCGGCCCTGCCGCCGCGCGCGCGCGGCCGGCCAAGGACACCAAGGCGCCGGTCATCCAGCACACCCCGATCGACAAGCACGACGGCGTCGGCCCCCTGATCGTCGAGGCCCACATCACCGACGACAAGAGCGGCGTCTTCGAGCCCACCCTCCTCGTGCGCGCCGCCGGAACCGCCCAGTTCACGCGCGTCACCATGACGCCCAAGGCGGGCGCCCAGGACGTCTACACGGCGGAGGTGCCCAAGGCGCTCCTCGGCGGCGATGTCGAGTACATCATCGAGGCGTTCGACAAGAACGGGAACGGACCCGCCCGCGTCGGCAGCGAGGACGATCCCGTCAAGGTCGTGCGCGACGTCCCCACCGTCGAGGACAAGCCTCCTCCTCCTCCGCCGCCGCCCCCGCCGCCCGAGGACGATGGGCCCTCGGGCGCGCTCATCGGCGCGGGCATCGCGGTCGGCGCCGTCATCGTCGTCGGCGCCGTCGTCGGCGGCGGCTACCTCCTGTACGCGCTGCGGCCCGCGGCCCCGGAGGTCGTCGCCATCAAGGTCAAGGCGCCCACGCCCGTGGGGCTCGCCCCGTGAGGCCCGCGGCCGCGCGCACCGCCGCCAGCCTCGCGGCCGCGCTCGCCGCGTGCGCGCTCACGGCGTGCGCGGGCGAGCTCGACGCCGACAGCGTCACCCTGCAGACGCCGCAGGCGCTTGCCTGCGCGGCCACGCCCGACCTGCAGGCGCGGCTGTGGATCAGCGGCAGCGCCAATCCGTGCGCGCTCGACGTCGACCTCGCGGCGGGCACCACCACGGGATCGTGCAACACGCGGCCCGGGCGAAAGCGCACGCTCACCCTCGATTGGTTCGTGCACGACGACGCGCACGACATCGATCTCATCCTCGCCCAGGCGCGCGACACGCTCGACCTCAGCAACGAGCAGAACGCGGAGGAGGCGTTCAACGTCAGCGACGACCAGGTGAGCCTCTTCGGCTGCCTCGACGTCAGCGTCGACCAGGTCTCCGGCAGCGAGACCGTGCACATCGACGGCAACGACGTCCCCGTGTGCGACGTCGACAACAGTTGCAACGGCGCCGCCGGCGACGGCTGCACCAACCTCGGCGAGCTGTGCGGCGGAGGCGACCCCTTCGACGCGAACGTGGAGCCCCCATGACCCGCTTCGCGCGCACGCTCGTCGGCGCCGCCTGCCTCACGGCGCTCGCCGCCGGGTGCCCGCCGCCCACGGCACCGCCCGCCGACGCCGGCCCGCCACCGGGCGCCTCGGTCCACGTCCTCAAGGGCGGCGACGGCCACGGCGCCCTCAAGAGCGATCCCGAGCTCGTCGACTGCGGCGCCCTGTGCGACGCGCAGGACGTCGTGTTCCCGGCCGAGGCCACCACGTTCACGCTCAAGGCCACGCCCGCCCGCGACGCGCTGTTCGAGAGCTGGAGCTGCGACGAGACCCGGAGCGGCGAGGCCCTGCCCTCCCAGGTCGTCGCCACCACGGACGTCCGCTTCACCGACGACGACCCCGCGAGCCTCGACGTCACCTGCACCGCCAGCTTCCGCCAGCTCTGGACCATCCTCGTCGTGTTCTCCGGCCAGGGCAGCGGCCACGTCACCGGCAGCGCCGCGGGAGACAACGGCCCGCGCATCGACTGTCCCGACAAGTGCACCGCCGGCTACTTCGACAGCGAGCAGGAGACGCTCACGCCCGTCCCCGACGCCGGCAGCGTCTTTTCCGGCTGGAAGCTCGACTGTCAGGGCACCGGCCCCGCCGACGTCACGCTCACGCGCGACATGAACTGCGAAGCGCACTTCTGCCCGGACACCGACCCCGGCTGCTGACGGACCGCGGGCGGAGGGAGCTCAGGGCTCCTCCTTGGCCGTCTGCAGCTCGGGCTCGAAGGGCAACCAGCGGAACGCGTCGAGCAGCACGAGCGAGTCGAAGAAGCCGTCGAACTCGTCGTGGATGGAGAGGGTGAGCGTGATGGTCTCCCCGGGCGTGGCGGGGACGCTCGTGGTGAGCCAACCGCTGCCGGAGCCGGTGCGCACGTCGAGGTTCGGGTCGCTGCAATAGGTGGGCAGGCGGCAGCCGTCCTGGAAGTCGAGGTCGCCGGGCGAGGGGCAACTGACGAAGCTGTCGCTCTCGCCATACGGCGTGCCGTCGAGCGGGACGGTCCACTGCGCCGGGTCTTCGAAGAAGCCGACGTTCACGGTGATGGGCCGGTTGGCGAAGTCGAACGCGGCGTTGGTGGCGACGCCCTGGTTCACGGCGTCGTCGCCGTCGACGATGGCGTAGAAGGTGTCGTTGTAGACGAGGCAGAGGTACTCGGGCCACTCCTGCGACATGAACATGAAGTCGAACGCGAAGCCCTTGGCGTTGGGCGGCACGTGCAGCGTGAAGTGGAGCTGCGCGAGGTCGCAGATGGTGGGGTTCGGATCCGCGTGCGCCGGGTCTGGGTCGCTGAAATTGCAGAAGCCGCCGTCGACGTCGACGCCGGTCTGGGTGCCGGTGGCGTCGCCGGAGGACAGCGTGGCGAGGCAGTTGTTGCCGATGATCACCGGCGGCCGATCCGGATCGTCCTGGCGCGCGCGCCGGCGCGGGCCGATGACGCCGCGGTACGCGTCGACGACGCCGAACTGGATGGCGCCGCCGTTCTTGGTGGCCGAGGTGACGGTGTCGCCGCAGATGTCCATGCCGCTGCCGAGGTCGGCGGCGTTGGACGCGGAGCCGCCGCAGTCGCAGGTGTCGAAGTCGTCGTTCCGGCCGTTGCAGTTGTCGTCCTCGGGCGTGTCCGCGAACTCGATGCCGCCGGGCTGCACGTGGAAGCGCTCGTCGTCGCAGTCGACCACCTGCGGCCGCTCGGGGTGATCGGGATCGATGCAGTCGTAGAAGCCGTCGCCGTCGCTGTCGTGGCAGGGGCCCTCGTCGACGACCCCCGCGTCGACGCCGGCGTCCTCGGGGGTGCCGGCGTCCGCGGGCGGCCCCGCGTCGGCCTGCCCCGGCCCGGCGTCGTCGCACGCGCGCTCGGTGCAGCGAAGCGAGAAGTCGATGCTGCACACGCAGTCGTTGCAGCTCACGGTCGCGGACTCGCCGACGTTCAGGAAGCGCCCGTCGTCGAGCGTGCAGCCTTTGATGTCCTGGGTGGACGCCGGGCCGCAGCCCTCGCACCCGACGGCGAGGGACAGGCACGACACGAGCACGGCGAGAGCAAAGCGCATCCGGCAGTCATAGCACCCGCCTCCGCGCTCCTCGACGGGGTTTTCTCGTGCGCCGTTCCGCCCGCTGCCCGACGTCGAACGGCGGAGCGTCAGCGCCCGAGGAGGACCTCGGTCTGGAGCACGCGGCCGCGGCCGATGCGCACGATCCGCACCGGGATGCGGGCGCCGGCGACGACGTCCTGGAGCACGACGAGATCCGTTACGTGGCGAATGCCGTACGGGCCCACACGGGTGACGAGGTCGCCGGGCTGAACGCCCTTTTTGGCCGCGAGGCTCTTCTTGTCGACCGCTTTCACGACGACGCCCGCGCCGTCGCGCAGCCCGAGGCGCGCCGCGGTGACGGCGTCGAGGTCGGCGACGTCGAGGCCGAGCTGCTTGCGTGCCAGCGCCGCGCCGTCGGGCCGCGGACGATCGGCGAGGGTCACGTGGAAGATGTCGGTGGTCCCCTCCGGAAGCACCGCGCGCACGACGAACGGCTCTCCCGCCGGCTCCTCGAGGAACGCCACCAGCGCGTCCACCAACGTCGGCGTGGCGTCGTCGTCCACGGAGGTGATGACCATGCCCGGGACGAGCCCGGCCTTGTCGGCGGGCGAGCCGCGCGCGACGTCGTCGATGACGATGCCGCCCTTCTTGGCGTTGAAGCGCCCGAGGCGCAGGCCCAGGCTCACGCGCCCGCGCTGCTCGACGGCGAGGAGGCGGGGCAACAGCCCCTTCACGCGGTCGATGGGGATGGCGAAGCCGACGTTCTGCGCGTCGCCGCGGATGGCGGTGTTCACGCCGATCTGCTCGCCGAGGACGTTGAACAACGGACCGCCGGAGTTGCCGGGGTTGATGGCGGCGTCGGTCTGCAGGATGCCCTTGAAGTCGACGCCCTCGGCGGGCTCGATCTCGCGGTCGAGCGCGGACACGATCCCCGACGTCACCGTGTGCGCCAGGCCCACGGGCGCGCCGATGGCGATCACCGTCTCGCCCACCATGACGTCGTCGCTCTCGCCGAGCTTCACCGCGTGAAGCACCGTGCCCGGCGGGACCTCGGCCTTGACGATGGCGATGTCCTCCGCGGGCAGCGACGCCACCACGTGCGCCGGCCACTCCTTGCCGCCCTTCATCATCACGCTGAGCTCGCTGGCCAGGGCGACGACGTGGGCGTTGGTGAGGACGTAGCCCGACGGGTGGATCACCGTCCCCGAGCCGATGGAGCTCTTCTGCACCCGGCGCGGCACCGCGAACACGTCGAACACGGACGCGCTCTCGGTGACGACGTGGGTGGCGGTGATGGCGACGACGCCCTCGGACTCGTCGCGCACCACGTCCACGATGGGCGTCTCCCGACGCTGCTGCGCCGGCGAGAGCGGCGACAGCGCGGCGGCGGCGGCGAGCACGGCGAGCGGGAGCATGATCGTTTCTACCGCGTCTTGGCGTCGTCCGGCGCGGACGAGGTGGCCCAGGCGATGAGGAGGGTGACGGGCGCGCCGGCGAGCATCGCGCCCGAGCCGGCGAGGAAGCCGAGGGACGCCAGCGACGGGTCGACGCTCGGCTGCAGTTGCGCCGGCAGCGAGGGCAACGGCGGCGGCAAGGCGGCGGTGGCGACGAGCGAGGTGACCAGGATCGACATGCCGGCCACCTCGAGGCCGACGCCGACGAGCAACCAGGGCGACAGCGACCACGGCATCACCGACGCCTTGTATTCGCCGTAGCCCGCGCCGACGACGGCGCCGGCGGTGCCGCAGGGCATGCAGCCGACCAGGCCGCAGGCCAGGACGACGGGCCCGATGCCCGGGAGGGCGGCCCCCGCGCAGCCGGCGAGGCACGACGCGCAGCCGGCGGCGCCGCAGCCGGTCATGGAGGCGAGCGGCACCTGCGCCCTGGCGGCCGCGGCGGCGCGCGCCTTTTTGTCCAAGGCGGACGCGCGCGCCTTGCCATGTCGCTTCTGCGGGCCGGGGAGCGCCACGTGGATGCGCTCCTCGGCCTGCCCCACCGGGGCGCCGGCGGCGTCGCTGACGACGACCTGCAGCCGGTAGTCCCCCTCCTCGTCGAGGCCGGCGACGTCGCGGCGGCCGAGGTGGAAGGCGAAGCCTGTGCGGAAGGCGTCAGGCGCCGCGAGCTCCACGGTGGACGCCGGCGGTCGCTCCCGCAGGACCCAGTGCACCTTGACCCCGTGCGCGCCGGCGGGGACGGAGACGCCGACGACGACGTCGTCGAGCGGCCAGATGCGCGGCCGGCGCGCGGTGGGCTCGAGAGCGACGCCGTTGACGCTCAGCACGCGCACGTGCGCCGGCGGAATCGCCGGCGCAGCGTCGTCGATCGGGTCTGTGGGTGGCGCCGCGAGGCAGAGGACCACGAGGGCGAGCACGGGGTCACTGTATCGCGGCGCCTGGCCTCACAGTTGGGCGAACGAGGCGTCGGCGAAGGCGCACTGGGAGGCGTCGCCGGTGTTTTCGTGGCCGAGGTGCGGCTCGAGCTCGTCGGGGTTGGTGTCGGCGTACACGAGGTTGAACGTGTCGTCCCAGCACTCCGCGATCTCCACGGTGGTCGCGTCGATGCCGTTGGCCGCGAGGTCGCCGGGGATCTCACCGCCGCTCACCTGCACGTCGGAGCGCCCCGCGCCCGTCGCCAGCCAACGCGTGCGCACGCTCATGACCTCCTCGAGCGGCTTGTTCTCCTCGGGCTTGTGGAGGTTCGCCTGGAAGGCGAAGTCCATCGAGCCGCTCTTGTCGCTGTTTTCGACGTAGGTGTAGTGCGCGTCGGTCGGGTGCGGGTCGTTGCACGCGTCGTCGAAGGCGTGGAACGTGACGTCGAGGGTGCGCGGGTCGCTGGCGGCGTCGTACTGGACGTCGATGTCACCCTCGAGGCACTGGCTGTCGTCGAGGCTGCGCAACGAGCCGAGGTGGTAGGTGAGCGTGCCGGTGCCGCGGTTGGGCTCGCTGCCGGGGTGCGCCTCACCCGAGAAGATCTCGGTGAAGTCGCCGGCGTCGCCCTTCTTGCGCGCCTCGAGCTTGTAGGAGAAGTCGTCGTCGGCGAGCTTCACCACGGTGAACTGGATGGAGAGCCGGTCGAGGCCGCGCGGCTCGGTGGGGCCCCACACGGCGGTGGTGTCGTCGGCGGTGGTGGGCGGCTGCTTCAAGATGGCGTCGATGACGTCGAACACCCACAGCACCCCACCGTTCACCCCGGTGGCGATGGCCACCGACTGCTTGTACAGGTCCGCCTCCTCACCGACGGAGAGCGCGCTCGCCGACGACGCGGGCACCCGCATCCGCACCTCGTCGCGCGTGGGCACGGCGGCGCGGAACTGGGCGGCGCCTCCGCAGGCGGTGGCGAGGGCGGCGACGCATCCGAGGGAGGCAAGGGCGAGCAGCTTTTGCATGGGGTGATGTCCTTTCACGCCCATGGACCCCACTGTCGCCCGCGGTGGAAAGCGGCGCCGCGTGACCTGCGCACCCCGCGCTTCCCCGTGCGCCGCTACGGGGCGAGCAGGGGCGCGAGGTGCTCATCGAGGATGGCGCCGTCGATGCCGCCGGCGACGGACCAGCGCACGATCCCCTTGCCGTCGATGATGTAGGTGTCGGGCACCGCGTCCGCGTGCCAGCGGGCGGCGGTGGGGCCGTCGATGCGGGCGAGGTCGTAGGGGATGGCGAGGTTGCCCGCGACCCTGACCACGTCCTCCCGGCGGCTCTCGAGCGCCAGCCCCACGAAGCGCACCTTGCCCTCGTAGCGGTGGGCGGCCTTCACGAGCTCCGGGAGCTCCTGCAAGCAGGGCGGGCACCAGGTGCCCCAGATGTTGACCACGGTGAGGCGGCCGTCGCCGAGGCCGACGTCGACGGCGGCGCCGTCGAGGCCTGTCGCCGTGACCGCGGGGGCCTTGTCGCCCTCCTCGAGGGGCGCGCCGTGTCCGACGAGGATGGCCACCAGGATGCCGAGCAGGCCGGCGATGCCGACCGTTCTCAGGGCGATGCGGAAGATGCGGGAGCCCAATGGCGACCTCGAGTCCATGACGCTAGCAACGCATCACGAGGTCGGCCAATGCCGAAGGCCAGAGGACAGCAGACGGACGTCATCGGGTTCACCCGGATCTTCGTGCTCTTCTGCACGCTGGTCCTCGTGCCGGCGCTGTTCCTGTCGGGCTTCGGCGTCATCGCCATCTTGAACGAGCGCCAGGCCGAGAAGCAGCGCCGCCACGACGAGGCCGCCGCGGTGTCCCGCCAGGCCGAGGAGGCGCTCGGCGGCCTGCTCGACACCACGGACCGCGCCGCCATGCGCGCGCTCGACGAGCCGTCGCCGTCGGCCGCCTTCGCCGCCCTCGCCAGGAGCGCCGCGCCCGTGGGCAGCTACCTCGTGCTCGACCCGAACGGCGCCCCGCTGTTCGGCAGCCCGCCCTTCGTCGACACCCCCGCCGTCCTCGAGCACCTCGCCCACCTGGCCGAGCGCACCGCCCCGCGCCGGCCCGCGCACGCCGCCGTCGACGAGGGTGGCTTCGTCGGCGTCGTCTCCATCCAACGCGCCGAGGACGGCCGCGCCGTCGTCTACGCCATCGACGACAAGAAGCTCGACGACGCCGTGCGCGCCGCCGTCGACTCCCACAACATGCTCCTGCACATCCGCACCACGCGCTTCGACGAAGAGCCGGTGCCGAACGCCGTCGATCGGTTGCTCGAGTACGTGCGCTCCCGGCCCGAGGACAGCGAGCTGGTCGCCCACCGCCTCGAGGCGCCGTTCGACCGCTTCACCGTCGTCGTGGAGTCGGCGTCGCCCGGCTCTCACATCACGCTCATCGCGTACATCGTGTCGCTCGTGCTCTTCCTCGCCACGCTCATCACCGGCGTGGTCATCACCGCGCGGCTCATCTGGCAGGAGACGCGGCTGTCACGCCTCAAGACGGACTTCGTCAGCCACATGTCTCACGAGCTGCGCACGCCGCTCACGTCCATCCGCATGTTCATCGACACCCTCCGCCTGCACCGCGCCAGCGAAGAGGAGCAACAGGAGTGCCTCGACCTCCTCGCCAAGGAGACGGAGCGGCTCAGCGAGATGATCGAGCGCGTGCTCGGCTACGCGCGCCTGCGCGCCGGCCGCCGGCTGTTCAACCCCACGCCGGTGCCGGTCAGCGCCGTCGTCGACGAGGCGCTCGACGCGTTCCGCGCGCAGCAAATCCAGCTCGGCACCGGGGACGAGGAGACCGCGCGCCTCGCGCTCACCACCGAGGTGGACGGCGGCCTGCCGCCGGTGCACGCCGACCGCGAGGCCCTCGTCGAGGCGCTCCTGAACCTCGTCTCCAACGCCTACAAGTACACGGGGCCGCAAAAGGAGATCACGGTGTTCGCGCGCCCGGGCAAGCGAGGCCGCGTGCAGATCGGGGTGCGCGACAACGGCCCGGGCCTGCCCAAGGGCGAGCACGCGCGCGTGTTCGAGCGCTTCTACCAGGCGGGCGGCCTGCTCTCGCGCAAACAGGCGGGCAGCGGCCTCGGCCTCGCCATCACCCGCGCCATCATCGAAGGCAACGGCGGCAAGATCCACGTCGAGAGCGAGCCCGACAAGGGCGCCACGTTCGTCATCGAGCTGCGCGCCGAGGACGGGCAGGACGGCGCCGCGCGCGACGTGAAGAGTTCTCCGGCGGCGTCCAAAGCCGCCTGAAGACCTCACGCGTACACACGCTCGTGCCGGCCACCGCGGCCTCGCGGCGGGCGCGGCGATCGTTGACGAGCGGGTCCGCGTGGGACAGGACGGCGGCATGTACATCGCCATGAACCGCTTCCGCATTCGCCCCGGCCAGGAAGAGACCTTCGAAGAGGTCTGGAACAAGCGCGACAGCCACCTCGACGGCGTCCCCGGCTTCGTGAGCTTCCACCTCCTGCGCGGGCCCAAGGGCGACGACGCCACGCTCTTCGCCACGCACACGGTCTGGGCGAGCAAGGCCGCCTTCGAGGCCTGGACGCAGTCGGAGGCGTTCGTCAAAGCGCACGCCGCCGCGCGCGAGGGCGGGTCGTCGCTCAAGGACGTCTACCTCGGGCCCCCGCAGCTCGAGACCTTCGACGCCATCCTCGAAAAGCTCCCCGGGAAGTAGCGGGCGTCGTCGTCCCGCGCTTCGAGCCGGCGGGCGCGCCGCCGCCGCGCCGGAGCCGGCCGACCTGTCTTCCCGGAACGGGAGCAGCTCTTTAGGGTCGCGCCCATGCGCACCCTGAAAGACGACGTCCTCCTCGGAAAGACCGCGCTCGTCACCGGCGGCACCGGCGGCATCAACCTCGGCATCGCCAGGCGCTTCGTCGAGGCCGGCGCCGACGTCGCGGTCCTCGGGAGAAACCCCGACAAGGCCGCCGCCGCCGCCGCGTCCCTCGCCGCCGCGCGCCAGGGGGCCAAGGCCGTCCCGCTCGTCGCCGACGTGCGCGATCCGAAGGCCCTCGGCGACGCCATCGCCAAGGGCGCCGCGGAGCTCGGGCCCCTCGACGTCCTCGTGTGCGGCGCCGCGGGCAACTTCCCCGCGCCGGCGCTCGGCATGTCGCCCAACGGCTTCAAGGCCGTCGTCGACATCGACGTGCTCGGCACCTTCAACGCCTGCCGCCTCGCCTTCGAGCACCTGAACAAGCCCGGCGCCTGCATCCTCAACGTCAGCGCGCCGCAAGCCGGGTGCCCGGCGCCGCTGCAGGCCCACGTGTGCGCGGCCAAGGCGGGCGTCGACATGATGACCAAGGCGCTCGCCCTCGAGTGGGGCCCGCTCGGCGTGCGGGTGAACGCCATCTGGCCCGGCGCCGTCGACGGCACCGAAGGGATGGCGCGCCTGACGCCCAACGAAGAGGCGCGCAACAAGCTCACGTCCACGCTCCCGCTCGGGCGCTTCGCGCAAGACGAGGACATCGCCGAGATGGCGCTGTTCCTCTGCTCCGGCGGCGCGGGCTACGTCACGGGCTCCGTCGTCGCCGTCGACGGCGGCATGTCGCTCGTGGGCTTCACGGCGCTGATGCCCTGAACGTCAGGGGCGCATCACCACCGCGCGCACGAGCTCGGTGGCGGCGCCCTGCAACGCCCACAGGCGCTCGCCGTCCTGCTCGAGCGCCACCAGCACCAGCTCGTTGATGCCGCCGACGAGCGCGACGGCGAGCTTGGGTGACAGCGCCTTCACGTCGCTGCGATCGCGCCGCGCCTTGGCCACCAGCCGGCGCAGCAGCTCCGCGAAGCGCCCGTGCACGGCGCGGCGGGCGGCGAGGGCGGCGGGGCCGGCGGCGTGGATCTCGAGGAGGAACGTGCGCGTGAGCGCGCGCTTGTCCTCGAGGAGCTCGAGGTACGCGCGCACCGAGGCGTCCACGCCCGCGCCCCACGTGGCGGCGCCGTCGGCGGCGGCCTCGATGACGCGCAGGGTCTCCTCGGACGCGGCGGCATAGGCGGCCAGGAAGCACTCCTCCTTGGTCTTGAAGTGCTCGTAGAACGTCCGCTTGCTCACGCGGGCGTGGCGGACCACGTCGCTGATTGTGAGCGCGCCGTAGCCCTTGTCCTCGATGGCGTCGAGCATCCCCGCGACCAGACGAACGGCGGCTTCGGACGGGAGCGGGGACGAAAGCGCTTGCATGGTACCGAACCGTACCATAGCTTGGTACTGAATGGTACCGGCGATCCGCTCCGCGCTCGACCCCGGCCGCCCCGCTGCGGCGTCGTCCCCGTCGTCCCCGCGCATCGCCGTCATCGGCGCGGGCTTCGCCGGCATCGGCGCCGCCGTGCGCCTGCGCGAGGCCGGCTTTCACGACGTCACCATCCTCGAGCGCGCCGGCGACGTCGGCGGCGTCTGGCGCGACAACACCTACCCGGGCTGCGCGTGCGACGTGCAGTCGCACCTGTACTCGCTCTCCTTCGCGCCCAACCCGTCGTGGACGCGCTCCTACTCGTCGCAGCCCGAGATCTTCGCGTACCTCAAGCGCGTAGCCGCCGCGCGCGGCGTGCGCCCGCGCTTCCACCACGAGGTGAAGGCCCTGCGCTGGCGGGACGGCGCGTGGCACATCGAAACCTCGCGCGGCGCGTTCGTCGCCGACGTCGTCGTCGGCGCCCAGGGCGCGCTCAGCGAGCCCGCGGTGCCGTCGCTGCCGGGCATCGAGCGCTTCACCGGCGACGTCATGCACTCCGCGCGCTGGAACCACGACGTCGACCTGCGCGGGCGCAACGTGGCGGTCGTCGGCACGGGCGCGTCGGCCATCCAGATCATCCCGGCCATCGCGCCGCTCGTGGGCGGGCTCACGGTGCACCAGCGCACGCCGCCGTGGATCTTTCCGCGCAACGATCGACCCATCTCCGAGCGGAGAAAGCGGGCCTACGCGCGTGCGCCGGTGCTGCAGCGCATGGTGCGCGGCGCCGTCTCGTCCATGCGCGGGGTGCTCCTCGCGGGCTTCATCGACGCGCGCGCCGAGCGCCTGCTGCGCAGGCTGGCCCTGCGCTACCTGCGGGCGAGCGTGAAGGACCCGGCGCTCCGCGCAAAGCTCACGCCCGGCTACGCCGTCGGCTGCAAGCGCATCTTGATGAGCGACGACTACTACGCCGCCCTCCAGCGCGACAACGTCGAGCTCGTCGTCGACGGCGTCTCCGAGGTGCGCGAGCGCTCCATCGTCGACGGCGCAGGCGTCGCCCGCGACGTCGACGTCATCGTGCTCGCCACGGGCTTCCGCGTCACCGACCCGCCCATGGCGCGCACTGTGTTCGGCCGCGACGGGCGCACGCTCAAGGAGCGCTGGGGCGACACGCCGTTCGCCCACGTCGGCACCACGATCCCGGGCTTTCCGAATTTCTTCCTGCTGCAGGGACCCAACACGGGGCTCGGCCACACCTCGGTGCTCACCATGATCGAAGCGCAGCTCGACCACGTCGTCGACGCCGTCGGCCACATCGCCGCGCACGGCGCCATCGAGCCCACCGAAGAGGCCACCGCCCGCTTCCTCGCCGACGTCGACAACAAGATGCGCGGCACGGTCTGGGTGAGCGGCGGCTGCTCGAGCTGGTACCTCGACGGCAGCGGCCGCAATTCCACGCTGTGGCCCCGCTCGCCGCGCGCGTTCAAGAAGCGCGCGGCGTTTCGCGGTGCCGACTACGTCTGCGCAGGAGGTGCCCCGTGAACGCCCCCACCGCCTCGAGCGGCGCCCGCCCCCAGGCTGCGCACACCGCGAGCGGCAAGAGCTCGCTCAGGGCGCGCGTGCGCCACCTCGTCGCCGGGAACGATCGCGTGGAGGGCGCGCTCGCCCGCGCCATCTTCAGCCTGCCGCCCGGGGTGCAGCGCAAGATGGCCGGCGGCGCGCCCGTCGTCGTCGACGGGCTGACGCTGCACCCCGAGATGCAGCTCATGCTGGCCCTGCGCGAGCGGCTCGGCGGCGGCCGCATGACCGACGGCCCCGTGGATGACGCGCGGCGCCGGTTCCGCCGCGACTGCCTCGTACACCAGGGCGGTCGCGTCGACGTCGACGGCGCACGCGACGTGGTCCTCGTCGGGCCCGAGCGCGCCCTGCGCGCGCGCCACTACCGCAGCGGTGCGCGGCGGCCGGCGCCGCTCCTCGTGTTCTTCCACGGCGGCGGCTTCGTGCTCGGCGATATCGACACCCACGACGGCGTGTGCCGCGCGCTCTGCCGCCACGCCGGCGTCGACGTGCTGTCCGTCGACTACCGGCTCGCGCCCGAGGCGCCCTTCCCCGCCGCGCTCGCAGACGCACGACAGGCGCTGCGCTGGGCGTTCGACAACGCCGCCGCCCTCGGCGTCGACCCCGAGCGCATCGCCGTCGGCGGCGACAGCGCCGGCGCGCACCTCACGGCGGTCGCCGTGCAGGACGCCGTCCGCGACGGCGAGGCCGTCCCCGCCGCGCAGCTCCTCCTGTATCCCCCCACGTGCCGGCGGCGCGTGCGCCCGTCCCTGGAGCTGTTCGCGCGCGGCTTCCTCCTCGAGCGCGCCGACATCGACGCGTTCGAACGGCACTACTCCGGCCACGTCGGCGGCGGCGACCTCCGGCTGCAGCCGCTCGACGCGCTCGGCGCCCTGGGAGAGCGACGCGGGCGCATGCCGCGCACCGTCGTCGTCACGGCGGGGTTCGACCCGCTGCGCGACGAGGGCGAGGAGTACGCCCGCGCGCTCGCGGAGGCGGGCGTCGACGCCACGCTGCGCCGCTACGACAGCCTCGTGCACGGCTTCGCCAACCTCGCCGGTATCAGCCCCGCCTGCCGCGCCGCCCTCGTCGACACCGCCCGCCTGCTCGAAGGAGCCCTCCGATGACCAAGCCCTCCGCCTCGCAACCGAGCCGCGTCTTCATCACCGGCGGCGCCTCGGGGTTCGGCCGCGCCCTCGCCGCGCGCTGGGCCAAGGCCGGCGCCCGCGTCGCGATCGGCGACAAGGACCCGGCGCGCGGCGAAGAGGCGGCGTCCGCGCTCGGCGCGCGCTTCGTCCCCTGCGACGTCACGCGCGCCGAGGACCTCGAGGGCGCCGCGCGCTCGCTGGTCGACGACTGGGGCGGCGTGGACGTGGTGGTGAACAACGCCGGCGTCGCCAGCGGCGGCGCGCTCGACGACGTCCCGCTCGAGGAGTGGCGCAGGGTCATCGACGTCAACCTCATGGGCGTGGTGCACGGCTGCAAGGCGTTCGTGCCGATCTTCAAGCGACAGCGCGCCGGCCACCTCGTCAACGTCGCGTCGATGGCGGGCCTCGTGCATTTGCCGTTCATGGCCACGTACAACGCCACCAAGGCGGCGGTGGTCGCGCTCTCCGAGACGCTTCAGACCGAGCTCGCCGCCGACGGCATCAAGGTGAGCGTGGTGTGCCCGTCGTTCTTCAAGACCGACCTCGCAAAGTCGCTCGCGGAGACGTCGGCGCCGGACGTCGTCGCCATGACCGAGCGCATGGTCACCGGCTCTTCGGTGAGCGCCGAGCTCGTCGCGGGCCGCGCCTTCCGCGCCATCGAGCGCGGCGACTTCCTGGTGCTCACCCACCGAGACGCGGCCGCCGCCTGGCTGTTCAAGCGCCTGGTCCCACACGCGGCGTTCGCCGGCATCGTCGAGCGGGCGTCGCGGCGCATGAAGCGCGGCGTCGCCCTCTAGCTAGCCGCTGCCCGCTCGCCCATCACGCTGAGCCGCGTCCGAGCTTCGCGGCCCGCCGGCGCTCGTCAGATCCACGACAGCCAGGTGAGCTCGTCCCCGCTGTCGGGCATCAAGCGAAACACGCCGTCGACGCTGATGGCCTTCCTGAGCTTCCCCTCGTCGTCGATCGCGCGCGCGGACCCTTCACCCCGTCGTAACGCAGCGCGCGCACGAGGTCGGGCGGCAGCGGCCGGAAGAAGTGCTGCGGCGTCCCGCGCTCGCCGGCGAGCACCTGGGTCCACGGGCTCGCAACGATGCGGTCGGCGGCGCCACGCTGCTTGTTCCACGCCCCGACGGTGCCCTTGTACGTGACGAGCATGCGCGCGATGAGGCACACAAAACGCGCGAAGTCGCTCTGTGCGTTCGCGCGCCCGAGGACGCAGCGCAGCGGCTGTCCGTCGACGACGCCGACGAGGGTCTTCACGAGGTGTTGCGGAAAGAGCGTGGTGTACGTGGCTGGCGTCGCGGGCTTCTTCCTCGCAGGCACGTCGTGACCGTATCACCGCCGCGGCCCGCCGCTCACGCGCCCGGCGAACGCGAGCGTCGCACGCGTGCCGCCGCCGCGCGCCCAGGCGCGGACGCGGACCGCGAGGGCCTCGTCGCAGGTGACGCGGACGATGGCGTCGTCGGGCACGCCCGCGAGGGCGGCGAAGAGGGCGTCGTCGTCGTCGTCGTCGTCGTCGTCGCGGGGCGCGCCCACGTCGAGCATGGGGCGCGCCGGCAGCGGCACGAAGCGGACGCGGCCGCCGGCGCCGGCGCCGTTCAGCTCGATCACGGCGAACGCCTTTTGCTCGCCCATCTCCGCGAAGCTCGTGCGCTCCACGGAGCCGGCGTAGATCACGGGCACGCGCCGCTCGTCTGGCCGGCGCCGCGCGCGCCACAAGACCTGCCGGCGGTGGATGTGGCCCGACAAGACGGCGTCGAAGCGATTGGGGAGCGGGCCCACGGGCACGACGTCGGCGTGGCCCCCGGTGCCCGGGCCGCGCGCACGGAAGACGAAGTCTCCGGGCCCGCAGGCGGCGCCGTCGAAGGCTTCGTGTGCGAGGAGCACGTGCGCGTCCGCGCCGCCGCCCCCCGCCGAGGCCGCATGCGAAGCGTGCGCCCCGTGCAGCGAGCCGACGAAGCGCGCGCCGTCGCCGATGAAGGGCACACCGGTGACGGCGAGCGTGCCGCCGTCGACGTCGAACACGTGCGTGCTCGGCGCGGCGAACACGTGGATCCGCGGGTGCGCGAGCAAGAGCGACGGCGGGAGCACCGAGCGCTCGTGGTTCCCCGCGATGAGGCCGACGCAGACGCCGCCGTCGGCGAAGCGCAGCAGCCGCTGGTAGACCCGGTCGACGATGAACGGCGGCACGCGTGAGCGAAAAAAGAGGTCACCGCCGTGGAGCACGAGGCTCACGCGCTCGGCGGCGGCGAACGACAGCACGCGCTCGAAGTTGTCGAAGAAGTCCTCGCCGCGGCGACGCCGGTCCACCCGCGGCCGCGCGGGGGTGTCGAGGCCGAGGTGGGTATCGGAGAAGAACACGACGCGCATGCCCATGAAGGACATCCGCGCGACCCGCCCGAAATTTGCGCCGTCGCCGCCGCGTCTCAGGTGCGAACGACGCTCGTGACGCCCTTCACGCGCTCGAGCGCGGCGATGAGATTGTCGGAGGGCATCACGCGGTTGTCGTCGCCGGACTGCACGACGACCTCGACGCCGTCGGCCATGGACAGCCGCAGCCGCGTGGGCACCTGCCCCGGGTGCTGCGCGCAGATGCCCGCGAGGCGCTCGAGGGTGACGGTGGCGGCGGCGTCGCCGTCGCCGGGGACGTCGAGGGCGACGTCGAGGTAACGCGTGCGGCGGATCTGCGCGGCGCTCAACAGCTCCACGCCCTCGGCGCGCATCTTGGGCGTGAGCTGCTTGCCCTCGTCGTCGACGTCGTCGATGAGCGCGCGGCCCTTGATCAACACGGGCGCGCCGGACTTCAAGATGTCCTCGGTCTCGCCGTAGACCCGGGAGAAGACGAGCACCTCCGCCTGCCCGAACGTGTCTTCGATGGTGACCACGGCCCAGCGGCCGTCGCCCGTCTTCATCTTGCGCTCTTTGAGCGCCGCGACGATGCCGACGCACGCGGCCTCGCTGTTGTGGCGGGCGGTGACCAGCTCCACCGTGGGCATGGCGCCGAGCTTCTTGCTGTCGTCGACGTAGCGGTCGAGCGGGTGCCCCGACAGGTAGAAGCCCACGGCCTCGCGCTCGTGCTGCAGCTTCTCCTGGATGGGCCACTCCACGCCGTCGCCGGCTGCGACGCCGCGGGCCACCGGGGGCGGCGGCGCGCCGCCCGCCATCAGGTCGAAGAGGCTGGTCTGGCCGCTCTCGCGCTCGCGCCTCTTGGTGGTGGCGGCGGCGATGGCGCCCTCGCGCTGCGCCCACAGCGCCCCGCGTGAGATCCCGAAGCAGTCGAACGCGCCCGACTTGATGAGCGCCTCGAGGATCTTCACGTTCACCGCGCCGCCGGCCTCGTCGAGGAAGTGATCGAGCGACGAGAACCTGCCGGCCGCCGCCGGCGCGAGCGGGCCGTCGCCGTTCGCGCCCGAAGCGACGCCTGCGCCAACGAGGGGCGCCAGGCGCGCCCGCGCCTCGAGGATGGCCTCGAGCGCGCTGTCGCCGAGGCCCTTCACCGCCGAGAGACCGAAGCGGATGCGGCCGTAGGCGGTGTGGCGGTGCTTCCGGCGCGTGCGCAGCACCTCGTCGATGGTGTAGTCCACGCTGAAGCTCTTCTCCGACACGTTGATGTCCGGCGGCAGCACCTCGATGCCGTGCGTGCGCGCCTCGTGGATGTACTTCACCACGTTCTCCGTCGACGAGACCTCCGTGGTGAGGAGCGCGGCCATGAACTCGATGGGATAGAACTGCTTGAGGTACGCGGTCTGATAGGTGATGAGCGCGTACGCCGCCGAGTGCGACTTGTTGAAGCCGTAGCCGGCGAACTTCTCGATGGTGTCGAAGATCTCGCTCGCCTTCTCCGAGCTGATGCTGTTCGCCGCGCAGCCCTCGATGAACCTGCCCTTCTGCTTGTCCATCTCCTCCTTCTTCTTCTTGCCCATGGCGCGGCGGAGGAGGTCGGCGCCGCCGAGGGTGAAGTTGCCGAGCACCTGCGCGGCCTGCATCACCTGCTCTTGATAGACGAAGGTGCCGTACGTCGGCGAGAGCGCCGGCTCGAGGAGCGGGTGCACGTACTCGACCTTCTTTCGACCGTGCTTTCGATCGATGAAGTCGTCGAGCATGCCCGCCTCCATCGGCCCCGGCCGATAGAGCGCCACACCTGCGACGATGTCCTCAAAGCAGGTGGGCTTGAGCTTGCGGCACATGTCGCGCATGCCGCTCGACTCCACCTGGAACACGCCGGCGGTGTCGCCGGCGGCGATGAGCCGATAGACGGCGGGCTCGTCGAGGTGGAGCAGATCCACGACGAGCGGTGCGATGGCGTCGCCCGCGCCGCCGGCGGCCGCGCGCAACGCGTGCGGGTGCGCCCGCCGCGCCTTCTCGCGATCCTCGAGCGGGAGCGCGTTTTCGCGGGCGATGCGCTTGTTCACGAGGCGCTCGGCGCTCTCGATGACGTCGAGCGTCTTCAAGCCGAGGAAGTCGAACTTCACGAGGCCGGCGGCCTCGACCTTGTCCTTGTCGTACTGCGTGACGATCTCGCCGTTGTTCCCGGAGAACAACGGCACGTACTCGACGAGCGGCTTCTCCCCGATGACGACGCCGCCGGCGTGCATGCCCGCCTGCCGGTACAGCCCCTCGAGCGAGCGCGCCACCTCGATGACCTTCTTGTAGCGCTCGTCCTTCTGCGAGAGCTCCTTGAGCGCGGGCGCGTACTCGAGGGCCTTGTCGAAGTCGGGCTTCTTGCCGTCGATGAGCAGCGGCATGGGCTTGGTGAGCTCGTTCACCTCGGTGAAGGAGATGCCCAGTGTGCGCGCCACGTCCTTGATGGCGCTCTTGGGGTTCAAGCCCGCGTAGGTCGCGATCTGACCGACGCGCTCGCGCCCGTATTTCCCGGCGACGTACTCGATGACCTTGCCGCGCTTCTCCTGCATGAAGTCGACGTCGAAGTCGGGCATCGACACGCGCTCGGGGTTCAAGAAGCGCTCGAACAGCAGGTTGTAGGGGATGGGATCGAGATCGGTGATGCGCAGCGCGTACGCCACGAGCGAGCCCGCGCCCGAGCCGCGGCCCGGCCCCACGCGCACGGCGTTGTCCTTGGACCAGTTGATGAAGTCCTGGACGATGAGGAAGTAGCCGGCGAAGCCCATGGAGATGATGGTCCCGAGCTCGCGCTCGAGCCGCTCCCGGTATTGGTCCTGATCGACCTTGTACGGCAGCTCCTCGAACCTCCTCAGCAAGCCCGTCGTGGCGCGATGGCGCAGGTAGTCGGGCTCGTCGCTGTAGCCGCCGGGGATGGGGAAGGGCGGCAGGTAGTACTTGCCGAGCGTGAGCTCGACGTTGCAGCGCTGCGCGATCTCGCAACTGTTCTCGAACGCGCGCGCGTAGTCGCCCCTCAACAGGTCCCACATCTCGTCGCCGGAGCGGATGTAGAACGCGTCCGTCTCGTGCTTGTGCAGCTTGGGGTCTCCCCACGGGAGCTGCTGGCGGATGGCCATGAGGATGTTCTGCGCCTCGTGCTGGTCGCGCGTGACGTAGTGGCAGTCGTTGGTGGCGACGAGCTCGAGCCCCTCGTCGACCGCGAACTGCGCGAGCTGCGCGTTCACCTGGTTCTGCTTGTCGATGCCGTTGGGCTGCACCTCGAGGAAGAAGTTCTTCGGCCCGAAGATGCCCTTGAACGTGCGGATGGCGTCTCGCGCCTTGTCGCGCTCGCCCTTGGCCGTCCACTTGCCGACCTCGCCGCCGAGGCACGCGGTGAGCGCGATGATGCCCTCGCTGTGCTCCTTGAGCAGGTCGCGGTCTACGCGCGGGAAGTAGTACTTGCCGTCGATGAACGCGCGGGACGAGAGCTTCCTGAGGTTGTCGTAGCCGGCGGCGTTCTCGGCGAGCAGCACGAGGTGGAAGTTCTCGCGCGCCTCCGGGCCCTTGTCGGTGTGCTTGACGTTGCCGATGACGGAGGTGACGTACGCCTCCATGCCGAGGATGGGCTTGATGCCCGCCTTCTTGGCGGTCTGGTAGAAGTCGACGGCGCCGTACATGTTGCCGTGGTCGGTGACGGCCACCGACTTCATCCCGAGCTCCCCCACCTTCTTGGTGAGGTCCTTCATGCGAATGGCGCCGTCGAGGAACGAGTACTGCGTGTGCAGGTGCAGGTGGGCGAAGTCGGCGGCGCTCATGCGGCCCTTCTAACCTCGCCGGGCCCCTCCGGCGAGCGCTCGTCGACCGCGCGCGGGCGCGCGCCGGAAGGGACCCGGAAA
The DNA here is from genome assembly GCA_963775425.1 of uncultured delta proteobacterium. Lineage (GTDB taxonomy): Bacteria > Myxococcota > UBA727 > UBA727 > VGSZ01 > CAVZJB01. The sequence goes on along the minus strand of CAVZJB010000005.1, from coordinate 139,670 downwards.
ACGCGCCGTTGACGACGGACCTTCAAGTGTTCGCTCAGGGACCTTCCCGCGGCCCCGCGTATTCGCTAAGGCGAATCGATGCGCCTTCGCAGCACGGCCCTCGCCGCCGTCGTCGCCGCCGCCCTCGCCGCCGCCCCCGCGCGCGCGGACGACGCGGCGCGCGAATACGCGCAGCGGCGCTTCGAGGTCCAGGGCGACAAGGTGTTGCGCAACCACGCGGAGGTCCCGTTGTCGGCGTTCTTCGCCGAGATCGGCAGGAAGGACCTCGTCGACAAGGTGAAGGACGCCCAGAGCAGCGGCCTCGGCCTCGGCATCGGCCTCGGCGTCACCGGCGCCGGCCTGTGCGCCGCGGGGTGGGGCGCGTTCGTCGGCCTCACCATCTACGGCTCCACGTCGACGGATCCGAGCGTGATCGGGTGGGCGGCGCCGGCCGCGGTCATCTCCGCGCTCGCCGGCTCGTGCCTTTGTCCCGTCGGCCTCGGCGCCGGCGGCCTCATCGCGGGGCTGCCGTATCTCGAGGAGGAGTCGCCCGTCGACGCCGCCGGGCTGAAGCGCCTCTCGGACGAGTACAACGCCAAGCTGCGGGCGCAGCTCGGCGTGCAGACGGCGATGAGCTTCTAGTGCCGGCCAAGCGGAAAGCCACCGAGCTCAGCGTCGTCATCCCCGTCTACAACGAGGAGGCGATCCTCGAGCGCCAGCTCCGCCGCTTCGTCGGCGATCTACGCGGGCTCAAGCGGCCCTTCGAGCTGCTGGTCTGCGCCAACGGCTGCGTCGATCAGACGGTGCCCATCGCGCAGGAGCTCATGCGCGAGCTGCCGGAGATCGCGGTGCTCGAGATCTCCGAGCCGAACTACGGGGCGGCGCTGCGCCTGGGCATCGAGGCCGCCCGGGGAAAGATCATCCTCTGCGACGAGATCGACATGTGCGACGTGGACTTCCACCGCCGCGCGCTCCGCCGCCTCGATCACGACGAGTGCGAGATGGTCGTCGGGAGCAAGGCCATGCCCGGCGCGCGCGACCGGCGGCCGTTCACGCGGCGCGTGGCCACCAAGATGATCAACACGGCGCTGTGGGTGTCTCTCGGCTTCCAGGGCACGGACACGCACGGGCTCAAGGCGTTCCTCAAGGCGCCGCTCCTGCCGGTGGTGAACAGTTGCGTCGTCGACAAGGACCTGTTCGCCAGCGAGCTCGTCATCCGGGCGGGCCGCGCGGGCCTGCGCGTCCAGGAGATCCCCATCGAGCTCGAGGAGCAGCGCAGCCCGCCCATCGCGCTGGTGCGCCGCGTGCCGCGGGTGGCCAGGGACCTGGCCAAGCTCGTCGTTGCCGTGCGCGTGCGCGGGAGGTGACCTCTACCCGCCCGACCACCGCAAGAGCACGCGGCTCTTGGCGAACCGGGCGGCGATGCCGACGAGGCCCGGTTGCGCAGCGACGCGCTCGAGGATCTCGAGGCACTGGGACGTGGACAGCGGGTCGCCGAAGCCGAGCTCACGCGCGGCGGCGGAGACCAGCTCATTGGCCTTCTCCGTCCCCAGGTTCTGGCTGAGGAGCGAGGCGAGCTCGGTGCGGGCGTGTGGGTGGCTCACGCGTGGACCTCAACCCCCGAAAGCAAGGACGACTGACGTGGTGTTGTGGAAGCCGGACATGTCGCCCGCCCCGAGGGCGACCTCTCCGTAGGTCTCGAAGCCCGCGAGCGGCACGCCGCCGAGCTCGTCGCGGATGCCGCGCACCGCCTCGCCGAAGCGATCGCCGAGGATGAGGTTGCGGCAGATGCAGTCGAAGACCAGCGCGCCCGCGATCGGCCCGCCGCCGATCTGCGCCTTCGCCCGGCGCGCGGCCTCGCGCGCGCTGTCGATCTGCGGCTCGGGCTGGCTCTCGTGGATGCGGATCACCGAGCCCTCGGGGATGCCGCACGCGAACGAGAGCGAGCCGTCCGCGGCGCGCGACAACGGCGCGCGGATCTTCGGGACCGCGCCGGCGTCGAGGCCGGCCTCGAACTGCAGGAGGTACGCGCCGACGTCGGCGTCGGCGATGGTGTCGATGTCGATGCCGCGCGCCTTGGCGGCCTCGCGGGTCTCCGCGCGCCACACGTCCCACGCGGGCTTGCCGTCCACCTCGTAGACGACGGCGCCCTTCGAGCGTGTGATCTTGTGCGGCGGGCTGAGCGCCTTGTGTCCGTGGCACACGCCGACGCCGAGCGGCTTCTTGGTGAACAGCACCGCGAGCGCGAGCGCGTCGTTGCCCGTCTTGCCGCCGACGCCGACCAGCGGCGTCTTGAAGAGGAAATCGTCGCCGGCGGCGCCGCCGGCGAGGCGGACGTCGGCGCCGAGCGCGTCGGCGACGAGGAGCGTGGTCTCCTCGGAGACGCCCGAGAGCGCGTCGAGGAGCACGATGGCCGTGCGGTGGGGGTAGCCGTCCACCGCCTTCGGCAGTTGCGCGGCCGCGGAGCGCACCGCCGCCTCGGGGTCCTTGGCGAGGTCGGTGGCGAAGCCGGCGAACGCCTTGATCTCGCCCGCGACGGCGAACAGCGAGGTGCTGCCCTTGGCGTCGCCCTCCTCGGTGAACTCGCCGGACGTCGAGGCGCCGAGCACGAGCGCCTCGGGGAGATCGCGCGCGAGCCCCGCGAGCACCTCGCCGAGCGGCTGCTTCGTCGACGAAAACGCCATCACGAACGCCGGCGCCGCCGCCAGATCGGCCTTCAGCGCCGCGGCGCCGTCCCGCGCCACCGACTCCGCGCTTCCCGTCCTGAGCGTTGTTGCGACCTTCATGGGCGGCCTCCTGTTGTGATGCGTATCACGACTGCGCCGCGATCCGCGCTAGTGTCCCTGAATGCTCTGCCTCGCGCTCATCCTCGCCCTCGCCGACCCGGCGCCGCCCGCGCCGACCGCCGACGAGATCAAGAAGGTCACCGCGTACTACCTCCACGGCGCCGACGCCGGCCCGGTGCTGATGGACTTCGTGGCATGCAAAAAGACCGGGAAGAACGACGAGGGACGCCTCGCCTGCCTGGAGCCGCACGCGGACAAGGCCAACAAGGGCGATCCCCTCATCGCGTTCGTGAAGTTCTTTGTGCCCAAAGGGGGCAAGTACGAAGACCTCAAAGTGAAGTTCCTGTTGAACGGCGAGGTCCGCTCGACGTCCGACTTCACGCTCCACGACTCGTGGACCGGCTACTCCAACTACAAGCAGACCACCGCGTCCAGGCCCGGCACGTGGGAGATGCAAGTGCTCCGCGGCGACACCGTCCTCGCGTCGCGCAAGATCGTCGTCGAGTAGCCCACGGGGGCACGCGCACCACGAAGGTGGTGCGCTATTCGGCGGGCGCGACCGGCGCCGCCGCGCTCGTCATCCCGCGCTTGCGCAGCACCAGGATGGTGACGAGCGAAGCGAGCGCCACGCCGATCGAGATGAACTGGCTCGTCGACAGCAGGCCGGGGATGACATAGCCGCGCTCGGTGTCGCCGCGCATCATCTCCATGATGGAGCGCAGGATGGGGTAGAGGATGCCGTAGGTGAGGAGCACCTGGCCGTGGAACCACTTCCGCGAGCGCACCACCATCAAGATCATGAAGACGCACCCCTCACCGAAGCTCTCCATGAGCTGCGTGGGGATGAGCGGCAAGGTGCTGTGGTGCTCGCGCATCCACGACGCCACGTCGGGATCCACGCTGCCGATCAGGCTCTGGTAGGCGAGCGCGCCCTCGGGGAAGCGGATGCCCAGCGGGAACGTCTGCACGACGTGGCCGGCGGCGTCGAGGTGACCGGCGAGGTCGCCCCAGCAGCACCCGGCGGAGACGCAGCCGAGGCGACCGAACACGTGCGCGAGAGGGACGCCGACGACCAGAATGTCGGCGAGGAAGAGCTTGTCCACGCCGCGGATGCCGTGCTTGTTCGTGTACCACATGAAGGCCGCGAAGCCGCCGAGCGCCGCCCCGTAGAACACGAGGCCGCCCTTCCAGATGACGAGGACCGACGGGATGGGGATGCCGAAGACGTGGTCGATCGGGTGATCGACGAAGTACTCGTGCCAGTTGACGATGATGAAGACGACGCGGGCGCCGATCATGCCGCCGAGGAGCGCCCAGAAGGCGAAGTCGAGCACCTCGTCGGCGTAGCGGCCCTGCCGCCTGGCCTCCCGGTGGGCGACGTACATGGCGAGCAGAAAGCCGGTGACGATGAGCACCCCGTAGGTGTGCAACGGCCAGTCGACGCCGGGGATGCGAAAGAGGACGGGATGCACGAGGGGTCTCCTGGGCCGAAGTAAACAGCGGACCTACGGGGTGGATTCCTAGCGTCCCGCTGTGTCAAAACCAATCGGTGACGAACCCTCCGGACAACAAGAAGCCGACGACCGGACCCGTGCCGGCGCAGGTGGAGGTGTTGTCCGAGGCCACCACGGAGCGCCCGAGCATCGCGCACCGCGCGACGATGCCCTCGTCGGATCCGCTCGGAGATCTCGTCAGCGGCGATCCCTTCGAGGGGCCCACGGCCGAGGTCAGCAAGCCCTTGCTGGCCGCCCTCGATGGGGCCGATGACCCCGTCCCCCCCGCCGCGGCGAACATCGGGCCGCCCGACGTCCTCGAGGCCGTCGTCGAGGCAGCGGCCACGCTCCCGCCCGGCGACGTCGCGGCGCTGCCCTTCGACGAGCTCACGGCGGCGTCGCTCCCGGCATACAGCGACGACAACGACCCCCTGCAGGAGAAGACCGCGGATCTCGAGATTCCCCTCCGGGGCCCCGGCACGCAGGACGAGAAGTCGAACGATCAAGAGCCCGTGGAGGACGGCGCCACCGTCGAGGGCGCGCCCATCGTCGAGGACGCCGGCACCGACGTCGGCCCCCTGCCCCCGGAGCCCGGCGAGCCGCTCCGGGCCGACGACGGCCTGGTGGTCAAGCTCGAGGACTCCCTCGGCGAGCAGAACGGCAGCGTCTTCTATCGAGCCCGGCTCGAGGGAGAGGAGCAGGCGTTCACCGCGGTGTGGACGGCCACCACCATGCCGGAGCCGCCCTGGCCGCACCTCCCCGATCCGCGCGTGGTGCGCCCGCGCTGCCGCGTCACCCTCGAGCGCGCTGCGGTACGCGTCTTCGAGCGGCCCAAGGGAAACACCGTCGTCGACTACCTCAACGACGACGAGCGCATCCTCCCCGCCATGGCCACGCTCGAGCTCGGCATCGAGCTGGCGGAGCTGCTCGAGAGCCTCCACGGCGCCGGGCAGTTCATCTACGACCTCGACCCGAGCCAGATCGTCATCGAGCGGGGCGGGCGCGTCCGCTTCTACGCCGTGAGCGGCCTGTACGGCGCCGGGGCGCTGCCCACCGGCGCCCTCGGCCTGTTTTGCGCGCCCGAGGTGCGGCGGCGCATGACGTACCGCATGGGCGCGCACAGCGACGTGTATTCGGTGGCGCTCCTGTTGTACGCGCTGCTCGCCAAGCGCGCGCCGCTCGAGACCGACGTCGAGCCCGCGATGCTCGTGTCGCCGCGCGTGTTCCGCCCGGAGTGCCCGCTCGGCATCTGGCCGTATCTGCGCCCGTGCCTCGAGCCCAACCCCGCCCGCCGCGTCGGCTGGGCGCGCGCCCTCAAGCGCGCGCTCGAGCAGGCGCGCACGCGCCTCATCGAGGAGGCGCGCGCGGCGGAGAGCCAGTCCGACGTCGTCCTCGAGGCGTGGGCCGAGCAGCACACCGGTCTCGCCAAGGCGCGCCGCGGCTCGGGCCAACAGGACCGCGCGCTCTCCGTCACCGACGAGAACGCGCGCATCGGCCTCTACATGATCTCCGACGGCGTCTCGCGCTCGAAGTTCGGCGACGGCGCCTTCGCCGCGGAGCAGGTGGAGATCGCGGCGCTGCAGCGCTGGACGGGCCTCGAGAAGGGCGGCCAGGCGGCCCTCGAGCTCAACCACGGGCAGCGCGCCGACATCATGAAGCAGATCTCGCGCAGCGCCGGCAAGCGCATCAGCGCCGAGGTCAACGCCAAGTACGCGCCCGTCGCCAACGAGCCCAACCAGGTCATGAGCGCCACCATGTGCGCGATGTTCGTGGTCCACGGCGAGGCCACCATCGGCAACCTCGGCGACTCCCGCGCGTACCTCATCCGCGACGGCGTCATCGAGCAGATCACCATCGACCACGACCGCACCACCGACGCGCTGCGCATGGGCCTCACCTTCCGCGAGGCCGCGCAGGTGCAGATGGGCACCGCGCTCACCCGCGTCGTCGGCCGCGTCATCGTCGACGACGACGGCACCACCCGGCCCGACCCCTTCGAGCCAGAGGCGTTCCGTCTGCGCCTGCTCCCCGGCGACCGCATCCTCATCTGCAGCGACGGCATCGCCGACTTCGCCGCCGGCCCCGGCGCGCCCCCCAACGACACCGATCTCAAGATGCTCGAGACGCTCCTCGAATTCGAGGACCCCGCGCGCGCCGCGTTCGAGCTCGTGGTGCTCGCGAACCGCGCGGGAGGATTCGACAACATCTCCTGCGTCGTCGTCGCCGTTCACCCCGTGCAATGAGGTAGGCTCACGCCATGACCGATGATCCCAAGGGTGGCGCCCCGGGCGCCGACGAAAGCTTCAGCCCCGAAGAGAAGTCCCAGCTCGACGCCAAGTGGGCGGAGCTCGAGAAGATGTTCAAGGACCGCGGCGTCCACGACATCTGTCTGCGCACGCTCACGATGCTCCTCACGGACGACGGCCAGGGCTTTCGCGACCAATGGACCCCGGAGATCGCGGCGGATTGGTGGAAGCAGCTCGACGCCGCCCGCACGGCGAGCACCCACAGAAAGGCCCTCGACGACCTCCTGTTGATGGCGGCTTTTCTCCACCAGAAGATGCACAAAAACGACCTGGCGACCGGCCTCGTGATCCTCATCAACGAGGCGGTGCTGCGCTACCAGTTGGTCGACATGGACACCAAGGCGCGCTTCGAGCAGCAGTCCGCCACCGTCGCCGCCACCGCCGTGACCGGCGGCAAGGACCGTCCCATCCCCGCGAAAGTGGGGGACAAACCGCCCGAGGGGGCGCTGCGGCCGGACCAGCTCGGCAAGGGGCCCCGCCGCATCTGACGTCGGTAGGCGCGGATCTGCGTGGAGGTAGGCATCCCCGAGGCCCCCGCGCCGATAACCAACGCGCATCCAACACACACACACGATCAGGGAGGCGACACCATGGGCTTCTTCAGCAACCTCGTCAGCGCGCCGTTCAAGGGCATCGGAGACATCGTCAAGGGCGTCGGCCAGACGATCATCAGCCCCTTCAAGGCCGCGTGGGACGGGCTCAAGACCGTGGGCACCGTCGCCAAGGACTTCCTGACCCTCAACTGGACCTCCATCCCCGGCGACGCCATCAAGGGCACGCTGGGCATGGTCGGTGACCTCGCCGAGGGCCCGCTCAACGTGGCGCGCGGCACCGTGGGCCTCGGCGCCCTCGTCGGCGGCACCGTCGCCGGCAGCGCGTTCGGCCCCATCGGCGGGGCCGCCGGCTACGCCACCGCCGCGCAGTTCGCCAACTGGATCGAGTGACCGGCAGCGACACCCGTGGGACTGCAGCGGGCCCTCACGGGCCCGTTGCTTTTTCCACGATCTCGACGCGCACGCTCTCCATGACGTGGTCGACCACTTGCATCTGGAACGCGAGCTCGGCGAGCTCCGCCTTCACCTTCGGGTCCTTGTCGATCTCCGCCTGGAGGAATTCCCGCGTCTGCCCGAGCACGGGCGCGAAGGACTGAAGGAAGCGGCGCCAGCCCTCGGGCGTCGGCGTGAGCGCGTCGTTGGCCACGACCGCCTTGAGCGCCGCCCAGCTCTTGAGCCGCTCGGTGGCCTCGGCGCGGACGCCGGCGTCGGCGAGCCACAGCTTGAGCGCCTCCTGCTGCTCGTCGACGGTGAGGCCGAGCGCGATGCAGGCGTCGCCCTCGGCGAGGCGCCAGACGCGCTGGATCTCCGCGTCGACGGCGGTCGACGGGACCTCGACGACGGCGCGCGTCGCGAGCTCCTTCATCACCGCGTTCATCGCCCGAAGCGGCGTCGCCTCTTCGGCCTCCTGCAACAGCTCGCGTCCGACGACCTCCAGGGTGCCCTCGAGGGTGTCGGCGACGCCGAGGGACGCGGGGTCCTCGGGGTCCGGCATGTCGACGCTCTGCGCGGCGGCGACGCGGACGGCCATGGCGGCGACCTTGTCGCCGACGACGACGGGGATGACGCCGGCGCCGCCGACGGGCATGCCCGCGAGCTGCTCGACGAAGCCCGGCAGCGAGTCGTCGGGGACCATCTCCATCCAGTGGTTGTTCCTGATGCTGCCCGCGAAGATGGCGCCGGCGATGTGCCCGACGGTGCACACGCAGACCTCGTCGCCGAGGGCCACCGGCTCGCCGGGCTTCTTCGACGTGATGACCGCGAGGTCGCGGAGCTTCTGGCGGTAGCGCTCGAGGATCTCCATCTCGCCGGGAGGGTCGGGGACCGAGAGCTTGACGGAGATGGACGACAGCGGCGGCAGCTCCGCCGCCGGCGCGTCGATGTCCTTGGGGGAGAGCCCGACAGCGCCCTCGAGGCGCTGCCGCATCCGGGGGTCGTCTTTGAGGTTGAACGCCACGCGCGAACTATACGCGGGTCGTCACTTCCCGAGCAGGCTCCCGGCCGCGTCGCCGATGGCCCAGGCGCCGCGGGCGCCGCCGAGGAGCGAGGCGCCCGGGATGGGGAGGGCGGCGCCGATGGACAGCGCGGCCTTGCCGAGGTTGGCGAGCTTCTCGCTCCAGCTCTTGTTCGGGTCGAACAGGGAGGTGACGGCCTTGAAGGTGTCGGTGGCGGCGAAGATCAGGTTGAGCCCCGGGATCATCCGCATGAAGTTGCCGACGCCCTTGAGCGCGTTGGTGATGGGCGCGGCGATCTTGGCCAGCGGCCCGAGGATCGGTCCCGCGACGCGCCCCACGCTCGACATCAGGCCGCTGACGCCGTTGAAGATGCTCCCGAAGAAGCCGCTCGACTTGGCGGCCGCCAGCGCGCTCTTGCAGCCGCCGGCGAGCCCCGTCGCCGCGGACTTGCAGACGCCGGCGGCGCTCTTGGCCGCGCCGGAGAGCCGGGGCATCTGGGTCTCGAACGAGCCCCAGCCGTTGCGCACGCTCTCGAGCAGCGTCGACACCGGGCGGGTGGACGTGAGGCTCTGGGAGAGCTGGCGCGAGACGTTGACGCTGCCGCGCCACCCCTCGGCCCCGAGCACCGCCTGGGCGTTCACCGAGCTCATGCCGAGGCGCTCGAGCGTGGAGCCGCTGACGCCGAAGCTCTGCAGGAAGGACCCGACGCCGCGGACGTTTTGCGCCTGGATGGTCGCCTGCGCCGTCTTCACGGAGCTCACGCCCCAGCGCAGGTGCATCAGGTCGGAGACGGGGTTGTGCGTCAGGGACATCGTGGACATCGAAACCTCCCGGCACTCGGTTATCGGCATTGCGGCGGATCCGGTGCGCGTTTCTCCTACAGGGCGAGGGCGAGCTTGACGGTCTCGCCGGCGGCGGCGTTGAAGCGGGCGAAGGCGGCCCTGCCGTCGGCGCGCACGAGGCGCACAACGTGGTCGCCGGCGGCGATCGCGTACTTGAACAGCGGCGTGGATCCGACCAGCCGACCGTCGACGAAGACGCGCGACCACGGCTGCGTATCGACGCTGAGGCTCGCAGCCTCGTCGGGCGGCAGCGCGCAGTCCTCCGGCGTCAGTCCTACGACGGTGGTGTTGTCGAGGGCGGCCGCGCTGTCGTCGACGGCGAGCACGAGCTTGAGCTTGCGCGCCCTGCCCTCTTCGATGACGACGTCCTCGTTCCTGGAGATGGCGCGCGCCTCGTTGACCAGCGTGAGCGTGTGCGTGCCGGCGGTGAGCCGCTCGCGGAACAGCGGCGTCGAGCCGGCGTAGAGGCCGTCGACGTAGACGATGGTCCACGGCTTGGTCTCGAGGGTGAGAAAGCCCGGCACCGGCGGGGCGCACGCCGCCTCGGGCGCAGCGGCGTCGCGGGCGGCCCAGGGGCTCTCTTCGGGCAGCCCGTCGTCTCCGACCGGGATGCCCGAGACAAAGAGGGCGACGAGGGGGAGCGCCCGCAACAGCACGCGGCAATGTTATCGCGCGGTGGCTTCGCCCTGATAGGCTCCGCACCCTATGCACGTCGAAAACAACGCCTTCGTCGAGATCCCCGGTATGCGCGGCTTGCGGATCGCCCGGCTGGGCCAGGTCGACGGCAAGACCCTCGAGGTCATCGAGGCGGCGCAGGGCGTGATCATCCCGGCCCTCACGCACCCGAGCGAGGAAAACGGCAAGGTGCTCTCGGGCTCGCTGCGCTTCATGCGGGACGGCGTCGTGCGCGTACTCAAGCAGGGCGACACGTGGCACGTCGAGGCCAACCGCTCGCAGGGGCCGCACGTGGTCCTCGAGGACGGCACGCGCGTCGCCATCTTGCGCCAGGGCCGCTCCGCCTTCGACGTCGTGTAGCCCGCGCGCCGCGTGACTCGCGTCGGCGTCACCCCGGGGTGTCCCGCGGGCATCGGGCCCGAGGTGGCCGCGCGCGCGCTCGCCGAGACGCGCGCGCCGGGCGTGCGCTTCGTGTGGATGGCGTCGCGCGCGCAGCTCCTCGAGGGGGCCCGCCGGGCGCGCGTGCGGCCGGCGCGGCTCGCCCGCATCGAGTGCGCCGTCGCCGACGTCGACGACCCCGGCGCCCGCGTCAGGCCCGGCGCCGTCGACGACGCCGCGCTCGAGAGCCAGCGCGCGGCGCTGCTGCTCGCGTGTGCGTGGGCGCGGCGCGGCGCGCTCGACGGCATCGTGACCGCGCCCGTGCGCAAGAGGGCCCTCGTCGTCGACGGCGTGGCGTACCCGGGGCAAACGGAGATCGTCGAGCGCTTCCTCGGCGGCGCGAGACAAGCGACGGCACCCGCCGGCGAGCCGGGACGCCGGCGACCCGCGCCGCCGCCGGGGGTGCTCATGGTGTTTGCCGGCGCGCCGTTCGTGCTCGGGCTCTCCACGGTGCACGTCGCGCTCAAGGACGTCGCGGGCGCGGTGACGCCCGCGCTGCTCGACGGCGCGCTGCTCCGGCTCGACGCGGCGGCGCGCGCGATCCTCCGGCTGCGCCGCGCGCCGCGCATCGCCGTGCTCGGGGTGAACCCGCACGCGGGCGAGGGCGGCATGTTCGGGCGGGAGGAGATCGACGTCGTCGCGCCCGCCGTCGCCCGCGCCGTCGCCGCCGGCCTCGACGCGCGCGGACCGCTCCCCGCGGACGGCTTCTTCGCCGACGTCGCGCGCGCGCAGGGCACGCGCGCCCCCGCGGACGCGGTGCTCGCGATGCACCACGACCAGGGGCTCGGGCCCTACAAGCTCCTCGTGGGCGGCACCGGCATCAACGTCACCTGGGGCGCGCGCGTGCCGCGCACGAGCCCGGACCACGGCACCGCCGACGCCCTCGCGGGGCGCGGGACGGCCTCGGCGTCGTCGATGAGCGCCGCCCTGGACCTGTGCGCCCGCCTCGCGCGCAGGCCTCGTTGATCGAGCGCGGCGACTCCTCTGCGCGGCCGCCGCTCGCGACCCACGCGTCGATCGCGGCAGGCACGCACGCGCGCGCCACCACGACGGGGCCTCGACGGGCGCTCATGGAGGCCGCATTTTCGGAGCCGCAGCGCGCGCAAAAGTCAAGGGCCCAACCGTGGGTTTGTCGACGGAAGACCGGGGTCTTCGCGCGGCGAATTTCACTGTGTTTTCGAGGCCGATCTTGCTACATCCACGACGTCACCGCGCACTGATACAGGCGCCGTGTCGACGAGGTTCACGTGGTTGGAAGCGACATCCCTCCGAGCGGAAAACCGGGCGAAAAGAAGAACGGCGCGACCAACGGGAGCGGGAACGGCAAGCAGCAGGCCGCCGAGGACTACGGCGCCGAGAGCTTCCAGAAGCTCGAGTACCCCGACAACGTCCGCAAGCGCCCCGGCATGTTCATCGGGGACACCGACGACGAAGCGGGCACCGCGCTGCACCACCTCGTCTTCGAGATCGTCGACAACTCCGTGGACGAGGCGCAGGCCGGCTTCGCCACCTCCGTCGAGGTCACGCTCCACGTAGACGGCAGCGTCACCGTCAAGGACGACGGCCGCGGCATCCCCACGGAGGTCCACTCGGTGACGGGGCGGCCCACCACCGAGATGGTGTTTTGCGAGCTCAACTCCGGGGCCAAGTTCGACCAGAACGCCTACAAGGTCTCCGGCGGTCTGCACGGCGTCGGCGCCGCCGTCGTCAACGCGCTCGCCGAGTTCCTCGAGGTCGAGGTGCGGCGCAACGGCAAGATCTACAAGCAGAGCTTCGAGCGCGGCCTGGTGAAGACGCCCGTCGAGGTCGTCGGCGACACGCCCGAGCGCGGGACCACGGTGCGCTTCCGGCCCGACCACGAGATGTTCCGGCGCACGGACTTCTCCTTCGACGTGCTGTCGTCGCGCCTGCGCGAGCAGGCCATGCTCAACAAGGGCGTGCGCATCAAGATCGTCGACGAGCGTGTCGCCGGCAAGGAGCACGAGTTCTCGTTCTCCGACGGCATCAAGGAGTTCGTCGCGCACCTCAACAAGTCGCGCTCCGTGCTGCACCCCACGCCCATCACCATCTCGGGCGAGCGGGGGCTCGGCAACGGGCCGGACATCTGCAACGTCGAGGTGGCGCTGCAGTGGAACGACAGCTACGCCGAGAACGTGTTCTGCTTCACCAACACCATCCGCAACAAGGAAGGCGGCACGCACCTCGCCGGCTTCCGCGCGGCGCTCACGCGCTCGCTCAACGGATACATGCAGAAGGAGATGCAGAAGCAGATTGGCAAGGCCGATATCGAGGGTGACGACATGCGCGAGGGCCTCACCGCCGTCGTCAGCATCAAGATGCCCGACCCCAAGTTCAACGACCAGCCCAAGAGCAAGCTCGTCAGCGCCGACGTCACGCCCGCCGTGCAGAGCGTGGTGATGGAGCAGCTCACGGCGTGGCTCGTCGAGCACCCCGGCGAGGCCAAGAGCATCTGCGGCAAGGTCATCGACGCCGCCCGCGCGCGCGAGGCGGCGCGCAAGGCCCGCGAGCTCACCCGGCGCAAGGGCGCCCTCGACGGGCTCGGGCTCCCGGGCAAGCTCGCCGACTGCCAGGAGAAGGACCCTGCGCAGAGCGAGCTGTACATCGTCGAGGGCGATTCGGCAGGCGGCTCCGCCAAGAGCGGCCGCGACCGCAAGTCGCAGGCCATCCTGCCCTTGCGCGGCAAGATCCTGAACGTGGAGAAGGCGCGCGAGGACAAGATGTTGTCGTCGCAGGAGATCACCACGCTCATCACCGCGCTCGGCACGGGCATCGGCCGCGAGGAGTTCGACGCGCAGAAGGCGCGCTACCACAAGATCATCTTGATGACGGATGCCGACGTCGACGGCAGCCACATCCGCACGCTCTTGCTCACGTTCTTCTACCGGCAGATGCGCGAGCTCGTGGACCGCGGCTACCTCTACATCGCGCAGCCGCCGCTCTACAAAGTGCAGAAGGGCAAGAGCGAGCGCTACCTCAAGGACGACGACGCCCTCGAGCGCTACCTCATCGACGAGAGCATCCGCGCGGCGTCGGTGCGCACCGCCGCCGGCACCGTCGCCGCCGACGCCCTGCGCACGTCGTGCCTCGCGTTCTACGCGTACCAGCGCCTGCTCGAGAAGCTGCGCCGCCGCTACGACATCCGCGCGCTCGACGCGGTGGTGCGCGGCGCGCGCCTGTCGGCCGCCGACCTCGTCGTCGTCGGCGACGAAGCCGTGAAGGCCGTCGAGAGCAAGGTCCGGGCGCACCTCGAGATCTACGCCCCCAACTGCCTCCCCGTGCGGGTCGAGGTCGCCGACGACGCGTCGCGCGCGAGCGTGCGTTCGCTCTCCGTGCACACGATGCACAACGGCGCCCCGGTGATCACCCGCGTCACGCAGGCGCTGCTCGAGAGCCCCGAGGTGGTGCAGCTCACGCACCTCGTCACGCGCATGGACAAGGTGGGCGCGGCGCCGTTCTTCGTCGAGAAGGGCCACACCACCGTCCAGGCCGAGACCATCGACGAGCTCGTGCAGCGGCTCGACGACGAGGCGCGCAAGGGCCACACGGTCCAGCGCTACAAGGGCCTCGGCGAGATGAACCCCGAGCAGCTCTGGGACACCACGATGAACCCGGACAACCGCACGCTGCTGCAGGTGAAGATCGAGGACGCCGTCGAGGCCGACAAGGTCTTCTCGGACCTCATGGGCGATGAGGTGGAGCCGCGCCGCGAGTTCATCGAGCAGAGCGCGCTCGACGTCGTCAACCTCGATATCTGATGGCCGCGGCGCTCCCTGCACGTGGCGCGGCGGCGCGTCCGCCGCGGGGAGCCGGTGGGGGCTTGAAGTGCGCGATTGCGTGATCGTCGGCGTCGGCCAGCTCGGGCGGTTCTTCGCCGGCGGGGCCGTCGCCTGCGGCGTGCGCGTGACGCCGGTGCGGCGCGGGGACTCCATCGTCGTGGCGCTCGCGGATGTGGCGCCTGGGGCGCCAATCGTCGTGGCCGTCGGCGAGGCTGCGCTGCCCGGCGTGCTCGCGCAGGTGCCCATCGAGCGGCGCGGCGACGTCGTGCTCGTGCAAAACGAGCTCTTCCCGGAGGTGTGGCAGGCGGCGCTCGGCGACGCCGAGCCCACCATCGCCGTCGTGTGGTCGACCGTGAAGAAGGGCCGCCCCGTCGAGGTCGGCCGCGCCACGCACGTGTTCGGGCGCCACGCCGGATTCATCTGCGAGGCGCAGCGCGCGCTCGACGTGCCGTGCGTGGAGCTGCACGGCTTTTCTGCGCTCGAGACCGAGCTGGTCGCCAAGTACGCCTTCATCCTCGCCGTGAACGCGCTCGGCCTCGAACAGGCGCGCCCCGTCGGCGCCTGGCTCGACGCCGACCCCGCCCGCGTCGACGCGGTGCTCGCCGCGTTCGTCGCCCTCGGCGAGGCCCGAAGCGGGCCGGCGGGCACGGCGCGCGCGATCGCCTTGGAGGCGATGGAGGCGCTTCGCTCGATGCCCGCCGCGGGCCGCACCGCCCGCGAGCGCGTCGATCGGGCCCGCGCCGTCGCCGCCCGCCTCGGTGTCCCGCTGGCGCCCTCACCACAGAGGTAGGGGCGGCGCTCCCCTACGGCGAGAGCGTGAGCTGGCGGATGCGGTTGGCGCCGGGCTCGGCCCAGTAGAGCGTGCCGCGGTCCACGGCGACGCCGCCGCCCTCGACGTCGATGTCGGCGAGGCGCTCGGGCACGGCGCCGGCGGTGAAGAGGTCGAGGCGGAACACGCCGAAGCTGTGGCCGCCCGCCACGGTGCCGGCGGTGGGGTAGTAGACGAAGAAGCCGTCCGTCGCGAGGCCGGAGGCGTGCACGCGCGGGTTGTCGGGGTCCGCGGCGGCCGCGAGCTCGACGGGGTTGAAGGTGTCGCCCGTGCTCATCTTCACGAGGGCGCCGCTGTCGTCGTCGTTCACGGTGGCGAACACGATGTTGGCATGGTTGTCGTCGAGGGGTGCCACGGCGACGACCTGCCCCGGCGGCGAATTCGCCGGCGTCTGATCCGCGGTGCCGTCGAAGTTGAACCCGCCTTGAGAGTCCTCGCCGCGCGTCGCGCGGAACGCGAACGTCGCGCCGCCCTCGAAGTTGCAGCCGACGAACGCCGCGCCGCCTGCGTCGGCGGTGCCGTCGGGGAGCATCACGGCGGCGGTGGCGTCGTTGAAGAAGATGCCGGTGTCGAAGTAGTCGATGCGGTACTGCGCCGCCCCGCCGGGGGCGCGGACGATGCGCGTGGCGTTGGCGTCGCTGCCCTCACGCGCCACGAGGATCGACTGCGTGCCGTCGCCGTGATCGGCCGCGTCGAGCGCGTTGGGGCCGCGCGACAGCGGCGCGACGTCGATGTCGGTGGCGAGCACCGTGGGCGTGTCGCTCGCCGCCGCGTCCTGCGGCGTCGCGCGCACGAAGTCGGCGACGCCCGCGCCGTCGGCGGCCCAGACGACGTCGTCGTCGATGAGCGTCAGCCCGCTGACGGGCAGCGACGCCTCGCACGCGACGTTCTCCGCCGTCCCCCCGAGCGGCAGCCGCCGGATGCACCCCGGCGCCGCGCCCGTCGCCCAAAACAGCGTGCCGTCGCTGGTGACGGCGAGGAGCGTGACGTTGGCCTCGCCGTCGACGGTGGTGATCGGCCCGTCGCCTTCGCCTTCGCCTTCGCCTTCGCCTTCGCCTTCGCCCTCTCCCTCGCCTTCGCCTTCGCCTTCGCCGCCGGCGCGCACGCACTCGCCGTTCTGGTTGCACACCTCGGCGCTCGGGCAGGTGGTGGCGTCGGCGGGATCGCAGGCGTCGCCTTGGAAGCCGAGCAAGCGGCAGCCCGGCGCGAGCGCGACGACCGCGCACGACGCGAGCAGGAGACGAGAGGGGGACGCGGGAATCTGCATGCGCATCACTCCATGGACACGAGGGCGACGACGGCGCCGCCGACGCCGACGAGGGCGCCAGCGCCGGCCACGCCGAGGGCGATGAGGCCTTCGTCGTGGGCCTCCGTCTTGTTCTTGCCGGAGACGTGGGGGTCGGCGAGCTGGTTCTCCGCGAGGACAGCGAGCGTCCCTCCGACGGCGACGGCGACGACGCCGGCGCCGCCGACGACGACGCCCGTCCACACGAGCGCGCCGCCGCCCGACGACGCGCCGCTCGACAGCGGGGTGTCGTCGACCTTGGCGTCGTCGGGGAGGTCGGCGACGCCGAACAGCCTGCGGCCGACGTTCTTCGCCGCGCGCCGGAGCTTCTCGGGGGCGCCCTGCACCGTCTGCTCCGCGCGCTGCTCGACCACGCCCTTCTTCACGTTCATCAAGCGCGCCGTGAGGATGGTCTCCGCGCCGAGCTTGCCGACGGTGCCGGCCACCACGCGGTCGGCGCCGAGCGCCTGACCGATCTCGGCGAGGCACGAGTCGCTGCCGTCGGAGCAGACGGCCTTTTGCTTTTCGTAGTCGAGCATCGACACGATGTCGGCCTGGCTGACGACGCCGCAACCCGACGCCGTCTCGACCTCGCTCGCGAGCGTCTCGGTGAGGAGCGCGGGTAGATCCTTGTCCGCCGGCGGCAACGAGCGCCCGACGAGGTTCAGCACGACGATCTTGCAGCGCTCGGGGGCGGGCGGCGCAGCGGGCGGCGACGCGGCGGCGGACGGGGCAGCGGCGTCGGCGGGCGGGGCCTGGGCGACGAGGGCGAAGACGAGGGCGGCGGCGAGCGTCATCTGCGGTTCCGGCCGGGCATGCGCGATCATACGTGAAACCCGCGGAGATCAGCGCCCTGAGTCAAGCGACCGGAGGGAGCGGCCGCGCTGATCACACGTGGAGGATGTTGCGCACCACGCCGTACGCGATGAGCACGACGATCGTCACGCCGACGGCGCGCGGCGACAGGCGGCGACGCGCGGGAGCGGCGGCGAGGATCGAGATGGCCTCACGGACGCCCCACGCGAGCGCGAACGGCAGCGCGACGACGAAGAGCGGGTTGAAGGCGAAGGCGGTGCGAACGTCGCCGTGCAGGAGCGCGTGCATCGCGCGCGTGGCGCCGCAGCCGGGGCACTGAAGCCCCGTGGCCCAGTGGAAGATGCAGGGCGGGAACAAGCCCTTCGTCGTCGACGGATCGTAGGCGTACACGAGCGCGAGGACGACCGCGCACCCGGCGGCGGCGCAGGCGACGACGAGGGCCCGGCGCGCGCGGGGCGTCACGGGTGCAAACCGGAGAGGTGCTCGCCGAGGAGCTGATCAGCGACCGGAGGGAGCGGCCGCGTTTGATCGAGGAGCGTGACGGCCGCGACCACGCACATGCACACCGCCCCCGCGACCGGCCCGGCGAACAACCACAGGCGCGCCTTGCGCGAGGCGTCGCGGGCGCCCTCGGGGTCGCCGTCGCCCACGCAGAAGAGCGCGGAGAGCACCGAAGCCGCGAGGTGGGTGGGCACGTCGGGGACGTGTACGCCCTTGTGCTGTGTGGGCAGGCCGGAGGGCGCCGCCGCCGCCGACGAAGGCTCGAGGCTCATGGGGGCAGCCTAGCTCACGCAGCGCGGCAAGCGATCGCGAGCATCCGCGCGCGGCGCGCCCGGTCCGACGCCGTGCGCCGGGTCACGGCACAACACGACATCGAGCCGAAACGTTGCTGAAACGCGCCCTTCGTACGGTGCCCGCATGCGCAAGCAGACGCCGCCGAAGCCCGGAGCCGACAGAGACGGCGGCGCGCCGCGCGCCCCGAGGGGCCCCGGGGGCGCGCCCACAGGAGGCGCCGCGTTCGCGGAGCTGGTGGCGACGTCGTGCCGGAGGGTGCGCGCCGTGGCGCTGCGGGTGATGCGCAACGAGGCCGACGCCGAGGACGTCATGCAGGAGACGTACGCGCGCGTGTACGAGGGCCTCACCGGGCTGCGCGATCCGCGCGCGCTCCAGGGCTGGATCGCGCGTATCGCGCACCACGCCGCCGTCGATCGCCTGCGCACCCTCTCGCGCGAGCGCGCAGTGTTGATCGGCGACGACCTCGACGACGTCGTCGACGAGGCGCCGTCGGTCCACCAGCGCGCGGCGTCGTCGGAGGACCGCGCGCACCTCGAGCGCGCGCTCGCGTCGCTGCCCGCGGGCCAGCGCGCGGTGCTCGTGCTTCACGCGGAGGGGCTCTCGGCACGGGAGATCGCGGCCGCGCTGGGTGTCGCCGTCGGCACCGTCGAGTCCCGCCTGCACCGCGGGCGGCGGCGGGCGCGCCGCGCCCTCGAGGCACTACAGTGGTGAGCGTGGAGAGCTCCGGTGCGCCCATCCGCGTGCTGCTCGTCGAGGACGACGAGAAGCTCGCGCGCTTGACCGCGAAGTACCTCGAGAGCCACGGCCTCGTCGTCACCGTCGCGGGCGACGGCGACACCGCGCTGGCGCTCGAGAGGAAGGCCGCGTTCGACGCCGTGCTCCTCGACCTCATGCTGCCCGGCAAGGACGGCGTGGAGGTCTGCCGGCTGCTGCGCGCGCGCAGCGACGTGCCCATCCTCATGGTGACGGCGCGCGGCGAGGAGGCCGACCGCGTGCTTGGGCTCGAGGGCGGCGCCGACGACTACATCGCCAAGCCCTTCTCGTCGCGCGAGCTGCTCGCGCGGGTGCGCGCACAAGTGCGGCGCGCGCGCGGCGGCAGCGGGCCGGGCAAGAGCGAGGTCGTCGAGGCGGGCCCGCTGCGGCTCGACGCGGGGGCGCTGTCGGCGACGCTCGACGGGAGACCGGTCGCGCTCACGGCCTACGAGTTCGCGCTCCTGCGCGCGCTGGCGGAGCGCGCGGGCCGCGTGCTCTCCCGGGAGGCGCTGCTCGACCTCGCCAAGGGGAGCGCCGAGGACGCGTTCGACCGCTCCATCGACGTACGCATCTCGCGCCTGCGCCAGAAGCTCGGCGACGACCCGAAGCGCCCGCGCCTGTTGAAGACGGTGCGCGGCGCAGGCTACGTGCTCGCGCTCGCGGGCGTGAGCGACAGCGAGCGCGAAGGGCCGGAGGACGCGTGACGACGTGGCAGCGCCTGCTGCGGCGCCTCTATCTGCTCGCCCTCGGCTCGGTGGCGCTCGCCGTGGTCGCGTCCATCGTCGTGGCGCGCTCGTCGCCGCCGCCGCCGTCGCCAGGCATCGTGCGCGCCGCGCTCGTGCCGCTGGCGGCGGCGCTCGACGATCCCGCCGCCCGCACAGCCGAGGTGGAGCGCCTCAAGAGCGACGCCGGCCTCGCGCTCGCGCTCTACGACGACGACGCCCACCTCGTCGCCGCCAACACCGACGACCCGCCGCGCTTCCGTCCCCCCTTCGACGCGCGCCCGCCGCCGCCCCCGCCCGGCATCGACGGTCCGCGCCCGCCGTTGCCGCCCCCCCCGGCGCGCGACGGCCCGCGGCCGCCGCGGGACGGCCCGTTCGATCGGCGTCGCCCCAATCGCGCACCGCGCGCCGACGACCGCCCCCTCCACGCGCCGCCGCCGCTCCTGCCCGGGCTCCTCGGTCCCGGCGACGACCACCGGCCGCCGCCGGGCGTGCGCGGCCTCGAGGACGCCTACGCGCTCGGGCTGATGGCGCCGTCGGGCGCGCGCTTCGTCGCCGTCGTCGCGGTGCCGGGCGTGCACGAGAGCACCAAGCTCGCGCTCCTGGCGGCCGCGGTGCTCGTGCTCCTCGGCCTGGTGTCGGTGGCGTTCGCGTTCACGCTGTCGCGGCCGCTCGCCGAGGTCGCGCGCGCCACGCAGGCCTTCGGCGACGGCGACGTCGACGCGCGCGCAGACCCCGCCAGGGCCGGCGCCTTCGCAGAGCTCGCGAAGGCGTTCAACGAGATGGCCGGGCGCGTGAGCTCGGCGCGGCGGGCAGAGCGCGAGCTGCTCGCGAACGTCTCGCACGAGCTGCGCACGCCGCTGTCGCGGATCCGCGTGGCGCTCGATCTCGCGGCGGAGGGAGACGCCGGCGCCGCGCGGGAGTCGCTGTCGGACATCGAGCAGGACCTCGGCGAGCTCGAGCAGCTCGTCGGCGACATCCTCACCGCCGCGCGCCTCGACGCCGTCGGCACCACACCGCTGCGCACCGCGCCCGTCGCGCTGGCGTCGCTCGTCGAGGACGCGGCGGCGCGGTTCCGCGCGGCGCACCCCGGGCACGTGCTCGTCGTCGACATCGGGGTCATCGAGGGCGCGCCGTCGCTGGCGCTCGACGCCGTCCTCGTGCGGCGCGCGCTCGACAACTTCCTCGACAACGCCGGCAAGTACTCCGACGCCGGCAGCGAGGTGCGCCTGCGCGCGCACCGCGAAGGCGCGAGCGCCGTCGTCGTCGTCGAAGATCACGGCGTCGGGATCGCGCCCGAGGATCTCGCCCGCCTGTTCACGCCCTTCTTCCGCGCGGAGAGGAGCCGCTCGCGCAAAGGCGGCGGCGTCGGGCTCGGCCTGGTCCTGTCCAAGCGCATCATCGAAGCGCACGGCGGCACGGTGTCGGTGACGAGCGATCCCGGCCGAGGCACGACGGTGACGGTGAAGCTCTCCTCCTGACAAGCACCTCGCGCGCGACGCCCGCGCACGTTCACGCCGCGCGCCGCCCGACGACCGTCGAGCGGTGACGCCGGAGCTCGCGTTCGTTCACGCGCGATGTGTCGGCGCCGTCACGTCGTCACCGGGACGGATCAGGCGCGCGCGAACGACTCCTTCGTGACGGCGCAGCGCGCAGCCCCGCGGGCGCGCCGGGGAGGATCCGATGAAGAAACGAGAGAGAGAGACAGACAAGCGCGGTGCGCGCTCGATGTGGCGCGCGGCCGCGACGACGCTCGCGGCGGCCGCGGCGCTGGTCGCGTGCGACTCCGTCGGCAACCTGACGTCGACGGCGCAGCAGGCGCTCGCCGACGGCAGCGGGTCGTCGACGTCGTCCCATCACGCCCCGCCGCCGATGTGCGCGCCACCGGTCGCCGACGGCGTCGACCTCGGCGCGCCGCCCGCTCCCGGCGGCGGCGGCGGAGCGTGCGGCGGCGGCATGGGCGCGCCCCCGCAAGACGGCGCCCCGCCACCGGACGGCGCTCCTCCCCCGGACGGCGCTCCGCCGCCACACGGCGCTCCTCCGCACGACGGCGCCGGCCCGCCCGGCCCGGGCGGCCCGCTGATGCTCGTCTACGACGAGGACGAGTCCCACGACCTCGACGCCGCCGAGCGCGCCAAGCTCCAGGCCGACCTCGCCGCCGGCTGCGAGGCCCGAAACGCCAGGCTGCTCGCCGACTTCGACGCCGACGGCTCAGGCCTCCTCGAGCAGGGCGAGTGGGACGCGGCCAAGGCGTCCCTCGATGCACAGCGCGAGGCCGACCGCGCCGCCCTCGACACCGACGGCGACGGCGCCATCTCGGCCGACGAGCGCGACGCCGCGCGCGCCGCGTTCATCGCCACGTGGGATGACGACGGCGACGGCGCGCTCGACGCCGACGAGCGCGCGACGTTCCGCGCGGCCATGCAACAGCTCGTGCGCGACGGGGAGCCCCTGCCCTTCATCCCGCCGCCGCCGAACGCGCCGCCGCCGCCGAACGCGCCGCCGCCGAGCGACGGCTGACAACCGGCCGGCGCGGGGCGCTCCCTTCCCCGCGTCGGCCCTCGAGGCGCGCCGCATCTGCCGCCGCTCGCCCTCGACCTCGCGCGCGCCGACGACGGCGCCGCGCGCGCCTGGAAGAGCGTCGTGCTCCGTGGGGCGCCGACGCCGCCTCGCCCCCTTGAATGTCCGGGGGTCTTCGCCGAACGTCTGCCGCCATGGAACAGACCATCCTCGCCATCGATCAGGGCACCACGGGAACCACCGCGCTCGTCGTCGACAAAGCGCTCGCCATCCGCGGCCGCGCCACGCGGGAGTTCCGGCAGGTCTTTCCGCGGCCGAGCTGGGTCGAGCACGAGGCCACGGCCATTTGGGAGTCGGTGGAGGCCGCCGTCGCCGGTGCCATCGCCGACGCGGGCATCGACCCGAAGAGCATCGCCGGCATCGGCATCACCAACCAGCGCGAGACCACCTGCCTGTTCGAGCCGGGCAGCGGCGCGCCCCTCCACAACTTCATCGTCTGGCAGGACCGCCGCACCTCGGCGCGCTGCGCGGAGCTCAAGAGCCGCGGGCTCGAGTCGATGTTGAAGCGAAAGACCGGGCTCATCTTCGACCCGTACTTCGCCGGCACCAAGATGGAGTGGCTCCTCGAAAACGTCCCCGGCGCGCGCGAAAAGGCCGCGAGCGGCAAGGCGCTGTTCGGCACCATCGACACGTGGCTCGTCTACCGGCTCACCGGCGGCAAGAGCTTCATCACCGACGCCACCAACGCGTCGCGTACGCTGCTCATGGACCTCGAGTCGTGCACCTGGGACAAGGAGCTGTGCGACCTCTTCCAGGTGCCGCGGCAGGCGCTCCCCGAGGTGCGCTCGTCGAGCGAGGTCTACGGGCGCACCGCGGGGTTGTCGTTCCTCCCCGACGGCATCCCCGTCGCGGGCATCGCCGGCGATCAGCAGGCGGCGCTGTTCGGTCAAGCCTGCTTCGACGCCGGCGAGGCCAAGTGCACCTACGGCACCGGCGCCTTCATGTTGCTCAACACGGGCGCGCGCCCGGTGCCGTCGTCGAACGGCCTGTTGACCACCGTGGCGTGCGCGTTCCCCAAGGCGGACGGCGAGGGTCTCGACGTCACGTACGCGCTCGAAGGCGCCGCGTTCATTGCGGGCGCGGCGGTGCAGTGGCTGCGCGACGGCCTCGGCATCATCACGCGCGCCACCGAGATCGAGGGGCTCGCGCGCACCGTCGACGACGCCGGCGACGTGTGCTTCGTCCCCGCCCTCGCCGGCCTCGGCGCGCCGCACTGGCGCCCCGAGGCGCGCGGCCTCCTCTGCGGCCTCACGCGCGACACCACCAAGGGCCACGTCGCGCGCGCCGTCCTCGAGGGCATCGCCCTGCAAAACGTGGACATCCTGAACGCCATGAAGAAGGACGCCGGCGCGCTCACCGTGTTGAAGGTCGACGGCGGCGCCTCCGCCAACGACCTCCTCATGCAGATGCAGGCCGATCTCCTCGACGTGCGCTGCGTGCGCCCCGAGGTCATCGAGACCACGGCGCTCGGCTCGGCCGCGCTCGCCGGGCTCGCCGTCGGCGTGTTCAAGTCCAAAGACGACGTGCGCCGCGTCTGGCGCGAGCAGGCCACGTTCTCGCCGTCGATGCCGGCCGCCGCGCGCGACAAGAAGCTCGCCACGTGGGCGCGCGCCGTCGGCCGCGCCTGAGCACGGGCGGGCGTGCTCACACCCGGCGGTCTCGACGTCGTGACCAAAGATTAACGCATTGTGTCACACGAATGACACAGTGCGTCGGCATGGTCTCCGGCAGGGCGGACGGAGCGCCGCCGGGAGGAACGTCACCATGGCCGAGAAGAACCCCGAGAAGATCGAAAAGTCCACCGACAAGCCCGTGCGCCTCGAAGGCGAGCGCGCGTTGTTGCCCGCCGTCGTGCAGGCCGGCGCCGAGCTGGCGCAGAAGACCGGCGACGCCTGCTTCGGCGCGTTGCGCGACGTGCACGGCGAGGTGTTCACCCGCACCTCGAGCGCCATCGACTTCGTCGACGACCTGCAGCAGGGGAGCCTGCGCCTGCTGCGCAGGGTGGTCGCCCGCGTCGATCACCTCACGCTCGCGTTCATCGCGGCGGGCGAGAGCGTCACCAACAGCGGCGTGTCGACGGGCAAGAACGCCGGCGAAGGCGTGAGCGAGCTCGTGCAGCGCACCGCGGACGCGGTCGCCGGCAAGAAGGCCGCGTAGCGGGCGCGGCCCCCGCGGCGGGTCGCCGTCGTCGACGGATCCGCCGCGGCCCGCGCGCCGGCGGCGCGCGAGCGGCGCGCGCCGCTGCTGAATGCGCCGTCGCCGCCGGCCGTCTCGATGCTAGGTTCCCGCGCATGAAACGCTCGCTCGCCGCCGCCCCCATCGCCGCCTGGCTCACCGTCGTCGTCGCGCTCGCCTCGCAAACCGCGGGCGCGCGCGCGGACGACACGCTGCTCAACCAGACGCTCGTCGTGTCGCTCGGTGGGCAGGAGGTGGGCACCATCGAGGCGCTCGACAAAGAGACGGCGTCGGGCATCGAGCTGTCGCGCGTCACCAAGCTGCACGTCACGCGCGGCGCCACCACCAACGACATGCTCACCAAGACCCTGGTGACCCTCAAGCCCGACGGCACGCCGGTGAAGTACCGCTACGAGCGCACCGACGCCTCGGGCACCCTGGTCACCGAGGGGCGCATCGTCGGCAACACCCTCGAGCTCACCTCCACGCAAAACGGCTCCACGGTGAAAAACTCGCTGCCGGTGAAGCCGGGCACCACCTTCTCCGTCGCCGTCGAGCACGAGACGCGCGAGCACCTCAAAGCCGGCGAGAAATTCGACAAGCCCGTGGTCATCGAGGAGATGGGCGCGCCCGTCGACATGCACGTGGAGATCGAGAAGAAGGGCGACGGCTTCATGGTGAAGTCCACCTTCATGAAGCTCGAGACCGACGAGGAGATGAACGCCAAGGGCGAGACCATCGTCGCGCGGACGCCGTCGATGGGCATCGTGGCGTATCCGCCGGGGCACGCGCCCAAGGACATCGTGGCGGGCACGTCGGACCTGTTGAAGCTGTCGACGTGGATCACCAAGGAGGTGCGGCCGCCGGTGTCGCGCGTGCTCTACCGGGTGGTGGCGCCGGACGCCAAGCACTTCGACGTCCCCGAGGACGCGCGGCAGAAGGTGAAGAAGCGCACCAGGGACGCGGTCATCGTCGAGGTGAAGGCAGGGGACACGTTCACCGGCAAGCTCACGCCGGCGCGCCGGGCGGAGCTGCTGAGCGCCACGCCCTACGAAGAGGTGAACGACCCGCGCATCAAGAGGACCGCGGACGAGGCGGCCAAGGGCGCGACCTCGAAGAAGGACGAGGTGAAGAAGCTCAACGACTTCGTCTTCCACTACGTGAAGCAAAAGGGCCTCGACCGCGGCTACGCGCCGGCGGTGTCCACCCTGGAGAGCCGCGCGGGCGACTGCACGGAGCACAGCGTGCTGCTGTCGGCGCTGTTGCGCGCCCGCGGCTTCCCCACGCGCCTCGTCGACGGCGTGATCATCGACGGCACGCGGGCCGGCTACCACGAGTGGGTCGAGGTGTACCTCGACGGCGAGGGCTTCGTTCCCGCCGACCCCACGTTCGGCCAGTTCCCCGCCGGCCCCGAGCGCTTGAAGCTCGCCGAGGGCAGCACCCTGCCGAGCGAGCACCTGCAGCTCTCGCTGGCGGCGGCGCGCCTGTTGAAGCCCGGCGTCAAGATCGAGGTCCTCGAATCCGATTCGGCGGGGCGACAATGATCAAGCGCGAGTGCAGATCCGGCTCGTTTCACCATCGAAGCACGCATCGCGGCATGCGCTCAGAGCGCTAGCGTCAGCGCACTCGTCGACGCGCTCTGCGCCAACGCGAGGATGGCTGCAGCCACGTCGCGGCGCCGTCGACGAGAGCCAGTCGGTCTTTGCGCGAGCCGCAAGAGCCGCTCTCGTCACCGGCGACACGCTCAGGGTGAGCTCGCGGGCGCCAGCCACGACGCCGCAGTACCGGCAAACGCCTGGAGATCGCCGACATCCTCGCGCACGGCGCGCGCGACGAGCGTGAGATCCACGCTCGCGTATTGGTGCACGAGGAGGTTCCGCATCCCGACGGCGAGCGCAAGGTTGCGGGCGAGGTCGGCGGAGATGAGGCCGTGGCCCGCGAGGGCCATCATGGCGGCGCGGCCGCTCTCGGGCGGCGTCCAGCCCTCGGCGGCGATGACGTGGTCGGCGACGTCGATGCAGGCCTCGATGGCGACCTGGAGCCAGCGCTCCACGGCGGCGCGCAGGACTCGGTCTGCGATGAGGCGCGCTGGGTCTCCGGCCTCGGGTCGCGACAGCTCCTCCAGGGCCTCGTTCAGCGCGAGCAGGCGCCGACCGACGACGACAGCGTCAAGGGCGACCATGCGCGAGCCTCCGGGCCGCTTCGAGGTAGAGCGCGCGCCGAGGGGCATCGTCGTCATAGCGCCGGACGACGAGGCACTCTACGTCGATTCGCTCGCGCTCGGAGCGAGCGAGCACGAGGGCTCCGTCGCGAATCGCGCGGAAAGCCACGCCGCTGTCGCAGCGCTCGAGGTCCGCGAGGTCGGCGCGCTCCCCGACGCGGCCAAGGGCGTCCGTGAGCGCGGCGACGGCGGCGCGACGCGCGTCCTCGCGTCCCGCAGCGTCGAGCGCGCGCGCGTAGGCGACCGCGACGTCGAGATCGCTGCGCGGCGTGGCGCGCCCGGTCACCTGCGAACCGAAGACGTATGCGACGCGCACGCCTTCGATGGGCGCGAGCGCCGACGCCACGTTCCTGACCAGCTCATCGCTCACGTGACGACGGTAGCATCGAGAACCGCCTGAGACGACGGCCGCCGTCGCCGCGAGCGCGGGTCGCACCGGCGGTGCGCAGCGCGCGGCCCCGGGGCAACGCCCGCACGGACACCGGCGCGCCGTCGGCCGCGCGGGCGGCGTGACCGGCGCCCGCAGGGTCGCGGCGGTTTGTCGATAGGATCGGCGGCGATGCGCGCCCAACGCCGCCGTGACCTCGCCGCCCTCGCCGGCGCCCTGGCGGTGCACGCGGCGCTCCTCGTGGTCGCGGCCTGGACGCCCACGCGCCGCATGTTTCACGAGGGGGAGCGGCAGGTGGTCGAGGTGGAGATCGTGACGCCGCGCCGGGCTGAAGGGCGCCCGCCGGCGACGCCCCCGACGACAGCGCCGACGACGACGCCGCCCCCGCCGGCGACGCCCCCGACGACAGCGCCGCCGACGACGACGACGCCCCCGGCGACGCCCCCGCCGACGACGACACCGGCGACGACGAGCCCCGAGGCAGATCACGTCGAGGCGCCGGTGGCGGCGGCGCCGCCCGCCGTCGACGACAACGGGGGCGAGAGCCTGGTGCGTCTCCCGAAGGGCGACGGCGTGATCGGCAAGATCCTCGGCACCGGCGGCGCGCTCGGTCCGTCGGCCACCACCCTCGAGCGATCGCTCGACGCCCGCGCGGACGGCCCCATGAGCGACGCCCGGCGCGCGGCGACGAACGCGCGCCGGTACCTCGAGACGGACCTGAGCGACGACGAGGTCACCGTCGGTCTCGCGGACGACTACTTCCGCGAGCTGAAGAACCGCGTGGAGACCAACTGGCGCCCGGCGATGAAGGAGCTCAACGACGGTGGCAAGGCCGTCACGCAGCTCGGCATGCTCAAGGGCTTCGTCGACGACGACGGCCGCGTGGCGTGGAACGAGATGTGGCTCGCGTACCTCGACCTGGCCAAGCAGTACGCGCAGGGCGAGCGCCCGTCGCTCGAGCCCAGGCGCATCGAGCGCCTGCGCGAGCTCATGCGCAGCCGCAGGGGCGCGTTCCGCTTCCACGCCATCACCGAGGTGGTCCTCACGCAGGGCCCCGACGGCAAGGTGGTCACCGTCGAGCTCCCGCTGTCGTCGGGGCACCCGGGCATCGACGAGGGCGTGAAGGACGCCATCACCACCGCCGTCGACGCCATGCGCGACCCGCCGCCGGCGCGCGTGCACCACGGGCGCAGCTTCAGCTCGACGTGGCGCTTCCGCGCGACGTGGACCATGGTGCCGCCCACCGCGCTCCTCACCGGCGCCGGCTTCGACATCACGCCCAAGGGCTTCCAGGTCGACGTCCCCTTCGACATCAAGCTCAAGACCTACGTGATGCTCCTGCACACCGACGCCCACGCGCACGCCGAGCCGGCGTCCGTGCCCGACTGACGCGCGCCGCCGACGCCGCCGTCGCGCCGCTCCGCGCGCCGTGCTAGCACCCGCCGCATGACGGCGTTCGCCACCCTCCTGCGCGGCTCGAGCCTCCGCGGCGACGTGCAACACCTCGACGCCGGCGCGTCGGCGCGCCTCGGACGCGCGCTCGGCACCCTGGTGCGCCGGCGCACCTCCGGCGGCAAGAGCGTCGTGGTCGTGGCCCGCGGCGACGACGGCGACTCCCTCGCCGCCCGCGACGGCCTCGTGCGCGGCCTCGTGCTGTGCGGCCACGACGTCAAGGACATCGGGTTCGTGGGCTCCGACGTGTTCACCTTCGCCATGCGCCACCTGAAGGCCGCCGCCGGCGTCGTCGTCAACGGCGCAGGCGAGGGCGCGCTCAGCCTCATCGTCTTCGTCGGCGGGCGGCCGCTCGTCGGCGAGGGCCTGCAGGAGCTCACCGGCCTCGCAGACGGCGCCGACTTCTCCGCGGGCGAGGGGAGCCTCGAGGTCCTCGACGTCGGCGCCGCCTTCCGCGCGGCCCCCCGCGACCTCGACGGGGAAGCGGCGTGAGACGCGCCCCCCGGCCCGCCGTCGTCGTCGTCGTCGTCACCGTCGTCGCCGTCGTCGCCGCCGTCGCGCTCGCCGGCTGCCCGGGCACGCGCGGCGCCGGTCCGCACCTCGGCGGACCCGAGGGCGAAGGACCGCCGCCGCCGCCGGTGCAGGTCATCCACGAGGACCGCACCATCACGGTGGCGGTCGGCGACCAGGAGGCCCACCTCGGCGCGCTGCTCGCGCACCCCGACGTCTTCCGCACCGCGAGCGGCAAGGGCCCCGCCGTGCTCATCGTCCCCGGCTCGAGCGACATCTCGCGCAAGGGCACGCGCGCCGGCGACGGCGTCACCCGCTACCAGGAGCCCGTCGACGTCTCGCTCGCCTGGGCGGACGCCCTCGCCGCCCGCGGGATGAACGTCCTCACCTGGGACAAGCGCACCTGCGGCCCCAACGACGACCCGCTCTGCGCCAAGAACCCCCAGGACGACATCGACGCCGAGGGCCCGGGCGCCCTCGAGAAGGACGTCGACGCCGCCTGTGCGCTCGTCAAGGACGAGCCCGGCTTCGACGGGCGCATCGTGCTCTTCGCGCACGCGCAGGCCGCACAGGTGGCGCTGGCGTCGACGTGCGCGAAGGAGGCGGCGGCCATCGTGCTGGCGGCGCCCATCCCCCGGGCCATCGACGACGTCATCGTCGAGGGGCTCAAGGCGCGCACGCGCCAGGCCGAGCGCGCGGCCAGGAGCGCGAAGGATCCGGCGCAGAAGGCGACGCTGCTCGAGGAGGCCAACCAACTGAAGAACCTCGCAGGCACCCGGCAGGCAGAGCTGCGCTCCATCAAGGCAGGCAGGTTCGCACCGACCGCGCGCGTGCAGGGCGCGACCATCGCGTTTTGGAAGGGATGGATGGACCTCACGGGGCGGACCGCCGCGCTCGTCGACGCCGTGCCGGCGCCCAAGGTCGTCGTCCTCGGCGACAAGGACGTCCAGTACGGCGACAAGGACCGCGTCCGCATCCGCGCCCTCGCCCCCGACGCCTTCATCGAGGTGAAGGGCGCCGACCACCACCTCCTGACGGACGGGAAGCTCGCGGCGTCCACGGTGGATCTCGTCGCTGGAGCGCTCGACCGCATCCTGCAGCCCCAGGGTTGACGTCGGCGGTGCGGAGCCTACGTTGCGCGGGCGGACTCCCCCATGGTGAGCATGGCTGAAAAGCGCGACTACTACGAAGTGCTCGGCGTCTCGAAAGACGCGGACGACCGCGCCATCAAGAAGGCGTATCGCAAGCTCGCGCACGAGCACCACCCGGACAAGAACGACGGCGACAAGGCCTCCGAGGAGAAATTCAAGGAGGCCTCCGAGGCATACGCGGTGCTCTCGGACCCCGAAAAGCGCGCCCACTACGACCGCTTCGGCCACGCCGGCGGCGACATGGGCGGCTTCGGGGGCTTCGGCGGCGGCGCGGTCAACATCCAGGACATCTTCGGGGACATCTTCGGCGACCTCTTCGGAGGCGGCCGCCGCCGCGGCGGCGCCATGCGCGGCAGCGACCTGCGCTACCACCTCGAGGTCACCTTCGAGGAGGCCGCCTTCGGCGCCGCCAAGGAGGTCACCATCCCGCGCCTCGAGGAGTGCTCGACGTGCGCGGGCTCCGGCGCCAAGCCCGGCAGCAAGCCCAAGGTGTGCCAGACCTGCGGCGGCGCCGGCGAGATCCGGGTGAGCCAGGGCTTCTTCGCCATCGCCAAGACCTGCCCCGCCTGCGGCGGCGCCGGCCGCATCGTCGACAAGCCCTGCGAGGACTGCCGCGGCCGCGGCCAGCGCGAGCTCGAGCGCACCTTGTCGGTGAAGGTGCCCCCGGGCGTGAACGACGGCACCCGGCTGCGCTTCGTCGGCGAAGGCGAGGCCGGCAGGAGCGGCGGGCCGCGCGGCGACCTCTACGTGGTCTTGTCCATCAAGCCGCACCCGCTCTTTCAGCGCGACGAGGAAAACGTGCTCTGCGAGCTGCCGCTGTCGTTCCCGCAGGCGGCGCTCGGCTGCGCGCTCGAGGTGCCCACGCTCGACGGCAAGGTGCAGATGAAGATCCCCGCGGGCACCCAGCCCGGCGCCGTGTTCCGGCTGAAGGGCAAGGGCATCCCGCTGCTGCGCGGCTCCGGCCGCGGCGATCAGCTCGTGCGCGTGCGCATCGAGGTCCCGCGCGACTTGAACGACGAGCAGAAGGACCACCTCGAGAAGTTCGCCGCCGCCAGCGGCGACGACGTGCACCCCGAGCACAAGTCGTTCTTCGACAAGGTGAAAGAGCTGTTCGGTTGATGGGCGCGCGGAGCGCACCGGGGTAGAGTCGCGGCCCCATGCGCACCCCGTATCTCATCGCCGCCGTCCTCGTCGTCGTCCTCGTCGGTATCGACGGCGCCGCCCACGCCAACTCCAGCGGCGCCCCCGCCGTGTGCACCAACGAGCCCGGCGAGAGCTGCGCCAACAGCGGGCAGAACTTCTGCGTCCGCTGCCACGCGGCGCACACCCCCACGCCGGACATCACCGTCGACGGCGTCGCCGGGCCGCACGACCCGGGTCAGAGCCTGGTGTTCACGGTGAACATCCACTCCAACGACATCACGCAGCACATCGGCAACCTGTGCCCGAACCGCTGCGCGGGCTTCGAGGTGTCCACGGACTCCGCGGGCGACTTCGTCGCCGGCACCGGGGAGCGGCTCGCGTTCGTCGCGACCCAGAAGCCGCACGACAACGTCATCACGCACTCCACGCGCAACCCGTTCGATGGAAACGGAGACGCGCACTTCGACGTCAACCTCACGGACCTCCAGCCCGGGCACCACACGCTGTTCATCGCCGCCAACGACGTCGACGGCGGCAGCACCACCGGGGACCGCCCCACCACCGCCACCGTCACCTTCGACGTGTGCGGCACCGCCAACGCGGACGGTGACGCCGAAAGCGACGCCTGCGACAACTGCCCGAACGACGCCAACGACAACCAGGCCGACGGCGACGGCGACGGCGTCGGCGACGCCTGCGACAACTGCCCCGGCGACGCGAACCCCGACCAGAGCGACCTCGACGGCGACGGCACCGGCGACATCTGCGACCCCGACCCCGACGGCGACGGCCTCGACGCCGCCGCCGAAGCCGCCGCCGGCACCGATCCGCTCCTCGCCGACACCGACGGCGACGGCTTCTGCGACGGCCCGAACGAGCCCGCGCCCGCCGGAGACGTGTGCTTCAACGGCGTGAGCGACGACTGCCCCCTCGCCACCGACGTCGCGCAGAACGACGCCGACAACGACGGCATCGGCACCGCGTGCGACAACTGCCCCACGGTCGAAAACGGCGCCGCGCAGGCGGGCACCGCGGGCGTCGGCGACCAGGACGACACCGACCACGACGGCGTCGGCGACGCCTGCGACAACTGCGTCACCGCGCCGAACCCTGGCCAGGAAGACGCCGACGGCGACGGCACCGGGGACGCGTGCGCCCCCGGCGTCGACGAGTGCGCCGCCGGCACCGACAACTGCGCCAACGACGCCACCTGCGCCGACCTCGAAAACGGCTTCACCTGCACGTGCAACCCGCCGCTCGTCGGCAACGGCATCGAGTGCCACGACGCTGCCGGCGAAGGCGAAGGCGAGGGCGAGGGCGAAGGCGAAGGCGAGGGAGAAGGCGAGGGAGAAGGCGAGGGAGAAGGCGAGGGCGAGGGCGACGCCGGTGAAGGCGAAGGCGAGGGCGAGGGCGAGGGCGAAGGCGAAGGCGGTGGTTGCAATTGCAGCGATGCCGGACCGTCGACGGCGGCGCTCGCGTTGCTCGGCCTCGTCGGGCTCGGGGCGCTGCGCCCCCGCCGTCGTCGTCGCGTGTCGCGGTGATGGTCTCGCGCTGGTGGTGAGCGCGGTCGGATCGCTGAATGGCGGCGGAAGACGGGGCACGGTCCGCTTCGACTCCGCGCCGCGGTTGGCAGTCGCCGTCGCGGTGCGGCAAAGTGCCGGCTCGATGGCCGTCCGGGCCCCGGCTCGGGCCGTGATCGCCGTCGCCGGTCTCATTGCCACGCGTTGTCCCAGGAGAGAATGAACATGCGTCGTCTTTTGCCTGTCCTCGTCGTCGTCGCTGCCTGTGTGGTCGCCGCCGCGCCCGCGCTCGCCTACTCCACGGGGCCGCCGGCGAACCGCTCCGGGGAGGACGGCGACGACAGCGCGCACACCTGCCGCCAGTGCCACGGGAGCAACACCCCCCCGCCGACCATCGCGGTCACCGGCCTCGAGGGGCCGCTCAACGCCGGTGACACGGCGAGCGTCACGCTGACCATCACGCGCGTCGGCGACACGTCGGGCTCGACCGGGAGCTGCAGCGGCACGCGCTGCGCCGGCTTCGAAGCCTCCACGGACACCGCCGGCGACTTCTCCATCGCGGAGTCGGGCACGAAGATCGTCACGTGCGGCACCTGCGCCACGCACGACAACCAGATCAGCCACAGCGCGCGCAAGGCCTTCGATGGCAGCGGCGTCGCGGTGTTCCACTTCGACCTCACCAACCTTCAGCCGGGCACGCACAACATCTTCGTCGCGGCCAACGACGTGAACGGCTCGAGCTCGGGCGGCGGCGATCGCGTCGGCGTCGACTCGTTCAGCTTCGACGTGCAAGGAAGCATCGGCGAGGGTGAAGGCGAAGGCGAAGGCGAAGGCGACGTCGGCGAAGGCGAAGGCGAAGGCGAAGGCGAGGGTGACGGCGGTGAAGGCGAGGGCGAGGGCGAGGGCGAAGGCGAAGGCGACACGGGCGGCTGCGCCGCGACCACCGCCAGCGACGCCGCCGCGCCGGCTGCCGCGCTGGCGCTGCTCGGCCTCGCTTCGGTCCGCCGTCGTCGCCGCCGCCGATGATCGGCGCGGCCGTCCCGTCCGTTCGCCGATCCGTTCGCTGATCGGTTCGGTGATCCGTTCGGCTCCGGGCGCGCCTTCGACCGGCGCGCCCGGACGCGTGCCCCGGCTCACAACCGCTTTCGCGCCCGGGCTCGTGCCGGGTCAACATCCGCACCACAGGAGTCCCCCTCGATGCGCATCGCTCTGGCCGCCGCGGCCGCCGTCGTCTTCAGCGCGCCCGCCCTCGCGTACCACACAGGCAACACGTACTCGGTCGCCGCTGCGTGCATCGGGTGCCACACCGCCACCGACGTCGATCCGCCCGACATCGAGGTCACGCTGCTCACGCCGGAGCCGCTCACCGTCGGCGGCAGCGCGCTGTTCGAGGTCCACCTGACGTCGAGCCGCGCGGACCCGAGCGTCGGCCGAGCCGCCTTCGCCGCGTCGGTCAGCAGCACCGCCGGCCAGTTCGTCGCCAGCGACGCCGCGGGCGCCGAGACGCAGGTGTGCCCCTCGGGCGGCGGCTGCCCGGGCGGCAAGACCGCCACGCGCGACGTCACGCGCCGGGAGTGGGACGGAAACGGCGCGTTCTCCTGGCAGATCGAGCTCGGCGATCTCCACGCGGGCTCGTTCACGCTGAACGTCGGCGGCAACGACAACAACGCCAACAACCTCAGCTCCGGTGACCGCAACAACCGCACCACGTTCGACTTCGTCGTCGCCGAGGGCGAAGGCGAGGGCGAGGGCGAGGGCGAGGGCGAAGGCGAAGGCGAAGGCGAGCCCCCGAGCGGCGGTTGCGCGTCGACGACGCCGAGCGACGCGGCCGCCCCGTTCGCCGCGCTCGCGATGCTCGGCCTCGCCCGCCGCCGCCGTCGGCGAGCTTTGGCGTAGGCGTCGCCGTCGAGGGCGCGGTCGGCGGCATCGGCCCGGGGACGCGCGCGGCGCGCCACCGGGGACGCGCGCGGCGCCACCGGGGACGGCGCGGGCGCCGGACAAAACGGGACCGGCCTACACCCGTCGACGCCGTCGCCCGCCGTCTGTGAGATCTTTTCAGCGTGGCGCACGTTTCAAGCACGGTGGGCGAAGACTTCGGACCTGCCTCCCGTTTCTCCCGCGCCGCGGCCGCCGGCGTGGACCTGGTGTTCGCCTGCGTGCCGGGAGTCCTCCTCGCCATCGGGCTGTTGCCGCTCCTGGGCGGCGGCGTCCTCGCGGGCGTCGGGGTGGCGCGGGACGCGGCGCTCGAGAAGATCGCCGGCGGCGCGCTCGGTCTGTTCGGGACCGTCTTCGTCGTGCTCGGGCTCGTCGCGCTCGTGTTGCTGTTGCTCTATCAGTGGGCGCTGCTCGCGCTCGACAGCGCGACGATCGGCATGCGCATGTTCGGCGTGCGCATCGTGCACGCGGAGACCCTGGCGCGGGCGCACCTGCTGCGCGCGCTCGTGCTGCGCTCATGGGTGTTCGGCCTGTTCTGCATCATCCCCTACGTCGGGCCGTTCATCGCCGTGCTCGACCTCCTCTTCATCCTCGGCCCCGAGCGGCGCTGCCTCCACGACTACCTCGCGGGCACGAGGGTGCACCGCTTCAAGCCGCGCACGAGCCTCGAGACCGGCGCCGCGGTGGTCGTCGGCCTCGCGGCCGTCGTCGTCGTCGCCGGCGCCGCCTTCGGCGCGGTGAAGGTCGGCGGCGTCGTCCGCGACGTCGTCAAGCTCGTCGGCGGGCACGAACCGGCGCCGACGACGCCCCCGCCGGCGCCCCCGACGACGGCGCCGACGACGCCCCCGACGACGGCGCCGCCGGCGCCCCCGACGACGGTCCCGCGATACCCGGTGGGGCCCGTCATCGTGCCGATCACCGTCCCGATCACGCCGACGATCCCGCCGCCGACCCCGACCCCGACGACCCCGCCGCCTGCGTCGACGCCCCCGCCGCCGCCTGCGTCGACGCCCCCGACGACGGCGCCGGCGGCGCAGTACTGGGTCTACACCGACGACGACGGCGTCGGCCACATCGTCAAGAGCGTCGACGACGTGCCGGCGAAGTACCGAAGCCGCGCGCACGCGGACTGATCCCGCTCAATCGAACGTGATGGTCCCGAAGCGATCGAGGTTGTGGAAGTCGCCCGACAGCGGCGTCGACCACGCAGAGGCCTCGTTCTTCACGACCCTGCCGCCTTCGCGGACGCGCTCGAGGCGAAAGAGGTTCACGTGCCATGTGGCCCCGGCGCGCGGCTCGCCGGCGGGGATGTCCTTGAGGTCCTTCACCGGGATGCGCCACTCCGACGTGAAGCCCGTGTCGTCGACGACGGTCTTTGTGACGTAGCCGGCGTGGTAGCCGCGATCCATGTTCTTGCGACGGCCGCCGGCGAAGGCGGCGTCGAAGTGCAGGTCGTTCTTCGGAGCCGCCTGCAGCTCCACGTAGACGTCCTTGTCGCCGTCGGCGTCGATGAAGATCTCGACGGCCTCGCTGTCGTACAGCGGGTCGTCGTCGTGGGTGTAGGGCGTGAACACGTCCGGGTCCTCGCCGCGAAACGCGAGGTAGAGGTTGTCGGCGTCCCACAACAGCTTCGCCGTCGTCGGCCGCGTGATGGGGCTCTTTCCGTCCCACGCGACGAACGGCCCGAGCACCGCGGCCTGCTGCCAGTCGGGCTCGTCGAGCTTGCCGTCGACGACGATCTCGCCGGTCCGCCGGTGCACGGCGGCGTGCACCACGAGCGGCGGCGCGCCGTCGATGTGGACGCGGCCGATCTCGACGCGGTCGCCGTCCTGTTTCGGCGCCGTCGCCCAGCGCGCCTTGCCCTCGTAGAGCCCGGCGTACACGACGAGCGCGTCGACGCCGATGCCCTCCGGGATTCGCAGCGTGAAGCGGTCGTGCACCAGATCGCCGGCCTGCCACGTCGACGCGGGCGCCGGCGGCGCGTGGTCGGCGCCGCCCTGGTTCACCTCGGCGCCCGGCGCGGCGGCGTGCACGAAGACCTGCGGCGCCCCCGCGGCGAGCGCGTGCTCGACGAGGAACAACAGCTCCCCCGCCACCACCTCCCCCGGCCGCGCGTGCCCCGGCAGCCGCGCGCCGACGAGCCGGGCGCGCCCCCCGCCCGACGGCGCGGCGAGGTCGACGTCGAGCACCTCGGGCAGGGCCAGGGGGGCCGTGAGCGGCCGGCGGCCGGCAGCGTCGAGCACGTGGGTGGCGCGCACCGGCCCCTGCGGCTTGCAGCCGGCGACGGCGAGCGCGGCGACGACGGCCGGGATCCATGGGGCGCGGAAGATCTCCCGGCGCCCGGCCCCGGCCCCATGCGGCCGCGGCCGCGGGGGCGCGTGTGATCCTGGGGGCCGGGAGCGGCGGGGCGGGGTCATCCGTTCTATGAATCCAGGTGGGACAATGACCGTCCCATGGGTATGGCATCCGCAGGGATGCGCGCAGCGCGCCCGCCATCGGGAGGGCACGCCGCACAGGATGGAGACCCTATGCGCACCGCCCCCCTCGTCGCCGCGCTCGTCCTTGCCGTCACCGGAGCGTCCTGCGTCACCCGCACGGTCTACGTCGTCGACGACGACCGCCGCAACGACGTTTCCTCGCCGGCGCCCGCGTCGGCCGCCACCCCCGACGCGATGCCCTACGAGCAGAGCGCGGGCATCGCGAGCCCCGCGGACTTCTACGAGCCCCTGTCGCCGTACGGGAGCTGGGTCGCGTATCCGGGCTACGGCCGCGTCTTCGTGCCGAACCGCGCCATCGTCGGCGCCGGCTTCCGGCCGTACACCGACGGGCACTGGGAGTACTCCGAGTGGGGTTGGACGTGGGTCAGCCACGCGCCCTTCGGCTGGGCCACGGGCCACTACGGGCGCTGGTTCTACGACTCGAGCTACGGCTGGGTCTGGGTGCCCGGCACGGTCTGGGCGCCCGCCTGGGTCAGTTGGCGCACCGGCGGCGGCTACGTCGGCTGGGCGCCGCTGCCGCCCGGCGCGGACTTCGGCGGGGCGTACTCGGTCTACGAGACGTCGTGGGTGTTCGTCAGCTACTCGGCGCTCGGCGCGGCGTACATCGGCAGCGCCATCATCGTCGGCGACGGCTACCACCACTGCTACGTGTCGACGTACCCCTCGCGTGACGTCGTCTACGTGCACGGGCGGCGCTATTACCGCGGCCCCGACGAGCACGAGGTCGTGAGCCACGGCGGCCACGTCATCCACCGCCCCGCGCGCGACGCCGACCGCGACCACCCCGTGACGCGTCCGCCCTCGGGCACCGCGCGCCCGCGGCCCGGCCACGACGGTGGCGCCAACGACGGCGGCCGCCACGACAGCGGCGCCCCCGACGGCACCTCTCGTCCCCGGCCGGGCGACGGGCAGCCCTCCGACGGCAGGGGTGGCTACGACGGCGGCAGCAGCGGGCGCCCGAGCGACGGCAGCAGCAGTGGGCGCCCGAGCGACGGCAGGCCGAGCGACGGCAGGCCGAGCGACGGCAGGCCGAGCGACGGCAGGCCGAGCGACGGCAGCGCGGGGGGGCGCGGCGACGTCGGCAGCTATGGCGACAGCGGCCGCACGCCTCCGCGCGACCTGCGTGGCGGGCGTCCGAGCGGCCTCGACGACCTGGACCCGAACGCGCCGGGCCGCGCCGTGGACATCACGCCGCGCGAGGACCCCGCCGACGGCGTGGTGAACAGCCACGGCGTGCCGCACACGCGCGGCGACACGGGCCGCGGCGTCGTCGACGACAACGCGCGCCCGATCACGCCGCGCGGCGACTATGGCAACGGGCGCTTCCAGGGCTCGCGCGACGACGCGCAGCCGGCGCCGGTCCCGTACACGCCGGGCCGCGACGTGGGCGGCACCGCTGGCGGGGACGCCGGCCCGTATGGCCACGGCGAGGTGGTCCGTCCGCGCGACGACCAGCCCATCGACCCCGACCTCGTCCACGGCATCCACCCCGGCGTGCCCGACCGCAGCCCGGTGACGCCCGGGCCGGACCGCAACCCCTACGGCCCGTCGCCGTACCCGAGCCCGTACCGTGCGCCTGGCGCCGACCGGGGGCCTGCGACGGCGCCGTATGGGTCCCCGGGCCGCCAGCCCGACTTCGGGCGCCAGCCGAGCCCGGGAGGCAGCCCCTACGCGCCTTCGCCCTATGGCGGCGCCACGCGCGCCCCAGCGTATGGGGGCGCGACGCGCGCCCCGTCCTACGGCGGCGCCGCGCGCGCCCCGTCCTACGGCCCGGCCGTCGGCGTTCCCGGCCAGCCCGCGCCTTCCGACGGCAAGTCCGACGGCAAGTCCAAGAGCAAGTCGAAGGGCAAGTCGAAGGGCAAGAGCTCGTCGAAGGCGGCCCCGGCGCCCGCGCACCCCCGAGGCCACCACCGCTGAGGGGGGCCAAGGAGCGCCGCGGCGATCAAGTCTCGGCCTGCGCGCTCATGCAATCGACGACGCCAAGCCCCAAAAGGAGCGCGGCGGAGGCAGCCACCGAAGGCGCCCGGCGACGTCTTCACCCGCCCGAGCGCCCCAAGCGCCTTCGGATGCTGCCTCCGCCGCTCCGGGCGCCCGGAGGGCGCGGCTGTTCGTGAGCGTGAGCGAACAAAATCAGCTCCGGGCGCCCGGAGGGCGCGGCTGTTCGTGAGCGTGAGCGAACAAAATCAGCGAACAGAATCAAGCCGCGCCGCGGACCTTGACCGTGGTCTTCATGTCCTTGCCCGTGTCTTTGTCGTGGGCGGACATGGTGAGGATGCCCTCGACGTTGCAGTCGAAGACGACCTCGACCTTCACGGAGCCCTTGGGCCCGCGGCGGATGCCGGAGAACTCGAACTCCCCGAGGAGCTCGTTCTTCTTCGCTTCCGTCTGGCCGCCTTGGTAGATGCGCATCGTGAGCTCGGCCTGGTCGTCGTAGCTCGTCGTGAACGTCAGCGACTTCTGGTTGGGCACGCTGGCGTTGCGCTTGAAGATCTCGTGGATGTCGCCGTCGGCGCGCTCGATGCCGATGGCCATCGGGATGACGTCGAGGAGCTGCACCTTCTGGTCGACGACGTCGGTCTCGAGGGAGTGCGCGTACAGCGCCGCCCCCACCGCCACCGCCTCGTCGGGGTGCACGCTCTTGGCGGGCGGCTTGCCGAAGTACTCGAGCACCGAGCGCTGCACCGCCGGCCAGCGGGTCTGGCCACCGACGAGGAGGATCTCGTCGAGCTGGTGCACCTGGATGCCGGCGTCCTTGATCACCATGTCGGCGATCTCGATGGTGCGCTTGACGAGCGGCTCGGTGAGCTCCTCGAAGACCTTGCGCGTGATGACCATGTTGATGTCGAGGGGCGTGCCCTCGGGGGTCATGGTCACGAACGGGATGGAGAACGGCGCCTCCGTCCTCGACGACAGATCGATCTTGGTGCGCTCGGCGAGGTCCTTGATGCGCTGCATGGCGATCGGATCCGTGGACAGATCGATGCCGTGCTTCTGCTGGAAGTCGGTGATGACGTGCTGGATGAGCGCGTTGTCCCAGTCGATGCCGCCGAGGAAGATGTCGCCGCCCGTGGCGCGCACCTCGAAGGTGCGGCCGCGGATGTCGATGACGCTCATGTCGAACGTGCCGCCGCCGAGGTCGTAGATGGCGACGGTCTGGTTGAGGTTGCGCCGGATGCCGTACGCCATGGCGGCGGCGGTGGGCTCGTTGATGATGCGCACGACCTCGAGGCCGATGATGTCGCCGGCCTCCTTGACGGCCTGGCGCTGGCGATCGTTGAAGTAGGCGGGCACCGTGACGACGGCGCGCATGATGGGGCGCTTCAGGTAGTCCGACGCCACCGTGCGCACCACGTTCAGGATCTTCGAGGAGACCTGCTGAAGGTTGAAGTGCTTGTCGCCGAGGCCGATCTCGACGTTGCCCTCGCCGCCGGGCTTCATGTCGTAGGCGAAGTACTCGCCCATCTTCTTGACGAAGCCCTCCTGGTAGTCGCGGCCCACCAGGCGCTTGGCGCCGTAGACGGTGCGCCGCGGGTTGAGCAGCCACTGGCGCTTGGCCTCGTAGCCGACGAGCTCGTTGCCCTTGTCGTCGATGGCGAAGATGGACGGAATGGTGGTCTCACCCCCCCGGTAGGGGATGATCTTCACGTTCCCGTCGTCCTCGACGATGGCAGCGCACGAGTTGGTCGTGCCGAGGTCGATGCCGATGATGTCCCCCTGCATGGGGCCCTCCGAAATTCCGCTGCGCGCCTTCCCTTCGGTCGGAGCGCCGCGCGCATCCTGGGATGCGAAGGATTTGACGCTCGTTGGTACCACCACGTCCGCCACGACGACAAGCGGCAGCCCCCAATATCCGATGCGGACCCCCGCGGACCCCGGTTTTGATGTTCCGCGCCCGGAAGGGTGATGTCGGACACGGCGAGGTGCGAATAGGTCGCCACCGGGTGGCGTCGGAGCGCTGACTTTCCTGGAGCTCGCCATGGTCCGTGACGTCGTCGACGTCCTTCAGCGCGCGTTTCTGCTCACCGTCTGCGCGCTCGTCCTTTTGTGCTTCGCCGTCGGGGCGCCCGCCTGCGCGCTCCAGAGCGCCCAGGGCCGCACCGTCCAGCTCGACCCGGACGCCGACGACGACCTCGGCGGGACGGGCGTCGAGAGCGGTGACATCCGGGGCGCCAGCGAGCAGATCGCCCGCGGCATCCGCGCGCTGCACAGAGCCGACGTCCGCATCGTCGTGATGCCGGTGCAGAACCTGTCCCGCTTCCGCGTGGATCCGCTGCTCCTGCAAAACCGCCTGGTGCAGGACCTCGTCGAGCGCTCCCGCGGCACGTTCCACATCGTCAGCCTCGACGGCGTCCCCGCCGACAGCCGCGGCGACATGGCGCTGTACACGCAGGTCCGCTCGCTGACCAAGGACAACGGCCCCACGACGAGCGACTACGTCCAATACGCGTTCACGCTGCGCCGCCCCGGTGACGGCGAGGTGCTCTGGTCCGGCATGTTCGAGACCAAGCGCAAGAGCGACGTCGACGTCATCTACCAGTGATCTGCAGGAGCTACCGATGAAAGCCCTCGTCGCCCTCGCCGCGGTCGCGGCCGCCCTCCTCGCCGCCGCCGGCACCGGCTGCGTCGTCGCCAAGGACGCGCGCATCGCCGCCGAAAACGCGCTCGATCCGAAGACGGTGCAGGAGTACCCGTGGGGCCGCGTGGAGTGCGGCGAGGGGCAGATCTGCTCGGAGGTCGGCGTCGCCCGCGTCGACGTCCACGGCGGCCCCATCGAGGTGACGCTCGAAAACCACACGCTCGAGGCCGTGGCGGTGCAGGTGCAGCTCGAGACCTTCAGCGCGGCCGGCGCCCGCACCGACCGCAGCGGCTTCCACGACGTGGCGCTCGCGCCGCGGCAGCAGAGCGTGCTGACGCTGTGGCAGGACGTCGACGACGGCGAGAAGCTCGTCATCCGCCTGCGCGCCCGGGGCTGAGCCGTGCGCGCCTTCGCGTCGACCGCGCTACGCACGCCGCCGGGTCGCGGCCCGGCCCGCACCACGCTCGCCGGCGCCGCGCTCCTGGGGACCGCCCTCGCGCTCGCCGCGCCCGCCTCCGCGGCGGCGTCCACGGGGGACGACGTGCTCGACGCGCTCGACCGTGGCTTCGCCGCGCTTCGCGCCGGAAACCACACCAAGGCCCGCTGGGGCCTCGAGCGCGCCGCCGCCCGCCTCGACGACCTCACCGTCGACGCGCCGCTCGTCGGCGGCCCCGCCCTCGAAGAGGCCTTCGCCTCCGACGCCGACAAGCCCTACCGCGGCCGGCCGCATGAGCG
This sequence comes from uncultured delta proteobacterium, assembly GCA_963775425.1. Taxonomy (GTDB): domain Bacteria; phylum Myxococcota; class UBA727; order UBA727; family VGSZ01; genus CAVZJB01. The sequence goes on along the minus strand of CAVZJB010000005.1, from coordinate 97,262 downwards.
CGTGCTCGCCGAGGCGCTGCTCGCCGCCCTCGACATCGAGCGCAGCCGCTGCGATCTCGCGCTCCCCGCGCTGCACCAGGCGGCGTTCTTCGACGTGAAGGCCTCGCGCGCCGACACCAGCGACGCCGTCCTCGTCCACGCGCTCACGTTGCGCTGCCTCGTCGCCACCCACGCCGGCGACGCCGATCTCGCCCGCGCGCGCGCCGACCTCCGCTCCGCCGCCGGCGACCGCGCCGGCGACGTCGAGCGCGCCGTCCTCGCCGACGACGCCGCGCTCGCCCTCGACGGCGACGGCCCCACCGTCCGCGCCGACGGCGAAAACGGCGAGCGCGCGCTCATCGTCCCCTCGACCCACCCCGCGCCCGCCGGCGTCGCCGACGCCGTCGCCGACGCCGACGCCGCCGTCATCCGCCTCGGCCGCATCGGCGTGCGCGCGTCCCTCGGCGGCGTCGCCCGCACGCCGCTGTCCCGGCGCGCGGGCCTCGTGGTGTGGTCGTCGACGGCGCAGGCCACCACCGTGCACGGCCGCCCCTTCGAGGAGCTCCTGCGCTCGCGCTCCGCGTTCCGCTCGCAGTCCATCCGCGACGGCACGGGCATGGTGCAAAAGAGCCTGAGCACCGTCACCGCGGCGCCCCTCGACGCGCGCCACCTGCTCGCCGGCGCCATCTGGGCCGGCGCCGGCGCCGGCCTCACCGCGGCGGGCGCCGCCACGGACGCGCGCGCCGACGTCCGCTCCGTCGACGGGCTGTTCGAGCGCGTGGTGCTGGTGCCGCCGAAGTGAGCCGCGGCCTCACGCGGTGCGGGTGGAGGCCGGCGCGGCGAGCATGCGCGCGGCGGCCGCGGCGACGGCCGCGTCATCGATGACGAGGCCGCGGGGGGCGGCGACGGCGTGGACGCGCTCGAGCGCGTCCTCGAGGTTGGGCGTGACGTACATCGCCGACGACGAGCGCGACAGGAGCTGGATGCCCGCGAGCACGCTGCGCACGAGCGCGGGGAAGAAGCCCGTCCCCTCGACGACGGTGATGGTGCAGAGCATGCGATCGCCGAACTGCTCGGTGATCTCCTTGGCGCGCGCCCGCGCGTCCGACGGCATCTCCTTGCCCACGCGCAGGTCGACGAACGCGATGGCGCAGAAGTGCGGCAGGTCCGCGACCCACTCGCGCTCGCAATCGAAGAGGAAGTCGAGCCCGGCCCGGGTGGGTGGCGCGTAGAACGCGCTCAGGAACACGGGTGGCACGAACGCGACCCGCACCCCTTTTCCGTCGTCGCGCTCCATGTCCGCGATCATAGGGTTTCTTTCGCGGGCTGTCGCCAGCGCGGCGTGGGTTCGAGCTAGGCTCCGCCGCATGCCTCGCACGTCCACTCGCGCGATTCACCCGTTCACCCTCGTCGTCGTCGTCGCCGCCGCCGCGTGCGCGACGACACCCGCCGCGCCGTCGACGCCGGCGGACGCGCTCGCGAAGCTGCCGAAGCTGCCGCGACCCGCGCCGTTCCCCGCGTACGTCGCCCCGGCGACGCCGCCCGACGTCACCCCGAAGGGGCCGCCGCCGCCGGCGGTGCTGCTGCAAAACGGCACGGTCATGACGGCGACGGGCAAGGTCTACACCAAGGGACACGTGCTGCTGCGGGACGGGAAGATCGCCGCCGTCGGCGACGGACCGGGCACGGCGTCTGCCGGCGTGCGCGTCGTCGACGCCACCGGCATGTTCATCACGCCGGGCATCATCGACACGCACTCGCACATGGGTGTCTACCCGCTGCCCGAGACGCGCGGCAACGACGACGGCAACGAGGCGGTGCGGCCGACGACGGGCTACGTCTGGGCCGAGCACTCCTTCTGGCCGCAGGACCCCGCGCTCACGCGCGCGGTGCGCGGCGGCATCACCACCATCCAGGTCTTGCCCGGCAGCGCCAACCTCATCGGCGGCAGGAGCTTCATCGCCAAGCTCAAGCTCGGCCGCTCCGCGCGCGAGATGCGGTTCCCCGGCGCGCCGCAGGGCTTGAAGATGGCGTGCGGGGAAAACCCCAAGCGCGTCTACGGGAACAAGGGCGGCCCGCAGACGCGCATGGGAGACATCGCGGGCTTCCGCAAAGCGTTTCAGGACGCCACCGAATACCGCCGTCGCTGGGCGAAGTACGCGCGCGACCTCGACCTGTGGAAGCAGAAGCTCGCGCGCACCGCGGCGAAGGACGCGCTCAAGCCCGAGAGCGATCCCGCGCCGGTGGATCCGCCGGAGCCGCCGGCGCGCAACCTCGAGCTCGAGACCCTGGCCGCGGTGCTCGACGGAAAGATCCTCGTGCACAACCACTGCTACCGCGCCGACGAGATGAGCATCATGCTCGACCTCGCCAAGGAGTTCCGCTTCAAGATCCGCTCGTTCCATCACGCCGTCGAGGCCTACAAGATCCGCGACAGGCTCGCGGCCGAGGGCGTGGCGGTGTCGACGTGGGACGACTGGTGGGGCTTCAAGATGGAGTCCTACGACGGCGTCCCGCAGAACGCGGCCATGCTGAGCGAGGCCGGGGTGCGCGCCATCATCCACAGCGACAGCGAGTCGGAGATCCGCCACCTCAACCAGGAGGCGGGAAAGGCGATGACCGCGGGCCGGCGCATGGGCATCCAGATCGACGAGAACGAGGCGCTGCGCTGGATCACCGCCAACCCGGCCTGGGCGCTCGGTGTCGACGACAAGACCGGCACGCTCACCGAGGGGAAGATGGCCGACGTCGTGGTCTGGGACCACGACCCGTTCTCGGTCTACGCGAAGACGGCGCAGGTCTACATCGACGGCGCGCTGGTGTTCGATCGCAAGGCGGGCGTCTCGCAGCGCACCGACTTCGAGGTGGGGACGGGGGTGACGCCATGAAGACCGCCCTGTCCGTCATGCTCGCGATCGTCGCCTGCACGGCGGCCGCGCCCGCGCTCGCTGCACCGGCCGCGACGGCCGCCGCCAAAGCCATCGCGTTCACCCACGTCCGCATCGAGGACGGCGACGGCCACGTCGTCGGCGACGGCACCGTCGTCGTCGCCCGCGGCAGGATCGTCGCCGCCGGCGCCGGCGCGAGGGTGCCCGCGGGCGCGGAGGTCGTCGACGGCAAGGGGCGCGTGCTCACGCCCGGGCTCGTGGCCACGGACGCGCAGGTGGGCCTCGTCGAGGTCAACGCCGAGAAGGAGACCGCGGACGCGCACGTCGACGGGCAGGCGGTGCCCGCCTTTCGCGCCATCGACGGCTTCAACCCTGCGTCGCCGCGCGTGGTGATCGATCGCGCCGAGGGAATCACCACCGAGATCCTCACGCCGCGCGGCGCGCTCTTGTACGGCCAGGGCTACGCCGTCGACCTCAGCGGCGCGCCCGACTCGCCCGCGCGCGCCAGGCGGGCGGCGATGTTCGGCGGCTTCGGCAGCGCCGCCGCCGACAGCGCGGGGGGCGCGCGCGGCGGCGTCTTGTTGCGCCTGCGCGAGATCTTCGACGACGTGCGCTTCTACGCGAAGAACAAGGCGGCCTACGACCGCGCCGCCGCCCGGCCGCTCACGCTGCCGCGCGTGCACCTCGAGGCGCTCATCGACGTCGTCAACGGCAAGCTGCCGCTGGTGTTCGACGTCGACCGCGCCGCGGACATCCGCGCGCTGCTCGCGTTCGCCAAGGAGCAGCGCATCCGCGTGGTGGTGAACGGCGGCGCCGAGGCGTGGCTGGTCGCCAAGGAGCTGGCGCAGGCCAAGGTGCCCGTGATCCTGCAGCCGATGTCGGCGGAGCCCTACAGCTTCGACGCGCTGCGCGCCCGCGACGACGCGCCCGCGCTCCTCGAGAAGGCCGGCGTCACCCTCGCCCTCTCGTCGGGCGCCACCGACCTCGGCACCACCCGCGTGCGGCAGGAGGCCGGCGTCGCCGTCAGCTACGGCATGACCCACGCCGGCGCCCTGCGCGCGATCACGCAGAACCCCGCGCGCATCTTCGGCGTCGGCGACGTCGGCGTCATCGCGCCGGGCCAGCGCGCGAACCTCGTGTTGTGGTCGGGGGATCCCTTCGAGACCACGACCTGGGCGGACATGGTGCTCATCGACGGCGACAAGACGTCGCTCGAAACGCGGCAGGAGCAGCTCGCCAGGAAGTACCTCCGCTGAACCGGGCGGCGCCGCGGCGAACGGCTCGCTAGCGCATCTCCTTGCCGTTGTCGTAGGTGACGTCGAGGATCTTCTTGCCGTCCTCGTTCCAGCCGAGGTGATGCCCGTCGGGTGCGCCGTCTTTGAAAGCGCCCTCGTTCTTCCTGGCGCCGCTCGAGTACCAGGCGCGCCACATGCCGTCACGCTTGCCGTCGACGTAGGCGCCCTGGATGGCGAGGCGCTCGCCGGGATCGTCGAACCACTTGCGGTAGGGGCCGTCCTTGTGCCCGTCGCGCTCGCACCACAGCTCGTGTCCGTCGGGCGGCGCCGCGCCGCGCTTCTCGGTGCCCTTGGGGCAGGCGTAGGGGTCGGTCTCGACGGGGAGCGGCGGCGGCGCCGGGTCGACGTCGGCGACGGGCGCCTCGGCCTGGGGCGGCGGCGCGCACCTCGGAAGGAAGACGACGGCGCACGCGCCGGCGACGAACCACGCGGCCGCGAGCGGCGGGCGAAAGACGACGCGCGTCTTTTCGTAGAGCGCGCGCTCCGCGGCGAAGAGGGCGCCGACGGTGTAGCGCGCCGCGCTCCACAGGGCGCCGGCGGCGCCGCTCGGCGGCATCCGTCCGCGGAACGTGGAGCCCGGATGCAGCGCGCGCTGCGCGGCGTCGGCGTCGAGCTCCTTCATGCGCGCGTAGGTGGGCCAGCCGCCGGCCCAGAGCGCGAGCACCACGGTGGCGGTGGCCGTGGCGGCGAGGGCGAAGGCGTTCCCCTGCAGGGCCAGCGCGCGCGTGAGGATGAAGGCGACGACGGAGCCCTCGATGACGTAGAGGCTCAGGACACCGATCCCGCTCGCGTCCGTCTTGTTGTCGACCATGGGCCGAGCTTAGCGGGACCTCCATCGGCGTGCGATTTCCCGGGACGTCACGCCGCCTCGTACGCGAGCACCGCGGCCCCGTCCTCGCGGATGACACGGTGACACGGTGACACGGTGACATGGGATGAGGAGCGCGACCGCGTTTTCGGCGACGGCCCGCCCGACGGCGCGCGCCGCGCCCGGCGCCGGCAAAGATGGCGGCGGTGACGCCGGCGGCGCGGGCGTCGTCGCGCAGGAGGCGGGCGCCGGGGAAGCGCGCGCGTGGGGAAGGACCCGTCGCCGTGGGCGTTGCCGGTCCCCTCCGACGCGCCCCACGAGGGGGCGCCCTACGTGCGGCGCGGGCCATCGTCGATGCGGCGCGTCGGCCCGGACGGAGGGGCGGCGGCCGGCGCCGGGAGGAGCCGCGCCGTCGATGCGGCGCGCACGTGCCGCGTCGACGCGTGCGGCGGCGTGCGGCGTAGACATTCGCGGCGGGGCACGACGTCGTCGTCAGCGACGAACGCCGTCCCGGCGTGAATGTCGTAACGCCGCAGAGCTCGTCACGCCGCCGAGCTCGGAGCGCCGCTCAGCGCGATCAGCTCAGGCGCGGGAGCGGACCGGTGCAGTCCACGTGCGCGCCCGTCGGCGTCGTCAGGCTCGTGGCGCCCAACGAGGTGATCGGGGCGCCGACGGCGTTGGCCACGCTCACCCAGAGCTTGTTGTGCGGCGGGCCGATCACCGCGTTGTAGCCGGGGAACGACGTGCCCGTCGACGGGTTCGCGATGTTGGGCGCGTAGTAGAGGTAGCGGCCGCCGGCGATGGCGCCGCCGCCGATCACCACCGGCCACGGGCGCAGGTCGTGGACGCCGTTGGCCAGCTCGCTCACCCAGACCACGGCGCAGGAGTCGAGCAGCGTGCCGTTGCCCTCGGGGACGGAGTCGAGCAGCGCGAGCAGCTCGGCGAACTCGGTGGCGTGGACGCGCCCGTAGTTGGTCATCATCTGGCGCGCGGTGGCGTTGTCGTTTTGGTGATGCGCGTAGTCGGCGTGCACGTCGCCCGGCGGCGCGCCGATCTGTTCGGGCCAGAGCTGACCCATCTGCACGGTGACGACGCGCGTGAGATCGCACGCGAGCGCCGCCGTGATCATCCGCCACATCGCGTCGCAGCGCGTGTCGTAATACGCCGCGCCGCCGTACGACCCCGACAGCGACGGGCTCGAGGGCCGCGCGCACTGCATCGACTGGAGCGTCTGCAGCCGCGCCTCCGCGTCGCGCACGAGGTCGTGGTGCAGCTCGAGCTTCTGCCTGTCCGCCGTCGACAGCCGCGGCGCCAACGCCGCGTACTGCTCCTTGACGACGTCGAGCACGCTCTGCTGCGCGTTGTGGATGCGCTGGTCCGCCGTCGGCGTCGGCGACTCGAAGCTCGACGGGAACACGCGGTTGTAGACGCTGGACGGGTCGGCGTCCGCGGGCAGGGATTGTCCCGCGCCGCGCCACACGGCGCCGCCGTTGGCGGTGCCGACGACGGCGAGCTCGAGCGAGTCGATTCGGCCGGCGACGCGGATCTGCCCCGCCACGATCTGATCGATGGAGGCGCCGCCCGCCCCGCCGCCCTGGAGGAGCTGGCCGGTGAGCGCGTGGCGCGTGCCGATGTCGTGGTTGTTGCCGATGGGGTTGGCCTCCGCCGACGCCATCGACACACCGTCGACGACGCAGAGCTTTTGCCGCATGCCCCACATCGGCTGCAGGATGGGCGACAGCTCGCTCTCCGCCGCCGACGCCAGATCGAATTCGAAGTCGGCGCTCTCGGACACGCCCGCGGGGCGCATCCGCCAGTTCGGATACACGGTGCCGTGCTGCGTGAAGAACACCACGAGGCGCTTGGGCGGCGCCGCCGACTGCGCGCGCGCGCGGCGCGAGGGGAGGAACAGCGAGCCTGCCAGCAGGCCGCTGGCGGCGAGGAGCCGGCGGCGGTTGATGTTGATGTTCATGGGGTCACCTTGGGGAGAGTGCGGAACGCGGGGGTCTTGACGATGGCGACGAGGAGCTCTTTGACGTCGCCGCCCGCGCCGTCGAAGGCGCCGGTGACGTCGTCGATCTGCGCCTGGTCCGCGGCCTCCTCGGCGCGGCCGCGCATCCAGGTGAGCCAGTGGCGCGCCACGCAGTCCTCGACGACGGGCGAGTCCGCGAGGATCTCGGCGAGCTCGGGGCCGCCGGCGAACGTGCCGCCGGCGCCGGAGGGCGCGAGGGTGCCGCTGTCGTCGACGGGGAAGCCGTTGTCGGTGGTGCGGTAGCGCCCGATGGCGTCGTAACCCTCGAGGCCCATGCCGATGCCGTCGATCATGTTGTGGCAGCCCTGGCAGGCGGTGTCCGACACGTGCTGCTCATAGCGTTGGCGGTTCGTCGTCGGCGCCGCCGGATCCACCGTCGACGGCGGCGTGGTGTTGACGGCCGCGGGCGGCGGCGGCGCCTCACAGAGGAAGCGATCGAGGACGAACACGCCGCGCAGGACGGGCGAGCCGAACACCGCGTGCGCGCGGCTGGCGAGGAACGCGGGGTCCGTGATCAGGCCCGCGCGCTGCGCGCCGGGGAGCTGCACGAGGTCCCAGTCGTGGGCGGGAGCGGGGATGCCGTAGAGCGCCGCCACCTGCGCGTCGACGCGCGTGGTGGTCGTGGTGAGCAGCGAGCGCAGCGTGCCGTCGCCGGAGCCGAAGATGGCCTCGTCGATCATGGCGTCGGCTTCCGTGCGCACCGACTCCGCCAACGACGTCGACCACGCCGGAAACGTGGCGGCGTCCTTGGGGCTGTCGAGCACCTTGTCGAGGTCGAGCCACTGGCGATGGAACGAGAGCACGGCGTCGTGCGCGCCGGGTTCGCCGAGCATGCGCCGCGCCTGGGCCTCGAGCTGCTCGGGCGTGCGCAGCGCGTCGGCGGCGGCGGCGTCGAAGAGCTCCTGATCCGGCATGCTCCCCCACAACAGGTACGACAGGCGGCTCGCCATCTCGTAGGGCGCGACGGGCACCGTCTCGGCGGCGGCGGCGGCGGCCGCGTCGCCGATCTCCACGCGGTACAGGAACGACGGCGACTGCAAGAGCGCCTGGATCACGAGCTGGACGGCGATGTCGAACGCGCCGGGGCCGATGGCGGTCTGCTCGTCGAGCGAGGCGTCGAAGAGGCCGTCGTACGCGTCGAGCTCGCCCTGCGTGAGCGGGCGGCGCAGCGCGCGCGGCGCGAAGGCGGCGACGAATTCGTGCCCGGCGGCGTGCTGGTCTGCGATGTCGCTGCCCGGCTGTCGCGGCAGGAGCAGGTCCCTGCGGGTGACGGCGGCGGCGGCGATGGCGATGCTGCCGGTGCGCAGCTCGTCGACGACGAGGTCGGACGGCGTCTGGCGCGCGACGTCGCCGTCGAAGCCCTTGCCCTCTCCGTCGTTCAGCACGATCGAGGGAACGGTGATGCCCGCGAAGAGATCGCGCACGGTGTGGTTGAGCTCTTCCTCGGTGAGCCTGCGCATCGGCGCGGTGGGCGTCCCGAGGTCGGGGCTCGACGGGTTCGACGGGTCCGAGGGATCGGAGGGGTTCGACGGGCTCGACGGATCCGAAGGGTCCGACGGATCGCCCGAGCCGTTTATCGGGTTGCGGCCACCGGAGACGGAGCTCTTGCCGTCGGGGGCCCGCCCCGGCGAACCGAGCTGGGTGGTGCAGGACAGCGTCGCGGCGAGCAGCGCGGCGACGACGAGCAGAGACGTTCGTGACGAATTTCGTTTCATCGAAGGGGACCTTAAGGGGTGGCGATCACACGCTTCATGCGTGAGACACCGTGGCAGCTTGCACATGTGCGCCTCGCGACCGCGCCGCGCGCGACGCCGATCGTCGACGGAGAACGCGTTCGTACGCCGCGGTCCACTCTCCTCGATCACGGACGGTGGGCTCGCGGCGGGCGATATCGCGCGCCGTCGTCGCATCGATGTCATGGGCTTTTTACGCTGTCGCGCAGTGCGAAATGACCATGTGCGAAGCGCGCGTGTGGCTGCCTGCGCGATCGCGCGGCGCGCGGCTCAGGGGACGTAGACGACGGCGGAGAGGATGTTGTCGTCGTCGTCGGCGATGATGTTCCAGTCGAGAGCGTCGCTGGACACGCGGCGGGTGTTCGAGAACGTCGACGAGACGTAGGCGCCCGCGCCGAACGCGACGAGGTCGAGCGGGGGCTCGCCCGTGTGCTCGTCCCATGTGACGCCGTCGTCGGAGAGCTGCACGAGGAAGTCGCCGACCACCACGAAGCGCGCGCCGTCGAACACCACGTCCTTCACGCCGGGCTTGTCGTCCACGGTCCACTGCACGCCGTCCGTCGAGTGCGCCCGCGCGCCGTCGCCGACGGCCACGAACACGCCGTTGCCGGCGTCGACGTGCGTGAAGGCCGGCCCCGCGGGCGTGGTCCACGTGACGCCGTCCTGGCTCGCCGACCCGCCCTGGTCCCCCGCGGCGACGAAGGTCCCGGCGACGAACGCGATGTCGCGCGCCTGCCAGCCGTTGCCACCGAAGAATTCCGACGTCGGATCGGTCCACGTGGCGCCGCCGTCCAGGCTGCGGATGGAGCGCGCCGAGCCCACGGCCACGATGACGCCGTCGTCGGAGAACGCGCACCCGCCGAGCCAGCCGAGGTCGTCGATGTGCGGCGTGAAATGCACGCCGTCGCTCGTGATCAGGATGCGCCCCTGCGCGGAGCCTCCCACCGCCACGCCCAGGTGCGTGCCGTCGGGGGCGACGCCCGCGCAGGCGCCGCGGAGCAGGTTGTCGTCGTCGCCGCCGTTTTGCGCGTCGCTCGTGTCGTTCTGCCACGCCGTGCCGTCGACGGAAGACATGCGCCGGCCGCCGTAGCCCACCGCGAGGAAGAAGCCGCCGCCGGGCTCGCCCTCGCCTTCGCCTTCGCCTTCGCCTTCGCCCTCGCCTTCCCCTTCGCCGGCGTCGCCCTCGCCCTCGCCCTCGCCGGCGTCGCCCTCGCCCTCGCCCTCTTCGCCGGCGGCGGGACAGCCGGCGGCGGCCGCGATGCCGGCGCACGCGCCCGCGCACAACCACGCGCACGAGACCAGCCGGGCGAGCGTCACCCGAGCTCCTCGAGAGGCCCGGTGCAATCGATGGTCTGCCCGTCGGGGCACGTCAGCGTCGTCTCGCCGAGGGTGTCGACGTTCGCCCCCAGGGCCTGCCCCACGCTCACCCAGAAGCGGTTGTGCGGCGGGCCGATGGTGGGGACGTAGTTCGGGAAGTTGGTGGCGATGGACGGGTTCGGCGTCGCGATGGGCAGGCGCACGTACTTCCCGCTCGCGCCGAGCGCACCGCCGGCAACCACCGCCGGCCACGGGCGGTAGTTGTGGACGCCGTCGGCGAGCTCGCCGCACCACACCACCGCGCACGAGTCGAGCAACGTACCGCCCGCCTCGGGCACGGCGTCGAGCAGCGACAACAGCTCCGCGAGCTGGCGCGCGTGCACGTTGTGGTAGGTGGTCATGAACGCCTTGGCGGTCTCGTCCACCTCGACCTGATGCGCGTACTCCGCGTGCACGTCGCCGGGCGGCGCGCCGATCTGCGACGCGCCGAGCTGGCCCATCTGGATGGTCACCACGCGCGTGAGGTCGCAAGCGAGCGCCGCCGTCGTCAGCGAGAACATCGCCGACGCCCGCGACTCGTACGCCGCCGCCTCGTCGGAATTGTCGATGACGGGCGCGCTCGGGCGCGTGCACTGGATGTTGGCGAGGTCGAGGAGGCGCTGCTGCACCGCGCGCACCAGATCGCGGTGCTGCGCGAGCTTCTGGCCGTCGAGGCCCGTCAGCCGCTTCGACGTGAGGTCGTACTCGTTCTGCACGAGGTCGAGCACGCTCGGCTGCGCCGCGCGCACCAGGTCGTCCGGCGTGATGGTGGTGCCGCCGTCCTGCGCGGGGAAGACGCGATTGAAGACGCTCTGCGCGCTCGAGTCGGGCGGCACCGACTGCCCGGCGCCGCGCCAGATGGCGCCGCCGTTGAGCGCGCCGATGACGGCGAGCTCCAGGGAGTCGATGCGCCCGGGGGAGCGGATCTGCTGCGCCACCACTTGATCGATGGAGGGGCCGCCGGCGGCGCCGTCGACGAGGAACGCGCCCGTGAGCGAGTGGCGCGTGCCGATGTCGTGGCCGTTGCCGAGGTCGTCGGCCTCGGCGCTCGCCATGCTCAACCCGTCGACGACCGCGAGCTTCTCGCGGAACGGATACAGCGGCTGCAGGATGGTGGAGAAGTCGCTCTCGGCGAGGCCGCCGAGATCGGCGGTGAACGCCGTGCCGTCGTCGGGCGCGCCGTTCGGCCGCATCTTCCAATTGTCGTAGACCGTGCCGTGCTGCGTGAAGAAGATCACGAGCCGCTTGGGCGGCGCCGTCTGCGCGCGCGCGCGCCGCGACGGCAACATCAAAGAGCCCGCGAGCATGCCGCTCGCGGCCAGGAGCTGACGGCGATTGAGCGTGAACCGGCGGGTCATTGCGTCACCTCCGGGAGCGTGCGGAACGCGGGCGTGCGCACGATGGACACGAGGAGCTCCTCGATGTCGCCGTCGGCCTTGTCGAAGGCCTTTTGGACCTGGTCGATGGTCTGCCCGTCGTCCGCCTCTTCCGCGCGCCCGCGCGCGAAGGTGAGCCAGTGGCGCGCGACGCAGTCGCGCACGCCGGAGCTGTCGGCGAGCAGCGCGGCGAGGCCGGGGCCGCCGTGGAAGTCGACGCCGTCGACGGTGCCGCTGTCGTCGACGGGGAAGCCGTTGTCCTCGGTGCGGAAGCGGCCGACGGCGTCGTAGCCCTCGAGCCCGAAGCCGACGCCGTCGATGCTGGCGTGGCAGGACGCGCACGAGGGGTTGATGACGTGCTCGGAGAAGCGCTCGCGGTTGGTGGCGGGCGCGCCGTCGTCGCTCGGGTCGGGCGGGTTGGTGTTGACGTTGGGTGGTGGGGGCGGCGGCGCCTCGCAGAGGAAGCGGTCGAGGACGAACACGCCGCGCAACACGGGCGAGCCGTACACCTGGTGCGCCGCCGACGCGAGGAACGCCGCGTCGGTCACGATGCCGGCGCGCTGGTCCGCGGGCAGGTCGACGAGGTCCCAGTCGTTTTGCGGTGCCGGGATGCCGTAGACGGCGGCGAGCGACGCGTCGACGCGCGTCTTGGTGGTGGTGAGGAGCGTGCGCAGCTTCTTGTCGCCCGTGCCGAACACCACCTCCTCGATCATCTTGTCCGCCTCGGTGCGCATGGACTGGCGCAGGTCGTCGTTCCACTCGGGGAAGGTGGCGGCGTCCTTGTTTGTGGCGAGCACCTTGTCGAGGTCGAGCCACTGGCGGTGGAACGAGAGCACGGCGTCGTGCGCGCGGGAGTCATCGAACATGCGCCGCGCCTGCGCCTCGAGCTGGTCGGGCGTCTTCAGCTCGTCGGCGGCGGCGGCGGCGAAGAGGACGTCGTCGGGCATGGTGCTCCACAGCAGGTACGACAGCCGGCTGGCGATGGCGTAGGGATCGTCGCCGGCTTCGACGCGGTAGACGAAGGAAGGCGACTGGATGATCGCCTGCAGCACGAGCTCGAGCGCGACGTCGTCGTTGGCGTCGTTTTGGGCGAGCTCGTCGTCGTAGAAGCCCGTGAAGACCTCGACCTCGCGCTGCGTCGCCGGCCGCCGGAAGGCGCGCGGCAGGAGCTTCTCGATCATCGCGTGAGCGTCGTCGCCGGCGAGGAGCACGTCCTTTTGCTCGACGACGGCCTTGGACACCGCGATGCTCCCCGAGCGCAGTTGCTCGACGGCGAGGTCGGTGGGTGTCTGGCGCGAGACGTCGCCCTCGAAGACGCCGCCGCGGGCGCCCGTGTCGCCGTCGTTGAGCGCCACGAAGGGCAGGTCGATGCCCGCGAACAGATCGCGCAGCGTGAGGTTGAGCTGCTCCTGCGTGAGCCGTCGCAGCGGCTGCGAGCCCACCACGGGGGCGGGGGCCTTCACGGGCTTCTTCGTGGGCTCCGCCGGACACCCGGTGAGCGCTCCGGCGCACACCGCGGGAAGAAGCGCCGCGAGGAGGGTTCGGCGCGCGGGACGGCTTGCGACATCCATGGGCCGCGACTCTACCCTGCCCCCACCGCGGCTGCACCGCGTGGGGGCGCGCGCCATCACAGGGGGCAGGCGGCCACGGCGCGGGCGCGAACAGGCGGTGCTAGTCGGCGGACGCCGCGTAGCCGTCGATGATCGCGCGTTGCTCGGGGCTGGCGTGGTCGTGGGCGCGCCGCCAGATTGCTTGCGCGCGCCGCCGGAAGCCGAGCCGCTCGGCGACCAGGGCGAGCGTGACGAGCGCGGTCGTGTTCTCGGGCCCGTAGACGATCGCGTTTTCGAACGCGGACCACGCGCCGGCGATGTCGCCACGCGCGAGCAGCACGTCGCCGCGCGCGAACCAACCGCGCGGGCTGAACGGGTCGATGGCCAGGCACTCACCGGCGAGGACCTCCGCCTGGGCGTCATCGCCCTTGCCGATGGCGAGGTCGAGCTCGATCTCCACGGTCATCAGGCGCTGCTCCGCGTTTTCGGGCACCTGCCACCGCGGCGCTTCCCGCTTGGTGAGCTGCGCGACGACGCCACGGAGCTGCGCGAGGCCGAAGGGCTTCTTCAAAAACGCGTCCGCGCCGTGCGTCTCCTCGATGGCGCGGGCCTGCAGCCAGTCGGTGTAGACGGCGGAGCACATCACGACCGGGATGTTCTTGTGCGCGCTGCTCTGCTTGAGCGCGACGAGGATCTCGAAGCCGTGCAGGCCGGGCATCATGGCGTCGAGGATGATGATGTCGGGGCGCACGGTGCGGAGCGTGGCGATGGCGTCCTCGCCGTTTTCCGCCGTCACGACCTTGTAGTGGTCGTGCGACAACGTGATGGACACGAGGTCGCGGATGGCGGCGTCGTCGTCGACCACGAGGGCCACGCGCTCGCCCGGCATCGGCGCGGGCACCACCGGGATGTCGATGCGACTCGACATGCCCTCCACCATGGCCGGCCACGCCTGCGGCGCCGGGATCTTCGCCAGCGCCCGCGCGCGCGTCTTCAACCGCTCCTCGAGGCCGGCCTCCGCGAGCAGGTCGGCGAGGGCGGTGGCCCGATCGACGGAGCCGATTGAAGGGGGTTGTGCCAGGGCGACGTACGGCTCCTCGTGGGTGGACGACTTGCCCTTCAGGACGGTGGCGCCCTCGGCGACGGCGTCGAGCGCGCGCCGGATCACCTCGCCGACGACGGCGTGCAGGCCGACGAGCGCGATGACGCGCTTGCCGGACAACAGCGACAGCGAGCTGACGACGTCGGGAGCGTCCGGATCCGGCAACGTCACCGTCAGGCTGCGCTCGTCGGCTGCCACGGGCAGCGCGTCGAATTTCCGCATGACGTCCGCGGGGAGCTGCGCCAGCGTGCGCAGGTCGAAGGTGGACTCCGACAGGACGACCACCGGGACGCCGGTGCGCTTGGCGAGCAGCTCGGCGAGGACCCGCTCGTGCGCGAGGCCGAGCTCGTAGATGCGGCTCAGCAGGCGCCGGGAAGACGGCGGATACATCGCCCACGTCTCCTCCAGCTTCTCCCGGGTCAAGACGCCGGCGGCCACCAGGAGGTCGCCGATTCGTTCGTTGCTCATGCGCGCAACTCTAGGGGAGGCCCGGCCACATTTCGATTTGTGTGCCGACGACCCCCGGCTTGAGACTCCTGCGCCGGGGCACGGCAGGGCGGCCCCGGCGCGCTGCCACGCTAGGCGACGCATCGCGGCGAAGGTAGGATGACGCCGTGGCGCTCGAGGATCCTCCGCAGACACCGACGCAGACGCCCACACCCATGGAGCGCCCGGCGGCGCCGGCCCTCGAGGGGGACGCGGAGCCGGTGCACTGGAAGAAGCGGCGGGCGCCCCTCACCGGCATCGTCTTGTCCGGCGGCGGCGCCCGCGGCGCCTACGAGGCCGGCGTCATCAAGTACATCCGCGACGAGCTGCCGCCGCGCGTTCGCGCGCACGCCCGCTTCGAGATCGTCACGGGGACGTCCGTCGGGGCCATCAACGCCTGCTTCCTCGCGGCCAACGCGCACGCGCCGGAGCTGCAAGGCCGAGCGCTCGCCGAGGTCTGGGAGAGGCTGCGGATCGAGGGCGTGTACAAGGTCGGCTGGCGCGAGCTGTCTCACCTGCCTCGCTTTCTGCTCGGCTCCCGCGGCCGCGGCGAGCTCGACGAGGTGGTGGGGCCCGGCCGCCTGGGCGGGCTGTTGAACACGGCGCCGCTCGAGCAGCTGGTCCGCCGGGGCACGCGCTGGTCCAACATCACCAAGAACCTCGAGGCGGGTGACCTCTACGGCGTCTGCGTGAACGCCACGCACCTCGCGTCGGGCAAGACCCACAGCTTCGTGCAGGTGAAGGGCAAGCGCCTGCCCCCGTGGTCGACGGACCCGCAGGTGAAGGCGGTGGCCGTGGACATCGGGCCGGAGCACGCGCTGGCGTCGGCGGCCATCCCGTGGATCTTCCCGTGCGTCGACATCGGCGGCGACGTGTATTGCGACGGTGGCTTGAAGCTCAACACGCCCATCTCGCCGGCGGTACGCCTCGGCGCCGACCGTATCCTCGTCGTCGGCCTGAAGGCCAAGGACGAGCCGGACGACGCCGGCATGGTGCCGCCCGCCGGCGTGGACCAGTCGCCGTCGGCGCCGTTCCTCCTCGGCAAGATCTTGAACGCGCTGTTGTCAGACAAGACCGAGTACGACCTTCAACGCCTCGAGCGCTTCAACGCGCTGATCGAGGCCGGCGAGCAGGCGTTCGGTGAGGAGTTCACCGACGCGCTGGCGAGCTCCATGCTCCAGCGGCGCGGCTCCGGCTACCGCAAGGTGGACGCGCTGATGATCCGGCCCAACGAGGACATCGCCGCCGTCGCGTCCAAGCACGTGCGCATGGGGAGCGTCGTGAGCCGCGCGGGCGGCGTCATGGGCCCCATCATCCGCCGCGTCGCCGGCGCCGGCGGCGAGCGCGAGGGTGATCTGTTGAGCTACCTGCTGTTCGACGGCGAATACGCCAGCGATCTCGTCGCCATGGGCATGCGTGACGCTGACGCCATGCGCCAGCGGCTCATCGACTTCTTCGCGGTCTGACGCGCGCCCCGAGGCTCTCGGCGCGGGCGCGGCCCCACGTCGCGCGGCGCTTCGGCGCGTTCCGTCACGCCGGCGGGCTTGCCCGCGACCGCGCGCATCGTCGACGATCGTGGCGATGCTGTCTCTCATCGCCGCGCTCGCCCTCTCGACGCCCGCCGCCCCGGCGCCTGCCAAGGGGCCCGAGCGGGTCCTCGTCCTCGACGTCGCCGGCAACGGGGCCGACGAGGCCGTTCGCAAGCAAGCCACGCTGCAGATCGCGGAGGGCCTCACGGGCAAGAAGGGCCTCAAGGTCATGACGCTCGACGAGCTGAAGGCCGTGGTGAGCCACGAAAAGACCAAGGCCATCCTCGGCTGCGAGACCGACGAGGCGTGCATGGCCGAGATCTCGCGCTCCGCCGACGCCGACGTCGTCGTGCGCGCGAGCGTCGGCCGCGTCGGCAGCGAGATCACGCTCACCATCTCGCTCATCGAGCCCGCGCGCGCCTTCGTCCGCGCGCGCCAGAGCGCGTCGGTGGAGCAGGCCGCCGACGTCCCCGCCCGCGCCCGCGCGCTCGCCGAGGCGTTGTTCGGCGGCGGCGACGCGCTGAAGCCCAGGTTCGTCCTGCCGAGCGGCGAGGCGCGCTCCTTCGCCGTGCTCGACCTGCAGGCGGCCGGCGTGAGCCCGAGCGTCGCCACCAACCTCACGCAGTTGTTGTCCACGGAGATCAAGCGCGTCGACGGCGCCACCGTCCTCGGGCGCGACGACGTCGTCGCGATGCTTCAGCTCGACAAGGACAAGAGCGCGATGGGCTGCAGCGACGACGCGCAGTGCCTCGCCGAGCTCGGCGGCGCGCTCGGGGTCGAGCGGCTCGTCGTCGGCACGGTGGGCAAGCTCTCGGACAGCTACGTCATCTCCCTGCGCCTCATCTCCACCAGACGCGTCGCGGTCGAAAACCGCATCACCGAGGCCTACCGCGGCAGCGAGGGTGAGCTGCTCCGCGCCATCCGGCACGCGGGCCGCCGGCTGCTCGGCATCGACGCCAAGGAGCAGGGCGCCGTCCAGCCGAGCGCCAACGTCGCGGGCGCGCAGGTCTACGTCGACGGCGTCGCCCTCGGAGCGGTGCCCATGCCGCCGCACAACGGCTTTTCGCCCGGCCGGCACTCGGTGCGCGTCACCGCCGAGCACTGCATCGACTGGGTGAACGACGTGTACGTGAACCCCGGCGAGACCACGCCGGTCTACGTCGAGCTCGAGCGCACGCCCGACGCCTGGTACGAGACGTGGTGGTTCTGGACGGCCACCGCCGGCGTCGGCGTCGTCGCCGTCAGCGCCGCCGGCGCGGGCGTCGGCTACCTCATCTACGACGCCAACCGCACGTTCCCGGTGAACGTCACGGCCAAGTTGCCGAACCGAGGTGCCGAATGACCGCGCGCGCCTCCTTCGCGGCGGATGCGCGCGCGCTCGCCGCAGTCGTCATGCTCGCGCTCGCGGGGTGCGCGCCCGCGGGCGGCGCGCTCGTCGTCCACCTGCCCGGGCGCGCGGCCCGGGGGCTCGACGCCATCGAGCTGTGCCAGAACACGGCGGCGCGCCTCGTGATGGACAAGCTCGACGTCGGCGGCGGCGCCACCCTCGACGTGGAGATGACCTCCACGCCGGACGATCCGTGCAGCTACACCGTGCCCAAGGGCAACGAGCTCGGCCGGGGCGACTACTCCGTCCTCGTCCGCTTCGACACCGTCTTGCGCGAGCAGAGCGCGTGCGGCGCCGCGGGCTCCAAGGTCATCATCGGCGCGTTTTTCAGCCCGCGCGTCACGTTCCCCTTCCCCGAAACCTTCGCGGGCTTCAAGGACGCCGACTTCAAGTCCACCGTCGGCGACGACGTCCCCGGCCTCGACTTCGACGCCGACGGCGACGGCCGCGACAACTACACCGAGGTCATCACCGCCACCGATCCGTGCTCGCCCAACGAGCCGCCCGCGATGACGTTCACCCCCGAGTCGCCGCTCGACGCGCTCGCCGACGAGAGCGAGACCTTCTGGGACGTCGAGAGCGTCGACGCCGACGACACGCCGCACCAGCTCGTCATCAGCGTGCGCCACCACAACGCCGGCGCCGGCACGCCCGTCGCCACGCTCACGCTCCCCACCGACGGCGGCGCGCCCGTGGTCGCCCCCGCCGCCGACGCGCGCGGGCACGAGGGCTGGACGCTCGAAGCCGTGGGCGCCGACAGCGACGACCGCCCCGGCGCCGGCGCGTGGCGCGTGCGCTTCGTCCCCGACGAGCCCTTCGTCGGCGTCGTCGACATCGCGCTCGAGGCGCGCGCCGGCGGCGCCTCCGTCGGCGACGGGCCCACCGCGAGCGCCACGGTGGCGGACGTCCCCGATCCCACCGTCCTCCTCGTCGACGACAACACCGCGCTCGACTTCACCGAGGTCACGCCCGACCCGGCGCTCAGCGGCGAGATCCAGGACGCCGACGCGCTCGGCCGCGCCGACACCGCGCGCCTGTTGATCTTCGACGAGGACCTCGGGGACGACACCTCCACCGATCACCTCGCCGTCTCCTCTTGTCCCGGGCGCTTCTCGCTCGACGCGGACGGCGCGGGCTTCCTGTTCACCTGGGCGCCCGATAACGACGTCGCCGTGTCCCAGACCGCCGCGGGCATCCCGTGCACGTTCTCGTTCACCGACGCCGGCGGCGCGCCCATCGACGACGCCACGCTGAACCTCCACGTGTCGCCGCTCGTGAACGACGCGCCGTCGGTGGTGACGCCCGACGTCTCCGCGCGCACGCTCCCGCCGCCGGGCTTTGCCGAGTACACGCTGTCGTTCCTCGTCGTCGACCCCGATCAGGTGCCGAGCGCGCCCGCGTGCTCCGCCACCCTGGTGCCCACCGCCTCCACGCCCTGCGATCCCGCGTCCGCCTTCGACCAGATCCGCTGCGAGGCGCTGTCGCAGGACGGCCCGCGCTGGACCTTCGCGCTCACGCTTCGGCCGAGCGCCACCGGCTACGCGGCTTGCGGCGAGCGCCCGGGTTTCGACGCCGGCGTCGTCGTCACCGACGTCGCGCCCGACGAAAACGGCGCCCCCATCGCCGTCGGCCCCGACGACTGCACCGGCAGCGCCAGCGAGCCCGCCACCTGTGTCCCGCCGTTCGCCTTGCGCACCGCCGACCTCATCACGGCCTCCACGCTCCCCGCCGACGGCGGCGGCCTCACAGGGCTCACGCCCTCGGTGATGCCTCTCATCGAGCCCGCGTCGGGCACGGGGCTCATGGCGGTCGACGACGACAGCTTCACGTCCCACCTCGTGCTCGTCGACCTCGACGCCGCCACGATCGCCGCCGTGGTGCCCGCCGCCGACGGCAAGCACTTCGAGAGCGACTCCATCGACCGCGCCGCCGCCGACCCGGTGAACGGCCGCATGCTCTCGCTCGTGCGCACGGACGCCGGCGATCTGCGCGCGTTGCTCGTCGACCTGGCGGCGCCGCTGACGTCGTCGAGCTACACCGTCATCGCTCCCGGTGACGCGAGCGTGTGCAACGAGCCGTTCAACGACTCCATGGGCAAGCCCGTCGTCGACGTCGACGGCACCTTCTACCTGCCGTGCATCGGCCGCGCGCCCTCGTCGCCGCCGGCGCGCCTCGTGCGCATCGCCCCCGACGGCACGCGGACCGCCAAGGACGTCACGGGCGCGCGCCCGCCCTGCTCCGGCTGCAGCAACGGCGACCAGTTCGCGCTCGTGTCGTCGCTCGCCGACGGCAAGAGCTGGGTGGTGTTCCCGGAGCAGGACGGCTTCGTCGTCGTCGACCTGTCCACCTTCGATCAGGCCACGCCCACGGTGGTCGACCTGCCCATGGGCGGGGGCTTCAACGGCGACGACATCTGGGGCAGCGTCGTCGACGCGGCGCGCGGCGAGTACGTGTTCGCCTACGACTCCACCGGCGCTGCCAAGCTCGCGCGCATCACGTTCGACACGGGGACGCCCGCGCTCGACGCCACCGAGCTCGATCTCGGCAGCAACATCTCGCCGGGGCGCCTCGTGCTCAAGGCCGACGGCGCCGCGCCGCCCGAGGAGCCCGACGTCATCGTGTGGCCGGGCTCGTCGTCGGACGACCGCACCTTCGTCGATCTCGACGCGTGGTCGGTGACGACGACGCGCTCGCTCTTCCCCGGCTACCCGCACTCCTTCGCGACGTTCGGGACGGGGCTCGTCTCGAGCCCGGACCCGCGCTACGCCATCGCGCCCAACGGCTGCGTGCAGGACCCGCCGGCGCTCGACAACGTGAGCGGCGCCTGGTTCGCCCCCTGGGACGACACGCCGCCGTTCTTCGTCGACGTGGGTCTCGGCTGCAACCCCTCGAGCGAGGACGTCTCCGCCGCGGGGCCGTACGTGGTGAACGCGTTCGGCGACGCCGTCGTCATCCTGGCGTTCCCGCACTGACTCACGGGCAGGTGCAGGTGGTGCCGGACGCGCACGTGCGCGGCGCGCCGTCGCAGGTCAAGGCGCAGGTGGCGCCGGCGGCGCAGATGAGCGAGCACACGGACGTCGAGCAGTCCATGGCGCACGAGGAGCTTCCCTGGCAATCGAGGGAGACCTCGACGGGGATGCCCGTGGCTCCGAGGGCGCACTGCGCGGCGTTGCTGCAGACGAAGCTGCTCGCCGCCGTCGCACCGCCCGCGAGGCCCCACACGCATTGGGAGGCGACGCAGTTGCCCTGGTAGGCGGGCCCATCGTGGAGCGTCCCGACGCACGAGGAGCCTTCGGTGCAGTCGAATTCGGCGGCGCCAATCATGTCGGTGCGGCACGTCGCCACATGGCAAGCGAGCGTGGCGGTGTCGCCGGGCGCGGCCTGTTGAAGCGTCGAGCACACGGACTCGTTGCACCCGAGGTCACAGCCGGCTCCGCACGCGATCAGGCACGTGCCGCATCCGCTGCTGCAGGCCTGCTCGACGGCGGAGGTGCAACACGGGAAGCAGGCTTGCGAACAGTCATCGGTGCAGCCGCCGCAGGACGCGGCGTCACCGGCGTATTGGCCGATGCAATCCCCGCCGGGCTGCGACCGGTCGTCGACGGTGCAGGCGAAGGCGTCGTCGCAGGGGTCACCCGCGCCGCCTTCGCCTTCGCCCTCGCCTTCGCCTTCGCCTTCGCCCTCGCCTTCTCCTTCGCCCTCCTGGCCCGCGCAGTCCGAGCACGTCTCCGCGGACTCGATGAGGCCGCAGGCACCGTCGTGGTTGCACGCGATGCAGTCCAGGCACGGCAAGGACTCGTCGGCGGCGCAGAAGCCGTCGAGGTTGCAGCGGTGCTCGCCCTCGCCCTCGCCTTCTCCTTCGCCTTCGCCTTCGCCCTCGCCCTCGCCCGGATCGAGGCAGACGTGGCGGGCGGCGTCGCAGACGAGGCCGTCGCCGCAGTCGGCGTCACCCGCGCACGGTGCGAAGTAGAGGTCGTCGGAGCGCAGCGTGCAGCCCGCGGTGCAGGCGACGAGCGCCCCGAGCGTCACCAGCGCCGACATCCCTGACGGGCGCGCGCTCTCCCGGGCGGCGGTGCGCATCATCCGTCGTCTCCGCCCGCGACGAACGCGATCCCCGCGACCGCGGCGCCGAGCGCGACCACGGCGACGCCGGCCACCGTCGACACCTGGCCCCACGACTCCCACGCCGCGCGCGCGTCTTGTTGCTGCTGCTGCAGCGCCGTGCCGTCGCTGCCGGCCGCGCGCGCCGCGGCGAGCTGGTCGACCGCGCTCTCGTGGCTGAAGTACGGCACCGCGCCGGCGCCGACGGCGACCAGACCGACGACGGCGACGGCGGCGCCGCCGATGCCGGCCATCGTCGCAAAGCGCGCCCGCGGGCTCGCGACCCGCGCATCATCCGACGACGACGGCGACGACGACGGCGACGACGACGACGACGACGACGACGACGGCGACGACGGCGACGACGGCGACGACGGCGACAGCGAGGAGGACGAGGAGGACGAGGAGGACGAGGGGGACGAGGAGGAGGAGGAGGACGACGACGACGACGACGACGACGACGACGACGAGGACGACGGCGACGACGACGACGACGACGGTGACGACGACGGCGGCGCGGGCTCGAGCTCACTCCGCACGAGGTCGAAGAACGACTGGATCTTCCCGCCCGCGACGCTCTCGGGGAGCTCGGTGTCCGGCGCGCGCTTGAGCACGTAGACGAAGTGGAGGCGGGCCTCGGTGTCGTTTCCGAGGACGCGGTCGGCGATGCCGGCGTAGAGGTGCGCCTTCATCTTGTCGTCGTCGGTGGCCGCGGGGTCGTCGGCGGCGAGGCTCAGGTCGAGCGCGGCGGCGTCGTACTCGAGCGCGTCGAGCTCCGCGAGCCCACGCGCGATGCGCTCCGCCGGGGCGCTCCCGGGCGGGGCGGCGGCACAGACGACGACGGCGAGCGCGACGAGCATCGCGCGCAGGCTACCACGTACCGCGAGGTACGACCTTTGCCGACGTCGACGGACGTCCCCGTGACCATGATCAAGCGCGATCGAGGTGCGCCTACATGGAGCATCCGCCGCAGCACCGACGCCGCAGCGAGGGCCAAGGCGCCGTCGCTGCCGACAATGAACGGGATGAACAACCGCGCCGCCCCCCTCGCCCGCCTCCGCCCCACCGTGGCGAGCGCGTTTTGCGCCGTGGCCGGGTGTGCGCTCGCCCTCGCGGCCGTCCCCGCGCACGCCGCGCCCGTGTCGGCGCGCAAGGGCGCCCGGCCGCTGCCGCCTCCCGGCGCCGAGCCCGGCCACGCGCTCCTCAAGCTCAAGCCCGGCACCGACGAGAAGGCGGCGCTGGCCGCGCTCGGCGTCCGCCTCGAGCGCAGGAGCCTCTTCGGCTGGCTCATCGTCGACGTGAGCACGAGCACCGTCGCCGGCACCGAGCGCGCGGTCGCGCGCCTGCGCAAGGGCGCGAACGTGGTCGCCGCCGACGCCATCGGCCACGAGTTCGAGCAGCGCGTGCCCAACGACGAGGGCTGGCAGTACCTCTGGGGCATGGCCGACATCAGCGCCGAGCAGGCGTGGGACAGCACCGTGGGCCTGCCCGACCAGCGCGTCGGCATGGTCGACTCCGGCCTCGTCCTGCACCAGGACCTCACGCCCGCTGACCTCGAGGGCTTCGACTTCATCAGCGACCCGGCCCTCGCCAACGACGGCGACGGGCGCGACTTCGACTACCGCGACGACGGCCCCGACGGCGAATTCCACGGCGCGCACGTCGCCGGCACCATGGTGGCGCAGGCGGACAACAGCATCGGCGTCGTCGGCGTGAACTGGGACGCGCGGCTGGTGACGGTGCGCGCGCTCTCCGGCGGCGACGGCTCCATCGTCGACATCGCCGAGGGCGCCGCGTGGCTCGCGGGCTTTCACGTCGACGGCGTGCCGGACATCGGCGCCGACCACGTCAGCGTCATCAACCTGAGCCTCGGCGCGGCGGGCGCGTGCACGTCGTTCGAGACGGACATCTACAACGAGATCGTGCGCTCCGGCGTCGTCGTCGTCGCCGCCGGCGGCAACGATCCCGGCGGCGCCACCGGCGCTCCCGCCAACTGCCCGAACGTCCTCGCGGTGGCGGCGCATGGCCCGACCTACGCGCTCGCGCCGTATTCAAGCTTCGACGCACGCGTGAACATCGTGGCGCCGGGCGGCGACAGCACCGCGGGCTACGACGAGTACGGTGAGATCCTCTCCATCGACGGCGCGACCACCGACGGCTACAAGTTCCTCGAGGGCACGTCGATGGCGGCGCCGCACGTCGCCGGCGTCGTGTCGCTCATGCAGGCGCTCAACCCGCTGCTCTCGCCCGCGCAGGTGAAGACCATCCTCACGAGCTCGCCCTACGGCTGCACCGGCTGCGGGGACCGCGCGTCGCTCGACGCCGCCGACGCCGTGTCGAAGGCGCTGACGACGACGGGCGCCCTCACGGAGCCCCCGCACCCGCCGTCGACGACGACCGATCCCACCAACCCGACCAATCCGCCGCCGGACGGCACCACCGATCCGAGCGATCCGGGCACGAGCGGCGGGGGGACCCTCCCGATCGTGGGCGGCTTCTGCCCCGTGAACGCGCACCTCCTCGCCGACGGCAGCGCCTGCACCTGCGACACCGGCTTCGTCGTCGCCGCGTCCGGCGCGAGCTGCGTCGAGGGCTCGAACGGCGGGGGGACCGGCGATGGCGGCGGCACGGACTTCAGCGGCGGCGGCACCGGCACCGGCGGCACCGGCGGCACCGGCCCCGGCGACGGCACCGGCGGCGGCACGGGTGGCGGCACCGGCGGCGGCACCGGCGGCGGGACGGGTCCGGGCGACGGCACCGGAGCCGGGACGGGGGGCGGGACGGGCGCCGGCGACGGCACCGGAGCCGGGACGGGGGGCGGGACGGGCGCCGGCGACGGCACCGGAGCCGGCACCGGAGCCGGCGGGGACCCCTCGAGCGGTGGCGGCGCCCAGGACCCGAACGCGGTGCAGCAGGCGCAACAGGGCTACCAGGCCGCCGGCGGCTGCGCGGCCACCGGCGCGGGCGCGTTCCCCCTCGTCGTGCTCCTCGTCTTCGTGCGCCGCCGACACAGCGCTTGACCCAGCGACCGGAGGGAGCGGCCGCGCGTGACCCAGCGACCGGAGGGAGCGGCCGCGCGTGACGCAGCGACCGGAGGGAGCGGCCGCGCGTGACGCAGCGACCGGAGCGCCTCGGAGCGCGGTCGACGGCGCAGATCCAGAAAAGTGTCGATAGATCAGTGCGTTGTACGTATCGCACCTTTCGCTACCGGGGGCCGATACACAGGGCGTGAGGGTCGTCGTCGCCGCCCTGTTCCTGTCGCTCACGGCCTGCGTGAACGCGGTCGACCCCGGTCAACCGCCGCCGCCTCCCCAGGGCCCGCAGACGCAAGCGAGCGCTCCCCCCGCCGACCACGGCACCGACGACGGCAGCGCCGCCGCCAACCCGACCGACGGCACCGACCCGGACGGCGCTCATCCGCAGCAACCCGCGCCCGACGACGCCGGCCCCCCCGCCGCCGACGACCCCGACGGCGACGGCGTCGTCAGCGACGGCGACCCGGGCATCCCCGCCGACGCGCAAGCGGCGTGCGCCGTGGCGAGCGACTGCGGCGCGGCCACCGACACCGAGCGGCCCGGCTTCGCCTGCGTCGACGACACCTGCCAATGCGACCCCGGCGGCGCGGGCCCGTCGCAGTGCGAGGCCGACGGCGGCACCTGGTCCGCCTTCGAGTGCGCGTGCTTCCTCGGCACGGCGACGCCGATGCCCTCCGCGGTGCCGCAGACGCCGACGGAGGCCGAGGACGACGTCTGCTGGTGGATCTGGCGCGACACCTACTGCGATCCCGATTGCTGGGTCGACACCTCCTACTACGACTACGTCTGCTACGGCCCCGACGACTGCGGCTACGAGTACGTCGACGACGGCTACTACGAGGACGGCGACTGCTACGGCCGCTGGATTGTCCGCTGCACCGACGGCAACGAGTATTGGATGTAGCCGCTCAGCGGCGACCGTAGAGGCGTTTGCAGAGCATCCCGTTCAGCTCGACGTCGCCCAGGGCGATGGCCGCGAGGACCGCCGTGCGCTCCGCCGCGTCCTTGGCGCCCTCGACGTCCTTGAGGCGCGTGGACAGCGCGATGAGCGCCGCGGCCCAGAGCCTCTTGTCGTCGGACTCGTGCACCCGCTTGCCGATGGCGAGGAAGCCGGGCTCGAGCATCTTCAAGCGCCCGTCGTCGGCCGTGCACGACAGGAGCGCCTCGTTGACGAGCGCGCTCACCTTGGCGGTGTCGATCTCCTGTTCGCTCATCGCTCGTCCTTGATCATCTCGACGCCCATCTTGGCCATGGACTCGGTGTGCTCGATGAGGCCCGTGGACTTCCTCGCCATCAGCTCGGACTGCGGCGGCAGCCGGCGGTTCTGGTAGAGGTCTCGCAGCGTGCCGAAGTCGATGCGGCGCTCGCCCTTGTCGTCGACGTAGCCGAAGGTGTTGATGAGCGCCGCCATCTCGAAGACGTCTTCGCTCGTTCCCTTCGCCCTCGTGACGAAGCCGTCGTCGCGCGCGAGCTGATCGTTGATGGCGTGCGCGAAGTCGGCGATGCACAGCGACTTTCCGTCGGAGCTGTGCGCGAGCAACGCCTGGAACTTGTCCTCGTGGAACTCGCCGTCCGCGAGGATGCCGGTGTCCCCGTGGTGCTGGTGGTCGAGGATGCTGCCCTTCAGGTGGTTGATGTTCAGCTTGCCGGCCGCCACGTGCGGCGCGTCCGACGCGTGCTGACCGATGAACGTGGTGCTCACCGTGAGCGCCGCGCGCTCGGGCGTGATGCCGAGCCGCTTGATCATGACGTCGTTGAACTCGGCGAGGCTGATGTTCCCCTTGTCGTCCTGCTTGAGCGAGCCTTCCTGGATGAGCGAGCCGAGCACGGGGCACATCACGTACTTCCCCGTGGCCGCGTTGGGCGCGGGGCCGTCCACCGGCGCGGCGTCCTGCGCGCGCGAGAGGTGAACGCCGACCCACTCGCCGACCTTGCCGGGCTGCGTGGCCTCGACGGCCGCGGAGGTGAGGCTCGGGACCTTGTCTCTCTTGCCGATGTCGCCGGCGCGCGCGATCAGCTTGGTGAGGAAGGTCTGGTCGGCGTACGCGTCGCGGATCTTTGCCGTCAGCTCCCGGAGCAGGGGCGCGTTGGCGTCGCCGCGGGCCGTCAGCGCGTCGGCGATGCGCGCCGCGTCCTTGAGCTCGCGCGACGAGATGCCGCCCTCCTTGGTGACCTCGAAGAGCGCCTGGGCGATGGCCGGCGTGAGCTTGGGCGCGTCGCTGCCGAGGTGGCCGTCGGCGCCGGCGATGGCGACGGCGAGGTTGTCGTTGAACGTGAGCTCGGCCGACATCTCGGGGAAGCGGACGCTGAGCGCGGTCTTCCTGGGCGCGCCGTCGACCGCCTCGCCGGCGGCGTGGGCGGCGACCCAGGCGGGATCGGCGCCGACCTCCTTGGGCTCGAGCGCGGAGACGCCGGGCCCGGTCTTGCCGGGCACCTGCAAAGGGGCCGGGCTCTCGAGCTTGACGGTCTCCTGCGGAAGCCTGGCCTTGCGCAGGGCGGCGTCGACGTCGGTCTTGATCTTCATAGGAGACCCCCGTCAGTCTACGGCGCGGGACGGCCTTTTGGCGCGGATCTCGACGGCGCGGGGCGGAGGCCGGGGACAAGGCCCCGCCCTACGGGGAGACCTCGGAGACGGTCAGCGTGTACCGCGACCTGGTGTCGCCGGAGAGGGAGAACACGCGCAGGGTGTAGGTGCCGTCGAGGGGCAGCGTGACCTCGAGGTGCTCGCCGTCGCTGGTGCCGTCGGCGGTGGCGAGGATCTGGGAGCCGTCGAGCCCGATGAGCTGGAGGTCGATGTCGCCCTCGGCCTGGCGGAACGACGCGTCGACGACGAGCTTCTTGCCCGCGTTGCCGTCGATGGAGAAGAAGTCGGCGTCCGTGCCGCACATGCTCAACAGCTCGCCCGGGGCCGGCAGCGGCTTGGCCTGCGCGACGGTGTTGTTGGGCTCGAGCGCGTCGGGCGCGCAGTCGAGCTGGTTCTCTTTTTCGATGTGGAGCTGGTACGGCCCGACGGCGCCGCCGACGCCGCCGACGCGGACGAAGACGGTCTCGTTGGCGCGCGCGTCGTAGCTCACGGCGGCGCCGCCCGTGGCCGGCGGCGAGGTGGCGAGCACCGTGGTGCCGTCCGCCGCGTCGACGATGTCGATGGCGAGCTCCACGTCGGCGTCGTCGTACAGCGCGCTCACGATCATGCGCTCGAAGTCCTCGAGCGGCGTGACCACGGTGTCCACGTCGCCGCTGCACATGGTGTGGTCCTCGGGGCCGAGCGCCTGGTTGAGCGGGAGCGTGGGCGCCGTCGACGGGTCGTTGTCGGCGGGCTCGGCGGCGTCGGGGACGCAGACGAACGGGGGCTCGTGGTTCACCGTGAGGTTGTAGCTGCCGATGTCGCTGCCGAAGCCGCGCACCCGCACGTAGACGCTGCCCGCGAACGGGAAGCGGTGGCGCAGCGTCTCCGGCTGCGACACGCCGCCGTCCTGCACGACGAGCGTGCCTTGCTCGTCGAGGAACGCGAGGTCGAGGTCCGTGGCCGCGCCGTCGAACGCCAGGTTCGCCGACAGCCCCTCGCCCGACGCCACGTCGACGCGATAGAGGTCGACGTCGCCGGGGCACACCGTGCCGAGGAGGACGACGCCGTCGGGCACCTGCTCGGGCGGCGTGGCGCTCACGAGCGTGTCGTTGGGCGGGCTCTCGAACGCGTCGGGCTGACAGACCGCGCCGTTTTCGCGCGTGAGCTGGAGCGTGTACGGCGTGCCGCCGCCGTCCTGTCTTGTGCTCTGGAGCGCCGAGAGGCGCAGGTAGACGGTCTCGTCGGACTGCGCGACGAACGCGATGGTGCCGTCCCCGCGCGGCGGCGTCTCGGCGAAGTCGAGGGTGTTTTCGCCGGTGGCGTCAAGGAGCGTCATGGTGGCGCCGGCCAGCGGGTCCGTGCCGTCGACGTGCGCGATGAGGAGGTCGCCGGCGGTGAGCGCGACGGAGTAGACGTCGTCGTTGTTGAGGCAGAGCACGAGGTCGTCGACGACCGGGTTCTCGCCGAAGTTGACCGTGAGCGCCTTCGCGGTCGCCGGCGTGTTGTTGCCTGCGCCGAACGCGGGATCGAAACAATCGTCCGCGCACGCGCCGCCGCCGATGAACTGACACTGGTTGGTGCCCACGTCGCAGGTCTGGCCGAAGTTGCAGTCGAAGTCGCTGAAGCACGGCGGCGGCGCCACTTCGCATTGCGCCGACGCGCCGCACACGAGCGGCGGCTCGCAGTCGCTGTCGCTGAAGCACTCGTTGTCGCTGTGGCAGTCACCCGAACGCGTGTCGCAGTGCAGGCCCGGTCCGCAGTCGTCGTTGGAGATGCACTGCACGCACAGGCAGCTCCCGTTGCAGTGCTCACCGGCGCTCGGGCAATCGCCGTCGCTGGTGCACACGGGCGGATCGCCGCACGGTTGCGCGCAGCGGCCCGTCAGCGCGTCGCACTGCTCGCCGCCCTGCTCGAAGCACGCGAGCTCGGGGAACGCGTCGGTGAGGCGGCAATCGCCGTCCGGGATGCACTGCACGTCGATGCGGTCGCAACGCTGGCCGGGGCGACAGTCGGTGTCGAAGCTGCAGACGTTGTCCTCGTTGAAGTCGCGGCAGATGCCGAGCGCGCAGAACTTGCCGGGCACGCACGGGGCCGCCGCGCTGCACTCGAGGCCGAAGCCCTCGCGGAGCTGACAGACCTGCGCGGGCAACACGCACTGAAACGCGGGGCTGTCGCAGTCCGCGTCGGTGGCGCACTTGGGCCGCGGCACGCATTGGAAGTCGACGCAGATCTCGTCGGACAGGCAGCCGGCGCCGTCGGGCGTGCACTGCTTGGGCGGGTCGGGGAGCAGGGGGCCGCACCGGCAGGAGCCGACGGAGACGGCGGCGAGCGCGAGGACGAGGGCGGCCTGACGGGACATGCTTCGTGGGACTTCAGAACGGCCGGGGGAAGGGGGTGACATTTCCAATCTGCGAGACTCTCGCCGGATCACCTTCCACCTCGGGCCAGACGATGTCTACCGCCTGCCACAGGGTCTGGTCGTTCTCGAACACCTGCTGCAGCTCGAGCACCTGTTGGCCGTAGACGAAGACGCGCACGGTGGCCGTCACCCGCGGATCGCCGTCGGTCTGCGCGTTCCAGTAATGCACGAAGATGCGCCAGTGCGAGCCCGGGGCCGGGTGCACGATGTTGGTGTTCTCCGGGCCGTAGCCGTCGTTGTCGTCGTGGTCGAGGTTGGGGTTCTGGTCGGCGTTGTCCACCCACGAGCAGCGCGAAGCGTTCGCCGGGCAATCGTCGGGCGTGGGGTGGCGGTTCGAGAAGTAGCAGTCGCTCTCATGCTTGAAGGGGTCGCCGCCGTCGCCGACGAGGTGGAGGTCGAGGTCCGCGGTGGGGCTGTCCCAGACGAGCTGGATGTGGAGGTCCTCGGTGGGCACGGCCTGGAAGCACTGCGAAGCCGGAGCGCAACTGTGCGCGCCGGCGGTGTCGGTGACGGTGAGGTTCACGCAGTAGTTGCCCGCGAGGTCGACCGGGAGCTCCACGCGCGAGTCGGTGAGCGACGACAGCGTCGTCGTCGAGCCGAGGGGCTGCTGCGACAGCGTCCACTGGTAGGCCTCGATGGACGTGTTGGCGCCTTCGGGGACCGTCGAGCAGCCGCCGTCGAGGCGGACGGTGTCGAAGGGCTGGATGCCGTCGATGCCGTCGACGGCTTCGATGCACGCCGTGGGACACGCCGCGCCGGTGCCGCTCACGGGGATGATCAGCGGGTTTTCGTCGGGGTCGTTCGACTTGATCATCACGTTGGTGTCGTGCTCGACGAGGTCGCCGGGGCTGAACGTGATGGGCAGGGAGATGCCGCCGCGCTCGCCGGGGCCGATGGCCGTCTCGGGCTGCGGCGGCTGCGGCACCTGTTGCACGTGGAAGGCGGGGTCGTCGGGGCCGCAGCCGTCTTCGTCGACCGGGTCGTCGCCGACGGGGTCCTTGCACTGGCGGACGGAGTCGATGATGAGGTCGCGGACGCCACAGTTGTCCATGGTGACCTCGTCACGGCCGATGTCGC
This sequence comes from uncultured delta proteobacterium, assembly GCA_963775425.1. Classification (GTDB taxonomy): domain Bacteria; phylum Myxococcota; class UBA727; order UBA727; family VGSZ01; genus CAVZJB01. The sequence goes on along the minus strand of CAVZJB010000005.1, from coordinate 66,543 downwards.
TCTGCCCGATGCCGCCGAACGCGATCTGCTCGGGGTAGTCGCAGATGTCGGGGAGGCCGACGTCCACGGCGTGGATGATGAACGGTACCTCGACGCGGTTGGGCTTGGCGTCGTCCTCGGCCGTCAACACCAACACGGCGTGGAGCTCCGAGGCGGTGGACGGCCGGACGACGACGGTGATCTCGCCGGTCTGCCCCGCGAGCACCTCGTCGATGACGGGCGGGACGAGCCGGAACGAGGGGTCGACAGGCTCCTGCAGCTCGGCGTGCACCTGCTCGAGGTTCACGATGGTCGGGTCGCTGACCTGGATGACGACGGTCGTGTCCTGCGCCACCGGCGCGGTGTTGATCTCCACCGCCTTGGGCTGGACGATCATGTGCGGCAGCGGCGTCGCGAGCACCTCGAGCCCGCAATTGCACGCCGGTCCGGCGGCGAGGGGCACGAGCAGGGACGCGAGGGCGGCTGTCGAGCGCATGGCGACAAGTGTAACCGTGGGCCCCGCCGCGTCCAACACGACCCCGGTCACCCTCGGCAGCGAATGTCAGTTGCGACCGGGCGATGCGGCCTCGGGGCATCGGGTAGACGGCCCCGGCTACTCCGCGAGGCCGAAGGCGCCGGCGCCGGCGACGACGAGGCCGGCGCCGAGGGCGACCCCGCCGGCGATGGCGAGCGGGGCGCCCCAGGTGGTCCACTGGGCGGCGCTGTCGTCGAGGCGCCCGCGGGCCGCCTCCACGTCCGCGCGCCGGGCGACGAGCGCGGCGTGATTGGTGCCCACCTCGGCTTCGATCTTGCGCAGCTCGGCGGCGGCGTCGTCGTAGGCGAAGCGCGGCGACAGGCCGAAGAGCAGCCCCGCCGCGCCGAGGATCACGGCCGAGCCGCCGCCCGCGACGCCGAGCCACGGCAGCGCGTTCGCGGGCACGCCGGGGTCGTCGGCGCGCGCCACCGGCGTTGCCGGGTCCGGCCCTGACGTCCCCGACGGGGGCGTCGCGGAGGCGACGGGGGCGCCGGGGGCGGAGGCGGGGGCGGACGCGGGGACGGGGACCTCGACGACGACGGGCTCGCCGCGGCGCACGTCGATGTTCTCGTCGTGGCGCAGCGGGCCGAGCACGGTGACGACGTGCTTGCCCGGGGAGACGGCGTTGAGCGCCGGGAGCGGGAGCTTGCCGAGGGCCTTGCCGTCGAGGAGCACGATGGCGCCGGCGGGCCCCCGCACGCTCACGCGGGTGGCGTGGGCGGCAGGATCGTCGAGTCGTGCGAGGAGCGCGCGCATCTGCAGCACGGTGGGCTCGGCGGCGACGCTGCCGGCGGCGCGCGCGAGCTGCTCCGCGCCGAGGACGTCGACGAGGCGAAGCACGAGCGTCGCCTCCTGCTGGCCCTCCTTTTTCGCGAGCGTCGCGAGGATCGCGCGGTCGGCGCGGACGACGATGCCGAGCTGCACGAGGCACGCGACCTGCGTGCGGTCGCAGGCGAGCCCCTGGGCGCTGCCGGCGTCGAGCCGCGCGCGCACCTGCGCGGCGGGGATGCTCGCAGAATCCGAAGCGCGCCTCCACTTCGGCTTGCAGCGCCGTCTCCACGCGCGCGACCTCATCGGTGGCGAGGCCCTGACCCACGAGCGGCAGCAGCGCGATCGAAGGCGAGGCGGCGGGCTCCGCACGGGCGCTCGTGGCGACGAGGGCGAGGAAAGTCAAGGAGACGTGCCGCAGGTCCATCTTCCACGTAATCTACTTTCGTGAGCCGACCTCTCACCCAGCTTGCGCCCGGCTACCCACGCTCGTTCGGTCCTTACATCCTGCTTGGACCGATCGCGCAAGGCGGCATGGGCGACGTGTTCCTCGCCAGCACGCGGGGCGTCTCGGGCGCCGTCCGGCTCGTCGTCATCAAGACGTTGCGCCAGGACCTGGTGAACGAGCCCGGCTACGTCACGCGCTTCCTGGACGAAGCGCGCATCGTCATCCAGCTCCAGCACGCCAACATCTGCCAGGTGTTCGACGTCGGCTACCACGACGGCGTCCACTTCTTCGCCATGGAGCACATCGCCGGCACCAACCTGCGCCGGCTCGTCGACGCGACGGGCGGCGCCATCCCCACGGCGCTGTCGGTGCTCATCATGGCGGAGGCCCTCGAGGGCCTCGACGCCGCGCACCAGCACAAGCACACCCTGACAGGCGACCCGCTGCACGTCGTCCACCGCGACATGTCGCCGCACAACGTGATGATCTCGTACGACGGCGAGGTGAAGCTCATCGACTTCGGCCTCGCGTCGTCGGAGCTGAAGATGGAGCACACCGGCTCGCAGGTGGTGCTCGGCAAGATCGCGTACATGTCCCCGGAGCAGGCGCGCGGCGAGCCCGTCGACGCGCGCTCCGATCAGTTCTCCGGGGCCGTCGTCCTGTACGAGCTCCTCGCGGGCGAGCGCTATTACGGAGCGCGCACGCAGCGGGAGATCTGGTCGATGGCCGGGTCACGCTACGTGCCGCCGCGGCTGAGCAACATCGAGGCCGACCTCGCCACCATCCTCGGGCGCGCGCTCGCGTACGAGGCCAAAGACCGCTTCTCGTCGTGCGGGGACTTCGCGCAGGCGCTGCGCAGCGTGCTCAAGCTGCGCTTCCCTTTCGCCGAGCGCTCGTCGCTCCGGGGCTTCGTGCGCGAGGCGCTCGTCGACGATCGCGCGCAGACCGAGGAGTCGCTGCGCATCTTCGGCCAGCTCGCGCTCAGCGCGCTCCCCGAGGACGGCGAGCCGGTCACCCAGACCAGCGCCGAGCTCCCCGAGGAAAAGCCGGTGTCCCTCGGCTGGCAGCCGGCGGCCATCGCCGCCGCAGGCGGCCTCACCATCGGGATCGCCGGCGTGCTTCTCGCGCTGTCGGTGATGGGACACCCCGGCGGAGCGCCTCCGGACGCCGGCGCGACGTCAGCGACGGCGACGAGCGCAACGACGCCCACAACGACGGCGCCCGCGACGGCCGCGACGGCGACGGCGCCCCCAACCGCGACGGCCCCCGCGTCGACGACGGCGCCCACGACGACGACGGCGCCCGCCGACGACGACGGCCGCCGCGACGGCCGCGACGGCGCCCCCAACGCGTCGACGGCCCCCGCGTCGACGACGGCGCCCGCGACGGCCGCGACGCCGCCCACGACGACGCCGCCCACGACGGCGGCGCCCACGACGGCGTCGACGCCGACGGGCGCCGGGAACAAGGCGGCGGACAAGAAGCCGCGCGCCAGGTCGAATGTCGAACGCAGGCCGAAGCACCGCGCGCGGCCGGCGGCGAAACCGGCCTGGTCGACGTGGTCCTTCGCCAAGAAGCTCGGGGCTCTGCCGGGGTGCGACGCGCCCTGCGCGAAGACGCTGCAGGGGCTTCGCGAGCGCGGGGTGCAACTGATGCCCGCCGCCGTCGACACCTGCTTGGAGCAGTGTGATCCGTAGGTCGCTGTGACACGTGCGTGACAGACATCGACGACGATGGATTGCCTTCGGATGGGCAATGTCGTCTGATCCGTCGGCTGCCCCCGCGCGTACTTTCGGTACCGCGGGGGTTGGAGCGGGGCGGGAGCGCAGCATGTCGGAGCGTGTCGAGGTCGAGGAGCAGCAGGGCTACAGCATCTGGCACCGGATGCTGGAGATGTTCGGCATTGCGTCCGCGTACAGCATGGTGAGCTGGCTGGTCTACCGGTTCATCCTCGTCGTCAGCGACGCCTACACCGTCGGCGAGACCTCACGCGGCCACTGGCTCGCGGCCACCGTCACCATCGCGCTCCTCGCCGGCTACGTCCTCGCGGACTTCGGCAGCGGCATGGTCCACTGGGGCTTCGACCGCTACGGCACCGACAAGACGCCGCTGCTCGGGCCCAACTTCGTCAAGCCCTTCCGCATGCACCACGTGGATCCCAAGGACATCACGCGCCACGACTTCGTCGAGACCAACGGCAACAACTGCCTCGCCACGGTCATCCCCCTGGCGTGCTTCTGCTTCCTGCCCCTCGACTTCGAAAACGCCGGCGTCCTCTTCTTCGTCTCGCTCATCACGTTCGCGTCCATCTTCACCTTCGCCACCAACCAGTTCCACAAGTGGGCGCACACCGCGGAGCTGCCGGCGTGGGTCACGTGGCTGCAGGACAAGCACGTGATCCTCCCGCGCGATCACCACCAGATCCACCACACCTTCCCGTATGAGTCGCACTACTGCATCACCACGGGCTGGGTGAACGGCTTCATGTCCAAGGTCGGCGCCTGGTCGGGGATGGAGCGCGCCATCGAGAAGCTCACGGGCGTCAAGGCCCACCGCGATCCGGCCCCGGTCGAGCGCATCGACCTCTAGAACGCCGAACAGGTTGAAACAGCGGGAGCGGCGAGCTCCCCGCTCGCCCGTCACGCTCAGCGGCGTTCCAACGCTCCCGGCAACGGATCGGTGTTCTCGGCCGAGGCGGGCTCCGGCGACGACGCCGCGGCGAAGTGGGCCGCCGGGTCCTCGAGGATCTCCTTCAGCATGTCGAGCGCCTTCAGGCAGTACAGCCCGTCCTCGACGCGCTCGTCGAAGGTGAAGCGCAGCGGCACCTTGCCGTCGTCGCGCTCCCGGCCGATGGCGCAAAACAGCGGGATGTTGCCCCACTCGTAGAGGTGGTGAAACGGCGCGTCCATGCCGATGCTGCCGAGGTTGGCCACGAACAGCGACGCGTAGAGCGGATCGCCGTCGATCATCGAGCGCGGCATCAGGCCGTATTTGTCGGCGGTGCGCAAAAGCCACACGAAGAACGCCGTGAGGAACGCAGGCAAGGCCAACGCGAGCGCCAGCTCCTTGTCGGCCTGATCCTTCTTCCCTGAACGCGCGTCGCCGACCACACCGCTTGTGACGTCGACGATCTTCTGCAAGCCCCAGCCCGGCTCGAAGCGCCGCTTGAGCGCGACCACGGCGCCCTCGTCGCTCTTCTCGGTCTTCGCCGAAAACGACATCCAGATGCCGCGGCGCTGGTAGATCCGGCCGCTCATGGTGAAGCGGTTGAGCCGCGGACGCGCGTGAAGGACGCGCGTGGCGGCGCCGAGCACCAGGTGCATCAGCGTGGCGTGGACGCCGCTGTCTTCGCGGAAGCGCGCGAGGAACGCCTTTGCCGGCGCGCCGTCGACGAGGAGCTCGAAGAAGACCTGTGACTCGGTGCGCGTGCGAAAGAGGAACGGCATGATCGCGTGCGTGGGGCTGAGGCCCTTGACGCGGTCGCCGTCGGGACGGAAACCGAAAGCCATGAAGGCGAAACTACCGCAGGTCGTGTCGTTGCACGTCGCCGCCGTCGCCGCAGCGCCCATGGCGTCGCGCAAGAGGGTCGGCCTCGAGGCCGGCAAGGGCGTCCTCGGCGACCGCTACGCCAAGGCGAAGGGCACGTTCTCGAAGAAGAACGGCCCCGACCGCGAGGTGACGCTCATCGAGGACGAGGCGCTCGTCGCCGCCCGCCGCGACTACGGCGTCCGCGTCGCCCGCGGCGCCGCCCGCAGGAACATCGTCACCGTGGGCGTGGCGCTGAACCACCTCGTCGGCAAGCGCTTCTTCATCGGTGACGTCGAGCTCGAGGGCCTCAGGCTGTGCGAGCCGTGCGGCCACCTCGCCAAGCTCACCGGATCCGAGCGCCTGTGTGAGGCCCTCGTGCACCGGGGAGGGCTGCGGGCGCGCGTGGTGTCCGGCGGCGTCGTGAAGATCGGCGACCCCGTCCGCGCGTGACGAAGCCGCACAGCTACAGATCGATGGCGGTGACGTCGCCGTGCTCGCGGGAGCCGTCGTCGCCGAAGCCGACGAGGATGCGGGCGCGGGCGGCGTCGTAGACGGCGGTGCAGCCGGCGCGCGCCGGGAGGCCGGCGAGGGTCACCGGGCGCCACTTGGCGTCGTCGCGGTTGAGGTCGAGGACCCAGGGCTGCGCCACCACCTCGCCGTCGTCGCCGGTCCCGCCAAAGACGAAGAAGCGGCGGCCGACGGGGTCGACGACGCCGCACGCGTCGACGCGCCCGGGAGGGGCTTCGCCCTTGGTGGCGAGGTGGGCGAAGGTGACGCTGCCGCTGCCGACGCCGGTGTCGTCGAGGGACCAACTGTCGTGGCCCGCGCCGTCGTCACGGTCGCCACCGAAGAGCACCATGCGCGCGCCCTCGTCGTCGACCCCCCAGGCGGCGCCGGAGCGGCGGGCCGGCGCGAAGCCCGTGGGCAGCTCCGTGGTCCACGTCGCGCGCGCGCCGGCGACGTCGACGCTCACCGAGACGACGCCGCAGGAGGCGGCCGCGTCGTCGCCGCAGACGCTGACGAACGCGCCGCCGGCGAAGGCGAAGGCGCCGTGCCCGACGCTCGCGGGGCGGACGTCGTCGTCGCTGAGCGCCACGAGCGACGGCGCCGACGTGTCGAGCACGAAGGTGCGGCCGTCGCCGGAGAGGAACAGCGCGTGGCGGTCGTCGATGGGGGCGGCGCGCGCGGGGCTCGGCGGCGCGGCGACGTCGAGGCGCTGCCAGCGGCCGCCCTCGAGATCGAGCGTCCACACGTCGTCGACGGGCGCGCCGCCGGCGGTGCCGCCCGACACCAGGAGCGTGTCGCCGACGACGGCGGCGGCGGCGAGCGAGCGAGCGGCGGGCCCGCTCTCGTCGCCGGCGGTGTAGACGCGCGGCGCACGCACCTCGAGCGTCAAGGGCTGCGACGCAGCGTCGTGGCCGGCGTCGCGACACGCGGCCTCGAGCCGCACGGGGACGTTGCCGACGACGCCGTAGGGCGCGCCGATCACGAAGGTGCCGTCGTCGTCGACGCGCACGCTGAAGCCGGGGGCGAGGCCGGCGAGCGCGACGTCGATGCCGGCGACCTGCGTCGGCGCGAGGAAGGCGCGGCCGCCCTCGGGGAGCGGGAGCACGTCGGGCGCGCCGGCGAGGGCGACGCTCGCGTCGCAGGGCGGCGGCGGATCCGGGCAGGCGCTCGCGAGCGCGATGAACGGCGCCGCGACCACGACGGGGAGCGCGCGCCGCAGCGGCGCGCCCCACGACGAACGCGCGCGCCACCGGGGCGCGCCGCACGCCTTTGCGTTCGGCGTGATCGTTCCGGGGACGGCGGCGGGCAGCACGGATCGATCTTCCAACAAGATGCGTACCAACCGCGAGCCGGCCGGCGGCCGTGCGCATTGACCACCCGCACCGCGCGCTCCCGCACGATCCCGTTGACGACGTCACCCAGCCCCCGTCGCCCTACCTGCCCCCACAGCGGCGACGGCGCGCGGCCCGACGGCGCGCGGCGGGCCTGGGGCGCCGCCGGGCCCCGCCGCCCGCGGGTGGCACGGGTCTCGCTGTTCGATCGGGCATGAGCCACCCCACCATCGCCCCTCGAATTTTTGTGCGCGCGCCGTCGCTCGCCCGGGGCGCGCGCCATCGACCCACCTCCCCCGTGCGCGTCGGCGCCGTGCTCGGCGGCGCTGCGCTCGCGGCGTCGACGTTCCTGGTGTTGATGCCCCTCGTGCTCGCTTTGACCGCGCCCGCGCGCCGCCAGGAGCCCGTTGCCGCTTCGGCGTTCGACGTCGCCGTCCTCGCGGGCGTCGCGTGGATGTTGAGCTCGCTGCTCGGCGGGTTCGTCGCCGCCGTGAGCTCGAAGTCTGCGCGCATCCCGGTCGGCATCGGCCACGCCTTCGCCGCGTTCGCCGTCGCCTCGCTGGCGCTGGACCTCATGCTCGCGCTCGTTTGGGACTGGCTGACCCCGCTTCGCTCCCTCGAGCTGGGCGACGCCGCCGCGCTCGGCAGCGGCGCCGGCGTCGTCGCCGGCATCGCCGTCGCCGCCCTCTTCGCCACGATCGCAGCCGTGGTCGGCGGAATCTACGGCGCCCGCAGGAACATCGACCCGACGACCTGATCGGGCAGGAGGCCCCCATGACATACGGAAGAATCGAAGACACCGGCGACGCCGTCGGAAGCGGCGACACCGGCAGCTTCGGCAGGCCGAGCTTCGGCGACGGCCCCGGGCGCGGCGTCGACATCGTCAACCACCACCCCGACCCCGACGACATCGCCCTGGGCGCAACGCCGCTGCCCGAAGACGAGCTCGTCGAGGCCGTGCTCACGCGGCTCGCCGCGGAGGGCATCGACGCCGGGCGCATCCGGGTCGAGCGGGAGGCGCGCGACATCACGTTGCACGGCGAGGTCGCCGACGACGACGAGGTGCGCATCTCCGAGAGCGTCGCCCGGGGAACGCCGGGCGTCGCGAAGGTCATGAACGAGCTGCACGTGGCGCCGTGAGCGCCCGGACCGCCTCGCCGTAGACCTCGACGCCTGCGCCTGCGCCGGGCCACGAGGCCGCGGCCGGTGGTACACCCGGACACGATGCGCCGCCTCGTCGACGATCTCTGCTCCGACGCCTGCGCCGGCCGCGCCACCGGCACCGAGGGCGGCCGCGCCGCCAGGCGGATCGTCGTGTCCGCCCTGCGCGACGCCGGCCTCGACCCGTTCGAGCAGGCGGTGCCCGCGTGCAACGGCAGCAATGTGCTCGCCACGCTCCCCGGCGACGTCGACCGCTGGGTGCTCGTCGCCGCGCACTACGATCACCTCGGCAAGGACCGCTCCGGCGTCTATCGCGGCGCCGACGACAACGCCGCCGCCGTCGCCGTCCTCGTCGACGTCGCGCGCGGGCTCGCAGCGCGGCGCGCCGAGGGGCGCGGCGTCATCATCGCCGCGTTCGACGCCGAGGAGCCGCCCTACTTCATGACCGGCGCCATGGGCTCGATGCGCTTCGCGCAGGCCCCGGTCGCGCCCCTCGAGCGCATCGACCTCATGGTGTGCATGGACCTCGTCGGCCACGCGCTCGGCGAAGGCGCCGCCGTCCCCGCCGGCGTCGCGCAGACCCTGTTCGCGCTCGGCGCGGAGCGGAGCGCCGGCACCGCCGCGCGCCTGGACGCGCTCGACGCCGTCGACGGCGTCGTCGTGCGGCCCGCCGACGCCACCATCGTGCCGCCGCTCAGCGACTACGCCGCGTTCTGGGATCGGCGGCGCCCGTTCCTGTTCCTCACCAACGGGCGCTCCCGCCGCTACCACACCGTCGACGACACGCCCGACCACCTCGACTACGAAAAGATGGCCGCCACCGCGCGTTGGCTCGAGGCGTTCGTCCGCGACACCTGCGCGCGCGACGAGGGCGCGTTCGTGTTCCGCGACGCCCGCAGCGACGTGTCCACGCTCGACTCGCTCATCGCCTTGCTCGAAGAGGTCGCCGGCGTCTCCCCCGACGGCGACGGCGACGGCGACGCCGGCGCGGGCCTCGCCCTCGCCCGAAGCTTGCGCGCGCGCTGCGGCGCCGACGGCGCCCTGCCCGAGGACGCGCGCTTCGAGCTCGAGGTGCTCGTGCTCGGCGTCGAGCGGGCCCTGTCCTGAGCGCGCCCAAGCGATGACCTCGCGCGTCGATGAGGCCGACGACGCGACGGCGCGTTGGTAGGGTCCGGGCGTGGCGGACGTCGAAGGCGCGGAGATCGTGGGCGTGGTGCAGGCCATCGTTCCGGGCGGCGAGGGCCTCGTGCGCGACGGCGACGGCGTCGTCTTCGTGCGCGGCGCGCTGCCCGGCGAGCGGGTGCGCGCCCGCGTCGAGCGGCGGCACAAGCGCGTGCGCCACGCGCGGGTGCTCGAGGTGCTCGAGGCGTCGCCCGAGCGGGTGAGGCCCGACTGCCCCCTTCACGCCTCGAGCGCGCCCGGGGAGCGCCCGGCTTGCGGCGGTTGCGACCTGCTCGACTTCTCCCCGGCGGCGCAGCGCGCGGCCAAGTCCGGCATCGTGCGGGACGCGCTCGTGCGCGTGGGGAAGCTCGACGCCGCCGTCGTCGACGCCGCCGTCGCGCCGCTCCTCGCGCCGGCGCCCGGGAGCCAGGACGGCGCCCGCCGCCGCGCCCGCTTCGTCATCGTCGATGGCGCGCCGACGTTCTCCGCCCGCGAGAGCCACGCGCGCGTCCCGGTCGCGCGCTGCCCCGCCCTGCACCCGGCGCTCGAAGGCGCGCTCGCCCGGATGTGCGCCCACGGCCGGGTGCCCGACGGCGCCGTCCGCCTCGCGTGCGACGCGCGCGGCCGGGTGAGCGCGGCCGTCGACGGCGCGGACGCCGCCCGCTTCCTCGTCGACGCGGGCCTGGTCGACGGCGCCGTGGTCGAGGCTCCGGGCCACCCGCGCGCGCCGCCGCCCGCCGCCGTCGACGCGCGCTTTGGAGACCCCGGGCTGGTCGGGGAGGTCACCGCCGGGGCGTTTTTGGCCCACAGCGACGCCGCGGTGTTCACGCAGGCCACGCGCTTCGGAGGCGCCGCCATCCGCGACGCCGTCGTCGCGGGCTGCGGGGCCGTCGAGGACAAGCGGGTCCTCGAGCTGTTCGCGGGCGCCGGCCACCTCACCCTGCCGCTGTTGGCCGCCGGCGCCGTCGTCGACGCGGTCGAAGGCGCACCGCGCGCCGTCCGCTTCCTCGAGGACAACGTCTCGGCGTTTTCGGCCCGCGCCCGGGTGCGCCGCGCCGGCATCGACGCGGGGCTCCCGTGCGGGGACGTCGACCTCCTGGTGGCGGACCCGCCCCGGACCGGCATCCCCGGCTTCGACGCGCTGCTCGAGCGCGCCCGGCCCGGGCGCCTCGTGCTCGTGTCCTGCGACCCCGCCACCGGCGCCCGCGACCTGGCCGCCGCGGTCCGACGCGGCTACGCGCTCGAAAGCCTGGTGCCCATCGACGCGTTCCCGCGGACATCGCACGTCGAGTGGGTCGCGGCCCTCGCAGAACGCTAGGATGGTCGGCATGGACGTCGTCAGCGTGCAGTGCCCGTACTGCTTCGAGGTCGTCGAGATCGACATCGATCCCGACACCGAGGGGTCGTTCGTGCAGGACTGCGAGGTGTGCTGCCACCCGTGGCAGCTCACCGTGACCCGCGACGAGGACGGCGTACCTTCGGTCCGCGTCGAGGGCGCCGGCTGAACCACCAGGGGGGCACATGCCCGTCTTCGAAAAAACCAGCGAGCTCGCCTGCACCGCCGACGCGCTCTTTTCGTACCACGCGCGCCGGGGCGCGCTGCGCCGGCTGACGCCGCCCTTCGTTCGCGTGCGCAACGTCGTCGAGGCGACGGCGCTCGAGGACGGCGCGGAGGCGTCGTTCGAGATGTCGGTCGGCCCGCTGTGGCCCCGGTGGATCGCGGTGCACCATGACGTGGAGCCCGGGCGCGGCTTCGTCGACGTCATGAAGGACGGACCGTTTGCGAGCTGGCGCCACGAGCACCGCTTCGAGGACGCCGGCGCCGGCCGCACCCGCCTCGTCGACCGCGTCACCTACGAGCTGCCCGGCGGCGTGCGCGCGTCGTTCGTGGAGCGCCGGCTCGCGCCCATCTTCGAGCACCGCCACGCCACCACCGCCCTCGACCTCTCCCTCCTGCAGGCGTTCCCCCACGAGCCGCTCGTCGTCGGCATCACCGGCGCGAGCGGGCTCATCGGCCGGGAGCTCTCGGCGCTCCTTCAGGTCGCCGGGCACACCGTCGTCCCGCTGGTGCGCAAGAGCGCCGCGTCAGGCCAGGCGCGCTGGGACCCGGCGACCGGCATCGTGAGGTGGGACGGGCCGCCGTTCGACGTCGTCGTGCACCTCGCCGGCGAGCCCATCTCCGCCGGACGCCTCGACGAGGACCACGCCGAGCGCGTGCGCGACAGCCGCGTGCAGGCCACGGCGCGCTTGCGCGACGGCTTGACGGCCCGCGCCCGGCCGCCGCGCGCCTTCATCGCCGCGGCCGCCGTCGGCTACTACGGCGACCGTGGCGACGAGGAGCTCGAGGAGACGTCCGCGAGCGGCGAGGGTGTGCTCGCCGAGATCTGCGAGGCGTGGGAGCGCGCGGCGCTCGCCACGCAGAAGCGGGGCATCCGCGCCGCCGTGCTCCGCTGCGGCGTGGTGCTGTCGCCCGCCGGCGGCGCGCTCGCGCGCATGCTGCCCGTCTTTCGCGCGGGCGCGGGCGCGCGGCTCGGTGACGGGAGCCAGTGGATGCCGCTGTTGTCCGTCGACGAGGCCGCCGCCGTCTTCTTCCGCGCCGCCGTCGACGACGACGTCTCCGGCGTCGTCAACGCCGTCGGCGAGCAGCCCATGCGAAACCGTGACTTCACCGCGCTCCTCGGGCGCGTGCTGCGCCGGCCCGCGCGCCTCGTGGTCCCGCGCGTCGCCGCCCGCGCCCTGTTCGGCGCCGCCGCCGACGAGGCGTTCCTCGCGTCGCAGCGCGTGCTCCCCGCGCGCCTGACGGCGCTGCACCACCCCTTTCGCCACGCCACCGTCGAGGCCGCGCTCCGACACGTCCTCGGCCGCTGACGCTTAGGGCCCCCGAATGAACAACTCGATCGCCCTCGCGGCCGATCGGGAGCGTGGCCGTCGCCACGTGACCGACGAGCAACGAAGCCAGCGGCGCGACTTGTTCATTCGAGGGCCCTTACTTCTTCTGGCAGTGCGGGCAGAACACCGACGTGCGGCCCGCGACGGTGGCCTTGTCGAGCTCGGTCTTGCAGCGCGGGCAGGGCTCGCCGGCGCGGTCGTAGACCATGAAGGGGCTGACGGCGCTCCTGTCCGCGTAGCGCCAGTCGATGGCGAGGTCGGCGGCGACGAGGTCGTCCATGCTCTTTTGCAACGCGCGCCGGACGGCGTCGTGCAAGCGCTGCGCTTCGGCGTGGTCGAGGCTCTGCGCCTTCCGCGCGGGGTGGATCTTCGCGTACCAGCAGGCCTCGTCGGAGTAGATGTTGCCGACGCCGGCGACGACGGCCTGATCCATGAGCACGCCCTTCACGGTCCGCGAGGAGCGAAGCGCATCGGCGAGGACGTCGACGGTGAAGGCGTCCTCGAGAGGCTCGGGGCCGAGCTCGGGCATGTGCGCCGCGGCATCGTCGACGAAGCGGACCTCGCCGAGGTGGCGGCCGTCGGTGAAGGCGAGGCGGCTGCCGTCGTCGAGGTCCACGGCGAGCCGCAGGAAGCGCGGCTCTTCGGCGGACGCGGGGACCACGTGCAGATCGCCGGTGAGCCGAAGGTGCACGAGCAGCGTGCCCTTGTCCGTCTCGACGAGCAGGTACTTGGCGCGCCGCTTGACGTCGATGAAGCGCGCGCCGTGGATGGCCTTGGCGAACGCCGCTTTGGATGGCTCTTTGAGCGCGCGCGGCGACGGCACGTGGACGCCGGTGACGCGCCGGCCGACGAGCTTCTTCTCCGCCTTGGTGCCGTCGCGGAGCCGGCGCCGGATGATCTCGACCTCGGGGAGCTCAGGCATCGCCCTCTCCTTCGCTCGCTTCGGCTCGCTGCGCAGCGCGCGGAGCGAGCCCCCGCGAGACGCCGGGAGCCCCGCGGGGCCGGAGCCCCACGCGCCCGTCGTGCTCGACGGCGATCTCGTCTCCGTCGAGGGCGACGACCACGCCGTCGAGGAAGTCAGGCCAGGCGCGCTCCGGGGTGATGCCGAGGACCTCCTCGCGCACGAGCGCGAGGTTCCAGTCGTGCGACACGAAGACCACCAGCGCGCCCTCGGGCGCCTGCTCCATGTGCGCCGCGACGACGTCGAGCTGCCCCTGCGACGCGCTCGCGCGCGGCTCGAAGACGTCGGCCGGGAGCTTGCCGTCGAACCAGTCGCGGATGAAGCCCGGCCCCACGCGGGTGACGATCTGCCACGCGCGCAGGCGGTCCTTGATGAACGGCGCGTAGAGCTCCGGCACCGCGCGCAGCAGCTCCGCGCGGGTGCCGCTCCCGACAGCGCCTGCGACGAGCCCGCGCGCCGTCTCCGCGCAGCGCTCCACCGGGCTGTGCCACACCTGAAGCGGGAGCGCCGCGCCCGCGAGCTGGGCCCCGGCCTCGCGCGCCTGCTCGTGGCCGCGCTCCGTCAGGAGCACGGACTCGTGGGTGGCGAGGTCGAGCACGCGGTAGCGCTCGGCGTGGCGGACGATGAGGCCCGTGCGCCGCCCGGCACGGCGGTGGCGAAGGGCGGCGTCGAGGAGGTGGCGCGGGATGGTCATGCGTCGACGGTGGTATACCGCCATCGCGCGCGAAGCGCCGCGGGAGCGTGAGCCATGGAACGTGTCGTCGAGCCCGAGCTGATGGACGAGGACGAGCAGGCGCGGGCGTACTCCGAGGCCGACTTCGCGTCCGCGCACGAGCGCTTCGCGGAGCTCTTCGTAAAAGCCGTGCCCGCGCCGGTCGAGGGACCGGTGCTCGACCTCGGCTGCGGCCCCGCCGACATCACGGTGCGCGTCGCCAAGCGCCTCCCGGGCGTCTCCTTCCACGGCGTCGACGGCAGCGCCGCCATGCTCCGCTACGGCCACGAGCGCCTCGCCCGCGAAGGCCTCACGGACCGGGTCACGCTCGTGCAGGCGCTCCTGCCGCGCGACCGTCCCCCGCTCGACGCGTACGCCGTCGTGATGTCCAACAGCCTGCTGCACCACCTGCACGATCCCGCCGTGCTCTGGGCCGCGGTGAAGAGCGCCGCGCGCGCCGCCGCGCAGGGCGGCTGCCGGGTGTTCGTCATGGATTTGATGCGCCCGGGGTCTGCCGACGACGTCGATCGGCTCGTCGAGACCTACACGCAGGGCGAGCCCGAGGTGCTGCGCGCGGACTTCCGCGCCTCGCTCCACGCGGCGTTCACCGTCGACGAGGTGCGTACGCAGCTCGACGCCGCCGGCCTGGGACCGCTGCGCGTCGACGTCGTCAGCGACCGGCACCTGACGGTCAGCGGCGGCATCTGACGCGGGGTCAGCGCGCCGCTGGCTCTTCGGGCTCCTCTGAGCCCGAGGTGCCAGCGACGTCACCGGGGCGCGGGCACATGTCGTCGAGCGAGAGCTGCGGCGGGATCCTCTTTTCGCGTGCGAGCCCCGCGAGGAAGGCGAGGTTCTCCGCCGCGCAGCGATCGGTGCTGTAGCGGGCGCGCCGGCGCTCCGTGGCGCGCGTATGCAGCTCCGAGCACATCTCGCTCACCGCGCGCTTGATGGGCGCGGGCGCGCGAAAGCCGCTCGCGTAGAAGCCCTCGTCCCAGCACGGGTCCACGAAGCGCGCGATGTCGAAGGGCTCCGCGAGCGTCCACTTGCCGTCCGCGCCGCGCGACAGCCCGCCGGCGTCGCAGGCGCCCCGGTAGAACTCCAGGCCGCGGTAGTTGGTCTCGAGGTCCGCGTACGAGAAGATCCCGCTCACGGCCATGCCCAGCATGCCGTTCTCCTCGTCCACGCCGAGGAGGATCGCCCGCCGCTCGGCCTCTTCGTCGGTGGCCCCCGCCTTCTTGGCGGCGAGGAAGCGCTGGTAGTAGCGGGCGCCGTTGGTGAAGAAGTGTCCGAGCTTGTCGGTGCCGAAGAGCACCGGCCCCACGCGCACCGTCGGGTCGAAGGGCACGAACCTGCCGAAGGGCAACAGCGAGGCGTAGCGGTAGGCGCTCTCCGCCGAGTAGCGGTCCTGGTACTCGTGACGCGTGCGCGGGGAACGATCCACGCGCCAGAAGCGCACGCTGCCGGCCCAGAACCACGCCGCCGTCGCCGACAGCGGCGCCGTCATCGCCAGCGCGGCCTCGCTGCACGTCTTCGGCGGGTTGCGGTTCACGTCGCGCAGGCCGTCCTGCAGCGCCTTGTTGATGGCGGCGTTCATGGCGGCGCTCCCGTCTCGCGGCGGGTGCATCCAGCCGTAGTACGGGTCGGTCTCCGCCGACGCCAACCCCACAGCGAGCGCCAGGATGGAGACGAGGGCGGTCAAAACGGAAACCCCACCGGGGTGTAGAAGCTCGGCTGTTGCGTCTCGAACGGGCTGGCGGCGAGGTCGACGCGCATGAGGATCGCGTTTTGGAACATCAGGCGCAGGCCGGCGCCGCCGCCGTAGAGGATGCGGAAGGGGTCGCCGCCGACCTGCTCGAGGCTCTCGCCAATCCAACCCGCGTCCACGAACACGCTGCCGCCGACGTCGATGACGAAGTTGGCGATGGTGACCTCGAAGAAGTCGCGGCGAAGCTCCGCCTGATCGACGATCTTCACCTTGCCGATGAAGCGGTGATCACGCACGCCGCGTCCGATCCACTGGCCGCCGAACGCCGCGTGATCACGGGTGCCGCCGGTCTCGGCGATCTCGGCGGTCGGCACGTCGCCGTCCAGGATGTCGACGAGGGCGCGGTTGGCGAACACCACGTCGGGCTCGTGCGAGAGCGCGAGGTACGTCGACAGCGCGGTGTTGATGCCCTCGTAGGTCCACTTGCTGCCCCACCACGGGCTCGCCGCCCGCACCGAGCCCTCGAGGAGGTAGCCACGCGTCGGCGCCGTCTCGATATCCCGCTCGTCGACGATGAAGCCGGCCTGCCACACGCTCGAGACCCCGGGCTCGCCCTTGGGGAAACGCTGCGCGTACAGGGAGCCCGGGTACGGGCCGTAGTGCGTGAAGTCGCCGGGCTTGTACCAGTTGAGCCGCCAGCCCCCCATCAGCTCGAAGTGCTCGAGGAGGCGCCAGCGCAGGAGCGTGTCACCGCCGGGACGGATGTAGCGCATGGCGTAGTAGTGGCGCACGAAGTCGTCGTAGCTCTGGCTCCCCGGCAGAAGTGACGGCGGCGCGGCGCGCCCTGCGTCGGCGAGGTCGCAGGTGACGTCGTTGCCGACCCCGCAATACGGCAGCGTCACCGTCGAAAAGAGCGAGAAGCGCAGCCACACCCGCAGCGGCAGGCCGAGCACCTGGCGGCCGTCCCAGCGCAGCTCGTGCCGCTGCACGAGCTTGCTCGTGGCGAACAGGCGAACGGAGAGGTCGTCGCGCAACGGCTCCACGCCGCCGTTGTAGTGGTAGAGCCCGGCGACCAGGCCGCCGCCCACGCCCTCGTCGACGTTGGCCGACACGATGGGCAGCACGACGAAGTCCCACTCGTGCGCCTCCGGGTCGTGAACCACGGCGGCGGCGAGCAACAGGGGCACCACGAGGGCGGTCAAAAGACCACCCACCGGAAGTCCCAGATGCCGCGCAGCGTGAGAAGGAAGTGCTTGAGGCTCTCGAGGTCTTCGATGCGCTTGCGCGTGACGTGGCTGCGCGGGCCGTAGGCGACGGCTACGCTGCCGTCCGGGTTGTGCACCGCGCGTCCCTCGGCGTCCCTGCGGATGCGGTATTCGACGACGTCACCGTCCGTCATTCGCCGCTCGATGCTCTTGCGCGTGGCGGCGTTCAGCTCGCGCGACCAGGCAAACACGATGAGCTCGCTGTTGAGGTGCGCGCTCAAGGGATCGAGGTTGTAGCTGCCGACGGTGGACAGCTCGTCGTCGAAGGCGGCGCGCTTGCCGTGCAGCGTCTGCTTGTGGGCGGCGGCGAAGATGCGCAGCGTGGGGACGAGCTCCTCGAGCTTGGGCCACGTGTCGATGAACAGCGCCTGCGACATATCGTTGTCGGACGAGTTGGGGCTGTTGGTGAACACGTCGATCTCGACGCCGCGGTCCGCGGCGAAGCGCATCGCCGAGAGCATCCGCGGCGTGAGGAGGAAGTACGGCGTCTCGAACAGCACGCGGTGGCGCGCGCCGTCGAGGCAGCGGACCAGGGCGTCGGTGGCGGGGTTTTCGATGCTGCCCTCCGCGCGCCCCGGCGACGTCACGATGCGGACGTCGGCGTCGTGGGCGTGCAGGTCCGCGATGGGCACGGTGCCGTAGATGGAGGTGAGCTGCGCGAGCTTGCGCAGCAGCGGACGGACGTTCGCGCGCACCGCCTGGTCGGGCAAACGCGGGAGCTGTGCCAGCCCCGCGGCCTCGAGGGCAAGCGCGGCATCGGCCGCAGGCTTGTCGGGGACCGTGCCCCGCACCCACGCGTCCATGGCGCCGTAGATCATCAGGAGCTCGTCGTGTCTGCTGATGCCGTTGACGGTGTCGGGCCGGAGGCGCTCGGCGTTGACGACGTCGTTCACCTGGCGCTCGAGATCGAGCACGGTGTCTTCGCCGTTGACGAGGACGTCGGCGTCGATGAACGCCCTGGGATCCTCCTCGGGCGTGGTGAAGTACGGCGTGCCGATGTTGCGGCCGCCCGACAGCCCGATCTCGCCGTCGACGACGAGGATCTTCTCGTGCGTGCTGGCCGCCACGGGGACGGCGCTCAACTGCAGGAGGGTCTGGGCGATGCGGGTGAGGGGCGGGTTGTACACGCGGACGGTGGCGTTGCCCGTCGCCACGAGCTCCTGCATCTCGTCGAGGCCGGCCAGCGGCGCCAGGAGCGGTCCCGTGCCGCGCCCGTCCACCAGGAGCCGCACCTTCACGCCGTGGAGCGCGCGCTCGTAGAGGTGGGCGATGAAGGCGCGTCCGAAGAGGTCGTTTGCGACGATGAAGTAGGAGGCGTCGATGCGCTGGCGCGCGTCACCGAGCATCTCCCAGCGCGCCGCCCAGGCCTGCGCGTTGTCGCTGAGCACGACCACGCCGGAGGGGCCGCCCACCCCGTCGATCTGCTCGAACGCCTCGCGCAACGAGGCCGGCATTGGGAGTTCTGGCACAGCCGGCGGCAGAGGCTCGTGCACGCACGCACTCAGGAGGAGCACCGGGACCAGCCGCCACCACATCGCGGCGGTGGACTGCAACGTTGGTGCCCGGTGCGCCGAGCGCTCCGGGCGGGCCGGCTCGTCACGCCGCCGGGATCAACCCGGGCAGACGTCGTCGGGGAACGAGAATTCCTGCCGGGGCGGGTGCCACCCCGTGGAGATGCCGACGAGGCCGAGGCCGACGAGCCCGGAGCCCCACAGCGTCTCGTAGAACGGGCGCTCCTCGAAGATGCCGCGGCCGTTGGCGACGTCGTAGACGGCGCTGCCGACCAGCAGGCCGCCGACGACGCCGACGGCGGCGCCGAAGAACAGCCGCAGCGGATCGGGCTGCGTGGCGGTGACGTCGAAGGTGCGCGCGGGGCTCGCGCCGTCGGTGAACTGCAGGCGGGTTCTCGAGAAGGGCAGGTCGAAGGTATGGTCCAGCTCGAAGCGATGGGAAGACAGCTCCGTTGCCTGCCCCTCGACCTCCACGCGGTCGGCGCACGCCGGGATCTCGATGGTTGACCGCGTCGTCTCACACCCCCCGCCGGCCACGGTGAAGACGGCGATGACGACGACGAACGGGACCGCGCGGCTCATGCTCCCACGTGTATCAGATCCGCTCGCCCCCCTGCTCGCCGCGCCCCCACCGCCCGCGCGGGGGAGAGGCGGCCGCGCGTGATCAAGTACATCGGCAGCAAGCGGCGGCTGGTCCCGCTGCTCCTCGACATCGTCAAGACCCGGGCGCCGTGGGCGAAGACCGCCGTCGACCTGTTCTCCGGCAGCGCGCGCGTCGCCTTCGCCCTGAAGGAGGCCGGGCTGCGCGTGCACGCCAACGACCACAACGCGTACGCCCACACCCTCGCGCGCTGCTACGTGGAGGCCGACGCCGACGCCGCCGGCGACATCACGCGCGTGCTCGACGAGCTGTCGCGGCTGAAGCCCCGCGCCGGGTGGTTCACCAAGACCTTCTGCGAGGACGCGCGTTTCTTTCATCCGAAAAACGGCGCGCGCGTCGACGCCATGCGCGAGCGCATCGCGCAGATGGCGCTGCCGCCCGCGCTCGAGAGCGCGGTGCTCGTGAGCCTGATGGAGGCCGCCGACCGCGTCGACTCCACCGTGGGCGTGCAGATGGCCTACCTGAAGGCGTGGGCGCCGCGCGCGCTGCAGGACCTCTCGCTGCGCGTGCCGCGGCTGCTGCCGCGCGCGCCGCACGGGCCGGGCGCCGCGCACCGCCTCGACGCCGCCGACGCCGCCCGCGAGCTCCACGCCGACGTCGCCTACCTCGACCCGCCGTACAACCAGCACAACTACCTGCGCAACTACCACGTCTGGGAGTCGCTGGTTCTCTGGGACAAGCCCGAGGTCTACGGGCGAGCGCAGAAGCGCGTCGACTGCAAGGAGCGCCGGAGCGACTTCAACCTGAAGCCGCGGGCGCTCGCCGCGCTCGCCGACGTCGTCGCCAACATCCGCGCCCGGCTCCTGGTGGTGTCGTTCAACGACGAGGGCTTCATCGACCGCCGCACGCTCGAGGGCCTCCTCGAGCAGCGCGGCCGCGTCGACGTCATCAAGGTGCAGTCGCGCCGCTACGTCGGCGCCCGCATCGGCATCTACAACCCGAGCGGCGAGAAGGTCGGCAGCGTGTCGCACCTCACCAACCACGAGCTCGTCTACGTCGTCGCCACCTAGCCAGAGCCGCCCTCGACGGCTACAAGCGGCGCCATGGCAGTTGGTCGCACGAGGGCTCCCTCCGCCGCGCCGGGAAAGACGGCGCCCCACATCCTCGGGCTCTTCCTCGCCGCGGCCCTCGCGGGTGCGGCGCCGGCGGCGCACGCGGACGAGCGCGTGAAGGTGCTGGTGCTCGATGTGAAGTCCAAGGACCTCACCGCGAGCGAGGTGGAGACCCTCACCAGCCTCGTCACCGCGCACCTCGCGCGCTACCCGCAGCTCGACGTCATGAGCAGCGTGGACATCAAGCGCCTCGTCGATCTCGAAGCGCAGAAGCAGTCCGTCGGCTGCGATCAGGGTGCGTGCCTGGCCGAGCTCGCCGGCGCCATGGGCGCGCAGCTCGTGTTCTTCGGTCAGGCCGGCAAGCTCGGCTCCACCATCGTCCTCACCCTCGACGTCTTCGACGCCCAGAAGAACGAGGCCGTCGGACGTCAGCCCATCGAGGCCCGGGACCTCAGCCAGCTCCCGGCGCTGGTCGGCCCCGCCATCGACGCCATGGTGCAGCCGCTCTTCCAGAAGCTGCGCGGCACGGGAAGCATCGGCCCCTCCGGCGGCCTGCCGGCTTTGCGCGCCACGCCCAACCTCGCGCTCGGCGCGCGCGCCAAGGAGGTCTACGACCAGCAGGTCATGGACATCTGCGTCGACGAGGGCGACCGCCTCAAGTGGTGGTTCTGCGACAAGAAGGAGCGCTACAGCGAGAACGCCTTCGTGCGGAAGTACCGCGAGCTCACGGGCCGCCGCGACCTCGACAACTACGAGACCAACCGCAACCCGAGCGGCCTGCTCATCCCCGGCGCTCTCGTCGGCGGCGGCGCCGGCCTCGTCGTGCTCGGCCTGCCGGTCGCCTATTACACCTACGTCGACACCACCTCCGTGCCCGCCCTGTCCAAGGACAACGGCAACGGCAGCCTCGGCGGCACCCTCTCCATCTCCGCCATCGCCATCGGCGCCGGCGCCGCCATCTACGGCGGCATCCTCCTCGTTGACGCGCTCAAGTTCACCGACGGCGAGCTCACCGACCACACGCTGAAGGAGCCGGACGCGCGCGCAGCCGCCGCCCGCTACAACGACGCGCTCGCGGAGAAGGTGAGCAAAGAGTACGGCACCGGGCCGTGAACGCGCCCAAGGTCCTCGACAAGCTCCCTCCCGCCGGCACCGTCGACAGCGACGTCATCCTGAACGCGTTCCTCGAGTGCGTCGCCGACAAGGGCCTCGAGCTGTACCCCGCGCAGGAAGAGGCGCTTCTCGAGCTCCTCGGAGGAAAGCACGTGGTGCTCTCCACCCCCACGGGCTCAGGCAAGTCGTTGGTGGCGCTCGGCCTGCACTTCAAGGCGATGAGCGAGGGCACGGTCAGCGTCTACACCGCGCCCATCAAGGCGCTCGTCTCCGAGAAGTTCTTCGCGCTCTGCGAGGACTTCGGCGCCGCCTACGTCGGCATGATGACGGGCGACGCCACCATCAACCGGGACGCGCCCATCCTGTGCTGCACCGCCGAGATCCTCGCCAAGCTCGCGCTCGAGGGCGAAGCCGAGCGCATCAAGGCCGTGGTGATGGACGAGTTCCACTACTACGGCGACAGGGACCGCGGGATGGCGTGGCAGGTGCCGTTGCTCGCCATGCCGCACACGCAGTTCCTCCTGATGTCCGCCACGCTCGGCGACATGAGCACCATCGCCGGCGCGCTCGAGCGGCGCAGCGGGCGCGCGGTGGCCGAGGTGACGTCGAGCGAGCGCCCGGTGCCGCTCGACTTCGAATACCGGGAGACGCCCATCCACGAGACCATCGAGGAGCTCGTGTCGTCCAACCGCGCGCCGGTGTACGTCGTGCACTTCACGCAGCGCGAGGCGGCGGAGCAGGCGCAGGCGTTGATGAGCGCCAACTTCACCTCCAAAGACGTGAAGGAGAAGATCGCCGCGGAGCTGCGCGGGGTGAGGTTCGACTCGCCCTACGGCAAGGACGTCCAGAAGTACCTGCGCCACGGCCTCGGCCTGCACCACGCCGGGCTGCTGCCGCGCTACCGGCTCCTCGTCGAGCAGCTCGCGCAGCAGGGGTACCTGAAGGTCATCTGCGGCACCGACACCCTCGGCGTCGGCGTCAACATCCCGATCCGCACGGTGCTCTTCACCAAGCTGTCCAAGTTCGACGGCGAGCACACCGGCATCCTCACCGCCCGCGACTTCAAGCAGATCTCGGGCCGCGCCGGACGAAAGGGCTTCGACGACCGCGGCACGGTGGTGGTGCAGGCGCCCGAGCACGTCATCGAAAACAAGCGCGCCGAGATGCGCTTCAAGGCCGGCGAGACCAAGAAGAAGAAGCCGGCCAAGAAGGCGCCCGAGGCGGGCTTCGTGAGCTGGGACAAGAACACCTTCGATCGCCTCGTCGAGCGTCCGCCCGAAGCGCTCCAGTCCCGCTTCACCATCGGGCACGGCGTGATGATGACGCTGCTCGTGTCGAGCGGCGCCGGCGGCTACCGCAGGCTCGTGGAGCTCGTGCAGCTCTCGCACGAGAGCGACACCGCCCGCAAGAAGCACCTGCAGCGGGCGCGCGTGCTGTTCCAGGCGCTGCGCGGCGCCGGCCTCATCCTCGTCGAGGGGCGCACGGTGCAGGCCGCGGAGGGGCTCCAAACGGACTTCTCGCTCAACCAGGCGCTCTCGCTGTTCCTGGTGGAGACGCTGTTCCTGCTGGAGCCGGCGTCGGAGACGTACGCGCTCGACGTCGTCACCGTGGTGGAGAGCATCCTCGAGAACCCGCGGCAGATCCTGTTCAAGCAGCAGGACAAGGCGCGGCAGGCGCTCTACCTGGAGCTGAAGGCACAGGGGACGGAGTACGAGGAGCTGAAGGAGAAGCTCGACGAGGTCACCTGGCCCAAGCCGCTCGAGGACTTCATCTACACGACGTTCAACGAGTTCGCCAAGCGCCACCCCTGGGTGGGCGACAACGTGCGGCCGAAGAGCGTGGTGCGCGACATGCTCGAGCGCTACGCGAGCTTCAACGACACCATCAAGGAGTACGGGCTCGAGCGCAGCGAGGGTCTTCTGCTTCGCTACCTCTCCGACTTCTACAAGACGCTGGTGCAGACGGTGCCGGAGGCGCGCAAGGACGACGCCGTCGTCGACGTCGAGGCCTGGTGCCGCGCCCTCATCGCCCGGGTCGACTCGTCGCTCGTCGAGGAGTGGGAGTCGTTGCTCGGCGCGCGGCCGGACAAGCCGCTCGGCGACGAGGCGGTCGAGACCCACGGTCACCTCACCGTGGCCCTCGACGCCAACCCGCGCGTCTTCGTGGCCCGCGTGCGCGCGGAGATGCACCGCCTCGTGCAAGCCTTGGCGCGCGCCGACTACGCCGAGGCGGCGTCGCTCGTGCGCGAGGGCGACCCGGCGTGGGACGAGGCGCGCTTCACCGCCGAGCTCGCGCCCTTCCTCGCGGAGCACGGCAAGGTGACGTTCTCGGTGGCCGCGCGGCAGCCGACGCTCACCGTCGTCGACAAGGAGGCCGAGCGCCGCTGGCGCGTGCGCCAGGTGCTGATCGACGAGCCCGGCGACAACGACTGGGCCATCTTCGGCGTCGTGGACCTCGCCGCGCGCAAGAGCGCCGACGAGCCCCTCGTGGAGCTCGAGCGCATCTCGCGGTGATCACCGCGGCCGCTCCCTCCGGTCGGTGATCAGCGCGGCCGGGGCGCGCGCGGAGCCGGCAGTCGACGTACGCTGGGCGCGCCGATGGTCTCCCTCGTCGCCGCCCTCGCGCTCGCCGTCGCCGTCGACGTGCCCTGCCCCGTGTGCGTCCACACGTCGAGCGGCGTCGGCGTCGACGCCGGGCCGCCGGCGCCGATGCCGGGCGGGGTTCGTCTCGGCGCGGACGTCATCGCGTCGACGGACGCGGGGCTGTTGCGGCTCGACGGCGAGGCGGCGCTGCCCGTGGCCGGCGCGTTCGCCTCCGCGCGGCTCGTGCTGCCGGTGCTCTCGACGGCGGGGCGCGCGGGCGGCCTGAGCGGCGGGCGCGCGGCGCTCGTGTTGCACGGGACGCTGCCGGCGCGGCTCCCCGGCGACGTCGTCGTCTCGGGCCGGGCGGAGCTCGGCGTGGCCTCGCCCACGGCGAAGGGGGACACGCTGTCGCTGCTGCGGCGCGCGTCGTTTTCGCCGGACGCCCTGGCGGTGGTGCGCGCGACGTCGCCCGCAGGGCCGGCGGTGACGCTGTCGCTCGAGAGCGCGTTCGACGGAAACGCGCTGGCGCTCGAGGCCGGCTGGGCGCTGCCGCTCGGGCTCCACGCCGCCGCCGGGGCCGCGCTCGCGCTCCCCGGCATCGCCGGCGGCGCGCGGGCGCAACTGCGCCCCTTCGTCGATCTGTCGGTGCGCCCGCCGGCGCTCGAGGGCCTGCGCGTCGGCGTCGGCGCCGGCGTCGACGTGCTCGACCGGCCGCAGGCCATCGCGCTGTTCACCGTCGCGGTGGACTTCCCCGTGGCGCGCGGCGGTCCGTCGCTCGGCCGGCACCTGGGCGCCTCGCGCGTCGAGCGCATCGTGCCAAGAGCGCTCGGCTACCCGCCGCTGTCGGCGCTCGCCGACGGCGCGCCGACCATCCTCGAGGTGTCGGCCGAGTGGTGCGGGCCGTGCCACGTCGCCGACGCGCGCCTGCAGGCGTTCCTCGACGCGCACCCCGGCGTGCGCCTGCGCCGCATCCTCGACGAGGACGACCCCGACGCGGCCGGCCGCTACGGCGTGAAGGTCTTCCCCACCTGCATCGTGCTGCGCGGCGACGCCGAGCCCCGCCGCGTCGAGGGTTGCCCCTGGGACGGCCTCGACGCCGCCCTGCGGCGATGAGCGCCGCCGGGCGCGGTCAGACCGCGATGCCCTCGAAGAGCACCGACGACTGGTAGCGGTCGCCGGCGTCGGGGAGCACGGTGACGAGGGTCTTGCCCTCGTTCCCCGGCAGGGCCGCCGTCTTCAGCGCGGCGGCGACGTTGGCGCCGCTCGAGATGCCCGCGGTGATGCCCTCCTCGAGGTGAAGCCGGCGCGCCATCTCCACGGCCTCCTCGGAGCTGACGGTGACGACGTCGTCGATGAGGTCGAGGTCGACGATGGAGGGCTTGAACCCCGCGCCGATGCCCTGGATCTTGTGCGGGCCGGGTGCCGGCGCCTCACCGCGCTTCATCTTGCCGAGCACCTGCGACGTCGACGGCTCCACCGCCACCGACACGAGCGGCGCGGCCTTGTCGGTCTTCCAGAAGCGCGACACGCCCGTGATGGTGCCGCCGGTGCCGACGCCTGCGACGAAGATGTCGACCTTGCCGTCGGTTGCGTCCCAGATCTCCGGCCCCGTCGTGGTCCGATGAATTTCGACATTTGCAGGGTTATCGAACTGTTGCGGCATCCACGCCTTGCCCGCGCGTTCCTGCACGATCTCCTCGGCCCGCTGGATGGCGCCCTTCATGCCCTTGGCGCCGTCGGTGAGGTGCAGCTCGGCGCCGAACGCCTTGAGCATGCGGCGGCGCTCCAGCGACATGGTCTCCGGCATCGTCAGGATGATGGGGTAGCCGCGCGCGGCGGCGACGAACGCGAGGGCGATGCCGGTGTTGCCGCTCGTGGGCTCGACGATGGTGACGTCGCGCCGCCCGGGCGCCAGCACCCCGCGCTTCTCGGCGTCCCAGATCATCGCGGCGCCGATGCGGTCCTTCACGGAGTACGCCGGGTTTCGCCCCTCGATCTTCACGAGGACGCGCGCCTTGCCCGCCACGCGGTTCAAGCGGATGAGCGGGGTGCGTCCGATGGAGAGGGTGTTGTCGTCGAAGATGCGGCTCATGCGCGGAGCGTAGCCGGAGCCGCGCGCGGCCGCGAAGGCCAAACGTGCGTCACGCCCGTTGTTCGAGCGTGGCGACGAGCTGGCCGGCCACCGCCATGCCCTCGTCCCAGGCCAGGCGCTGCGCGGTGGTCAACGACATCCGCGCCGCGGCCAAGGCCTCCGGAAAGTGGCCGGTCTGCTGGTGGATGCGGGCGATCTGCTGGCGCAGCCGCGCTTCGGCGACGCTGTCGCCGGCGTCGGCGGCGATGCGGGTGGCCTCTTCGAGCGCCGTGAGCGCCCGCTGCGGGTGGTTGTCCGCGTGCTCGAGAGCAGCGAACGCCGCGAGCGCGTCGATGCGGCCGGGCGCCTGCCCGAGCTTCTCGGCGTCACTGACGGCGCGCACGAGGACCTCGCGCGCGTTGGCGCTGTCGCGCATTCGCAAGTGCAGCCGGCCGAGCGCCAGGAGCGCGTCGAGCGAGCGAGCGCCCGGGGCGGGCCCCATGATGCGCAGGGCCTCCTGCAACTGCACGCGGGCGGCGTCGACGTTGCCCGCCTGCTCCAACACAGCCGCCACGTCCACCAGGAGCGACGACGTCAGCTCGGGGCCGCCCACGGCGGCGAAGCCGTCGATGGCCTCGTCGAGGACGGCCTCCGCTTCGTCGGGGCGCCGCAGCCGCAGGAGCAGGGTCGCCCGCGCGCGCAGCGCCTCGACACGCTCGCTCACCGCCGCCTGCGTGGGCAGCGCCCGGACGATGGGCATGCCGAGGTCCACGGCGCCGGCGGCGTCGACCTCGCCGACGACGAGCGTCGCGCGCGCGGCGAGCCCGAGCGCCGCCTTGGCCCAGCTCTCGTCGACGACGTCGCTCGCCGGGTGCGCCGCCAACGACTTCCACTGCGTGTGCAGCGCGCGCCGGTAGTACTCGGCCGTGGCGTCGGCGGCGCCGAGGCGCGCCCAGCCGTCCGCGGCGTTCTCGGCGGCGACCGCGGCGCGGGCCCTGTCGTCGGCGGCGACCCAGTGAAGCACCAGCCGCTCCTCGAGCTCGACGGCCTTGCGGCCCTTGTGTTGCGCGCGCTCTTCGAGGGCCCCTGCCAGGCGCTCGTGCCACGTGCGCGCCACGGCGGGGTCGGCGCGCGCCGCGACGATCTCCCGCTCGGACAGCGAGGGGAACGAGAAGCGCCCGGCGCCCTCGTCGACGAGCGCGCCCTGCTGCGCGCACGCCGAGAGCGCTTCCCGCACCGCGGGCGCCTCCGCGCCGAGCATGATCGCGACCTCGTCCGCGTCGAACACGCACCCGATCTGCGCGCCGGCGACGAGGGCGTCGCGCGCCAGGACGGTCGGCGGCAGCAGCGCGTGCGCGGCGAACAGCAACACCTCGAGCGTCGGCGGCAGCGGGTAGTGCGCGAGGTCCGGGCTCGCCCGCACGCCGCCGTGCGACACCGACAGGAGCTTCATCGCCACGAGGTGGCGGGCGAGGAGCGACGCCACGAGGGCGTTTCCGCCCGAGTGCTCGGCGATGAGGTCGGCGACGCCGTCGTCGAGCGCGCCGCCCACCGCGAACGAAGCGACCTGCGCAGCCTCCTTGGGCTCGAGCGGCTCGAGCACCACCCGGCGCGCGAGCGGCAGGACGCGCTCCCCCTGCATCGGCCGGCTCGTGCCGAAGACCGCGAAGCGCGACGCGTGCAGCCGGGCAGCGATCTCCGCCAGCAGCTCGAGCGACGACGCGTCGCCCTTGTGCACGTCGTCGACGAGGACGCACAGGCCCTTGCGCGCTGCGAGCGCCGCGAAGAACCCGAGGAGCGCCGCCCGCAGCAAGAGCCGACGGCGCGACAGGGGCACCGCCTCGTCCTCGTGCGGCTCGTCGTCGACGAGCGCGACGATGCGCGCGCGGTCGGCGGGCAGCAGCGAGAGGCCGTCGAGCGCCTGATGCCACGGCGCCTCGCTGCCGGTGACCGCGTGCATCTCGAGGCACGCGCTCTTCACGATCTGGCGGATGACGTCGTAGCGCAGGGCGCCGCGGGCGCGGCCGCACCGGGCGCGCGCGATCACGAAGCCGCGGTCGCGGGCCTCGGCGTCGATGACGTCGAGGAGCGTGGTCTTGCCGAGCCCCGCCTCGCCGAGGATCAGGTGCTGCTGTGCGCGCGCGACGTCGGCGGCCGCCACCGCCTGCTCGACGACGATGCGCTCGCCGGCGCGCCCGGCCATCCGCGGCGGCGGCGGGAGCTCGTGGACCACGAGCTCCTCGCGTTGGTTGGTGGCCGCCGGGATGGTGATCGCCGGTCCGTACGCCTGCGCGACGTTGGCGAGCCGCCGGGCGCGCGCGCTGACCAGGACCGTGCCGGAGCGGGCGCGGTTGACGGCGCGCTCGGCGTCCTCCCGCGCGCTGGTGTCGCCGTGCGCGATGCCCGGCGCCGCGCCCACGCCCGCGCGCATGCGCAGATCGCGATGGGCGCGCGTGGCGAGCACCCCGGCGCGCCGGGCGAACGCGATGCTGCTGCGGGCGGCGCGGCCGTTGCCGGAGAAGGAGGCGACGATGCGCGACCCCTCGGTGGTCACCGTGCCGCCGAAGCGCGACGCGAGCTCCTCCGCGTGCGCGAACACCGCGCGCAGCATGCTCTCGGGCGCGGCGCGGGAGCCGACGCCGTCGGTGAGGTCCACGACGCCGATGCACGACGCCGCCTCGGAGGGCCCGGTGCTGTCGTCGAAGGCGACGTCGATCATGTCGTCGGCTTCTTCCGCGAAGTCGTCGTCGATGAACGGGCCGCCGAGGCCTGAAGCCGCGGTGGGGACGGTGGACTGCACGGGCGGCGGCGAGGCCACCGGTGTGCCGCGGCCGGCCGTCAGCGGGGTGCCGCAACTGCGGCAGAAGCGATCACCCTTCACGGCCTGGGCGCCACAGGAGCGGCAGAAGTTCGCCGACGCCGCATGCTTGTCGGCGTCGAAGGCGATGCCGAGGATCTTCACGGGCGCCGGCGTGAGGTCGCGGACGCGGGCCGCGAGCTGCGCGCCGACGAGCCCGCGCACGGCGTCCGACGGCTCGGTCTCGAGGGCGCCCCGGTGATCGAGCTCCTTGCGCAGGGCGGCGGCCACCTCGGCCAGGCGCCCGTAGCGGTCGGCGGGCTCCTGGGCCGTCATCTTCAAGACGATGGCGTCGAGCTCCGGCGGCACGTCGGGCATCAGCGACGACGGCGGCGGCACCGTCTCACGGATGATCTTCATGAAGACCGCGTGGGGGTCCTCGGCGGTGAACAGGCGGCGCCCCGTGAGCAGCTCCCAGAGCATGACGCCGAGGGAGAACTGATCGCTGCGCCCGTCGAGGGTCTGGCCCTTGATCTGCTCGGGGGCCATGTAGCCGAGCTTGCCCTTCAACAGCCCGCCCTCGGTCCTCTTCTGGCGGTTGGCGGCGACGGCGACGCCGAAGTCGACGACCTTGGCCAGGCCGTCCTGCCGCACCATGACGTTGTGAGGCGAGATGTCGCGGTGGACGATCTTGAGGGCGCGGCCGACGGCGTCGAGCGCGTGGTGCGCGCTGTCGAGGCCGAGCCCGGCCTCGCGCGCGATGGTCATGGCGACGTTGATGGGGAAGCGGACGCCGGCGTCGTCGGCGGCCTTCTGGAGCGTCGCGACGTCGACGCCGTTGATGTACTCCATGGCGATGAAGTACACGCCCTCCCACTCACCCACCTCGTAGCAGGCCACCACGTTCGGGTGGTTGATGCTGCCGACGATGCGGGCCTCGTCGAGGAACTGCGTGAGCATGTCGGCGTCGTCGGCGAGCTGGGGCAGGAGGCTCTTGAGGATGACGAGCCGGTCGAAGCCGGCCATGCCCGTCTGCCGGGCGAGGAAGATCTCGCCCATGCCCCCCACCGCGAGGCGTCGGATCACCTCGTACTTCCCGAACACCCGGGGGTTCTGGCCGTCGCCGCTCATGCTCGCCGTGAAGCTTCCACGACCGGGCGCGGGCGAGGCAACCGCGGCCCCCGTCCGTGCGAAACCGGGCCGCGCCCGGGGCAGGTGCGAGCGCTCCCCTTGACATCGGCACGGCGTGCGCTACGTGTACGCGTCGCTCCGACGGGCTCGTAGCTCAATTGGCAGAGCAATGGACTCTTAATCCGGAGGTTGAAGGTTCGATTCCTTCCGGGCCCACCATGATGATGACGACGTGAACCCGGCCTTTGCGCCGGGTTCCCTTTTTGCCGACGTCGACGTAGGCGGCGGCATGGCCCTGACGCACCTCCCGACCTCGCAGATCTCCGCGCACCCCGTGGTGCACTCCCCGCTGCCGGCCCGGCTCGAGGGGCTGCGCCGCCTCGCCTACAACCTCTACTGGTCGTGGCACCCCCGCGTGATCTCGCTGTTCAAGCGCGTCGACGCCCACGCCTGGCAGCACGCGCGCAACCCGGTCCCGGTCCTGCAGGCGCGCACGGACTGGAGCGACATCCTCGACAACCCCGAGTTCATGGCCGAGTACGAGACGGTCATGGCCGCGTTCGACGCGTACATGAGCGACACGGACCTGCACTGGTTCGGCCGCAAGAACGCCGAGGGGATGAACGGCCCCATCGCGTACTTCTGCGCCGAGTACGGCCTGCACGAGCACCTGCAGATCTACTCCGGCGGCCTCGGCGTCCTCGCCGGCGACCACCTGAAGACGGCGAGCGACATGGGCCTGCCCTTCGTCGCCGTCGGCCTCTTGTACCGGCAGGGCTACTTCCGGCAGACCATCGACGCCGAGGGCATGCAAGAGCACGCCTACCCGATGCTCGAGCCCGACAAGGCGCCGCTGTCGCGCGTCGAGGACCCGCGCTCCGGTCGGCCGCTCGAGATCACCGTCGAGCTGCCGGGCCGCAACGTGCGCGTGGCGGTCTGGGTGGCTCGCGTCGGCCGCGTGCCCCTCCTGCTCCTCGACACCGACACCGCCGAGAACGCCTGGGCCGACCGCTCCATCACCGCGCAGCTGTACGTGCGCGGGCGCGACATGCGCCTGCATCAGGAGCTGGTCCTCGGCATCGGCGGCGTCCGCGCGCTGCGCGCGCTCGGCATCGAGCCGTCGGTGTGGCACCTCAACGAGGGGCACTCGGCGTTCATGATCGTCGAGCGCCTCCGCGAGATGACGCGCGCGGGCGTTCCCTACGAGACCGCCCTCGAGAAGGTGCGCGGCTCCGCCGTGTTCACCATCCACACGCCGGTCAGCGCGGGCAACGAGAAGTTCGACGCCAACCTCGTGCGGCGGCTGACCAAGCCGCTCCTGGACCAGAGCCCCGTGGACATCGAGCGCGTCCTCGAGCTCGGGCGCGGCGAGCACGCCGACCCCAACGTCTTCGACATGACGGCGTTTTCGCTTCGCATGTCCACGGCCTCCAACGCCGTGTCCCAGCTCCACGCGCGCACCGCCAACTCCACGTGGAAGGCCGTCACCGGGGGCCGCGAGATCCTCGGCGTCACCAACGGCGTGCACATGGGCAGTTGGCTCGGGCAGAGCCTGCGCTGGTTGTGCGAGGACATGCACATCTCCCTCGAGGACCTCACGCAGGAGGAGTCGAGCGGCAAGCTCAAGGAGCACATCGCCGGCATCGAGGAGCAGAAGCTCTGGGAGGGGCACCTGCGCCAGAAGCTCGAGCTGTTCTTCTTCTTGCGCGGGCGGCTGCGCAAGATGTTGTCCCGGCAGGGCGAGGGGCCCGACGTGCTCGGCGAGCTCGAGACCTTCTTCGACCAGGGCACGCTCACGCTCGGCTTCGCGCGGCGCTTCGCGACGTACAAGCGCGCGCACCTGCTGTTCCACGACGAGGAGCGCCTCGCGCGGCTGGTGTGGAACAAGGAGCGCCCGGTGCAGATCATCTTCGCCGGCAAGGCGCACCCCGCCGACCGCCCCGGACAGAAGGTCATCGCCGAGCTGTTCCGGAGGTCGCGCAGCGAGCGCTTCCGCGGGCGCGTGTTCGTCATCGAGGACTACGACATGCGCGTGGGCCGGTTCCTCGTCGACGGCGTCGACGTCTGGCTCAACAACCCGCGCCGCCCGCTGGAGGCGTCGGGCACCTCGGGCATGAAGGCCGCGGCCAACGGCGTGCCGAGCTGCTCCGTCCTCGACGGCTGGTGGGACGAGGGCTACGACGGCAAGAACGGCTGGGCCATCGGCAACCGGGACCAGAACCCCGACGAAGCCGCGCAGGACAAGCTCGACGCCGACGCGCTCTACGACGTCCTCGAGAAGGAGGTCGTGCCGCGGTACTACGAGCGCGACGAGCGCGGCGTGCCCAAGGCGTGGGTGGAGATCATGCGCAACGCCATGGCGTCGTCGATGTGGCGCTTCTCCACGCACCGCATGCTCGAGGAGTACTTCGATCGCATGTACCTCCCCGCCTCCCAGGCCGCGGGATGATCCGCCGGTGATCACCCGGGACGACGTCGAGAAGGCCGCGCGCCTCTCCCGCCTCCGGCTCGAGCCCGGAGAGCTCGACGCCCTCGCGCACGACCTTGAGCGCGTCGTGGGCTACGTCGAGCAGCTCATGGCAGTGGACGTCGAGGGCGTGGAGCCGATGACGCAGCCGTTCGCGGAGGCGTCGCCGCGCCGCGCCGACGAGCCGCGGCCCGTGCTCGGCCGCGCCGCGGTCGCGGGCGGGCCAGGCTACGACGACGGCTTGGTGAAGGTACCGAAGGTCATCGAGTAACGGCCCGCGACCGTAGGCACTGCCGCACGCATTGCGCGACGGCGCCGGGGAACGCGCGCACCACGTCGAGGGCCGCGGTCTTCAGCGCCCGCTTTTGGGCCACCATCTCGTCGGCGCACGCCACGCGCGTCCGGCAGTTCGCGGCGAGCCACGCCACCGACGCCGCCGGCGTGGGGTTGTCGGCGAGCGGGGGAAGGGCCGGTCGACGACGGTGCTTCTCGGCGTTGCTCCCGTCGTCCTTCGCGCCGGCGTCTTCGTCGTCCGCGACGCGCGCTCTGCCGGCCGCGTCCGTCGCCACGGCGCCCCCGGCCGACGCGCGATCGCTCGCGGCCGCGCCCGCAGGACCGGCGCCGGCGGCGGCGGCGGCGGCGTCCACGTCGACGGCGTCCCTGGCGGCGGCGGCGTCCCCTGCATGGGCGCCTCCTGCGTCGACGGTGTCTACGGCGTCTACGGCGTCTGCGGCGTCCCCTGCATGGGCGCCTCCTGCGTCGACGGTGTCTACGGCGTCCTCGGCGTCTGCGGCGTCCGCGGTCTTCGCCACGTCCGCGAGGCTCCGCTCGCCGCCGGCGCCGCCCAGCGAGACGGCGATGGCGACGACGACGATCGCGACGACGGCGATGAGGCTGGCCGCGAGCACGGCGGCGGGGCGAGACAGCGGCGCCGTGCCGCTCGAGGCGAGCGTGGCAGTGCGCTCGGTGACCGGCACGGTCCCGTCGACGGTGTCCACCGAGGCCGGCACGCTGACGACGTCCCCGGTGTCGACGAAGGGCGGGTCTTCGCTGACGGCGTCGCGCGGGTCCTCGGCCATCCAGGCGTAGCCGAGCGCCGTGTCGTCCTCGTCGATCTCGAACGCGGTGTCGGCGTCGTGGATGGGGTCGGACTCGAGGTGCGTGACGAGCTCCGTGGACGGCTGCCCGTCTTCGCTGGGACGCGCCCAGGGGTTCGCGCGAATCGCCGTGCGGGCGCCGGGTCGTGCGTTGTTCAACGCGGATCGCTCGAGCTCGCGCGAGAAGAGATCGCGGACGTACGCCGAGAGGCGCTCGCGGGACGGGCGGGGCGCGCCGAGGTCGGCGGCGACGGTGGTGACGGCGGCGGCGAGCTCGGCGGCGGTTTGAAACCGGTCGGCGGGCCGGGTGGCGAGCGCGCGCATGACCACGTCCTCGAGCGCCCGCGGATAGTCCGCGGCGAACGAACGCGGAGCCGGGACGTCGCCCGTGGACACCGCCATCAACACCGCCTCCTCCGTGCTCTGCGGAAACGCGCGTCGCAGCGTCGTCAGCTCGTAGAGGATCAAGCCGAGGGCGAAGACGTCGGTGCGCGCGTCGACGGGGGCGGTGAGGACCTGCTCGGGCGCGAAGTAGCGCAGCTTGCCTCGCAGCTCGCCGATCGCCGTGGGCTCGCGCGTCTGCGAAGCGGCCTTTGCGATACCGAAGTCGATCACCTTGATGCGCCCGTCATAGGTGACGACGATGTTGTGCGGGGTGACGTCGCGGTGAACGATGTGGAGCGGGCGGCCCTCCGGGTCGCTGCGCGTGTGCGCGTAGTGGAGAGCCTCCGCCGCACAGGTCACGACGCCGAGCGCGACGTCGAGCGGAACCTGGTTGTGGCGGCGCCTCGCCGCCACGGCGAGGTGACGCAGGTTCTGGCCGTGGAGGTACTCCATCGCGATGAACGGCACGCCGTCTGCGGAGCCGACGTCGACGACGGCCACGATGTTCGGGTGGTCGAGCATCGCCAGCACGCGCGCTTCGTCGAGGAACAGCGCGACGAAGCGCCGGTCGGTGGTCAGCGCGGGGAGGATCATCTTGAGGACGACGTAATCGTCGAGAGACGACGCGCTCCCCGCCGCTGCGGTGCCGGGCCGGCTGGCCGCGAGAAACACCTGCGCCATGCCGCCCGCAGCGATGCGGCGCAGCACCTCGAACTTGCCGGCGACGAGATCGCGCGCGCCGTGGCCCATGGTGCGATCTTCGTCCCCGCTCCACACCGGCGCAACTTCGACGAAGCGTGGGCGCGCCCTGCTCATGCGTCTTTGGCCCGTCGCTTTCCTCCGGTCGCAGCGTCAGCGCCCGGCGCGCCTGTTAGGATGAGCAGGTGCGCGTCATTGTCGCATCGGTGCCCTGCCTCGTCGGCCTCGCGCTCGTGGCCAGCGTGGGCTCGTGCACGTACTTCACCCGCGCCTTCGCCTGCGACGACGACGATGGCTGCGTCGACGGCCAGCGCTGCCTCGACGGTGCCTGCTCCGACGAGGCCGACGCCGCGGGAGCCCCAGGCGAAGGCGAAGGCGAAGGCGAGGGCGAAGGCGAAGGCGAAGGCGAGGGCGAAGGCGAGGGAGAGGGCGAAGGCGAGGGCGAAGGAGAGGGCGAAGGAGAGGGCGAGGGCGAAGGCGAAGGAGACGGCGAGGGCGAGGGCGAAGGAGAGGGAGTAGGCGCCTGCGCGCCGCTCTTCGCCGACTCCTTCGAGCTGGCCGACATCCGACCGCCGTTTCAGATCTTCGACACGCCCAACAAGGCCGACATCATCATCAGCGGCGGGCGTTTCGTGATCCGCTTCAACGGCACCGCCGCCTCGCTCTCCGCGAGCGCGCAGGCCCACTTCGACGTGCGCGACACCGCGTTCACCACCGAGATCGCCGACGCGCCGGCCTCCGGCAACATCGAGCTCGTCACGGGGGGCGCCTTCAACCCCGACGACTTCGGCGACGCCGTCTTCGTCGACGTCCTGAACGGGCACCTCAGGATTGTGATGCTGGAGAACGGGCAGAAACGGGACTCCCAAGTGGTCTCCTTCGATCCCATCGCGCATCGCGTGGTCCGCCTTCGTCTCCTCGACGCCGCCAGTGAAGCCGTGCTGGAGACGTCGGCGAACGGCGTCGACTTCGTCGAGATCGGCCGTGTGGCCGCCTCGACCACCGGCGTGGCGCCGTCCTGGTGGGCCGACGCCGTCCTCGGCTTCGGCGGGTCAACCTCGCTCTTCGCGTCGGACCTCATCGCCCTCGACTCCGTGACCCTCGAGAAGGACGCGTGTCGCTGACGCACGCGCCGCCGTCACGGCCCCGCGGTCACGGATCCACCTTGCCTTCATGAATGCCTCCGCTGCCGGATGTGTCGCAGCAAGTGGGAGGCGACGCCATCCACCTCGCTGCGGAGCCCGGTGGAAAGGGCCCAGCGAGATCCGTGATCTGCGCAATCATGCGCAAATCCGCTCCACTCTGCGCAGAATCACAAATCGAATTGGCGCATTTTCTTGATCAGCGTGTTGCGCGCGATGCCGAGGAGGCGCGCGGCCTCGCTCTGGTTGCCGTCCGCGCGCTGCAGCGCCTGCGCCACGTCCTCGCGCGTGAGCGAGCGCGAGAAGCGCTTGACGGGCGCGGCCGGCGCCGCGGGCGCCGGCGGCGCTGCGGCCGGGGCGGCCGAAGCGAGCACGGCCTCGCGCTCGCTGACGTGACGGCGCAGGTCGTCGCTCCGCAGCAGGATGGCGGGGCGCGCGGCGAGCTCGGCGGGCGCCTGCGCCACGGCCGCCTGCGCGAGGACGATGACGGCCGCGCGCAGTTGGCGAATCTCCCCGGGCCACGGCGCCGCCTCGGCGAAGGCCAGCGCCTCTTCGGTGAAGCCGATGTCGACGCCAAGCATCTTCGATTGTTCGCGCGCGAAGCGCCTCATGAGGCCGGCGATGTCCTCGCGGCGCTCGGCGAGCGACGGCACGCGCCAGGAGTGGCCCTCGAGCAGCCGCTCGCACAAGTCGGGGCGCAGGCCGCTGTCGGACAGCGGGACCTTGGCGGCGGACACGAGTCGGAACGCGGGCGTGACCGAGCGGGTGGTGGCGCCCAGCGGTGAGGGGTCGCCCGTTCCCTCCAACACGTCGAGCAGGAACCCCTGCGCGGGGGGCGCCAGGCTCTCGACCTCGTCGAGGCAGAGGGTGCCGCCATCCGCCGCGTGGAGCGCGCCGCTGCGGGCGCCGGCGACGCCGAGCAGCTCGCCGTGGAGCTGCGTGGGATCGTGCGGGAGGCGCGCGCAGTTCAGGAGGACGAACGGCGCCTCGGGCGTCCCGCGCACGTGGATCTGCCGCGCCGCGTGCGTCTTGCCCGTGCCGGAGGCGCCGGTGAGGAACACCGGCACCCGGGTGCGGGAGGCGAGCTCGATCTTCGCGTCGAAGTCGCAGCCCGCCGCGGAGCGCACGATGGCGTCGTCGTCGTCGTCGCTGAGGACGAGCGGCGTCGGCGAGCAGAGCTCGATGCGCGAGGACCAGCCGCCGATCAGGACCTGATCGCCGATGTCGAGCGCGACCTTCTCCATGGGCGACAGCGGCGCCGGCTGCCCCGCGCGGCCGCGCGCCGCTTCTTCCTGCGTGAGGACGGCGCTGCCGTTGCTGCTCCCCATATCCTGGTAGTGCCAGCGCCCGAGCTCGGAGAACAAGGCGCCGTGGGTGCGCGAGACCTGGTTCGACTCGAACACGACGTCGACGCCCTCGTGCCTCCCGATGAGGTAGCGCGTCTCCGGGCGCAGCTCGATCTGCACGGTGCGCGCGCGCTCGCGATGGAGCTTGAGGCTCGCCTCGCGCGGCGTCACGGCGCTCACGTCGCGCCGCGGGCGCAGGCCGTCCTGGCCCGACACGGTTGGCTGATCGCGCGGCCGGCGGTTCACGAAGCCGAGTCTCCCTCGCCCGGGGGCAAAGAGGCGACGGCGGCGATGCCGCCGCCCACGATGGCGCCGACGGCGAAGAGCGCGGTGGCGCCGATGAGCACCACGCCCGCGCCGAAGGCGGTCGCCTTGGTGGCCCCGGACGCACCCGGGTCGTCGAGGACCGTTTGTTGAATCACGACGACGCTCACGCCGCTGACGAGCATCAGCGCGGCGTTCGCCGCGCCGAGCGCCACGCCCAACGTGAAGAGGTCGACGCCGGGCTGCGCCGCCGGCGCCGCGCGGGTCGGCGACGGCGGCGGGGGCGGCGCCGGCCTTGAAGCCACCGGCGCCGCGAGGAGCTCGGCGACGAGCGCCGGTGCGTCAGCGGCGCCCCCGCTGGCGGTGCGCGCCGCGCGGTCGGCGCGGGCGTCGAGGAGCCGCAGGACGATGGCGCCGGCGCTCCCGCCGTCGACGACGACGATGGCGTCCTCGCGCGCGAGCGCGGCGACGCGGCGCCAACACGCGCCGGCGTCGCCGTCTGTGAGGCAGTCGAGCCCGAGCTCGCGCGCGGAGCCGAGGCTCGTCCGCGTGGCTTCGGCGTCGAGCACGAGGGACCCGCGCTCGACGAGCGCCGCGCGCACCCGCTGCTCGACGCCGTCGTCGACGCCGACGCCTGCGACGACCATGATCTTCGTCGGCTCCGTGCTCGGCGGATCCTTGGGCGGCGACGACGACGTGAACACGACGCCAACGACGAGCGACAGCGTCACGCCGCCTGCGATCATGCACCGAGTATGCGGCGGGGGCAAAATGCCAGCAAGAGGCGGCCAGGCGTCACCTGCAAGGATGACGACGACGCCGACGGGCGTCGCCGCCGTCATGGGCAGTCTGCGCGGGAGAGCAGGACGGCGTCGATGGCGACCGTGTCCGAGGAAAACAGCGTGTTCGCGCCGCCGAAGGCGAGCACGGCGTCCGCCCACCAGGACGGCGTCTGCCCGGACGACGACGCGGGCACGCGCGCGACCTCGTGAAAGGCGGCGCCGTCGGCGGAGGCCTGCAGGATGGCCTCGCCCGTCGTCGACGAAAACACGAGGCGGGTCACCCGGTCCGCGACGGGATCGAAGTGGACGTCGCGGTACTGGGTGTCCACGCCGTCTTCGCGCAGCACGAGCTCGAGCTTGCCGCCGAAGACGCGCGCGAAGACCTCGTCGTCGAAGTTGGCGGGGTTGCGGGCGGCGGCGACGAGCAGCTCGATGTTCGGGACCGACGGCGCGCGCGCGACCTCCGCGCGGAACGTCGTGTCGCGCACGTCGAGGCGCGCCTGCGCGTTCGCCGACTGCGGCGCGCTCCCGTCGAAGCTCACCGCGAACCGCCCCCCGCCGACGGTCACGGACGCCTCGCTCGGATGATCCACGACGGCGAAAGGCGCGCCCACCGCGGCCCCGTCGAAGGCGTCGAAGAAGAGAGGCGCGCACGCGTCGCCCTCGCCCTCGCCCTCGCCCTCGCCCTCGCCCTCGCCCTCGCCCTCGCCTTCGCCGCCCTCACCTTCGCCCTCACCTTCGCCCTCACCTTCGCCCTCGCCCTCACCCTCACCTTCGCCCTCGCCTTCCCCGGACGCGCCGCCCCCGGGTGTGTCGTCGACGGGGCCGTCATCGACGGGGTCGCCATCGACGGAGCCGAGATCGACGGAGCCGTCATCGACCGGGCCGGCGTCACCCGCGTTCGCCCCGTCGGCGGCGGCCATGCAGGTGCCGGCCACGCAGCGCTGGTCGTCGAGGCAGCCGGCGTCGTCGTCGCAGGCGAACCCCCGCGTCACGTACAGGCAGCCGCAGCCGAGGAGGATCGGAAGCGCCAACCCGAGCGTCGCGCGGGTGAACAGGCCGAAGCTTCGGGGTTTGGTCTTCATGGCGATCCTCGCTGGCGGGTGGTTGTCTCAGCCGAGCAGCCCGATGAACCGACTCAACGCGTTGCCGACGATCCCGAGGAAGCCGGTGCCGGCGTCGATCAGGCCCTTGAGCCCGTCCGCGACGGCGCTCACGACGCCGCCGGCGTCGCCGAGCAGGCCCTGCAGGATGTTGCCGACGCTCGCGAGCGCGTTGCCCGTGTCGGCGGTGGCGGTCAGCGCCTGCGCCTTCCCCGCCGGCGCCGCCGCGGCGCTTCGCTCCATCACGTCGCGCGGCGGCTGCAGCGAGCTCAGGCTCGCGCGGCGGTTGATGCTGCGCCCGTCGCTGTTCGCGCCGGCGATCTGCTGAAGGTTGGTGGGAGTGCGGTTACGGATGCTTTCGATCATGTGAGACCTCTGCTTTCTGGAGTGTTTGTGCTCGTGACGACGCATGGAGCGCCTTATTCGGCCCAGCCGACGCCGTTGATGCCGTGTCCGAGGGCGGCGACCTGGTCGAGGGTCAACCACGACGAGCCCGCGCGCAGCGCCGTCCCCGAGTTGCCGAAGAAGTACTTGCCGGTGGCCGGGTCGAACGCCTGGGCGACGAAGTAGTGCTGGTTGGTCGAGATGACGACGGGGTTTCCCTTGTCCACCTGCCCCCTGACGTCGTCGAGCGAGCCCGTCTTGAAGTCCAGGCCCTGCGCCTTGGCCGTCGCCACGAAGTTGCCGAAGCCGTTCATGCCGCCGGACGTGTTCCAGCCGTGCTGGGAGGCGGCGTCGACGGCGGCGGGCAGCGACATGTCCTTGCCCTTCGCGCTCTCGAGCGCCACCAGCGCCGCCGGGCCGCACGCGGCCATGCCGACGCTGCCGCCGAGCGAGAACTGGTTCGGGACGAGGTCGTGCCCGGGGCCGCCGCCCTGCCTGAGCTGCGCCGTCAACTGCCCCGGATCCACGCTCGACGGCGGCACGCGCCGCGTCGCCGGGTCCTGCTTGGTGCGCCGCTGCGGCTCCGCCGGGTCCGCCGGAGCGACGTTCGCCGGAGCTTCCTTGCTCAACTGCCGCTTCACGTCCGCGCCCAACAGCCGAGCAAGATCGACGAGCGCTTTGGAGTGCTTCACCGTAACCACGTTCCACCTCGACGTGCGCCGGGGCATCCGGCGACCACTGCCGGCTGTATCGGGCTCGCAAACAGGCGCGGGCTCAGACATGCGCGTGATGCGAGCTGTGGGGTCGACGACGACAAGCGCAGGTCTGTGCACGTCGTCAAGCTCGTGAGCAGAGTTGAGCAGAATTGAGCAGCGAGCCGAGCGGGCGGCCGGCCGGACCCCTATGATCCCGCACATGCCGAGCGGTCCCGCCCCCGCCACGGCCCCGGCAGGGCACGCGCCAGCCGAGGTCCTGCGCCGCGCGCGCCGCGAGGCCGAGCGCTACGGCGAGGACCCTTGGGTGTTCCTCCGCGAGCTGGTGCAAAACGGGCGGGACGCCGGCGCCGCCCGCATCGCCCTCGTCACGGAGACGGCGAACGGCGTCGAGCGGCTGTCCTGCAGCGACGACGGCGCCGGCATGAGCCGCGCCCTCGTCGAGGAGGGGCTCCTGCGCTTGTTCTCCTCGCGCAAGCAGAGCGACGGCGCCGCCGGCTGCTTCGGCGTCGGCTTTTGGAGCGTGCTGCGCTTCGATCCCGCGAGCGTGCGCGTGGACACCCACGACGGCGCGCGCGCTGTGGCCATCGCCATCGACGTCGAGACCGGCGCCGTCAGCGAGGTGGAGCCGGCGCGCACGGAGCGCGGGACCACCGTGACGCTCGAGCGCGCCGCGCGCGAACCGCGCTTCGCCGCGCTCGCGTTCGCCGCGGTCCGCCGCATGTGCGGCTGCCTCACGTCTTTGCCCGGACGGCCGCGGCCCGTCGTCACCGTCGACGGGCGCGTTGTCCGCCGCACCATGCAGGAGGCGTTCGAGCCCGCCGACCCGCAGGTGGCCGTGAAGGGCGGCGGCTTCTCCGGCACCGTCGGCTTCAGCCGTCGCCCCCGCGTCGAGATCTACGTGCACGGCCTCCTCGTGAAAGAGGCGCTGTCCCTCGACGAGCTCGTGCCTTCGCGCGGCCGCAAGCGCCGCGCGCTCCCGGGGCTCTTCCCGATGGTCACGCTCGAGGCCCCGGGCGTCACGCTGCTCCTCGACCGCATGGAGATCGTCGAGGACAGCCTGCTGCGCCAGCTCGTGGAGCTGTGTGAGCAGGCGTTGGCCGACCTGCTCGCGGACCTCCTCGACACGCTGGTGCCGCTGCCGTTTCTCGCGCGGCTCCGGCAGAGCGTCGCCCGCCACGCGCTCGTCGTCGGCCTGTCGTGCGTCGGCGCGCCCGCGGTGCTCGCCGCCGGCGTGGCCGTCGCGCGCGTGGTGGCTCCTGCTCCTGCGCCGTCGCAAACGGCGGTGCTCCTCGAGGACGTCAGGCCGACCCAGGCGCCGCACGTCGACGACCTCGACCTCAGCGGGCCGTCGTTCGCGGTCACCGTGCACACGGCGGAGCCCTTGTTGTTCCTGCGCCTCGGCGTGCTCGAGCGCCTCGACGAGGCGCGCGGCCTCGTCGCCGCGCCGCGCCCGCGCGAGCCCGTCGCGAGCGCGCGCGGACCGGTGGTGGCGGAGGTCTCGTTCCGCGCGCACGGCACGCCGGTGCCCTTGCCCGCGGCGGCCGGGACCGCGCCCGCCGTCGACGGCCCCGGCGAGGGCGGCCCCGGCGAGGGCGGCGCCCTCTTCGGCGACGGCCGCGGCCTGGTGTGGCTCGCGCGCGCCTCGGGGGAGGGCATCGTGCGCTACCGTCTGGTGCGCACGCCGTCGACGCCTCCGCCGCCGTTCCCCG
Organism: uncultured delta proteobacterium; assembly: GCA_963775425.1. Taxonomy (GTDB): domain Bacteria; phylum Myxococcota; class UBA727; order UBA727; family VGSZ01; genus CAVZJB01. The sequence goes on along the minus strand of CAVZJB010000005.1, from coordinate 24,582 downwards.
CGCGCGTCGCGCTGCCCGACGAGCTGAAGCGCGTCGCGCTGTCGCTGTCGGTGTTGTCGGAGCGCGAGCGCATCGACGGCGCCGTCGCCTTCGTGCGCCGCCGCTTGCGCTACGGCGCCGACGCCGCCACCCGCCGCGCCGTCGAGGGCGGCAGCGGCGGCTTCTTCGAGCGCGTGCTCGCCGCCGGCGCCGGCGACTGCGACGTGATGAACGCCGTGCTCGTCGCCGTGCTCGTCGAGTCCGGCGTGAACGCGCGGCTCGCGACGGGCCTCGTGGTGCAAGACGGCGTGGTCGCGCCGCTGCAGCACGCGTGGGCCGAGGCGTTCGTCGACGGGACCGTGGTGGTCGCGGACGCGAGCCCGCCCCTCGAGCTCCCCTCCTCGACGTCCTCGACGTCCTCGAGGTCCTCGGACGGCACACCGCCCGCCGGCGCGAGCGCGGCGCCCTCCGCCGCGCGTGCCGCCGCGCGTGCCGCCGCCGTCGGGCGCGCCGCGGTTGACCCGCGCGCGGCGCCTGACGCCCACGACAATCGCGAGCGCGGCGCCGGCGACCGCCGTGCGATCGGCGATGACGACGGCAGGTACGTGCGCGCCGGCGGGTCGCGCCCGCTCCCGCCGGCGCCGCGCGCCGTGGACGGCGCCGGTCCGCTCACGCGCGGCGCGCGCGCGCTCCTGCACGGGGACAGGCGGGGCGTGGTCGGCTTCGTCGGTGTCGTCGCCCTCGTCGACGCGCTCGCCGTCCTCGGCGCGCTCGCGCTCTTCGGCCGGCGACGCAAGACCGCCGCCCGGGCGCGCGTCGACCTCAGCTCGCTCTTCGCGCTCGCGCTCCGCCGCGGCGACAAGAACGATCCCCTGCGGCTGTGGCACCGCAGGCTGCTGCCCCGCCTGCGCGGCCGCCCGCTGTCGTTGCGCGAGGCGGAGAAGCTCGCCGCGCGCGGCCGCCTCTCCGTCGACCGCGCCCGCGCCGCCGGCCCCGTCCGCGGCGCCGTGCTCATGGCCGGCGATCCCATCGTGGAAGCCGTGCGCGCGGGCCTGTTCGGCCTCGTCGACCTCGAGCGCGCCCGCGAAGCGCTCACGCGCCCCGTCGACGAGCGCGCGCGCGCGGTGCAGGCGCTCGCCGCGCGCTTCGAGCCCACCGCCGCCGCGCGCGTGGTCCCCGGCAGCGGGCTCGTCGAGCTGTCGCTGCCGCTCCCGGCGCCGCGGCTCCTGGTGCTCCTCGGCGAGGACGACGCCCGCGACGTCGACGCCGCCGTCGACCTCTATCGGCGCGCGTCGCTGTGGCGCGGCCGCTCATGAGCGCCGCCCCTCCCGACAGGCCGTTGTCCATCAGCGTCGACACCGCCGCCGCGGTGCGCGCGCTCACCGAGCGCACACGGCCGAGCCTCGCCTTCGACGGCGTGCGCCTCGTGCGCCGCGCGCTCGCCCTCGGTGCGTCCCGCGTCGACGTCACCTGCGGCCGCGAGCGCCTCGTGGTCTCGTGGCGCGGCCCCGGCGCGAGCGCCGAGGAGATCGACCTCGTCACGCGCGTGCTCTCGAGCTCGGGCGAGCGCGAGACCGCGTCGGCGCTGTTGGCGCTCGAGGAGCAGCACAGCCTCGCGCTGCTCGCCGTCCTCGCCACCTCGGCGCGCGCGGAGGTGCGCGGCCCCTGGCCCGCCGCCGCCGCGGGCGGCCGCATCGTCACGCCGCCCGCGCCGTCGTCGACGGCGGCGGTGGTGGTCTATCGAGACGGCGACGCCTCCGACGAGCGCCGCCAGCTCCAGGCGTGGTGCCGCTACGCCGACGCGCCGGTGCTCGTCGACGGCCGCCGCGTGGATCGTCCCTTCCCGCGCGATCCCGCCGCCCGCCTCGCGCGCGTGGTGCGCGGCCCCGGCGGCCGCGCCGTCGTCGGCCTCGCCGCCGATCCCCAAAAGAGCCGCATGGTCATCTACAGCCACGGCGTCTACCTCGCCGCGCGCCCGCGCCGCCGCGGCGGCATCCCGCTGGTCGGCCACGTCAGCGTGCGCGGCTTCGGCCCCGAGGACGACGCCGTCGCCGCGCGCCGCGCCGCCGACGTCGTGCTGCGCGCCGCCGAGGCCGCGCTCGTCCGCGGCATCGCCTCCGCGTTCGAGGACCTCTCCTCGCGCGAGCGCCGCTCCGTCCGCGACGCCCTCTTCGAGACCGACGCCGCCGCCTGGAGCGCCGCCCTGCGCGCCCTGCCGCTGTTCGACGCCGTGGGCGCGCCGTTTTCCCTGTCGCTCGACGCGCTCGCCGACGCCGTCAAGCACGGCCCCGTCCCCGCCACCGCCGCCGCCCGCGGGCACCTGCCCGGGACGCCCCTCCTCGACGCGCGCGGCCGCGAGCTCGTCGCCGGCGCCCTCGGCGACGTCGTGCGCCCCGCGCTCCCGGTGCGCGGGGCCGCCTGGGCCCGCTGGCTCGGCCGGCCGCGCCTGGTCGTTTGACCGATCGCACACAATCGCTTGTGGACGACACCCGATCCGCGCTCTCATCGCAGGATGAAGACGCAGCTCAACCCCAACGCCGCCCGGCTCCCCCTCGATCGCAGCAAGCAGAGCGGCGGCCGCGGCGGCATCGGCGAGGACGCGCCCGCCAAGCGCGTCGAGCTCGAGACGCCCAACGGCAACGGAGTCTCCACCCCACCCGGCGGAGGCGTCCCCGTCGGCCACGGCGTCTCCGCCCCCCGCGGCTTCGATCCCCCTGTCGGCGAGGGCATCTCCACCCCCGGCGGCTCCAAGCGCCCCGTCGGCACCGTGCCGCACGCGGGCTCCACCAAGGGCGCGCAGCTCTTCATCACCCGCGGCTCCACCGAGGTGAAGGCCAAGGCCGACAAGAAGGTGACGACGAGCGTGCCCACGCGCAGCCGCGCGTTCATGACCAAGGTCGTCATCGAGCTCACCCACGCGCGCGATCGCTTGAAGGGCGAGCTCGGCATCACCAAGGCCGAGTGGTCGCGCGTCTCCAAGCCCGAGCGCCAGGCGCAGTTTTCGTTTTCGTACCGCAAGGACGACGGCTCCCTCGCCGACACCACCGGCTTTCGCACGGTGTTCACCACCATCCGCGGCCCCGGCAAGGGCGGCCTGCGCGTGGTGCCCGACCTCGACCAGGACACGGTGAACGCGCTGGCGTCGGAGATGGGGCCCAAGACCGCCATCATGAACGTCGCCGTCGGCGGCGCCAAAGGCGGCTTCGTCGCCGACCCCAAGAAGCTCAGCGACGGGGAGATGGCGCGCGCGATGCGCGGCTGGGTCGGCGGCCTCATGGACTCCGGCAAGGCCGACGGCCGCATCGCCCTCGGGCCCGGCATCGACGTGCCCGCGCCCGACGTCGGCACCAGCCACCCGCGCGTGGCGCTCATGGACATCGCCGTCGACGCGTACCTCGGGTGGCTCGTGAAAAACGGCGTGAGCGACGTCGAGGGCCTCGCCGTGCCGGCGGCGCTCAAGGACGTCGGCGCGGACAAGGGCGACGGCCTCGGGACGCCGTACGTGGACGCGTACCTGAAGCTCTTCGACGAGGGGAAGATCAAGGACGTCGGCTTGCTCGCGACGTTCACCGGCAAGAGCGTGCCAAAGGGCGGCTCGCTCGGGCGCAGCGAGGCCACCGGCCTCGGCGTGGCGCTGTCGACGCTGGAGCTCATGAAGCACGACGGCCTCGTTCCCGCCGGCGCCGACAAATTCTCCGGCGAGACCGTCGCGGTGCAGGGCTACGGCAACGTCGGCCGCGGCGCCGTCATCGCGTACCTCGACCTCGGCGCCAAGGTCACCAGCATCGCGGAGTTCGACGGCACGTCGTTCGCCGTCGAGAAGAAGGGCGGCTTCACGCGCGACGACGTGGAGGCGCTCGACGCGTTCCGCAAGGAGCACGGCACCATCCGCGGCTTCCCGGGCACGGAGGCCGTCGACATGGATACGTTTTGGAAGAGCAAGGTCGACATCCTCGCGCCCTGCGCGCGGGAGGGCGTGATCACCGACGCGGTGGCCAAGGAGATCGGCGCCAAGATCGTCGCCGAGGGCGCCAACGGCCCCACCACCCTCGAGGGCGACAACGTCCTGCAGAGCCGGGGGATCACCGTGCTCCCCGACGTCTTCGCCAACGCCTCCGGCGTCACGGTGTCGACGTACGAGATGGAGCAGAACCTCAAGGGCGAGCGCTGGAGCCTCGACGAGGTGCACGCCAAGCTCGCGGGCGACATCCCCGTCGCGTTCGCGCGGCTCGCCGAGATGCAGAAGGCGCACGGCGGCACCCTGCGCTCGGCCGCGTTCGACGTGGCCCTGTCGGACTTCGTCACCGCCCTCAGGTCGGCCGAATAGCGGGCGCAGCGGGATCCGTGTTAGCCACGCGCGCATGAAGAACGTGCGTGTGCTCCCCCTGGCGGTGTGCGGCATCCTCGCGGCGATGGCGGCGCCGCCGGCGGCGGCGCAGGACAAGGTGTTCCCCGGCGAGAGGCTCGAGCCGGCGGTGGACAAGGAAGGCATCGGCAGCACCGCGTGGGCCGGCGTCCCCGACACGTGGGGCTGGGACGCCGCGCTGTGGCTCGGCTACGAGAAGAACCCGGTGTTCACGTTCGACGACGCCGGCGACACGCCGTATGCGCGCAAGTCCCTCCTCGTCGAGGACCGCTTCACGGCGGACGCCGTCTTCGCCCTCGCGCTGTTCAACTGGGTGCAGGTCGGCCTCGACGTGCCCGTGATCCTGTCGCAGGGCTCGCTCTCCACCGGCTTCGGCGACATCGCCGTCTCCCCCAAGGTGCGCGTGCTGCGCCAGAGCGACGGCGCGCCCCTCGACGTGGCCGTGCTGCTGCCGTTCACCCTGCCGTCGGGACAGTTCACCGACTACGGCGGCGAGGGCGGACCCACGATCACGCCGGGCATCGCGTTTTCGCGCACGTTCGGGCCCCTGCGCCTGGCGGCCAACGTCGGCCACCGCTTCCGCGACGTCGTCACCATCCCCAACCTGAGCATCGGTGACGAGCTCATCTACCGCGCCGCCGCCGCCTACGACTTCGACCTCGCCCCCGGCCGCGAGACGGAGCTCGGCCTGTCGCTGCAGGGCGCGGCCGCCACCGATGATCTCTTCCGCGGCAACGCGGTGGAGTTCAACGCCGCCGGCGCCGAGTCGTCGGCGCCCGCGCGCAACCCGGTGGAGCTCGTGCTCGAGGGGCGCACGTCGCTGTGGGGACCCTTCGACGTCTTCGCGGGCGGCGGCGTCGGCGTGGTCGCGGGCTACGGCGTGCCGGACTTCCGCGTGTTCCTCGGCGTGCGTACCTCGGACCGGCCCGCCTACGACTACGACGGCGACGGCCTCGTCGGCGCGCAGGACAAGTGCCCCAAGCTCGCGGAGAACTTCAACGGCTGGGAGGACGACGACGGCTGCCCCGACGTCGGCGACGACGACCACGACGGCATCCCCAACGACAAGGACAAGTGCCCGCAGCTCCCCGAGGACAAGGACGGCTTCGAGGACGACGACGGCTGCCCCGACGACAACGACCACGACGGCGTGGCAGACGAAGACGACAAGTGCCCGAACGCGGCCGAGGACAAGGACGGCTTCGAGGACGAAGACGGCTGTCCCGACTTCGACAACGACGGCGACGGCATCCCCGACGACAAAGACAAATGCAAGAACGAGGCGGAGGACAAGGACGGCTTCCAGGACGAAGACGGCTGCCCGGACCCCGACAACGACGCCGACGGCTTGCTCGACGGCGACGACAAGTGCCCCGACGAAGCCGGGCCCAAGCAAAACGGCGGCTGTCCGGACAAGGATCGCGACAGCGACGGCGTCGTGGATCGCTTCGACAACTGCCCAGACGAGCCCGGACCGGCGGAGAACGGCGGCTGCGCCAAGACGCAGCTCGTGGTGATTACGGAGGCCAAGCTCGAGATCAAAGACAAGGTCTTCTTCGACACCGACAAGGACACGATCAAGAAGAAGAGCTTCCCGCTGCTCGACAACGTGGCGGCGGTGTTGCAGGCGCACCCGGAGATCAAGAAGGTCCGCGTGGAGGGACACACGGACAACGTCGGCCCGGACGCGCACAACAAGGACCTGTCGGAGCGGCGCGCGAAGAGCGTGCGCAAGTATCTGATCGACCAGGGGCACGTCGATGCCGGCCGCCTCGACGCCGCCGGCTACGGCCCCGATCGCCCCATCGCGGACAACGCCACCGACGACGGGCGCGCGCAGAACCGGCGGGTCGAGTTCGTCATCGTCGAGGAGTAAGCGGGACACTTTCGCCGCGCCGACGGCGGCGGGGTATTTTCCGGGGGATGCGGCTCGCCCTCCTCGCCCTCCTCGCCGGCGCGCCCGCGTGCGTGCTCGAGGTGCCGCTCGACCAGAAGGAGTGCGACGGCACCCACGCGTGCGTCGCGGGCTTCACGTGCATCTCCAGCGTGTGCGTCGTCGTCATCGCCGAGGGCGAGGGCGAGGGCGAAGGCGAGGGCGAAGGCGAGGGCGAGGGCGAGGGCGAGGGCGAGGGCGAAGGCGAAGGCGAGGGCGAAGGCGAGGGCGAGGGCGAGGGCGAGGGCGAGGGCGAGGGAGAGGGCGAAGGAGAGGGAGAGGGCGAGGGAGAGGGAGAGGGCGAGGGAGAGGGAGAAGGCGAAGGTGAAGGAGAGGGCGACGGCACCTGCGCGGCGCCGTTCGACCTGCTCCCCGGGGACAACGTCGGCGACACGCGGGGCGCGGGGAACGACCTCGAGCCCTCGTGCGCGGTGGGGTCCGGCGGATCCGACCAGGTGTGGGCGGTGACGGCGACGGTGCCCGGGACCATGCTGCTCGACCTCAGCGACCCGGGCTTCGACGGCATCCTCTCCGTGAGCACCGCGTGCGGCGTCCAGGCGCAGGAGCTCGGGTGCATCGACAACGCCGACGTCGGCGAGCTCGAGCACCTCGAAGTGGACCTCGCCGCGGGGGAGACCGCGTTCGTGAGCGTCGACGGGTTCGCCGACGGCGCCTACACCCTCACCGCCGACGGCCGCGAGCTCGTGTGCGGCGACGGCTTCCTCGCGCGCCGCCTCGAGGAGTGCGAGGACGGAAACACCTCCGACGCGGACGACTGCGGCAGCGACTGCACCTTCAACTTCGACGACGTCGAGATCGAGCCGAACGAAAACGGCACCCACCACCGCAGCGGCGACTGCTTCTCGCCGGACGACCTCGGCGAGGCGCTCGATCAGACGCCGCCGGTGCGGCCGCCGGCCTTCGACATCGCCGACCAAAACGGGGCCATCACCTCGAGCAAACGCATCCTGGCCAGCCTCGATCCCGCCGGCGACGAGGACGTCTTCGCCATCCGCAACGACGACCCGACCACGCACATGGTCACGGTGAGCACCCACGCGCGCCTCGACCCGTGCGACGAGGCGGACAACCCCGACATCTACATGGACACGGTGCTCGTGGTCGCCGACGACGCCGGGAACGAGATCGACTTCAACGACGACAACGCCGATAACGGTCTCGATGTGTGCTCCACGGTGGGCGGGCCGCTGTCGCCCGGCGAGACCCTCTACGTCATCGTGGGCGCCTGCGGCGACAGCGACGTCCTCGACTCCTACATCCTGGACGTTGACTTCCAATGACGCGCCCGGCGTGGCATCTGTGAGGACGTATGTTTCTCCTGATAGTCGTCATGCTGACCGGAGCGCTCGACAACGACCCCGACTTCAAGAAGGGGCAAGACCAGCTCGAGACCTTCGACTACGAAAAGGCCACCAAGACCTTCGACAAGCTCGCCAACCGCCCCGGGCTCGCGCCCGGCGACAAGGCTGTGGCCCTGGTCTGGCTCGGGCTCTCCTACGCCGAGCTGCGCGACCAGGCGCACGCGTCTTTGGCGTTCGAGGACGCCGTCACGGCGGACCCGCTCATCGTGTTGCCGCGCGACGCGTCGCCCAAGATCAAGGCGCTGCTGGAGGACGCCCGCGCCCGCGTCCGCGCGCGACCACACCCGACCGAGGCCGGCACCGCGACGCCCCCCGACGGCAGCACCGACAGCGCGACGACGACGGGACCGAACGTCACGGCGCCCACACCGTCGAACGGGACACCCGTGACGCCCGAGCCGGCGGCGTCGGCGCTCGTGCCCGTGGCCATCGGCACCGCCGTGGTCGGCGGCGTCGTCGCGCTCGGCGGAGGCGGCGTGTGGGCCTTCGGGCTCGCGCTCCGGCAGCAGGCCATCGACGCCAAGTTCCAGTCCGACGCCGCCAACCTGCGCGATCAGTCCATCGCCACGCAGATCGGCGGGCAGGTCGCGGCCGGCATCGGCGTCGCCGCGCTCGTCGCCGGCGGCGCCATGTTCGCCGTCAGCACCATGGAGTGATCAAGCTCCCGGAGGGAGCGGCCGCTCACGGCGACTCGCGCATGTCCGCTGTGGCGAATGCGCGCTTGCCCGGCTTCACGTCGACGACGACGTTTTTCTGCAGGTTGTCGTGCACCATGTGCACCGTGTAGCGCCCCGCTTTGAGCGTGAGCGGATCGAGCGGCGTGGTGCCGATGCGCTTGCGGCCGATCTGCACCTCGGCCCAGGGCTGCGCGCGCACCACCAGGGTGCCCGTCGCGACCGCGCCGTAGTCGGCGTTGCCGTCGTTGATGCTGACCGTGGTGACGCCGCCGGTGAGAGTGTCGACGGCCGTGAGGCGGGCCGTGCCGCGAGGGACGCGCAGGGCGCCGCTGCCGCTGCCGAGGTGGTGCCCGTTGAGCTTCCACGCCACGGACGCCGGCGCCGTCGCGTGAACCGGGATGCGCGAGTCGTGGTGGACGTGCTGCGCCTCGTGCCTGGCGCCGCCGTCGTGCGCGTCGGCATCGGCGTCGGCGCCGTGAGCCGCGGTGCCGTCGCTCGCGGCGGCGACAACGTGGGCGGCGTCTGCGCGGGCGCCTGCGGGGGCGGCGTCTGCGGGGGCGGCGCCTGCGGGGGCGTCGTCCGCGTGGGTGTCACCGGCGGCGTCACCCGAGGTCGCGCCGTTCGCGCCGCCGTTCGGGAGCGGGGCCGCAGTGACGACGGAGGGCTCCTCGGGCTCGCGCAGCGCGCGCAAGGTGAAGAACGCGCCGATGGCCAGCGCCGCCGCGGCGACCACGCCCGCCGCCACGGGGAAGAGGTGCGAGGGCCGCTCGACGGCCGACAGGCCGGTGACGGTCTTGCCCGTCGACGGCGCGCGCTCCGGGTGCGGCCGCAGCAGCGCGCGGCGCGCGCCGGTCGGCGTGCTCTCGGGGAACAGGCGCTCGAGGCCGCCGCTGTCGTCGTCGAGGCGCTTGAGCCACTGGCTCTCCGGCCGCGCCGCGAGGATGGTGAGCGCGCTGATGGGCTGCTGCGGATCCTGATCGGCCCACGACATGGCCCGCGCCGCGAACGTCGACGCGGACCCGTAGCCCGCGGCGGGCCCGAGGAGCGCGAGCAGCTTGTCGGCGAGCTCCGCCCCGCTGGCGACGCGTTTTTCGCGCTCCTTCTCGAGGAGCTGCATGACGATGCTTTCGAGCGGCTGCGGGATGAGCGGGTTCAGCTCCCGCGGGCGCTTGGGGTCGCGCCGCAGGATGCCGTCGATGGTCATCGGCTCGGTGGTCGCGTCGAAGGGGCGAACGCCGGTGAGCAGCCAGTACATCGTGACGCCGAGAGACCAGAGGTCGCTGCGGTTGTCGAGCGTGAGCCCCTGGAGCTGCTCCGGGGACATGAAGGGGATCTTGCCCTTCACCTCGCCGGTGCCCGTGACCTCCTCGACGTCGGTGGACTTGGCGATGCCGAAGTCGAGCACCTTGGAGACGCCGTCGCGCGTGAGCATGACGTTGTCGGGGCTGACGTCCCGGTGGATGAGCGGCGTGGGCCTGCCGTCGAGCCCGACCAGCGAGTGGGCGTGGTGCAGACCGAGGGCGGCGTCGGCGGCGGCGCGCAGCACCACTTCCATGGGGACGCTCTCGCCGTGGTGCCACGACCGGCGCGCCGCGCGATGCAGCGACACGCCGTCGAGGAACTCCATGGCGAGGAAGTACTCCTTGCCGTCCTGGCCGAGCTCGAAGATCTGCACCGCGTTGGGGTGGTTGAGGCGCGCGGCCACCCGCGCCTCGCGCAGGAACATCTCGATGAAGCGCGGCTCCTCGGCGAGGCTCTTGCGGATGCGCTTGACGACGCAGGTCTTCTGGAAGCCGGCGGGCCCGTCCTGCTTGGCGAGGTAGACCTCGGCCATGCCGCCCTTGCCGAGCAGGCGCACCAGCGTGTAGCGCCCGATGCGCTGCGGGGGAGCGCCGGCGCCGGGCATCGTGTCTCAATCGTTGGCGGCGACGACCACGGGCTTGACCTCGAGCGTGTCGGCGGACACCACACGCGTGGGTCCATCGACATCGATGTCGATCCCGTCTTCATCCTCCGGCATCGGTTCGAAAGCATAGGGGATCGCCGGGCCCCGATCCCCTTTGAGAACCCGGTGAGACGTCGATAGAGGTGGGACATGTCGTCCCCGCCTGCCCCCGCATCCGGCCCCAACTTCATCGAGGCGATCGTCGAGGCCGACCTCGCGTCGCAAAAGCACGGCGGAAAGGTGGTGACCCGCTTCCCGCCGGAGCCCAACGGCTACCTCCACATCGGGCACGCCAAGTCCATCTGTCTGAATTTCGGTCTGGCACGAAAGTTCGGCGGCCGCACCCACCTGCGCTTCGACGACACCAACCCGGAGAAGGAGGAGACCGAGTACGTCGACAGCATCCTCGGCGACGTGCGCTGGCTCGGCTTCGACTGGGGCGAGCACCTCTACTATGCGTCCGACTACTTCGAGAAGATGTACCTGTACGCCGAGGAGCTCATCAAGATGGGCAAGGCGTACGTCGACGACCTCAACGACGAGCAGGTGCGCGAGCTGCGCGGCGACTTCAACAAGCCGGGGCGCGACAGCCCCTTTCGCGCCCGGTCCGTCGACGAGAACCTCGAGCTGTTCCGCGCCATGCGCGCGGGCGGGTTCAAGGACGGCGAGCGCACGCTGCGCCTCAAGATCGACATGACCCACGGCAACATGGTGATGCGCGACCCCGTCGCCTACCGCATCCGCCACGCGCGCCACCACCGCACCGGCGACGCGTGGTGCATCTACCCGCTGTACGACTACGCCCACTGCATCTCCGACGCCATCGAGGACATCACCCACTCCATCTGCACCCTGGAGTTCGAGACGCGCCGCGAGCTGTACGACTGGGTGCTCGCGCAGCTCAAAGACATCCCCGCCGGCGGGCCCATCGCCCCGCCCCCCGGCGATCCGCACCAGTACGAGTTCGGCCGCTTGAACCTCACCTACGTCGTGATGTCCAAGCGCAAGCTCCTGCAGCTCGTGAACGAAAAGAAGGTGGACGGCTGGGACGACCCGCGCATGCCCACGCTCGCCGGGCTCCGCCGCCGCGGCTACACCGCCAGGAGCGTCCGCGAGCTCGCCCGCGTCGTCGGCGTCACCAAGAACGACGCGCCCATCGAGGTCGGCGTGCTCGAGGGCTGCGTCCGCGACGACCTCAACGAGAACGCGCCTCGCGCGATGTGCGTCCTGCGCCCCCTCAAGGTGACGATCTCCAACTGGCCCGCGGGCACCGTGGACGAGGTCGAGGCGCAGAACCACCCGCTCAAGCCCGAGCTCGGCGTGCGCAAGGTGCCGTTCTCCGGCGAGCTGTTCATCGAGCGCGACGACTTCATGGAGGCGCCCCCCAAGGGCTTCTTCCGGCTCGCGCCCGGCAAGGAGGTGCGCCTGCGCGGCGCGTACTTCGTGACCTGCACCGAGGTGAAGAAGAACGACGCCGGCGACGTCGTCGAGGTCGTGTGCACGTACGACCCCGAGACCCGCGGCGGCGACGCCAAAGACGGGCGCAAGGTCAAGGGCACGCTTCATTGGGCGAGCGCGGCGCACGCCAAGGACGTCACCGTGCGGCTCTATGATCGACTGTTCAACGTCGAGAGCCCGGGCGCCGACGACGTCGACTTCCGCACGCAGCTCAACCCGAACAGCCTCGAGGTCGTCTCCGGCGCCAAGGCCGAGCCGATGCTCGCGGCGGCGGCGCCGGGCGCGCACTTCCAGTTCGAGCGGATCGGCTACTTCTTCGCCGACCCCAAGGACTCGAAGGACAACGCCCCGGTGTTCAACCGCGTCGTCGGCCTCAAAGACTCCTGGGCCAAGGCGCAGAAGCGCTGACTCGACGCGCGGCGGGCGGGGCCGCTCGTCCGCTGGGCCTCGTCAGATCGGGCACTGCGACAGCGCGGTGGCGTTGCCGTCCCAGCAAAAGCCGCAGCCGAGCGTGGTGGTGCCGCAGTTGGGCGTGTCGCAGCCGGAGGTCCCGCAGTCGGGATCGTGGACGCCGCAGCCGCAGTCGCAGCCGTCGCTGGTGCCCGCGCCGATGTGGCCGGAGCAGACGTCGGTGGCGACGCAGCTGCAGGTGTCGCCGTCGGCGAACTGTCCCGTGAGCGTGCACGTGGCTTGAAGCGACGCCAGGTCGCAGTCGCCCTCGCCCTCGCCCTCGCCTTCGCCTTCGCCCTCGCCCTCGCCGCCCGCGGGGATGCAGCCGATGATCTGGCACAGTTGCGGCGAGCACGCGACGTCGGCGCGCGGGCACTCGGCGTCGCTCGCGCAAAACCCCGGCGACGCCGTGCACACGCCGGCGATGCACGCGTCGCCGACGGCGCAGTCGCAGGACGACGAGCAGGTGCCCTCGCCCTCGCCCTCGCCTTCGCCTTCGCCCTCGCCCTCGCCCTCGCCTTCGCCGGGCTCGCCCTCGCCTTCGCCCTCGCGGCCGCCGCGGACACAGTCGCCGTCCTGGCAGCTCTCGTTGGCGTCGCAGTCGCGATCGTCCCCGCACTCCTGGCAGGCGCCGTCGACGCAGATCTTGCTGCCGTGGCAGTCGTCGTCGGTGCCGCACGACCCGGGCGCGGCGAACAGATCGCACGCCGACGACGACGCGGCGAGCGCGAGGGCGAACGCCGCGCCCACCGCGAGCGAGCGCGCGAGGGGGAGATGGAGGGGGGCGGGACGGGGCATGGGGAACCTCAAGGCGCGGAGACGAAGCCGCACACGACGTTGGTCTGGGAGCCGTCCACGAGCGTGAGCTGCACGGCGATGCTGGATGCGAAGTCGGCGGCGTCGCACGCGGTGGCGCTGACGAGCCCCGGCACGCTCACATCGAGGTGGACGAGGGCGAGGGCGCGCTGTCCGTCGAACGACGCGAGCCCCGCGGCGACGAGGGTGGCGTCGCCCTCGACGCGGACGTGGACCGTCGCCGACGACGCCGTGCCGCAGTCGAGGTCGGCGACGGGGTCGACGACGGCGTCGAGGCCGTCGAGGAACACGATCCCCGTGGCGCCCGGGTCGACGCCGGGCAGCGCGCACAGAGGCTCGCCCTCGCCCTCGCCTTCACCGACGAAGGAGCCGCAGCTCCCGGCGGCGGCGGCGACGTCGTTGAAGACCGGGCAGCGCGCCTCGAGCGCCGCCTGGTCGGCGAGCTCTTCGCATGTGGCCCCGGCGGCGCACGCATACAGCGCCGCCAGCGACGACGACGCGCGCACGCAGTCGGGGTCGGCCGAGGCGCGCAGATCGGCGAGCTGGGACTGCGCGCTGTCGATGCAAGCCTGCGCGCTCTCGGGGTCGCCGGTGCACTGGGCCTGGTGCGTGCACAGCGCGGCGATGTCCTGCGCCTCGCCCTCGCCTTCGCCTTCGCCTTCGCCCTCGCCCGCGTCGTTGGGCCCGCAGGCGCCGTCGCGGCAGGCCTCGCCGGGGTCGCAGTCGACGGCGGAGGCGCAGGTGCGCGCGGGATCACCGGCGTCGCCGCACTGCGCCCCGCCGAGCGCGACGCCGAGCGCGGCGCACGCCGCGAGGAGCGCGGCGGACAACGCGGGCCCGGGAGGGCGGTGCGGGGTCATGGCCCGATGGTGCCACCCGCTCGTTCGGGTGCAATGACGGGGCGCACCTCCCCGGGCCCCTTGAACAGCGACGGGGGATGGCCCAAACGACCGGCATGGAACCGCTGCCGGCCGTCGCCCGCGCGCTCGACGAGGGGAGCACCACCAGCGCCGCCCTCGCGGACACCTGCCTCGCGTGCATCGATCGCCGCGACGCCGTCGTCGGCGCGTTCCTCACCGTCGACGCCGAAGGCGCGCGCGCCGCCGCCCGGCGGAGCGACGAGCGCCGCGCGAAGGGCCGTACGCTGTCGCCCCTGGACGGCGTCCCCGTCGCGCTCAAGGACAACCTCGCGTGCGAGGGCGCGCCCCTCACCGCCGGCAGCCGCGTCCTCGAGGGCCTCGTGTCGCCCTACGACGCCACGGTGACGCGGAGGCTCAAGGCCGCGGGCGCCGTCCTCCTCGGCCGCACCAACTGCGACGAATTCGCCATGGGCTCGTCCACGGAGAACAGCGCGTTCAAGCCCACGCGGAACCCGTGGGATCTCACGCGCGTCCCCGGCGGCTCCTCGGGCGGCGCCGCGGCGGCGGTCGCCGCGGGCATGGTGCCCGGCGCGCTCGGCAGCGACACCGGCGGCTCCGTCCGCCAACCCGCCGCGCTGTGCGGCGTCGTCGGCGTGAAGCCGAGCTACGGCCGCGTCTCGCGCCACGGGCTCGTCGCGTTCGCCTCCTCGCTCGACGTCGTCGGGCCGCTGGCGGCGGACGTCGAGGGCGCGGCCATGCTGCTCGAGGTCATCGCCGGCGCCGACCCGCGCGACGCCACCTGCGCCGATCGCCCCGTGCCCGCCCTCGTCGACGCCGTCGGCCGCGGACGCGACCGGGGCGCGGCCGGGCTGCGCGTGGGCGTCCCGCGCGCGCTCTTCGGCAAAGGGCTCCACGCCGACGTCCGCCACGCGCTCGACGGCGCGGAGCGCGCGCTCGCCGACGCCGGCGCCGTCGTCGTCGACGTCGAGCTGCCGCACGCGCCGCAGGCGGTGGCGACGTACTACGTGCTGTGCACCGCGGAGGCGTCCTCGAACCTCGCGCGCTACGACGGCGTCCGCTACGGCGCGCGACGGGGGCAGGAGCGCGGCCTCGGGCCCATGCTCGAGGAGACGCGGGCGCTGTTCGGCCGCGAGGTCAAGCGGCGCGTGGTGCTCGGCAGTTGGGTGCTCTCCGCCGGCTACTACGACGCCTACACGCGCCGGGCGCAGAAGGTGCGGGCGCTGGTCGCGCGCGACTTCGCCGAGGCGTTCACCCGCTGCGACGTCATCCTCACGCCCACCGCGCCCGAGCCCGCGTGGAAGCTCGGTGAGCGCGTGAGCGATCCGCTCGCCATGTACCTCGCCGACGTCTACACGGTGCCCGCCAGCCTCGCGGGCCTGCCCGCGCTCTCGCTGAACGCGGGCTTTTCGCGGGAGGAGCTGCCGCTCGGCGCGCAGCTCGTCGCCAGGCCGTTCGACGAGGAGACGCTCTTGTTCGCCGCGGGCGCGCTCGAAAAGGCGCTCGCGCTACCCCGAAAGCTCCCCATGGAGGAGAAGAAATGACCACGGTCTTCGGCAAGATCATCCGCGGCGAGATCCCTGCGAGCAAAGTGTACGAGGACGACCTCGTGCTCGCCTTCGACGACGTCTCGCCGCAGGCGCCGGTGCACGTGCTCATCGTCCCCAAAGAGGAGGGCCTGGCCAACCTCGACGACGTCACCGACGCCCACGAGAAGCTGGTCGGCCACATCATGGCCACCGCCGCCAAGGTGGCCAAGCTCAAGGGCCTCGCGGCCTACCGCGTGGTGATGAACAACGGCGCCGACGTCGGCCAGAGCGTGTTCCACATGCACCTGCACGTCCTCGGCGGCCGCCCCATGTCGTGGCCCCCCGGCTGACGTCGCTACGGCTCCGCCGGGCGCGCGCCGTACACGCGCACCCAGGTCCAAAACAGCGCCAGCAGCGTCAGGCCGATCCCGAGGTTCACCGGCGTCGGGAACATGCGCCCTGGTGACACGAAGCCCTCGACGGTGCCGATGCACAAAAAGCCCATCGACGCCGCCACCAACAGGCGCACCCCGCGCGCGCCCTCCTCGCGCAGCGCCCGCGTGCGCGTGCGGTGCCCGGGCGACAAGAGCGCGCGGCCGAGGCACATGCCGGCGGCGCCCGCGACCGACACCATGGTGAGCTCGACGGGGCCGTGCGCGCACACGAAGCGCAGGAGCGTCTCCGCCGTGTGCAGGCGCAGCGCGTAGCCGAAGGTGGCGCCGATCTGCACGCCGTTCGACAGCAAGCCGAGGATGGTGGCCACGCCGCCGAGGAGCCCGAACGCGAACACGCGCAAGCCCACGAAGACGTTGTTGAAGATGATCTGCACGCTCGCCTGCGCGAACGAGCCGTTCTGCTCGATGGCGTCCGTCCACGCGGCGCCGTCTTCGACGTGGCGCGCGACGTTGTCGCCGACGAGGACGCGCGCGAGGTCCGCGTTGGCGTAGGCGACGGCGCCGCCGACGAAGAGGCCGATGGCGAGCACCGCGCCCGCGCGCGCGATGAGCGCGCGCTCGCTCCACACCGTGCGCGGCACCTCGTGCAGCAGGTAGCGCCGCAGCGCGCGCCCGAGGGGCGGCTTCACCGTGCGCTTGCGCTCCGCCTCGAGGAGCGCAAGCGAGAGCGACTCGAGGTGGCGGGCCGGCACCTTCCGCCGCTCGGCGCGCATGAGCTCCGTGGACGCGCGGCGGATGGCGGCGTCGGCGCGCTCGACGTCGTCGACGCTGCAGCCCGCGCGCAAGCGCCCGAGGGCGTCGCGCAGCTCGCGCTCGACGTCGACGAGGCGCCCGATGTCGCCCACGACGCCGTCGGCGGCGGCGGCGAGCGCGACGCACGCGGCGCCGAGGGCGGCGCGCGGGTCGGTGGTCTCGGCGGCGCTCGCGGGGTCGACGCGCTTCAGCGTGCGGAGGCAGAGGGCGCGCGCGGTCTTGGCCTCGAGCTTCTCGGTGCGCTCGACCATGCCGAGCGCGCGCAAGGCGTCGGCGTCGGACCACAGCGGGCGCGCGACGACGACGTCGCCGGCGGCGGCGCGGCAGGCGGCGAGGGGGTCGCTTCGCTGCGAGCGCTCGGTGACGACGAAGGTGTCGGCGACGAGGTCGCCGAGGCGGCGCGTACCCGTGAGGAACAGGGCGACGGTGCCGACGGCGTAGCCGAAGGGGAGGATGTCGAGGATGCGCAGCACGTTTCGGAGCACGGCGACGAACAGGTCGGGCGGGCGGCCGTCGGCGCGGAGCACGCGCAGGCGCAGCAGGCGCTTGCCGAGGGTGCGGCCGGCGAAGGCGACCTCGCAGATGACGTCGAGGCTGACGGCGAAGCCGAAGACGGCGAGGCCGAGGAGCAGCGTGCCGACGCCGGAGAGCGCGCCGAGGTCGCGCGAGAGATCGCCCCACACGTTGTAGACGAGCAAGCCGGCCATGCCGACGGCGACGAGGAGCGAGAGGTCGATGAGGTAGGCGAGGGCGCGTTCACCGAGGCCGGCGAGGGGCACCGTGAGCGGCACGCGTTCGGGGGTCCACAGCCGCGCGGTGCGCTCGCTGTCGAGATCGTCCGTCGCCGCGGGTCGGGCCATGGGCACATGCTACCCGCGCTCGTCGTGGCGCGCGCAGTCGGGGACGCTCGTCGGGGGACGCTCGTCGGAGGCGCCCCCTGTGGCGCGCGCGCAGCGGCCGCGTTAGGCGAGGGGCCATGCGCGACGCCCTCACCTGGCTGTATCCCGAGATCGAGCCCTACAAGACCGAGCGCCTGCGCGTCTCCGACGTGCACGAGCTCTACGTCGAGCACTGTGGCAGCCCGCAGGGGAAGCCCGTGGTGTTCCTGCACGGCGGGCCGGGCGCCCAGGCGAGCCCGGGTCACCGTCGCTGGTTCGACCCGGATCGCTACCACGTGGTCCTCTTCGATCAGCGCGGCTGCGGCAGGAGCACGCCGTCGCCGTCGCTGGTGGACAACACCACGTGGCACCTGGTCGCCGACATCGAGAAGCTCCGCGAGCACGCCGGCATCGACAAGTGGCAGGTGTTCGGCGGCTCCTGGGGCAGCACGCTCGCGCTCGCCTACGCGCAGGCGCACCCCGAGCGCGTCACCGAGATCGTGCTGCGGGGCATCTTCCTCGGGACCAAGCGCGAAACCGAGTGGGTCTACCGGTCCGGCGGCCTCGGCACGATGTTCCCCGAGGGCTGGCGCGACTTCATCGCTCCGGTTCCCGAGGCCGAGCGCGGCGACCTGCTCCTCGCGTACGAAAAGCTCCTCGCCTCCCCCGACGCCGCCGCGCGCCTCGTCGCCGCCCGCGCGTGGAACGTCTGGGAGACGCTGTTGAGCAGCCTCGTGTGTACGCCGGAGGACCTCGTCGAAGCGCTCGAGGAGAAGGGCGCGCTCAACAGCGCGCTCACCGAGACGCACTACTTCAAGAACCGCTGCTTCCTCGAGCGGGACGAGCAGCTCCTCGAGGACGTCACGCGCATCCGTCACATCCCGGGCGTCATCGTGCAGGGCCGCTACGACCTCGTCTGTCCCCTCGAGAGCGCCTGGCGCTTGCACCAGGCGTGGCCCGAAGCCGACTTCCGCGTCATCGCCGACGCCGGCCACTCCGCGTTCGAGCCCAACACCAGCCGCGCCCTCGTCGCCGCGACGGATCTCTTCGCGCGTCGCTGAGCGCCGTTCGCCTTGCCCGCCGCAGCGGGCGATCAGCGCGGCCGCTCCCTGGGGTCGCTGATCGCGCGATGAGCGAGCCCGGCTTTGCGATCCGCGCCGCCGGCGTGTCGACTCCCCATGGGAACCGCCGCCGCACTCGCCCTCGTGCTCGCCCTGCCCTCCCTCGACCCCGCCGACGCCCGCCACCTCCTCGCCCGAACCGAATTCGGCCCCACCCGCGCCGAGGTCGAAGCGCTCGCGCCGCTGTCGCGCGAGCAGGCGGTCGACGCCGTCCTCGGCTCCTTGCGCACGACCGCGTCGACGCCGCCGCCTCCGTTCGCGCCGCTCTTTCCGCGAACGAAGCCGGACTCGCGCGAGGCGAGGGACGCGCTGCGCGAGGAGCGCGTGGCCGAGGCCATCGCGCTGAAGACGTGGTGGGCGCAGGAGATGCTCGCGACGCCGTCGCCGTTCACCGAGCGGCTGACGCTGTTTTGGAGCAACCACTTCACGTCGAGCGTGCAGAAGGTGAAGGCGCCGTCGCTGCTGTTCGAGCAAAACGCGATGCTTCGGCGCGAGGGGGCCGGCAACTTCGCCACGCTCCTGCGCGACGTCGTCGACGACCGCGCGATGCTCGTCTACCTCGACGGCGCCCGGAACAAGGCGGCGGCGCCCAACGAGAACTTCGCGCGCGAGCTGCTCGAGCTGTTCACCCTCGGCGAGGGTCACTACACCGAGCGCGACGTGCAGGAGGGCGCGCGCGCGCTCTCGGGGACCACCATCGCCCCCCGCAGCGGCATCCTCCTCCACCCCTGGCGCCGCCATGACCACGGGCAAAAGACCTTCCTCGGTGTCACCGGCGACCTCGACGAGTCCGACGTCGTCGACATCATCCTGGCGCAGCCGCGTACGGCCGACTTCATCGTCGACAAGCTCTGGCGCGAATTCGTCTCGCCGACGCCCGACGCGCGGGAGGTGAAGCGCCTCGCCGCGGACTTCCGCAAGAGCTGGGAGATCAAGCCGCTGTTGCGGGCGCTGCTTTTGAGCGACGCCTTCTGGGCGCCGGACAACCGCGGGGCGCTCGTGAAGTCGCCGCTCGAGCTGGTGGTGGGCGCGGCGCGCTCGCTCGAGCTCCTCGACGACGACGACGGCCAACCCGAGCCGCTGTGGGTGGCGCGCACCGCGCGGGCGCTCGGCCAGGACCTCTTCGATCCGCCGAACGTCAAGGGCTGGCGCGGCGGCGAGCGCTGGGTGACGACGATGACGCTCCCGGCCCGCGAGCGCCTCGCCCGCGACGCGGTCGCCGCCACGCGCCTGAAGGACGACGACCCCCGGGTCCCGCTCGCCACCCTCTTGCTCCCCCTCCCACCCGTCGACGGCGACGGCACCCTCGAGGGCATCGCCCGTGACCCCGCGTTCCAGCTCAAGTGATCCCGCGGCTCGCCCGCCGCGGCCCCAGGAGGCCCGCCATGCTCGATCGCCGCACCCTTTTGAAGCTCCTCGCGCTCTCGCCCCTCGCCGGCGCCGCCACGTCCGCGCTCGGGTCGTCGACGTCGAGCGCGCGGGCGGGCCGCTGGAGGCGCAGGCTCGTCCTCGTCGAGATGCAGGGCGGAAACGACGGGCTCAACACCGTGGTGCCCTTCGCCGACAAGCGCTACCGCGCGCTGCGCCCGAGCCTCGCGCTCGACGAGAAGGACGCCGTCGGCCTGGGCCGCGGGCTGGCGCTGGCGCCGGCGCTCGCGCCTTTGGCGGCGGCGCTCGAGGCGGGCGAGCTCGGCGTGGTGCTCGGCGTGGGCTACCCGCACCCGGTGCGCTCGCACTTCCGCTCGCAGGACATCTGGCACACGGGGAGCGGCTCAGGCGAAGCGCGCACCGACGGCTGGGTCGCCCGCGTCGCCGGCGCCGCCGCCGCAAGGACCGGCGCCCCCGCGCGCGGCCTCGTCGTGGGCGGCGACCCCGGCCCGCTCGACGGCCCCGGCTTCGACGCCCTCGCCGCCGACGACGACAAGACCTCGCGGCGCACCGCGCGGCCGGCGGTGAACGCGGCGCTCGCGCACCTGGCGCGCGTGCACGAGGAGGTGCGCGCGGCGCACAAGGACATCGAGGCCGCGGTGCACGGAGAGCTGCCGGCGGGGGCGCAGAAGGGCAAGGCGTTCCGCCAGCAGTGCCGGGTGGCGGCCCGGGCGCTGTCGCGGCTCGACGTCGCCGTGGTGAAGCTGACCATCGGCAGCTTCGACACGCATGTGTCGCAGCGCGCGCGCCAGGACCGCCTGCTCGCCGAGCTCGCGGCCGGCCTCGCCGAGCTGCGGGAGCTCGCCCGCGCCGACGGCGTCTGGGACGACACGCTGGTGGCGACGACGTCGGAGTTCGGGCGTCGCGCGAAGGAAAACGGCAGCGGCGGCACCGACCACGGCACCGCCGCGCCCTTGTTCGTCCTCGGCGGCCGCGTCCGCGGCGGCTTGCACGGGACGCAGCCGTCGCTCGACGACCTCGACGGCGAAGGCGACCTCCGCTTCACCACCGACTACCGCGCCGTCCTCGGCGGCCTCGCCGTCGCCGCGTGGTCCGTCCGCCCCGCCGACGCCGCCGCCGCGCTCGGAGGCCTCCACCCCCTCGCCCTCACCCACGCGGCGTGATCGGGCGCGGCGCCCGGGTGCTCGCCTCGAGCCTGGTGTGGAGCGGGCTCCGGTGGTGACGCGCGTCGACGCCAGCACCGCCTTGACACCCTCCCCGTCCTTCGCCACGGTGACGCCGTCGCCGACATAGCTCAGTTGGTAGAGCAGCTGATTCGTAATCAGCAGGTCCCCGGTTCAAGTCCGGGTGTCGGCTCCAGCAAGATCAAGGTGTTCCACGATCGTCGTCGCGAGGCGCTGATCGTGGAGTCACCATAGAGTCACCACAGAGCAAGAAAGTCGGCCCGGGTTTCAACACCAAAACCCCAAACGTCTCCGCTGGAGTCGTCCGCGCTCTCGCGCTCCTTACCTGAAAGCCCTCGACGCAGAACGCCGAGAGGTTGCCCAGGGCCCGTCAGGACTCTACCGCAGCGTCTTCGCCGAGGTCATGTGCCTGCTCTTCCAGCAGCTCCTCGTATGCGGCGCCGACATCCGCGGGCGCTTCGCGTCCAGCGCGGTCGAGCGCCGCCCGCTTCTCTTCGTCGGAGATCTTCTTGTCGAAGACGGGGATGTATCCATCGTAGCGACTAAACTGGTGCCGCGCGCTTCGCTGCCAACGTCGCCCCCTGGATACGATGGAGCTTAGGCCACAGACACTATGCGGCGTCTAGCTTGACGCGCTTCCGCGGACGCCGCCCTCTTGCAATCGCGTCCAGTCGTGCCTTCATCGGCGCGTGGACGTTCCCCGCTTCGTCGAGAACCATCTCAGCGACGACCATCCACGCCGCGCGCTGAACCGGGTTCTTGGCGTTCTCCCACTTGGAGACGGTCTCGGGCGTCACGTCGAGCAACGTCGCGAGGTCAGCGGCCTTCATCCGAAGAGCCTTCCGCATGAACCGGAACGACTCTCCGTCGACCGGGCCCTCACGCGCAATACGCCGAGCAACCTCACGATCGAGCGCGATGAGATCCTTCGCCGCGATGAACTTCTCGCCACACGTCGGGCACACGCGCGCTGGCGCCGTTCCGGTGAACACGCGGCCGCTCACCGTTTGACGGTACGCGTGCGTCCCTTTGACGAGGACGCTGTTGTCGTTGTGGCATCGGTTGGCGGCGACCATCGGGCACCTCAGGGCGGCAAGTGAACAGTGATCACGCGAAGCTGCTTCTCCTCGACGATGAGCGTAACAACAGCCATTTCCTCGTCGCTGAAGCTCGGGCCGTAGACCTTCCACTTCTCGAGATCGCCGGCCTCCGGCGCGCAGGAAGTGGCGTGAGCGAGTGCGTGGACGACGTCGTCCGTCGTGAAGCCCTCATTGCGCGCTTCCGCGTCCGCGTGTTCGGTGAACACCACGGCTTCGGCAGCGGCAAGGGCTCGGATGACGTCGATGGCACGCGGTTTAGTCATCGGATCCTAACACTTGAATAAAGTTCATGCCGGTCGATCTTGAGAAAAGTTCAAGCCGGGCGTTTCGCGGCCTTCGACTCGATCCACTCGATGAGCTCGTTCTGCCGCACGAGGATGCGACGGCCGACGCGACGGACGCCAGGGATCAGGCCTCGCTCGATGAGCGCATAGATCGCCTTTCTCGTCGTCCTGAGAACCGCGGCGGCCTCGTCCACCGTGAGGTAGATGTTCAACGGCCCTGGCCCGCCGCGAAGGCTGCGGGCGAGGTCCGCGCCCATGCGCGCCGGGCGGATGGTGTCGGTCATCTGTGACTCCGTCTCGTCGTCCATCGTTGCCTCCGCGAGGGCCACGTCGCCAGGAGTCCGGCGCGCTACCTTGCATGAGACCAGTTGCCGTTTCGTGATGTTTCGTACGTGCGCCGACGCACGCCGGCCGCGCAGGTTGCGGGACGCATGCGTCCCGAGGACGACGGCGTCTCTGCCCGCAGAGCTTCACTTCCGCACCCAACAACGCTCATGTGTTCCCTGCAGTACGCGATATTTCACGATCTCTTGATACCGCTGTCGGAGAAGCCTATGCCCCGAGAATGCTCTGATTTAGTGGCACAACATGGCACAACACCCCTCGAGTAATCGTGCCACGGAAACGACCCTTAAGCTCCTGCAATTGCTTCATGTGTCAACAATGCGATGGCGCCAGCGACCTCCGGGCCCGAGGCCAAGAGGGCCTCAAGCCCGCCGGCACGCTCCGCGTGTTGCGCCTCACGCGCAACGGGCCGGCCCGCGTCGACGGGGTCGCAAGAGCATCCCCGCCGCCGCTCGCCGCACCTACGGTGTCGCAGCCGCGACGTGCGGCGGGAGGTCGCTGGCGTCAATCGAGGACCCAACGGCGGAGGTGGTCATCGAGAGCGCCGGCATCACCGCCGGGAACCAGCGGCAGAGCGCCGACCGCGCCGACCTTCGATCCGGCAACCGGGAACGTCTCCGCCTGCTCGCCGGGATAAAGCACGACAGCGGTCATCACCGCCGGCAGCGCGTCGCGGTACGCATGCATCTTCGCCACGTCGTCCCATTTGAAGCTCGCCGTCTGATCCTCGGCGTCGCGCGTCGCGCGATCGAGTCGGAGCTTCGCGTCCAAGACGTGAACCTCGTCGTGGCCACCACGCGCGCAGTGAACAACGACGTCCGGGCGAAGGCGCAACGAGCTCGACTGCCGCCAATCCACGTGAGCGTCGCTGAACGTCAGGTTGTAGTAGGCGCGAACGCGGACCGGCCACGAAACCATGAGCCCCCACGGAAGATCGAGCTGCACCTCGTCGACGCGCGGCCGTTGGACGACATCGGGTTCGCATCCGAGCACGCGCGAGATCGCTTGCACGACCGCGAAGAAGCACCACACCTCGTAAAGAGCTGCCACATCCTTCAGTCCGAGCAGGCGCGACAGCGCCGAGTCATCGAGCGGGAGCCGCGCAGCGGCGCGGAGCAGCAGGTGATGGCGAAGCGCGTCGCGATAACCGCGGCGGCGCTGCAGGACCGACGACGACGTCGGCAAATGGGCCAGGCGGCCAACGCTTTCCCAGAGCCCATCGTCCAGCATCGGCTGGAGGACGCGGCGCATCTCAGCGCAATCGGATCCGACGCGCCCCCAGAACGCGCTCTTCTTGCCAACCGCCAGCCGCTCCACGCGTTCGATCACCGCGTTGAGCTGATCCAGAAGACCGAGGACGAAACGATTCTCGGCGGTGTCGACAGTGTGGAACGCCCGCGGCGAGTCGACCTCGACCGGTAGGTGCCCGCGCAGCGCCATCGTCAACGCGTGAGTGCTGCTCGATCGCACCATGCGTTCGGCGCCGGCGGCGAGCCTCTCGATCGTACGGGCGTCGACTTGGCGCGCGAGCGCGAGAGAGGTCCGTTCTCGATCCACAACGAAGCGCCGGTGAGGGTCGCGGAACACAGAAGCCATGGCCGCGTGCAACGAGACTTCCCGATTGCGCGAAAGCAGGATGTGCCGCGCGTAGAGGAACGTG
>CAVZJB010000004.1:0-668676 GCA_963775425.1 uncultured delta proteobacterium | reverse complement strand
GAACCTAGCGCGTCTACCAGTTCCGCCATCTGGGCGCGGACGGGAGGCACCATCTCCGAACGACGGGGGGCCGTCAAGAAGGTAGAGTGCGCCCGGTATGAAGTGGCTGATCCGGGGTCTGCACGTCGTCATGGCGCTGGTCTTCGCGCTGTGCATCGCGGTTCAGCTCAACGACCCGGACGCCGTCCCCTGGATCGCCGTCTACGCCGCCGCGCTCATCCTGTGCGTCACCGGGGCCGCCGGGGCGCCCCTGCGGTGGCAGGCGGCGGTGGTCGCTACCTTCGCGTTCGTATGGGGCCTCACCCTGTCTCCCGCCGTCCCTGTCTACTTCGACGAAGACACGCGCACGACGTTCTATATGCACACGGGTGACGACGTCGAGGAAGAGGCCCGCGAGTGCGGCGGGTTGATGATCGTCACGGCCTGGTCGCTCGTGGTCCTCGCGGATGCAAACGCGCGGCGCCGGCGTTTGCCTTCCCGGAGCGCATCATGAGCCACCGCATCCTCATCATCGACGACGAAAAGAACATCCGCACCACCCTCGCCCGCGGCCTCGACCTCGAGGGCTTCGTCGTCGAGGGCGGCGAGGATGGAACCCGCGGCCTCGCGCTCGTCGAGAAGTTCCAGCCGGACCTCGTCCTCCTCGACCTCAAGCTCCCGGACATCGACGGCCTGCAGGTCCTCGAGAAGATCCGCGGCCGCAAGGACCCGCCGCCCGTGGTGATGATGTCCGGCCACGGCACCCTCGACGCCGCCGTCCGCGCCACCCGCCTCGGCGCCGTCGACTTCCTCGAAAAGCCCGTCGAGATGGAGCGCCTGCTCCTCACGGTCAAAAACGCCCTGCGCCTCGACGCCCTCGACCGCGAGATCGGGGCCCTCAAGAAGAACGTCGAGAAGCGCCACGGCATGGTCGGAAGGAGCGGCGCGCTCACCGCCGTGCTCGAGGCCGTTCATCGCGCCGCGCCCACCAAGGCGCGCGTCCTCATCACGGGCGAGAGCGGCGTCGGCAAGGAGCTCGTCGCCAAGGCCATCCACGACCTCTCCCGCCGCGCCGCCGCCCCCTTCGTCAAGCTCAACTGCGCGGCCATCCAGGCGAACCTCGTCGAGAGCGAGCTGTTCGGCCACGAGAAGGGCGCCTTCACCGGCGCCGATCGGCGGCACGAGGGGCGCTTCGAGCGCGCCGGCGGCGGCACGCTCTTCCTCGACGAGATCGGCGAGCTGCCGCTCGGCACCCAGGCCAAGCTCCTGCGCGTGCTGCAGGAGGGCGAGATCGAGCGCGTCGGCGGCAGCGCGCCCGTCAAGGTCGACGTCCGCGTCATCGCCGCCACCAACAGGAACCTTCTCGAGGAGGTGCAGCAGGGGCGCTTCCGCGAGGACCTCTACTACCGCCTGAACGTCATCCCCATCCACGTGCCGCCGCTGCGCGAGCGCAAGGAGGACATCGCCGACCTCGCCGGCTTCCTCCTCGAGAAGTCGTGCCAGGAGAACGACCTCGAGCCCAAGGAGTGGGAGCCCGCCGCGCTGAAGGTGCTCGAGTCACACGACTGGCCCGGCAACGTGCGCGAGCTCGTGCACGTCGTGGATCGCCTCGCCATCCTGGTGCCCGGCAAGAGCATCGGCGTGGCCGACGTGAAGAACGCGCTCCCCGGCGCCCGCACGCTCCAAGGTGCGAGCATTCCGGAGACTGGCCCCCTGTACCAACTGCTCGAGGGCTTCGAGAAGCGCATCATCGAGGACCGCATCAAGCGGTTCGACGGGAACATGTCCAAGGCCGCAGAGGACCTCGGCCTCGAGAGGTCGCACCTGTACAAGAAGGTGCGCCGCCTCGGGATCTGACGGCGCCGACCGACAGGCCGATGTGCCCCTGCGCGGGGTCGGTGCGTCGTCCGATGCCCCGACGGCGGGTGCGCGGGACCTGCGGGCGTAGACTCATCGTCATGCGCATCGCCTTCCTTGCCTTGATGACCGCCGGCCTTGCGCAGGGCTGCACGCTGTTCGCCGCCGGCGACGCGCCCTGCGACGAGGACACCGACTGCACCCTGCCGCATCAGAATCTGCAACGCCGGCTTCTGCGAGACCGGCGTGCGCCCCGACTTCGGCGGGGGCGAGGGCGAGGGCGAAGGGGAGGTCGGCGAAGGAGAAGGCGAGGGCGAGGGGGGCGAGGGCGAAGGTGAGGGCGAAGGCGAGGGCGAGGGCGAGGGCGAGGGCGAGGGCGAAGGCGAAGGCGAAGGCGAAGGCGGGGGGGAAGGCGAAGGCGAGGGCGAGGGTGAGCTGCCGCCGCTGCCGAAGAGCTGCGCGGAGATCCACGCCGCCGTGCCGGGGGCCTCGTCGGGGGAGTTCAGCATCGACGGGCTCGCGGGTCCCGTGACCGTCTTTTGCGAGATGGAGCTCAACGGCGGCGGTTGGACGCGCGTGGTGCTCGATGACTACGCCTCGGGCGCGCCCTGTCCGGCGGCCTGGCCGGACAACCCGAACGACACCGTCGTGGGCGGCTGCCGCCGCCCCACCAACCAGCATCAGTCGTCGACGACGTTCCCCGCGCCGGTGCCGTACACCGAGCTCCTCGGCTCGGTGCAGGCGATCGCCAAGGGCAACATCGACGCGTTCGATCCCAACGGCAACACCGTCGACGACAACTACGTCGACGGCGTGTCCATCACCACCGCCGCCCCGCGCCAGCACCTGTTCACGCTCGCGGCGAGCCACAACAACACGTCCAACGATTGCCCCGGAGACGGCGGCCCCAACGCCAACGCCTTCCTCGGCGGGCGCTTCGCCTGCGACAAGTCGTCGATCGGCGCGGGCAGCGGCTTCGATCTGAGCGCGCCCCTGTGGGACGACACGATGCGCGATCTTCCGCCCGGCTCGACCGACCGGATCTTCCAGTCGCTGCCGTTGGCCACGACGTCCACCGCGCCCATCGAGGTGCGCATCATGATGGACGAGAACACCAGCGACGAGGACTTCGCGGTGACGCACGTCGAGCTCTACGTGCGTTGAGTCACGTCGACGTCGTTGCCACGACCACACTCGATCGTGTCCGCGGGGACACGGTGCTGCACGCAACGCGCGGCACCGCGCGGCGAGACGCGTTGGCATCGAGCGTGAAGAGCACTCCGGCGAACCCTGAGGAGGAACCGGATGCTCACTCGTCACGCCCTGCTGCTCACCGTCTCTCTCGTCGCCCCCGCCGCATGCTCGTCGTCGACGAGCGACTCCACCCGCACACGGGTCGCGCCGGCGGCGCACGCCGTCGACACCGCCGACACGATCCACGTCGAAACGGCCCACGTCGACGCGGCCCACGTCGACGGCGAACCGCACGCCGTTCCCCGCGCCGCGCCGGAGCTCGCCGCGGCCACCGACGAGCCGGAGGATCCTTGCGCCGGCGTCAGCGGCGCCGGCGCGATGCGGGAGAAGGCCGACGCCTACTTCGCCGCCGGCAACGTCGACGACGGCGTCGGCTGCCTCGAAGACGCCGTCGCGTTCGATCCCCAAGACACCGCCGCGCGGACGGCGCTGGTGAAGCGCTTCCTCGATCACAAGGACGGCGCCAAGGCGCGCGTCTACGCCGAGGAGCTCGTGCGCCAGGAGCCGCTCGAGCCGAGCGCGCGCCAGATGCTCGGCCGCGCGTACATGCAGCAGCACATGTGGAAGGAGGCCATCGACGCGTTCGCTCTCGTCGTAGAGGCGCAGCCGGACAACATCTACGCGCACAACAACCTCGGCTACTCCGCGCTGCAGATCGGTGACCCGGAGCTCGCCCGTGAGCACCTCGAGCGCTGCCTCTCCCTCGAGCCGCAGCAGGGCTACATGCTCAACAACCTCGGCGTCGCCTACGAGCGGCTCGGGCGCAAAGGCGAGGCGCACGCCGCCTTCGCCCGCGCCGCGGAGCTGTCTCCGAAGTACCTCCAGGCCATGCTCAACCGCGACCGCCTGCAGAAGAAGCTCGGGCAGGATGAGCGCATCCTGTCGGCGGAGACCATCCTTCGCCTGCGCGAGCCCGTGGTCACCGACGGCCTCGTCCCCGACAGCGCGCACTCGGCCGACGCCGACGAGGCCCCCGTGGACAGCGGGTCTGTCGACGACGACGCGGTGGACGGCGGCACCGCCCCCGGCCACCTCGGCGAAGACGACGTCGGCGCGCCCGACGACGCCACCGCCGTCGACGCGCCCCTGGCGCACGTGGCGCCGCTGCCGGGGAACGCCGCCGCGGTGAGCGCCGCCGTGGAGGCGCTCACGGGCATGCCGTCAGGCTCCGCGCGCATGGCGCCGGCCGCGCCGCGTCCCTAGAGGGTCGCCGGCGCGTCCCGGCGCTGCGGCGCGTGCTTGCGGATTCGTGATCGGCACCGGGCGAGGCCGCGGACGGGATCCGCGGCCTCGCCCGGTGCCGGTCGCACGCGTCCGGCGATGTGCCGGACGGCGCGGCCGCTCGGCGACGCCACGCGCGATGCTTAGGGCCGCCCGCGCTCGAGTCTCTCCTCGACACAGCCAACAGGTCGATCGCGCAGAACGTGGGGGGTATCGGCGGTCGCCTCGCGGATTTGCGGGAGACCTTTCGTGGCAGAGAGCGAACCTTTCTGTGCAGGGACATCGAGCCTGCCCTCCCTGGCGCGACGGCGATCGCAGAGCTGTTCCGCGGGTTCGCACCCTCGTGACGTAGCCGCACGCGTTGCGCATGGTTGGCGGCTGTCGGAGATTGAAACAGGGCGCGCGGCGAGAGGGTCGCGCCGGGCGGAGTGGCCTAGGCTCGTCCGATGCTCTTCGCTCTGCTCTCGCTCGTGGCCGCGGCTCCTCCGTACGCGCTACACGCCGACCAGACGACGCTCGAAAGCATCGCGTTCACGCGCTCCGTAGGGCTGCCGCTCGACGGCATCGACGCCGACGGACGCGCCGTCTTCGGCCGCACGTGCGCCAACGGCGATCAAGGGGACGCGAGCCTCGGAGGCCTCGACGCCGCCGGCGTCAACCTCGGCGCCGGCGCGTTCTCTCCCGACGGCGAGTACGTCTCGGCGACGTTCGGCCCGGGCAACGACTTTCAGTTCTTCGCCTCCACCTGCGCGTCGTCGGCCGAGATCGGCCGCCTGCTCCCCGCGGACAACCCGCTCCCCGCCGGCGTCTCCTACGTCGGCCAACAGGGCCCTTGGGCCGGTCCCGGGCGCGAGCTGTGCGGGCAATTCACCGACGGCCTCGTCTGCTTCGACGGCGACGCGGGCCCGCCGACGATGGAGATCCGCCTCGACGCCTCCGTGCTCAACCCGCCGCTGCATCCGAGCTCGCCCACCTGGAAGCAGGACCTCCTCGGTCTCCCCGAGGGCGCGGGCGACGTCGAGGATTGGGAGATCCGCGCCGCCGTCATCGACGACAGCGACGCGCTGTGGGCCGTGGTCTCCCTCGTCGCCACGAGCAACGGGAACGGCCCGAGCGGATCGCTCACCTGGCTCGTGCACCAGGCCCCCGATCGCAGCATCGAGCCGCTGCTCGGGCCCGAGGTGCTGGCCACCCGCGTCGACCCCCTGCTCACGGCCACGGAGTTCCCGCTGTCGCAGGTGCGCTTCCTCGTCCTGCACGCGCCCACGAACACCTTGCTCCTCGGGTACGTCGAGGGCCACCGCGGCACCTGGGCGTCGTTCGACGATCCCGTGCTCACCGAGACCGGCACCGCCATCGGCGTGCTCCCGCTCGAGGGCGGGCCCATGGGGCTGCTCCACACCGAGGAGCTGATCGATCGCTACAGCGACCCGCCGCCGTTCAACACCGTCTTTCGCGACGACATCGAGCTTCGCGCCGGCCCCGGCGGCGAGGCTTACCTCACGGTGAACGGCGTCGAAGCAGGCGCGGGCGCGCGCCGCGCGATGCGCCTCGTCCTCGATCGCGACACCGCGGACTTCGACGGCGACGGCCTGCTCGGTCTGGACGAGGAGACCCTCGGCACCTCCGACTTCGACAGCGACAGCGACGGCGGCGGCACCCACGACGGCACCGAGGTCATGCTCTTCGGTACGGATCCGCTCGCGGCCGGTGACGACGCCGCCACACGTCAGCTCCCGCCGACGACGCAGTTCGCCTTCTCGCCGCTCATCCAACGCCGCGTGCCGGCCGACACGGTCCCGACGCGTTCGTCGTTTCCCGCCGACGTGCTGTGCGCAGAGCACCACTGCTACGACCACACCGGCGCCGACGTCCTCGACTACGGCGGCGCCGGCGAGATCACGTCCGACGGCCATCACCTCATCGACGTCGAGGACGGCGTCGTGCGGCGCTGGTCTCTCGACGACGGCAGCGTCGAGGACGTGATCACCGTCGCCGCCCTGCAGGCGTTCGCGCCCGAGCTGTCGAACCTGCCCGAGGTCATCCCCGGCGCCGGCGATCGCCTGTGGGTGCAGGACGGCGTCCGCGTGCTCGCGTTCGGCGACGGACCGCCGAAGGTGGTGTTCGACATGAACGCCGCCGATTGCGCCATCGACGTCACCGGCAGCTGCGATCCGGTCACCGGGCGCACGAGCATCGACGCGGCGTTCCAGGACTTCTTCCGCATGTTCCCCGTCGGCATCGAGCCCACCACGAACAGCTTCCTCATCCTGCTCGAAGCGCGCTACGGCGCGCCGCTCATCGCCGTCTCGCCCGAGCGCGATCCCGTGGTCATCGACGATCTCCTCGATTATCCGTTGGTGGAGCTGCCGAACTTCGACGGGGCAGGCGGCCTCTACCCGTATCACCTGGCGCCCTTTCAATCGGTGCCGATCGACGGCGGGGCCGGCGGCTTCTGGGCGACCTTCGGCGTCCCCGCGTTCGGCTTCGGCGACGGCTCGTTCAACGCCTACCGCACCCCGGGCGCCGGCGCGCTCGACAAGGTGGGCGTGTCCGCGGGCTGGGACGGCAACTTCTTCGCGTACTCGAGCGGCGTGCTGGAGGTGGTGCGCTACGATCTCGGCCTCGACGCCGGCGACCTCGTGGCGTTCGGCGACGGCGTCTTCTGGCGCATCGGCCCCCGCGGCGGAGCTGCGCTGTCCTACCAGCTCTACGTCGATCAGGGGCCCACGTTCCCCGACTCCTTCACCGCCGCCGCCGGCATCGGCGTGGCCGACGACGGTCGCATCTGCATCGCGTCGAGCGACGGCGCGCTCTTCGAGATGACCGAGCCCGACGCGCGCGGCGCCGCGCAACAGCTCGTGCAGTACCCGGACTTCGCGGCCGCCGTCGACTGCGACTACGACGCCCACGGACACCTGCAGGTCCTCGTCGCCGATCCGCCGTCGATCGCCGTGATTGACGAGGCCAGCCAGAGCGCGACCACCACGCCGTTGCCCGGGTCCGTCACCGTGCCCGTGCGCTTCGCCGTCGCGCCCGACGGTGGTTGGCGCGTGGCCGACCTCGGCGGCGTCGCGTCGTGCGTCGCGCCGGATGGAACCGGCTCGGGCGCATCCGTCATCGCCGCCGGGCTGTCGTTCGACTCCGACGGCAACCTCTGGGTGCTGCAGCAGCAGACGGGATCGCTCCTGCGCTTCGCGGACGCTGAGTTCTGCACCGGTCACGACGGCGACACCGTCGTCGCCACGGCGCCGTGGGCGCCGATGGTCGTGGGCGACGTGGAGCGGCGCCCCGACGGCCTCGTCGCCGTGCTGACCTCCCGCGAGAGCTTCGCGACGCCGGGCATCCGCGACGCATCTCCGTACGCCGTGGATCCCGACACGGGCGGCGTCGCGTCGTTGACCGTGCACACCCTCGGCGCCGCGGGCCCGAACGCGATGGCGATTCGCCGCGGAGGAACGTGGACCGATCCCTGGATCGACGCGCCCTCGTCGGCCGGCGAGGGAGAAGGCGAGGGAGAGGGCGAAGGCGAAGGCGAAGGAGGCGCAGCCTCCGGCTCCGGTTGCGGCTGCGGCGCCGCGAGCGGCGGCGACGTTTGCAGCGCCGCGGCGATGGCGCTCGCGTGGCTGCTCCTGCGCCGGCGCCGCTCGTGCCGAGGGCTCCTCGTGGTGGCTGCCGCCGCCGGCGTCACGCTGTTCCTGCAAGGGTGCGGGAAGACCTGCGGACGCACCGACTGTACCAACATCAGCGACAGCTCGCTGGCGCCGAGCGGATTGTTCTCGGTCACGGTGGCCGACGAGAAGGTGCCCGAGCTCTGGCTCGCGGTGGACCCTGCGCCGCAGCAGGACGGCTCGACGGACATCACGCTCAGCGCGTGCACCAACACCGTGCGCCAGGATCCGGACACCGGCGAGGACGCGTGCTTCAACGTCTGGACCGTCGCCGCGCTCTTCCTGCTCCCTTCGGCGTCGACGTCGAACACCGATCTGTCGATGCCCGGCAGCACCCCACCCTCCTGGAACGCGTCGGCGGGCAACAGCGAGACAGGCGAGCAGCACACGGTGATCTTCGGGTCGAGCACGGGAGCCGGGAGCTTCCACGTCGACGACGCCGCCGCGAATTCGCTCAAGGGCAGCGGCCAGATGTTCGTCGACGACATCACGGTGGACGTGGACGCCGATCTGCGTTGGTGAGGGTCCTTGAGGGGCACAGGACTGGATCCGCGGCCTCGCGCGTTTCATCCTCTCAGGACCTCATGCGCCCTCGCGTCGTCGCCTCTGCCGCTTTGCTCGTCGTGCTCGCCGGCACGAGCGGCGGTGCGTGGGCGGCGGCGGGGCCGTCCGAGGAGGCGCCGGTGGGCGAAAGCTCGCTGCTGCGCCTGGTCGACGACGTCGCCGCCTCCCTGGAGAGTCGCGCCCGCCTCGAGAAGGTCTCCGGGGCGACGCACCTCGTCGTCAAGGAGAGCCGTGGCATCGACGCGGGCAAGGTCGAGCGCGGCTTCCTGACGCGCCTGAAGAAGCGCCTGAGGGACGGCGGGGTGCTCGTGCCGTCCGCCGACGGCGCGCTCCGCTGCCACATCACGCTGTCCGAGGAGGGCGGGCTTTTGTGGGCCACGGCCATCCTCGAGGGGGCGGGCCTGCCCGGGCCGAGCGCGGTGGCGGTGTCGCGCCCCATCGACCGCGAGCTGGAGGCGTCGCTCGGGGCGCAGGCGCGGCCGGCCCAGACGCGCTTCGTCATCGAGCGCCTGGGCGCGGTGCCGGCAGGCGTGCTCGACGCCGCCTTGCTCGACGTCGACGGCGACGGCGCCGACGAGCTCGCGCTGCTCGGCGTCGACGGGCTGCGCTTCTTCCGCGTGGGCGGCCCGCGCGTGGAGCGCGTGGGCAGCGTGCAGAAGCTCCCGGAGAAGCGCTGGCCGCGGGTGGCGGCGGGCTGGCTCGCGCGCCTCGACGCCACGCGGCTGTGGGTGGTGACGAGCGCGGGCCACTCGCTCGTGTTCGACACCAAGACCCAGCGCTTCGGGCCCGGGCCCGCCGACCTCGTGCCCTTCCGCGGCGCGCCGTCGTCGCTGGGCCCGCTGTGCGGCGCGCTGCGCCTCGGCTCGCCCGAGGTGCAGCTCCCGCTCGTGACGCTCGGCGGTCAGGTGCTCCGGACGCCGGGCTTGCCGAGCCGCGTGCGCGACCTCGTCGCCGTCGCGGGCCCGGCGACCGCGTGGATTGTCGTCGACGCGGACGGACAGCTCCTGTCGCAGAAGGGCGGCGAGCCGCCGACGATGATCGCCACCGAGCGCGTGGGCGACCGCGTCGCCTACGCGGACCTCGACGGCGACGGCGAGCCCGAGCTCGTGACCACGTCGGCGGCGCCGCCGGGCGAGCCCGACAACGTCGTGGTGCGGCACGTGGACGGGGACCTGTCGTCGGCGACGCTCCTGTATCGCAGCGCCTTGTCGGGCGGCTCCGTGGTGGCGATGGCGGTCGGCCGCGTCGACTACGGCCCGCGCACCGACGTCGTCGTCGTCGAGGAGATTGGCAAGGAAGCGCTGGCGTGGCGCCTGAGGTACGCGCCGTGACGGCGCGACCCACCGGCGCCGCGCGCGCCACGGGAGCGCGCGCCACGATGCGTAGCGCGACGCGGGGGCTCGCGGCCGTCGTCGTCGTGGCGGCGTGTGTGGCGGCGCCGGCGCAGGCGCGGCGGCTGCCCGGGCTCGGCGGCAAGATCACCGTGTCGCTGCCGCCGGAGCTCGTGGGCCCCACCATGGAGGCGCACCTGTACGCCTCGCTGGTGGAGCCCGCGCTCGACGAGGACGTCGCCACGTCGCTGGCGCGCCCGCCCATCCCGGGCTTCCCCGAGTGGCGCTCGCCCGTCATCAAGACGCTGCAGGCGGAGGACGACGACCGCACCTGGCGCATGGTCGTCGACGCCTCCCCCGCCGTCGTCGGCGAAGCGGTGTCGCGCTGCTTCTCCAAGCGCACCGAGGGGAGCTGGCCCGCCGACGCGCTCAAGGCGCGCGGCGTGAGCACCGAGGTCCTCGTCACCGGCGGCGAGGTGAAGGTGCGCTTCTCGGAGCCCGTCGGCCCGCTGCCCGCGCTCCTCGCCGGCTGTCCGCTGCGCACGGCGACGTCGGGGCCCACGGGCGGCTACGCGCTCGTCGGGCGCACGTCGCTGGCGTGGTCGAGCGGCGGCGTCGGCCCGCTCCCGCAGATCGCGCGCATCGACGTCACCAGCGACGATCCCCACGCCGACGTCGTCGCCGGCGGCGTCGAGTCGCCCGGCACGGCCATCCTGCTCGCGCCGTTCCCCGACGTCGTCGTGCTCCTGCAGTCGCCGGCGGCGCGGCGGCGCGACGTGCTCGGGCTCTTCGATCTCAAAGACGGCGGCTACGGCATGCGCGGCTTCCGCCAGGCGCTGCGCGGCGACCTGCTCGCCGCCGCCTACGCCCAGGGCCGCGGCGCCACCGCCGACGGCCTGCTGCCGCCGGGGGTGGCGCCGGCGCGCCCGCTGCCGGAACCGCAGGGGCCCGAGGTGCTCGGTCCGCTGTCTCTCGCGCAGCTCCCGCCCGACGCCCCGCGCCTCGCCGTGCGCCGCGCGGAAGGCGATCCGCTCATCGAGGGCGTGATCGAGCGCCTCGCGGTCATCCTCAGGAACCGCGGCGTCCTCGTCGACATCAAGCGCACGTCCCGCACCGAAGCGCTCACGGAGGGGGTGGAGATCCTGCGCTGGCGGCCGCCGACGTCGGACCCCGCGCTCGCCCTGTTGTCGTTGGCGGGCAAGCGCAAGGAGCTCCTCGAGGACGAGGGCGCGCGCCGCGCCCTCGCAGACCCGCGGCTCCTGTCGTCGTCGAAGGACGACCGCGTCGCCGCCGCGGTCGCGCTCGAGCGCGCGTGGCTCGACGCGGGCACCGTGGTCCCCCTGATGACCGCCGACCGCTGGTTCACCGTGGACCCCGACCTGCGCGGCGTGCAGATCCGCGAGGACGGCGTGCCGCTGCTCTTCGACGCTACGTTCCTCGCCGGGGGCGGGCCGTGACCGGCGCCGAGCAGCAGCACGCGCCCGGCGAGCCGCCTGCGCCCGGCGCTCCACGCGGCGCGGCGGACGCATGGTGGCGGGCGCGGTTGCGGGTGTTGCGCGACGCGCCGTCGACGCTGCGCTGGCGCCTCATCGGCGCGCTCCTCCTCGCCGTGGTGCTCGCCGTCGTCGCCGAGACCGTCTCGCACATGGCCGAAGTGAGCGCGCGCCTCGAGCGCGACCTCGAGGCGCAGGGCGATCGCGTGTCCGACGCCTTGCGCGCCGACCTCGAGCAGACGGTGGCCGCGCTGAAGATCGAGATCGACGCGTCGACGAGCGCGCGCGGGAACATCGTGCGCTCGCTGGCGTCGGGTCGCATCGAGGCGCGCCTGCTCGGCACCAAGGCCCGGCTGCAGGACGGCGTGGTCGAGGTGCTCAAGGCGCTCGGCCCCGACGGCGCCATCCTGTCGTCGGGCCACTGGCCGGCGTCGTTCGGCGCGCTCGACCCGAACTTCCCCCTGTACAAGTCCATGCCCGGGAGCCCCGAGCTGCACATCGTCGACGAGCCCACGCCGCAGGGGTCGGCGCCGGCGCTCGAGCGCTGGGGCTTCGGGCGCGCCGGCTCGCACCAGATCGTCGTCGTCGCCGGCCGCTTCCTCGACGCGCCCGCGCTGGAGCGCATGCGCGGACGCACCGGCGCCGACGTCGTCGCCCTCTGCCGCGCCGCGCCCGCGACCAAGCTGTCGCGCTACGCCGCCGAACAGCGCTGCATCGCCGTCGGCGCTCGCGACGTGCTCGCCGACATCACGCACGGAAAGCCGTTCGACCCAAGCGACGCCGCCGTCCGCGACCGGCTCCACCTCGTCGGGCTCAACCTCGGCACGCACCAGCTCTGGGTGGGCCTCGACCGAAGCTCCATCCTCAAGGTCCGCGCGGGCATCCTCCGGCGCGCGCTCGTCGTTGGCATCGCCAGCATCGTGTTCGCCATGCTGCTGGGCACGCTGCTGGCCACCCGCCTCACGCGCCCCATCGAGCTGCTGGCGCAGGGCGCGGGCAAGCTCGCGAGCGGCGACCTGGCGACGCGCGTCGAGCAGGTGGAGAGCGGAAAGAGCGAGGTGGGGCGGCTGGTGGCCGCGTTCAACCAGATGGCCGCCGACCTCGAGAAGAACCAGACCAAGCTGCTGCAGGCGGAGCGCGTGAGCGCCTGGCAGGACATCGCGCGTGGGCTCGCGCACGAGCTGAAGAACCCGCTGACGCCCATCCTCGGCGCCATGGACGTCGTGCGCAGAGCGCGCAAGCTCGATCGGCCCGACTTCGACGCCATCCTCGAGGAGCAGGCCACCGCGGTCGTCGAGGAGGTGATGCGGCTGAAGGAGCTGTCGGACGCGTTCGCGCGCTTCGCGCGGCTGCCCGACAGGAAGCCGGAGCCGCTCAAGATGAACGAGGTCGTCGACCACGCGGTGGCGCTCTACGTGCGCGACGAGGGCATCACGGTGGAGCGCACCTATGACGCCGAGCTGCCCGCGGTCATCGGCGATCGCACCCAGGTGGCCACCGTGGTGACCAACCTGGTGAAGAACGCGGTGGAGGCGGTGGAGGGAGATCCCGCCGGCCGGCCCCGGTCGCTCGGGCTCGTGCTGCGCAGGAACGGGGAGCAGCTCGAGCTCGTCGTCGAGGACAGCGGGCCCGGCATCGCGCCCGAGATTGCCGAGCGCCTGTTCACGCCGTACGTGACCACCAAGGGCTCGCGCGGCACCGGCCTCGGCCTGGCGCTCGCCCACCGCATCGTCGCCGAGCACGGCGGCACCATCGAGGCCGGACGGGCGCTTCGCGGCGGCGCGGCGTTCACGGTGCGGCTGCCGCTGTCGCCGCCCCCATCGTCGTCGTCGTCGTCGTCGTCGTCGTCGCCGTCGTCGTCGTCGCCGTCGCCGTCGTCGCCGTCGTCGTCATCGTCATCGTCGTCATCGTCATCGTCGTCGTCGTCGTCGTCGTCGGAGGCCTGACGCCCCTGTCGGCGGCCGCGGCCCGGCGGCGACGCGCGTCTCTTTTTCCGCGGGCCCGTTCGGGACAAGATGCGCGCCCATGAAGTGCACGATCTCTTCGCCCGTCCGCGTCGCCGCCGGCATCGCGGGCAGTGTCATCGTCGCCGGCTGCGCCACGTTGGGTGGCGGCGACCCCGTGAGCTACGAGCCGCTGAACCCGCCGGCGCACGCCTTCCACGCGGGGCTCGCGCCGCCGCCGCTCAATTGCCCGACGGCGCGCTCGTTCGAGCGCTGGCGCAAGCTGGGCACGCCGGAGACGCTCACGGTGCACGTGCACACCGACGCCGACGGCGGCCTGCTCGAGCTGCCGAGCGTCAGCGGCGGCGACGGCCGCTGGTCCGTGCTCGAGCGCGCGGCCGTCTGCATCGCGGTGCGCTCGGCGCCCTATCCCGCGCAAGGCACCGAGCAGCAGCTCGAGGGAGAGATTGGCTTCGATCCCGCCGCCGACACGCCCAACACGTGGGCCGGCATGTTGCCGGGCAACGCCCAGCCGAGCGGCTCCACGGGCGGCGTCGCGCCCTGAGCGCCGTCAGCTCCGCGAAAGCGCCCCGTCCTCGAGGTGGAAGACCGCGGAGCACACCTCGCGGGCGAACGCGGGATCGTGGGTGACCACGATCTGCGTCATGCCGGTCTCGGCCACGCGCCGCAGCGTCTTTCCGACCTCCGCCTTGAGCGCGGGGTCGAGGGCGCTGGTGGGCTCGTCGTAGAGCAGCACCCGCGGCTCCACCATCAACGCGCGCGCGATGGCCACGCGCTGCTTCTGCCCGCCCGACAGCGCCGACGGGTACGCCTTGGCCTTGTCGCCGACGTCGAGGTCCTTGAGCAGCCTGAGCGCCCGCTTGAGCGACGCGCCGCCCGGCCGGCCGTGGACGCGCACGGGCGCGAGCAGGAGGTTCTCGAGCACCGTGAGGTGCGGGAACAGCTCCAGCGACTGAAACACGAGCCCGACGTGTCCGAGCAGCGGCCCGCCGCCGACGTCGACGCTGCCGCGATCGAACGGGTCGAGGCCCGAGAGCACGCGCAGGAGCGTGGTCTTGCCGGCGCCGCTCTTGCCGGTGACGGCGGCGATGGAGCCGGCCTCGACCTCGAAAGAGACGCCGCGCAACACGGGCGTGGACGCGCCCTTGTGCGTCTTCCAGACGTCGACGACGCGCACGGCGCGCGGCCCGTCGGCCTGGGCGTCGCCGGCGCTCATGCCGCTCCCTTGCCGAAGCGCGCCTCGAGGCGGCGCGACAGCAAGACGAAGGGCAGGCCGATGACGAGGTACCAAGCGGCGACGACCACGCCGAGCCCGAGGTGGTCGCGCGTGGAGCTCGCGAGGATGGAGTACGTCTTGGTGAGCTCGGTGAGCGTGATGAGCGAGACCAGGGAGCTGTCCTTCAACAGCGCGATGAAGTCGTTGGTCATCGGCGGCAGCGCCACCCGCAGCGCCTGCGGCAGCACCACGAAGCGCAGCGCCCGTGGCGTGGACATCCCGAGCACGCGCGCGGCGTCGAGCTGCGCGAGCGGCACGCTCAAGAAGCCCGCGCGGTAGTTCTCGCTCTCGGCAGACGCGTAGTTGAGGCCGAGGGCGAGCACGCCGGCGACGAAGGGCGAGAGGTTCACGCCGAGCTCGGGCAGGCCGAAGTAGATCATGGTCACCTGCACGAGCAGCGGCGTCCCCCGAAACAGCTCGACGTAGCCGGTGGCGATGAGGCGCAGCGGCGCCGGCGCGAACGAGCGCATCACGGCGAGCACGACGCCGAGGATGACGGCGAGCGCCATGGCGAGCACGCAGACCACCACGGTGAGCCCCGCGCCGCGCGCGAACAAGCCCATCATCGACGGGTACTCGTCGCGCAGCCGCTCGAGAAACGGCGGCCGCTTTCCCATGGCCTCGCGCCACGCCTCCCACGCCTGCGCCTCGCCGGGATCGGGCCGCGCCGACGCCGGCGCGTGGGCCTCGTCGTGGAGCACCGCCGCCGTCTCCTTGTTCCACAGGCCCCAGCGCCGATAGATGCCGCGGAGGGTGCCGTCCTTCGCGAGCGCGGCGAGGGCGCCGTCGAGCGCCTGCTGCAGCGCGACGTCACCCTTGCGGACGGCCGCGGCGTAACGCACCTCGCCGAACGAGCCGTCGACGACGCGCAGGGTGGGCTCGATGGCGCCGTAGTACTGGGTGATGGGATTGTCGAGGAGCACGGCGTCGCTGCGCTTGAGGAGCAGGTCCTTGTAGATGTCGTCCTGGCCGCCGTCGTAGGTCCTCACGTCGGCGCCCGCGCGCCGGAGGATGCGCTCGGCCATCGACCCCGGCAGCGTCCCGGCGACGCGCCCTGTGAGCGCCTCCATTGTCGCCGGCGCGCGCGGATCGTCCCTGCGCACCGTGAGCCGCTCGGCGGCGACGTAGTAGGGCGTCGTGAGCTCGCAGACCTGCAGCTTGTCGTCGCTGACCTCGATGCCGTTCAGCGCCACGTCGAAGTCGCCGCGGGCGAGCAGCTCGAGGAGGTTGTCCCAGGGGCCCTGCACCGGGCGCGCGCGCACGCCGAGGCGCGCGGCGATGGCGTCGGCGACGTCGACCTCGAAGCCGACGAGGTGGTTGGGGTCGCGGGGGTCCTGAAAGATGTACGGCGCTCCGCCCTGCGCGTCGGCGCCCCACAGGAGCTCGCCGCGCGACCTGATCTCGGCGAGCGTGTCGGCGCGCGCGGCGGCGCTGCCCGCGACGGCGCCGGCGACGATGGCCGTGACGGTCGCGGTGACGACGACGGCGACGGCGCGGGACGCGGGGCGGCGGTGCGGGAGCACGGCGGGGCGATATCCGACGCGCGCGCCTCCGTCGACAGCCGCCACGACGCGAGCGCAGGCCCGGCTTTACGCCGGAGAACACGGGAAGCGGAGCTCGATGCAGCAGCCGCCGCCGTCGCGGGCGCCGGCGCTGGCGCTGCCGCCGTGGGCCTCCACCAGCTCGCGCACCAAGGACAGCCCGAGGCCGGTGCCGACGACGTGGTCCTCGCCGGGACGGTCGACGCGGTGGAACCGCTGAAAGACCTTGTGGCGCTCGTGCGACGGGATGCCGGGTCCGCGATCGAGCACGCGCACCACGGCGTCTTTCCCGTCGCCCTTCACCTCGACGACGACCACCTTGTCCTCGGCGTCCACCGCGTACTTGGCGGCGTTGTCGAGGAGGTTCACGAGCACCTGCTCGAGCGCCTGCCGATCGAACGCCGCCGTCACGCCGTCGTCGGCGCGGACGTCGACGGAGAACCCCTTGGTGGCCAGGAACGGCGCCTGCGCCTCGGCGATGCCGCGCACGGCGGCGCCGAGATCGCCGGGCTGGATGCGCATCTGGCGCCGCCCCTCCTCGAGGCGCGTGGCCTCGAGGACGTTCTCGACGAGGTGCGAGAGGCGCACCGACTCCTGGACCATGTCGTCGTGGAATTTCTTCTGCCGCGCCGGCGACACCAGGCCGTCGCGCAGGAGCTCGGCATGCATGCGCAGCGTGGTCAGCGGGGTGCGCAGCTCGTGCGAGACCGCCGAGATGAACGCGCCGCGCTGCCGGGCGAGCTGGTCCGCGCGCCGCGCGGCGAGGTCGGTGGCGATGACCGCGAGCAGCACCACGAACACGAGCGCCACGAGGAGCGCGATCTGCGTGCGCGGGATGCCCTCGACCGAAGGCAGCGCCTCCGGCGGAAAGCAGAGATCCACGACGTCGATGACGTCGCTGGCCGACATGCGCACCAGGCAGTCCGCGGGCACGCCCTTCTTCACCACGCGCGGGCGCGTGGCGGCCACCGAGTGGCGCTCGATGACCGTGGGCAGCCAACGGTCGAAGATCTGCGCGCGGTCGAGGAGCGCTCCCTGCACCGAGCGGCTGCCGCCCGAGGAGACGAGGCGGTAGAGCACGAGCTCGTCGCCGAAGATGTCGAAGACGAACGGCGTGTAGTCGACGACGGCGGCGTCCTCGTCCTTGACCTTGGCCTTGGCGCGGGTCTTCTTCGGGGCGACGAGGTCGGCGGGCTGCTGTTGCTTCTTGGTGGCGCGCACGGCGCCGCGGGTGCCGGCGCTCCACGCGACGTCGTTTCGCTGCGTCTCCGGGATTCTTCGATCCTGGAACACGAGGTCGATGCGCTTCTCCATGTCCTGGTCGGCCTGCTGGAGCTCCTCGTAGACGGCGTTTTGCAACGTGTTGAGCGCCGCGATGCTCTTGGGCTTCTTGGGCCCGTCGCCCTCGCCGTCGCCGTCGCCGTCGTCGTCGTCGTCGTCGTCGTGAGCGTCCTTGGCGGCCACGCGCACGCCTTTTTTGGGCGGCGCCGGGCCGTGGACCAGCCCGCGCAGCTCGGCGAACGCCGGCGCCTCCACCCGCATGGCCACGAGGTGCGCGCGCGCGTGCGTGCGTGAGACGGGATCCTTCTCGTAGGGCGTGCGCACCACGCCGCCGGCGTCGATCTGGAAGTAGCCGACGACGCGCGGGTCCTCGGGATCGCGCGCGAGCGGCGACAGCGCCAACGCGTCGCCGAGGGCGACGACGCCGGGGGGGTTGTAGACGTGGTTGTATGCGTCGAACGGGCGCGCGTCCTCGCGCACGCGCATCTCCTCGAGCGAGGCGTCGACGACGCCGCGCACCACCTCCGCGGTGCGATGCAGGAGCGCGAGCGCCTCGCGGCGGCGCCCCTCGACCTCGCGCCGCGACGACAACCACCAGCCCGCGGCGAGCAGCGCGACGGGGACGCCGACGCCGATGAACAACAGGAACGTCCCGCGGCGCATCAAGCGGACGCGCCGTCCGAAAGCGGCCCCTCGAAGCGGTACCCGCGGCCGCGCACCGTGCCGATCCACGCCTCGCCGCCCGAGACGCCCTTCAGCTTGGCGCGCAACTGCTGCACGTGGACGTCGACGGTGCGGGTCTGGATGGATCCGTCGCGGTAGCCCCAGACCTCGACGAGGAGCTCGTCACGGCCGACGGGCCGGTGCGCGCGCGCGGCGAGGAAGTCGAGCAGCGCGCCCTCGCGGGCGGTGAGCTTGACCTCGCCGTTGCGGTGGCGGACCACGAGCTGGTCGAGGTCGATGATGGCGTCGCCGACGGCGATCTGCTTGCGCGCCTCCAGCCCCTTTTGCTGGCTGCGGCGCAGCAGGCCCTTCACGCGCGCGAGCAGCTCGTGGATGCCGAAGGGCTTGGTGACGTAGTCGTCCGCGCCGGCCTCGAGGCCGCGGACGACGTCGTCCTCGGCGCCCTTGGCGGTGAGCAGGAGCACCGGCGTCATGTCCCCGCGGCTGCGCACGTGGCGCAGGACGCTCAGGCCGTCCATGCCGGGCAGCATGATGTCGAGGAGCACGATGTCGAAGCCGCCGCGCGCCACGCGCTCGAGGGCCACGAGGCCGTCGGCGACGGCGTCGACCTCGAAGCCCTGGCTATGAAACAGCTCCGTCAAGCCCTCGCGGATGCGGGCCTCGTCCTCGACGAGAAGCACCCGGGAGATCCGGGCGTCGACGCTGGTCACGGGCTCGAGCATCGCGTCCTCCCCGGGCTTCATCAAGCCCGTCCCGGCGGGCGGCGCGGGGCTCGGCCCCGCGTCGCCCCGCCCCGTCGGGTCAGTACGCGGACCCCTTGTTCATGCTCCAGGCCCGCTTCTTGGCGGCCTTGGTGCCCACGCCGCGCCAGGCGGCGCCGCCGGCGGCGTTCTGCTTTTCGAACTCCACCTGCGCCGTGGCCTCGCCTGCGAGCTCGTCGTCGGCGAAGTCCACCGCC
The DNA here is from genome assembly GCA_963775425.1 of uncultured delta proteobacterium. Lineage (GTDB taxonomy): Bacteria > Myxococcota > UBA727 > UBA727 > VGSZ01 > CAVZJB01. The sequence continues at coordinate 649,602 of CAVZJB010000004.1, read as the reverse complement.
TTCGCCTTCAGCCGGGCCGCGGAGCGCTGGAGGATGGCGTTGCCGGCCCCGGTGTCGCCGCGGTCGTAGGCGGCGTTCGCCTGCAGCAGCGCCTGCGACGCGCGCCACTTCTCCGCCTTGGCGGCCACGTCGGCGACGACGCTCGTAAGCACGGCGGCGTCGTCCGTCGTGAACACGGCGGCGAGCTGCCGGTCCGTCGCCGTCGCCACGTTCGTGCGCGCGTCGACGTACGCCACGTGCACGCCGACGACGCCGGTGGCGGCGCCCGAGGCGGCCGTCCTGGGCGTGTGCAGGCGCACGAGGATGTCGGTGGTGCGGCCGCCGTAGATGTCGCCGGCGGGGATGAAGACCTTGCCGCCGCTTCTGTCGAAGCGGAAGCCGATGACATCGTCGATGACCGCGCCGTTGTTCGGCTCGAGCTCCACGGCCGCCTGCCGCGCGACGACGGTGGAGAGGCTCTGGAGCTCCTCGGCGAAGATGCCGGCGAGCTGCTCGGGCTTCTCGACGAAGAAGTAGTGCCCGAGCCCCCCGTCGGCGAGGGACGACATCAGGTCCTCGTTGTAGTCCTCGCCGAGCCCGAGGGTGGTCGTGGTGATGCCGCGCTGCGCCAGCGCCGCCACCTGATCGCGCAGGCCGCGCTCGGTGTCGGGGCGGCCGTCGGACACCAGCAGCACGCGGTTCACGCGGTCGGCCCCGAAGATGCCGCCGGCGGCCTCGCCGCCGACGCGCAGGCCGCTCACCATGTCGGTGCCGCCGCGGGCGAACAGGCCGTCCACCGCCGTGCGCAGCGACGCGCGCGTGCCGGTGGCGCCCAGGGCGCCGCAGCCGTGGGTGTCGGCGCCGTCGTCGAAGCTCACGACGCACACCTTGTCGCCGTCCTTGAGGCTCTCGATGGCGCCGAGCGCGGCGCTCTTGGCGTCGTCCATCTTCCTGCCGCCCATGGAGCCCGAGCGATCGATGACCAGCGTCAAGGACACCGGCACCCGCTCCTGCTTCTCCTCCTTGGGGGTGACGCCCTCCAGGGCCACGCGGACGAACGCCTCGCCCCCGGCCGCCGGCAGCGCCGTGCGATCCAGGGCGGCCCGCACGCGGACGGGGCCGTCGTCCGCCTGCGCGGGGGGATCGACCGGGAGCGCCGTCTGCGGCGGTGTCACGGGCGCCGCGCCGCGGTGGGAGACGGCGGCGAAGGCGCCGGCGGCGCCGATGACGCCGAGCACGGCGTAGGGGATCAAGGCCTTCATGCGCGAACCTCCTGGTGCGGGAGGGAACGCGCGAGGACGGCGAAGGTTCTCGCCGTTACGGAACGTTTACCCGGCCGGCGCTCAGGGCCTGGGCAGCGCCGCGAGCTCGTCGAGCAGGTAGACGTTGGCCAGGATCGCCTTGTGGAACACGCCCAGGTGCAAAGACTCGTTCGGCCCGTGGGCCGTGGTCTGCGGATCCATCACGCCGTTCAGGATGAGCGGCAGGTCCCCGTAGCGGCGGCCGAAGAGGGCGACGAAGGGGATGGAGCCGCCGACGCCGATGTGCAGCAGCTTCTTTCCCCAGGCCTTCTCGTAGGCGCGGTCGGCGGCCTCGAACGCCGGCCCCTTGGGCTTGTAGTCCCAGGCCATCGAGCCGCCGGCCCGCTCGGTGAGGGTGACCTTGACGCCGCCGGGGGCGTTGTCGGTCAGCACCTTGTGGAGCGCGGGCAGCATGGTGTCGCGCGTCTGCCCCGGGGCCAGGCGCACCGAGAGGATGGCGCTCGAGCGCTTGCGGATGGCGTTCTTCTCGCTGCCGGGCGGCGGGAACGTCGTCGACAACACCGTCACGGCGGGCTGCCGCCAGATCCACGCCGCCGGCGAGAGGTCGCGGTTTGGCAGGGGCTCCACGCCGGGCAGCAGGTGCGCGCCCGCCTTGATGACGTCGGGCCCGAGGGGCACGTCGAAGGACGCCTTGAGCCACGCGGGATCGACCTTCTGGCGCTCCAGCACCATGCGGCAGTCGTCGTCGACGAGGCGGGCGAGGAGCTTGATGAGCGCCATGGCCGGGTCGGGGACCACGTTCCCCCACAGGCCCGAGTGCACGTCCGACGACGCGCTCTCGCAGGTGAGCTCCACCTCGAGCAGGCCGCGCAACGACACCGTCAGTCCGGGCGTGTCGACGGAGGGGTTCTCGCAGTCGGTGAGCACCATGACGTCGGAGGTGAAGGCCTCGGGGAACTTGTCCATGAAGCGCTCGAGGTTGGGGGAGCCGATCTCCTCCTCGCCCTCGATGAGCAGCTTGACGTTGCAGGGCAGCTCTCCGGCCTCGGACAGCCACGCCTCGAGCGAGACGAGGTGCGAGACCCAGCCGCCCATGTCGTCGGCGGAGCCGCGGGCGTAGAGGCGATCGCCCTTCTGCGTGGGCGTGTGCGGCGGCGTGTCCCACGGCTCGCCCTTGACGGGCTGCAGATCGAGGTGGCCGTAGATGAGGATGGTGGGCTTCTTGTCACCCGCCTTCATCCACTCGGCGGCGACGCAGGGGTGCGCGTCGGGCAGCTCCAGCAGGCGCGCGCGCTCGAAGCCGACCTTCTCGAGGTCGGCGCGCACGTGCTCGGCGAGCTTCTTCACGTCGCCCTTGTGCTCGGGCTCGCACGAGATGGCGGGGATCTTGAGGAACCCGCCGAGCCGCTCGATGGCGGGCTGGAGGGATTTTTCGGCCTTGGCGACGACGGCTTGGAGCTTCGGGTGCGTCATGCCTCCGGGCTTGTCCCGTCGAGGCCGCCAGCGCAAGGGAGGGCGGGGGCGTGCGATGCTGCGCCCATGCGTCCCCCTCGCCCCGCGCTCGCGCCCGCCCTGCTCCTCGCCGCCGCCGCCGTGGCCGCGGGCTGTGAAAAGGCTCCGGACAAGCTCACCTTCGGCGACGCCGCCCTGAACAAGGCCGTCGACGACAAGCTCGCCAACGGCCTCAAGCGGGTGGTCTACACGCCCGACGGCGGCGCGCCGGCCGACGCAAAGAGCTCCGTCACCGTCACCTGGGCCGGGAAGTCCGACGTCAAGGGTGGGGCGCCGCAGGTCCAGGTGATGCTGTTGAACGTCGTGTCGAGCGGGATGTCGTTCGAGCGCTGGGGCGCCGTCACGCCGACGCCCACCACGGCCTGCGTCGTGTCGCGCAACCTCCAGAGCGGCCGCATGACGGTCCACGTGCAGTCCTGCGGCGACGGCAACAAGGGCGCGGTCGGCTGCGCGGCCTACGAGGAGGTCGTTCGGCCGCCCTGCGCCATCAACGATCCCCCCTGCCGCGCGCCGAAGTCCAAGGCGCTGTGCGCCGAGCGGCTCGACAAGCTCGCGCCCGAGCTCGACGCCGTCCGCGCGCGCGTGGCCCGGTAGCTAGACCAGGTTCGGCTGCCGCGCGTCGGCCTTGCCCGTGACCACCCGGCGGCGCTCCTTGTCGTTCGGGAAGTCGCGCAGGGCCTCGAGGACGACGGCGAGGTCGGTGTCGCGGGCGGGGAAGTTGAGGTCGGCGGTGTCGATGGTGAGCACCGGGGCCTCGTCGAAGCGCTGAAAGAAGCGGCCGTAGGCGCCGACGAGATCCTCCAGGTACTGCCGCTCGATGTCGCGCTCGAAGGGGCGGCCGCGGCGCGCGATGCGCTCCAGGATCACGTCCATGGGCGCGTGCAGGTAGATGACGAGGTCGGGCGAGCGCACCTTGGACGACAGCGCGCGGAAGATCTGGTCGTACAGCGCCATCTCCGACGCCGACAGCGTCAGCTCGGCGAAGATGCGGTCCTTGGCGAAGAGGTAGTCGCTGACGACCGTACCCTGGAAAAGATCACCCTGAAGCAGGGCCTCCTGCTGCTTGAAGCGCGAGAGCAGGAAGAACATCTGGGTCTTGAACGCGTGGGCGACCTTGTCCTGGTAGAACTCCGGGAGGAACGGGTTCTCCTCGACGATCTCGAGGACCGTGCGTGCCCCGAGGGCCTCCGACAGGAGACGTGTGAGCGTGGTCTTACCCACCCCGATGCAGCCTTCGACGGTGACGTACCGGATGTGATCGAGGGCTCCCGTCATGTTCTGCGCTGCTACCCACCCGGAGTAGAATCCGAAAGTAGGTAGACCCCGAGAAGATGTCCGATTCCACCGCGCTGATCCACGCACCGCAGACCGATCTCGCGCAAGAAGACACTGCGGAGCTGCGCCCCTACCGGCCGCCGGTGCCGGGCCGGACGTGGCGATCGGCCGCTCGCTTCGCCGTGCTCGTGGGCGGGAGCGCCGCCATCGGCATCGGCGTCGCCACCGGTGGCCTGACGGTGGCCGCCGCCGCCCTCCTCGCCGTCACCCTCGCCACGGGCCAGGTGCTCGCGCAGACGTGGCGGCAGAACCGCCTCGGCCAGGCCGTGGTGGGCGGCATCTCCCTCGGCGATCTCGACGCGGCGCAGGCGGCGGCGGAGCGCGCCCTCACCGAGAGCCCCGCCGGCGTCATGCGCACGCTCGCGGCGTCCAACCTCGCCTCGGTGCTCATCCAACGCGATCGCGTCGACGAGGCCGCCGCCATCCTCGACAAGTATCCGCCCGGCATCCTGCACATGCCGCTGGCGACGGTCTTGTGGCTCAACAACCGCGCCTTCGCCCACCTCGCGTCGGAGAACCCCGAGGGCGCCGAGGCCGCCACACCGCTGCTCGACGAGGCCGAGCGCCGCCTGCACAAGGCGAGCGCGCGCGATCTCGGTGGGCCGCAGAACAGCAAGAAGCTGATCGCCGCCGTCGCCGGCACCCGCGCCATCGAGCGGGTGGCGCACAAGGACGGGCGAACGGCGCTGCAGTCGCTCGAGCGCGCCCGCCAGGTCGACGACGGCCCGAGCACCGCCTATCGCATCGTCGAGCGCGAGCTGTGCCGCGCCGAAGCGCTGCGCCTCGTGGGCCGCTCCGACGAGGCCACCCTCGCCCTCGGGGCCCTCACGGACACGACGATGACCGAGCGCCAACGCGAACGCATGCGCATCCTCGGCACGCGCCTCGGCCTGTGACGCGCCGCGCGCTCGCTGGTGCGCGCGTCAGCCGCCTTTGTCTGTGCCGGGCTTGTCGCCGGCGTCGTCCTTCGGCGGCGTGTAGTCGCGCTCGAAGACGTACGTAGGCAGGCCGTCCTCACCGGAGGTGAAGTCCTTCTTCTCGATCTCGAGGATGACGGCGTCCTTGTCCTTGGGCTTGACCACCAGGCGGTGCGGCTCGTTGATGTCGATGCCGGTGACCTTGAGGTTGCTCTTGCCCTTGTTCTTGCCGTCGAGGGTGACGTCGGCGCCCGAGGGGATGGTCTTCACCACCACGGCGCCCGGCTCCGCCTTGTGGCCGCTGAGCGCGCGGTGGACCACGCGCATGATGTCGCCGCCGGCGACGGCGAGGACGAGCGCGACGACGACGGCCACCACCACGCCCGCTGCGATGAGCGCGCGCCGCCCGGACGCGGGGTGCGCGCCGGTGGCTTTCATGAGCGCGAGCATCTCGGCGTCCGCGCCGATCTCGCTGGCCCAATCGACGCCGTCGTTCTTCGCGAGCACCTGCGTGCGGTGGCCCTTCGAGGCCGCCGCGACGTCCATCGACGGCAGCGGCGCCGGCGCGCGCGCCTGCGGCCCCGACGGCTCGAGGGAGATGACGAAGGAGTGGGCCGCGTCGATCTTGGCCGGCGCCGACGGCATCGGCATCGGCTGCGTCTTGATCGGCTCGGGCCCTCCGGCCGGCGGCTGCTCCGCCCGCGGAGCCCTCGGGCTCGGGGCGGTGGGGACCTGGCTGCGCGCCGGCGCCGCCGCCGGGCTCGGAGACGACACGTCGCCCGGCTGGAGCAGCGCCTGCGGCGGCCCAGACGAGGGTGACGGCGAGGGTGACGACGAGGGTGACGGCGAGGGTGACGACGAGGGTGACGACGAGGGTGACGGTGACGCCGACGGTGACGGCGAGCGCGGCAGCGACTGGCTCTCGACGACCGGCGGCGCCGTGCGCGGCGCGCGGGGCCCGGGCGCGTCGTCGATGGCTTTCACCTCGCGTGCGAGGCCCGACGCGGTGACCGCGGTGCCCGACTGCGCGATGACCGTGCGCAGCGCCTCCTCGAAGTCGCCCGCGCTCTGGAAGCGCTTGGTGATGTCCTGCGCGAGCGCCTTCATGATCACCGCGTCGACGACCTTGTCGACGTGGCGGGCGATGGAGGACGGCAGCGGGATGGGCCCCGCCTCGAACACCGCGCGCATCTCGCTCACGTCCCACACGGGGAAGAGGCGGCGCAGCGTGAGCAGCTCGTACACGAGGATGCCGAGGCAGTAGATGTCCGAGCGCGAGTCGACCGTGTGCCCGTACATCTGCTCCGGGGACATGTAGCCCGGCGTCCCCTTGATGACGCCCGACGCCGTCTGGTGCCTCTTGGTGGAGGCGCGCGCGATGCCGAAGTCGAGGATCTTCACCTCGCCCGCAGGCGTGACGACGATGTTTCGCGGGTTGATGTCCCGGTGCACGAGGCCGAGCGGGCGCCCGAAGGGATCGGTGCGGCCGTGGGCGTAGGCGAGGCCCTTGGCGACGTCGGCGGCGATGCCGAGGCAGTACGGCCAGGGCAGGGGGTGCTTCTTGCTGTGCGCGTCGCGGAGGATGTCGAGGACCGTGCGGCCTTCGACGTACTCCATGGCGATGTAGTAGCTGCCCTCGAGCTCGCCGAGCTCGTAGATGGGGACGATGTTGCCGTGCGACAGCGAGACCGCGATCTTGGCCTCGTCGATGAGCATCTGCACGAAGTTCGGGTTGGACGCGTACTTCGGCAGGATGCGCTTGACGACCATCTCCTTTTCGAAGCCCGACGCGCCGAAGATCTTGGCGCGATAGACCTCGGCCATGCCGCCGACGGCGATCAGGTCCGTGAGGAGATATTTGCCGAACGGCGCCGGCAGCCTTGACGTGCCTTCTGGCATTCCGGCGGCAGGCTACATCATCGCCGCGCTCGTGCGCGATTCCGGCGTTCGGCGCCCACTCACGGCGTGCACTCGATGGGGCCGAGCGGCAGCGTGTCGTCGACGGCGAAGCCGATCTCGAGGACGTCCCGGTGGCCCGTGCCGAGCCAGTGGTGGACCTCCTCGGTGACGCCGGCGACGGCGTCGTTGGCGCCGGGGCCCGTCTCCCAGCCGGCGCTGGCGACCACCGCCCGGCCGTTCGCGGGGTTCCTGACGATCATCCGGGTGCCGCCCGTCGGGCGGTCGCGCCAGTACATGTTGATGTACCAGGCCTCGTCGAGGACGGGCAGCTTGTGGCCGGTGGCGCCCTCGCCGAAGGCGCTGCCGCCCTCGCCCGCCGGGGCCCACGGCTGATCGCGCTGCATGTCGAAGCCGGTGGCGGCCTGCGAGAGCGCGTAGTGGCTCTGGATGCCGTCGGTGAAGCTCGTGGGCCAGCCGCTGCCGAAGCCGTCGTCGACGGTGGCCAGGTGCGCCTCCTCGACGACGGGGCCCTGCGCGGGGGTGCGCAGGAAGACGCCGCCGTCGTGCTCGACGCAGTTGGCGATGCCCGGGTCGCACGACGACCAGAACATGCGCACCTCGCGGTCGACGGTGGCGCAGTTGCCGGTGGCGAACGCGTGGTAGTCGACGTCGAGCACGTACGGGCCCGCCTGGGGGGCGCCGCCGGCGAAGTAGGTGTCGACGACGAGGAAATAGCTGCCGGGGTCGAGGACGGCGTCGAGGTCGTTGTTGGCGCGGGCGAGGCAGGCGTCGCCGGTGGGGCCGTCGAGGAGGTGGACGTCGACGTCGACGCCGTTTTGCGCGTCGTCGACGACGTGGGCGGCGAGCGAGCCGCGCTCGGTGACGGTGAACGTATAGACGAATTCGGGGCCGCTCTCGTCGGTGTCCGGGGCGCAGGCGTAGCTGTCGACGTCGCTCGAGGCCGCGCTCGTGGTGTCGCGGGCGTCGTGGAAGGGGAAGGCGCCGATGACGATGGGCGCGTCGAAGGTCCCGGCGGCGTCGCCTTCGCCCTCGCCCTCGCCTTCGCCTTCGCCTGCGTCGCCTTCGCCCTCGCCTGCGTCGCCTTCGCCCTCGCCTGCGTCGCCTTCGCCTTCGCCTTCGGCTGCGTCGCCTTCGCCTTCGCCGGCGTCGCCTTCGCCTTCGCCTTCGCCGGCGATGACGGCGCCCGGGCTCGCGGCGCACGCGGCGACCAAGGGAGCCGCCCCTGCGGCGAGGGCGAGCGCGAACAGCGGAGCACCTGGGCGGGTCACGGCCGCGGAGCATGGCCCAGTCGCCGCGAAAGTCATCGGCCCAAGAGCCGACGGTGTGCGCCCCGTCGCGTTCGCCGCCGCACGACGTGGCGGCGCGTCCGCGAAGCAGCGAAGGGCCTCGAAGCCCGCCGAGCCGGGCGAGGCCGGTCAGATCGTGCCGGGGCGCGGCCCCTCGGCGGCGGCGGCGATAGCATCGACGTCGTGGAGAAGGTGAAGATCCGATTGGCGCCGCACGGGGTCGACTTCGTGCGCGGGGAGCGCTTCGTGCGGGTCGACACGCGCGCCCACGACGTGCGCCTCGAGAGCCACCGGGGCGAGACGCTCGCGCTCGGCGCGCTCCGCAGCGGGCTCATCAGCGCCATGGGCTTCGTCCTCGAGGAGCTCGACGTCCCGCCCATGCGCTACGACCTTTCGCCCGCGGCGCGCGCCGTCGAGGAGTCTCTCGCCGAGCGCGCCGCGCAGCGCGGGCTCCGCGACCCGTCGCTCGAGGCCGCCGTCGCAGCGGTCTCGTCGACGCCGCTTTTGTACGCCGCGCCGTTCCTCGAGGCGCGCTTCGTCTGGCAGGACGCGCTGCGCTTCCGCGCCTGCCGCGTCGCCGTCGCCAACGCCGAGGACGATCTCATCGACGAGGACACGCCCGAGGCCGCCGCCGCCGTCGTCGAGCGCCTCGGAAAGTGGCGCGATCTCTTCTCGCCTTCGGGCAAGTCCAGGCGCGCCCTCAACAGCGCGCTCAACGACTTCGGCGAGACCCTCCCCGCCGCCGCGCTCTGGGGCCTGCGGCGCGTCCCGCTCGGGCGCCCGCGCGCGCGCCGCGAGCTCCTCGAGGTGCTCGGTTGGCTCGGCGCGCTCCCGCCCGCCGACGGCCTCGACGCGATCATCGCCGTCGTCGAGCGCGCCGGCGACGACGAGCTCGCCGCCGCCCTCGGCGACGACGAGCCTCGCGCCCTCGCGCGCCGGCTCGCCGAGGGCGATCCCGAGAGCACCACGCTCCTGCAGCTCGCGCGCTCCGCCGTCGCCCGCCTCCGCGAGCAGCTCACGGTGCGCCCGGGGCAGCGCTTCCCGGCGCCGCCCTTCCCGCCGCCGGACGTGCCCGGCCTGCGCCTCATCGCCGACGTCGACGCCTTGCGCGCCGAGAGCGACGCCATGCACCACTGCGTGCTCTCGCTCGCCGGCCGGTGCGCGCGCGGCGAGGCGTTCATCTTCCACGCCGAGCAGGGCGGCACGCACGGCACCATCCAGGTGGACCCCTCGGGCCGCGTCGTCCAGGCGCGCGGCCCGATGAACCGCCCCTCCATCGCCGCCGACTGGGGCGCGCGCGTGCTCGGCGCGTGGGGCATGGGCCTGTGGTCGAGCGCCTTCGACCCCGACGCGTTGACGTGGCCGCTGGCGCTGGCGCCGGCGCCCGGGACGCGGCCGCTCAAGAACGTGCGCGCCGTCGTCGAGGCGTTTTGCGCGCTCACGCCCGCGCCCGCGGTGCGCGACTGGTTCGTGACGATGACGTCGGCGGCGGTTCGCGGCCTCGGCGGCCTCTACGTCCTCGAGGGCGGCGACGACAAGACCGTCACCGCCGTCGACGCCGCCGGCCACGTCCTCGGCGACACGCGCGGCCTCGATCTCACGACGTGGCGCGGCTCGCGCCTCCGCCGCGGCGCCGTCATCCCCGACCCTGACGACGACGCCCCGGTCCTGGTGCGGCCGTGGCGCGTGGAGCCCGCGATCCCCCCGCCGCGCTTCGCGAACGTCCGCCTCGTGGAGGACAGCGACGCGTTCCGGCGGCTGCGTCTGCGCCTGGCGACTCCGCGGCCGCTCCCTCCGGTCGCTGATCCTGCGGTCCCGCCGGTCGCTGATCCTGCGCGGCCGCTCCCTCCGGTCGCTGATCCCGCAATGGCGCTGCGCGGTCTCGAGGACGACATCGTCGCCGGGCGCGCGCTCGCCTTCGAGTGTCACCCCGACCGCGGCGTGGTCGTCGTGCGGGTGACGCTCGGCACCAACGAGGTGACGTGCGCGGTGAGCAAGGGCGCGGCGCAGGCCGAGATCGACTGGGCGGTGACGCGGCTGCGCGAGTGGACCTACGGCTTCTGGGCGGTGCGCCTGGGCCTGCACCGCTCGACGTGGATCGGCGCCATGCGCGCGCCCGCCGGCGGGGAGCCCCTCGAGACGGTCGAGGCCTGCGCGCGCTTGTACGAGGCCGTCGTCGAGCAGAGCGGCGACCGCGACGGCAAGCTCGCCGCGTTCTTCGAGAAGCACGCGGCGGCCGCGACGCGCGGCGACGCGTGGCTCGTGGTGCGCGATCGGGAGAAGGGTGCCGTGGCGGTGCTCGATCGCAAGCGCAACGTCATCGCGCGCATCGGCGCCACGCCCTGAGCGGCGTCCCGCCGTGAATGTCGTAACGCCGCTGAGCTCATCAGAGGCTGACGGGTAACGTGATCCATCGATCCGAGCCACCCGGAAGGGGCCGGTGCTACGGCCACACGGCGGAGCGGAAGGAGCTCCGAGCTCGGCGACGAAGACGCGCGCCGAGTTGAGCGCCGGGGCGCCGAGCTCTCCGCTCCTTTCCGCTCCGGCGGTGGATCACAACACCGCTCGGACCCGCCGTTTCCTCACAACCTGCAGCGGTTCTTGCGCGCCGACGTGCCTCGCCACGTACTCCGCGCGGCGAGCCACCTTGTGGGCGGCTTCGCCGAGTGCTGCTACGAGCCATATCTTTCGTCAGCCTTTCAGCGGCGGGGCGGGGGCGTCCAGGCCTTGGGCGCTTCCTTCTTGCGAACCCCGATCGGCGTGGCGTCCTTCGCGGCCGCGGCCTCGTTGGGGATGTCCGACGGGCCCACCACCGGCGGCGTGATCGCCGGGCAGAAGGCGGGCATCGCGGCGGCGAGCGCGTCGCGCGCCTCGAGGAAGGTCTTTGCCTCGAAGCGCTTCTCCTCGACGTCGGCGCCGTCCACCTTGTGGCACGCCACCGTGATCCATTGCTTGTGGTGCTTCACGCCGAAGCGCGCCTTCACCCGCCACGGCGCCTTCTGCTCACAGGCCTTGTAGTAGGCGAGCTGCGCCTCCTGCGGGCCCGCGCCCTCCGGCGTGGCCAGGAGCCGCTTCATCGCCTTCGCCGACGACGCCACGCCCGCGTAGGCCACGCCGTCAAAGCCGACGCGCTTGCGCATGCTGGTCATCACCGCCTCGGCGACGATCTGGGCGTCGCTGATGCGGAAGCCCACCTTGCCCATCTCCTCGATGACGACGACGCACTTGTTCGGGTCGCCGAGCGCCCCCACCATCGACTGCGCGCGCGCACCGCTCGACGCGAGCGCGAGGCCGGCACAGACGACGCACGAGGCGAGCGCGCGCATCAAGCGGCTCAGCCGTCGCAGACCTGCACGGACACCGTGGCCTGCGCGCCGCCGCTCACGGTGTCGCTGCAGGGCTGACCGAAGAGCTCGACGGTGTCAGGGTCCGTGAGGTCCCAGCCGTTGGTGCGGGTGGGATCCTGAGCGATGTCCGTTCCGTTCACCGTCACGGTGAGCTGGCCGGCCGTGACCGCCGACGGGAGGTCGATGCGGCAGGCGCCGACGCGGATGGCGATGTCCTCGAGGTCCGCGGCGAGGTCGTTGGTGTCGTTGGCCGCGTAGAACTTGATGGCGCCCGACTGCGCGGTGCCGCCGGCGGTGGCCAGAGAGTTCAGCACGTCGGTGAAGTTCTCCGAGCCGACCTCGCCGATGACGAACACCGGGAAGCCGGCTGCGTTGAGCTGCTGCGCGGCGTTGATGGTGTTGACGTCGTCGAGGCAGTTGGCCTGGCCGCCGCCCGAGCAGTTGCCCGCGCCGCCGACGCAGCGGCAGGTGTCGCCGTTGAGCGAGTCGTTGCAGTTGGGGCCGCCGTCGGTCGCGAGCACCACCGCCCGGGGGCCGCCGTCCGCGGGGAGCCCGCTCAGCGCGTTCTTGGCGTCGATGAGCGTCACCGCCGTGGGCGTGCCACCGGCGGGGTCGGTGCCCTCGAGGACGTTGGTGATCTGCTGCGCGTGGTTGGGCCCGACGTCGACGCGCACGTTGCCCTCGTTGCACTGGCCGCTGTTCCCGTTGCCGTTCGGGTACAGCATCATGCCGAGGTCCACGCTGCCCTCGAGGTTGGTCGACACGGTCTCGATGGCCTGGCGCGCCGCGTCCCACTTCTGTTGGCCGCTGTTGTCGAGGTCGCCCATGGAGCCGGACTTGTCGACCACGAGCATGATGCGCGGGTCGAGCACGTCGTCACCGGGGTTGAAGGTGATGGTGTTGCAGTTCTGCGGCACGTCGCCCTCGCCCTCGCCCTCGCCTTCGCCTTCCCCTTCGCCGGGCACGAGCGGCGGCTGGTCGCCCTCGCCCAGGGGATTGGGGTCGAGCGGGTCGGGGATGCCGTCGCCGTCGCTGTCGGGCACGCCGGAGCCGGGGGGCGCGCCGTCGTTGCAGGGCTGGTAGCCGCCCTCCACGGTGAGGCAGTAGCCGTCGCAGTCGGCGCTCTCGTCGGTCACCGTGGTCTGGCCGCCGTCGCAGGAGCCGGGGCCGACGACGCCGTCGGGCACGCCGTCGTTGTTGTCGTCGAAGTCGGCGCCGTTCGGGATGCCGTCGTTGTCGCAGTCACCGAAGTTGCCGACGCACGTGGAGGGGTCGTTGTTGTTGTCGCCGTACGGCGTGGGGTCCACCGGGGTGCCGTCGGGGTTCGTGCCCGAGATGCCGTCGCCGTCGACGTCGTCGTCGAACTCGTTGGGCGTGCCGTCGCCGTCGATGTCGGGGTCGATGGCGTTTGCGACGCCGTCGCCGTCGACGTCGTTCGGGTCGAGGCACTGCTGGGTGCCGTTCAGCACCTCGCAAGCGAGCCCGCTGTTGCACTCGGCGGCGGCGGCGCAGCCTTGTCCGGCGGCCTTCTTCACCACGCCTGGGTCTTGTGGGTTGCACCCCTCGCAGGAGACCGCGACGAGAGCACAGGGCAGGATCAAGGCGAAGAGAGCAGCGAGGCGGAACGTCATGGGTGCCATCCTCCGACACAGGGAGTGTTGCGGATCCGGGTGGCGGTCCCCATCCACCGATCTACGGTGAGAGGACCCCTCTCTTCGTCGTACATCGGCCCCGAACATGGTAGCCAGGGCTTTCAACCGTTAACGTGTCCCCGATGGCCCTGACCAATCCGTCCCTCCCGGCGCCTGCGCCTCCGCCCACACATGCGGACGCCACCCCGGCGCCCCTGCCGGCCCCCAAGGAAGAGGGCGTCGACGACGTCGAGCTCGTCCGCCGCCTCCAGGAGCGGGCCGACCGCCTGCGCGGGCAGATCAAGAAGCGCATCGTCGGGCAGGACCGCGTGATCGAGCTCTTGCTCATCTCGCTGTTTTCGCGGGGCCACGGCCTGTTCGTCGGCGTCCCCGGCCTCGCCAAGACCCTCCTCATCCAGACGCTGGCCGAGGGGCTCGGCCTGAGCTTCAACCGCATCCAGTTCACGCCCGACCTGATGCCCTCGGACATCACGGGCACCGACGTCCTCGAGGAGGACCGCGCCACCGGCCGCCGCAGCTTCCGCTTCATCCCCGGGCCGCTGTTCGCCAACGTGCTGCTCGCCGACGAGATCAACCGCACCCCGCCCAAGACGCAGGCGGCGCTGTTGCAGGCGATGCAGGAGCACAAGGTCACGGCGGGCGGGCGCACGTTCCCGCTGCCGCCGCCGTTCCTCGTGTTCGCCACGCAGAACCCCATCGAGCAGGAGGGCACCTACCCGCTGCCCGAGGCCCAGCTCGATCGCTTCATGTTCCTCATCGAGGTCGGCTACCCGAGCGAGGACGAGGAGGTCGAGATCGTGCGGCAGACCACCGCCGGCGCCGCCGCCGCCCTCGAGCCCGTGCTCGCCACCGAGGAGGTCCTCCAGTTCCAGGACCTCGTGCGCCGCGTGCCCGCGCCCGACCACGTCGTGCAGTACGCGGTGAAGCTCGCGCGCGCCACGCGCGAGGGCGCGGGCAAGCAGCGCCTGGCCTGGGGCGCCGGGCCCCGCGCCTCGCAGTACCTCGTGCTCGGCGCCAAGGCGCGCGCGGTGTTGCAGGGCCGCTTCGCCGCCGGCATCGAGGACGTGCGCGACGTCGCCCTGCCGGTGCTCTCGCACCGCGTGGTGGTGACCTTCCAGGCGCAGAGCGCCGGCGTGAAGCCCGCCGACGTCGTCGCCGAAGTCATCAAGCAGGTCGGCGCGTGACGACGCGCCCGCGTGCGCCGCAGGGGCGCGCCCCACGACCCCGCGCGCGCCCTCGACCGGCGGGCGCGTGTCCCGCCGAGGCCGGCACCGCGCTCGGGGCGTCGCGGTGACGTCGTCGCGCGCCGCCGCTCCGGCCGAGGCGGGGGCGGAGCGCGCCGCCGAGCTCCTGCCGGCGGCGACGCTGTACGGCATCGCGCCCCTCGAGCTGCGCGCGCGCGTCGTCGCCGAGGGCGTGCTCGCGGGGCTCCATCGCTCGCGGCGCTTCGGGTCGTCGTCCGAATTCGCCGAGCACAAGCTCTACACGCCCGGCGACGACCTGCGCCGCCTCGACTGGAAGGCCTACGCGCGCGTGGACCGCTACTTCGTGCGCCGCTACGAGGACGAGACCAACCTCGAGCTCGCGCTCGTCGTCGACACCTCCGGCTCCATGGCCTACGCGGGCGGCGCGCGCGGGGCGTTCTCCGTCGAGAAGCTCGAGGCCGCGCGCACGCTCGCGGCGGCGCTCGCGTACATCGCCGTCGAGCGCGGGGACGCGCCGAGCGTCTCGCTGTTCGCCGGCGAGGAGACCGCGTTCCTCCCGGCGCGCGCGCGCCGCGACCACATCGGCGGCGTCATGGCCACGCTCGAGGCCGCGCGCGCGGACGGGCGCACGTCTTTGCGAGAGACCCTCGAGCGCGTGGGCGAGCGGCTGGTGCGCCGCGCGCTCGTCGTCGTCATCAGCGATCTCATCGACACCGGCCCGGAGGCGCTCGCCCCGCTCGGCGTCATGCGCCGCCGCGGCAGCGACGTCGTCGTGCTGCAGACGCTCGACCGCGACGAGCTCGAGCTGCCGTTCGACGGCGTCGTGCGCTTCGAGGACCTCGAGGGTGACCGCGAGGTGCAGGTCGACGCGCCGCTCGTGCGCGAGGCGTACCTCGAAGAGCTCAAGAAGTTCCTCGACGCCGTGCAGGGCGAGGCCAGCCGCCTCGATCTGCGCTGGCACCTCGCGCCCACCGACGTCTCCCCCGTCGTCACGCTCAGCGAGGCGCTGTCGTGAGCCCGGGGGGCCTCGTCTTCCTCGACACCGCGCTTTTGTGGGGCCTGGCCGCCCTCGCAGTCCCCACGCTCATCCACCTCATCAGCAAGCGGCGCGCGCGGCGCGTGAAGTTCGGCCCCCTCGAGCTGCTGCTGCGCAGCCAGAAGCGCACCGCCCGCTCCATCCGGCTGCGCCAATTACTGCTGCTGCTCGTGCGCACGCTCATCCTCGCGTGCGTCGCGCTCGCGCTCGCGCGGCCGGTGCTCCGAAAGAGCGTGGCGCCGCGGGTGACGGGGGCGCCGCTCGTGGTGGTGGTCGCCGTCGACGTCAGCGCGTCGATGAACGCGGTGGTCGACGGCAAGAGCATGTTCGCCCGCGCGCGGAGCAAGGCCCTCGACGCCGTGCGCTCCGAGCCCACCGACGTGCGCGTCGGCGCCGTCGTGTGCGACGACGTCCCGCGCGATCTGGTGCCGCCCACGTTCGATCGCGCTCCCGTCGTCGATGCGCTCGAGGCGCTGCACGCCGGCTACCGCCGCGCGGACCTGGTGGCGTGCGCCGCCCGCGCCACGAGCCTCGCGCGCACCGTCGAGGGCACGGGCGAGCGTCGCGTGGTGGTGCTGTCCGATCTCGCCGCCACGGGCTTCTCCGACACAAGCGCGCCGCGCGTCGACGGCACCGGCGTCGTCGTCGAGTGGACCGCCGCCGCCACCGGCGAGCCGCCGCCCAACCACGCCGTCACCGCCGTCGACGTCGAGCGCACCACCGGCCGGAGCGGCGACGCGCTGGAGGTGAAGTTCACCGCGGAGCAGTTCCTCGGTCCGGCGGTCGAGGTCCCCGTCGACCTCGTCGTCGGCAGCCGCCGCGCCGCGCGCCTGTCGCTGCCGCTCGAAGGCGGCAAGAGCGTCACGCGCAGCTTCCACCACGCGCTCCTGCCGCCCGTCATCATCCAGGCGCGCCCCGTCGCCGACGCGCCGGCACAGGGGTCTGCTCCGCCGGCGCCGCCGGCACCGGCGTCGTCGACCGGCGCGGGCGCGTCGTCGGCGAGCGCGGCGCCCGGCGAGCCCGCGCCCGGCGACACCGTGGGGGCGCTGTCGGGGGACGAGCCGATGGCCATCCTCCTCGGGGACGACGCGCTCGCCGTCGACAACGAGGTGCGGCTGCCCTTCGACCTGCCCGCGCCCATGTCGGTGCTGCTCGTCGACGGCGCGCCGCAGCCGGTGCCGTTTCGCGACGAGGTCTTCTATCTCGAGAGCGCGCTGCGCGAGGCGCACGGGGGCCACGGCCGCATCGCCGTCGACGTCGTCGGCGCGGACAACGTCACGCCCGTCGAGGTCGCGGGCGCCCGCGTGGTGGTCCTCGCCAACGTGGCCCACCTCGACGACGCCGTCGCCAAGGCGCTGGTGGAGCACGTGAAGGCGGGCGGCGGCCTCTTCCTCTCCATGGGCGATCAGGTCGACGTCGACTGGTACGACCGCGCCCTCAAGGACGTGCTGCCGTCGCCGCTGCGCGGCTCCAAGGGCCAGGCGCTCCTCGACGACGCCAGCGTCGCCGAGGTGCTCTCGTTCACGCGCTTCCGCGCCGAGCACCCGGTGCTGCGCGGCCTCGCCGCCGGCGACGAGCTCACGGGCCTGTCGCGGGTGCGCACCAACACGTTCATGTTGCTCGAGCCCTCGAGCGACGCCACGCGCGAAGTGGTGATGCGCTTCTCCAACGACGCCCCCGCGCTCGTCGAGCGCAGCATCGGCGACGGGCGCGTGATGCTGCTCGCCACCACCGTGGACCGCGACTGGAGCGACCTCGCCATCCGCCCGGGCTTTTTGCCCTTGATGCGCCAGATCGTCCTCTACCTCGGCGGCGGCCTCGACCAGGGCGGCCCGCGCATCCTGCACGTCGGCGACGCCCGCAGGATCCGCGTGGCCCGCGGCACCGAGACCGTCGAGGTGGAGCCGCCGCGCGGCGACCGGAAGAAGATCGCGGTGTCCGCCGACGCCCTCGACGTCGTGTTCAAGGACACCGATCTGCCGGGCCTGTATCGCGTCTTCACCCGCGCGCCCGGCGGCGACGCGCGCGAGCGCGCAGAGGAGCGCTTCACGGTGCTCATCGATCCCGCCGAGTCCAACCTCGAGCGCGCGCCCCCCGAGCTGCTCGCGCAGTCGGCGCCGCAGGGCGCGGTGACGCGCACGTCGGAGCCCAACGACGGCGACGTCCCCCTGTGGCCCTGGCTCCTGTGCGGCGCGGTGGCCCTGGTGCTCGTCGAGGCGCTCGTGCTGCGGCGCCGCTCGCAGGTCTGAGCCGTGCCCGCGCCCAAGCGCCGACCGGCGGGAACGGGCCGGCGACCGGCGGGAGAGGCCGCGTCGAGTCGCACGCGCGCGCTCGTCGTCGTCGCGCTGACGGCCACAGCGGTCTTCGCCGCGTCTCCGCTGCACCTGCCGCTCAACAACCCGAACGAAGGCGTGCGCGTGTTCACCGTGAAGGCGCTCGTCGAGGATCACACCTTCGCCATCGACGACGCCGTCAAGCAGTGGGGCTACATCGACGACAAATCCACGCGCGACGGGAAGCTCTACGCGTCCAAGGCGCCGCTGGTCTCGCTCCTCGGCGCGCTCGCGTATGTCGCGGCGCACCCGTTCACCGGTGACCTCTCGCGGCCGGCGCTCACGCGGCTCGCCCGCGGCTTCGGCGACGCGTTGCCGTCCATGCTGTTCGCGTTCCTCCTGTGGCGCGGCCTGCGCAGGCGCGTGCGGGACGCGGTGATAGCCGACGTCGTCGTCGTCGGCACGGTGCTCGGCAGCGGCGTCCTCGCGTCGTTGAACGTGCTGTCGGGGCACGCGCTCGCGGCGCTCGCTCCCGCGGCGGCCTTGGTGCTCGTCGCCCCGCTCCGTGATCCTTCGGGCAGCGGGGCGCGCTCGGGCCCGACGACGTCGCCGGGGCTGCGCGCCACCGCGCTCGCCGGCCTCGCGCTCGCCTGCGCCGCCGGCGCCGAATACCCCGCGGCGCTCGCGTGCCTGCCCGTGGCCGCGCTCGCCGTCTTCGGCCCCGCCGTCGCCGCGCGCGGCCGAGGCTCGCGCGAGGGCGCGCGCCGTCTCGCGGCGCTGTGTGCAGGCGCGGCGCCGGTGCTCGTCGTCGTCGCTGCGGCCCACACGGCGATGTTCGGGGCGCCGTGGCGCACCGGGTACAGCTTCCTCGAGAACAAGAGCTACCAGGGCGTCGTCGCCGGCACCTTCTTCGGCATCGGCCGGCCGCACATCGGCGTGCTCGGCGATGTGCTGTTTTCCCCCGAGGTCGGGCTCTTCTTCTACTCACCGCTCCTCGTCGCCGGGCTCGCCGTGACGGCGTGGCTCGCGGCGCGCTCCCTGCGGCGGGTCTCGCGCGTCGCCGCGGCGGTGCGCGAGCGCGGGGCGCGCGCGAACAAGAGCAGCCCGCGGGAGAACCGCGCGCGGCTCGACGAGGCGTCCCCCGCGGGCGTGCAGGGCAAGCCCGAGCGCCGCGCCGCCGAGGCCGCGCCGGGCAAGCCGTTGTCCCGGCTCGCCGTCCCCGTCGAGGGGGACGGCGACGTCGACGGGGACGCGGGCGCGTCCTTCGAGGGGGTCGCGTGGGCGGCGCTCGCGGGCGTCGCGCTCATGCTCGTGTTCATCGCGGGGTTTCGCGGGTGGCGCGGCGGCTGGAGCGTGGGCCCGCGGTACATCACCGAGGTTGTCGGGCTCCTGGCGGTGCCGGCGGCGCTCGGCTTCGACGCGCTGTCGTCGCGGCGTCGTCGTGGGACGCGGGGCCGGAGCCGGCTGCGTCGCCTGGCGCTGCGGACCGCGCTCGCCGCGCTCGTCGCTGCGGGCCTGTTGCACAGCGGGATCGCGGGCATGTTCTTCCCGCACTTGTCGACGGTGTTTCGAAACCCCGTGTACGAGATGATGCTGCCCGTCGTCGGCCTCGGCTTCGCGCCCGACTCCGTGCCCCTCTGGCTCGGCGTCCCCCCGGCGGCCTCGGCGGCGCTCCTGGTCGTCGCCCTCTTCGCGCCGCTCGTCGCCGCCGTGGCCGTCGACGGGCGCACGCTCGCGGCCGCCGTCGCCGCGTCGGCCGCCGCCGTCGCCGTCCTCGTCGTCGCCGGCCCCCACCTCGTCGCCGACGACGGCGCGCGCGCCGCGCTCGAGGCCCGCCGCATGCTCGACAACTGGCGCCCCGAGGAGGGGAGCCCCGTGCTCGCCGGCGGCGGCGACGGCGATCCGCACGCGCTCGTCGCCGTCGACCGCGCCCGCGCCGCCTGGCCCCTCGCGCTCGCCGGCGGCTGCGCGCCGGTCAGCCACGACGACCTCCGCGGCGCGCTCGCCGACCTCGCCGTCAACGACGTCGGCCGCTTCGCCCCGGGGACGCTCGTCGTCGTGCCCGATCGCTACGCGCTCGCGCTCGCCGGGCTCCGCTCCGCCGCCAACCTCTTCGTCGTCGACACCGACCTCGCCCACGAGGCCCGGCGCGGCCTCCCCTGCAGCGGCAACATCTGGCTCCTGCGCGCGCCGCGCGATCCCGTGCCCGCGCCCCTGCGCGGTCACCGCGAGGTCTCGCGCCACCCCGCGGGCGTCGACGTCGACGGCGCGCCGCTGGCGCTGGTGGAGCTCGAGCGCTGACAGGCTCATGCCCGGCTGCGCCATCGCGCACGGGAGGCGGATCTCCGCACGCGTGGCCGTGGGTCGACCCCGGAATCCCGGTGCGTACCACGTGATTGAAACGACGTGGCGCCAGTCGGCGCGCCGAGGAGGACGAATGGATCTCAACGTCTCGTTTCGCCACGCGGACGCGAGCCCGGCGGTCTTCGAGCACATCGAGCGACGCGCCCGCGCGGTCGCGGAGAAGCTCGACCCGGATTGCCGCATGCGGGTGGTGTGCGGTCACGACGCCGGCTTCGCCGACGTGGAAGCCATCGGGACGGTGGCAGGCTGCCGCTTCGTGGCGCGCGCCGGCTCCGACGACATGGTCCACGCCGTCGACACGGTCTTCGAACGCCTCGTGTCGCAAGTGACACGATCCCATGATCGACGCGTGCGGCGGCGACGCGCACGGAGGCACGACGCCCCCGCGTTCGTGTGAGGAGAGCGGCCATGACCCAGGTGAGTGAAGGAAACGAAGGGCGGCGGCGGCGGGCCTTCTTCGACCTGCGCGCGGTGGTCGCCGCGCGGCGGCAGCGGCTGCGCGCCAAGCGCGCCTCCGCGAGCGCGGAGGGCCGGCCGGCGCCGGCGGAGGATGCGCCCACATCCGAGCGCGAGGACCCGGGATGAACGACACCATCGTCGTCGCGAGCGGTGACGCGGCCCTCACCGAGACCGTCGCGCACTCTCTCACGCGCGCCGGCTTCGCGGTGACGCGCGCGCCGACGAACCTCGCCCTCGTGTGGCGGCTCGCCGCGCGAGGGCAACGCCCCCCGGCGGCGATTGTCCTGGACGCGCGCCGCCGCGCCTTCGGCCGCGCGCCGCTCGAATGGCTGCGCGAAGAGTCGACGGCGCCCCTGATCGTGCTCGCCGACGACGGCGACATCGAGACGTTCGCCGCGGCGCAGCAGGCGGGGGCCGCGAGCGTGCTCATCGGCAAGACGGCCGCGGCGCACGTGGCAACGGCCGTCGCCGGCGCGGTCCCGAGCGCGCTCGTGGCCACCCTGGGCGCCGCCGCCCCGACGCGCCGGCCGCTCGCGCTGCACCTGCCGCCGCGGGTGCCGACGTAGCGCTCAGGCCGCGCGCAGGTTCTTCTTCATGCCCTTGACGGCGTTGTCGTCGCCGCGGCGCGCGGCCTCGTCGAGGAGGAAGCGGAACATGGCGCGGCCGACGCCCTTCTGCCCGGCGTTGAAGATCCGCGCGCCGTGGTTCCACACGGGATCGCGGAGGGCCTCCCAAGGGGCCATGGCGTCGTCGGCGCCGGCGTCCGCGAGCGCGTCCTCGTACAGGAGGCGCAGAAGCGCCCACTCCTCGAGCTCCGCCGCCGGCGGCAGCGGCTCGCTGCGCGGCAGGCGCTCGCAGACCGCGTAGAGGGCGTCGAGGGCGCCGCTGTCGTCATCGAGGCGCGCGAGCGTGGAGGAGACGGTGGCTTTGCGCACCGGCGGCCACGCGACGGCGCGCACGACGTCGACCATGGCGTCGGTGGCGGCGTCGACGAGCGCGACGTCGGTGTCGGCCTCGTGCGTGAGTGAGAACGCGGCGTCGTCGAGGGCTTCGCCCAGGGCGGCGAGCTCGTCGTCGTCGAGCGCGACGCCGCGGCGGCGCGCGTGCGCCGCCCAGAGCATGGCTGCCTGCGGCGGCGTGAGCCCGGCGGTGTCGACGCGCGCCTGGACGGTGGCGTCGAGGCCGGCGTCGGCGTCGGCGTCCAGCGCCGCGCCGACAGGGTCGCTCGTGCGCGCGCGCGGCACGACCGGGGCGCGGGCGGCGGCCTCGCCGGGCGAGACGCGCAAAGCGGCCAGCGCGTCGTCGACGAGGCGGGTCCACGCGGAGCGCGGGCGCGCGCGCAACGCGAGCCACACGATGCGGCCCCGGCGGCGGGCACGGCGGGCACGCTGCGCCACGCCGCGGATGCGTCCGCCGAGCGACGCCGCGGGCGGCGGCGGCGGCGGCGCGGTCAAGGCGCGTGCGCAGGCTGCGAGCAGCGCGGCGTGCACGGAGCCGCTCGCGTGGGCGCGCGCCGCCCGGCGCAGGTCGCCGCGGGCGAGCGCGTCGCCGACGAACGCCTCGCCGGCGAGCGCGCGCGCGGGCACCGGGACGATCTCGCCGGGCAGGAACGCCACCGCCGCGAGCAGCCGATCGGCGCGCGCGTGATCGGCGCGCAGCCGCGCGAGCAGGCTCTGCCCGAGGAGCAGCGCGCCGTGCGCGACCTTCGCGCGGGTGACGCGCGCGTCGAGCCACGCGAGCGCTTCCCTGCGCGCGGCGTCCGACGCCGGCCTTCGGGCGACGGCGAGGGCGCCGGCGACGACGGCGCCGCCCTCGCGATCGCCGCCCCACGCCCACAGGCTGAGGCGCGTGACGCGCGCCGCCGCCTTGACGCGGCCGAGCGGGATGAAGACGAAGCGCGCCCACGGCCAGGGGAAGGCGAGGAGAGAGACGGCCGCCGCCGCCACCACCGTGAGCAGGCGCAGGAGCAGCCCTTCGCTCGCCCACAGGACGCCGAGGAAGCTCACGACGAGGGGCCACACGGTGGCCCAGATGGCGACGGCGATGATGCGCTCGCTGCCGACGGTGACGCGCGCCGGCTTGGCGAGGCCGCCGGCGCGCGCGGCGCGCAACGCGACGAACAGGATGGGCCAGATGGGGATCACGGCAGCTCCCCGTCACGCTCGCCGGGCGCGCGCAGGAGCGCGCGGAGCCAAGAGCGGCGCGCGGGGACGGCGTCGTGCAGCTCGGGGTAGCCGTGGGGCGCGGCGGCGGGCGCGGGGTCGACGTCGGCGTCGCTCCACCGATCGCGCGGCGGGACGAACAGCGCGTACAGCGCGCGCAGGCGTGGATCGCGCAGGGACGCCATGGCGGCGCGGACGGCGGCCTCGTCGCGCTTCTGGCGGCCGAACGGTGAGGGGAACGCCGCCGCGCTCGCGCGGCCGAGCTCGAGCTCCGCGAGCAGGCGCTTGCCCTGGCGATCGACGTCGACGGCGCGGGCGCCGGCGTCGAGCTCGAGCACGAAAAACGGGTTCCGCTCGAGGTCGATCGGCGTCCGGAGGGAGCGAGCGCGCTCGATCATGGGGCCCTCGCGGTTGCGCACCCGCGCGGCGCGCCGGCAAGCGTCGTCATGATGTCACCGCACGCCGGACGCGTGGCTGTCGCGCCGCGTGGTGGTTCGAAAGGGCAGGAGCTGGTGGAGGCGCTCCACGATGGGGATGAGCTTGGCGTTGTCGCCGGCGTCGGCGAGCTTGCGGCCCTTCTCGACGAGCTTGTTGGCCTCCTGGAGGTTGGTGGCCTCGTGGACGCGGCTCGCGTAGCTCTCGAAGATCTCGATGTACGCGCTGTCGTGGCGCAGGTACGCGGCGTTGCCGAGCCGCCTGAGCGAGCGGCGCTGCCGCTCGAGGTCGCGCACGGAGCGGTTCTTCCGCGCCTTCTCGAGCCCGTCGAGCGACGTCTGCAGCATGCGCTTCTCGACGTCGCTGCCGTACCGCGCGATCCACATGGAGGCCCACGTGGCGTCGTCCCACGCGTCCTGCACGAGCGCCGGCCAGTTCTTGCGCGCCTCGAGCTCGGCCACCTGCGCCTCGAGATCGATGGCCGCGCGCCGCGCGCGCTGTGCCGCCTCGACGTCGCCGCCGGCGGCGCGCTCGATGAGCAGCTCGAGCTCGATGAGCTCTCCGGCGAGGCGCTGCGTCAGCGCGATCTCGTCGTCGCCGGCCTGCGCGCGCAGGAGCCCGAGCCGATCGAGCAGGCGCGCGGCCTCGCGCTGGAGCACGTCGACGCTGGCCTCGGGGACGACGAGCGTGGCGATCTCCTCGAAGGTGCGCTCGAGCGACGGCACCACGGCGCGCGCGGTCATGCGCCCGCCGCGATCGAGCTCGAGCGTGACCTCGACGGCGCTGCCCGCGGGCAGCATGCGGTCGACGTCCTCGCCGTGGATCTCGAGCGCGCCGATGAGGCGGCAGAAGCGCGCCTCGCCGTACTCGCCCTGCACGAGGGGGATGCGCACCCCGGCGCCCGGCGCGCCGGGGACGATGGTCTCGACGGTGTGATGCACGAAGGTGCGCCGCGCGGGGAGGGGCAGCCCCTTTTCGAGGTAGATGTGCACCTCGCCGCTGGCCATGGCGACGCCGACGCTGCGCGAGACCGGCGGATTGCCGATGGTGACGCCTTGCAGGATGGACACGGTGGAGGGCTCGACCGCCACCGCCGCGCCGCTGTCGTCGACGGCCTCGATGATGAACGTGTTGCCGCGCCGGGGCAGGAGCTCGGCGCCGACGGCGAAGCCGCCGTCTTCGTCGACGTCGACCCACGCGCTCTGCCACGGCGGCACCGCGACGGCGGTCTTCGTGCTCGTGTCGCGTACGAGGCGGATGCGCGACACGCGAGCGCCCTTCTTGGGATCGACGACGGAGCCGACGACGAAGGGCAGGAGGTCCGTGGACACCGGCGGCGCCCGCAGGTGGAGCGCCTTGGCCGCGCCCCCCCGTTCGCCGTCGCCCCGTTCAGCGTCGTCCCGTTCGCCGTCGGCCCGTTCGCCGTCGGCCCGTTCGCCGTCGTCCCGCTGGTGGGAGGGCCGCCCTGCGCCGGCGCCGTCGACGTCGCCCGCGCCGGGCGCCGTCGAGGAGCACCACAGGCCGCGCTGCGCCGCGAACAGCGCCGCGCCCTGGGCCACGAGGGTCATGGGGTCGAGCGACTCGGCGGCGAGCGGGCCGAGCGCCTCCGCGACGCGCGTGCGCACGCGGGGCATGGCGGTGGGCCCGCCGACGAGCACGATGCGGTCGAGGGACTCACGACCGTGCGCGTCGAGGAGGCGGTGGCAGACCTCGATGGAGCGCTCGATGAGCGGCTCCACGCGCTCCTCGAGCTCGCCGCGCTCGATGACGACGTCGACCTCGACGTCCTTGCCGTTCACGGACAGGGGCTCGTCGCTGGTGACCGCCGCGCGCGTGGAGCGCGACAGCTCGATCTTGGCGTCCTCGGCGAGCGCGAGCAGGGCGCGCCAGGCGGCCTGGTGCGCCGGGTCCTTCGGCTCGATGCGCACGCCGGTCTTGTCGGCCATGCGCTCGGCGATGAGCGCGGCCATCAGCGCGTCGAAGTCGCGGCCGCCGAGGTAGTTGTCGCCGTCGTGGCCGACGACCGAGAGCATGCCCTCTTCGCCGACGACGAGGCTGGCGTCGAAGGTGCCGCCGCCGAGGTCGTAGACGAGCCAGCAGCCCTCACCGTCGGTGCGAAAGCCGCCGGCGAGCGCGGAGGCCACGGGCTCCTGCAGCATCTCGACGTCCTTGAGCCCGGCGGCCTTTGCCGCGCGCGCGGTGTCCTCGGTCTGCGGCAGCTCGAACAGGGCCGGCACGGTGACGACGGCGCGCGTCGGCGCCGGGCGGCCGTTGGCGGCGAGGTCCGCGAGCAGCGCGCGGAGCACCTCGGCCGAGAGGTCCGCGGGGCGGCGGGTCTGCCCCGACGCGGGGAACGCGATGGTGGTCGAGGTGCCGAGCAGGCGCTTGAAGCCGCCGTGGGTGTTGTCGGGGTCGCGCTCGAGGAAGCGCCTGGCGCGCTCCCCGACGACGACGGTGCCCTGGGCCGTGATGCGAACCACCGAGGGCGTGAGCGAGGAGCCGGCCGAGGTGCGCACGGGCTCGAGGGTCTCGCCGTCGAACACGACCGCCGTCGAGTTGGTGGTCCCGAGGTCGATGCCGAGGGTCCAGGGGCGCGCCGCCATGATCGCTCCGTCTGCGCCGACTCGCGCCGGCGTCGACGACGCTTGTCCCACGTGCGCGCGAGGGCGACAACGCGCTGGGGTCACGGCGCGAGCGAGCCGCACGCCCGGCCCCCGCGGGCACCCGCGCTGCCGCGACCGCATGCGGCCACGAGGCGTCCCCGACGACGCGCGCCCCCGGGTCGGTTGACCACGTCGCGTCGTCGGCGCTGTAGGCTGCGGCCGCCGTGGCCGGCGCTTTGCTCCTGATGGTCCTCGTCGCCGTCGTCGTCGCCGGTGTGCGCGAGGCGCTCGCGCGCGCCGGCGAAGAGCGCGCGTCCGTCGGGCTCGCGTCGTCGCTGGCGGTGCTGGCGGTGTTGCCGGAGCTGTGCGGCCGACCGCTGCACAGCGTCGTCGGCGGTGCGCTCGTCGTGGCCGCCCTCGCCGCGCCGGCCGCCTTCCTCTACGCGCGCCGCCGCCTGCGGGGGCCGCTGTTCACCACCGGCGGCGACCCCGCCGCGTGGCTCCTCGGCGGGCTGGTCTTCGCCGGCGGCCTGTGGTGCGCGTGGACCACGTACCTGTGGGACGAGGACAGCACGCACTTCGGCGTCGGCTCGCTCATCGCGCGCGGGCTCCTGCCGCCGTCCCAGCCGTACTTCCCGGGCGCGCCGTTTCGCTACCACATCGGCTACGACGTCCTCGTCGGCACCCTCCACGCCTTCAGCGGGTGGCGCATCGACGCGTGCTGCGACGTCGTCACCAGCGTTTGCCTCGCGGCGCTCCTGTGGATCCTCGCCGACGCCGGGCGCGCGCTCGCCGGCCGCGCCGGCGCCGCCTTCGCCGTCTTCGTCGGCCTCCTCGGCTACGGCCCGGGAGCGATGTGCCTCGCCGGCGGCTGGGCCATCCCGGACATGGTGTGCGCCGACTGGTTCCCTGCGTCGTGGAACGGCGCCACCACCATGCCGCCCGCGGTGATCTCGAACTTCTTCCAGCACCCGCAGGGCCTCGGCATGCCCATCTCCCTCGCCGCCCTGCTCGTCGCCACCGGCGCCGGCGTCACCACGCGCCGTGTGCTGGCCGCCGCCGTCGTCACGGCGCTGCTCGCGCAGGCGCAGACCGTGTACTTCGGCCTCACGGGCCTCGCGCTCGGCGCCGCCGTCGTCGTCGACGCCGCCCGGTCTCCGCGCCCCTTCGGCCGTGCCGTCGGCGTCCTCGCCCTGCGCCTCGCCCTCCTCGCCGCCGCGGGCGCCGCGGGCTTCATGCTCGGCGGCGTCCTGCGCGGCGGCGGCGCGCTCGACGCCATCACCGTCGGCCGGGGGTACTTCCACGACCCCGCCGGCGCGCTGCTGTTGCACAACCTGTCGCTGTTCGGGCCCACGCTCCTCGCGGTGCCGGTCGCGCTCGTCGTGCTCGTGGTCGCGCTCGTTCGCGGCGGGAAGAGCGCGAGCGCCGCCCCGCTCCTGGCGGCGCTCGTCGTCGCCGGCGCCGCGGGCTTCATCGTCGCCAACGTGGCGTCGTACGCGCGCAGTTGGGACATCGTGAAGTTCTTCGCGGCGGGAGCGTTCTTCGCCAACATCCTGCTCGCCTGGCTGCTCGCGGCCTCGTGGGGCCTCGCCGGGCCACGCACGGGAGCGCGGGCGCTCGCCCGCGGCCTGGCCGTCGTCGTCGCGCTGGTGTCGACGTCGTCCGCCTCCGTGTGGCTGTTGCGCCACGGCGCGCTCAACGGGGTGATCGCGCCGGCGTACCGCGAGTTTCCTCCCGATGCCATCGGCACCGTCCTCGACGACGCGCACGGCCGCGAGATTGGGCGCGACGAGAGGTTCCTCACGAGCCACGAGGACATCGCGCAGCTCGGCTTCCTCGTCGCCGGCCGCGACTGGCGCAAGAACCCGAGCTACCTGCTCGACCGCGCGCGGGCGGACCGCCTGCACGCCGCGCGCAGGCGCGTGTTTCCGCGCCTGACCGAGGCGGACCTCGACGTCCTCGGTGTGTCGCTCGTCTTCGTCACCGAGCGCGAGGCCCGCGCCCTGCCGGCGCTCGACGACGCCGCGCGCTTCACCCGCGTCCCCGGCGACGTCGTCGTGCGCGGCGCGCACTGGCGCTTGTACCGGCGCGCGAAGGTGCGGCCGTGACCTCGGTGCCCGGTCCGCTTCGCGCGGTGGTCGCGCGCCCGGCGTTCGGCGGCGCCGTCGTGGCGCTGCTCGCGCTGGCGTTGCGCCTCGCGCTGTTGCACACGGCGCGCTTCGGTGGCGACGAGGCGCTGTTCTTCAACATCGGCATGGACATCGTCGAGGGGAAGCACCTCCCGCTCCTCGGCACGCAGATCACCGACGGCGCCGGCAGGCTCCCGGGGCCGACGTTCCTGTACGTGATGGCGTTGCCGCTCCTGGTGTGGCGCGCGCCCGAGGCCCAGTACGCGTTCGTCGAGATCCTCGGCGCCGTCACCGTCGGCGTCTTCTGGCACGCGATGCGCCGCCCCTTCGGCGAGCGCGGCGCGCTGTTCGCGGGCGTGCTGATGGCGCTGTCTCCGTGGAGCGCGCTGTACGCCGACCGGACGTGGAACCCCAACGTGCTCCCGCTCGTCGTGGTGCTCGCGCTGCTGGCCGCGCTGCGCGTGCGTGAGGACCCGCGCTCCCCGTGGCTGGCGGCGTTCCTGCCTCTGTGCGCGGTGATGCCGCACTTCCACATGTCGACGCCGGTGGCGTGGGCCGGCCTCGCCGTCGTCGTGTTTCCGTCGGTGCGCCGCTGGCGGCGGCGCTACGTCGTCATCGGGCTCCTGCTGGCGGCGCTCTTGTACGTGCCCCTCGCGGTACACGAGATCGGCACGGGGTTGTCCAACACGCGCGCGATCTTCTCGGAGACGGTGGGCAACAAGCAGCGCTTCCCGACGAGCTTCCTGTGGGTGCCGGTCTACGCGCTCCGGTTCCTCACCCTCGACGTCACCTATCACGAGCTGTCGGGGTACTGGGGCGGCCCCAACGAGATCGCTTGCGTGAAGGCCGCCTTCGCCGGCGACGTCGCGCGCCCGTTCTCGGTGCTGCGGCTGTTTGCGTTCCTGTCCTCGCTCGGCCTGGCCGCCGCCGCCGTGGTGGTGTTCGTCAGGAAAGCGCCGCGGCACTTCCTCTGGGCGTTCCTCGCCGCGCTCGCCGCCAACCTCGCGCTCATCGGGCTCACGGGCAAGCAGGTGTTCGGGCACTACGTGACGAACCTCTACCCGTTCGTGTTCGTCGCCTACGCGGCCCTGGGGTGCGCCGTGTTCGCCCCGGGGGCGGGATCGCGACGGCGCTCCGTCGCCGCGCGCGCCGCCGCCGTCGCGGTCGCCGCCGTGTTCTGCGCCGGCGGCGTCGAGGCCACGCTGTCGGTCTCCCGGAACGTCGATGGGCGCATCGGCCTCGAGGTGCACCGCCGCGCCCTCGCCGCCATCGACGCCGACGCCAGGCGCGAGGGGCTCGAGAACGAGTACGTGCGCCTCGACTTCGGCTACTTCTCGTCGCAGTACGACTGGTACACGTTCGCCACGCGCGCCATGAACATCAAGATCCACTTCGACAAGCGCGCGCGCAGACGCGTCTATCGCCTGCAGGAGCACGGCAAGCCGCCGCCGCCGGGGGCGCGCGAGACCGTCGACGTCGGATACGCCGTCCTGTACCGCCGGTGAGGGCCGGTCGTCAGGGCGACAGGGTCAGGCAGGCGGCGCGGTTTTCGCGGCCGTCGCGCTCGCGGCGGATGTCGATGTCGACGGGCGCCGCGGTCTTCCGGGTGTGCACCTTGGAGGTGGTCTCGAACACGTCGTTCACCACGAGCTCGACGTCGTCGAACGAGGCGTGCAGCGGCGGCCCGTGAGCGAAGCGCGCGCGATCGGTGAGGCCGATGCCGACGGTGCGCACCGGCAGCGGCACGCGCACGTGGAGCGTGCCGTGCTCCGGCGGGACGAAGCGCAGGCAGCGGCGGTCCATGTTGAACACGCGCTCGGGCCGCACCTCGAGCTGCGCCCCTCCCGCGCACATGATGCGCTCGCCCACCCGGGCGCAGGGCGCGCCGTCGACGGAGACCTGAAGCGCGGCGAACGCGCGCTCGAGGAAGCCGGGGCCGAGCCGGGGCGCGTCGTGGATGCGCGCCTTCTGCCGCGGCACGAAGTCCGCGAGCCGCGCGCGGTACTCCGCGACGACGTCGGGGAAGGCGGCGGCGACGTTGCGCTTTTCGTGTGGATCCCGGCGCAGATCGTAGAGCTCGTCGACGCCGCTCGAGAGGTTGCGGATGTACTTGCGGTCGCCGTCACGCAGGCCGACG
The DNA here is from genome assembly GCA_963775425.1 of uncultured delta proteobacterium. Classification (GTDB taxonomy): domain Bacteria; phylum Myxococcota; class UBA727; order UBA727; family VGSZ01; genus CAVZJB01. The sequence continues at coordinate 619,589 of CAVZJB010000004.1, read as the reverse complement.
AGGGGATTGGGGTACCACGTGGCGAGCAGGATCGGCCGGTACGCGTACGCGTCGCTCACCAGGGACTGCCCCTGCATCCCCGCCGGCTTCGGCACGCCGACGAGGTCGAGCAGCGTGGCCGCGAGGTCGACGTGGCTCCCCAGCCGATCGCTCGTCTCCGCCTGCGGGAACAGGCGCGGCGAGACGATGATCAACGGCGCGTGCACGTTCTCCTCGTAGAGGAAGCCTGCGTGCAGCTTGTTGCGCGGGTGCTCCTGGAACGCCTCGCCGTGGTCGCCGACAAAGACGAACAAGGTGTCGTCGGCGAGGCCGCGCTTGTCGTACGCGTCGACGAGCTCGCCGAAGAGGTGGTCGCTGTAGTGGACGCCGTTTTTGTATCGCGCGAGCAGAGAGCCGTCGCCGAACGGCTTGGGCGCCGACGGCGGCATGAAGTACTCGTAGTGCGGCAGGAGCGGGATGAAGATCTCGAGCGTCGGCCCCTGGTGCGCGTCGAGCCACGTCAGGCCGTCGTCGACGATGGCCTGGTCGTCGACGCCCCAGCCGTTGTTGAAGTAGCGGTCGCGGTTGGGCGTGCTCTCGCCGTCGACGAGCGCGTCGAAGCCGCGCTCCTCGAGGAATTGCAGCTTGTCGGTGAACGCGAAGTAGCCGCCGTGAAAGAGCGCGGCCGACCACCCCGCCTGCGTCAGCGTCTCCATGAGCGACGGGCACGCGATGCGCGGGTTGGTGCGCGTCTCGAACGCGGCCTCCGGAGACGGGTAGAGGCCGCACAGCGTGGTGAAGATGGCCTTGGCGCTGATGGGCGCGTTCGCGTCGTACGTCGAAAAGCGCAGGGCGTGCGCCTGCAGGCGGGTGAGGTTCGGCGTGACGTCTTTGCCGACGAAGCGATCGGCGGTGCTCTCCGCCAGCCACATCACGATGTGGTGGGGCCGCCCGTGGGAGGTGTCGACGTGCACCGGCGCCGTGAACCGCGGGTCGCGCGGCGCGGGCCACGGCGCGTCGTACGCGACGCGCGCGTCGTCGTGGTGCGCCGGCAAGGCGCTCCGGACGAACAGCACGAGGGCGTTGCGGTCGAGGCCGAAGGCGCGCACCGCGCCGTCGCCGTCGGCGAACGGCAGCACAGCCCCCAAGACGCCGAGCACCGCGAGCGCCGCCGCCGCCGTCCGCGCGCGAACGCGCGTGAACAGCCGTCGCGCGACGAGGACGCACGGCCAGGCGAGGACGGCGAACAGCGCGACGCTCGCGAGCGCCGCGGCCAGGGGGGCCCCCGCGAGCACCGCGGTGTCGGCGTCCTTGGCGTACGCGAGCATCGGCCGGGTGAGCGGCGAGCCGTACGCGGCGACGAGATAGACGTTGGCGCACGCGTACAGCCCGGCGGCCGCGCCGACGACCACGAGGAACCTGCGCGCCGCGCCGCGCCGGACGAGGGCGCGCTCGAGGGCGCCGAGCGCGAGCACGAGGACGGCGTCGCCGAGGAAGCCGGTGACGAACGCGAGGGCGACGAGGGCGCCGCCGCCGCCGGCGACGTCGAGGACGGCCGCGGCGGCCTTGGCCACCAGGAAGCCCCACGCGCACACCACGGCCGCCGTGGGCCCCCGGTAGACGGGCGCGTCAATGTTCGCGAGCGGCGCGGGTGGCTCGGTCGCGGTCATCGCGCCGCCCGGCTCGAGCGCGCGAGCTCTGTCTTGTTGGAGAAGCCGGCGACGTCGGAGCAGCCGGCCGCCGTCATGGGCTCAGCGGGCGCGGAAGATGACGCGCCCCTTGGTGAGGTCGTACGGCGAGAGCGCGACCTTCACCTTGTCGCCGAGGACGATGCGGATGGTGAACTTCCTCATCTTGCCGGACGTGTATGCGAGGACCTCGTGGCCGTTCTCGAGCTGCACGCGGAACATGCCGCCTTGCAGCACTTCCTTCACGATTCCGTCTACTTCGATCTGGTCTTCTCGCGACATCCAGCTCCCTTGCGGTGCGCGGAATCTACCGGTGCCCGTCCCGACGTCAACCCGTTCCCCTCTCGGGGCGGATCGTGCATACGAACGCTTCGGTTTTGGTCTTTCCGTCGGGAGGTGGGCTGTGATGCGTGGTGTGATGACCGCGGTGCTCGTGGGTACCCTCTTTGTCGTCGTCGGCGGCGGGTGCGCCGGGTGCGGCGGCGAGGGCGAGGGCGAAGGCGAAGGCGAGGGCGAGGGCGAGGGCGAGGGCGAAGGCGAAGGCGAGGGCGAGACGCCGAACGGAGAAGCCTGCACCACCGGCAGCCAATGCCAGAGCGGCACCTGCACCGCCTTCTTCCAGGGCCCCGGCCAGACCTTCCAGGACATCTGCACGGCGGCGTGCGCGCAGCAATCCGATTGCGACACCGCCGTCGACTTCCCCTCGTTCTGCCTCGTCACCCAGGTGGGCGGCTTCTGCATCCCCACCTGCGACGGCGGCACCAGCACCGAGTGCGACGCGTCGGTGGGCGCGGGCTTCTGCGCGCTCGAGGGCGCCGGCCCCGGCTCGCCGAACCTCTGCCTCAAGACCGCCGGCGATCGTTGCGCCAAGGAAGCCGACTGCCCCGACGGTCAGAACTGCACCGTGTTCTCCGCCGCCCCCGACGCGTTCTTCTGCGTCGACGAGACCCTCACCGGCCAGGAAGTCGGCGCCGCCTGTGACCAGACGGGCTTCGCCGCGCAGCAGAACCAGCTCCTGTGTCAGACCGACGCCGACTGCCCCGGCGGCGTCGCCACCTGCCAGACGCCGCAGGCCGGCGGACCCAAGACCTGCGCGCTGCCGCAGGAGGCGACCTGCGCCGACTTCTTCTGCTTCGAGGGACAGTGCTCGGGCGCCTGCACCGCCGACGCCGACTGCCCGGCGGGCGATCGCTGCGAAGACTTCAACTTCAGCGCGGACCCGGCGACGCCGAACGTCGTCGGCTTCTGCGCGCCGTTCACCGGCTCGGGCGACGTCTGCACCAAGGACGCCGACTGCAGCAACGGCGAGCACTGCGGCATCGCCCAGAGCAGCACCGGCGACACCATCACCGTCTGCCGCGGCGCGGACCCCGGTGACGTCGACATCGGCGCGCCCTGCGGCGACGACGGCCTCACGTTCGACGCCATCGAGCCCACCGCCGGCTGCGTCACCAACCTGTGCATCAACGGCGGCACCTGCACCGCCATCTGCGATCAAGACCTCGACTGCGGCGCGGGCCAGACCTGTCTGCACTTCGAGGTGAACAACGAAGACAGCGTGGGCGTCTGCGTCGACGGCGACCGCTGCGACAACAACGCGGGCTGCGACGCGACCACGGAGCTGTGCGCGGCTGTCCCGGACTTCACCGGCATCGACAAGGTGTGCACCCTGCAGTTCCCCGGCACGCTCGACGGCGGCGCCACCTGCGACGTGAGCATCGCCAACGGCGCCGCGCTCAACGACGTCACCTGCTTCCACGACGCCGACTGCACGGCGGTGGAGGCGGGCTCGGTCTGCAACCTCGCGCAGCGCGCGTGCGTCCCGCCCATTGCGCAGCTCTGCGAACAGGGCTGCAACGAGGACGGCAAGTGCCTGCAGGTGTGCAGCGCCGACGCCGACTGCGGCACCGACGGCGTGTGCTCCGGCGCCAACCAGGTCTTCGACTTCAACACCGACGACGACGGCACCGACGATCAGGTGGCCACGTCCGGCTTGTGCATCACGCTCCCGGGCTCGCACGACGCTTGCGCCAAGAGCGCGGACTGCGTGACCGCCGGCGAGGTCTGCATCCCGATCGGCTCGCTCACCGACGGCACCGTGTCGGGCATCTGCGCCGCGCCGCTGCCGAACGGCGTGGCCGAGGGCGAGCCCTGTGGCGACGTCGGCGACACCTTCGTCGTGTGCGGCGACGGCATCTGCGACGACGCAAACCCCGACGACGGCATCTTGAACGGCACCTGCCGCTCACTGTGCGCCGTCGACGTCGACTGCACCACGGCGGGCGAGACCTGCCAGCTCGTGAAGGACGCGTTCGGCCCCAAGCAAGACGCGAGCCTCTGCAAGCCGTAGCTCTCGGCGCGGCGCGAGGGCCTGCGCGGTCCTTTTCGACGCCGCGTCACGGCTGACTCAAGAAGGCCGCGAGGTCGTCGATGCTGCCGGCCACCTGCGGCAGCACGGGCATGGTGTGCGTCTCGCGCTTGGGCCGGTAGCCGGACGGGTACGCGGCGTGGAGCAAGCGCGCCTCGAGGAGCGCCTTGGATGCGCCTTTGACGGCGGGGCCGACGGGGCCGTCGAGGGCGGGGTCGGCGTTGTGGCACGTGATGCACGTGCCCATGTACGCGCGGCGGCCCCGCGCGACGGCGGTGTCCTCCGCCTTCGGGCACGCGGCGACGAGCAGGGCGAGGACGCCGGCGGCACAGAGCACGAGACGCATGCGACGGATATAGCGCTTCGGTGGCGCGGTGCTACGCAGGCGAGATGCACTTCTCGCTGTTCACCGCGTCCGGCCCCGAGATGATCTTCGCGTGGATCCACTTCATGGCGGGCATCACCTGGATCGGCATCCTCTACTACTTCAACTTCGTGCAGGTGCCGTTCCTCGCGGAGGCGCCCGCGGAGGCCAAGGCCGCCGTGACACGGCTCCTCGTGCCGCGCGCGCTCTGGTGGTTTCGCTGGGGCGCGATGCTCACGGTGTTGTCGGGCCTGTGCATCATGGGCACCTGGATGGTGACGGCTTCGCTCGCCGGCGGCCGCGCCATGGATGCGCTGAACAACTCGCGCGGCGTCGGCATCCAGCTCGGCGCCACCATGGGCATCATCATGTGGGCGAACGTCTGGTTCGTCATCTGGCCGGCGCAGAAGAAGGTCATCGCCTCCGCCAACGCGGTCGCCGGCGGCGGTCAGGCAAATCCCAAGGCCGCCGCCGCGGGCGCGCGCGCGTTCCTCGCGAGCCGGACCAACACGCTCCTGTCCATCCCGCTGCTGTTCTTCATGGGCAACCATCGCCTCAACTTCTTCGGCGGCGCGCCCGCGCACCCCATCGGCATGGCCCTCGGCATCTGCACCGTCATCATCCTCTTCTTCGAGGCCATCGCCCTGTTCGGGACCAAGGGCAAGGGTCCCGCCAAGATGCTCGAAAAGACCGTCGCCGTCGTCCACATCGGCCTCGTGCTCGCGCTCGGCTTCTACTTCATCCTCGACGCGTTGCTGTAGCGCTGCGGCATCACGAGCGTTGCGGCGGTCGAGCGTCACGGCCGCGACGCCGTGACGCGCGCAGGAGGTGTCGCACACCTGCGGCGCTTCCTCGGGAAAACGACGCCGATCGGTCAGGGAATCCGTTTGCAATCACGTTTGACCGTGACACGACGAGGACAAGGGGTGACCCATGCGTTCGTCCGCCGTCGTCCTCGCTGTCACCACCGCGCTCGCGGCCGCGCCCGCGCTCGCCGGGCCCTTCGGGGTTCGGATGACGTACGCGGGTGACCCCGCCACGTCCGTGGCCATCTCGTGGAACAGCGACGATCCCGCGGACAAGGAGGTCCACTTCGGCACGAGCCCCGATGCGCTCGACGCCACGTTCCTCGTGCCCGACGCCGACGCCCACGCCATGGACGCCCCGCTCGGCACGTCGTTCTCCGCGCGGCTCACCGGCCTTCAGCCGACCACCGCGTACTTCTACAAGGTCGGCCACGCAGGCGCGCTCTACCCCACGGACGCCCTGTCGTTCACCACGCTCTCCGACGACCCCTGCGCGCCCATGCACTTCGTCGCCATCGGCGACAACCGCAACGACAACCCGTTCGGCGACGCCGGCGTCTCGCCCATCTACGGCGACATCATCGGTGAGGCGTTCGACACCTCGCCGGACTTCTTCGTGAACACGGGCGACATGGTGCGCGACGGCTCGCACGCGGCCCAATGGCAGGCGCTCATCGAGGCGAGCGAGCCCACGTGGTCGCGCGTCCCCTCGCTGCTCACCGTCGGCAACCACGACGGCAAGTCCGGCGACGGCGACGGCGCGCTCTACAACCAGCTCTTCGAGCTCCCGCGCAACACCGCCACGGGCACCGAGGACTTCTACTCCATCGACATCGGGCCCGTGCACTTCGTGTCGCTCAACTCGCAGCACACCGACGACACCCAGCTCCCGGAGATGGCGTCCTGGCTCGACGGCGATCTCGCGGCCACCGCGCAGCCCTGGAAGATCGTGTTCTTCCACAAGGCGATCTACTCCCGCGGCAACCACCACACGGGTGAAGAGAACAGCGGCGCCATCAACGCCGCCCTCGTCCCCATCTTCGACGCGCGCCACGTCGACCTCGTCTTGAACGGCCACTCGCACAACTACGAGCGCTACGTCCCGTCCAAGGGCCTGGACACGCTGTTCGGCGGCACGGGCCGCACCTTCCCCGTCGGCGACAAGGACGCCCTCGATCCGGCGGCGCCGCTGCCCGACGGCACGGTCGCGCCCACCTACGTCGTCACCGGCGGCGGTGGCGCGCTCACCACCGACATCCCCGGCTTCGACAACATCACGTGCGTCGACGCCGCATGCAATTTCTGCCTCGGCCTCGGCCACGGCGTGTGCGACGCCGGGGTCTACGATCAGGACATCGCCGCCAACCTCATCTATGACGGCCAGCACCACTTCGTGTCCTTCGTGCTCCACGGCGACACGCTCGAGGCGCAGGTCATCGCCACCAACGCAGGCAACAGCAACCCCGGCGTCATCGACACCTTCACCTTGAAGAAGCCCTCGTTCACCCTGTGCGGCGGCGAGGGCGAGGGCGAGGGCGACGTCGGTGAAGGCGAAGGCGAGGGCGACGCGGGCGAGGGCGAAGGCGACGCCGCCGGCGAAGGCGAAGGCGAAGGCGAAGGCGAAGGCGAGGGCGCCGCCGCCGGCCCGCCCACGGGATGCGGCTGCGCGGGCGGCGGCGGCGCGGCGCCGCTCGGCGGCTTGCTCCTGGTCGCGGGCGCGCTCGCGCTGCGTCGTCGTCGAGCCTCGCGCGTCGCGGGTTGATCGCGCGTCGTCGCTCGCGCGCTTCGGCGTTCGCACGGACGCGCGCCTGATCTCGAGGCGCGTCGCTGATCTGCGCGGCCGCTCCCTCCGGTCGAAGGTGGCGCCGCGCGCGCGACTCGGCTAGATCGCTTCCGGCTAGACGTCGTCTAATTCCGGAGAATGCCCATGTCGCTCGTGCAAAAGCCCGCCCCCGACTTCACCGCCAAGGCCGTGATGCCCAACGGCGAGATCGAGTCCGTCTCCCTCTCGAGCTTCAAGGGCAAATACGTCGTCTTCTTCTTCTATCCGTTCGACTTCACCTTCGTGTGTCCCACGGAGATCCTCGCGTTCTCGAACCACATCAAGGAGTTCGAGAAGCGCAGCGTGCAGGTGCTCGGCTGCTCCATCGACAGCCAGCACGTGCACCGCGCGTGGCGCAACACCAAGGTCGAAGACGGCGGCATCGGCCACATCGCGTACCCGCTCGTCGCCGACGTCAACAAGACCATCGCGCGCGACTACGGCGTCCTCCTCGAGGGCGGCATGGCCCTGCGCGGCACGTTCCTCATCGACAAGAGCGGCGTGGTCCGCCACGAGACGGTGAACGACCTCGACCTCGGCCGCAGCGTCGAAGAGACCCTCCGCGTCGTCGACGCGCTCCAGCACACAGAGCAGCACGGCGAGGTCTGCCCCGCCGGCTGGGCCAAGGGCAAGGTCGCCATGAAGGGCACGCCGCAGGCGACGGCGTCGTTCCTCAAGGAGAACGCGGCCAAGCTGTAGCGGTGTTCGAGGCTGACGCGTAACGTGACCCATCGATCCGAGCCACCCGGAAGGGGACGGTGCTACGGCGAAAGGAGCTCCGAGCTCGGCGACGAAGACGCGCGCCGAGTTGAGCGCCGGGGCGCCGAGCTCTCCGCTCCTTTCCGCTCCGGCGGTGGCGACGTTGTCTAGCCTTCGCTGATTCCGAGCGCCCAAGCACTCGCAACTCACCGAGATTTGCGCGCCAAAAGTGCGGCTCGAGCTGATCCACCTTGCATGGTGAAGCTCAAGCGCCGCGTGCGAATCCAGGAACCTGAACGGCGACAGGTTGAGCTGAAGACCCAGGCCGTGGACGACCTCATCGGCCCCGAGCACCCGGCTCGCCTGATCGACCGTGTGCTCGGTGGACCTCGACGGGTTCACAGCGAGCGCCAAGGCCGTGCAGCTTGGCGGTGGGCGCCCGATTACGAGCCTGCGGATGCTCCTGACGCTGTGGCTGTACGCGATAGGCCAAGGGATCGGGAGCGCCCGGGAGATCGCGCGGCTGACGACGAACGACGACGCCTTCCGTCTTATCGTCGGCGATCTGCGCCCGAGTCACGACGTCATCGCCAGGTTCCGCGTCGATCACCGCGCCGCGTTCGACAAGCTCCCCACCCTGATGGCAGCCGTGGCCTTCAACCTGCTGCAGAACCTCGCGAAGCGCACCGCCTGAAGTCCGCGCCGACGTCGCATCGAGGCACGTCGGCGCGCACACGACCCGCACGAACCGCCACGTGCGCTGATAGCGGGATCACAACACCGCTCGGACCCGCCGTTTCCTCACAACCTGCAGCGGTTCTTGCGCGCCGACGTGCCTCGCCACGTACTCCGCGCGGCGAGCCACCTTGTGGGCGGCTTCGCCGAGTGCTGCGACGAGCCCTATTCTTCGTCAGCCTTTCAGGCCGGCGCGGTGCAGATCTCGCCGACGCGGACGTCGCTCTCCGTGAGCCGCCTGGCGTCGGCCACGGCCTGGATGGACGTGGCCGCGCCGACGACGGGGACGAACCCGACGACGCCCATGATCAGGTGCTTCTTCGCCATGCCGAGCAGGGCCGCGCCGAGCTCCTTGTCGCCGAAGAGGTAGCTCACGCCCGACGCGATCGCCGCCGCCAGCCCCGTGCCGCCCTGGACGAAGTTGCCGAAGAAGGGGAAGAGGCCGACGCCGCCGACGGCCGCGCTCGTGGCCTTCAACAAGCGCGAGGCCTTCTCGTCGCGCACGAGCACCGGGATGGCGACGGTGCGCCCGTCGTGGGTCTCGATCTCGACGACGGCGAGGCGGTCGACGTCCTCGGGGCGGGTGAGCGCCACCGCCGTCGTCGTCGTCACGGCGTGATCGACGGCCTTGGCGACGGCGGGCATGTGCTCGCGCACCCACTCGCCCGTCGGGCGGCCGACGTTTTCGTGCGCCCACGTCGACACGCGCGCGAACACGTTGGGCGTCTGCTTCTTCTCCTGCGCGCGCGCCTCGGCGTGGTCGGCGGCCGTCTGGAACGCCGCCAGCGCGCTCTCGGCGGCAGCGGCGTCGACGTCTTTGCCGTCGATCTTCAAAGACGCCACCTCCGAGGGCCGCAGCCGCGCGTGGCGCACGGCGGCGGCGGTGGACAGGAGCTGGCCCTTGGTGACGGTCATGATGCACCCGCGGCGACGCGCAGCGACCCGAGGGCCGCGCGCAAGGCGGGCTCGAGCTTAGCGAAGTCCGTCTCGCCCACGGAAGCGACGGCGCGCACGGCGATGGCGCCGCGGACGCAGACCGCGAAGAGCTGGCGGACGCGGACGCCGTCGAGCTCCAGGCGGTGCGAGGACAACACGCCTTCGCCGAACGCGCAGGCGAAGGGCTCGTCGCCGAGCGCGTGAAAGCCGAGGGACATGGCGGCGAGCCCGGCGAGCTCGTCGTCGAGCAGCGCCTTGGCGCCCTTGCTCGCCCGCGTGAACGTGACGGTGAGCGAGGGCTGCGCCCGCCGCTCGTTCACCACCGCCGGCGCCGCGGGCGCGGGCCCCACGAAGACGAGGGTGGAGCGATCCGCCCATTCGGCGGGGACGTCGACGACGAGGTCGCCGTGGCGCACCGAGGTCATGGCGCGCGGCTCACGGGTGCGGCGCGGGCGCCTTGGGCGCGGGGAGCACCTTGAGCGGCGCGGCGTGCGTCTTTCCCCCGGTGAGCACCAGCGAATAGAGGATGGGCCCGAAGGGCTGCACCTCCTTGCCGTTCACGAGGACGAGGGGCGTGCCCTCGAGGTGGTTCTTGTTGGCGGCGTCGATGTCGGCGTCGAGCTTCTGCTGCGTCTCCGGCGTGGCCATGCACGCCTCGAGCTTGCTCTTGTCGGCGATGGGCTTGAGGATCTCCCAGAGGTTGTCGAGGCTCGACAGGCGCGCCTGGTTCTCGAACACCTCCTTTTGCGCCAACGCGAGCTTGCCCGGATCGTCCTCGAGGCAGAGCAGGGCCTTGGTGGCCGCGCAGCGGATCTCGCCGGTGTCGTTCTTGCGCTGGACGCTCGGGTTGCACAAGCCGTCGAGCGGGAAGAAGTGCGGCTCGATGGCGAGGGAGCCCGGCGGCACCGCGCGCCGGATCTCGTCGAGCACCTCGTGCAGCTCCGCACAGTGCGGGCACAGGGGATCGGTCCAGTCCACGATGGTGACGGCGGCGTTCTTGTCGCCGACGATGGCGCGGGCCGCCGGGACGGCGGGGGCCTGGGCCTCGTTGTCGTAGGCGGCGAGGAGGTTGGCCATCACCTGCTTGGCGTCCGGCGGGAGCTGCGCCATCAGCGCGGTGAGCGCCTCGTCCTTGTTGGGATCGCCCGTGGAGGGGCCGTCGAAGGGGCCGGGGCCGTTGTCGGCGCGCGGGCCGTTGTCGCCGGTGCCCGCGTTGGCGCCTGCGTTGGCGCCGCCGTGGGCGCCTGCGTTGGCGGAGCCCGCGGCGGCGGAGGCGTTGGCGATGGCGTTTTTGCCGACGTCACCGAGGGCGTGCGGGGTCAACATGCCGGGCCCGAGGAGCGCGAGGTACGAGGCGACCGTGAGCCCGCCCGCCCAGAACACGCCCTTTTGCACCTCGGCGAAGCCGAAGGACCGGGTGGCGAAGAACGCGCCGACGCTCCACGCGCCGACGACGACATAGGTGCCCATGCAGCCGATGCACACGTGGCCGGCCGCGAGGCTCGCGCCGGCGAGCACGATGACGCTGACGCCGCCGGCGATGGCGGTGAGCCGGAGGGCGGCGCCGAGGCCGCGCTGGAGGCGCGCGGTGTCGACGAGGGCGAGCAGCGGGAGAGCGAAGGCCACGATCCCCCACATCAACCCCCACCCGGCGACGGGGACCATGGTCGCGTTGTGCACGGCCTTGGCGAAGGGCGAGTCCCAGACCGCGCTGCAGTCGAACGTGGCCGACAGGGAGCAAAACGGCGTCCCTCCAGCGCGGGCGACGAGGAGCTCGGCCCATTGGAAGAGCGCCCACAAGGACGCGAGGAACCCACCGGCGCAGAGCGCGGCGAGTGTCGGGGTACGGGTGGATGACGTCATGGGGCTCCGGACGAAACGCTCGTGGTCTGCCGAATCAGCCCGGGTCCGGCAACAGGTCTGGGAAAGTGGTCCTTTCGCCTCGTGAGGCTTTACCCTTGAGGCCGGAACGATGCGCGACCGGATCGTGGATCACGTGTGCCGTGATGCGCCCCTGGAACAGGCGGCGCAAGCGCAGGGGCTCATCGACGAGCGGGGAAACATCGCCGAGCAGCTCGTCGCGCTGGGATTCGCTCCCGGCAAGGTGCTCGAGGCGTGCTGCGCGGTGTCGGGGCTGCCGCCGGCGCCCCTCGCCTGGCTCAGCCACCCGCGCCCGCCGCCGGTGGATCTCGACGGGGACCTCTGCCGCCAGCTCGGCTGCGCGCCGGTTGCCTCGCAGGGCGGCAGGCTTTGCATCGCCTACGCCGATCCCGAGATGGCGGCGCAGGCGGACGCGCTCGGGCTGCCGCCGCACCAGCCCTACCTCGCGCTGGGCCCGCAGCTCGATCGCGCGATGCAGCTCCTGCCCGAGGAGGATCCGTTCGGCGCCGAGTCCACCCGGGCCATCGAGGCGCTGGACTTCGCGAGCCCGCCCCCGACCACGGTCACCGCCCACCACCCGGGTGAGGCATTGCGCCGCGCGGCGCTCGAAGCCGTCGAGGACGCCGAGGCCGCCGACGACGATGACGATGACGATGAGGAGCTCCTCTTCGACGCCTCTGTCCCGGCGCCGGAGCCCAGCGATCTCGACGACGCCACCATCGCGCTGAGCACGGGCGAGGCGTCGCCACCCACCGAGGTGCCCGGCGGCGACCTCCTCCCGCCGCTCGACGCCGACGTGGGCTTCGACGATCCCACCCGCGCCGTCGAGGTGCTCACCGCGCAGGCCGCGAGCGCCTCCGACGGCTCCACCCTCGGCGAGATCCCGACGGTCCGGGCCCCCAGGCCGGCGTCCAAGCCGGGCGGCGTCGCCGTGGCGTCCGTGGCGTCCGTGACGCCGCCGACGCCCTCGCGGGCGGTCGACGCCGGACCGGTGTCGATGCCCCTCGAGGAGCTCCTCGCCTCGGAGGCGACGTTCCCCGCCGTCGATCCAAACGACGCCACCCGCAAGCGGCCCGCCGCGCGCGCCGACGTCATCCCCGTCGCGCCGCCGACGCCTGTGCCGGGCGCCACGGGGCGGCAGGCGCCGGTGACGACGCAGTCGCCGCCGACGCCGGCGTCCGGGGCGGCGGCGGCGTGGGCGACGTTCGCGCTGCCGCCGCAGGACCTCGCCGAGCGCGCGCCGCAGCGGCCGCCGGAGGAGCGGATCGGGCGCGATCCGGTCCCCCGGCCGGCACCGCCCCCGCCCGCGCCGAGCCCCGTGGAGGCGTTTCCCGCCGGCCCCGCCGGGCGTCGCGGCCTCCAGGTGACCCGCCTGTCCAGCGAGGGCTCGCGGCCGACGGCGCGCCCGGACGACGCCGCGCTGCCCCCGCTGGGGCTGCCCGAGCTGCCGCACCGCACGGACGATCGCCCGGGAGAGCTCGTCGCCGCGCTGCTCGCGCGAAAATGGCTTCTGGCAGCGGCCCTGGGTGTGGTCATCATCGCGATCGTGGTCGCCCTGTACAGCTCCGCGACGCCCGAGACCGGCGTGACCCGCGCGCCGATGCCGGGCGCCCCATCGTCACCGGGCGCGTCACCGGGCGCGTCGTCGTCGCCGGGCGCGTCGTCGTCGCCGGGCGCGTCATCGTCACCGGGCGCGTCGTCGTCACCGGGCGCGTCGTCGCCGGGCGCGTCGTCACCGGGTGCGCCGTTGGGGGCCGGCGCCACCCGGGCGCGCCAGGCGGCGCTGCTCGCCCAGGGGAAGACCGAGAAGGACGACACCGAGGCCGTGGCGCTCTTTTCGCAAGCGATCGCGCTCGAGCCGGGCGCGCCGGGCGCGCGCGACGCCTATCTCGAGCGGGCGCGGCGGGCGCTCGCCGAAGGCGACACGCAGCACGCGGAGGAGGATCTCGCGCTCCTCAAGCGCCGCGCGGACAGCGGGGAGATCGCGGGCGCCATCGACGCGCTCTCGTCCGAGCTGCACACCGGGAAGAAGGCGAGATAGCGATGCGAGCGGACATCGTCGACGAAGTGACCGTCGGCGCGCCCGAAGAGCGGGCCGCGCAGGCGCGCACCCTCGTCGATCGCTCGGGGAACATCGCCGCCCAGCTCATGGAGCTCGGCTTCCCGCCGCGCGACGTGCTCCAGGCGTGTTGCGCCGTCACCGGCGTGCCCCCCGCGCCGCAGGGGTGGCTGCGCGACCCGAAGCCACCGGAGCTCGAGGGCCTCGACGGCGACCTGTGCCGGCGCCTCGAGGCGGCGCCGGTGGCGGTGCAGAACGGCAAGCTCTGCGTCGCGTACGCCGACCCGGAGATCGCGCTGCGCGCCGCGGACCTCGGGTTCCCGAAGCACCAGCCGTACCTCGCGCTGCAGCGCGACCTGCAAAAGGCGCTCTCGCTCCTGCCGTCGCCGGCTCCCCTCGACGACCCCTCGAACCTCTTCGACGGGCCGCTGGAGGACGTCGACGACGGGGCCACGCTCGTGAACGCCACGGTGCAGTTCCCCAACGGCGCCGGCGCGAGCGACGAGGCCGACGACATGCTCTTCGACGACGCCACCTCGTCGCTCGCGGCGCCGCCGAGCGCGCCCAAGCCGTCGCGGCGACAGCAGACGGCGGCGGCGCTGGCGTCGGCCGACGGCGGCGCGCACGACACGCTGGTCAACGCGCCGGCCGGGGCCGCGCCGAAGGGCGCCGCCACCGTCCCACCCTCGCGCGCCGACGCCGACGTCGCCACCACCCCGGCGATGAAGCGCAAGGTGCCGTCGCTCGCCACGCCTTCCCACGGCTCGCTGAAGACGGCGGTCAAGACGGACGCGCCGAGCGTGTCCGCCCCCGAGGCGGGGACCCTCGCGCCCAACGTCGAGCCCGCCGAGACGCTGCTCACCGCGGGGCCGCCACGGATGAAGAGCGTCCGCTCCGGCGCCCCCGCCGGCCAGGTGCCCGCGTCGGCGCAGAAGGCGCCGCCGCTGGCGCGGGTGTCCACCGAGGCGCACGACAAGCGCGCCCTCAACATGCTGTCCGCCGACGATCTCATCGACGACAGCGAGGAGAGCGACGAGCTGCCCACGCAGGCCACCGAGCCGTCGCCGTCCACGGAGCCCCCGCCGCCGAAGAAGAAGGAGACGTCGTCGGCGCCCGAGCGGGACGGCACGCGCGCGGTGACGCCGACGAGGACGCCGTCTTCGTCGGCGCCCGAGTCGGAGGAGCCGGAGGGCGCGTTCGCGTCGTCGCTGTCCGCCACGAACAAGGAGGTGGTCCAGAGCCAGAAGCAGCGGCTCAAGCGCATCGCGCAGATCGCGTCCATCAAGCGCTACAAGATCGACCGCGTCCTCGGCCGAGGCGGCATGGCCACGGTCTACTACGCCACCGACACCAAGACCGGGAAGCCCTGCGCGCTCAAGCTGATGGAGCCGCACCTCGCCGACGACGCCGTCTTCGTCGAGCGCTTCAAGCGCGAGATCCGCGCGTCGACGTCGCTCACGCACCAAAACGTCGTGAGCGTGTTCGACTACGGCGAGGAGAACGGCACCTATTACATGGCCTCGGAGTACGTCGACGGCGGCACCGTCGCGTCGCTCCTCAAGGTCGCGGACCGGCCGCTGCCCACGGCGCTGGCGGTGCCGCTGATGGTGGGCTTCCTCGACGGCCTCGAGCACGCCCACGAGCTCGGCTTCGTGCACCGGGATCTCAAGCCCGCAAACCTGATGCTCACGACGAGCGGCTTGTTGAAGATCGGCGACTTCGGCATCGCCAAGGCGCAGACGGACAGCACCCTCACCAAGACCGGCGCGCTGTTCGGCACGCCCGCGTACATGAGCCCGGAGCAGGCGCAGGGGCAGGAGCTCGACACCCGCAGCGACCTCTTCGGCGTCGGCATCATCTTCTACGAGCTGCTGTCCGGCTACAACCCGTTCGCGCACGAGAACCCGTCGACGACGATGTTCGCCATCGCCAAGGGCTACGTGCGCCCGCTGTTCGACGCCAACCCCACGGTGCCCGGGGCCGTCGAGCGGGTCGTGCACAAGCTGCTCGAGAAGGACCTGAAGAAGCGCTACCAGGCCGCGGGCCAGGCGCGCGACGACCTCCGGTCCATCGGCGACCTGCTCGCGCAGAAGTTCCCCGACGCCGTCGCCCGCGTCGTCGCCGATCCCGTCCGCAGCATGGAAGCGCTGGCGCAGGAGCAGTCGCGCCTGGAGAGCGATCGCGCCACGCGGCTGCTCGCGCGGCGGCCGCCGGAGCACGCCGAGGCCGCGTTCCGCTACTACAAGGCCACGCTCCTTCACGCCGACAACTACGAGGCTGTCAACGGGCTCACGCAGCTGCGCGCCGACTTCGGCTTCCGCTTCACGCGCCCCGAGGATCGGCAGATGTTGGAGCTCGAGCAGTCGCTCGAGAAGAAGCCCGACCAGCCCGCGGTGCTCCGTCGCCTCGCCGACCTCTCCGCCACGCACAGGAACCTCGTCGACATGGCGGGGTTCATGAAGCGCTATCTGCGCTACTTCCCCAACGACACGCACGTGTTGCACAAGCTCGAGCGCATCCTCGGCTCCGATCCACTGGCGCCGTTCTCCCCGATGCCCGTCGAGATCGCCGACAAGAGCGCCGCCTTCGGCGCCGACGGCGACATGCTCGACGCCGCGCGCATCGCGGCCGACGAGGACATGGCGCCGACCATGACGCCGTCGAAGCCCGGCATGCGCGCGGCGGCGCGGCCCGGCGGAGCAGCGGCGCGGGGGCAGGCGACGCCGGCGACGGCGACGCCGCCGGTGAACAGCGACTCGTCGCCGGGGAGCCGCCGCGCGGGAGGGCCGCCCTCGCGGCGGCCGGAGCCGTCGGCGACGACGGCGCCGTCGCCGAGCGCGCCGGCCGAGGCCGCGCCGCCCGCCCGCGACTCGCTCGAGCTGCTCCTGCGGAACGTGCGCGCCTTCTTCGAGGACACGGTGCGCTCCCTCACCGGCGATCAGGGCATCGCTGGCATGCGGGAGTCGTTGAAGGACCGCCTCGACGGCGGCGACCTCAAGGGCGCCGTGCGGGGCGCCCTCGGCAAGGGCAAGGAGGCCGTCGCCGAGGGGCTGTTGAAGGAGGAGGGGCGCCAGGCGATCAAGCGCACGTTCGCCGGCTCTCTGCGGCGGCACTGGCGCCTCGCCGTCGTCATCATCATCGGGTGGGCGTTCCTCATCGGCACCGGCAAGCTGGTGTCGCTCGCGTGCGGTGCCGGCGACGCCAGCGTCGTCGCTCCCCCGCCCGCGCCGGTCAAGCAGCACCGCCTCGACGTCGTCGACGACGACGATGCCGCCGCGCCCGCGCCCGCGCCCGCGCCGGAGCGGGAGGCGGCCCACGGCGAGGCGAAGCTCGCGCCCGAGGACGTGGAGCGCCTGCTCGCGCACAACAAGCCGGCGGCGCCTGCGCCCAAGGACGCCAAGGCCGCGCTCGCCGACCAGCAGGAGGCGCTGAAGAAGAAGGCCAAGGCGGCCAAGGATCCGAAGGCCGCCATCGCCCTGTACACCGAGGCCGTGGACACGGACCCGTTCGGCCCCGGCGCGCGCGACGCGTTGCTCGAGCGCGGCCGCTTGAGCTTCAAGGCCGGCGACCTCGCCGCCGCCGAGGCCGACGTCTTCCGGCTCAAGCGCCGCCAGGACGTCGGGCCCATCGCCGGCGACGTCGACGCCCTCCTCGCCGACATCGAGAAGGCGAAGAAGGCGCAGGAGCCGCCGGCGCCCGCGCCGTAGCCGTTGCCCCCTCCGGTCTTTGAGTCAGCTCCCGGGGATGTCGAGCGCGCTCGGGTCCACGACGCACGCGCCACCGCAGGCGTCGACGATGTCGCCGTTCGCGAGGAACTCCTTCATCATGTCGAGGGCCTGAGGCACGCGCCGCACGCCTTCGTGCACGATGTTGGCGTCGCCCGACTCGGCCTGCGCGTAGAAGCTGTCGTCGACGCCGAGGTCGTAGATGACGACGCCGGAGCCGTCGCGGGGATAGTCGGCGCTCTCGAGCCCGAACGTCGGGCGGCCCGCGGCGGGCGCCATCAGCGGGATGCCCATGATGCGCGCGTGCAGCTCGCTGGCGACGTTCGGCACCTGCGGATCGCCGATGCCGAACATCTCGAGCACGTGGCGCCGCTCGAAGTGGTTGGTGGGGCCGACGGGGAGGTCCTTCCCCACCACGTACGGTGCGAACGTCGCCGGGTCGAAGCGATCGAACGGGCTCTGCATCTGCGCCGCCAGCTTCTGCTGGTCGAGCGCGTCGGGCACGGTGAACGCCAGGAGGGCGCGAAAGCGATCGAAGGGGCGCGCGCGGTACATCATGGTGGAGAAGGCCGCGCCGCCGACCATCAGCATGTTGCGCTCGATGTCGGGATCGAGGGCGGAGAGCGTGCCGCCGAGGACGTGGCCGAGGCTGATGCCGAGGTAACCCATGGGCTTTCCGAGGTCGACCACGGGCTGGCCGGCGTTGTCCTGCGACGCGTCGTTCGGGTCGACGACGACGCCGGGCAGCGCAGGGTCGGTGGGGCGTTGAAACGCCGGGTCTTCTGTGAAGAGGCCGAGCTTCACCGCGCGGGTGACGGTCATCCAGTTCACCATGGCCTGCATCACGCGATCGCCGAAGTCGATGGCGCCGCTGACGTCGCCGCCGATCTGCTCGACGACGTGGCCGATGTCGTCGACGCTCATCCCCTGCCAATCGACGGCGAAGCCGACGACGCCGGCGTGATCGAGGATGCTGCGCGCGGCGATGCCCTCGAGCTCGCCCTGGTCGCCGAAGAAGCCGTGGCCGAACATCATCGGCGCGCCCCCGTCGAAGCCGTCGCGCACGCTGGCGGGCACGATGGCGGTGAAGGGGAAGGTCGTGGTGCCGTTGAGCGCGACGTTGCCGTCGGCGTCCCTGTGGAGGAGCGTGCCGGGTTCGTTGGTCTCGACGATGCGCGGCGCGGTGACGGTTCCGCGGATGATGCGCCAGGTGAGCTCGGGGTGGTCGTTGCCGACGATGCTGGCGACGGCGTCGCCCTCGAACACGGAGTCGACGGTGATGACCGGCGGGGCGGCGTCCAGCGCGGCGAGCGCGAGGGCGCGGCCGCCGAGCATGTCGCGCATGGCGAGCTCGTCGCTGCCGGTGGTGAAGTCCCACGCGAGCTGCAGCGCGCCGCGGTCGAGGCCGTCCTTGTCGAGGACGGGGAAGATGTCGGTCTCGTAGCGGGCGAGGAGCGGCTTGAGGACCGGATCGTCGCCGACGTTGTTGTCGCGCATGCGCCGGAAGGCCTCGGGCGGCGCGACCTCCTTGCCGCTCTCTCCCTTCAGGCCGCTGACGGCGACGACGTAGCGGGTCTTTTCCTTGAGCCGCACGAGGACGTGCATGATGAGCGCCTGGCGCTTGCCGTCTGCGGCGTAGGGGTCGACGTCGATGAAGTGGGGGATGCGCTCGCCGGTGGCGGCGTCGATGAGCGCGGTGTGAAAGCCCTTTGTGGTGGTGGCGGTGGCGTCGTCGAACAGCGCGGGCATGCTCGCCTGGTCGACGGCGGTGCCGAAGGCGAAGACGATGGGCGTGACGGGAGAGAAGCCGTCGGTGGCGGTGGTGTCGGTGACGTCGGCGGAGAGGCCGTGCTCGGTGATGAGCTTGGCCGCGTCCTCGAAGTGGATGCGCTTGCCCGTGGGCGTGCTCGGGTCGTCGACGAGGTAGAAGTCCGAGGGGTACGGCACGCCGCAGTCGACGTCCGACAGCAGCGGCGAGCAGCCCGCGGGGATGTCGAGGGGATCGGGCGCGCAGCCGGCTGCGGCGGCGGCGAGCCCGGCGACGACGACGGCGGCGCGCGAGAGGGGGGCGAAGGGCATGGCGCCAGCTTGCCACGCCTGTGCGCGGCGTCATCCCCCTCGGCGACGATGGATCCCCCTCGGCGACGATGGCGACGCCGCGCGTCACCCGCCCCACCCGTCACCCGCCCCACCCGTCACCCGCCCCACTCGTCACCGCCCACGGGGGGCGGCGCTCCCCGGCGCGCGAGCGTCGCGGGGACTACGACGCGAGCTCGCGCTCGAAGGCCGCGCTCGCGTCCTTGTGCATCCGCGCGGCGTCGGCGAGCTCGCCGGCGATGCGCTCGGCCATCTCCTTCGGGCGGAGCACCTGGACCTCGGAGCCCCACGACTTCACCCAGGACTCGAACATCTCCGTGGCCCCCGAGAGGCGAAGCGACATGCGCAGCCCGCCACCGGGCCAGGGCTCGACGTCGGCCTCCACGTGCCACGGCCGCGCGAGCACGTACGGCGCCGCCGCCTCGCTGAAGTGCAGCGTGATCACCTGCGCCTTTCCCTTGGGGCGCGCGGGCCCCCAGCGGCGCCGCGCCTCGTCGAGCGCGCGCTGGCGCACCGCCGTCGGGATGCGGCTCTTGCCGTCGACCACGGGCATGCCCTCGACGCGCTCGAGCGCGCGCCACACGGGCGCGCCGCCGTCGTCGCCGGGCGGGACGGCGAGCACGTAGAGCCCGCCCTTGTACAAGCCGATGCTCGCGGCGAAGAACGTCTCCTCCGCGGGCTGCTTCTTCTTCGGGGAGCGATAGAGCACGCGCACGCGGCGCCCCTCGAGCACGGCGTCGACGAGGGCCTGAAAGACCTCCGCCTTCCCCTGGTAATCCTTGGCGTCGTTCTCCAGCACCACCACCGCGTCCTCGAGGCGACGCAGCTCGGCGGCGGCCTTGAGCCCGCTCAAGCGCAGCGACGCGCGCACCGTGCGATCCACCGCCTCCTTGATGCCGAGCGAGCGCGGCAGCAACTGCGCGGCCACGAACAAGAGCGACAGCGACCGCGCCGCGTGCAGCGGGACGTCGATGGCCTCGAGGTCGAGCCGCGCGCGCCCCGGGTCGAGCGTGAAGATGGCCTTCCTGTCCTCCCGCGCGGCGACGACGGGCAGGCCTGCGTCCCGCAGGTGCCGCACGTAGCGCTCGGCGGAGCGGCGCTTCAGGAGGAATTCGCTCTCGAGCCGCTCGTAGCTGAGCCCCTCGCCGTGCATCAGCAGCAGCGCGAGCTGCAGGAGCACCACGTCCTTCGGGTGTCGCGTGAGCTTGCGCCGCTTCTTCCGGGTCATCTGATCCTTGCCACCCTGCGCACGTCGACGACGCGCTTCGCCGCGCGCCGTTCATCGTGGAAACGGCCCCGGCGCGCAACCCGCGCGGCGATTGGAGTCACGCGGGACTGCATTGACCTCGACCGCGCCGCCGTCATGCTCCCGCGATGCTCCGTCGTGCTCGCCCGCTCGCCTCGTCGCTCGTCCTCGCGTTCCTCCTGCCGCTGGCGGGAGCCTGCGACGACGCGTTCCTCTTCGGCCGCCCCGACCGCAGCATCGACGTCGGCGAAGGGGAGGGCGACGCCGCCGAGGGCGAGGGTGACGTCGGCGAAGGCGAAGGCGAGGCGGGCGAGGGCGAGGGCGAGGGCGACGTGAGCGCCGAGGTCTGCGGCGGCGCCGTCGTCGTCCACGCCGGCGCGCCCATCGCCATGGACAGCGCGCGCACGCGCCACGCCGCCGCGCTCCTCGCGGACGGCCGGGTGCTCCTCGCCGGCGGCCACGACGACACCTACGAGAGCGTCACCAGCGCGGCGCTCTTCGACCCCGCCACGAAGACGTTCACCCCCACGGGATCCCTGGCGCAGGCGCGCTACGACCTCGCGCTCGTCGCCCTCGACGACGGCCGCGCCGTGGCCTTTGGCGGCTTCAACAACGACTCCGCCACCCCCGACGACAACGGCGACCTCGCCAGCACCGAGATCTGGGACCCGCAGAACGAGACGTGGAGCGCAGGTCCCGACATGCCCGAGCCGCGGTCCGGCCTCTCCGCCGTCGCCGTCGGCGGCGGCACCGTCGTCGTGTTCGGCGGCCGCGACAACGCGGAGGCCTACCCCGACGAGGTGTTGCTCTTCGACGCCTCCGACGACTCTCTCGTCGCCGCGTCCGGCACCATCTCCGAGCCGCGCGGCGCGCACACCGCGCTCGGCCTCGGCGACGGCCGCGTCGTCATGGCGGGCGGCTACTTCACGTCGTCGCTCGACGACGCC
Organism: uncultured delta proteobacterium; assembly: GCA_963775425.1. Lineage (GTDB taxonomy): Bacteria > Myxococcota > UBA727 > UBA727 > VGSZ01 > CAVZJB01. Next base: position 598,237 of record CAVZJB010000004.1, on the reverse strand, counting down.
GACATGATCTTCGCCGACGGCCGCGCCGCGCCGCTCGCCGCCATCCCCGGCCCGCGCCGCTCCGCCTGCGCGTCCGTCGACGGCGACGGCCGCGGCCTGTTCTTCGGGGGCCTGAACGGCCCGGGCACCCTCGACGACGTCGAGGCCTTCGACCCCACCGACAACGGCTGGCACCACGCGGGCGCCCTCGCCACGCCGCGCTACGCCTGCGAGTCCGTGGCGCTGTCGTGTCTGTCGCTCGTGTGCGGCGGCGTCGACGCATCGTCGTGCGAGGCGTGGGACTACGCCACCCAGAGCGCCGTGCCCGTGCTCTCCGACGTCGGCGGCGCCGAGTATTCGTTCACGCTCACCCGCATCGACGACGCCCACGCGCTCCTCGCGGGCGGCTTCGCCGGCGAAGACATCTCCGCCACCGCGCGCGTCATCTCGCTCGACGCGCCGTGACGCGCGCGCCGTGATCTCGCTGACGGTCCCCTGCTTCGACGAGGAGCAGCGGCTCGACGAGCGCGCGCTCGACAGGCTGCTCGAAGATCCCGACGTCGAGCTGGTGCTCGTCGACGACGGCTCGCGCGATCACACGCTCAAGCTGCTGCGCGCGTACGAGGAGCGCCACGGCCGCCGCGTCCACGTCGTGGCGCTGTCCGAGAACCGCGGCAAGGCCGAGGCGGTGCGCGTCGGCCTGCGCGCGGGCGTCGACGCCGGCGCCGCCGTGGTCGGCTACCTCGACGCTGATTTCGCCACGCCGCCCGGGGAGATGCTGCGGCTCCTCGACCTGCTGCGCGAGCGCCCCGAGCTGCTCGCCGCGCTCGGCTCGCGCGTGGCGCGCCTCGGGGCGCAGATCGAGCGGCGCGCCCGCCGGCACTACGCCGGCCGCGTGTTCGCCACGGTGGCGTCGCTCGCGCTCGGGGTCCCGGTCTACGACACGCAGTGCGGCGCCAAGGCCTTCCGCGTCGACGACGAGCTGCGCGCGGCGCTGGCGGAGCCCTTTCGCTCACCGTGGGTGTTCGACGTCGATCTGCTCGATCGCGTCCTCGGACGCAGCTCCGGGCGCGAGCGGGAGGCGCGCGCCGCCCGCATCGTCGAGGTCCCGCTCGGCGCCTGGCGCGACGTGGCGGGCTCCAAGCTCAAGACCCGCGACATGGTCCACGCCGCCGTCGACGTCGCCAGGATCCTCGCCCGGCGCCGGTGAGCCTTCCGCCGTTTGCTCGATGACCTCAGCGATGCGCGAGCGCCCACCATGACAGTCCGGCGATGTCGACGCCGCGCCGGGACAGCGGGCGCGCGAGCAGGCGCTGCTCGGCTCGCAGCGCACCGGAGACGAGCGCGGAGGTGAGGCGTCCGCCGCGCCAGGCGCCGACGCCGGGCCCCGCGTCGCCGTCCGCGCGACGGCCGGCCAGGCGCTCGGCGACGACGGCGGCGGCGCGCGGGAGCATCAACGAGTGAAACACGCCGCCGTGCTCGCGCACCGTGAGGCCGGCGCCCTCGAGGAGCGCACGGGCCTCGCGCGCGCGGTAGCGGCGGCGGTGGCGCAGGGCGACGTCGTGGGTTGACCAGAGCGCCGGCCAGGCGGGGACGCTGACGAGGACGTGCGCGCCGGGCGCGGAGACGGCGAGGGCGCCCGCGAGCAGGGCCGCGGCGTCGTCGGCGTGCTCGAGGACGTCGGCGAGCAGGAGCAGATCGAAGGGGCCCACGGGGCGCTCGCGGGTCGCGGTGAGGCCCGCGCGCGCGAGCGCGGCGAGGTCGGCGGCGCTGTACTCGCTGTCCCAGAGCACCTGGCGCGCGCCCGGCGCGAGCAGCTCGTCGCGCATCCGTGCGGCGAGGTAGCCGTCGCCGGCGCCGACGTCGAGGACCGCGCGAAAATCCATGCGCGTCTCGCGGAGCACGCGCAGGAAGAAGGCCGCGCGGGCGGTCTCCCAGGGGTGGCGCGCCGTGTGAGCGCCGCCGGCGCGCTCGCGGAGGTCCATGGACGCCGACTGTATCCCGCGCAGGAGCTCGTCAGACGAGGGCCTCCAGGTGGCGGGCGAGGTGACGCAGGCCGCGCTGGCGCGCGCGGCACGCGTTGGAGACGTGGATGTGCAGCTCCTTGGCGACCTCCATCAGGGTGGCGCCGCGCAGGTCGTGGCGCACGAGCACCTCGCGGGCGGAGCGATCGGCGCCGCCGATGGCGCGCTCCATGTCCCGGAGCACGACCTCCGCGCGGTGCAGGTCGAGGAGCGCCTCCGGGTCGCGGTCGACGTCGACGACGGCCTCGAGCTCGATGTCGTCGACCTCGTCGCCCGCGCTGCGCCGGGCGCGGCGGGCGCAGTCGGCGAGGTGCCAGCGCAGGCGCCGGTTGGCGAACGTGAGGAAGCCGCTCTTGCTCGGGTCGAACACCGGCAGGTCCCGCTGCCACACGAGGAGCACCACGTCCTGCAGGACGTCGTCGACGTCGGCCTGCGAGAGCGCCCCACGGGCGGAGGTGTGCACGCGGTAGCGGACGATGGGGCGGAGCTTCACGAGCAGCGCCTGCACCAGCGCCTCCTCGGCGCCGGGGACCTTCTTGCGCGCGGCGAGAGCCAGGGCGTCGAGGGAGCGGGAAGGGCAGGGGGCGGCGACGGAAGCGTTGGTGTCGAGCATCGATGAAGTCCTCACCCTATAGGCCGAAACCCGTCAGAAACTGTCGGGCTTCGATGCTCAACCCCCTGGATCTGCGTCGTAAATTGCCGGAGCGGCTGCGGGCCGCCACGGGGCTTGCCCGGCGGGCCCGGCGCCCGTAGCTCCCGCGCATGCGCGTGCGCTCGTGGAACGTGAACGGCTTGCGGTCGATCATGAAGAAGGGCTTCACCCGGTGGCTCAAGGCGAGCGCCGCCGACGTCGTCGGCGTTCAGGAGGTGCGCGCGCACCCCGAGCAGCTCTCCGTCGAGCTGAACAAGCTCAAGGGGCTGCACGTGCACATCTCGCCCGCGCAGCGGAAGGGCTACTCCGGGGTGGGGCTCCTGTCGCGCCGGCCGCCCGACAGCGTCACCACCGCGCTCGGCGAGGCGTTCGACCCCGAGGGGCGGGTGCAGATCGCCCGCTTCGGCGCGCTCTGCGTGGTGAACGTCTATGTGCCCAACGGAAACGGCAAAGAGCGCGACAACAGCCGCGTGCCGTACAAGCTCGCCTTCTCGCGCGCGCTGTACGACCGCCTCGAGGAGGAGAAGCGCCGCGGCGGCCGCATCCTCGTCATGGGCGACATCAACACGGCCCACCAGGACATCGACCTCGCGCGCCCGCGCCAGAACCAGAGGACCTCGGGCTTCCTGCCCGAGGAGCGCGCCGAGCTCGATCGCTGGTTGAAAAACGGCTGGGTGGACACGTTCCGCCACTTCGAGAAGGGGCCCCACCACTACTCATGGTGGTCGACGCGCGTCGGCGTGCGGGACAAGAACATCGGGTGGCGCATCGACCTCGTGCTGGCGAGCCCCGGCCTGATGCCGTTCCTCACCGGCGCGTGCATCGAGAGCGCCGTGAAGGGCTCCGACCACGCGCCCGTCGGCGTCGACCTCGACGACCGTGTCGTCGTGGGGTGAGCGCCTGGGGACAGTGCGCCGAGGACGCCAGCGTTTTTGCAGGGGCGGGAACGGCTCGGCGCGCCGCGACGCGAGGGCCTCGCGGCCGCGGCGTCGACCGCGAGGCCGGTCGGCGGCCGGGACGGCGCAACGACGGCCCAGGGACGGCGTCGTCGATCAGTCGCGCAAACGTTGCGTGAACTCCACAGGCTCGCCTCAGGCATGCGCACAAAGGGGGGCACGCTTCGCGTTCCCACGGCGCTTTGGGGCGGGCGCGCCAGTTGCACTTCGGGAATGCCGACCTGGGCGGCGCACGGTTGTTTCGAGGTGACTTTGAAGGGGAATTTCTCAGCGAATGACGATCGATTGAGCTCCGGGAGACGAGTGAAGGAGCTGTGCAGCGATCGACACCTTCGGCTCGCCCTCCGGGCGAGCGGGGCCGGCGGCGCTCTCGGGGGAGGTCGCGCCATGGGGGGAGGTGAGCGCCATGCTCACAGTGATTTTGGAGCGAGTCTTTGGAGTGAGAATTGACATCATAAGTCCAGAGGAAGCCGCGAGAATCATGCTTGAGAAGGAAGTCACGTTCAAATGGCAGCCGCAGATCGTCGAGCTCACGCCGGCCAAGGGGCGCAGCGCGCCGGGGGCGCTGTCGGCGATGGAGCCCGGGACATGACACACAGGGGGAAGGGCTCACCGCCCTTCGGGGGGAGGCGTGAGGTGATCGGAGAGAGCATCGCACTGGCCGTGGACGACGGTGTGCTCGGCGCAGACCTGGGGCTGCCGGACCGGGCACGGGGGGTCGTCGTCTTCGCCCAGAGCGACGGCAGAGCGACCGCGCAGAGCCACGCCATGGCGGGGGCGCTGATCGCGCGCGGTCTGGGGGTGCTGGTGCTCGATTCTGCTCACGACCGAGGAAGCCGATGCCGATGCCCAGCGGGGGGCGCTGGGCTTCGATATCGGCTTCCTCGGTCGCCGGCTCGCGTCGGTCCTCGACCACGTTCGCGCAGACGCGCGCCTCGCGCCGCTGCCCGTGGGCGTCTACGGCGTCGGCACCGGCGGCGCCGCCGCCCTCGTCGCCGCCGCGTGGCGGCCCGCCATCGTCGGCACGGTCGTCACCCGCGGCGGCCGCGCCGACCTCGCGCGGCCGATCCTCCACAAGGTCCGCGCCCCGTCGCTCCTGTGCATCGGCGGTCGCGACCTCGACCTCGCGCACCAAAGCCGCGACTGCCTGCGTCTCCTTCCGCCGCAAAGCCGGATGCTCCTCATCCCCGGGGCCAGCACCTGCCTCGACGAGCCGGGCTCCATCGCGACCCTCGGTCGCGCCGCCTCCACATGGTTCTTCAGACACCTGCCGCCCGCCCCGGTCTTCCGGGCCAAGGCTCCGGAGGGAAGATGATCGCTGAGCCCACCGTGTCCGCCACCTGCCACCTGCTCGTCGAGCGCTACCACCGCGCGTTCGAGGAAGAGCTGCCGCGGCTCGAGAACCTGGGATGGAAGGTGGCCCACGCCGTCGACGTCCCGGCGCTGTTCGCCCGCTCGCTCATGCACGCGCTGCTGCGCCTGAAGGACGAGATCTTCCGGCATGCCGCCGTCGCGGAGGCCACCGTGCACCCGTTCGCGGGCACGCCGGACGGCGATGTCCTCCTCGAGGACCACATCCGCGACCACGTCGCCATCCGCGAGCTCGTCGCCGACGCGCGCCGGATCGCCGCCGAATGTCCGCCGCCGAGCCGCATCGGCGCCGCGCTGAAGGACGGCCTGGTCACGCTCGAGAGGAACCTCGAGCGCTACTTCACCGCCGAGCGCACGCTGAAGACCTATGCGCGGACGGCGGAGCGCTCGAGCACGACGTCGTCGCCGTCAGCCGCTTGATTGGCCGCTTGATGGGCCGCGCTGCGCCGGCGGCGCGCGGGGCGCGGCTCACATCGAGATGGAGCCCTTGCGGAACGCGGTCTTTCCGAGGTGGACGTTGACCACCACCGGCTTGCCCGTGCGCGCGAGCTCCTTGGCGCGCACGAGGCCGGCGGTGACGTCGTCGTCGGTCTCGATGCGCACGCCGTGGCCGCCGAGGGCGACGCCGACCTGGTCGTAGTCGGTGCGCGCGAGCACGCAGCCGACGTCGTCCTTGAGCATCTCCACCTGCTCGCGCGCGATCTGCGTCCAGCCGGCGTCGTTGCCGATGACGGCGATGACGGGGACGCCGTGGCGCGCGAAGGTGTCGAGCTCCGCCATGGACCAGCCGAAGGCGCCGTCGCCGAAGACCACCCACAGCTCGCGCGCCGGCCGCAGCATCTTGGCGCCGAGGGCGAAGCCTGCACCGACGCCGAGCGTGCCGAACACGCCGGGATCGAGCCACGACAGCGGAGCGCGCGGCCGCACGATGTAGCTCGCGGTGGCGACGAAGTCCCCGCCGTCGGCGACGATGACGGCGTCCTCGTCCATGGCCTCCTCGAGCGCGCGGCAAAAGGCGAGCGGGTTGACGCCGTCGACGCCGGGCACGTGGGCGTCGCCGGCGATGCCGGCGTCGCGGGCGGCGTCGCGCTCCTTGAGGCGCGCGACCCACGGCGCGTACCGCGACAGCGACGCCACCGCCGTCGACGGCGCGTCGGCGGGGCGATCGGGTGCGGGCGTCGACGCGGCGACGGCGCCGCCGAGCTCGGCGCAGAGCGCGACGAGGAAGGCGCCCGCGTCGCCGGCGGCGGCGATCTGCGGCCAGCGGTTCTTGTGGAGCGCGGCGTTGTCGCGGCCGGCGGCGATGTACGTGGCCTTGCGCGAGATGTGGCGGCCGTAGTCGAGGCGAAAGTCGGCGGGCGTACCCGCGAGGAGGACGACGTCGGCCTCCTTGAGCGCGTCGCGCCGCTTGTGCCGGACCTGCAGCGCGGCGTGGCGGCCGAGGAGGCCGCGCGCCATGCCCGAGAGGTACACGGGCGCGCCGATGCCCTCGAGCGCGCGCGCGACGTCGGCGGCGCGGGAGGGCTCCGCGAGCGCCTGGCTGCCGACGACGATGACGGGGCGCTCGGCCTTGCGGAACGCCTCGGCCGCGCTTCGCACCCGGTGGTGGGGCGGCGTGCGCACCTCCGGGATCACCGGCGTGGTCGCGCGGGCCTCGTCGAGCCCGTCGAACAGCGAGTCGACGTGGCGCCTGAGATACAGCGCGAGGGCGCGCTCCTGGATGCTCTTGCCGCCGCCCTTCTGCACGTACCAGGAGCGCACGAGCTCGGGGTCGTAGAGGAGGTCGACGGGGCACTCGAGGAAGACGGGGCCGGGGACGCCCTGCTTGGCGCGAAAGAACGCCTCTGTGAGGAGCGACGGGAGCTCGCGCGCCTTGGTGGCGCGCGCGGTCCACTTGGTGCATGGCGCGAAGAGCGCGAGCTGATCGATGTCCTGCAGCGCGCCCCTGCCGCGCAACATCGTGGCGGTGGCGCCGCCGAGGAGGACCACCGGGCTTTCCGCCATCTGCGCGTTCTTCATCGCCGTGATGGTGTTGGTGCAGCCGGGCCCCGCCGTCACCGCGGCGACGCCGGGCACGCCGGTCAGGCGCCCCACCGCGTCGGCGGCGAACACCGCGGTGACCTCGTCGCGCACGTCGACGACGCGGATGCCGCGCTTCTTGGCCGCCACCAGGATGGGCGAGATGTGCCCGCCGCACAGCGTGAAGAGACAGCGCACGCCGTGTTGGTCGAGGACGTCACCGATGAGCTCAGCGCCGCGCATGATTCATTCCTCGCCGTCGTAGTAGCCGGCGGATGGGCCGTCGCGCCAGATGTGCCGGACCCAACGCTTGCCGGCCCAGGCGTCCTCGAGGGAGGCGGCGGCGCTCGCGGCCTTCTTCTTGCTGTCCGGGTAGCCGACGACGTCGACGGGGATGAGCGTGGACATGCAGAGGTACTTGAGGGCGCCGCCGCCGGTGTTGTCGAGCTGGTGCGCGGTGTCCGGTCCGGTGGGCATCGCGATGTAGTCGCCGGCGCGGACCGGGACGCGCTCTTCGCCGAGGCGCATGGTGCCCTCGCCCTCGAGGATGAACACGGCCTCTTCGTTGGCGCAGTGGTAGTGGAACGGGAACGCGGTCTTGCCGGGCGCCACTTCGTAGTGGGAGCAGCCGAGGGCGTGCGCGCCGGTGGCGACGCCGAGGCGCCGATCGAGGCAGGCGAAGCGCTTGCCGTTGCCGAGCTCGTGGGGCTCGACCTCGTCGAGGTTTCGCACGCGCGGGTGTCGCTTGAGTTCGTCGGTCATCGTTCACCGTCCGGGTTCGCCGACGCGCATAGCGCGGATCGGTGGGCGCCGCACGGGGGCCCGGGCGGCCGTGCGACGACGTCGCCGCCGCGGTCGGGGTGGGCGTATGCGCGCGTCGGACGGCGCGGCTGTGCTCCCGCGCGCAGCACAAGCGCCCGATCACCGGACCGGCTGCGCCGCGCGCCGCGAGTGGGGATCGTGACGGAGGGCAGGAGCGGCCATGCGCGCCGGAGATGCGTCGAGCTTCCCGTGGTTGATCGTCGTGCTCGCTTCGGGCGCGGGCGCGTGCAGCTCCGGCAAGGGCGAAGCGCCGGCGCCGGCGGCGGCGCCGGTCGTCGTCGAGCGCGCGCGCGTCGAGGACGTGCCCATCGAGGTCGACGCGGTCGGCACCGCGATGGCGGTGAGCAAGGTGACCGTGTCGCCGCGCGTCTCGGGCCAGATCGAGCGCATCGGGTTTCGCGAGGGCGGGTACGTCGACAAGGGCGCGGTGCTCTTCGTCATCGACCGCGAGCCGTACCGCGCGGCCATGGATCAGGCGCGCGCGGTGCTCGCGCGCGACGAGGCACAGGAGAAGAACCTCGCGGCCGACGCCGCCCGCTACAAGGCCCTCGCCGCGCGCCAGCTCATCGCGCCCGCCGACGCCGAGGCCAAGGTCGCCGCGGCGGGCGCGGCGGCGGCCACGCTCGACGCCGATCGCGCGGCGTTGCACACGGCGCGCTTGAACCTCGAGTGGGCCACGGTGCGCTCGCCCGTGAGCGGCCGCGCCGATCAGCGCCTGGTCGACGTGGGGAGCAACGTCGCCGCCGGCACCGGGGTGGTGGTCGTGCGGCGCATCAAGCCCATCTACGTGGCGTTCCAGCTCCCGCGCGCGTCGCTCGACGACGCGCTCGCCCGCCGCGCCTCGGGCCGCGACATCCCGGTCGCCGTGCTGCCGACGCCGCAGCACGCGGCGCGCATCGGCAGGCTCACGTTCGTCGGCAGCGCGGTCGACTCCGGCACCGGCGCCGTGCCCTGCAAGGCCACGTTCGAAAACGAAGACGCGTCTTTGTGGCCGGGCGCGTACGCGCGCGTCCGCGTCCACCTCGGCGTCCGCAGGAGCGCGGTGGTCGTGCCGCGCGCCGCGGTGCAGACCGGCCAGGAGGGCGACACGCTCTTCGTCGTCACGTCCAACGGCACGGCGGCGCTGCGCAGGGTGCGGACCGGACCCGCCGCCGGCAACGTCATCGTCATCGAGTCCGGCGTGCGCCCCGGTGAGACCGTGGTGGTCGACGGCCAGCTCGGGCTGACGCAGGGCCGGCGGGTCACGGTGTCGGCGCCCTCGCCCCCACAGGGAGGGCGGTCGTGAGCATCTCGGGTCCGTTCATCCGGCGGCCGGTGGCCACCACGCTCCTCTCGCTCGCGATCGTCGTCTTCGGTGTCATCGGCTATCGCGCGCTCCCCGTGAGCGATCTGCCGAACGTCGACTTCCCCACCATCCTCGTGAGCGCGGCGCTCCCGGGGGCGTCGCCGGAGACGATGGCGGCGGCGGTGGCGACGCCGCTCGAGCGCCAGTTCTCCACCATCGCCGGCATCGATTCGATGACGTCGACGTCGAGCCTCGGCTCCACGCAGATCACGCTGCAATTCGACATCGACCGGGACGTCGACGGCGCGGCGCAGGACGTCCAGGCGGCCATCGCCGCCGCCGGCCGCTCGTTGCCGCCGGAGATGCCGGCGCCGCCCACGTACTTCAAGGTGAACCCCGCGGCGAACCCCGTGCTCTACATCGCGCTCACATCGCCGACGCTCCCGCTGTGGAAGCTCGACGAATACGGCGAGACGCTCATGGCCCAGCGCATCTCCATGGTGAGCGGGGTGGCGCAGGTGCAGGTGTTCGGGGCGCAGAAGTACGCGCTGCGCGTGCAGGTGTCGCCGCAGGCGCTGGAGGAGCGCAACATCGCCATCGACGACGTCGCGCGCGCCGTGCAGGACGCCAACGTCAACCTCCCAGGCGGCGTGTTGAGCGGACCGCGGCTGGCGTTCACCATCCAGGCCACGGGCCAGGTGGAAAACGCCGCCCAGCTTCGGCCGGTGGTGGTCGCGTACCGCGACGGCGCCTGGGTGCGGCTCGACGAGGTCGCCAGGGTCGTGGACAGCGTCGAGAACACCCGCGCCGCCGCGTTCTACGTGTCGGCGGGGCCGCGGGGCGTGGAGCAGCGCTCGGTGGTGCTGGCCGTCCAGCGCCAGCCCGGCACCAACACCATCGCCGTAGCCAAGGCCATCCTCGCGCTGCTCCCGCAGCTCGAGGAGCGGCTGCCGGCGTCGGTGACCGCGCACCTGCTCTTTGATCGCTCGGCGTCCATCCAGTCGTCGGTGAACGACGTCGAGCTGACGCTGCTCATCACGCTGGCGTTGGTCATCCTCGTGATCTTCGCGTTCCTGCGCAGCGCCCGCGCCACCCTCATCCCGAGCATGGCGTTGCCCTTGTCGGTGCTCGCGACCTTCGGCGTCTTGTGGTCGCTCGGATATAGCCTGGACAACCTCTCGCTCATGGGGCTGACGCTGTCCGTCGGCTTCATCATCGACGACGCCATCGTGATGCTCGAAAACATCGTGCGCCACATGGAGAGCGGTGAAGACCGGCGCACGGCGGCGCTCGACGGCGCGCGCGAGATCGGCTTCACCATCGTGTCGATGACGCTGTCGCTGTCGGCGGTGTTCATCCCCGTGCTCTTCATGGGCGGCCTGCTCGGTCGGCTGTTTCGCGAGTTCGGCGTCACCATCGCCGTCGCCATCCTCGTCTCCGGCATGGTCTCGCTGACGCTGACCCCGATGCTCGCGAGCCGCTTCCTCAGCACGAGGGAGCACGACGCCGCGCGCCGCCCGGGGGCCTTGTCGCGGGGCGCCGAGCGCGCGTTCTTCGCCGCCCAGAACCTCTACGCGCGGGCGCTGCGCTGGGCGCTCCTGCACGTGAAGCTCGTGCTCGGCTTCTCCGCGCTCGTGCTCGTCGCCACCGGGGGGTTGTTCGTGCTGGTGCCGAAGGGGCTGTTGCCGCCCGAGGACACCGGCCAGCTCTTCGCGTCGACGGAGGCGGCGGAGAACATCTCCTTCGACGACATGGTGCGCCACCAGCAGCAGGTGGCCGAGGTGATTCGCCGCGAGCCCGGCGTGGAGGCCTTCATGTCCGCGGTGGGCGTGCGCGCCGGCGCAGTCAACAGCGGGATGGTCTTCGTGCGCCTCGAGCCGCGCAACAAGCGCGACGACGCGGGCGTCATCCTCGAGCGGCTGCGCAAGAAGCTCGCGCGCATCCCGGGAATCAAGGTCTTCCTGCAGGAGCCCGGCACCATCCCGCTCGGCGGCAGGCTCACGAAGAGCCAGTACCAGCTCACGCTCTCGGGCGGCGACACACGCGCGCTCTACAAGGCGGCCGCCGCGCTCGAGGACAAGATGCACGCCGTGGCGCTCCTGCAAGACGTCACCAGCGACCTTCAGGTGAAGAGCCCGCAGGTGCGCGTGGTGCTCGACCGCGATCGCGCGTCGTCGCTGGGCGTCAGCGCGATGGCCGTGGAGACCGCGCTGTTCGACGCGTTCGCGTCCCGACAGGTCTCGACGATCTACGCCCCGGACAACACCTACTCGATCATCCTCGAGGTGGTCCCCGAGGCGCAGGAAGACCCACGAGCGCTCTCGCTGCTCCGCGTGAAGTCCAACTCGGGCGCCCTGGTGCCTCTCGACGAGGTCGCCGATCTCCACACCACGGCGGCGCCGTTGGCGGTGAACCACTCGGGGCAGCTCCCGAGCGTCACGCTGTCGTTCAACCTGGCGCCGGGCGCCTCGCTCGGTCCGGCGGTGAGCGCGGTGCAGGACCTGGCAAACAAGACCGTGCCCGCAGGCGTCACGACCAGCTTCCAGGGCGCCGCGCAGGTGTTCCAGTCGTCCTTGTCCGGACTCGGCTGGCTGCTCGTGCTCACCGTCGTCGTCATCTACATCGTGCTCGGCGTGCTCTACGAGAGCTTCCGCCACCCGGTCACCATCCTCACGGCGCTTCCTTTCGCCGGCTTCGGCGCGCTGCTGACGCTCCTGTTGTTCGGCGCAGACCTCTCGCTCTATGCGTTCGTCGGCATCGTCATGCTCGTCGGCCTCGTGAAGAAGAACGGCATCATGATGGTGGACTTCGCCCTCGATGCGCAGAAGCAGGGAAAGCCCCCCAACGAAGCCATCTTCGAGGCGAGCATCATCCGCTTCCGCCCCATCATGATGACGACGATGGCGGCGCTGGTGGGCACGCTCCCCATCGCCATCGGCTTCGGCACGGGCGCCGAGATGCGCAGGCCCCTCGGTCTGGCCGTCGTCGGCGGCCTGCTGTTCTCACAGCTCTTCACGCTGGTGGTGACGCCGGTGTTCTTCCTGTGGATCTCCGGCCGCGGACGTCACTCCGCGGCGGGACCGTCGATGCCGTCGTAGCGCGCGGGGTCGTCGCCGAAGATCCAGAAGTACGCCGCGGCGCCGCCCGCGATGAGCGCGCCGGAGCCGGCGGCGGCGGCGGCGTAGGACCACAGCGCCGCCTCGTCGCGCGCCTGGGCGACGAGCGCGTTGCCCTCCGCCGCCTTCTCGGGCGTGATGTCGGGGATGGCGTTGTACTCGGCGGTGGTGTCGAGCACCTCCTGCGACTTGAGCGCGTACGGAACGGCGAGGCCGCCGGCGGCGACCGCGAGCGCTCCGCCGGCGATGGTGGTGGTCCACGCGAGCGTTCGGTACAGGCCGTTCTTCGCGCGATAGTCCTCGAGGAATTCCACCGACGGGCGCAGGCGTACGTCGCGCGCGAGGGTGGCTCCCTTGGTGACCTTCACGTCCTCGGCGTGGCGGATGAAGCCCTTCTTCTCCACCACCAAGAGGTGGTGGCCGCCGGCGAGCTCGAGGGGCTTTTCGAGCGGGGTGACGCCGACGAGGCTGTCGTCGACGGTGACATTGGCGCCCTCTTCGCTCACCTTCAACGTGAGCACGCCGCGTTGGTCGGCGAACACCGGCTGGAGCGCGAGGCGCGTGGCCGCCTCCACCGCGGCGACGAGGGCGCCGCCGAAGTCGGAGGCCTTGACCTCGCGCCGCGAGACCACCGCCGCCTTCTTGACGTCGATGAGCCGCGCTTGCACGACGATGTCCTGGTCCACCGCGGAGACGACGGCGGCGACGACGTGGTTGGCGCCCACGGCCTTGCCGAGCTCCGAGAGCGACGCGCCGTCGGCGTCGCCGCCGAGCTCCTGCAGGTCTGCGCTCTGGCCGAGGATGACCTTGGCGTCGTCGCGCGTGAACACCCGGAAGCCCTCGTGCTCCGCGGTCTTGGCGATGAGCGAGCTGACGGTGGCTCCCACGCTCTTGGCCATGTTCACGATCTTCGGGTCCACGACGTACAGCGCCGGCCCGCTCTTGGGCGCGAGCCCGTGGTCCTCGGCGGCGTCGCCGTCGTCCTTGGCGGCGTCGTCCTTGGCGGCGTCGTCCTTGGCGGCGTCGTCCTTGGCGGCGTCGTCCTTGGCCGCGTCGTCCTTGGCGGCGTCGGCCTTGGGGGCGTCGTGTTCGGCGGCGGCTGCGGCGTCCTGCGCGTGCGCGGCGGCGGCGGCGAGGAGGAGCGAGACGGCGAAGGTGAGCGGGGCGCGGGTCATCACGGCGTCCCCAGGGTGAGCGCCGACGTCGAAAAGCCGCTGTAGTCGGTCTTGCCGACGATCTGGTCGGACGGGGATGCGTCGGTGCGCGGGTCCGTGATCAGCGCCTCGACCTCGGCGTTGGTGTCCACGCCCGTGCCGAAGAAGCTGCCCGAGAGGTCGTACTGCGTCTGCAGCGCCGTGGCCGTGTTGCGGATGCGGAGCACCTTGTCCGTGGTGCCGATGAAGTTGTTTCCCGACAGGTCGTAGCCGAGGGCGACGCCGGCGTTGTTCGAGACGGAGTCGATGTCGAACACGTCCTGGGCGTTTTCGAATTGGGACCCGTTGACCGTGAGCGCGTCGAAGGCCTGGGTGCTCAGGTTGTTGAAGGGCACCGGCACGTCGACCACGCGGCTGTCGCGCAACGTGAACGAGCCGCAGTCGAACGTGACGAGGTGCGGTCCCCCCTGGATGAGGCTGTGGGACACGTCGACCGAGCTGTTGCCCAGGACCTCGAAGAGGCCTTGGTTGCTGTCCGTGAACTGCCGCAAGGTGGAGTCCGCGACGTTGAGGGTGCCGGCCGTGGTGGTGGCCGTGACCAGCCGCCCAAAGGCCTCGAAGGTGGAATTGCTCACGAAGAGGTTGGCGACCACGCCGCGCATCTCGATCGCGGACGCGTTGCTCGTGGAGCCGTGGAGCGACAGGCCGTCGATGGTGACGGCGGGGTCCACGATACGCGTAGTGAAGTTGTCGATGCGCATCATGCTCTGGCTCGACTTGAGGTTGGTCCAGGTCCCGCCGGTGACGATGAAGTCGGCGGCGGCGTTGCAGTCGAACGCGCCGAGGTCGACGTTGTCCAGGTCCACGCGCGTGAGCTCACGGGGGCACACGCCGCGGCTGACGTCGGTGACGTTGGCGATGCTGACATCGCGGAAGCGCACATCGGGAGCGGTGAACGGATCGTTGGTGGCGAAGTCGCCGATGGACACCGTGGATGCGCCGTTGATCACCGCGTGGTCGAAGGTGGCGACGCCGCCGCGCGCGGTGATGATGCCGCCCCAGAACCCCGGGCTCGCTCCCGCCGACGTCGGCTCGATCACCACGTCGGACGACGCCCCCGGCGCGCCGACCGCCAACGTGCCCTGGACGATGAGCTCGCTCTTGCCGTTGGAGCCGAGGCGGCCGCCGTCGGTGGCGGGCAGCGTGTCGTGCGCGGCGTCGCCGGCCGAGACGAGGAGATGGCTGCCGGGCTCGAGGGTGAGGGTGGCGCCGGGCTCGACGATGATGTCGCCGCCGACGGTGCGCGTGGTGCCCGCCGCCACGGTGAGCCCGGGGGGCTGGATGCGCGAGGGCAGGTGCGTGTCGTCGACGTGGAACCGGGAGACCTGCTCGAGCACGCCGCCGCACGTGAGGGCCACGCCGTGGTCGCCGGAGGCGACGGCGTCCTGCGCGCAGCCCGCCTGCACGGTGACCGCGGTGCCGGCGGCGGGATCGCCGCCGATGGGGAAGATGGACCAGGTGCAAGCGTCGACGTCGATGCCCGACAGCGGCGCCGCCGCCACGAACGGGATGCACGTGTCGTTGGTGTACGTCTCCGTGTTGGTGGGCTCGCTGATGTACGCCTCGGGGAGGGACGCCGTCGGCAAGGGGTTGTCGACGCGGATGATGGACGAGTTGGTGTCATCGAACCCGTCGAGGATGCGGCTGAGCGGGACGGCGAGGCCCGTGGGGGCGCGTGCGATCTGGCCGCCTGTGGTGCTCGCGTCGCCGAAGTCGCCGAAGAAGTTCCCGCGGGCGTCGACGTCGACGGCGTGGGAGCTCTCCTGTGCGATGTCGAACGAGCTGCTCTGGATGAAGCTGTTCAAGTGGATGTCCGCCGTCCCCTGCGTGAGCGTGCGCACGGCGCGGGTGGAGCGCGTGAAGCTGTTGCCGTCGACCTCGAGATGTCCCGCGGCGCTCACCTGAAAGACCACGCCCGCGCCGTCGTTTTCGAACGTGCTGTTTGTGACCTCGAGCGAGCCGTTGGTCCCGAACATGAGCACGGCTTCGGAGAACTGATTCCCGGGCCCGACGTTCTTGAACGAGCTCCCGTCCACCGTGGCCTCGACGTTGTCGCGCAGGTCGATGCCCGTCCCGGCGCCGTCCACGACGATGTTCGTGAAGTTGTAGGTGCGTACCGCGCTGCGGTTGGACACCAGGATGCCGGTGCCGGCGCCCTCGATGTCGACGTTGGCGATGTCGGTGGAGGGCGGGCACAGCGCGTCGTCCTGCAGGGTGAGCGCTTCGTTGCGGATGTTGGCGAAGGAGACGCCGTTGAAGGTCGACGGACACGCCACGGTGATGCCCCGGTCGGAATTTTCCACGCGCACGTTTTCGAACGTCGGCTCGGCGTCGGGCAGCATGGAGGTGAAGCCCAGGTTCACGCCCGCGTTCGCGTCGCGAACCACGACGTTCTGCAGCGACAACACCCGCAGCGCGCCGCCGGGCGCGCCCGACAGGTTGCGGATGCCGTCCCAGTTGTTGTTTTGCGCGAACTGCTTGCGCGTTTGAAACACCACCGGCGGCACGTTGCCCGCGCCGCCCACCTGGAGCGTCCCCTCGCGGAGCTGGATGCCGCGGCCGCCGCTCGAGTCCTGGTTGGCCGGGTTTGTGCGGTTGGCCATGTCGACCACCACGGTGGTGCCGGGGTCGATGATGAGCGTGCCGCCCTCGATGAAGTAGCGGCTGTGGAGCACGATGCCGCCGGACCAGCGCTCCACGGGGTCCGTGGACGTGAGCGTGACGTCGCCGGCCAGCCCCTTGTCCTCAAGGGCCTGGAACACCTGCACGTTGATGGAGACGCAGCGGGAGGCGACGCCTGCGTTGGTGCAGCCGAGCGCCTCGACGGCCGGGTCGTCGAGCCGCACCCACGCCTGCACGACGTGCGCGCCGGCGCCCCAGCGGGGGTCGGCAAAGATGCCGGCGCCCTGCGTGTAGTTGCCGAGATTGACGTCGCTGCGCACGGCGCCCGCGAGCGGGTCGGCGCCGTAGTTGTCCCAGGCGGGGTCGAATTCCTGTCCGTCGAGGAGCCAGCTCACGCGCGGCGTGGCGCCCTGCGACGCGCCCACCTGCACGGTGAAGCGCATGGCGGTGCCGTCGAGCGCGAGCACGTTGTGGAGCGCCGGCTGCGTCACCGTGGCGGTGACGAACGGCGCCTCGACGACGACCGTGTGCGTGGCGGTGGCGATGCGCCCGCCGGCGACCACGCGCGCGGTGATGGTGTGCGTGCCGGGGACGAGGTCGGTGACGGTGATGTCGCTGTTGGGGGCGCCGCTGCCGATGGGGCCCTGGAGGTTGGAGGTGAGGCTGACGGTGACGCTCGGGTCGTCGCTGGCGACGCGGCTGTGGGAGAAGCCGATGTTGAACGTGACCGGGTCGCCCTGCTGCACGTCGAGGTTGTCGGCCGGGGCGTTGAAGCTCGCGGTGAACGAGATGGGCTCGAGCTGGTAGTCCACCACGGCGCTGCGCACGTTGCCGACGGCGTCGGTGACGTCGACGAGGAGCGCCTGCGAGCCGGTGGGCGCGCTGAAGGTGCTGGCGATGGCGCCGGCGGCGAGCTGCGTGCCCGCGTCGGTGCGCCAGGCCACCGCGGCTTGCGGGAACACCGGCTCGAAGCCGTGGGTGACCTGCACCTGCAGCGGCAGCGGCTGGTCCGTGAAAAACACGGTGCCGGCGGCCGGCTGCACCACCGTCAGGTCGAACTGCAGCGCGTCGACGATGACGCGCACGTCGAGCGCGTCCACGAGGCCGTCGGGCGTCGCCACGTGCGCCGTGAACGTGTGCGTGCCGACGGGGAGCACCCCGAGGTCGACCTGCTGCGCGAAGTCGAGGCCCGTGTCGCTGGTCCACGAGACGCTGACTGCGTCGGCGGGCGCGAGGATGGCGGGGTGGCCCTGCTGGATGTGCACCTCCAGGACGCCGTCGGCGGCGACGGTGGCCGCCGGCGGCGGGACGAGCACGGCGTCGATGCCCGGGCGCACCTCGCTCTTGAGGAATTGGCGCGCGCTGACCGCGACGCTGTCGAGGAGGTCCTCGCCGGGGACCTCCGCGGTGATCTCGAGGAGCTCGCCCGCGAGCGAGGCCGGCAGCGTGGCGGCGAGCACGGAGCCCGTGCCGAGCAGCGCGCCCGGATCGCTGTCGCCGACGACGCGCACGCGCCACTCGATCTGCGACAGAAGCGGGCTCGTGGGCGACACGTTCGCGATGCTCGCCGTGAACGGCAGCGGTACGCCCGCGGTGAGCTCGGACCCCGCGGCCGGCGCTTCGATGGTGAGCACCGGCCCGTCGCCGGGCGGCGGCGGCGGCGGCGCGGCGT
The DNA here is from genome assembly GCA_963775425.1 of uncultured delta proteobacterium. GTDB lineage: Bacteria > Myxococcota > UBA727 > UBA727 > VGSZ01 > CAVZJB01. The sequence continues at coordinate 580,505 of CAVZJB010000004.1, read as the reverse complement.
TCGATGCCGTCGACGGCGCGAGGAAGATCTCGACGAGCCCCTCGTCGACGCTCCCGCTCTCGCTGACGCTGACGCTCGGCAGCTCCACCGTGTCGAAGCCCGGGCGCTCCGCGGTGAGCGAGTGGCGCCCGGGGGCGACGGCGGCGGTGAAGCTGCCGGCGGCGTCGGTGATGACGATCTGATCGCCGTCGTCGACGAGCACCGTGGTGCCCGAGTGATCCGTCTCGCCCGCGAGCAACACCTTGCTGGTGATGTTGACGAGCGCGGCGGTGTCCTGCAGCGGTGAGAGCTGGATGGCGTTGCCGAAGTCCTGGGTCCCCTCGGCGAGATCGACCTCCTCGCGGTCGATGTCGTAGCCGGCCTTGCTCACGCCGATGGCGACGTGGCCGACGGGGAGCGGGCTCAGCGAGAACGTGCCGTCGTCGCCGACGGGGGCCACCTGATCGGCGTCTCCCTGCACGAGGTAGACGACGGCGCCGACGGGGCTCTGGCCGTCGGAGAGCACGACGGTTCCCGTCAGCGTGGCGGGCGCCCGCAGCGTGGTGTCGCCGGCGCTCAGCAAGACCGTCTCGCCGCCTGCGTCGAGCGCCTGCTGGAAGCGGGTGGCGAAGCGACCGTCCGCGCTCGCCATGTCGACGGTGTGCGTGCGGACCGGGATGGGCTGGAGCACGAACTGCTTGCCGGCGACGCTGGTGGCCGACGCGGTGGTCCCGTACACGCTCACCCGCACACCGCCGACGCTCTCCCCGTCGGAGAACGCTTCGCCGATGAAGAAGCCCGTGGGTGCTGCCTTGATGGGCGGCGGGTTCGGCACCGGCGGCGCGCCGCACAGGCAGTCGGCGAGGAGGGCGGGCAGCGCGAGCAGGACGAGACGCTTCATGTGAATCCCCGGGGAACGGCGAGGATAGGACAAGCGGCCTCGAGGGGTGGGGGGCGGCGCCGGCCTGTCGCAGCCCGGATCTTCGCCGTGTCGCACCCCGCGCCGTCAGGGATGGCGGAGACCGCCCGGCGACGGCGATGAAACAGAATGCACGTTTTGTTTGGGCTCGCGTCACGCGCGGGGGGGCGCGGCGCGCCCGAGCCGACGCATTCGCGGCGGAGATGAAATCGATTCGGTCGTGGATCCGCGGCACGGAATCGACCGCGGCACGCAGCGGTGGGTCCTGTGATCAGCGCGGCCGCTCCCTCCGGTCGCTTGATTCTTGTTTGGCCGATTCAAAGGGCGCTCCTATGTCTCCGCATGGCGTCGAGCGTCCGCCCCGTCGACGAGAGCCCGGTCGCCTCGTTCGCCCGGTTCCGCGACGAGATCTTGCGCGGCTTCGAGCAGCGGCGCCCGACGTTCGACGAGGCGCCCGAGCGGACGCAGCCTATCTTCGACGTTCCGCGGCTCGTCGACGAGGTCGCCGCCGCGGTGGACGCGGCGGCGCGCGCGGGCCCTTCGGCGGCGCCCGCTCCCGCGCTCCGCCCGAAGCTCGACCTGCATCCGGCGGCGATCGAGCTCGCGGCGCTGCGCGGCGTCGTGCTCGACGTGTGGCAACGCGAGCGCCGGGGCGCGGCCACGGCGCACGCCGAGCTGCGTGCGCTCAACGCGGCGATCGACCTCGCAATGGCACACGCGCTCGTCGACACGAGAGCCGATGACGCGCTGTTCGCGCAGGCGGAGCACACGGCGGCGACCCTCGACGCGCTGCTGGCGGCCTCTCCGCATGGCATCGCCTTCGTCGGCACCGACCTTCGCTACCGGCGAATCAACGCCGCGCTCGCGGACTTCGACGGCCGCTCCCTCTCCGAGCAGGTCGGCCGGAGCATCGAGGAGGAGTCCGGCGAAGACGGCACCCTCATCGCGAGCGCGGTGCGCCACGTGATCGAGACCGGCGAGCCGTTGGTGAACGTCGAATTCACCAAGCGCGCGGCGCCCGGGGGGCGCGCGCGGTGCTTCCTCGCGAGCTTCTTTCCCGTGCGATCGGCGAACGGCGACACGCTGGGCGCAGGCATCGTCGCCGGCGAGGTCACCGACGTGCGCGATGCGCAGACGCGCGCGGAGCACACCGCCGCCGAGCTCGAGGCCGTCATCGAGAGCATTCCCGCCGCCGTGCTCATCGCCGGCGCGCGCCGGCTCAAGCGCTGGAACGCAACGGCGCGCGAGATGCTGGGCATCGCGCGGGAGCCCGGAGAGAGCGACGGCCCCCGGCTCGACGCGTGCGAAGGCGACCGCCCGTGCGACCCCAGCACGGGGAAGCCGCTGGCGGTGGACGACCTCCCGCTCGTGCGCGCCCTGCGCGGCGAGGGCAGCACCCGCGACCTGCTCGTGAGGGATCATCGCACCGGCACCGACCGTCGTGTCTCGGTGGTGGCGGCGCCCGTCGTCGACGACGCGGGCCGGCATGTTGAAGCGGTGGCCGTGCTCCTCGACGTCGACGAGCGAACCCGTGAGGAAGACAAGGAGCGATTCCTCTCGGAGGCCACCAAGCTCCTCGCCTCTTCGCTCGACCCGCGCATCACGCTGGATCGCGTCGCCAACCTCGTGGTGCCGCGCATCGCGGACTGGTGCGTGGTGGACGTGGTGCCCGACGAGGGCGAGGGGAAACGCGTGCACCAGCTCGCGATGGCGCACGAGGACCCCACGAAGCTCGACATCGTGGAGCGGTTCGCGCGACGCCGCGCGCTGGCGATCGACGAGCACCAGGGTGTCCCGTCCGTCGACCACCCGATGCTGTCGCGGGTCCTGGCCACGGGGAACCCGGAGCTGATGCCGTGGTTCACCGATGAAGACGCCGCGGGCATCGCCGACGAGGAGGTGCGCACCCTGGTGCGCGCGCTGGGCCTCCGGTCGATCTTCATCGCCCCGTTGCGGGCGCGGGAGCGCGTCATGGGGGCGCTCACCTTCGTGCAGGCCGGGTCCGGGCGCCGCTTCGACGATGTCGACGTCGCCGTGATGAGCGAGCTCGCGCGCCGTGCCTCGCTCGCGGTGGACAACGCGCGGCTCTACGAGCACGCCCAAAGAGCGGTACGTACACGCGAAGAGGTGCTCGCGGTGGTCTCGCACGACCTGAAGAACCCGTTGAGCGCGGTCGCCCTCGCTGCCACGCTGCTGCACAAGCACCTCGCCGCCGACGCGGCCGCCTGCGCCCACGTGGAGAGCATCCGGCGCGGCGTGCGCAGCATGGAGCGCTTGATCAGCGACCTGCTCGACATGGCGAGCATCCAGGCGGGCCGGCTCGCGGTGGTGAAGAAGCGGGAAGACCTCTCCGCCGCGGTGCGCGAAGCCATCGACGAGCAGCAGCCGGCCGCCACCGCGCTCGGGGTCGAGGTGCGCTTCGACGACGCGCTCGCCGGCGCCGTCGTATCGTGCGACCGCCGGCGCGTCTTGCAGCTCCTCGCCAACCTCCTCGGCAACGCCATCAAGTTCTCGCCGCGCGGAGGCGTGGTCACCGTGCGTTGTCGGCGGACGACGAGTGAGGTGGAGGTGTCGGTGTCCGACCAGGGCGCCGGGATCGCCGCCGACAGGCTGCAGCGCCTCTTCGAGCCCTTCTGGTCCGCGCCGGAGCACGCGGAGAAGGGCACCGGCCTCGGCCTCACCATCAGCAAAGGCATCGTGGAGTCGCACGGCGGAGCGCTGCGTGTCGAGAGCACCGTGGGGCAGGGGACGTCGTTCGTGTTCAACCTGCCGATGTGAGCGGCGCCTGCGCGCGGCGGCGGCTTCGCCCTACAGCGCGCTCAGCGCGCGTGTCAGCGACGCGAAGATGTCGGCGCCGATCTGATGGCGCACCTGCGCCTGCGCGCTCTCCCAGCGCGAGAACGCCGCGCGGATCTTGCGGCGGCCGGCAGGGGTGACCGCGAAGAAGCGCTCGCGGCGGCTGGAGCTGGACGTGCGGCGCAAGAGCTTGCGGCGGACCAGCAGCGCTGTGGCGCGTGAGAACGTCGACGCCTCGAGGCCGAGCTCGTCGGCGAGCTCGGCCATCTTCAAGTCGGGGCGGTTGACGATGGCCGACAACACCATGAGCTGCGTCGCCGTCAGATCGACGTCCTGTAGGGCCTGGTCATACGTGCGCGAGATGACGCGCGACGCCCGGCGGACGCGGAACGCGAAGCACTCCCGGAACATGCGGCGGGTCAGGTCGCGATCGTTCACGGCGTGGACGATAGCCCACCTGATACAACATGACATGTATATGCATGAGTCTCGGGAGGCTGTGCGAGAGTCCAGACTGGAGCTATGAGCCGACACATCCTCGCTCGCCTCTTCTTCTGCTCGATCGCGCTCGGCGTCACCGGCTGCGCGATCCCCGACGCCCGCTGCGTCGACGACACCGATTGCCTCCCCCTCGTGTGCGTCCGCGGCGGTTGCCAGGTGCGCTCGCCGCCCGACGACTTCGACCCGGCCGACGCGGGGCCACCCGTGGACGCCGGCGTCGCGTTCGACGCGGGCTTCGTCGACGACGGCCGCGCCGACGCCGGCCGCCGGCGCTGAGCGGCGCGCCCCGTCGAGCGGTCTACTCGAGGACGCGCAGGAAGAGGACCGACGCCGCCGAGAAGTAGATGACGAGCCCGGTGACGTCGATGAGCGTGGCCACGAACGGCGCCGAGGCGCTCGCGGGATCGAAGCCCGCGCGGCGCAACGCGAACGGGAGCATGGAGCCCGTGACCGTGCCCCAGGTGACGACGCCGACGAGGCTCACGCCGACGGTGGCCGCGACGAGCAGGAAGTGCGGCCCGTACATACGAAAGATCAGCGCCCACATCACCACCCGCACGAAGCCGATGGCGCCGAGCACCACCCCGAGCGTGAGGCCCGAGAGCAGCTCGCGGCGCAGGACGCGCGGCCAGTCGCGCAGGCCGAGCTCCCCGAGGGCGAGCGAGCGGATGATGAGCGTGGACGCCTGCGAGCCCGAGTTGCCGCCCGACGAGATGATGAGCGGGATGAACAGCGCGAGCACCACCGCGCGCTCGATCTCGTGCTGGAAGTACCCCATCGCCGACGCGGTGAGCATCTCGCCGACGAACAGGATGGTGAGCCAGCCCGCGCGCTTCTTCACCATCTCGGTCATGCGCACGCCGAGGTAGGGGCCCGAGAGCGCCTCGGTGCCGCCGACCTTCTGGATGTCCTCGGTGGCCTCCTCGGCGACCACGTCGACGATGTCGTCGACGGTGATGATGCCCTTCATGCGGCTCGCCGCGTCGACGACGGGGACGGCGATGAGGTCGTTGTCCGCGAACAGGTGCGCCACGGCCTCCTGGTCCATGGTCTCGGGCACGGTGACCACCTCGGTGATCATGATGTCCCGCACGAGGGCGCCCGGCGGCGCGGCGAACAGGTCGCGGAAGGAGACGACGCCGAGCATGTGTTGGCCCGCGTCGAGCACGTAGGCGTAGTAGAGCGTCTCCACGCGCGCGCGCGCCTGACGACGCAGATATTGGATGGCCTCGTCGACGCTCATGTCCGGACGCAGCCGCGCGAAGCGCGTGCTCATCACGCCGCCGGCGACGTCCTCCTCGTAGGCGAGCAGCGCCGTGACGTCGCGGCGCGCCTGGTCGTCGAGCAGCGCCAACAGCTCGCCGCGTTCCTCCTCGGGCGACGCCTGGATGACGTCGGCGGCGTCGTCCGGCGGCAACAAGCGCAGCCACAGCCGCCGCTCGTTCGGCAGCAGAGAGTGCAGCAGGTCCGCTTGGTCACGCGCGGGCAGCGACAGGAACAGCTCCTCTGCCGCGGTGTGGTCCAGCAGCGTGAACCCTTCGCGCCGCTCGGGCCCCGACAGGACGGCCCATGCGTGGAGCATGTCGTCGACGTCGAGGTGCTCGGTGCTCGGCTGCCCCATGGGCCAACGTAAGGACGCGGGCCGCCGGCCGCCGGGGCTTGTCGGCGCAGCGAGGCAGAATTCCTCCGTGCTCGGGTGTGCTCTGGCGCACGAGACGGCGTGCTCCTCGACGAGGATCCGGCGAGGATCGGACGCATGCCCACTGTCCCGATCGCGCTCGGCGAGGTACGACATGGACGGCGCCGGCGCTGTTGCGCCGTCGACGCCGAGGTTGTCCGGATGCGCGTGGTCGTCGTCGCCTTGTGTCTTGCCTCCCTCGCCGCCGCGTGCGGTCCGACGGGGGACCCCTGTCTCGAGCCGGACCAGGAGCCGGCCTTCGACGGCAACGTCACCGACGACACCTGGCTCACGATGAAGGACGTGGAGCCGCACGCCACCTTCGACGAGGCGAGCTCGCCGGTGTTCACGGCCCCGGCGGACGGCGCGGCGGTCCGCGCGGCGCCGACGTTCACCTGGACCTCGCCGCTGCGCGTGGCGTCCCTGGAGCCGGCGCGCAAGCCCGCGCGCAAGGCCGTGCGTGTGCCCGCGCGCGGCTTCATCGGCGGCGCCGCGGACGCGCTGTTCGGTGCGCTCGACCCGCCGGCGCTCGCGCACCTGCCGCCCAAGACCGGCGACATGTACCTCATCGAGATGCCGCTGTCGGGGCGCACCTGCCCGCTCGGCGTGCACACGTCCAACCTTCAGGTCACGCTCGACGACGCGGCGTGGAAGGAGCTCAAGGACCACAAGGGCGAGGACATCACCGCGAGCATCGTCGGGGCGTATCTGGTGAACAACCGGGTCAGCGAGGGCCCCTACAAAGGCAACCCGGTGACCTTTCATGTCGAGTGACGTCACGTCTTTGGACGTGATGCCGAGTGACGTCATGTCCAAAGACGGGCCTGACAGTTTCGTTTGTGATCATGCCCCCGGTCTCCTTTGCGCTCACCAGCGCGTCGCGACGAGCGTGCCGCTCGTGCGTCCGGATCAAGCGCGGCCGCTCCCTCCGGTCGCTGATCAACCCGCATCGACGCGCCGGGCTGCCCCGTATACAAGCCCGAGCATGCGCATCGTCGTCCGGACCCTGCTTCCCTCGATGGCCGTGGCGCTGTGCGCGGCCTGTCCGCCGCCTGCAGAGGCCGTCGGCGGTCCCGTCACCGGTGACGCGGACACCCACTGCCAGGGCGTGACGCCCGTCCTCACCGACCCCGCCGTGTGCGACGGCGCCGGTGAAGGTGAAGGTGAAGGTGAAGGCGAAGGCGAAGGCGACGCCGCCGACGATTACGGCCCCACGCTGTTCAACACCGAGGCCGACGACGACGACTGCAAGTACCACGTGAAGTTCGACGTCACGCCCGTCACCGAAGACCGCGACGTCACCTTCACCGTCACCGCCACCAAGCTGGCGGAGAACGACGCCCCCGCCGCCGGCGCCAACACGCGCGCCGAGGTCTTCCTCGACGAGACCCACCCCGCGCCGAATTCGGGGACCACCACCCTCGAGAGCGGCCCCGGCGTGTACACCGTCGGCCCCATCCGCTTCGACAAGGCGGGCCGGTGGACCGTCCGCTTCCACCTCTACGAAAACTGCGTCGACAGCGACACGTCACAGCACGGACACGTCGCGTTCTTCATCGACGTGCCCTGAGGTCTTCATGCCGCTCTCCCGCTCCCTGCCTGTCGTCGTCGCCACCCTCGCCCTGTTCGGCGTCGCCGGTTGCTTCGGGCAGGCGGCAGAGGGCGAGCCCGAGCCCGCGCCGGTGGTGTTCCCCGACCAGGCGCTCCTCTCCGTCGACAGCACCAACGCGGCCAAGCACATCGAGGTGCGCTCGTCGCCGCAGCCGCCCGCCGTGGGCGTGACACCGTTTCAGTTCGTGGTCACCGACGCCGACGGGGCGCCGCTCACGGGGCTCTCCTTCACGGTGAAGCCCTGGATGCCGCAGATGAACCACGGGGCCTCCGTGCACCCCAGCGTGAGCGAGGACGGCGACGGCGTCTACACCGTCGACAACGTCGACCTCATCATGAGCGGCCTCTGGGAGCTGCAGACCACCTTCGATGACGATGACACCGCGGACCCGAGCTTTGACGTGCCCTAGAGGATCGACCCGTTGGGGCGCGCCGCAGCTCGTCGCGGTCGCGCTCCTGTCGCTCGGCGCCGCCGCGTGCCCGGGCGGCGTCGACCCTCCCGACGCAGGCGTCGACGACGGCCCTTGCCCGAACGACTTGCCGAGCGAGTGCCCCTCGCCCGCGCCGAGCTTCCAGGCCGACGTCGAGCCCATCTTCGCGAGCACCTGCGATCAATGCCACGCGCCCGGCGCGGCGGTGGCGAACAAGCCCCTCGTCGACTACGACGACGTCTTTCGTCGCCGCAGCGCGGTGCTCAATCAGGTCTACGCGTGCACGATGCCGCCGCCCGACGCGGGTGTCGTGTTGCCCCCCGACGCCCGATCGATGCTCCTCACGTGGCTCGTGTGCGGATCGCCCGACAATTGACCCTTCTGGAGTGGTACGACATGAAGATGCGCATCCTCACCGTCGCCGTCGTCGCCGTCATGGCCGCCGGGCTCGGTGGTTGTCCGCCTCCCGACGATCCCGGTCAGGCCGTCTCGCTCACCTTCGCCGCCACCGTGGCCGGCGCGCCGCTCGCGTGCGGGCAGAGCTACACCGGCATCGGCAGCAGCGGCTCGTCCATGCAGATCGGCGACCTGCGCGTGTACATCTCGCACGTGCGCCTGCACGGCGCAGACGGCGACGTCGACGCCACCGTCGACGACGAGGCGCCCTGGCAGGCCAAGGGCGTCGCGCTGCTGGACTTCGAGGACGGCACGGGCAAGTGCAGCCCGGGCACCGCCGACACGCGCACCGTCGTCAATGTCCACGCGCCCGAGGGCACGTACGACGGCGTCACCTTCGACGTGGGCGTCCCCGACGACGTCGACCACGCCGACGCGAGCAAGGCGCCGTCGCCGCTCAACCTCTCGTCGCTCTACTGGGGGTGGGCCGCGGGCTATCGCTTCTTCAAGCTCGACATCTACTCGGACGGGCAGCCCGAGGGCTGGTACTGCCACGTCGGCAGCGCCGGTTGCGACGTCGGCGCCGGCGGCGTCGTCCAGGGATGCGACCACCCGAACCGCCCGACCATCTCCCTGTCCGACTGGAGCCCCGACAAGGCCGTCACCATCGACGTGGGCGCGCTCCTGTCGGGCGCGGACATCGACAACAACACCGCCGACACCGCGCCGGGCTGCATGTCCGAGCCGACGGACCCCGACTGCGAGAGCCTCTTTCACAGCGTCGGGCTCCCCTTCGCCGCGGGCGAGGAGGCGCCGGCGCAGTCCGTGTTCGGCGTGGGGGCGGCCCCATGAAGGCGAGGGCGGTCGCCGTGGCGCTGGGGGCGCCTCTCGCGACGCTCGCCGCGGCGCTCTCGCTCGCGGGGTGTCCGCCGCCGACGCCGCGCAAGCCCAAGGACTTCTTCGAGCGGCACCCGCCGCCGCCCGCGCTGCCGACCCCGCGCGTGCCCGACGACAACCCCATGACCGACGAGAAGGTCGAGCTCGGGCACCACCTCTTTTACGAGAAGCGCTTGTCGGTGAACGGCACCACGTCGTGCGGCACCTGCCACATCCAGGTGAAGGGCTTCACCGACGGCCGCGTCCGCGCGCGCGGCGCCACCGGCGACCTCACCGAGCACAACGCCATGAGCCTCACCAACGTGGCGTACAACGTCGCCAACACGTGGTCCAACCCCGCGCAGGGCACGCTCGAGAAGCAGATGGACATCCCGATGTTCTCCGAGCACCCCGTCGAGCTCGGGCTCTCGGGCATCGACGCGGACATCGTCTCCGCCCTGCGCGACGACGACACCTACGCGCAGCTCTTCACCGCGGCCTTCCCCGACGAGCGAGACCCGTTCACCACCACCAACGTCAAGAAGGCCATCGCGTCGTTCGAGCGCACGCTCCTGTCGGGCGACACGCCCTACGATCGCTACTTCAACGATCACGACGACGCCGCGCTCAGCGACGACGCCAAGAGGGGGCTCACGCTCTTCTTCTCCGAGAAGTGCGAGTGCTACCACTGCCACGGCGACTTCAACCTCGCCGACACCTCCACGTCCACCACGGACGCGTTCCCGGTGGCCGCTGTCTATCACAACACCGGCCTGTACAACGTCGACGGCGCCGGCGCGTACCCCGCAGGCGATCGCGGCCTCATCGACTTCACCGACGACGACGGCGACATGGGCAAGTTCCGCGCGACCAGCCTGCGCAACATCGACCTCACGGCGCCGTACATGCACGACGGCTCCATGGCCACGCTCGACAGCGTGCTCGTCGATCAATACGCGCACGCCGGCCGCGCCATCGCGGACGGCGAGGACAACGCCGGCGACGGCAGCCAGAACCCGCTCAAGGACCCTCTGGTGAAGGGGTTCACGCTCGACGACGACGAGAAGAACGGCTTGCTCGCCTTCCTCTCGAGCCTCACCGACGAGAGCTTCGTCGCCAACCCGGACTTCGGGCCGGCCTTCGACTGCCCCGACGACGGCGCGCCTTCGTGCCCCGCGACGCCGCCGAGCTACGCCGCGGACGTCGCGCCCATCCTCGAGAAGAGCTGCGTGTACTGCCACACCGCCGACGGCGCCGCGGCCGCCGAGCCGCTCGACACGCGCCAGGGCGCGATCGACCAGCACGACAACATGCTCGCCGACGTCGCCGCGTGCACCATGCCCGCGGACGGGAAGCTCGCGCCGGACGAGCGCACCACGCTGCTCGCCTGGATCGCGTGCGGGGAGCCCGAGTGACGACGAGAGAGCGCGCGCGCGCACGCCTGGTGGAGCTCGTCGTCGCCGTCGTCGCGGCCGGCGGCGCCGCTGCCGGGTGCACGTTCGACCCCGACCACCTGCCGGTGATGACGTTCGACATCCCCGCGGACAAGGTGTGGCCCACGGCGCCGCTCATGCCGTCGCCCGGGCCGGGCGAGGGCCGCATCTACGTCACCGACAACCTCGAGGACACCATCAGCGTCATCGACCTCGACAGCGCCGACGCGGGCGCGCCGGTGTTGCTCGGCAAGGTGCCGGCGGGCTTCGTGCCGGTGGAGCGCGAGGGGCCGCACCACTGCGTCGCCGGCGCCGACGGCCAGTTCTACTACTACGGGGTCTCCAACTTCGTGCCCGGCTCGGGCTCGGGGCCGCACGGCGTCCACGGCGCCGGCACCATCCCGGGGCACATGGTCAAGATGCGCGTCTCGGACAACTCGTTCGTCGCCGCGTCGCGCGTGGACCCGAACCCGGGCGACATCCGGCTCACGCCGGACGGAAAGACGCTGGTGGCGTCGCACTTCGATCTCGCCAAGGTCACCACGGCGATCGGCAACGGCATCACGGAGGGCCCCGACGTCGATTCGCGGCTCGCCATCATCGACCCGGAGACCATGGACAAGCCCACGTTCGTGGAGACGTGTCCGGCCGCGCACGGCATCGGCTTCACCCCCGACTCCTCGACGGCGGTGACCTCCTGCTACAACGACCACGTCGCCATCATCGACCTCGTCGGCGACGACCACCACGTCGACGTCCTGCAGGTGATCGACAACCCGGGCACGCTCGACAACCCCATCTGCCAGCCGTACGGCATCACCGTCGACGGCGAGACGGCGTGGGTGTCGTGTTTCAGCAGCGGCGAGGTCATCGGCGTCGACATCCCCTCGCGCTCGCTCAACGGGCAGAAGTTCCAGCTCCCCGGCGTAGCGTCGTTCGGCGACGTGCGCGGCGACACCATGCTGATCGCGCATCAGAACACCGATGGCGTCACCCTCTTTGACGTCAGCGGCGGCACGTTGACGTTCGAGTCCACCATCTTCGTGAGCCCGTCGGACTGCGTGCTCCCCCACGTGGCGCGGTTCAACGAGGACGGCACGAAGATCTTCACCGTCTGCGAAGGCGACCACACGAACCCGGGCAGCTTCTTGGTGTTCGACGCCGCGCCGCCTCACGCGCTGTTGGGGAAGGTCACGCTCGGCATCTTCCCCGATGACATCGCGGCCATGCGGGTGCCCCAATGACGCCCCGCACGCCGCTCGTCGTCACGCTCGCGGGCGCCGCGCTGCTCATGGGGCTCGGTGCGGGCTGCGGCCCCGTCCCGGCCAAGGACGTCGGCGAGCAGCTCTTCAACGACGCGCGGCTCGCCGACAGCGAGGTCAACAAGTTCTCCTGCGCCACGTGCCATGCCATGGGCGACCCCGGTGACCGCGTCTTCGCGGGCTACGATTTGAAGAACGCGGCGCGGCGCACGCGCTTCTGGGGCGGGTACTCGACGAACCTCCTCGACGCCACCAACGCGTGCTTCACGTTCTTCATGCGGGGAACGGCGTTCACCCGGGACGACCCGCGCGCCCGCGCGATCTACGAGTACCTCTCGAGCGCCGCCGACGCGCCCGGTGGAGATGCGGGCGAGGACACGCTGCCGCTCACCATCGTCGAAAACGTCGTCTCGCTGCCCAAGGGCGACGCGAGCCACGGCGCCGACATCTGGGATCACGCGTGCGCGGTCTGCCACGGCGCGCCCCACACAGGCGAGGGGCGGCTCACGGAGCTGGCGGTGCTCGTGCCCGAAGCCAGCGAGAGCTTCGCCAAGGAGATCGGCTTTCCTGCCGACCTCGTTGTCATCGAGAAGATCCGCCACGGCGCGTTCTTCGGCATCGGCGGGAGCATGCCGCCGTTCACGAAGGAACAGTTGAGCGACGACGACGTCGCCGACCTGATCACGTTCCTCAACCCTTGAGATGAGGGCGGCCGCCGCGCCGCCGCGTCTCGCTCCCGCAGCGGCGCCCGCCGCTCACGTGCGGCACCGTGTCGCAGGCGCGGACGGCGCAGCCTTGCTATGGGAGCCCGTGGCGACGGGCCGTGAGGACGAGGGTGTCATCCATTTGCGCGAGCTCGTGCGGCTCCGCTGGGGCGCGGTGTTCGCCCAAGCGGCGGTGCTCGCCGCGGTGCTCTGGCTCGCGCCCGACGAGGTCGCCGTCGGGCGCGCCGTCGCCGTCGTCGTCGCCAACGCGCTGGCGAACGCGGCCCTCGAGGTCGCGCGACGCCGGGTCACCCGCGTGCCCCGCGGGGCGCTGGTCATCATCCTCGTCGCCGACATCGCCACGCTGACGCTCCTGCTCGCGCTCACCGGCGGGCCGTTCAACCCGTTCACGTTCCTCTACCTGGTGCACGTGAGCCTCGCCGCGGTGGTGCTCGGGGGCGCGGGCGCGTGGGCGGTGGCCGTTATCGCCACCGTGGCGTACGGGCTCCTCTTCTTGTTCACGGACGTGTCGCGCCACCACCACGAGCACATGGCGCTGCACCTCAAGGGGATGTGGGTGGCGTTCATCGTCGCCGCCGGCCTCGTGTGCCTGTTCGTGAACCGGGTCCAGCGAGCCGTGCGGCGCGCGCGCGATCTGGAGGCCCGCCACACCCGGCTGGCGTCGCTGGCCACGCTCGCGGGCGGCGCGGCGCACGAGCTGTCGACGCCGCTGGCGACCATCGGGGTCGCGGCCGAGGAGCTCTTGCGCAAGCTCGACCCGGGCGACGCGCGCAGCGGCGACGCGCGCCTCGTGCTCGAGCAGGTGTCGCGCTGCCGAGCCATCCTCGAGCAGCTCGCGCTCGACGGGGGCCACGCTGCCAGCGACGCCATCGGCCCGCTGTCGCTGCGCGCGCTCGTCGACATGGCGCTCGAGGGCGTGCGAGGGCGCGAGCGCGTGATCGTGGAGATCGTCGAGAATCGTGAGGTGACCGTGCCCGGGCGCGCGGTCGCCGGCGCGCTGCGCGGCCTCGTGCGCAACGCGCTCGTCGCGGGCCCGGGCGAGGTGAGCGTCGTCGCCGGTCCCGGCCTCGCCGTCGCCGTCGTCGACCACGGCGCCGGCATCCCGGCGCACGCGCTCGCGCACGTCGGCGAGCCGTTTTTCACCACGCGTGCCCCGGGCGAAGGCATGGGCCTGGGCGTATTCGTCGCGCGCTCGCTCGCCGAGCAGCTCGGTGGTGCCCTCGAGCTCACCTCCACGCCCGGCGTCGAGACGCGCGCCGTCTGGAGGTTTCGGTGAGCGCCGACGCCGACGCCCCGAGCGTGCTCCTCGTCGACGACGACGAGCCCTTTCGCACGCGCCTCGCCGCGGCGCTGCGCGAGCGCGGCCTGTCGGTGCGCACCGAGGGCGACGGCGAGGCGGCGCTCCTCGCCGCGCGCGCGGACCCGCCGGAGCTCGCGGTCGTGGACCTGCGCATGCCGGGCATCACCGGCCTCGACGTGTTGCGCGGCCTGCTCGCCATCGACCCGCACACCCGCATCGTGGTGCTCACGGGATACGGCAGCGTGCCCACCGCCGTCGACGCCATCCAGGCCGGCGCCGTCCACTACCTGCAAAAGCCCGTCACCGTCGCGGCGCTCCTGTCGGCGCTCGGGCTCGAGGACGTCGTCGAGCCGTCCGGCGGGGTCGCGATCCCCGACGTCTCCCTCGCGCGTGCCGAGTGGGAGCACATCCACCGTGTGCTCGCCGATTGCGAGGGCAACGTCTCGGAGGCGGCGCGGCGCCTGCGCATCCATCGGCGCTCGCTGCAGAGAAAGCTGCAAAAACTGCCGCCGAAGTCGTGAAAGGCTGACGAAAAAATAAGGCGTAGCAGCACTCGGCGAAGCCGCCCACAAGGTGGCTCGCCGCGCGGAGTACGTGGCGAGGCACGTCGGCGCGCAAGAACCGCTGCAGGTTGTGAGGAAACGGCGGGTCCGAGCGGTGTTGTGATCCCGCTATCAGCGCACGTGGCGGGTTCGTGCGGGTCGTGTGCGCGCCGACGTGCCTCGATGCGACGTCGGCGCGGACTTCAGGCGGTGAGCTTCGCGAGGTTCTGCAGCAGGTTGAAGGCCACGGCTGCCATCAGGGCGACCGTCGTCACCTTCGCTAGCCCCCGTACGTAGAGCGTGTCGACGGCGTTGGCGTGCTCGGCGAGACCAGGGCGCGTGCGGTATCGCGCCTTCGCTGCGGCGCTCTTCATCCACGCCCTGTACTGCTTTTGGTGCTTGCCGCGATCGCCGGCCCCGCGCGGCCGAGGTGGCGGGATCTCCCGGGCGCTCCCGATCCCTTGCCTTCCGTCGCCACCGTGACGAGCATCCGCGGGCTCGTAATCGGGCGCCCACCGCCAAACTGCACGGCCTTGGCGCTCGCTGTGAACCCGTCGAGGTCGAGCCCACCGAGCACACGGCCGCCGGAGCGGAAAGGAGCGGAGAGCTCGGCGCCCCGGCGCTCAACTCGGCGCGCGTCATCGTCGCCGAGCTCGCAGCTCCTTTCCGCTCCGCCGTGTGGCCGTAGCACCGTCCCCTTCCGGGTGGCTCGGATCAACGGTCCATCGGGCCAGCCCTCGTGGCCACTCGCGGCGGTCTCGATGACGCGGATCAGCCTCTGAGAGCCGCGGCGAGGGCGAGCGCGGCGCGGACACGGCGCGTGCGGCGCTGTGTCGCATCGACCTCGAGAGAGCGTCCGGGTACGCCTTCCCCATGCGCATCTCCCATCTCTCCCTCGCCTCCGTCCCGCTCCTCGCGGCCGTCGCCGCGCTCACCGGGTGCCCCCCTCCCGCCGACGTCGGCGGCCCCGTCGACGGCGCCGCCGACACCCACTGCCAGGGCGTGACGCCGGTGCTCACCGACCCGGCCGTCTGCGACGGCGTCGGCGAGGGCGAGGGCGAAGGCGACGCGGGCGACGACGACTACGGCGCGACGATGTTCAACACCGAGGGTGACGACGACGACTGCAAGTACCACGTGAAGTACTCCGTCTCCGACGTCACCGAGGGCGCCGACGTCACCTTCACCGTCACCGCCACCAAGCTCGCCGACAACGACGCCCCCGCCGCCGGGGCCAACGCGCGCGCCGAGGTGTTCCTCGACGACAACCACCCCGCGCCGAACGCCGGCACCGCCACCACCGAGGGCGATGCCGGCGTCTACACCATCACGCCGGTGCGCTTCGACGCGCCGGGGCGCTGGACCGTCCGCTTCCACTTCTACGAAAACTGCGTCGACAGCGAGACCTCGCAGCACGGTCACGCGGCGTTCTTCATCGACGTGCCCTGAGCGTGCGGCGGGCCACACATCGTCCCTCCGGCCGAGACGCGCGCCGCTCTGCGCGATAAGCTCGCAGCGATGCCCCGTCTCGTCCCGGTTTGCCTGCCCGCCCTCGCCGGCGTCGTCGCTGCGCTGGGCCTGTCGGCTTGCGGTGCGGCGCCCGCCGCGCCCGTCGACGACGGCCCGCCGGTGTTCCCCGACGACGCGCTCGTCGCCGTCGACACCGACGACGGCGCGCTCCACCTGGAGCTGCGCAGCGACCCGCAGCCGCCCATCGTCGGCGTCGTGCCGTTCGAGCTCCGCGTCGTCGACGTCGACGGGCAGGGCGTGCCGGGTCTCGACATCCAGATCACCCCGTACATGCCGCGCATGGGCCACGGCACATCGGTGGTCCCATCGGCAACGGACCAGGGCGACGGCCGCTACCTCGTCGACAACGTCGACCTCATCATGCCCGGCGAGTGGGAGCTGCGCACGTCGTTGAGCGGTCCGGCCAGCGGCAGCGCGGCGCCCTCGTTCGATGTGCCCTAGACCCACGTGCATATCCGCGGCCGCGTCGGTCGCCGGCGTCGTCGTCGCTCTCGCGCTCGCGTCATCCCCGGCGCGAGCGGCGGGCTGCTGCATGACGTCGGCGATGTTCGGCGTGGGGCGCCTGGCCATGTGGGAGCAAGCGGCGCTCGGCGCGCGGCTCTCGCTCGCCGACACGCTCGGCACCTGGGATGCCGCCGGCGCCTTCCACCCGAACAGCGGCGGCTACCACGAGGACGAGCTACGCCTCGAGCCGTACGCGCTCCTGCGCCTCGCGCCGTCTTTGGAGCTGTCGGCGTCGTTGCCGGCGGTGGCCACCGCGCGCGGCGTGGGCGACGCGGGCGGCGCCGGCGCCGCGCTCGGCGACGCCCAGGGCAGCCTGCGCTGGCAGATCGCCGACGAGCGCGCGGCGGGCGCGTGGCCCACAGTCGCCGTCATCGGCTCGGCGCTGTTCGCCACCGGCCGGCGCCCCGAGGAGGCCAGGGCGCCGCTCGCCACCGACGCCACCAGCCGCGGCGCGTTCGGCGCCGGCGCCGCGCTGTCCGCGGACAAGACGCTCGGCGCGTTCTTCGCGCACGCGGACCTCGGGGCCACCGCGTACATGCCGTTTCACGTCAAGGGCGGCGTCGAGGCGCTCGGCCCCACCGCCGCCGCCGGCGTCTCCGCGGGCGCCGAGGTCGCCGGTGGCGTCGTCGTCGGCGGCAGCGCGGGCATCGTGTGGGACGCGCCGTACACGCTCGACGGCAAGGTCGCCGAAGGCTCGAACGCGCTCGTGGTGTCCGCCGGCGCCCTGGCGTCGTGGAAGGTCGATCCGCATTGGACGCTCCTCGTCGGACTGAGCTCCGGCGTCCCGCTCTCGCACGCCGGCATGAATCGGCCTGCGTCGGCGTCGGCGTCGGCGGCGCTGCGCTTCGGGTTTTTCTGAGACGAGGCGGGGGACGAGCCCCCGCCCTACGTCCCGCGCGCGACACGGGGCATCGGGGGCGCCACACGGGCGTCGCGCGCGCCACACGGGGCGTCGCGCGCGCGGCACGGGGCGTGGCGCGCGCCACAAGGGGCGTCGCGCGCGCCACACGGGCGTCGCGCGCGCGCCACGGGGCGTCGCGCGCGACAAGGGGCGTGGCGCGCGCCACACGGGGCGTCGCGCGCGCCACAAGAGGCACCGGGGCGTGGCGCGCCACACGGGCGTCGCGCGCGCGGCACGGGGCGTCGCGCGCGACACGGGGCATCGGGGGCGCCACACGGGGCGTCGTGCGCGCGCCACAAGAGGCACCGGGGCGTGGCGCGCGCCACAAGGGCGTCGCGCGCGCGGCACGGGCCACACGGGGCGTCGTGCGCGCCACAAGAGGCACCGGGGCGTGGCGCGCGCCACAAGGGCGTCGCGCGCGCGGCACGGGGCGTCGCGCGCGAACCGGAGCGTCGCGCGCGCGACAAGGGCGTCGCGTACGCCACACCGGGCCTCGTGCGCGCCACAAGAGGCACCGGGGCGTCGCGCGCGCCACAAGGGGCGTCGCGCGCGCCACAAGGGCGTCGCGCGCGCCACAAGGGCGTCGCGCGCGCCACGTGGGCGCGGCCTACGCTGCGAGCGTGGGTGGGTGCTCGAGCGTGGCCGGCGTAGGCGTCGTCGCCGTCATCAACGGCGAGAGCGCCAGGAGCGCCGCGCGCACGCGGGTGACGAGCAGCTCGGCGTCGTCGACGTCGGCGTCGAGCGGCGGGCCGATCTTCACGTGGACGTGGCGCTTGGGCAGGAAGCGCAAAGAGCCGCGCTTGCGGATTCTGATCGGTGCCCTCGATCCACATCGGGACGATGGGCACGCCGAGGTCGAGCGCGAGCTCGAAGGTGCGGCGGCGGAAGTCGTGGAGCGCACCGTCGTGGAAGCGGCGCCCCTCGGGCGCGAGCCAGACCGAGATGCCCTCGCGCAGCCGCTCGCGAGCGTCGTCGACGTCGCGGAGGAAGCCGAGGCGCGACAACACGGGCGACAGCGTGCGGATGGGCGTGGGAAACGCCGCGAGCACGGCGGGGATGTCGAGGAGCGAGCGATGGTTGGACATCACGAGGTAGGCGCGGCCGTGCTCGACGTTCTCCCGGCCCTCGAC
Organism: uncultured delta proteobacterium; assembly: GCA_963775425.1. Classification (GTDB taxonomy): domain Bacteria; phylum Myxococcota; class UBA727; order UBA727; family VGSZ01; genus CAVZJB01. The sequence goes on along the minus strand of CAVZJB010000004.1, from coordinate 561,991 downwards.
GTCGATGGTGTGATCGCCCGCGCGGAAGATGCGCCGGCGCCAGCGGCGCACGATGCCCTCGCTGCTCTCGAGATCGAGCGTGCGCGTGGTGGAGCGGAGCAGGGCTTCGGTGGACGCGGCCAGGGTGGCGCCCACCGACAGGAAAAGCGGAACGAGGCTGCCCTCATCGTCGACGTCGTGCATGATGTTGATCCCCCACAGCCAACGTACCCGAGGCAACCCGTGAGCGACAACGAGAGACTCGTCGAGATCGAGACCAAGCTCGCTTTTCACGACCAATCGATCGAGGACCTGCACCAGGCGCTCGTCGAGAAAGAGCAACGCGTGAGCGTCCTCGAAGAGACGGTCGCTCGTCTGGAGAAGGCCCTGAAGATCCTCGCGTCGCGGACGCACGACACCGGCGAGGTCGCGGGAGCGCATCCGGAAGAGGACCCGGTGCCACGCTCCGGGTGAGCTACGGGGAGGCGCCGGGCTCCAGCGTCGGACAGATCGCCGCACCGTCGGCGGCCTTGTGCAGCTCGATGCTCACCTGTTGGCCCTCGGCCTTGGTGAGCGTGATGAAGTGGTCGGTGCAGCCGCGCGCGGTGAAGGAGATGTCGTCCTGGCAGAGCTCGGCGGCGGCGGTCTGGCAGCCGAAGACGTCGATGGACAAGGCCGTCCCCGGGGGGATCGCCTCGAAGAGGTTGCTGGGGATGGCCGTGACGTCGAACGGGCCGGCCTCGTCGGGCCCCGGCTGATCGAGCGCCTGGAGGTGGAGCTTCACGAACGGGGGCGACGCCGCGAGCGCCGGGTCGCGTGTGAGGGTGATGATGAGCTGCGGCTGCCCTCCGCAGCCGGCGAGCCCGAGGCCGAGCACGAGGCACGCGGCCTCAAAGCTTGCTCGTGTCCACCGTGTACGTGAACCCGTCATTCTTCTTCAGCTCCTGCGTCACATAGAATCCCACGCCCGCGCCGACGACGGCCACCGCGGCCACGGCGCCGACGATGGCGCTCGCGATCACCGCGGGGTTCATCGGCTCCTCCTCCGTCTCCGCCTCGTCGACGAGCGTCCCGGTGCCGGCGAACAGCGTCGGGCGGAGGGTGGCCAGGTCCTCGTCCTTGGCCTCGTCCAACCAGCCGTCCGAGGTGCGCTGGAGGAGCCCTTGCACCAGGACGAAGGTGGCCCGCTCGCGGTCGTTGTCGTTGTCTGCGGCGATCACCCCGCACACGGTCTTCACCTCGCCGTCGCGCACCCGCGCCCCGACGAGCGTCGCCCGCTTCTTTCCCTTGGGCAGGAGCACCATCACGAGCGCGTCGTCGTCGACGCCGGTGATGGCCTCCACGAACGCCGGCGCCGTGGTGGGCTTGGACAGCGCGCGCACAACGTCCCGCGCCGCCGCCCCCTTGCGGCTGCCGAGCCGCGCGGCGACGGCGGCCCCGTTCTCGCTCAGGGGGACTTTCTCCGTGTACCGCCCCGATTTCCCCTCGAGGCCGACGTAGTGCATCCCCGGCGCGAGCCCGTCGACGATGAGGGGCGAGCGGCCCCGCTCCCGTCCGTCGACGATGACCTTGGCGCCCGAGGGCCGGCTCTGCACCTCGATGCTCGCGGGCGGCAGCGCGCGCAGCTCGTCCTTGACGTCGTCGACGTGCCGGATGAGGTCCGGCGGCGCCTTCTCGCGGTTGGGGGCCCAACGTGGCAGCACCACGAGGAGCGCCCGCACCGCCTCGTCGGCGTCGTGCCGCTTGCGCATCTTGAGGTAGGTCAGCGCGCGCAAGGAGAGGATGTCGCGGTAGAGGCCCCAGGCGAGGTCGTCGCTCGTGAAGGCGGGCCCCTCCTCGAAGCTCTTGAGCGCGCGCGCGCTGTCGGCGAGGGCCGTGGGCCAGTCGTCGTCGTTGTAGGCGCTGATGGCCTCGTCGAGGGCGGCGCGCGCTTCCGCGGCCGCGGTGGCGGTGCTGTCCTCGGCGGCGGCCGAGGCGTCGAGCACCTTGATGCCCTGCTTGGCCAGCGAGCGCTCGATGGAGGCCTTGAAGTGCGTCGCCATGTCCTTGGAGACGCGGCCGCGCACGGCGGTCCCGAAGAAGATGGGGCCGTCGGCGGCTCCGGCGTCGACGGAGCCGGCGGCCGCGGCCAGCGCGCACGCAACGAGCAGGGTCTGCACGTCGTCATGTTGCCACGGCGGCGCGCGCAGCCGTTAGTATCCCCGGGATGCCCGAGGGCGAAAAGCTGGGCCGTTACACACTCGTCCGCCGCATCGGCAAGGGCGGCATGGGTGAGGTGTGGCTCGCGAAGTCCACGGGCGCCCACGGCTTCGAAAAGAACGTCGCGCTCAAGCGCATCCTGCCGCAGTTCTCCCAGAACGCGCACGTCGTGAACATGCTCGTCGACGAGGCGCGCATCTCGGTGCTCTTGAACCACCCGAACGTGGTGCAGGTGCTCGAGCTCGGCGAGGAGGAGGGCGACTACTTCATCGCCATGGAGTACGTGGACGGGCACGCGCTCTCCCGCCTGCTGCGCAAGATGAAGAAGGTGGGCAAGCGCCTCGACATCCTCGACGCCTGCTACATCATCGTCCAGATCCTCGAGGGCCTCCACGCCGCCCACGTCCAGAAGGACCACCGGGGAAAGCCGGCCGCCATCATCCACAGGGATGTGAGCCCGCAAAACGTCCTCATCTCCATGGACGGCGTCGTCAAGGTCATCGACTTCGGCATCGCGCGCGCGCGCGAGCGCCTCGAGGTCACGCAGGGCTCGGCGGTGAAGGGCAAGCTGCGCTACATGGCGCCCGAGCAGCTCTCGCCCAAGCTCATCAAGGGCAAGGCCATCGATCACCGCGTCGACGTGTTCTCCGCCGGCATCGTGTTCTTCGAGATGCTCGCCAACCGCCAGCGCTTCCCCGGCGACGCCGAGATCGAGATCATGGACGCCATCCTCAAGGAGGACACGCCCGACCTCGCGCGCGAGGGGCTCATCGATCGCGAGCTGATGGACATCCTCGACACGGCGCTCGAAAAGGATCGCAGCCAGCGCTTCAAGGACGCCGCCACCTTCGCCGCCCACGTGCGCAGCTACCTCTACAAGCGCGACCCCGGCTACACGGCGGAGCGCGTCGCGCGAAAGGTGCGCGACGTCTTCGGCGAGGACGACGACGGCGGCGAGCGCGAGGCGCCGGCCGACGACGAGCTGTCCCGCGGGCAGAAGATGCGCGCCGAGCGACTGCGCGACGCGTCGAGCGCCACGCCGCTGCACGGCGCCGACGACGGCGACGAGGACGCCACCCGCACGGCGTTCCGCCCGCCGGTGCGCGCCGACGCGCGCGCGCGCATGAAGGACGCCGAGCCGGAGCCGACGGGCGTGTCGAGCGTGGCGCGGGCGCCGCGCCGTCCGCGCAAGCAGAGCGGCTCGCGCTTGCCGGCGGTGGCGGCGGGGATCGTGCTCGGCGCGCTCGTCCTCGTCGTGGGAGCGCTGCTGCTGAAGCCGCGGCTCGAGGCCGCGGGCATCCTCTCGCGGCCGGTCACCGCCGCCCCGACGCTGGCGCCGCGGCCAGGCGTCCCGCCGGATACGCCGCCGGATACGCCGCCGGATACGCCGCCGGATACGCCGCCGGCGCCGGTGCCTGCGGGCGGAGACGTCGACGTGCTCGTCGTGGCGGAGCCGGCCACCACGCGCATCTCGCTCGCCGACGTGCCCGATCCCAAGTACGTCTCCCCCGCGCACATCCCGATGGCGGTGGGCACAGAAGAGGAGCTCATCTTCGAAGCCGACGGCTACGAGACGCAGCGACACAAGATCGTCGTCAGCGGTGCGGGCCAATCCCTCAAGGTGCACCTGACGCCGCTGCCCGTCGAGCTGCGCGTCCGCGTCTATCCGCGCGACGCCGTCGTCACCGCCAACGGCAAGAGGGTCGTGCCCGGCATGAAGGTGACGCCCGGCGAGATGCTCGAGATCCGCGCCGAGCACCCGCTCGCGCGCGCGCCCGTGGTGGTGCAACGCGTCCCCGTCGCGGGCGTGCCGCTCGTCGTGGAGCTGCGGCTCGAGGAGGTCGAGCAAGCCATCCACGGGCGCCCGCACGCCACGCTCGACGTGCGCTCGTCGCCGCCCGGCGCCGAGGTCTTCGTCGACGATCAACAGGTGCACGGCTTCACGCCGCTGCAGCTCTCCGTCCCCGGCGGCAAGCACCGCGTGGTCGTGCGCCTCGAGGGCAAGGGCGAGAAGGTCTTCGCCGTCGAGGCCGCCGACGGCCAGGTGGCCAAGCTCGACGCGCAGCTCGAGTGAGCCTCGTCGCTACAGCGTGAACGCGATCGACGCGCTCGTCGACGCGGCGCCGTCGACGTCGACGGGGCGGTCCGGGAGCGCGACGCCGTCGCCGGCGTCGGGGCGCAGGGACGTCGCGAGGTCGCGGTTTCTGTCGAGCAACACGTTCACGTCGTAGCGGCCCGGGTGCAGTTGATCGAAGTGCACCGTCGCCGCCGTGGCGCCGGCGGGCGCGGCCGCGGAGATTCTGGCGAGCGGCGGTGCACGAAAAGGTGGTCCCGCACGGCGTCGTGGAGAGGAAGACCCAGACGTCGGCGTCGGCGTCGAGCGCGGAAAAGCCGACGTCGACGTCGAGGGACGACAGCGGCGGGAAGTCCCCCGGCGCCACCGGCGTGCCGTCCTCGGGGTAGCCGTCGGGCAGGGGGCGCTCCTCGGCGCGGTGCGCGGCCCAGGTGAGGTGTTGCGCGCCGTTCACGTCGACCTGGAGCGTGAGCTCGTCGCCGTCGAGCGCGAAGGTGGCGTCGATGTAGTCGCAGCCTCGGTCCACCGCGCAAAACCGCCAGGAGTCTCCGTCGCGCGCGCGCAGCGACGTGCGCGAGTCGCGGAGCAGGCCCTGGAAATAGCCGCCGTTACGAAAGACGAGCGCCGGGGCGTCGCCGGCGTCCTCGACCTCGAAGGAGAAGCGCAAGGAGTTGTCGGCGTCGAGGTCGGTGCGCGCAAAGAGCGTGCGCCCGTCGACGTCGCGGACGTCCATGTTCAGCAGCGGGAAGTCGCCGAGCGGCGTGCGGCTCGCGGGGCCCGTCCACAGCCCGCTGATCCCCGCGAAGAACGCCGGCGCCTCGGCGACCGCGTCCTCGGCGGCGCTCGGGTCCCCCGCCGGCCCGCGCGGGGTCCCGGGCCCTGTGTCGACGAGGATGCAGCCGGCGGTGGGCGCGGCGGCGAGCAGGAGGGCGGCGACGGACGGGGCGCGGCGGAGGAGGGTCATGCCCCCCTTTGGCACCACCGCGCCCGGTTCATGTCAGCGGTGGTGACCGCCGTCACGGCCGTCGCGCCCGGCGGCCTATGGGACGAGCGGGACCTCGAACCCCAGCTCGCGCGAGGCGCCGTCGACGACGTAGCTCAACGAGCCGGACACCGTGCCCGACGCGTCGTCGAGCACGGCTGTCAGCGTGCCGCTCTCGACGTCGATCCACTGTGAGCACGTCGCGATCGCCAGCCCAGCCGCGGGGAACGGGCGGCCCTCGAAGTCCACGGTGGAAAACGCGTAGGCGTCGCCGGCGTGCAGATCGACGCCGGTGGGGATCAGCACCCCGAACATCCCGGCGCCGTCGTCGGTGAGCGTGAGCGCGCGGTCGTAGCCCGCGGGGAACTGATCGTCCGGCGTCGCCGTCTGCAGGTACGCCTGCGCGGGCGTGAACGTCGAGGCCAGCGTGTCGATGCCGGTGCAGTCCTCGCCGTCGGGGTTGCCCGGGTCGCCCGGATCTCCGTAGGCGTCCGGCGGCAACACGTACGCGTCGCCGGTGACGCTGAACGAGCCGCTGATGACGCCGCCCTCGCTCGTGTCCACGGCGTCGAGCGTGAGCGTCCCGTCGACGAACGCGATCTGCGTGCCGTCCTCCTCGAGGAGAGACGCGCCGGCGACGTAGCCGCCGAGCGAGACGGTGCCGGCGGCGAGCGCGCTGTTGTCCACGAAGATCGCGAGCGCGCCGCGGCCGCCGGCGCCGTCCTCGATGACGATGACGGTGTCGCTGTCGTCCGCGGGCATCGCGTAGGCGGCGCCGCCGGTGAAGGTGCCGTAGCCGTCGACGCTCACGCTGACGTCGGCGGTGCCGGGCGGGGAGCTGCCGTCGACCGAGGTCACTGCCGCGAAGGTGCCGGCGCCGTCGGCGGCGGCGCGCTCGCTCGGTTGCCCGTCGACGGTGAACGGAAAGAGCGCCTCGGGCCACGAATCGAGCCCGACCTCCACGAGCCCGGCGTCGAGCGAGCCCGAGAGGCGGCCGCCGCTCGTGAGCTCGGCCGTGTCGACGTGCAGCGTGCCCGACGACGACAGGAAGCCGGAGCCGGTGTTTTCGTCCACCACGAGCGCGGCGGCGTCTTGCCCGTCGAGCGCGACGTCGGCGCCGGCGACGAGGTCGGCGCCGTGGGCGGCGACGATCACGTAGCGCCAGGGCTCGTTTTCGTCGAAGAGCACGGCGTAGACGACGTCGGCGTCGGGGTACGCGTCGATGACGGTGGCCGACGACAGATCGCGCTCGCCGTCGTCGAAGACGGCGTGGGCGGTGCCGGCGTCGAGGAGATCCTCCTCGGCGCCGATGACGGGCGAGTCGAACGACGCGGACAGGTCGCCCGCCGGCGTCGACGGATCCCCGTCGTCCGTGAGCGAGAAGCCCATGGACGTGAGCACGCCTCCGCGCAGCTCGCGCGGGCTCGTCCTCGAGGTGGCGGGCGTGCAGCCCGAGAGGCCCACGGCCAACGACGCGGCGGTCGTGGCGAAGGCGGCGATCACGATGTGTGTGGTGACTTTCATCATGCAGAACCTCCGGGCGCACGTCGGGACCACGGGCGCACTGCGCTCGTCGTCGTCGGCGGCGGGTCCCCTTCCGGGGTGGTCTCAGGAATCACCGGGGCCCGTGCTCCGGTTGCGCCATCAGTGCGGCCCGCGGGATCGCGCGTTCACACCGCCGCCCATGTGTCAGGCGCGCGGGGTGATGCGTGTCAGCCGCAACCCCTGGAAAACGGGCGCGCGAAAAAGTGAGCGCGCTCATTGCGCGCGGCCTCGAAAGTGAGCATGCTCAGAATCATGGGGCGGCGAGAGGACAACCAGCGGGCCAAGCGCGAGCGCATCATCGCCGCGGCCAAGGCGCTGTTTTCGAAGCAGGGCCACGACGCCACCACCACCCGGCAGATCGCCAAGCGCGCGCGCGTGGCCCACGGGACGCTCTTCCTCTACGCCAAGACCCGCGCCGACGTCGTCGCCCTGGTGTTCGAGAGCGAGATCGGCGCCGCCCTGCGGGAGGCCGAGGCGAGCGCGCCCGAGGGCGGCGAGCTCACGGAGCTCTGCATGCACTTCTACGGCGCGTTCTTCGACGTCTACCGTCGCGACCCGCCGCTCGCGCGCGTGCTCGTGAAGGAGCTGCCGTGGCTCGAGGGCAACACGCGCGAGGGCATGCGCGCGCTCACCTTCGAGCTGCTCGGCGCCGTCGCCAGCCGCGTCTGCGCGCACCAGGCGGCGGGCCGCGTGCGCGACGACGTCGACCCCTTCATGTTCGCCGCCGCCACCTTCTCCCTGTACTTCGGAGCGCTCACCGCGTGGCTCTCCGGCGACCTCGGCGATCCCGCCGGCGAAGCGCACGACGCGGCGAGGCTGCTGTTGCGACAGAGCCTCGTCCTCCTCGACAAAGGTGCGTCCCCATGACCCATGCGACGATGAGCGCGGACGAGACCCGCGCGACGTATCCCGACGACATCACCCTGCGCGAGGCGCGCGCCCGCTACTTCGCGAGGAGCGGCTTCGACGACAGCACGTACAGCGATCGCTGGGTCCGGCTGCCGGTGGGGCCGTTGACCGCGTACCTGCCGAACCTCGCGCCTCGCAGGGAGGCGGTGCGTGTCCACGACATCGACCACATCGTGACCGGCTACGGCACCGACTGGAACGGCGAGCTGCGCATCTCCGCGTTCGAGCTCGCCATGGGCCTCGGCCGCTACTGGTTCGGCACGTTCATCGACGCCGGCGGCGTCGCCATGGGAGTCCTGCGCTGGCCGCGCGACCTCGTCGCCGCCTACGCGCGCGGCCGCACCGCCAAGCAGAGCGTCTACCGCGTCTTTGATCGCTTCTCCGACGCGGACCTCGACCGCACGGTGGGCGAGGTGCGCGCGCTCGTCGGCGCCGCCGACGACGCCGTGCCCACCGCCGCCGACACGCGCGCCGTGCTCGCCTGGGCCGCGTTCGGCGTGGCCACGCAGTTGCTCCTGCCGCTCGGCCTGCTCGCCGCGGCGGTGGCGCTCGTCGTCATCGCCGTGCGCTGAGGCGCCGGGGCGGTATCCTCCGCTCATGGTCGGCCCGCTCCCCGCCGCGTTGGCCCTCGCCGCGTCGCCGCCGGCGTCGTCCGCAGGAGGGTCGGCGCCGTGAAGATCCTCCTGTGGCACGGCTATCTGCTCGGCGGCACGGGGTCGAACGTCTACACGCGCATGCTCGCGCGCGCCTGGAAGCGCGCGGGCCACGACGTCACCGTGTTCTGCCAGGAGCCGCACCCGGAGGACTTCGACGTCGGGGGCGCCTCCGTCGTTCGCCCCGACGTCCACGGCCTCCTGCCCGTGTTCGTCCTCGACCGCTACGCCGGCTACGACGTCAGGCTCGTGCAGGACTGCTCCCGCGCAGACCTGGACGCGTGGGTGGAGAGAAACGCCGCCGCCCTCCGCGCACACCTCCCTGCCGACCTGGTCTTCACCAACCACGTCCTCCTCGGCGGCCCCGTCGGCGTGGCCACCGGCGCGCGCTTCGCCGTCAAGGCGCACGGCTCCGAGCTCGAGTACTCCATGCGCCACACGCCGGCGCTCGCCGCCTGGGGACACGAGTGCCTCGACAAGGCCAGCGCGGTCTTCGTCGGCTCCGCCCACATCCGCGGCGTCCTCGACGACGTCTGCGGCCCCGTCGACGCAGCCAAGGTCCACGAGGTCCCCCCGGGCGTCGACGTCGACGCCTGGGCGCCCGCCCCGCGGGAGGAGGCGCTGGCGGCGCTCCTCGACGAGGCCGCGCGCGACCCCGAAAACCCCGGCAACCGCGAGGAGCGCCTGCCCGACGAGGAAAACGCCGCGCGCCTTCGCGCCTTCCTCGAGCCGAACGACGCGCCGCTCGTCGTCTACTTCGGCAAGCTCATGCGCCAAAAGGGCGTGCACGTCCTCCTCGACGCGCTCGCCGGCCTCGACGCCCGCGCGGTCATCGTCGGCTTCGGCGACGCGCGCGCCGCCCTCGAGGAGCAGGCGCGCGGCCGGCGCGCGCTGTTCACCGGCGCGCTCGAGCACCGCCACCTGCGACACCTCCTCGCGCTTGCCGACGTCTGCGTCGTCCCGTCGATCTTCCCCGAGGCCTTCGGGATGGTCGCCGCCGAAGCCGCCGCCGCCGGCTGCCCGCCCGTCGTCGCCCGCCACTCCGGCCTCGCCGAGATCGCGGCCGGCCTCGAGGCGGAGCTGCCGCCGCGCTTGAAGGAGCTCGTGAGCTTCCCTACCGGTGACGTCGCCGCGCTCCGCGATTGTCTCGCGCGTGTCCTCGGCCTCGACGCTGCCGATCGCGCCACGCTGCGCGACGCTTCACGCCGGGCGACGCTCACGCGTTGGAGCTGGGACGGCGTCGCGAGCCGTCTGCTCGCCGCTAGCGTGCGGAGTTGAGGCAGACGTGGAAGCACGCCTGCAGCGCGGTGTGCAGCCCGTCGTCGTCGCCGGTGCGCGCTCGGCGAGACTCCAGGGTCTCGACGTCGCTGCGGCAGGGGATCTTCGGGCACGCCTTGCGCAGCCACGACAGCTTCACGGGGTCGGGCGCGTCCTGGCCCGGGGGCCGTCCCGGCGCCGGCGCCAGGCGACGCAGCCGCGGGCCCTTGGGCGTGCCGAGCTTGAGCTGCGCGCGGGCGCGGGCGAGCGCGGCCTCGGGCGGGCCGGCGTCGAGGATGCGCGGCGCGTGCGTGGCCGGGCGAAGGGTGAGCCAGAAGCCGATGCCCGCGATGAGGAGGGCGGCCGCGAGGGCGGCGACGAGCGCGGTGCGGTTCACGGCAGCGCCGCGAACTTGTCGGTGGCCTGGATCAGCGCGTCGATGATGCCGAGCTCGCTCGAGGCGTGGCCGGCGTCGGGGATGATGCGCAGCTCCGCGTGCGGCATCGCGCGCTTGAGGTCCCACGCGCTGCGCGCCGGGCACACGACGTCGTAGCGCCCCTGCACGATCACCGCGGGCGTCTTCAGCTTCCTCGTCTGCTCGAGCAGCCAGCCGTCCTTCTCGAAGAAGCCCTTGTTCACGAAGTAGTGCGCCTCGATGCGCGAGAGCTGCCGCGCGAACATGTCGCTGGCGCAGCGGGCGATGAGGCCGTCGTCGGGGATGAGCTTCGACGTCGACCCTTCCCAGACGCTCCACGCCCGCGCGCTCGCCGCCTCGAGGGCGGGATCGCCGCTCGTGAGGCGCTGGTGGTACGCGGCCAGCAGATCGCCGCGCTCCTCGACGGGGATGTGCTCGACGTAGCGCTCCCACGCCTCCGGAAAGATCCACGACGCGCCGTCCTGGTAGAACCAGCGGATCTCGGCTTCGCGAAGGAGAAACACCCCGCGCAGCGTGAGGCTCCTCGTGCGGTCCGGGTGCGTCACCGCGTACGCGAGGGACAGCGTCGATCCCCAGGAGCCACCGAACACGTGCCACGCGGCGATGCCGAGCTTCTCGCGGATCTTCTCGGCGTCCGCGATGAGGTCCCAGGTGGTGTTTTCGTCGAGGCACGCGTGCGGCGTGCTGCGCCCCGCGCCGCGCTGATCGAACAGGACGATGCGGTACTTGGACGCGTCGAAGTAGCGACGGTGCATCGGGTCGATGCCGCCGCCGGGGCCGCCGTGAAAGAACACGACCGCCGGGCCGTCGGCGTTGCCGCACTGCTCGACATGGAGCTCGTGAACGGGAGAGACGCGGAGGCGAAACGTGTCGAACGGCTCCACAGGGGGATACAGCGTGCGCATGAGGCGCATCCTGACACAAACCGCCGCTACGGATTGGGTCCGAGCACGAGGAAGCCGGGATCGCTGACGTTCGCGTACGACGCGGCGATCCAGGCCGGCGGGAGCGCGACCTGCCCCACGCGCACCTCGTCGACGACGCTGTCGACCTCGTCGTAGCCGTCGTCCGCCGGGCTGTTGCCGATGGTGCTGATCGTCGAGGGAGCCACGGACGACGCGCGCAGCACGCTCGTCGCCCGGGCCTTTCCGTCGACGTAGAGGGCGGCGTTCTCGCTGGCCTCGTCGAATACGCCCACCAACTGGTGCCACGTGCCGAGCTCGAACGTCGGGACGTCCAGCGTCGAGGGCACCGTCCCCGCCGCGCCGACGCTGAACGCGCCGGCCACCCGCGCCGCTTGCACGCCGCGCATCACGAGGAGGTCGAGGATGTTGTCGAACCGGCCGCCGCGGTGGAACACGCGCATCACCGAATCCAGCGTGTCGACGCGCACCCACGCCTCGACGGTGGTGCTGCCTGCGCGGTTGAGATCCTCGGAGTCGATCACGACCGCTTCGTCGGTGTCGTCGATCTCGACGGCGTGGCCGGCGACGCCGCCCACCCTGTTTCGGTGGTGGAGGCCTTCGGACGCCCCGTCGTTCCCGCGCCCCGTGGCGTCGACGAAGTCGTCGTCGTCGGGGTCCTCGCCGAGGTGCCACACGGCGAAGTACTTGCCGAGCCACACCGCGTTCGGCCGGCTGTCGACGTCGGCGTCGAGGCCCCAGACGAGCGCGAACGCGGTGTCGGTGGCGCTCGCCAACACGGGCAGTTGTACCCAGGCGGTGAGGTGGCCCGCGTCACCGTCCCACTCCTCGATGTCCGCGTACAGGAGCTGATCTCCCTGGACGAACGCGATGTCGCCCGGCCCGCGCACCTGGCCGCCGGCGGCCAACGATCGCAGGTTGTCGCTCTTCACCGCGACGACAACGGGGAAGCCGAACAGCTTGTCGGAGACGCGCCCGGCGGGGATCACGATCGCGCGGGAGTGCTCGAACGCGGGCGCCGTCGGCGGCGCCACGGGCGGCCCCGGCGCGGGGGCGACGTCGCCGGAGCCGACGACGCAGACGCCGGCTTCGCAGCGCGCTTCGTCCGAGCAGTCCGATCCGTCGTGGCACGGCTCAGCGGCCGGCGCGCACGCCGTGAAGCAGGCGATCGCGCAGGTCGCGGCGGCGTGGGCTCGAGACGGCCAAGGCACGTGGCAATTATCGAGCGCGCGACGCGCTCCGCGACTCGGCCGAGAGGCCGGGAGAGCGCGCCTGACGTTTCGCACACGCGCGCTCGTGCTCATCTGGTTGACGGATGAGCCGAGACGGATAGCCTGCGCCGATGGCCGACACGGTCGACGCGCCTCTCCCCACCCTCGCCGCGCTCCCGCGATCCCTCCTTGCCACGGGCCGTGACGTCGTCGCGCTCACCAAGCCGGGCATCACCACCATGGCGCTCATCGTCGGCGCCGGCGCGATGCTGCTCGCGCCGGGCTCCATCGGCGTGGTCGACGCGCTGTTGTCGTTGCTCGGCATCGCCATGGCGGTCGCCGGCGCCGGCGCGCTCAACATGTGGGTCGAGCGCGACGTGGACGCCCTCATGAAGCGCACCGCCGCGCGGCCGTTGCCCGCGGGCCGGCTGTCGGGCGCGTGGGCGCTCGTGGTGGGCGGCGGCCTCTCCTTCGGCGCGCTGCCGCTGCTCGCCGTCCACGCCGGCCCCTTGAGCACCGCGCTCACCCTCTTTTCGCTGTTCATCTACGTCCTCGTCTACACGCCGATGAAGCGCACGAGCCCGTGGGCGCTCATCGTGGGCGCGGTGCCCGGCGCCATGCCCGCGCTCATGGGCAGCACCGCCGTCACCGGCCGCTTCGACGTCGTCGGCACGGCGCTGTTCTTCTGGGTCTTTCTCTGGCAGGTGCCACACTTCCTCGCCATCGCCATCTATCGCGAGCGCGAGTACGCGTCGGCGGGCCACAAGGTGGCGCCGTCGGTGTGGGGGCTGTCGGCGTCGCAGGTGCTCCTCGCGGGCAGCGCGCTCCTCCTCGCGGTGTGCGGCGTCCTGCTCGTGCCGCTTCACGTCGGCGGCCCGGTCACCGCCGTCGTCGCCACCGTGGCCGGCGCGTGGTTCGTGCTCCTGTCGGCGCGCGCGCTCCCCGCGTTCGCGCGCGGCACGCCGGCGTCGGCGGGGGCGCGGCGGGTGTTCTTCGCGTCGCTCGTGTACCAGACGGCCTTGTTCGGCGCGCTCGCGGTGGACGCCGTCCTGCGGCGGGTGTGGTGACGCTCAAGGAAGTCGTCTTTCGCTATCCGTTCGCCGCGGCGTTCGTCGCCGGCGCGGTGTGCCTCACCGTCCTCCCCTTCTGCCAGAAGCAGTTCCTGCGCGCGCCGCCGCCCATCGGCAGCCTCGGCAACTGGGAGCTCGTCGACGAGAGCGGCAAGCCGTTCGGCAGCGTCGACCTCAAGGGCAAGGTGTGGGTGGCGAGCTTCTTCTTCACGCGATGCCCCGGCGCGTGCGCCGACGAGGACGCCACGGCGGGAAAGATCCTGCGCCACGTCGAGGACCTCGCGGGCAAGGCCGGCGTCGCGCCCATCGCGCTCGTGTCGTTCACGGTGGATCCCACGCGCGACACGCCGGAAGTGCTCGCCGCCGAAGCCACCAGGCGCGCCGTGCCGCGCGGGCGGTGGAAGCTCCTCACCGGTGATCCCGTGCGCGTGCGCGATCTGCTCGTGAACCGCTTCAAGGTCGAGATGGGCGACGCCCCCGACGACAAGGGAAAGATCCGTCACTCACGCAAGCTCGCGCTCGTCGATCAAAACGGCGACGTGCGCGGCTTCTGGGACGCCGACGAGCTCGCGCGCGGAAACCTGATCAACGCCGCGCGCCTCCTCGCGAAGTCCGGTCCACGCCCATAACGCCGCAGTTGCGGCAGTTTGCCGCGGGCGCACATCGTCGACGATGGCGTCAGGGCACGCGCGCACAGTTTCGTCCTTGTGACGCTGCGCATCCGTGTGCTACCGCGCGCCGCAGCAGAGGACGCACAGCATGGCCCAGATATTTCCCCGCTGGACGAACGCCATCCCCCTCTACGGCACCGTGTTCGGCACTGTCGGCGTGTGTTTCGTCGTCTTTGCCGTCTGGTACTGGGCGTCGCCGAAACACACCGACGTCGGCTACCAGCCGGTGCAGCCGGTCCCGTACAGCCATCGGCTGCACGCGGGTGACCTGGAGATGGACTGCCGCTACTGCCACTACAACGTGGAGCGCAGCCCGGCCGCCGGCGTCCCGCCCACGCAGGTGTGCATGAACTGCCACCGCACGGCGCGGAAGGACTCGCCGCTGCTCGAGCCCGTGCGCGAGAGCTGGAAGAACAACACCTCCATCCCGTGGCTGCGCATCCACAAGGTGCCGGACTACGTGTACTTCAACCACAGCGCGCACGTGGGCGTCGGCGTCGGTGACAATCGCGCGGCCATCGGCTGCGAGACCTGCCACGGCCGCATCGACACCATGGACCGCGTGGCGCAGCAGCAGCCGCTGTCGATGTCGTGGTGCCTCGCCTGCCACAACGACCCCGCGCCCAACCTCCGCCCCGTCGAGGACATGACCAAGATGGGCTGGGAGCCGCCGCTCGGCTGGCCCGATCGCCAGCGCGCCATCGCCGCCACCCTCGCCCCCCCGGGACGCCAGACCGGCGTGTTCGTGCAGAACCCCGACGGCTCCTTCACCACCCACGCCTACGCCGGCTGCAACGGCTGCCACCGCTGAGCGAGGAAATCTCATGAAGCGCGATCCCTACGGACCCGTTCTCCGCGCTACCGAAGCGACCCACTGGCGTTCGCTCGAGGACAAGGCGCACGACGCCTCCGTCGTCGACAAGTACGACGTGGAGCTCCCCTCCGGTACCGCGCCGCTCACCGCCATGCAGCGGCGCACGATGCTGAAGCTCGCCGGCGCGTCCCTCGCGATGAGCGGGCTCACCGCGTGCTTCCGCAGGCCCGAAGAAGAGATCCTGCCGTACGCGCACCAGCCCGAGGAGATCATCCCGGGCATCCCCAACTACTACGCCACCGTGCAGCCGCGCTCCGAGGGCGGCGTCGGCCTCGTCGTCGAGGCGCACGAGGGGCGGCCCACCAAGATCGAGGGCAACCCGGCGCACCCGGGGTCCCTCGGCGCCGCCGACGTCTGGGCGCAGACCGAGGTGCTCAAGCTCTACAACCCCGATCGCGCGCGCAGCCCCAAGAACGCGGGCAAGGAAGTGGCCTGGGCGGACTGGGACGCGTTCGCCAAGACCCAGTTCGCGAAGCTCGCCGGGAACGGCGGGCAGGGCCTCGCCATCCTGCTCGAGGACGAAGAGGCCCCCACCACCCAGCGCGTGCTCGACGCCGGGCTCGCCAAGCTCCCCAACGCCAAGGTCTATCGCTGGGACCCGCTGTCGCCCGACAACACCAAGAAGGGCGCCGAGATCGCGTTCGGTCCCGGCGCGCGCGTCCACTACGACCTCGAGAAGGCCAAGGTCGTGCTCGCGCTCGACGCGGACTTCCTGAACGAGGGTCCCGACCACCTGAAGAACGCGCGCAAGTGGTCCAAGGGCAGAAAGATCCTGAACGGCTCCGAGGCCGCCAAGATGTCGCGGCTGTACGCCGTGGAGGGCGTGTTCACGCCGACGGGTGCCTCCGCCGACAACCGCCTCCGCCTCGCCTCGGCCCACGGGCCGGCGTTCCTGCGCGCCATCGCCGCCGAGCTGGCGAGCAAGCACGGCGTCGCGCTCGGTGCGCTGGGCGACGCGTCGCAGAAGGCGCCCGAGGGCGCGGAGAAGTTCGTGGTCGCGGTCGCCGCCGACCTCGCCAAGAACAAGGGCCTCGTCCTCGTGGGTGAGCGGCAGCCGCCGGCGGCCCACGCGCTCGCGCACGCCGTGAACGTCGCCGTCGGCGCCGTCGACGCCGGGTCGATGCTCGTGAGCACCATCCCGGACGCCAAGCCCATGGTGACCACGGGCGAGTCGCTCAAGGCGCTCGCGGACGCGCTCAACGCCGGGCAGGTCGACACCCTCGTCGTCCTCGAGGCCAACCCGTCCTACACCGCGCCCGGCGCGCTCAAGATCAACGACGCGCTCGGCAAGGCCAAGACCGTCATCCACGCCGGCGTCCTCCCCGAGGAGACCGGCGACAAGCATGCGCAGTGGCACGTGCCGCTCGCGCACTTCCTCGAGGCCTGGGCCGACGCGCGCGCCTGGGACGGCACGGCGGCCATCGTGCAGCCGCTGGTGGTCCCGCTCTTCGGCGCGCGCACCCACGCGCAGATCCTCGCGCAGGTCTTCGGCGCTGACCCGGCCTCCGACGCCGCGAACGACCGCAAGCTGGTGCAGGCCACCTGGCGCGGCGCCGGCGGCTCGCTCGCAAACGAGAAGGCCTGGCGCCGCTCGCTCGTCGACGGGATCATCCCCGCCACCGCGTACCCCGTCGGCGCCGCTGCGCCCAAGACCGCGGACATCCAGGCGGCGGTGGCAGCGCTCAAGGGCGCCGCGCCGTCCAAGGACGCGCTCGAGCTCGTGGTGCTCCACGGCTGCCTGCTCGACGGACGGCTCGCCGATGTCACCTGGACGCAAGAGCTGCCCGACTCGATGACCAAGCTGTGCTGGGACAACGCCGTCATCATGGGGCCGGGCCTGGCGAAGGACCTCGGCATCAAGAGCAAGGTGCACAAGAACGCATACCGCGCCGACCTCGTCGACCTCAGCGTCGGCGGCGCCACGCTGCGCGGCCCCGTCTTCGTGCTCCCCGGCTACGCGCCGTACACCATCGCCATCCACCGCGGCTACGGAAAGACCTTCGGCGAGACGGCCATGGGCGGCATGCGCGGCCCGGTGTCGGTGCTCGACGAGGGCGGCGCCGACGTCGACTGGAAGAGCGGCATCGACGCGCACGTGTTGATGCAGGACGCGAGCACCGTCATCGAGGGCGTGAAGCTCAGCATCCCGGGCGGCACGCGTGATCTCTGCTCCACGCAGGATCACTTCGCCATGCCGTCCAACCCCTTCCGGGAGATCTCCTTCGCGGAGATGTCGGCGGCCACGGGCGCCGGGCGCGTCCTCCAGGCCGTCGACGGCAAGATGGACCCCTTCAACAAGACCCATCGCCACCGGCCGGACTACAAGAAGGCCTCGCTCAAGATCTACCAGGAGAACCCGGCGTTCGCACACGACGGCGACATCCCCGAGGAATTGGTCGCGCAGAACACCAACCCCACCAACCCGCGCAAGCCCATCCAGCCGGTGAACGAGATCATCTTCGAGGGGCAGCAGTGGGGCATGGTCATCGACCTCACGGCTTGCATCGGGTGCAACGCGTGCACCGTGGCGTGCCATTCGGAGAACAACATCGCCATCGTGGGCCGGCATCAGGTGATGATCGGTCGCGAGATGCACTGGATTCGGCTCGATCGCTACTTCAGCGGCGACGTCGACAACCCCGAATCCGGCCACCAGCCGGTGCCTTGCATGCAGTGTGAAGAGGCCCCCTGCGAGCCCGTGTGCCCGGTGGGCGCCACCACGCATGACGAGGAGGGGTTGAACTCCATGGCGTACAACCGCTGCATCGGCACGCGGTACTGCAACAACAACTGCCCCTACAAGGTGCGGCGCTTCAACTACCTCGACTTCACCGTCACCGGGAACACGTACCGGAACCCGCACCGCAACGAGCGGATGATGACGCAGAAGCTCCAGCGCAACCCCGACGTCACGGTGCGGTACCGCGGCGTCATGGAGAAGTGCACGTACTGCACGCAGCGCATCGAAGAGGCCAAGATCGCCGCCAAGCGCCGCGGCGAGGATCGCAAGGCGCTCCCCGACGGCGCCGTCACGCCGGCGTGCGCGCAGACCTGCCCGACCGAGGCCATCACCTTCGGCAACATCAACCTGAAGGACTCCAAGGTCGCGCAGCTCAAGCTGTCGGACCGCAACTACGAGATGCTTCAGGAGCTGAACGTGCGCCCACGCACCACGTACCTTGCACGCCTCAAGAACACGAACGAGGAGCTCGGCTGACATGACGTCCACCGCCCTCAAAAACGCCCTGGCCGCGCTGCCCGACGACGTCCACCTCCGCGGTGACATCGTCGTTCCCGATCCGCCGGAGGGGCGCGAGCCGCTCGTCCGCGGCAACCACGACTTCCACTACGTCACCGAGACGGTTTGCCGCGTCAACGAGACGCCGCTGTTGAAGACGCCCGGCGGCTTCATCTTCCTGTTGCTCCTGTGGGGCGCCGTGCTGGCGATGTTCGTCGGCTACATCGCGTGGCTCTTCTGGGAAGGCCCGGGCTTGTGGGGCAACACCAACCCCGTCGGCTGGGCCTGGGACATCGTCAACTTCGTCTTCTGGGTCGGTATCGGACACGCCGGAACGCTCATCAGCGCCATCCTCTATCTGTTCCGGCAGAAGTGGCGCACGTCCATCAACCGCTACTCGGAGGCGATGACCATCTTCGCCGTCATGTGCGCGGGCTCGTGCGTGGTGTTGCACGTCGGGCGCATCTGGCTCGACTACTGGTTGTTCCCCATCCCCAACCAGATGAGCGTCTGGCCGAACTTCCGCTCGCCGCTCGAGTGGGACGTGTTCGCGGTGTCGACGTACTTCACCGTCTCGCTGCTGTTCTGGTACACGGGCCTCGTCCCCGACTTCGCCACGTTGCGCGACCGCTCGCAGAACAAGGTCCGGCAGCTCTTCTACGGCATCCTGTCGCTCGGTTGGCGCGGCTCCATGCGGCACTGGGTGGTCTACGAGAAGGCCTACCAGATCCTCGCGGCCTTCTCGGCGCCCCTCGTGCTCTCCGTGCACTCCATCGTGTCCTTCGACTTCGCGGTGGCGCAGCTCCCCGGCTGGCACTCCACCATCTTCCCGCCCTACTTCGTGGCGGGCGCCATCTTCGGCGGCTTCGCCATGGTGCAGAACCTCATGCTGCCGGCGCGCGCCTGGCTCGGCCTGAAGGACATCGTCACCATCCGGCACATCGAGAACATGAACAAGATCCTGCTCCTGACGGGCAGCCTCGTCGGCTACTCGTACGCCATGGAGTTCTTCGTCGCCGCGTACTCCGGCAACGAATACGAAGGGTTCACGTTCATCAACCGCGCTTTCGGCCCGTACTGGTGGTCCTACTGGACGATGATCACGTGCAACGTGCTGTCGCCGCAGCTCTTCTGGATCAAGAAGCTGCGCACCAACATCTACGTGTCGTTCATCGTGGCGGCCATGATCAACACCGGCATGTGGTTCGAGCGCTTCGTGATCGTGGTGACCTCGCTGCACCGTGACGCCATGGTGTCTTCGTGGGACTACTTCATCCCGCAGACCGAGCCGCTGTTCCTCCTCGGCACCTTCGGCCTGTTCTTCTTCCTCTTCCTCTTGTTCGTCCGCTTCTTCCCGGTCATCGCGATCGGCGAAGTGAAGGCGTGCATGCCGCAGGCGGACCCGCACTGGCAGCCGTGAAGAAGCCACCGCCAGCATCCACCAAGAAGGGGGGCACTGACATGAGTGGCCCGCGACTCTGGGGACTCCTCGCGCAGTACGAGTCTCCGCAGATCATCTACAAGGCCTGCGAGCGCGTGCGCGACGCCGGCTACAGCAAGTGGGACGCGTGCGTGCCGTGGGCCGTGCACGGCCTCGACAGGGCGATGGGCCTGAAGGCCACGTCGCTGCCGTGGATCGTGCTCTGCATCGGCCTGTCCGGCTCCGCCTTCGGCATCGGCTTCGAGTGCTGGACCATGGCTTCGGCGTACCCGTTCATCGTCGGTGGCAAGCCGCTGTTCTCCATCCCGGCCTTCGTGCCGGTCTGGTACGAGTTCACGGTTCTCACGAGCTGCCTGACGGCGTTCTTCTTCAACTGGATCTTGAACGGGCTGCCGCGGCTTCACCACCCGGCGTTCAAGTCCCGGGCGTTCGAGCGCGTCACCGACGACAAGTTCTTCATCATCATCGAGGCGAAGGATCCGAACTTCGATCTCGCGAAGACGCAGGCGCTCCTGAAGGACGCCGGCGCATCGCTGGTCGAGGAGCTCGAGGACTGACATGCGCACCCTGCTCATCACCCTCGTCGCGCTCGGTGGCCTCACCGCCTGCCGCGGCTGGACCACCGACAAGCCGCCGGTTCACTGGAACCCGAACATGGACACGCAGGAGAAGGGCAAGCCCTTCCGCCACGACCAGTCCGGCGTGTTCAAGAACGGCAACTACATGCAGGCGCCGCCGCCGGGCACCGTCGCCCGCGGCTACCTGCACGCCGACGATCAGCTCTCGTACGGCAAGGACGCGGACGGCAACCTCATCGCGCACCTGCCCGACTCGTTCACGGCCGACGCCACCACCGTCGCGCGCGGCAAGAACCGCTTCGCCATCTACTGCGCGCCCTGCCACGGGAAGAACGCGGACGGCAAGGGCCTCGTCGCCGCCCGCCCGAGCGCGCTCGCGGTGGCGCCGCCGAGCTTCCTCGACCCGCGCCTCGTCTCCATGCCGGTGGGCATGATGTACCGGGCCATTCGCGAGGGCGTGAACGGCGGGAACATGCCGTCCTACGCCGTGCAGATCCCCGAGAAGGACCGCTGGGCCATCATCGCCTTCCTGTGCACGTTGCAGACCGGCCAGGACGACCCGATGAAGGCGTGCAGCGCCGAGTACAAGAAGCCCGTCGACCTCAGCAAGATGGCGCCGGGAGAGAAGCTCTACGTGTCCAAGGGCTGCAACGCCTGCCACACGCTCGACGGCACGCCCAAGGTGGGCCCGACGTGGAAGGGGCTCGCCGGCAAGACCGAGCAGACCGACAAGGGGCCCGTCACCGTGGACGCGGCGTACCTGACCGAGTCCATCAAGACCCCTGCCGCCAAGATCGTGAACGGGTTCCCGCCGGCCATGCCGCAGCTTCCGCTCACCGACGCCGAAGTGAAGACCATCGTCGACTTCATCTTGACCGACCCGCGCCTGAAGTGAGGACGTCGTGAGCCACGATCACATCGAAAAGCCGACCGACATCACCGTCCCCCCCACGTCCATGTGGGCAAAGCTGCCGATGATCGGTGGCGCCATGGCCGTCGTCGGTCTGGGCGTCACCTTCGGCATGTTTGCCACCGACGGCAAGGTCCGCGCGCTCTTCGCGTACCTGTGGAGCTTCGAGTTCTGGCTCTCCATCGCGTTGGGCGGCCTCGGCTTCGTGTGCATCCAGCACGCGGTGCGCGCGGGCTGGTCCACCGTGGTGCGCCGCCTGGCGGAGAACGTGATGATGACCCTGCCGGTCTTCATCCCGTTGTTCCTCGTGGTCTGGCTCATCGGGTTGAAGGAGCTCTTCCCCTGGACCTGGATGCATGACGAGAACCTCGCTCGCAAGCGCTGGTTCCTGTCCGAAGGCCCGTGGATCATCCGCGCCGCCATCTACTTCGCCATCTGGTCCGTGATGTCGTGGCTGCTCTACTCCTGGTCCACCAAGCAGGACGCGGCGAAGACGGAGGACGAGCGCGACTCCTTCTCCAAGAAGATGTGGACGCTGTCGGCGCCGGGCATCGCGCTTTACGCCCTGACCCAGACGTTCCAGGCCGTGGACTGGATGAAGTCGCTGAGCCCGCACTGGTACTCGACCATGTGGGGCGTCTACTACTTCGCCGGCTCCATCCTTGCCTTCTACGCCTTCATCACGTTGGTGGCGGCCGCGCTGCAGCGCGCGGGGGTCCTGAAGAAGGCGATCAACAAGGAGCACTACCACGACCTCGGCAAGTTCATGTTCGGCCACTGCATCTTTTGGGCGTACATCGCGTTCTCCCAGTTCATGCTGCACTGGTACGGCAACATGCCGGACGAGACCGAGTGGTGGATCCATCGCATCCACGGCGGCTGGGCGCCCATCAGCTACGCGCTGCCCATCGTGCACTTCGGCATCCCGTTCCTGATGATTCTCTCGCGCCACGTGAAGCGGAGCCGCATCGGCATCCAGATCTGCGCCGTGTGGTTCCTCGTGGTGCACGCCATCGACCACTACTGGATCATCCTGCCCAACTTCACGGGCGCTGCGCACGTCGCCAACATGGCCAAGGGCGAGGCCGAGCACGCCGCCAACGGCGCCGCCAGCGAGGTGGTGTCGCAGTTCGCGCCGCACTTCGTCGACTTCTTCGCTTTCCTCGGCGTCGCCGGCGTCTTCCTCGCTGCGTTCGGCTTCTTCCTGAACCGCCACAAGGTCATCTGCATCAACGACCCTCGTCTCGAAGAGTCATTGAAGCACGAGAACTACTGAGCCCGCGCAACCGGGTATCCTGAGGCCGTGCGAACGCTGTGCGTCGCCGGCCTCATCTCTTTCGTGGCGTCCTGCCCGGCGCCCGAGAGCCACTTCTGCAACACCGTCGCCGACTGCCTGACGTTCGAGCAGTGCGTCAACGGCCTTTGCTCCCCCGACGCCGGCGAGGGCGAGGGCGAAGGTGAAGGTGAAGGTGAAGGCGAGGGTGAGGGTGAGGGCGAGGGCGAGGGAGAGGGAGAGGGAGAGGGAGAGGGCGAGGGCGAGGGCGAAGGGGAAGGAGAGGGCGACGGCGCGCCGCCCACCACCTGCGTCGACGCCCTCGCGCGAAATCCTGCGGCGCAAAGCGGGATCTACGCGCTCGACGTCGACGGCAGCGTCGTGGACGTCGAGTGCGACATGGTCACCGCCGGCGGTGGCTGGGCGCTGCTGACGCGCTTCGACGCCGCAGAGCCGTGCCCCGCCGGTTGGGTGGCGTCGTCGATCGGTTGCAAGCGGCCGGCCGCGCCGGGGGCGTCGCAGGCGTCGGCGTTCGTCCCTCCGCCGTACGCGTGGCGCGAGATGCGCGGCTTCGTGCGCGGCTTCGGTCTCGGCGGCTCCGACGGCTTCCGCGACAGCATCCCCAACATCAGCTCCTCGTTCGTGGACGGCATGGCCATCCTCGTGGGCGAGCCGCGCGAGCACGTGTTCAGCTTCGCGCACGGCGTGACCGACGCGCTCACCGTCAGCGGCCCGGCCGGC
Organism: uncultured delta proteobacterium; assembly: GCA_963775425.1. Taxonomy (GTDB): domain Bacteria; phylum Myxococcota; class UBA727; order UBA727; family VGSZ01; genus CAVZJB01. Next base: position 539,027 of record CAVZJB010000004.1, on the reverse strand, counting down.
TGCCCTTGCGACGGCGGATTGGACGCGCCCGCCATCGTCGGCGACAACTACCTGTGCGAGGAGCCGCGGCGCTCCGTGGACCCGCTCGACCCCTCCGTGCGTTTCTTCGACGAGGACGATCTCCTGTTCGACGGCGCCGACATCGACGACGCGTCCTGCCTGAACGCCCCCGAGTCTGCGCCGGAGTTCCAGGTCGACACCGGCGGCACGCACCCGGCGGCCACGCCGGTGGAGCTGAGGTTGATGTTCACGGACGCGTCCAACAACGAGGATCTCGAGATCGTCGCGATGGAGCTCTGGGTGCGGTGACTCAGATCCGGATGTGCGCGCCCTGCGGCGTCGCCCTGAGCTCCTTGAGCGCCGCGACAATGGAGGCGGCGTTCAACCGCGAGCCCAAGCGGTTCGGGTGAAAGAAGGCGTTGAACTGCGCCATGGCCACGGTGGCGACGTCGCCGGCGGCGGCGGCGGTGCGCGGCGTGTACAGGTCGTCCCACGGCATCTGCGCGTTCGGCCACGAGCCGCTCTCGGCGGCGAAGACGGCGTTGTCGCGCTGCAGCCCGCTCTCGGCGAAGACGAGGAGCGGATCGTTCACCGTGCCGAGCACGTCGTGGGCGAGGCCGTTGGTGAGGTTCACGAACGCGTCCACGTTGTGCTGAAAGCCCTTCAGCACCGATGGCGTGAACACCAGCGAGAAGATCTTCACGAAGTGCAGCAAGAGCTGCGCGAGGGGGTGCGCGTGGAAGGCGTCGTAGCGCGTGGCGTCGGTGATGCAGCGGTGGTAGCCGAGCCACACGATGGGCGCGTCCTTGAAGCGCGGGTTTGCGCGGAGGGCGCGCACGAGGTGCGCGGCCGAGTGAAACAGATGGTTGCAGCAGTGGAAGACGTATTGGGACGCCTCCCCGTTGTTCGGGTCCTTGCCGAGGACCGCCGCCATGAACTCGATGTCGTTGGCGCCGAGGTCCAAAAGGACGAGGTCGGCGTTCCTCTTCTTGGCCGTCAGATCGGTGGCGGCGGCGCGCGCCTGCTCCCAGATATGCGGTGACGCCGAAGGAAATTCGCCGTCGGACCACTGCGTCCTGCGGGTGGCGGCTGCCGCGTGAGGGACCTGCCCGAGCGAGCTGAAGCTGCGCACGACGTTGTTTTCGAGGCCGCCCTTGGACGCCGGCGCGGGCCAGAGGACGGCGCCGCTCTGCGCGTAGTGCGCGAGGACGGGGACGAAGCCGGCGGCGTGCACCGCGCGGCAGACGTGGGTGACGTGCTTGTCCTCGTAGAACAGGCCCTGGCCCCAGGTGATCGACGTGCCGAGCGAGACGACGACCGCGTCGGTGCCGGGCTCGTCGATGTCGACCTCCCACGGCTTGTAGACGGTGCCGTCCCTTCGCTTGAATTCCGCCGGGAGCCCCTCGAGCAGAGCGCGCGCGGCGGCGAGATCGCGAGCCATTCGTCCCCCTGTGCTGCGCCGGACGAGACCACGCGCCCCCGCGCTGCGTCAAACACGCAGGCGGCGCCTCTGCATCGAGACCTGCGACCGCCGCGGCGCCTTCGCCATGGGCGGCAAGCTACTTCTGGCGGCGTCGATCGGTCTTGCCGCTCGCGCGCCCGTCGCGGCCGGGCCGCTTGTCGGCGACCGCAGGCGGCCGCGCCTGATCGGGTCGCCGGCGCGCGCGCGGCGCCTGCTCGTCGGGGCCGCCGGCGTCGTCGACGGTGGCGATGCGGATGTTCGGGTCCTTGGCGTCGGGGCGCGAGGCCTGGTCGAAGAAGCGGCGCGCGACGTCGGGGTGCACCGAGAAGCGCGTCTCGCGGCGCCGGATCTCGAAGGGGCCGAGGTCGCGCTTGGTGATGCCGCCGCGGCGACAGAGCATGGGCAGGAGCCACTTGGGGTCGGCGCGCTGCTCGCGGCCGACGTTCACGCGAAACCACACGCCGTCGACGTCGCCTCGGGGGCCGCCGCGCCCGTCGCCGGCGCGCGGTCCCTCCGATCGGCGATCGCGCGGGCCGCGCTCGAAGCCGCGGCCGCGGTCGCGGTCGCGGTCCTGGGACTTCCAGGCGGCGGTCTCCGGGGTCTCCTCGGGGGACGGCAGATCGCGGCGCAGCGTTCGGACGAGCGCGGCGGCGAGCGCGTCCGGCGGGAGCTGCGCCAGGAGCGCCTCGGCGAGCGACGGATCCACCGGCTCGCCATCGGCGGCCAGCGAGACGGCCTCATGGACGAGGCGCTGGTCGTCGAGGGAGCGGATCTGCTTGGTCGTGGGCAGCGCGGTGAAGCGCGCCTGCACGTGTGCGTCCGAGAGCATCCGCTCCATGAAGCGCCGGCGCGAAAACGGCGTGAGCACGACCGCAGTGCCCTTCTTGCCCGCCCGCCCCGTGCGCCCCGAGCGGTGCTGAAACGACGCGGTGTCCTGGGGGAGGTCGGCGTGCACCACGAGCGCCACGGCGGGCAGGTCGAGGCCGCGGGCGGCGACGTCCGTGGCCACCAGCACCCGCGCGTGTCCCTCGCGCACGGCGAGCAGCGCCCGGTTGCGCTCCGCCTGCGACAGCTCGCCCGAAAGCGCCACGGCGTGAAAGCCCCGCTCGGAGAGGCCGGCGTGCATGTGCGCCACCCCGTCGCGCGTGGCGCAGAACACCAGCGCCGACGGCGCGTCGTAGAAGCGGAGCACGTTCACCACCGCGTGCTCCCGCTCGCGAGGCGCGACCAGGTGGCAGACGACGTCGATGTCCTCGTGGGCGGCGGTGGCGGCGCCGGCGCGGATGCGCTGCGGGTCCGTGAGGTACTTGCCCGCGAGCTGCTCCATGGCGCGCGGGAACGTGGCGGAGAACATCAGCGTGCGGCGGCCCTCGGGCGTGGCGTCGAGGATGGCCTCGAGCTCCTCGCGAAAGCCCATGTCGAGCATCTCGTCCGCCTCGTCGAGGACGACGCAGGACAGCGTGCCGAGGCGGAGCGCGCCGCGCTCGATGTGGTCGCGCAGGCGGCCAGGTGTGCCGACGACGCAGTCGACGCCGAAGGAGAGCGCGCGGCTCTCGCGCCGCGGATCCATGCCGCCCACGCAGGTGCCGATGCGCGCCCCGGTCTTCGCGTAGAGCCAGGACAGCTCCTGCGCCACCTGCTGCGCCAGCTCCCGCGTGGGAGCGACGACGAGGACGCGCGGGGTCTTTGTCCGCTCGCCGGCGAGGAGCGCGGGGGCGAACGCGAGCCCGAACGCGACCGTCTTTCCGGAGCCCGTCTGCGAGGACACCACGAGGTCGCGGGCGGTGTCGGCCTCGAGGACGGCCCGCTGCACCGGCGTGGGCTCGGAGAAGCCGCGGGCGCGGATCTCCTCGAGGAGGACGGGTGCGATGGGGAGGCCGGCGAAGGGCATGGTGCGGAGGGGTATCAGCACCCACGGACGCCGTCTGCTGCTAGATTTCCCCCGTGCCGGATCCGAAGGAACCCCCGAAGCCCCCTGAAAAGCCCCCCGAGAAGGGCCCCGCCAAGAGACCCGACCGCGACCGGGGGACGGGCACGGAGACCCTCGAGCGGACCAAGACCAAGAAGCCCGTGATGTACCGGGTGGTCATGCACAACGACGACTACACGACGCAGGAGTTCGTGGTCCACGTGCTGATCGAGTTCTTCCGCAAGGACCCGACGGAGGCGCAGCACCTGATGCTCAAGGTCCACATGAGCGGCAGGGCCATCGTCGGCGTGTACACGCGCGACATCGCCGAGACCAAGATCGACAAGGTCACGGAGTACGCGCGCGAGCACGGCCACCCCCTCATGCTGACCATGGAGCCGGACGTGTGAGGTGGCCTCGCGCGCTCCCCGCGGCGCTCGCGGGCGCCCTCACGGCCGCCTCGGCGCTCTCGGGCTGTCCCTTCGACGGCCCCGCCTGCGACGGCCCCGCGGCCTCGCGCGTCGAGCTCGAGGGCCAGCCGTGCGACGGCTGCATCGTCGACTTCGGCCAGGTCGACGTCCCCCTCCAGGCGCACCGGCGCATCGACATCGTCGAGGGGTGCGGCGAGGAATTCTTCGAAACACCCGTGCTCGACGGCGACAGCTTCGCGCTCTCCCAATTCCAGTTCCCGCAGCAGCCGGGGGGCTCCGGGTTCGCCGAGGTCAGCTTCACCGCGAGCCAGGCCGGGGACGCCACCGGCACGTTCACCCTCGACACCAGCCGGCAGTCGCTCGTCGTCACCCTCCAGGGTTCCGGGGTCACGCCGTGACCCCGCGCTCGAGAAACGGTCGGCCCGCAGACGCATCGGAGACGGATGAGCTTGGTACGGACCCCCGCGGTTCGTAGGATGGAGCGGAATGGCAACGAAGAAGAGCTCAGGCGGAGCACCCATGCTGAGCAAGGATGTCGAGATTGCCATCCGCGTCGCGCTGAACGACGCGCACCGGCGTCACCACGAGCTCGCCACCGTGGAGCACCTGGCCTACGCGCTGCTCCACGACGACGAGACCGCCAACGTGCTGCGCCACTGCGGCGCCGACATCAAGAAGCTCAAGGACGACTTCGACCGCTTCCTCGACAACGAGGTCGAGCAGGTCGACGGCGACGACTACGAGACCACGCCTTCGCGCGGCTTTCAGCGCGTGGTGCAGCGGGCGATCATGCACGTGATGGGCGCGGGCAAGGAGGAGGTCAAGGGCTACAACCTCCTCGTGGCCGTCTTCGCCGAGGAGGACAGCCACGCTGCGTACCTCCTGCGGCAGCACGGCGTCGATCGCCTCGACATCGTCAGCTACGTCTCCCACGGCGTGAGCAAGCTGGTCGGAAGCGACCCCGCCGCGCCGGGCGACCCCGAGCGCGTCGGCGGTGACGAGGAGGACGAGGGCGGCGGGGGCTCCGGCGACCCCCTCGAGGCCTTCTGCACCGACCTCACCCGCGCCGCCCGCGACGGCAAGCTCGACGCGCTCGTGGGGCGCGAAAAAGAGCTGCTGCGCACCATGCACGTCCTCTGCCGCCGGCGGAAGAACAACCCGCTGTTCGTCGGCGACTCGGGCGTGGGCAAGACCGCCCTCGCCGAGGGGCTCGCGCAGCGCATCGTGCGCGGCGATGTGCCGGACCTCTTGAAGGACGCCGAGATCTTCTCTCTCGACATGGGCTCGCTGCTCGCCGGCACGCGCTACCGCGGCGACTTCGAGAACCGCTTGAAGGCCGTGCTCAAGGCGCTCGACAAGAAGCCCAAGCCCGTCTTGTTCATCGACGAGATCCACACCATCGTCGGCGCCGGCGCCACCTCCGGCGGCTCCATGGACGCGTCCAACCTGCTGAAGCCCGCCCTGCAGGGGGGCGCGCTGCGCTTCATGGGCTCCACCACCTACAAGGAGTTTCGGCAGTACTTCGAGAAGGATCGCGCGCTCGCGCGCCGCTTCCAGAAGATCGACGTGGACGAGCCGTCCGAGGCCGACTGCATCAACATCCTCAAGGGGTTGCAGGGCCGCTACGAGGAGTTCCACGGCGTCACCTACGACGAGAGCGCCATCGTGGCCGCCGTGAAGCTGTCGGCCAAGCACCTTCACGACCGCAAGCTCCCGGACAAGGCCATCGACCTCATCGACGAGGCCGCCGCCGGCCTCAAGCTCCTGCCGCGCGAGGAGGGCGCGCCCACGCCCATCGTCACCGAGAAGGAGATCGAGGAGTGCGTGGCGCGCATGGCGCAGATCCCGCCCAAGCAGGTCAGCGTCGACGACAAGCAGGCGCTCAAGAGCCTCGACGGCGACCTGAAGAAGGTGGTGTTCGGCCAGGACAAGGCCATCGAGCAGGTGGCCACCGCCATCAAGATGTCGCGCGCCGGCCTGCGCGAGCCGGAGAAGCCCATCGGCGCCTTCCTGTTCACGGGACCCACCGGCGTCGGCAAGACCGAGGTGGCCAAGCAGCTCGCCAAGACCCTCGGCATCAGCTTCCTGCGCATCGACATGAGCGAGTACATGGAGCGCCACTCGGTGAGCCGGCTCATCGGCGCGCCGCCGGGCTACGTGGGCTTCGATCAGGGCGGCATCCTCACGGACGCCATCAACAAGACGCCGCACACGGTGCTGCTCCTCGACGAGATCGAGAAGGCCCACCCCGAGGTGTTCAACATCCTCCTGCAGGTGATGGATCACGGAAAGCTCACCGACAACAACGGCAAGCCGTCGGACTTCCGCCACGTCATCCTGATCATGACGTCCAACGTGGGCGCGCGGGAGCTGGCGCGATCCAAGATCGGCTTCGGCGACTCCAACAACGTCGGCGCCGACGACAACGCGTACAAGACGATGTTCTCCCCCGAGTTCAGGAACCGCCTCGACGCGCGCGTGCAGTTCGATCCGCTCCAGCCCCAGGCCATGGAGAAGATCGTCGACAAGTTCGTGCGGGAGCTCGAGGCGCAGCTCGCCGACCGCAGCATCACGCTCGAGACCACGCCGGTCGCGCGGCAGTGGCTGGCGGACAAGGGCTACGACAAGGTCATGGGCGCCCGGCCGCTCCAGCGCGTGATTCGCGACGAGGTCAAGCGGCCGCTCACCGAGGAGATCCTCTTCGGATCGCTCGTCAACGGCGGCCACGCCATCATCGACCTCGACGCCGACGCCGAGCTCCGCATGCCCTACGAGGGCACGGGGCCGGCCAAGGGCCGCCTGGTGTTCCGCTTCGACGCCGCGCGCGCCATCGCCAAGGCGCTCGCCGGCGGCGACGCCGAAAAAGCGCCCGTCGATTGAGCCCGTCAATTGAGCCCCGTCGAATTGAGCCCAGTCAATTGAGCCCAGTCGAATTGAGCCCAGTCGAATTGAGCCCAGTCAATTGAGCCCAGTCGAATTGAGCCCAGTCAATTGAGCCCAGTCAATTGAGCTGCGGCTCTCCTCGGTCGCCGTCTCCCTGAGCGCAGCGCACGACGGTGGCGAGGAGGTTGTCGAGGTCGACGGGCTTCCGCAGGTGGCCGTGGGCGCCGAGCGCCTCGGCGTGCGCCTCGATGTCGTCGCCGGCGGAGACCACCACGATGGGGATGTCCGACCACGCGGAGACCTCGCGCAGGCCCGCGGCGAATTGCCAGCCGTCCATCACGGGCATCATGAGATCGAGGACGATCACGCACGGCGCGACCGACGACGCGTGGAGCTGGTCGAGGGCGTCGCGTCCGTTGGCGGCCGTGATGGTGGTGTGGCCGTCCTCGGCGAGGACGTCCGCCAGCGCCGCCCGGATGTCCGGGTCGTCCTCGACGATCATGACGGGGCGCGGGAGGCTCATCCTGTCTCTCCGGGTTGTGCCGCGAGGGGGAGCTGGACGGTGAACGCCGAGCCGCCCCCGACGCGGCTCTCGACCCGGATGGAGCCCCCGTGGGCCTCGACGATCTGGCGCGCGACGAACAGCCCGATCCCGAGGCCGCCGTACTGCCTCGCGGTCACCGCGCGCTCGAAGCGCTCGAAGATGCGCGGCAGGTCCTCCTCGGAGATGCCGATGCCCTGGTCGCGCACGCCAATCCATGCGACGTCGTCGCGCCGCTGGACGACCAGCGCAACCGGCGCACCGCGGCCGTACTTCAGGGCGTTCGACAGGAGGTTCATCACCACCTGCTCGACGCGGAGCCGATCCCAGCGGCCGCGGATGGGCCCGTCGGACGCGAGCTCGAGGACGCAGCCGGCCTGTGAGGCCTCCAGCGTGAAGCGCTCGACGATGTCGCGGACCAGGTCCGTGAGATTCGAGCTCCTCGAGCTCGAGGCTCAAGCGCCCCGCGACGATGCGGGAGACGTCGAGCAGCCGCTCGGTGAGACCGGCGAGCTTCTGGCCCTGGCGCACGGCGGACTCGATCTTGGCGCGCGCGGCCTCTCCGGCCGAGATGCGACGCTGCAGGCTCTGGAGCTGGAGCTGGAGCGTGGTGAGCGGCGTGCGCAGCTCGTGCGCGGCGATGGAAAGGAAATCGTCGCGTTCGTGCAACGCGTCCTGCGCCGCCAGATAGAGGCGCGCGTTGTCGACGGCGAGCGCCGCGTGGCGCGCGAGGTCCTCCGCGGTGCGGCGGTCTCCTTCGCCAAGCGTGCGGGAGGAGGAGCCGAACGTCATGGCGCCGAGGACACGATCGCGGACGGCCAGCGGGCACTGCAGGATGGACGAGGCGGCGAGCTCCCGCAGCGCGCCGTCGTCCGCGCCGACGTCCCTGTGGCCGTTCGCGCAGCCGTTCGGCTTCCCGTCGACGTGGGAAAGCGGCTTGTTGGGGGCCGCGAACAGCTCACGCAGCGCGTGCTCGCGATCGGCGTCCATGTGCGCGACGGCGAGCTCATGCCTGCCGGTGTCGTTCACGTCGACCACGCACCAGTCGGCGAGCCGTGGCACGGGCAGGCGGGCGACGCGCGCGAGGGTGGCGGGATAGTCGAGCGACGCGGAGAGGAGCTCGCTGGCTTCGGCGAGGAACGTGGCTCGGACGCGGGCGTTGTCGGCGGCTTCGAGCGCCGTGCGCAGATCGTGAAAGTCCGTGTGTGTGCCGAGCCAACCGATGACGTTGCCGTTTTCGTCGGTGTCCGGGACCGCGCGGCACAGGTGCCAGCGATAGTCGCCCCGGGCAGAGCGCATGCGACACTCGCCCTCGTACCTCGCGCCGCGCGAGACGCAGTCGCGCCACTCGCGCTCACAGAGGACGACGTCGTCGGGGTGGAGGCCGGCGGTCCACGGCGGGGGCGGCTCATCGGGCAACCCCGTGAAGTCGTGCCAGCGCCGGTTGTAATACGTGACCTCGCCGCTGCGCGCCGCCGTCCAGACGATTTGCGGAATGGCCTCGGCGAGGTTCTTGTAGCGCTCGTCGCTCTTGCGCACGAGCTCCGAGAGCTGGCGATCGCGCTCGCGGCGCTCCGCTGCCCGCAACGCCTCGGCTCTCCGGAACAGCTCCACGAAGACACCGACCTTGGTCCGCACCACCTCCCGATGCATCGGCTTTTGCAGGAAGTCGGCGGCGCCGACGGCGTAGGCGCGCGTGATGAAGCTGTCGTCGCTGTCCGCGGTGAGGAAGACGATGGGCGTATCTTTGCATCGGTCCCGTTGCTTGATGATCTCGGCGAGGTCGAACCCGCTCATGCCGGGCATGTGCACGTCGAGCAGGATCACCGCGAAGTCACGATCGAGCAGGTGCCGCAGCGCCGACATCCCGGACGCGGCGCACACGGGCTCGATGTCCGGCGCGTCGAGCACGGCCTCGAGGACGGCGAGATCCTCGGCGCGGTCGTCGACGAGCAAGACGGGCGCCCGGATCCGGGTCGGCGACGGCGTCATGTCTCACCTCGGCGAAAGAGTCCTTCGTCGACAAGGAGAGGCTCGTAGAAGCCGCCGAACGGGTGCCCGGCCAGGTCCGCGCCGCGCGGGAGCGCGAGGATGCCGAAGCGGCAGAGGCTCTGGTGCATCACCGCGAGCGCGCGCGCGCCGGCGTCGTCGTCGCGCGCGGGCGCGGCCCGACACACGACGAGCTGCATCTCCCCGAAGGACGCGCCGGTGGTGGGCGTGTGCTGCGCGAACAGGATGCTGCGGCGGAGCGGTGCGCGCACGGTGAAGAAGCCGCGGTCGTCGTCCCCCCGCACGGTGAGGTAGTCCGTGAGCGACGCGCGCCCTCCGCCCGCCAGGTAGGCGGCGCGCGCCGCCGGCAGCTCCGCGCACGCGTATGCGCCCTCGCGGGCGCGGCGGAGCGCCGCGTCGTCGGCGTCGGTGGCGTGCAGCCGGACGCGGCCGCCCAGGCCCTCCTCGCAAAGCGCGATGGATACGGCGTACGCCTGTTGTCCGGTGCCGGCACCGACGAGCCACACGTCGACGGAGGGCCAGGTGCGCAGGCGCGGCGCCACGTGCTCGCGCAAGGCGCGGAAGAAGCGAGCGTCGTCGAACATCGCCGGCGCTGTTGCGCTCGGCGGCGGCCATGGGGGCGGCGCGTTGCAGCTCATGACGCGAGGCGCACCCGCAGGAGGGAGAGCAGTTGCGCCATGTCGACGGGCTTGGCGATGTACTCGGAGGCACCCGCCCGGATGCACTTCTCGCGGTCGGAGCGCATCGCCTTGGCGGTGAGCGCGATGACGGGGAGATCGTTGTAGCGCTCCTCGGCGCGGATGCGGCGCAGCACCTCGTATCCGTCCATCTCCGGCATCATGATGTCCATCAACACGGCGTCGACGTGCGCGGCCTTCTCGAGCGCCGCGAGGCCGTCCTTGCCGTTCTCGGCGTAGAGCACGGACGCGCCGTGCCGCTCGAGCACGCTGGTCACGGCGAAGATGTTGCGCACGTCGTCGTCGATGATGAGCACGGAGAGGCCGCTGAGCATCGTCGAGGAGTGGTAGCGTTTCTCCATCATCCGCCGCTGGCCCTCGGGCAGCTCCGTGTGCACGCGATGCAAGAACAGCGAGGTCTCGTCGAGGAGCCGCTCCGGGGACTTGACGTCCTTCACCACCACCGCGGCCGCCAGCCGCTTGAGCTCCGTCTCGTCGTGACGGGCCAGCGGTTTGCCCGTGTACACGATCACCGGGAGCTCGGCCCAACGCTCGTCATGCCGGATGGTGCGCAGGAGCTCCATGCCGGGGAGATCGGGCAGGCCGAGATCGAGGACGACGCACGAATAGTTTCCGTCGGCGAGCGCCGCGAGCGCCTCGCGCCCCGAGGCGACGGCCGTGGTCTCCACGTCGTCGGCGCCCACGAGGGCGAGCAGCGCGTCGCGCTCCCGCTCGTCGTCCTCGATGATGAGCAGGCGCCGCACCGGGTCGTCGACGAACCGCGCGAGCTTGTCGAGCATGGCGCCGAGGTCCTCGTGGGCCACCGGCTTCAACAGGAAGCCGGCCGCGCCCATGCGCAGCGCGCGCTGGCGCTGATCGTCGCCGGACACGACCATCACCGGGATGTGCCTCGTGGCGGCGTCGTGCTTCAGCCGGTCGAGCACGGTCCAGCCGTCGAGATCGGCGAGGCGCATGTCGAGCGTTACTGCGGTCGGCTTGAGCTTGCGTGCGAGTGGGATGCAGGCGTTTGCGCTCGGCGCGATGAAGCCCTTGAAGCCGTGCGCGCGCGCGCCCTCGAGCAAGACGCGGCTGAAGGCGGGATCGTCCTCCACGATCAGCAGGACGCGGTCGTCGCCGTCGATCCGATCGCGGTCGTCGGACGGCACGACGATGGGCGTCGCGACCACCGAGGTGTCGTGCGGGTGCGGCTCGCGCGGCCCGGCGTCTTGTTCCGGGTAGCTGCGCGGCAGGTAGAGCGTGAAGCGCGAGCCGTGTCCGAACCGGCTGGTGACGCGCAGCTCACCGCCGAGCAGCCGCGCGATCTCGCGGCTGATGGAGAGCCCGAGCCCGGTGCCGCCGTAGCGCCGGCTGGTGGTGCCGTCGGCCTGTTGAAACGCCTCGAAGATGATGCGCTGCTTGTCCGCGGGGACGCCGATGCCGGTGTCGACGACGCTGAACGCGACGACGGCGTCGGCGGCACCAAGCTCCTCGTGATCCCGCGACCAGCCCTCGTGCGCGAGATCGATCTCGAGGGTGACGCTGCCGGACTCGGTGAACTTGAAGGCGTTGGACAGCAGGTTCTTCAGGATCTGCTGGAGGCGCTTGTTGTCCGTGTGAATGGCCCGCGGCAGCTCGCCGCCGAGGGTGACGCCGAAGGCGAGACCCTTCTGCTGCGCGACATACTGGAAGCTCTGCTCCACGTACTCGCGCAGGTCGGTGAAGGCGACGTCCGCGGCCTCGACGTCCATCATGCCGGACTCGATCTTGGAGTGGTCGAGGATGTCGTTGATGAGCGCGAGGAGATCCGTGCCGGACGCGTGGATGGTGCTGGCGAATTCGATCTGTTTGGGCATCAAGTTGCCCTCGACGTTCTCCGAGAGCATCTGCGAGAGGATGAGCAAAGAGTTGAGCGGGGTACGCAGCTCATGCGACATGTTCGCGAGGAACTCGGACTTGTATCGTGACGTCAGCGCGAGCTGCTCCGCCTTCTCCTCGATTTCACCCTTGGCGAACTCCACCTCGCGGTTCTTCAGCTCGAGGAGCTTGGCCTTCTCGCCGATCTGCTCGTTGGTGTTGCGCAGCTCGTCCTGCTGCTGCCTGAGGCGCTCCTCGGACTCACGCAGCGTCCGCGCCTGCTGCTCGAGGCGCTCGTTGGTCTCGCGAAGCTCCTCCTGCTGGGACTGCAGCTCCTGCGTCAAGGACTGAGACTGCGCCAACAGCAACTCCGTGCGCATGCCGGCGCCGATGGTGTTGACGACGATGCCGATGGACTCGGTGAGCTGGTCGAGGAACACCTGATGGATGTCCGCGAGCTGCGAGAACGAGGCCAATTCGATGACCGCGTTCACGCGCCCCTCGTAGAGCACGGGGAGGACGATGATGCTCGAAGGGGGGGCGTCGCCGAGCCCGGAGCCGATGCGCACGTAGTCGGCGGGGGCGCAGGTGACGAGGATCTTGCGTTTCTCGAGGGCGCATTGACCGACCAGGCCCTCGCCGAGCTCGAACACCTTGGAGACCTTTTCGCGCGCGCGGGAGGCGTAGCTGGCCAGGAGCTTGAGGCGCACCTCTTCGCCGGCGGCCGCGTCTCCCTCGGCGATGTAGAACACCCCGTGCTGGGCGCTCACGAGCGGCGCGAGCTCGGACAGGATCTGCTGCGCCACCGTCATCAGGTCGCGTTGGCCCTGCATCATGCGTGTGAAGCGAGCGAGGTTGGTCTTGAGCCAATCCTGCTCCGTGGTCTTCCACGTGGTGTCCTTAAGGTTGCGGATCATCTCGTTGATGTTGTCTTTGAGCGCGGCCACCTCGCCTGACGCCGCCACGGCGATGGAGCGGGTGAGGTCTCCCTTGGTCACCGCGGTGGCGACGTCGCCGATGGCGCGCACCTGGGTGGTCAGGTTGCCGGCGAGCTGGTTGACGTTGTCGGTGAGGTCCTTCCACGTGCCGGCCGCGCCCGGGACCTTCGCCTGTCCGCCGAGCTTGCCCTCGACGCCGACCTCGCGCGCCACCGTCGTCACCTGATCCGCGAAGGTGGCGAGGGTGTCGGTCATGGAATTGATGGTCTGGGCGAGCTCCGCGATCTCGCCGCTTGCCTCGAGGGCGAGCTTGCGCTTGAGCTCGCCGCGCGCCACGGCGGTCACCACCTGCGCGATGCCGCGCACCTGGTTGGTGAGGTTGGTGGCCATGGAGTTCACGTTGTCGGTGAGGTCCTTCCACGTGCCGGCGACGCCCTTGACGTGCGCCTGGCCGCCGAGCTTCCCCTCGGTGCCGACCTCGCGCGCCACACGCGTGACCTCGGAGGCGAAGGAGTTGAGCTGGTCCACCATGGTGTTGATGGTGTTTTTGAGCTCGAGGATCTCGCCCTTGACGTCGACGGTGATCTTCTTGCTCAGGTCGCCCTGGGCGACCGCGGTGGTGACGTCGGCGATGTTCCTCACCTGCGCGGTGAGGTTGCCGGCCATGGAGTTGACGTTGTCGGTGAGGTCTTTCCAGGTGCCGGCGACACCCTTCACCTGCGCCTGGCCGCCGAGCTTTCCCTCGGTGCCCACCTCGCGCGCGACGCGCGTCACCTCCGAGGCGAAGGAGTTGAGCTGATCGACCATGGTGTTGATGGTGGTCTTGAGCTCGAGGATCTCGCCTTTGACGTCGACGGTGATCTTCTTGGAGAGGTCGCCCTGGGCCACCGCCGTGGTCACGTCGGCGATGTTTCGCACCTGGGCGGTGAGGTTGCCGGCCATGAAGTTGACGGAGTCGGTGAGGTCCTTCCAGGTGCCCGCGACGCCCTCGACCTGCGCCTGGCCGCCGAGCTTCCCGTCCGTGCCCACCTCCCAGGCGACGCGCGTGACCTCGGCGGCGAACGCGCGGAGCTGGTCCACCATGGTGTTGATGGTGTTCTTGAGCTCGAGGATCTCCCCCCGCACGTCGACGGTGATCTTCTTGCTGAGGTCGCCCTTGGCGACCGCCGTGGTGACCTCGGCGATGTTGCGCACCTGGGCGGTGAGGTTGGAGGCCATGGAGTTGACGTTGTCGGTGAGGTCCTTCCACGTCCCGGCTACGCCCTTCACGTGCGCCTGGCCGCCGAGCTTGCCCTCGGTGCCGACCTCGCCGGCCACGCGCGTCACCTCGGAGGCGAACGAGTTGAGCTGGTCCACCATGGTGTTGATGGTGTTTTTGAGCTGAAGGATCTCGCCTTTGACGTCGACGGTGATGGTCTTGGAGAGGTCGCCCTGGGCCACCGCCGTGGTGACCTCCGCGATGTTGCGCACCTGCGCGGTGAGGTTGGAGGCCATGGAGTTCACCGAGTCGGTGAGGTCCTTCCACGTCCCGGCCACGCCGGGCACCTCCGCCTGTCCGCCGAGCTTCCCCTCGGTGCCGACGTCGCGGGCCACCCGCGTCACCTCGGAGGCGAACGAATTGAGCTGGTCGGCCATGGTGTTGATGGTGTTCTTGAGCTCGAGGATCTCGCCCTTGACGTCGACGGTGATCTTCTTGGTGAGATCGCCCTTGGCCACGGCCGTGGCCACCTCGGCGATGTTCCTGACCTGGGCCGTGAGGTTGGAGGCCATGGAGTTGACGTTGTCGGTGAGGTCCTTCCAGGTGCCGGCGACGCCCTTGACCTGCGCCTGACCGCCGAGCTTGCCCTCCGTACCCACCTCGCGCGCCACGCGGGTGACCTCGGAGGCGAACGCGTTCAACTGATCCACCATGGTGTTGATGGTGTTCTTGAGCTCGAGGATCTCGCCCTTGACGTCGACGGTGATCTTTTTGGAGAGATCGCCGTTGGCGACGGCGGTGGTGACCTCGGCGATGTTTCTCACCTGGGCGGTGAGGTTGCCCGCCATGGAGTTGACGTTGTCGGTGAGGTCCTTCCATGTGCCGGCGACACCCTTGACGTGCGCCTGGCCGCCGAGCTTGCCCTCGGTGCCCACCTCGCGCGCCACGCGGGTGACCTCGGAGGCGAAGGAGTTGAGCTGGTCCACCATGGTGTTGATGGTGTTTTTGAGCTGAAGGATCTCGCCTTTGACGTCGACGGTGATCTTCTTGGAGAGGTCGCCTTTGGCCACCGCGGTGGTCACCTCGGCGATGTTTCTCACCTGGGCGGTGAGGTTGCCGGCCATGGAGTTGACGTTGTCGGTGAGGTCCTTCCAGGTGCCGGCGACGCCCTTGACCTGCGCCTGACCGCCGAGCTTTCCCTCGGTGCCCACCTCGCGCGCCACGCGGGTGACCTCGGAGGCGAACGAGCCGAGCTGCTCCACCATGCCGTTCACGACCTTGGCGGTGCGGAGGAACTCGCCCCGCAGCGGCCGGCCGTCGCTGTCGAGGGTCATCTTCTGGGAGAGGTCGCCGGATGCGACGGCGCCGATGACGCGGCCGACCTCGGTGGTGGGCAGGACGAGGTCGCTGATGAGCGCGTTCACCGAGTCGATGCTGTTGCGCCACGCGCCCGGCATGGCGCCGAGCGAGGCCCGTTGGCCGACGTGGCCCTGCTTGCCCACGACGTCGCTGATGCGGGACAGCTCGTTCGCCAGCAGATCGTTGGCCTCGATGACCTCGTTGACGATGCGCGCGATCTCTCCCGCGATGCCCGTGTGGCGCGGCGACATCCGCGCGGTGAAGTCGCCGCGGCGAAAGGAGCGCAGCGTGGCGAGCAGCTCATCGGCGTTTTCGATCTTCGCGGGCGGCGGGACGACACTGGCTGCGCGCTTGCCCCGGCGTCCGGTTGACGTCGCTGAGGACTGTTTGCGCGATGTCGTCATTCCTCACCTCGAGTCCACGAGTGCACGGATCGTCCCCATCAGACACTCCATGATCACTGTCGACAACCTGAGTCACGATGTCTCGTCGTCGACGAGCCAGCGCAAATGCAAGTTCTGCGGTTCTGCGCAATGCCTGCGTTCGAACCATCGTTCTTCTGCAGGCAGAGGACGGAAATCTGTCGTTCGTCAACGAACGAGCACCATTTCGGTGTTCTGGGACGCCGGCCGTTCCACGAAGCCGTGTCGCGCGTAGAGCCCCTGCGCGTCTCGCGTGCGCAGCGCGACCTTCGTGCACGCGCGCAGCGCGGGGTGCTCGAGCAGCAGGCGCACCACAGCGGAGCCGAGCCCGCGACCGCGCACGTCGGCGCGCACGATCACGTCGTAGATGGTCGCCCACTTGGCGCCGTCGGCGAGCGCGCGCGCCGTGGCCGCGAGCCGGCCCGCCTCGTCGAGGGCGCCCACCCACGCGCTCGAGGCGAGGTGTGCGCGGGCGATGCGCTCGCGGCCGACGCCGACGTTCCAGTACGCATCGTCGAGGAGCGCCGCGGCGTCCCCGGCGAAGCGTGCCGCGTCGCCGGGCGCGTCGAGCGCGCAGCGCAAGAGGAACCCGCGCGGCGCGGCGAGGAACGCGGGCGTCACCGGCGGCCCGCCGGGGGCGGCGCCGCGCACGAGGTCGACGGCGCGCGCGTCGCCGGGCGCGCCGCGCTGCCACAGCTTCTCGAGGAGGCGGGCCCGCTCCTCGGGGCTCTTGTTCTGCGCGAGCTTGCGCTTGCCGTCGACGTCGTCGAGCGAGACGGCGAGGATGGCGACGCCGCGGACGGCGGCGGCGTAGCGTGGATCGTCCGCGGTGATCGGGGCGTGGCCGCCCTGCGGTTGGTAGCGCCGCATGAGCGCCTGAAGGACGCGGGCCTTGTCGTCGATGTCGTCGACGCGCGTGAGCACCCCGTGCACCTGCGCGCTCTCGTAGAGCGTGGTGGCCGGGCAGGCGCGAACGGGATCGGTGAACGTCGAGGGGATCTCGGCGACGATCTCCTCCGCCCAAACGACGACGGGCTTGCCCACGAGCGCGCTCTTTTCACCCACGGGGGCCGCGTGAAAGCAGACGCGGTTGCCGTTGACGACGCCGTGGAGCGTGCGCGCAACCGGTGCGCCGTCGGCGTCGACGCCCGCCACGTGAACGAAGGGCGCGCGCTCGAGCAACGCCACGGCCCGCTCGCGAGCGCCGCGGAACACTTCACGTCTCATGCGGGCATCGTGCCGGTGTGATGGACCACCACAAAGGTCCAGATCGTACATATCCGCTGGTCCAGTACGGGCTGCGCGCCCGGGGCTAGACTGTCCGCGATGAAGACGCTCGCGACCATTTTTCAACCGTTCCTCGACGACCCCACGCTCACGGCGCGCGACTCGGGCGCGCGCGTGGTGGACACCACGGAGCGGGAGCTCACCCTGGAGACGCGCTACGAGGTCCGCAACATCCTCGGGCGGGGCGGCATGGGCGAGGTGCGGCTCTGCCGCGACGCCCGCATCGGCCGCGACGTCGCCATCAAGGTGGCGTTGGCCGGCGCGGAGCACGAGCGCTTCCTGCGCGAAGCGCGGGTCCAGGCCCAGCTCGACCACCCGAGCATCGTCCCCGTCTACGAGATCGAGATCCTCGACGACGGCACCGCCTACTTCGCGATGAAGCGCGTGCGCGGAAAGACGCTCGCCGCCCTCCTCCACGAGGACGCGCTGCCGCTCAGAAAGCTGCTCTCCGCGTTCACCAGCGTCTGCCTCGCGGTGGACTTTGCGCACAACAAGGGCGTGGTCCACCGCGACATCAAACCCGGCAACGTCATGCTCGGAGACTTCGGCGAGGTCTACCTGCTCGACTGGGGCCTCGCGCGCGTCGGGCGGGGCGCGTCCGACGACGACCCGCTCGGCGACGGCGACGCCCGCGCGGCCACCGCGGAGCGCGAGCCCGTCGCCGCGGGCGCCACGCCCGCCACCGTCGCCGGCAGCCTCCTCGGCACACCCGGCTACATGGCCCCGGAACAGATCGATCCGTCCGTCGGACCCATCGGGCCCGCCACCGACGTGTACGCCCTCGGCGCGTTGCTGTTCGAGATCGCCGCGCGTGAGCCGTACATCCGGGCCGCCGACGCGCTCGAGGCCACCCTGCTCACGTTGCGCGGCGTGGAGCCGCGCCCCGCGCTGCGCGCGCCGGGGCGCGCGGTGCCCGCCGCCATCGACGCCATCTGCGCCCGCGCGCTCGCGATCGAGCCCGCGCACCGGTACCAGAGCGCGCGCGAGCTGCACGACGCCGTCGACGCCGTCATCGCCGGCGAAGCGCAAGCGTCCCAGCGCCGCGAGATGGCGCGCATGCACCTCGCGTCGGCCGAGCGCGCGCTGGTGGCGCCCGACGACGACCGCTCGCGGGCCGAGGCGCTCAAAGAGCTTGGCAGCGCCGTCGCCGTCGACCCCGACAACGAGGAGGCGCGCGCGTCGCTGCTCCGCCTGCTGACGTCGCCCCCCGCGCACCGCCCGCCGGAGGTCACGCGGCGAATCGACGAGGACCGCAACGAGCAGATGCGGCTGCTCGCGCGTTACAGCGTCGGCAGCGCGCTGCCGTTCTTCGCGCTCGTCCCGGTCGCGGCGTGGGTGGGCGTGCGCGACTGGCTCCTGCTCGCGTACACGCTGATCGCCCTGGGCGTCGCCATCGTGCTCAACGTCCTGGTGGCGCGCAGCAAACAGCCGTCGATGGCGCTGCAGACGGCGGCCGTGGTCGCGGACCTGGCCGGCTTGCTCCCGCTCACGCGGTTGACGGGGCCCGTCGGCTTCCTGTCGGTGCTCATCGTCGCCACCGCCACCGCGCGGCAGGTGCACCCCGACCTCTGGCACCGGCGCGTGAGCACCGCGCTCGGCTGCGTGACGGTGGCGGCTGCGCTGGCGTGGGAGGCTGTGTCGCCGCAGTACATGTTCGTCTCCGGCGGCGTGATGGTGAAGGAGATGCTGCTCACCCTCGACGAGAGGTCGCTCGTCTTCCTGATCTTGTGCATCGCCGCGGCCATCATCACGCCCAGCGTCCTCCTCGCGCGCACCCGCGCCACGCTCGCGCGCGCGGAGGAGAGCCTGCACGTGCAGCGCTGGCAGCTCGAGCAGCTCGTGAAGTCCTGAAATGCGCACGTGGGACGTCGCCGTTCCGCTCGATGCGGCGGCGGACACGCCGCTGTACGTGCAGATCGCCGAGGGCCTCGGCGCGGCCGTGGCGCGCGGGCGCCTGCGCGCCGGCGACGCGTTGCCCGGCACACGCGAGCTGGCGGCGCTCCTCGGCGTCAACCGCAACACGGTGGTCGCGGCGTACGACGAGCTGCGCGCGCAAGGCTTCACCACGTCGTCGCCGGCGCGCGCGACGCTGGTGTCCGACGACTGGCGCGAGGCACCCGCCGCCGCCGCGAGGCGCAGTCCGCGACGAGCGCAGGCCGCCCCGGGGTTCGATCTGGCGCCGCCGCTGCCGGCGCTGCCGCGGCCGCCGACGTCGTGGCCGAAGGGGACGCTCGTCATGCAGAGCGGCGTGCCCGACATGCGCCTCCTGCCGGTCGACGAGATTGCGCGCGCGTTTCGCAAGGCGCTCAAGCAGCGCGGCGCCCCGCTGCTCCTCGGCTACGGCGACGAGCGCGGGCACCCGGCGCTGCGCAGCGCGCTCGCGCGGATGCTCGCCGCGCGCCGCGGCCTCGACGTGAGCGCCGACGACGTCGTTGTCGTGCGCGGGGCCCAGATGGGCATCGACCTGGCCGCGCGCCTCGTCATCCGGCCGGGCGACGTGGTCGCCGTGGAAGAGCTCGGCTACTCGCCGGCGTGGGCGGCGCTGCTGCACGCAGGCGCGCGGCTCCTGCCCGTCCCCGTCGACGGGCAGGGGCTCGACGTCGACGCTTTGGCGCGCGCCGTCGCCGCCGGCGGCCGCGGCAGCGTGCGCATGGTGTACGTGACGCCGCATCACCAGTATCCGACCACCGTCCCCCTCGCCGCGCGCCGCCGCCGCGCGCTCTTGTCGCTGTGCGCCCGGGAGCGCATCGCCATCCTCGAGGACGACTACGACCACGAGCTTCAATACGAAGGGCGGCCGCCGCTGCCGCTCGCCGCGGACGACGACGCAGGCGTGTGCGTCTACGTCGGCACGCTCTCCAAGGTGTTGGCCCCCGGGCTCCGCCTCGGCTTCATGGCGGGCCCGCCCGCCGTCGTCGACGGCGCCGCGCGACTGCGCCGCCACGTCGACCGGCAGGGGGACCTCGCCCTCGAGGCGGCGGTGGCCGACCTCCTCGACGACGGCACCGTCCTGCGCCACGTGCGCCGGATGCGGCGTATCTATCGCGCGCGCCGAGACGTCCTCGTCACGGCGTTGCGCGCGCGCCTCGGCGGCGCCCTCGAGTTCGACGTGCCGCGCGGGGGCATGGCGCTGTGGGCGCACACACCGGGAGACGTGGGAGCGTTTGTCGCGCGGGCGCGCCGAAACGGCGTGGGCGTCGCGGAGGCGCGCGACTTCGCCCTCGACGGCGTCGCGCGCCCGTATCTGCGCATGGGCTTCGCCTCCCTCGACGAGAGGGAGATCCTGGAAGCCGTGGTGCGTCTTGCACGCTGACGGACACCGGCGAGCGGGCGGCGTTGCACTTGTGCCAAGCTGCCGTGCATGACGGCCGGCCTCGAGATCTTGAACCTCCACGCGCAGGGCGGGATGGCGGAGGTCTACCGCGCTCGCGCGCGCGACGAGAGCGGCCGCTCCTGGTACTACGCCGTAAAGCGCATGCTCCCCGAGCTCCTGACGGACCCGGAGATGATGCGCATGTTCATCGAGGAGCAGCGCATCGCCGCGTGCCTCGAGCATGACAACATCGTGCGCGTCTACGACGTCGCGCAGGCCGAGGGCGCCGGCGCGCAGGAGACGTTCATCGTCATGGAGTTCCTCGAGGGGCGCGACCTCTCGGAGGTCATCGAGGCGGCGTCGCTCAAGGAGCAGACGCTGCCGGTGTGGTTCTGCATACACGTCGCGCGTGAGGTGCTGAAGGCGCTGCACTACGCGGCCACGGAGGCGCGTGACAAGAGCGGCCGCGTGCTCGGCCTCATCCACCGTGACATCTCCCCGCACAACATCTTCATCTGCAAGGACGGGCAGGTGAAGCTCACCGACTTTGGTGTCGCCAAGGTGGAGACCGCCGAGGTCCGCACCAAGGCCGGCATCATCAAGGGCAAGTTCGGCTACATGTCCCCCGAGCAGTTGATGGCGGGGAAGCTCGACTTCCGGAGCGACCTCTACAACGTCGGCATCCTCCTGTACGAGGCGCTCACCGCGGAGCGCCTGTTCTTCGGCGAGTCCGCCACGCAGTTCATCGCCGCCATGATGCAAAACGAGGTGCCTCGGCTCGATCCGTCTCTCCTCGTGCCGCCGGAGCTCGAGGAGCTCATGCGCCGGTCGCTGGCGAAGAAGCGGGAGGACCGGCCGCAGACCGCCGCGGCGTTCGAGGCGTCCCTGGCCGCCATCGCCGAGAGCTACGGCCTGGTCGCGCAGCGCGGGCACGTGGTCGCGGAGCTGACGTCGCAGTTTCCCAACCTCGATTTCCACGAGCCGATGTTGCAGGCGCCGCCGCGCACGGAGCCCGAGCCGGAGCCCGAGCCGGAGCCCGCGCCCGCGTCGCAGGCGAGCCCGGTCACCACGCAGGTGAAGCACTTGACCATGGTGAGCCGCGCCCCCATCCCCGCGTTGACCGGCGGGAGCGCGAGCGCGGAGGAGCCGGTGTTCACGTCGTCGCGGCCGCGGCCGGTGCCCCCGCGCATCGCCACCGACAGCGGCAGGAACCCGCGGCCGGCGGGCGCGCCTGCGCGCCCGGAGCCGAAGCAGCCCACCGCGCGCAGCGAGCCGTCGCCGCGGCGCCCGGTCACCGCCAGCAACCGCGCGGCGGCGTTGCCGCCGGATCCGGACGACGGCGACGATCTCGTGCCGACCCTCGTCGAGGTGCGCCCCGACCTCGACGCCCTCGGGCTCCGGCCCGACGACGACCTCCCCTCCGCCGACGGCGAGTTCGCGGCCACGGAGCCCACGCGGCTGCCCGCGCACCTCGCCGATCCACCGTCGACGACGGCGCCGCAGCGGAGCGCGATGCGCCCCAGCGTGGTCCTGCCCGCGGCCGACGCCGAGGAATTCGAGGCGAGCGCCAGCACCGCCGAGAATACCCGTCCCGCCGCGCTGCACCCGGAGCGCCCGACCACCGGTCGCAGCCACCGCGTGAGCACCGGCAGCCGCCGGGTGATTTCGCTCGCCGACGACGAAGACACGACGAAGAAACGTTGAGTGTGCAAGACTCGGGGCCGCTGTGATTGCCGGCCTCGAGATATTGAACCTCCATGCCCAGGGCGGCATGGCCGAGGTCTTTCGCGCGCGGGGCAAGGGAGCGGACGGCCAGACCTGGCACTACGCGGTCAAGCGCATCCTCCCCGAGCTCACGGCGGACGCCGAGCTGCGCAAGATGTTCATCGAGGAGGCGCGCGTCGCTTCCATGCTCGTGCACAACAACATCGTGCGCGTGTACGACCTGGCGCGCAGCGAAGCCGACGAGCTCTACATCGTCATGGAGTTCCTCGCGGGCAGGGACCTCGCGGAGGCCATCGAGCGCACCATCGATCTCGGCCGCACCGTCCCGGTGTGGCTCGCCATCCACATCGCGCGCGAGGTGCTGCAGGCGCTCATCTACGCCACCACGCAAGCGCTCGATCGAGAGGGGCGCCCGCTCGCGCTCATCCATCGGGACATCTCACCGCACAACATCTTCTTGTGCTTCGACGGACAGGTGAAGCTGACGGACTTCGGCGTGGCCAAGGTGGCGCAGTCGTCGGTGCTGACGCAGGCGGGCGTCACCAAGGGCAAGTTCGGCTACATGTCGCCCGAGCAGCTCATGAGCGAGGGGCTCGACTTCCGCAGCGACCTCTACAACGTCGGCATCCTCCTGTACGAGACGCTCACCTGCCGCCGGCTGTTTTTCGGCGACAACGCCTCGCAGTTCCTCCAGGCCATGCTCCGCGGCGAGGTCCCCGCCCTCGACCCGAAGCTCGGCGTGCCGCCCGAGCTCGAGGCGCTGATGCGCCAGGCGCTGTCCAAGGACAGGGACGAGCGCCCGCAGAACGCGCTCGCGTTCGAGATCGCCCTCGCGCAGATCGCGCACCGCTACGGGCTCGTCGCCACCCACGAGCACGTCGCCACCGAGCTGCGCGCGCTGTACGGCAGCGAGATCGAGTCCTGTCCGGCGCCGCAGCAGAAGCCGACCACCGCGCCGCGCAAGCTGGCGTCGATGCAGTCGGCGGCGCCGGAGGCGGAGGCGCGGGTGCCGTCGGCGATCTTCCCGCTGCAACCCCTCACCCCGGGCCTCGCCGATCCCCTCGGCGACGTCGACGCGAGCATGGCCGATCCGGCGCAGCAGGCCACCATGGAGATGCCTGCGCTGCGCCTGCCGGAGTCGCTCGCGCCGTCTGCGTCTGCGTCCGCGCCGTCTGCGTCCGCGCCGTCCGCGCCGTCCCCGCCGTCCCCGCCGTCCCCACCGTCCCCACCGGAGCCGCAGAGGCCGCGCACGCGCCCGAAGACGTCTCCGCAGGCGTCCTCGTCGGGCCCGCGCGCGGCCACGCGCTCGGTGCGCCAGCTCCCCGACGACGGCCCCGCCACCGTCGTGCCGCAGAGCGATCCGTCGACGGTGCCGCCCGAGCGCGCGCGGTCCCCCACCGACGGTGGCCGCAGGCGCACCGTCATCGCCGGCGGCGGCGCCAAGGCCATCGGGCTCAAGGTCGACGACGACGACGACTGGTCCGACGCCACCGTGTCCGAGGACGTGGCGCCCCCGCGCGGCGCCATCGTGACCCGCAGCAGGCGGGTCGTCCCGCTCGCCCCGAAGAAGAAGCCGTAGCCCCCACGTTCGTCGCACAAGCTCGCGCGCGACGACGCCGAAGGCCGAGCTCAGTTCACGCTGAGATCGAGCGAGCCGGTGGGCGTCTCGCCGCTGCCGTCGTCGACGACGGTGGCGGCGCCGTCGACGGTGAAGTCGAAGGTGAGCGGGTCGACGACGTCGGCCTCGAGGCGCTCGAAGTGGACGGTGAACGACTGCGAGCAGGGGCTGTCGGCGCAGTCGGCGAACGCGTCGACCGCGAGCTCGACGCTCGGCTGCGCGGAGGTGTCCAGGACCTGGGTCTCGTTGCCGTCGCCGCTGTCGGGCTCGATGCCCATGCTGAGCTGGGCCGCGGAGCCGTCGCTGAAGTCGGCGCTCAGCCGGACGGTGCCCGTGTCGATCGGCCCCGAGGCGGTCAGCGTGGCGGCGACGGTCTTTTCGACGTTGGGCGTGGCCGCGTCGAGCGTGACGGTGATGGGCCCGGCCGACCCCGAGATGTCCCCGGGCGGCAGAGGGTCCGACGCGACCGTCCCCGCCACCCCGGCGGCGAGGGCGAGCACGACGAGGATGCGCTCAGTTCGTCCATGCATCCCGCCATGGTACCAGATGCGTGTAGGTGCCGCTCGGACCGCCTCCCATCGGCCGTCGTGACGGCATGATCCGCGGGCGCGGGGGAGGGGATGGGCCTCGTCCTCGCCGATACACCCCGCATGCGGCGGTCGCTCCCCTTGCTGCTCCTCGGGCTCCTCGGGCTCCTGGCCGCGGCGTGCGGCGGCGTCGCCACCGTCAACCGGGCCCCCTGCGACGACGACAACGCCTGCCTCGCCGGCGAGAGCTGCGTCGACGGCGCCTGCGTCGCCCGCACGAGCTGCAGCGCCGACCTCGAGTGCGACGTCGCCGCCGGGGAGCTGTGCTTGGACGGCTCGTGCGCCGCGCCGCCGGCGTCGGCGCCGGCCTCCTGCACCGAGACCCGCGACTGCCCGGCCGACAGCTTCTGTGACACCTCCACCGGCGGGTGCGAGCCGCTCCTCCCCGGCTGGTGCCGCACCGCGGCGCAGTGCGGCGGCGCCACCCCCGTCTGCAACACGGACGACGCCGCGCGCACCGGCCTGTGCGTCGAGTGTGCCGGCGACGCCGACTGCGGCGCCGGCGAGGTCTGCGGCGGCGCCGGCGCGTGCGTGGCCGCCGCGGGCGCCGCGGGCGGCGCATGCCCGGCCCACGCCTCGCCCGTCCCGGGCGGCAACGGCGTCTGTGAGTGCGACGACGGCTTCACCGCCGACACCGCCACCGGCACCTGCGATCCCGCGACCCCGTCGTCGACGACGACCTGCGTGCCGCACGCCTCACCCGTGCCCGGCACGGAGACCTGCGCGTGCGATCCCGGCTTCGTGCGCAGCGGCAACGGCTGCGTCGCCGACACCGCCACGAGCACCCCCCCGCCCGAGACCGCCGCCGACGGCTGCCCCGCGAACGCCTCGCCCGACCCGAGCGACGCCAACTTCTGCGTGTGCGACGACGGCTTCGTCGTGAACGCCGCCGGCACCGGCTGCGAGGCGCAGGCCTCCGACCCCGTCGGCGCCGGCTGCCCGGACAACGCCTCGCCCGACCCGAGCGACGCCAACTTCTGCCTGTGCGACGACGGCTTCGTCGTGAACGCCGCCGGCACCGGCTGCGAGCTCGACCCGGCCACGCTCGGCGACGGCTGCCCCGCAAACGCCTCGCCTGACCCGGCCGACGCCAACTTCTGCTTGTGCGACGACGGCTTCGTCGTCGACGCCAGCGGCACCCAGTGCGTCCTCGACGATACGGCGCTGTGCCCGGCCAACTCGAGCCCGGCGGGCAACGGCCTGTGCTCGTGCGACCCCGGCTTCGTCGTCGACGCCACCGGCACCCAGTGCGTCGAGGACATCTGCGCCGCCAACGGCTTCTACGGCGACGGGCAGTTCTGCGACGATTTCTGCCCGCTCCCCGACCCCGACTGCTTCTGACGGGCTCGGCGAGGCGCGCCCTACGTCGCCGGCGCGACGGTGCCGGAGCCCGTGATCTTCTTGGTGACCGTGGGCGCGCCCGTGTAGCGCACGCGGCCCGAGCCGGCGATGCGGGCGTCGAGCGTGGCCTTCGCGTTCACCTGCACCGCGCCGGAGCCGGAGATGCTGACGGCGCCGTCGTCGACGGCGAGGCCGCCCGCGTCGACGTCGCCGGAGCCGGACACGCGGACCTCGAGCTTCTTGGCGGTGCCCGACAGCGTCGCCGCGCCCGAGCCGGAGCTCTTGAGCGAGACGGCGTCGGCCGCGCCCTTCCAGGCGAGCTTGCCCGAGCCCGACAGCAGGAGCGCCACGTCCTTGCCGGGGACGCCGGTGACGGCGGTGTCGCCGGAGCCCGACGCGGAGACGCCCTCGAGCGAGGGCACCGTGATCTTGACGACGATGGGCGTCTTGGTGCGCACGCTGGTGTTCCGCTTCAGGTGGACCGCGAGCACGCCGCCCTTCACCTCGGTGATAACGAGGGGGACGATGTTGTCGTCGGCGGTGACCTCGGCGGAGGGCTTGTCACCGGCGACGATGTCGACGGTGAAGGAGCCCGACGGCGCCACGCGCGAAAACGCCGACAGCGCGCGAGACTCGGTCCTGGCGGTGCCCGAGCCGTGGACCGTGGCGGCGGCGACGGGGCAGGCGGCGAACACGACGGCGCCGGCGAAGGCGGCGGCGAGGATGGCGGCGTTCTTCATGGAGACCTCCGGGCACCGGCTCCCCCGGCGCCGGACGCGCGTCAACACAGGTGCGCGCGAGCTGGGTCACGCCCCGCGGGAGCGGCCGGGCCGCTCATTGGACAACCTCTACGCCGCGGTGACGGGTTGAGCGATCTTCCCGGCGCCGTCTCCCGGGCTTCGTCGGGGAGGGCCGCGCTCGCTTGCCGGTGAACGGCCCCTGTGAGACCCGCCCCCTCGACGAAGCCGGGAGCCTTGAAGCGGCTACAGGACGTTGCGCCCGACGATGTTTGCTGACGACGACGGAGCGCCTGTCAATGAGCAACCGATCAAGGCTCCCAGCCCGGGGGACGGTACCGCAACAAGGAGGTCCGTCGTGTCGTACTTTGCAGGTTTGGATTGGGCGGCGAACGAACACGCCGTCTGCGTCATCGACGACAAGGGCAGCGTCGTGCTCCGCCTCGTCGTCAAGCACACCGAGGAGGGTCTCACCGGCGCTGTGGCGAAGCTCCGTAGGTTCACTGAGGAAGCGCCGCTGCGCATCGCCATCGAGCGGCCGACGGGGCTCGTCGTCGACACGCTGGTCGATGCGGGATTCCACGTCGTGCCGATTCACCCGAACGTCGTGAAAGCGACGCGTCCGCGCTACTCGAGCGTTGGCGCCAAGAGCGACCCCGGCGACAGCTACCTGCTGGCAGACTTGCTGCGCACCGATGGGCATCGCTTCAAGACGCTCACGCCGCTCGGAGACGAGACGAAGGCGCTGCGTGCCCTCGTTCGCGCACGCGGCGACCTCGTTGCCGAGCGGGTTGCACTGGCGAACCAGCTGCGCGCGCTCGTTGAGAGCTTCTGGGCCGGCGCCGCGTGCATCTTCCGCGACATCGACTCGCCCATCGCGCTGGCGTTCCTCGGGAGGTACCCGACACCGCAGCACGCCGAGCGCGTCGGCGAGAAGCGGCTCGAAGCGTTCCTGGCGCGCAACCACTACTCCGGTCGCAGGGACGTCGCCGAGCTCCTGGGCCGCTTGCGAGGTGCGCCCAGCGGCAAGTGCGGCGAGATGGAGGCCGAGGCGAAGGGGGAAGCCGTGCAGCACCTCGTCGCGGTCCTCGACATCGTCGTCGCACGTCTCAAGAAGCTCAGCGCCGCCGTCGAACACGCCGTCGAGGCGCACCCCGACGGGCACATCGTGATGTCGTTTCCGCGCAGCGGACGCATCAACGCCGCGCAGATTCTCAGCGAGCTCGGCGACGAGCGCGCGCGCTTCGACAGCCACGAGCACCTCGAGGCCGAGGCTGGCGTGTGCCCCGTAACGTTCGCGTCCGGCAAGCACGTCGGCGTCGCGTTCCGGTGGGCGTGCAACAAGCACCTGCGCTCCGCCGTGACCCTCTGGGCCGACAACTCGCGACACAGCTCGCCATGGGCCGCCGCCCTCTACGACGCTGCCCGCGCTCGCGGCCACGACCACCCGCATGCGACCCGCATCCTCGCTCGTGCGTGGCTCCGGGTGCTGTACGCGTGCTGGAAAGCCCGCGTCCCGTACGACCCGGCCCTTCACGGCCGCGCCGCCGCGCTCGCCGCCTGAGATGGCGTGACGCAGCGCGGTGGTTGACACAGGACGTCTCACAGCCCGGGGACGCCGGCGACGAGCGGCCGGTCGGGCGCGGCGCCGTCCTTGAAGGGGCCGTGCTGCAGGAGGAGCTGCTGCTCCTCGAGCACCGCCGCGCGCTCCTCCTCGAGGAACAGCATGACCGCCGCGGAGAAGCGCGGGTCGGTGATGTGGTGCGCGCTGTGGGTGACGACGGGGAGGAAGCCGCGCTTGAGCTTGTGCTCACCCTGCGCGCCCGCCTCGACGAGGCTGCCCTTGTTCGCGATGGAGCGCTCGAGCAGCCGGTAGTAGCAGAGCTCGAAGTGCAGCCCGGGGATCTCCTCGGAGCAGCCCCAGTAGCGGCCGTAGATGTGCGGGCCCTTCTCGAACGAGAGCGTCATGGCCACGACGGCGCCGGCCTGGCGCGCGAGCACGACGACGGCGCGATGCCTCGGCATGAGATCGAAGAAGGCGCGGGTGAGGTAGGGGCGGCCCCACTTGCGGTCGCTGATGGAGGTGTACAGCGAGAAGACGGCGGGCCAGAGGGCGTCGGGGACGTCGGCGCCGTTCATGACCTCGACGTCGACGCCGGACTCCGCCACGCGCCGGCGCTCGCGCTTGATCTGCTTGCGCTCCTCGTGGCGGAGGGCGGCGAGGAAGCCGTCGAAGCTGTCGTACCCGCCGTTTCGCCAGTGGTACTGCAGCGACGCGCGCCGGCCGAAGCCGTTGTCCACGAGCGACGCGGCCTCGTCGTCGCGGCAGAACAACACGTGTGACGACGAGCAGCCGAGCTCCTTTTCGAGGAGCTTCATGCCCTCGGCGAGGGCCTTGCGCGCGCGCTCGACGGGGGCGCCGGGCTTGACGAGGAGGCGGGGGCCGGTGGCGGGCGTGAACGGCACCGCTGCGGTGAGCTTGGGGTAGTAGTCGACGCGGGCGCGGCCGGCGGCGCGGGCCCACTGCCAGTCGAAGATGTACTCGCCGTAGCTGTCGGTCTTCACGTAGCAGGGCAACGCGGCCACGAGGGCGCCGCCCTCCTTGACGACGAGGTGCTGCGGCAGCCACCCCGTGCGCGGGCCCACGCTCTTGGACTCCTCGAGGGCGTGCAGGAACGCGTGCTCGACGAAGGGGTTGTCGTCGCCGGCGAGCGCGTCCCAGTCGGCCGCGGGGACGTCGGCGATGCGCGGGAGGACGGACACGTCCATGCCGCTCGATGTAGCGCGGTCGCGTGTCCGCCGCGAGCGGATCAGCGACCGGAGGGAGCGGCCGCGCTTGATCAGCGACCGGAGGGAGCGGCCGCGCTTGATCAGCGACCGGAGGGAGCGGCCGCGCTTGATCAGCGACCGGAGGTCAGGCTTCGTCGGGCAGCGGCGCCGACAGCAGGTCGGCGGCCTGGGCGGGCGTGACGTCGAAGGTCCAGGGGCCCTGGCGGGTGGGCGCGCGCTGGGCCTCCTTGAGGACGTCGAGGAACTTGTTGCGCGGCCAGTGGACGGCGCCGAAGCGGGCGAGGTGGTCGGTGTAGCTCTGGCAGTCGACGAGGTCGAAGCGCCACTTCACGAGCTGCCCGAGGAGCGTGCCGAACGCGATCTTCGACGCGTCGGGCGCGGTCTGGAACATGGACTCACCGAAGAAGACCGCGCCGAAGCTCACGCCGTACAGGCCCCCGACGAGGGTCTCGCCCCCGGGCAGCAACTGCCACGCCTCGACGGAGTGGGCGAAGCCCTCTTCGTGGAGCGCGCAGTAGCCCTCGATCATGTCGTCGGTGATCCACGTGCCGCGCTGGCCGGGGCGGCGCTTGTCGGCGCAGCCCTCGATGACCGCGCGGAAGCGCGTGTCGGCGCGGATGACGAGGTCCGTGCGCCTCATGGCCTTCCTCAGGCTCTTGTTGAGGTGCCCCAGCTTCGGCTCGAGGACGAAGCGCGGGTCGGGGCTGAACCACAACAGCGGATAGCCCTCGTGCGGCCACGGGAAGATGCCGCGGGTGTACGCGTCCTTGAGGACCTCGGGCCACGGCTTGGCGCCGATGGCGACGATGCCCTCGGGGCTCGCGGTGGACGGATTGGGGAACACCACGCGCGCGCGGGCCGGGAGCTTACGCACGTGCCGCCCCACGCGCCCCGGGGGGACGCCGCTCGACGACGGCGCGCGCGGTCCTCACGCGGCGGCCTCGTCGCCCGGCGTCATGACGACGAGGGTGCCGTCTCCCTCGGCGACGACGCCGTCGGCGTCGGCGACGACGACGGCGGCGGCGCCCGCCGGCAGCTCCACGCCCCCGACGGTGACGCTGCCGTCGAGGACGAAGACGACGGCGGGCTCGCCGCGGGGTTTGTCGACGACGCGCGGCGCACCCGGCGTCACCGCTTCGAGGCCCATGGCGTAGTGCGCGGTGGCGATGGCGCGGCGGCCGGGGCGGGCGTCGGAGACGAGCGGCGGGTCCTGCTTGCCGAAGCGCGCGACCGCGAGGGCTTGCTCGATGTGCAGCGGGCGCTTGTGGCCGTCCTTGTCGACGCGGTCGTAGTCCCAGACGCGGAACGTGGTGTCCGACGGCTGCTGCACCTCGAGCAGCAGGCAACCCTTGCCCACGCCGTGCAGCGTGCCGGGGGCGATGCGCAGGACGTCGCCGACGCTCACGCGCACCTCGCGCAGGAGCGCGTCGGCGCGTCCGCCGACGACGGCCTCGGCGAACGCGGCGGCGTCGACGCCGTCGCGCACGCCGTGCAACACGCGCGCGCCCGGCTCCACCGCCACGACCAGCCAGGCCTCGTCCTTGGCGAAGCTCCCGGGGTGTGCGCGCGCGAAGGCCTCGCCCGGGTGCACCTGCACGCTGAGGTCGTCGCCCGCGTCGATGAGCTTGACGAGCAGGGGGAAGCGGAGCGCGCCGTCGACCGCGCGCGTGCGCGCGCCGCAGACCGCCCGGCCGAAGCGCTCGACGACCGTGCGCAGCGTGAGCCCGTCGAGGGGGCCGCCGTCGACGGTGGACGCGCCCTCGGGGAGATCCGCGACCTCCCAGGCCTCCCCCGTCCCCGGCGGCGGCGGCGTGCGGCGCTTGGCCGGGAGCGTCTTCAGGCGAGAGCCGGCCCACAACTTCTCGACGTAGCGGGGGCGCATCGCGAGCACGGCGGGCAGCATGCCCCGAGCATGGATCAACACGCCGCGTCCGAGAACATTCCCCCGAGCATCAAGCGCGGTCGCATCCCTCCGGTCGCATTTCGCCCCCGGCGGAGGCGGTACTTGCGTCGACGGCGTAACGGTGTTCAATCAGGCGCCATGATTACCGCTGACAACGTCTCGAAGTACTACGGCGCGCGGCGGGCGCTCGCCGACGTGAGCTTCCAGATCAGCGAGCGCGAGGTCGTCGGCTTCCTCGGCCTGAACGGCGCGGGCAAGACCACGGTGCTCAAGATCCTTTGCGGGCTCCTGATCCCGTCGGCCGGCAAGGTCGTCGTCGACGGCATCGACGGCGTCGCCACCCCGCGCGAGCTGCGCCGCCGCATCGGCTTCCTGCCGGACCGCCCGCCGCTGTACCCCGAGCTCACCGTGCGCCAGATGCTGACGTACGCCGGCCGCTTGAACGGCCTCGACGCCGGGCGCGTGCACAAGCGCGTCGACGAGGTGCTCGCGCTGGCGGACCTCGGCTCCGTCGCCGACGACCTCGTCGAGTGGCTCTCCCACGGCTACCGCCAGCGCGTGGGCATCGCGCAGGCCATCATCCACGAGCCCAAGCTGGTGGTCCTCGACGAGCCCATCTCGGGCCTCGACCCGGCGCAGATCGTCGCCATGCGCGGCCTCATCCGGGGCCTGTCCGAGAAGCACACGGTGCTCTTGTCGAGCCACATCCTCGGCGAGATCGCGCACACCTGCGACCGCATCCTCGTCCTCAACGAGGGCCGCATCGTCGCGCAGGGCAAGCCCGAGGAGCTCGAGCAGGGCTCTTTGCGCTTCGAGATCCTCGTGCGCGGCGACGTCACCGACGCCGCCAAGGCGGAGCTCCAGAAGGTCGGCGGCATCACCGCCCTCGAGGCGCTGCCCGGCCTCGCGTCCGGGATGTCGAGGCTGCGCGTCACGGCGAGCGACGCCGGACGCGAGGAGCTCGTGCGGGCGCTCGTGGCGCACGGCTTCGGTGTGCGCCAGCTCGTCGACGACCAGGGCGGTCTCGAGGGCGTGTTCCTCAAGCTGACCCGAAAGGAGGCCGCGTAGCCATGGGTGCCGTTCTCATCGCCCGGCGCGAGCTCGTCTCGTACCTCATGTCCGCCACCGGCTGGTTGATCCTCGGCGTGGTGCTCCTCGCGCAAGGCCTCCTGTTCAACGCCGTGGCCATGGCCGGAGAGCGCAAGTCCTTCGAGGTCATGCAGCTCTTCTTCTTCTACTCGTCGGGCACCACCATGGTGGCCAGCGTGTTCATCTCCATGCGGCTGTTCGCCGAGGAGAAGCAGCTCGGCACCCTGGTGTTGCTCGAGACCTCGCCGCTGCCCGAGTGGCAGATCGTGCTCGGCAAGTGGCTCGGCGGCTGGCTCTTCCTCTGCCTGCTGTTGTTCCTCTCGCTGTACATGCCGCTCCTGGTCCTGGTGAACGGCAAGATCACGCTCGGCCACCTGTTCGCGGGCTACCTCGGCCTCGCGCTGCTCGGCGGCGCCTGCGTCGCCATCGGCGCGTTCGCGTCGAGCCTCGCGCAGTCGCAGGTGCTGGCCGCGGTCATCGCCGGTGGGTTCATCGTCGCGCTCATCCTGGCGTGGATGCTGGCGCGCAAGGTGGAGGGCACGTTCGGCGACGTCGTCGGCTACCTCGACCTCTTCGACAAACACTTCCGGAGCTTCTCCCGTGGGACGGTGAAGCTCGAGAGCGTCGTCTACTACCTGTCACTGACGTACGCGGCGCTGCTCGGCGCCACCGCGGTCGTCGGTGCCCGCCGATGGAGGGGATGAGCATGGCGCCCGTCGAATCCGCACCCAACGCACACGCCAATTCCCGCGCCATCGCCGGCTGGCCCAACGCCCTGGCAGCGCTGTTCCTGCTCGCGATCTTCGTGTCGCTGCGCATCCTCGACGACACCGCGCGCACCGCCGGCCTCGTCGTCGCCTGGCTCGCGTGGGCCGGCATGCTCGCCGGCCGCATCCGCGGGCGCCTGTCCGCCGACGCCGACGGCAAGCGGCTGTTGCTCGTCGTCGGCGGCCCCGCGGACGCGCTGCTGCTCGTCGGCGGCGCGCTGAGCGAGTGGTTCGTCTTCGGCGACAAGGTGCCCGACCCGGTGCTCGCCGGCGGCGTGCTCGCGCTGGTTGCCGGCGGAGCGCTCACGCTCGCGCTCGAGCTCGTCACCGGGCCCATGCGCGCCACCGGCTTCGTCGACAACCGCCGCGTGCTGGCGGCGGCGCGCACGGCGGCCACGCTGGTGGCGGCGGTGGCGGGGCTGTTCGCGCTCAACTACGGCGCCGCCAAGCTCGACATCCGGCGCGACTTCTCGTTCGCCGCGCCCACGGCGCCGTCGGCGGCAACGCTGTCCATGCTCGACGCCGCGTCGTGCACCGACGCCGACGGCAAGCCCGGCAAGCCCGAGATCTTCCTGTTCTTCGAGCGCGGTTCCACCGGGCTCGGCGTGGTGCGCGACTACTTCGACGCCCTCGAGCACCACGGCGTCAGCGTCACCACGCAGGACTCCGCCGCGGACCCCGAGCTGTCCAAGCAGGTGAAGGTCACCAAGAACGGCACCGTTGGCTTCCGCTGCGGCTCCCGCACCGACAACCTCACCATCGGCGACGAGCGCGAAGAGGCCGAGCGCAAGGTCAAGCACCTGGACTCCGACGTGCGCGGCAAGCTCGCGCGCATCACCAAGGACGCGCAGAACGTGTACGTCACCGTCGGCCACGGCGAGCGCAGCGTCGACGTCTCCGCCCACCCGGGCCAGCGCGTCAGCGCGAAGGGGCTGAAGAAGCTCATCGAGGCGCTCAACGGCAAGCCGAAGAAGCTCGGCGTCGCCGACGGCCTCACCAAGGAGGTGCCCAAGGACGCCGCGCTCGTCATCGTCCCCGGGCCCACCAAGCCGTTCTTGCCCGAGGAGGCCAAGGCCCTGGCGACCTACGTCGAGGGCGGCGGCTCGCTCTTGTTGATGCTCGATCCGCCCATCAAGGGCGACGACGACGGCGCCGCCGCCACCGCGTCTCTGCAGCCGCTGCTCGACACGCTCGGCGTCAAGGTCGGCGTGCACGAGGTGCTCAACGACCGAAGCTACGTGAAGAACACCAACACCGACGCGGACCACGCCTTCCTGTTCTCGACGTCGTTCGGCAACCACAAGAGCGTGAAGACGCTCTCGAGCGCCCGCGGCAAGGCCGCGCTGCTGTTCCTGTCGGCCGCGGCGGTGGAGAAGGTGAAGCGCAAGGGCGACGCCAAGGGCGGGCCCAAGGTCTCCATGCTCGCGCGCACGCCGGCGGCGTCGTGGATCGACGAAAACGACGACCGCAAGCCCGACGACAAGACCGAGGCGCGCGCCGTCCTCGACCTCGCCGCCGCGGTGGAGATGCCCAAGGAGACCGGCGACAAGGACGCGCACGAGGGGCGCGCCATCGTCGTCGGGGACAGCGACGTGCTCGCCGACATGCTCGTGGTGCAGGACGCCAACCAGGTGTTCGGCTACGAGGGGCTCCTGTGGCTGCTGCGCGACGACGACAAGCTGTCGGCCGCCGGCGTCAAGCCCGACGAGGACGTGCCCATCCGCCACACGCGCGATGAGGACACGGCCTGGTTCTACCTGACCATCCTCGCCGGCCCGGCGCTCTGCCTCGGCGGCGGTCTCACGTTCGTCCGCTTGAAGCGCCGCCGCCGCCGCCCGCCCGCGGGCGCGCCGCCGTCGTCGTCGTCGCCGTCGCCGCCGTCGTCCGCGGCCGATACGGCCGGGGCGGGGCAAGGGCCCGGCGCCGGGAAGGGAGGTGCGGCATGAGCCCGCGCGCGCTGATCGGTCACGCCGTATTCCTCGTGGCGGCGCTCGCGTTCGCGTGGGTGCAGGGTCACCGCGTCGAGGAGAAGAAGGGCGGCCCCACGTCCACGGTGCTGCTCGACGCCAAGAAGGGTGACGTCGTCAAGGTCGTCTACACCTGGCCCAAGGGCAGCTCCACGGTGGAGAGCAAGGGCGCGGACAACGCGCGCACCGTGGTCGTCGACCTCTCGCGCGAGGTCGAAAAGAAGCCCGAGAAGAAGCCGGCCAACAAGCCCGCCGCCGCCGACGCCGGCCCCGCCACCGAGAGCGCCGACGCCGGCACCGCGCAGGAGGCGCCGCCCGCGCGCGAAGAGGTGAAGTTCCCCGGCGGCCACGGCGTCATCCGCTCGCTCGAGACCTTCGAGCCGCTGAAGACGCGGCGCACGCTCGGCGAGGAGGACGCCGCACGCTTGAAGGCCATGGGCCTCGACAAGCCCGAGCGCTCCATCACCGTCACCACGAAGTCGGGCAAGTCCGTCACCCTCGACGTCGGCGAGTCCGCCTACGGCGGGCAGGGCCGCTACGCGCGCGTGAAGGGCGACAGCGTCGTTCACCTGCTCGAGCCCGCGGCCGTCACCGGCTTCGAGGGCTCGCCCGAGACGCTCATGGAGCGGCGCGTGGTCACGGCCGACATCGACGAGATCGAGGGCTACAGCGTGCGCTTCGGCGACAAGACGGCGGCCTTCGTGCAGAAGGATCGCGAGCAGAGCGCCAAGCGCAAGTTCTACGAGAAGGACAAGGCCGACCCGAGCGAGCCCGGCGGCAAGCTCATGACCACGCTCAGGAACCTGCGCGCTACCAAGGTCGCCGACGCCAGGTCCGCCGGCTCCGCCGTCGCCACCTTCGACGTCGACGTCGCGGGCCGCCCGCAGCAGAAGGTCGAGATCCTCGAGCGCGTCGACGGCACCGGACACCTGGTGAAAAGCGGCGACTGGCTGTTCGAGATCTCGGAGACGCAGTCCAAGGACCTGCTGGACGACCTCGCGGCGCTCTGGGCGTCCTGACGGCGTCTATCCGAGCTTCTGCTTGATGGACGACAGGATGGCCTTGGCCTCGTCCGAGGGCGCGATGTCCTCGGCGGTGAGGAGCGCGTTCATCGCCTCCTGCACGTCCTTCCTGTAGAGCGCGAGCTTGGCCTTCTGCACGAGCAGCTGCGCCTGGTGCGACCACACGAGGTTGTACTTCTCCCGGCGATAGGCCCGCCGCTGGTTGGCGTCGTTGAGGACGCGATAGGCCTCCTCGAGCCGCCGGGAGATGCGGTCGGCGACGGCGGGGTCGGACGGGCGCTTGATGCCGCCGGCGCCGTACTCGCTGCGCAACTTCTGGAACGCGGGGGCCACCTCGTTGGGGCTCGAGGACCAGTGAAGCCCCAGCACCTGGAAGTGGTCTTTGCCGTCGAACGGCGCCCAGTCGAGGTCGACGTCGGGGGGCGTGAACGTCCCCGTGCGCTGCGCGAACGATCCCGTGCGCTCCTTCTGTGGGGCGGCGAGGGGGCCGGTCCGCGACTTCTTCGACTCCGCGGGCTCGTCCCAGGAGATGCCGTTGTAGAGCGTGAGCAGGTAGAGCACCTCCCACACCGTGCGGGAGCCGACGGCGGCGCGCGTCACCTCGTCGAGGTACTGGTTGCCGTCGAGGTCGGTCTTCACGAAGCGCTGGTGTTGGGAGGGGAAGCCGAGGCCGGCGACGACCTCGGGGATGGCGCGCGGACACTTGTCGGGCTGGTTGGGGAACGCGCGCGCGAGCTCCTCCACGGCACATTGGCTGACGATGGCGCGGATGACCTCGCCGATGAGGTGCAGCGTCCGTCCCGAGTGGGACATCGTCGGCGCACGGCCGAGGTCGATGATGCGGTAGCTCGCCTTGGGGACGGCCAACGCCTTGCCGAGGGTCGCCATGCTCGCGGGCGTACGGATCTCGCGGCCGTCGACGAACACGGCGCTGAACACGGGGCGGTCCTCGGTCCTGACCTCGAGGCGCAGCGCGCCGCGCATGGTGCGCAGCCAGCGCAGCATGAGCGGCACCGACGGCGGCGACAGAATCGGCGTCCATCGGCGCGCGCGCCATCGGCAGCGCGAGGATGCCCTCGGGGCTCATCGGGTTTTGCAGCGGGCCTTCGCGCGGCAACGAGAACCCGCGCCGGGGCGAGGCGCCGGGCTGCTGGTCGACGAGGACCGTGTTGGGGATGGCCTGCGTGCTCGACGCCAGGAGCTCGTCTATCGCGGCCTTGAAGTCCGCCTTCGACGTCGCTTGCACCACGGCCGTGCCCGGGCTGGCCGCGGCGAGCGTCACCTTCACCTTCGCGCGGCTGGCCCGCTCGCCGAGGCCGATGGCGACCTCGACGACGGAAGGCGGCAGCGCGCCGTCGGCGACGGCGAGGACGGCGCCGAGGGTCTCGATGTCCTTCAGCGCGGCGCGCAGGTCGGCCTCGCTGTGAAAGCGCAGCGCGTCGCCGAGGAACAGCGGCGGCATCGCCTGCGGCGGCGGGCTCACAGGCCCCCCAGCGTCCCCGGGCTTGTCGTCCCCGGGCTTGTCGTCCGCGGGCTTCGCGTCCGCGGGCTCGGGCCCGGCCCCCTCGGGGCTGCCGCGTTGCTCGGGCGCGGCGGCGACCGGCTCGAGGGCGGAGGGCGCGAGCCGCGTGCGCTCCCGCTCGCCGGTGACCTCGACGAGGGCGATCGGCTCGAGCGCCGGCCCTGGGGGCGGCGGCGCGGGGGGCGGCGCCGGACGGGGGGCCTCGACGGGCGCGGGCTCCGCGAGGTCCGGCGCCGGCATCGCCGCGAGGAGATCCTGGGTGCGCGCCGCGTTGTGGGGCGCACGGTCGCTCGCCGGCTCGGGCGCGGGCTCGACGAGCGCCCAGCCCGGGTTCGGGGACGGCGGCGGGTCGGGCTCGATGACCTTCTCGCTCGAGAACGCAACCGTGGGATCGATGACGAGCGGCGCGCTCGCGTCGGGCTCCGGCGGTCGCTCGGGCTCCGGCGCCGGCTCTGCAGGCGGCGGCGCGGACCGCAGGGTCGGCTGCTGCGGCGGCGGGTCGAGCAGGCGCAGGAGCGCGCGCTCGGGTTGCAGTTGGACGACCTCGACGCGCAGCGGCAAAGGCGTCGACAGGCCCGGGCAGATCACGAACACCTCGAGCTGCTCGAGCGGATCGAGCTCCCGCTCGGGGCGCACGGGCAGCGCACCCTTGGACACGTACGTCTCCCAGTGTTCGGACAGCGCCGCCGGCGACGAGAACGTCACCGCCCCTTCTTTGC
Source organism: uncultured delta proteobacterium (assembly GCA_963775425.1). Classification (GTDB taxonomy): domain Bacteria; phylum Myxococcota; class UBA727; order UBA727; family VGSZ01; genus CAVZJB01. The sequence continues at coordinate 500,956 of CAVZJB010000004.1, read as the reverse complement.
TCAAAGGCGGTAGCTGCATGGCCACACAGCAATGGTAAACCGGATGCGGTTCCACCTCACTTGTTTCGATCGCGAGGATGCATTCATGTCCGAGTTGCCTGCCGAGCTGAGAGAGAAGCTTCGTTCGCTCATCGCCACCGACGACGTCGTGCTCTTCATGAAGGGCACACGCGACGCTCCGCGATGCGGCTTCTCCGCGGCCGTCGTCGAGATCCTGGACGACGTGGTGCCGAGCTACTTCACCGTCGACGTGCTGTCGGATCCGGACGTCCGTGAGGCCATCAAGGTCTACTCCGACTGGCCGACCATCCCGCAGCTCTACATCAAGGGTGAATTCGTCGGCGGCGCCGACATCGCCAAGGAGATGTACGGCAGCGGCGAGCTCCACGAGAAGCTCGGTCGCCCGCGCACCCCCCTCGAGGTCGTCGTCACCGTCACGCCGGCGGCGGCGGCGGCGCTCAAGGAGGCGCGCGAGGGCGAGGACGAGGACAACCGGTTTTTGCGCTTCGCCGTCTCCTCGCGCTTCGAGCACCAGCTCGGCTTCTCCCCCAAGGAGGACGGCGACGTCGTCATCGAGACCGAGGGGCTCAGCGTCGTGGTCGATCGCCAGAGCGCGCGGCGCGCCCACGGCGTGGTCATCGACGCCGTGCCGCAGGGCTCGGGCATCGCGTTTCGCATCCAGAACCCCAACGAGCCCCCGCGCGTGAAGGACATCGGCCCGCGCGAGCTCAAACAACGCCTGGAAGAGGGCGCCATCGAGCTGTTCGACGTGCGCAACGAGGGCGAGCGCGCCATTGCGTCCATCGAGGCCGCCCGGCTCTTCGACGACGCCGCGCGGGCGTACATCGAGGGCCTGCCCAAGGAGACGCCGCTGTACTTCCACTGCCACCACGGCGGCCGCTCCCGGCGCGCGGCCGAGATGTTCCTGCAGATCGGGTTCCGCACTGTCTACAACCTCGCGGGTGGCATCGACGCGTGGGCCGTCGAGGTCGATCCCCAGGTGAAGCGGTATTGATGTGCTCCTCGGCCTCGTGGTCTGGCTCGCCTGCAGCCCGGTGACGGACGGCTGGAAAGAGGCAGGACGCAACAGCGGGGTCATCGTCTATACGCGGCAGCACCACGGCGGGCCCAAGAGCGAGGTGCTCGGCGTCGGCGTCATCGACGCGCCGCCGTGGGTGGTGAAGAACGCCATCGACGACTGCGGCGCCACCACGGGCCGCATGCCGTACCTCAAGGAGGCGCGCGTCCTGAAGCGCGACGCCCGCGGCGTCATCGTCTACAACCGCACATCGGCGCCGATCATCAGCGACCGCGACTACACCATCCGCATGACCGACGAGAGCTTCGTGCGCCCCGACGGCTCCGTCGTGTACGTCGTGCACTGGGCCGACGCCGATCAAGAGGGGCCGCCCGAGCGCCTGGGCGTGGTGCGCGTGCGCGACACCGAGGGGGAGTGGCGCTTCGAGCCGATGAACGGAGGGACGCGGACGCGCGCGATGTACCGCGTCTTCGCCGACCCCGCCGGCGTCGTCCCCGACACGGTCGCGCTGTGGGGAACCACCATGGTGATCGGCGGCATCTTCGAGGCCGTGCGCGTGCGCGCCACGGACCCCAAGTACTCGGAGAACAAGCCGCCGTTGCCGACGCGCCACGCCCCCGCCGCCCACTGAACGCGTTGGCTCAGGCCGAGCGATCGTCGTCGCTGCCGGGCATGGTGGGCAGGTACGTCAGCGTCGCCAACGGCGCGATGGTCTTGAGCGCGCGCAGGACGCGCTTCTCGAGCGTCGGGTCGTCGCTGCGGGCGAGCTTCTCGATCACCAGGCCTTCCATGATGGTGAACGTGACGATGGGGGCGAGCGCGAGCGGGTGTTTGTCCGGCGTCCGGGGCAGGGCGAAGATGGAGCGGAAGGTGGCGTCGACGTTCTCGACCCAGTGGTTGGCGATCACGGTCACCTTCTTCTTCAGCTCCGGATCGGTGCGCGAGGCCACGATGAGCTCGAGCCATGCGTAGTACGTCGGGCCGTCGATCTCCCCCCAGAGCGCGGCGATGACGGAGTCGAAGAGGCCCTCGTCCTTGGGCAGGCTGACGAAGCGCGCGTGGAACTCCTTGAGGCGCTGCTCGAGGACGTACTCCACGGCGGTGGCGACGAGGTCGGCCTTGGTGGGGAAGTGGTGGAGGATCGCGCCGCGGGAGACGCCCGCCTTCTCGACGACGGCGGTGGTGGTGGTGCCGGCGTAGCCGAGCTCCACGAGGCAATCGGCGGTGGCCTGCAGCAGGCGGGCGCGCATCGTCGCTGTGCGCTCCTCCTGCGTCCGCCGACCGCGTCGCCGGGTCTTGGTCGCGTGCTCCACCTGCGCTGACTGTCGCCGACCGCCCCGGCGTGCGTCAATCGGCCGCCCGTGGTTGCGGCCGGCCCGCGCGGAGGAGGTAGCGTGCGGGCGATGGCCAAGGAGAAGGCGACGAAGACGACGGTCACCGGCGAGCCGCGGGTGGTCGCGCCCGGCTTCCGCAAGCGCGTGTACACGGCCGTCAAGAAGGTCCCCAAGGGCAAAGTGACGACGTACGGCGACGTCGCAGGCGCCCTCGGCTCGCGCCGGGTGGCACGCCAGGTGGGCTTCGCGCTCGCCGCGCTCGACGACGACAGCGTCCCCTGGCAGAGGGTCATCAACGCCCAGGGACGCATCTCCTTCAAGGGCGATCTCGCCCGGGCGGACCGCCAGCGTTTCCTCCTCGAGCGGGAGGGCATCCGCTTCGACGACGGCGGCCGCGTCGTGGACTTCGAGGCCGTCCGGCATCGCTTTCCTGCCCCGCGCGGCATTTCCGTTCCGCGCCGACGTAGCTAACGTGGGGATGTGCCGCGCCGCGCCGCGCCCAGGACCAACCTCCCCGTCGAGCGTGGCTCGTTCGTCGGGCGGCTGAAGCTCCTCGATGAGATCGCGCGCCAGGTGGACGGCGGCGCGCGCCTCGTGTCGCTCGTCGGGCCCGAGGGCATCGGCAAGACACGCCTGGCGCTGCGCGCCGCCGCCATGGAGCTGCCGCGCTTCGGGTCGCGCGGCGGCGTGTGGTTCGTCGACGCCGTCGAGATCACGAGCGGAGCCGGCCTCGTGCGCGAGCTGCTCCTCGTGCTCGGCCTCCTGCCAGAGCCCGGCGCCGGCGAGGCCAACGAGCTCGCTCGTGCCGCCGGCGCCTTCAACGAGGCCGGCCCCACGCTCGCCGTCATCGACGGCGCCGGCGCCGCCCTCGCCGCCTCGCTCAGCGCCGTGCTCGCCGCGGCGCCGGAGCTGCGCGTCCTCGTCACCGCCCGCGAGCCGCTGTTCCCCGTCGTGGCCGACGTGTCGCGGTCGTTGCCCCCCGCCCCGATCCGCAGCCAGGACGGCGGCGACTTCGACGAGCGGGTGGTCAAGGTCGGGCCGCTGAAGCTCGCCAAGCACTCCCAGCAGGACGCGCGCTCCATCGCCGCGGCGGAGGCGGTGGCGCTCTTCGTCGAGCGCGCCGCGGAGGCCAAGCGCGGGTTCTTGCCCACGCCCGCGGAGCTGCACGCCATCGCGCAGATCGTGCGCCAGCTCGACGGCGTACCGCTCGCCATCGAGATCGCCGCGGCGCGCCTGCGGGCTCTGTCGGCGTCCGAGCTGCTCGAGCGCCTGCCGCGCCGGGTGGGCCTCCTGGTCGGCGGCAACGGGTCGGCGTCGCAGCGCGCGGCGCTCGCGGGCGCGGTGGCGTGGTCGCTCGATCTGCTGCCGCCGTGGGAGCAGAGCGCGCTGGCGCAGGCGGCCGTGTTTCGTGGCGGCTTCGACGCCGCCGCCGCCGTCGCCGTCGTCGACCTGTCCCCGTTTTCCGAGGCGCCGTCCGTGGACGCGGCGCTCGAGTCGCTGCTCGAAAAGGCGTTGTTGCGCGTGCAGGACCTGCCCGCGCGCTTTCGCGGTGACGACGTGCCGGAGGACGAGAAGCGGCTCGATATGCCGTCGGTGGTGCGCGAGCTCATCGACGCGCGCCTCGGCCACGACGTCGCCCGCGAGGCGCTCGCCAACCGGCACGCCGCGCACTACCTCTCGGTGTGCAGCAAGTGGGCGGAGGGCGTCGACGGCCACGGCGGCCTCACGCTTCGTCGCAAGCTCGAGCTCGAGACCGACAACCTCGTCGCCGCCGTTCGCCGCGCCCTCGCGTCCGACCCGCAGAACCTCGCGTCCATCACCACCGCCCTGCGCGGCGCGCTCGCGCTCGAGCCCGTGCTCACCACACGCGGGCCGCACGAGCTGTTCCTCGATCTGCTCGATCGCGCCCTCGAGCCCGCCGATATCGTCGGCGTCGGTTACGCGTTGCGCGCGCGCGCGTACGAGGCTCGCGGGCGCGCGCGACGGGCGCGCCACGAGCTGAGCGGCAGCCTCGCCGATCTCGAGTCCGCGCTGAGCTGCGCGCGCCGCGCCAAGGACAAGCTCCTCGAGGCCCGCGCGCTCGCCAACATCGGCACGCACCACCTGCACATCGGCAGGCTCGACCTCGCCGACGTCGAATACAAGGGCGCGCTGCGGCTCCTCGACGAGGTCGGTGAGCGCAAGGTCTACGGGCGCGCGCTCGGCTATTGCGGGCTGCTCGACTCGCGCAAGGGCGACCTGCCCGCGGCCGTGCGCCGCTTCCAGGAGGCCCTCCTCGTGCAACGCGACGTCGGCGATCGCCGCTGGGAGGGGATCAACGAGGCGCAGCTCGGCCACTGCCTCCTCGAGCTCGGCCAGCTCGAAGACGCGCGCTCCCACATCAAGCGCGGCCTCGCCATCCACAAGGAGCTGCACAACCGCCGCTTCGAGGCCATCGCGCTCACGTCGCTCGGCGACCTCGACGTCGCGTGCGGCGAGGTCGACGAGGCGCGGACGCTGTGGGAGCGCGCGCGCGCGCTGCACCGGCAGGTCGGCGACCCGCGCGGTGAAGCGGTGACGCTCGCGCGCCTCGCGGCGCTCGCCAAGAAGCGCGGCGTCCCGTCGGTGGCCGCCGAGCTCTTCGGCCGCGCGCGCGAGCTCATCGATCGCCTCGACGACCCGGCGCTCATCGAGATGCTCGCGCTCTTCGAGGACCGCATCCCGCTGTCGCAGGCGGGCACCAGCGAGCCCGCACGCGCGGCGGCGCGCATCCTCCACGTCATCGCTTAGTCGCCGCGGACGAGCGGGGGCTTTTCGACGCGCGCCGCGAGCCCGCGCCCGACGACGCGGGGTGCTAGCTTCGACCGGTGATCCGGCTCCGCGAGGGAGAAAACGAGTCGATCCTCACGATCGACGACTTCGAGAACCGCGCGAGGCGAGGCGAGATCTCGCCCTTCGCCGAGGTCTGCCTCCCCGCCATGACCGGCGAGCGCTTCGTGCAGGCACGCGAGCTGTCGCTGTTCACCGCCATCTACGACCCGCGGCGCATGCTGTTCCAGCGCCACTTCCACCTCGGGCGCTACCCCCTCGTCACGGGCCTCTTCGCGCTCGTGTGCGTCGCGCTGTTCCTCGTCGCGCGGCACATGGGCGACGGCGTGGCCACGCGGGAGGGGCTCATCGCGCTCGGCGCCAAGGCGCGCGCCCGCATCATCGACGAGGGGCAGCTCTGGCGCCTCCTGACGGCGAACCTGCTGCACAGGGACGGCACGCACCTCGGCTTCAACCTGTTCGCGCTGTTGAACATCGGCACCGTGCTCGAGGGCGTGTATCGCCGCGGCGACTACCTGCTGCTGCTCGTCACCGGCGGCATCGCGACCATGGGGCTGTCGACGCTGATGAGCGGCCCCGTCACCGTCGGCGCCTCCGGCATCATCTTCGCGTGCCTCGGCTGCGCGGTGGTCTTCGGCCTGCGCTTCTCCGAGGTGCTGCCCGTGCGCTACCGCCTCTACTTCGGCGTCGTCGTCGTCGGCTACGCCGCCGTGATGTTCTACCTGGGGCTCCAGCGGCCCACGACGGACAACTGGGGGCACGCGGGCGGCCTCGTCTCCGGGCTCGTCATGGGCGCGCTCCTCGAGCCGCGCTTGATGCGGCTGCGCGTCGCGCGGGAGCCGCCGGCGGTGGTGGCGCGTCCGTACATCGTGGCGTCGGTGCTGCTCGTGCTCGTGGTGGCGCTCGGGCCGTTGGTGCCGCGCGTGGCCTTCCGCTGGCACCCGTATCACCTCGACGCGTTCGGCATCGTCCTCGAGCGCCCCACCACGTGGACCAAGGGCCCGGACCCCCTCGGCTTCCTCGCGTTCGGCAACGGTGTCGACGCGCTCGCCTCCATCGCCTGCGCGCGCACGGGGCCGCTCCAGGGCACGCCGCGCGCGGAGCTCGACGTCGCCACCGGCAGGTTCGTGGACCAGGAGCTGAAGCAACTCGAGCGCGGCGGCCACATCGGATCGCTGCAGGTGGGCGCGCCCGTCCACGACAGCGTAGGCTTCGCCGCCGACGGCTCCGCGCGGCCGCCGGTGGTGGAGGCGCGCCGCGTGCCGTTTTCGTTCCTTGCCAGCGACGGCCCCTTCAGTGCGGAGGCGTACGTGTTCGTCCGGGGTGAGATGGAGTGCGCCTTCGTGCTGGCTCGCAGAAAGAGCGCCTCCCCGCGCTCGGCCGAGATCCTCCACGAGGTGAAGTCGCGTATGCAGCTCGTCGACACCAAGGCCCAGCGCGACGCCAACAACGCCGTGCTCAATCACCCCGAGCTCGTGCGCGCGCAGCTCGACCTCGCCCTCGCCGACGAGGCCGCCGGCGACGTCCCCGGCGCGCGAAGCGCGTTCGACGCCGCCGAGAAGCTCGTCGGCACCGGCGGCGGGTTCGAGGGGCGCGTCCGCGTCGGGCGCGCGCGCTTCGAGCTCGACCAGGGCGGTGACCTCGACGTTGCGCTCGCGCAAGCCGAGCGGGCGCGCGTCGCCGTCAACGACGACCCGGACGTCGCGCTCCTCCTCGTCGACGTCCTCATCGCGCGCGGCGACCTCCCGCGCGCTCAGCTCGCTTGCGCGGCCGCCATCACCCAGTTCCCCGGAGACACGTCGCTGCTCGAGCGCAAGGAGCACATCGACGCGTCCCGCTCCGCCCCCGGTGGCGACGGCGGCGCCGGCGACGGCGGCGACCGCGGCGACGGTGACGGCGGCGGCCATGACGACGGCGGCCATGACGACGGAAAGGGCGCCCCATGAGCGGCGCGCCGGCGGGACCGGCGGCCGCGCGAGGGCGGCCGCGCTTGTGGGAGGGCGCCGCGCTCACTCTGATCGTGCTCGCGCTCGGCGCGTTCGCGGGCGGCCTGTTGTCGTCGAAGCCGCCGCCGGCGCCGAGCGTGGTGGTGCAGGGGGAGCCGCTGCTCGCCCCAGGCGCGCCGGTGGCCCTGCGCTTGTCCGCGGCCATGCCGGGCGCGGACAAGCACAGCACCATCACCGGTCGCGTGACGCTGACGCCGGCGCAAGGAGAGGCCGTGAGCGCCGACATCGTCGACGGCACCGCGCGGCTCGACGGCGCAGGTCCCGGCGCGCTCGAGGCGGACGTCGTCGTCGACAAGACCGTGCACGCCGTGGTGCGCGGCGCCATCGAGGAGAGCCGCGCGCACCTCACGGAGAAGCTGATCTATCAGCCGTGGGAAGGCGACATGCTCATGGGCCGGCGCGGGGGCAGGCCGCTGTATCCGGTCGACGGTCAGGTGAGCGGCCGCCTGCCGAGCAAGCTCCTGGTGCTCGACAAGGAGACCTCGGAGCCCACCGTCGTCGAGGTGGCGCCGCAGATCCAGGGCGCGGAGGTGGACGGTGGCCGCGTGCTGCGCGTGGACCGGTCCGGGCTCCGGCTTCAGGCGCCGCTCGAGGTCGACAGCGGCGGCACCGTCGACGTCACCGTGATCTCCGACGAGAAGCGGGCGGTGGGCCTCGATCTCCTCGCCGCCGGCGTCGTCGTCGACGCGCAGAACGTCGAGGTCGACGGGCGCGCCACCGTGAAGCTGCGCCTCGGCCGGGCCGCCCCGGGCACGCTGCTCGTGGTCCATGCCGGCGGCACCTGGCCCGACGAGCTCGGCCGCTTCGCGGTGCTGCGCGTGCACGAGGACAAGCCGCTGTTGTCGTTCATCGAGACGCAGATGCGCGCCGCGGGCGCCCCCGCAGGCGACCCGCTGCTGTCGTGGCTCAAGAAGCACCCGGGCGACGTCACCGCCTCCCGCGCGCTCCTGCAACGTCTTTGGCCCGCCAAGCGTCGGGCCCCCAAGCTCGTGACCACCGTGGTCGCGCCGCCGCCGCTCGCGCGCGCGTGGCTGACCGCCTACGGCGTGCTGGCGAGCCTCGCGTTCATCGTCGTGTCGATCCTCGGCATGGTGCGGCTGCCAGGGCGGCGGTGGCAGGCCCTGGCCGCCGCCGTCGCGCTCGGCGCCCTGCTCGCCGGCCTCGCCGCCGTGCTCGTGTTCACCGGGCGCTGATCCTCGACGAGCATGCCGCGGCCGGGGCGATGCGCGCGGTGGGTTCCTGCTAGGCTCGCCCGGGATGCAAGTCGGCGACATCGTCGATGGCCGCTATCGTTTGCTCGACCTCCTCGGCGAAGGTGCGGCGGGCAAAGTGTTCCGCTGTGAGGATCTCGGCCGCAACAACATGTTCGTCGCGCTCAAGCTCCTCCACGCGAAGGATCCGCGGTGGGAGAATTTCTTTCGGCGCGAGTTCGAGGTGTTGTCGCGCCTGCACCACCCGAACCTGGTGAGCGTCTACGACTTCGGCCCCGCGCCGGAGGAGAACACCTGGTACTTCACGCAGGAGCTGGTGGTGGGCCGCCCGCTCCTCGAGACCGTCGCCGGCAAGAAGATCGACGACGTCGTCGCGCTCTTCGTCGAGATCTGTCGCGCGCTCGAGTTCATCCACGGCCACGGGGTGCTCCACAGAGACCTCAAGCCCGCCAACATCCTCGTGCAGCAGCACGCCGATCCCGGCGAGCGCGTGCGCGTGCTCGACTTCGGCCTGTGGCGCGAGCTCGACCCCACCCCGCAGCGCGGCGCGCGCTGGGCCGGCACGCCGCCGTACCTCGCCTCCGAAGTGCTGCGGGGCTACGGCCACTCCATCTCCGCCGATCTCTACGCCGTCGGCGTCACGCTCTTCCAGGTGCTCACGCGCAAGCTGCCGCACGGCCGGGGCACACCGCAGGAGCTCTTGCAGGCGCGGAAGACCCCGGCGCCGGACCTCACCGGCATGGTGAAGGCGGACCTCGCGCACCTGATCGCCAACCTCCTCGAGGAAGAGCCGAGCGCGAGGCCGCAGTCGGCGGCGGAGGTGGCGGCGGCGCTGTCGCGCCTCATCCCCAACCACGACGTCGCCATGCCGCTGGCGCTCGGGCGTGCGCGGCTGGTCGGGCGCGAAGCGGAGCGCACCCGCGTCACCGACGTCGTGGACGCCGTGCGCGAGCGCAAGCCCACATCGCCCCGCCTCGTCGTCGTCACCGGCCCCGACGGCATCGGCAAGTCCCGCTTCGTGCACGAGCTCAAGGCGGAGGTGCAGCTCAAGGGTGGGCGCAGCGCCATCGGCATGTGCATGGAGGACGTGCGTTGGGCCTATCGCCCGGTCGCCGACCTCGCGCGCGCGTTGGCGCCGCTGGCGGGGCGCGCTCAGCTCACGCAGAGCGAGAAGGAGGTGGTGGAGCGGCTGCTGCCCGAGGTGGGCGGCGCGCGTGCACAGCCGAGCCTCGAGATGGGCAAGCTCGAGCGCGACCGCTTCCACACCGCCGCCGTGGACCTGTTCCTCGGCCTCGGCGGACCCAACGTCTGCGTGCTCATCGTCGAAGACATCCCGTTTTGCGACCCGGCCAGCGCCGCGCTGCTCGCGGACCTCGTCAGGCGCACCAAGGAGGCCAGCCTCCTGCTCGTGGTCACCGCAGACGAGACGCCGGTGCCGCGCGAGCTCCTCGACGCCGCCGGCAACGAGCTCGTCAGGGTGCGGCTGGAGCCGCTGCCGCCCGATGACGTCAAGAAGCTCGCCTGCTCGCTCCTCGGCGTCGGCGACGTGCCCGAGGGGCTCGCCGACATGCTCACGTCGCAGTCGCGCGGCAGCCCCCTGATGGTGGAGGAGCTCCTCGCGCTCATGATCGATCGCGGTGACCTCAAGCGCGGTGAGCGCGGCTGGAAGCTCGACGAGCTCAAGAGCTTCGGCGCCTCGGCGCCGCTCCTCAGCGTGCTGCAGGAGCGGCTGCAGCGCCTGAGCGACGTGGAGCGAAAGACGCTGAGCGCGCTCGCGGTCTTCAACCGCCCGAGCGGGCCCAAGCTCCTCGCCGGCATCGCCGGCCTCGACGTCGCCCAGGTGCGCCAGGCCCTCTCCACCACCGAGGGCAACGGCCTGATCCGCGTCGTCGACGAGGAGGACGGGCGCCCCCGGGTGGTCTTCCGCCACCCCAACATCCGCGACGCCCTGTTGCAGAAGCTCGAGGAGAAGGGCGATCTGCACAAGTGGCACAAGACCTGCGCCGTGGTCCTCGAGGAGCGGAGCAAGGGCCACGTCGACGCGGTCGCCGAGACGCTCGCCCACCACTACGAGGTCGCGGGGGAGACGCTCAAGGCGGTGCAGATGTTCTTCATCGCGGCCGAGCACGCCGTGAGCACGTTCGGCTTCGAGGACGCCATCGCCCTCGGCCGTCGCGCCCTGCGCCTCCTGCAGAAGAACGGTGGCGACGTCATGGCGCTCGCCCGCGCCGACCTCGTCATCGGCAAGGCCATGCTGCTCGCCGGCCACACGGCGGAGGCGCGCTCGTTCCTCGAGGGCTCCGTCACGCGCCCGGACGTGGAGCGGGCCGCGCCCGACGCGCTCGGCGAGATGCACGTGTGGCTCTCCCGCGCCATGCTGGCGTTGGGCCAGGCGGAGGCGGGGCTGCGCGCCGTGGATCGCGCGTTGACGCTCTTGAACCCGTCGGAGCATCCCGTGGCGGTGGCGCGGCTGTTCGTCGCCCGCGGCGCCCTCAAGCAACAAAGCGATCCCATGGGCGCCCTCTCGGACGCTTCGAAGGCCATGGAACTATGGAAGGCAAGGCCTGGCGTCGACGACATGCTGCGCCTCGACGACCTCGTCAGCGCAGCCGCCCTCGCGGCCGGCAAGCCCAAGCGGGCCCTCGACGCCGCCAAGCGCCGCGTGGCGCTGGCGCAGAAGGAGGGCCGCTTCCTCGACGAGATCCCGGCCCGCCGCCGGCTCGCCGAGGCGCTGACGGCCAACCGCGACCGCCTCGAGGCGCGCAAGAACCTGAACGCCGCGCTCGACCTCGCCAAGAAGTCGGGCCACCGCGTCGAGGAGGCGCAGCTCACCAAGGCCCTCGGTGACCAGCTCTACATGTCCGGCGCGTACAAGGAGGCCATCGCGAGGTACCAGCGCGCCGCCACGGTGGCGGCGGAACTGTCGCGCATCACCGACCGCGCCGAGTGCCTTCAGAGCATCGGGCGCTCCTACTACGCCAAGGGCGACTACGACCGCGCCCTCGATCACCTGCGCGCGGCCGTCGACGCGTTCGAGAAGCAAGGCGCCAACGGCAGCGTGATCATCGCCCGCTCGGACACGTCGCTGGCGCTCCTCGCCAAGGGCATGCAGCAGGAGGCCGAGGACCTCATCAAACAGACCGCCCGCATGCTCCCGCCCGACGGGCTCGACGAGCCTCGGGCCCACGTGCTGCGCGCACAGGGCCTGTTGTTCACGGCCAAGGGCGAGCTCAAGAAGGCGCGCAAGGCGTTCCTCTACGCCGTCGCCCTGTGTCGCCGTGGCCACCGCGACTTCGAGCTCGGCGACCTCATGGCCGGCTACGGCCAGCTCCTCCTGCGCGCGCGCGAGCCCAAGCGCGCCTGGCGCGCCGCGCGCAAGGCCGAGACCCTCTTCACGGCGCTCGACGCCCGCGGTCAGCTCAAGCGCATCGCGCCTCTGCTGAACGCCGCCGAGGGCCTCTCCCAGGGCCGGCGCGAAGGCCCACGCGTCGCGCTGCGGTGAGCGACGGCGCCCCGCATCGCGCCGTCAGAGCCTGCCGGCCGTGAGCTCGGACCTCAACCACGCGACGGCGCGCTCGTGGGCCTCGTCGTCGTCGACGATGGGCTCGTAGCCGAGGTCGCGGCGCGCCGCCGTCAGGTCGTAGGTGTGGCTGGTGGCGAGCTCGGCGGCCATGAAGCGGGTCATCATCGGCTCGCCCTTCAAGCCGAAGAGCGACCACGCGCCTTCGAGCACGCCGCCGAGGGCGTAGGCCACCGGATAGGGCACCTTGCGCGTGACCTCGGCGAGGCCGATGTCCTTGAGGATGCGGTTCACCCACGCCGGCGGGCTCACGGGCGTGCCCTGGGAGATGAAGTACGCCTTGCCCGCGGGCTTTGCCTTGTCCGCCCCCAGCGCGTCGAGCGCCAGCAGGTGCGCGTGGGCCGCGTTGTCGACGTAGGTGACGTCGACGACGTTCTTGCCGCTGCCGATCCACGCGAGCCGCCCCGCCTTCGCCCGGGACACCAGGCGCGGCAGGATGTGCGGATCGCCCGGGCCGTAGACGAGGTGCGGGCGCAGGGCGCACGTGAGGAGCACGCCCGGGCCCTTCTTGTGCGGCGTGGCGTTGGCCTTGAGCACCCGCCGCTCGGACTCGGCCTTGGTGCGGCCGTAGTGGTAGAGATGCTTCGACGCATACGGAAGCGACTCATCTCCGTTCAGCGTGTCCCCGCCGTGGAAGGTCACCGAGGGCGACGAGGTCATCACCAGCCGATCCACCCCGGCGGCCACGCACGCGTCGATCACGTTCTGGGTGGCGGTGACGTTGGAGCGCTCGTAGTCCGCCGGGTCTCCCCACACGCCGGCCTTGGCGGCCACGTGCACCACCGCGTCCACGCCGTCGACGCCGGCCGGCGCCACCTCCTTGTCGGCGAGGTCGCCGCGCACGAGCTCCGCCCCGGCGCCGACCACCCGCGGGTGCTCGCCCCGCGCGATCACGCGGACGTCGTCGCCGCGCTTGCGCAACATTTCGACGACCTTGAAACCGACGAAGCCACCGCCGCCGGTGACGAGCACCTTCACGGCACGCCGCCGGCGAGGTGGGGCAGGCGCCTGGCCGCCCACGCCGCCAGCACCTCGCGCTCGATCTTGGCGTTGTGGCGGCGGTCGACGGGGAACGCGTCGCCGTACGCGAGCGCCGCGTGCACGCCGAGCGCGGCCGGCTCCGGCGCGTCGCGGCCGCGCTCGACGACGACCACCGCCGCCTGCCTGCCCCGCGGCCCCAGGCCCACGAGCGCCGCGCGTGGACGGCCGCCGTCCTCGGCGACGGCCTCCACGGGGATGGAGTACAGCGGCCCGCGCGCCGTCTCCACCCGCTGCGCCTTGCGACCGCAGAACCACAGGCGGCCGGCGTCGTCGAGGTAGCCGACGTCGCCCATACGGTGCCACACGGTGTCCCCGTCGGGGATCTTGGAGAGGCGGTTGGCGTCGGGCTTGTTGTCGTAGCCGCGCGTGACGCACGCGCCGCGCACGACGATCTCCCCGATCTCGCCGCGCGGGAGCTCGCGGGCGCCGTCGATGGATTGGACGGCGTCGTCGCTGACGGCGAGGATCTTCACCTCGACGCCGGGCGCGATGCGGCCCACGCAGGTGCCCTTGCCCTGCCGCGTGAGCGCCGCCGTCTCGTCGACGACGGCGCGGCCGCTCATCACGCTCACCGGCAGCGCCTCGGTGGCGCCGTACGGGGTGAAGACGTCGCCGGCAGGCAGGTGCGCGAGCAGGCGCTCGTGCAGCTCGGGGCGCACGGGCGCGCCCGCGGTGAGCACCTGCGCGAGCCCCGGGAGCTCCACGTGCTCGCGTTCGAGGAAGAGCGAGAAGGGCTCCCACAAGGCCGGCGACGCGAACGCGCTCCGCGCCCCCTCGAGCGCCGCCAGGATCTTTCGCGGGTCGGCCTTGGCCGGAAAGCGGAAGTCCATGTCGGGGAACACCGCCGTGAGCCCCATGGCGACGGCGATGAAGCCGAACGGCAGGAAGCACGCGACGTGCACGTCTCCGGGGCGCAGGTCGATCATCTCGGCGATGGCCGAGGGCTGGCCGGCGAAGTTCGCGTGCGTGTAGATGACGCCCTTGGGCGGCCCGGTGCTGCCGGAGGTGTACAGGATGGCCGCGGTGTCGGCGGGGGCGGCGGCGTGGACGGCCGCGTCGGCGGCGTCGCCGCCGGATCCCGCGCGCAAGCGGCGGGCGCCGGGGAACGCGCCGCCGACGACCAGCGGCACCTCGACGGAGGCGAACGCCCGCCGGGCCACCGTCCGCAACACGTGCGCCTTCGGGACGCCGATGAGCACCCGGGGGCGCTGCTCGCGGACGCACGCGAGCATGTTGTCGAGGCCCATGCCGGGGTCGATGAGCACGGGGACGGCGCCGGCTTGAAAGCAGGCGAACATCGTGGTGGTGAGCGCGACCGGCTCAGAGACGAACAGCGCGGTGCGGTCGCCGGGGCGGACGCCGGCTCGGCGGAGGGCCGCAGCGATGCCGTCGAGGTCGCGCACGAGCTCGGCGAAGGTGCGCGAGGCGCCGGTCTTCATGTCGACGAGCGCGCGCGTGTCCGGCTGCGTCTCGGCAAAGGCGCGGATGCCTTCGACCGTGTTCATGGCTCAGGCCTCGCCCCGCGGCCCGGCGGCGCCGAGGAAAGCGTCGACGAGCGGGAGCACGCGTTCGGCCGCGTCCTCCATGACGTAGTGGCCGACGTCCTTCCACGCGTGGACGGTGGCGCGCGGGAAGCGCTGCTGCCATGAGGCGCGGAAGCTGGGCGTGAAGCAGAAGTCGGCGTCGCCCCACAGGATCTGCATCGGCTTGTCGGCGAGGAGCGGCAGCTTCTCCTCGATGCGCCCGAGGCGATCCCACGACGGGTGCGCCGGCTTCATCGGGATGTCCTCGACGAAGCGCAGCGTGGCGATGCGGTCGTGGGGGTTTCCGTACGGCGCCAGCAGCCCCGCCTTCGCCGCCGCGGGCAGCTTGTTTTCGACGGCGCGGAAGGTGGCGGCGAAGGCGAACGCGTTGAAGCGCAGGACCGCGACGCGGCCGAACACCGGGATGCGCACTGACGCGATGGACGCCGGGATCTCGGTGGAGCGAAACGCCGCGGTGTTGGTGACGACGAGCTTTTCGACGGCGGCGGGCCGCTCGGTGGCCACCCCCATGCCGATGGCGCCGCCCCAGTCATGCACCGCGAGCGAGAAGCGCGAGACGCCGAGCGCGTCGAGGAGCTTCTCGACGTTTTCGACGTGGTCCGCGAGCCGGTAGGGCCACGCCTGCGGGCGATCGGACAGGCCGCAGCCGATGTGGTCGGGGACGATGCAGCGATAGCGGTCGCGCAGCGCGAGCACGAGCTTGCGCCAGTAGAAGCTCCACGTGGGGTTTCCGTGGAGCATGACGACGACGGGCGCGTCGCGCGGGCCCTCGTCGACGACGTGCATCCACAGCGGGTCGGCGGCGCCGGGGGCGCGCGCGTCGAAGAAGTGCGAGGCGAAGGGGTACTCGGCGCTCCACGACGTCGCGCGCGGCACCACGATCTCCTGCGGCGCGTGGGGCCGGGGGATCGCCTCGTCGACGAGCGGGGAGGCGGCGGGCGCGCCTGCGGCGGCGGGGACGGGCTGCGCTACCACGAGACCTCCATCATCATGCACGACAGGCCCGAGCCGATGCCCATGAGGGCGACCGTGTCGCCGGGCTTGACGCGTCCCTCGTCGACGGCGAGGCCGAGCGTGAGCGGAACCGCCGCCGGCCCGATGTTGCCGAGCTCGGGGTAGGTGAGGAACGCCTTGTCGAGGTCGAGGTCGAGCCGCTTGAAGAGCGTGGCCATGTGCGTGGCGCCGACCTGGTGGCAGATGAGCTGGGCGAGGTTGTCGCGCGTCCAGCCGAGGCGCTCCGCCGCCCGCGCCCACGTGCGCGCGGCGAGCTCCACGCCGTTTTGCAGGAGCTTCTGCGCGTCCGTCTTCATCCACTCGGCGGTGCCGAGGCAGATCGTGGACGACGCCGGATCCGACAGCGCCACCGCGCCGCCGAGGCGGTGATCGGTGGTGGCGATGGACTCGTGCACGAGGAGCATGGCCACCGCGCCCGAGCCAAGCGTGAGGGTGGGCAGCGCCTCCTTGAAGTCCTGCATGGTGGACGTGGGCCGCTGCAGCCGTTCGACGGTGCGGTCGACCACCGTGCGAGAGGACTCGGCGTCGACGACGAGGGCGGCGTCCACCTTGCCGAGCTCGATCCACTGCGCCGCCAGCTCCATGCCGTTCATGAAGCCGAGGCAGGCGTTGCCGACGTCGATGGCCTCGCACTCGGCGGGCAGCCGGAGCTGTCCGCGCACGAGCGCGGCCACCGAGGGCTCGATGAAGTCCTTGCACACCGACGTCGAGATCACGGCGCCGATGCGGGCCGACAGGTCCTCGCCGCCGCGGCCGCCCGCGGCGTCGGCGAGCACCTTTTTCGCCACCCCGCTGGCGAGGTCGGCGATGGGGGCGCCTTCATCCCAGAACCGGCGGGCGATGATGCCGACGAGGGTCTCGATGCAGCCCGCGGGGATCCCGAGGCGCCGGTACGTGGCGTCGAGCCGGTCCTCGATGGCTTGCGAGGTCACGCGGTGCGGCGGGACGGCGTGGGCGAGGCCCTCGATGCGCACGTGGGCGTAGGGTCCGGCGGTGGGCGGCACGTCGATGCCTGTACCCAACCGCAAGGGGGGATGCTAGAGAGGCCCGGAGATTCACGTGCTGTTCGTCCTCGACGTCGGGAACACAAATACGGTCATCGGCCTGTACGAAGGGGAGTCCCTCAAGCACCACTTCCGTATCTCGACGAACCGCTCGGCCACGGCCGACGAGATGGGCGAGCTGGTGCTCTCCCTGGTCGAGCGCCGCGGCGTCCAACCGGCCGCCGTGGAGGGATGTGTGCTCGCCTCGGTGGTGCCGCCGCTCAACCGCGTGATCGTCGAGGCGCTCACGGGCGCGTTCGGCAAGACGGCGGTGGTGGTGGGCCCGGGGACCAAGACGGGGATGCCCATCCTCATCGACAACCCCGTGGAGGTCGGGGCGGACCGCATCGTGAACGCCGTGGCGGCGTGGGCGCGCTACAAGCAAGCGCTCGTCGTCGTCGACTTCGGCACCGGCACCAACCTCGACGCCGTCAACGCCAAGGGCGAATACGTTGGCGGGGCCATCGCGCCGGGTCTCGACATCTCGATGGACGCATTGTTCACGCGGGCGGCCAAGCTGCCGCGCGTGGAGCTCAAGAAGCCACCCAGGGCCATCGGGAAGAACACCATCCACGCGCTGCAATCGGGGCTCTTGTACGGCTATGCCGGCCTCGTGGACGCGCTCGTGGAGCGCATGAAGGCGGAGCTCGAGCCCCGCGCCAAGGTGGTCGCCACCGGCGGCCTGGCGTTCCTGTTCGAGGGAGTCTCTCGCACGCTCGAGGCGTACGACGAGTTCCTCACCCTCGACGGCCTTCGACACATCTGGGCCCTCAACAACACGCCCGCGAGAAAGACGTAGGGCGCCGCGGCGGCCGGGCGGCGTTCGTCGCCGGCCCCGCGACACGGAGAACGACAGCGATGCCTGACAACGACAACGACAACGACAACGAGAACGAGAACGTGAACGAGACCGAGCACGACGACACCGAGCACGACGAGGCCGAGCACGACGAGGCCGAGCACGACGAGGCCGAGCACGAAGAGGCCGGGCGCGACGAGGCCGGGCGCGACGAGGCCGGGCGCGACGAGGCTGGGCGCGACGAGGCTGGGCGCGACGAGGCTGGGCGCGACGAGGCTGGGCGCGACGAGGCTGGGCGCGACGAGGCTGGGCGCGAAGAGGCCGCGCATGACGACGCCGGGCATGACGACGCCGGGCATGACGATGCCGGGCCTCGCGAGCCCGGCGACGACGACGACGACAACGCCGGTGAGAGCGAGAGCGAGGGCGGCCACCCCGCGGTCGTCGACGAGAGCGCCTTCGAGGGCGACGACGACGAAGACGACGACGACATGCCCGTGCACTTCAACGTCGTCGCCCACGCCGACGACGGCCCCGCCGAGGGCGACCGGCCCGAGCCCCAGCCCGAGGGCCCCCCGGAGATCCCGCTGCAGCTCGTCGACCAGGACGCGCTGTGGGTGGTGAAGCGGCTGCACGCCAAGGGCTACGAGGCGTACCTCACGGGCGGCTGTGTGCGCGATCTGCTCCTCGGGCGCACGCCCAAGGACTTCGACGTCGCCACCGCGGCGCACCCGAACCAGGTGAAGGCGGTGTTCCGCAACTGCCGTCTGGTGGGCCGCCGCTTCCGTCTGGCCCACGTGTTCTTCCCCTCGGGGAAGGTCATCGAGACCGCCACCTTCCGCGCCAACCCCATCGACGAGCTCGAGGACCTGCCGCAGGATCTCCTCGTCGAGCGCGACAACGTGTTCGGCAACGTGGAGCAGGACGCGCGCCGGCGCGACCTCACTGTCAACGGCCTCTTCTACGACCCGCTCCAGGGCAAGGTGCTCGACTTCGTCGACGGCCGCCGCGACCTCGACTCGCGCCTCATCCGCACCATCGGCAACCCCGAGGTGCGCTTCCGCGAGGACCCCGTTCGCATCCTGCGCGCCATCAAGTTCGCCACCCGCCTCGGCTTCACCATCGAGGAGGAGACGTTCGCGGCGATGAAGGCGCACGTCGGCGAGCTCGTCCGCTGCGCGCCGGCGCGGCTGCAGGAGGAGCTCTTGCGGCTGTTGACCTCGGGCCACGCCCGGGCGTCGGTGGACCTCTGCAACGAGGTGGGCGTCTGCCGCGCCATCCTCGGCGAGCTCGAGGACGCCCTCGACATGCCGCTCGAGGCGCGTCCGTTCACGCCCCCGCCGGCCCCGGTCCCCGCCCCGGCCCCGGTCGCCGACGAGGACGCTGCGCCGGCCGCCGCCGCCGCGCCAGGCGACGAGGGCGCCGCCGCGGCCCCGGCCGAGACGGAGGCAGGCGACGCCCCCGAGGACGCCGCGCCCGCCGCCCTGCCGGCCGCTGCTGAGGAGGCGCCCGAGGGCGCCGCCGCGCCCAGCGTCGCCGAGGGCGAGCCCGGCGACGCGTCGGTCGCACCGCGCATCTTCGTGCGCGCCGAGCCCGCGCCGCCGCCGGCGCCGACCACGCCGGCCGAGCGGCGCGCGCGGCTGAACGCGCTGTTGACCACCCTCGACGAGGGGAAGAAGCGCGACCTCGACATGTCGAGCGCGGCGGCCTTTGCGGTGCTCCTGGCGCCGGTGTGGGAGGCGATGTCGGCGTCCACCACCGACTTCGAGCCCTGGTTCGAGGACGCCACGCAACAGTGGATGGAGCGCATCCGCCTCACGCGCCACGACCGCGAGCGCATCCCGCAGATCCTGGCCGGCCAGGAAGACCTCCTGCCGCACCGCCGCTACGGGCAGCAGGCGCGCCAGGTGGTGCACAGGCCGAGCTTCAAGGAGTCGCTGCTGCTGTACACGCTGCGGCTGCACGCCGCGGGCGCGCCCCTCGACGAGATTGGCCTGTGGAAGGTGGTGGCGCAGGCGGCCAACGCCTCCTATCGCCAGCCCCGGCTCTCCGAGCGCGGCCCGCGCATGCGCGCCGTCGCCGCCTCGGGCGGGGGCGGCCGCAGCCCCCGTGGCCGCGGCCGCGATCGGGGCGGGCGCCGCCGTCGCCGCTAGTCAGCGGCGGGCGTGCTGGCGGATGTAGGAGACGAAGTCGTCGGCGAGCTCGGGCGCGCAGGCGTTGACGCCGTCGTGCGCGAGCTCGGCCATGAGCTTCTTGCTCACGGGGCCGGCGACCCCGACGCTGGCGGTGCTCGCGAGCGCTCCCCGCAGCGTCCGCTTGGGCATCTCGACGAGCGTGAGCTCGCACTGCACGTCGACGAACGTGTTGCCGCCGTCGGCGTGCTGGTCGATGGAGCGGATGATGAGCGAGGCCGCGCCGAAGCTCTCCTTCGACGGATCGTGGTGGACGTCGAACGCCGGCCCGAGCCTCTGCCGCACGGAGGCCTCGGTCTTTTCGGCGAGGAGCTGCGCGAGGTCGCCGATGCCCGCGCCGCTCTTGTCCTCGCCGGTGCCGATGTAGACGTGGACGCGCAGCGCCTCCAGCTTGGGGAGCACCCGCGCGAGCACCGCCTTCACGGTGTCGTCGTCGTCGCGCAGCGCCTCCAGCGCAGGCACCGCCGCCGGGTCCCCGAGGTTGCCGAGGCCGGCGATGACGGCGGCGCGCACGGCGGCGTCGGAGTCGCGCAGCATCGGCTCGAGGAGCGCGCGCGCGGACGGATCCTTCGAGCGGGCCACCGCCGACACCGCCACGATGCGCACCTTGGGCGACGACGCCGAGAGCCCGTCGCGCAACCTCTTCGAGACGTCGGCGTGCGCCGTCGCTCCCAAGAGGAAACAGCTCCCCACGACGAGGAATCGCTTGACGCGCGTGTCAAGCGTCGGTATTGACATTGCAGTCAATCCTCTTCGACCTGGCTGGTTCAAAGGTCTTTTCGATCCCTCGAGCACGATGCTCGCAAAAGCGAGGAGGCGGTGTCCAATGGCGAGACCCGCACACACGAGAGCACGCACGACCCCCGCGCCCGTCCGCGCGCCGGCGGCCCGCAGGCCGTCTCGCGACGACAAAGCGAGGGACGCAAAAGATGATCGGAGAAAGCAGATCCTGCGGGCGGCCGTGAAGGTCTTCGCGGAGAAGGGGTACCACGGCTGCCGCATCTCGGACGTCGCCGAGGAGGCCGGCGTCGCCTACGGCCTCGTCTACCACTACTACGGCAACAAGGACGGCCTCCTCGCCGCCGTCTTCGACGCCAACTGGGCCTTCTTCGCCAAGGCCATCGACGAGATCGTCGCGGCCGAGCTTTCCATGGTCGACAAGCTCGGCCAGATCATCGACCTGGCGTTCTCCGCGTTCGAGATGGCGCCCCTCGAGGTGAAGGTGCTCGTCCTCGAGTTCGGCCGCAACGCGCGCCTCGGGGAGGCGCTGGAGAAGCCGCAGGTGGCGCGCGTCTTCAAGAGCATCGCCAAGATCTTCGAGGACGGAAAGAAGAGCGGCGAGCTGCACCACGGGCTCGATCCGTACGCCATGAGCATCCTGTTCATCGGATCGCTCGAGACCGCCTTCGTCTCCTTCGTCCTCACGCACAACGGCGCGCGCAGCACGGTGCAGTCGTCGGTGACGCTCGAAAGCATGAAGAGCTCGTTGACGTCGCTGTTGCGCCACGGCGCCGTCGGGAAGGTGTCGCCATGAACTTCGAATTCTCCAGGGAGCAGGAGGCGCTGTACGAGGGCGCCCGTGAGCTCGGGGCGCGCATCGTCGCGCCCACGGTCCTCGAGCGCGACAAGAGCGGCCGCTGGGATTGGGACATCTGGAAGAAGATGGCCGAGGGCGGCCTGCTCGGCGCGCCGTACCCCGAGGAGTACGGCGGCACCGCGCTGTCGGCGCTCGACAACACGCTCATCCAGGAGGCCTTCACCTACGGCGGGCACGACGGCGGCGTCTCCCTCGCCTGGGGCGCCTCCACCATCCTGTGCGGCGTGCCCATCTGGAAGCTCGGCACGGAGGCGCAAAAGAAGCGCTACCTGCCCAAGATGGCGAGCGGCGAGTGGATCGGCGCCTTCTGCTTGAGCGAGCCGGACTCGGGCTCCGACGCCGCGGCCATGAAGATGCGGGCGGTGAAGAAGGGCGATCGCTGGGTGCTGAACGGCACCAAGATGTGGATCACCAACGGGCCCATCGCCAACCACTTCGTCGTCACCGCGGTGACGGAGCCGGAGGCCAAGGCGTTCGGCATCTCCACGTTCATCGTCGAGAAGGACTTCCCCGGCTTCCGCGTCGGACAGCACATCGACAAGGCGGGCGTGCGCACGTCGACGACGTCGGAGATCGTGCTCGAGGACTGCGAGGTCCCCGAGGAGAACCTCCTCGGCGAGCTGAACACCGGCTTCGTCGGCACCGTGAAGCTCATCTTCGGCTGGGAGCGCAGCCAGCTCCTGGCGCCGCCCCTCGGCGGGATGCGCGCCAACCTCGAGCGCTGCGTGCAGTACGCCAAGGAGCGCAAACAGTTCGGCAAGCCCATCGCGCGGTTCCAGGCGGTGCGCCAGATGATCGCCGACATGAAGATCCGCTACGAGCTCGGCAGGAACCTCATCCACCGCGTGGCCTGGCAGCTCGACAACACGGAAGATCCGCCGCTCGTCGACGCCGCCATCGCCAAGGTGTTCGTCAGCGAGGCTTCGCAGAAGAGCGCGCGCGACGCCGTGCAGATCCACGGCGGCAACGGCTTCACCGTCGAGTACCACGTCGAGAGAGCCGTGCGCGATTCGCTGCTCGGCACCATCGGCGGCGGCACGTCGGAGATCCAACGCTCCATCATCGCGCGCGCCGAGCTCGACCTCGGCTTCTGAACGCCGCGGACAGACATCGAGGAACCACCATGGACCTGAGCATCAACGACGAGGACCGGCAGTTCGCCGAGGCGTTCGACAAGTTCTGTCGCGATCGCATCGGCGCGCGCGCCAAGAAGGCCGACCAGGAAGGCGCGTTGCCCAAGGAGAACCTCGGCGACCTCAAGGAGATCGGCTTCTTCCAGCTCTTCTACCCGGCGCCCTTCGGCATCCACGACGGCGAGACCGCGTGGCTGCGGCGGGCCATGGCGGAGGAGTCGTTGGCCAAGCACTGCGCGGCCACGTTTCTCTCCGCCGGCGCCTCCATCGGCTTGTGCGGCGCGCCCATCTTCCACTTCGGCACCGACGCGCAGAAGGAGCGCTGGCTCAAGCCGATCATCGCGCTCGACAAGATCGGCTGCTTCGCGCTCACCGAGCCCGGCGCGGGCACGGACGCGGCGGCCATCAAGACCCGCGCGGTGCAAAACGGCGACGCGTGGGTGCTGAACGGTGAGAAGGCGCTCATCACCAACGCCCCCGTCGCCGACGTCGCCGTCGTCATGGCCGTCACCGATCCCGACGCCGGCTACGGCGGCGTCACCATGTTCGGCGTCGACCTCGACAGGGCGGGCGTCCAAAAGACCGCGCCGTACAAGAAGATGGGCCTGCGCGGCTCGCCCACCGGCGGCCTCGTCTTCGAGGACGTGGCCCTCACGAAGGACGACGTCATCGGCGAGGTCGGGCAGGGGTTCATCCAGGCGATGCAGACCCTGGAGCTCGGCCGCATCGGCATGTGCCACTTCGGCATCGGCATCGCCGAGGCCGCCTACGACGCCGCGCGCAAGTACGCGCAGGAGCGCACGGCGTTCGGCAAGCCCATCGCGCGGCTGCAGGCGGTGCACTTCAAGATCGCCGACATGAAGATCGAGCTCGACGCCGCGCGCCTCATGGCCAGGCAGTGCGCGTGGCGCAAGAGCAAGGGCGAGCACCTCGGCGCGCGCGCCTCCGTGGCCAAGACGTACGCGTGCGAGATGGCGGTGCGGCTCACCGACGCCGCCGTCCAGATCCACGGCGGCTGGGGCTACACCGACGACTACGCCGTGGAGCGCCTCTATCGCGACGCGCGCCTCGGACCCATCGGCGAAGGCACCAGCGAGATCCAGCGCGAGCTCATCGCTCGAGAGCTCCTCGATGGCTGAGCCCGTCCAACACGCGGGGGACGAGGTCGACGTCTTCGTGCCGGCGGCGCGGCCATGAGCGGCGTGCTCCTCATCGAGGACCACCCCGGCGGCCAACGGGGCGTGCGCGTCCTCACCCTCAACCGGCCCGAGCGCAAAAACGCCCTGTCGCCCGAGCTCGTCGACGCCCTGCGCGCCGCGCTCGCCGACGCCGACAAGGACGACGACGTGCGGGCGCTCGTGCTCACCGGCGCCGGTGAGGGCGAGCGGGCCGCGTTCTGCGCCGGCGGCGACCTCGGCGGCGGCATGCAGGGGGAAGGCTTCTTCGAGCAGCACAAAAGGCGCGGCCTGTTCGCCGAGCTGCTCCTGCAGTTCCGGCGCATGTCCAAGCCCGTCGTCGGCGCGGTGAACGGCATGGCGCTCGGTGGCGGCTTCGGCCTCGTGCTCGCGTGCGACCTCGCCGTCGCCGCGGACGACGCCGACCTCGGAACACCCGAGGTCAAGCGCGGGTTGTTCCCCATGATGATCGCCGCGCTCATCTACGAGCAGCTCCCTGCCAAGGCCGCCAACGAGCTCGTGCTCCTGGGCGGCAAGGTGCGCGGGCAGCGTGCCGTCGACGTCGGCGTCGTCAACCGCGTCGTCCCTCGTGGCGACGTGCTGCGCGAGGGGGTGGCGTACGCCGCGCAGCTCGCGTCGCTGTCGCCGTCGGTGTTGCAGCTCGGTAAGCGCGCCATCGCCAACCAACGCGACATGCCCTTCGAGCAGAAGCTCGGCTTCCTGCGCGACCAGCTCACCCTGAACATCCAGCTCGAAGACGCCGCGGAGGGCATCAGCGCGTTCTTCGAAAAGCGCGAGCCCAAGTGGAGCGGCCGATGACGATCCTCGACGACAAGCTGCGCGACCTCGAGGAGCGCGTGGCCCGCATCAAGCGCATGGGCGGGGAGGACGCGGTCGCCAAGCAGCACGCGGCCAAGAAGCTCACCTGCCGGGAGCGCATCGACCGGTTCTTCGACAAGGACGGCGACGGCAACAGCACGTTCACCGAGCTGATGATCCACGCGCACCACACCAGCGAGTCGCCCATGATGGCCGGGCGGGAGACGCCCGCCGACGGCGTCGTCGTCGGCAGCGGCCTCGTCGACGGCCGCCCCGTCGCCGCGATCGCGTACGACTTCACCGTCATGGCCGGCAGCATCGGGCAGAACACCGAGCTCAAGTGCCACCGCCTGCGCGAGCTGGCGCTCGAGCGGCGCATCCCCATCGTCTGGCTCCTCGACAGCGCCGGCGCCCGTGTGCAGGAGGCCACCACGGCGATGTTCGCCGGTTCGGGCCAGATGTTCTTCGACCAGGTCATGATGTCGGGCGTCATCCCGCAGGTGGCGGCGATGATGGGTCCGTGCGCCGCCGGCACCGCCTACGTCCCCGGGCTCGCCGACTTCGTGCCCATGGTGAAGAAGACGTCGTCGATGGCGCTCGCGGGCCCGCCGCTCGTGAAGGCCGCCACCGGCGCCGACGTCACCGCCGAGGAGCTCGGGGGCTCCAAGGTGCACTGCCGCGAGTCCGGCGTCGGCGACCTCGAGGTCGACGACGACGACCACATGCTCGCCACCATCAAGACGTGGCTGTCGTTCTTTCCGTCGAGCTTCGACGACCCCGTGCCCACGTACCCCACGAGCGACGCGCCGGCGCGGCGGATCGAAGACGCGGCCTCGCTCGTGCCGGAGAACAACCGCGCGCCCATGGACATGCACGGGCTCATCGCCCGGCTCGCCGACACGGACGGCCCCGTCCTCGAGCTCAAGCCCAAGTTCGGCCAGGCCATCATCACCACCCTCGTCCGCATGGGCGGTCGTCCGGTGGGCGTGGTGGCATCGAACAGCAAGCACATGGGCGGGGTCCTCACCAATGACCCGGCCGACAAGGCCGCCCGCTTCATCGAGACCTGCGACGCGTTCGGCATCCCGCTCTTGTTCCTCCAGGACGTGCCCGGCTTCATGGTCGGCGTGAAGACGGAGAAGGAGGGCATCATCCGCCACGGCGCCAAGATGCTCTTCGCGGTGTCGCGGGCGACGGTCCCCAAGCTCACCGTCGTCGTGCGCAAGGGCTACGGCGCCGGCTACTACGTCATGTGCGGCAAGGGCTATCGGCCCGACCTCATCGTTGCCTGGCCCACCGCCGAGATCTCCGTGATGGGGCCGGAGGGCGCGGTCAACATCGCGTTCCGCAAGCAGATCGAGGCCTCGAGCGAGCCCGACAAGACCCGGGCGGAGCTGGTGGAGGGCTTCCGGGACCTGATCAACCCCTACATCCCGGCGGCCCGCACCTACGTCGACGACGTCATCGACCCCCGGGACACCCGGAAGGTCCTGATCGCGGCGCTGTCCACCGCCTGCCGGAAGCGCGGTCATTTGCCGCCGCGCAAGCACGCGATTATGCCCGTTTGATATGAGCAACCGCCTCGATCCCTTCTCGTCCCACTCAGTCGCCGCGCTGCGCGCGCTCGGGCCGCGCGCCGTCGTCGAGCTCATCGGTATCCTCGAGACCCGCGCGGAGGCGCGGGACGAGTCGTTCCCCGTGGCCTGCGGCCACCTGCCCGAGGCGTGGCGCGCCACGCTGCTGTTGGCGCGCGTGGTGGCGGCCTTCGAGCAGGGCGACACGCTCAAAGAGGTGCTCTGGGACCTCGAGAGCCCCTCCGCCCGCGCGCTCGTCATCGCCGCGTTCAGGGAGATCGGCGAGCGTGAGCTGTCCGCGGAGCTCGGCCAGGTCGACGACAGCCTCGACTACGGCGCCGAGGACGTCGACGACGCCGTCGCCGACAGCTCCAGCGACGCGCCGCCGCCCCCGGACGACCTCGCCCGCATTCGCAAGAAGCTCCTCGCGCTCGTGCGCGGGATGGACACCCCGTTCCCTGAGGCATGACATGACGACGCAGGCCGCCCATGAGGGCAAGACACAGTCGGACAAGGTGATCATCACCGCGGCGCTCACGGGCGTCCTCGCCACGCGCGCGCAGTGCCCATACCTGCCGTACACGCCCGTGGAGCTCGCCGAGGAGGCCAAGCGCTGCTACGACGCCGGCGCCGCCTGCGTTCACATCCATGGCCGCACCGACGACGGCGGCCCCTCCTGGGAGCTCGACACCTTCCGCAAGATCAAGGAAGAGGTGCGCAAGCGCTGCCCCATCATCCTCAACTTCTCCACCGGCAGCATCGGCGACGACACGTCCATGCAGGAGGCCATCATCCGGGAGACGCGCCCGGAGATCGCCGCGCTGAACATGGGCACCATGAACTACGCAAAGTACTCGTCGAAGCGGAAGGCCTTCGTCTTCGACATGGTCTTCGACAACACGTTCGGCAAGATCGAGCGGCTGTTGGCGGCGATGAACGACAGCGGCGTCAAGCCGGAGCTCGAGTGCTTCGACAGCGGCCACACCAACTCCATCTGGCCGCTGTACGACGCGGGCAAGCTCAAGAAGCCGACGCAGTTCTCGTTCATCATGGGCGTGCTCGGCGGGCTGCCGACCACCATCGAGGCGCTCCAGCTCCAAAAGAGCATCGTGCCGCCGGGGTCGACCTGGGAGGTCATCGGCATCGGCAAGCCGCAGTGGCGGTTGGTGGCGAGCTCGCTGGTGCTCGGCGGCAACATCCGGGTCGGTCTCGAGGACAACTTCTACTTGCCCGACGGGGAGATGGCCAAGAGCAACGGCGCCCTCGTCGAGAAGGCCGCGGAGCTCACGCGCCTCGTGGGCCGCGAGCCGGCCACGGTGGACGAGGCCCGCCGGCTCCTCTCCCTCGCCTGAGCCGCGCCGCACGCGGGCGCGCTGTCTAGAATCACCGCGTCATCGCCTTCTCTCGCCCATGCCTCCCGACGTTCAGGGAAAGAGCCGTGGCATCAGGCCCACGACGACGGCGACCACGCCGGCCGCGGCCGTCGCGCCGCCCGCGATGAACGCCGCGAGCGGCGGCCCGCGCGGCCTCCGGCGGCGGGGCGGCGCCGGGGGCCGCGCGGCGACGTGCGCAGGCGTGAGCGTGGCGTCGACGGCGGCGGCGGCGCCGCTCTCGACGACGACGGGGAACGTGGCCGCGGCGAAGCCGTCGGCGCTCACCACCAGCTCGTGCGGTCCCCCGGTCTCGGCGTTGCAGACCACGCCGGCCTGGACGACGCAGTCGAGGACGGCGCCCGGAGCGAACACGCCGGCGCGGTCGCAGCCGAGCCCGCGGCCGGCGGCGTCGTCGAGGTTCTTGCGCGTCGAGGCGCCCCTTTGGAGCTTGTCGCCGAAGGCCTTCTCGGCGCCGCGGCGCACCCGTTGATCGATGATGCGCGCGAGGTCGTCGAGGGCGACGCCGTCGCCGACCGCCGGCAGCAGCGCGACGCTGTCGGCCCGCGCCGGGCCCGCGAGCCCGACGGCGCAGCCGCAGACGAGGACGAGGACGAGGACGGGGACGGCGCGCACGATCCGAGCTCACAGCGCCGCCGCGGCGCGCTCACCCCGCCGGCGCTCGGCCCGGTGAGGCGCGCGGTGCGGTACGTTCCCGGGGTGAAGGTCGAGGTGAAGATCGAGCTCGGCGACGCCGACGGCGCGCGCGTCGAGAAGGCCATGCGGCTCGACGCCGGCGAGCGCCGCGACGTGGTGTTCTTCGACACGCCGGAGCTGACCCTCTACGCCCGCGGCGTGGTGCTGCGCGCGCGGCGGGTGCACGGCCACGGCGACGACGTCGCGGTGAAGGTGCCGGGGGCCACGCCGGTCCCCGCCGGCACGGAGCAGCGCGCCGGCTTCAAGCGCGAGGTGGACCGAACGGAGAGCGCCGCCGTCGTCACCACGAGCCTCACGGAGCACGTCAAGGGCAAGCACATCGAGGCGGTCGTCGCGCGCGCGCGGCCCGTGCGCTCGCTGTTCACGGACGCGCAGCGCGCCCTCGCCGACACGGTGCTCGGCGCGCCGGGCGTGCCCTGGGACGCGTTGGCCGTCCTCGGGCCGGTGTCGACGACGGTGTGGAAGCCGGCGAAGGCGCCGGGGCTCGCGCTGCCGGCGGCCCTCGAGCGCTGGCGCATCCCCGGCGGCGACCTCGTCGAGATCTCCGCCCGCGTCGACGAGAAGGACGCCGACGCCGCGCTCAAGTCGCTCGAGGCGTTCGTGGTGCACCACGGCGCCAAGCCGCTCGGGCGCGAGGGGGGGAAGACCCGGGCCGCGCTCGACGCGCTCACCGCGGCGATGCGGGAGCCGCCGTGACGTGGCATCCTGCCGCCATGCCTCTCCGGGTGCGCACGTCGACGAGAGCGCGGGCCGCCGCCACGGCCGCCGTCGCGCTCGCGGCGTGCGCCGGCCTCGCCGGCGGCTGCTACAGCGACGGCACCCCGCGCGACGGTGTGTGCACCTTCGACGGCGCCGAGGCCGTCCCCGACGAGGGATGGACACACGTCAACACCGAGGAGGAGCTCGTCTACGAGCACAACCCGCCCGCCTCGGGCCCGCACTTCCCGGTGTGGGCGAGCTGGGGCGTCCACGATGACGTCGTCAACCGCGGGAACTGGGTGCACAACCTCGAGCACGGCGGCATCGTCCTGCTCATCGGCCCCGACGCCACAGACGCCGAACGCCAGCAGGTGCTCGACGGCTTCGACGCCATCTCGGACGACCCAGAGTGCGGCCACCCTCGCACCGTCGTCACCGACGACCCCAAGCTCGACGTCCACACCGCCGCCGTCGCCGCCGACATCGTCCTCGAGGCGAGCCCGTTGACGCCGGACGCCATCGCGGGCTTCGCCGACGCGTGCCGCAACCGCGCGCGCGAGGACATCTGCTACTGAGGCGGCTCCGCCCGGAGGGCGGGCGCTGGTCCCTGTTCCGGAGCGGGTCATGCGCATCCCTCACTTCGTCGTCGACGCCTTCACCCGCGAGCGCTTCCACGGAAACCCCGCGGCGGTCTGTGTCCTCGAGGCCCCCGTCGACGATGAGGTGATGCGAGCGATCGCTCGCGAGAACAACCTCTCGGAGACGGCGTTCCTGCTGCCGGAGGGCGACGCCTGGCGCATCCGCTGGCTCACCCCGGCCGTCGAGGTGGACCTGTGCGGCCACGCGACGCTGGCGTCGGCGCACGTGGTGCTCACGCGCCTGACCCCCGGCGCCGCCGAGGTGCGCTTCCTGTCGAAGTCCGGCCCGCTCCTCGTCGCGCGCGCCGGCGACGCCCTCGCCATGGACTTCCCCGCGCGTCCGCCTGCGCCGGGTCCCGTCGACGCGCGCGTGGCGGACGCGCTGGGCGCGGCCGTCGTCGAGCAGCACGCCTTTCGCGAGGACGTCGTCGTCGTGCTCGAGAGCGCCGAGGCCGTAGGCAAGCTCGTCCCCGACTACGCCGCCGTGCGCGCGCTCGGCTGCCGCACCGTCTGCGCCACCGCCCGCGCGGCGGCGCCCGCGGGCGTCGACGACACAGGGGACGGCGGGGAGGGTGGCGTGGACTTCGTCTCGCGCTTCTTCGCGCCGGCGGAGGGCGTCGACGAGGACCCCGTCACCGGCTCCGCCCACTGCGTGCTCGGGCCGCTGTGGGGCGCGAAGCTCGGCAAGCGCGCGTTGCGCGGGCGCCAGCTCAGCGCCCGCGGCGGCGACGTGGGCGTGGAGCTGCGCGGGGATCGCGTGACGCTCCTCGGCCACGCCGTCCTCGTCGTCGAGGGCACGCTCGACGTCGGCTGACCCTCAGTCGTCGTGGCCTTCGAGGTCGCTCAGGCCGGCCTTCTCCCAGAGCTTCACCATGAACGCCGGGGCCCACCAGTTCCACTTGCCCATGAGCTTCATCGCCGCCGGCACCAGCAGGCCACGCACGATGGTGGCGTCGAGGAGGATCGCCAGCGCCATCCCCAGGCCCAGGGACTTCATGAAGATGATGTGGCTGGTGCCGAACGCCGCGATGACCACGAACAGCAGGAGCGCCGCGCGCGTGATGAGGTTGCCGGTGCGGGCGAGGCCGTGGGCGACGGCGACGTCGTTGTCGCCGCACCTCACATACTCCTCGCGCACCCGTGACAGGAGCAGCACCTCGTAGTCCATGGACAAGCCGAAGACGATGGCGAACATCAACAGCGGCGCCGTGCAGTCAGAGATGCCGAGCGGGACGTAGTGCAGCACGTGGGAGAAGCGCCCGTCCTGAAACACCCACACCAGCGCCCCGAAGCTCGCCGACAACGACAGCGCGTTCATGAGCATCGCCTTCAACGGCAGCGTCACCGAGCCGAACACCAGGAACAGCACGATGAACATCACCAGGCAGACGATGCCGATCATCTTGGGCGCGCGCTCCACGAGGCGGTCGCGCAGGTCGATGAGGAACGCGGCCGGGCCGCCGATCTCGACGTCGAAGCCCGGGATGTCGATGGTGCGCAGGTCGCGCACGAGCGCGATGGACTCGGCCTCGTTGAACGTGATGTCGAGGAGGACGGCGAAGCGGAAGTAGTCGTCGTGCGAGAAGGCGTCGATGCCCATCTGCACCTGTGGATCCTGTTTGTCCTTGGGCAGCGAGAGCTTGTCGATGATGGTCTCCCGCGGGATCCCCGGGACCAGCGTGAACAGCCCGGAGACCTGCTTCACGTGCGGCATCTTCTCGAGCTTTTGCGACAGGTCGTAGAGCTTCTCGAGGTTGTCCTTGTCGAGCGCGCGCGAGGGCGTCTTCACGAGCACGTCGATGGGCGTCATCTGCTTGCCGTCGAACTCCTTGTCGAGGATGTCGTTGGCGATGAAGGCGGGCTCGCTGGGCGGCAGGATGCGGTAGTCGGGGAAGCTCGGGTTGAACCGCAAAAACGGGGTCCCCACGACGAGGAGAGGCAGCGTCACGGCGAGCGCCGTCAGCACCGGGCGGCGCATCACGGCGAAGGCGATCTTGTGCCAGAACGTCTCCTTGACGTCCTTCACCTCGGTCTTGATGAAGGGCACCTTGAGCGCGTCCACGCGCTTGCCGAGGATGGCGAGCAGCGCCGGCAACAGCGACACTGACAGCAGGATGGCGCCGAGCACCACGGCGATGCCGCCGAGCGCGATGGAGTGCAGGAAATTCTGCGGGAACACGAACAGCCCACACAGGCTGGCCGCCACCGTCACGCCCGAAAACGCCACGGCCCGCCCCGTCGTGGACACGGCTTTGACCAGGGCGCCCTCGGGGCCGAGCCGCGGCAGCTCCTCGCGATAGCGGTTGATCAGGAACAGGGAGTAGTCGATGGCGAGGCCGAGGCCGAGCAACGTGATGATGTTGACGGCGAAGATGCTCATGGGCGTGAACGCCGTGAGCACGCGCAACACGCCGAGGGCGAACGCGATGGCCAGCGCCCCGAGCGTGAGCGGCAGCGACGCCGACGCCAGCGAACCGAAGAAGATCAGCAGGAGGACGGCGGTGATGGGGAAGGCCACCAGCTCGGCGCGCTTGAGGTCCGCCTCCACCGTGGTGGCGACGGCCATGTTCACCGGGATCACCCCGCCCATCTGCAGCGTGAGCGGCGGCGCCTCCAGGAGCGGCTTCAGGCGGCGCGTGGCCTCGATCTTGGTCTGGTCGTCGCCGCGAAGCGCGATGAGCACGAAGGTGCGCGTCTTGTCCTTGGTGATGAGCTGCGGCGCCTGCGTCGTGTACCAGCTCGCGGTGGTGACGACGGCGGGGTCCTTCTCGACGCGCGAGATGGCCTCGAGCGCCGCGGTGTACGCCTCGATGTCGTCGATGGTTCCCGAGGGCGCGGTGTACAGAGCGAGGATGTCGGCGTCGCCGACCTTGATCTCGCGCTCGAGGTCCGAATAGACGCGCCAGCTCTCCGACGTCGGGTCCTCGAAGCCGCCGGCGCGCAGCCGTTCGAAGACCGGCAGGCCGAGCCACACGAGCGGACCCACGAGCGCCAGGTAGGCGCAGGCGATCACCCAGCGGAAGCGAAACGACAGGCGCCCGAGCGCGGCGAACATGCGGCCGCGAAGCTAGCACCGGGATGACGGCGGGGAACCGCTCGTCTCGCCCGTCGCTGGGCGGCTCGTGCTGGCCGGCGCCCGGGCGGGGCTCAGCCGCTCTTGGCGGCGAAGCGGAATTTGCTGAAGCCTGCCTCACCGCAGGTGCGCATGACCTTCGCGAGCGTGGAGTACGGGAGGCGGCGGTCGGCCTGGATGAGCACCACGGGGAGCTTGCTGTCGTCGTCGGTGGCGCCGGGCTGGGCGCCCTTGCGCACCAGGTCCTGGAAGCGCTCGGTCAGCCGTGTGTACAGCGGCGTGA
Organism: uncultured delta proteobacterium; assembly: GCA_963775425.1. GTDB lineage: Bacteria > Myxococcota > UBA727 > UBA727 > VGSZ01 > CAVZJB01. The sequence goes on along the minus strand of CAVZJB010000004.1, from coordinate 468,267 downwards.
TGCGGTCTTCCTTCTTGGTGTCGAGGAAGTTGGCGATGAGCTGGCCGTTCTTGATGGGCGACGGCGTGATGTTGAGCTCGTTGACCGAGATGTTGTTCATGCTGACGACGACGGAGACGAGGTCGCCGGCCTCCGCCTTGCTCGAGGTGGAGGCGGGGAGCTCGACGTCCTTGCCGGCCTGCAGGCGGTCCTCCTGCACCGAGTTGGCCACGATGAGGAAGAAGAGGAGGTTCGCGTTGATGTCGATGAGCGGCGCGAGGTTCAGCCGCATCACCTCGATCTTCTTTTTCCGCCGCTTGCGCGGCACCCAATCCGGATCGTCGCTCACGGGGCAGGTCCGTCGTCGCGCGCCTGTTCATTCCCCGTCACCAGCTCGGACAGCACGGGGCGCGTGAACAGCGGCACCTTCTTGTTGGGGTCGATGATGGAGGGCATCTCCCGGGTGGCGTCCATGGTCTGGACGATCTCCTCGAAGGGCACGGTCTGCTCCGGGAAGATCATCACCACCTTGGTCTCGGGCGCCTGCTTCTTGATCTCCCACGCCTCCTTGGTGAGCTTCTTGCGGTCAAGGCACGGGGCCACGGCCTTCTGCGCCTTGCAGGTGCTCGCGTCGGAGATGCGCGGGATGTCGCGCTGCACGGGCTGGAAGGTGGAGTTGGGGTCCGCCGCCTCGCCCGTGGCCTTGAGGACGTAGCCCGTGCTTCGCACCTCGACGCTGACGTCGACGGACTTGCCCGTCGACACCGGCCCCGTCGACAAGGCGGGCACCGCGGTGTTCAAGGTCTTGAGCTGCAGGAAGCTCACGGTGGCGAGCAGGAAGAAGAGCATGTTCGACAAGATGTCGACGAGGGCGGCGAGGTCGACCTCTTTGTCGCCGTCGATCTTGCGGCGCCTTGGCATCGGCTAGCGCTGCCCCTGCTGCGCGCGCAGCTTGGCCTCACGGGTGGCCTGGCCGATGGCGCCGGCGACGGTGAGCGACGTCTCCTCCATCTGATCCTGGATCTTCTCTTGCCGGAAGCCGAACAGCGTGGCGAAGAAGGTGCCGGGGATGGCGACCATGAGGCCGGTGGCCGTCGCGTTCATGGCGAGGGCGATGCCGCGGGCGAGGATCTCCTGCTTGGCGCCCGAGTCGCTGACGCCGAGGCCCTCGAACGCCGCGATCATGCCGAACACGGTGCCGATGAGGCCGAGCAGGGTGCCCAGGTTGCCGAGCATCGCGAGGAACGGCGTGAGCCCGGTGATGCGGGGCATGCACTCGAGCTGCGCCGTCTCCATCGCCCGCACCAGCTCCCGATCCCCGCCGTTGGCGCGCAGCAGGCCCGCGCGCGCCACCTTGCAGACGGGGTGGTTCTGGTTGATGGACGCGATGCGCAGCGCCTTGTTGAGGTCCGTCTCGGTCAGCGCTTGTTCGAGCGCCTTGCGGAACGGTGGGACCTTCAAGCGATAGCGGAAGTAGAGCGTATAGAACCGTTCCGTGGTGATGATGACGACGGCGAGAAGGCTCACCATCGCCAACATGATGAACGGGTTCCCTTCCTGGATGAGCTGGCCGATCTTCAGCATTCAGTCTCCGGCAGACAGACCGGGGGGACACTAGCACGGGTCCCAACGGCCGACGCCAGCGTCGCCCTATGCGCCGATGTGGGACAAGCTCTTGCAGCGCTGCGGTCGCGCCCAGCTCGCGCTGATGAGGGAGCGGCCGCGCGTGATCAGCGACCGGAGGGAGCGGCCGCGCGTGATCAGCGACCGGAGGGAGCGGCCGCGCGTGATCAGCGACCGGAGGGAGCGGCCGCGCGTGATCAGCGATCAGCGACCGGAGGGAGCGGCCGCGCGTGATCAGCGATCAGCGACCGCAGGGAGCGGCCGCGCGGATCACACGACGCCGCGGGCGCGATCTTCTCGCGTGATGCCGCGGCGGTTGCGCTCGGGGGGCTTGTAGAAGTTCTTGCGGAACCACAGGTAGATCGTGGGCGCCATGAAGATGGACGAGTAGGCACCGATGACGCAGCCGACGGTGAGGCAGGCGGCGAAGGCGCGCACCGAGCCGCCGGCGAACACCCAGACGGACACGGTGGTGAAGAGCACCGTGATGGTGGTGTTGATGGTGCGGTTGAGCGTGTCGCTCACGGCCTTGTTCACGACCTTCTTCACGGTCTCGAACGAGTGGCCGCCGGGTGGCTCCGGCGGCATGGTCTCGCGCACGCGATCGTAGATGACGATGGTGTGGGAGATGGAGTAGCCGACGGTGGTCAACAGCGCCGCCACCGACGGGAGATCGAACTCCATGCGGCCGATGACGTACACGGCGAGCGCGCCCAGAGGGTCGTGGAGCAGCGCGATCACGGCGCCGGGGGCGAAGAACAAGTCGAAGCGGATGGCCACGTAGGCGAGGATGAGCGCGAGCGTGAGCATGAGCGCGACGAGGCCGTCGGTCTTCAGCTCCTGCGCCACGGTGGCGTCGACGAAGTCCACGCGGCGCACCTCGACGTTGCCGAACTTGGCCGACAGGGCCTTCGACACCTTGTCGGAGATGCCCTGCAGCTGCACGAGGAACTTCACCTTCCCCTGGTACGGCTCGTCGCGGACGATGGCGTCCATGGTGGACTCCGTGCCGTCCTTGGTGGTGGTGCGGCGCAGCCGCAGGTCCGTGTGCTTCTCGACGGCGTCGCCGATGGTGGCCTGCATGGCGTCGAGCGCCTTCTGCTGCGCCTTGATGTCCTCGGGGTTCCCCTTGAACGGCACCGTCAGATGGAAGCGGTCGCCCTCCTGCGGGTTGAACTCGACGGTGGTGTCGACGCCGAGCTCCTTCTCGATGGCCGTCTCGGCGCCCTTGATGGCCTCGGGCGTCAGCGAGCTCACGCGCTCGACGCGCACGAGCCACTCGTTGTTCTCCGTGGCGCCGTAGCTCTGCACCTGGTGCTTGTGGAAGCCGAGGTCGACGAGGGCGTGGCGGATCTCCTCCGCCTTCACCGGCTTGCCGAACTTCACCTGCATCTCCATGCCGCCGGCGAAGTCGATGCCCCAGTTGATGCCTGGGAAGATCATGCCGATGGTCATGGCCGTGGCGAAGATGAAGCCGACGAGGACGAAGTAGCGCCCCCGGCCGACGAGGTCGCGCTCTTTGGTGTTGTCGAAGAGATGGAAGAACTGCATGGGTGCCTCAGATGAGCAAGCGCTCACGGTCCTTCAGTGTGTAGATGTCGAAGAAGATGCGGGTCACGAACACCGCGGTGAACATGGTGGACACGATGCCGATGAGCAGCGTGGTCGCGAAGTTCTGGACGGGGCCCGACCCGAACTCGAGCAGGACGAGGCCCGCGAGGAACGCGGAGACGTTGCTGTCGAGGATGGCGGTGAACGCCGACGCGTAGCCCGCCTCCACGGACGCTCGCGCCGTTTTTCCTGCGAGGAATTCCTCGCGTATGCGTTCGTTGATGATGACGTTTGCGTCCACGGCCATGCCGACGGTGAGCAGCAGGCCGGCGATGCCCGGCAGCGACAGCGAGCCGTTGAAGAACGACAGCGCCGCGAGCACCAGGAAGATGTTGAGGAAGGCCGCGATCATCGCGAAGAGACCGCCGAGCCGGTAGACGAACAGCATGAACACCGTGACGAGGATGGCGCCGACGAGGCAGGCCCACTTGGCCTGCTGCAGCGCGTCCTTGCCGAGGGTGGCGCCGACGGAGCGCTCCTCGCGGAAGGTCACGGGGGCGGGCAGGGCGCCCGCCTTCAAGACCAGCGCGAGATCGTTGGCGTCGTGCAGGGCCTCCTCGCGCGTGCGAGAGCCGCCCATGGTGATCTGCGCGGAGCCGCCGGTGATGGGCTCGTTGATGACGGGGGCCGAGTCCACGATGTCCTCGAGGACGATGGCCATGCGCTTGCCCACGCTCTTGGTGGTGAGGTCGGCGAAGATTTGCCTGCCCGTCGGCGAGTACTCCAGCGTGACGTAGGGCTGCGGGTTCTCCGGGGAGCCCATGGACACCTGTGCGTTGACGAGGTCGTCGCCGGTGAGCTCGACGTCCGAGTTGAGCGTATAGGTGCGCATCATCTTGGGCTCGCCCGCGCGCGCGTCGAGGTGGTGGAACTTGACCTCGAGGCCCTGCGGCACCTTGCCCTGGAGGTACTGCCGCATCTCCTTGACGTGGTCCTCGGGGAAGTCGAGGTAGATGTCCTTGACGTAGTCGCCGTGCTTGCTCTGGAAGCCCGTGTTCTTGAGCTTCGCCCAGGGCGGCAGGTCCGTGAGCTTGGTGAGGAAGTCGTTGGTGTCGTCACACATCTGGAATTCGAGCTGCGCCGTGCGGCCGATGAGGCTCTTGGCCTCCTCGGGGTTGGTGTAGCCGGGGAGCTGCACCTGCACCTGATCGCTGCCGCGCTTGGTGATGGACGGCTCCGTGACGTGCATCTTGTCGATGCGGTTGGAGATGGTCTTGATGGTCTGGTCGACCGCGTCGTTCTTGATCTTCTTCACCCAGTCGGGGTGCACGCGGAACAGGACGGTGAACGTGTCCCGGTCGCGCGAGATCTCGGCGAGGTCCGCGTAGCGGGCGCTGAGGTCGTCGTCGAAGGTCTTGAGCGCGTCGGCGTTCTTGAACTTCACCTCGACGCGGTCACCCTTGCCGACGTCGGCGAGGTGCTCGACGCTGATGAACTCGACGTGCTTCTCGGTGAGCTCGTCGCGCAGGCGGCTGGCGATGCGGCGCGCCTTGTCGCTGATGGCCTTGTCGAGGTCGACGCCGAGCACCATGTGCACGCCGCCCTGCAGGTCGAGGCCGGGCACGATGTGGCTGTCCTGTGACCACGACGGGATGTGCTTCTTGAACGCCGCCGAGTCCTTCTGCACCTCGGCGAGCTCTTTGTCGTCGAGGCTGAAGTAGATGAACGTGGGCACGAGCAGGTAGCCCGCGAGCGCGAGCACGCCGATCGTGAAGAGGAGGCGGATGAGCCACGTGTTCTGCTGCATGTTTATGCGCTCTTCTTGTCGCTCGCCTCTTCGGCGGGCTTCGCTTCCGATTTTTTGTCTTCGAGCTTCTTGGGGTCCGCCGCCGTCTGGAGGTAACGGGCGGACGGCCCCATGACCGCCTGCTTCAGCACCTTGAGGCGCACCTTGTCGGCGACCTCGACGACCACGGTCTTGTCATCGACAGCCTGGATCTTGCCGAAGACGCCGCTCGTGAGGACGACGTCGTCGCCCTTCTTGAGCGAGGAGAGCAGGGCCTGGGCATCGGCCTGCTTCTTCCTCTCGGGGCGGATCATGAGGAAGTACATGATCGCGAACATCGGAACGATGAACAGCGCGATCTGCATGAGGTCGGGTCCCCCGCTCGCCTGAGCGACGAGGGATTGGACAATTTCACCCATGCGGCGGGTGCTAGCCGTGTCGGCCCCCTACCGCAAGGGCATGTCCGGGGTATCGGTCGGGCATGGCCCTCTGGCTCGCTCTCGAGGCCGCCCGCGCGCTCTGGCGGAACCTCCTGCGCAGCGTCCTGACGTCGCTCGGCATCGCCGTCGGCGTCGCCGCCGTGGTGCTCGTCGTCGCGGTGGGCAAGGCCGGCTCGGACAGCGCGCTCGCCGCGCTCGCGGATCTGGGGGACAACCTGGTCTGGATCGAGGCCGGCGGCCGCAACATCAACGGGGTCCGCACCGGCGCTCATGGCACCACATCGCTCACGGTGCAGGACGCGGTCGCGGTCACCGCGCTCATGCGGGAGCGCCACCACATCGAGCCCGGGCGCGAGGACGACTTCAACATCCGCCGCCCCGACGAGATCCTGAAAGCCCGCGTGCAGGCGAGCGACACGCTCGCGCTCCTGCTCGCTGGTCGTCGGCGGCATCGGCATCATGAACGTGATCCTCGTTTCGGTTCGTGAAGTGGCCCGTGTCCCCCTCGCCCGCCGGGCTGCTGGTGGCTTCGCGGCGGCGGCCACGGTCGGCGTGGTCTTCGGCTTCTACCCGGCCTGGCGCGCGTCCCGGCTCGACCCCATCGAGGCCCTGCGGCACGAGTGACCCGCGCGCCCTTCGGGGAACGTCGGGCATTCGACCGACGTCGGCGGGAGGACCCACGGTTTCGACGCGGGGGTGGCCGTGGCAGGAGGCGCCTCATGCGCTCCTCGTGTGCTCCCCTCGCCGCGTTCGTCGTCACCCTCGCGTTCGGAGGGTGCGCCCCCGACGGCGCCGGCCCGATCGCCGCCGGCGAGGGCGAGGGCGACGTCGCCGCCGAAGGGGAGGGCGAGGGAGACGTCGTCGCCGGAGAAGGCGACGCCGGCGAGGGTGAAGGCGAGGGAGAGGGCGAAGGCGAGGGCGAGGGCGAGGGTGAAGGCGAGGGAGAGGGAGAGGGAGAGGGCGAGCCCGAGCCCGGCGCGCGCACGCCGCCGCCGATGCCGCCGTACTCCCACGGGGCCTGCCCGGTGCTCGTCGGCGGGCCGACCTCGGCGAGCTCGCTCGTCGACGACTTCCCGTCCACGGAGGACACCCGCGCGTTCCGCCTTTTGGTGCCCGACTCCTACGACGGCACGCAGCCGTACCCCTTGATGTTCGCGTGGCACTGGCTGAACGCCGACGCCAACTCCTTCATCTCGCAGGGCGAGCTCGAGAGCGCGGTCCAACAGTTCCCGTTCATCATCGTGCTCCCCGAGAAGCTCCGGAAGGACAACGGCGACAAGGCCTATCAGTTCGATTGGCCGTTCGCGGAGTCCTGGGGCGCGGACAAGGAGCTCACGTTCTTCGACGACATGCTCAGTTGCGTGAACGAGAACTTCAACATCGACCCCCAACGCATCTATGGCATCGGCGTCAGCGCCGGCGGCCTGTGGGTCACGTACGTCTCCACCACCGAACGCGCCGACCACTTCGCGGCCGTCGAGAGCCTCTCCGGGGGCCTCGGCTCGCTCGAGGTCAGTGGCACGGGCTGGTCGATGAGCTACCAGCCGCAGCCCAACAAGTTCCCCGCCATCGTCCTGTGGGGCGGCGACCACGACTGGCTCGGCATCTCCTTCAAGGACGCGAGCATCGCCTACAAAGACGCCCTCCTCGCCGACGGCCACTTCGTGGTGCAGTGCATCCACGACCAGGGACACGCCGTGCCGCCCATCGAGCCTCCGCCGGGCGTCACGAAGTTCGCGTTCCTCTGGCAGTTCATGCTCGACCACCCGATGAGCGTCCCCGCGGGCGCCTCCCCCTGGCACGACACGGGCCTGCCCGCCCTGGCGCCGTCCTGGTGCCAGATGCTCAACTGATTGGCGCGGCGCTCCTCCGGTCGCTTGATCCCCGGTCGCGCCTCGTTCGGCCGCAGGGTAATCGCGCCCATGACCTACAGCGGGCCCAAGAACATCGTCATCCTCGGCGGCGGCCTCGCCGGTCTCGCCGCCGCCGACGCCGTGAGCGAGGCGCTCCTGCCGTACGCGCGCGCGGGCACGTTGCCGGCGGGGATGCAGGTGACGCTCGTCGAGGGCGAGGACCAGGTCGGCGGCCGCGCCACCAGTTGGGACGTCGGCGCCGTCGACCCGCAGGAGCACCCGCACCGCCCCCACGCGGCGCACACGCCGCACGGCATCCACTTCACCTGGCACAGCTACCGGCACTTCCTCCGCTTCACCCGCGACAGCAGCGCGCGCTTCTCGCCGGCGCGGCCGACGTCGACGTACTGCGCCTGGCTCGCGCCCCCCGACGTGCCCGGCGAGTGGCACGAGCCCGGCCGCATCACCGCGCTCCACGTCTGCGATCCGCAGGAGCCCGACCTCGCGTGGGATCCCCGCGCGCGGGCGATCCTGCACGCCTTCAAGCGCGGCGACGCGTTCGTGGGCGCCCTCGAGGCCTTCGTGCGCCGCACCCTGGTGCGCGACGTCGAGGTCGACGACTGGCTGTCCTTCCTCGACATCCTCTTCGACGAGGAGCACCTGAGCCCGATCCTGCGCTGGGGCCTCTTTTTCGGCCCGGCCTTCGCCACGCAGCTCGGACAGGTGGAGGTGAGCGCGGAGCTGCGCGCGCTCCTCGGTGGGCGGCCGCCGCAAGACGTCGAGGTCAGCGAGCTCTTGAAGCCGTTTTGGCAGTCCGTGGTCGTCGAGCGCTTGAAGAACGCGCACGCGGCGCTGTCACCGGTGCTGGCGCCCGATCACGGTCCCACCTCCATCGCCGCCGTCGACGGCATCCTCATCGGCATCCGCGACCTCGCCCTCTCGCTCGGGGAGAAGGTGACCGGCTTGTTCGAAGGGCTCGTCGGTGGCGGGCTCAGCGACACCCAGCGCGCCATCGTCGAGCTGTTCAGGCTCATCCTGCGCGACGCCCGGGTGATCCTCGATACCGCGCTCGACTACGATCCCCGCACGTCGCCGTACGTGAAGAACGTGTACAAGGCCGCGTTCTCCTCGCCGTACGCCTTCGACCTCGCGAGCGCGCTGCGCGACGTGCAGCTCGGGCACCGGAGCTTTCAGACCGCCAAGCTCCAGGTCTTCGACGGTGACGACGCGCAAGCCGTGTGGGACGACGTCAAGCAGCGCATCGAGGACCGCGCGGCCCAGGGCGTACCGGTGGTGATTCGCACGGGCACGTGGGCCAAGCAGATCCACGTCGCCGCCGGGCGCGTCCACAGCGTCGAGGTGACCACGCACGCCGGGCGTGAGAAGCGCCCGGTGTCGATGGTGGATCCCGTCGACAAGGGAGCCACCTCCGCCACGCTCGCCGCCGACGTCGTGGTCTCGTCGCTCTTGCCCGCGTGCTTGAAGCGTCTCCTGCCGCGAAGCGAGCTGCGGCGCCGGCTGGGGCTGCTCGCGCCGTACGCGAACGAGACGGTGAACCTTCAGCTCTTCTTCGACAAGAAGCTCGCGCTCCCGTTCGTGGATCCGCCGAACGCCGTCGAGAGCAGGCCGCTTTCGATCTCCAACCTCGAGGGGCTGTTCACCATCCTCGTCGACCTGCGCCGCGCGTGGCACGCGCCGAGCTTCGAAGCCATCCGCCTCGACGCGTCGTCGACGGGGCCGTTCGACGGGACGGCGTGGGAGCTCGTGGGCGCGTGGGCCGACGTGTTCACCCACGACGACAAGGCCGCGCCCGGGCGGGTCCAGTGGCCGGTGGGCGTACAGCACGTGCTGGCGCAACTGGCGCACGATCCGATGGAGCTCGAGCCCTGGTCCGTCGACGAGCGCGCCTGGGCGTTCGACGTCGGCGCGCCCGGCTCGCTGTCGCCGCCCGTGTTCGGTCAGGTGAAGCCGGCGGCGCGCGCGGCGTACTTCGCGCGCTGGGTGCACGAGGTCGGGCCGCTGGTGGTCGAGCAGACGCTTCGGCACATCGCCGCCATGCCGGCGCTCGGCGAGGACGTCGTCGAGCACCTGAAGGACGTGGCGAACAAGGTCGGGCGAGGCGAGCCCGCACCCATCAAGTGGGTGTTTTCGCGGAGCTGCCAGGCGGAGACCCGGTTCTTCTCCGCCGAGCCCCGCCTGTACGCGCTCCGTCCGCACGCGCGCTACGAGCTCGACGTCGGCGGCCTGTGGTGCTGCGGCGACTGGACGCGCAACGGCGTCAACGTGCAGGCCATGGAGGCCGCCGTCGTCTCCGGCCTCCAGTCCGCCGCCGGCGTCGTCGAGGCCATCCGCGCCGGCGGCCTCGCCGACATCAAGGGCCCCCGCATCGAGCCGTCGTCGATGCCGAACGGCGCCTGGGACCCCGGGCCATAGCCTCGCGGCGCACCGTCCGTCGTGGGTCCGCTCGTCACACCGGCAAGAGGGCCAGGGCGCGGCCGATGCGCAGGGCGCGACGCTCGACGTCGCCGCGGCTGAGCTGCCCCGCCTGGAGGCGCTCGGCTTCGTCGAACGCCGCGCTGCGCGTGAGCTTGAAGGTGCCCCATACCGCGCCCTCGTCGAGGCGCCCGAAGGCGATGTCGGCGTCGAGGAGCCACTCGGGGCCGCCGTCCTCGAGCTCGTTCTGCACGCCGTCGACGGCGCCCCGGATGATGTCGTTCAGCCGCAGGAAGTCCGCGAGCTGCTGCGCCCGGCGCGCGGGCACGATGCTCGTGGAGAGCGTGACGACCAGGTCGTACATGATGTGCGCGTTGATCCCGAGGAGCAGGTTCTTCACCGGCTTTCCCTCGCCGCGCGCCGCCACGTCGAACGCGAGCTTCCACGGGCCGGGGCGTGCACCGGGAGCGTTGCGCACGCCGTCGACGTAGCGCTGGTCGGCGTCGAGGGCGAGGCCGCGGATCCAGGCGGGGTCGTGGAAGCCGCCGTCCTCGAGGTGTTGCACCAGGTCGACGACGAAGCGCAGCGAGCAGAGCGCGAAAAAGCCGTAGTCCCGCGGGAGCAGGCCCGCCTTGACGTCGGCGACGATGGCCTCCATGGCGTGCACGGTCTCGTCGAGACGCTTCAAGCTGTCCTCGGGCGTTCGAGCCGATTGACGTTCGGCCGAGAGTCGCGCGACGTTATCAGAGAAGATGTCTCCCGAGGTCCCCCCGCTGCATTCCCCCGCGTTCCACGAGCCGCTCGACGTGGAGCGAGTGGTCGCACAGGTCCCGCAGACCGCGCTCATCAAAGGCTTCTTCATCGACAGCTTCGAAAAGCTCATCTTGAAGGAGCGGCCGGACCTGAAGGGCAAGCTGTACGAAGGGCTCGAGCGCAAGGGCTTCAGCCCGCTCAAGACGTACTGGCGCGGCGAGATCATGCGCGCGGAGGCCCAGTTCTCGCGGCTCGCCTTCCCGGACGTGCCGCTGCGCGAGGCGCTGCGCCGCGCGTGCCACCTCATCTATCCGTCGTTCCTCTCGTCGCTCATCGGGCGCGTGGTGCTGGTGGCGCTCTTCGCCGGCGACGTCGACGCCGTGCTGAAGGCCGGACCCAAGATGTTCTCGGCGATGACCAACTACGGCAGCGTGACCGCCGAGCGCAAGGGCGATCGTCATTGGCTCTATCACTACACCGACTATTACGGTTGGGTGGACTGCGGCGACGTCGGCGTCATCGAGGGGTTGCTGATGCACTACGGCATGGAGCCGCGCATCGAGATCGCCTCCGGCGCCCCGTTCGATCTGTGGATGGACATCCGGTGGGAGCCGCGCTCCGCTCAGCGCGACGGCTCGTCCACGACCGCGGGCGCCGCCGGCAGCCGCACGACGTAGCGCGTCCCCGGGGACGACGGCTGCCCGGGTGACGAGGCGCGGCTCTCGACGCGGATGTCGCCGCCGGCGCGCTCGAGGATGTCGCGCGCCACGGCCAGGACGAGCCCCGGGCCTTCGCCGAAGCTGCGCAGCGAATAGAAGGGATCGAACACGTGGGGCAGGTGCTCGGGGGCGATGCCCGTTCCCGTGTCTTCCACCGTGAGCACCACGTCGTCACCGTGCCGGAACGTCTTGAGCACGACGTGGTTGTCGCCGGGGTTGCCGGGCGTGATGGAGGAGGTGGCGGACGCCACGAGGTTCATCACCACCTGGCCGATCTGCGTGGGGTCCGCGGCGACGTCGGGGACGACGCCGAGCTCGAGGGAGAGCTCGGCGCGATCCTGGGCGTAGCAGCGCGCGACGCGCACGGCCGCCCGCACGACGTCGTTCAGCGAGATCACCTCCACCTGCGCGGTGGCGACGCGGGCCAGGCCGCGCAGCTCGCGCACCAGCCGCACCACGCGCTCGGTGCCGTCCCATGAGTCGCCCAAGGCGTCGCGCATGGCTGCGAGGCGCTCGTCCATCCGGATCTTCGCCCACCAGGCATCGAGGGCCGCGAGCGCGGGGCCGGACGCGGTCACGCGCTCGATCTCGATCTCCCTCGCGAGCTGATCGACCTCTTCGCGCGCCATCTCGAGGTTGGCGAGGATGGAGGTGGCCGGGTTGTTGACCTCGTGCGCGACGCTGGCGGCGAGGCGGCCGACGATGCTCGTGCGTTCGGCGTGAGCGAGCTGCGCGCGCAGCATCTCCGCCTCGCGCTCGACCTCGACGCGATCGGTGACGTCGCGACGGATGCACACCCAGCGCTGCAGGTGCGCGCGGCCGTCGAGGACCGGGGTGATGGCGAGATCATGAAAGCGGACCGCGCCGTCCTTGCGCACGCACGACGTCTCGCCACGCCACGACACGCCCGCCGCCAGCGCCTGCTCCACCGCCACGCGCGGGCCCGGGTCGTCGATGTAGCGGGTGATGCGCTCGCCGATGGCCTCGAACAGCGAGTAGCCCGTGAGCGTGGCGTGGGCGGCGTTGGCATATTCGATGTTGCCGTCGGCGTCGGTGATCTCGAACCCGTCGAGCGCGTGCTCGACGCCCGCGGCGACGACGGTGAGCGTGCTGCGCGCCACCTCCCATTCGCTCGCGTCCCGCAACACCAGAGACACCGAGGAGCCGCCGTCGCGGGCCCACACGTGCACGGGCAGCTCGCCGCCGTTGGCGAGGCGCAGCGTGCCGTCGATGCGCGCGCCCGTCGGGCGCGCGAGGATCACGTCGAGCGACGGCGTGAGGAACGTGCCGAGCTCGACGCCGACGAGGGAGCGCGTCGCCGCGCGCAACATGCCCGCGGCGGCGTCGTTGACGAGCTTCACCCGACCTTGCGGCTCGACGATGACGATGCCGTCGATGCTCGCGCGGCCCAGCTCGGCCCATGCTTCGGAATCCTCTTGGTGCACGAAACAATGATACAGCACGCGCCCGCACAAGCCATCGCGTTCGGCATTCCCACTCGTCGAGTGTCTCAAGAATCGCCGGCCGCCCACCGCTCCTTCTCCGCCGCCGCGAAGGCCGCAAAGCGTCCCTCCTCGACAGCAGTGCGAGAACGCACCATCAGGTCCAGGTAGAACGTGACGTTGTGGAGCGAGGCGAGGCGGAAAAAGAGGAGCTCGCGCGCATTCCACAAATGGCGCAAATATCCTCTCGAAAAGGTGCGGCACGTGTAGCAGAAGCAGGCGGGGTCGAGCGGGCCCGCGTCGCCGGCGTGGCGGGCGCCCTTGATGTGCACCTTGCCCGCGGACGTAAAGAGCGTGGCATTTCGGGCGTTTCGGGTGGGCATCACGCAATCGAACATGTCGACGCCTCGCGCCACACCGTCGAGGAGATCCTCCGGCGTGCCCACGCCCATCAGGTAGCGCGGTTTGTGGATGGGCATGTGGTGCGTCGTGGTGGAGAGCGCACGGAGCATGTCTGCTTTGCCCTCTCCCACGGACAGCCCGCCGACCGCCCAGCCAAACAGGTCGTACGTCGACGTCAGCTCCTGCGCGTGCTGGATGCGGAGGTCGTCGTGGATGCCACCCTGGACGATTCCGAACAGGCGTGAACCCTCCCGCGTCATTGCCATGACGCTCCGCCGGAGCCACGCCGAGGTCCGCGTCATGGCGCGGGCGATCACGTCGCGCGAGGCGCCCCCGGGCGGACACTCGTCGAACGCCATGACGATGTCGGCGCCGAGGAGCATCTGGATGCGCATGCTCTCCTCGGCCGTGAGGCGGTACTTGCGGCCGTCGAGGTGCGAACGGAAGGTGACGCCGTCGTCGTCGACCTTGGCGAGCGGCCCCTCACCGCGCGCGCCCTGCGCCAACGAGAAGACCTGGAAGCCGCCGGAGTCGGTGAGGATCGGGCGGTCCCAGGACATGAATTCGTGCAGCCCGCCGAGCTGCGCCACACGCTCGGGCGAGGGGCGCAGGAGCAGGTGGTAGGTGTTCGCGAGGAGGATCTGCGTGCCCGCCTCGACGAGGTCGTCCGGCCCGAGTGACTTGACGCTGCCCGCGGTGCCGACCGGCATGAAGATCGGCGTCTCGATCGCCCCGTGGGGCGTGACCAGCCGCCCGCGCCGCGCGTCGCCGTCGGTGCCGAGGAGGGTGAACGAGAAATCCACGACGACCGGACGGTACGACGCCCGCGCCGCGTCCTCCACAAAAGGCGCCGCTCACACCCGTTCTTCGGGCGCCCGCTCGAGGAAGCAGGCGTCGCCGTAGCTGTAGAAGCGATAGCCCTCGCGTACGGCCTCCGCGTAGGCGGCGCTCATGCGGGCGCGGCCGGCGAAGGCGCAGACGAGGACGAAGAGCGTGGAGCGAGGCAGGTGGAAGTTGGTGACGAGCGCGTCGACCGCCTGAAAGCGGTGGCCGGGCTTGATGAACAAGCGTGTCAGGCCGGCGCCGGCGCGGACGGCGCCGTCTTTGGCGGCGCTCTCGAGGCAGCGCAGCGTGGTGGTGCCGACGGCGACGACGCGGCCTCCCTGCGCCCGCGCCTTCGCGATGGCGGCCGCGGCGTCGTCGTCGACGAACCAGGGCTCCGGATGCATGACGTGCTCGTCGAGGCGGTCGCCCCTCACCGGGAGGAACGTGCCCGGGCCGACGTGCAGCGTGACCTTGGCGAAGGCCGCGCCCTTGTCCCGCAGCGCCGCGATGAGGGCGTCGTCGAAGTGGAGGCCGGCCGTGGGGGCGGCGCAGGAGCCAGGCTTTTCGTCGTCGTGAAAGACGGTCTGGTAGCGGGAGACGTCGTCGTCGTCGTCGCCGCGCGCGATGTACGGCGGCAGCGGCACGTGACCGTACGCGCGCGCGAACACCACGGGATCCCCGTCGAAGCGAACCATGAACGCGCCGGGCTCGTCGTCGACGGCGCCCTCGACGGTGGCGAAGAAGCCGTCGATGGCGTGCGCGGAGCCGGTGCCGAACACGAGCCGCGTGCCCTCCTTCGGCTTCTTCGATGCGTTGACCAGGCACACCCAGGTCGACGACGCCCTGCCGGCGTCGGGCCGAACGTCGTCCCCCGCGGGGCGGACGAGGAGCACCTCGACGCGGCCGCCGGTCCCCGCCTTCTCTCCGTACAGCCGCGCCGGGATCACGGTGGTGTCGTTGACGACGAGGACGTCGCCGGGGCGGACGAGCGCCACGAGATCGCGGACGCCGCGGTGCTCCAGCGGGCCGTCGCGCGGCACCACCAGCAGCCGCGCGTCGCTGCGCGTGCCGAGCGGGCGCTGCGCGATGCGGTCCCCGGGGAGCTCGAAGCTGTACGTCGCGAGGTCGTCGAGATCTTCGTCCGTCACGAGGCGCCCTACGCCGCTTCTTTCTCGCCCGGCTTCGGCTGCGCGTACATCTCGTCGATGAGGCCGGCGAAGCGCTTGCTGACCTCCTTGCGCTTCACCTTGAAGCTCGCGGTCAAAAGGCCGCTCTCCACGGTGAACGGCGTGTCGATGGCGCGGAAGTACTTGATGGACTCGAAGCTCGCGAGGTCGCGGTTGACCTCGTCGACGCTCTTTTGCAGCGTCGCCGTGAGCACCGAGTCGCGGGCGTCGAGCGCGCGGCCGTGCTGCTCCGCCCACTGCTTCCATGCGTCATCGTCGAGGATGAGCAGCGCGGTGCAGTACTTGCGCGCGTCGCCGATGACCACGGCCTCGCCGATCATCGGCTTGCTCTTCAACAGGCCCTCGATCTTCTGCGGCGCGACGTACTTGCCGCCGCTGGTCTTCAGGAGGTCCTTCTTGCGGTCGGTGATGCGCAGGTAGTTGTCGGTGTCGAACTCGCCGATGTCGCCGGTGTGGAACCAGCCGTCGTCGTCGAAGGCGTCCTTGTTGGCGTCGGGCCGGTTCAGGTAGCCGGAGGTGACGTTCGGACCCTTGGCGAGGATCTCGCCGTCCGCGGCGATCTTGATGACGACGTTGTCGATGGGCTGTCCCACGGTGCCGAGCTTCCACTTGCCGGGCCGGTTGGCGGTGAGCGCCGGGCAGGTCTCGGTGAGGCCGTAGCCCTCGTAGAGCATCATGCCGCAGGCGACGAACAGCTCGTGCACCGCCGGCGCCAACGGCGCGGACCCCGAGATCATCGCCTCCACACGATCGAGGCCGAGGCGCGTGCGCAGCTTGCCGAGGACGAGGCGGTCGGCCAGCGCGTGTTGCGCCTTGAGCACCAGCGGCAGCGGACGGTTCTTCTGTCGGTACGGCAGGGTCGCTTTGCCGACGCCGACGGCCCAGTGAAAGAGCTTCTGGCGCACCGGCGGCTGCGACGCGACGCCCGCCATCAGCCGCGCGTACACCTTCTCGTAGACGCGCGGCGCCGCGGGGACCACGCCCGGGCGCGAGAGCTTGAGGTCGTCGGGGATGGTCTCGATGGACGAGATGATGAGCGGACCCGCGTGGAACACGGCGGCGAATTCGATGAGCCGGCCGAAGCTGTGGGCGAGCGGCAGGAAGAGGAACGCGCCGGTCTTGCGCGTGCCCTCGGTGAACATGCCCAGATCGGTGGACACCTCGAGGAGGGAGAGCCAGTTGCCGTGGGTCTGGATCACGCCCTTCGGCGGGCCGGTGGTGCCCGAGGTGTATCCGTAGGTGGCGACGTCGTCGCGCTTGATGGACGCGAGCCGCTCCTCGCGCTCCTTGCGCGTCTGCTCGAGCACCTCGCGGCCGCGCGCTTCGAGGTCGGCGAGGCTCTCCCAGTCGTCCCCGGGCGCGAGGCCGGTGGGGTCGATGACGATGGTGCGGCGCACCTTCAGCGCCGGATAGCTCTTGTCGAAGAAGGTGAAGCCGCCGGCCACCGAGCGCACCTTCTCGAACGACTTCTTGTCGTCGACGATGAGCACCTCGACGCCCGCGTCCTGGCAGATGTAGCCGATCTCCGCCGGCAGCAGGGTGGCGTAGATGGGCGCGACGAGGACGTCGAGGGAGAGGGAGGCGTAGTCGGCGACGATCCAGTCGGCGCTGGTGGGGCCGAGGATGCCGACGCAGGAGCGGCGCGCGAGCCCGCCCGGGATGGTCAACAGGCCCGCCGCCACCGCGTTCACGCGCGCGCCCGCCTCGCGGTAGGGAACGTCGACGAAGGCGTCCCCGCGGCGGACGCGGAAGCAGGCGACGTCGGGGTGAGCGCGGGCCCGGTCGAGGAACATCTCGCCGAGGGACTTGCTGCCCGCGGAGGAGGCAGGGGAGCTGTTCTGCATCCGGCGCTTATACCGCCGCGGCCCCCGTCGTACAGGCGCCGTCGTCGGGTTACGGCGCGGGGGCGGCGCAGCCGGCGGGGACGTCGTCGACGGGGGCGTCCACCTTCTTGATGCGCGCGCCGACGCCGTCGAGGTAGCCGCCGCCGCCGCGCCATGTGCCGTTTTGCTGGAGGGCCGCGACGTAGTCCTTGAAGCTCGATTGCTCCGTCGCGCCCTCCACCTCGGTGACGGCGAGGTTCTTGTCGCCGGGGAACCAGCCGTCGCCGCCGTGCGCGAGGTAGTCGATGGTGGCCACCTTGATCTTCGCGCGCGGCGTGAGGAGCTTGCCCTCGCGCACCACGGGGACGCCGCCCACCACCAGCGTGCGCACGCGCGCCCCGGGGCACGCCACCTTCTCGATGCGCCCGTCTTTCAACACGTGCGTCTGCTCGGGCGCCCTGACGTCGTACTCGAGCACCACGTCGGAGGACACCTGCGGGAACTGTCCCTTCGACGTGCCGGCGCCGCGCAGCGCGCTCTCCAGCGTGGCCTTGAGCCCGGCGTGCGTGGTGTCGACGACGACCACCTTGCTGTCGAAGCGCAGCGCGGTCTTCAGGTCGAGCATGCGGATGGGGCCGCCCTTCCGCTCGCCGGTGATGGAGTCGACGATGCCGACGGACGCGCGGATGCCGCCGCCGTTCCTGAGCCCGAGCGCGGGCGACAACGCGCGCGCGGCGTAGACGATGGCGTCCGCGGAGAGGTCGCCGAGGTTGGTCTCGCGGTTGCGCACCTCTTCACGGGTGCCTTCGAGGAACACGTCGCTCGAGCCGATCTCCTCGAGGAGCGGCTGCAGGTCGTCGCGCACCTGCTGCTGGAAGGCGAGCGTCTTTTTGTCGAGGTGCGCGCGCAGCTCGATGAGCGACTCTTCGTCGACGGGCCACGGCCGCGACGCCGTGTCGTCGGTGCCGGTGAGCACGCCGTCGGCGTCGAAGTCGGCGACGAGGTTGCCGACGTAGCGGAGGTCGCCGCTGGTGGCCACGAGGAGCGTGGGCTTTCCGTCCCTGGCGACGAGCGCCGTCGGATAGCAGGGCTCGCCGAAGACCTTGCAGAGCCGATCGGGCTCGTCCTTCTCGAGCAGGCGATCCCCCTTGGCCGCGAGACGGTTCTCGCCGCCGCCGGCGACGATGATGTCGACGCCGGTGAGGCCGTCCTTCACGAGCTGCGCCTCGCGAAAGGCGCCCTGAAGGTGCGACAGCAGGATGACGACGTGGACGCCCTCCTGCGTGAGCGCGTCCACGTTCTTCTGGATGTCGGCGCGGACGCCGTCGAGGTCGTTGGGGCTCGCGAGGTCCGCCGACGCGCCTTTGGAGATGAGCCGCAGCTCTTCGGTGGTGGCGCCGACGAGACCCACGACGAGGCCGTCGCATGCGGCGCCGACCCTCTTGCCGACGCACGCCTTGGCGCGCGGCACGAGCTTCCCCGGGATGTCGTCCGCCCAGGGCGTCCCGTGCGACACGTCCGCGAGCACCTTCTCGAGCGGCCCCGACGTCACCGCGAGCGTCGACGTCAGGTACGGGAAGCTCATGGCGGCGATGGCGTTTCCGAGGAACTCCTCGCCGAGGTCGAGCTCGTGGTTGCCGAGCGCGCTCGCCTGCAAGGACAGCATGGTGTTGCCGGTGAGCACCGCGCTCTTGCCGGCTATCTCGAGGCTCAGCTCCGGCGACGGGATGTAGAGGTCTCCCGCGGCGAGCACCAACGCGTCGTCGCCCCCCCGCGCCTTGAGCGCGCTGATGACCGCCTGGGCGCGCGCGAGGCCGCCGCCGGCGGCGCTGGCGTCGTCGGGGAGGAGCCCCGCCTCGCTGTCGGAGAGGTGGACGAGCACGAGGCGGGCGGCCGCGGGGCTCCTGGACCACGGCACCGCCGGCGCCGCCGCTTTCGGCGCGGGCGCCGCCGCTCTCGGCGCCGGGACCGCGGCGTTTCGCGGCGTGCGGCACGCGGAGGCGGCGGAGAGCGCGAAGACGGCAAGGCCGATGAACGCGACGGCGCGCGACGGACCCTCGAGGGACATCACGCCGTGGAGCTATCACGAAATCAATAGACGCGCGCGAGGGTGGCGCCCGGGTAGTAGCGCGCGAGGATCTCGTCGAAGTGCTTGCCGGCGAGCGCCATGCCGCGCGCGCCCCACTGGCACATGCCCACGCCGTGCCCGGAGCCGCGCCCGCTGACGACGAGCGCGTCGCTCTTCAGCGCCAGCTCGTCGAGCCACGTCGACCACACGCGGTTGTAGCCGAGCAGCCGCCGCAGGTCGGCGCCGGTGATGCGCGCGTGCCGGGTCTTGCCCTTGACGAGCAGGGTCTTCACGCGCCCGGTCCGGGTCTTGTCGATCACGGCGATGGACGTGACGGGCTCGCGCAGGAGCCCGGCGAACGCCTTGTCGACGTCGGCGCGGGCGATGCGCGCGGACCAGCGATGGCGCGTGGCCGCGTTGCAGAAGCCGCACTTGCTCCCGGGCAGATACGGCAGCGCCATGCCCCAGCCCTCGAGGGCGCTCTCCGTGTGTCCGCCGCACGCCGCATGGAAGTAGGCCTGCACGAGGTGGCGGCGCCAGGTGAGGACCATGCCGCGCGTCTCCTCGGCCGCCCGCTGCGCGAGCGCGTGCTCGCGCTCGACCCCGCCGTAGACCTGATCGAGGACGCTCGCCTGCATGTGGTAGGGCAGGTCGAGCCGCCGGTACTTCTGCCAGAGCGCGAAGGTGCGCGCCGCCACCGCCTGCGCCTTGTACGCCTCGAGCGGCCAGCCGCCCGGCAGCTCGGAGGAGACGATGCCGGTGACGTACGTCTCGAGGTCGAGCGGGTGCACGACGAGGAGCTCGGGCTTGTGGTCGTAGAAGCGGAAGCGGACCTCGAGCTCCTTGTGGTAGCGGTGCCCGTGCAAGGAGAGCGTGCCCGGCGCGGTGACACGCACGATGTCGCGCTCGAGGGTCTTGCTGCCCGCGCGGATCCCCTTGCGCGTCGGCCGGAGCGTCACGGTGTCGCCGTCGACGTCGACGCCCTCGGCGCGCAGCCCTGCGCCCTTGATGACGACGGCGCCGGGGAAGCGGCCGACCGCGATGCGCACGGTCTCCCCCGCTCGGGCCGCGGCCGGCGCGAGCGCCGCGGCGAGCGCGGCGGCGGTGACGAGGCGGCGGAGCGCGGGCGCGGACACGGCGCAGGCTCGCAGGAGCGTGCGCGGCGGCGCAAGCGTCGCAATTCCAGGCCGTTGCGCCCCGAGCGGCCGATGTGGGCAACTGTAGGTGCCCCCGGCCGATACCCCTGTCGTGCCGTTCGCCCGCATCACGAGCTTCACCACCCCGCGCATGGACGCCACAGGGCGGGTGGATCTGCCCTGGGACAAGCCCGGCGACGCCCTCCCGCTCGCGCTCGACGTGGAGACCGACGATCCCGCGCGCGTGAAGGCGGAGGTGTGGACCAACGCCGACGACAACGCCGCCCCCGACACGTTCCACGCCGTGCCCATGCGCCCGGCGGGCGCCGGCGGCGGCCACGCGCGCTTCACGCTCGACCTGCCCGTGAACCGCGTCGGCAACTACCGCGCCGTCGGCCGCGTCTCCGTCGACGACGGCAAGAGCTGGCAGTGGATGGGGCAAAGCGGCATCGGCGACGTCCGGTTCCGTCCGCGCGACGAGCGCTTCGACGACCTCGCCATCGAGGAGGTCGCCGTCGGCAACGTCAACTTCGACGCACAAAACAAGCTCCCCGGCACCTTCGCCGACATGATGGAGGCGAAGGGCGAGTACACCCTGGAGGGCCTCGTCGACCGCGGCGTCAACGCGCTGTGGATCATGCCGCCGTTCAAGGTCAGCAAGTGGGACCAGCGCCCCGCCGTCGACGACGCCGGCAGCCCGTACGCCGTGAAGGACTACTTCTCCATCCGCTCCGAGCTGTCGCGCGACGCCCGCGCGGTGATCGCGAAGGGCGGCACCGAGGAGCAGGCGCGCACGGCGGCCCTCGAGGAATTCAAGCGCTTCGTGAGCAAGGCGCACGAGCTCGGCGTGCAGGTCTACCTCGACGTCGCCCTCAACCACGTCGGGCACAACTACGAGTTCCGTGACCTCTTCGTCGAGAGGGACGCCGCCGGCCACGAGGTCCGCGAGGTGCGCAAGGACGACTTCGCGCAGGTGGTGGTGAGCCCCGAGCAGCTCAAGGTCGTCGACAAGAGGCTGCAGGACCCGAGCGTGCCCGACTACATGGAGTACGTGGCGCCCTGGATGTACGGCAACAAGGACCTGGACCCCCACGGCGCGCGCACCGCCGACGACAAGGCGCCGGGCGGCTGGTGGGAGTGGCCGGACACCGCGCAGCTCAACCACGGCCGCTTTCGCTGGGGCTATCACTGGTGGGACGGCGTCCCCACAGACGAGAACAAGGCGGTGCAGGGCTGGCTCGAGCGCATCCTGCGCTTCTGGGCCGTGGACGCCGGCGTCGACGGCTTCCGCCTCGACCACCTCACGGGGCTGCCCGAGGCCATGCTCGAGGGCGCGGTCAATCGCGTGCAGGCCGACGTCGACGCGCACGCGCCGGGAAAGACCCTGTTCTTCTTCGGCGAGGACTTCCACACCAACGACAAGACGCGGCACTTCCTCGACGCGGGGCAGGGGGGCTGGTTCCACAACCTGCTCGGCGCGCACCGCCCGGAGGACTTCGAGCACATCGTCGAGGACCCGTGGTTCCACGACCTGTTGAGCCTGTCGTCGCACGACGAGACGCGGCCGCTGGTGTGCCTCGGGGACAACCACCAGGCGAGCGCGCGGCTCGAGGCGCTCCTGCAGCTCTTCGGCGGGCCCACCTCGCGCGTCGCCGGCGACGACCTCGGCGAGCGCACGCAGATCCCGTTCAAGCAGTACCGAGGCGTCGCCGCGCTGCGGGCCGCCGACACCGCAGGGAAGAAGATGGCCGAGGTCATCGCGCGCGCCGGTCGCGCGCGCAAAACGCTCCCCGCGTTGCACGACGACAACCGTGCGTGGCTTCGGCCGCAGAGCGGGGGCGCCGACGACGCGCTCCTGGCCATGGCGCGCTTCCCCGACGCTCGCTCGAGCACAGCGTTCGTGCTGGCGAACCTGTCGAACACGGAGACGCGCGAGAACGTGTTTCGCGTCGACGGGCTCTCGATCGACGACGACAAGCGCTACCAGGTGCGCGACCTGATGGCCGACGACCCGAACAAAGCGCTCTGGCCGGCGCCCGTGCTCGGCCGCGACCTCAAGGCGCGTGGCCTGTTCGCGAAGCTCGCGCCCTACGAGGTGCAGGTCCTCGCGCTCGAGGAGGCCTGAGTGGCCGCCCCCGACGACAAGCGCGCGCTCGCCGCGCTGCAGACGGTCCAGAGCCTGAGCGGCGAGGAGCTCGACGCGCTCATCGCGAGCGAGGTCGGCAACGAGATGCTCGGGGTCATGAAGGCCGTCGCCCGCGCACAATTCCCCGACGACGACGACGCCACCCGCGCCCGCCACGTCCACCTGCTGCTGTTCGGCTACCTCCTCCGGCGCGAAGTCACCCGCTGAGCTGACGGCGTTCCGACATTCACGGCGGGACGGCGTTCGTCGCTGACGACGACGTCTTGCCGCCTTCCTCGCATCGGGGCGACGGCCGGCGCCGTCGTCGCCGCACGCGTCGGCCAGGCCCCGGGCACGCACGCGCCGCATCGACGGTGCGGCTCCCGTCGACCCTTGAGCTCAGCGGCGTTCCGACATTCACGGCGGGCCGGCGTTCGTCGTTGACGACGACGTCTTCCCGCACGTAGGGCGCCCCTCGTGGGGCGCGTCGGAGGGCACCGCACCGTTCCGTCCCGCGCGTTCCCGATGGATCACACTCACGGCGGGCCGGCGTTCGTCGTGACGACGACGTCTTCCCGCAGGTAGGGCGCCCCCTCGTGGGGCGCGTCGGAGGGCACCGCACCGCTCACCGCCCTACGCGCCGCCGACGGAGCGGACGCCGCGAACGGCGCGGGGCCCCCGCGGGGCCTCACTCCTCGCCGCGGAGGAGCACGGCGCCGCCCGCGAGCGCGACGGCGGAGGCCGCGAGGAGCGCGCCGCCGCCGGCGAGGACGCCCTTGCCGTAGGCGTCGAAGCGGTAGGCGCCGCTCGAGCGCTGCGCGCGCCCCGCGCTGCCCTCCGGCGCCGTGCTCGACGCGACCCAGGGCTCGCCGCCGACGCCGACGAGGACGACGCCGACCAGCATCCCCGCGCCGCCGGCACCGAGCGCGGCGAAGCCCCATGGCCCGTTCGACGGCGGCGCTTGCTCGACGCGGTGCGCGTCGACGGGCCGCGGGTGCCGCCTGCGGTGACGCGCGTGATGCTTGCCGCGGCCGGCGTGCGCATCGACCGCGGCGGCACCGTCGTCACGTGCGCCCGCCTCGTCATCGGGCGGGGGCGCGACGTCGGGGGCGCGTGCGTCCGGCGTGTGGTCGTCGGCCGCGGTGACGGTCCCCCCGGCGCACGACGTGCCCGGGCCTTCGCGCGCGATCGTCCGCAGCAGCGTCGCCCGCCTGTTGGCCGCGCCTGCGTCGTCGACGGAGCCGTACAGCGCCGCGGCGCGCCTGCGGTCGCCGGCGAGCTCGGCGGCGTGCGCCGCGTCGAGGAGCAGGCCGGGCGCGGGCGCCTGGTCGTTCGCTTCGAGGAACAGCGCCATGGCGTCGCACCACCGATGGGCGTCGACGTCGGCGAACGCGCGCGCCTCCGTGCGCTTCGCGACATCGACACCGGGCGCGCCGGCGACCGCGAGGGCGACGAGCGCTGCGATCATGGGCTGCGCGCCGCCGTTCGCACGTGGACGAAGCCGAGCGGGTCGTGACCCGCGTTGGCCTCGAGCGCGCGGCTGTCGGGACCCGCGCGCAACCCGAGCGCGACGACGAGCAGCACCAGCCCCGCCGCCGCCGCCACCAACGCCGCGGAGCGTGCTTGCGGCCCGAACGGGCGCGCGCCCCACGCGACGTCGTCGTCGCCGGCGTCCACCGGGACGTCGAGCGTCAGGTCGTCACCGGTGGTGTCGCCGTCGCAGGGCGCGGCGAGGTCGGCCGCGGGCGGCGTCGCGCGCTCGTCACCGCGCGCCTCGCCCGCTGCGACCTCGGCGGGGCGCTCGTCGAGGAACGACGCCGTCACCTGGGCAAGCGACGCCGCCAGGGCGTCGTCGACCTCGGCCATGGTCTGAAAGCGCCGCTCGGGTGCCTTCTCGAGGCAGCGCAGCACCACCGCGTCGAGCCGCGGCGGCACGCGCACGCGCTCCGCGAGCGGCCGCGGCGGCGCGTTGACGACCAGCTCCGACAGCGCGCGGAGGCTCCCCGACTCGAACACGTTGTCCCCGGAGAGCATGCGGTACAGGAGCGCGCCGAGCGCGTAGACGTCGGCGCGCGCGTCGACGGCGCGCCCTTCGATCTGCTCGGGCGCCATGAAGTGCAGCGTGCCGAGCAGCTCGCCGCTCGGGGTGAGGTCGGCGTCGCCGCTCCGCGTGCGCTTGGCGATCCCGAAGTCGAGGACCTTGGCGACCTCCTCTTCGCCGTCGCTGCGCACGAGCATCACGTTGGCGGGCTTGAGGTCGCGGTGGACGATGCCGAGCGCGTGCGCGGCCTGCATCGCCTTGGCGACGTGGCGGCCCACGCGTGCCGCGCGCTCCGCCGACAAGCGGCGCTCGCGGCCGAGCACCTCGAGGAGCGTCTTTCCCTCGAGGAGCTCCATGACGACGTAGTCCTGCCCGTCACCGGTGGTGCCGAGCTCGTACACCTGCGCCACGTGGCGGCTGCGGATGCACGCCGCCGCGCGCGCCTCGACGACCAGACGCGCCGTGTTCTCCGGGCTGGGGCCCGCGTCCGGCCGCAGCATCTTGATGGCGACGTCGCGCTCGAGCTGCTCGTCGCGCGCGCGCCAGACCGTCCCCATGCCGCCCTGGCCGACGCGCTCGATGACGCGGTAGGACCCGATGACTCGCCCCTTCAAGTCGCCCATGGCGTAGTGGTAGCGATCGCGCCCGCGGTGTTCGACCCGATCCGCCCGTCGCTGCTCCGGTCGCCGCGTCGCGCAGGCGCTCGTTCGTAGCGAAGCGCGGTCACATGCGTGCGACGAGCGCCGCGAGCGAGGCCGTGTTCTCCTCGACGCTCGCTTTGTGTCGCTGTCCGTGGCCCGGGAGCACCCACGTGAAGGCGCGGCCGACGACGCGCGCGAGCGAGCGCTTCTGCTCGGTCCACGAGTACCAGCACGCATCGTCGAACGCCGTGAGCCGCTGGTCGTCGCGCGACCAGGCGAGCGAGTCGCCGGTGAACAGCCGATCGCGCGCGAGGAACATCACGCTGCCGCGCGTGTGCCCCGGCACCGGCAGCACCTCGACGGCGCCGTCGAGCGCGCGGACCGGCTCGACGCCGCGCCACGTCGACGCAAACGGCGCGGCGTACGCGTCGGCATCGTGGATGAACGCGGGCGCGCCGAAGCGCTCGGCGTAGCGATCGGCGTCGGCGACGTCGTCGCCGTGGGTCAAAAGGATGGCGGCGAGCCCGCCGCGGGCCGCGATGAAGTCCGCCACGGGCTTCACGAAGCGTGGCGCGTCGATCATCACGAGCCTTCTGCGGGCCCCTTCGTCGTGGGGCTCGTCCCCCGCGGCGCCGAGGTCGACGAGATACGCGTTGCCGCCGTAGCTCTTGCGGGAGTTGAACCCGCAGTACCAGACGCCGTCGTCGAGCTCCTGCGGGAACAGCCCGCGAAGCTCGACACCGCCGCGCCCGTCCTCGTGGTCGTGGCCGATGGCGCCCACGGGGCACGCGAGCATCGCCAGCGTCGCCCCGCGGAGCTCGTCGTCGCTCGCGGGCTGGCGCATCACGGCGGACGAGCCGTCTGCGAGGTCGGCGAACAGCGCGGGGGCGCACTGGCGGCAGGCGTCGCAGGCGATGCAGGTGGTGTCGACGAACCACGGGCCGGCGGCGTTGTCCCGAGCGCGGCGGCGCGGATCTGCCATGGGGCGAGGGTAGCAGCGGGGGGCGGCGCGAGCATCGACGACGGGACCGGCACGTGCCATACGCGGCGCATGCGCCACTCCCAGATGCTGATCCCCACCGTGAAGGAGACGCCGGCCGACGCCGTCGTCGCCAGCCACCGCCTGATGATGCGCGCGGGCATGATCCGCAAGCTCGCCGCCGGCATCTACACGTACCTCCCCCTCGCCAACCGCGTGTTCAAGAAGGTGGAGAACATCGTGCGCGAGGAGATGAACCGCGCCGGCGCCCAGGAGATCGTGATGCCGGTGGTCTGCCCCGGCGAGCTGTGGCGCGAGAGCGGGCGCTGGGACGCGTACGGCCCCGAGCTGCTCCGCATCAAGGACAGGAAGGGCGGCGAGTTCGTGCTCGGGCCCACCCACGAAGAGGTCGTGACGTCGCTCGTGCGCGACGAGGTGAAGAGCTACCGCCAGCTCCCGCTCAACCTCTACCAGATCCAGACCAAGTTCCGTGACGAGGTGCGCCCGCGCTTCGGCCTCATGCGCGGGCGCGAGTTCCTCATGAAGGACGCGTACTCGTTCCACGCCGACGAGGCCGACGCGCACCGCGAGTACGACAACATGTACGCCACCTACGGCCGCATCTTCTCGCGCTGCGGCCTCGAGTTCCGCGCCGTCGAGGCGGACACCGGCGCCATCGGCGGCAACCGCTCGCACGAGTTCCAGGTGCTCGCGCAGTCGGGCGAGGACGCCATCGCCGTCTCCGGCGACTACGCGGCCAACGTCGAGCTCGCCCCGGTGGCGGCGCCCGATCGCCCCGCGGAGGACGCGCAGATGGCGGCGTCGCTCGTCGACACGCGTGAGAAGAAGACCATCGACGAGGTGTCGTCGTTCCTCGGCGTCGCCCCCGATCGCGTGCTCAAGGCCGTGCTGTTCCTCGTCGACGGCAAGGCCGTGATGGCGCTCTGCCGCGGCGATCGCGACGTCAACGAGGTCAAGCTCAACAAGGCGCTCGGCGCGTCCGAGGTGCGCATGCTGAACGACGCCGAGGTGCTCGTGCACACGGGCGCGCCGCCGGGCTTCGCCGGCCCGGTGAAGGCCAAAGAGGGCCTGCGCGTCGTCGTCGACCACGGCGCCAAGGGCCTCGCCGGCCTCGTCTGCGGCGGCAACGAGAAGGACAAGCATTGGGTGCAGGTGGCCGTCGGCCGCGACTTCGACGTCGCCGAGTGGGCGGACCTCACGTCCGCGCGCGAGGGCGACGTGTGCCCCAAGACCGGCAAGCCCTACGACATCGTGCGCGGCATCGAGGTCGGCCACGTGTTCTTCCTCGGCACCAGGTACAGCGACAAGATGAAGGCGACGTACCAGGGCGAGGACAAGGTCGAGCGCCCGTACGTCATGGGCTGCTACGGCATCGGCGTCACGCGTACGGCGGCGGCGGCCATCGAGCAGAACCACGACGACGACGGCATCCGCTGGCCCGCGCCCATCGCACCGTTCCACGTCTCGCTGGTGTCGCTCGGCAAGGACGAGGACACCACCAAGGTCGCCGACGATCTCTACGGCAAGCTCATCCAGGCGGGCATCGAGGTCCTCTACGACGACCGCGACGAGCGGCCCGGCGTGAAGTTCAAGGACGCCGACTTGATCGGGAACCCCGTGCGCGTCGCCGTCGGCGGCAAGGGCCTCAAGGAGGGCATCGTCGAGGTCAAGCGCCGGTCGGACCCCAAAGACAAGACCGAGCGCGTCCCCGTCGCCGACGCCTTCGCGCACGTCGACAAGCTCGTCCGCTCGCTGCTCGGCGGGTGACCGCGGCCTCGACAACCCACATCAGCGGCGCGCGGACCTCGTCGACGGCGGCGTGGGGGCGGGCCTCCCCCAGGCGGGTGCGCGTCCCCTCGGTCGTGGTCCCGAGGCCCGTTTCGAGCGGGCCCGAAGCGAGCTTGCTATAGATCACAGTTGCCCTTTGGAGGTCTCATGCGGAAGCCCCTCGCCCTCGCGCTCGTCCTCGTCTCGCCGTTGGCGTTGTCGTGCAACCGCCGCGTGTTTCAGGAAGTGCAGAACAGTTGCGACAAGACCATCGTCACCAACGTGCCGGTGCCGGTGAACAAGGCGGCGGACATCCTCATCGTCGTCGACAATTCGGGCTCCATGGCGGAGGAGCAGGCGAACCTGGTGGACAACTTCCTGAACCAGAACGCCGCCGAGTGCCCGCTCCAGGACCTCAAGAACATCGACCCGCAGTTCAAGAACCCGGTGCGCGACCAGTACACGGGCGACGGCCCCCTGGCGAAGTGCGGCTTCATCCAGTTGCTCGCGGCGTTCGAGAGCGACTTCCGCGTCGGCGTCATCACCACCGACGCCGGCCTGTGCGACAACCGCCTGCCCGACCAGCAAGGCGGACAGGCCTGGGGCTTCCGCCCGCAGCGCGGCTGCCTGCAGCCCAACGGCCCGCCGGGGACCGCGGAGAAGATCATCGCGGCCGCGGACCTCACCGACGGCGACTCCTCCAACGACGACTTCGCCCAGCGCTTCAAGGACACCCTCGACAACATCCAGATCTTCGGCTCGCCGTACGAGCGCGGCCTCGACGCAGCCGCCATCTTCCTGCAGCAGGAGCCGGGCGTGTCCCCGAACCCCGACTGCGTGGGCGACTTCGAGTCGTTCCGGCGCCCCGACGCGTCGCTCGTCGTCATGTTCCTCAGCGACGAGGACGACTGCTCCCACGGCCTCGGCGGCGACTTCGCCGACGAGCTCGACGGCGAGATCTGCGGCGCCTACAGCTCCTTCATCACGCCGCCGCTCAGCCCGTCCAACTGCTACGCGCAGGACGACAACGGCAACGAGATCGCGTCGCCCGACCTCGCTCCCATCTCGAAGTACAAGGACGCGCTCGTCGCGGCCGACCCGAACGTGAAGGTGGCCGTCATCGCCGGCGGCCTCGGTGAGCCCGGCAACGTCGAGCCCGCGGGCTGCCAGGTGGGCGGCGACGGCGCGCCCACCGGCGGCTGCCGCAACTCCGGCGGCCTCTCCAACTTCACCAACGTCGGCGACCCTTGCGATCCCTCGGCCGGCACGCCGTGCTGCACCGCAGATCCGGGCTCGCGCTACTTCGACCTCGCCACCGCGATCGGCAAGAAGAGCACGGACTCCATCTGCAACAGCTCCTTCCGCGGCACCATGCTCGACATCGCCGCGTTCATCGCCGCGGTGGACTTCGTGGAGCTCGCGGAGCCGCCG
Organism: uncultured delta proteobacterium; assembly: GCA_963775425.1. Taxonomy (GTDB): domain Bacteria; phylum Myxococcota; class UBA727; order UBA727; family VGSZ01; genus CAVZJB01. Next base: position 439,242 of record CAVZJB010000004.1, on the reverse strand, counting down.
GCCAACCCCGACAACGTCGTCGTACAGCTCACCAAGGCCGGCACCAACGAGACCACCAACATCCCGCACCTCCCCGACGGCGCAGACTGCGCCACCGACACCGGCTGGCAGCTCGAAGGCGACACCCGTGTGGTCCTGTGCGGCGGCGCGCGCCCGGGCCCCGGTGACGACATCAACGTCGCCGCCGCCGGCACCACGCTCACCGGCTGCAATTAGCCGCGGCGAAGCTCGAGCCGAAGCTCGAGGCCGATGGGGGGCGGCGGCCGTGCGCCGGCCGGTCCCGGACGGATCACGAGACCGGCCCCAAACCCTCTTCGAGGCGCGCGCTCCGCGGGCCGTCAGCGGAGGGTTCATGCGTCCATCGAGCGGTCGCCGCGCCGGCGTGTGCGCGGCGTCCCGAGGAGAGCCCGCGTTGACAGCCCCCGGCGGGGCGGACGAGGGTGTTGTGCGTGGACGGGGATACCATCCGGGTCGTCGTCGTCGCCGCGCTCGGCGGCACGGCCGCCTTGTGGCTGTTGTCGACGTTCCTCTTTCGCATCAGCGGCACGTGGGAGCGCGTGCTCAGCGACGACGAGATCGCCGACGGCGCGCGCGTCGAGCGCATCACCCTCGGGCAGCTCGGGCCGTTCATCACCGGCCGGCGGGACGTCACCGGCGGGTACCAGGAGTACTCGGGCATCGTGGTCGGCCGGCGCGTGACGCTCACGCGCCGCGATCACGGCAAGAAGGCGCTGGCAGCCATGGGCTTCCCGGAGGGTGTCGCGCAGAAGCTCGACGGCGAGGTGATGGCCCGCCTCAAGCTCACCCTCGTCGACGGCGGCACCGCTTTGGTGGGCACGTTCGAGCCGCAGAAGGTGGAGTTCACCCACCAGCCGCCGCGCGTGACCGGGATGTACTTCCTGCCGGGGCAGCAGCGCCGCTACCGCCGCGTGGAGCCCGTGGCGGAGCGCGTGCCGGTCATCGACGAGGCCGAGATCACCAACGCCTGACCGCGCTCATCGCGGCGCCAGCAGGCCCGTGACCAGGTCGATCAGCTCGCGGACGCGAAACGGCTTGCCGAGGAACGCCGCGCCCACCTCGAGCGCGGCGGCCTCGTCCTGCACCCCGCTTCGCGCGGTGATGATGACGATGGGGAGCGAGGCCGTCTCGTGTCGTGTGCGGACGGCGTCGCAGAGCCTCAGCCCGGACATATGGGGCAGCATGAGGTCCACGCTCATGAGCGCCGGGGGCGGGTTCATCTCCAGCCACGCGAGGGCGGCCTCGCCGCTGCCGACGCCGACGGGGGAGAGGCCGGCGCCGCGCAGCGTGTGCGCGATCAGGCGCTGGGTGGCCGGGTCGTCCTCGACGACGAGCGCGGTGTGACGGCGCGTCGGGGTCGACACGTCTGGCGAATGTGAAAGGGCGGAAGGCATCAGCACGTCGTCCTGCCCTTTGCACCCCGTATGCCGCCGCGGTGCGGCGCCCCCGCGACGTCCGCGGGCGTGCCGCGCGGGCGGGCCGTGCGCGAGCGCGCACCCCCCGAGCCCTTGCACACGCCTCTTCGACGACGGAGGTTCGGGCCATGCCCACGCCGCCGTCGTCATCCACGCTCGAGACCTTTCACCCGGGCCTCTTCGCCCACCGCAGCGTCGCCATCACCGGCGGCGGCACGGGCATCGGGCTCGTCACCGCCCGGCGCTTCGCCGCGCTCGGGGCACGGGTGTCCATCTGCGGCCGCCGGGCCGACGTGCTCGAGGCTGCCCGCGCCGAGATCGAAGCGGCCGGCCGCGCGGCGGGCTTCGACCACCCCGTCGTCACGGCGTCCGCCGACGTGAAGAAGCCCGAGGAGCTCGCCGCGTGGCGGGACGCAACCCTCGACACGTCCGGCGCCGTCGACATCCTCGTGTGCAACGCCGGCGCGAACTTCCTGGCGCCGGCGGCGAGCATCACGCCCAACGGCTTCGCCACCGTCGTGGGCACCGTGCTGCTCGGCACGTGGAACACCATCCACGCTTGGTACCCGCACCTGTGCGAGCGCGGCGGCGCGTCCATCGTTTTGAACGCCGCCACCAACGGCTACACCGCGTCGCCGCTGATGGCGCACTCGGGGGCAGGCAAGGCCGGCATGTTGAACCTCGCCCAGACGCTCGCGGTGGAGTGGGCGCCCGTCGGCATCCGCGTCAACGCCATCGCCCCCGGCCCCGTCGACACCGAGGGCGCCAACGCCCGCCTGTGGGCCGACCCCGAAGCGCGCGCGCGCGTGACCAGCACCGTCCCGCTCGGCCGCATGGGCACCGCCGAGGACTGCGCCGGCTGCATCGCCTTCCTGTGCACGCCGGCGGCGTCGTTCATCACCGGCACCGTCGTCACCGTCGACGGCGGCAACTTCTTGAAGCCGCTGCCCGCGCTTCTCGGTTGAGCCTGGCCGCGCCACGACAGTCACGGCGGGGCGACGTCGCTCAACTCAGGAAGCCGAGCTCCTTGGCGCGGGCCTCGGCGGGGCCGTCCTTGAAGAAGTGCGCGTACAACGAGCCGCCGGCGGAGACGATGCCGCCGACGACCATCAAAGGCACGCCCGCGGCCGCGCCGACGCCGGTGGCGCTCATGATGACGCCGGCGGTGGCGAGGCCGCCGCCGAGGGCGACGGCGCCGTTGCCGGCGGCCGCGTCCCAGTCGCCGCGGTCGAGGGCGCTCAGCGTGTCGAGCTCGCCGGTGATCGCCGTCAGCGGCGCCGCCACCGCCGTCCACGCGGTGAACGCCTTGCTCCCGGTGGTGGTGAAGTCGCGGGCCGCGAGCGCGATGTCCTTCGCCGCGTCGGTCCACGCGCGCGCGTCGGTGGGGTTGTTCACCGCGTTTTGCAGCGAGAGGCCGGCGCTCATGACGTCGAGGGAGTTGCTCAGGTGGTTCACGCCGTGCGCCACCTTGCCGAGGCTCTTCACCATCGAGCTCGACGGGTTGAGCCGCGCCTCCTTCGTCATCGCCGCCCACTCGCGCACCTGATCGGACGTGGCGCCCACCGCGTGAGCGACGGCGTGCCGGTAGCTGCCGGGGCCGGCGGCGGAGAGGCCGGCGACCATGTTGTCGACGACCTTGAGCGAGCGGCTCGCCAGGGTGGCGCTCTTGGAAGCGCCGTCGAAGACCTTCTTGAACAGCGGATCGTCCACGCTCGACCCGCCGAGCTCCTTGGCCGCCACGTCCTGCGCGAACGCCTTGCCCGCCTGCGTCGACGCGATGGCGCCGGTGGCGGCCTCGAGCGCCTCGCCTGCCTCCTCCTGCGAGAGGTTGCCGAGCGAGCGCCGCACCTCGGGGTCGCGCAGGTAGTCGGCCACCTTCTTCGCCGCCGCCTCGCGCTGCCCGACGACGTCGGCCTTGCTCCTCTGCAGGACGCCGATGGCGGTGTCGAGCGCGCGCGGCACCTCGACGCCCTCCTGCTTCAGGCCCTCGCGCACGGCCTGCAGCTCGGGGAGGCGCTCCATCGACTCCTTGAAGCGCGCGTCGGTGTCGGCCATGACCTTCTGCGCGGCGTCGGTGCGGCGGGCGAGCTCGGCGCGCCGCGCCTGGGCCGCCGATGCTTTGGCTGCGTCGGTCCCGTTCGTCGTCATCAAGCTGGCCGCCGCCTCCCGCACGGCGGGATCGCGGTTGGCGAGCGCGCGGCTGCCGGCCCGCTCCACAGACGCGGCGTCGCCGAGGCGTTTCAGCGAGCTGCGCGCGGCGTCGAGCGAGTCACGCCCGCGCCCGGCGACGGCGCGCATCATCTCGTGCGTGGCGAGCCCGCTCCTGGCGCCGGCGAGCGTGTCGAGCGCGCGCCGCTCGTTCCACGACGCGCGCTCACCGGTCTGGTCGAAGACGTTTTGCTTGGCGAAGCGCGTGACGGCGCTTTCGTCGCCGGCCTTCTCCGCGCGCCGCAGCGCCTCGCTCGCGACGGCCTGGTTGTGCTGCGCGACGTTCGACAGCGCGCGGTCGTAGGCGGACGTCGTCGACGCCTGCGCGCGCACGTTGTCGAGGGCGTCGTTCAGGCCCAGCCCGTCCTTGCCGAGGCGCGCGTCCTCGAGCGCGAGGTCCTCGGCGTTGCTCCTGGCGAGCGCGCTCGCGCGCTCGTCGGGTGAGCCGCGTCGGACGGCTCGGGCCTTGTCGACGGCGTCGTCGGAGGCGCCGAGCGCCTTGGCGACGGCGCGTGCGCGGGCCTCGAGGGCGGCGCGGCCGGCGGGCGTCGCGCTCTCGGCCGCGTGGGCCATCGACGCGAAGGCGTCGACGTTGGCGGCGCGGCTGTCCTGGCCCTGGGGGCCCCACGTCGACAGGCGCGGCAGGTTGGCGTCCGCGGCGCGCATCGCCTTGGCGGCGTCGTCGGTGGTCTCCGCGTTGGCGGCGGCGTCCGCGGCGGCGGCGACGGCCTGCCGGCGGAACGCGTCGTCGCCTCGGCCGCAGCGGCCGGCGACGTCGAGCGCCTCCACGCCCTGCGCGCGCAGCGCGGGGTCCCTGGCGCGGGCGGCGTCGAGGAGCGCCTGCTGTCCGGCGGGGGTCTTGAGCCCTTCCGCGCTGCCGAGCACCCGGAGCAGCGCGCCTGTGTGGGCGTCGCTCGCCGCGCCCCACGCGGCGGCGGCCGCGTCGACGCCGGTCTTGCCCATGCGATCGAGGTCCGCGGCGGCGAGCGAGCGCGTGGGCTCGTTTTCGTGCCCCGTGGCGCGCGCGAGCTGCGCGGCGGCCGCGGGCGTGCCGGCGGCGGCGAGCTCGCTGCGCATGAGCGAGTCGCCGATGGGGTCTTGCATGATGATGTCGCCGGCGGCCGCGGTGACGGCGGGGTCGCCGGCGGCGAGGCGCGCCTTGGCGGCGTCGGAGCCAAGGAGCCCCTCCATGTTCGCGCGCTGCTCGGGCGTCATCGAGCCCCACTGGCGCATGGCCGCGTCGAGGCCGGCCTCGCCGTGGCGCGCGAGGATCTGCGACGACGCGAAGTCACCGGTCTTCGCGACCTGATCGAGGGCCTCGGGCGTGCCGGCCTGATCGAGCGTGGCGAGCGCGCGGTAGTGCGCATAGTCGTCGCCGCGCGCGCTCGCGCCGAGCGCGGCGGCGAGCCGCTTGCGATCCGCCGGCGCCCCGCTTTGCAGGTGCGCGACGACGTCGTGTTGGGCCCGGGCCTGCTCGGCGTCGCTGCCGCGCGAGAGGCTGCCGACGCGCGCGCGATCGCCGGCGTCCTCGAGGGCGCGCCGCGCGGCGTCGTCCCCACGGCGCGCGTGCGACGCGAGCGTGTTTTTGAGGTTCAGCCCGCTGCGCTTGTCCGCGAGCTGCTCGGGGTGCTCGCCGAGCGCCTTGCCCATCGCCTCGGCGACGGCCGCCGCCTGGCGCTTGTCGGCGGCGGAGGCGCGGGTGTTCGGCATCCCGGGATGCAGGGCGCGCTCGAGCGTCTGCCACGCCTGCGCGCGCGCGGGGCCGCTGTCGCTCGTGGCGAGCGTGTCGATCGCGCGCTGGTCTTCGGCAGACACGCTCGCGCGCGGCGCCGCTGCCGGCGACGCCGTGGGGGCGGTCGTCGTCGTGGCCGGCGGCGCCGGCGCCGGCGCCAGCGGCGAAGGGGGGCTCGAGGCGAGGCCGCGGCGCACCTGCTGCCCGGCGTGCTCGAGGCGGGCGCGCGCGGCGCGCGTGGGATCTTCCCGGGGGGCGGCGGCGGCGGCGGCGGTGCCGGCTTCGGCGACGAAGGCGTCGCGGGCGGCGGGCCGCGGGGGGACCGCGGGCGCGCCCTGCACGAGTCGGGGATCGCGGACCTTGTCCACGCCCGTCGCCGGCGCGCTCACCGGCGGCGGCGGCGGCGGCGGCGGGCGCGTCCTGCTGTTGTTGTCGGTGACGTCCACGGCAGCCCCTCCGCCATGGTTGTCGTCTGCGTGGGGCGATCTGGGTTGGTTCGCGACCTCGGACAAAAAGCCGGCGCGGACAAGGACTTACACGACCGACATCACCTCGACGACGCACATGGGGACGGCGGCGCGCACATCGGCGACGACGGTCCCACGTGTGCGCCCGGCGCCGTCGCGCGCGTCGACGACGACGACGACGAGGGCGCGGCCCGTCACCGCGGGAGCTGCTGCCGGTAGCGGGCCGCGTACGCGACGTACGTGGGCCAGCCGTCGTCGATCATCTTGCGCTCCTTCTCCTTGAGCGGGCGGATGACCTTGGCGGGCGAGCCGAGGACGAGGCTGTGCGGGGGGATGACGGTGCCCTGCGTGACCAGCGCGCCGGCGCCGACGAGGGAGCCGGTGCCGATGCGCGCGTTGTCCAGGATGATGGAGCCCATGCCGATCAGGCACTCGTCCTCGACGATGCAGCCGTGGAGGATCACGCGGTGACCGACCGTGACGCGGTTGCCGACGAAGGTGTCGCTGAAGTCCTCGGTGAGGTGCACCACGGTGCCGTCCTGCACGGAGGTCTCCTGGCCGATGACGATCTTGCCCTTCATGTCGGCGCGCAGCACCGTCGCCGGCCAGACGCTCGAGCGGGCGCCGACGACGGCGTTGCCGATGATGGTGGCGTCGGGGTGGACGAAGGCGCTGTCGTGGATCTGCGGCGCGAAGCCGTCGAAGGTGTGGATGGTCATTGCAACACCCTTGCATCCACGAGGCTCGGCGGCACGCCCTCGAAGTGCACGCGCTGGCCCGCGGCGAGGCCGCGGCGGCGCGTGGTCCCCCCGTTCACCTCCAGCACGTAGCGGGACGGCTTGTCCACGCGGCGCGACACGGTGGTCATGGGCTCCGCGTCCTCGACGATCCCGGCGATGGTGCCGCCCTCGTCGATGAAGATCATGTCGAGCGGGATGCGCGTGTTCTTCATCCAGAACGACTGCGGGTGCTGGCGCTCGAAGATGAACAACATGCCCGCGTCGTCGTCGAGGTGCTCGCGGAACATGAGGCCGCGCTGGCGCTCGGTGTCTTTGATGGCGAGCTCGACGGCGAAGTGCACCGGGCCGTCCTTGGCGTCGATGGTGACGCCCGCCTTGTGCACCGGCATCGCAGGCACGGGGCTCGGCCCCTCCGCCACGGGCAGCGGCGCGTGCGCGGGCGCCTCGGGGGCTGAAGCGGACGCGGTGCATCCCGCGGCGAGGGCGGAGAGGGCGGAGAGGGCGACGACGGCGGCGCGCATGACCGCCGCGTAGCACATCGTTTCGCTGCGCGCGCCGCCTCGCCTGTGGCCCATCCCAGCGCGTTCGGGACGCCTGCTCAGCGCGAGGCCTCGACCTCGGCGGGCTCTTCGACGGCCTGCTCGTCGACCTCGTCACCGAGCTGCGAGAGCGCGCGGCGGCCGGCGCGCTCGAGGTCGGCGAGGAGCTTGCGATCCGACAGCGCCTCGGCCTCGGCGATGGCGGCGGAGATGGACTCGAGGTCGTCGGACAGTCGCGCCACCTGGTCCGCCACCGCGCTGACCTCGACGGCGAAGCGCTCGCGGTCGGAGACGCGGTGCTGGGCCACGGCGAGGCGCAGCCGCTCGAGCAGCGCCTGCTGCGCGTCGAGCGCGGCTTCGGCGCGGTCGCAGCCCACCTTCAAGCCGTCGATGGCCGACTTCTGGGCGCGCAGCGCCTGCGCCGCCCGCTGCAGGTGCCCCTGGGTGACGGGGTCCTCGGTCTTTGCCGCGCGCGCCTCGAGGTCGGCGAGCTTGTCTTCGATGCCGTTGAGGCGCGGGCTCGCGAGGTCGCCGTGGATCTGCTTCCACGTCTGGGCGGTCTCGAGCAGCGACTCCATGAGCGTGCGCGCCTGCTTGCGCGCCTCGGCCGCGGTGTCGACGGCCATGTTCTCCGTCTTCTGGATGCCCTCTTCGATCTCCTCGTAGGTCTCGAGCGCCTCCACCACCTTCTTGCGCACGGGATCGGCCAGGCCCTCGAGCACCTCTTCGCTCCGCTGCAGCAGGGGATCGCGCACCTTCTCGACGCGCCGCAGCCCCGCCGCCGCGGCCACCCACAGCCCGAGCACGCCGGCCATCGTCGCCGCCGTGAGCCCGACCGGTGCGCTCTCCGACGCCGCGTACGACGCGATCTTCGTCAGCGCGAGGGCGCCGACGGCGCCCGTGGTCGAGGCAGCGACGAGGCCCACGAGCTGGTTGGGCAGGCGCATCTTGTCGTCGACGCCGAGCAGCGCGCCCAGGGCGAGCCCACCGAGCCAGCCGCCGATGACGACGCCGGTGTCGCCGAGGCCGAGCAGCGCCGCGAGGGAGGCGAAGCCCGCCGCCGCGAGCGCGCCGCCCACGAGGCCGGTGAGCACCCGCAGGCCCTTGCGCTTCGGCCGCGGCCTCGTCATCGCCGCACCGACCGACCCGCCCAGCAGCGCTGCGCCGCCGGCGGCAGCGACGACGGGGAGCCCGAGGGCCGCCGGGCCGACGACGCCGACGGTCACGCCCGCCGCCACCGCCCCGCCCGTCACGGCGAGCGTCTCCTTCCAGAACGACGGGGCGTCTCTGAACGTCATGGCCATCTCGATTTCTCCGTGGGCGAGACGGCGAGCGCCGTCGTCGGGGAGCCGGGGCGGCCGCGGGCGCCGTCCCCCGGCCCGAAGGTCACCGGCGCAGCTCGAAGGCGCGCGCCTTCTGCACCTTGATCATGTCCTGCGCCTTGTCCGACGACGGCGCGGGCGCCGCGCTGACCTCGTTGAGGACGTCGTCGAGGTTCTTCACCTCGCGGGCCAGCGAAGCGCTCTTGGTCTTGTTGGCGAAGCTGCGCAGCTCGGCCTTCTTCTGGGCGAGGTGCTGGCGGGCGAAGTTGGCGTCGCCCTTGGCGTAGTGCTGCATGGACTCGGTGAGGGCGAGGCTCGCCTCCACCTGGAGGACGCGCACGCGGACGTCGTCGACGCGGCTCTGCTCGAGCTTGGTGGCGTCGCCGGTGACGAGCATCTGGAACGGGTCGGCCTTGTTGGCGAGCAGCGCGTCGCTGCGGTCCGTGATCTTCCGGTAGATGATCTCGGGCGCGGCGAAAGACAGCGCGCCGCCGGCGATGTCGTTGGCCGTGAGCTTCAGGAGCACGTGGCGCTCCTCGCCCGCGGCGAGGTCGCCGACGTCGACGGCGACGCGTTCGCCGGCGGAGACCTTGGCGCCGGGGGCGTCGGCGAACATGAGGCCACCGAGATCGCGGGGCAGGTAGACCTTCACGCCGGCGGCGACGACGGCCGAGGCCTGCTGGAGCTCGTCGTCGAGGATCTGCGCGAGCTGATCGGGCGTGCGCAGGTAGTGGTAGCGGCCGCCGCCCTCGACGGCCATGTGCTCCATGAGGTCCTCGTTGTAGTCGAGGCCCAGGCCGAGCGTGGACGTGACGATGCCCTTCTCGCGCAGGCGCGTCGCGTGGCTCACGAGCGAAGACTCGCGGCGGTCGCCCTCCGTGGGGCGGCCGTCGGAGATGAGGACGACGCGGCCGACGCGGCCGAGGAGGTCCGCCGACGCGAGCATCTGGCGCGCCGAGCTCATGGCGCCGTCGATGTTGGTGCCGCCGCCCTCCTCGATGTTGCGCACGACGTGCAGCGCGCGCGTCCGCGAGGCGGAGTCGATGACGGTGACGGGCAGCTCGACGGTGACGTCGGTGCCGAAGGTGATGATGCCGACGGCGTCGCCGTCCTTCACCTCGCGCACGAAGCGCTCCGCGGCCATGCGCGCCGCGTCGATCTTGTCGCCCGCCATGGAGCCGGAGCGGTCGATGACCAGCACCGACGTGAGCGGCGCGCGGGTCTGGACGCCGCTGGCCTTGATGGCCAGGTCCACCCACACGGGCTCGCTGCCGTGCGCCATCAGGTAGCCGCGGTCGAGGCGGGCGTGCGCCTCGAGGACGCCGTCCGAGTAGACGAGATTCGGTGACGGGCGCGGCGCTCGGCGTGGGCACCGGGACCGGGTCGGGCTGCTTGTGCGGCCTGAGGCGCGGCGCGAGGAAGAAGGCTCCCACGAGGGTGGAGAGGGCGAGTCCGTAGATGACGGCGGTGCGTTGCATGAGATCAGACCCCGGATATTCTCGTTGGGACAACCACGGGCGCGGTTTTGTTCATCCGCCAGAACCATGAGTATGAACGAGCAGCGCCCGCGGAGGATCTCCGCGAGATCACACCCGCCTCCTGATGGCGCGGGGCGGGCATGTAGGTCCGTGGCTTACGTCAGCGGCCGTACTGCTTGTCGCGCGCGGCGATGACGTCCGGTGACGCAGCGCAGTACTTGAGCGGGAGCGCCGAGAAGGCGCCGTTGTCGCCGGTGAGGCAGTCCTTGCCGGGGACGCCGCACTTCTGCTGGCCGTCGGTGACGTCCACCTGGCAGGTCTCGTCCGTGTTGGTGCAGGTGCCGTCGGCCTGGCAGTCGCCCGACGTCTTGTTGTCCTTGAACTGCTCGTAGTCCTGGCACGCGAGCGGCCCGAAGTTGATGACGGCCTGGCAGGTGAAGCCCTCGCCGGCCTCGGCGCACTCGATGTCGGCCTCGCACTGCTTGGTACAATAGGGGCGGCTGCCGTCGGTGGAGAGGCAGAAGCCCTCGCTGCAATTGTCGAGCTCGACGTCCTGCACGAGATTGTTGGTCCCCTTCTTCACCTCGATGTGGTCGGCGACCTTCTTCGGATCGGGATCGCAGAGCCCGCCGACCTCCGGCTCACAGGCGAGCCCTCCGGCGACGGTGACGAGGACGAACAGGACAGAAAGACCGCGCATGAATGAGCACCTCGGGTGCGGTTTGGGCCGACGCCCGCAGAACCGTCACCGCTTGACCGGGATCTCTACCACGCCCGTGCGCCGTTGGTGTAGGCGCCGCCGGCCGTACCGGTCATCTACCGGACGCCGGTCATCTCCCGGACGCCGGCGCGTGGCTGCGCCCAGGCGCGAAGTTGTCTGCGCTTCGGCCAAAGTGTTAACAGCGAGGTTGTTCCGACGACGCGGAGGCCAGTCTCTGTGACGACATGTGCAAAGCGATCCGCTCAGCGCGCGATTGAACCGCGGCCGCTCCCCTTGGCCGCCATCACCATCGCGATCGCCTCCATCGCGATCGCCTCCCCCGCCCGCGCGGCGGATCCGGCGCCCGCCGCCGGAGACACCGACCTGCAAAGCGAGAGCAAGGACGCCGGCACCACCACCGCCGACGACGGCAGCACGGGCAAGACGCTGCAAGAGCGCATCCGCGCCGTGTCGCGCCGCGTGTTCCTCAAGCGCCAGCGCTTCGAGATCGAGCCGCAGTTCGGCTTCACCACCAACGACGCGCTCGAGCGCGATTGGTCCGTCGGCGGGCGCGCCAGCTACCACTTCAACGAGGAGCTCGCGATCGACTTCGGCGGCGCCGGCACGGTGTTCCCGCAGCTCCTCGAGGACGTGCGCGTGCTCCAGGGCGGCATCGTCGACTGCGGGGGCAAGGGCGTCGCGAAGGGCACCGCCTGCGTCAACATCGTCAAGCAGCTCGGCTACGTCGACGGCGGCGTCACGTTCTCGCCGTTCTACGGCAAGCTCGCGCTGCTCGCGGAGGAGGTCATCCACTTCGACGGCTTCCTCTCCGGCGGCCTCGGCGCCACCTTCGACAACACCGCCGACGTCGTCCACCCCGCCGTCGAGGTCGGCGTGGGCAGCCGCGTGTTCCTCACGCACTGGCTGACGGCGCGCGCGGATCTGCGGAACTACGTCTATCCCCTCAGTGTCGGCAACAAGCTGACGTTCCCGAATTCGCTCATCCTCACCTTCGGGATGGGGATCCACCTCCCGCTCGACTTCGACTACTCGAGCGAAGTCATCGGAGGGAAGTCATGAGAGCTCTCGTCCTCGCCGCCCTGATGACGGGCGCACCGGCCGCGCTCGCGGACGGGTTCGACTTCAGCACGCCGCCGCCGGCCCCGGACGCGCCGCCGGCCGACGACACGCCGCCCGCGGACACGCCGCCCGCGGACGACAACCCCGACGACGTCGGCAACGACACCGACAGCGGCGACACCGGAAGCGACGAGAGCGAGAGCAAGCTCGACGAGGGCATCAACCTCACCCTCAAGGACCGCATCAAGGCGGTGAGCCGCAAGGTCTTCCTCAAGGAGAACCGCTTCGAGCTGCAGCCGGCGGTCATGGTCACCACCAACGATCCGTTCAAGCGCACCTGGTCGCTCGCGGGCCGCGTCGCGTACCACCTGAACGACGCGTTCGCGTTCGAGGTCGGCGGCGCCTACGTCCCGCCGTTCTTCGTCGAGAAGCTGGCCCCGCTCGATCAGCTCCGCCAGCAGCAGCGCCTGATCAACGCCGACGCCGACGTCATCGGCCTCGCCGACGCCGGCATCACGTTCTCGCCCGTGTACGGCAAGCTCGCGGTGCTGTCCGACGCCATCATCCACTTCGACGCCTTCGCCATCGCAGGCGCCGGCGCGGTCTTCGACACCAACAAGGACCCGGTGCACCCGACCATGGACATCGGCGCCGGCCTGCGGGTCTTCCTCCTGCGCTGGCTCGTCGTGCGCACCGACCTCCGCGACTACATCTATCCGCAGGACCGCCAGAGCATCTCCACGCTCCAGAACCTGCTGTTGTTCTCCATGGGCGTGGGCTTCTATTTTCCGTTCGATTTCCAATACCGCTACGAGGCGGCGCGGGTGCGGTCGTGAAGCGTTTGACGGCGGTGGTGCTCGCGAGCGTCATGACCGGCGCGCCGGCGGCCTACGCCCAGGCGGGCGGCGGCGGCGGCGGCGGCGACGACTTCAGCTTCGACATCGTGGAGGAGAAGGTCACGGACACCGACAAGGAGAGGGTCGAGGACGCCAAGGACCTGCTGGCGCAGGAGCGCTTCGGCGAGGCGCTCGCGGCCTTCGACGGCATCCTGCAGGACAAGAAGCTCAAGAAGTTCCACCCCTCCGTGCAGTACGACATGTGCAAGGCCTACTACAAAATGCAGGCCTACCACGCGTCGCTCGCGTGCTTTCAGAAGATCCTCGAGGCGGGTCCCAAGCACCCGATGTACGCACAGACCCGCGAGTGGCTGTTCTTCATCGCGCGCAAGATCAAAGACGAGCTCGCCGCGCTCAGGCTGGTGGCGCGCTACGCCAAGGCCGAGGACATCCCGGCCGAGTACCAAAGCGAGCTCGGCTACTCCCTCGGCCGCTACTACTTCCTCACGGCGCTCGAGCTCGGCGCCAAGGGCGTCGCGGTCGAGCAGAAGGACGACAAGCCCGTCGAGGACAAGGGCGACACCGGCGCCCTCGACTTCGAGAACGTCAACGGCAAGGGCGAGGGCAAGGGCAAGGGCAAGAAGGAAGAGAAGAAGGAAGACAAGAAGGACGACGACGGCGGCGGCTTCAACTTCGACGATGACGCTCTCGGCGGCGGCGACGGCGACTGGGTCGTCGGCGACAAGGTCGCCCAGGACGACCTCTTCGACATGGGCAGCAGCAAGGTGAAGGACGTCAAGCCCAAGAAGCACACGCGCTCGCACCGGGCGAAGAAGGAGAAGGAAGAGGCCAAGACGGCCGAGGAGGACAAGCCCGTCACCGAGGAAAAGCCCCCGGAGACCCACGGCTTCGATGGTCCCAAGACGGCGGACGAGGCGCTCAAGCTGAGCCTCGACAACCTCAACCGCGTGAAGAAAGACTTCACGCTCTACGCGCAGGCCGTCTACATCAAGGGCCTGGTGCACTTCGCCAAGGGCGAATTCCAGCCCGCCGTCACCGAGTTCCAGAACGTCGTGCGCATGACCAACCCGCGCACCGGCAGCGTCGACAACCCCAAGCTTCGTGAGATGGCGTTCTTCTCGCTCGCGCGCATCCACTACCAGTTCGAGCAGTTCCGCTACGCCATCTTCTATTACGACCGCATCGACCGCGACTCCGAACAGTGGCTGGAGGCATTGTTCGAGTCGTCGTGGGCGCACTTCCGTCTCGGCGAGTACCAGAAGGCGCTCGGCAACCTCGTCACGCTGCAGTCCCCGTTCTTCCAGGACGAGTACTACCCCGAGGCGGCCATCCTGAAGGCCATCACGTTCTACGAGAACTGCCGCTACCCCGAGGCGCGCGCGTTCCTCGGCGAGTTCGAGCAGAACTACGGCGGCGTGCTCACCGAGCTCAACCGGCTCATCGGCGACGAGGTCATTGGCAAGGACGGCAAGGTCGACCCGAAGGCGAAGAAGCCAGAGCCCAAGAGCGCCAAGCAGATGTACGAGGAGCTCACCGACCTCGAGACCAAGGTGAAGGAGGGGCGGGACGACCAGAACCGCTCCTTCGCGCTCACCGCGCGCCTGCTGCGCCTCGCGCTCTCCGACAAGCGCGTGCGGGGCTACCGCGACGCCATCGCCGAGGTCGACGACGAGAAGCAGCGCCTGGCCGCGCTCGCCCAGCCGTTCAACGGCAGCCAGAGCTATCAAGACACCAACGCCGCCGTCGACAAGCGGCGCGACGAGCTCGTGCATCAGGCGGGCTCGCTCCTGCAGGAGAAGCTCACCAGCGAGCGATCCTTCTTGAAGGACCTCACCGGCAAGCTGGTGCGCATCCAGTTCGAGATCACCAAGGGCGAAAAGGAAGCGCTCGAGGCCACCCTCACCGGCACCACCGAGAAGACGGACCTGTTCGGCTATCGCGACTCGACGGCTGTCGACGACGAACGCCTCTACTGGCCCTTCGAGGGCGAGTACTGGCGCGACGAGCTCGGCACCTATCAGTACACGCTGACAAAGGGTTGCAAGCCGCCGGAAGACAACACGATCACCGGCAACTGACGCCGCGCGATTGCATCGCGACCGCCCCCTTCGGTCGCAATTGAGGAGCTCCGCCATGAAACGCACTTTGCTCGCCGCCGCAGCGACGACCGCCCTGTTGGGCGTGCCGGCGACGCTCGCCGACGAACAACCGGATCGGGCGCCGCCCACCATGGCGCCGCCGAAGGACTCCGACCGCATCGGCGCCAAGGCCGACGAGCAGGAGAAGAAGGAGGCGGAGGAGGCGCAGAAGGAGCGCGACGCGCGCGTCCCCACCGTCGTGCAGGAGGCGGCGCGCGAGAAGGTGCAGGTGAACACCGGCGGCGACCTCGGCGCCGACGCGTACCAGGTCTATCGCCACCAGATCGAACGCAAGACGGGCGCCAAGCGCAAAGAGCTCATCGACCAGCTCAACAAGATCTTGAAGCAGAACCCGCCCGAGGACGAGAAGCCCGACCTCTACTTCCAGAAAGCGGAGCTGTTCCTGGAGGAAGGGCAGCAGCACTTCTTCAACGGCATGGAGAAGGACGACGCCATCGCCGCCGCGCTCTCGAACGGCAACGACGCCAAGGTGCTCCAGCTCCAGGACGACAAGGAGAAGGAGCTCAAGGAACAGAAGAAGTGGGGCACGGACGCCATCAAGCTCTACGAGGCCATCGAGCGGCGCTACCCCAAGTACGAGCGCATGCCGGACGTGCTGTACAGCCTCGGACAGGCGTACTGGGACAGGAACCAGTACCGAGACGCGCTCAAGGTCTACCGGCGGCTCATCAAGGAGTTCCCCAAGGCGCAGTACATCGCCGACGCGTGGCTCGCGTTCGGCGAGTACTACTTCCAGGTCGGGCCCGAGGAGGAGCGCGACGTCAAGAAGGCCCTCGAGGCGTACACCAAGGCGGCCGCCAACCAGGAGGCCACGGTGTTCGGCTACGCCACCTACAAGCAGGGGTGGTGCTTCTACAACCTCACGCGCTTCGACAAGGCCACGGAGAAGTTCAAGGAGGTCATCCTCTACTCGCAGATGAAGCTCTTGCACGACAAGCGCGGCATCGGCCTCGCCCGCGAGGCGCGCAAGGACTACGTGCTCGCATATGCGCAGTTCGGTAGCGCGGCGCAGGCGCCCAACGAGTTCAAGCAGGTCGTCGACGACAAGGAGCCCGGCGAGCTGCGCTCCATGCTCGAGCGCCTCGCCGACATCTACTACGGCGACGGCAAGGATCGCGACGCCATCATCACGTACCAGACGTTGATGAAGATGGAGCCCGCCAACACCAAGAACCCCCTGTACCAGGGCAAGATCGTCAAGCTGGCCTCGCGCATCGGCCAGAAGCGCCAGGTGGTGGGCCAGGCGCGCAAGCTCGCCGACGAGTACAAGCGGGTGCGCAGCGTGTTCGCGAGCATCAAGGACGGCGACCCGCGCAAGTCGGACGTCGAGGCGGACCTCAAGGCCGCCGACGACGTCTCCGACAACACCCTGCGCTACCTCGCCACCACCTGGCACAACGAGGCCAAGAAGACCCTCGACAACAACACGTTCGAGTACGCCTACGAGCTGTACGGCGACTACCTCGACCTCTTCCCGGAGCGCAAAGAGGCGTACGAGATGCGCTTCTTCTACGCCGAGCTCCTCTACAAGCTGGAGAAGTTCGAGCAGGCCGGCGAGCAGTACGTGAAGGTCTTCCTCCAGGACAAGAAGGGGAAGTGGGCGGAGGCGTCGGCGGAGGAGTCCGTGCGCGCCTACGACGAGGTGGTCAAGGACTACGACCGTGCGCAGAAGAACAAGGGCGCCGCGGCCATCAGCCCGGGATCGGCTTTGAAGAAGATGCCCATCCCCGAGGTGAAGAAGAAGCTGATGGCGGCGTGCAAGAACTACGTCGAGAACTACCCGAAGGGAAAGATCGCCGTCGAGTCCACGTACAAGATCGCGCGCACGTTCTACGAGTACAACTACTTCGAGGAGTCCACGCCGCGCTTCCTCGACTTCATCGACAAGTTCCCCGATCACCCGCGCGCCGAGCAGGCCGCCAACCTGGTGCTCGACACCTATGGCATCCAGGAGGACTACGAGAACCTGAACAAGGTGGCGCGCAAGTTCCTCGCCAACGACAAGCTGATGAAGAACCCCGACTTCGTCGATCTCGTGCGGAAGATCGTCGAGGAGTCGTCCTTCAAGCTCATCGCCAAGTACGAGAAGGAGAAGAACTGGCCGGAGGCCGGCAAGCGCTACCTCGCGTTCGCCGACGAGTTCCCCAAGTCCACCCTCGCCGACAAGGCGCTCGCCAACGCCGCCGCCACATTCACCCGCGCGGGCGCGCTCGACCGCGCGATCAAGGTGCGCATCCGGCTCGTGAACGCGTACAAGGACAGCCCGCTCGTCCCCGATCAGATGTACGACATCGCCGACGCGTACGAGCAGATTGTCGCCTACAAGGACTCGGCGGCGTGGCTCGAGAAGTTCAACGAGAAGTACGCCAAGGATCCGAGCCAGAAGGACCGGGCCAAGGACGCCTTGTTCAACGCGAGCATCTACCGCGTCGGCACCGGTGACACGCGCACCGGCGTCGCGGACCGCGAGAAGTACCTGAAGAGCTACCCCAAGGCCGACGACGCCGAGGACGTCAGCTACTCCATCGCCACGGCGTGGGAGGAGTCCGGCAACCTCCGGAAGGCCATCGAGTCGTACGAGGACTTCGCGGACAAGTGGCGCCGCAAGGACCCGGTGAAGGCGTTGAACGCGCAGTACAAGGCGTACCAGCTCCGCGTGAAGCACCACGAGGGCAAGTCGTCGCTGGAGAAAGCCCTGCGCGGGCTGGCCGTCCAGGGCGCCGCCTACAAGAAGACGGGCAAGCCCCTCGACGACGTCGGCGATCCGCTCGCGCTCGTCGCGTTCAAGAACGCCGACGAGGTGCTCGAGAAGTACAAGAAGATCAAGATCGCCAAGGCCGACAAGCCCAAGCAGTTCAAGAGCACGCTCGAGCAGAAGCGCAAGGCCAAGGACGCCGTCGACGCCGCCTACCTCACGGTGGTGAAGCTCAAGAGCCCGGAGTGGGCGGTGGCCTCGCTGTTCAGAAACGGCGAGGCGACGGCCGACCTCGTGAAGTCCATCCTCGCCGTGAGGCCGCCCCGGGGGCTCACCGAGGAGCAGAGCGAGCTGTTCAAGTCCAAGCTGGAAGAGCAGACGCTGCCCTTCGACGAGGCGGCGGCCAACTACATGACGCTCTGCCTCGACAAGAGCGCCCAGTTCGCGGTGTTCAACGAATGGACGCGCAAGTGCCTCGCGTACCTCGAGGAGCACCGGCCCAACACGTTCCCCAAGAACAACCTCGAGCAGCGCGACAAGGTCGCCGTGTCCACGCGGCCGCCGGAGCATGGCATGGGCCTCGTCCTCGAGATCCCCAAGATCGGCGACAAGGCCAAGCCTGCGCCCGGCACCGAGCCGCCGCCGCCGCCGCCGGGCGTCAAGGTGGAGGCGCCGCCCGCCGTGAGCGCCCCCGTCGCCGGCAAGGACGGCGACATGAGCTTCGACGAGCCCGTCGGTGGAGGTAGCGAATGACCCGGTCTCTCACGTCCGCCCGCTGGAGCGCGGCCGCTCCCTCCGGTCGCCGATCCGGCCTCGTCGCCCGCCTCGTCCTCGCCGTGGCGGCGCTCGCGCTCGCCGCGGCCTGTAAGACCACCGGCGCGGCAGGCGGCGGCGGCGGCGGCGGCGGCAGCTCCTCGGTGGGCACCGGCGCCGCTGCGGGCACCAAGACCACCGAGGACGCGGCCGTCGCCTTCCAGAAGGCCGCCGACAAGCTCAAGAGCAACGACGTCGGCGGCGCCCGCGACGCTTTGAAGGAGGCCGCGGAGGCCGATCCCAAGCTGGCCGTCGCCCACTACGACCTGGGCGTCCTCGACGAGAAGGACGGTAAGGTCGACGACGCCGCGCGCGCGTACCGCACGGCCATCGACGCCGATCCCTCGCTCGACACCGCCGTGAACAACCTCGGCCTGTTGCTCGAGCAGAGCGGGCAGATGGACCAGGCCAAGGCCCTCTACACCGACGTCATCGACCGCCACCCCGAGGCCGTGTCGGCCCGCCTGCGGCTCGCGCGCATCCTCCAGCGCGACGGCGACGCGCACACCGCCTCGCGGCTCGCGCGCGAAGCGCTGATGTACGACCGCCATTCGCTGGCGGCGTACCGCTTGCTCGCGCGTCTGTACGCCGAAGCCCGCAAGCCGCAGCTCGCGCGCCTCATCGTGCAGCGCGGCTTCAAGCTCTCGCCCGACGACGCCGAGCTCAACTACGCGCTCGCCATCGTCTCGATGAACGAAAAGGACGTCGCCACCGCGCGCGCTCTCTACACCAAGGTCATCGAGAAGGACCCCAACCACGTCGACGCACGCGTGGCGCTCGCGGAGATGGCGCTGTCCAACCGGGACTGGAAGACGGCGGCGGCGCAGTTGCAGGCGCTCATCGCCGTGGAGCCCAAGAACGCCAGCCTCCACAACAGCCTCGGCCTCGCGCTCAAGGGCTTCGGCCAGTTCGATCAGGCGAAGGCCGAATACGAAAAGGCCATCGAGGTCGACGACAACTACGCCGACGCCGCCTTGAACCTCGGCATCCTCGAGCTGCGCTTCCTGCAGGACCCGGAGGCCGCCAAGAGCGCCTTCGACAAGTACATGGCCAAGACGTCGAGCCCCATCAAAGAGGCCGACGACCTCTTGAAGGAAGCCGACGCGCTCATCTCCGCCAAAGCGGAGGAGAAGCGCATGCTCGAGGAGCAGAAGAAGCAGCAGGAGGAGGCCGCCGCCGAGGCCGCCGCCAAGGCCGCCGAGGAAGCCAAGAACCCCAAGCCGCCCGCCGAGGGGCAGCCGCCCGCCGAGGGGCAGCCGCCCGCCGAGGGCCAGCCGCCCGCCGACGGCCAACCGCCCGCCGAGGGCCCGCCCGTCGCCGACAACGGCGGCGGCGATCAGCCGCCCGCGGCCGACGCCGGCGCCGACAAGCCCGACGACGCCGCCAGCGCCCCGCCCGACAAGGAAAAGAAGAAGAAGGTGAAGAAGAAGAAGAAGAAGAAGAAGACGAAGGGCAAGGGTCAGCTCGCGCCCGAGACGGACGACAAATTCTACGATGACTAGTGCGCCGTCACGTCGACCGCGCGGCGCAGCGCCCGGCCCTTTGGGGCGTCGGGTGGGTGGCCGATGCGGACACGTAGGGCCTGTGTGCGATGCAGGCCCACCTCGCACGCCCGGCTTCTGGAAGTGGAACCCCGACGTCGTGGTAGTGTCCGATCTGTCCGGAGGTGTGACATGAGGCGCTTGCGATTCCCCCTTCCGCTGATCGCGATCGCGGTGACGGCGATTGCGGCCACATCGTCCCCGGTGCTCGCGCAAGACAAGAAAGACACCGTCAGCGAGAACGGGGTCTCCTACAGCAGGAAGACCGTCATCAACTTCGAGGACGACACCATCGAAGGCGACTTGAAGACGCCCGACGCCGTCTACCTCGAGGCCCGCAAGAAGATGCGCCATCGAAGCCTCATCCGCATCCGCACCGACTTCCGGCGCGAGGTGCTGGGATCCATCTCGGACCTGTGATGCGTCCCCTCTTCATCGTCGCCCTCTTCGCCAGCGTGGCCGCGCCCGCCTTCGCGCAGGCGCGCCCCGCGCACGATCGAGCGCGCGCGCTCCCGGCGACGGGTGAGCGCGTGCAGGTCATCGAGATCGCCCCCGACGTCATCGTGGGACGCGACCTGCGCGAGCCCGACAACGTCGTCACCCTGCCGCCGCGCGCGCGCGGCGTCCGCAGCCTCATCCAGCTTCGCAAGAGCTTCACACGGGAGCTCCTGGCGTCCGCCCAGGAGCTCCCCCTCGGGCCTTAGGGCCCGGGATCCGTCAGGGAACTCGCGACTTCGGGCGCTTGTCCTACCGGGGGGCGCCTGACGAAGAACGCGAAGGAGTCAGAATGGCACGCGCTATCGGCATCAAGGTCCATCGTGGCGACAATCTCGTCGACACACAGGTCTTCGAGCGCGACATCATCAAGATCGGGCGCCTCGCGTCGGCCCACCTTCGCCTCGAGGACCCCAAGGTCTCGCGCATCCACGCCGTCATCGACATCGCGGCCGGCAACGAGGTGTCCATCATCGACATGGGCTCCGCCGAGGGAACGCGCGTCAACGGCGACAAGGTCAGCCGGGTCCGTCTCAAGCACGGCGACGAGGTCGGCCTTGGCGACTCGCGGCTGGTGGTCATCCTCGACGAGACCGAGATCGCGGCCCTCAGGGGGAGCGGCGCCGCCGCCTCCGCGCCCGGCGCCACCAGCGTCACCGAGGTCGTGCCCGCCGCCGCCGCTGTTGCCGCTGCGCCCGCCGCTGCCGCCGCCCCCGCCGCGTCCCCGTTCGAGGGCGGGCTGTCGTCGCACACCGGCGTGTTCACGTCCGGGCCCACCGACGTGAACGCGCTGCGGGCGGAGCTCAACAGCTCCGTGCCCGCGGGGACGCAGACCAGCGAGGTGTTCGCGCGCCCGCCGGCCTCCGAGGTGGCGCCGTCGTCGACGGACGCGCCCAGGACGCAGCCGCTGCAGCAGGTGCCCACGGCGCCGCCGTCTGCGCCGTCATCTGCGCCGTCATCTGCGCCGTCATCTGCGCCGTCATCTGCGCCGTCATCTGCGCCGTCATCTGCGGCCGCGTCGCCGACGTCGCCGCCCGCCGCCGTCGCGGCGCCGGCCGCCGCGCGCGCGCCGGCGCAGCCCGGGCCGCGGCCGACGTCGCCGCCCGCCGCGGCGCGCCCGCTGGCGCGCCCGCCGCAGACCGCGGAGACGGGGCCGGCGCTGATGATGGCGGCGCCGCCGCTCCCGCCCATCCCCGAAGACCGCGTCACGCCGGAGAACCGCTACGTCGAGGTCACCATCAAGTGGGGCAACGACGTCGTCGACTGCAAGCGCGTGCGCAACGTCCCCGCGGTCGTGATCGGCAAGGTCGATCAGGACGACGCCCGCGACGCGTCGGCGCTCGTCGGCAAGAAGAACAAGTCGCCGGTGATGTTCGTCCCGCTCGATGGCTTCGCCGACGGGCCCACCTGGGACCTCCTGCGCTCCTCGGAGGGCGGCGGCTGGACCGTGCACTACACCAAGGCGATGTCGGGCAACGTCTCGCGCGGCGACGCCAGCGTGCCGCTCGCGCAGGCCGGCGGCGCGCCCGACGGCAGCGGCTTCTCGCTGCAGCTCACCGACGACACCCGCGTGCAGCTCTCCATCGGGCAGTTCGTCGTCGAAGTGCGCGTGGTGCCGAAGTCCAAGATCATCCCCATCGCGCCGATCTTCGACGTGCTGTGGGCGAACACGGCGGTGGTGACCATGTTCGCCACCACGGCCATGCTCGCGGTGGTGACGCTGATGCCCGTCGGCCTGGACTCGATGGAGGACGACCTCCTCACGAACCCGTCCAAGTTCCAGACGATGATCTTGAAGCCGCCGCCCAAGGACAACTCCTTCTTGAAGAGCCTCAAGGGGCCCAAGGCGGCCAAGCAGGCGGCCAAGAACGACAAGGGCAAGGCCGGCGACAAGAAGATGAAGGAAGAGACGCACAACAAGATGGCGGTGAAGGCGCAGAAGCCCACCGACGAGCAGGTCGTGTCCAGCAAGCTCAACGCGCTGTTCGGTGACAAGGGCGCCGGCGGCATCGCCCAGCTCTTCGACAACGACACCGGCGGCGGCGCGCTCGAAGCAGCCCTCGGCGGCATCGACGGCGCGCGCGTCGGCGCGTCCGGCGGCGTCGGCGGCCTCGGCCTGCGCGGCGGCGGCCCCGGCGGCGGCGGCGTCGGCCTCAACACCCTCGGCACGGGCAAGGTCGGCACCCGCGGCCGCGGCTCCGGTGAAGCCGGCTACGGCTCCGGCGAAGGCGGCCTCGGCAACAAGAGCGACCACGACGTCACGATGACGCAGGGGACGCCCGTCATCCTCGGCTCCCTCGACAAGGAGATCATCCGCCGCGTCGTGCGCGAGCACGCGTCGCAGATCCGCTACTGCTACGAGCGCGAGCTCACGAGGACGCCCGGCATCTTCGGCAAGATCAAGATGAAGTGGGTCATCAACGGCGGCGGCCGCGTGACGCAGGCGCAGACCGAGGAGACCCAGATGCACAACGCCAACGTCGAGAACTGCCTCGCCTCGAAGATCAAGACGTGGGTGTTCCCGAAGCCCAAGGGCGGCGGCATCGTGATCGTCAGCTACCCCTTCGTGTTCAAGCAGGGCGGTTGAGCGTCGACGCGTCCAGGCTCCTGCGAGCGTGACGAAACCGCGGCCCTGGAGGCCGCGGTTTCGTTTTCTCCGCGGGGAACCGCGGGTGCGCGGCCGCGGTCTCTCGGACACGCGGAGGATGCGATGGCCGACAGCTTCGTCGAGGTGGTGCTGCGTTGGGGGCGTGACGTCGTCGAGGTGAGGAAGCTCGTCGAGGAGCGCACCCTCACCGTTGGGCGCCTGCCGAGCGACGACCTCTTCGTTCCCCTCGAGCACGCCGAGAGCCACCCGCTCCTCGTGCGGTCGGCCTCGGGCTGGCTGCTCACGACGGCGCCGGGGATGCGCGGGATCATCGAGCGCGCGGGCCGTGCCGTGCCGCTCTGCGCTGAGATTGGGGCGACCGTCCTCGTGGACGACGACGTCAGCGCCACCGTCGGTATCGGCGCGTTCACCCTCGAGGTCCGTCGCGCGGATCGATCCCGCGTCGCCGCGCTCGCGCCCATCTTCGATGCGCTGTGGGCCAACACCGCGACCGTCACGCTGTTCGCCATGGCGGCGTTCGTGGCGATGTTCACGCTCGTCCCTCGCGCCGTCGACGACGACGCCGCCGCGCTCGCCGTCACCGCCGCGCGCTTCGGTACGGTCATCGCGCGCGTGACACCGCCGGCGCGCGCGCCGTCCGCGTCGCCGACGTCGTCGCCGTCGTCGCCGTCGGCCCCGTCGACGCCGTCGCCGTCGTCCCCGTCGTCGCCGCGGGCGCCGCGGGCGGCGGCGCAGGCGGCGGCGCAGCCCAGGCGCAGCGATGAAGACGTCGTCGAGGGCAGGCTCGCGGCGCTGTTCGGCGGCCCGGGCGGGCTCTCCTCGGTGGTCGGCGATGACCGGTTCGAGCAGGTGGCCGGCCTCGTCGGCTCCATCGACGGCGCCACGGCGACGACGGCGCCGCCGGGCCTCGGTCTGCAGGGCAGGGCGCGAAGCGGCGACGGCGGCGCGGCGGGCGTCGGCATCATCGGCATCGGCGCCGTCGACACCGGGCGCGGCCGCGCCCGCGGCAACTTCGGCGCCGTCGGCGGCGACATCGGCGCCAAGCGCGACTACGAGGTCGTCGTGCAGCGCGATCCCGCCGTCGTGGTCGGGGCCCTCGATCGCGAGATCATCCGGCGCGTCGTGCGCGCTCACGTCGACCAGGTGCGGGCGTGCTACGAGCGCGCGCTGCTGCGCACCCCGGGGCTCGAGGGCAAGGTGTCCCTCGCGTGGGTCATCGGCCCTTCGGGGCGCGTGCGCTCCGCTCGCGTCAGCGCCGGCAGCGGCGACGCCAGCCTCGACGGCTGCGTCGCGCGCCACGTGCGCACCTGGGTGTTCCCCGCGCCCAAGGGCGGCGGCGACGTGGTGGTCACGTACCCCTTCGTCGTGAGGCCGGCAGGTTGAGCAAGAACCGCCCACCGCCTCCTACATGGGGGGGCAAAGTGGCTTCGATCACGCCAAACGCGGTATAGCGGCCATGGAACCCGAGAGGTCGGACCATGGTTTTTTCGAGGACAACCCTGCCGCGACCGCTCCCTTCGGTCGCACGCGCCCTCGTCCTGTGCGCGACCTGCGCCGCGGGGCCCGCGCTCGCGCAGGGCATCGCTTCGAACGCCGACGAGCCGCGCGCGGGGGAGGTGACCAAGGGCTCCGCCCACGTCATCGACATCAACGAGATCGAGCGCGGCTTCTTCGTCTCCGTCGACTACGGCCCCAACTACTTCATCCCGCTCAACCAGCCGGGCTTCGTGAACATCAATCCCGACGGCACGCTGCCGGGCACGCGCATGGGCATCCGCGTCGGCTACGACATCCTCAACAACATCGAGCTCGACGCCTTCGTCCTCGCCAACTTCAACGAGGGGCTCCTCGACCAAAGCGCGATCAAGGCGGGCGCGCTCTCCGGCGATCTCTCGCACTTCGCCCCCGGCGTCGCCGTCCGCTTCGACTACATCACCACGGATCGTTTCTTCGCGTTCGCGCGCGTCGGCGCCGGCTACGCGCTCTGGTTCCCGAAGCAGCTCGCGGGCGGCGCCACGGGCTCGGTCCACACCGACGCGTCCCTGGGCGTCGAGTACTACACGAAGCTCCGTCACCTCTCCATCGGCCTCGAGGGAGACTTTCAGGCGCTCATCGCGCCCTTTGCGTTCGGCGTCGAGGTCTACCCGACGCTCAAGTACACGTTCTGAGCAGAGATGACGACGACGACGCAGCCGGGAGACGGGTCGACTTCGGGGGGCAACGGCGTCGACGTCGGCGCGCTCTTGTCACGCGCGGACCAGGCCATGGGCGGCGGCGACGGCAAGGCGGCGCTCCTCGCCCTCGGCGAGGCGCTGCAAGCGTCCGGCGACGCGCAGCACGCGCCCGACGACGCGGACCCCGCTGAGCGCGGCAGCTCCCTGCGGTCGCTGATCGTCACCCGCATCCTCGACGTGCACCGCCAGTCGCCCGGCGAGGTCGAGACCGCCGT
This sequence comes from uncultured delta proteobacterium, assembly GCA_963775425.1. GTDB lineage: Bacteria > Myxococcota > UBA727 > UBA727 > VGSZ01 > CAVZJB01. Next base: position 413,926 of record CAVZJB010000004.1, on the reverse strand, counting down.
GTCGCTGCTCGCGCGCGCCGAGGAGCGCTTCGGCGCCAAGCGCGAGATCGTCGAGGCGCGCGCGTCGCTGCACGAGTCGGCGGGCCACCACGAGGCCGCGTTCGCGGTGCTCCAGCGGCTCGCCGGCCTCCTCCCCGACGACGACGCCAAGGCCGTGGTGTGGGAGCGCATGGGCGACCTCGCGCGCCTGCACCTGGGGCAGCCGCAGCAGGCGCTCATCCAGTACCAGGCCGCGTTCAAGGCAGACCGCAAGAACCGCTCGGCGGTGCGCAAGGCGACGCAGATCTATCTGGAGCAGTCGCGGGAAGAGCAGGCCAAGCAGCTCGTCGATCTCGAGGTGGAGCAGGTCGAGGAGGAGGGCGCGGACGCAGACCCCGCCGTCAAGCGCGAGCTCGCGGAGCTCTACATCAAGATCGCGGAGGCGCTCCTGGTGCGGCCGGCGGCCCACGACGTCGCCAAGGACGCCGTGGAGCGCGCCGCGAAGCTGGCGCCCGACCTCGCGCGGGCGCGCACGCTGAAGGGCGAGCTCGAGGCGTTTCCGCAGACGTGGAAGGACCACGTGCGCCGCCTGCGCGACGCCGCCCTCGACGCGCGCGACAAGCGCGACGCCGCGCGGCGCTACCTGGCCATCGCGCAGGTGTACGCGTCGTATGCGCCCAAGGACGCGCAGATCGAGCAGAACGTCGAGAAGTGTCTGCTCCTGTCGCCCGGCTACCGTCCGGCGCTCAAGTTCCTCGAGGCGCTCTACCGCGAGGAGGGCAAGCTCGGGGAGTTCATCGATCGGCTGAAGAAGCAGGCCGAGGCCGTGCGCGCCGTCGACGTGGCCGTGGACATGTGGCTGTTCGTGGCCATGTTGTTGGCGGAGCGCGGCGCGGCCCCCGAGGAGATCGCGGCCGCGTACGAGAAGGTCCGGCGGGTGGACCCAAGAAACGTCGCGGCCATCCACGCGCTCACCGAGCTTCACCTCGAAAACGGGCGCTACCCCGAGGCCGCCGTCGTCATGGAGGCGTTCCTCCAGGAGTCGAGCGACATGCCGGCGCGCAAGAACACGCTCCGGCAGCTCGCGCGGCTGTACGAGGTGGAGATCAAGGATCTCACCAAGGCGGCCGAGCGCCTCGAGCAGTTGCGCGGCCTCGACGTCGAGGACGACGGCGTGCTCGCGCAGCTCGCGGATCTCTATGAGCGCAAGGGCGACGAGGCCAAGCTCGCCGACGTCATCGAGGCGCAGCTCAAGCCCAGCCGCCGCAGCGCGCTCAGGCCCATCGACCCCGCGCAGGAGGCCAAGCTCCTCGAGCGGTTGATGACCGCCTACCAGGGCGCGCTCGCCGCGCCCGACAAGGCGTTCAACGCCGGCCGGCGGCTGTTCGTCCTGCAGCCGCGCGAGAGCCTCGAGGCGGAGCTGTCGCGCCTCGCCGACGCGCTCGCGCGCACGGGCGACCTCGCGCAGACCTTCCTCGACGCCGCCCACCGCGCCTCCGCGCCCGGCGAAGCGCGCCGCTTGAAGCTCCGGGCTGCGCAGCTCGCGTTGCAGGCGGGCGATCGCAAGAAGGCGCGCCTGGTCATCGACACCATGCTCGAGCAGGATCCCGGCGACAAAGACGCGCTCGCCCTGCTCGACGGGCTCCTCGCCAAGGACTCCTCGCCCGAGGAGCACGCGGCCGTCCTCGAGAGCCGCATCCGCACGCAGAACGATCCGCGCGAGCGCGCGCAGACCTTGCTCACGCTCGCGGACGTCCTCGTCAAGCTGCACCGGCCCGACGACGCCGCCGCGCGGCTGCGCGAGGTGCTCGAGATCGACGCCGGCCTGCGCGCCGCGCACGACAAGCTCGAGGCCGTGCTCCGCTCGCAAGAGCAATTCGAGGACCTCGCGGCGGCCCTCGAGCGGCGGATGCGTGTGGAGAACGATCTCGGCAACGAGCGCGACGCCGTCGCCGCCGGCGGCCGCCTCGCGCGCGTGTACGAGGAGAAGCTCAACCGCCCCGACGACGCCGCCGAGCTCTACCTGCGCCAGTGGGACGCCCGCCGGGCCTCCGAGGGCGGCGCCGACGACGGAGCCGGGGACGCCGATCAAGCGCGGGAGCCCCCTGCCGCCGGCGATCACGACGTGGACGCGGAGCTCCTGAAGGCCCTCGAGCGCCTGCAAGCGCGCGGCAGCCTCGTGGTGCCCATCGCCGAAGCGCTGCAGCCCTGGTACGCGCAGAACGAGCAGTGGCGCAAGACCGTCGAGATGATGGCGCTGCGCCACGGCGCCGAGCGCGACGACAAGAAGCGCGCGATGCTCGCCAAGGCCATGGGCGGGATGCTCGAGGAGAAGCTGAAGAGCCCGCGGGAGGCGTTCGACGCGTGGGCCGACGCTTGGGTCGACGAGCCGTCCAACCAGGAGACCTTCGCGGAGGTCGAGCGCCTCGCTCAGGAGGCCAACGCCCACGCGCGCTTCGCCGACGTGCTGCAGAAGGCGTCGGACCGGCTGCCCGACGGCCAGCAGAAGCAGGGGCTGTTGCAGCGCCGCGCCGACTTGCTGCAGGGCGTGCTCGGCGATCAGGTGAGCGCCATCGAGGCGCACAAGGGCATCCTGGAGAAGGACCCGGGCGCCGTCTCCTCGCTCGACGCGCTCGCCGACATCTACGCCAAGCGCGACAGTTGGACGGAGCTCCGGGGCGTGCTCGAGCAGCGCATCGCCGCCACGCCCGCCGACGCAGCGCCGGTGTGCGCGCGTCTCGGCATCCTCCTCGTCGAAGAGCTCAAAGACCCCGAGGCGGCGCGCGCGCCGCTCGAGCAGGCGTTCGCGGGCGAGGCCCCCGTCACCGGAGAGCTGCGGCAGCGCGCGCTGCGCCACCTGGTCGCTGCGTACGACAAGGCCATGGAGGGCGCGCCGCCGGCCGCCGACGGCGACGACGGTGCGGAGCCGGTGGAGGTGGTCGCCGACGTCGAGACCGCCGAGAAGCTCGCGTGGGCGCTCAAGGAGCTCGCCGGCCAGCTCGCAGGCAAGGAGCGCTCCGCGATGCGCGCGGCGCTCGGCGACGTGCTGCACGGGCTCGAGCGCCACAAGGAGGCGCTTCAGGCCTACGAGGCCTCGCTCGCCAACGACGAGACCCAGGAGCGCGCGCTCGCCGGCATCCGCGCCATCCTCGACGACGCCAAGGCGCCGGTGCACGAGCGCCAGGCGTGCGGCCGCGCCCTCCTGCAGCGCTATGAGGCGGTCGAGAACCACGCCGGGCGCGCACACGTGCTGCAGGTGCTCCTCGGCCTCGAGCCGAACATCCAGGCGCGCCGCGCGCTGATCGGGCAGCTCACCACGGTGCTCGTCGAGCAGGTCGACCTGCCCGACGAGGCCCTCGACGCGCTGTTGCAACACCTCGAAAACGATCCCGAGGACGATCCGGCGCGGCGGCAGGCGGAGGCGCTGGCGGCGGGGCTGCAGCGCTACGAGGAGCTCTTCGCGCGCTACCAGGCGCTGCGCGTGAGCCCCCACGAGGAAACGGCGCTCCTGTACTCCGAGCGCCTGGCCGAGCTCACCGTGCAGCGCGGCGATATCGACGGCGGCCTCGAGGCGCTGATGTTCCTCGCGAACCTCCAGCCCGCAGCCAAGGAGCCGTGGGAGCGGATGGCCGCGCTCTACGAGCGGCGCAACGACGCCGCGGGCGTCGCCACCTGTCTCGAGAAGCTCGCGTCGCTCGTCGAGGGGCCCGAGCGCCTCCAGCGCTTGCTCGATCTGTCCGACTACTACTTCGACATCCTCGAAGACGACGTGAAGGGCCTCGACACCCTGCGCACCTGCCATGAGATGGCGCCGCGCGAGGACCCCATCCTCGCCCGCCTCGAGGCGCGGCTGCGGCTGCAGCACGCCGACACGCCCGAGCTCGCCGCCGTCGTCGACAAGCGCGCCGCGCTCCAGACCTCGCCGGCCCTCAAGGCCGCGCTGCTCCTCGAGCACGGCCTGCTCGTCGGACGCGCCGGCGACCTCCAGGGCGCGGTGCGCTCGCTCCTCGAGTGCCTGCGTGTCGAGCGCGACGGCAACAGCACGGCCCGCTGCACCGAGGCCCTGCAGAAGCTCGCCATGCGCGACGACCAGGCCGGGCGCGACGCGCTCGACGCCATCATCGAGCACCACCGGGCGCAGGAGGCGTGGCAGCCGCTGGTGGAGAGCCTCGAGATCGCGGCCACCAAGCGCGAGCCCGGCGAGGAGCGCGCGCGCTTGCTCGACGAGATCTCGCAGATGCACGAAAACGCGCTGCGCGTACCGCAGCTCGCGTTCATGGCCACATGCCGGGCCCTGCGCGACGCGCCGAGCGAGGAGCGCCTCACCCGCGTGCACGCCCTCGCCGAGGAGACCGGCAGCTTCAGCGACCTCCTCGAGGTGCTCGAGGACGTCGCCGAGGCCCATGCGTCGCAGGAGGGGGGCAAGGACACGGCGCTGCGCTTCCTGCGAGAGGCCGCTTCGGTGGCGCAGAAGATCGACGACAAGGACGGGCAGGTGCGCGTCGCCGAGGCCATCCTGCGCCTCGAGCCCTCAGACACCACCGCCCTGAGCGCCCTCGAGCAGATCCATCGCGGCGAAGCCGATCAGCAGGCGCTCGTCGAGGTGCTGCGCCGGCGCGTGCAGTCCACCGCGGACATCGCCGTGCGACGGGAGGCCCTCTTCGAGATGGCCCGCCTGCTGGTGGTGCACGACGACGCCGGCGCCGAGGAGGCCCTTCGCGCCGCGCTCGCCGACAACCCGCGCGATCCCGAGGCGCTCAAGCTCCTCGACGACATCTACGAGCGCACGGGCAACTCCTCCGCCCTGGTGGACGTGCTCGAGGCCCGCATCGCGCTCGAGGCGCTCGCCGAATCGCGGGTGCTCCTGCGCGCGCGCCTGGCGACGCTGAAGCTCAAGCGCCGCGGCGATCCCGCCGGCGCCCTCGACGAGCTCGCCGCCGCCGTCGGCGAGGCGCCGCACGTCGTGGAGGTGCGGCAGGCGTTGGAGGTGCTCGTCGACGCTGCGCGCACCAAGGGCGCGCCGCCGATCGCCGACGCCGCCGCGCTCCTCGAGCAGACGCTGCGCGCGCAAAACGATCTGGCGGCGGTGCCGCAGGTGATCGAGCTGCGGTTGTCGGCGGAGCCTGATCACACCGCGCGCGCCGCGCTCCTCCTCGAGGTGGCCACCATCCAGGAGAAGCTCGGACAGCCGTCGCTGGCGTTCATGACGGTGTGCCGCGCGCTCAAGGAGGTCCCCGACGACGCCTCGGTGCGCGGTGAGGCCGAGCGGCTCGCGAGGGACACCGAGAACCTCGAAGGCCTCGGCGCCGTCTACGAAGACGTCCTCGACGCCGTGCGCGACAACGACACGCGCCTCGCGCTGTACAAGCGCATGGCCGAGATCGCCGAGGGCGCCGGCGGCGATCCCGAGACCGCCATGGAGCGGCTGGCCGCCGCCGTGCAGGCCGGCGCGGGCGACGCCGCCACCCTCAAGGATTCTCGCGCGGCTCACGCGGATGCACGCCGGCTCGCCCGAGGGCATGCGCGAGCTGGCCAACGTGCTCCTGCAGCTCGCCGCCGCCGCCGCCGCCGAAGGTCTGCGCGACACGGCCAAGGACGCCTGGGCCGAGCTGTGCGACGTCGACGAGAACCTCAACGACCTCGACGGCGCCATCGGCGCGGCGCGCGAGCTCCTCGTCCTCGACCCCGGCGACATGGGCGCGCGGGCCACCATGGAGCGGCTGCTCGCGCGCGCGGAGCGCTGGCCGGAGCTGGCCCATCACCTCGCATGGGAGGCGCAGGAGGCGCCCACCCTCGAGGAGCGCGGCAACGTGCTCGCGCGCCTCATCTACGTGCAGCTCGAGCGGCTGCGCGACTTCGGAAACGCCGTCGCCGCGCTCGTCAGCCTCGCGGAGACCAACCCCGCCGCCGAGGCGGTGACCGCCCTCGGCACGCGTGCGCTCCTGCTGCTGTCGGGCGAGACGCGCGACGAGGCGCGGATCTGGCGGGCGCAGCTCGCGACGGTCCTCGAGCCGCGCTTCGAGAGTGCCGACGCCTGGGGCGAGCTCGCGCCCGTCCTCCGGCTGCGCCTCGACGTCGAGCAGGATCCGAGCGAGCGCAAGCGTTTGTGGGTGCGTATCGTCGACGTCGAAGAGCGCATGCTCGATCGCCCCGAGCAGGCCATGGTCACGCTCGCGCGCGCCCTCGGCGAAGACCCCGCCGACAACGTGCTCCGGGAGCGCGCGGAGCGCCTGAGCGTCCGGCTGCACGACCTCGAGTCTCTGCTCGGCCTCTACGAGGACCTCATCGAGGGGCTCGCCATCAACGATCCGCAGCGCTTCAACTACGCGCTTCGCTGCGGCGAGCTGTACGAGGGCGGCGTGGGGCAGCCGCTGCGGGCCTCCGAGTTCTACGACCTGGCGTTCCAGGCGGCCACGGCGCAGGGGATGTCGGCGGAGGAGCGCCTCCCGATCCTCGAGCGCATCGAGCGCCTCTACCGCGCCGTCGGTGAGCCGCAGAAGCTCGCCGCCACGCTCAAGCGCAAGGCGGACCTCGCGCCGGACGCCGCCGCCGCGCGACAGTTCCTGTTCGAGGCCGCGACCATCGAGACCCACGGGCTGCAGGACTACGGCGCGGCCATCACCACCCTGCAACGCCTGCTGGAGTCCTTGCCCGACGACACCGCCGCCTTGCGCGCGCTCGCCGACGTGTGCGAGCGACAGCAACGTTGGGACAAGGTCGCCGAGGCGCTCGATTGCGAGCTCGTCGCGCTCGGCACCGGCGACCCGGAGCGCTCGCTCCAGGCGCGCTTCAAGCTCGGCGTGGTGCTCGATCAGCACCTCGGCCTTCCCGACGACGCCCTCGTGCAGTTCCAGGCGGTGCTCAACGACGCGCCCGGCCACAAGGAGACGCAGGAGTATCTCGAGAGCCGGCTCGAGCAGCGCCACACCGGCAAGTTCGACGGCGCCGTCATCCTCACGCAGAGCTACGAGAGGAGCGGAAACTGGAGCGGCGCCGTGGAGGTGCTGCAGGCGCAGATCCCCGACCTCGAGCGGCGCGGCGACAAGAAGGAGATCCGCACGCAGCTCATGCGCATCGCGGACATCCAGGAGCAGAAGCTCGACGCTCCCGGCCTCGCCTTCGGAACGCTGTGCCGCGCGCTCAAGAACGACGCCAACGACCTCAACCTCCGCGAGCGCTTGAAGCGTCTGGCCGCGCAAGCCGATGTCATCGAGGAGCTCGCCGAGATGTACGAGGACGAAGCCCTCGCCGCCGACGTCGGCGGCCGGAGCGCCCTCGCTGCCGAGCTGCGCGAAGCGGCGGCGGACATCTACGCGACGGCCATGAACGACGTCGAGCGCGCCATCGCGGCGTACGAGGGCGTGCTCGAGAAGCAACCCGGGCGGCTGGTCCCGCTCGAGGCGCTCTCCACGCTCTACGCGCAGGTGGGTCGGTTCGACGATCTCGAAAAGGCGCTGCGCCGTCGCCTGATGTTCAAGGACGAGGCGGTGGAGCGCGTGCCGCTCCTCGTCGAGCTCAGCAAGGTGCTAGCCGATCACCTCGACCGCGCCGACGACGCCATGCCGCTCCTCGAGGAGGCGCGTCGCCTCGATCGGGGCTCGGTGCCCGCGCGCCGCCTGCTCATCGATCTCACCGACGCCGCCGGCGCCTTCGAAGAGCTGCGCCCGCTCCTCGAGGAGGAGATCGAGGCGTGCAAGCTCGGCGGCGACGTCGACGGCTTCTCCCGCTACCGGCGGCGCCTCGCCATCCTCCTCGCCGATCAGTTGAACGCCGTCGACGACGCCATCCCGCTGTGGGAGGAGCTGCGCTCGTTGGAGGCGTCGCAGCGCGAGGGCACGGGCACCGTCGCCAACGACCCCAGCTTCTCCACCCTCGAGCGGCTGTACGCCGCCGCCGAGCGCTTCGCCGACCTCAGGCAACTGTACGAAGACGCGCTCCAGGTCGAGCGCGACCCGGCGTTCCTGTCATCGCTGACCGTCAAGCTTGGCGACGTCCTCTCGCTGCACCTCGGCGGCAAGGAGGAGGCGGTCGCCCGCCACCTCAAGATCCTCGAGCTCGATCCCCAGAACCAGGCGAGCTTGAACGCCCTGCGCAAGCTCTACTGGGACCTCGGGAAATACGAGGAGCTGGTGGGGCTCATCCGCCGCATGATGCGGACCACGGCGCACGCCGAGCAGCTCAAGGACCTGCGCTTCCAGCTCGCCGAGGTGCTCGGGCTGAAGCTCCAAAAGCGCGCGGAGTCGGTGGAGACCGGCCGCCGCATCCTCGACATCGAGCCGCACTCCGCGCAGCAGCTCGAGCGGCTGAGCGCCATCTTCCGCACCAACGAGGCGTGGGACGAGCTGGCCGATACCCTCGAGCGCGCCTCGGCGGTCGCGGAGGGGCCGGCGCGTGCCGAAAAGCTCCTCGAGCTCGCCACGGTGTTCGAGGAGAACCTCAAGCGCCACGAGCTGGCCGCCGGGCCGTACGAGCGCATCCTCAAGATCGACGCCACCAACGAGCGCGCGTACGGGCGCCTCGGCTCCATCTACGCCGAGAACAACGACTGGCAGAAGCTGGTGCTCCTGAAGGAGGAGCGCACGCGCGCCACCACCGAGCCCGCCGCGCGCATCGAGCTCTTGAAGGAGATCGGCGAGATCTACGAAGAGAAGCTCTCGCAGCCGGCGCTGGCGTTTCTCGCCGCGTGCCGCGCGTTCAAAGAGGACTACGACGACGCGTCGCTGGCGCAGTGGATGGACCGCCTGGCCATCGCCACCGACAGCGCCGACGAGCTGGTCACCATCTACGACGACGCCCTCGGCAGCAACCTCGCCGACGAGCGTCGCATCATCGATATCCACCTGCGCATGGCGGAGCTCGCGTGGAAGCACATGAGCTCTCCGGCGGACGCCGAGCTGCACTACAAGCGAGCGCTCGAGTACGAGGCCACCAACAAGGGCGCGCTCGACGGCATGGTCGCGCTGTACGAGAGCCAGGGGAAGTGGCGCGAGGTCGTCAACGTCTTCGAGCGTCGCGTCGAGCAGTCCAACGACGTCGGCGCGCGCATCGAGATGCTGCGCCGGGTGGCGCGCACCCTCGACGAGAAGGCCAACGACGTCGACGCCGCCATCAACGCCTACAAGCGCATTCTCGAGCTCGACCACGCAGACGCCGGCGCGCTGCGCGATCTCGCGGATCTGCTCGAGCGCGAGAAGCGCTGGCAACAGCTCGTCAACATCCTCAAGCGGCACGAGGAGGTCGCGCAGGGCCTCGAAGACAAGCTCGCCATCCGCTACCGCGTCGGCGGGCTGTGGGAGCAGGAGCTCGACAACCCCGAACAGGCCATCGCGGTCTATCGCTCCATCCTCGACGAGGATCCCGCACACGTCCTTTCGCTCAAGGCGCTCGAGCGTCTGTTCACCACGCTCAATCGGCCGCAGGAGCTGGTGAAGATCTTCGAGAAGATGGTCGAGCTCGCGCCTTCCACCGACGAAGCCGTACGCCTGCTGTCCAAGGTCGGCGCCACCTGGGAGGAGAGCCTCGAGGACGCCGGCATGGCCATCGAGGCCAACCAGCGGGTGCTCCAGGTCGACGCCGACAACGTGCGCGCCGTCGAGAACCTCGAGCGCCTCTACCGCGCGCAGGGCCAGTGGGAGGACCTCGTCAAGACCTACGAGGCCCACATCTCGCTGACGCGCGATCCGCAGGAGATCGTGCAGCTCTACCTCGCCATCGGCCAGGTCTACGCGCAGGAGCTCGGACGCCAGGACAAGGCCGAGCAGATGTACACGGCCGCTCTCGACTTCGACCCGGGGTCACAGGGCGCCATCCACTCCCTGGGCGCGCTCTACGAAAAGAGCGGCAACTGGTTCAACGCCCTCGAGAAGCTGCAGGCGGAGGCACAGCTCCTCGGCGCCTCCAAGGAGGCGGTGGAGATCTACCACCGCATCGGCAACATCAACGAGCAGATGCTGCTCGACGTCGGCAACGCCGTGCTGGCGTACAAGGCCGCGCTCGACGTGGAGCCGAGCCACCTGCCGTCCATCCAGGCGCTCAAGAACATCGCCCTGCAGAAGGGTGAAAACGCCGAGTACCTGCAGTGGCTGCGCGAGGAGGCCAAGTACACCGAGGACGAGGTGCAACGCACCGAGATCCACACCACCACCGGCCTGTTCCTCCAGGACACGCTCGCGGACCTCGAGGGCGCCTCCGAAGAGCTCGAGAAGGCGCTCGCCCTCACGTTCGACCACCTCGCGGCGGCCAAGCCGCTGGCGGACATCGCCTTCCGCGACGAGAACTGGCAGCGGGCGGAGCAGTTGCTCGACATCATCGTCGAGCGCCTCGACCCGCAGGACGACGCCGCCGACCTCTGCCGCCAGCACTACCGCCTCGGCTACGTCTGCGAGAAGCTCGGCAAGGACGCCAAGGCGCTCAAAAACTACCAGCGCGCGTACGAGATCGACGCGACCTATCTCCCCGCGCTCGAGGGGCTCGGGGCGGCGTTGTCGAAGTCCGGGCGGTGGGAGGACGCGGCCAAGATCTACCAGGCCATCCTCATCCACCACCGCGACGGCCTCACCGACGCCGAGGTCGTCGACTACTACCAGCAGGTCGCCGACCTCAACCACAAGCTCGGGCAGGGCGACCGCGCCATCAAGTCGCTCGAGAAGGCGCTCGAGCTCGATCCCAACCACGCGCCTTCCCTGCGCTTGATGGCCAACGTCCTCGTCGGCGACGGACAGTTCGAGGACGCGTACGAGGTGCTCATCCGCCTCGTGCCCCTCGTGTTCGGCGACGAGCGCACCAACCTGCTCATCGAGATCGGCCGACTCGCCACCGGCGAGCTCGACGATCCCTATCGCGCCATCGACGCCTACGAAGACGCCAACCGCCAGCGGCCGGGCGACAAGGAGATCCTCGAGAGCATGTTGCAGCTCTATCGGCAGACGCGGCAGGGGCCGCGTGCGGTGGAGGTGCTCGAGGAGCTCGTACGCGTCGAGCAGGATCAGGACTCGCGCGTTCGCCTCAACCAGACCCTCGGCGAGGTCTACCGCGACGAGATCAAGAACGATCAGCGCGCGGTGCAGTACTTCAACGCGGCGCTCGATCTCGATCCCAACTTCGTCAAGGCGTTCGAGAGCATCGAGAGCCTGTTGTCGTCGACGGGGAACTGGCCGGCGCTCGAAGAGAACTACATCGCGATGCTCAAGCGCATCCCCGACACGCGCGCGGGCATCAAAGAGGTGCTGTGGAAGAACCTCGGCGACCTCTACCGTTTCCGCCTGCGCAACCTCGACGGCGCCACCCAGGCGTACCGCGTGATCGTGAGGATGCAGCCGAACAGCGCGGAGGCGGTGGAGGTGCTCGCCGATCTCCTCGCCCGGAACCCGGCGGGCATCGACGAGGCGGCGGCCGCGTACAGCAAGCTCATCCAGCTCAACCCCGACAAGATCACGCGCGCCCTGCACGAGCTGGTGCGCATCGCGCTCGCGCGCAAGGCCATCGATCGCGCCTACGTGTTCGCGCAGGCGCTGCGCGTGCTCGGCGATCTCCAGCCGAGCGAAGCCGACATCCTCTCGCTGTACGTCAAGCAGGTGCCGCCGCAAGCGCGCCGCGCGATGACCGACAAGCTGTGGGAGGCGTTCCTCGTGCACCCCGCCGCGCGCGGCGCCATCGCCACCATCAGCGCCACTCTGTGGCGCTCCGCGGGAAGCGTGCTCGCGCTCGAGCCGCGCGTGTACAACATCGGCGTGCGCCGCGGCGACATGGAGCGCGTCGACCTCGACGCCCCCGTGCAGCCATACTTCATCAACCAGCTCAAGCACGTGCGCGGCGTGCTCGCCACCGGCGGCTTCGAGCTCTACCAGAAGCACAACAGCGCCGACCCGCTCTACCCGCTCTGCCTCGAGCAGCCCACGCTCGCGCTCGGCAAGGCGAGCCCGCTCCTGTCCGAGACGCAGGGGCGGAGGCTGTGGTTCACCATCGGCCGCCAGCTCACGGCGCTCCGGCCGGCCTACATGCTCCCGCGCACCATGGGCGCGCAGCGCTTCAACACGCTCGTCGACGTCGCGCTTCACTTCGTCGACCGCCGCTATCCCGTGCGCGGCGAGCCCGCCGACGTCGATCGTTTCGAAAAGGCGCTCGCGCGCATCGGCGCTCCGCTCGCCAACGCCCTCAAGCCCGCGGCCGCCGAGGTGTTGAAGACCAAGAAGGCCGCGTCGACGAAGCCGTTCCTCGAGGGCATGGAGCACACCGCCATTCGTGCGGGGTACCTGCTCACCGGTGATCTCGAGCTGTGCATGGCGCTCCTCAAGCAACCCGATCCCGGCGCCATCCCGCTGGCGCACGGCGCCAAGGTGCGAGAGCTGCTGCTGTTCGCGGTGAGCGACGAGAACTTCGAGCTGCGCCAGCGCCTCGGCACGGGCATCGGGAGCTGAAAGGCTGACGAAAAACGGGGCTGGTAGCAGCACTCGGCGAAGCCGCCCACAAGGTGGCTCGCCGCGCGGAGTACGTGGCGAGGCACGTCGGCGCGCAACAACCGCCGCAGGTTGTGAGGAAACGGCGGGTCCGAGCGGTGTTGTGATCCCGCTATCGGCGCACGTGGCGGGTTCGTGCGGGTCGTGTGCGCGCCGACGTGCCTCGATGCGACGTCGGCGCGGACTTCAGGCGGTGAGCTTCGCGAGGTTCTGCAGCAGGTTGAAGGCCACGGCTGCCATCAGGGCGACACGGCGTTGGCGTGCTCGGCGAGACCAGGGCGCGTGCAGCTTGGGCGCTCGGAATCAGCGAAGGCTAGACAACGTCGCCACCGCCGGAGCGGAAAGCTCGGCGCCCCGGCGCTCAACTCGGCGCGCGTCTTCGTCGCCGAGCTCGGAGCTCCTTTCCGCTCCGGCGTGTGGCCGTAGCACCGTCCCCTTCCGGGTGGCTCGGATCAACGGCGCTCTCGATGACGCGGATCCGCCGATCGGGGCGACGGCCGGCGCCGTCGTCGACACGGCACGACTCGTCACCTTTGAACCGGGCGTTACGACGTGCAAGCCGTGCGCGCGTGCGCACTCCGGCGCCAAAGCGGCGTTTTTTCCTGTTGACGCGGTGCGGCGATTTGACCCTCCACGACGGGGATCAGTATCGTCGGCGAAAGACCATCGGATGATCGCGCGCGTTCCCAGCCGGAAGCGCAGGCGAGGGCGTTTTTATGAAGTTCGAGTGCGACAGTTGCCACGCCCAATACATGATCGCCGACGAGAAGGTCGGAAAGCGCGGCGTCAAGGTCAAGTGCAAGAAGTGCCAGCACGTCATCATCGTGCGGCCCGACAAGAACGCCGCGCCCGCTGAGGCCAAGAAGGCCGAGGACAAGCCCGCGAAGGCGCCCAAGCCCGCGCCCGCCGTCGAGAAGCCCGTCGTGACCGAGATGCAGCCCCCGCCGCCCGGGCTCGACCTCGGCGCGTCCCCGCCCGACGACGACAGCGGCGGCGACATCTTCGCGCAGGGCGGCCCCACCGATCCGGGCGTCCCCGACATGCGCGCACAGCAGGAGCGCGCCCGGGACGACGACGAGCCGTCGCCCGAGACCACGGGGCCGTCGGCGCCCGCCCCCGTCTCGCTGTTCGGCGACGCGACCCAGCTCACCAAGAACCCCCTCGACCTCGGTCTCCCGTCGGAGCCCGAGGAGCGAGGGCACGACGACCGAACCGAGCTCTCGGCGCACGCGCCGCAGGTGACGGGCGCGCAGGCGCCGCCGTCGCCGCCCCCCGAGGACGAGCGCGACGACGGCGACCACAGCGATGATCGCAGCGATGATCGCAGCGACGAGCACGAGCCCGCTCGGGCCGCGCGCGGCGGCGTCGACACCACCGTGGTGACGGACCAACGGGCGGCCGACGACGAGGACGACGACCTGCCGGTGCCGCCGCCGCCGCCGCAAAGCGCTTCCTCCGACGAGGACGGCGGGCTCGACGACCAGCTCGCCGGCGCGTTCAACGCCATGTTCGACGGCTCCGCGACCCCCTCCGCCGAGGGGGACGATCACCGCGGGCCCACCCGCGTCCTCGACGTCGGCGCCATGGACGCGCTGCGCAAGCAGACCGCGGACTCCCCGCTGGGCTTCGACGCCGGCCCCGATCCGCGCGAGCTCGAGCCGGGCCTCGTGCGCGGCCCCGATCCAGGCAGCCCCGACGGCGCCGACGACGGGCCGGCGGAGCAGGTGTGGCACGTCGCCATCGACGACCAGGACGTCGGCCCGCTCGCGCTCGGTGAGGTCGGCCGCCACATCGAGGCCGGTCGCGTCGATCGCGAGAGCCTCGTGTGGAAGATCGGCATGGAGGACTGGCTCCCCGCCGGCGAGGTGCCCGCCGTGCGCGCCCTCTTCGACAAGGTGCCCATGCCGCACATCCCGCGCGTCGAGGACGACCGCGGCCGGGCCGCGCAGGCCGGCGGCGCCGCGGCCTTCGGCATCGACGGCATCGGCGACGGCCTCCCGCCCGGCGCCACCGCCGCCGGACCGAGCCCCTTCGACGAGCCGAGCGACGACGCTTCGTGGCGCCCTCACGGCCTCACCGACGTGTACCAGGCCGCCAACCTCGCCGAGATGGCGGGCATGGGGTCGCTCGGATCGCTCGGCGCGGTCGGCGGCCCCTCCAAGGCGCCCACCGCGTCGTCGTCGCCGCCGTCGTCGGCGTCGGCGGAGCCGGAGTGGCGGCCGGCGGCGGCGTCCGCGCTGGCGTCGCTGGTGCAGGACGAGATCAAGCGCATCGACAACGGCCCGATGCCCGCCGCCGACGACGACCTCGCGCCCGCCGACGACGCGTCGATCAACGCCCCGCTGTTCGGCTCGCTCGGCGCCGGCAAGGATCTCGAGGCCGGACCCGAGGTCGGTGCGCCCCTCGCGCCGGCGGGCGGCGCGCTGCCCTCGTTCAACGCGCCCGCGGTGACCCCGTCGTATCCGCCGCCGGGCGGCTTCATGACCACCCCGCCGCAGCCGTCGCGCATGTCGCCGATGATGCTCGCGGCCGGCATCGGCGTCGGCGTCGTCGTGCTGTTGCTCATCGTGGTGCTCACGGTGGTGGCCCTCAAGAAGGACGACGGCCCCAAGCTCGTGCAGGTCGACGGCAAGACCTTCGTGATGGGCGCCGACGGGAAGCTCATGCCGCTCGCCGGCGGCGGTAAGAAGGCCGACGACGAAAAGGCCGACGACAAGAAGGCCGACGACAAGAAAGCCGACGCCGACAAGAAGGACGCCACCGCGAAGGACGACGCCAAACCGGACGCCGCCAAGCCGGACGCCGCCAAGCCGGACGACGCCAAGCCGGACGCCAAGCCCGACGAGCACGCGGCCGACGCGGCGAAGGACAAGGACGAGGGCGGGAAGGTCGCCTCCGCCGACGAGCCCGAGCACGCGGCCCCCAGCCACGCGCCCGTCCACCACGACACGCACGCGCGGCACCCCCGCGCGGACACGAGCACGCACCACACGAGCCCGCCGCCGGCGGTCACGGCGTCGCACGCGACGCCCAAGGGCTGCGATCCGGTGCTCGACTTCGACTGCAAGGCGAGCGGGAGGTCCGAGAGCAGCCGCGCGGCCGACAGGGCGGGCTCGGTCAAGGACTCGCTGTCCAAGGCGGACGTCCTCGTCGTCGTCAAGTCGCACCTCGGCAACGTCGAGAAGTGCGGCCGGCGGCACAGCGCGAGCGGCGTGATCAAGATGGCTTGGAAGATCCAGGCGCGCGGCAACACCACCAACGTCTCCGTGCTCGACTCCAAGTTCGCGGGAACGCCGGCGGGCAATTGCGTCGTCAGCGAGATCAAGCGCTGGCGGTTCCCGGCCACGCGCGCGTCGTCGCCGGTGCCCGTCACCATGCCGATGAAGATCGGACCCTGACGAGCCAGTGCGCGCACTCACCCTCGCGGAGCTCGAGCAGGTCCGCCTCATCCTTCGTGGCGGCTCGGTCGTCGACTGGTACCGGCTTCAGCACGAGACCATCGACGACGTCAAGTCGTTCATCCACCTCCTCGGGGGCGACGCCGACGACCCCGAGGATCTCGTGCGCCTCGTGCACCTGCGCGACCTGGCCGCGCACTACCTGCAGGAGGAGCACGGTTACAAGCCGCCGCCGGAGCTCCTGTCGTGCCCGCCGCTCGAGCTGTTCCTCTACGCCTCCGAGAAGCGCGGCCGGCGCCGCGACCGGTTCTTCGCCTGTCTGCTCCTGAAGGTGATGCACATCGTGCAGCACATCGAGGCCCGTGAGCTGCGGTTTCGCTTGCCGCTGTCGCAGTCGCGCCTCGCCGAGCTCCTCGTCGAGAAGGTGGATGTGTTCGCCGCCGCCCTGCGCGCGGAGGGCTTCCCCTTGGTGAGCTACGTCGGCGGCGAGAAGTCGCGCACCAGCCTGATCACCAAGCTCCTCGTGAAAAAGGAGCACCACGCCGCCGCCATCCACGACCGCGTCCGCTTCCGTTTCGTCGTGGAGCGGCCGCTCGACGTGCTCACCTTGATGCCGCAGATGACGTCGCGCCTGTTCCCGTACAACTACGTGGCGCCGGGCCAGAGCGTGAACCTGCTCATCAATTTCACGGCGCTCATCGAGAGCCACGAGAGGTATCGCGAGTACGCCCAGGACCTCCAGCTCGAGCTCGGCCACGAGGAGCAGTCGGCGGGGCACGTGAACGAGTTCTCGGGCCCTACCTATCGCGTAGTGAGCTTCATCGTCGACGTCCCCATCCGCCTCCCCGACGCGCTCCTGCCCTCCGCCGCGGACCGCGCTGGCCTCGGCCGCGTCATCTTCGGCCTCGCCGAGATGCAGCTCGTCGATCGTGAGACCGACGAGGAGAACGAGCGTGGCGAGAACCGCCACGACCGCTACCGCGCCCGCCAGCACATGAAGGTGCGCGACCGCCTCGAGCGCGGCATGCGCGGCGCCCGCGACGAAGACGAGCGCGGCTGAGCTCACCCGCGTCGCGAGGCGCGGGAGCGAGCTCACTCCTTCGTGATGATGGTCCCCACGTCCTCGCCGGCGAGGGCGCGCGTGATGTTGCCGGGCTTCAGGCCGTTCACGATCTGAAGCTCGTGACAGAAGCGCGCGTGCCGCAGGTACTCGATAACCACGCGCTCGACGATGAGGTCATCGAGGTTGCGCTCGATGAGCTCGGCGGCGGTGATGCGCGGGATGTGCTTGGCGGTCTTGTTCTTCTTCGGGTCGTCCTCGAACAGGCCGTCCTCGTCTTTGATGTACAGCGCGCGCTTGGCACCGAGCACCTCCGCCGAGAGGAACACGCCGGCGTCCGTGCGGTTCTGCGGGATGCGGCCATGCTCGCCGGGCTTCTCCCAATACGAAAACGGCGGCATGCCCGTCATGATGGGGATGCAGCCGAGCTGGAAGTAGAGCGGCAGCTTCTCGAAGTCGTCGTGCATGATGTAGATGCCGCCGTGCTTGGCGAGCAGCATCTGCACCATGCGCGCGTTCTGCATGGGGACGTAGCCGCCGAGCGCGGCCAGCACGCCCGTGGGCATCTCGAGGTCGGACGCCACCGCGTACACGTGCCGCGCGCGCGTGCCGCCGCCGCAGCCAAGCAGCAGCTTGTGCTGCGCCTTGGCGGCGACGAGCTCGTCGAGCACGGGGAACACCGCTGCGCGCCCGCGGTCCATGATCGACTGCCCGCCGATCTTGATGACCTTGACGTCCGGCATCATCGCCTGGGCGTCGTAGCTGAACCCCGCCGTGGCCGGGTTCGTCATCGACGACTGCGCCAGCGCGCTCTCGATCACTCTTCGCTCGCTCATGCCGTCTCCTTCGTGATGATGGTGCCGGCGTCCTCGCCGTTCAACGCGCGCGTGAGCTCGCCCTGCTTGAGCCCGTTGACGATCTGGACGCGCTTCACGTGCCGCGCGGAGCGCCACGCCTCGAAGAGCATGCGGTCGAGGATGAGCTCCTCGGGCATGTCCGCGAGCAGCGCCCCCAGCGTGGTGCTCTTGATGAGCTTGGCGTCGTCGTGCGCCTTGGGGTCCTTGTCGTACATGCCGTCCTCGTCCTTGACGAAGATGACGTGCTCCATGCCGAGCACCTCGGCGTAGATGAACAGGCCGAAGTCGCTGCCGTGGGAGGGCAGGGGACTGTCGTCGACCGGCGGCTCCCAGAAGTGATACGGCGGGATGCTGATGATGATCGGCAACATCCCGCTCTCGAGGTACAGCGGCAGCTCCCAGAAGTGCTCCCGCTGCATCACGATGGACCCGTTCTTGGCGAGCAGCGCGTTCAAGAACACCGCGTTCGCCTCTTCCATGGCGCCGACGAGCTGCGCGATGCCGCCCACCGGGATGCCGAGGTCGTAGGCGATGGAGACGGTGTGGCGCACGCGGGTCCCGCCGCCGACGCCGAGCACCATGCGCTTCTTCTTGGCCCGCGCGTCCTTGATCTCCTCGACGAGCGGCAGCACGCCCTCCTTGCCGCGGTCGAAGATCGACTGCCCGCCGATGCCGACGAGCTTGACGTCGGGAACGATGGCGAGCTCGTGCTCCGATTGCGTACGCGCGATGACGCGCTTGTCGACGAGCGATTCGCGCATGAGAGAGCTCTCGATGTGCGTGCGGCCGTCGCCTTTGACCAACTTGTTCATCCTGTCTCCTTGAGCTCCGCCGGCGTTGCGCCGGCTTCGAGGGGGGCGCCGCCGGCGTCGTCAGCCGGCGCGTCGGCGGCGGGGGGCGCGCCGCCGCGGGCATCCACGCGCGGGGGGAAGCGCCCCGCCGCTGCCGCCGGCAAGCGATCGAGCGCGCGCACGATGTGGAAGGTGACGTAGCCCGACGCGAGGCCGAACGTGATGTGCACCGTCAGCCCGGGCACGAGGATGGCGTACGCCACAGCCGGGGCCTGAACGAGCAGCGTGATGACGAAGATGGTGGCGAAGCGGCCCGCGGCGATGACGCCACCGAACAGCGTCCACACCACGCCGCCCGGTCTGCGCCCGCCGCCGGCGACGAGGGGCAGGCAGAGGTCCGTGATGATGCCGGGCACCACGTGCTTCACGATCTCGAACACGCCGTACTTGCCGTCACCCATGAGGAACGCCACCGTCCCCATGGTGAGCCCCGTGAGCGTGGCGCCGCCCCGCCCGCGGGTCAGCATCCCGGCGACGATGTACAGCGGCGTGAGCAACACGAGCTTGTGGCCCGGCGCGAAGGGGATGCTCGGCAGGATCTTGAGGGCCTTGATGCCGAGCATGGTGAGCGAGACACCGGCGATGACCCCGATGTCTGCCACGCGCGTGCGCTCCTTCTCCGTGAGGGCGTCGCTCTGCGCCTCGGCGTGCTCGTGCGCGCGATCGATCTGGCGCGAGAGCCGCTGGACGATGGGCTCGACGTCGCCGCGCGCGATTCGGCGCACCGCCTGCCAGAAACCGCCGCCGCCGCCGTCGCCGTCGTGAGCGCGCTCGCCGTCGCCACGCCCGCGTCCCCCGCCGCCGCCGTCGCCTCGGCCGCCCCCGCCCCCGCCCCCGCCGCGCCCCGTGCCGCCGCCGCTGCCGCGCCCCATGCGGCCACGCGGCTCGTCGCCGAGGAGCGAGAGCACCGTGTCGATGGAGACGGCGACGATGCGCGGCACGCCGAGCTTGCCGAGGCCGGCGGCGACGGCGCGGACGTCGCCGGCGCGCGCGACCTGCGAGGCGAGGATGACGGCGATGACGCGCAGGATCATCAAGCAGCCGAGCACGAGCGCGGAGACGTTGATGCGCACAGGGACGATCGGGAGCTGTTCCCATCGATCCGTGGCCGGGTTGTTCGCGAAGAACGCGTACGACACGAGGACGAAGAGCGCGAAGCCCCAGAGCTTGAGCACCTGCCGCAGCAAGCGCCTCGGGGGCAGCTTGACGACGAGCCACAGCACCGCGAGCGCGCCGCACGCCGCCGCGGCCTGCCACACGACGTGCAGGAAGAAGACCCCGACGGCGACGGCGAGGAGGAAGAGCACGCGCAGGCGAGGATCGAGGCCCCCGCGCACCGGCGCATGAACGTCGTCGACGGCGGGCATGCTTCAGGGCCTCACGATCTCCAGAGCGCGCACGTCCCTCAGCTCCTGGCTGTCTGGGATGCGCTGTCCGAGCTTATCGACCCAGCCGAGCTTGAAGAGCCCGCGCCGGTTCTGCCACACCACCGGGATCCGCTCCGGGTCCGCCCAGGCCTTCTCGTCGACGGCCAGCCGCTGACCCCCCGGCAGCGTCACGGCGACGAGGCGGGCCTTCGGCCCTGCGACGGCGGCGAGGGCGTCCTTGAGCGGCCACAGGTGTGTCTTGCCCCCGGTCTTTCGCGCCGTCGGCAGCGGGGTGACCTTGGCGAGATCCGCCGACGTCACCCTGGCGACGACGTCGGCGCCGACCCTCACCTCGAGGGCGCGCTCCTCGACGACGTGCACGGGCCGCCCGGGGTTGGGCGGCGGTTCCGCGGGCGCCGCCGTCGTTTGACCGAGGGCGGGCAGCGACGCGAGCAGCGCAAGTCCGAGGATCATCCGATGTCCCGCCGTCATGACTCACTCCCTCGTCGCGTTGACGTCGTCGAAACCAACTCCGTATCCTCGAGGTTATCGGAGGAGCAGGGTGAACCGATTCTCATCACGCGTCGTCCTCCTCCTGACGCTGGTGACCGCTTGCGCGTGCCAGCGCTACTCCGATCGCCTCGGCGGCGAGGGAGAAGGGGAGGGTGACACGCTCGACATCTCGTCGCCCTGCGACGGGGCGGCGCTCTACGTTCAGCACGATCTGAGCAACGACAGCACCGCCACCGCCCTCGCCATCGACGCCGGCGGCGACGACGTCGTGCTCTTCGGCGACACCGTCGACGGCGCCGCCTTCAACAGCCTCAAGGGCTACTTCGTCGTCGGCGGCTACCAACCGGGTCAAGCGGTGCTCGTGCAAGCCGTGAACAAGCCGTGCTCGACGTCGGGCTGCCCGAGCACGGTGGGCTTCCGCTTCTTCGAGACGGTCAACGTCACCAACCCCGACGGCGCCTGTGGCTCGACCACCGTCAACGCCGACGACGCCGGCGAGCTGCAGTTCCGCGCCACCGGCGGCGGTGGTGGCGGCGGCGGCGGAGGCGGCGGAGGCGGCGGCGGCGGAGGCGGCGGAGGCGGCGGCGGCGCAAACGGCCCCGACGTCGGGTTGCGCCTGACGCCGCAGTGACTCACTGCTCGGTGCCATTGCTCCACCTCTGGTCCTGGCGCTCGAGCAGCGAGTTGCCGAGGACGTAGACCAACGACAGCGACGCCGTGTAGTTCACGGCGCCGAAGTTTCCCCCGCCGACGAACCGCTCGAGCGGATCGAGCTCGTTGAGGTTGTCGGGGGCGTTGACGAGCGCGTTTCGGTACGACGCCGTCGTCGACAGGGAGACGGAGAGGTCGTTGACCACGCGCCACGCCACGCTGGCCGCGGCGGACACGTCCGAGTAGGTGAAGTCCTTGACGATGGAGCTGCCGGCGAGAGACGCGGAGAGGTCGACGCGCTCGAAGTGCCAGACGCCGAAGGCGACGAGCCGGTGGCGGAGAAAGTTTCCTTCGAACGACTTCTCGACGTTTTCGTGGACGTACTCCTGGTGCTCGGTGCCGATGACGTAGCGGACGCCGACGTTGCCGCCGTTGGTGGCGAGGAAGGGCACGAGGACCCACTCGACGCCGGTGTAGCCGGAGGCCCGCAGCAACCAGTTCTGGTCGGGCGCCTGGGTGACGCGGCCCTCGACACCGACGCTCCAGCCGCCGCCGAGGACGCTGGCGCCGGTGACGTCGAGGCCGTCGATGGCGTAGCCGAAGGTCTGGGCCGGGTCCTTCTCCCGCGGCCCCGGCGCGGAGAGGAACGTGAAGCCGGCCCACGACGTGCCGAAGACGCGAAAGAGCGGATTGGACCAGTTGGCGTCGAGCTGCGCGCGGCCCTGGATGCGCAGGAGGGCGGTCTGGGAGACGTCGCCGGAGAACGTAGGGCTCGCGAACCAGCGGGCGGCGCGGTCCTCGACGCGCGCCTGGCCCGGCGTGAAGGCGGGGTCCTTGAGGGAGAGCGTCATGCCGTCGTCGTCGACGACGGCGGGGTGGTCGGCGGAGAGGAACGGCACGATCGCCCGCTGGAGATCGGCGACGAGGCGGAGGACGACGACGGCGCTGCGCGAGACGCGGCCGCGGCCGCTGCCGCCGCCCGTCCCCTGTCCGCCGCCGCCGCCGGTGTCGGCGCCGCCGCCGAGCCCGCCGCCGCCGCCGCTGCCATTGCCGACGGTGGCGTCGGAGAAGGTCGACGGCACGCGGTCCACGATGCCCACGTGCTCGCGCCCGTCGGCGCCGGTGATGTCGATGCTGTACTCGACGCCCCCGGTGAACGGCGTGCTGCGCAGCACCACCGCGACCCGCCTCGTCGACGCATCCGCGTGCGTCGATGCCTGAGGGGGAGCGTCCGGCGCCGCGTGCGAGGAGTCGTCCGGCGCTGCCGGTGGTGCGGCGTGCGCCGGAGCGCCTGCACCCGGCGGCTCCGGCGCCGTCGCGGCGCCCGACGACGGTGACGTCGCTGCGCCCGACGCGGCCGCAGGCGTGCCCGACGCCGGCGACGTCCCGGCGTCCCACGTGGCGGCCGGCTCGCCCGCCGCCGGCGAGGTCCCGGCGCCCGAGGTCGCGCCCGGCGTGCCCGCCGCCGGCGACGTCCCTGCGCCCGAGGTCGCGCCCGGCGCGCCCGCCGTCGGCGACGTCCCTGCGCCCGAGGTCGCGCCCGGCGTGCCCGCCGCCGGCGACGTCCCTGCGCCCGAGGTCGCGCCCGGCGTGCCCGCCGCCGGTGACGTCCCTGCGCCCGAGGTCGCGCCCGGCGTGCCCGCCGCCGGCGACGTCCCTGCGCCCGAGGTCGCGCCCGGCGTGCCCGACGCCGGCGACGTCCCTGCGCCCGACGTCGCGCCCGGCGTGCCCGACGCCGGCGACGCCCCTGCGCCCCACGTCGCGCCCGGCGTGCCCGCCGCCGGCGACGCCCCTGCGCCCGACGTCGCGCCCGGCGTGCCCGCCGCCGGCGACGCCCCGGCGCCCCACGTCGCGCCCGGCGTGCCCGACGCCGGCGACGCCCCGGCGCCCCACGTCGCGCCCGGCGTGCCCGACGCCGGCGACGCCCCGGCGCCCCACGTCGCGCCCGGCTCGCCCGACGCCGGCGAGGCCCCGGCGCGCTCGTCGCTCGACGGGTGCACGGCTCCACCGTCGTAGGGCGCCGGCTTGTCCGGCGCGTCGACACGGATCAACAACGGGGTCGCGTGGAAGAACGCTTCTTCGAGCTGGGAGCAATCAACGCCTTCGGCGGCGAAGAAGCAGTCCCACGAGGTCTCCACCCCCGCTCGCGCGGGCACCGCAGCGACGAGCGCGCACGCGAGCGCTGCCGTCGACATCCTCATCATTCGCCCTCGCCTTCACCTTCACCCTCGCCCTCTCCCTCGCCTTCGCCTTCGCCCTCACCTTCGCCCTCGCCTTCACCCTCACCCTCACCTTCGCCCTCGCCTTCACCCTCACCTTCGCCCTCACCCTCACCCTCACCTTCGCCCTCCCCTTCGCCCTCCCCTTCGCCCTCCCCTTCGCCTTCCCCTTCGCCCTCGCCCTCGCCTTCGCCTTCCCCTTCGCCCTCGCCAGCGGTGACGGCGCACTCGGCTTCGCAGTCGGCGTCGTCGCAGTCGACGTTGCCGTCGCCGTCGTCGTCGATCCCGTTGTCGCAGATCTCCGGCGGGCCGTCGGGGAGACAGCTCGGCCAGACGCCGGCGAGCAGTCCCGCGGCGGCGACGCCGGCGAGCGAGGTGAGCGCTCGGGCTCTCATTGGACGTCGAGTCGCAGGGCGTAGTCGTTGGCGGTGGCGGTCTCCTCGGAGACGGAGACGAAGATCGACGTCCCCGTGAAGTCCGTCCCCGACGTCGCCGTCGCAGTGGCGCACGCGCCGCTCGTCGCCGCGCACTGGTTCACGGTCTGGCCGCACGCCGCGCCGGAGAAGATGTTGACGAGGGGGGACCCGCCGCCAGCGTCCACGCTCGCCTGCAACGTCGTCACGCCCGCGGGAAGATCGAGCTGGAAGGCGACGTCACGCGCGGTCTGGCCGTTGGCGCACGTGTCGAGGTTGGCGTTGTTGCCGTTGGTCTGGTCCGCGCCCGTCTGCACGACGAACGTGCCCGTGCTCGCGATGGTGACCACCTTCGGGTCGTCGCAGCGGCCCGCGCCCGTCGTCGTCAAAGCGGTGCCACCGGAGAGACAAGCATCTCCTTCGCCTTCGCCCTCTCCTTCGCCTTCGCCTTCGCCTTCGCCTTCACCTTCACCTTCACCTTCACCTTCACCTTCGCCTTCGCCTTCGCCTTCGCCTTCGCCCACGGCGGGCGGGCAGGCGGTGGACAGCAGGGGCAGCATCAGGAACGACGAGAGGACGAGAAGGCCATTGAGTTTTTTCATGATGAGCCACGCTAAAGCCGCGCTCGTGACGAGGTCAATCGGTCGGTCCCGTGTCGTCGCGCGGCCAAGCGCGTGTCATGCGTTTGCCATGTCGACGGCGGGGAGCTCGACGACGAAGCGGGCACCCTTGCCGAGCTCGCTCGTCACCGCGGCGCTGCCGCCCATCGCCTCGGCGAGCTGCTTCACGATGGCGAGGCCGAGGCCCGTTCCGCCGACGGCGCGGGAGCGACCGCGGTCGACGCGGTAGAAGCGGTCGAAGACGCGGTCGATGTGGTCGGCGGGGATACCCGGCCCGTCGTCGGTGACCTCGACGACGACACGTCCGCCCTTCTTCCGACCCCGTACGGTGATGGTGCCGCCGGCGCGCCCGTACTTCACGGCGTTGTCCACGAGGTTCAGCAGCACGCGCTCCACGTGGTCGGTGTCGCCCAGCGCGACGACGTCGTCGTCGATGTCGATGCTCACGGAGGTCTTCCGCTCCTCGGCGCGGGGGCGAACGGTCTCGCTCACGTGGTGCGCCAGCTCGCGGAGGCTGACGGGCTCGCGGGCCTCGTGCGCGTCCGGCACGCGGCCCTCGAGCGCCGACAGGAAGCGGAGGTCGGCGACGAGGTTGCCGATGCGGCGCGCGTGGCGATGGATGATCTCGAGGAACTCGGTGGTGATCGCCGGGTCGAGCTGCTTCTTCGACATCAGCGTCTCCGCGTAGCCCTGGATGGCCGACACCGGTGTGCCGATCTCGTGGGAGATGTCGCCGATGAACTGGCGGCGCATCGCCTCCATGCGGCGGGGCGCCGTGACGTCGTGGAGCACGCAGACCGCGCCGCCGTCGGACAGGGGCTGCACCGTCGCCGCCAGCACGCGCTCGCCGTCTTCGACCTCGGCGGCGGCGCCCTCGGCCCCCGCCGAATCGAACAGCGCGCGCAGCGCCGGCACCACGACGATGTCGTCGAGCGAGCGGCCGGCAAGCGCGCCGCGGCCGAGCAGGCGCTCGGCGGACGGGTTGGCGAGCTCCACCTTGCGCTCGGCGTCGAGCACGACGACGCCCTCGATCATCGACGCCAGCACGGTCTGCAAACGGTTCCTCTGCGACACGATCTCGCCGATGCGCGCGTCGAGCTGATCGGCCAGCGAGCGCAGCGAGCGCGAGAGATCGCCGAACTCGTCCTGCGGCCCCGGCGGCAGGTGCACGTCGTAGTCGCCCTGGGCGATGCCGCGCGCTGCATCGCGCATGGCCACCAACGGCAACGCGAGCAGGCGCGCCGCCACCAGCGCCAACAGCACCGCCAGCACGAACACCACCGCCGACACCAGCAGCAGTCGTTGGCGCAACAACGACAACGTGCTGTTCACGTCGGACAGCGGCGCCGCCAGCCGCACCACGATGCCCTCGGGCGCGGGGACGGCGACGTAGAGCACCTCCTCGTCGAGGTGCGGGTTCTTGCGAACGTCGCGCCCGATCCTGCCGGCGCGCACAGCAGCCACCTCCGGCGTCGCGCTGGCGTCGTCGGGGGCGTCGGGGCCGGAGTCGCCGAGCACGGCGCCGTCCTTGTCGATGAGCGTGACGCGCGCGCTCGCGATGTGCGACAGGCGCCCGGCGACCACCGAGGGGTGCCTCCCCGCGGCCACCCACTCGGCGGAGCCCTTGGCCTGGTCCTCGAGGCGCCGCGCGAGCTGTGTGGTGAGCTCGGCGGACAGGGAGCGGTCGAGGGCGACGACGGTGAGGATCTCGGCGACCGCCACGAGGGCGACGTAGCCGAGCATCAGCTTCACCCGGAAGGTGAGCTTCACGGCTCGCGAACGCGGTAGCCGAAGCCGACCACGGTCTCGATGCACTCCCCGTATGCGCCGAGCCGTTGGCGCAGGCGCTTCACGTGGGTGTCGACGGTGCGCGTGCTCACCTCGTCGGCGCCCCACACCTCTTCGAGGAGCCGCTCGCGCGACAACACGGTGCCCGGGTTCTCGAGGAGCGCCGTCAGCAGCCGGAACTCGACGGGGCGCAGATGGAGCTCCTCGCCGTCCGCCGTGACGTCGTGGCGATCGATGTCGACCTTCAGGCCGCGCCACGACACCACGCGGCCGCTCGAGATCCCCGCGTTGGCCGCCGCCGCCGCGCGCCGATCGCTCACGCGGCGGGCCAGGGCGCGCACGCGCAACATCACCTCGCGCACGTTGAACGGCTTCACCACGTAGTCGTCGCAACCGAGCTCGAAGCCGACGATGCGGTCGTAGTCGTCGCTGCGCGCCGTGAGCATCAGGATGCCGACGTCATGGAGGTCGGGGTGCGCGCGCAGGCGCCGGCAGACCTCGGTGCCCGGCAGGTCGGGCAGCATGAGATCGAGGACGACGACGCTCGGGCGGTGCTTCTCGGCGGCGGCGAGGCCCTCGGTGCCGCTCTCGGCGACCTGCGGGACGAACCCGGCTTCGCCGAGGTTGAATTGGAGGAGCCGGCAAAGATCCGGCTCGTCATCGACGACCAGGATCGTTGCCGGCTCCATGGAGCGAGCCTAGCGCACTCGTGTGCGCAATGCGCTACTACGGGTTGTTACAGGCCTGCGTGTAGTCGTGGTACGACGTGAGGGTCTGGTCCACGAAGCTGTTGATGGCGTCGAGGCGGGCCTGGGTGAGCTGGTAGCTCGGGTGGTCGCCGCCCTCGCTGCCCTTCTTCTCGAAGCGGCGGGCCGCGACGAGGTCCTTGAAGGAGCCATCGACGTTGGCCGTGCTGAGCACGAGCTTCAGGACGTAGGGGCGGGTGCGGTTCATGTCGAACGTGTCACCGGAGCTGGCGCTCAGGAACGCGCCCGCCGTGCCGGAGGAGTGGCAGCCCATGCACTTGCCCTGCGTGGTGTTCTGCTGGGCGATGCGCGTGTTGTTGCCCTGGCCCACGGTGTTGTCCCACACCTGGCGGTCCATGCAGGCGCCGAAGCGGGTGAGGGCCTCGGCGAGCGTGGTCGGCTGGAAGTTGCCCGTCGGACCCGGGTCGGTGGGGCCGGTGGAGCCGGTGCCGCGCTCCCCCGCTTCCTGCACGAGCCACGCGGTCACCTGCTGCGCCTCCGCCGGGAGGAACGCCGGGCCGGTGTGCTCACCCTTCAACAGCAGCAGGCTGTCCTCGGGGACCGCGGGGATGAACCGCGAGTCGGCGGTGACGCGCTGGTAGTAGGTGTCGGGGCTGCTGGTGCCGAAGAGGTCCGGGTAGCCCGAGGCGTTGCCCGACTCGTGGCAGACACCGCACTTCGACTGCAGGATGGGCTCGACGTTGCTCGAGAACATCGCCTCGGCGGTGAGCGGCCCCACGCCCGGCGGGGACACGTTCACGGCCGTCGTCGACGTCACGAGCTGACCGTCGGAGCCGGACAGCGACAGCGTGTACACCGCGGACGCGTCGGGGGTGGTGCCGAACGTGCCGGTGGTGAGGTCGGACGCCGTGATGGTGGTCAGCACCGCGTCGTTGGCGAGGATGACGCCGGAGGCGGCGTTGCTCGTCTGCCAGGTCAGGGTCACGGAGTCGCCGGTGGTGACGTTGGTCGCCGACGGCCCGAACGACAGGATCTGCGCGTGGACCGCGACGTTGTTCTCGCCCTCGCCCTCGCCCTCGCTCGGCGTCGGGTTGGCGGGGTCACCCACCGTCACGCTCACCGTCTTGGTGCTTTGGATGGGGGCGCGCCCCGCAAGCGCGGGGCCGAACGCCGTGATGACGAACGTGGTGGGGACCGTCACCGGTGGGGTGAAGATGGTTCCGCTCAGCTGGTCGCTGAAGGGAAGCACGTCGACACCGGCGAGCACGGAGATGGTCACCGCCTCGGCGTCATGCACCTGGTAGGAGAGCTGCACCGGCGTCCCCGCCGCGACCGTGGGCTGGTCGGCGACGAAGGCGTCGATGACCGGGGTCGGCGCCGCCGCCGGGCAGGCGGTCAGCGAGGCGACGAGGCCGACGGCGACGGCAGCGCTCGCGGCGCCCGTCAGAACCGACCTCCGGCGACGGAGGAACAACAGGCCGCCCGCCACGAGCGCGAGCATGGCGTAGGCGCTCGGGCTGGAACCGCTCGAGGCGCAGTTGAAGCCCGTCGAGCTCGCGCCCGGAGCCTTGGTCACGTCGCCGCCGTTGCCGTTGCCGTTGTCGCCGCCGTCGGGCGCGTTCGGGTCGAGGTCGAACACCGCGGTCACGTTGCGCGCGGCGCTGAGCGTGAGCACGCAGGGCTCGGTGCCGCTGCAGTCGCCGTTCCAGCCCGTGAACTTCGAGCCCGCGCCGGGAGTGGCGGTGAGCGTCACGCTGCTGTTGCGGTCGAAGTTGCTGGCGCAGGTGCCGCCGGTGCAGGTGATGCCCGCGGGGTCGGAGGTCACGCTGCCGTCACCCTGACCGAGGACGCTCACGATGAGGCCGACGGGGTCGTTCACGATGACGCCGCCGACGTCGAAGGTCGCGGTGACCTGCTGCGCCTGGCTCATGGCGACGACGCAGCCGCCGGTGCCCGTGCAGGCGCCCTGCCATCCGCTGAAGATGGAGCCTTCACCGGCGAGAGCGGTCAGCGTGATGTTGGTGCCTTCGTCGAAGGTGGCGGTGCAGGTGGCGCCGCTGTCGCAGCCGTCGACACCGAGCGGGCTCGAGAAGACCTTGCCGGTGCCCTGGCCATCGACGACGACGGAGAGGTCGTGGGTCACGATGGGCGCGGGCGCGGGCTCCTCGGCGGGCAGGAGGCTCAGGAACAGCGAGTTCTTCTCGGGGTTGTTCGGGTTGACGTCGGGGTCGCACGCCGCGCCCTGGTCGTCGGCGCAGCCGGCGAAGGGGATGGCGAAGAAGCTCTGCACGGTGGGCATGAAGCCGTTGGCCACGCCGAAGCCGGGGTTGGCGATGTCGCCGATGCAGCGCATGAAGTCACGGCCCTGGTCGTTCGGGTTCTGGCCGTCCTGGTTGGCGAGGTAGCCGCTGTCCGCCGGGTAGCCGGAGAGGGCGAGCGGGTTGCCGACCTGGGTCAGGGTCTGGCCGGTGATGTCGAACTTCTCGAGCTGCACGGCGCCGATGCCGGAGCCGGTGATGGAGGAGTCGACGACCGCGACGTGGACCTTGGCGTCCTGGCCGTACTTGCCGGTGCAGGTGGTGGCGTGCACCTGGTTGAGGCCGATGCTCTCGACGTGGCCCTGGATGCTCGGGCCGGTCGCGTTCGGGAGCAGCGTGTACAGCATGGTGGTGGTGGCGCCGCGGGCGTTGTTGTTGTTGTTGTTCGGCGGGCCGTTGCTCTGCTCGACCTGCACGTAGAAGCGGCCGTTTTCGCCGAGGGCGACGATCGGCTGGTTCATGTACGTCGGCGGGTTCGCGTTCGGGTGCGACTGCGCGATGAGGCAGGAGCCCTGGGTGTTGTTGCCGCGGGCGGGCGTGCAGGTGTTGTTGTCCCAGGTCTTGTCGCCGGTGAGGGCGTCGACGGCGGCGCAGGCGACGCCGAACTCCGGCGGGCGGTTGTCACCGTTGCTGGAGCAGAAGATGGTGCTGGTGTCGCTGACACGGGCGATCGAGGGACGGCCGATGTTGGCCGTGCCGACGATGGTCTTGTTGTACAGGACGTTGCCGCCGACGCTGTGGTTGCCGTCGTTGCCGCGGGTGAGCGCGGTGGCGCCCGCGGGGAGGCTGACGCCGACCGCGCGCGAACGCTGGTTGTTCTCCAGGTAGCCGACCTGGAACAGGCCCGTGGCGGGGTTCACCACCTGGACCCACGGCGCGCCGTCGTTGCCGTTGTTGTTGCCGATGCGGATCTTGTTCGTCGTCACGTTGCACATGACGTCGAGACCCTGGACATACGGCTGCACGTTGTTGCTGCCGTTGGTGCTGCCGTAGCTCAACAGGATCTGGTTGGTGAGCGGGTTGATGTCCATGTGCGGGTGGTTGCACGGACGATCGCCGTTGAGGGCGGTGATCTGCGTGGGGCCCGCGACGGTGCGGGGACCCTGCAGCGGGTCGAGCTCGGTGGTGGCGCACTTGCACTGGTAGGGACGGTCACCGTTGCCGACCTGCGACGACATCCAGACCGTGGTGATGTAGTGGTGGCCGTCGACGACGGACTGCACGAGGGTCGCTTGTTCGGCGCCCGGTCCGGTGTTGTCACCCGAAGGGCCCGCATCGAGACCGTTCGTGAGCCGGACGGAGACAGGTGCGCGTTGCACCTGAGCCGTCGCGGTGGTGGCGAGGAGCAGGGCCGCTGCGACCCCGAAGAGCACTGAGAGTTTGCGATTGTGGTTCATGTGTTTCTCCGGGGGACCGAGAGGCAGTATCCGTGGAGTCCCGCACAGCGCGCCTCGGGCACTGCACGGATGGGACGTCCACGCACATGCCATCGAGCTGCCACATGGCGGTCAGCGGCTTGCCCAATCGGGCGGCGTGGCGTGGAGGTAGAGGAGAATTGCTGTGATATTTCGAGCATCTGGAGAGGTTTGCAGGACGCCGCCGTTGCCGCCGCCTGGGGCAGTCACCCTCAGCGACGGCAACTGCCCCACCGTCAACCGACGGACGAGCTCGTCGCCGTCGATCAGATCTGCGGCCTTCAATTCAGCGGTGGAAATGCCTTTTTCAGAGATCACTTCGAGCAGGGAGACGGGCCCCTTCGAGGCGTCGAGATCACGCGGGCGCACGAAGGCGCGCAGCGTCCCGTCGACGGTGACGTGGGTGCCGCCCTGCACGTCCGTGGTGACGTAGGGGATCTCGTCGAGCTCTTTGCCGTCGAGGACCGGCCCCTCGTGGGTGATCTCCGGCGGCTTCTTGTCGAGATAGACGGCGACGTCGTTGACCTTGTCGATGCGATCCGTGGTGGTCGTGTGATCGGGCCAGCGCATCTGCACCTTGCCGCGGTTGCTCTGGGTGAACTGGAAGAGCGTGCGCTCCGCGCCCTTCTCCCGGCGCAGCGCGTCTCCGTCGACGACGGACACGCGGCTGCGGCCGCTGTACAGGTGCACCGTCTTGATCTTCTTCACGTCGATGCCGAGGGCGGCGAAGTAGTCGATCAGCACGAAGCGCCGCACGCCCTTGTCGAGGCCGTCGACGGGGAGCCAGGTGGTCTCGAGCCGCGCCGGCAGCTCGCCGAAGCGCATGGCCCCCAGGGGGACGCCGTCGGCGTACACGAACGGCGTGCGGAAGCGCCGCTTGGGGCCGCCCACGCCGCCGCCGGCGCCGTTCCCGCCGCCGCCGCCGCCGCGCTTGCCGCGGCCGCCGCCGCCCGCGCGCGGCGCGATGACGGCGTGGCCGCGCGCCGGCCCGGCGTCGGCGGACACGTTGGCGGGCGTGGCGGGCGCGGCGGGCGCGCTCGCCTCGTGACAGCCTGCGACGAGGACCGCGGCGGCGAGGGCCCCTGCGGCGAAGAACGGGCTACTTCGCATGCGGCGCGGGCGTGGCCGGCGCGTTTTCGGGCGCGGGCTTCTCCGGTGCTGCGGCGGCGGGAGCAGGGAAGCGCTCCGCGCGCGCGTGGGCCTCTTTCTGGAGCGCGGCGACCCCCGCCGGCGCCTTGGCCGCGACGGTGATCTTCGAGCCGCCGGGCACGTCCGCGGCGGACAGCTTGGTGTCGGTGACGACGACGGGGCAGCGCCCGAAGCTGCCGCCGCCCTGGCCGTTGCCGCCGTGGCCCATGGCGCTCTCGTCCGCCTTGGACGCTGCCTCGATGAGGTCCTTGGTGCGCGCGCGAATGTCCTTCTCGGGACCGGTGACCGTCACGACGACGCCGTCCTTGGTGTCCGTGACCTGCGTGGCCGCGCCGTCGAGCGCGCTCGGGCAGTGCAGCATCTTGCCGTGGCCGGCGGACGCCGCGGTCTGCTCCTCGAGGCGCGCGCGCGTCTCCTTGCGCAGCCAGTCGACGTCGGCGGCGTTGTCGGCCTTGACCGTGAGCAGCGCGCCGCCGTCGACGTTCTTGGCGACGACGGAAGACTTGACCATCACCACCGGACAGCGCCCGGTGCGGCCGCCGCCGTCGCCCCGGCCGTTGTGCTTGGTGGCCTTGGGCTGGCGCTTGCTCGCCGCGGCGATGGACCTGGCGCGCTTGCGGATCTTGTTGGTGGCGTGGCCGCTGCCCGTGACCGTGAGCTCGACGCCGCCGTCGACGTCCTTCACCGCCGTGGTGGCGCCGGGCACCGCCGATGGACAGTTGTCCTGGCTGTTGCGCGGGTTGGCCGCCTGCGCGTTGCCCGAGAGCACGAGACACGCGCCGGCGACGAGCGCGGCGCTCGTGGCGCCGGCGGAGCGGCGGCGCAGCGCGAGGAGCGCCAGCAGGAAGAGCGCCCCGAGCGCCGGCACGTCGCCGCCGGTCTGCGCGCAGCCACCGTCCTGCGGCGGCGGCGGCGACGACTCGTCCACGGTGAAGGGGAACGTGGCGGACGCGACCCGATCGCCGAGCTGGATCTGCCCGTCGACGTCGTTGCCGGCCACGAAGAGCGTGTGGTCCCCGACGGCGAGGCCGCCGAGGAGGACATGGTAGCTGACGGCGCCGTCGACGAACTGCTGCTTGGCGATGTGCGCGACCTCGTCGCGGGTGCCGTTCACCTGCACGGGGGAGCCGTCAGGCACGATGAAGAACCCGGCCCCCTTGTCCACGGCGGCGCCGAAGCCCGCGCAGCGCACGGGGCAGTTGGCCTCGGCGATGCCGCCGCTCGGATCGTTGGTCTTCACCGTAATGGTGATGTCGGCCGTGCCACCGGCGAAGAACGGCCCATCGAGCCCGTCCACGGTGATGGTGGGGGCGGGTGTGTTGAGGACGGTGGCGTCGATCCCGTCGACGTTGTGGCACTGGGTGCAGGTGCCGCTGTCCGTGTCGCGGCCGGACTTGCCGAAGATGCCGATGTTGTTCGCAGCCGCTGTCGTCGAGAACGCGAGCACGAAGAAGAACGGGAGGATGCGCATGCCGCTCTCTTTAGCAGATCGCGGGGCGCGGGACGAATGCGTCCGCGGTCCACCGGCGGGGACACCTCGGTCGAAGTGCGGAGTGCGCCCCTCGCCCGGCAGCAGCCGAGCAACGGGCGTCGTATGCTGCGTGTCGTGCGCGCCTCCGTCCTGCTCCCCGTGATCATGTGCGCCGCCGCCGCCGCCGCCGCCGGCTGCGACGGCGATCCCAAGCTCCAGCTCGGCGTCACCCCCGAGGAGCACACCGCCGCGTACTTCCCCATCAGCGGCGACGCCGCCACGCACCAGATCGGCTCCCCCGCGCAGGACGGCGCCGCGATCTCGTGCGACTCCTGCCACAAGGGGGCGGGCACCTTCGCCACCCCCCAGTGCATCATCTGCCACGCCGACGATGATCGGCCCTTGAGCACGGTGCACGCCGTCGTCGCCGGCTTCATCCAACAGGACACGAGCTGCTTTTCCTGCCACCCCACCGGCGTGAAGGGCGATCAGATCGGCGTCGATCTCCACAGCCAGCAGTTCTTCCCCATCAACCCCACCGACGTGCATGGCGGCACCGTGTACGCCGCCCGCGTCGACCGCGGCGTGGACTCCTGCACCGCCTGCCACGCGGACGTCGACGACCGCACCCAGAACCTGTGCGCCGAGTGCCACGCGCGCGATCCCGTCGACATCGAGACCGCGCACTCGGGCTCGCCCGCCATCCAACGCACCTTCCTGCCCACGGGCGCGCCGGCGCTCGAGGACTCGCCGAGCTGCAAGGAGTGCCACGCGGACACCCCCATCGACTCGGTGATGCACCCGCTCAGCAACCACCTCACGCGCTTCGATCCCGATCATCACGTCGGCGACTGCCCGCAGTGCTCCGCCACCTGCTTCCAGTGCCACGACACCTACCGTGACGAGCCGCAGGACTGGGCCATCGAGTGGGGCGTGGCGCATTGCACCGGCTGCCACACCCACGGTCCCGACTGCACCGTCGGCAACCAAGGCCCCTGTCTCACGCCCCCGCCGTGATCGTCGCCGTCTCTTCCCTCTCTGCCGTCGCCTTCGCCCTCTCGATCGCCGCGGGCGTGAGCGGTGGCGGGTCCGTCACCTACACCACCGCGAAGCAGGGGTACCTCGACGTCGGCAGCGACGACGGCCTCGCCGTCGGCGCCAAGGTGAAGGTGTTCCGCCGCCGGCGGCAGGTGGCTACCTGCGAGGTCGTCGAGGTGAGCGCCACCCGCGGCCGCTGCGACAGCGACAAGGTCGTCCCCGGGGATCACGTCGTCTTCGTGCGGGCGGAGGCGCCCGCGGAGGAGCACAAGCCGGACAAGAAGCAGCAGCGGGACACGCCGCTGACGCCCGGGCAGATGCGCTCGCTCAGAAAAGCCGTCGAAGCCGCGCCGCTGCCGCACGTGAAGAAGAAGGAGGGCGTCGTCACCGACGTCCTCATGTCCACCCGCGCGCGAGCCACGCTCAAGGAGCAGGTCTGGGCGCTCAGCACCACCCCGGACGTCTTCGGCCGCACCTCCATCGACGGCGGCGTGCGCACGCACTTCACCGCCGGCGGCTTCCCCCTGTTCGCGTCGAGCGCGTTTCGCGTGGTGTCCGATCTCGTCGCGCCCACGGCGCAGCGCGGCCGGCCGGGGGAGCTGGTCGAGCTGTACGTGTGGGACGCCGCCGTCGGCGTCGACGACGGCGGCATCGTCGGCGAGGTCGGCCGCTTTCGGCCGGTGATGGCGCCGGGCGTCACGCTCCTCGACGGCGCGCAGGTGGGGGCGCGCTTCCTCGACACCGGGGAGGCCGGCGTCTACGCCGGCACCATCCCCGACTTGATCACCATCGCGCCGAGCCTCGATCGCATCACCGCCGGCCTCTACTTCGGCATGAACCTCGCGCCGCTCGACGGCGTCGTCGTGATCCCGCGCGCCCGCGCGGCCGTGGTGGCCACGCCCGACTTCGCCGCCGCCCGCGGCGAGCTCGAGGCGCAGGCCGAGATGTTCTGGGCGAACGTCGGCAGCCTCGGCGCCGAGGCCCGGGTGGTGACGGCGGCGGACAAGCTCGCCGCGAGCCTCGACGGCGTCCGCTTCGAGGCGGAGCTCACGGCGTTCGATCCCGTCCACGTCAGCGCCGGCTACCGCTACCTGGCCGCGCCCGCCATCGACTTCGACACGCTGAAGGTGGCCCTCAACCCGGAGAACACGGCCCACCACTTCAACCTCGACGCGTCGTACGATCTCGGCCCCGCCGTCTCCCTCGGCGTCGTCTCCGGCGCCGGCTACGACGTGGCCGCCGACGCCCTGCGCGTCTACCTCGGGCCGCAGGTGGAGCTGCCCAAGGCGCTCGGCGACTTCGGGGGCCTCTCCCTCGGTTACCTCGAGGAGCTGGGCTTCCCCGCGGGGCGCTCGGCCTGGGTGTCCGCCAAGCTCGTCCCCTTCCCCATGCTCGACGTTTTGGTGCGCACGTCCTATTTCGAGAACGCCGCCCTCGGCGACGACTACCGCGAAGCTGCCCTGATGACCATCCTCGACGCTCCCGTGCTCCCCTGGCTCTCCCTGCGCGGGCGCGCATACCTTCAACAGGCGCTGCCGGCGGCCGACGGAACGGTGCGCTCGGCGCCAAGCCTCCTGACGGCCGATCTGGGCGTGACCGGCACGCTCTGACATCCTGCGCATTCGATGGCCACCGCCATGCTCTCCCTCGTCGTCGGCGTCGTCCTCGTGACGGCGATGGCGGTGATGTTGCTTCGGCGCAAGCGCGCCGAGGCGCGCGGCGCGGAGAAGCTCAAGCTCGCCATCGCCGAGGGGCAGACGGTGCCCCTCTCGCTGCACCCGGTGATCGATCCCGTGCTGTGCGTGGGCAGCTTCTCGTGCACGCAGGCGTGCCCCGAGGGTGAGATCATCGGCGTCGTCGACGGCGTCGCGGCGCTCGTGGAGGCGGCGCACTGCATCGGCCACGGCCGCTGCGCGGTGGAGTGCCCCGTCGGGGCCATCAAGCTCGTGTTCGGCACCGCCGAGATGGGCATCGATCTGCCCAAGGCCGACGACTCCTTCGAGTCCAGCCGCGCCGGCGTCTACATCATCGGCGAGCTCGGCGGCATGGGCCTCATCAAGAACGCCCTGCGCCAGGGCCTCGTCGTCGGCAAGGTCCTGAAGGATCGCTTGAAGCGCAGCGAGGCCACCGAGACGCTCACCGACGTCGTCGTCGTCGGCGGCGGCCCCGCCGGCGTCGCCTGCGCCATCGCCTGCCGCCAGGGCGGCCTCGACGTGCGCATCCTCGAGCAGGACAGCCTCGGCGGCTGCATCGCCCACTACCCGCGCGGCAAGGTGGTGATGACCGAGCAGATCGAGATGCCCGGCTACGGCCGCTTCGGCGCGCCGCTGTTGAGCAAAGAGGAGCTGCTCGCGGAGATGCGCCGCCTCGTGGACACCAACGGCGTGACCATCGAGGAGGGGCAGAAGGTCGTCGGTATCGAGGGGAAGGCCCCGCTGTTCACGGTCACCACGCAGAGCGAGGCCATCGTGCAGTGCCGCGCGGTGGTGCTCGCCATCGGGCTGCGCGGCACGCCGCGCAAGCTGGACGTCCCCGGCGAGGACATGCCCAAGGTGGTGTACCGCCTCGTCGACCCCGACCAGTACAACGGCAAGCGCGTGCTCGTCGTCGGCGGCGGCGACTCCGCCGTCGAGGCCGCGATCCAGCTCGCCGAGGAGAGCACCGCCAAGGTCCACATCTCCTACCGCCGCGGCGCGTTCGCGCGCTGCAAGCAGCGAAACAAAGAGAAGATCAAGCGCCTCATCGACGACGGTCGCGTGAAGCCGCTCTTCAAGACGCGCGTGCTCTCCGTCGAGGACGCCATCGTGCGCCTCGGCCCCGTCCTCAGCGACGAGGAGCAGAAGAAGAGGGACGCCGAGGAGCGCGCGGAGACCGAGCGGCTCGAGCGGCTCAAGGCCGAGGAGCAGAAGCTGCGCGCCGCCGAGAAGATGCTGCGCTTGGCGGAGGAGGCGCGCCGCGAGAACCTCGGCGAGGGCGAACAGCCCGACGCCGAGGTGACCGACCCGCTCGGCAGCCCCGGCCGCGCGGCGGCGGCGGCCGCGCAGCAGGAGGAGCCCAAGAAGAAGCCCTACGACAAGGGCAGCGTCACGGCGTCGTTCCGGGCGCGCGCGCTCCCGTCCTCCGGTGAGGGCCTCGCGGCGGTGGCCAAGACCGTCGCGGAGGATCCCGAGGCGAGGCAGCCGTCGGTGCCGCCGGCGGGCGCCGACCGCGACGTCACCAAGACCAAGAAGAAGGCGGCCTACAACAAGAGCAGCGTCACCGGCTCCTTCCGCGCGGTGCCGCTCGAGGGCGGGGCCAAGAAGGGACAGGAGCGCCCGCGGATGACCAGCGCGGTGCGGTCCGTGGCGCAGGCCGACGTGAAGGAGATGCAGCAACAGCCCGCGGAGCGCACGCGGACCATGATGGGGCAGCCGGCCTCGTCGACGCGCACGGGGAAGACCGGCGGGCGTCTGAAGCGCGACGAGACCAAGCTCAAGAACGACGCGGTCATCGTCAGCATCGGCGGTCAGTTGCCCACGGAGTTCTTGAACGGCGTCGGCGTCGGCACCCGCAAGTACATGGGCGAGGAGAAGAGCGGCTTCGGCGAGCGCCCCGGCAACCGCGGGCCCTCCAAGGCACAGATCGAGGCCCGCTCCCGGCGCCGGCTCGCGCTCACGCTGTTCCTGCTCGGGCTGTCGATGATCGTCGCCCTCCTGATGATCGGGCAGGAGTACTACTGGCTTCCGGTGGAGCTGCGGCCGCTGTCGCCGCTGCACTCGCTGCTCAAGCCGTCGGGGCTGTGGGGCCACGGCGTCGGCGTGG
Organism: uncultured delta proteobacterium; assembly: GCA_963775425.1. GTDB lineage: Bacteria > Myxococcota > UBA727 > UBA727 > VGSZ01 > CAVZJB01. The sequence continues at coordinate 375,856 of CAVZJB010000004.1, read as the reverse complement.
GCGCCACCACCTTCATGATGGCGAATTTCCTCTATGCGCTCCGCAAGCGCTGGAAGCGCCTCAAGGGGACGGCCTCCATCCGCACCTGGCTCACGCTCCACATGTTCGTGGGGATCATGAGCCCCCTCGTCATCGCCTTCCACGCGGCGTTCCTGGTGAACAACCTGTTGGCTGTTTGGACGTGGGTGGCGTTGAGCGTCGTCGTGGGCACAGGGATCTTCGGCCGATTCCTCTTCAGCTTCGTACCGGCGCAAGCTGGGAAGGTGTTGCAGGTCAACGAGCTGCGGGAGCAGGTCGGCGAAATGACGCGCGTGATCCACACGCACATGGCGGAGTCCGCCGACTACGGCCGCGTCACGGGCATCTTCGATCGCGCCACCGAGGCGCCGCGTGAGCGCACGCTCGTCGGTGTGGTCGTGCGCGACGGCAAGATGAAGAAGGAGGTCAACAAGAGCGTCGACCAGGCTCGCGGCCTCTTCAAGGACGACGGCGCCTTCAAGTTCTACAAGGACACCGTCGAGAAGGTCGCGCGCGCCAAGATGCAGATCGCGTTCTACGGCAAGCTCAAGCGCGTGTTCCGCGGCTGGCTCGTCATCCATGTGGTGGTGTCCATCTTCATGGTGGTGCTCATCGGCGCGCACGTCACCGTCACGACGTACCTCGGCTTCCGTTGGATCTTCTCCGAGGGACCGCCGTGAGCGGCGCGCGCAACGCGTACGCCGCCGCCGTCCTCGCGGTGGCGCTGTGCGCGGCTCCCGCGGCGCGCGCGCAGCTCTTCTCCCCCGGGCCGCTGTCCAAGGCGCACGAGGCGCTCGAGGGCCTCACCGGCTGCACGCAGTGCCACATCGAGGGCGGCCGGCACGACAACAACAAGTGCCTCGCGTGCCACAAGGAGATCGCGCGGCGCATCGACGCCCACAGCGGCTACCACAACAGCGTCCGCGCCCGTCAGTGCGCCACGTGCCACCGGGAGCACCGCGGTCTGAAGGCGAACCTGATCGAGTGGACGCCGTCGAAGGAGTCGTTCAACCACAGCCTCACGGGGTGGCCGCTGCTCGGCAACCACAAGAAGCCGTCGTGCAACGACTGCCACGAGCCCCGCCGCATCGACGACGGCTCCATCCTGAAGCTCATCGCCAAGGGGCGGCGAAACTCGATGCTGGGGCTCGCGCCCAAGTGCTCCATCTGTCACTTCGACGAGCACCGCGGCCAGGAGGGCAAGAGCTGCGAGCGGTGCCACACGCCCGAGCAGAAGTTCAAGAGCGCCCCGCTCTTCAACCACAACAACCGCAAGCTCACCGACTACCGGCTCATCGGCAAGCATCGCAGGGTGCAGTGCAAGGAGTGCCACGAGCAGCGCGTCGACACCAAGACGCCCGCGAGCTCGTTCCCCAAGCCTCTCGACGCCAGCTACATGCAGATGAAGGACGTCCCGCACGGGCAATGCACCGCGTGCCACGACGACGTTCACCGCGGCACCTTCGGCAAAGGCTGCGACCGCTGCCACACGCCCATCGACTGGAAGGTGATTCGCGAAGGCGCGCAGGACACCGGCTTTCACGACAAGCACCGCTTCAAGCTACGCGGCGAGCACCGCTCCGTCGCGTGCAAGTCGTGCCATGGCCCGTTCAGGAACCGTCCCGCCAAGTTCCGTGGCCTGAAGTTCGCGCGCTGCTCCGACTGCCACATCGACGCGCACGTCGGCCAGTTGAAGAACGATCACGGCGCGCCCCGCTGCGAGGACTGCCACACCGTCGCGGGCTTCCTCCCCGTGCTGTTCAACGTCGACATGCACGACAAGACGCGCTTCCCCCTCGAGGGCTCGCACCGCACGGTGGCGTGCGGCCAGTGCCACAAGGACGAGCCGCGTTTGAAGGAGCGCGTGCCTCGCTCGGTGCGCATCGAGCTCGCCAATCAGGGCCGCCCGTTGCTGGTGAGCACGGCGCGGCTGCTGATGCCCGGCATCGTCGCCGATCCGCTCGACGCGCGCCGCAGCGGCAAGAACCGCGCGCCGGCCGACTGCGAGGGCTGCCACGAAGACGTCCACAAGGGTCAGTTCAAGAAGCCGGCGGGCAAGGAGGGCGAGCCGCACGTCGACAAGAAGCTGTGCTCCGACTGCCACAAGATGACCACCTTCGCGGACCTCAGCTTCAACCACGATGACAGCCGCTTCCCGCTCACGGGCAAGCACAAGGACGTCGACTGCGGTGCGTGCCACACGCCGCCGCCGGCGCGCCGCGGGGAGGACCGCGTGGTGCCGTACCGGCCGCTGGACGCGTCGTGCGCCTCGTGCCACGCCGACGTTCACGTCGGGCAGCTCGCCAAAAACGGCGTCACCGACTGCGCCATCTGTCACGCCACCACGGGCTTCAAGCCCGCCAAGTTCGATCACGACAAGCAGAGCACGTTCCCGCTCGTCGGCCAGCACAAGAAGGCCAAGTGCGTGTCGTGCCACGCGGTGGTGAAGGCGGGGAAGAAGGAGATCGCGCGGTACAAACCGCTGCCCGCCGACTGCGCCGGCTGCCACGAGGACGAGCACAAGCACGCCTTCGACGACTTCAACCCGAAGCTGCCGCCGCCGCCCATGGCGCAGTTCGCGCGGGTCACCAAGTCGGCGACGGACAGCAAGTGCGACGGTTGCCACACGCCGAACGCATGGGTGCCCGCCGGGTTCGCCCACGAGCGCACCGGCTTCCCGCTGACGGGGGAGCACGCAAAGACCCGCTGCACGAGCTGCCACGGACAGGACTACCGGCGCCGCGTCCCCGCCACGTGCGCCGCCTGCCACATCGATCCGCACGCGCAGGAGTTCGGCCTCATGTGCCAGTCCTGCCATGACACCACGGTGTTCCGTGGGCCCGACTTCCCCGTCGACGCGCACCGCCGCACCAACTTCCCGCTCACCGGACGCCACGCGGCCCTGCCGTGCGACGAGTGCCACATCGAGAAGCGCGAGCGCGGCTTCACGCGCGCCGCGCTCGACTGCACCGCCTGTCACGCCAACGACGCCCGCGCGGCGACGGCGGTGACCGTGAACCACTCGGCGCCTCCGTTCGCGGGCGTCTCCTGCGGGACGTGCCACGTCCCCGCCACGTTCACCGGCGCGCGCTTCGACCAACACGAGAAGTGTTTCCCCATCTCGCGCGGCGTCCACGCGCCCATCCACTGCACCCAGTGCCACAAGGCGCTCAGCGGGGCCGTCGCCGACGGCAAGTGCGACGGCGTCCCGGTGCTGTGCGCCGAGTGCCACGACCACGCCGCCGTCATCGAGAACGCCCGCCACTCGCGCGTGCCCGGCTACGAGCACAAGAGCGAGAAGTGCGCCGGCTGCCACCAACCCGGCTGAAAGGCTGACAAAGAAAAAGGCTCGTAGCAGCACTCGGCGAAGCCGCCCACAAGGTGGCTCGCCGCGCGGAGTACGTGGCGAGGCACGTCGGCGCGCAAGAACCGCTGCGGGTTGTGAGGAAACGGCGGGTCCGAGCGGTGTTGTGATCCCGCTATCAGCGCACGTGGCGGGTTCGTGCGGGTCGTGTGCGCGCCGACGTGCCTCGATGCGACGTCGGCGCGGACTTCAGGCGGTGAGCTTCGCGAGGTTCTGCAGCAGGTTGAAGGCCATCAGGGCGACCGTCGTCACCTTCGCTAGTAGACAACGTCGCCACCGCCGGAGTTCCTTTCCGCTCCGCCGTGTGGCCGTCCCCTTCCGGGTGGCTCGGATCCGTCGCCACTCGCGGCGCTCTCGATGACGCGGATCCCGATGGATCACGTTACGCGTCAGCCAGTCGAGCGCGCTCCCTTCAGCGCGCCGGGCGCGGCGGCTCCTCGTCGAAGGCTTCGAGCGAGGAGGCGGGCACTTCCCACGCCGCCCTGGAGCCCACCCAGATGTTGCGCGTGGGGCGCTCGCCGGGGTCGTCGTCGAGCGCGCCGGCCGGGACGATGTACGCCTTGCCGTTGCCGCTGAGCCACGGCAGGCCGCCGCCGCAGGTGTCGCAGAACCAATTCGACCAGCTCTTGGTGTTTTCGAGCTTGAAGCGCTTCACGTGCTCTTCGCCGCGAACCCATCGGAACTGATCGACGAGCACGGCGAGGTTGGCCGCGTGGATGGAGCCGGAGCGCTTTCTGCAGCGGGAGCAGTGGCAGTACTGGAAGAACCGATATGGCGGCGTGACCTCGAAGGCCACGGCGCCGCAGACGCAGGATCCATTCGGCATGGGCAGCTCCTTAGCGGAGGATCAGCGAAACAGCGAGAGCAGGCGCGCGCCCAGCGTGCGCGGCTCCGGCGTCGTCGTGGGGGGCAGGCGGGACCAGCGCGCCTGCTTGTCGAGGAGCGCCGCGAGGCTGTGGGCGCCGAGGCGCGGCGCCATCTTGAGCAGGAGCCGCCCCGTGGTGCGCGCGTCGCTCTCCGCGCGGTGCGCGTCGGGGCAGGCGACGTCGAAGCGGCGGGCGACCTCCGTGAGCTTGTGCCCGCCCGCGCCGTCGATCTCCTTGAGGAACACCAGGGGATCCACCCACGGCACGTCGGGGACGGCGAGCCCGGCGCGGGCGAGCTCGCTGCCGAGAAAGCCGCGGTCGAAGCGCGCGTTGTAGGCGACGGCGAAGTCGGCGCCGGCGAGCGCTTCGACGAGGCCGGCGGCGACACCCTCGAACGCGGGCTTGTCGGCGAGCATGGCGTTGTCGATGCCGGTGAGCCGGCGCACCGGATACGGCACGGTGACGGGGGCGTGCACGAGGGACGCGAAGCGCTCGACCTCGCGCCCGCCCTCGAAGCGCACCCAGGCGAGCTCGATGACGCGGTCCTTGTCGGGCTGAAAGCCGGTGGTCTCGACGTCGACGGCGACGAACGACAGCTCGGTCCAGGGGACGTCGGCGTGGCCGATGCGGGCCCGGGGATCGACGGCCCGCGCGAGCGCGAGCAGCGCGTCCTCGAGGCGCGCGGCGGCGTCGTCACCGGCGTGGACGTCGACCGCGATGCGCCGGCGCGCGCGGCTGGGGAACGGCAGGGGCGCGTCGACGGGGCTGTGGCACATGGCGTCCCTCCGGTGGCGCGGAAGAGGGCGCCTGTAGGGACATCCGCGGGGGCGCGCGAAAATTTGCGGCGCCGGATCAGCGACCGGAGGGAGCCGCGGCCTTGCTCAAGCGCGGCCGCTCCCTCCGGTCGCTGATCAGGGCTCGCGGACGGTGCCGACGACGAGCGTGCCGGCGGTGGCCGCGTGGGACACCGCGATCTCGGCCGCGGACAGCGCCGAGGCCGCGATGTGGACCTCGTCGAGGGTGCCCGTGAAGCGCCGGCTGGTCGCGGTGAAATTGCCGCCCAGGTAGAGGAACGACGTCGACGCGGGCGAGTCCGCCGGCGCGCGGGAGAACGACACGGCGCTTCCGAGCTGGGCGCCGTCGACGAAGAAGCGCACCGTGCGCGCGGCGCCGTCGCGGACCATGGCGTAGTGGTGCCAGTCCCCGGGGGCGAGCGAGAACGACGACGTGCTCTTCTGGTCGTACGCGCCGGCGCTGGTCTCCCAATAGGCGCGCAGTCGGCCGTCGTTTTCGACGTTGAGGAAGTAGGCCTGGTCGCGGTTGCCACCGGCGGCCTGAAAGAGCGTGTTCTCCCAATCGGCGGCGCTGCCGAACGCCGAGAGGCGTCCCCAGGCCTCGACGGTGACGCTGCCGTCGATCCACAGGTCCCCGGGCGGCTCCACCTTGGGCCAGCCGCTCGCGGACACGTCGAAAGCGGCGCCGCGGGCGCCGGCGGCGGTGGGGGCGGGGCCGTTGCTCTCGTTCTGCAAGGCGACACCGGCGACGCTGTCGGCGCGGTCCTCCATGTGCCAGACGCCGGCGTAGCCGGACCACACGGCCGCGGCGGTGCCGGAGCAGGCGGGGTCGCTGCCGGGGTAGACGAACACGGAGCTGGTGCCCGAGGGGAGCGCGGTCCGCGTCCACAACAGCAAAGGTGCGGCGCCGGCCGCCGGGCGCTCTATCTCGACCGGGAGCACCGTTTTCTGGTCCGGTGCGACGACGCAGGCCGCGCCCACGTCCGCGGGCAGGAGCGCGGCCGGCACCGAGAGCGCCACGGGGACCGACGCGAGGTCCTGCGCCGCCGGCGACGCGAGGTCCACGCGCACGCGCACGGAGAAGGCCTCGTCCCACCACACGCGGCATGCGCTCGAGCAGCCGTCGCGGTCGACGAGGTTTCCGTCGTCGCACGCCTCCCCGGGCTCGACGCTCCCGTCGCCGCACACGGCTCCCGCTCCCCCGGCGTCGACGGCGCCGGCGTCGACAGGGGAGCCGGCGTCAACGGAGCCGGCGTCGACAGGGGAGCCGGCGTCGACGGCGCCGGCGTCTCCGGAGCCCGCGTCGCCGGAGCCGGCGTCTCCGGAGCCCGCGTCTCCGGAGCCCGCGTCTCCGGAGCCCGCGTCTCCGGAGCCGGCGTCTTCGGTGGCGCCAGCGTCGGCGTCGCCGACGATGCCTGCGTCCGCGGAGGCGCCCGCGTCACCGCCGAAGCCGGCGCCGCAGACGCCCCCCGCGCCGCACGTCTCTCCGCTCGGGCAGTCCCCGTCCTCACCGCAGGCGAGCGAGAAGCCGCACCCGAGCGGGCTCGAGCAGGCGATCCACAACACCGGGCCGAGGACGCGACGCACCGGCCAAGACTACCTGACTGCCGGGCCGCGGTCCGCTCGATGTGCGTCGACGGCGCACCTGCTCCTCGACAACGCGGCGCTCGTGTGGAACGCCGCCGCGGCTTCGCCCGTTCGTCGCGGCATCGGGATCGGGCGGGCGCGGCGTCAACGACGACGTCACGCTGCGCGCGCTCCGGCGTTGCTTCGCGTCCGGCCGCGCAGGACAATCCCGCGGTGTCCCCTCCCACCGACGGCGTGAAGCTCGTCGAGGCGCTGCGCAGCTTCTCGCCGGCGGCCGCTCGCATCGTCGAGGTCCGGCCGCGACTCGCGCGCTTCGCCGAGGGGCGCGTCCCGTTCGACGGTCACCCCGCCGACGTCCTCGCGCGCGTCCCCCTCGACGAGGCCCGCGTGCGCCGCGCCGTGCGGCTCCTGCGCGCGCGCGTCTTCGTCCACACCGCCGCGGCCGAGATGCACGGGGCGTCGCCGCTCGACACCGCGCGCCTGTGGTCCGACGCCGCCGACGCCGCCATCTCGTTGTGCGCGCGCCTCGCCGCGGCCGACACCGAGGCCAAGCTCGGCGCGGCCGTCGTCGACGGCGAGCCCGTCGGCCGCGCCATCTTCGCGCTCGGCAAGCTCGGCTCACGCGAGCTGAACCCCTCCTCCGACGTGGACCTGCTGTTCGCCTACGCGCGCGACGGGGCGCTCGCCTCCGGGGCGTCGGCGCACGAGTGGCATGTCCACTTCGCGCGCGGCGTGCGCTCGCTGCTGCACGACGTCGACGACGACGGCTTCGCCTTTCGCGTGGACCTCGATCTGCGCCCCGAGGGCAGCGCCGGCCCGCTCACCAACTCCGTCGACGCGCTCGAGAGCTACTACGAGCGCTTCGGTCAAACCTGGGAGCGCGCCGCCCTCCTGCGGCTGCGCGCCGTCGTCGACGAGGGAGCGCCTCGCGGGGCGGAGGGCGTCGCCGCCCAGGTCGACAAGCGGCTCAGGCCGTTCGTGTTCCCCCGGAGCGTCGACGAGCGCGCCGTCGACGAGCTCTTCGCCATGAAGCACCGCGTGACCGCGAGCGCCACCGCCGACGGCTTCGACGTCAAGCGCGGCCGCGGCGGCATCCGCGAGGTGGAGTTCGTGGTGCAGGCGCACCAGCTCCTGCACGGCGGCAAGGTCCCCGACCTGCGTGAAGGGAGCACCGTCGAGCTGCTCGAGCGCCTCGAAGCGCGCGGGTTCCTGGCGCACAAGACCGTCGCCGACCTGCGCGCCGGGTACGTGCTGCTCCGGCGCGTCGAGCACGCGCTGCAATACGGGGAGGATCGCCAGACGCAGATCCTCCCCGAGGCCGGCGCCGAGCACGATCGCGTCGCCGCCGCCGTCGCGCGCGCGGCTGCGCTCCGTCGGCCGTTCGACGACGTGCTCACGCGCACCCGCGCCCGCGTCCACGCCACGTTCTCGCGCCTCCTCGGCGAGGATCGAGACGCCCCGTCGGCGGAGGCGCGACGCGCGCTCGACCGGACGGAGCCCGACGCCGCGCGCACGGCGGCCCTGGCGGCGCTCGGCTTCGAGGACGCGGCGCGTGCGTTCACGCTCGTGCGCGTCCTCGAGCGGCGGCGGGGCTCGCCGTTCGCGCCCGAGCAGGCGCGCGCGGTGACGGTGACGCCCGCGGAGACGGCGCAGGCGGCGGCGCACCTGCTCGATCACGTCGCCAAGAGCCCCGATCCGATGTCCGCGCTCGCGCGCCTCCCGGACCTCTTCCTCGAGCGGGTCCCGCGCGCGTCGCTCTCCCGGCTCACCCACGATCGTCGCACGCTTGCCCTCGCCACCCGGCTCCTCGCCACGAGCGCCCCGCTGTCACGCTTGCTCGCGCGGCACCACGGGCTCGATGAGATCCTCACGCGCCCGCCGCCGCCGTCGCGCCTGCGCCGCGGCCAGGTGCGCGCCGACCTCGCGGCGGAGCGCGCCCCGCAGCGCACGCGCGCTCCCGCCGGCGCCGTCGACGACGTCGAGCAGGCGCTGGTCGCCCTGCGGCGCGTCCACGGGCGACGCACACTGTCGGTGGCGTTGTCGTTCTTCGCGGGCGCCGCCGACGTATCGACGGCCCAGCTCTCGCTGTCGGCGCTCGCCGACGGCCTCCTCGACGAGGCGGTGGCGCTCGCGGCGGAGCGCATCGACGCGCGCCACGGGCGCATCGCCGGCATGCGCTTCGCCGTCCTCGCGCTCGGCTCCCTCGGCGGACGCGAGGTCGGCTTCTTTCGCGACCTCGACCTCTTCTTCGTCTACGACGGCGCCGCCGCCGACGACGAGTCCGACGGTCCTCGCCCCGTCGGCGCCGGCGAGATGGCCGCGCGCACGGCGCAGCAGGTGATCTGGGCGCTGTCGGCGCCGCTCGCGGAGGGCGCCTGCTACGAGGTCGATCCGCGCCTGCGCCCGAGCGGCTCGCAGGGCGCCCTGACGACGAGCCTCGCGACGTTCGTCGACTACCACCGGCGCGCCTCGGCGCCGTGGGAGAAGCAGGCGCTGCTGCGCGCGCGCTTCGTCGCCGGCGACCCCGACCTCGGCCGCGCCGCCGTCGCCGCCGCGCGCCGGGCAGCGCTCGACGCGCCGCCGCCCGCCGGCCTCGGCGCGCGCCTGCTCGACATGCGCGCGCGCATGGTGGCCGAGCGCGCCTCCCCCCACGGCCTCGACCTCAAGATGGGCGAGGGGGGCCTCGCCGACGTGGAGTTCGCCGTGCAAGGCCTTCAGCTCGCGCACCGCGTGTGGTGTCCGTCCACACGCCGCGCGCTCCGACACCTGGCGCGGCGCGGCCACCTCGCCGTCGCCACCGCGCGCGCCCTCGAAGACGCGTGGATGGAGCTCCAGACCGCGCGAGAGGCGCTCGCCCTCGTCGACGATCGCCGCGCGCCCGCGGTGACGGCGGGCGACGCGCGCCTGGACCTGCTCACCCGCGCCGGCGTCATCCCCGGCCCCGGCGGCGCCGCCCTCTACGATCGGCTGGCGCAGGCGGCGGCGACCATCCGCGAGCTCAGCGGCCGGATCCTGCTGCGCCTGGGCTGACGACGACGCCCTACAGCCGCGTGCCGCGGAGCAGCGGGCGCATGGCGAGGGCGATGACGACGGCGACGGCGAGCGGCACCCCGGTGTGCGCCACGAGCACGTGGCTGAGCGCGGTGCCGGGACAGTGGGCCCACACGGCGGCGGCGGACGCGAGGAACGCGGCGCCGGCGATGGCGGCGACGTGGAACATGCGCGCCGGGGCCCGGGCCAGGCGCAGATAGAGCGCGAGGCACGCCACCGGCAGGACGGAGCCGGTGATGATGGCGCGGATGCACATGACGTCGTTGCCGGCCACCGGTGGCGCCGTCGCCGACAAGCCGATCTCCGCCGCCAGCGCGACCGCGCCGCCGGCGAGCGCGATGATCGCGGCGCGATCCGACCAGCGCGGGTGGCGCGGCGCGCGCGCGACCGCGATGAACGCCGCCGCTGAAGCTGCGATGGCCAGCGCCGCCGCGACGCCGACGGCGCCGCCGCCGCGCAGGATGGTCGTGACCCACCCCGCCGCCGCCAGCAGCGCGAGCGCCACGGGCCAGGCGCGCTGCCACGCGGGCTTGCGCGCCCAGGCGCCCTGGGTCTCGTCGACGTGCTTCTCGATGCGGGCGCGCAGGCCCTCGAGGGCGTCGAGGCCGAGGGCGCTGTCGTCCTCGCGGACGCCGCCGGGCAGGCTGTGGGGAAGCTCGGCGTCGCTCATGCGGCCCCCCCCGCGTTCCCGACCTCGCCGAGGGTCACGCGCAGCTTTTCGTAGGCCCGGTGCGCCCGTGCGCGCACCGCCACCGACGACGCCTTCAACACCTGTGCGATCTCGTCGAACCCGAGGTCGGCGAACCAGTGCAGGAGCACGACGTCGCGCTGGTCCGCGGGCAGGTCGCCGACCGCCCTGCGCACGCGCTCGACCGCCAGCGGGTCACGGCTGACCGCGTCGGCGGGGGCGTCGGCGTCCTTGTGGACCTCCTTGCGCACCGGGGCCGAGCGGACGTGGTCGAGCGCGGTGTTGCGGGCGATGGTGAACAGCCACGACGACAGGCGCGATCCCGTGCGGTAGCGGTGCCGGCTCTCGTGGAGCTTGAGGAAGGTGACCTGTACGACGTCCGGCGCCTGGGCCGCACCCACGATGGGCCGCGTGAACCGGAGCAGCCGCGCGCTGTAGCGGCGGAACAGGGCGTCGAAGGCCCCGCCGTCGCCGGCGCAGTACCGGTCCATCAGCTCTTCATCGCTGACGCTGGATTCCCGGGCTGTGTCCATTGGTCCCGAGGCTGCCCAGGGAAGGCTCGAGATCGCAAGCGCGACGTTCACATGGGGATTACGGGGCCCATCGCCCGCCGGTTACCGGACCGGGGGCCGAATATTCCCCCCGCGGATCCCGGGGCTTAGCCGTCTTCGATCTTCAGCTTGGTCTTGCCGATGTGGACGACGTCGCCCGCGCGGACGTCGACGTCGCGGACGGGGGCGCCGTTCACCTTGGTGCCGTTGGTCGACATCAGGTCCACCACGCTCGCCGAGGCCTTGTCGACGAAGACCAGGGCGTGGGTGCGGCTGACGGAGCCGTCGCGCAGGACGATGTCGGGGCCGCGGCGCTTCATCTGCGTCCGCACGCCGGTGGAGCGGGAGCGGAAGACGTCGTCGAGGAGCCGCTCCTGCTCGACGTCGAGCGCGCGGTCTCCCTCGGGCGTCATGTGGAGGGTGGAGGAGCGCTCGTCGGCGGCGCGGGCGAGCACCCGATACGTGCCCTCTTCGACGGTGTAGCGCATCCCCTTGTCGGGTCCCTCGACCGCGACGAGGTCGACGAAGCGAGCCATGGCGCGAGTGTACAGCGGCGCGTGGCGGCGTCGATGGGATCCCGCGCGTGGCGACTTCATGTATGTTCGGCCGGGCATGGCCGCCAAGACCGCGCTCGTCGTCGAGGACGACAAAGGGATCCAGAGCCTGCTGCGCGACGCCCTCGAGCAGGAGGGCTTCCAGGTCATGTGCGAAAAGGACGGCGAGTGGGGCCTGCGGGCGCTCAAGCGCCGGCTGCCGGACGTGCTCATCACGGACATCCTGCTGCCCTCCCTGGGCGGCTTCGAGCTCATCGAGGAGCTGCGGCGGATGCCCGGCGGCAAGGAGGTCCCCGTCATCGCGGTCAGCGGCATCTACCGCGCCAGCAAGCACAAGCGGGACGCCCGCGAGCGGCTCGGGGTGCAGGCCTACTTCGACAAGCCCTTCGAGCTCATCGCGCTCATCGAGGCCCTGCGGGAGGCCCTCGGGCCGGAGTACCCGCGGCTGCGCACGACGCCCGCGCGCCCCAAGGCCAAGGGGCTCCCCTCGCTCGGCGACGTCGGCGACGACCCCCTCGCCGACTTCGACACCCGCCTCGAGCAAAAGGAGGTGGAGCGCGCGGAGAACAGCTTCACCGGCCCCCGCGTCGCCAAGGGCAACCTGAAGCACAAGCGCTTCCCCGAGGTCATCGCGCAGCTCTACCGCTGGCGGGCCACGGGCGCGCTCCTCCTGCGCCGCGATCGCACGAAGAAGATCGTGTACCTGAAGGAGGGCTACCCCATCTTCGTGAAGAGCAACCTGCTCTCCGAGTGCCTCGGCCGGGTGCTGGTGCGGGAGAAGATGATCTCCGACGAGGAGTGCGAGCGCTCGCTGCAGCTCATGAAGGACAGACCGGGGCGCCAGCAGGGCACCGTGCTCATCGAGATGGGGTGCATCTCGCCGCACAACCTGGTGTTCGCGCTGCAGCTCCAGCTCGAGCAGAAGCTGTTCGACATCTTCGCGTGGCCCGACGGCGACTATCAGTTCAACGCGAAGATCGAGATCCCGCCGCAGACCGTTCACCTCGACATGTCCCTCGCCACCATCGTGTACGAGGGCGTGCGCCGCCGCTTCAGCGAGGGCCTGCTCGACGATTTGCTGGAGCCGTTCCTCGAGGCGTACGTGGGCCCGCACCCCGACCCCGGCTATCGCTACCAGGACCTCTCGCTCGAGGCCGACGAGCGCCAGTTGCTCGCGCTCGTCGACGGCCGGCGCACGATGCACGAGGTCATCGAAAAGAGCGGCCTGTCCCGGCTTCACGCCAAGCAGCTCGTGTACGCGCTGCTCGCCACCGAGACCATCCAGCCGCAGTCCAAGGCCGCCAAGCGCCGTGACGCGCTCGCCGCCGCCAGCGCCCGGCCGCCTCCGCTCAAGAAGCGCGGCGAGGGCGTCTTCCACGCCGCGCGACGCCCCGTCAGCCTCGAGGGGGTCCCCTATGAAGAGGTGCGCGGCAAGCTCATGGATCGCGCGCGCGCCATGCGCCGCCAGACGTTCTTCGAGATGCTCGGCGTCTCGCGCAGCGCGGCCACCGACGAGATCAACCGGGCCTATCACGCGCTCGTCAAAGAGGTGCACCCCGACAAGCTGCGCGGCCCGGTGCCCGCCGACGCGCGCGCGCTCGCCGAGCAGATCGCCGCGCAGCTCGAGGTCGCGCACGAGACGCTGCACGACGACAACAAGCGCGCCGAATACGTGAAGCGCCTCGAGCAAGGCCAAAAGACCGGCGTCTCCGACGAGCTCGGCAAGATCCTCGCGGCCGAGGGGCGCTTCCGCAAAGGCGAGGGGGCGCTGCACGCGGGGAGCTACGGCAAGGCGGCGGCCCTCTTTCGGGAGGCGGTGGAGCTTTATCCCGACGAGGGCGAGTTCCACGCGCACCTCGGCTGGGCGCTCTTCCTCGAGAGCCCCGACGACGCGGTGGTGCAGGCAGACGCCATGAAGCGTCTCCAGGAAGGCATCCAGCTCAGCCCGCGCCTCGATCGCGCGCACATCTTCCTCGGCCGTGTGCTCACGCGCATGGGCCGCCCGCTCGACGCGCAAAAGGCGTTCGAGCAGGCCCTCGTCTGCAACCCCGACAACGCCGAGGCGCTCGCCGAGCTCCGCCTCGCCGGGCTCCCCACGCGACAGAAGCGCGCGTGAGCCCAGCGGCGGCGCTCATTGGTACACTCGACGTGGAGGGGGAGGGAGCGAGGTTGAGGCGCTGACCGCGTTGGAAACGCATCCAGATCTGCGCCGCCCGCACCTGCGCGAGCTTCAGGCGATGGAGGTCGCGCTGATGCGCGCGGCCGCCGCCGACCCCACGTGGCTCGCGCCGCACGACGAAGCCGCGCTGCGCTGGGCGCTCTCGCTCGCGCGCATCTCGGCGGTGAACGTGCTGCCGAGCGAGGGGACCCCGGACGTGGTCGAGGTGGACCACGCCACCAACGCCTACCGCCAGCAGCTCCACCGCACGCTGGAGCTCTGCGTCGACGGGGACAAGGTGCTGTCGCGCGACGGTGTGCGCGCGCAGATTGGCGCGGTGCGCCAGCTCGTCCACGATGAGCGCGCCTCGCTGTTGTCCCTCTTCGGCAACCGCATGCCCGCTCGCAGCCTCGACCGCTGCACGCGCCGGCGCCCGTTGGCCCTGGCGCTTGGTGGCGGCGGCGGCACGGGCTACGTCTACGTCGGCGCGATGCAGGTGCTCGATGAAGCGGGCCTCGTGCCTTCGCTCATCGCGGGGACGTCGATGGGCGCGGTGATCGCCGCGTTTCGCTGCAAGCAGCGGGAGTTCTCTTTGAAGAACATCTCGTCGCTGCTCGCCCGGCTGTCGTGGAAGAAGGTCTTTCGCCTGTTCGAGACCGAGAGCCGCTTCGGGCTGCCCGCCACGCTCAAGCTCTACCTGCGCGAGGTCATCGGCCACGAGTTCGAGGCCGACGGCCACTTCCTCAGGCTGAACGAGCTCGAGATTCCGCTCCGGGTCACCATCGCCGGCCTCGTGCAGGGCCCCGCGGAGAGCACCGACGAGCTCGAGCGCTACGCCCACCTCCTCGACGACGCCGTCGCCGACGTGCGCGCGCTGCGCTCGCGCGCGGCGAGCATCGGGCGCGCGCTGTCGGAGATGGGGCGCCAACCGGTGCGCCCGATCTACGTCGGCGGCGACTCCCTCACGAGCGAGTTCGACGTGCTCGACGCCGTGGGCTTCTCGTCGGCCGTGCCCGGCGTCATCCACTACGACATCCTGCGCGACGACCCGCGCATGGTGGAGCTCGTGAGCGAGCTGATGAGGCGCGAGGGCGTGTTCCGTCTCGTCGACGGCGGACTCGCCGACAACCTCCCCGCGCGCGAGGCGTGGCGCGCGGTGCAGGGCGGCGCATGCGGCGACCGCGATCCTTTCGTCCTCGCCATGGACGCGTTCGCGCCGCAGCTCTCCACCAAGCACCTGTTGTTCCTGCCGCTCATGCGCATCGCCGCCGAGAACACGCGCGCGGGCCGCGCCGTCGCGCACATGACGCTCACGTTCAAGAAGGTGCTCTCGCCCCTCGCCGTGGTGCCGTCGCAGACGGAGTTTCACCGCGCCGTCGACAACGGCCGCGCGGAGACGGAGCCGCACGTCCCGTTCATCCGCAAGATGGTGGGGCCCATCCCCGACCCGCCGGGCGTGGTGACGGAGCCGGCCTGACGGCGCTCACAGCGTGGCGGCGACGAGGACGGTGGCGACGCCGGCGACGGTGAGGCCGGCGCCGGCGACGAACGCCTCCACGGGCGGCGTGGCCGGGTCCTTGTCGAGGGCGACGCCTGCGACGACGACGGCGGGGCCGGCGGCGGCGAGGATCCCGCCGGCGATCATGGCCACCGTCCGCGCGCTCCCGTTGCCGCTCGCCTCCGCGGCGCTGCGGGCGTTGACGCCGGTGGTGGCGCAGCCGGCGCAGGCGACGAGAGCGAAGACGACGAGGCGGCGCGTGTGCTTCCACATGAAGACAGCATCGCGAAGGCGCGCGACAAGGCGCGAGTGACTTCGGCTGACGGCGCGTGACACATCCTGACGCGCGGTGGCCGTCAGACCTCGGGACCCCAGGCGCTCGTCCTCGTCGAGCACGCGCTCGCCGATGCCGCGTCAGGCGCGCGCCAGGGAGCGGCGCTCATGGCACCGCGCTCAAGGGCTGAAGGGCGTGAGCCAGTGCTCGAAGCCGGGGAGCTTGCCGGTGACGGCGTCACGGTAGGCGCTCTGGATGCGCTCCGTGACGGGGCCGCGGCCGCCGATGCCGATGCCGTGGCCGTCGATGTCGCGCACGGGCGTGACCTCGGCGGCGGTGCCCGTGAGGAACACCTCGTCGGCGACGAGCAGCGCGTCGCGCGCGAAGCGCTGCTCCTTCACCTCGTAGCCGAGGTGGCGCGCGATCTGGATGATGCTGTCGCGGGTGATGCCCTCGAGGATGGGCGACGACGGCGCCGGCGTGCACAAGCGCGCGCCGCCCGTGAAGCGCTCGGACGAGAGCACGGCGAAGATGTTCTCGCCGCTGGCTTCGGCCACGTAGCCCTGCTGATCGAGCAGGATGGCCTCGTCGTAGCCGGCGAGGAGCGCGCAGCGCTTGGCGATGATGGAGTTGATGTACTGGCCGCAGATCTTGCCCTTCGGGAAGAAGGACTGCGGCCCCATGCGCGCGACGTTGGCGATCTGGCAGCGGATGCCGCGACGGACGCCCTCGTCGCCGAGGTAGGTGCCCCACGGCCACACGGCGATGCCGACGTGGACACGGTTGTTCATGGCGCCGAGGCCGCGCTTGCCGTCGTCGACGTAGCCGATGGGGCGCACGTAGCCGGCTTTGAGCCCGTTGGCCGCGAGCGTCTCGCACGCGCCCTTCACCAGCTCGTCCACCGACGCCGGCAGCTCCATGCGCACCAGGTGCGCCGAGCGGTGCAGGCGCTCCATGTGCTCGCGCAGGCGAAACACCGCCGGCCCCTGCGCGCCCTCGTAGGCGCGGATGCCCTCGAAAACGCCGAGGCCGTAGTGCAGCGTGTACGCCATCAGCGGAACGACCGCGGTCTTTGCGTCGACGAGCTTGCCGTCGAGCCACACGTACGGGACGTCGTACTCGGGCGGGACTTGATCGGCGAGCGGCTTCGGTTGATCGGGCGCGTTCACGACGTCAGCCTGGCACGTGGAACACAATCGACAAGAGCCCAAACTCCACGGTGTCACCCGTGTTGAGCTGCTTGAACAGGCAAGGCTTACCGCCGACGGTGACCAGGCGACGATCGCCGGCGCCGCACGCGACCACGCCCGTGGGCGTCTTGAGGAGCAACACGTAGCCCTGGTTGGCGTAGTTGCGGCCGCGGGTGCCGTCCTCCGCGGTGCCGTCCTCGCCGATGGCGGTGACCTCGCTCACGAGCTGCACGTCCCGCTCGCTGCCGAGATCGGGATGGGAGACGGTGACCCACGGGCTCTGCTGGACCTTGTTGGGCTTGCGCGTGTCGTGACGCGCGCTCCGGTTGTTGGCGCGCGCCGGCGGCACCGGCGGGTCGTCCGCCACCGATGGGACGCCCTGCGTGCCGCTCTCGTCGACGTCTTCGGCGTCGACGTCGTCGGGCTGGCGGCCGATGGAGATGTTGGCGGCGTTGGACGGCATGCGATCGAACTCACCGCCGACGTACGCGGCCTTCGCGAGCTCGGAGCGATCGATCATCATGGTCTTGCTGACCTTGTCGCCGCCGTTGGTGGCCGGCTGCTCGAGGTAGCCGACCTCCAGGCTGAACTCGCTCATCTGCAGCTTGTCGCCGATGCGGAACGGCGTGGGCCCGTTGATGCGCTTGCTGTTCAAGCGCGAGCCGTTCTGGCTGCCGAGGTCTTCGGCGATGAAGTTGTTGCCGTCGATGGCGATGCGCAGGTGGCGGCGCGAGATGCTCTTGTGGCCGATGGCGATGTCGCACGAGGGCGCGCGCCCGATGATGATCTCCTCACCGACCATGGCGAAGCGGTGCCGCCCCTCCGGGCCGGTGAGCGTGAGCACCGGCGTGTCCTCGCGCGCGTTCTCCACGCCCTCGATGCGCACGTGGTAGCGGCCGACCTCGACGATGTCGCCGCCGTTCAACGCGAGCGGCTCCGCGATGCGGCTGCCGTTTACGTACGTGCCGTTCTGGCTGTTGAGGTCGCGCACCCAGATGGCGGCGCCGCGCTTCTCGATCTGCGCGTGGCGGCGCGAGAGGGCGCGGTTGTCGAGGTGGAGATCGCATTGCGGATCGCGCCCGATGGTCATGGAGGGTCCCTTCAACGGGATCCGCAGGATCTCCTTGCCCGACAGCTCGACAACGACCTCGGCCACGCACTGCCCCTCTTGTGAGACGTCGCCAAGGGAATAGCACGTTTGCCATGGCGGAATCCCGTATCCCACCCCGGGCCCGGTTCGCGCGGCAACGGGTGCTGCCCGAGGTAGGGGAGCGCCAGGGGCGGCTGTCGGCGGCGCGCGCGCTGGTGGTCGGCTGCGGCGGTCTCGGCGCGCCGGTCATTCACTACCTGGCGGCGGCCGGCGTGGGTCACTTGACTCTGTTCGACGACGACGTCGTGGAGCCGTCCAACCTCAACCGCCAGGTCCTCTTCGGCGAGGCCGACCTCGGCAAGCGGAAGGCGGAGGTGGCGGCCGCGCGCGTGGCCGCCCTCGACGCGGGCATCGCCGTGAGCGCGCGCGCCGAGCGGCTCGTCGGGGCCCACGCGCGCCGCGCGCTCGCCGCTCACGACGTCGTCGTCGACTGCAGCGACGGCATGGCGACCAAGTTCCTCTTGAGCGACGCGTGCGTGCTCGAGGATCGCCCGCTGGTCCACGGCGCGGCGACGGCGTGGGCGGGCCAGGTGCTCGTGGTGCCCGGCCGGGCGGGGCCGTGCCTGCGCTGCCTGTTCGAAGGGCCCCCGCCCCCCGGCTCGCTGCCCACCTGCCGCACCGCCGGCGTCCTCGGCGCGGTCACCGGCGTCGTCGGCAGCCTCATGGCGGCGGAGGCCATCAAGGTGCTCCTCGGCCTGCGCGACGACGACGGCGGAGCGGACCGCGTGCTCGTCGGACGCTTCCTCGCGGTCGACGTCCTGACGTCGTCGGTGCGGGCCCTCAAGTTCGCGCGGCGCGCGGACTGCGCCGCCTGCGGCGACGCCCCGAGCGTCGACGTCACCAACGCCGCGGACTACGAAGGCGACCAAGCCTGCGACGACGACTGACGACGCTGGGCCATCAGAGCGCGTCGCCCGCCAGCGTGAGCGAGCCGTCGGTGCCGACGACGAGCGGGATGGTGCCGAGGCCGTGCCGCGACGACGCCGGCCACGCGGTGGCCGCGTCGCAGTTGGCGCTCGGGCCGCGCATGCCGTCGCCGGTGGCGTAGATGGGGGCGTTGGTGGCGGCGAGCCGCGAGAGCGCGGGCGGCGACGGGTGGCAGAAGTCGTTGTCCGTGCCCTCGCTGATGACGAGCGCGTGCGGCGCCAGACGGGCGAGCGCCGTGGCGGCGCTGGAGGTGTTGCTCCCGTGATGACCGGTGCGCAGCACGTCGACGGCGCCGATGCGCTGCGACAGGGGATCCTCGACGTCGGCCTCGCCGTCGCCGCCGGCGGTCAGGTCGCCCTCGACGAGCACCGTGCGCCCGGCGAACGAGAGGCGCACCGCGATGCTGCGCTCGTTGGGGTCGTCGACGCCGCTGACGCGGCCGGCGCCGGCGTCGCCGTCGACGGTCACGGCTTCGACGGTGACGTCGCCGAGGGCGAAGCTGTCACCGACGTGCGGCACCGTGAAGGGCCACGCGAGCAGCCGGCGCGCGCGCCCGCACAGGTCGGAGGTGCACTGGCCGTCGTCGACGTAGGCCCAGCGCTGGGCGGGGATGACGTCGTCGTTGGTGCCCGGGGTGTGGTCGGGGCCCGCGAGCAGCGGCACGAGGCCGCCGAGGTGATCGGCGTGGTAGTGGGTGAGGATGACGGCGTCGACGCGGCCGCCGGCGAGGTTCAAGACGTCGTCTGCCACGGCGCCGGCGGCGTCGCTCGGCCCGCCGTCGATGAGCAGGGTCTCGCCCCCGGGCGCGATCACCAGCGTCCCGTCGCCCTGGCCCACGTCGAGGAAGTGCACCTGCATGCCGCCGGGGACGACGCGCACGCCGTCCAGGGTGGCGCTGTTGCCGTCGAGGTCGGCGTGCAGCGAATAGCTGCCGGCCGGGGCGGCGTCGGGCACCACCGCCGAAGCCGCGCCGGGCCGGGAGACGGAGACGCGCTGCAGGGCCACCGTGACGCCGCCCTGCACCAGCGACAGCCGCATGCCGTCGGCGAAGCCGTCGCCGGTGACGGCGAGCGAGGCCCCGGGCGCCACCGGGCTCGGCGTGGCCGCGTCGAGGCGCAGCCCCGGGGCGCACGCCGCGGCGACGGCGACGCCCGCGACGGCCACGGCGAGGCCGCGTGCGACGGCGGCGCGGCGGACCGGGAGGCGGGCGGGGGACGTCACGCGCCGAGGATAACGCGCGGCGCCGTGCGCGGATCGGGCGCCTGCGCGTTTCGGATCCGCGTCGCGACCTGCTAAACGGCCGGCCGATGGGCTTCGGCTTGCGCGTGGGTTTGTTGGCGGTGGGAATGAGCCTCGCCGCCGGCGCGGCGTGGGCCGACCCGGTGGACGACATCCCCGTGAGCCGCCCGTCGCGCCCGGTGCGCCACTTCGAGGATCTCACCGGAGACCTGCCCGGCGACGCCGTCACCGCCGCCGCCGTGGATCCCGCCGACGATCGCGTGGTCTACGCGGGCAGCGACGGCTTCCTCTTCAAGAGCGACGACGACGGCGAGAGCTGGCGTCCCATCCTCTCCTTCCCGCGCGGCGTCGCGCTCGATCCCGACGCCGCCGACGCGGGCGACGCGGCCGCGCTCTCGCTCCCGCTCGAGCCCCTCGCCGACCCCGCCGCCGCCGCCGACGCCGCCACTGCCGTCGACGCCGGCGGGACGAGCGCGGGGGACGCGGGGGACGCAGGCGACGCGGGCGACGCAGGGGACGCCAGCGGCTCGCTCGACAGCGCCGACGATCTCCCCGACGGCAGCGCCGACCTCGTCGACGCCACCGTCTACGCGCGGGCCGGCCCCGGCGTGCGCGCGCTCGCGTTCGTCCCGGGCTCGCCCGGCGTGTTCTACGTGGCGACGCCGCGCGGCCTCTATCGCACCACCACCGGCGGCGGCAGCTTCGAGCGCATCTCCGTCGGCGGCGCCGTCCCCGAAAACGACGTCCGCGACGTCATCGTCGACCCCGGCCGGCCCTCGCGCCTCTACCTCGCGACGGCCGCGGGCGTCCTCATGAGCCGCGACGGCGGCGCGTCCTTCGCCGCGGTGCTCGGTCGCGCCGGCACCACGCCCGCGCTGTGCGCGGCGGCCGGCCCGGACGGCGTCGTGGTGCTCATCGGCACCGAGCAGGGGCTGTTTCGGTCCTTCGACGGGGGCCAGAGCTTCCTCGAGGTGTTGCTCAAGGGGCTGCCGCCGTTCTTCGGCGTGGCCGCCGTCGCCGTGTCCCCGGTGAGCGGCACCTACTACGCGGGCACCAGCGCGGGCCTGTTCGTCGGCGAGCGCGGCGCGGCGCTGCTCGAGCGCTACGACGGCGTCCCGGCCACGCTCGTGCAGGCGGTGTCCGCCGATCCGCTCCGCCCGCGCGGCGTCATCGCCGGCACCAACAACCGCGGCGTGTTGTTTTCGTGGAACGCGGGCCTCGTCGTCGACGAGGGGACGGAGCAGGTGCCCGCGGCCGAGGTGCTCGCGGTGTCGCGCGGCTCCCGGCCCGACGACATCCTCGTGGCCACCGACCGCGGGCTGTTTCGTTCGGTGCCCGGCAGCGGCGTCACCATCTCCTCGAGCGCGCTGCGGAAGCTGCGCAAGCTGTGGCGCGACGAGCCCTCGCTCGACGACGCCGCGCGCGACGCGCTCGCGT
Organism: uncultured delta proteobacterium; assembly: GCA_963775425.1. Classification (GTDB taxonomy): domain Bacteria; phylum Myxococcota; class UBA727; order UBA727; family VGSZ01; genus CAVZJB01. The sequence continues at coordinate 354,510 of CAVZJB010000004.1, read as the reverse complement.
ACAGCCGGATCGATCCGCTCGCGCTCAAGTCCATGGAGGCGCGCGCGGGCATCGCCGCGTTCCTGCCGCGCGTGACCATCACCTACGATCAGCTCACGGTCACCGGCCTGCAGACCGACCAATTCCTGCTGCGCGCGGGCGACGATCTGCCGCCCATCGTCGATCCGGCCAACGACAACACGGATCTCTTCGGCAACGTCGGCGCATTCCTCATCCAGCCGTCGACGCAGTCCAAGTACGTGGCGTTCATCTCGTTGCGCTGGGACCTCGACAAGCTGATCCTGAACCCCGACGAGATCGCCGTCGGCCGCGGCGTCCCGCAGTATTGGGGCGCCGAGAAGCGCATCCTCGACCGGGTGCGCGAGGCGTTCGGCGCGCGGCGGCGGTTGATGACGGAGATGGCGCTCGACGGCGAGCCGAGCGGCGCGAAGGACGTGAAGAAGCAGACCGTCCGCCAATTGAAGCTCGAAGAATTGACCGCCGAGCTCGACGCCGCCACCGGCGGCGCGTTCACGGCCAAGCACAGAGTGGAGGAGAGCAGATGAAGAACACGATGTTGGTGATCGCCCTGGCGTTCGCCGTTGCCGCCGGGGCGCAAGAGCCCGTCGACGTGAATACCGCCACGCGGGAGCAGCTCGAGGGGCTGCCGGGCATCGGCGCCAAGATGGCCAGCGACGTCATCCGGGAGCGCGAGGAGAACGGCCCGTTCTCCAGCCTCGATGATCTGCGCTCGCGCGTCTCGTCGCTGTCGTCGTCGGCGGTGCGCAAGGCGGGGAGCTATCTCCGCGTCGGCGCCGCTGAGCAGGTGGTGGTGGAAGAGGGCAAGGTGGTCTCCAAGGAGGTCGTGCGCAAGGTGCTCATGCGCTACGCGGGCGAGCCCACCGTGCGCGAGGTGCAGGGGCGCGCCGTCGACTACGCGCGCGTGCACCCGGACATCATCGACAGTTGGATGGGCCGCGCGCGCTGGCGGGCGATCGCCCCGCAGTTCACCGCCGAGGCGCAGGGCACCGTCGACAACAACCTGCGCAAGGTGACCAACCTCGACGCCACCGCCGCCCCGGTGAACGCCACCACCGACAGCAACACCGGGCGCATCGGCCTCGGCGCGCGCTGGGACCTCGACCGGCTGATCTTCGAGCCGCAGGAGATGAACATCGCGCGCGAGGCCGTCCGCACGGCCAACCTGCGCGATCGGATCATCGAGGAGGTCACGCGCCGCTACTACGAGCGCCGCCGCCTCCAGGTGGATCTCGACCTGTCGCCGCCGACGGACCTCGCCGACCGCGTCCGCAAGGAGCTGCGCCTGCAGGAGCTCACGGCGGACATCGACTCGTTCACCGGCGGCTGGTTCTCGGAGAAGCTCGAGAAGGCCGGGCGCTCGCCGTACTGACGAGGTAGGATGACCTCCATGCGCGCCTTCGCCGTCGTCCTCGCGCCGCTCGTCCTGGCCGCCGGGTGCCCTCCGCCCGACGACACCGATCTGATCCCGCCTCGGGTGCTCTCCCTCGAGCCGGCGGAGACGGTGCTGCCGGTGACGGCGTCGTTCCGGCTCACGTTTTCGGAGCCCGTCAACCCGAAGACCGTGAGCGGCGACCCGGTCTCCGACAACGTGAGCGTCGTCCTGGCCACGCGCGACAAGGTGACCGACGCGTTTCTCTCCGACGTGAAGAACCCGCCTTTGTCCGCGTCGCGCCAGGACGACGTCGTCCCCCTCAAGGTCGAGCTCGGCACCGACGACACCGCGCTCACGGTCACGCCGCTCGGCCCGCTCGCGCCGGGCACGGCGTACACGCTGGTGCTGTCGGCCAACATCCGCGACACCTCCGGCAACCCGCTCGTCGACGCCGTCGGCGCCAAGGACAACTTCATCTACGAGTTCACCACCGACGCGGGGCCGCCCGCGGTCTCGTCCACGGACCTGCCCTCGGGCGCGTCGCTGGTGGTGCCGAACCGCAAGCGCATCACCGTCACGTTCAACCAACCCGTGCAGCGGGTGGGGCAGGACACGCTCACCATCCAGGGCTCGCCGCCGCCGCCCATCGCGGCCATCCTCATCGACGAGAGCCGCACCGTCGCCACCCTCATCCTCGCGGAGCCCGCCGCCGGTTGCGCGCGCCTCGACGTGAACGCCACGTACACGCTCGTGGCCACCGAGGGCATCGTCGGCGACACCGGACAGACGCTGCAGCCGTTCTCGCAGGACTTCACCACGGGCTCGGCGTGCGACACGACGCCGAACAGCATGAGCGACCTCGAGCACGTCGACGGAGAGGTGGACGCCACGGTGCGCTTCACCACTTCCAAGCCGAGCACCACGGAGATCCGCTTCGGCCTCGTGGGCGGCGCGCTCGACTGTCTGGGCGGGCCGTGTCCGGTGCTCGGGCAGTCGACGACGACGGCGGGCGCGCTTCACAGCGTCGCCGTCACGGGGCTCACCGTGAACACCGACTACGCGTTCGTCGCCAGCGCCGAGGACGCCGTCGGCAACGTCGCCACCGGCAGCGGCGTCATCCACACGGCGCCGCTCCCCAAGATCGCCGTGAACGAGATGCTCGCCGACGCCGCCGGCTCCGGCACCGATGACCAGGGCGAGTTCATCGAGCTCGTGAGCTTCGAGCCCACGGTGACCACGGACCTCGGCGGCTGGACCCTGCAGAGCAGCCACACCACGTCGGGCGGCAGCACGTCGACGAGCACCTGCAGCATCCCCGCGGGGACGTCGCTCGTCCCCGGCGCCTTCCTCGTGCTCGCCAAGACGGCCTTCGACCCGTCCTTCTATCCGGGCATGGACGAGTCCACCATCGTGCGCATCTCGCTGTGCAGCCTCGTGAACGACACGGGCACGCTCCTCGTGTTGTCCGATCCGACGGGCCGGCCGGTGTCGTCGATGAGCGCGCCCGCGCCCAAGGACGGCCGCTCCGTCGAGCGCATCGCGCCGGACGCGCCCGACGCCGACGACAGCTACTGCTTCTCGCGCACGGAGATCGGTCCCACGCCGGGGGCGCAAAACGGCGTGGTCGCAGCAGGCTGCGAGTGAGGCTGCTCGGCGTCGACCCCGGCTCGCACAAGACGGGCTGGGGCATCGTCGAGGTCGGCGGCAGCGTCATCGAGCACATCGACAACGGCGTGCTGTTCCTCGACGACGATCGCTCCCTCACGGTGCGCCTCGTGGACCTCTGTCACCGCTTGAACGACGTCATCGTGCGCTATCGCCCGGAGGCGGCCGCGGTCGAGGACGTGTTCGTGCAGCGGGGCGCGCGCTCGGCGCTCATCCTCGGTCAGGCGCGCGGGGCGTGCCTGGCCACGCTCGGCCTCGCCGGGCTGCCCGTGACGAGCATCCCGACCTCGCAGGTGAAGCTTCGGGTCGCGGGCCGCGGCCGCGCCGGCAAGGAGCAGGTCGCGGAGATGGTGCGCGCGCAGCTGCGCCTGCCCGAGGTGCCCTTCGAGGACGCCGCCGACGCCCTCGCCGTCGCCCTCGCCGTCTCCCTCGTCACGCCGGTGGCCGCGGCCCCCACCCCCGACGGCGGCCGGGCACGCAGGCGGGGCCGCGACGCGCTCCTCGAGCTCGCCCGCGCCCAGGGCAAGGCCTGAGCCGACGAGGTCGCGGCGTTGTGCCTGATCACGCGTTCAGGTAAGCATCGGGCGGCATGATCGGCTTTCTCAGCGGCACCGCGCGCTTCGCCGACGTCGAGTCCGTCGTCATCGACGTCGGCGGCGTCGGCTACCGGGTGCTCATGCCGGTCGCCGAGCTCGCGCGCCTCGAGGACGGCGCCAAGGTCGAGGCCCACGTCCACACCCACGTGCGCGAGGACGCCATCTTGCTCTTCGGGTTCTCCTCGCGCGACGGGCTCGCGCTGTTCGAGCGGCTCATCGGGGTCCAGGGCGTCGGCACGCGCACGGCCCTCGCGCTCCTCTCCGGCATCGACGGCGCAGACCTGGTGCGTGCCATCGCCGAGCGCGACGAAGCGCGGCTCACCAAGATCCCCGGCGTCGGCAAGAAGACCGCGGCGCGGATCGTGCTCGAGCTCGCCGACAAGATGGCGAAGGAGAGCCTCGGGCGGCCCGCCGGTCGCGGCGGCGGCACGCTCGACGACCTGCGCTCCGCGCTCGCCAACCTCGGCTACAAGGCGCCGCAGATCGATCGGGCGCTGCAGAAGGTCAAGCCGCTCGCGGACGGCGGCGAGGGCTTGTCGTCGCTGGTTCGTGAAGCGCTCAAGCACGTGGGGTGAGGCATGGTGAAGCTCGAACGAATCACCGGCGGGAGCGCCGCCGTCGACGACGTCAAGCTCGACCACAGCCTGCGCCCGCAGACCTTCGACGACTACGTCGGCCAAAAGGCGCTCAAGGAGAACCTCCAGATCTTCGCCGCCGCCGCCAAGCGCCGGGGCGAGCCCCTCGACCACGTGCTGCTGTGCGGCCCGCCGGGCCTCGGCAAGACCACCCTCGCGCACATCATCGCGCACGAGATGGGGGCGGCGCTCCACGCCACCAGCGGCCCCGCCGTCGAGAAGAAGGGCGACCTCGCGGGGCTCCTCACGCACCTGGGCGCCGGCGACGTCCTCTTCATCGACGAGATCCACCGGCTCACGCCCGCCGTCGAGGAGAACCTCTACCCGGCCATGGAGGACTTCCGCTTCGACGTGATGATCGGCGAGGGCGCCCACGCCCGCAGCATCTCCCTGGACCTCAAGCCCTTCACGCTCGTCGGTGCCACCACGCGCACGGGCCTGCTCGCGTCGCCGCTGCGCGATCGCTTCGGGTTCACCGCGCGGCTCGACTTCTACGCACGTGAGGACCTCGTCCGCATCGTCGAGCGGTCGGCGCACCTCCTCGACGTCGGGCTCGACGCCGACGGCGCCGCCGAGATCGCCGCCCGCTGCCGTGGCACCCCGCGCGTCGCCAACCGACTGCTGCGCCGGCTGCGCGACTTCGCCGAGGTGCTGCACGAGGGCCGCATCACGCTCGACGTCGCGCGCGGGGGCCTCGACAGGCTCGGCGTCGACAAGCTAGGCCTCGACGAGATGGACAAGAAGCTCTTGCTCACGCTCGTCGACAAGTTCGACGGACGACCCGTCGGGCTCGACACGCTCGCCGCCGCGCTCGGGGAGGAGGCGGGCACGCTCGAGGACGTGTACGAGCCGTACCTCCTGCAGGAGGGGCTCCTGATGCGGACGCCGCGCGGCCGTGTCGCCACCGTGCGTGCCTACGAGCACCTCGGCCGGCGTGCGCCGGCTCGCACGCATCGATCTGCCTCACAAAGCGCTCTGTTCGGCGACGAGATAGAATGACGGTGTGACCAGGCAGCCGAGCCAGAAACCGCGCGTCATCCCGCCGCCCTCGTCGCTGCGGTCGCTCGGTCCGCTCGTCGTCGTCGACGGCGAATGCCCCTACTACAAGGACGGGCGCCACAACCGCACCGCCTTCGCGCTGCCGGGGACCGCCCTGGAGCCGGCCGAGTACGAGAGCGCCATGCACCTCGGCATGCGCCGCTCGGGCTCGCTCGTGTACCGCCCGCTGTGCCCCGGCTGCCGCCGCTGTCAGCCCTTCCGCGTCGACGTCGAGCGCTTCGTGCCTTCGCGCTCGCAAAGGCGCGTGCAGAAGCGGTGCGAAGGGCTGTTCACCGTCGACGTCGGCCGCCCCGTGAGCGACCTCGAGCACCTGACGCTCTACGCCCGCTACCAGGCCGGCCAGCACGGCGCCGACGGCCAGACGGCCGACGAGGAGAGCTACGAGCGCTTCCTGTGCGAGACCGTCGCCGACACCTGGGAGCTGGCCTGGCGCAACGACAAGGGCGACCTCGCCGCCGTCGGCATCATCGACGTCGTGCCCACCGGCATCTCCACGGTCTATTTCTATTGGGACCCCGCGCTGCGCGATCTCTCCCTGGGCGTCTACTCGGCCCTCTACGAGATCGAGCTCTGCAAGAAGTGGGGCAAGCAGTACTACTACCTCGGCTACCTCGTCGCCGGCTCCAAGACCATGAGCTACAAGGCGAGCTACGCGGGCGGTGAGGTCTGGGACGGCACGCGCTGGCTCCAGGTGCCCGGCCGCGACCTCGAAGAGCCCACCGTCAAAGCGACCATCGACGACGCCGAGCGCGGGAGCATCGCCGCCGACGCCCGTCAGTTCCGCCTCGATTGAGTCGCGCCGGTCGCGTTGCCCGCGCCTATTGGATCTTCGCGAGCACGTCGCCGGGCTTCACGACGTCGCCCGGCTTGACGAGCACCTCGCTGACGACGCCGCTCTTGTCGCTCAGCAGCGGCGTGGGGCGCGCGTGACGCTCGATGGCGGCGATGTCGGCGCGCACGGTGGCGAGGTCGCGGCGCGCTGCGGGGTTGTCCTTGGCGGCGCCTTCGAAGGCGCGCTCCTCCTCGCGCAACGCCTCGAGCTTTTTGTGGGGCGCCGACCCTTCGAGGAGCGCGACGACGGCGCCGGCCTTCACGGTCTGGCCGACCCGCACCTTGACGCTCGCGACCCGCCCGCCCGCGGACGCAGCGATCCCGGCCGCGTTGCTGTCGCCACCGTCGCCGGTGTCGCCGGTGTCGCCGCCGGTGTCGCCCTTTGCGGTGTCGCCCTGCGCGGTGTCGCCCCGTCCGGTGTCGCCCCGTCCGGTGTCGCCCCGTCCGGTGTCGCCCCGCCCCGTGTCGCCCCGCCCCGTGTCGCCCCGCCCCGTGTCGCCCCGTCCCGTGTCGCCCCGTCCGGCGTCGCCCCGTCCGGCGTCGCCCCGTCCGGCGTCGCCCCGTGCGGCGTCGCCCCGTGCGGCGTCGCTCTTTGCGGTGTCGCCCTGTCCCGTGTCGCCCTGTGCGGTGTCGCCCTGTCCCGTGTCGCCCTGTCCCGTGTCGCCCTGTCCCGTGTCGCCCTGTCCGGTGTCGCCCTGTGGCGTGTCACCGCCGGCCGCCCCCGCGTCCGCCGGTCCGCCTGCGCGCTCGGCGCCGGCGTCGACGACGAGCGCCGCGTCGTGCGACCGAGGCGGCGTCGCGCCCGAGGGCGCGGCGTGGCCGTCGAGCACGTCGTCGAGGATGGCGACGGGGCTCTTGCCCCGCAGCAGCGCGAGCAGGAGCTGGTCGCCGAACGCGATGTCGTAGGCGGCGGCCACGAGCGCCGCGACGACGATGACCGCGAGGATGACGAGCACGTGCATCGCGCCGAAGCCGCCGCGGGGCGGCGGCGCCACGCGATCGGAGCGCGAGCGTTCCAGGGTCGCCACGCGCTGTGACGTCGAGCGCTCGGGGGGCGCCGCGCGCTGCGACGTCGAGCGCTCCGGGGGCGGCGCGGGCGCCAACGGATCGCTGAGCTCCGCCTGCGCGACCACGGCGGGGTCGTAGAAGTACGACTGCGTGGCGTCGGGCCGCACCGGTGGGCGCACGGGCAGCCCGGGGGCGTCCAAGGGCGGCGACTCTCTGCGCGGCGACGTGCGCTGGCCGCTCTTTTCGAGCGGCGGGGGCGCGCGGCCGGGCAGGGGCGGCGGCTCGTGCAGCACCGTGTCGCGATCATTGACCTCGTCGGCGGGGAGCCCTACCGGGCGCGGCTTCGTCACGAAGCGGATGTGCTCGTCGCCGACCTCGATGACGTCGCCGTCGTCGAGGATTTTTCGCTCGAACACCTCGCCGTTGACGATGGTCCCGTTGCGGCTCTCGAGGTCGATGACCGCGTAGCGCACGCCCACGAGCTGGACCTTGCAGTGGCGGCGCGACACGCCCGAGCTCGCCTTGAGCGGCAGCTCGCACTTGCTCGAGCGCCCGATGGTGGCGGTGCCGCCCCCGAGCTTCAGCACCGTCCCCGCGTGGGGCCCCTTCTCGACGACGAGCTTCGCCTCGAAGCCGATGTTGGGCGGCAGCGCGACCGTCTCCGCGTTGCTCTCGGGCTCGTCGTCGTCGTCGTCGGCGGCGGCGACAGGGCCACCGTCGCGCTCGTCGTCGAAGAGCGCATTCGGGTCCGGGCTCTTGCGCTTCTTCGGCGTCACCATCGGCAGCCGCGATCATAGGGGCCCGGAATCGACGTCGCCAGACTTCGGGCCCTACATGCACCTACCATCGGGGACCGGCGATCAGAGCGCTCACGAGCGCAGGTATTCGCGATCCATGAGCGTCTTCACGATCTGCGCGGTCTTCAGGTCGTTGAAGGGGCTCTTGTCGAGGATGGCCTGGAAGAAGCCGTCGTTGATGGCGATCTGCAGGACCTCGAGCTCGTCGGTCTGCAGCTTCGACAGCGGCGGCTTCAAAGGCTTCGGCAGCATGAGCATGTCCTCGAGCTCCGGCAGCTCCGGCTGCAGCGCCCGCAGCTCGTTCATCTCGCGCACGGCGTCGGCGACGAGCTGGTCGGTGGGCACCTCCAGCTCGAGCATGAACTCTTCTTCCGTGGCGGGCTTGAGCTCGTAGCTGCCGATCTCGAAGGCGGCCATCCGGAACAGCGCCTTGGTGGGCCCGAGGTCCTCGTTGTCGTTGAGGATGGCGTAGAAGATGCGGCCGCCCTTGAAGTAGACGCGGCCCTCGTCGGAGTCGCCGCGCACCTCGAGGACGCCGGACTTCTTGTTCGACGAGATGAGGGTGAGGACGTCGGGCAGGGGCAGGTCCGCGATCTCGCCCTTGGTGACGTCGGTCTTGCCCGCGCCCGAGCGCCCGATGGCCTCGAGCGTCGCGTTCACCTGCTCGCGCGTCCCGGAGAGCTGGTTTTTCGCCTCCGCCGCCGAGATGAGCTTGAGGATGCTGGTCCCGATGAGGACGCGGTCGCCCTCCTTCAACCGGGCCCGCTTGATCTTCTCGCCGTTGACGAAGGTGCCGTTGGTGCTGCCGAGGTCCTGGATGACGATCTTGCCGCCCTGCGTGTTGATCTTGGCGTGCTTCCTCGAGACCATGTCCTCGACCAGGACGATGTCGAGCTCGCCGCCGCGACCGATGACGATCTCCTTCTCCCCCGGCAAGGGGTACTCGCCGCCCTGGTACTTGCCGGAGATGAAGCGCAGCGCAAAGCCGCTCGGCTGATCACTCACGAGGGAAAGTCTCCGCAACCTTGCATGTCGGCATCAAGTTTTCGTCCGCGCGGCGTGCTGCTTGATCATCTCCACGTACAGCTTGGCGCGGGAATTGTCGGGGTGGTCGGTGAGGATGGCCTCGAGCTCCTTGATGGCCCCCGGGCTGTCCCCCGTGGAGAACAGCGTGAGGCCGTGGTGGATGCGGGCCGGCATGAAGTCGGGGCTCTGCGCGAGGATGGCCTTGAGCTCCCGCAGCGCGTCCTGCGGCCGTCCCGCGTCGCGGAGCGACTCCGCCAGCCGGAGCCGGATGTCGATGAACGTGGGCCGCAGGGCGAGGGCGCGCCGGTACTCCGCGATCGCCTCGTCGAAGGCGCCCGAGGACGCGTAGACCTCGGCGATGTCGGCGTACATGTTGGCGAGCTTGCCCATGACGAAGCTGTCGAGCTTGCCGCCCGGACGCGTCGATGAGGTGAGCGCGCCGAGGTAGAGGTCCTTGGCCTCGGCGTAGCGGCCCATGTCGTTGTAGGTGACGGCGAGGTTCAGCGAGGCCTCGGTGTAGGCGGGGTTGATCTTGAGCGCCTCTTCGAAGCACTGCTGCGCGCGCGAGAACTGCCCGACGTCGTGGTAGACGACGCCGAGCATGTTGTAGACGTCGGCGTAGGGCACGCTCGCCGCCGCGACCTGCGCGAGATACGGCTCCGCGCGCACGTACTCTTTCTGCCGGTAGAGCTCGCGCCCCGTGGCGAGCGCTTCGCGCACCTTGTCGTCCATGCGGGCACGCTAACCCGAACTCCCATGGGCGCACAAAGCTGTGCGTCGTTGTCGGCGCCGGCCTGTGCGCGCCCGTCAGCCGAGGTCGACGGGTGAGGCGCCGCGGCCGCCCTCGTCGACGCCGGCGGCGGCGAGGCGGGCGGCGAGCTCGAGGTGCGGGGCGCAGCGGACGATGCGGCGGGCCTCGTCGAGCGACGGCGCGGCGGGGGCGCCGACGTAGCGGGCCTTCATGCGGGCGACGCGGGCGAGCGCCTCCTCGACGCGCGCGCGCGGCACCGCGCCGCTGTCGACGAGCTTGTGCGCCGCTTCGATGGCCGCCGCCTGCTTGTCGGCGTCGTGGCACACCAGGAAGCAGTCGACGCCGGCGAGCAGGCCGCGGCGGACGAGCTCGGCGACGTCGTAGCGGTCGGCGACGGCGGCCATCTCGAGGTCGTCCGAGACCACCACGCCGTCGTAGCCGAGCCCCCCCGCGGCGGCGCCGCCGCCGGGCGCGCGCGGCGCCCGCAGGAGACCGAGGATGGCGGGCGACAGCGTGGCGGGCTCCCCGGCGTCGAGCGCGGGGAACATCACGTGCGCCGTCATCACGGACGCCACGCCCGCGTCGACGGCGGCGGCGAAGGGCACGAGCTCCACGGAGCGCAGCCGCTCGAGCGAGTGCGGCAGGCGGGGCAGCGCGTGGTGGCTGTCGACGTCGGTGTCGCCGTGGCCGGGGAAGTGCTTGGCCGACGCCGCCACGCCCGCCCCCTGCATCCCCTCGATGAAGCGCGCGCCCAGCCGCGCCACCGTCGCCGGATCGCGCGAAAACGCGCGCTCCCCGATGACCGGGTTGTGCGGGTTGGTGTCGACGTCGACGACGGGGGCGAAGTCCCAGTGGAACCCCAGCGCCACGAGCTCGCGGCCCATCATCGCGCCGAGCTTGTAGGGGAGGTCCGCGCCTTCGTCGCCGGCGGCGGCGGCGCCCACGCCGCGCAGCGAGGGGACGTCGGTGGCGATGCCGCGCAAGCGCGCCACGCGGCCGCCCTCCTGGTCGACGCTCACGATGACGCCGGTGCCGAGGTCGTGGAGCGCCGTGTTGAGCGCCACCACCTGCTCCAGCGACTCGATGTTCCGCGAAAACAGGATGGCGCCGCCGGCGCCGTGGTCCTTGAAGAGCGCGCGCGCGCGCGCGTCGAGCGACGGGCCCGAAAAGCCGATGATGAAGAGCTGGCCGACGTCTTTCATGGTGCCCTGTCCTTCGCGGTCGAGGTTACATCGAGCGTGTCGCACAAGGAGTCGCCGAGCACGTTGAACGACAGCACCAGCGCCGCGATGCACATTCCCGGCGCGACGGCGATGTGGGGCGCCACCGCCAGGTACGCCACGCCTTGATCGAGGAGCGCGCCCCATGAGGGCGTGCCCGGCGGCGCCCCGAGGCCGAGGAACGACAGCGACGCCTCGGCGAGCACGGCCGTCGACAGGCCGAAGCTCGCCTGCACGAGCACGGGCGTCACGGCCAGCGGCAGCACGTGGCGCACGAGCACGCGCGACGGCCCCGCGCCGAGCGCGCGCGCGGCCGTCACGTGCTCGCGGGCGAGCACCGCCTGCACCGACGTCCGGGCCACGCGCGCGAAGCCGACCCAGCCCGTGGCCGACAGCGCGACGACGACGGTGACCGGCGACGGCGGCAGCACCGCCGCGAGGTACACGGCGAGGAGGATGCCGGGGAACGCGAGCAGCACGTCGAGCACGCGGACGATCAGCGCCTCGGTCCGGCCGCCCGCGACGGCGGCGGCGCCGCCGACGACGACGCCGATGAACAGCGACACCGCGGTGGCCGTCACCGACACCGCCAGCGACGTGCGCGCGCCGTAGACGAGCACGGTCAACAGATCGACGCCGTTGTCCGCGCGGCCGAGGCGTCCGACGACGGACGGCGGCGCGAGGTCGTGCTCGAGATCGAGCCCGAGCCCCGCGGGTCCGACGATCGCCGGCCCGAAGATGGCGACGAGGACGGCGGCGGCGACGCAGGCGAGCGCGAGCACGGTGCGGATGCGGGGGCGGCGCGCGAGGGGCACGAGGACGTCGATATCATCGAGCGCCGGCCGCGTGTCGGCGGCGGGCCGGCCTCAGGCGCGCAAGCGCGGATCGAGCAGGCGCACGGCGGCGTCGGCGGCGAGCGTGGCGACGGCGGTGCCGCAGGCGGTGACGAGGACGACGCCTTGCACCACGGGCACGTCGAGCTTGTGGATGCTCTCGATCATCAAGAGCCCGATGCCCGGCCACGCGAAGACCTTCTCCGTGATCACGGCGCCGGCGAGGAGGCCGCCCATCTGCAGGCCGATGACGGTGACCACGGGGACCATGGCGCTGCGCAGCGCGTGCTTTCCGACGACGGCGGCCTCGCTGAGCCCCTTGGCGCGCGCGGTGCGAACGTGATCGGCGGAGAGCGTCTCGAGGAGGGAGCTGCGCGTCATGCGCGCGAGCAACGCGGCCATGGCCGTGCCGAGGGAGAGGGCGGGGAGCACCAGCGAGCGCAGGCCCTCGTCGGCGCCGCTCGGCGGCACGAGGCGCAGCTTGAGCGAGAACACGAGGATGAGGAGCGGCGCGAGCCAGAAGCGCGGCACGGCGACGCCGGCGAGGGCGAACGCCTCGGCGAGCGAGCCGATGACGCGCCCGCGTCGCCAGGCGGCGAGCGTGCCGAGGCCGATGCCGCACGCGAGCGCGACGACGAGCGCGGCGGCGGCGAGCTTGACCGTGTTGCCGAGGCGCGCGGCGATCACCTCGCGCACCGGTCGCCGGGTGCGAAAGGAGCGCGGCTCGGGTGCCAGGTGCGCGCCGACGCCGTCGCGCCAGCCCGGCGGCGTCACCGCGAGGACGAAGGAGCTGGCGGCGCCGCGCACGAAGCCGCCCACCTGTGCGACGAGCCCCACCGGCTCGCCGTCGCCGTCGACGAGTCCGAGCTCGCGGGCGAGCGCCGCGCGGGACTCCGGCGGCGCCTGCTCGCCGAGGATGCTCTCGACGGGATCGCCGGGGACGGCCCGGAGCAGCGCGCTCACGAGCACCATCGTGCCGAGCATCACCGCGAGCACGGCGAGCGCGCGCCGGGGCAGGGTGCGATCGCCCGCGAACGCCGAGGCGGTGATGACGCCGGCGACCACCGCGATCGTGACGACGTCGATCACCTCGATGCCTCGCCGGCGGATGGGCCGCCCGGGGTCACTCGAGCCTCGCCTGCGCCAGCGGCAGGAGCGACACGGTGCGCGTGAGGCGGAAGTCGTGCAGGCGCGTGGAGCGCGCCGCCACCTCGTCCTCGAACCACAGCGGCACCACCGGGAGGTCGCGCGCCACGCGCCGCTGCGCCTGCACGTAGAGCGCCGCGCGCGCCGCGGGGTCGTCGGCGGTCTCGGCGGCGTCGAGCCAGCCGTCGACGTCGGCGTCGGCGTAGCCGCCGCGGTTGCCGCCGGCGCGCCCGGGTCGGGGGATGCTGGCGGACGCGTAGACCCAGTGCATCAGGTCCGGCTCGAGCACGGGCACCCACTTGGCCGAGAACGCGTCGAAGGCGCCCTTCTGGATGTCCTGATACAGCGCCGACCAGTCGCGCACCTCGATGTCGACGTCGACGCCGGCGTCTCGCCACTGCGCCGCGAAGATCTGCGCGATGCTCGCGCGCAGCCAATCCGTGCTCGTCGCGAGCGTCACGTGCAGGTGCCGGCCGGCGAGCGCCTTGCGCGCGCCCTCGGGATCGAACGGGACGGGCTGCGCCGCCGGGTCCTTCGCCCAGTGTCCGTCGGGCAGGAGGCCCGTCGCGCGGACGGCGCGGCCGCGCAGCTTGGTGCGGATGACCCGGTCGACGTCGAGGGCCTCGGCGAGCGCGCGCCGCACCCCGGGGTCCGCGAGCGGAGCGGGCCGGCCGGCGGCGGCCGGGCGCACGTTGAACGCGAGGTACGAAAAGCCGAGCCCGCGGGCGCGGTCGACGGCGATCCCGGGGGTCTCCTGGAGCACGTCAATGTCGGTGGGCAGCAGATCGGAGACCACGAGGTCGATGCGTGCGTCCTGCAGCTCGAGCAGGCGCGTGGTGTTGTCGCGCAGCACGCGCACCTCGACGGCGCCGATGGCGGGCGCGCCCTCGATCCAGCCCGGGTCCGCGGCGAGGACGAGCGTCTCGTTTTCGTCGAGCGCGCGGGACACCGCGTACGGCCCCGCGCCCATCGGGGCGTCGCGGCAGGCGTCCGGGGCGCGCGCGCACGCGCGCTCCTCGAGGATTCCGTACGCGTTCATATCGACCAGGAGCGGCGGGTACGGTGCGTCGAGGACGAAACGGACCGTGAGCTCGTCCTCGGCCACCACGCCGGTCACGTGCTGGAGCTTGGCGGCGTGGGGGGAGCCGACGGCCGGATCCTTCATCGACGAAAACGTCCACACGACGTCGCGCGCGGTGAGCGGCGCTCCGTCGTGGAATCGCGCGCCCGGCTTGAGCTTTACGATCCATGTGAGCGGGTCCGGGTGATCCGCGGAGGCGGCGAGCAGCGGCGTGGGCCGCAGGTCGTCGCCGATGACGAACAGCGGCGCGGCGACGAGCGCGGCCAGACGTGTCGCCACCGCCGACGTCGTGAAGCGTGGGTCGAGCGCCTCCGGGGCGCTCGACACCGCGAGGCGCAAGGTGTCCTTCGGTGGGAGAGGTCGCGTACATGCACACAACATCAGAGTGGTTGCGTGTAGGAGTGCGACACCAATGCTCAAAGTCGACGCGCGCAAGCGGTTCATCGATAACATGCAGTCCTGGCCCGATGTGCGCGCGGCGGCCGCGCGGCAGTTGATTGCAGGAGGAGTCGAAGCGGTGGCGAACCTCTCTCGAGTCATTTCCGTCGCGCTCGTGCTCGCGACGCCGGCCCTCGCCGGCCCCCACCGGGCCGCCAGGAGCGACGTGCGCGCCGCCAAGGTGGAGGAGCCGGAGCAGCGGCCGGCGCCGCGCGTGCTCACCACCACGGCCGGCCTCGACGCGCACCTGAAGGAACAGCTCGTCACCGCCATCAACGACGCCGCGCTCGACGGCGCCGACCTCAGCTTCGTGGCGCAGCGCTTGAAGGACGGCAAGGTGCTCGCGGAGCACGGCGGCGACACGCTCGTGAACCCCGCGTCCAACGCCAAGCTCATCACGTCCGCCGCGGCGCTCGACGCGCTCCACCCCGAATTCCGCTTCAAGACCGAGTACTACGTGCAGGGCGTGCTGCGCGACGGCACGCTCCACGGCAACCTCGTCGTCAAGGGCTACGGCGATCCGAGCATCGTGTCGGAGCGCCTCATGCGCGTCGCCAACGAGCTCTACCTGTTCGGCGTCGAGCGCATCACCGGCAGCGTCATCGTCGACGGCAGCTACTTCGACGACAACGAAGAGGCGCGCGGCTGGGAGCTCGAGGAGTCCCCCGATCGCGCGTACGCGGCGCCCGTCAGCGCGCTCGAGGTCAACTACAACGCCACCGCCATCTACGTGCGCCCGGGCACCGAGCTCGGCGCGCCCGCCATCGTGCACGTCGACCCGCCGTGCGAGGAGGTGGTGCTCAAGGGCGACGTCATCACCGATCGCTTCGGCCGCGGCGTCCGCGTGGTCTCCCAGAAGGACAAGAGCGAGGACGGCAAGGACATCACCGCCCTCACCGTCGAGGGCACCGTGGGCATGCGCCAGAGCCCGTTCCGGATGTACCGGCGCGTCTACTCTCCGCTCAAGCACTTCGGCAGCGTCCTCACGTACTTCCTGCAGCAACGCGGGGTGCACATGCGCCACTCCGTCATCGAGGGCCACGTCCCCGACGGCGCGCGCCTGATCCTCGTCGATCGTTCGCCGCGGCTCACCGAGGTGGTGGCGAACATGAATCACTACTCCAACAACATCATGGCGGAGACCCTGATCAAGGCGATGGGCGCGGAGGTGATGGGCACGCCGGGCACGTTCGAAAACGGCCTCGCGGTCGCGCACCGCTTCCTCGAGACCAAGGTCGGCTTCAAGCCCCGCAGCTACACGTTCGACAACGGCTCCGGGCTCAACGACGTCGACCGCTTCACCTCGCGGGAGATTGTCACGCTGCTCGGGTACATGTCACGGGACTTCGAGACCGGCACCGAGTACGCCTCGTCGCTCGCGGTGGCCGGCACGCAGGGGACCATCGGCTTCCGCATGCGGGACACCCCGGCGGAGAGACGGCTGAGGGCCAAGACGGGTACGCTCCACGGCGTGAGCGCCCTGTCCGGTTATGTGGTGCAGCCGAGCGGCGACGTGGTCGCCTTCTCCATCCTGGCGATGGGCTTCAAGAAGGGCGTGAGCCCCATCTGGAAGGTCCAAAACACCATCGGGGTCGCCCTCGCCTCCGACGGCAAGTGGCACCCCGAGGACGAAGAGGACGGCGGCGAAGAGGGCGAGACCGTCTCCGACGCGAGCCCCGCACATTCGTCCGAGCCATCTCCCGGCGGCGCGCCGTAGGCTGAAGCCATGCGTGTTCCGGTGCTCGCCGTTGCGATCGCGATCTGCGCCGCGTCCCTGGGTGGGGCGAGGGAGGCGCGCGCGGCCGACTTCCCGCGGGTGGCGGCGCTCGAGCCCAACGTGGCCTTCTGGAAGAAGGTCTACATCGACTGGTCGCTCAACAACATCGCGTTCCACGACGACGAAGACCTCGGCATCGTCTATCGCGTCATCACCGTGCCCGGGCGCGGCGCGCGCAACGCGGCAGGGCAGACGCGCCACCAGGCGATCCAGAAGGCGCAGGCGGAGGTGGAGGCGGCGCTGCGCGCGCTGGCCAAGGCCAAGCCCAAGTCGTCGAAGGGCCTGTCGGGCGTCGAAAAGGAGGTGTTCGACAACCTCGAGCACGTCAAGCGCGCCGACAAGTACAACCGCATCGCGCACATCCGCGTGCAGAACGGGTTGCGCGAGCGCTTCATCGCCGGCTGGGCGAGCTCGGGGCTGTACGAGCCCACCATCAAGAAGGAGCTGCGCGAAAACGGCTTGCCCGAGGACCTCATCGGCGTGGCGTTCGTCGAGAGCCTCTTTTACGTCTCCGCGCGCTCCAAGGTCGGCGCCGCCGGCATCTGGCAGTTCATGTCCTATACGGGCAAGGAGTACATGCAGCTCAACAGCGTCGTCGACGAGCGCTGGGATCCGGTGCTCGCGACCGAGGCTGCGTGCAAGTACCTGAAGCAGGCGAAGAAGGAGCTCGGCACGTGGCCGTTGGCCATCACGTCCTACAACTACGGGCGCGCGGGCATGAAGGGGCTCGCGCGCGACGCCGGCACCAAGGACTTCGGCGTCATCCTCGCCGTCAGCAAGAACCGCCGCTTCGGCTTCGCCGCGCGCAACTACTACGCGAGCTTCCTCGCCATCCACGACATCATCACCAGCTCGCGCGTCAAGGGGCTCCCGCGTAAGCACGCGTGGACCTTCGACGTCATTCGCGCGCCGTTCCCGATGTTCACCTCGCAGCTCGTCGCCACCGGGGAGATCGACGCCGCCACGCTCGACTTCCTGAACCCCGCCCTGACGGTGGCGGCGCGCGACGGGAGGCTGCCGCTGCCGCACGGCATCTCGCTGCGCGTGCCTCACGGCCACGCCGCGCGCATCATGCAGAAGCTCGCGGCGCTGCCCGAGCGGGAGCGGCTGCGGGGCATGCGCGCGGTGCGCGCGGTGCACAAGTCCACGGGGCGCGAGAGCATCGCCACCATCGCCAAGAAGTACGGCCTGTCGGGCACCGTGCTCGCCGCCGCCGTCGGCCTCGACGCCGCCGACGTCCCCGAGCGCGGACAGAAGATCCCGATTCCTCCGGCGGGGGCGCGCTACTCGCTCTTGCCCGAGGCGCGGGGGATGCCGGCGCCGGCGCTGCCTTCGCGCCCGCGGATCCTCCTCGCCGACGCGGAGCGCCTCGACGTCAAGGACGTCGACGATCGCCCGGCGCCCAAAAAGGCCGCCCCGCGGGAGGTGCCCAAGGGGCCGGGCGTCGTGACGGTCGGTCCCATCAGCGTCGAGGCCCTCACAGACGACGTCCCGGCCGTCGACGTCATCGCCGGCATGGTCGGCACCACGCTGCCGGCCGTCGACGTGGTCGCCGGCGCGCCCTCGCCGGCCACGGCGGAGCAGACCGCGGCGGCCGAGCCCGTGCCGAACTCCTGACCCGTCGGCCTCGTCCCCGTCGGCCTCGTCACCGTCCGCCTCCCGTCGCCCTCGTCATGGGGGGACCCGCGGCCTATCCTGCAAGGGCATGTGGCGGCGACGTCTCCTCGTCGGGCTCGCGCTCGCGGTGGTGCTGCACGCGGCGTCGTGGTGGATCCTGCGGGCGCTCGCCGGCGCGGAGGCCGCCCCCGTGCCGGCTTCGCGCATCGCGGTGGCCCTCGTCCATCCCCACGACGAGGGCGTCGCGCCCGCGGAGCGCCTGGACGAGCGCCCGCCGCGTCCGCCCGTGAGGGTCCCCTCGAGGGCTCCGACCGCTCCGACGAGCGCTTCGACGAAGCCGCCGGCGACGCCGGTGCCGGCGGCGGCGCCTCCCGCGGGGGAGCCGCGGCCGGACGAGGGCTCACCGCCGGGAGACGTCGCCCCGGTCGGCCCCAGAAGCGACGGCGAGGCCCGGATGCGCGGCGTGGTGCGCGGGGCGTCCGAGGGTCCCCAGCCGTCGCTCGGGACGCTCGCGGGGGCCACCGTGCCGGGCCCGCAGTCCGACGCCGCGCGCGCAGCGATGCTCGCGAAGCAGCGCCTGGTCGCCGACCTGTCGGCGCACGACGTCGCGCGCGGCCTCGCCGATGACTGGTTCCGCCGGCGCCGCACCGAGGTCGAGCGCGTCTGGCACCCCCAGGACGCCGAGCTCAACGACGGCGGCAAGGAGGTGCGCGCGGATCAGTTGATGTTGCGCACGGCGGCGAACCCGCTTTTGTGGGGCGCGCTCAACAAGAAGATCGCCGGCGAGGGCTCGGCCCTCGCGCAGTCGTTCTCGGACGACCGCGGCAGCGCCATCGAGCAGATGATGCAAAACCCGTTGGCGCCGGGGGAGAGCGACGCCGCGCGCAAACAGCGCCTGTTCGACGCCCTCGAGACGCACAGGGACGCCCTCGCGGAGAGCGTCGGGCTCGAGGTCACCTTGCGGCACCGCGCCGACGGCAGCGTCGAGGCCGTCGACGTCACCACGCCGAGCGGCCAGCCGCGCATCGACGACGGCGCCGTCGACGCCATCGCGCGCGCCTTCGCGCTCGACGACAAGGACGCCGCGCCGGCGCGGGTGGCGCGCGGCATGCCCTTCACCTCGACATGGACCCTCGCGGTGCGTTGGGAGGTGCTCGTGCCCAAGTGCTCCGTGATGCGCACGGGCACCTCCGCGACGTCGGAGCTGCTCCGCGGCGAGACCGTGCCCGTCGGCTGCGGCACCACCTTCGGCAACGACGGCGTCGACGTCCCCTTCACGGTGAAGAAGTCCACCCACGTCGAGCTCGTGGCCGTCGAGCCGCTCTGAGGCTACGGTGCGGCCATGGACCACGCCGCCTTCGACGCCATCCTCCGCGCCGCCGTCAAAGGCCGGCTCGTGGACTACGACGCCGTCGCCGCCCGGCGGGCCGCGCTCGACGGCTACCTCGCCGCCGTCGCCGTCGCCGACCTGGCGAAGGCGAACGACGACGAGCGCCTCGCGTTCTACGTGAACGCCTACAACGCCCGCGTGCTGCGCGCGTTCCTCGTCCACGGCCGAAAGCGGGTCATCGACGTCAAGGGCTTCTTCGACGCCGAGAAGGAGCCGGTGGCCAAGGAGCCGCTCACGCTCAACGCGCTCGAGGAGAAGTACGTGCGCCGCCTCGACGCCCACGGCGTCTCCCGGGATCCCCGGGTCCACTTCGTCGTCAACTGCGCCTCCCGCGACTGCCCGCCGCTCGCCGCCCACGCGTACACCGGCGCCGGCATCGACAAGGACCTCGAGGAGCGCACCCGCGCCTATCTGACGCGGCCGGGGGAGGTCGTCGTCGACGACAAGGCGCACCGCATCGTGGTCGTGCAGATCTTCGAGTGGTACGCAGGCGACTTCGGTGACCCGGCGCACGGCGGCGCCGAGCGCGCCGTGCGCGCGTTCCTGGCGCGCTACGTCCCCGCGATGCGGGCCAAGCTCCTCGACGAGCGCTTCGATCTGGATTACCGACCCTACGACTGGTCGAGCAACGCATTGTAGGCGCGGGGAACACGCATGCCGGATATCGACGACAACCTGCAAGACGGGCCGCTGCGCGATCCGCAGGCCAAGGCCCACCACATCGACGTGTGTCTCACCGAGGCCGCGCAGTACGACAAGAGCGCGGGCTTCGAGCGCTTCGACTTCGTGAACCAGCCGCTCCCCGAGCTGAGCCTCGAGGACATCGACTTGTCCACCCAGCTCTGCGGCAAGGACCTCGAAGCGCCTCTGATGATCGCGCCGATGACCGGCGGCCTCCCCCGCGCCCTCGAGCTCAACCGGCGGCTCGCGCGCGCCGCGGAGCACTTCGGCCTCGCCATGGGCGTCGGCAGCCAGCGCGTCGGCATCGAGGACGCCTCGCGCGCGCAGTACTTCGCCGTGCGCGACGTCGCGCCCGACATCCTGCTGTTCGCCAACTTCGGCGCCGGCCAGCTCGCCAAGGGCTGGGGTGTCGATGAGGCGCGCCGCGCCGTGGACATGATCGGCGCCGACGCGCTCTTCCTGCACTTCAACCCCATCCAGGAAGCGGCCCAGGGCGGCGACGTCGACTTCAGCGGCATGACGCAGAAGGTCCGCGAGCTCTGCTCGGCGCTCCGTCGCGACGGCATCCCGGTGTTCGCGCGGGAGGTCGGCTTCGGCATGAGCGCCGAGGCCGCCAAGGCGCTGGTCGACGCCGGCATCTCCGGCATCGACTGCGCCGGCGCGGGCGGCACCTCGTGGGCCAAGGTGGAGGGCATCTGCGCCAAGACCGAGCGCCGCCGCAAGATGGGCCTGCGCTTCGGCGAGTGGGGGACGCCGACCACGGACGCCATCCGCGCGGTGCGCAGCGCGAGCACCCGCATCCCGCTCATCGCCACCGGGGGGCTGCGCAGCGGCATCGACGTCGCCAAGGCCGTCGCCCTCGGCGCCGACGTCGGCGCCATGGCGCGCCCGATGCTCGTCGCCGCCAACGCCGGCGACGAGGCGCTGGCGGCGTTCGTCGAGGACGTGCTCACGGAGCTGCGGATCAGCATGTTCGGAATCGGGGCAGGGGACATCGAGGCGCTGAAGGGAACGACGTTCCTTCGTGAGATGGATCACCGTCGACGCTAGGCGCCGTTTGAGACACATCTCACGCTGATGTAGGCCGTACGGCACCGTACCTGCCTCACAACCGCAGGGCGCGCAGGATGTGGTCCGGACGCTTTCGCGTTCGGACGCGCTCCGACGGGTGTCGGAGACATCGGTCAAAAAGAGGAAAGCGCGCACACCCTGCGCCATCCTCGGGTCCATGGTGACGGACCTCGCAGATGTCTCAAGAACACACTGTGATTTCGCAAACTTGAGGGATCACGGCCGCGTGCTCACAATCAAGAGCATGAAGTCGGCGTTCGCATGGGTTTTCGCGCTGGGGATCGTGGCGGTTGCCTCGATCGGGTGCGCGGTCCCTGCGAGCGTCGATGGGGTGGTCCAGGGAGACGGCTTTTCGCTCCGCTGCACCAGCCCGCTGTCCAAGCCGAACGCATCGGGTCGAGACACTGTGGTGGTCCTCGCGGAGCAAGACAGTGAGACACTCCGCACCGTCACGGTGACCCTGCATGCGGTCGCGGACATGCCTCTCGGCACCCCCGTCGCGGTCGGCACCGGCGACGACGGGCTGTCCTCGGTGCAGGTGGCCTACGGCGACAAGGTCGTCGAGACCCGCAAAGACGGCGTCGAGCTCGTCTCATCGGTGAACAACGTCTTCTCGGGCAGCGTCGGCGGCACCGTCATCCTCGACGAGCGCACGCCGGACGAGATCTCGGGCCACTTCCGCGTCGACCTCGACGACGGCGGTTACCTCGAAGGCGTCTTCACCGCGTTCCCCTCGACATAGGGGCCCCTCGACGAGGGGCCCTCGACACAGGGGTGGGTGCACCATTCCGTGCAGCTTGCCCCGGGCGCCGGCTTCGGAGATGCTCCGCCCATGTCTTCCGACGTCGACGCGCTCGTGGATGTCATCGCCCAGAAGGTGGCCGCTCGCCTCAGCCTCGTCGGCGTCGTCGGCGGCGGCGGCGGGGGCGGTGGCGACCCCGGCTTCGATCCCACGCAGCAGTGCGACGCCACCGACGCGACCTGCACCGGCTGCGGCTTCTGCGTCACCCGCAAGGAGGGCGTCATCGACACGCTGGTCGGCATCGGCGGCGTCCGCTTCGGCGCCGGCGCGGGCGGCGTCAAGCCGCGCGAAGACCTCGCGTCGATGATCGACCACACCCTGCTGAAGCCCGACGCCACCAGCGAAGACCTGCGCAAGGTCTGCGACGAGGCGCGCAAGTGGCACTTCGCGACCGTATGCGTGAACGCGTCGAACATCCCGCTCGTCGCCAAGCTCTTGCAGGGCAGCGGCGTCAAGCCCATCGCCGTCGTCGGCTTCCCGCTCGGCGCCATGACGCCGACGGCCAAGGCGTTCGAGGCGCGTGAGGCGGTGCGCAACGGCGCCCGCGAGATCGACATGGTGATCAACATCGGCGCGCTGAAGTCCCGCGAGTACGCCGCCGTCTTCGACGACATCTGCCGCGTCGTCGCGGCGTCGCGCCCGTACCCGGTGAAGGTCATCCTCGAGACCTCGCAGCTCAGCAACGACGAGAAGATCGTCGGCTGCGCGCTGTCCAAGGCGGCGTGCGCCGCGTTCGTGAAGACGTCCACCGGCTTCGGCGGCGGCGGCGCCACGGTCGAGGACCTGCAGCTCATGCGCCGCATCGTCGGCAGCGACGTGGGCGTGAAGGCCTCGGGCGGCGTGCGCACCACCGAGGACGCCCAGAAGATGGCGGCGGCCGGCGCCGACCGCATCGGCGCGTCGGCATCGGTGGCCATCGTCACAGGAGCTGCGGGCAAGGGCGCGGGGTACTGATGCGGCGCGCCCTGAAGCGCCCGTTGGGGAGGGCCCTGCCCGCCCGAGCGTACGCGGGCGCCGTCGCGCTCCTTCTCTTCGCCGGCGCCACGCACGCCGAGCGCTTCGCCGTGCTCGCCGTGGACGCCGATCACGACGGCGGCGCCGTCCCGCTCGAGGCCGCCGACGCCGTGCGCGCGGCGCTCGAGCGACGCGGCATCGAGATGCTCGACGCCGACGCCACGCGGGCGCTCTTTCATCGCCAGCTCGACCTCGGCGGCAACACGGTCGCCGAATACAAGACCCAGCTCGCGAAGGCGGACCAGGCGCTCGCCGCGCTCGATCAAGACGCGTCGCTGCGCATCCTCACCTCCGTCATCCGCGCGCTCGCGAACGATCCCGATCCGTCCACGGAGAAACAAGCGCTGCTCGAGCCCGCGCGGTTGAAGCTCGCGTCGCGCCTCGTGGCGCTCGCCGGCCCCAAGGAGTCGGGCAACGGCGAGACCGAGAAGGGCAGGGAGGCGCGCGCCATCCTCGTCGACGCGCTCCGCGCGAACCCCGCGCTGGCGCCGAGCCCCGACGAGTACCCGCCGCGCTTCCTCTCCCTCGTCGCCGCCGCCCGCAGCGACCTCGTGCAGCGCCCCACCGGCCTCCTCGTCGTCGACTCGAGGCCGCAGGGCGCCACGGTGTTCCTCGACGGGCGCGACATGGGGCGCACGCCGCTGAGCCTCGGCAAGGACGCCAACGTCGTCGCCGGCAGCTACCACGTGTGGGTGGAGCTCGGCGGCGCCCGCAGCGTTCCGAAGGTGATCACCATCGGCGAGAGCCCGTCGCCCGTGTTCGTCGATCTCGCCTTCGAGGGAGCCCTCTGGCAGGAGGGCCCCGGGCTCCGCCCCATCGCGGGCAGCGGCATCGACGAGGCCGTCGCCAGGAAGATCGGCAGCTTCCTCGAGGTCGACACGCTGCTGCTCGTCGGCACGGCGCGCTACGACGACGACGGCGCCTGGCTTTGGGGCGCGGCGTTTCACGTCGGCGACGGCACCACGGCGCGGCGCGGCGCCGTGCGGCTCGCGGACGGCGTCGCGGTGACGGCGGCCGCGGGCACGCTCGCTGCGTTTCTCGGCCTCGGTGAGGACGACGGCGTCGAGCAGCGGCCGCTGCCTCCGTCGGTGCTGCCGGAGAAGAAGGTGAGCGTCGCGGGCAGCTCCACGTCGAGCCCGTCGCTCTCCGTCACCACCAAGCAGGTCGTCGAAGGCATCCCCTGGGTCCCGGTCGGCATCACCGCCGGGGCGGTGGTGGCGGCGGCGGCGGTGGCGGGCGGCATCTTCGCGGTGGTCGCGCTCTCGCCCAAGGAAGGCGAAGTCGTCTTCACGGTCGAGGACCTCAAGTGAGCGGTGGCCGGTTCCGCCGGTCGCCCGCGCAGCCGAGCGCGCGCTCCGCGGCCGCGCTCGCCGCCGGTGTCCTCGCGTGCGCGGCCGCGTGCGGCCCCACCGACTTTGCCGCGGTGACGCTCGCGGTGCGCGAGCCCGCGGGACAGACCCGGCGGGTCGACAGCCCGCTCACCAACCTCAGCTACCAGCTCGACGACGAGCGCCCCGAGTCGGTGAGCTTCAAGCAGGGCGACCCGCAGAGCTTCGCGTTGCCCCTCGGCGCCCAGGAGCGTGTGCTCGCGGTCTCGTTCTCCACCGGCGATCCGGAGAACCCCTCGGCCCTCGGCCGGGCCGCCCCCGTCACCATCCCCTCGGTCAACGACCCCGCCGTGGTGCAGGACGGCGCGCCGAGCTTCTCGGCTTCGCTCCCGATGCTGCTCGCGAAGCCCGACGCCGCCGAGCTCGTCGACAAAGACATCCCGAGCGAGCGCACGGGCACCGCGGTGTGCGACGAGCTGAGCGGCCGCGGTTGGGTGGTCGGCGGCACCTCTCCCGGTGGCACGCCCGTGAACGCGTACACCTTCGACGAGAAGTCGCTCATCGCCACCACCGCCTTCGGCGCCGGCTTCACGGGCACTGTGGCCTGCGACGGTGACGAGGACGGTCACGTGCTCGTGTGGGAGCCGACCTTGAACGCCCTTCACGTCGATGCCGCTGGCGATGATCTCAGAGTGAGCGTCTTTGCGACGGCGCCGTCCGAAGCAGACGGCGCGTACGTCGGCGTCGTCGGAGACGTCGCGTGGGTGGCCAACGGCGACGCCGCGGCGCTCGTCGACGTCGCCGACGGTCACCCCTTGCTGCGGCGCTCCCTCGGGTCTCAGGTGACGTCGCGCTTCATGGCCCTCGACGCCACCACGCTGCTGCGCTTCTTCACGGGGCAGACCGAAGCCGTGCGGAAGAGCGGCGACACCCTCGTCACCCTCTCCGGGCCCGGCGTCGACCTCCTCGCGGTGGATTCCGACCGCCCGCGCGCGCTCCTGACCGGCGGCTCCTTGGTGCTCCCCGTCGTCAGCAGCGACTCCATCGACTTCCAGCTCCTGCGCACCATCGACCTCCAGGGCACCACGCCCGATCAGATGCTCACGCTCGATGACCACCGCATCGTGCTGCTCGACACCACGCACGGGTTGCTCCTCGTGGAGGGCGGCGCGCCGGTGGCGGTGAACAACCGCGAGCACATGATGCGGACGGTGGGCGGCGCCATCGTCCTGTTCGGCGGAGACAAGGGCCACGACGTGGTGGTCCCGCCCCTGTGAGCCTCAGGCGAGGCGGGGGACGAGGTCGAGCACGAGGCCGGAGAAGGCGCGCTCCACACGCGTGGCCGTCTCCTTCACCTCGTCGTGAGAGAGCTTGGTCGCGCTGATGCCTGCGGCGAGGTTGGTGATGCAGGAGATGCCGAGCACCTCCATGCCGAGGTGGTTGGCGGCGATGACCTCGAGCACGGTGCTCATTCCCACCGCGTGCGCGCCGAGCGTGCGCAGCATGCGGATCTCGGCGGGCGTCTCGTAGCTCGGCCCGAGCAGCCCGGCATAGACGCCGCGCGCGAGGCTGAGGCCGCGGGCCTTGCCGACGTCGGCGGCCACCGCGCGCAGGCGCGCGGCGTAGGCGTCGCTCATGTCGGGGAAGCGCGGGCCGAAGCGCTCGTCGTTGTTGCCGACGAGCGGGTTGTCGCCGGTGAGGTTGATGTGGTCCTCGATGACCATCAGGTCGCCGGGCTTCATCCCGTCGCCGAGGCCGCCGGCGGCGTTGGTGACGACGAGCTTGTTCACCCCCAACGCGTGGAGCACGCGCACGGGGAACACCACGCTCGACGCCGGATAGCCCTCGTAGCGGTGCACCCGCCCCTGCATCAACAGCACCGGCGTGTCCTTCACGCGGCCGAGCACCAGGCGCCCGCGGTGGCCCTCGACGGACGACACCGGGAAGTGCGGGAGGTGGCCGTACTCGACGGCGGCGCCGCCTGTGTCGAGGACGCCGTCGGCGACGCTGCCGAGCCCCGATCCGAGCACCACGCCGACGGCGGCGGCTTCGGCGCCGGCGGCGACGCGGAGCTTGTCGCGCGCGGCGTCGGCCGCGGCCTGGACCTGGGCGTGGCCGAGCGGGGCGGGGGGCATGGTGCTCACGAAGGGGCTCCTGGTTCGACGCCGGCGATGCGCTCGAGGAACAGTTGCGGCGGCGGGACGCCGGCGTCGGTCAGCGTGAAGGCCGCCGCCGCGAGCGTTCGGGCCTCGTCGACGCCGGCGTCGGCGACGTGGAGCGTCACGAGGGGCTCCCCGCGCGCGACGCGGTCGCCGATGCGCTTGTTCACCTGGATTCCCACGCGCGGGTCGACGGCGTCCGACGCCTTGCGCCGGCCTCCACCGAGGGTCATCGAGGCGACGCCGATCTTCTCGGTGTCGACGGCGGCGACGACGCCGTCGCGCGCGGCGGCCACGTCCACGCGCTTGGGCGCACGCGGGAGCAGCGACTTGTCGTCGAGGACGCGCGGGTCCCCGCCCTGCGCCTCGATGATGCGGGCGAAGCGCTCGCGCGCTTTCCCGTTCGAAAGCACGTCGCGGATGCGCGCGCGGCCCTCGTCGAGATCCTTGGCGGCGCCGCCGAGGACGAGCATCTCGCCGCCGAGCTCCACGGTGAGCGCGACCACGTCGGCGGGGCCGCCGCCGGCGAGCACGTCGACGGACTCCTCGACCTCGAGCGCGTTGCCCACCATGGCGCCGAGCGGCTGCTCCATGGAGGTGAGGCGCGCCACCACGGCCTTGCCCATGCCCTCGCCGATGTCGACCATCATCCGCGCCAACACCTCGGCGTCCTCGCGCTTCTTCATGAAGGCGCCGGAGCCGACCTTGACGTCGAGGACCAGGCCGTCGATGCCCTCGGCGAGCTTCTTGGACATGATGGAGCTCGCGATGAGCGGGATGCAGTCGACCGTGGCCGTGACGTCGCGCAGCGCGTAGAGCTTCTTGTCCGCGGGCGCGATCTCCTTCGTCTGCCCGATGAGGCAGCAGCCGACCTCGCCGACGAGCCGCCGGTAGTCGTCGAGGGAGAGGTCGACCCTGAAGCCGGGGATGCTCTCGAGCTTGTCGAGCGTCCCGCCGGTGTGTCCGAGCCCGCGCCCGCTCACCATGGGCACGGGGACGCCGCAGGCGGCGACCGCGGGCGCGAGCGGCAGCGAGATCTTGTCACCGACGCCGCCGGTGGAGTGCTTGTCGACCTTCTTGCCGGGGACGGCGGAGAGGTCGACGACCGTGCCCGAGCGCAGCATGGCGTCGGTGAGCGCCACGACCTCCTCGCGGCTCATGCCGTTGAAGAACACGGCCATGGCGAGCGCCGCCATCTGGTAGTCGGCGACGTCGCCGGCGACGTAGCCGTCGACGAACGACTTGACCTCGGCCGCCGACAGCGCGCTCCCGTCGCGCTTCTTCTTGATGATGTCGTAAGGGCGCATCCGCGCGGACGATATCCCAAACCGGCGCCCGCTGGAGGGGCCGCCGGCGCCGGAGCTCACGGCTCGTCTTGGGGGGCGTAGCCGTCGGCGATGAACACGTCGATGAGCGGGCCGGCGGCGTCGAGCGTCGAGCGCGAGACCACGTTCCAGATGAACACCACGCGGCGGTGGGCGTCGGACTCTTCGAGGATGGCCTTGCCCGTGGCGCTCGCGGCGATGGTCTCGAGCAGGAAGGCCACGCGCGGGTCGCGGTCGCCGGCGGCCTCGAGGCGCTGTTGCTCGTCCGCGACCGCGTGCAGTTGGCGGGCGAGGAGGTTTCTGTGGTCGGGATCGTAGAGCGCGCCGACGCAGCGGTCGAAGCCCTCGGCGGGGATCTTCAGCTTCTCGTCGCCGCGGTTGAGCAGGCGGGTGAGCGCGTGGTGCGGACCGAGCGTCTGCACGACGACGGCGGCGTTGTCGAGTCGCACGAGCTCCGCCCCCAGGGCGAGCAGGCCCCCGGCCTGGCGCGTGGACGGCGACAGCAGCGTGGCCGCGCGCAAGGGCGCGTAGGGATCGGGCTCGGACGAATAGGGCAGGCTCTGCCGGTAGCTCGTCCACAGCGCGTAGAGCAGCGCGTCGAGCTCGAGGTAGCGGCGGGCGATGTCGCGCACGCGGGCGAGGTCGGCGTCGTCGACGCCGCCGCGCTTCTCGACGTGCGCGTGGATCTCCTTCTCGCCCGTGCGCACGTCGTGGCGCAGCTCGCGCGAGCTCTGCAACAGCGCCATCAAGACGTCGATGTTGGCGTCGGCGTGCGCGCGGGCGGCGGCATCGAGCGCGCTCTGGTCGGTGGCGGCCGCGCCCTCGAACGGCACGGCGCCCTTGGCCTCGTCGAGGAAGGAGCCGCCGGCGGCGCCCGGCGGGAGGGTGGCCCCGAACGTGCCGCAGGCGCCCGCGGCGAGCACCACCGCGGCGACGGCGGCGAGGGTGACCCGGACGGAGGGCGGCGCCGCGAGGGGCCGACGTGCAGGGGAGAGCGGGCGCATGGCGCCACGCTAACGCATCACAGGGCGAGGACGCCCTTGGGCGGCGGCGGCGCCGGAGTCGATGCGGGGGGCGTGCTGTCCTCGAGGTCGCCGGGGTGGATGGCGGCGCGGTCGACGACGGGGCGCGCGACGTAGATGGGCACGCGGCTGCCGAGGGCGAGGGCGACGGCGTCGCTCGGGCGCGCGTCGAACTTCATCACCTTGCCGGCGGTGCGGATGAAGATGGTGCCGACGAAGACATCGTCACGCACGTCGTCGATCTGCACCCGCACGATCTGGCCGCCGAGCTCTTTGACGATGTGGTCGAGCAGGTCGTGCGTCATCGGTCGCGAAAACGGGCGCTTTTCAAGGCGCCCGTGGATGGACAGCGCCTCGGTGAGCCCGATGCCGAGCGGCAACAGCACCTGCTCGTCCGGGTTCACCAGGACCAGGGTGTGGCCCTCCGGCGTGGGGACGACTCCCGCGACGAACATCTCGAGGAAGCCTGGCGCCTTGGCGGCCTGCTCCACGTTCTTGTGTGCGGGGGTGCTGGCGGGCGGGGTGGCCGAGGCCGCCATCGCGCACATCAACGATCCCGCCATCCCGACGACGAACGCTCTCATGACGCCGCCTCCTCGACGAGCAAGAGGCGCGTCGAATGATCAAAGTGTAGCGTCGCGGTTGTTCGGCCGCCGTTCCCCCGTCACCTGCGCACAGCTCGATCCGTTTCGCCGCCGGCGACGTGCCGACCGACCTGTGCGTACCTGTGCGATACGGGCCGGGAGGCCCGCTCAGCGCAAGCGGGCGGCGAGGGCGTCGGGCGTGGTTGCGGGGAGCTTGCACGCGCGGCGCTCGCACACGTACGCCGTCGGCTTGCCGTCGACGGCGACGCGGCCCTCGAGGAGCGCGAGCTGCGCGGGGCCGCCCGACTCGGGGGCTTGGACGATCACGCGGTTCGGGAGGAACGCGCGGCGCAGCGGGGCGAGCAGCGCGCGCATCGCGTCCCCGGCCTCGGGAGTCGCCGGGGCGACGAGGACGATCTCCCTGGGGACGGCGTGCAACATGTCGACGGCCAGGAGCATCTCCGACAGCGCGCCCGGGTGCCGCGCGAGGACCTGCCCGAAGGCCTGCACCGTCCGCTCGGCGCGCGTGCGCATGGCGTCGTCGTCGAGGAGCGCCGCGAGACGCGCGAGGTTCAGCGCGTGGACGGAGTTGCCGCTGGGCTCGGCGCCGTCGTGCGCGGGCTTCTCGCGCGCGAGGAGCGGCTCGCCGTCGGCCGCGGTGAGGAAGAAGCCTCCGCGCGCCACGTCCTCGAACGCGAGCGCGACCACGCGCTCGAGCGCGCGCGCCTCGTCAAGGAAGCGCGGATCGCCGCCGGCCTCGAACAAGTCGAGCAGCCCCTGCAGGAAGAAGGCGTGGTCGTCGAGCGTGCCCGCGTTCCGCGCGACGCCGTCCTTGAACGTGCGCATGAGCCGGCCGTTCTCGCCGCGCATGTGCTCGAGGACAAAGCGCGCGGCGCGCGCCGCCACGTCGACGAAGCGCGGCTCGTCGAAGGCGAAGCCGGCGCGGGCGAACGCCGAGATCATGAGGCCGTTCCAGCCGCACAGAACCTTCTCGTCGCGCAGCGGCAGCGGACGCTCGTTGCGCGCGCGCAACAGGAGCGGCCTGGCCTCGTCGAGGACCCGCTCGATGTCCGGCGTGATCGTGCTCGGGTGCGGCCGCCACAGGATGGACCGCCCCTCGAAGTTTCCTCCCGCCGTCACGCCCCATGCGTCCATGCACGTGCGCGCGCGCTCCTCGCCGAGCTCGGCCTCGAGCTCCTCGGGCGTCCACGTGAAGTAGAAGCCCTCCTCGCGCTTTCCCTCGGGGGAGAGGCTGTCTGCGTCGGTGGCGGAGAAGAAGGCGCCCGGCGGCGACGTCATGTCGCGCTCGACGTACGCAAGGGTGTCGCGCACCACGCGTTCGACGCGCGCATCGCCCGTGACCTGCCAAAGCTCCACGCCGGCGGCGACGAGCAGCGCGTTGTCGTAGAGCATCTTTTCGAAGTGGGGAACGAGCCAGCGGTCGTCGGTGGAGTAGCGGTGAAAGCCGCCGCCCACCTGGTCGTGGATGCCGCCGTCGGCCATCTTCGCGAACGTCGTCGCCGCCATCTCGAGTGAGCTCGCGTCACCGGTGCGCGCGTGGTGTCTCAGCATCACGCGGATGGGCAGCGAGCTCGGGAACTTGGGCGCGGGCGCGAGGCCGCCCCAAGCGGGGTCGTAGCGGCCGGCGTAGAAGCGGACGGCGTGGTCCACCACCGCGAGCGGCGGCAGGTCCGTGG
Organism: uncultured delta proteobacterium; assembly: GCA_963775425.1. Lineage (GTDB taxonomy): Bacteria > Myxococcota > UBA727 > UBA727 > VGSZ01 > CAVZJB01. Next base: position 323,564 of record CAVZJB010000004.1, on the reverse strand, counting down.
GCGCGAGCGGCCGCATGAGCTTCTGCAGCTCGGAGGTGATCTCCTCGGCGGAGCCGGTGACGCGCTCGCGCTCCGTGCGCCACGCCTCGTCGAGGCGGCGCACGATGGACAAGAACCCCAAACGCGCGCCGCGGTCCCCGTCGCGCGCGGGGAAGTAGGTGCCGGCGAAGAACGGCTTTCCGTCGGGCGTCATGAACACCGTCATCGGCCAGCCGCCGTGACCGGTGAGCGCCTGCACCGCCGTCATGTAGATGCCGTCGACGTCGGGGCGCTCCTCGCGGTCCACCTTGATGGGGATGAAGCCCGCGTTGACGGCCTCGGCGATCTCCTCGTCTTCGAAGCTCTCCTCCTCCATCACGTGGCACCAGTGGCAGGTGGAGTAGCCGATGGAGAGGAACACGGGCTTGTCGAGCTTCCTGGCCTCCGCGAGGGTCTCGTCGTTCCACGCGCGCCAGCTCACGGGGTTGTGCGCGTGTTGCAACAGGTACGGGCTGGTCTCGCGCGCGAGCGCGTTCGTGTACTTCGGCTTTCCGTCGACGACGTGGCGCGTGCGCATGGGGCTCGTGTAGCATCTCGCGGCGTGACGCGAACCCGCTTCGTCCAGGCACGTTCGGCGCTCGCGCTCCCGCTCATCGCGACGCTCGCGGCGGCATGCCCGGACCCCGCGGCGCGTTGCGGCGATGGCGCCGTCGACGACGGTGAGACCGAGGACAATTGCTGCGTCGATACCGGCTGCACCTTCGGCACGTGCGGCGGCGCGCCCGGCGACGCATGCGCGACGCCGTGGTCGACGACGTGCGCCGCCGGCGACTGCGACGGCCCGTACGTCTGCGCCGGCGACGGCTCCCCGCCGGGCTACGACTGCGCGGCGTGCCGCTGCCCCGGCGCCGACGCGTGCGTCGCGGGTGTCTGTCTCGACGCGCGCACGCGGGACCTGGAGCGGAGCGCGGACGTGGTCGACAACGGCCTGTCCCTCGACGAGTACACGCGCCTGTACACGGACTTCGCGCAGCAGGACAAGCTGACGCTCGGGGAGGTCGCCGCCGCCAACGCCGTCGCCATGCAACAGGACCCGCGCCGGAACACAATCGTGCTCGGCGCCGTTCCCGGCTCCGACATCGGCGTGGTGGACCGCGCGGTGGAGGGCGCGCTCGGCTTCCAGGTGTCGCGCGCGCCGCTCGACACGCCGTCGTGCGACGCGCTCACGGCGGCGTCGGCGGACGGGCTCTTGCCCACGCTGGTGGTCGCATCCGTGCCGTTCGACGCCGCCACGCGGCAGACGTGTCCGTACCCCGGCACGTTCCCGTCGTGCGCGGTCCCGCAGGCGGCGGAGTGCGTGTTGCGCGCCGGGCGGTTCGCCACCACGTTCGTCGTCGACGACGAGAAGCTCACGCTGCCGCTCCTCGACCAGGCCATGCTGGCGCGCGCAGCGCTCGTCGGGCCGGATGTCATGCAGGCCTTCCTCGACCAGGCCCTCACCCACTTCCAGAACGCGGCTGCCGTCATCCGCCCCGACGACGGCCTCGTCGTGGACACCCGGATCGTGGCGTGCTTTTCGAGCGACGACCCGTTCGTGACGTTCGTCGTCATCGCCGATCCCAACGCCCGCCCGCTGCGCCTCGGCACCTTCCGCGCCGCGTGGAAGGACCCCACGCTGCAGGGGTTCCTCCTGGACAACGACATCACGTCCAGCGCCTGCGGATTCAGCGTGGACGGCGATCTCGTGTCCATGCACTGCGAGAGCAGTTTCGGCGCTGCACTCGACGTCACCGTCGACTCAGGCGACTTCCGCATCATCGACTCGAGCACCACGCCCTGATGTGCGACACCGTCGTCACCGTCGGGCCCACGGGCGTGTGGCTCGCGAAGAACAGCGACCGCGAGCCCGGAGAGGCGCAGGTGGTGGAGCGCGTTGCGCGCCAGCGCCGCGGCGGGCGGGTGCGCTGCACGCACGTGGAGATCGACGACGTCGAGGAGACGTTCGGCGTCATCCTCTCGCGGCCGTTTTGGATGTGGGGCGCGGAGATGGGCGTGAACGAGCGCGGCGTGGCCATCGGCAACGAGGCCGTGTTCACGACGGAGAAGCTCGACGCGGTCGGGCTCACCGGCATGGACCTGCTGCGCCTGGCGCTCGAGCGCGCGACGAGCGCGCGCGAAGCCGTCGACGTCATGACCGCGCTCCTGCGTGCGCACGGGCAGGGCGGCCGCATGGGCTATCGCCATGAGGGTTTCTCCTACTCGTCGTCGTTCCTCGTGGCCGACGGCGCGGAGGCGTGGGTGCTGGAGACGGCCGGGCGTCGCTTCGCCGCCGAGCGCGTGGCGCCGCCGTCGACGACCGCGTCGGCCGCGGTGACGGCCCCGGTGCCGGCGTTCACGGTGCGATCGATCTCGAACGCGCTGACCATCCGCGCCGCCGACCTCGTCGACGACGGCGGCCCGCGCGACTTCGCGGGCGCCTTCGGCCGCCGCACGATGGCGGCGCTCGCGGGGGCGTCGACGCGCGCGGCGTGCACGGCGCGCCTGGCGGGCCCGTCGGTCGCCGAGATGGCGCGCGCGCTGCGCGACCACGCCGGGCACGTCCCGCGCGAAGGCCTGGTGATGTCGATGCCGTGCGCCCACGCCGCCGGCTTGCCGACGAGGACCGCGGGGCAGACGACGGGCTCGCTCATCACGCAGTTGGCCGGACCGCAGCGGACCCCGACGGGGCCGCGCGTGTGGCTGACGGGGACCTCGAGCCCGTGCCTGAGCGTGTTCAAGCCGGTTTTTTTGCCGGGCGCGTCCGGCGCGGAGGGGAGCGCGGCGCGCGCGTACGGGCCGGTGCCGGGCGCGGGCTACGACGTGGACTCCCTGTGGTGGCGTCACGAGCGCCTGCATCGGCTGCTGCTGTCGGACTGGTCGCGCTTCCCCGCGGTCCGCGCGCAGGCTGACGCGCTCGAGGCGCGGGCGCTCGCCGACGGCGCCGACGACGAGGGCCTGTGGCAGGAGCACCGCTCGGCGGTGGACGCGTGGCGCGCGGCCGTCGAGACGCCGGGGGCGCGCCGGCGCCCCGCCCGCTTCTGGCGGGCGCAGAGCGCGCTCGACGGCGTGCCGGCGGATGGTTGAAGGGGGAGAGCATGGCCGGAGAGACGAGCGAGCCCGAGCTGAACGTCGACGCCCCGCACCCGGGCTGGACGCTCCTGCCGCGGCGGGAGTCGCTGAGCGGCGCGGGCTTCGCGACATCGTTCGTGGCCAAGGCCGAGGGCCAGGCGCTCCGGGTCGCTCACTTCATGCGCGACGCCGACGGCGCCATGGTCGGCCGCGCGTGGTTCGGTCCCGCGTGCGAGGGGCCGCCCCGCCACGCGCACGGCGGCTCCATCGCCGCGGTCCTCGACGACGTCATGGGCAGCGGCGCCTGGCTCGCCGGCCACCGCGTGGTCGCGGCGAAGATCGAGGTCGACTTCAAGCGGCCGGTGCCCTTGCTGACCATGGCCACGTTCGAGGCGCTGGTGGGTCGGGTGGAGGGGCGGCGGGTGGAGACGAGCGCCCGGCTCTTCCTGCCCGACGGCAGCACCGCCGCGTCGTCGTCGGGCCTGTTCATCGTCGTCGACATCGCGCGGCTCCGCGGCTGAGCCACCGCCGCCGCGGAGGCCTACGCGGATGTGCGCGGGTGTCTCACGCGATCGTCAATTCGACCGAGGCGGCTCGCTCCGGTCGCAATTGTGACGGAAGAGGTGTCTCGCGAGGAGCAAGGTCGCGCGCGGACCGTTAGCGTTCAACAAGATGCGGATCGCGGGCAAATACGATGTGATCGGCGATCTCTCGTCCGGCGGCATGGGCCGCTTGACGCTCGCGCGTTCTTTGGCTGGCCAGCTCGTCGTCATCAAGCAGGCGCACGCGCGCGAGGACGACGAGCGGCTGCGCGACGAAGCGCGCGTCGGAATGCGGCTGCTGCACCCGCACATCGTCGAGACGCTCGATCTCATCGACGTCGCCGGCCGGCCGGCGCTGGTGACCGCGTACGTCTCCGGCGCGTCGCTCTTCGACCTGCGCAAGAGCGGGCCCCTGCCGCCCGGCGTGGTCTGTCGCGTCGGCCGCCAGATCGCCGAGGCGCTCGACGCCATCCACCACGCCACCGACGAGCACGGGCGCCCGCTCTTCATGCTCCATCGCGACGTCACCGCCAGCAACGTGATGCTCGGCCACGATGGCAAGGCGCGCCTCATCGATCTCGGCATCGCGCGCTCGCGCGAGTCGCGCGCCGAGCGCACCGACACGGGCAGCGTGCGCGGCACGCTGCGCTACCTCGCGCCGGAGCTGTTCGGCGACGGTGAGCACTCGGCGCAGACCGACCTGTGGTCGCTCGGCATCGTGTTGTGGGAGGGGCTTCGCGGCAGAGAGGCGCTCAAGGGCGCGGCCGCCGCCGCCATCCACGCCATCATCTCCGGCAAGGCGATGCTGCTCGAGGTCGGCGAGATCGTCGACGGCCGTATGCAGCGCGCCATCGCACAGCTCCTGCGGCTCCGCCCCGACGAGCGCCCGCGCCGCGCGCGCGACGCCGCCGCGCTGTTCGCGATGCTCGAAAAGCAAATCGCGCCCGCCGCCGAGGTGGACGCCCTCGCCGCCACCGCCGTCGCCAAGGCCGTCGGCCCGCCATCCGACGGCGTGGGCGTCGACGAAAAGAGCCTGATGGCGCGCGCCGTCGCGATCTTCGGCGAAGAGGCCCGCCTGCAGACCACCGGCGTCGCCGACGTCGCCTGCACCGTCGCCGACGCGCCGCTGTTGCTCGAAGAGGTGGAGCCGGAGGAGCCGGCGGCGGCGCCGCTGCCGCTCGTCGAGGACACCATCGACGATCATCCGCTGACCCCGTCGGAGGCGCTCTTGTCCTACGCCAAGATGCTCCAGCGCCTCGAAGCCCGGCGCTGAGTCAGCGCTGCCATCCCTGACGGGCGCGCCGCTCCCTCCGTCGCCGACGCGTGTCTTCAGTGCAGCGACGCGAGCGCCCGCTCCACCGCGTGGAGCATCGGCTCCGCCGTGACCGGCTTGCCCGAAGCGTGCTCCATCCACAGGTCGGGGGCGACGTTGCCGAACCTGGCGATGCGCTCGATCTCGTCGCCGAAGCGCTTGCCGTGCTTGCGCGCGGTGTCGATCTGTTCGCCGATCTGAAACGCGATGAGGTACCCGAGCGGATAGTCGGCGAGATAGAGCGGGTACGCGATCATGTGCGAGTAGATGCCGAGCAGCGGCGAGTCGCCGCCGCCGAGCACCGGCGCGTAGTACTTGCGCCAGGTGTCGACGGCGATGCTGTTGACGGCGTCGCGCAGCTCGGCCGGCGTGGCCTTCGGGTGCTCGTACATCCAATGCCATACGGCGACGTCGACGAGCGCGACGCCGGCGATCTCGTACGTCGACCAGAAGTCGGAGAGGGTCTTCTCGCGCTGCGTGACGGCGGCGTCCTTGTCCTTGATGCCGAGGAGCTCCAGGTCGCGCGCCTGGAACACGAAGGCGATGGCCTCGGTGAACGCGTTGTTGGGGACGCCCGCGAGCAGCGTGTGGTCCACCTCGTACAGTGAGAAATATTGCTCGACGTTGTGGCCCATCTCGTGGACCGCGATGTTGAAGCCCTTGTACGTCATGCCGCTCGGCTCGATGCGCGTGCGCAGGTGCGGGAGGTCGCCGCGCCGCGCGGCCTGCATCGCGTGGCCGGGGCCGCGCGCGGGGTCGACGAGGATGTGCGCCGCCAGCTCCTTGGCCTTGTGCCGCGTGAAGCCGAGCTTCTCGAAGATGCGCGGCATGTCCTTTCGGTACGCTTCGGCGTTCGGGTAGCGCTTCTTGGTGATGGCGTCGAGCTTGTCCTCGGAGATGGACGAGCGCGCCTTGAAGCCGTCGTACCAGAGGTCCTGCGGCTCGAGCGGCCGCCCGAGGCGCCGCTTGATCTCCGCGGCGACCTTGGGCACCAGCGGCGACGACAGCACGTCCTCGAGGAGCTTCTTCACGCGCGCCTCGGGCATCTCACGCCCGAGCTCGAACGCGCGCTGGATGGCGGTGGGCATGGTGGGCGAGTACGGGTCCGCGGCCTTGTACGCTTCGAACTGCGCGAGCAGCTCGGCGTAACGCGTATCGGGCTCGCGCCCCTCGACGTGCGCGCGCTCGGGCGGCCGCGCCTCCGTCTCAATCTCCCCGGGCGGCGACGGCGTGACCGAGCCCGTGAACGGGTTGTAGTCGAGGCGGGGGTTGTTCACGACGTCGGCCGGGATGGTCTGCGTGACGATGCGCTCCATCAGCTTGACGATGACGCGCTGACGATTGGCGCCGTCGGCGCCGTTGGCATACTGCGCCTTGAGCTCGTCACGCAGGTTCCAATGCGAGATCATGTGCTTCCCCTTGGGGAAGACGCGGTGCCCGTCGGCGTCGAGCACGTGGTGCAGCCACAGGTAGTAGGTGTTGATGTACTTGTCGGCCGCCTGCGCCGTCTCCGCCGCCTTCTTGTTCACCTCGGCCGGGACCCTGCGCGCGAAGCGGTTGGTGAGGCGCGCCTCCGCCCACTGCCGCCGCGTCCACGTTGCGCCGTCCTTGATCCGCTCGTCGAGCGTGCTGAGCGGGAAGTTCAACAGGGCGATGAACGCGATCCGGGTGTCGAACATGTCGTCGAGGACGTGGGCGCTCGCGTCCCAGGCGGCGAAGCGCTCGTCCACCGGCAACAGGGGCCCGACGTCGACGTCCTGCGCCCAGCGCGATGCCCGTCCGATCTCGAGGAAGTGTCCGTCGATCTGCTCGAAGGTGCTCTCGAAGCGGTCGAAGGTGGCGTCGAGCGTCTGGGCGTCCGCGATGAACTGCTCGAGGCAGAAGGCCTGCATGTCGCCGTCGCTCGCCCGCCACAGCGACGCCACCTGCGTCACCCCGCGCGTGATCCGCGCTCGCTGGGAGGCACCGAATTTCTCCACGAGCGCGGCGATGACGGGCTTGGGATCCACGGGTTTCTCCACGAGCACGGGCGCCGGCGCGGGCCTCTCACTGCAAGTTGCGCGCTCGGCCGCCGCCCACGTGCTGCGGGCGACGCCGCGCGTCGGGGACGTCGAGGTGGGGCCGGCGGCACCGGCGACGAGGAGGAGGGTGGCGAGACACTTCACCATGCGCGCGACACTCCCACGGAATCGAGCGTGCCGTCTCGCCCGTCGGACGGCGGTGCGCCCGCCGGGACGGGATGGCGCGGCGGGCGCCCATTCGGCATGATGCTCGACGTGGACCGCCTCTCCCGCACATCCCTGGTCGCGCACGTGCTCGCGGGCACCGTCCTCGCGGGGGCGCTCGTCGGCGGGTGCGCGCCCCAGGCGGAGCCCTCGCTGCCTGCGGGCTTCGGCGCGTATCGCGCGCCGGGCGCGTACGCGCTCGCCGTCCCGCTCCCGCCCACGCTCGGCGCGTTCCGCCTCGACGACGCGGCGCACGTCTACAAGGCGCCGTTCGGCAACGGCACGGCGACGTTGACGCTGGAGCCGGCGCTGCAGGAGCCGCTGGAAAACGACCTCCGCCTGACCCGGCCGCAGTGGGGCGCGAGCGTGGTGTTCGACATCAAGACGGGCGCCATCATCGCCCTCGCGGAGCACTCCGAGCGCGAGCCCGGCATGGCGGGCGAAGGCACCCGCCCGCTCGCCAAGGCGGCGAGCGTCTTCAAGATCATCTCGGCGGCGGCGCTGTTGCGACAAGGCGTCTCGCTCTCGGAGGAGGTCTGCGGCGCAGGAGGCAAGACGCGGCTCAAGCCGGAGAACCTCCACTCGGGCGGCGGCCGCTGCCTGAAGTTCGCCGACGTGCTCCCGTACTCGCGCAACGTCGCCATGGCCAAGCTGGCCGCGCGCCACCTGACGCCCGAGCTGCTGCGCGCGGAGGCCACGCGCTTCTTCTTCGACCGCGCGCTGCCGGTCGACTTCGAGGTGGTGCCGTCGCACGCGGACATCCCCACCGGCGACGAGTTCGCCTTCGCCAAGACCGCCGCGGGCTTCGGCGATGTGAAGCTCTCGGCGCTTCACGGAGCGGTGCTCGCCGCCATCGCCGGCAACGGCGGCGTGCTCGTGCCGCCGCACCTCATCGCCTCGGTGGAGGGCGAGGAGGCGCCCGATCGCATCGAGGCCGTGCGCGTCGTCGACGAGGACACGGCCACCGCGCTGCAGGAGATGATGACGGCCACCGTGGACCACGGCACCGCCGCGCGCGCGTTCTCTACGACGGAGCGCGGCTATCGGCCGTTCACCACCGTCGCCGTCGCCGGAAAGACCGGCACGTTGACCGACCACCGGGGCCGCCCCGGCACCGGCGGCCTCGACTACACCTGGTTCGTCGGCACCGCGCCGGCGCACGATCCCAAGATCGCGATCGCCGTCGCCATGGTGAACGACGAGTGGGAGTGGTACGCGCGCGCGCTCGACATCGCCAAGCTCACGCTCAAGCGCTACTTCAACCTGCACCCCGAAGACGCCCGCACCGGCGGCGTCGTCGCCCGGCACTGACTCTCGCGGGTCAGGTGTCGAGGACGCGGAGGAAGGCGCCGCCCATGCGGTAGGGGGCGAGGGTGACGTCGCGGCCTGCGCGGGCGGCGGCGGCGGCGACGAGCGCGCGTCGCGCCTCCTCGTCGAGCGCCGCGAGCACGGCGGCGTCGAGCTCGAGGACCACGCCGCTCTTGCGCACGCGGCAGCGCACGGTGTTGCCGGCGCCGAGCTTCGCGCGGGCCGCCTCCTCGACGTCGTTCACCAGCGCGAGCAACGCGGGCTCGATGCGCACGCCGGTCTCGATGCGCGACGACAGACACGGCTGCGCCGGCAGCGCCGCCACCGAGGGGAGCCCGAGGCTCTCCGCCAGCGCGCGCACGTCTGCCTTGTCGAGCCCCGCTTCGACGAAGGGGTGCCGAACGCCGCGGGCGGCGGCGGCGACGAGGCCGGGGCGGTAGTCGTCGAGGTCGTCGACGTTGGTCCCGCTCACGACGATCCGGTCGGTCGCCGCCGAGACGGTGTCGTAGAGGTGGGACTTGCACACGCGGCAGCGGTCGACGCGGTTCGCGAGGTACTCGGGGTCCTGCGTCTCCCCGGCGTCGATGACGTCGAGCCGCCAACCGAACTGCGCCGCGAGGTCCCTCACCCGCGCCGTCGCCGCCGGCGGCACGGCGGCCGACACGGCGTGGAACGCGTGGGGTACGCCGTCGCCGATCTGCGACGGCAGCGAGCCGCTTGGCTCGATCGCCTGGCTGCCGCCCCGCTCACGGCCCGCCCGCGTCGGCGCCTCGAGCGCTGCGCGGTGGGCGAACGCCATGAGGGTCAGCGAGTCGACGCCGCCGGAGACCGCGACGGCGGCGGGGCCGATGTCGTCGAGGACGCCCGCGAGGCGGGCCGCGGTGTGGCGCTTCACGGCTGCTCCGCGCGGCGCCGCTTCGTCGCGCGCGCCGCGGCGCCGGCGGTGCCGGCGAGGTCGTCGGCTTCGGCCTTCACGCTCACGCTGCCGTCGGGCCGCCGCGCGCGCTTGGTGCGCACGCCGTCGACGACGACCTCTTCGCGCGCGAGCACCGCGCGCTCGACGCGCTCGATGCGCACGCCGAGCGTCGTGGTCTCGGTGAGGCACGCGCGCACGGCGGCGTCCTCGGCGTCGGCGCGCGCGAGCACGCGCACCGACGACGCGAGCCGCCCCTTCTTGCCGAGCACGGGGGCCTGCGTGACGTCGAGGACGCCGGCGACGTCGCGGATCCTGTCGAGGCCGGCGGCGAGGTCTTCGCCGGACTGGTCGTCGACCTCGAAGCTCACCGCGCAGACGAGCTCACGCCGGACGGACGTCGCCGCAGCGTGGGTCTCGACGGCGTACGCGCGCAGCACGTTGGGCAGCCCGGGGAAGCGCTTGGTCCCCCAGCCCGTGCCGCACGCGCCCAGCACGCCCGCGGGGCGCGCGCGCGCCGGCGCGAGGTGCTTGAGGATGGCCGCGCCCGTCGGGGTCACGCGCTCGCCGCCGCGGCCGTCGTCGAAGACGGGCAGACCCTCGAGGAGCGCGCGCGTGGCCGGCGCCGGCACCGGGAGCACGCCGTGCGCCGTCTGCACGGTGCCGCTGCCGAGGGGCACCGGGCCGCAGGACCACGATGACGCGCCCGAGCGCTCGATGAGCAGCGCGGCGGTGACGACGTCGGCGACGGAGTCCATGGCGCCGACCTCGTGGAATACGACGGCGTCGACGTCGGCGAAGCCGTGCACCGCCGCCTCCGCCTGCGCGAGCAGGAGGAAGATGTCCTGCGCCCGCGCGACGACGCCCGGGTCGAGGCCGCTGGCGGCGATGCGCGCGCGGATCTCGGGGAAGGGCACGTGCGCGTGCCCGGCCTCGTGCGTGAGCACGGCGTGGTGCGGCGGGCGCGGCGCGCTCCGCTCACGGGGGTCGTCGACGACGAAGCGCGCGCCGGCGAGGACCTCGCCGGTCACGCGCTCGACGCGGACGGCGACGTCGTCGGCGAGGCCGGCGCGGCGCAGGTCCGTCAAGAGGTCGTCGCCGAGCGCTGGCCACGCGTCGAGGAGCGCCGCCGCAAACATGTCGCCGGCGACGCCGCCGAGCGGATCGAGATGGATGTGCCGCACGTCGACGGCAGGCTCGCGTGCCCGCGACCGAGGTCAAGCGGGTACGCCCGGCCGGGGCCACAACGCGACCGGCGTTGCCTGAACGCATGTTCAGCGCTACCGTGCGCGGGTGGATCGCCGCCCCATCTCCAACCCGCCGAACCCCTTTGCGTCGTCGTCGCGCGAGTACCTCGAGGGCTGCGACCCCGGCGCGCTCCCCGAGGTCTGGGAGGACCACACGCGGGAGATCCTCGCGCACAACGACAGCCCCAATCTCGGCTTTCGCTGGAGCGTGAACCCGTACCGCGGCTGCCAGCACGCGTGCGCCTACTGCTACGCGCGGCCCACGCACGAGTACCTGTCCCTGGGCGCCGGCACGGACTTCGACACGCGCATCGGCGTCAAGCGCAAGGCACCCGAGCTCCTGCGCGCCGCGCTCGACAAGAGGTCATGGCAGGGCGAGACCATCGTCTTTTCCGGCGTCACGGACTGCTACCAGCCGCTCGAGGCCAGCTACGGGCTCACCCGCGCCTGCCTCGAGGTGCTCGCCGAATACAAGAACCCGACGGGCATCATCACAAAGTCCGCCCTCGTCGAGCGTGACATCGACGTGCTGCAGCAGCTTCATCGCGAGGCGCGCGTCAACGTCAGCATCAGCGTCCCGTTCTTCGACGAGGACAACGCGCGAAAGATCGAGCCGTGGGTGCCGTCGCCGCGCCGCCGGCTGCAGGCGGTGGAGGCGCTCGCCAAGGCCGGCATCCCGGTCGGCGTGATGCTCGCGCCGGTCATCCCCGGGCTCAACGACGAGGACATCCCCCGCATCCTCGAAGCCGCCGCCGCCGCCGGCGCCGGCCACGCGGGCTACGTGCTGCTGCGCCTGCCGGGCTCCGTGAAGGCGGTGTTCGAGGAGCGCGTGCGCGCGGCGTTCCCCCTGCGCGCGGACAAGATCCTCCATCGCCTGCGCGAGACACGGCACGGGGAGCTGTACGATCCGCGCTTCGGCAAGCGACAGGTGGGCGAGGGGCGCTACGCGGAGACCATCGCGCAGGTCTTCACCTCGTCCGCCAAGCGCTTCGGCCTGTGGGAGCGCCGCGCCCACGACGGCTCGCACGCGCCGGCGACGACGTTTTCGCGCCCGGCGAAGAAGGGGCCGCAGCTCAGCCTCTTCTGAGCCGGCAGCGGTTACATAAGTACACGCATAACCTGATCGGTCCCTCCGCTGTGCCTCCACTTTGGCTGGCCGCCGCGGGTGCTGGTGAAGACGCGCGAGCTCGGCTCGCGGCGCTTCACAGTCGAGCGCGTCGACGCGACGCCACCCGTCGCGACCTTGCGCTTCGAGGCGCGCTTCGACCCACGGCTCTACCGCGAGGCCACCGTCCGTCTCGAGGCGTCGCCGCAGGCCGCGCCGCCCTCGACGTCGTCGCGGCGGCGGCGGGCAGCCTCGATCCACCCGTGACACGTCCGCGTGACGGCCGCGCGAAGGGGCTTTCGTCCCACGACCCAGACGGTATCGTGTGCGCTATGGCCGTAGAACAGGAGGCGCTCGAGCGCGAGGTCAAGCGACGTCGCACGTTCGCCATCATCTCGCACCCGGATGCGGGAAAGACCACGCTCACCGAGAAGCTCCTGCTCTACGGCGGCGCCATCCACCTCGCCGGCAGCGTCAAGGCGCGCCGCGCCGCGCGTCACGCCACCAGCGACTGGATGGCCATCGAGAAGGAGCGCGGCATCTCGGTGGCCACGAGCGTCATGCAGTTCGAGCACATGGGCAGGCGGTTCAACCTGCTCGACACGCCGGGACACAACGACTTCTCCGAGGACACCTACCGCACCCTCGCCGCCGCCGACTGCGCCGTCATGCTCGTCGACGTCGCCAAGGGCGTGGAGCCGCAGACCATCAAGCTGTTCCAGGTCTGCCGGCTGAGGAAGATCCCCATCGTCACGTTCGTGAACAAGATGGACCGTGAGGGCAAGCCGCCGCTCGAGCTCCTCGACGAGATCGAGCAGGTGCTGGGCATCCCGACGTCGCCGCTCACGTGGCCCGTCGGCATGGGCCGCGACTTCCAGGGGGTGTTCGAGCGCGAGACCCGGCGCTTCCTCACCTTTGAACGCGAAGAGCGCGGCAAGCGCGCGTCCATGGCGGTCGGCTCGCTCGACGAGCTCAGCGAGACGCTCGGCGAGACGAGCACGGCCAAGCTGCGCGACGAGATCGCCCTGCTCGACGATGCCGGCAACGCGTTCTCCCACGAGGCCTTCATGGAGGGCCAGGTGACGCCGGTGTTCTTCGGGTCCGCGATGAACAACTTCGGCGTGGAGCCGTTCCTCGACCGCTTCGTCGACCTCTGCCCGGCGCCGCTGCCGCGCGCCGCCGGCGACACCCTCGTCGACCCTGCCAACCCGGCGTTCTCCGGGTTCGTCTTCAAGATCCAGGCGAACATGGATCCCAAGCACCGCGACCGCATCGCGTTCGTGCGCATCTGCTCGGGGCGGTTCGACCGGGGCATGGACGCCAAGCTGTTGCGCACCGGGAAGACCCTGTCGCTCGATCGGCCGCTCATGTTCCTGGCGCAGGAGCGCACCGTCGTCGACGAGGCGTTCTCCGGCGACATCCTCGGGCTGTGGGACCCCGGCAACCTGCGCATCGGCGACACCCTGGCGGCCAAGGGAGACATGCCCGCGTTTTCGGGGATGCCGTCGTTTTCTCCGGAGCACTTCGTGCGCGTGCGCCTCGCGGACCCGCTCAAGCGCAAGCAGCTCCAAAAGGGCCTCTCGCAGCTCGCCGACGAAGGCGCCGTGCAGCTCTTCCGCGAGCGCGACGAGGCGTTCGTCGATCCCGTGCTCGGCGCGGTGGGCTGGTTGCAGTTCGAGGTGCTGCAGCACCGGTTGAAGGCGGAGTACTCGGTGGACGCCAAGCTCGAGCGGCTGCCGTTCACGCAGGCGCGCTGGGTGTTCGCGGCCGACGGCGCCGCCGTCGACGTCGCTACGCTTGTGCGGCAGTCGAGCGTGGAGTGCTTCTTCGACGTCGAGGATCGCCCTCTCTTTCTGTTCGAGAGCGATTGGATGCGGCGGCGCTTCGAGGACAAGCACGCGGAGCTGACGTTCGTGGCCGCGGTGCAGCCGGGGCGGGCGAAGGCGTGACCGTGCGCGCGCCAGCCCTGGCGGCGGCCGCGCTCCTCGCCCTGGCGGCGACGGGGTGCAACCGCCCGGCGGCGCTCGCGTTCGAGCCGAAGACACCGCTCAGCATCGACGAAGACCACGCGGTGCCGGTGCCGAGAGTGGTGGCGCTCGACAAGGACGGCAAGCCCCTGAAGAAGACGCCGCGCTTCACGCTCTCCGTCGATCCGCCGGGCGCCCTCACGCTGGATAACGGCAAGATCCTCCCCGCCAAGAACGGCGACGCCAAGGTGGTGGCCACCGCCGAGGGCCTGCCCAAGGCCGAGCTGCCGGTCCACGTGAGCGTCGTCGACGACGTGCACGTCATCTGTCCCGAGCCGTGCGGGCTCCACGCCGGCGAGAACATCGCGTTGGAGGCGGTGGCGTCGGGGCTCGGCGAGAAGGTCACGGAGACCATCGAGTGGAGCTCGTCGGCGCCGGAGACGGCCAAGGTGGACGCACAGGGCTACGTCACCGGTGTCGCCGCGGGCACCGTCGCCATCACCGCCCGCTGCGGCAAGAAGGCCACCGAGGTGAAGCTCGAGGTGCGCCCCGCCATCGACGAGCTCCGCTTGACTTGCCCGTGGCCGCCGCTCGTCGTGGTGGCCAAGAAGGGCGCGACCGCGCCTGCGAGCGAACGCTCCTGCGAGGTCCTCGAAGGAGACGACGTCAGGCTCGAGGGAGAGGCGCTCTCGCACGGGGTGGTCGTGCCCGGTGAGCGCATCGAGTGGCGCAGCAGCGATCCCTCCGTGCGTGTGGTGAGCGGCATCATCACCGGCGATCACCCGGGCGGAGCGATGATCGAGCTGCACGCAGGGGCGCTCGTGGCGGAGCTGCCCGCCTCCGTGATCCCGTCGGGCCTCCGCGGCATCGGCACGGCTCACTGCGGCGGCGGCGAGGCCTCTCTCAACAACCGGTTCGAGGTCCCGCTCTCCATCAAGACCGCTTCGGGCGAGGCGCAGGAGGAGAAGCGGGTCTTTCGCTGCGAGTCCACCGTCGCCAAGCGTTGCCTCGACGAGGCCGCCGGGCAGATCGCGCGCGCGGTTGCAAAGATCACGTTCGACATCAAGGCGGCCATGTCGTTCGCGGAGAGCTCACTCGACGAGCGCGCGCGCCGCTGCTGTTGTCGTCACTGAAGGGCCCGCTTTGACCGTTACGCGCGTCTACCTCGTCCCGGGCTTCTTCGGCTTCGCCGCCCTCGGAGAGATGAAGTACTTCCAGCACGTGAAGGAGGCGCTCGACGACGGCTTTCGCCGCCTCGGCGAAGACGTGCAAGTCCACCGCGTAGACACGCTGCCCACCGCGGCCATCGCGCGCCGCGCGCAGAAGCTCCGGGAGATCATCCAGGAGACCGCGGGCGATGAAGGCGCCATCCATATCGTCGGTCACTCCACCGGCGCGCTCGACGCGCGCTTGCTGCTCGATCCGGAGCGCCACCCCGACGACCCGCTCCTCGCGCGGACAAAGAGCGTCGTGTCCGTCGCGGGCGCGCACCGCGGGACGCCGCTCGCGTCGGCGTTTCGCACCGCGTTCGGAAAGCAGATCCTCCAACTGCTCGCGTTGATGACCATCCGCACGCTCAAGCTCGGCCCGCTCCCCGTCGCCGCGGTCACGGCGCTCGCCGGCGTGCTCGCGGCGCTCGACACCGCCGTGGGCGCCAAGCCCGACTTCGTCGACCAGCTCACGCAGGAGCTGCTCGCCGATCTCACGGCGGACCGCCGCATCGCGCTGCACCAACTGTTCGAGGACGTCGCCAAGGACCAGGCGCTCCTCGACGAGCTCACGCCGGAGCTCGCGCAGCACTTCGACGCGCAGACCCACGATCGGCCCGGCGTGCGCTACACCTGCATCGTCACCGAGGCGCGGCGGCCCGGCATGCGCTCCACGATCGAGACGGGGCTGTCGCCGTATGCGCAGGCGAGCCACGCCATCTATCACGCGCTCTATCGGCTCGCGGCGCTCTCGCCGGCGGCGACGGCTACGCCGCCGGAGGCCCTCGAAGCGGGCCCGGCGCTCGTCGCCGCGCTCGGTGATATGCCGGAGCCCGCCGACAACGACGGCATCGTCCCCACGCTCTCGCAGTTCCACGGCCCGTTGCTGCGCGCGGTCAAGGCCGATCACCACGACGTCATCGGCCACTTCGACGACCCCGACACCGATCCGCCGCACATCGACTGGCTCTTGACGGGCACAGGCTTCAAGCGCGCGCAGTTCGACGCGCTGTGGACCGACGTCGCCCACTTCATCCTCGACAGCAACTCACCGGCGTGACCGCGTCTGCGGCGCGACGAGTCCTCGCGCCGGTCAGCGGCGCGGGCTCTTCTTCTGCGCGTGCTGCTCGCATCCGATGACGAAGGTCTCGGCGACGCTCTTCAGCTCGTCCCACTCGGCGCGGATCTTCTCGGCCTCGGCGACGGTGAGCTCGGCGTCTTCCCAGCCCTTGGAGACCGCCTGCAGCATGTCGGAGAAGGCGGTGACCAGCCGCTGCGTCTGCTGGAGGACGTCGACCTGCTCGCCGGTGCTCACCGGGTTCTTCACGTAGACGCCGTCCATCTGCGCTGCGAGCCAGGCGACGGGGCGGGTGTCGTCGGTGACCTTGCAGATCTGCGCGACGCGATCGAGCGGGTTGGCGGCACCGCTCTCCTCGGCGGATTCGCTCCACTTGTACAGGAGCGAGAGCGACACGCCGATCTCGCTGGAGACCTTCTTGGCGCCGAGCTTGTCGACGGTTGCCTTGATGACCTCGTGTGACTTCATCGCGCCCCCATGTCTGTCAGATTCACCATGGCAACTTCTCCCGCACGGCGAGCGCGTGCTCGAGGCCGCGCAGGACGAGCTCGCCGACGCCGTCGTTGTACGGCAACCACCACGGCTCCTTGTCGAGCGGCAGCTTTCCGTCCACGACGATCTGCTCTCGCGCGAGCGCGCGCAGCCCTTCGACGCCGTGGACCCGCCCGAAGCCCGATGCGCCGTCGCCGCCGAACGGCAGCTCCATCATGGCGTAGGTGATCATGGTGTCGTTGACGGCGACGTGGGGCGCCTTGAGCCTCTTGGCGAGCGCGCGACCTTCCGCGGGCGCGCAGAACGCGTACGCGCAGAGCTGCTGCTGCGCCACGTTGGCACGCTGCACGGCCTCGTCGACGTTGGCGACGCGGAAGAACGGCAACACCGGCCCGAAGATCTCGCCGCCGAGCACCGGCATGCGCGCGGCGGTGACGTCGACGACGACGTCGCCGTAAAAGACGGCGCCGTGCTCGAGCGCCTGCTGCCGCCACGCCTCCACCTTCTTCCGCTGGCGCTCGTCGATGCGCGCCACGTCTTCGCCTATGCGGATGCGCGAGGCCAGGTCGGCGGTGCGCTCGAGCAACGCGTCGAAGACCTCGGGCACCGCGAAGACGCGCTCCACGGCGACGCAGCTCTGTCCCGCGTTGGCGAGGCCGCCGTAGACGATGGCGCGGCTGGCGCGTTCGATGTCGGCGCCGGCCGTGACGACGGCGGCGGCGTTCCCGCCGAGCTCGAGCACGCACGGGAGCAAGCGCTCGCCGCAGCGCGCGGCGACCTTGCGGCCGGCGGCGGTGCTGCCGACGAAGGTGAGGTGGTCGATGGGCCCTTCGACGAGCGCGCCGCCGGCGGCGGGGCCGCCCTCGACGACGACGACGAGGTCGCGCGGCACGCCGGCGTCCTCGAAGGTGCGCACGAGGGCGTGGGCCGCGCGAATTCCCGTGGGCGCCGGCTTCCACACCACGGCATTGCCGGCCGCGAGGGCCGGGGCCAGCGTGCTCATGGGGATGGCCAGCGTGTAGTTGTAGGGGGAGATGAGCCCGACGACGCCGCGCGGGGAGAACGTGCGTCGCGCGCGGCGCGGCAGCGGGAGGAAGGGGCGCACGCGCTCCGGGCGGAGGGCGCGCTCGACGACGTAGGCGTTGAACGTGAGGGCGAGCGCCGCGGGCACGATCTCGAGGGTGATGGCCTCGAAGCGCACCTTGCCGCTCTCGTCGCGCACGACCGCGATGAGCTCCTCGGCGTTGCGCACCAGGGCCGCGCGCATCCGGCGCAGCAAGTGGGCACGATCGGCGAGCGACGTGGGCGCGTACGCCTGCTGCGCCTTGCGCGCGCGCACGCACGCCTCGTCCACGGCCGCCTTGGCCGTGTGGGCCTCGGGCAGCGCCTCGCGCGCGTCGATCGCGTGGAGCGTCGGCATCGGCGCGATGATACAGCGAGGCGACGCCGCTCGCGCGCGCTTCCGGCCGCGCACAACGATGACGGCGTGACGAGGCCTACGAGAGCTCTTTCGACGTGTAGCCGAGGATCTTGCGCGCGATCACCAGGCGCTGCACCTGGCCTGTCCCCTCGAAGATGTCGAAGACCTTGCTGTCGCGCAGCCACATCTCGAGCGGGTGCGCGCGGGTGAGCGCCGCCGGGCCGAGGATCTCGACGCACCGCGCGCAGACGTCGACGACGACGCGGCCCGCCTTGGCCTTGGCCATCGATGCCTCGAGCGCGTTCGGCAGCTTCTGGTCGAGGAGGAACGCCGCGCGCCGCGTGAGCAGCCGGGCGGCCTCGATCTGGGTGTCCATCTCCTGGACCTCGTCCTGCAGCGCCGACAGGTGCGCGCGCGCCCGCCCCCAGCCCGGCTCGAACGCGCCGGACGCGCTCTCCTCGTCGAGGACGGCGACGGTGTAATCGAGCGCGGCGCGCGCGATGCCGATGGCCATCGCCGCGACGCTCGGCCTCGTCATGTCGAAGGTGGCCATGGCGCCCTTGAACCCGGCCTTCTTGCCGGCCGCCGGCGTGCTCGCACCCTCGGAGGGCGCGTCGCCGAGCAGGTTCTCCCTGGGGATGCGGCAGTCCTCGAAGACCAGCTCCGCCGTCTCCGACGCGCGGATGCCCATCTTCTTCTCCAGGCGGCCGATCTTGAAGCCGGGGGTGCCCTTTTCGACGATGAACGCGCGGATGCCGTCCTTGCCCTTCTTCTTGTCGACGGTGGCCCAGACGACGACGACGTCGGCGCAGGCGCCGTTGGTGCAGAAGATCTTGGTGCCGTTCAGCACCCAGCGCTCGACGCCGTCGTCACCGCGCTCGAGCACCGCGGTGGTCTCGATGCCGCTCACGTCGCTGCCGGCGTTGGCCTCGGTGAGCGCCATGGCGCCGAAGCGGATGGTCCCGTCGTCGTAGCGCTCGAGCCACTGCTCCCTCTGCGCCGGCGTCCCCGACGCCTGGATGGCGGCACCCCCGAGCCCCGGCCCCGGGCGCGACAGCAACACGCTCGCGGCGCCCCACGACAGCTCCTCGGCACGCACGATGGACTGCATCGCCACCCCGGGCGCCCGGTCGACGCCGCGGGCGGGCCCCGCGCCGCCGCGTCCGCCGCTCGCGCTCGACTGCAGCACGTGCAGCGCCTCGATGGCGGCCATCGGCCTTTCGTGCTCGTTGGCGTCGGCGATGATGCTCGCCGGCCGGAGCGCGTCGCGAGCGAAGGTGTGAAGGAAAGCGCGGATGTTCTCTTCCGCGTCGCTGAGGTCGAAGTCGAGTGGGTCGCTCATGTTCACACCATGAACCAGCCGGGGGTCCGGGCGAGGGTGCGGGAGTTTCTGAAGAACAGCTCCGCGAGGTGATCGCGGATGACGCCGTGGCCGCCGAGGATCTGCACGCAGTTGTCCGCCGTCTTGAACGCGAGGTCCGCGGCGAAGCGCCAGGCGCGCCCGGCCTCGACCAACGCGCTTTCGCCTTCGGTGCGATCGATGCGCCACGCGGCCTTCCACGTGAGCCAGCGCGCGGCCTCGACGTCCATGGCCGCCTCCGCGAGCATGAACGCGATGGACTGGTTCTGCGCGATGGCGCGGCCGAAGGCGCGGCGGTCGCGGGCGTAGTCGACGGCGTACTCGCAGGCGGCGCGGGCGACGCCGACGGCGGCGGCGGCGGAGCCGACGAGCGCGCGCTCCTCGAGGCGCGCGTGGGCGACGCCGGGGCGGGCGGCCAGCGTCCGTGCGGCGGCTTCGTCGAGGGTGACGTCGACGAGCGCCGTGGCGCAGGGGCCGATGACGTCGCAACGGGCGCCGCGCGTCATGCCCGACACGTTCTTGCCGAGGAGGAGATAGGGCTCGAACGAAGCCGCGTCGTGGCCGCCGCGGGCGCGGGCCATGACGACTGTGACCTCGCTGTCGCCGGCCCGCGGCACCAGGGTCTTCTTGCCGGAGAGCACGGGGCCCTGCACGGTGGTCTCCGCGCGCGTGGCGAGGGCGCGCAGGTCGTAGCTGCGCGCGGGCTCGACCCACGCGCCCGTCGCCTTCGGCAGCGTCTGCGATGAAAGCAGGCCGGGGAGCAGCTCGCGCTTGAGCCCCTCGTGACCGCAGGCGAGGAGCGGCACCACGGCGTGCAGCGGCGACGTCGCGGCGAGCGCGAAGCCGAGGTCCGCGTGCGCGAGCTCCTCGAGCACGATGGCGTTCGTGAGCGCGGACGGCACCGCGTCGTCGTCGTCGGCCGCGCCGCCGTACGTGGGGCCGGCGCCCATGAGCGCGAAGCCGAGCTGCCACGCGGCGTCGAGGACGTCGTCGGCGACGGCGCCGGCCTCCTCCCAGCCGCGCGCGTGCGGGCGGACCTCCTCCTTGGCGAAGGCGCGCACCGTGTCCCGCAGGAGCGCGCGCTCGTCATCGAGCTTCAGATGCATCGAACACCTCTCACGCCCGCGAGGGCGCCAATGAGAAACAAGAGCGTTTCCTTCGCGGCGGCCGCGCCGCGCTTGATCAGCCACCGGGAGCGCGGTCGAGCCCCGCCGGTCAGGCCGTGGGGCCGTCGAACGCCGGCGCCTTCTGCTTCGCGAACGACGGCACCGGCGTCACGACGAAGAACATGCGCGAGGGGCCCTCGGCGGCGTTCTCCCAGCGGTGCGGCACGGTGGCCTTGAGGTGCAGGACGTCGCCGGGCTCGAGGAGCACGTGCTCGCCGTCGACCTCGAAGCGCACGCGGCCGTCGAGGATGAAGTAGAGCTTCTCGCCGGGGTGCGACAGCGGCGCGCGCGTGGGCGTGCCTCCCTGGTCGACGATGTAGAAGCCGGCCTCGAGCTGGCGATCGGCCCAGCCGCCGACGGTGCGTTGGATGACCAGCGGCAGCTCCGCGAAGCGGAACTCCTGGCGATCGTCCTTGCGCGACACCGCGTAGCCGGCGCGCTCGCGGGGCGCCTGGTTCTCGAGGAGCGTCGCGATCGGCTGCTTGAGGGCCTTGGCCAGCTTCAACAGCACCGTCACCGACGGGACCATGCGGTCCTTCTCGATCTTGAAGATCGTCGCCGAGGAAACGGCTGCCTCACGCGCGAGGCGCTGGATGGACCAGCCCGCCTGCTCGCGCAGCCGCTTCACGGTGTCGCCGAGCTTGACCTGTTCTTCCGCGCCCTCTGCGCCGGCGACGTCGTCGTCGGGCTTGCGCTTGTCGTTGGCGGCCTTCGTCATCCTGTCTCCCGCGGCCCTGGACAGCGCCAGCGCTTCGATCTCGTTT
Source organism: uncultured delta proteobacterium (assembly GCA_963775425.1). Classification (GTDB taxonomy): domain Bacteria; phylum Myxococcota; class UBA727; order UBA727; family VGSZ01; genus CAVZJB01. Next base: position 302,370 of record CAVZJB010000004.1, on the reverse strand, counting down.
TCGACCGGGGACAGCAGGCCCCCGAGCGCCCCGGCGTTTCTTTCGGTCAAGAGCGATTGCACCACGGCCGCACCCCAAAGGAAAGCCCGATCGCGAAAGTGGAAACGGGCTTGTTTCCTATCGGATGCCGATTTCCGCCTGTCAAGAGGCGATAGGGTGCACCCCATGGATCCGCCGCCCAGACGCCGCCCGACCGCGCCCGCGTGGCTGTGGACCATCACGACGTACTTCGCCGAGGGCTACCCCTACTCCATCGTCGTCAACCTCGCGAACCTCTACTTCGTGGCGCAGAAGGCGTCGCTGGAGGCGGTGGGGCTCACGTCGCTCTTCCACCTGCCGTGGAACCTCAAGGCGTTCGTGGGCCCGTTCCTCGACGCGTACGGCACCAAGCGCCGCTGGCTGGTCGGCATCGAGCTGTTGCTGTCGGCGGCGCTGGTGGCGTTTTCTTTCGTCGCGGCGCTGAAAGACGTGCTCGCGCTCGCGAGCGCCATGTTTCTCCTCGTCGCGGTGCTCTCCGCCACCCACGACATCGCCATCGACGGCCTCTACCTCGAGGCCATCGACAAGAAGAACCAGGAGAAGCTCGTCGGCCTGCGCGCGCCCGCGTGGCGCGTGGCCATGCTCGTCGTCACCGGGCCTATGGCCATCATCTGCGACAAGGCGGGCTGGGCGGCGGGCTTCGTGATCATGGCGGCGATCATGATCGCCCTCTTCGTCTTCCACCTCTTCTTCTTGCCGCGCACGGAGACGGAGAAGCAGCCGCTCCTCGTGCTCGCGCGCCGCATGGTGAACCCGCGCTTCCTCCTCGGCGCCTGCGCCTTCGCCGTGGTCGTGGCCGGCGTCCGCACCGTGGTGAACGGCGCGGCGTGGTGGGCCCTCGGCGTGATGTTCCGCCGGGCCGCGCCCGTCATCGCGCCGAGGCTCCAGAGGCTCGGTCCGTCCGACTGGATCGGCCTCTTGCTCATCGTCGTGCTCGCCGTCCTGTTGGCGATGCTCCCGCGCATCAAGAAGCGCATCGAGGGGTCGTCGTCGGACTACGCGCGCTCCTTCGTGGCGTTCCTCGCGCAGCCGCACGCGGGGCGCATCCTCGCGTATGTCATCCTGTTTCGCGTCGGCGAGAGCTTCCTTCAGACCATGCGCTACGCGTTCGTGAAGACCCAGCTCGGTCTCTCGCAGTCCGAGTACGGCGTCGCGCAGGGCACGCTCGGCACCGTCGCCGCCCTGGCGGCGCCGCTCGCGGGCGGCATGCTCATCGCGCGCTACGGCCTCAAACGCTGCATCTGGCCGTTCCTCTTCGCCATGAACGGGCTGCACCTCGCGTTTTGCGCGGCCGCCGTGTGGTCGCCCGAGATCCGCGCGGCGACGGCCCCGGTGATGCCCGGCGTCGACGTGCGCCTCACCATCGCCACCGTCGTCATCATCATCGAGAACCTCGGCGCAGGTCTCGGCACCGCGGTGTTCCTCGTCTACCTCATCCGCTGCTGCCTCCCCGAGCACAAGGCCGCGCACATGGCGCTCCTGACGTCGCTCATGAGCCTCAGCTTCACGGTGGCAGGCGTGTTCTCGGGCTTCCTCGCCGACTGGCTCGGCTACGCGCTGTACTTCGGGCTCACCTTCGTGGTCACCGTGCCCGGCATGGTGCTCACGCTGTGGGTCCCGCACATCGACGAGGCAGGGGCGCCGCCGCAATTCGGCGCGTGACGCTCAGCGGTACATCGAGCTCAAGGCCGACAGCTCCGGCGGCGTCGGGTCGGGCTCCGCGTCCTCCGGCGTCGGGACCGGCCGCATGGACGTCGGCTCTCCCTGGGCGTGGCAGCTCTCGCGCCACCTCTGCGTGAGCTCCTCGCACCTGGCGCTGAGGTAGGCGTACTCGGGCAGGTGGTCGAGCCCCCGCTTCTCGAGCAGGTGCAGGCGGGCCCGGATGCTGTCGAGGTCGCCGTCGAGCGCCTTCACGTCCACCGGCGTGAGCGTGAGCTGGGTGTCCGCGTCGACGACGGCGCGCCTGGTCAAGGGATCGAAGAGCACCGCAGGCGAGAAGAAGCGCTCGAGGCACGCGTTCAAGGCGCCGGCGACCTCGTCCACGATCTCCTCCTCGCGGCCCGCGGGGGCGGCGGCGCCGCGGCCGCCGTAGGCGAGGCTGAAGATGACGCGGCCGAGGATGCGGCCGGCGGCGTGGGCGGGGTCTGAGCGGAACGCGTCGAGCATGGTGGAGGTATCGGCGCCGGGCGCGCGGTCGAACGTCGGCCCTCTGCGCTATGGGAGCGACGCCCACCTCATCCTCCGGATGACTGATGAGAGGCTGACGAAAAACAAGGCTCGTAGCAGCACTCGGCGAAGCCGCCCACAAGGTGGCTCGCCGCGCGGAGTACGTGGCGAGGCACGTCGGGCCGGAGCTGACGATCGCTCATCAGCCCGCGAACGTCGTACAGGGTTCGTGCGGGTCGTGTGCGCGCCGACGTGCCTCGATGCGACGTCGGCGCGGACTTCAGGCGGTGAGCTTCGCGAGGTTCTGCAGCAGGTTGAAGGCCATCAGGGCGACCGTCGTCACCTTCCACGGCCTGGGTCGTCAGCTCGAGCCGCACTTTTGGCGCGCAAATCTCGGTGAGTTGCGAGTGCTTGGGCGCTCGGATCAGCGAAGGCTAGACAACGTCGCCACCGCCGGAGCGGAAAGGAGCGGAGAGCTCGGCGCCCCGGCGCTCAACTCGGCGCGCGTCTTCGTCGCCGAGCTCGGAGCTCCTTTCCGCTCCGCCGTGTGGCCGTAGCACCGTCCCCTTCCGGGTGGCTCGGATCGATGGATCACGGTCTACGCCGCCTTCGGCGCCTTTCTCGCATCGGGGCGACGGCCGGCGTCGTCGTCGTCGCACGCGTCGACACCTCCGCGCCGGGCGCGAACGCGCCGCATCGACGGTGCGGCTCCTCCCATCAGCGCGTTCGCGACCGTCGGCGCACGTGCGCGGCGAGCAGCAGCAACGCCATCGGCAGGGCCGCGTCGGGGCTGGAGGCGCAGCCGCGGGCGACGCCGTCGCCGGGCCCGGCGTCGCCGATGTCCGCGTCGCCGATGCCGGCGTCGCCGGTGCCCGCGCCGGTGCCCGCGTCCGCGCCGGTCCCCGCGTCCGCGTTGATGCCCGCGTCCGCGTTGATGCCCGCGTCCGCGTCGATGCCCGCGTCCGCGTCGATGCCCGCGTCCGCGTCGATGCCCGCGTCGCCGGGGGCGCCGTCGTCGACGAGACCGAAGAAATGGAAGATGGCGCGGCTCGAGCAAATGCCGACGTCGAGGATGAAGTCCCCGGCGGTGCCGCAGCCCGCGGAGGGGTCCACCGGCGTGCCGTGGTCCATGCCCGGGATGCGCACGCTCTCGACGAGCGGCGGCCCGTCGCCGTCCGCGCCGAAGTCCTCGACGACGGCGCTGCCGAGCGCGCGCGTCGTCGACGGCGCCGCCGCGTCCAGCCCGTGCACGCCGGTCCACTGAAGGACCAGGTCGTTGGCGTCGGTGGGGCTCACGGTGTGGTCGTTGGTGCCGGCCCAGACCGCGACGCGCGGGAACGAGCTCGACCCAGGCGGGGCCGCGTCGCGCACGAGCTGCGCCCACGCGTCCGCCGTGCGCGACGGCGGGCTCGACATGCAGGTGAACGCCGCCGTGAGCCCGGTGCCGCAGCGGTAGGGGACGCCGGCGAGCACCGCGCCGGCGGCGAAGACGTCGGGGTAGTCGGCGAGCATCACCGCGCTCATCGCGCCCCCCGCCGACACCCCGGTCACGAACACGCGCGCGTCGTCGATGTCGTGCCGCGCCTTCATCGACGACACCATGCTCGCGAGCGACGCGGCCTCGCCCTGGTCGCGCGTGATGTCGCCCTCCTCGAACCAGTTGAAGCAGCGCTGCTGGTTGTTGGCGCTCTTCTGCTCGGCCACGACGAGCGCGGCGCCGACCTCGTCGGCGAGCGTCACGAGCCCGACGGCGTCGGCGTACGAGGCGTCCTGACTGCAGCCGTGCAGCACGAGCACGAGGGGCAGGGGACCCGACGCGCCCGCGGGCACGTGCTCGAGCATCGAGAGGTTGCCGGGGTTGTCGCCGAAGTCCGCCACGGGCTCGAGCGCGGGGGCGAGTGCGGTGAGCGCGGTGACGACGGCGGCGGCGAGCAACATGATGCTCGTCACTCGTCGAAGGCGTCGGGATCGCCTTCGATGAAGCCGCTCACGCGCCGGTCGCGATGGGTGCGCATCTCATCGGGCGAGCCCACGGCGCGGATGCGGCGGCCGTAGATGAAGGCGATGCGGTCGGCCACCTGAAAGACGGTGGTCATGTCGTGCGTGACGACGAGGCTCGTGCACTTCAAGCGCTCGCTCAACGACAGGATGAGGTTGCCGATGCGCTTGGTGTTCACCGGATCGAGGCCCGTGGTGGGCTCGTCGTAGAGGATGACCTCGGGGTCGGTGGCGATGCTGCGCGCGAGGCCGACGCGCTTCTTCATGCCGCCCGAGAGCTCGGCCGGCTTCTTCTGCTCGATGCCGGGCAGCCCCACCCACTCGAGCTTCTCGGCCACGCGCCGCGCGATGTCGTCTTCCTCGAGGTTGAACTGCTCGCGCAGCGGATAGGCGACGTTTTCGTAGACCGTGAGCGAATCGAAGAGCGCCGCGCCCTGAAACACCATGGCGATGCGGCGGCGCACCGGCAGGAAGGCGACGTCGTCGTCGAGGTCGCTGACGCACTGCCCGTCGAACGTGATCTCGCCGGCGTCGACGGGCAAGAGGCCGATGAGCATCTTGAGCATCACGCTCTTGCCCACGCCCGACGCACCGATGACGCACAGGGTCTCGCCGCGCCTCACCTCGAGATCGAGGCCGTCGTAGATGACCTGGCGGCCGAACGACTTCGACACGTCCCGAAACGAGATGTAGGGCTGGTCCGCCGTGGCCACCGTCGACGACGACGGCGGCGCCGTCACCGTGGTGGGCGGCCCCTCGGACACCGAGCTCACTCGTCACCTTCGTCGAGCTCGTCGCCCTCGCCGAGCTCGTCGCCGTCGGCGGGGCCGCCCGGCGGCGGCTCGAAGGTGAGCCCGCCGAAGGGATCCGCGACGGCCCCCGCGCGCTCCCCGGCGGCGTCGGCGCGCAGGGCGCGCGCCTGCGGGTGCGCCGGCGGCGGCCTCGGCGCGAACGAGGGGCGGCTCTTGGTCGACTGCAGCGCGGCGTCGAACGAGCCCGCGGGCGGCGGGGCGCCGGTGTCGCCGAGCTCCCAGCCCGGGTCGTCGTCGGGCGCGTCGCTGGCCCAGCCGTGGGGGAGCTCGCCGAGCGGCGGCAGCGGCTCATCGACGACGTCGCCGCCGGGCGGGCGCTGGCGCAGGCCGCTGACCTCGGCGGGCGCCGGGGCGCCCGAGAACGCGCCGGGGATGCCGCGGCCCGCAGCGGTCACGACGGCGCTGACGGCGGGTGCGACCGTGGCGCCGAGGGGGGGGGCAGCCGTCGCCGCCGCGCCGGGCGTCGGGGCCTCGTCGTCGTGGTCGGCGGCGCGCGCAGGCCCGTGGAGCTCGACGAGCCGCGGCCGGCCGTCGGGGCCGAGCCCGATGACGGCGCTGGTGCCGGCGGCGGCGCCCACGGGCATGCCGAGCGCGGCCGCCAGCGCCTCCATCGACGACGCCTGCACCGAGCACACGAGCGGCAGCCCCAACGACGCGCGGGCGACGTCGGCGACGTCGGCGGCGTGCAGCTCGAGGCCGCAGACGGCGTCGGCGCCGAGGGAGACGGCGGCGCGCGCCTTGTCGACGACGGCGGCGTCGCGCTCGAGGGGAACCGGGACGAGCGGCGCGAGCGCGTCCGTGCAGCCGAGCCAGGCGACGCTGCCCTGGAGCGCGCGCACGACGGCGGCGACACAGCGTTGGCGCGCCGTGCGCGAAGGCCCGAGCACGAGGAGTCCCGCGCCCTCGAGGACGGCCGCGACGAGCTCCGCGCCGACGCCGGCCGGCAGCATGCCCTCCTGGGCGAGCGCGTCGAGCGTGGCGTCGAGGGGCGCGCCCTTCTCGATGCGCAGCGCGGTGCGCCCGTCGACGAGAGGGCCGCTCACGAGCTGCTGTCCGCCGCGCAGCTTGAGGCGCACCAGCGCGTGCTCGGCGCCGGCCTCCCGCAAGAGCGCGAACAGCGGCCCCTCGAGGACGACGTCGAGGCGCTCGCGCCGGCCGCGCCGGAGCACTTCGAGGAAGCCGCCCTCGAGCGCGAGGATCTCGGTGACGTCGTGGTCGAGCAGGAGCGCGCCGACGGCGGCGTCGACGGCGGCGTCGATCTCGGCGGGGGCGCCGCCGGTCATGCGCGCGTGGGCTCGACGGTGAGCTCGCTCAACAGCTCGTCGACGACGGCGAGCCCCTGGTCGAGCGTGGCCTTGTCGATGACCAGCGGCGGCGCGAAGCGGATGACCTTGCCACCGATGGTGTTCAACAGGAGCCCGCGCTGCAGCGCGCGGCGCGGGAGCGCGCTCGCGTCGACGTTGAGCTCCATGCCGGCCCACAGCCCGCGGCCGCGCACGTCGACGACGACCTTCCTGTGCTGCTTCATCATCTGCTGCAGCCGGCTCAGCAGGTCCGCGCCGAGGGTCTTCACGCGGCCGAGGAACGCCGGGTCGCCGACGACGTCGAGGACGATGTTGCCGGCGGTGCACGCGAGCGGGTTGCCGCCGAAGGTGGAGCCGTGGGAGCCGGGCGGGAGGTGCTGCCCGAGGTCGTCGGTGGTGATCATCGCGCCGAGGGGGACGCCGCCGCCGACGCCCTTGGCGACGCTCATGGCGTCGGGCGCGACGCCCTCCTGCTCGTAGGCCCACAGCGTGCCGGTGCGGCCGACGCCCGACTGCACCTCGTCGAGGAGCATGAGGCAGCCGTGGCGCTGCGTGATCTCGCGGACGGCCTTCACGAAGCCCGGGGGCGGAACGACGACGCCGCCCTCGCCCTGGATGGGCTCGAGGAGCACCGCGGCGGTGCGCTCCGTCATCGCCGCCTCGAGCGCGCTGATGTCGCCGTAGGGGACGCTCCTCACGCCGGGCAGGAGCGGCTCGAAGCCCACGCGGTACTTCTCCTGCCCCGTGGCGGTGAGCGCGCCCATGGTGCGGCCGTGGAAGCTCTTTTCGAAGCTGACGATCTCGAAGCGGCCCTCGCCGCGCTCGTGGAACACGCGGCGCGCGAGCTTGATCATCGCCTCGACGGCCTCCGCGCCCGAGTTGCAGAAGAACACGCGCTCGCCGAACGAGCTCTTCACGAGCTTCTCGGCGAGGGCGATGGCGGGCTCGTTCCACACGATGTTCGACGTGTGCAGGACCTTGCCCGCCTGCTCCCTGAGGGCGGCGACGAGCAGCGGGTGGTTGTGACCGAGCGACGTGACGGCGATGCCGCCGGCGAAGTCGATGTAGGCGTTGCCGTCGGCGTCCTTGACCCGCGCGCCTTCGCCGCCGGTGATGACCACCGGCAGGGGCCGGTAGTTTCCGAGCAGCACCTTTTGTCCCCGTGCGATCCAGGCCTCGTTCTGCGCTCCGCCCTCTGCCGGCATGGGACCTCCGTGGCCCGCACTCTCGACGCTTCCGACGCGGGGGACAAGCCCCCGCCCTACGACCGTTGTCCCCCGCCCGACGGGCGTTGTCCCCGACGCGGGGACGCGCACCCGCCCGACGGGCGTTGTCCCCGACGCGGGGACGCGCACCCGCCCGACGGGCGTTGTCCCCGACGCGGGGACGCGCACCCGCCCGACGGGCGTTGTCCCCGACGCGGGGACGCGCACCCGCCCGACGGGCGTTGTCCCCGACGGGCGTTGTCCGATGCGGGGTCAGCCGGCGAGGACGCGGGCGAGCACCGACGGCAGCGCGGCGGGCTCGGGCGCGACGGCGTCGGCGCCGGCAAGCTCGTCAGGGCGCAGGCCCCAGGCGACGCCGATGACGGGGACGCCCGCGTTCTTGGCGGTGGCGACGTCGACGCCGGAGTCCCCCACGAACGCGGCGAGCTCTCCCTCGAGGGTGCGCTCGATGTGGCGCAGCATCGCCGGATCGGGCTTGAGCGCGCCGCCGGCGTCCTCGGGCCCGACGACGAGGGAGAACACGCCCGGCATCAGCGCCTCGACGATGGGCCGCGCGAAGGCCGCGGGCTTGTTGGTCGCCACCGCCAACAGCGCGCGATCCTTGAGCGCCGCCAGCGCCGCCGGGATCCCCTCGAAGGGCCGCGTCTCCCCGACGAGCGCGCGCTCGTAGTGGGCGCGAAACCGCGCCAGGGCGTCGTCCACCGCCGCGGGGGCCGGCGCCCGGCCCGTGCGGCTGTGGAGCGCGCGCTGCATCAGCATGCGCGAGCCGTTGCCGACGAAGCCGCGCACGACGTCGACGTCGACGGGCGCGAGGTCGAGCTCGGCGAGCGCGCCGTTGAGCGCCCGGGCGATGTCACCGACCGAGTCGACCAGCGTGCCGTCGAGGTCGAAGGCGACGATGCACCTCACGGGGTCACGGGCAGGGGCCCGGGGCGGCGTCGGGATCCGTGGTCAGGCACTTCTTGTCGGCGCCGTTCCCCGACGAGCAGAGCTGCGTGAAGCATGAGCACTGGTAGGTGACGCCGTCGCGCACGAGGCTCGGCTGGAAGAAGCTCGCGGCGATGTCCGGCGTGTCGGCGGGGCCGAACGAGCTCTGGTCTCTCGCGATGCCGTCGGTGAACGGGATGAGCGCCTCGTCCCACCCGCAGACCATGCCCATCTCGTGGTACTCGACGCGCACGTGGTGCAGCTCGGCGGCGCCGCCGGCCTGGTCGTCCTTGTAGAAGACCTCCTGCTTTTGATCCGCCGCCTGCACCTTGCAGTTGGCGTCGGCGTCGAGCGTGCGGTAGCGGTCGCAGAACGTGCCGCCGGCAGTCTCGAAGACCTGCGCGTCGCCGCTGTCGAACTGGAAGAAGGGGAAGCCGTTGGGCGTGAGCTGGTCCGTGGCCGGCGCGTCGGTGGTGAAGTCCGAGTTGGGCGCCTGCGTGGGCGAGTCGAAGCTCGTGGTGGAAAACGGCGCGCCGTTTTCGAGGACCAGCGGCGCGAGGGTGGCGGCGGTGATGAGGTCACCCTCGCTGCCCTGGTAGGTGGCGTCGGCGGTGATGGTCCAACGGTTGCTGGCCGTGTCGAACTTGACGGCCTTGACGTCGTACTGCGCCTTGATGTTCCGCTGGCAGTCACCCGGCGTGCTGTGGCCGTCGCAGTTGTCCTGCGTGCGCCCGCCGAGCACGGGATAGATGAGGCTGTCGCCGACCTTCAACGGGAACGTGGGCGGCGGCGGGCCCGCGTCGTGCGGTGGGGTCCCGGCGTCAGTGATCTGGTTGAGGTTGTTGTTGTCGATGTGGCACTGGCATCCGCCGACGGCCGTTGCCACAAGGAGGAACACGAGGGGGAGGCGCATGCTACACGTTTAGCTCGCCACAACGGCTCCGGCCACAGGGATGTCCTACATCGCATGAGCTACATCGCAGAGGCCGTCCAGCGCGCGAGGCACCTCGGTCAGTCGCCCGAGGCGGCGGCGGCGTGGCGGGATCTGTTGGGCCAGACGCACGTCGACGAGGCCGACTACTCGGACTGGGCCCGCGAGCTCGCCTACCTGTACGCCCGCCTCGGCCGGCAGCTCTCGGCCGCGCGGGTGCACGAGTACCTCCTGAACATCGACCCGGCGCTCCAGCTCTACAAGGAGCACGGCACCGCCCGCGACCGCGGCCGCGTCCTGCGCTTCGGCCGCCGCCTGGGCGAGGCGTCGCAGCGCTACCGCGAGGCTTCGCTGTTCGCCCACGCCGCCCGCGCCGCCGAAGAGGCCGGCGCCGGCGCCGAGGCCCTGAACCTCTACGAGCAGCTCGGGCGCACCAAGGAGGCCACGGGCGAGCCGTACCTCGCCGGCCTCGCGGCGCTCAACGCGGGGCGCCTGGCCACCAAGCTCAACCAGGAGGAGCGGGCGCGGGCGCAGCTCTCGCTGGCCACGCGGCTCCTCGAGGAGGAGGGGGACAAGCGCGAGCAGGCCGGCGACAGGGACGCGGCCTTTCGCTGCTACCTGTCCATGGTGCAGATCGGGAAGGTCGAGAAGTCGTACGAGCCCTTCGCCGAGGGGTACCTGAACTGCATCCGCATCCTCAAGGCGAAGAACGATCGCTTCTTCACCATGCAGTACTACTACGACTTCATCGCGCACTCCGAGGAGCTCGGCGAGCTGCACTCCGTCGCCGAGCTGCACCGCGAGGCCGGCGAGTACGCCAAACGCGTCGGCTTCATCTACGCCGACTTCTTCCTCGCGGAGGCGGGGCAGGCGTGGCTGCGCGTCGCCAAGAACGCGCACGACAAGGGTCAGCCGCCGGAGCTCGTCGAAAATGCGCTCCTCGCGGCGGTCGGCTGCTTCAACCGCGTGCAGGACGACGTCAACGTCGCCGAGTGCTACGCGCAGCTCGGCGAGCTCGACCTCATCGAGAAGAAGAAGACGCGCTACAGCGAGCTCGCCAAGGACCTGAAGAAGATCGCCGGCGGGAACCGGGAGCCGCCGCCGCCGTTCCCCGAGTACTTCCGGCGCCGGCTGCCCATGCGCGAGATCTGGATCGACGATCTGCTGGAGGCCGAGAGCGGCAGCGACATCCCCGACGCCATCGGGCGCCTCGTCGGCGACCACAAGGAGGTCTGGGAGGTGCAGCGCAGGAAGGCGCTGCTCATCGCGCTCGCGTGGGACGACCACGTCGCCGCCGGGGGCGATCCCAAGCGCGTGCCGCCGGGCCTCATCGAGAAGATCGGCGAGCTCGGGCACAAGGCAGCGGTGCGGCCGTTGGTGGCGCTGTTCGAACAGGGCGACGAGGACACCAAGGTGCTCGTCGTCGACCGCGGCTGCGCGCTCAAGCAGAAGGAGGCGTTCGCCCTCGTCGACCGCGCGCTGTCCGCCGGCGGACGCGTGCGCGAGGCGGGGGTGGTCGCCCTGCGGCGCATGACGTTCAACACCGCGCTCGACAGCCTCGTCCGCATCTTCAACTCCCACGACGAGGCCGAGGTGCGAACGGCCTGCTTGAAGTCCATCGCCGCCATCGGCACCGACGAGGCCTGCGAGTTCCTCCTCGACGTCGTGCGCAGCAACGCCGGCGGCCAGGGCGAGCGCACGCGGGGCCTCCTCGAGCAGAACGCGCAGGAGCGCATGCTCTCCGCGCTCGAGAGAAACCGCCGCCAGGAGCCCGACCCCGCGCTGCGCCTCTTCATCTCGCGCCTCGTGGAGAAGATCCGCACGCAGCGCGGCGCCGCCGCGTTCTGACGGCGACGGAGAGGGCGGCCCGTTCCGTGGCGACCGGAGCAGCGACCGCGTTCCAAACGGCGCGCGATTCTTGGAACGCGCGCGCCCGTCGAGCGCGCCGGAGCGTCCGCTATCCTCGAGCCCGGAGGACACATGGTGGACCAGGCCCGGCTTCGCGAAGAGCTCAAGAAGATGCGCGCGCTCATCCAGAGCGACGCCGCCGTCCGCGCCCGCTTCGACACCGACGGAAACGGCGTGATCGACGGCGACGAATGGGAGCAGGTGCGCAAGCTCGTCGTGGCCCGGCTCGAGCGGGAGGACGCGGAGCGGGCCGCCGCTCGATCGTTCGGCGCAGGGCCCGCGGGCGATGACGACGACGTGCCGGTGGTGGTCGGCTCCGTGGCGTCGGGCATCTTCGAGCGCGATCTGGGGTCGTCGCCGTCGTCGGGGACGCCGTCGTCGGGGGCGCTGACGGAGCGCACCGAGGTCATCGTCGAGGAGACGGGCCTCGCGCCGCTTTTGGGTAGCCTCGTGCGGCGGAACTACACGTTGCGCTCGCCCGACGGAAAGCAGATCGGCGAGATCGTCCAGCGCGAGCACGAGATGCTCGAGCAATTCAAGAGCGGCGGCTTTCGGCCGACGCTGCACTTCGACGTCGTCGACGCGAGCGGCGGCCGCCTGACGTTCCGGCGTGACCCGCGCTTCTTCGGAGACCAGGTGGCGATCCTCGACGCCACCGGCGGGCAGGTCGGGCACATCGAGACCAAATTCGGCATCTTGAAGCCCAGGTTCCGCGTCGTGTCCACGTTCGACCGCGCGAGCCTCACGGTGAAGTGGCCGCTGCTGCACCCGTTCACGTTGCAGATCCTCGACCCGTTCGACGAGCCCGCAGGCGAGATCCAGCGCGGCTGGTCCGGCCTCGGCGCTTTCCTCGCCGGCGCCAACCGCCTCCACATCCGCGTCGACCCCGACAAGGTGCCGAAGAGCTTCATGCCGAGCCTGGTCGCCTGCGCCGTGCTCGCCGAGATGGGGCAGGAAGGCTCGGACAAGAAGGCCTCGCTCATGGGCATCTTCGGGGACGATTGAGCAGCGCCGTGGGTGCATCGCCGGAGGATGCGCAGTATGACGGCACCATGAACACGCGCCGCGCGCTTCAGATCGGCATGCTCCTCGTGATGGGCCTGTTCCTCGTCGAGATGTTCACGCCGCTGCACGTCGCCTCGTGCAAGACCACCATCGACAAGTCGGACGAGAAGACCCGCGCCATCAGCACCCGCGGCCACCTCGCCGAGGACGCGCCGGTGGCGTTTCAGGTCCACGGCGGCGACAAGGCGTTCCTGAGCGGGCTGCGCGACGCGTTCAAGGCGGAGCTGCAAGAGCGCATGCCGCACGCGAAATTCGTCGACGGCCCGCCGCAGCACGACAGCGCCCTGGTGCGCATGACGCTGACGTCGGCGGACGAGCGCTGGACGCCGCTTTATTCGCACGAGGGCCTCGGCACGCACATGACGCTGCAGCTCCCCGGGGCGCACGCGGGCACGCAGATCACCGCCGACGCCACCGTCGACGCCGTGTGCACCGGGCTCGTGTCGCGGGGGCACTTCCAGGAGCACGGCGACACCACCGCGCCGCTCGCCGCCTGGCTCGTCGACCAGCTCGTCGCGGCGCGCGCGCCGGGAGGGTGAGCCATGGCCGTCGTCGACGCCCCTGAGCCCCCTGAGCCCGGTGAGCAAGCCGCGAGCCCGCACGCGGCGTCGCCCGCGGTCAAGCGCCGCAACTGGGCGGTGCCCGTCGGCGTCGCCTTCGTGGTCGCCGTGGGCAGCTTCGTCGGGATCCTCGCCGGGAAGATCACGCAGCGGGGGCCGCGCGGGTCGGGCGCGCGCATCGCCGTCGTCGACGGCGGGGCGGAGTGGAGCCCGCGGACGCCTGCGAGCGACGCGCTGTCCCGCGCGCTCTCGGCCACGCCGGGCATCACGGTGGCGCCGGTGGCGGAGGTGCAAGCGCGCCGCAAGATCTTGTCGCGCCACGGTCCGGCGAGCGAAGCCGACGTCGCCGGCGCCATCGCGTTGCGCGCGTGGGTGCGCGTGTCGGCGGAGGGGGGCGCGTGGCACGCGGAGCTCGTCGACGGCGGCGAGCGCACGAGCCTCGACGCCGACGGTGTGCAGGCGCTGGCGGAGCAGGTGGCGAAGCGGCTCTCGGCGGGGCCGGTGCCGCGCTTCGTGCCCCCCACGGACAACGCCGCGGCGTACGCCGCGTTCGTCGACGGAGATGCAGCGGCGGCGGTGGCGCTCGACCCGGCGTGCGCGCCTTGCCTCGCCGCGTTGAAGACGCCGGAGGCGTTGGCGAAGGCCAAGGGCTCGCCGCGGCTGTCGAAGAAGGAGGCGCTGCTCGTCGACGCGCAGCTGTTCGCGGCGGCGGCGGCGGCGGAGAAGGACGCGGCCAAGCACGCCACCGACGTCGAGGCCGCGGAGGACGCGTATCGGACGCTCACGGTCGAGCTGCCGGAGGAGCCCGAGGGACACTTCGGGCTCGGCGTGACATTCAACCGCCTCATCGGCGCGCACGACGAGGCGCTTCATCACCTGGAGTCCGCGCGGCGCATCGCGCCCACGGACCTCGTCGTCACCCGCGAGATCGCCGCCGCCTGGATGGGCATGGAGGACCGAAAGCACGCGCTGCAGGCGGTGCGCGGCTACCTCGCCCTCGTCCCCGGCGATCGCGACGCGGAAGCGCTGCTCGCCGAATTGACGACCCGGCCGTTTTCCACCGCAACCGCGCGCTGACCCTGGTGCGCGCGGCCGCTCCCTCCGGTCGCTGAGTCAGCGCGGCCGCTCCCTCCGGTCGCTGAGTCAGCGCGGCCGCTCCCTCCGGTCGCTGAGTCAGCGCCGCCGTCGTCTCGGCCGCTGAGTCAGCGCGGCCGCTCCCTCCGGTCGCTGAGTCAGCGCGGCCGCTCCCTCCGGTCGCTGAGTCAGCCGTCGGCGGGCTTCGGCGCCGCCGTCGGCTCGGCCGCGTCACCCTCCGGCTGCCGCGGCGGCGCTGGCGTGTCGCCGGTCGCCTTCGTGTCGCCCGCCGCGGTGTCGCTCGCCGCGGTGTCGCTCGCCGCCGTGTCGCTCGCCTTCGTGTCGCCCGCCGCGGTGTCGCTCGCCGCGGTGTCGCTCGCCGCCGTGTCGCTCGCCGCCGTGTTGCTCGCCGAGGCGGTCGCCGTCGCGTCGCTCGCCGTCGCGGCGGGCGTCGGAGGCTCGAAGGCGCGCTGCACCGCGGCGGCGGTCTCTTCGCGGGTGAGGACGACGACGCGGTCGCCCTTCTCGAGGACGACGTTGTCGGCGGGATCGATGTTGTCGTCTCCGCGCCGGACCGTGAGCACCAGCGCCGACGTCGGCAAGCCGAGCGCGCCGAGCTCCTTGGCGACGGGGAAGCGGTCGCGCGTGAGCGCGAGCTCGATGACGCGGTAGCCGCGCAACCTGTCGGCCGCGGGCAGCCCGCCGCCGACGCTCTCCTCGACGCGGTCGACGCCCGCGGCGAGCCTCTTGTAGTACGCGCGCAGCACGTCTCTGTGCGTGAGCCAGCCGGCGATGGTCTCGCCGTCCTCGGAGAGCACCGGGATGCCGGGCATCTCGTGACGCACGAGCGCCCCGAGCGCGTCCTCGAGCGTCGCGTTCACCCGGGTGGCCGGCACGTCGAGCGCGAGGTGCAAGACGGGTACGTCGAGCGCGTTTTCGCGCGCGGCGCCCTCGAGGCTGCGCGCGTTCACCGTGCCGCGGTAGCGCCCGGCGCCGTCGACGACGGGGAGGGCGTCGCGGTCCTCGTGGGTGAGCCGCTGCATCGCCTCCGCGAGCGACAGGTCGGCGGGCAGGGGATTGGGCACGGCCTGCATCGCCTCGCGGACGGGGATGAGCTCCATCAAGCTCGCGGCGCGCCCGCGGCGGACGTCGATGCCGCGGCGGCGCAGCTTGAGCGTATAGATGGTGTCCTTGGACAGCGCGCTGCTCACGCCGGTGGCGACGACGACCGCGAGCATGATGGGGAGCATGATGCGGTACTCGTCGGTGAGCTCGAAGATGATGATCGCCGACGTGATGGGCGCGCGCGCCGCCGCCGCGAACACGGCGCCCATGCCGACGAGGCCGTACGCGCCGGGCGGCGCGGTGGCGCCCGGGAACAACCGATGCACGACGTCGCCGTACGCGGTGCCGAGCATCGCGCCCATGAACATCGAGGGCGCAAAGACGCCGCCGGATCCGCCGATGGCGATGGTGACGCTGGTGGCGGCGATCTTTCCGACGACGAGCGCGAGCAGCAGCACGAGACCGTAGTTGCCGTTGATGGCGTCTTCGATGCCCGGGTAGCCGACGCCGTACAGTTGCGGCAGCACGAGCAGGAGACCGCCGAGCGCGAGGCCGCCGACGGCCGGGCGCAACCACTCGGGCCCGCGCCAGATCTTGTCGACGAAGTCCTCGGTGCCGTAGAGGCCGCGGATGAAGCCGACGCCGGCGAAGGCGGCGAGGAGCCCGAGGATGGCGTACAGGGGGAACTCGCCGACGGAGACGAGCTGGAACTGCGGCAACGTGAGGAAGGCCTCGGAGCCGAAGGCGCTCCTGCCGACGGCGTCGGCGGCCACGGACGAGATGACGACGACGCCGAACGACTCAGCCTCGAAGTCGCGCAGGATGAGCTCGAGGCCGAACATCACGCCCGCGATGGGCGCGTTGAACGTGGCCGAGATGCCGCCCGCGGCGCCGCAGGCGACGAGGAGGCGCAGCCGTGACTCGGGGACGCCGACGAGCTGGCCGAGCGCCGAGCCCATGGCCGACCCGATCTGCACGATGGGGCCCTCGCGGCCGACCGAGCCGCCGGCGCCGATGCACAGCGCGGACGCGATCGACTTGATGACGGCGACGCGACCGCGGATGCGTCCGCCGCGCTCGGCGACGGCGAGCATCACCTCGGGGACGCCGTGGCCGCGGGCCTCCTGCGCGAAGAGCTGAATCAGCGGGCCGTACAACAGGCCGCCGACGATGGGCACGAGCACGACGAAGAACACGCCGAGGAACGGCAGGTAGGGGTGAACCGCTCGCACGGCCTGGCCGGCCGTGCCGTGCCCGGTGAACAGCGTGGTGAAGGCGACGATGAGCGCGCGGAACGCGATGGCGCCGAGCCCCGCGCCGATGCCGACGATCAGCGCCATGACGACGAGGCCCCACGGCGTGCCGCGAATCCAATCGTACACGCGGATCGCCGGCGTCGCGCGGAGCTTCATAGGTCACCCTATGACGCGTTCGTCGATCCGACCACGACGCAATTCTCACTGAACGGACGTGCCCGGAAATTCTCCGCGCCGCACCCCACGACGACGTTCGCCGCCTCGACGACGATTTGCCCCGCCGTCGACGACGCTCAGGCTGCTTCGCCGCGCTTGTTGGCGCCGAGCATCTCTTCGGCGGCGGCGGCGACGGCGCGGGCGGCCATCAGCTCGCCCTCGGGTCCGAGCGCGGGGACGAGGTCGCGGCCCGCGCGCAAGAGGTTCGCGTACGGCGTCTGCGGGCGGCGGCCGCCGAGGCCGTGCTCGCTGTCGACGACCTTCCAGGGCGCGAGCGCGGCGCGGGCGGCGCCGCCGGCGAGGACCTCGCGGGCGCGCGTCTGCTCCTTGGCGAACGGCAAGAGCTGATCGAGGGCCGCCTCGACGCCGGCGGCGGCGCTCTCGGCCTCCCCGGTGGCGCATACGGCGGCCCCGACGACGGCGACGAGCGAGTCGTCGACCCCGACGTTCTTGTGCCCTTCGCGCAGCGGCGCGCCGGCGTAGACGCCGACGAGCACACCCGACGCCGGCGGCGGGCGCAGCACCAGCGCGAGCGGGGGCAGGCCGCGCGGCAGCGCCGCCGCAGGCACGAGCCAGCGCACGCTCACGGCGTCGCCGCCGTGGACGACATGGCCTTCGGCCTCGAGGAGCTTGTCGCGTCGCCGCCCCTCCGGCAGGCGCGTGGCGATGTCGCGCGCGCTGGTGGCGTCGATGACGACGCGCGCGACGTAGTCGTTGGCGCCGGTGGCCTTCACGGCCGTGATGGTCTTTCCGTCGGCCTCGACGGCCTCGATCTTCGCCTTGAAGATCTCGCCGCGGTGCCGGCGCACGATCTCGGCGAGCATCTCGCCGAGCGCGGCGCGCGGGCCGAGGCCGCCCTTGCTCGAGCCGTGCGCGCCGGCCTGCAACTGGAGCGCGGCGAGGAGCCCGCCGAAGCCGCGCGCGCTCCCCGTGCTCGCGTGCTGCACGAAGGGAAGGAGCTGCTCGCCCGCGACGCCGAGAGAGACCGCCGCGAGCGCGAGCGCGGCGGGGTCGTCGTCCTCGGTGCGCCCCATGGCGGCGAGCGCCTCGAGGCGCCGCTTCTGCCGGCGCTTCTCGAAGAAGCCGTCCTCGTGGATGAGCCCGGCCTCAGCGTAGAGCCCGGCGCGCGCGTCCGCGTTGACGTCGTGGAGGCGGGCGGCGGTGCGCGCGCCCTCGTCGGCGCCGAACACGCGCGCGAGCTCCTTGGCGCGGCTCTCGCCCTCGACGGGGACCACCATGCGCACATCGGGATCGTCGATGACGCCGAGGCCGCCCGGCTCGCCGAGGACGCGCCGCGCGTCCTGCTTGAGCTGGAGCGAGTCGAGGAGCGCGCCCACCGGGCCGCTCGTGGGCAGGCGCAGGAGCGTGGGCACCGTCGGGACGAAGCGATCGCCGAGGGGCATGGCCGTGACGGCGTCGCCGTCGTCGAGGACGACGACGCGCGCGCTCCGTCCCGACTGGTTGGCGATGAGGGCCGCCGCGGCGAGCCCGCAGAGCTCGCCGCCGATGACGACCACGTCGCACGCCACGCGGCTCATGCGCCGCCTATAACCCCGTTGCCCTCTCGACGCGAGCCCGTAGCGTCCACCCCATGGCATCTGACCGTGCTCCTCGACGTGGCGCCGCGGCTCGCCTGCCGCGCCGGGCAAGCCCCCGCGCCACGGTGTGCTCCCCCCTGCTGGCCGCCCTCGCGTTGACCGCGCTCGCCGGCTGCCCGCTCCCCGGCGAAAACGGCGGGCCCGACGGCGGCCCCGCGGACGGCGGCGGCGGCGGCACCGGCGGCACCGTCGACGTCGGCTGCGCCGCCGACGAGGACTGCGGCGCCGGCGAGATTCTGCGAGCTCGACAGCGGCGACTGCGTCGCCGGCCTCGACTGCACGCACAACGGCGCCCTGTG
The DNA here is from genome assembly GCA_963775425.1 of uncultured delta proteobacterium. Taxonomy (GTDB): domain Bacteria; phylum Myxococcota; class UBA727; order UBA727; family VGSZ01; genus CAVZJB01. The sequence continues at coordinate 283,926 of CAVZJB010000004.1, read as the reverse complement.
CGACTTCTGCGGCGACCCCGCCGCCGACTGCGGCTTCGGCACGGCGCCGGCGTACTGCTCGCCGGGCGCGGGCGTGTGCCGCCGGGCCAAGGGCGCGTGCGGCCCGTGCACGGACGACGTCGAGTGCGCCGAGTCGTCGACGGGGCTCCCCTCGGTGTGCGCCGGCGGCTTCTGCGCCCCCGGCTGCGGCGCGTGCCCCGCGGGCTTTTCCTGCGACGCCGTCGGCGCCGGCCACGGCTGCGTCCCCGTCGGCGGCTCCGCGCTGTGCGACGGCGCCTTGTCGTGCGCGGGCGGCGCCGCGTGCCCCGACGGGCAGACCTGCACCGGCCTCGACGTGTGCCTCGCGCTGTGCAGCGCCGACGCCGACTGCCCCGCCGGCGACATCTGCGAGACCGAGCCCGGGCCGCGGCAGCAGCAGTGCGTGCCCGGCTGCCCGCTCGGCCAGCACGTGAGCCAGGACGGCGTCGACCTCGTCTGCCACGCCGACGGGCACTTCGCGCCGCCGTGCCCGACGGAGGGCTCCGCTGCCGGCTGCCCCACCGGCACCGAGTGCGACGCGAACGGCGTCTGCCAACGCTCGGGCTGCCAGAGCGACGCCGAGTGCCCGCTCATCCGCACCTTCTGCGACGTCGCCAGCGCCACCTGCGTCGACGGCTGCAACTCCGACGACGACTGCGGCTCCTTCGAGATCTGCGGCGCCGACGGCCAGTGCCACCCGCAGGGCTGCCGCGGCAAGGAGCTGTCCTGCGACCTCGGCGAGTTCTGCTGCGGCACCGAGGTGTTCGACGATCCCTCGACGTGCCCGACGGGGATCCCCGAGGGACAGTGCTTCGTCGCGCCCGACCCATGGTGCCGGACGTGCGAGAGCAACGACGACTGCGCCGATCTGCCTTCGTCGTGCTTCGAGCTTCAACGCACCGATCAGAACGGGCAGCAGCAGAGCCTCGGCAAGTTCTGCGCGAAGCCGTGCACCACCAACGCGGACTGCCCGCGCGGTGTGCAGTGCGTCGACGGGCTGCCCACGGATCAGGACGGCGTGACGACGAGCGGGTGCCTCGATACGTTGTGTGCGGGCATCGCTGCCTCGAGGTAACCACAGCCCGTGCTCGCGCGCTTCACCCTGAACTTCTTGATCTACCTCGTGTTCGGCGGGGGGATCTTCGCGTTCGTCGCCATGCGCGGGCCCGCCGACGCGCGGCCCGGATTCTCCACCGTCGCCGTCGCCGCCCTCGTCCTCGCCGCGTGGAGCGGCGGGCTCACGACGCTCATCGAAACCGTGGTGGCGCGCATGCCGAGCATGGGCAAGCGCGCGGCCGTCGCCGGCGCCGTCGGCGCGCTCAGCCTCGGCGGGTTCGCCGTGATCCTCTCGTGGCTCGCGTGGCACGCGCTGTCGTTCAGCTTCGTCGCCGTCGGCGTCGTCGCCGGCGCGGCGATGCACGCGGCGCGCGCCTTCTCGCGCGGGGCCCCCCGCGTCGACGATCCGCCCGCCGGCGACCCGCCCGCCGACGACCCGCCCGCCGGTGCGAGCGCCGCCTGAGCGCTCGCGCGCTCAGAGGCTGACGCGTGTGGCGACGAGGGCTGGCCCGTTGATCCGAGCCACCCGGAAGGGGTCTCGCCGAGCACGCCAACGCCGTGCTCAAGGCCCAGCTTGGCCTCGACACGCTCTACGTACGGGGCTAGCGAAGGTGACGACGGTCGCCCTGATGGCAGCCGTCGCCGCCTGAAGTCCGCGCCGACGTTGCATCGAGGCACGTCGGCGCGCACACGACCCGCACGAACCCGCCACGTGCGCTGATAGCGGGATCACAACACCGCTCGGACCCGCCGTTTCCTCACAACCTGCAGCGGTTCTTGCGCGCCGACGTGCCTCGCCACGTACTCCGCGCGGCGAGCCACCTTGTGGGCGGCTTCGCCGAGTGCTGCTACGAGCCTTGTTTTTCGTCAGCCTTTCAGCCGACAGGGAACTGAATGCTCGCGATCTTCTCGGCCATGTCGTGCGCGCCGAGGAACGCGAGCTCCACCGAGGCCGCGCGGCTGTGGCGGGCGCGCATCTCGATGACCTCGCCGTGCGACACGCCGTGCAGGAAGCCGTTGAGCGGCCGCTTGTCGGGGTCGAGCGAGCGCACGAGCACCGTGGACGACGTCGACAACAGGGAGCTCTTCCACAGGATGGGCTCCATCACGTTGCTGCCGACGAGGAGCCACGCGGGTGTGTCGGCGAGCAGCGGCGAGGCCCCCATGGAGCGCGCATAGGCCGTGGAGCCGGCGGCGGTGGAGACGAGGACGCCGTCGCAGACGACCTTGGGCATGCGGACGTGGTCGTCGACGTGCACCTCGACCCACGCGCTCTGACCGGTGGCCCGCTCGATCCAGGCGTCGTTGAACGTCAGCCCCGAGCGCCAGCCGTCGCCCCGGGCGAGCAGCTCGACGTGGAGCATGGGCATGTGGTGCGCGAGGAGCTGTTGCTCGAAGAGCGCGGCGACGGCGTCTTCGTCGTCGCCGATGAGCTGCGGGTCGTTCAGCAGGAAGCCGAGGTGCCCGGTGTTGACGCCGAAGAAGGGCACGCGCTTGCGCCAGTGCTGTTGAATGGCGTGCAGCATGGAGCCGTCGCCGCCAAAGACCACGACGAGGTTGGGGTCGACGTCGACGGCGAAGCGCGCGAAGCGCTCGCGCCACATCATGGCCTTCGGGTTTCGCTCGTCGGCCACGAGCAACAGCCGCGGCTCTGCGATGCGCAGGCGCGTGGTGGAGCGCGGGATCCCCCGGTAGAGCCCGTAGCGCGCGACGGCGGCGGCGACGCCGGCGGGGACGAGGTCGGCGATGGATTGGCCCGCGTACAGGCGCTTGCGCATGACCGAGCCGGCGACGTCGGTGTGCACGCGCACGACGGGGAAGTCGCCGTCCGGCACCGGCGCGCCCTCGGGCGCGAGCACGGCGAAGCGCGCGCCCGGGTGAAGGCGCCGGCGCTCCGCCGCGAACGACTCGGCCTCGATGACGTGGAAGACCTCGGCGCCCTGCAGGTGGGGGTTTTCCTGCTCGACCTCGGCGGGGCCGGTGATGGTGGCCTGCTCGATGTCGGTGAGGTCCACGACGAGGCGCGGGTCGAGGTGCTGAAAGGCGACGTCGATCAGGAGCGCGCGGAAGGTGGGGGCGATGTTCTCGTCGATGGGCCGATCGGACATCGGCCCCCAGGGCATGACCACGACGCGATCGAACTGGGCGAGCAACGCCCGGAGCCCCTCCACGTGGTGCAGGCCCGGAGGATTGAAGCGGCCGCGGTACAGGGCGACGGTGGGTGCCATCCCCGACGCTAGATCGCCGCGGCGCTCCGCGTGTAGAGCGGGCGTTTCTCCCCGCGCCGACCCGGGCGCGCCGCGCGGCGAAGCGGCCGCCGCCTACACCGAGAAGTAGGCCGCCTGCGGGTGCGAGAACACGAGCGCGCTCACGCTTGCCTCGGGGTCCATCATGAACCCGTCGGTGAGCTCGACGCCCACGTGCTTGTTGGGCTCGAGGAGCTTCCACAGCGGGGCCTGGTCCTCGAGGTTGGGGCAGGCGGGGTAGCCGAAGCTGTAGCGCTTGCCGCGGTAGCGCGCCGAGAACAGGTCCTTCTTGGACGTCCCCGCGGGATCGGCGAAGCCCCACATGGCGCGGATCTTCTCGTGCAGCCACTCGGCGCAGCCCTCGGCCGTCTCGATGGCGAGCGCGGCGAACGCGTGCGACTTCAGGAGCTCGCCGCGGTCCTTCATCCGCGCGGCGATGGCGCGCACGGGCTCGCGCTTGCCCTGGCACGTGGTCACCAGCGCGCCCACGAAGCCGCCGCTCGGCGGCACGAGGTCCGCGAGGCAGCGGCGCTCACCGGCGGCCTGGCGCGGGAAGGTGAAGCGGGCGTCGCCGACGACGAGGGTGTCGCCCTCGGAGCGCGCGGGGAAGAAGCGGTAGAGCGCGCGGGCCTCGACGAGGTCCTTGGCCAGCACCTCGTCCTCGAGCGCCTTCACGATCTGCTTGAGCTCCTTGGCCTTGCCGTCGCCCTTGGCGATGAGCTCGTCGACGTTGCCCTTGAGCCCGAGGTGACGCGCGTAGAGCATCATGGGGTTGATGTACGACCAGAATCTCCTCGAGCGGCGGCTTGAGCACGTGGACCTCGGTGTCCGGCGGCCGCGGCGCCTCCTCGTCGTGCTTGATGACGAGCGGCCCCTTGTCGGCCGCGCTCGGGAGCGCGACCGCGCCGGGCGCGGGCTTGTCGCCCGCGGGAGCGCTGGCCTCGGCGCGCTTGGCCTGGAGGTCGGCGAGGAGCGCGTCGCGCTTGCCGTCGTCGAAGAGGCGGTTGGCGAGGTCGAGGCCGGTCATCGCGGAGCGCGCATAGACCACCGGACCTCCGTAGGCGGCGGCGATGCGGCCGTAGGTGAACTTCTCCGTGAGCGCGGCGCCGCCGACGAAGATGGGCAGATCGATGCCGTGCGCGCGCAGCTCGTCCGCCGTGGCCACCATCTCCTGCGCGCTCTTCACGAGGAGCCCCGACAGGCCGATGAAGTCCGGCTTGTGCTTCTCCACGGCCTTCACGAGCTCCGCCGCGGGCACCTTGATGCCGAGGTTGACGACGTCGAAGCCGTTGTTGGACAGGATGATGTCGACGAGGTTCTTGCCGATGTCGTGCACGTCGCCGCGCACGGTGGCGAGGATCAGCTTCGCCTTGGTGGCGCTGGCGCCCGACGTGTCCGCCTTCAGGTGCGGCTCGAGGTGCGCCACCGCCGCCTTCATGACCTCCGCCGACTGAAGCACCTCGGCGACGATGAGCTGGTTCAGCCCGAAGAGGCGGCCGACCTCGCTCATGCCCGCCATGAGCGGGCCGTTGATGATGTCGAGGGGCTTGCGGTCCTTGAGCGCGATGTCGAGGTCGTCGACGAGGCCCTCGCGCGACCCCTCGACGACGTTTTGCGCCAGCCGCTCGTCGAGCGGGAGCTCGGCGCGGCGGCTCACCTTCTTGGGACCGGCGGCCTTGCCCTTGAAGTGCGTGGCGAACGCGTCGAGGGCGGCTTTGTAGCCGGCGGCGTCGGCGTCGATGAGGGCGTTGGAGAGCGCCACCTCGGCCTTGTCGAGGTGCGTGACGCGCTCGAGCTTCTCGGCGTTGACGATGGCCATGTCGAGGCCGGCCTCGAAGCAGCGGTGCAGGAACACCGTGTTGAGCACCTCGCGCCCCGCCTCGGGGAGGCCGAAGCTCACGTTGCTGATGCCGAGGATGGTCTTGGTGGCGGGGAAGCGCTGCTTGATGGCGCGGACGCCTTCGATGGTCTCCTTGGCGGAGCCGATGTACTGCGCGTCGCCGGTGCCGATGGGGAACACCAGCGGGTCGAAGATGATGTCCTCGGCCGCGACGCCGAACTGCTCGGTGAGGATCCGCAGCGAGCGCTCGGCCACGGCCACCTTGCGCTCGCGCGTGACCGCCATGCCCTGCTCGGGATCTTCGTCGATGCAGCCGACCACGACGGCGGCGCCGTAGCGCCGGAGCAGCGGCACCACGCGCTCGAAGCGCGCGAGGCCGTCTTCGAGGTTGATGGAGTTGACGATGGCCTTGCCCTGGCTGCGCTTGAGCGCCTCCTCGATGACGTCGGCGTCGGTGGAGTCGATCATGAGCGGCGCCTTCACCTTCTTGGCGAGCTGCTCGATGAACGTGATGACGTCGCTGCGCTCGTCGCGGTCCGGGTTGGCGAGGCAGACGTCGACGACGTGAGCACCGCCGCGCACCTGCTTGCGCCCGATCTCGGCGGCCTCGTCCCACTTGCCCTCGACCACGAGGCGCTTGAAGGCGCGCGAGCCGATGACGTTGGTGCGCTCGCCGACGATGACGGGCCTGACCTCGTCGAGGTCCACCGCCTCGATGCCCGAGACCCACGCCGCCCGCCGGGCCGCGATGGGCCGCGGCTTGTGCGCGCGCGCCGCCGCGGCGAGCGCCACGACGTGCGCGGGGGTGGTGCCGCAGCAGCCGCCGATCACGTTCAAGAAGCCGTTGTCGAGGAAGCGCCCGACCTTCCTGGCGAGCGACTCCGGCGTCTCTCCATAGCGCCCGTCCTCGTCGGGGAGGCCGGCGTTGGGCATGCACGACACCGCGAACGACGACAGCGCCGAGAGCGCGCGCACGTGATCCGCCATGGGATCGGGGCCCGTGGCGCAGTTGAGCCCGACGGAGACCAGGCCGCCGCGCTTGTTGCGGCGGGCCGCGTGCTCCACGGAGACGTGGAACGCCTCGGCGGTCTGACCGCCGAGCATGGTGCCGGTCTGCTCGATGGTGCACGACAGCATCAGCGGCACCTCGATGCCGAGCTTCTGCTCGGCGCGCTCGATGCCCACGATGCCGGCCTTGACGTTCAAGGTGTCGAGGCTGGTCTCGAGAACGAGCACGTCGGCGCCGCCGCGCAACAGGCCCTCGGCCTGCACGGTGTACGTCTCGGCCATCTCGTCGAAGGTGATGCCGCCGGTGACGGAGATGGAGCGCGTGGTGGGCCCCATGGAGCCGGCCACCCATCGCGTCCGCCCGTCCTTGGCCTGGAGCTCCTCGGCGACGTCGCGCGCGATGCGCGCCGCGCCCTCGTTGATCGCGAGCGCTTTGTCGGCGAGGTCGTACTCGGCGAGGACGAGCGGCGTGCCGCCGAACGTGTCGGTCTCGACGAAGTCACAGCCGGCCTCGTAGTAGGCGCGGTGCACGTCGGCGACGACGTCGGGCCGCGTGAGCACGAGGTTCTCGTTGCAGCCGGCGTACGCCTCTCCGCCGAAGTCGGCTGCGGTGAGGTTGCGGGCCTGGAGCTGTGTGCCCATGGCGCCGTCGAACACGACGACGCGCTCCGCGAGGAGGTCGCGTACGTCGGCGGTGGTCAGTCGGGTGGTTCTCGTCGTCACGATGGGAGGCATAGCGGTTGGAGCCCGCTCGAACAACGTTTGATGGCGTTTGCGTCGCCGACGAGTGTGTTAACCACGCGCGATGGCGGTCTCATCACCTCCTCACGAGCTCGGCGGGCCATGCCCGGAATTCCTCCTACCCGCCGTCGACGGGCGCACGTACCAAAAGAGCGACTTCGCCGCGCCGGAGTGCCTGTTGGTGGTCTTCACCTGCAACCACTGTCCCTACGCGCGCGCCGTGGAAGATCGGATCATCGCCCTGCAGAACGAGCTCCCGCAGGCACAGCTCCAGATCGTCGCCGTGTGCTCGAACGACGCCGCGAGCTACCCCGACGACGCCTTCGACAAGCTCGCGGCGCGCTGGCGCGAAAAGGCGATGCCGTTTCCATATCTGCACGACGAATCGCAGGACGTGGCGCGCGCGTTCGGCGCCGTGTGCACGCCGGACTTCTTCCTGTACGACAAGGATCGCGCGCTCAGGTATCGCGGCCGCCTCGACGACAACTGGAAGGAGCCCGAGAAGGTCACGCGCCGCGAGCTGAAGGAGGCGGTGGACGCGCTCCTCGCAGGCCACGCGCCCTCGAGCGCCCAGAACCCCTCCGTCGGCTGCAGCATCAAGTGGCGCGCCTGACCCGCGCGGGCACGCTCCCTGGTGTCGTGGCCGCCGCCGGCCTCGTCGCCGTCGTCGCCGGCGCCACCTTCGCCGGCGCCGCCTTCGTCGCCTGCGCGAGCACCACGACGTTCGTCGGTCCGGACGAGCGCACCTGGCACGTGCGCGCCGACGTGTGCTGCGCGGAGCCGGAGGGCACGGCGGCGACGGCCGCGTCCACGTGCGCCGCCAACGGCTGCGTCTACCAGCAGGCGCTGTCGTGCAGCGGCACCGCGCCGCTGCCCTGGGAGCAGGACGAGGAGCGTCGCGCGAGGGCGTCCTGCCACGTCGCCTGCGCGTGCGTCTGTCCCGCCGACCAGCGGGCCTGCGAAGAGGTGCCCTGAGCCGGCCCCGCCGCGCCCGCCGACGGCCCGGACGTCGTCGTGGGCACCGCGCGGTTGTCGCCCCCACGGAGCGCGGCTACAACCGCGCGGCGAGGATGAAGATTCGATGAACAAAGCGCCCGCGCGCGCGTCCACCGGCTACGGTCGACCCATGCGGCTCCTGCTCGTGGAAGACGACGCGCGGCTCGGCGACATGCTCGCGCGTGGGCTCGTCGAGGAGGGCTTCGCGGTCGAGCAGGTCGTCGACGGCGAGGCCGGCCTCGCGCGCCTCTCGGCGGCGGCGCACGACGTGTGCGTCCTCGACGGACGCCTGCCGGGGCTCGACGGCCTCGACGTGCTCTCGCGCGCGCGGGCCGACGGCGTGCGCATCCCGATCCTCATGCTCACCGCGCGCGACGGCGTCCCCGATCGCGTGCGCGGGCTCGAGGCCGGCGCCGACGACTACCTCGTGAAGCCCTTCGCCTTCGCCGAGCTCACCGCGCGGCTGCGGGCGCTCGTGCGGCGCGGCGGGCACGGCGACGAGGGCGTGCTTCGCTGCGCGGATCTCGTGCTCGACGTCGCGCGGCACCGCGTCGAGCGCGCCGGGGTGGACGTGGCGCTGTCCGCCAAGCAGTTCGCGCTGCTCGAGATCCTCATGCGCCGGCCCGGGGAGGTCGTCAGCCGCCGCGCGGTCCTGGACCTCGTCTTCGGCTACGGCTTCGATCCCGGCACCAACATCGTCGACGTCCACGTCGCGCACCTGCGCAAGAAGCTCGATCGCCCCGGCGAAGCGTCGCTCATCGATACCGTCCGCGGCGTCGGGTATCGCTTGAGCGCGCCGGGCGGGTGACGCATGGGGCTGCCGCGCACCCTCCGCGGTCGTCTCGCGCTCTGGTACGGCGCGGTGCTCACCCTCGTGCTCGTGGCGTTCAGCGCCGTCGTCTACGTCGTCGCCGTCGTCGAGCCCGACGCGCTCGAAGGCGCAGACGCCGAGGAGCAGGCCGAGGCGCACGTCGCGGGGCAGCACCTGGCGGCGTCGCTGGCGGCGGCGCTGCCGGCGGCGCTCCTGGTCGCGGTGGGCGGCGGCTGGGCGCTGTCTCGGCGCGAGCTTGCGCCGCTCGAACGAATCATCGACGTCGCCGCGTCGCTCGACGCGCGCGACCTCGAGCGCCGCATCGCCCTCGAGCCCGGCGTGAGCGGCGAGGTCGGCGCGCTCGTGCAGGCGTTGAACGCGATGCTCGAACGGCTCGAAAAGAGCGTGGAGGGGCTGCGCCGCTTCACGGCCGACGCCTCGCACGAGCTGCGCACGCCGCTGTCCATCCTGAGCGGCAACCTCGAGCTCGCGCTGCGGCGGCCGCGGGAGCCCGCGGAGCTCGCCGCCACCATCGGAGGCGCGCTCGAGGACGTCGGCAAGCTCTCGGCCCTCGTCGAGTCGCTCCTGACGCTCGCGCGCGCCGACGGCGGGCAGCTCGCGCTCGAACGAAGACCCGTCGACGTCGTCGCCGTCGTCGCGGGCGTCGCAGACGCCTACGCCGCCGTCGCCGCCGTGCGCGACCTGCGCATCGCCTTGACCCCTCCGCCGCCGGGCGGCGCGATGGCACGCGCCGACGAGACGTGGCTGTCGCGGGCCGTGGCCAACCTCGTCGACAACGCGTGCAAGTACGCGCCCGAGGGCAGCGTCGTCGTGGTCGGCGTCGCCTGCGACGCCGGCGCCGTCCGCGTCGACGTCAGCGACGACGGCCCGGGGCTCGCCGCCGACGAGCGCGCCCGCGTGTTCGAGCGCTTCTACCGCGGCAGCGACACGCGGGGCGCGACCGCGGGCTTCGGCCTCGGCCTGCCGCTCGCCCGCGACATCGCGCGCGGCCTCGGCGGCGACCTCGTCGTCGCGCCCCGCGAAGAGGGCTGCACGTTCTCGCTCACGGTGGCGGCGGCATGAGCACCGCACTGAAAGCGCTCAACGCGCGCAACGCGCTCGCCGCGCTCTGCGCGCTCTCCGCGCTCTCGGGAGGCTGCGTCACGGCCGACGCGGAGGCCGGCCTCGCCGCGCTCGACGTCGATCGTCCCGTCGCGAACGGCCCCCTGCCGCCGGTGCCCGGGCGCATCACCGTCGACGACGCCGGTCGCCTCGCGATCGCCCGCAACCCCGAGCTCGCGGCCGCGCGCGCCGCGCTCCCGGTGAAGGACGCGGAGGCGGAGCGCGCGGGGCTGTGGCCCGATCCGTCCATCACCGCCGGCGTCGCGCAGCCGGTGGCGTCCACCACCGGGGAGACCACCGGCGCCGCCGTCGGCGTCGATTGGGACCTCGGCGACGTCGTCACCGCCGGCGCCTCGCGCAAGGCCGCGCTCCTCGCCGCCGACGCCGCCCGCCTCGCGCTCGCGTACGAGGAGATCGTGGTCGCCGGCGACGCGCGGGTGCAGGCGGCGCGGGTGGCGTCGCTCGCGCAACAGCTCGAGGTCGCCAGCGAGGCGCGCGCGTCGACCCAGCGCCTGCTCGACGCGGCGCTCGCGGCGCGTGCCACCGGAGACGTCACCGTCGAGGCGCTCGGCATCGCGCACGTGGCGGCGCTCGACGCGGAGTCGCGCGCGCTCGAGATCTCCCGCGCCCTCGACGAGGCGCGCGCCCTGCTCGGGCAGGCGCTGGGCCTGCCGCCCGGCACGCCGGTCGAGGTGAGCGCGGTGGCGTCGCCGCCGCCCGCCGCCGGGGGGACGGCGCGCCTGTTCGCGCTGGCGCGCGCCCAGCGGCCGGACCTCGTGGGGCTCGAGCGCGCCTACGACGGGCAGGAGCAGGCGCTGGCCGCGGCGATGCTCGGGGAGTTTCCGCGCTTCACCGTCAACGTCGAGGGCGCCCGGGATCCCGGCGGCTTCTTCACCGCCGGCGGCGGCGCGTCCATCACGGTGCCGATCTTCAACGGCAACCGCGGCGCGGTCGCCGTCGAGCGCGCCACGCGCGACCAGCTCCGCGCCGAGTACCACGCGCGCTTGCAAGCGGTGCGCGCCGACATCGACCGGCTGCTGCGCGCGCGAACGCACGCGCGCGAGCAGCGGGACGCGCTCGCGGCGCGCCTGCCGCTGCTCGAAAAGACCGACGCCGCCCTCGACGAGGCCGTGAAGAGCGGCAACGCCACGCTGTTCACGCGCGCCGAGGTCCGCGCCGCGCTCGTCGACGCGCGGCTGCGTGCGCTGGCGCTCTCCGAAGACGAGGTCGAGCAATGGATCGCGCTGCAGACCGCCGTCGGCGCTCCCCTGCCTCCGGCCGGGAGCCCCCGATGACGCCATGCCCCGCTCTCGCCGTGGGGCGCCGCGGCGTCGCCCGCCGCGCGGGCCTCGCCGCGTGCGTCGTGGCCCTCGCGCTCGCCGGCGGGTGCAAGAGCGGAGGCGGGGACGACGACGGCGAAGCCGAGGTCAAGGCCTCCGCGCTCGTGGAGACGGCGGCCGTCGAGCGCGGCAGCATCGAGGACACGCTCGAGGCGTACGGCAACGTCGAGCCCGCGCCGGACGCCACCGTGCCGGTGAGCTTCCCGCTCGAGGCGAGCGTGGGGCGCCTCCTGGTCCGCGCGGGGCAGGTCGTGAAGGCCGGCGAGGTGGTCGCCGAGGTGCGCCCGTCGAGCAGCGTACGCCTCGACGCCGAGAAGGCCCGCATCGACGTCGACTACGCCGCGCGCGACGTCAAGCGGCTCAGGGGGCAGCGCGACAAGGGGCTCGCCACCAACGCAGACGTCGCGCAGGCCGAGTCCGCGCTCGACAAGGCCAAGGCGGAGGCGGCGGCGTTCGACGGCTCCACGCGCACGCGCACCGTCCGGGCGCCGGCCGCGGGCCTCGTGCGCACCACCATCGCCAAGCCCGGCGACGTCGTCGCGCCGGGCTCGCCGCTGGTGCTCCTCGCCGTCGAGGGCGCCCAGCGGGCGCGGCTCGGCGTCGAGGCCCGCGACGTCGGCAGGCTCGCCGCAGGCGGCGACGTGCACCTCGCCGCGCTCTACGACGACGCCGTCGCCGCCGACGGAAAGATCGTGCAGGTGCATCCCCAGGTGGATCCGGAGACGCACCAGGCCGCCGTCGTCGTCGCGCTCGCGAGCGCGCCGTTCGTCGAGGGCGCCGCCGTGCGCGGGCGGATCGTCGTCCGGCGCATCGAGGGCGCGCTGCTCGTGCCGCGCAGGAGCGTCACCGGCGCGGCGCCGCCGCGCGCCGTGTTCGTGGTGGGCGGCGACAAGGTCCGCCGCGTCGAGGTGAAGGTCCTCGTCGACGACGGTGTGCGTGTCGCCGTCGCCCCGACGGGCGCCGGGCTCCATGAGCTCCACGAGGGCGCGCGCGTCGTCACCACCGGCGCCGCCGAGCTCGACGACGGCGCCGCGGTGCACACGGCGGCCACCGGGGCGCGCCCCACGACCCCGGGCACCGCCCCATGAGCGCGCCCCACGACCTCGGGGTGCGGCGGTGAGCGCGGAGGGGGCGGCGCGTTGGTTGTCGGCGCACAAGCGCTCGCTGCTCCTGGCGTTCGCCCTCGTCGTAGTCGCCGGCGTCGTCGACGCCGCCCGCGTGCCGGTCGGCCTGTTTCCCATCATCGACTTCCCGCGCATCGTGGTCAGCGTCGACGCCGGCGAGCGGCCCATCGATCGCATGGTCACCGACGTCACGCGCCCGGTGGAGGAGGCGCTGCGCGCCGTTCCCCACGTGCGCACCGTGCGCTCCACGTCGAGCCGCGGCGCCGCCGACGTCTCGCTCTCGTTCGACTGGGGCGTCGACATGACCGAGGCCGCGCTCCAGACGCAGGCGGTGCTCGCGCAGCTCGGCGCGTCGCTGCCCCCGGGGACCACCTTCGACGTTCGCCGCATGGATCCCACGGTCTTCCCGGTCCTCGGCTTCAGCTTGACGTCCGCCACGCGCGATCCCGTGTCGCTGCGGGACTTCGCCGTGCTGCGGCTGCGCCCCATCCTGTCGAGCATCCCCGGCGTCGCCAGCGTCGACGTGCTCGGCGGCGCGGTCGCCGAGGTGCAGGTGGTGGTCGACCCGATGAAGCTCGCTGCCCACGGGCTCGGCACCGACGACGTCGTCGATGCGCTCGGCCAGAGCTCCGGGGTGAGCGCCATCGGCCGGGTCGAGGACCACGACCGCCTCTACCTCGTCGTGGACGACGCCGGGTACGTCGACGTCGACGACGTCAAGAAGACGCCCGTGGCGTCCGCGGCCGGCGCCGTCGTCACCGTCGGGGACGTCGCCGACGTGACGCTCGCGCGCGCCACGCAGTGGACGCGGGTCACCGCCGGCGGCACGGACGCCGTCCTCGTCGACATCCGCCAGCAGCGCGACGGCAACACGCTCGCCATCAAGGACGCGGTGTTCGCCGCCCTGCGCGCGCACGAAAGCGAGCTGCCGCGCGACGTCGTGATCAAGCCCTGGTACGACCAGGGGGAGCTCGTGCGCGCCTCGTCCACCAGCGTGCGCGACGCCATCCTCCTCGGCGCGCTGTTCGCGGCCGCGGTGCTCTTCGCGTTCCTGCGGAACCTGCGTGTCACGCTCGTGGTCGCCGTGGTGCTCCCCGGGGTGCTCGCGGCGACGGTGCTCGTGCTCGAGCGCGTCGGGATGACGCTCAACGTGATGACCCTGGGCGGCATGGCCGCCGCCGTCGGCCTCGTCATCGACGACGCGGTCGTCGTCATCGAGAACATCGCGCGCCGGATGGCCGCGGAGCGCCCGCCCGCCGGGGGACAAGCGCCCGCGCCGGACGCTGCCGGCGCCCCCGCGCGGCACCCCGAGGCCGCCGACGTCATCCGCGGCGGGCTCGAGATGGCGCGGCCGCTGACGGGGTCGTCGCTCGCGACCATCGTGGTCTTCGTGCCGCTGGCGTTCCTCGGGGGCGTGGCCGGCGCGTTCTTCAAGGCGCTCGCGCTCACCATCGCGGTGTCACTGGCGCTCAGCTACGCCTTCTCCCTCGTCGCCGTGCCGCTGCTGGCCCACGCCGTGCTCGACCCGCGCCACCGCCCGCCCGCGGCGGGGCGCGCGCTCGCGGCCGCGCAGCGCGCCTACGAGCGGCTCACGCGCGCCCTCCTCGCGCGCCGGCTCCTGGTCGTCCCCATCGTCGCCGCGCTCGCCGCCAGCGGCGGCCTCGCGTACCGCGCGCTCGGGCAGGGCTTCATGCCCGTCATCGACGAGGGCGGCTTCATCCTCGACTACACGGCCCCGCCGGGGACGTCGCTCAGCGAGACGGATCGCATGCTGCGCATCGTCGAGCAGCGCATCCAGGCGCTGCCCGAGGTGGACAACTACTCGCGCCGCACGGGGCTTCAGCTCGGCGGCGCCCTCACCGAGGTCAACACCGGCGACTACTTCATCCACCTGAGGCCGCTGCCCCGGCGCGACATCGAGGAAGTCATGAGCGATCTGCGCCGGCAGGTGGAGCGCGACGTCCCCGGCCTCCGCATCGAGACCGCGCAGCTCATGGAGGACCTCATCGGCGACCTCACCGCGGTGCCGCAGCCCGTGGAGGTGAAAATCTTCGGCGGCGACGAGGCCGCGCTCGAGGAGGCCGGTCGCCGCGTGGCCGCCGCCCTCGAGAAGGTCCCCGGGCTCGTCGAGGTCTTCGACGGCGTCACCGTCGCCGGCGACGACATCGTCGTCCGCGTCGACCGCGCGCGCGCACAGCTCGAGCACCTCCGGCCCGAAGCCGTGGACGGGCAGGCGGGCCTGCTCCTCGAGGGGCGCGTGGCCGCGGACTTCCGCCGCGGCCAGCAAACGCTCGGCGTTCGCGTGTGGGGGCCGCCGGCGTCGCGCGCGCGCGTCGAGTCCGTCCCCGGCCTGCGGCTCGAGGGCGGCGACGGACAGATGCTCCCGCTCGCGCGGGTGGCGCGGGTGGGCGTCAGCGAGGGGCGCGCCGAGGTGACGCGCGAGAACCTGGAGCAGATGGTCGCCGTCACCGCGCGCCTGGAGGGCCGCGACCTCGCGTCCGCCATGCGCGACGTCAAGGAAGCGGTGGCCAAGACGCCGCTCCCGCCGGGGCTCCGCGTGGCCTACGGAGGGCTCTACGCGGAGCAGGCGCGCTCGCTGCGGGACCTCGCCCTCGTGTTTGCGAGCGCAGTGGTGCTCGTGGCGCTCCTGTTGATGTTCCTCTACGAGCGCGCCGCCATCGTCGCCGCTATCCTCGCCACGACGTTCCTGTCGGCGGCGGGCGTGCTCGTGGGGCTGTGGCTCACGAAAACGGAGCTCAACCTCTCGTCGATGATGGGCCTGACCATGATCGTCGGCATCGTCACCGAGCTGTGCATCTTCTTCTTCGCCGAGCTCGGTGACGACGTCGATCCTGACCACGAGGCGCTCGTGCGCGCGGGCAAGATGCGCCTGCGGCCCATCTTGATGACGTCCATCATCGCCGTGCTCGCGCTCTTCCCCCTCGCGCTCGGCATCGGGCAGGGCGCGCGCATGCAGGCGCCGCTCGCCGTGGCCATCATCAGCGGCCTCGTCACCGCCGTCCCGCTGGTGCTCGTGGTGATGCCGGTGCTCCAGTCCGTGTTCGCCCGCCGCCGATCGCCCTGACGGGCACGCGGCGTCGGCTCACTCGCGCCTGGCGCGCTCGTCGGTGCGCGTCGGTGCGTTCATCGCGAGCCACGCGACGATGCGCTCGAAGGCGTCGGCGGCGTCGCCGGCGGTGGCGGGCCGGCCCTCGGGCAGCTTGGCGAGGAGCGAGAGGATGAGGGCGTCGAGCACCTCGGGGACGTCGGGGTTCTTGGTGCGCGGGGGCACCGGGTCCTCGTTCACCTTCTTTTTAAGGAGCGTCATGGAGTGCCCGTCCTCGAAGGGGGGCTCGCCGGTAGCGAGCTCGTAGGCGCAGACGCCCAGCGCATAGATGTCCATGCTCGGCCGAATGGCGCGCGAGCCGAGGAACACCTCCGGGGGCATGTAGCGCGGTGTCCCGAGGATGACGCCCGCCTGCGTGAGGCCCGCGGCGGCTTCGCTCGCCTCGCGGGCGACGCCGAAGTCCATCACCTTCACCGGGCCCCGCTCGGTGACGAAGATGTTCGCGGGCTTCACGTCCCGATGAACGATGCCCTCCTTGTGCGCGGCGTCGAGGCCACGGCACGCCTGGGCGAGGACGTCGAGCCCGGTGGCGAGGTCGAGCTCCCCGTTCTTCATGCGGTGCGCGAGGTCTTGGCCGCGCAGAAGCTCCATGGTGACGTAGCGCAGGTCCTCGTGGATCCCGAGGTCGAACACGCGCACGATGTTCGGGTGCGACAAGCGCCGCGTGAGCGCGATCTCACGCTTGAAGCGCGCGAGCGCGTTGTCCTCCTCGAGCGGCAGGAGGAACTTCAGCGCCACGAGCTCACCGAGCTCCTCGTCGAACGCCTCGAAGACCACCCCCATCCCGCCGCCGCCGACCTTCTTGCGGAGCCGGTAGCGTCCGCCGACGAGCGCGTCGGCCTGCAGGGCGCGCACGCGGCGGGCGAGCGCGCCGCGCGCGATCCCGTGGGTGTGCTCCTCGGACACCACCTCCATGCCGGTCTTGTCGACGCGCGCGAACACCCGCGCGGTCTGCGTGACCTCGCGGCCGCCCGCGCTCCCGCTCACGCCCGCGGGCTCGAGCCCGTCGCCGGAGAGGATGGCGAGGCCGGTCTTCGCCTCGCCGTGGTCGGGCGCCTGCTGCACGATGCGGCGGTAGACCTCGCGGGCGTCGTCGATGCGGCCGTTTTCGCCGAAGAGCACGGCGAGCTTGCAGAGCGCGTCGAAGTCTCCCTGCTCCGGCACGGACTCGGTCCACGGCCTGAGGAACGCCGCCAGGCGCTCGTCGAGGAAGCGCTTCGACCATACGAGGGCGACGACGTGGCGGCAGGCGGCGTTGTAGTCGGGATCGGTGGAGGGCACGCGCACCAGGCACTCGTACGCGGCTTGTTTGTCGCCGGCGTCGAGGCAGAGGCGGGCGGCCTCGAAGTACCGGCCGATCTGGCCGAGATAGAACGCCCCCGTGCGCGGGGGGAGCTGGCGCGCCACGCGCGCGACCGCGTCGCGCTCGCCGAGGTGCAGCCACGCGCGCGCGGCGTCCTCGAGGCGGCCCTGGCGCTCGAGCCGCTCGGCGAGCTGCGGGCTCGGTGGCTGCGCCGCGCGGACCTCGGCCGCGCGGTGCAGCTCGGCCGCCCGCGCGGCGTCGCCGAGGGCCGCGTACAGGGCGGCCGCCTCGCCCTCCTCCTGCGCCCGCACGAGGTAGGCGGCGGCCTTCTCGACGTGGAGCCGCTTGCCGGGAGGGAGCGACGCGACGCCGTCGGCGGCGACCCCGAGGTGGCCGAGCAACAGGCGCGCCGCCTGGCCGAAACGGCTGTTGCCCGCGAGCAGCTCGGCCGCTTCGAGCGGCCGGCCTTCCTCGAGCAACGCCGTCGCCTGGGCGGAGACGCGGTCCACCAATCGAGCAAAGTACGTCGGCCTCCAATGAGACGGCAACCGACCGCGCGCTGGTGCCCCGCTCCGTCCCACTCCCGGCGACGGGGGCGCGTCAGGGATCCTCGGGCGCGGGCGGATCGATGGCGGGGTCGCCGAGGGCGGCCTTGATCTTGAGCGCCATGGCGCGGCCGACGCCGCCGACCTTGGCGATGTCGTCGACGGGCGCGCGCGCGATGGCGTCGACGCCGCCGAGCGCTTTCAACAACGCGCGCCGCCGCGCGGGGCCGACGCCGGGGATGTCGTCGAGGACGGAGCGCAGCGTGCGCCGCTTGCGCCGCCCGCGGTGCCCGGTGATGGCGAAGCGGTGCGCCTCGTCGCGCAACTGCTCGACGAGGAAGCGGTCGGCGGTGTGCGGCCGCAGCACCACCGGGTCCTTCACGTGCGGCAGGAACAGCCGCTCGGGGCTCATCTGAAGCGCGCTCTCCTGCTGGTCCTCCGCCACGGTCACGTCGTCGCGGTCCTCGCGCACCGTCCCCGGCCGGGCGCGCCGGTCGACGCCCTCGGACCACGAGCGCGCCTTGGCGACGCCGGCGAGGTACACGCCGCCCTCGCCGACGGGCACGCGGACGTCCTTGCACGCGGCGATGGCGACGTTGAGCTGCCCCTTGCCGCCGTCGACGAGGATGACGTCGGGCAGCTCCCCGTTCGCGACGCCCCTCTTGAGCCGGCGGACGAGCGCCTCGTGCAGCATGCCGAAGTCGTCGTTCTGCATGCCGGCGTGCAGGCGGATGTTGTAGCGGCGGTAGCGCGACTTGTCCGGCTGACCGTCGACGAACACCACCTGCGACGCCACGGCGTCCGTCCCCTGGAACAGCGACACGTCGTAGCACTCGATCACGCGCGGCAGCCGCGGCATGTCGAGCCGCTTCTGCAACGCGGCGAGCCCGCGCTCGCGCACGTCCTGCTTGCGCAGGACGTCGGCGGCGGCCGCGTCGGCGTTCTTCTCGGCGATCTCCAGCAGGCGCCGCCCGTG
Organism: uncultured delta proteobacterium; assembly: GCA_963775425.1. Taxonomy (GTDB): domain Bacteria; phylum Myxococcota; class UBA727; order UBA727; family VGSZ01; genus CAVZJB01. Next base: position 265,673 of record CAVZJB010000004.1, on the reverse strand, counting down.
GCCGCGCTGCGGCACCCGCACGTCGGCGCCGGTGGCCTCGGCGAGGGCGCGTGCGTCGTCGCCGAGGTCGACGCCGACGAGCACCTCGTCCGGCGGCGGCTCTCTCGCGTACAACTGCGACAGGGCGCTCGACACCAGCTCCTCCGTGGGGAACTCCGCCTTGTCGAAGGTCTCGGTCTCGGTGCCCTGCATGCGCCCGTCGCGCACGACGACGCGCACGATGACGAGCAGGGACCCCGCGCGGTGGGCGGCGATGACGTCGATGTCGCGGCGCTTGTCGACGTCGGTGACCACCTGCTCGTCCATGGCCGCGCGCACCGCGCCGAGCTGGTCGCGCACGCGCGCCGCCACCTCGAACTCCTCCGCGTCCGCCGCCTGCAGCATGCGCGCCCGCAGCCGCTGCTCGAGCTCCTTCGACTTGCCGCCGAGGAAGAGCGCGGCGTCGTGGACGCGCTCGGCGTAGTCGGGCACGGGATAGACGCACGGGGCCGGGCAGCGGCCGATCTGGTGCTGCAGGCAGGGGCGCGTGCGGTTCTCGAGGACGGCGTCCCGGCAGGTGCGCAATTGGAAGTGGCGGTTGAGCACGCGCAGCGTGGAGCGCACGGCGGTGGCCGAGTGGTACGGGCCGAAGGTCCTGGCGCCGCCCGCGCTCGGACCGCGGACCACCTCCACGCGCGGGAACTGCCGCCGCATCGACGCCTCGTCGTCGGCGGGCCGCGTGTCGAGCCGCAGGTGGATGAAGTTCTTGTCGTCGCGCAGCTTGACGTTGAAGCGGGGTTGGTGCTCCTTCACCAGGGTGCGCTCGAGGAGCAGGGCCTCCTTCTCATTGCGCACCACGACGTACTCGATGTCGTGGAGGATGTCGTCGAGCCAGTCGACGAATTGCCGGGTGTCGCTGCCGGTGAAGTAGTTCTTCACGCGAGCGCGCAGGCTGCCGGCCTTGCCGACGTAGAAGATCTCGCCGTGCTTGTCCTTCATCAGGTAGCAGCCGGGCTCCGCGGGCAGCGTCTTCACCCGCTCCGCCAACCTCGCCCGCCGCTCCTCGCGCGTCTCCTTGTGCACGAAGGAACCTAGTGTCGTCGCACGACGATGATCGTGGCCTGTCCGAGGGAGAACTGCTGGCCTTCGCGGATCTCGATCTGCCCCTCGTAGCGCTTTTGCTGCACCCAGACGCCGTTGCTGCTGCCGAGGTCCTGCACGATGACCCGGTCCTTCCACGGCACGAGGCGGACGTGACGGCGGGACACGCTCTTGTGGTCGAGGACGACGTCGCAGGTGCGGTCGCGGCCGATGACGATGGGCCTGTCGAACACGATCTTCTGCGGTTGCGTGGGCACCCCCTGCACGAGCACCTTCCACGCCTGGCTCACGGGGATGGCGGCGGTGTCGTCGTCGAGGGGATCGCCGCTCTTGCGCGGGCGGCGGCTGTCCGACGACGAGAGCATGTCGTCGAGCTCGGCGGCGACCTCGCTTTTGGAGATCAGGCTGGTGGCCGCGGGGTTGGTCTTCGGGAGCTGCTCGCGGAGCGCGCGCACGTTGACGCGCGGCGCCGTGAAGCTGTGCTTGGCCATGTGCTCGACGAGCTCCTCGGGCAGTTGCACGCCGTGCACGGTGACGTAGTGCGCGAGGCCCTCCGGCCAGCGCCACACACCGTCCGTTCGCTCGCGGTGACCGGCGTCGGCGCCGCACACGAGGCAGGCGTGCGTCTCCATCTCCTCGAGGATGGGCCCCGTCATCAGGTAGCCGGCGATGAAGCCGCGCCGCTGCCGCTCCCACGTCGACGACATGAGCCGGCGCGGATCGGGCAAACCGTCTCCGGGACGCTTCGTCCAGAAGCCGACCGGACGCAGGAGCACGGGGGGCGACGCCACTAGCTCTGTCTATCGCACCTTGGTAGCGCCGGGATCATGATCGATCCCCAGAAGCTCGCCGAGATGATGCAGAAGGCGCAGGAGATGCAGGAGCAGCTCAAGCGCGACCTCCAGCAAAAGACCGTCGTCGGGGAGGCCGGCGGCGGGATGGTCCGCGTCGTCCTGAACGGGATGATGGAGGTGAAGTCGGTCAAGATCGACAAGGCCGCCATCGATCCGGCCGACCCCACCCTCCTCGAGGATCTCGTCCGCGCCGCCGTCGGCCAGGCCATCGCCGCCGCCGAGGAGGCCCGCGTCGAGCACACCCAGCAGATGGCGGGCGGGCTCGGGATCCCGGGCCTTTAACCCGGCGGCCTTCAGTTCGGCCGCGCACCGGCCGTAGTCCGCTCTATGGAGGTCGACCTCATCGTCATCGGCGCCGGACCCGCGGGGCAGACCGGCGCGGTGCAGGCGGCCAAGGCGGGCAAGAGCGTCCTCGTCATCGAGCGCGCCGCCCGGCCCGGCGGCGCGTCGGTGCGGCGCGGCAGCATTCCGTCCAAGGTCCTGCGGGAGCAGGCGCAGCACCTGCTGGCCTTCAGACGCAAGAGCGCGGCCGCGGGCCTCAGCGTCCGGCCCGGGGAGGTGCCGCTGCACGGGCACCTGCGCCGCGCCGCGCAGGTGGCGGCGGCGCACGCGGCGGTCGCGGACAAGTCGCTCACCCGCAGCGGCGTCGAGCGCATCCGCGGTGACGCGCACATCCTCGCGCCCCTGGCCGGCGGCGGCGCGCGGGTGGAGATCGTGGAGCCGGGGGGCGCGCGGCAGGAGGCGTCGGCCCCGGTCGTGCTCATCGCCACCGGGTCGCGCCCGCTCGCGCCCGCGGGCATCCCCCTGGACCACGCGCACATCCTCGACAGCGACTCCATCCTCGGGCTCCCGAACATGCCGGACTCCCTGCTGGTGCTCGGGGGCGGCGTCGCCGCGTGCGAGTACGCGTCGACGTTCGCGGCGCTCGGCGCCCGGGTGACGCTCGTCGACCGCGGCCCGCGGCCGCTCGCCTTCCTCGACAGCGAGCTGTCGCGCATCTTCGCCGACGCGCTCGTCGGCCACGGCGGCACCGTGGCCTCCGGCGCCGAGGTCGCCTCGGCGTCCTTCGACGGCACCGCGGTGACCGTGGAGACGTCGCGGGGGCCGTTCACGGCCGAAAAGGCGCTGGTGGCGCTCGGGCGGACGGCCTCCGTGGAGGGGCTCGGCCTCAACAGCGTCGGGGTCGCCCTCAACGCCCACGGGCACATCGTCGTGGACACCCAACTGCGCGCGGCGCAGGGGATCTACGCCGCCGGCGACGTCGTGGGGCCGCCCGCGCTGGCGTCGACGTCGATGGAGCAGGGCCGCCGCGCGGTCCGCCACGCCTTCGGGTTGCCGTCGCGGCCGGGCTTCGACCTCGTGCCGCTCGGCGCCTACACCATCCCGGCGCTCGCCAGCGTCGGTCTGTCCGAGGACGACGCGCGGCGCATGGGCGCCGTCGTGGTCGGCCGCGCGCGCACGAGCGAGATCGCGCGCGGCCTCATCAGCGGCAACACCGACGGCTTGCTCAAGATCGTCGCCGACCCGCGCGGGGAGCGCATCCTCGGCGTGCAGGCCGCCGGCGACGACGCCCCGGAGCTCGTGCACGTGGGGCAGCTCGCGATGATCGGCGGCCTCGGCGTCGACGACCTCGTCGACCACGTCTTCAACTTCCCCACCATGGCCGAGATCTTCCGCGTCGCCGCCCTCGACGTCCTCGCGCGCCGCCCGTAGAAGCGCGGGGCGTGAGCGATCCCATCCGCACCCTCGTGTCGCAGCTCTCGCGCCTGCCCGGCATCGGCGAGCGAACCGCCGTTCGCCTGGTGCATCACCTGCTGCGGCAGGATCGCGAGCTGATGCGCGCGTTGGCCTCCGCCCTCGTCGACGTCGCGGAGCGCGTCCACGAGTGCCCGCGCTGCTGCCTGCTGTGCGCCACGGAGGGCCCCTGCGCCGTCTGCGCCGACCCCCGCCGCGACGACACCGTGCTGTGCGTCGTCGCCACCATCCAGGACCAGGCCGCCGTCGAGGCCACCGGCGAGATGCGCGGGCGGTACCACATCCTCCACGGGACGCTGTCGCCCCTGGACGGCGTCGGCCCCGACGAGCTGCGCATCCAGCAGCTCTTTGCGCGGCTGTCGTCGACGGACCAGGCGGTGAAGGAGATCATCCTCGCCACCCCGCCCTCGGTCGACGGCGAGGCCACCGCGCTGTACTTGTTCCGCCAGCTTCAGCCCCTCGGCCTCGCCCTGTCCCGCATCGCCCAGGGCGTCCCCGTCGGCGGCGAGCTCCAGTTCACCGACCGCCTCACGCTGGCCCGCGCGCTGTCAACCCGCCGGCAGCTCTGACGGAGGCATGCCCCGTCGGTCGGCGGCGATTTGGGGTTGGGCGGGGGTTCGTGCTATCGACGAGGGCATGAGCACCCAGATGGTGATGCACGAGGCGGAGGCCGAGCAGATCAAAAAGGTCTGCGATCGGCTGGTGCGCGAGGCCAACGCGAAGGTCGTGTTTCTCATCGACAAGAACGGCAATCCCATCGCGTCCGCTGGCGATGTCGCCCACCTCGACACAACCAGCCTCGCGAGCCTCACCGCCGGCAACATCGCCGCCACCGGTGGCATCGCCAAGCTGATCAACGAGAAGGAGTTCTCCCAGATCTTCCACGAGGGAGAGCGGGACAACCTCCACATCTCCATCATCGGCCAGCGCGTCATCCTCGTCGTCATCTTCGACCAGCGCTCGAGCCTCGGCCTGGTTCGGCTCCGCGTGCGCAAGGCGTCGGAGGAGCTGAGCGCCATCTTCAACGCCATGGCCCAGAAGGCAGAGCAGCCGGGGGCCTCGCCCTTCGCCGAGATCACCGACGACGACATCGATTCGCTGTTCAGTAGCTGAGGACGCAAGTGTCTTTTATTAACTACTCGTCACGCGAGATTAACTGCAAAATCGTGTACTACGGTCCCGGTCTGTGCGGGAAGACCACGAATTTGCAGTACGTCTACAACAAGACCTCCCCCGACGCGAAGGGGAAGATGATCTCGTTGGCGACGGAGACCGAGCGCACCTTGTTCTTCGACTTCCTGCCGCTCTCTCTTGGTGAGATTCGCGGGTTCAAGACGCGCTTTCATTTGTACACGGTTCCCGGCCAGGTCTTCTACGACGCGTCCCGCAAGCTCATCCTGAAGGGCGTCGACGGCGTGTGCTTCGTCGCCGACTCACAGATCGAGCGCATGGAAGCCAACCTCGAGTCCGTGGAGAACCTGCGGACCAACCTGAGCGAGCAGGGGTACGACCTCGATCGGATCCCCTACGTCATCCAGTACAACAAGCGCGACCTGCCGAACGCGGCCACCGTCGAGGAGCTGCGGCGCCTGTTGAACCCGCGCAGCGTGCCGGACTTCGAGGCCACCGCCACCACGGGCGTCGGCGTGTTCGACACGCTGAAGGCCGTCGCCAAGTTGGTGCTGCAGGAGTTGCGCAAGGGCGCGGAGGCCGGCTCCGGCGGTGTGCCCACCCGCCGCGGCCCTGTGTCCTGACGCTGGCCGCCGGCGCGCCTTTCGGCTAATCCAGGGGCCATGCACATGAGACATCGTCTCGTCCTCGTCGCTGCGACCGTGTTCGGATTGACCTTCGTCGCGGCGCGCGCCGGCGCGGAGGAGGCGGCTCCGCCTGCGCCGGCGACGACGACCCCGGCGGCGGCGACCCCGGCGGCGGCGACCCCGGCGGCGGCGACGACCCCGGCGACGACCCCGCCCGCGGCGGCGCCGGGCGCCACGACCACGACGGCGACGACGACGGACGCCGCCGCGCCGGCGACGGATGCGCAGCCCGCACAGACGGCCGACGAAGAGTACGACCTCAAGATGCGCGAGCTCGAGGACATGGTCGCCGAGCTGAAGGAGCAGATCTTCCGCTCCAAGGCCAAGCTCCAGCTCCTCGCCGAGCAGGTCTCCGGCGGCATCGGCACCGGCGCCAAGATCGTCATCGTGCACAAAAACGAGATGGGGCCGAACTTCCTGCTCGTCGAGGCCAACTACTACCTCGACGGCCAGCCGCTCTGGCAGGAGGTGGACGCCGCGGGCACCAAGCTCACCGCGAAGAAGGAGCTGCCGGTCTGGGACGGCAACATCGTCGAGGGGAGCCACACGCTCACCGTGAACCTCGTCTACAAGGGCGACGGCACGGGCGTCTTCCGCTACCTCTCGGCGTATTCGTGGAAGCTGAAGGACAGCATCACGTTCACGGCGGAGCCGGGGAAGGTGGTCACCATCGACGCGGTGGGCTTCGAGCAGGGCAACTTCACCACGCAGCTCGAGGAACGCCCGCGCATCCGCTTCGACACGAGCATCACCAACGACACGCGGGTTGAGAAAAAGGACCAGGGAAGCACGCCGTGATTCTTTTGGTGCTCGCGTGCCTCGCCGGGCCCGCCGTCGCGGCGCAACCGGCGGGGGGCGCGTCAGACCTGAGCCGAATCGAGCGCGACATCGGGATCGCGGACGGCGAGATGCGCCGGATCGAAGATTCGTACAAGACCGTGCCGGATCTGTTCACCACGGAAGATCGCGGCCAGCGCGTCACGTGGGGGGAGATCTACTACCTCACCAAGGAGTACCAGCGCGCCAGCATGCTGTTGTTCGGCGCGGTGGAGCCGCGTGACAACGACAAGAGACCGGTGGAGCAGCGCGCCGACTACGCCGACGCGCTGTATTACCTCGCCGACAGCCTCTACCAGCTCGGCAACACGGCGGCGGCGCAGGGCTACTACGAGAAGCTCTTGAAGCTGGCGGGTCACGGCCACCACGAGCAGGCGATCCTGCGGCTGATGGAGATCGGCGACGCGCAGGGCCGCTTCGACGACGTCGACAAGTACTACGCGGAGTACCTCCAGGTCGCCAAGGAGGTCCCCGGGCAGGTGCGCTACCTCCGTGGCAAGTCCCTCTTCCTGGCCAAGAAGGACGACGCCGCCATCGACGAGCTGCGGCAGGTGCCGGCGGCGGACGCGTACGCGCTGCGCTCGCGCTACCTCATCGGCGCGTCCATGGTGCGACAGGGCAAGCTCGACGGCGCCCTGGAAATGTTCAACCAGGTCGCCTTCGCCAAGCCCATCGACAAGAACGACAAAGAGGTGAAGGAGATGGCGCACCTCGCGCGCGGCCGTCTCTTTTACGAGACCGACCGCCTCGGCGAGAGCATCGACGCGTACCAGAACATCAACTACGACTCCAAGCTCCTCACCACCATGCTCTACGAGGTCACGTGGACCTACGTGCGCCGCGGCCAGCTCGCGCTGCGCGGCAAGAAGGGCGACAACCTCACCGACCTGCAGCGGCGGGACCGCGCCAAGGTCGAGTACGAAAAGGCGCTCGACGAGCTCGACGACCTCAAAGCCCTCGAGCCCGACAGCGACAAGGCCGCCGAGATCGACATCCTCGCGGGCAACCTCCGCTTGCAGCGCAACGAGTTCGTGAAGGCCGAGGGCATCTTCGGCGAGGTCCTCGACACGTACAAAGCGGCGGACGCGCAGTTGTCGGCGTTGATGACCGAGCGCAGCACCCGCGAGCGGCTGCTGTCGGACATCCTGCAGATGTCGTCGGGCGGCCTCACGGTCGACAGCAAGCTGCCGCCGCTCGCGGCGAGGCGCGCCGCCAACAACGTCGAGGTGGCCAAGGCGCTGCACGTCTTCAAGGACATCCAGAGGTCCCGCGACGACATCAGCGCCACGCAGAAGCTCCTCGAGGAGCTCGACAAGGAATTGTCGCCGGACAACCCCGATCGCACCGAGCTGTTCAAGCCGCTGCAGAGCGGGGTGGAGCGGTCGACCTCGCTCGAGAACACGCTCCTCGGGCTCAAGCAGAACGCCGTGCTCGTGGAGCGCACGCTGGCGCGGCCGTCGCCCGAGCTGCAGCAGCAGCTCGCCCGCTTGCGCGCGAGCCGCGCCGACCTCGAAAAGAAGATCGCGCAACTGCCGCGCACGCAGCAGGCGCTGGCGGCGCGCCGCAAGGGCATGCTCGATCACCTCGTCAAGATCGATCAGGCGCTGCACCAGGCGGAGCTCGAGACGCGGCAGCGCCGCGCGGAGCTCACCGCGGTGGACTTCATGGTGAGCCACGATCCCGCCGCCGCGGCGCTCGGGCAGGTGAAGGCGGAGCTGCGCAAAAACGAGCTGCGCGGCGCGCGCGCCCGCGTCGAGGGCCTCGAGCAGCGGGTGGCCGAGCTCAAGCAGCGGGTCGCCGAGATCAAGAAGGGCATCGCCACCGCCGGCGGCCGCGGCAGCGGCGAGGAGCTCTTGCGCCAGGCCTACGCGCGCTCCTTCGAGGAGGAGCGCACGCTCCTCGCCGGCGCACGCGACCCCGCCAACGGCGCGGTCTACGCGCGCCTGGACACGGCGGTGAAGCGCATCGACGAGCTGAGCCAGGAAAACGACGCCTTCCGCACGCGCCTCGATCGGATCGTCGAGGAGCGGCTCACGGGGGCGCGGGCGTTGTTGATGGCCGAAAAGGACGCCTTGGCCACGTACGTCAGCTCGCTCGACGAGATCGACAAGCGGGCCACGGCGGTCCGCGACCGGGCCACCATGATCGCGCTCGAGAAGGTGCGACACGACCTCAACCGCATCGTGCTGCGCGCGGATGTCGGGATCGTGGACACCTCGTTCGCGCGTAAGCAGGCCGAGACGGAGAAGATCGGCCAACTGCAGCGCGCCCGGGCAGCGGAGCTCACCGACTTGACGCAGGCGTACGCCGACCTGACCAAGGACGAGGCCCCGTGACCCGGTGTGTTGCGCGCTGCGGGATCGGTGCGTGCGGCCTCGCCGCGCTGCTGGCCGCCGGCGCGGCCCGGGCGGACGACCCGGTGACGCCCGGGGTCTCGCCCACGGCACCGCAGGCCGAGGACAAGGCCGACGTCGGCGACAGCGCCGACGCACCCAAGCCCAAAAAGAAGGTGGAGCCGGAGGCGCCGCCGGGGACGCCCATCGACGACGCCACCACCAAGGCGCGCTACGAGTCCCTCCGCGAGGCCGTGCGCGCGTTCGAGCGCGAGGCCAAGGAGACGCGTGACGAGGTGCGGCGCATCGCCGAGCGCAAGTACAAGGAGCGGCGCAACAAGATCGAGGACAACTACCGCCGCGCCATCGACCCGATCGTGAAGGCCGAGCGCGAGCGCCGCATCGAGGCCATCGCCGCGTTCGAGGCGTTCCTCGAGCGCCACCCCCACGACGACGAGTTCACGCCCGACGCCATCTTCCGCCTCGCGGAGCTCTACTTCGAGAAGTACGACGACGAGCACCAGCTCGCGTCCAAGGAATACAAGGACCAGTACAAGCAGTGGCAGGATGCCGGCAGCAAGGGCGACCCGCCCAACGAGCCGCAGAAGCACTTCGAAAAGACCGTCGCGCTCTACCAGCGGCTCATCAAGGACTACCCCAACTACCGCCTCATCGACGGCGCCTACTACCTCCTCGGCTACACGCTGCGCGCGCAGGGCCAGACCGACGAAGGGCTGGCCACGTGGATGCAGCTCGTGAACCGCTTTCCCAAGAGCCGGTTCTACGCCGAGGTGTGGTTCCGCATCGGCGATCAGTACTTCGACGACGAGAAGTGGGACGACGCCGCCGCCGCGTTCCTCCACGTCGTGCCGCTCAAGGACAGCGACTTCTACGACAAGGGCCTCTACAAGCTCGCCTGGACCTACTACCTCGTGAACCGCTTCGACGAGAGCGTGCAGCGCTTCTTCGAGCTCCTCGACTTCAGCTACGCGCACAAGGACAAAGCCACCGGCGAAAACGGCTCCGTCCTCGAGGAGGAGTCCGTGCAGTACGTCGCCATCAGCTTCGGCGACGACAACTGGAAGCGGCCCGAGTGGACCAAGCTCGTCAGCGGCAAGAGCCTCGACGATCCGGACGCCGAGCTCTCCGTCGACTACGTCGGCTTCGCCCTGGACTACTTCCACAAGACGGCGGCGCAGGAGGGCAAGCAGCAATTGCCCTACGAGCGTGACGTCATGGCGCGCCTCGGCCAGAACCTGTTCAAGCAGTCCAAGCACGTGCAGGCCGTGGCCGCGCTCGAGCGCGCCATCGAGCTCGACCCGCTCCACAGAGACGCGCCCAAGCTCCAGGACCTCATCGTGCAGAGCTGGACGCGCGAGCGCCAGTTCGACAAGGCCAACGCCGCCCGCGACGTCCTCGTGAAGACCTACGCGTCGAATTCACCGTGGGCCAAGCGGTTCGCCAACGACAGCGAGGCGCTGCGCGAATCCGAGGACCTGGCGCGCACGAACCTCTACTCGGCGGCGCTGTACTACCACCAGCAAGCCACGCAGTACTTCAACGACAACAAGCCCGAGCTCGCGGTCAACTACTTCAAGGCGGCGTCCGAGGCGTACAAGACGTACCTGGATCGCTACCCGCACGACAAGAACGCCTACGAGCTCGGCTACTACCTCGCCGAGACCTACTACTACTCGCTGCGCTTCGAGGACGCCGTCGCCGCGTACGAGAAGACGCGCGACTCACCGGCGGGCACCAAGTACCGCGCGGAGGCGGCGCTCAACGCGGTCTACTCCTACGAGAAGATCATCGACCAGCAGGTGCAGGGCGGCCGGCTCGAGAAGAAGGACGTGAGCACCGGCGGCACGCGCACGGCCGACGACAAGCCGCAGGAGATCCCGGAGATCCGCAAGAAGTACATCGCGGCCATCGACAAGTTCCTCGAGAAGGGCGGCGAGCACGAGATGGCGCCGGCCTTCGGCTATCGCGCGGGTCAGATCCTGTACGCGTACGGCCACTACGACGAGGCCGTCACGCGCTTCCAGACCGTCGTCGACCGCTATCCGGAGACGGAGGCGGCCAAGTTCGCGTCCAACCTCATCCTCGACAACCTGCTCGCCAAGAAGGACTGGAAGAGCGCCGCCGCCTACGCCGACCAGTTCCAGAAAAAGCAGGTCGGCGGCAAGGAGAACGCGGACGCCATCGCCAAGATCAAGGGCGGCGCCGAGTTCGAGATCGCCAAGAACACGCTCGAGGAGGGGCGCAAGCTCGTCGCGGACGGGAAGATCCAGGAGGGCAACGCGCTGCTCGAGTCCGGCTCGGAGCAGTACCTGAAGCTCGTCGGCGAGGACCCGCACCGCGAGTTCGCGGACTCCATGGTCTACAACGCCGCGCTCTCGCTCGAGGCGGCGCAGCGGCCGCTCAAGGCGGCGGCGCTGTACGAGCGCCTCTACAAGGACTACCCCGACAGCGAGCACGCGCCGGAGGCCATGTTCCGCGTGGCCACCAAGAACGAGCAGGCGTTCAACTTCGACAAGGCCGTCGACACCTACCTGCAGCTCGTCAAGCAGTACCCCAAGAGCCCGCGCCGGTCCGACGCGCAGATCAACGCCGCGCTCGCCCTCGAGGGGCAGCAGAAGTACGAGCAGGCCGCGCGCGAGTTCGAGCGCTTCGCGACGCTGTTCCCCGACAAAGCCGAGGCGCCGGACGTCTTCTATCGGGCCGCCGTCGTCTACAAGAAGAAGAACAACCCCAAGGCGGAGCTCGACGTGTTGAAGCGCTTCGTCGCCCGCTACGACAGCCGGGCCGCGCAGGCTCCCAAGGTCATCGAGGCGCGCACGCGCATGGGCGAGCTGTACGACAAGCTCGGCGAGAAGCGCGCGGCGACGTCGTCGTGGCAGGCGGCCGTTCGCGAGTTCGACCGCGCCAAGGGCTCGCCGCAGGCGGCGTACTTCGCGGCCAAGAGCGCGTTCAGCCTCGCCGAGCAGGACTTCGGCACCTACCAGGGGATGAAGATCAACTCGCGCAACAGCAAGAAGCAGGTGAAGGAGCTCGAGGCCAAGTCCGCGCGCCTCGTGAAGGTCGAGGCCACGTTCAAGGACATCATCACGCGCTACAAGGCGGCCGAGTGGAGCCTGGCGGCGCTGTATCGCATCGGCTCCCTCTACGACAACCTCGAGCAGACCGTCTTGAAGTCGCCCTGTCCCGACGACGTGCGCCGCCTCGCGGGCGCGGCCGCCTGCGACGAGTACCAGAACCTCATCGAGGACAAGGCCTACGCCGTCGAGGGCAAGGCCGTGGGTGCGTACAAGATCGCGTACGACAAATCCCAGGAGCTCCACTTGAAGAACGAGTGGACCAAGAAGACGCTCGAGGCGCTCAACCTGCTGCGCCCGCAGGACTACCCCATCGACAAGGACCCGCTCGCGCGGCCCGCGCATGGGGCTTCGCTCCCCATCGGCCTCGTGCTGCCCGACGGCGGCGCCGGCGAGGCCAAGGTCGCGGGCACGGGCCCCGCCGAGCGGCTCCAAAAGGGCGGGGGCGGCGCATGACTCTCTCGCGCGACGCCGATGGTGGGGCCGGGGCTCCTGCGCCGCGGGGAGCCTCCTTTCCGTCGTCGGCCTTTCCGTCGTCGGCGCCGCGCTGGGCGGCGGCGGTCGTCGCCGCCCTCCTCGGGCTCGGCTGCGGCACCAACGAGACAAAGACCGACGGACCCATCGCCGCGCGTCCGATGCCGCCGCCTCCCAAGAAGGAGGAGCCCAAGCCCGTCGTGGCGACGCCGCCGCCGCCGCCGCCGCCGGAGACCACGCCGCCGCCGAAGCCCGTCGACGAGAAGTCCAAGGACGGCATCGACGACGACAACTGGCTGCCCCAGAAGGGCGCCGGCAGGGAGGCCTTCCTCTCCGCCGTGGAGACGGCGCGCACCGACCCCGCCGCGGCCGTGTCGCGCTTCGTCGACGCCGCCGGCAAGGCCACCTACTTCTACGCCGCGTGGTTCAACGCCGGCGCCGCCGCCGAGAGCGCCGGCGATCCCGGCATGGCGGAGAAGTACTACCGCCAGACCCTCGTCGTGCGCCCCGATTACGGCCCGGCGCTCGCCAACCTCGCCGCCCTGCTGGATCGCACGGGCAGATCGAGCGAGGCCAAGCGGCTCGTAGATGACGCCGTGAACAAGATGCCCGACAAAGCGGGCCCCCACCTCGCCGCCGCCACCCTCGCCTGGCTCCACAGGGACACGGCCAGGGTGCATGATGAGGCGCTCGCCACCATCCGCTACGACGAGCGGAGCGTCCCCGCCATGCTCCTGATGGCCAAGCTGTTCCGCTCGCAGGGGCGCCTCGACACCGCGCGCTTCGCGCTCGAAAACGCGCTGAACGTCGAGCCGGGAAACGCCGTCCTGCACCTCGAGCTCGGCGAGGTGCAGCTCGAGCAGGACGACGACAAGGCGGCGCTCGTGTCGTTCGAGAAGGCGGCGCGGCTGCGGCCCACCCTCGTCGAGGCGCAGGACAACTACGGCGTCCTGCTCCTCCGGCAGGGGCTCGCCACCGAGGCGGTGCGGGCGTTTCAAGAGGCGGCGCGCCTCGACCCCAAGAGCGCGCGTGCGCAGCTCCACCTCGGCAACGGCCTGCGCGCCCTCAAGGAGTACCCGCAGGCGGAGGCGGCCTACCATAAGGCGCTCGCCGACGACCCCGCGTTCGCGGAGGCGCACTTCAACCTGGGCGTGCTCTACATCGACGACCCTGTGCCGGGCCTCGACGAGATCGCGCGCCTGCAAAAGGGGCTCGCGGAGCTCAAACAATACAAGTCCACCGGCAAGCCCGACGCCGCCACGAGGAAACGCCTCGACGACTACATCGACGCCACCGACAAGCGGGTCGAGCGCGAGATCAAGCGCAAGCAGTTCGAGGAGAAGCGGAAGCTGCGGGACGCGAAAAAGGCCAAGGAGGATGCCGCCAAGGCGGCAGCCGGGAACCCGCCCGCCGGCGGCGCGGTCTCACCTGCCAAGGGAGATTCCGGTGCCAAGCCGTAACGCCCCCCTCGACGAGGAGGCCTTCTTGCCGCGCGGCGGGATCCGCCCCTACACTGCCGCGGTGCGCCAGTCGTTCGGGCTTTCTCGTCGTGCCATGCTGTGCGGGGTCGTCGTCGCCGCCGCGGTCGCGCTGTCGGCGGGTGGCGCGCTCGCGCAGGACAGGCCGCGCAAGAAGATCACCCTCGACGACCTCGTCATCGAGGGAAACATCCAGAAGCCCGAGGCGTTTTTCATCTTGCCTCGGACCAACCTGAACTTCGCGGACCTCGAGCGCCGCGAAGACCTGAAGAGCAGGATCATCAAGTCCGTGGAAAAGGAGCCGTTCTAGGCGAGCTGCGCGGGTGCGCTAGGCTGCTGGCGGCGAGAGGAACGAAGCGATGTCGAACATCATCAACTTTTTCAAAGAAGGTGGATTGTGGATGATCCCGATCGCCTTCATCTCGTTTCTCTCGCTCGGCATCACAGCCGAGCGCGTGATCTTCATTTTCTTCCGCTACAACATCAACGGCGCTGCGTTCATGGCCCAGATCCAGAAGCTGGTGATGGCCAACAACATCGACCGCGCCATCAAGCTCTGTAACGCCGCGCCGTTCGCGGCGTTGGCGCGCGTCATCAAGGCCGGCCTCACGCGCGCCAACAAGGGCGAGATCGAGATCCAAAACGCCATCGAGGAGGCCTCGCTCGAGGTGATGCCCCAGCTCACCAAGCGCTCGGGCACGTTGGCCACGCTCGCGTCGCTGGCCACCCTGGCCGGCCTCCTCGGCACCGTGTTCGGCCTCATCGGCGCGTTCCGCGCGGTGTCCAACGCCCCCGCCGCGGAGAAGGCCGCCATCCTCACCGGCGCCATCGCGGAGGCCATGAACTGCACGGCGTTCGGTCTCCTCGTCGGCATCCCGACGCTCTTCGCCCACCTCATGCTCAACGGCATGCAGAAGAAGATCATCGACGAGCTCGACTTCTACTCGGTGAAGCTCGAAAACCTCCTCATCACCCGCGGCAAGGGCGGCCTCGAGGGTGGAGAAGGCTAGAGCATCCCATGGCGCCCAAGCCGTCCGCGCGACGCCACCGCAACGAGGGAGGGGACGACGAGCCCCTCGACCTCGACGTCACGCCGTTTTTGAACGTGATGTTCATGCTCATCCTGTCCATCCTCGCGATGACGGCGTGGACGCAGCTCGCCATGCTCAACGTGCAGGCGCCGCAGATCGGCGGCTCGGACAGCGTCGGCAGCGGCGCCACCGACACCGCGCCGCAGTCGCAACTGAACCTGACCGTGTTCATCCTCAAGGACGGCTTCAACATCGCCGCCACGGGGGCCACCCTCGACGGCAACAGCGAGGGCCGCCCGGGTCAGCCGCTGCTGCCCAAGGTCAACGTCACCGAGAACGGCAAGACGGAGTCGACCTACAACTTCGCCGGGCTGCAAAAGAGGCTCATCGACATCAAGAAGACGTTCCCGACCGAGGAGAGCATGATCATCTCGGCGGATGGGGACGTGCCCTACGACGTCGTCGTCCAGACCATGGACGCCGCGCGCAAGTCGTCGGACGGGAAGCTCCTGTTCCCCGGCGTCGCGTTCGCCGCAGGGGTGGTCGGCTGACATGAGCGGCTCGGACGGCATCGGCGACGGCATCGGCGACGGCACGGGGGCCTACAAGGGCTGGCCGGCCGAGGTGCGCGCGCAGGGCGGGAAGAAGAAGAAGAACAGCAAGCGCGGCCGCCGCCCACTCAAGAAGACGCCGCCCATCTCCATCACGTCGCTGACCGACATGGTCACGATGCTCCTCGTCTATCTGCTGAAGACCTTCGCCACGAACCCCGTCGAGGTGAAGGAGCCGAGCATCGAGCTGCCGCACTCCATCTGTATCCCCGACGCCACCCTCAAGGCCGACGAGAAGCCTCCGGACGGCTGCGGCGCCATCGAAGAGGCCACCATCGTCATGATCACGGGGCCGCAGCAGAAGCGCACCGTGAAGGGCGTGGTGCAGGTGAGCCTGGTGACCCCGCGCATCGTCGTCGACGGCAAGCCCGTCGCAGAGCTCGACCCCAAGACCTACCGCGTCCCGGACAACATCAAGGACCCCGCCACGGGGAACTTCGTCATCGTCCCGCTGCGCGAGGCGCTCAAGCGCGCCAAGGAGATCAAGGAGGTGACCGCGCAGGTGACTGGCTCGAAATTCGACGGCAAGGTGATCATCCTCGCCGACAAACGCACACCTTACCGAGTGCTTACAGACGTCCTGGTGACCTGTGGCGACTCGGGGTTTGCAGACTTCCGCTTCGCCGTGATCCGTCCGCAGTAAGCTCGAGAACCCGCCGCGCGCGGGGGTTGTCGGAGGGTTCGAGGTGTTTTCGTCATGAGCGACAAGGTCCTTCGAATCGGCGTCATCCAGGGGGTGAACGTCATCGAGGAGCGCCTCGTGCGCACGCGCGGACCCGTGTCGTTCGGCACGGCGCCCGGGAACACCTTCGTCCTGCAGGGCAGCGACCTGCCGCGCTCGGTGACCGTGTTCGAGGTCAAGGGCGACAAGTACTACCTCGCCTTCGGCAGCGAGCAGTCCGGCCAGGTGGAGCGGCACCCGGGCCAGGGCGCCAAGCTCGCGGAGCTGCAGCCGAGCGCCGAGAAGTCCGGCGACAAGTTCAAGGTCCCTCTCGACGAGACCGCGCGTGGGCGCATCAAGCTCTCCAACGAGATCACCGTCCTGTTCCACTTCGTGCCCGCGCCGCCGGCGGCGCCGGCGCCCGAGCTGCCGGTCAACCTGAAGAGCGGCCTCTTCGGGCAGATCGAGCCCATCTTCACGGCGGTGCTGCTCGCGTCGTTCCTGCTGCACGCGGCGTTCGGCATCATCGTCAAGGTCGCGGAGCCGGCGAAGCCGCCGGAGATCGAGGACCTGCGCAAGATCGTGGAGACCATCACGCCGCCCAAGCTCGACGTGCCCAAGGTCCCCATCAACGTCGAGACCAACGTCAAGGTCGGCGTCGGCAAGGAGCCGGTGAAGCACGAGGACGGCGGCGGCGGCGGCGGTGGTGGTGGCGGCGGCAAGAAGGGCGGCGGCGGCGGCATGGGCCACGACCGCGCCGCGTTGCGCGAGGCCATCGCCGGTCGCGGCATCCTCCAGCTCATCGGCGGCCGCGGCGGCGGCGGCGGCGGCGCCGTCGGCTCCGTCTTCGGCAGCGGCTCCGCCATCTCCGACGACATCGGCAGCGCGCTGCAGGGGACCGCAGGCGTCGGCATCGCCTCGGGCGGCGGCGGCGTCACCCGCCGCGGCGAGGGTGGCGGCGGCGCGGGCGGCGGCTGCGGCGGCGGCTGCGGCGGCGCCGCGGACATCGGCGTGCTCTCCACCGGCGGCGGCGGCGCCGTCGACACCGGCCACAAGCACGCGGCGCGCATCGTCGCCCGCGTCCACGCCTCCGACGTCGAGGCGGTCGACGGGCGTGTGGACAAGAAGGGCGTGGCGGCCACCATCCGGCGCCGCCAGGACGCGTTCCAGGCCTGCTACGAGAGCGCCCTCAAGGCGAACTCCAAGCTCCAGGGCAAGCTCGTCGTCGAGTTCACCATCGCCGAGCGCGGCCGCGTCACGGACGCCCGCGTGGTCAAGGACGGCCTCGGCTCCGCGGAGGTCGCGCAGTGCGTGCTGAACACGCTGCGGCGCATCCGCTTCCCGGCGCCGTCGGACGGTGAGGTCACCATCTCGAACTCGTTCGTCTTCCAGCCCGGCGGCTGACGCGCGTCAAGCCTGCGACGCGAGCGCCGTGACGAGCGCCGCAGCGAGCGCGCTGCGACGGCGGCGGCTCACCACGCGGTAGACGACCGGCGCGAGGCCGGACACCGGGCGCGCGACCAGGCCGGGCGTGGGCACGACGTCGTTGACGAGCGCCAGGCCGCAGCCGAGCCGCGCGAGCGCCACCAGCGCGCTCCAGCCGGAGGCCTCGACGGCGACGGTGGCCTCGAGCCCGCGCGCGGCGAGCGCGTCGTCGACGGCGGCGCGGAGCGGGCGTCCGCGCGGGGGGAGGATGAGCGGCGCCCGCGCGAGCGCGGCGATCGGCATCGCCGCGGCGCGGGCGCGCGACGACGACGGCCTGCGCGCGCCGGCCTCGCCGCGATCGGCGCCGGGCGGCGCCGGCAGGGCGTCCCAGATCTCCCGCGCGGCGACGGCGACGACGCGGCTCGTGCGGATGGGGCGGGCGACGAGGTCGTCGTCGGCGGCGCCGCCGGCGACGACGGCGACGTGGGCGCCGCCGCGGCGAACGGCCTCGAGGGCGCCCTGGCCGTCGGCGATGCGCACGCGGAGCGCTCGCGGGTGCGCGCGCACGAACGCGGCCACGCCCTCGCCCACCACGTGCACGAGCGCGCCCTCACCGCAGGCGAGGACGCAGACCGCGCCGTCGCCTTCGCCGTCGAGGGATGCGCGCAGCGCGCGCTCGGCGTCGACGACGTCGCGCGCGTGGGCCGCGAGCCGCTCGCCGGCGCGCGTGAGCGCGAGGGCGCGGCCGCGCTTGTCGTAGAGCGCGACGCCGACGTCCTCCGCGAGCCGCTTCACCACCGCGAACACCGCGGGCTGCGACAGGTGCACGCGCTCGGCCGCGCGGGTGAAGCTCAGCGTGTCGGCGAACGCGGCGAAGGCGCGGAGGTCGTCGGAGTCCACGAGGAATCATAGATCGTGATGACAGCTATCGACATTCGAGAGCAGACGGTGAACGCAGGTGCTCTCCTGAGCGTCGAGCCGGTCGCGCCGAGGAGGACGCCGTGAACGACGTGAAGAACAAGAGCAAGAGGCTCGCGTGGCTCCTGCGCCACGGGGCGATCGAGAGCGGGCTTTCCATGGACGGCGCCGGCTTCGCCGCCGTCGACGACGTCCTGCGCCTGGTGCGCATGACGCCCGCCGCGCTCGACGAGGTGGTGCGGGACAACGACAAGGGCCGCTACGAGCTGCGCGGCCCGACGCTCGCGCCAGGCGCCGTGAGCGCCGCGCTGCCCGGGGCCCGCATCCGCGCCTGCCAGGGCCACTCGAGCGGCACGCCGGTCACCCTCGAGGGGCTCGAGGCGACGTGGGAGACCGTCGCCGGCGACGAGCTGCTCTTCCACGGCACCCACGCCGCCGTCGCTGCCGCCATCTGTGTCGAAGGGCTGCGCGCCATGGAGCGCAGCCACGTGCACCTCGCCGAGAGCGAGCGGGCCAGGGTCGGCAAGCGCGCCGGCGTCGACGTGCTGCTCGCGGTCTCGCCGGCGGCGGTGCGCGCGGCGGGCTTCACGATCTTCCGCGCGCCGAACGGCGTGATCCTCGCGCGGGCCGTGCCGGCGGAGGCCATCGTCGATGTCATCGCCTGCAACCGCCCGGGCGAGCGTGCCGCCGGCGCCCTGCGCGCGCTGCTGCGAGGGGCGCGCTGACGAGCCGACATGTCGGTGGCGGGGGGCCGAGCGAGCGGGCACAGGCGCCGGGGGGAACCGCACGTCAAAACCCTGGCGGCGGCGTCAGGGCGCGCACGTTGGCTGGCACACCGATTGAATCTAATCGTCCGTATGAACACGGCCATGCTCGCCAACCAGGCCCTCGAGGCGCTCCGTGAGATTCTTGGATCGCGCGGGTCCCGCCGCCCATGCGGTCAACCTGCGGGTGATCGTGGAGACCGACGACGCGACCGTCGTCGGCGACGTCGACCTCTCCGACGAGGGGGACGTCGTCGAGGACGCCGAGGTGACCCATGACGCCGACTGAGACCGCGGTCGCGCTCCCGCCGTGGCTCGACGACGCCCTGGTGCGCACGCTGTGCGGCCGGCCGTCGTGGAGCGCCCCGCTCGACGTCGCGGTCGCCCGCCGCGCGCTCGCGTCGAGCATGGCCCGCGGCGGTGACCTCATGCCGCTGTTTCACTGCCTCGCCCGCGTCGCCCCCCACGGCCTCGCGGCGAGCTGCGTGCGCGACGTGGCCGTGCGCATGCGCGCCGGCGGCCTCGAGCCCGTGATCCCCGACGTCGTGCTGCGCCACGCCGTTCAGCCCTCGAACCTGCCCGCGCCTGCTCCGCGCGCGCTGTGCGGGACGCGCGTCGAAGACGACCGCAACGGCGTCATCACCGTGGTGGCCGGCGCCGTCGCGCTCGCCATGGGCGCGCTCGCGCTGGTGGTGATGCTCTAGAGCGTGTAGTCGCGGCCGCTGGACTCCTCGCCGAAGCGAAACGTCGACGACCAGAACAGGTAGATGAGCGTCTGCGCCTCGCTGTCCTTCACGAGCGGCGGGCCCTCCTGAAGGAAGCGCGCGTCGGGCGCCGCCGGGCTGACGATGTCGCCGTAGCCGGCGGAGCCGGTGAGGCCGATGCGCGTGACGCTGAACTGGCCGTGAAAGCCGAGCGAGAGCGAGCCGCCGATCATGTTCACGCGCGACAGGCGCGAGCTCGACGGGAGGAGCGCGCCGCTCTTGTCGACGTCGAGGGGCGGAGCGCCGGTGAAGTTGGTGAACGCGCCGACGGCGAGGGACAGGTCGTCGGACAGGAGCGCGTCGACGCCCACGGCGACGTTCAGCACCGCGTCGCGATCGACGTGGAGCGGCACCGGCACGCGGGTGACGGCGACGTTTTCGAGGAGCTTGTCGGAGATGACGTCGTAGGAGGCGGGCAGCCACCCGGTGACGTCGACGGCGACGGTGTAGCTCGCGGGCTCCGTGAACGCGAAGCCGAGCCGCGCGCCGCCCGGGACGTCGCTTTGCATCTCGAAGCCGGAGGCGCCGACGCGGTCCGCGTCGTAGCGGCCGGGGTCGTCGCCGCCCGCGGAGGAGGCGACGACGCGCTCGAAGGAGGCGTCGCGCCAGAGGCTCAACGCGGGCGTGGTGACCGCGAGCCCGAGCGTGGTGCGCGGCCCGAGCCAGACCTTGGCGCCCGCGACGGCGCGGACGGCGTGGTTGCTCATGCGCAGCCGCGTGGAGGCGTCGACGAAGGCGCCGGGGACGCCGAGGTCGCCGGAGACCAGGCTCTCCTCGTCGTCGAGCGTGCGCAGGAGGTAGTGGCCCGCGATGCCGACGCGCAGCCACGGCCCGAGGCGGTGCGCCCACGCCGCGCCGCCGACCAGGCGGCGGTCGGTGAGGGCGGAGCGGTAGCGCGTGCCGTCGAGCTGTTTGGGGACGTCCTCGGAGAAGCGCGAGGTGTACTCGGGGACGAGGGTGCCGACGGCGACGGCGTCCTCGTACGCACCCGAAGGGAGGGTGTCGCCGACGCCCTGCACGTAGCCCGTCGACGACGGGACGAAGATGAGGTCCGCCGGCGTGACGCCGCGGCGCAACAGGTCGCTCTCGATGGGCGTGGCCCCGATGAGCTCGAGGCCGTAGAGGCTCGTGGCCACGTTCAGCCGCGCGGTGCGCACGTCGACGAGGCCGGCGGGGTTGTAGAACACGCCGGTGGCGTCGTCGGAGAGCGCCCCGTAGGCGCCGCCGAGGGCCGCGGCGCGGGCGCCGGCGGCGAAGTCCTGGAACCTCCCCTCGTCCGCGCGCGACGACGAAGCGGCGAGCGCGACGAGGGCGAGCGCCGGGAGGGACAAGCGCCGGCAGGAGGGGGGCATGGGCGCGGACCTTGCCCTCGCCGGCCCCGTGGGGCAACAAGGCGGCATGAAGGTGTGTGTCGTCGGAACCGGATACGTCGGGCTCGTGACCGGGGCGGGGCTCGCGGACGCGGGCGTCGAGGTCGTGTGCGTCGACGTCGACGACGCCAAGATCGCGGCCCTGAAGAGCGGACAGGTGCCGTTTTACGAGCCCGGGCTCGAGGAGCTCATCAAGCGCAACGAGGGCGCCGCGCGCCTGTCGTTCACCACCGTCCTCGCGGACGCCGTCGCCGGCGCCGACGTCGCCATGCTCGCGGTGGGCACGCCGCCGGGCAGCGACGGCGGGGCCGACCTCTCGATGATCTTCGACGCCGCGAGGCAGGTGGCGCAGGCGGCCACGGGGCCGCTCGTCCTCGTCACCAAGTCCACGGTGCCGGTGGGCACCGCCGAGAAGCTCCGCGAGGCGGTCGCCGGGGCCAAACACGCCATCGCCGTGGCGTCGAACCCCGAGTTCCTGAAGGAGGGCGACGCCGTCGCCGACTTCTTGAAGCCCGAGCGGATCATCATCGGCACCGACGATCCCCACGCGCGCGAGGTGCTCGAGCGCCTGTACCGCCCGCTGATGCTGCGCGAGCTGCGCATCCTCCACATGGGCACCCGTTCGGCGGAGCTCGTCAAGTACGCCGCCAACGGGATGCTCGCCGTGCGCATCTCCTTCATGAACGAGCTCGCGGGCCTCTGCGAGCAGGTGGGCGCGAGCATCGACGACGTGCGCCACGGCATCTCCACGGACTCGCGCATCGGCAAGTCCTTCCTGTACCCCGGCGTCGGCTACGGCGGCTCGTGCTTCCCGAAGGACGTGAGCGCGCTCCTTCACTCCGCGCGCGAAGCCGGCGTCCCCCTCGGCATCATCGAGGCGACGCAGGCGGCCAACCAGCGGCAGCGCGGCGTGATGCTCGAAAAGATCGTCGAGCGCTTCCGCGGGGCGCTCGCCGGGCGCACGTTCGCCGTGTGGGGCATCGCGTTCAAGCCGCGCACGGACGACATCCGCGAGGCGCCTTCCATCCCGCTCATGGAAGGGCTCCTCGCCGCGGGCGCCAAGGTGCGCGCCTACGACCGCGCCGCCATGAAGAACGCCAAGGCGCGCTTCGGCGACAAGGTCACCTTCGTCGAGGACGAGTACGCCGCCGTCGACGGCGCGAGCGGCGTGGTGCTGATGACGGAGTGGGCCGAGTTCCGCATGCCCGACTGGGACGACATCAAAAAGCGCATGGCGCCCGAGCCGCCCGGCCCCGTGGTCTTCGACGGCCGCAACATCTACGCGCCCGACGCGCTGCGGGACAAGGGCTTCGCGTACGTGGGCATCGGCCGGCCCTGAGCGGGCGCGTCCGGATCAGCGCGGCCGCGCTCTGCGGTCGCCGATCGTGCGTGGTACACCGGCGGCATGGGGGCCTCCCTCGCGCTCGCGGTCGTCGCCGTCACCGGGTCGCTCCTGGGCGCGTCCGGCGACGACGCCTGCGCAGCCGGCGGCGACCACGTCCGGGTGATGCTGATGGACCTCAAGGCCGCGCCCGCCTACGCGGGCGTGAAGACGAGCCTCGGCCAGATCGTTGCGGCGGAGGCGGCGGCGGTGCCCGGCTACCAGGTGCTCTCGGCCGAGGAGGTGCGCACGGCGCTCGACCAGGAGGCGAACAAGGCGCTCGCCGGCTGCGACGACAGCGGCTGCCTCGCCGAGATCGCGCAGGCGCTCGACGCGGAGCTCGTCGTCGCCGGCGGGCTCGAGCGGGCGGCGGACGGCGCCGCGCTCGTGTCGCTCACGCTGTTGAACGCCAAGGCCATCGTGGTGGTGAACCGCGTGTCCATGACGTGGGCGGGGCCGGACAAGGAGCTCCCCGACGTCGTCCGCGCCGCCGCGGACACGCTGATGCTCGAGGCGAAGGCGCGGCCCCCGGGCGCGCTCTCGCTCAAGGGGCTGCCGGCGGACGCGGTGGTCCTCGTCGACGGCGTCGACCGCACGAGCGAGGCGCGCGGCGCCACGGTCGGCGGCCTCGCCATCGGGCCGCACGACGTGAAGGTCGACGCGCCGGGCAAGGTGCCGTGGGTGGCGCACGCGGTGGTGAAGGCGGGCAAGACCGCGCCGCTCCCGGTGGTGCTCGAGGACGCGCCCGCGTCGTCGCTGTGGGTCTGGCTCGGGGGCGGCGGCGCCGTCCTCGCCGGCGGCGCCCTCGCCCTCGGCCTCGCGTACGCCCTCGGCCCCAGCGACGTCGACGTGCACGCGAGCGTCCCCCGCTACGGCCCGAACGACGTCGAAGCCCTGAGGAAGCCGTGACGCGCCGGCGGGTCGCCAGGGGGCACGCGCAGCCGCGGCCGTTCGCGCGCGGGCCCTGCGCGTGGGCTGCGGCGGCGGCCCTGGCGCTGCTCGGCGGGTGTGCGCCGCCCGCGGACGCGAGCCTGTTGCTCTCGCTCGGGGACAACGCCCTGCCGGGCCTGCGGGCGCCCTCGGCCACGCTCACCGTCGAGGACGGGCGCGGCGAGGCGCTCACCGTCGACGTCGTCACCGGCGACGAGAGCGCCTCGGTGAAGAGCCCCCTGCCGGTGCCCTGCGACGCCACGGGCACATGCGCCGTCCACCTGCGCGTGCACGCGGCCAAGGCGCGCTTCATCCTCGCCCTCGAGGGCGCCGACCGCTGCGGCGGACGCGCCGAGCTCGCGGAATTCGCGTCCGACCTCGTCACGCTCCAGCCGTACGCGGCCAAGACCGTGGAGCTCGTCCACGAGCGCGCCGACTTCGACGACGACGGCGACCGCATCGTCAACGCCCTCGAGGACTCCGTGTGCGGCCGCTTCGACGTCGCCGACCGGGGCGCGCCGCCGCAGCGCTGCGCCGTCGACGACGATCCGTGCTGCCAAGGCGTCTCGCCGCTCGAGGGGCACCTCACCGCGTTCGCCGGCGGATCGCACCTGGAGGCGAGCGGCGACGTCGTCGACGTCGCGCCCTTCGCGCTCGACGCCACCGAGGTCACCTGGGAGCGCTTCGCCCGCTGCGTCGCCGCCGGCGGCTGCCTCGCGGGCAACCCCGAGCACCCGGTGCGGCAGCGGCTGGCCGCCGGCGTGGTGGACGACGAGCCCGTCACCGGCCTGGTCCCGGCGGAGGCCGAGGAGCTGTGCGAATTCTTCGGCGAGCGCTTGCCGACCGACGACGAGTGGGACTTCGCCGCCGCCCACCGCGCCGACCCCGCCGTCCGCGGGCGGTACCCCTGGGACGACGACGGCGCCGCGGTGTCGTGCCGGGACGACGACGGCGCGGGCGTCGTCGTCGCCAACTTCAGCATCCCCGGCACCGCCTGCGCCGGCGCGCCCGTCGCCGTCGGGAGCTTCTCGTCGTCGAACGCGCTGCGCGGCGCGGGCGTCGGCGTCGCCGACCTCGGCGGCAACGTCGCCGAGTGGACCCTCGTCCCCGGCCGCGTGGCGCCCGCCGTCCCCGAGCTGCCCGCGGGCACCGACGCCGTCGTCCTGCGCGGCGGCGGCGCCGTGTCGCCGCTGGCGCTCC
Organism: uncultured delta proteobacterium; assembly: GCA_963775425.1. Taxonomy (GTDB): domain Bacteria; phylum Myxococcota; class UBA727; order UBA727; family VGSZ01; genus CAVZJB01. Next base: position 240,895 of record CAVZJB010000004.1, on the reverse strand, counting down.
TCGAAAACGACCTCCCCGTGCGCGCGCCCTATCCCGCGTCCGGCGACGTCGACGCGTGGCGCGCGACCATCCGGCGCCTCGCGGTCACCGCCGGCTTTCGTTGCGCCGAGAGCGTCGACGACGGCACCGTCGCGCCCCCCTTCGCCGAGGAGCCCGCGTGTCCTGCGCCCTGAACCGCCTCCTCGCCCTCGCGCTGACGGCGCTGGCCGCGGCCGTCGCCGGCTGTACGCCGCTCGGCGAACGCTTCGGGAGCGACGGCGGGCCCGGCGACGGCGTCGTCTGCGTCGACGCGGGCCCCGACGCGGGCCCCGACGCGGGCCCGCAGTGCGCGCCCGTGGACGCCGTCGGCGACCCCTGCGGCGACCTGGTCGCCCAGTGTTGCGGCGAGACCTGCGGGCAGAGCCCGGGGTGCGAAGCGGCGACGCTCCTTCAACAGTTCCAACCGGATCAGTGCGCCGAGGCCCTCACCGACACGCGGCGCTTCCCGCGCTGCGAGCTCGGCAACTGCGACAGCCTCGTCGACAAGGTGTGCGGCGCCGGCGACCGCTGCGTCGACGCCCCCGGCTGCGCGCCCGCCCGGGAGCTGCAGCGCCGCGCCAACGACCCCGACGCGTCCCAGGACGACGTCGAGGCCGCGTCGTCGCAGTGCCTGCAGGCCCTCGAGGACGAGGTCGTCTTCGCGCCGTGCCCCTGACGGCGCGAGACCACAGCGGTCGCTGGCTAACCGAGGTTCTGCAGGTCGCGGCGCGTGTACAGCCGGCCGCGCCACTCGACGGTGCCGCGGGCGCCGAAGACGATGGCGGCGTGCAGGGCGCTGGCGGCGATGACGAGGGCGCCGAAGGGGAAGAGCAGGGCGGCGAGCGGCTCGAAGCGCACCATGCTGCGCGCCTTCAGCAGGCCGATGAGCGGCAGCACCGCCGCGAGCGCGGCCGGCAGCATCACCCACGCGGCCGTCCCCGACAGCCACAGCGGCAGCCCCGTGACGACGAGCAGCGCGGGGGCGACGGCGGCGACCAGGAGCACCAGCCCCATCACCGTGGTCAGCAGGGCGCTGTTGCGGAACGTCGAGAGCACGCCCTTGCGAATGCCGACGTAGAGGTCGCCGAGGGAGCGATACGGCCGCATCCGCACCTGGCCCACGGCGCGCATCACGCTGCCGCGGCCGCCGTCCTCGCGCATCATGCGGCCGAGCGCGCGGTCGTCGAGCACGGAGCCGCGGATGCGGGCGTGCGTGCCCCGCAGGCGATATGCGTCGGCGCGCACCAGGTTGAAGGCGCCGATGCCGGTGCCGATGCCGCTGTCGGGCTGGGCCGCGCGCGGGTCGAGGAAGCGGATCTGGCACAGGAGCACGTACAGCGGCAGGACCAGCGCCTCGACGATGCTGCCCGCCTCGATGCGCGGCTGCACCGCGAGGTGGTCGAGGCGCTCGCGCTCCATGGCGGCCACGGCGTTGAAGGCGGCGCGCGGCCCGTGGATGACGTCGGCGTCGGTGAACAGCAGCCAGTCGCCGTGGGCCCGGCCCTGGCCGATCTCGAGCGCGTAGTTCTTGGCCACCCAGCCCTGCGGGATCTTGTTGGCCTCGACGACCACGAGCCGGGGATCCGTGGCGGCGACGCCCTTGAGGATGGCGCCGGTGGCGTCCTCGGAGTTGTCGTCGACGGCGATGACCTCGATGTCCACGGCGTCCTGCGCGAGCAGCGAGCGCACGGACTCCTCGATGTTCGCCGCCTCGTTGCGCGCGGCGACGACGGCGGTGACCTTGGGGCGCGTGCCCGCGTCGCTCCCCGTCGGCGTCGACGGCAGCCGGCGCATGGCGCCGATGGTGCGCCACACGCGCGCGAGCACCACGGCCCAGCCGACGCACAGAAGCGACGCGAGCGCGAGCGCGGTGCGGGCGAGCTCCTCGACGATCATCGGGCGTCCTTTGCGACGCTTGGGCGAAGCGTCACGGCGGGGTGTACCCGAGGATGTACGCGGCCGCGCGCTCCGCGCACTGTGCGTCCTGCACGTACACGACGCCCAGGGGCGAGCTGCCGAGGCTGGTGCTGCCGTACACGGTGACCCCGTTGGCGTCGGGGCCGTCGCCGGTGAGCTGGAGGGCGCTGTCGATGTCGGCGTGGGCGGTGCCGAGGCCGAGGCCGGCGTCGGTGCCGAGGAAGGGCGGCGACACGGTGATGCTCTGCACCCGGGTGTTCTCGCTGCAGCCGCCGCTGCACACGCCGGCCAGGCGCAGCCCGAGCGACGCATAGATGCGCACCTGCACCGTGACGTTGCCGATGCCGGTGGAGACCTGCGCGGTGCCCTGCGCGTCGAAGTCGCTGCCGAGGAGGCTCGAGGCGTCGCTGAAGCGGCTGTTGCCGACGTCCAGCGTGCCGAGCTGCTCGTTGTTGGGGGTGAGCGTCATCGACAGCCCCCAGTTGTCACCGGGCTGGCGCTTGAACAGCACCACGCTCTTGACCACGTTGGCGCCGTCCTCGAGCAGCTCGACGCCCTTCCCGGAGTCGAACAGCACCTGGCCGCCGTCGACGGTGTATTGCCCGTCCGCGGTGACCGCAGGCGGCGTGAACAGCGCCCCGGGGAGCGTCAGCACCCGCGCGAGCACGTCGCTGGATGCGCCGGCGGCGCTGCCGGAGTCGAAGTTGCCGTCGCCGTCGACGTACTGCACCGTGACGCCCGCGGCGCAGTAGGAGACGCGAAAGGCGTTTTGCGGGTCGGGGCTGCCGGCGCCGAGGGCGGCCTCGACGTCGCCGCGGGTGCTCGACCCCACCGTGAGCGGCCCGCCGTTGTCGACGGCCACGGCGGGCTCGCCGGCGCCGCTGGCCGACAGCGTGAGCGTCGAGGTGGGCGCCAGGGCGCAGGTGGGCGTCGGCGCGCAGGGGCCCTCGCCCTCGCCTTCGCCTTCGCCCTCACCTTCACCTTCGCCTTCGCCTTCGCCTTCGCCCTCGTCGCCTTCGCCTTCGCCCTCGCCTTCGCCCTCGCCGACGTCGCCTTCGCCCTCACCCTCGCCTTCGACGCCGTTCGGGCAGCCGGCCGTGACCGCGAGGCCCCCCACGAGGAGGCAGCCGACGAGCGAGGACCCGGCGAGGAGGAGGAGAGATCTCATGTTCCCAGGTCTAGCGCACCGCTCATCGACGGGCGAGCCGGTTTGCCCCGTGGCGGGCCACGGCGTCCAGGACCAGCGCGGCGATGGTGCCGGCGCCGGTCCTGTTGTCCAGGGCGTCGATCTCCTGCGCGCCCGTCGGGCTCGTGACGTTCACCTCGGTCAGCTTGCCGCCGATGACGTCGATGCCGACGAAGATCATGCCGAGCTCGGCGAGGCCTGGCGCCAGCAGCCGCGCGATCCTCTTGTCGTCGTCGTCGACGTCGGCGCGCCTGGCGATGCCGCCCACGTGCATGTTGCTGCGGTTGTCGTCGTCGCGGGGCACGCGCAGCACGGCGCCCACGGGCTCGCCGTCGATGAGGATCACGCGCTTGTCCCCCTGGCGCACCTCCGGCAGGTACTCCTGCGCCAGCGCGGGCCGCGTGCCCTCGAGGGTGAGGAGGTCGGCGGCGGAGCGCAGGTTCTTGTCGTCCTTGTCGAACGCGAACACGCCCATGCCGCCCATCATGTGCAGCGGCTTGAGCACGCCCCGGCCGCGGCGCTTGACGAAGTCGACGAGGTCGTCGGGCCGCGACGAGACCACCTGCGCGGGCGTCACCTCCTCGGCCGTCAGGGACCAGAGCTTCTCGTGCGTCACGCGCAGCCCGCGCGGGTCGTTGACGACGAGGCAGGGGGCGAGGTCGAGCAGCATGCACGCGTACAGGTACACGTCGTCGACCGGGGGGTCCTTCCGCATCCAGATGACGTCGACGTCGCCGAACGCGACGTCGACGGCGGGGCCGGCGTCGTAGAAGCGCGGGTCGTCGGCGGTGGGGCGGCGCACCGTCACCGGCAGCGCCCGCGCGAAGCCGCGGCCGCCCTCGGCCCGCAGATCGGTGACGCCGCAGACGAGGTTCTCGGTGCCGCGGGACTGGTTTTCGAGGAGGAAGGCGAACGTCGTGTCCTTGTCGGGGTGCACGGCGTCGAGCGGGTCCATCACGAAGAGGTGGCGCATAGGGCTCGCTTGTCGGCGTCGGTGAGGGTGCTCTGTACGCGATCGTACGCCGCCAGCGCGAGATACAGGCGCGTGCCGCCGACGACGAGGAAGGGATACGTCAAGGGCACGTGCGACATCAACCAGCCGACGGCGCCGAACCCGAGCGACAGGGAGCGCACGCCGAAGACGGCGCCGAGCCGGCCCGCGCCGGGGACGGCGTGGCGGGCCATCGCTCGCTGAAGCCCGGCGTAGGCGACGAACATCCAGGTCCACATGAGCGACAGCGGGACGGTGACCACGGAGCCGACGCCGGTGAGGGACAACAGCCACAGTGGGAGGGCCACCGCCGCGTACGCCGCGAGCATCCACACGAGCGCGACCAGCTCGCGCAGGATGCCCCGCACCACGCCGGGGACCGAAAACGGCGACGACACCTCACGTCCGAGGAGGATGGCCTCGGTGGCCTCGGAGAGCGCGTCGTAGAACGGATCGCAGACGGCCCCGCCGAGGAAGAGCGAGCCCACCACGGCGCCGATGACGACCAGGACGACGGCGGCGACGTAGAGCACGCTGCCGATGAAGCTGTACCAGTGGCCGGCGTCCGGGCGGAAGCGATCGACGAGGTCGCCGGCGAAATACAGCCCGAACGCGACGAGGGCGGCGAAGATCAACGCCTGCACGATCATGGGGACGATCGACCAGACGAGCAGCTTGCGGTGCCGGAGGGTCAGCCGAATTCCGCTTGCTGCGAACGACGCGCCGGACCAAAAGCGCCCGAGAACGAAACCGCCACCGACGTCGCGCATCAGTAGACCGTTAGCATCGATCCCCCGGATGAGCACGCCCCTCCCGACCGACCGCGACGATCCCGGCGAGCCGCTGCGCTCGCGGGACGAGCTCGTCGCCACTTTCGTCGAGGCGGAGAAGCCGCGAGCGCGGTTCCGCGTGGGAACGGAACACGAGAAGTTCGGCTTTCTCCGCGGCAGCCACCTCCCGCTGCCCTTCGACGGCAAAAACGGCATCGAGCGGATCCTCGAGACCATCGCCACCGAGGATCTCGCCTGGGTGCGCGCCACCGACAACGGCCGCACCATCGCGCTGTTCCACACCGACGGCGCGTCCATCACGCTCGAGCCCGGCGGACAGCTCGAGCTGTCCGGCGCGCCCGTCGAGACCATCCACCAGACCTGCCTCGAGGTCGGCGAGCACCTCCAGCTCCTCCGCCACATCTGCATCCCGCGCGGCGTGGGCTTCATCGGCATGGGGTTCCACCCGACGGCGACGTGGGACGAGATGCCCCTCGTCCCCAAGAGCCGCTACGGCGTCATGGTCCGCTACATGCCCAAGGTCGGCGCGCGCGGCCTCGACATGATGAAGCGCACCGCCACGGTGCAGGCCAACTACGACTGGAGCGACGAGCGCGACATGGTGCTGTCGTACCAGGCGGCGCTCGCGGTGGCGCCGCTGGTGGCCGCCCTGTTCGCCAACAGCCCGTTCGTCGAGGGCGAGCCGTCCGGCGCGCTGTCGGAGCGCACGCGGGTGTGGGCGGACACCGATCCGCAGCGCTCGGGCTTTCCCCCGTGCGTGCTGGCGCGCGACTTCTCCTACGAGCGCTACCTCGACTGGGTGCTCGACGTCCCGATGTACTTCGTGCGTCGCGGCGGCGTACACCACGACGTCGCAGGCGCGAGCTTCCGCGCGTTCATGGAGGACGGCCTGTTGCTCGGCGGAGAGCGCGTGCGCGCCACGTCGCGTGACTTCACCGATCACCTCACCACGGTCTTCCCCGAGGTGCGCGCCAAGCGTGTCCTCGAGGTCCGCTCCGCCGACTGCGGGCCGTGGAGCCGCATCTGCGCGCTGCCCGCGCTGCACAAGGGCTTCCTGTACGACGTCACCGCGCGCGAAGAGACGTGGGCGTTGATGGACGAGCCCACCTCCGAAGAGCTGTTCATGTTGCGCGCCGACGTCGCGGTCCACGGCTACCGCGCGAAGTACCGCGGCGAGGAGATCCTCGAGCGCTGCGCCCGGCTCGTCGAGATCGCGCGAGACGGCCTCGTCCGCATCGGCGCGAAGGACGAGGAGGGCGCCGACGAGTCGCGCTACCTGCGCACGCTCTTCGACAGCGTCGAGGCGGGCGAGACCTTCGCCGAGCGCCTGTTGCGCCTGTACCGGGAGCGCTGGGACGGCGACCTCGATTGCCTCTGGGAAGAGGTGGAGTTCTTTCACGAGGACGAGACGCTCGAGCTGTCCTGCCCCTGACCGGCGGGCGCGGCGTTATCCTTGGCCATGCCGCCCCTCCCCTCGACATCGGCGTCCCCCGCCCATGACGCGCTCGCGACTTCCTCGCCCGCGAGCTCGAGCCCTTCGAGCGGGTGACATGGGCGGCGCAGCCGCTCCCGGCCAAGGTCGCCCTGCAGGCGCTGCCGGTGCTGCTGTTCGCCATCCCCTGGACCGCGTTCGCGATCTTCTGGACCGTCATGGCGTCGTCGGCGGCGCGTTCGGCCTCGTCGGGGTCCCCTTCATCCTCATCGGCCGGTCCGCGTCGGGTTCATCGGCGTCGCCGACGCCCGCGGCGCCGAGCGCGCGGTGCGGCACGTGGTCGACGAGGCGCGCGGGCGGGGCGACGCGAGCGACGCCGGTTAGCTCTTGCAGCGCGCGTCGTCGGTGCTCGGGTCGACGTGGGTGTCGATGAAGAACGGCAGCGCGGGGCACTCGTCGTTGCTGAAGCAGGCGAGGTCGAAGTCCGTGGCCTGGCCGTGGCAGCTCAAGCACGTGCCGCCGAGGTTGCTGACGTCGGTGGTGCCGCGGGCGGTGATGACGGTCTCCCCGCTGTCGACGTTGAGCGTGAGGAACTCCCAGTCGTGGGTCTCCTTGGAGAAGCCCGCGCCGCGCTTGACGCTGGCCTCGAACGGGAAGAGCTGGATGACGGTGCCGACGGGGTATGCGTCCCCCTTGGTCTTGTTCTGCGCGACCGCGACCGCCTCGTCTTCGTGGCCGAGCACGTTCTTGACGCGCACCTCGCCGACCTTCTGGTAGCTGTCGTCGCCGAGACAGACGAAGTCGTCGTCGAGGATGAACGCGTCCTCGCCGTCGCCGGTGAAGGTGTTGTCCCAGGACTGGCGGGTGGGCGCGCAGGCGCCCGCCAGGATCAGCCCCGCGAAGAGGAAGGCGGCGGTGGTCGCGTGTCTCATGCGCGCGATGCTACCGCTCAGAGGCTGCGCCGCGAGTGGCGACGAGGGCTGGCCCGATGGACCGTTGATCCGAGCCACCTGGAAGGGGACGGTGCTACGGCCACACGGCGGAGCGGAAGGAGCTCCGAGCTCGGCGACGAAGACGCGCGCCGAGTTGAGCGCCGGGGCGCAGAGCTCTCCGCTCCTTTCCGCTCCGGCGGTGGCGACGTTGTCTCGCCTTCGCGAAGCTCACCGCCTGAAGTCCGCGCCGACGTCGCATCGAGGCACGTCGGTGTTGCAGCGGTTCTTGCGCGCCGACGTGCCTCGCCACGTACTCCGCGCGGCGAGCCTTATTCTTCGTCAGCCTTTCAGACCTCTTTCTTGCGCTTCAGGCCCCACTCCCCGAGCTTGCGGCGGATGGTGTGCTCCGACAGCCCCGTGAGGCGCGCCAGCTCCCGGTTGGACATCTGCTGGAAGTTGGCCTTGATGTAGCCGTTGGGGTCGTCGATGGGGTTGACGCCCTTGCCCGAGGGGCGCGCGCCCGCGGCGGGCTTGGCCGCCGGCTTTTGGGCTTTCTGCGGCGCCTTCTGCGGCTTTTGGGTCTCGGCGGCCTTGCGGCCGGCGGGGGCAGCCGCGGGGGCGGCCGGGCGGGCGGCCTTGGCGGGCGGCGGGGCCGCCTTTTGCGCCTTCTGCGCGACGCGCGCTTGCTTGCCGTTGACGGCCTTGTGGACGCCGTTCGCGCCGTTGTCGGCGGGGGCGGGGGCGCCCTTCTTCTGGCCGCGCGCGGGCGCGGCGTCGGCGGCGTCGGCGGGCGTGGCCTCGGCCTCGGGCTCCTCGAGCGGCGTGATGCCGAGCCGCTCGAGCTCGTGGCCCACGTCGGCGTCGGGCATGCCGAGCTGCTCGGCGAGCTCCGAGAGGCGCTTTTGGGCGCCCTGATCCCGCAGGTAGCCGGTGACGTCCAGGGCGCCGAATTCGCGGTCACCGCCGGAGAGATAGGCGATCTTGAGGTAGCCCGGGACCGAGCGCTGCACCCGCGCGAAGCGGCGGGCGTCCCGGTCGAACAGCATGGAGCCGATGTTGTACTGGATGTGCGGCTCGACGGGGCGGGTCTTGGCGCGCTTGATGTTCTCGGCGGCCTCCTCGATGAGGCTCCGGCGCCAGTCCATCGCCGCTTCGCCGACCTCGTCGAAGCCCGCCTCTTCGTCGCCCTCTTCCTCGAAGGCGCCCGTCGAGTCGTGGATGTTCTCGAGCTCTTCCAGCTGTTTGCTGTTGAAGATCATGCCGTGTCTTTCTCGGGGATCACGCGGTTGTAGCCTCTTGCCGACGACTGTCAAGCATGCTTGTCTGCCCGTCCTTATGACGATCATCGGCGACATCGAGAAGTCCTTCATCCGCAACCTCCCCGCGTTCCGACCCGGGGACACGGTCCGCGTCCACTTCAAGATCCTCGAGGGCGACAAGGTCCGCGTGCAGGCCTTCGAAGGCGTCTGCATCGCCCGCCACCGTGGTGGGAACCGGGCCACCATGACGGTGCGCAAGATGAGCTTCGGCCAGGGCGTCGAGCGCATCTTCCCGATGAGCTCGCCGCAGATCGACAAGGTCGACGTCGTTCAGCGCGGCCGCGTCAAGCGCGCCAAGCTCTTCTACCTGCGCAGCCTCAAGGGCAAGAAGGCCCGCATCAAGGCGCACCAGGACTTCGGCAACGTCGTCCAGCAGCAGCAGCAGCAGCAGCAGGCGCCGGCGGAATCGTCCGAGGGCTGAGCTCCGGTGGAGCTCCTGGAGATCGTCACGCAGGGGCTTCAAGGCGCACCCGAGATGGTGCGCCTTCCTTTCGCCCCCAGGATCACCGTCCTGCCGGCGGCGCCGCGTGAGCGCCTCATGGTGCGGGTGATCCTCGACCTGCTCTACCCCGTCGGCACCGAGCCCACGCTCTTCGACCTCGACATCCCCACGGCGCAGAGCCGCGTCGCCCTCACGGTGCAGGGGCGGGACGGCCAGCGCTACCGGCTCCTCCAGGACGTCCACACCGGCCGCCGCGCGCTCCAGCGGATGGCGGGGGACAAGGCCGAGCCGATGAGCAACACCGCCAGCGAGATTGCGCAGGCGGTCACGGCCACCATCGGCTTCCCGCAGGAGGACGTGCTGCGCGAGCTCATGTTCTGCGTGCGCGAGGACCTCCCGTCGCAGCGCGCGCCCGCCGCGGGCGCGTCGTCGTCGTCGCGGGCGCCGGCGGCGAGCGTGTCGAGCGCGCGCGGGGCGCGCGAGGACAAGCCCCTGCCGCCCGGCTTCTCCGACGAGGGCGCCCCCGTCTCCGAGCGCGGCGGCCGCAGCGACGAGCAGCTCAAGGCGCGCCTCGCCGAGATCGACGAGACGCTCGCGGCGCAGGACGACATCAAGGAGGTCGAGTTCGAGCTCGACGGCCTGCAGAAGAAGCTCTTCGAGATCGAGGCCAAGCTGCGCCCGCTGTCCACGCTCCGGCGCAGCGTCGAGCAGGCCGAGACGCAGATGCAGCGCTTCCACAGCATCGAGGGCGTCTCGCCCGACCTCATCGACCAGGGCGCGCACCTGCGGAAGGTGAAGGCGGAGCACGCGGCCTCCATGGAGCGTATGGAAGAGGAGCGCGATCGGCTCATCGAGTCGAGCGGCACCGTCGACAGGAGCGGACGGCAACAGCCGTTCGAGGTCGCCAAGCGGGATCCGATGGTCATCTACGGCGTCCTCGCCGGCGTCGCCGCCGTCGTGCTCGGCCTCATCGGCGCCGTGGCGTATCCGCCCTTGCAGTGGGCGGCGTTCATCGACATCCCCGCGTTCGGCGTCGCCCTCGTCGGCGGCATCCGCGTGCTCGGCTCTCTCGAGCACGGCGAGAGCGTGCGCCGCCGCGTCGCGCGCATCGACGTCGAGAAGAAGCGGCTGATGGAGAAGCTGCGCATCGACGAGGAGCACGTCAAGAGCGTGCTCGGCAGGGCGGGCTTCGCCCTCGAGCAGCTCCCCGACGTCGAGGAGCAGCTCGTCGCACGCACGGAGACGCAGGCGGTGCTCGAGCAGACACGCGCGGCGCTCGCGGAGGCGGAGCAGGAGGGCGACGCCGGCACGCTCGAGGCCGAGCAGCGCGACATCGCCGATCGCATCCGCGCGCTCGAGGACAAGCTCCAGTTGAGCGGGGGCTACGCCGGCGTCACCGATCTCGAGCGGGAGCGCATGGAGATCCAGGCCGTCCTCTCGGGCGACAGCGTCTCCGACGGCGCCGCCGTCGACGCCACCGCGGAGGACGCGCGCGCGCTCTTCGGCGACACGGGCGCCGACCTCTCCGGGGAGGAGCCGGCGCCGGCGCCGTCGCCCGATCTCTGTCAGCGGCAGCTCGAGCTCGCCCGCGACGTGCTGCTCGGCGGCACCGTCGAGGACATCGCGCAACAGGTGAAGCCGCGGGCGAGCCAGATCTTCGCCGCGCTCGCCGACAACCGCTACAAGGAGCTGCGCTTCTCCGGCCGCGGCGAGACCAGCGCCGTCGACGCCGCCGCCGGCCAGCCGATCCCCTTCGCGCAGTTGCCGCCCTTCGATCGCGACCTCAGTTGGATCGCGCTGAAGGTCGCGCTCATCGAGGTCATCGTCGGGCGCACGCGCATCCCCGTCGTCTTCGACCGCGGCCTCGACACGCTCGCCGACAGCAAGGCGCCCTTGTTGAAGAACATGCTCACGTTCCTGTCGAACGCCACGCAGGTCGTGAGCATCTCCGAGAGCGCCGCGCTCGGCGGGCGGCCGGGATGAACGCCGGGAAGCCGCGCGCACCCAGGCGGGCCCCGCCCAAGGCGGGGGCGCGGCGCGCGCAGGCGGCGTTCCCCGGCTTTCACGACGACGACGATCCCGCGGTCCAGATGGCGCGTTCCCTCGGTCACGGCGCCGTCGTCGCCGGCCTCGACGAGGCCGGGCGCGGTCCGCTGGCGGGGCCGGTGGTGGCGGCGGCGTGCGTGTTGCCGGTGCCGCTGCCGGAGCCCCTCTTGCCGCTCAACGACAGCAAGAAGCTCTCGCACGAGGCGCGCGAGGCGTTGTTCCCGATCATCCTCGAGCACGCGCGCGCGTGGGGCGTCGGCGTGGTCGAGGCCGACCGCATCGACGAGATCAACATCCTGCGCGCGAGCCTCGAGGCCATGGCCGTGGCGCTCGCCGCCTGCGAGCAGCGGCTCGGGCGCGAGGTGCAGGGCGCCGTCATCGACGGCAACCAGAAGGCGCCGCTGCCGATGCGGGTCTCGCAGCGAACGGTCATCGGCGGCGACGCGCTGTCGCGTCCCATCATGGCGGCGTCCGTGCTCGCCAAGGTCACCCGCGATCGCCGCATGGTCGTCGAGCACGCGCGCTACCCCGACTACGGCTTCGACGCGCACAAGGGCTACGGCACGCCGCAACACCTCGAGGCGCTGTCCCGGCTCGGCCCGTGCGCGCTGCACCGCCGCAGCTTCGCCCCCGTGCGCGCGGGCGACGCGGCCGCCGGCGCCGGCCGGAGCGGCGCCGATGGTTGAGTCCACGACGGAGAAGGGCAGGGGGGGCGAGGACCGCGCGGTGTTGCGGCTGATGCGTGAGGGCTACGAGATCATCGGGCGCAACGTGCGCGTCGCCCGCTGCGAGGTCGACGTCATCGCCCGCGACGGCGAGCTCCTTTGCTTCATCGAGGTGCGCCTGCGCGAGCGCATCGACGACGCGCTGTACTCCGTGAACGGCAAGAAGCAGGCGCGCATCATCCGCGCGGCCCGCGCCTACGTCGCCAACCTCGAGCGCGCGACTCCGGGGCGGGAGCCGCCGCGCTGCCGCTTCGACGTCGTCGTCATCGCCGGCGACCGCACCGAGCTCGTGAAGAACGCCTTCGAGGCCACGCGATGAAGCTCGCCGTGGTCTGTACGCCCATCGGCAACCTCGGCGACCTCGCGCCGCGCGCCGCCGAGGTGCTCAAGAGCGCGGACGTCGTGCTCTGCGAGGACACGCGCCACAGCCGGCCGCTCCTCGATCGCGTGGGTGCGCACGCGCGGCTCCTGTCATGCCACGCGCACAACGAGCGAGAGCGCGCCCTCGAGGTCATCGCGCTCCTGCGCGAGGACAAGCGCGTCGCGCTCGTCACCGACGCCGGCGCGCCCGCGGTGTCCGACCCGGGCGGCCGCCTCGTCGAGGACGTGGTCGCCGCCGGCGTCGAGGTCGAGGTGCTGCCGGGCCCGTCGGCGATCACCGCGGCGCTGATGGGCGCGGGCGTCGACGCGTCGCGCTTCTCCTTCCTCGGCTTCCTCCCCCGCGGCGGCCGTTCGCGCGCTTCGCTCATCGACGCGGCCGCGCGGAGCGGCTTCGCCGTCGTGGTGTACGAGGCGCCCCAGCGCGTCGAGGAGACGCTCGCGGACCTCGCCGCGGCGCTCGGCCCGCGGCGCGTGGTGGTGGCCCGCGAGCTCACCAAGCTGCACGAGACGTTTCACCGCGGCGTCCTCGGCGGGGCGCTCTCGCCGCCGTTTTTGGAGAAGGGCGAGGCGGTGATCGTCGTCGAGGCGGGCGAGGCTCGCGCCGAAGAGGCGGTCGACGCCGGCGCCATCGCCGCCGACACGTCGCTGCCCCCCAAGGAGCGCGCGAAGAAGCTCGCCGCCGCGCTCGGCATTCCGGTGAAGGACGCCTACGAGCGCGTGCGGCGCGCGCGCGCCCGCCCCGACGAGGTCGCCGAGCAGCTCGCGCGCGCCCGCTCGCTGCTCGCGGAGGCCGCGCACGCGCTCGTCGACGCCGACGCCGCCGCACAGCGCGAGCGGGGGGCGCCGCCCCCCGTGGCCGCGGCCGCGGTCGCGCCGCCGGTCTCGTCGGAGATCCCCGGGGCCGACGCGCTCCTCGAGCTGCTCGCGCGCACGCCGGCGCTGCGCGCGCCCGTCGAGGGCGGCGACGCCGTGAAGGCCGTGCTCGGCGCGCTCGCCGCGCTCGACGCGCTCGACGACGCGCTGGCGATGGAGGCCGAGGACCGATCAGAGTGATGGGCGCCCGGCGCGCTCGACGACGCGCCTGCGGGCCCGGCTCGAAGCGGGCGCGCGTCGACGGCGCGGGCCGCGCGACCGTCCCGTCGCGGCGAAGCGCTTTCGGCTTGCACCCGGGCACGGGTCGCGCCCTACGCTCGCGCCATGCGGCGTGCCTCGAGGATCGGGAACGTGCGACGCCACGCGCGCCCCGTCGCCGCGCACGGGAGCACGCGATGAAGGAGGGGCACGCCAGCCGCACCGCCGTCCTCGTCTGCAAGGGGCGCGCGCTGGCCGACGGCCGCGTCGCCACGCACAACGGCGCCTTCGCCGACCCCACCGCGCTCGCGCTTCTGCGCGACGACGAGCGCGACGAGGTCACGCGCGCCGCCGCCGCGCCGGAGCCGCCCCGCGGGATGCAGCCGCGCATCGCCTGGGAGATGCTGCACGCCAACGCCGAGGTGATGGCGCCGCGCACGCTCGCCATCGACGAGGCGGTGCGCACCGCCGTCGCCGACGGACACGGCGCGCAGCTCGTGCTCCTCGGGGCCGGGCTCGATGGCCGCGCCTATCGCATGGACGCGCTGCGCGAGGCCGTCGTCTTCGAGGTCGATCACCCCGACTCCCAGGCGGACAAGCGCGCGCGCATGGCCGCGGCCGCCGCGCGCGGCGCGCCGCTCACGCAGAAGGCCCGGGAGGTGCGCTTCGTCGCCGTCGACTTCGCCAGGGACTCCCTCGCCGCCGCGCTCGCCGCCGCCGGCCACGACGCCGCGGCGCCCACGGCGTGGCTGTGGGAGGGCGTCGTCCCCTACCTCACGCCCGACGAGGTCGAGGCCACCCTGGACGTCGTCGCCGGCCGCTCCGCCCCGGGCAGCCGCATCGTCGTCGGCTACCTCGCGCCCGGGCTCAAGCAGGCGCTCGGGCGCATGCTGGCCGCCGCCCTCGGCAGGCTCGGCAGCGCGCAGAACCCCTTGGAGCACGAGCCGCAGCGATCGTTCTACACGGCGGACAAGATGCGCGAGGCGCTCGCGCGCCACGGCTTCCGGGTGATCACCGACGAGAACCTCGACGCCGCCGCCGCCCGCTTCGGCGTCGCGCTCACGCGACGAAGCTCCACCGCCGTCGGCCGCATCGCCGTCGCCGCGCGGTGACGGAGCGGCTCCCCCGGTGCGCGGCGCCACGCTAGCGTCGGGCGCATGGACGTCGCGCGCGCGCGCCTGCGGAACCAGCGACTCGTCGGAGCGCCGCTGTCGTCGCCCGCCGGCGTCGTCGCCCACCTGGGGGCGGTGCAGGCGCAGGACCTCGGCGGCGCGCTGTGGGCGCTCGGCCAGCGCGCGAAGGGCGCCACCGAGGCCGGCGTGACGGCCGCGTACGACGCCGGCGCCTTCGTGCGCGTTCACGCCATGCGACCCACGTGGCACTTCGTCGCCCCGGCGGACCTGCGCTGGTTGCAGGCGCTCACCGCCGCGCGCGTGCACGCCTCCTCCGCGCGCTATCGCGCGCAGCTCGGGCTCGACGCGAAGAAGCTCGCGCGGCTCGCCGACGCCGCCGCCCGCGCCGTCCGCGGGACCGCGCTCACGCGCAACGAGATCGGGGCGCGCATCGGCGTCACCGGCCAGGCGCTCGCGCACGTGATGATGTACGCGGAGCTCGAGCTCCTCGTGTGCAGCGGGCCGATGAAGGGCAAGCAGACCAGCTACGCCGCCGTCGACGAGCGCGTGCCGCCGGCGAGAGCGCTCACCCGCGACGAGGCGCTCGTCGAGCTCGCGCGGCGCTACTTCGCGAGCCACGGGCCCGCCACCGCGCAGGACTTCGCGTGGTGGTCCGGCATGGCCGCCGCCGACGCAAAGGCCGCCGTCGACGCCGCCGCCGACGTCGCGCGCACCGTCGTCGACGGCCGCACCTGGCTCGGCGCACACGACGCCCGCCGCACCAAAGGCGCGCCGGTGGCGCACCTGCTGCCCAATTACGACGAGCTCCTGGTGGCCTATCGCGATCGCAGCGCCACGATCCACGCGTCCGTCCTTTCGCACGCGGGCGGCGACGTGCTCTTCACAAACGCGATCGCGGTCGACGGCGTGGTGGTCGGCGGCTGGCGACGCACGCGCACGGGCCGCGCCGTCGAGCTGGAGACCATGACGCTGACCGCGCTCGGGGCCGGCGCCCGCGCCGCCGTCGCGGAAGCCGCCGCGCGCTACGGCCGGTTCCTCGGGCTGCCCGTCGTCGTCAAGCGCGCCGCGGGGACGGTGTTCCGCCGCGGCAACGCCGCGCGCGGGCCACGCCCGTCGGGTTGAGCGACCGCCGTCGGGCCGCTCGGGTATCCTTCGGGCGTGCGAGCGGTGGAGACCCTGGCGGCGTGCGCGCTGGTGATCGCGTCGAGCGCGGCGTGCCTGACGGCGAACCCCGCGATGCACCAGCGCGCCACCGGCGAAGCGCTCGTGGTGGATTCGCGCGGCTACCTGCGGCAGGGCCGCGCCGCCGTCGACGAGCAGGACTTCTACGAGATCGCCGGCGACGCCGCCGCGGTGCAGGCCGTGCGCGGGCGGCGCGCGAAGATCTTCGCGGCCGAGCTCGCCACGCAGCTCGGCGTCGGCTACGGCGGCGTCGCCGGCGCCGTCGTCGGCGGCGGCGCGCTCGCCGGCGGCATCGTCTGGACGGTGATCGACGGGCCCATCGGCCTCATCGGGCTCATCCCCGGCGCCTTGCTGTTGACCGCGTCCATCGTCGCCATCCCGCTGGGGTTCGCGTACGCCGCGGACATCGGCGACGAGATGTACGACCCGGTGCTGCCGGGCGCCCGCGCCGAAGCCGCCGCCCGCAGATACAACCAGCGGCTCGGTCGGCGCGGCCGGCCGCCCTGAACGGGATCGTCATCGCGCGGCGAGCTCCAGGACCTTCAGCACGGTGCGCCAGTTGCGCGCCGTCGAGACGGTCTTCAGCTTCGTGTCGAGCCACGCGTTGGTGAGCTTGCTGCGCGCCACGCCGTTTGGCAGGTGCAGGTAGACGTCGCGGCCGGCGACGACGAAGTCGTCGCCCGGGGAGCGCTGCGGATCGAGCGCCGCCACCTGCGCGCGCGTCGGCGCCGCCGCGAGGAACGCGACGTGACAGTGCCCGGCGTCGGCGCCGCGCTTCAGGAAGGGGTTGCCCTTGACGACCTTGTCGAGCTCGGCGGCCGAGCGCAGCACCACCGGCACCTTCAAACCGTGCCCCTTGTGGATGGCGGCGGCGATGTCGTCCGGCAGCGACTTCACCGTCGCGGCTGACGCCGTGAACACCACGTTGCCGCTCTGGATGTACGTGACGACGTCGTCGCAGCCGGCGGCGTCGAACAGCGCCACCAGCTCCTTCATCGGGAGCTTGTTCTTGCCGCCGAGGTTGATGCCCCGGAGGAGCGCTACGTACCGCGTCTGTCCCAACGAATGAGCTCCACGCGGCGCGTCGCCGGGCTAGAAGGTGATGGCGGCGTGGACGAGCACGCCGAGGTGCACCGACTGCTCCACGCGCACGCGGCGGCCGACGGTGTCGATCGCGGGGTTGTAGAAGGGGTTCCGCTCTTTGGGGTTGTCGAGGTTGATCTCGCTGTTGGCGTCGGGCCCGTCGGTGCCGAAGTCTTCGATGGTGAGCAGGTGCGGCGAGTCGTAGCCGACGTCACCGTTGATATCGAACTGGAAGTACTCGAAGGCCTTGAAGAAGATGCCGAGGTTCAAGCCGGTGCGCACCCACTGATCGGTGTACGTCTGCTCGCGCAGCACGTCGCTCACCTCGGAGTAGTCGCGGCCTTCGCTGAAGTAGGTGGCGAACGCGTTGACGTCGATGGCGAACTTCTGCTGCATCTTTTGATCTTCGTACGGGATGATCTCGGTGCCCGCCATGAAGCTGCCCATCTGGCGTGGGAAGAAGCCGAGCAGCGAGCCCGAGCCCGACGCCGCCAGCGGCAGCCCGTACTCGACCATGAAGTACGGGTCGAGGATCAGGAAGCGCTTGGACATGGCCACCGAGAAGTGAAAGCGATGCGCGCCGTCGGCGACGGTGCCGGGGTTGGCGGCGTCGCTGATGTCCTCGGTGGTGGGGTCCATGAACTGGAAGAACGGCGGCGTGTAGTCCGCCTGGAGCGTGATGGTGGGCTTGGTGTCGTCGCGCTCGTTGTTGAGCGGGGAGAAGCGCACACCGAACGTGGGGTTGTCGAAGCCCTGGCGATACCCGGTGAACTGCCCGTTGTGGGCGTGGTCGAAGGCCCAGTCGTTGTACGCCTTCTTGGGGAAGCCGAAGGTCCCGTTCTGGATGGCCAGCCGATTGTTGCCGGCGCCGGAGGTCTCGTTCCAACTGTCGACGGGGGGAGACGGGTTCGGCGACTGATCACGTCCGAAGGTGGAGTTGGATTGGTCCGTGCCGGCCGCGTACTTCCAGTCCTGCTGGTCCCAGATGACGATGGGCCACTCGGCGAACAGCGAGAGGTCGTGGAAGATGCCCACCTCGAGCCGCGGCCGGATGCGGAAGCGCACGTGCTCGAACTGCTCTTCCTTGACGTCGACGACGCGGGGCTTGCCGCCGGGATCGTTCTCGGGCGGCTGGAAGTTCTCGCGGGTGATGATTCCCGAGTGCCGGTCGACGTCGAACTTCAGCTCGAGGTTGGCGTCGAAGGGGTCGTCGCCGTCGACGGCGTCGGCCACATCGGTGATCTGCGCCCCCCGCGCCGTCCCTGCCCACAACGCCGGGAGCGCCAACGAGGCCGAGAACGCGAGGGACACCAGGGGAGCACGCATTCCTCGACGTTACGGAGGGTGCTCGTCGGCGGTCAAGTTTGCCGCGGCTAGCCTTGCGGCGGCTCGGTGGGCGGGTCCGACGACGAGCGGGGCGCCTCCTCGCGCAGCCCCAGCTCCTTCATCTTGATCTGGAGGCTCTTCCTCGAGATCTTGAGCTTGCGCGCGGCGTGCGTGACGTTGCCGTGGGTGTCGTCGAGGGCGCGCTGGATGAGGTCGCGCTCGAGCTCGGCGGTGGCCTGTCGGACGATGTCCTTCATCGAGCCTTCGATGCCTTCGGGCGACGCCGGCCGCGCCGCCGCCTTGAGCCCGCCGATCTTCGCCTGCAGGTCGGGCGGCAGGTCGGCGACGTCGATGATGGGCTTGTCTGCGAACAGGAGCGTGCGCTCCATGATGTTCTCGAGCTCACGGATGTTGCCCGGCCACGGATACGCGGACAGCACCGCCATGGCGTCGGGCGAGAAGTGCTCGACGTTCCGGGCGAGCCGCTTGTTCAGCTTCTTCAGGAGCTCCTCGACGAGGATGGGGATGTCCTCGGCGCGCTCGCGCAACGGCGGCAGCTCGATGGGCACGACGTTGAGGCGATAGAAGAGGTCCTCGCGGAACAGCCCTTGCTCGATGGCCTTCTTGAGGTCGCGGTTGGTGGCGGCGATGAGGCGCACGTCGACGTGGAGGGTCTTGATGCCGCCCACGCGCTCGAAGGTGCTCTCCTGCAGGACGCGCAGGAGCTTCACCTGCATGTCCACGGGCAGCTCGCCGATCTCGTCGAGGAAGAGCGTCCCCCCGTGGGCCAGCTCGAAGCGCCCCGGCTTCTGCGTGACCGCGCCGGTGAAGGCGCCCTTCTCGTGGCCGAACAGCTCCGCCTCGATGAGCGTGGGCGGGATGGCGGCGGCGTTGATGCGGATGAAGGGCTTGTCGTGCCGCGAGCTCTTGTTGTGGAGCGCGAGCGCGACGAGCTCCTTGCCGGTGCCGCTCTCGCCGGTGATGAGCACCGTGGACGGCGAGTCCGCCACCTTCTGGATGATCTCGTGCACCATGCGCATGCGCGACGAGGTGCCCACGAGGGTGCGCTCGGTGTCGTCGCCGGCGGCGCCGTGCGGCTCCTGCTGGTCCCGCGCGCGGTGATCGAGCGCCTTCTTGACGACGTTCAGGAGCTCGACGCGCTCGTACGGCTTGGTGATGAAGTCAAAGGCGCCCTGCTTGAGCGCCTGCACGGCGAGGTCGACGGTGCCGTGCGCCGTGAGGACCACCACCGGGAGGTCCTTGAAGCGCTTGGTGATGCGCGACAGGAGCGTCATCCCGTCCATGCCCGGCATGCGCAGATCGGTGATCACGAGGTGGAACGGCTCACCGGTGTCCGGGGCCTCGCTGGCCTCGAGGACCTCGAGGGCCTCCTCGCCGCTCTTGACGCTGACGACGTCGAAGCCCTCCTTGCGCAGGGACGCGGCGAGCACCTTGCGGAGCGACGCCTCATCGTCGGCGATGAGCAGGCGGCCGGACATCACGAGGGCGGTCTAACACGCTCGCCGCGGGCTGCGCACGTCGCCTCATTCCGGTCGGGCAGGCGGCGCCCCCCGCTTGATGAGCGCCTCGGGCGCCACCGCCATCACGACCTTGAGGACGCGCATCTGCCAGGGGAACGTCACCGTGCGCTCACGGTGACGGACGGCGCGGGTCATGATGCGCACCGCCTCGTCGACGTCGATGACGAACTTCATGCCCTCGTTCTTCTCGGTGAGCGGCGTCTTCACGAAGCCGGGGCAGAAGCACATCGCGTGCACGCCGGTCCCGTCGAGATCCATGCGCAGCCCGTCCATGAACGCGATCACCGCCGCCTTCGACGCGCAGTAGGCGGTGCGCCCGGGCATGGCGCGGTGCCCCGCGAAGCTCGAGACGGCGGAGAGCACGCCGGAGCCCTGCGCGATCATGTGCGGCACGAACGGGACCA
Organism: uncultured delta proteobacterium; assembly: GCA_963775425.1. Lineage (GTDB taxonomy): Bacteria > Myxococcota > UBA727 > UBA727 > VGSZ01 > CAVZJB01. Next base: position 220,975 of record CAVZJB010000004.1, on the reverse strand, counting down.
GCGCGTTGGTGACGCCGATGACGTTGATGCGAATGAGGGCGGCGATCTCCTCGGCCTCGCCCTGCTTGATGCGATCGCGGATGCCGACGCCGGCGTTGGCGACGACGAGGTCGACGCCGCCGGCGGCGGCGACGAAGCCGGCGGCCGCGCCGGCCATGAACGCGGTGTCGGCGACGTCGCCCGCGTAGACGTGCGCCCTGGCGCCGTGGGCCTCGACGTCCCTGGCCAGCGCGGCGAGCACGTCCGCACGCCGCGCGACGACGCCGATGTCGGCGCCGGGGACCGCGTAGTGGCGGGCGAGGCCCTCGCCGATTCCGCTCGACGCTCCGGTGATGAACACGCGCATGCGGCCTTGTATCGCACGGGCGCCCTCGCGCCGATCCCGCCGGCGCTCTAAGCTCTCGCCGATGCGCTTCGTCGCCGCCTCGGACACGTCGCTGCTCGTCGTCGTCGCGGGCGAGGCGTCGATGGACGCGAGCGCGCGGGTGCACGCTCTGTTTCGCGCGTTGTCGGCGTCGCCGCCCCCGTGGCTCCTCGACCTGCACCCGGCGTACGCGTCGGTGCTCGTGGACTTCGACCTCGCCGCGGTGGATCACGCCGCGGTCGAGGCCCACGTGGCCGCGCTCGCCTCCTCGGCCGCCGTCGCCCCGGATCCGTCGCTGCGCATGGCGCCGGGGCGCGCGCCCGGGAAGACGGTCACCGTCCCCGTGCGCTACGACGGCGCCGACCTCGCCTTCGTCGCGGAGCACACGGGCCTCACCATCGACGACGTCGTCGCGCGCCACACGGCGGCCGCCTACACGGTGGCGTTCCTCGGCTTCATGCCCGGCTTCGCGTACCTGCTCGGGCTCGACGCGCGCCTCGCGGTGCCGCGCCTCGATGTGCCGCGCCCGCGCGTGCCCGCGGGCGCCGTGGCCGTCGCGGCCGCGCAGGCGGCGGTGTACCCGGCGGCGTCCCCGGGCGGTTGGCGCATCCTCGGCCACACCGAGCGTGTGCTTACGCCCGATTGGGTCGACCCGGGCGACGCGGTGCGGTTCACCGCCGCCTCCTGAGGCACCGCCACGACGGGGCAGCGCGGGCCCCACGACGGGACGCGTCGCTCCCGGCGCTCACGGGGTCGCCGCGCTGTGCGAGGATCGCGCGGTGCGCCGCCCGACCGCTCTCGTCGCACCGCTCTTCGCCGCGCTCGCCGCCGGGTGTCCACCGGCGCCCGTGTGCGGCGACGCCGAATGCGCGGCGGGCTTTTCGTGCTTCGACGGCGCGTGCGTCCCCGAAGAGGCCCGCGACGCGGGCCCGGGCGTCGAGGCGCCGCGGCCGCGCATCGACGGCATCGACGGCGACGGCAGCGCGCTGCCCCTCGCGTCCGCCGCGCCCGCCGGCGTGGCCGCGGCGCACCGCACGCGCGGCGCCATGATCGTGCGCGGCGCGCACCTCGACGTCGTCACCGGCGCATTCCTCAGTGACGCCGCCCACCGGCGCGTCCCGCTCGCAATCACCGCCATCGACGGAGAGACCATGAGGCTCACCCTTCCCTCGAGCATCGCGCCGGGGCTGTTCACCCTCACGCTCGCCGCCGCGTTCCCGGCCACCGCCGAGGTGTTCCTGCTGCAGGGCGAGCCGGGGCCGGCCACCCTGGTCGAGCCGCGCGACCCGACGAGCTGCCCGAACGGCGGGCTCGGCCTCGCGTTCGGTGTCGACGCCGACGGCAACGGGGTGCTCGACGCCGCCGAGGTCACGGACACCCGCGACGTGTGCGGCGGCGACGGGGTCTTCGACTGTACGAGCGGGACGTGCACCGCTTCGCAACCGCTGGCGGCGCCCGCGCTCGACGTCGGCGGGCGACCGGTGGCCACGCACATCGACGCGTCGAGCGTCCTGAACGTTCCGGGCGACTTCCCCACGGTGGCGGCGGCGCTCGCGTCCCTCGACGGGATATCGCTCGACGCCGACGTCACGGTTCGCGTCGCCGCGGGCGTGCACAACGAGCCTGCCGAGGTGCGCATCACGCGTCAGGACGCGCAGCACATCCACATCGTCGGCGATGACGGCGCCGTGCTGCACTTCACGAGCACCAGCGGCATCGTCGTCGACGGCACACGGCTTGGCCTGTTGAGCTCGCTCACCATCGAAGGCAACGACGCGCCCGCGAGCATCGGCGTCGCCGTGGCCTCGCGTTCCACCGCCTCCATCGCCGCCGACGTCGTCGTGCAGGGGTTCAACATCGGCGTCGTCGTCATCGACGGCTCCCTCGCGTTCGCCGACGGCATGACCTCGCGGAACAACAGGGTCGGCTACAACGTCATCGCCAGCCGCCTCGTGGCGCAGAACGCACAGTCCCTCGGCAACAGCGCCGACGGCTTCATCGTCGACCGCGGCGGCACCGTCGAGTCAGGGGCGTGCGTCGTCACCGGGAGCGTGGTGGGCGTCGCCGTGGTCCAGAGCTCCGTCGCCGAGCTCACCACGTGCGTCTTCACGAGCAACACCACCGGGCTCGACGTCGAGGGCGGCGCCTTCGCCAACGTCGCGTCCTCCACCTTCTCGGGGAACACCGACCACGACGTCGTCGCCCGCAGCAACTCCACGCTCGACGAGTCCGGGGCGAGCCTGGCCTTGCAGTTGTGCGACACGAGCGCGGTGTGCCTGCCGTGACCCTCGAGGTGGTGAAGCCCGGGCCGGCGACGACGGTGCAGGGCGGTCCGGTGCGGGGGCGCGCGCACCGCGGCTTCTCGGTCGGCGGCGCGGCCGACCCCCGCGCGCTCGCGCTCGCCAACGGCGTGCTCGGAAACGCCGCGGGCGCGCTGGGCCTCGAGTGCGTGCTCGGTGGTCCCGTGCTGCGCGCGCGCGCCACGGTCGAGCTCTGCGTCGCAGGCGCTCCGTTCCCCGTGTCGATCGAGCGCGCGGCGGCGGGCGCGGAGGCCGTGGCGCTCGGCCGGCCGCTCCTGCTGCAGCCGGGCGACCTGCTGCGCCTCGGCATCTGCAGGAGCGGGCTGCGCGCCGCCGTCGCCTTCGCCGGCGGCCTCGACGCGGCCGCCGGCAGCGCGCTGCGGGTCGGGGACGTGCTGCGCGTCGGGTCCCGTTCGCGCGCGAGCACGCACGCGGCCGCCGGCGGCGTCGACGGCAGCGTCGACGCGTGGGCCGCGCTCGAAGACGCCGTGCTGCGCGTGGTCGCGGGGCCCCAGCCGTTCCCCGCGGCGGCGTGGGCGGCGCTCCTCGAGGGCGCCTTCATCGTCGGGCGCGACTCCGACCGGCGGGGCGCGCGCCTCGAGGGCGCGCCGGTCGAGGGCGGGCGCGAGATCCTCACCGAGGGCGCCAACGCCGGCGCGGTGCAGGTGCCGCCCTCGGGCCAGCCGATCGTCCTCGGCGTCGATCGGTGCGCCACCGGCGGGTATGCGAAGATCGCGAACGTGATCAGCGCCGACCAGTGGCGTCTCGGCCAGCTCCGCCCCGGCGCCCGTGTGCGCTTCTGCCGCGTCACCGTCGACGAGGCGCGCGCCGCGTTCCTCCAGGAGCACGCCGGGGAAGAGCGGCCGTGATGCGCGCGTTCACCGCGCGCCGGATCGACTGCAGCGACGCGAGCGCGCCGTGCCCTCGATGAGGTTGCGCGCCGTGCGGCTGAACGCCGATCTGGGCGAGGACCCGCGCGCCGTCGTGGACGGCACGCAGGAGGCGCTCATCGCGCTGGTCGACGAGGCCAACGTCGCCTGCGGCGGCCACGCCGGCGACGACGAGACCATGCGCGCCACGGTGGCGCAGTGCGTGCGGCACGGCGTCGCCGTCGGCGCGCACCCGAGCTACCCCGATCGCGCCGGCTTCGGTCGCGTGTCGATGGCGATGCCTGCGGGGGAGCTCGAGCGCGCCGTGCGCGAGCAGATCGACGCGCTTGCGCGGATCGCGGGCGCCGCCGGCGTCGCGCTGACACACGTGAAGCCCCACGGCGCGCTCTACCACGACGCCGCGCGCGACCCGGCCGTCGCCGGCGCGCTCGTCGCGGCCGTGCGCGGCGCTCTGCCGTCGGGCGTCGCGTTGGTGCTGCCGGCGGGCGCGCCCACGCGGGAGCGCTGCGAGCGCGCGGGCGTGCCCGTCGTCGCCGAGGGCTTCGCGGATCGAGGCATGCGCGACGACGGCTCGCTCATCCCGCGCGGTATGCCGGGCGCCGTCATCGAAGATCCGGCGGCGGCGGCGGCGCAGGCGGCGGCGGTGGTGGCGGGCGGCGGCATCGACACGCTGTGCGTCCACGGCGACACGCCGGGCGCGCTCGCCGTCGCACGTGCCGTCCGCGCGCGCCTCGGAGCCTAGAAGTGATCCGCATAGCGGAATAGGGTCAGTGCCGGCACGCCCGCCGCTTCGTGCGCATCGACGACGTGCGGGCGGCGCTTGCCGCGCGCGCCGCGTCGTCGAGGCTCACTGGGCCGCGGCTTCGTTTTGGGCCGGCGGCGCGTCGCTCTCACGCTTTTTGTGCGGCAGGGCGGGGAGGCGGATGACGAACGTGGCGCCGTGACCCTCGACGGAGCGCACCTCGAGGCTGCCACCGTGGTGCTGCACGATGCGCTGGCACAAGGCGAGGCCGAGGCCGGTGCCGCGCACCTTGGTGGTGAAGAACGGGATGAAGATTCGATCGAGGAGCGTGGAGGAGATGCCCGGGCCCTCGTCGCGCACGCGCACCTCGACGAATTGCTTGGGCTCCTTGAGCGTCCACAACGCGGTGTCGGTGAGGTCGGCGCTCTTCTTGGTCGACAGCGTGATGCGTCCCTTGCGCCCCATGGAGTCGGCGGCGTTCAGGATGAGGTTGATGATGACCTGCTGCAGGCGTTCGGCGTCACCGCTCACGTCGGGGAGCTCGTCGGCGAGGTCGAGGACGATCTCGGTGTCCTGCAGGTCGTGTTGCATGAGTTGCGCGGTACGCTTCACCGCGTCGTTCACCGAGAGCGAGACGAAGGTGCCCCGGAAGGGCCGGGCGTAGTCGAGGAATTCCACGACGACGGTGTTCAGGCGGTTCACCTCGTCGATGATGATCTGCATGAGCTCGCCGTCGTCGCCGCCGATGCGCGCCGGGTCGAGCTCCTGCGCGGCGCCCTTGATGGCCGCGAGCGGATTCCGGATCTCGTGCGCGAGGCCCGCCGACATCTCGCCGAGCGCCGCCAGCCGATCGCGCTCGCGCAGCAGGCCGAACAAGCGCGAGTTCTCGATGGTGATGGCGAGCTGGTCGCCGACCTCGATGAGCGCCGCGATCTCGTCGGAGGCGAACGCGTCGGCGAGCCGCTCGTCGCGCAGACACAACAGGCCCACGACGCCGCCCTGCGTGCGCAACGGCACCACGAGATCGGCCTTCAACACGTCGAGGCCGCGCAGGAGCGCCTCGTCCTGCGACGTCGGCGTCGCCTTCTGCTCCGCCGTCAGCGCCTCCTTCCGGGCCGCGGGCTCGCCCACCCGTCGCGCCACCGCCTCGCGCAGGATGGGCGTCTGCAGCTTCAGCAGGTGTGCGAACACGCCCGGGTGCGCCTTGGCGTCGAGGAGCTTGATCGGGGCAGGGCCCCGGTAGCCGTTCAGCACGAAGCCCATGCCGTCGCGCTCGAGGAGGTAGACGCTCGCGTGCGTCGCGCGCTTGCTGTCGTAGATCTCGTCGAGCGCCTGGCTGATGGCGGCGGGCAATTCGATGACGGTCTGCAGGTCGCGGACCAGGCGGCGCAGCCCGCGCGCGAACGTGAGCTGCTCGCGAAAGAAGATGCGCGCCGCCGCCTCCTCGAGCGTGGCCTTGGCCGGCTCGAAGAGGATGAGGATCAACGACGACGCCACCAGCGTGTTCGAGAGGAACAGGCCGCGCCGATCACCGATCCACACGTTGAGCGCGCCGTAGACGATGGCGAGGAGCAGCGCCAGCGTGCCGAACACCAGCGCCTTGCCGAGCAGCTCGTGCAGGTCGAGCAGGCGGCTCACGAGCAGCGCCTGCGAGATGAAGTAGATGTAGACGGCGACGACGATGCCGCCGACGGCCGGCGTGCCCACGCCGAGCACCGCGCCGAGATCGAGCAGCGTGCCCGACAGCGCGATCAGCCCGCCGACGCCGAGGTAGCGCAGGCGCGTGCGCTCCGCCGCCGAGTCGACGCCGGCCGCGCGGGCGAGGACGCCGCGCACGCGCAACACCAGCATCGCGAACACCACGGCCGCGCACGCGAAGCTCACCCACGGCAGCCTCACGGCAGGCGTGGCGCCGACGACGATCACCAGCGCGCCGAGCGCGAACGGCAGGCGCCGCCGACGGCGCGCCACGCCGCTCACCTCGCCGAGGATGGCGTCGAAGAAGATGGTGGCGGTGATGACGATGAAGCCGGCGGAGATCACCCGCGCCGACAGCATCACCAGGCGATCGCCGGACAGCGCCGTGCCGAGGACGCCCGCGTAATATGCCGCGGTGCTCCAGGCGAACGCGGCGAATCGAACCGTCAGCGGCCGGGACGCGCGCAAAAGCAGCGCAATCGTCGTGGCCACCGCCACGATGACGGCGACGAGTGCGGATTGTGACGCGAGCGTGTCGAGCATGTGAACGGGGCCCGAATGGCAAGCCGTGACCGGGGACGGTAGGATGGTAGCTACTTTCGAGCCGACTTACTTTGAACACGACCGGAGTCTGGAGCGTCTGCGTGGCACCTACATCGTTTCTCGCATTGGATGGGGTGATGCCATGACCTCGATGACTCTGACGAAGATGGGTGTCTCGAAGGGCCTCGAGGCGCGCGTTCTCGTGCTGAACAAGACCTTCCAGCCCGTCGCGGTCACCCGCGCGCAGCGCGCGTTCGGCCTGCTCTTCTCCGGGGCCGCGCGGGCGCTCGACGGCGAGTTCCGCTCGTTCGACTTCGAGTCGTGGGCGGAGCTGTCGCACGAGCTCGGTGACGACGTCGTGCACACGCCGCGGATGGTGCTCAAGGTGCCGCGCGTGATCGTCCTTCAGGTGTATGACCGCATGCCCCGGACCCATGTCCGGTTCTCGCGGCAGAACATCTACCTGCGGGACTCCTTCACGTGCCAGTACTGCGGGCGCAACCTGCCGCGCAGCCAGCTCAACCTCGACCACGTGGTGCCCCGCTCCCAGGGCGGCAGGACCTCGTGGGAGAACGTGGTCTGCTCCTGCGTCCGCTGCAACCTCACCAAGGGCGGGCGCTCGCCGGAGCAGGCGGGCATGCGGCTGCACAAGGAGCCGCGGCGCCCCACGTGGTCGTCGCTCACACCCTCCTTCGGGCGCGTGCCCTACAAGGAGTGGCTCCCCTTCCTGGACCCGGCCACCGCCGCGTACTGGAACACGGAGCTCGTGGACGACACGGAATGACAACGGCCCCCTCGGCTGCCTGACGGCGGCCGAGGGGTGTCCCCAAGACGACCGGTTTTCGTGATCTCACACGGCCCTACCCGCTAGACTTCCGCCCATGGCCGACGGCCGGAAAGGGACACCCCAGATTGTCGCTGTGGGCGGCGGCAAGGGCGGGGTCGGAAAGACTCTGCTCTCTGCAAACTTGTCCCTCGCGCTGGCGGACGCGGGGCACCGGGTGCTCCTCGTCGACGCCGACCTCGGTGGGGCCAACGCCCATACGGTCCTCGGCCTTCCCGCACCCCTGGTCTCCTTGTCGGATTTCCTCGAGCGCAAGGCGGACCTCGACCAGCTCGCCGTCACCACGCCCTTCGCCAACCTGCGCTTCATCTCCGGTGCGCTCGACGACGTCGGCGCGGCCAACCCGCAGCACCAGTCCAAGATGCGCCTGCTGCGCAACCTGTCTACTTTCGACACCGACTTTCTCGTCCTCGACCTCGGCGCCGGCACCGGTTTCAACACGCTCGATTTCTTTCTCATCGCGTCTTGCGGCATCCTCGTCGTTCTTCCGGAGCCCACCAGCGTGGAGAACGCCTATCGCTTCCTGAAAGCCGCATTCTTCCGCCGCCTCGCGGTGGTGGAGAAGGCGTTCGGCATCAAGGACCTCGTCGACGAGGCGCGCGCCCAGCGCAACAAGCTCAACATCCACACCCCCGCCGACCTGCTGCGCGCGGTCTCCGAGCGAGACCCCGAGCTCGGCAAGCAGGTGCAGCAGCAGATGGCGCGCTTCCGGCCGCGCCTCGTCGTCAACCAGGCGCGCGGCGAGGCCGGCGGCGACGACTCCCACGTGGCCGCCGACATGGCCAGCGCGTGCCGTCGCTTCCTCGGCATCCAGCTCGAGGTCCTCGGCACGCTCCCCGACGACGACGCCGTGCGCCGCGCGGTGCGCATGCGCCAGCCGCTGCGCGTGTGCGCGCCGGACTCGCGGATCAAGAAGGCCATCGACGAGCTGGCCACGCGCGTGCTCGCCCTCAACGACGTGTCGGAGCGCGCGGCATGACCGAAGCGGCTCACCGCGCCGAAAACGGCGAGCGCGACGACGACACGCTCGAGCAGCGGGTCTCCGACGGTCCGCGCGGCGGCTCCACCTGGTACGACGTCCTCGAGGTCGCGCACGACGCCACCGCCGCCGAGGTGAAGCGCGCTTACGACCGCGCCATCGCGCTCGTCGAGGGCAGGAACATCGGCGGGTATCTGATGCTCGATCCCGTCGCCGCCGAGAGCGCGCGCGCCGACGTCGAGACCGCGTATCAGGTCCTCGGCGATCCCGAGCGCCGCGCCGCCTACGACGACAAGCTGCGCGAGCAGGGCCGCGCGCCGGCGGCGCGCACCGCCGACGCCGGCACGGAGCGCCCCGAGCAGGAGCCGGCGAAGGCCGCGTCGACGTCGTCGGGCGCGTCGGCGGACGCGCGCGCGCCGCTCGACGATCAGGAGAGCCGCGAGGCCCGCGAGATCCTCGCGGTCGCGGATTGGACGGCCTCCTCGCCGCCCAGCGCGGAGCCCAGGCGCACCGTGTCGTCGCCGGGGCTCAAGTTCCTCGCGCCGGTCGCCGCCGAGTCCGACCCGTTCGCGGCCAAGCCCACCACGCCTGCCATCCGCTTCGAGGACCCAAAGACCGAAGACCGGCCCCCCGTCCCCGAGCCCTCCGCGCCCGAAAGGGCGGAGGCGCACAGCGCGCCGGTGATGAACGACGCGCACAACGCCGTCACCGTCCCCTCCATGCAAGCGCAACGCGACGCCCCGCGGCCTGTGTCCATGGAGGCGTCGGCGATGGAGGCGTCGGCGACGCAGCCGCCGGACGCCGCGATGCCGGGCCCGTCCGGGGCGGCGCCGGCGTCGACGGGCGGCCTCCCCGAGGGCGACATCGACGGCGCCGCCGTGCGCGCGCTCCGCGAGGCGCGCGGGCTCACGCTCGAGCAGCTCGCCGACGCCACCAAGATCCGGAAGCCGTACCTGAAGGCCATCGAGGAGCAGGACCTGCAAAACCTGCCGGCGCGCGTGTACCTGCGCGGCTTCCTCACGCAGATCGGGCGCGTCTTGCGGGTCGACCGCGCGCGCCTCGCCGACGGCTACGTCGCTTGCGTCGAGAAGCACGGAATGAGCTCGCCCACCTGATTCGAGAGACCGGAGAGACAATGGCAGCACCCATCGACACCCCCGAGCGCGCCATCCGCCTGGCCAGGACCATCGCGTCGGACATCTCGCTCTACAACGAGGAGAAGATCATCCGCGGGCTCTCCGAGGACAAGCTGTTCACCGAGCTCTCCGACGAGATTGAAGAGGGCCGCGAGCTCTACCGCGCGCGCGTGTCGCCGGAGCTGTACGAACGCACCAATTTCTTCGACCGCGCCGTCGTCGACATCATCCTCAAGAGCAAGGGCCACGTACGATCCAAGATTCTGGTAGCCGCCCACCTCGACAACGACCTCGACGACGACGACCGCGCGACCACCACCACCGTCGACGTCCCGCTCGAGGCGGCAGGCGCGCGCCTCGATGCGTTCCTCGCCGCCCGCATGCCCCTCTCCCGCTCGCGGCTCGACGCGCTCATCGGCGACGCGCGGGTGACGGTCGACGGGCGCGCCGCCAAGAAGAGCGACAAGCTCAGAGGCGGGGAGGTCGTCTGCGTGGTGGAGCCCGCGCCGGCGCCCGCCGAGCTCGTGCCCCAGGACCTGCCGCTGGCGGTGCTCTACGAGGACGACGACCTGCTCGTCGTCGACAAGGCCGCGGGCATGCCGGTGCACCCGGGCGCCGGCAACCCCGACGGCACGGTGGCCAACGCGGTCCTGTTTCGCTGCCCCGGCGTCGCCGTCGGCGGCGAGCGGCGCCCCGGCATCGTGCACCGGCTCGACAAGGACACGTCGGGCGTCCTCGTCGTCTGCAAGAACGACGCGTCGCTCGCGGCCACGGCGCGCGCGTTCGCCGAGCGGCGGGTGGACAAGCGCTACCGCGCGTACTGCCTCGGCCGGCCGCGCGAGGACGCCTTCGAGCTCGTCACGGGCCACCGCCGCGCGACGGGCGACAGGCGGCGGTTCACCACCAAGGTGCCGCCGCCGACCGAAGCTTCGGGCGGGCGCCTGGCGCGCTCGCGCTTCGTCGTTACGGCGTCGATTGACGGCGTGAGCGCCCTCGACGTGGAGCTCCTCACCGGGCGCACGCACCAGATCCGCGCGCACCTCGCGGACATCGGGCACCCGCTCGCGCAGGACGCGCTCTACGGCGGCGGTCACGCGGAGAAGCGCCTGCGGCCCGGCGCCGTCCACGACGCCGTCGCCGCGCTGAAGCGGCAGGCGCTCCACGCGGCCACGCTGGCGCTCGCGCACCCGCGCACCGGGACACAGTTGCGCTTCGAGGCGCCGTTGCCCGCCGACCTCCTCCGCCTCGACGAGGCGCTCCGATGACCCCGCGCTCCGCCGCGGGCGCCGGAGGGGAGCGCCGTGCGCGAGCGCGTTCGTCGTGGCGCGGCGGCCGGACCGCGGCCGGGGTGACGTCGTGACGGCGCCGAAGCACTGGCTCGCGCAGTTCCTCGAGGAGGCGTTCGCGCGGCCCGTGGCGCGCGCGCCCGAGCGGTTTCGTACGCGAGTGCACGCGCGGCGCCTCGTGCTGGCGTCTGCGCACCACCGCGGGCTCGCGCTCGGGGCCCCCCTGCTGCGCCGGGAGCAGCAGCTCAGCAAGGGGGCCGGCGACCTCATCGCCCTCGTGCGCTGGCTCGCGGTGTTGGCCGACCACGTCGACCTCGTCGGCCACGTCCTCGACGCCCCGGGCACCTCGCCCGCCGACGCCGCCGCCCGCCGCGCCCGCGCGCTCGGCGCCGCCCTCGCCCTCGTCTACGGCGGCGACGAGGACGCCCAGGCGCTCGCGCTCGGCGCCGTCCCCGCCCGCTGCGACAAGGCGCTCGAGCAGATCGCGCGGGAGCTCCAGAAGCGGCGCTACCTGCAGGGCAACCCCATCGTTGGCCTGCTGCTCAACCACGCCTTCACCGCGGTTGATTCGCTGGCGCTCGTGCACGCCGTCGTCGACGTCTACGGCCGCGTGCCGCTCAAGGAGGAGGCGAGCGCCCTCCAGACGCGCCTGGCCGCCGAGCGCCTCGCCACCCTCGCCGCCGTCGCGCTCCTCTCGGAGTGGCGCGAGGGCGCCGACGCCGCCGACGTCAAGACCGCGGCCCTGTGGCAGGTCCGTTCGCTCGGCCTCTCCCGCGTCGAGACCGCGGCCCTCCTCGAGCAGACCACCCGGCCCGCCGAGCCTTCGCGGCTCGCCACGCTCGTGCCCGCCGGCGCCCAGGAGCGCGTCTACCTGCACGCGTCCCTCGCGGCCTGCGTCGACGGCCGCGTGTCTCCCGAGGAGCGCGAGCTGCTCCTTGGCCTCGGCGGGGCGCTCGGCATGTCGCCCGCGCGGCGCACGCGCGTCGAGCGGCGGGTGATCGCGTTCGTCCGCAGGCACCCGGAGACCGTCGATCCGCTCGCCCATGCCGCCGGCTTCGCCGCCGCCGGCGCCGGCGCCGGCGCGCCCGCCGCCACCCGCGTCGCCCGCGCCGTCTTCGACAACGTCGACGCGCTCTGGCACGAGGTGCGCGAGACGGGCGACCTCGCGTTCCTGCTGGCCAAGCGCGCCGCGGGCAACCGGCTGACGCGCGAGGAGAAGAAGCGCATGCGCGAGCAGCTCTTCGATGTCGTGCGGGCCGTCCCGAGCCTGGCGGTCTTTGCGCTCCCGGGTGGTTTTGTTCTGCTTCCCATCATGCTCAAGTTGCTTCCGTTCGACCTGCGCCCGAGCTCGTTTCGCAAGAGCGACGAGGGGTTTCGTGCCTTCGCCGCCGGCGAGGACGACGCCGTCACCGCGGAGGACCTCGAGCGGATCGAAGCGGACTTCCTGCGCCGCCGGAGTGAGAAGAGATGAAGAACGGCCACCCGACCATCACGCGCGAGCTCCTCCAGCAGGTGCCCAAGACCGACCTGCACTGCCACCTCGACGGCAGCATGCGGCTCAAGACCATCCTGGAGCTCGCCGAGAAGCAGCGCGTGAAGCTGCCCGCGTCCGACGAGGAGGGGCTCGCGCGCGCCATCCACAAGGGTGAGCGCTGCAAGGATCTCGTCGAGTACCTCAAGGCGTTCGACGTCACCTGCAGCGTGCTGCAGACCGAGGAGGCCCTCGAGCGCGTCGCCTTCGAGCTCGCCTGCGACGCCGCCGCCGAGAACGTCTGGCACCTCGAGGTGCGCTACGCGCCCATCCTGCACACCCGGCGTGGGCTGTCGCTGGCCCGGGTGAACGAGGCGGTGCTCGCCGGGCTGCAGCGGGCCGGGCGGCAACACGACATCACCACCGGCGTCATCCTCTGCGGCATCCGCAACATGGACCCGCGCGACTCGTTCCGGCTCGCGGAGCTCGCGGTGGCGTACAAGCGCAAGGGCGTGGTGGCCTTCGACCTTGCCGGCGGCGAGGCCGGGAACCCCGCCAAGGACCACCAGGCGAGCTTCGCGCTCGTCCTCGACAACAACATGAACACCACGGTGCACGCCGGCGAGGCCTACGGCCCCGCGAGCATCAAGCAGGCGCTGCACTACTGCGGCGCCCACCGCATCGGCCACGGCACCCGGCTCGGCGAAGACGGCGATCTGCTCGCCTACGTCACCGACCGCCGCATCCCGCTCGAGGTCTGCTTGTCGTCGAACTTCCAGACCAGCGTCGTCGACGACCTCGCCCACCACCCGCTGCGCCTGTTCTTCGACGTCGGTGTGCGCGTGTCGCTCAACACCGACAACCGCCTCATCACCGACACCACGGTGTCGCAGGAGCTCTGGCTCGCGCACGAGAAGCTCGGCTTCACCCTCGAGGAGCTGAAGGTGCTCATCGTGCAGGGCTTCAAGAGCGCGTTTTTGCCCTACCGGGAGAAGAGCGCGCTGTTGCGCCGCGTGAACGACGCGCTGGCGGAGCTCACGGGGTCGTTGCCGCGCGGCGCCGTGCTCGCCTGCGAGGTCGACCGCGACGACATGCCCGACGCGTTCGACCCCGGGCCCGTCACCGACCCTTCCATCGACACCGATCGCGTGTGACCCGGCGTCACCGGCTGGGCGCGCCCTCGGTCCCGACGACGGCGCGGTGGAGCACGTCGAGGTCGACGGGCTTGACGAGGTGCAGCTCGAAGCCCGCGCTGCGCGTGCGCTCCTTGTCGTCGGGCTGGCTGTAGCCGGTGAGCGCGATGAGGCGCGGAACGAGCCCTGCCGAGCGCATCTTGCGACACAGCGAGTAGCCGTCCATCGACGGCAGGCCGAGGTCGAGGAGCGCGACGTCGGGCTTGAAGTCGGCGGCGGTGGCGAGGGCGGCGTTGCCGTCGTGCGCGATGCGCACCTCGTGTCCGAGCTCGCGCAGGGCCTCCGCCGTCAGCTCGGCGATCTCGATGCTGTCGTCGACGATGAGCACGCGCCTGGCTTCGGTGTCCGGGGCCATGGAGGGAACGTTCCTTTCCTGCCCCCCGCGGTCAAGGGCGTCGACCGGCACGTTCGTCGCCGACCGCGCGACCGTCACAGACGCCACCACGGCGCGTAGTGCTCCTCGACGGAGGGCTCCGCGGGTTGGCCCAGGCGGGGCGCGAGCACGAGCAGACCGTCGGCCTCGGCGCGCGCCGACAGGGTCTCGATGGGCTCGTTCCAGTCGTGGAGCGCGAGGTTGAACGTGCCCCAGTGCACAGGGAGCAGCGCCTTGGCGCCGAGCATGCCGAAGGCGACGGCGGCGTTGTCGGGGCCGAGGTGGATGTCGCCCCACGCCGGGTGCCAGGCGCCGATCTCGAACATGGCGACGTCGAACGGCCCGTAAGCACGTCCGACCGCAGCGAAGTCGTCGCACAGGCCGGTGTCACCGGAGAAGAACACGCGGTGTCGCCGTCCGAGCATGGCCCAGCCGCACCACAGCGTGCTGAACCGGTCGCGCGGCCCGCGCCCGGAGAAGTGCTGCGCGGGCGTGGCGACGAGGCGGGCCTCGGCGCGGCCCCCGCCGGCGGCGCTCCCGGGCGCGCCGGCGACGTCGACGTGCTCGCCCCACTCGCGCTCGACGATGCGCTCCGGTGGCACCCCCCAGGCCTCGAGGTGCGCGCCCACGCCGAGCGGCATGATGAAGGGTCCCGTGAAGCCCGACGCCCCCGCGGCGAGCGCGCGGATGGACGGCATGCACAGGTGGTCGTAGTGGTCGTGCGAGATCACCACGGCGTCGAGCGGCGGCAGCGCGTCGAGCGCCACCGGCGGCGGGTGGAAGCGCTTGGGACCGAACATCGTCGACGGTGACGCGTGCGAGCCGAACACCGGGTCGGTGAGCAGGCGAACGCCATCGAGCTCCACGAGCACGGTGGAGTGCCCGAGCCACGTGAGCCGCAGGCCGTCGTCGGCGGGGCGCGCGAGGCGCGCGAGCGTGTCGTCGACGACCGGCAGCGGCTTCCTGGGCACGCGCTCGTTGCCGCCGAAGAAGTACTCGCCGAGCACGGCGACGCCCGGCGCCTTCTCCATCACGCCCGGCGCGATGTTCCAGAAGCGCCCCTCGCGGAAGCGCTCCGAGGCCTGCATGCGCTCGAGCCGCGCCCCGGCTGCGCGCGCGCCGAGCACGAGGGGGCGGAGCGTCACGGCGTCCCCCCGTTCGCAGGGCCGGCGACGACGTGGCCCCATGTGACGACCGCGGCCTCGACGACGAGCAGGACGGCGGCGAGCTTGGTCATCGTGGGGCTCAAAACGAATCGAAGAGCGTGCCGTCGGTCCAGCGCCACTCCCCCTCGATGTCGTCGTCGCTGCCGCCGATCCAGAAGCCGAACGCCCCGGCGAAGTGTTGCTTGCCCTCGGCGAAGAGCTGCTCGTTTTCGGGCGTGCTGTCGATGCGCGCGAGGGCGCCGCCGAGCGCGGCGCACGCGTCGCGGGCCTCGGGCCACGTGACTTCGTCGTTGCACCAGGCGCGCCGGACGCCGTCGGACTCGTTGACCTCGGTGCACGAGGACCCCGCCGGTCCCGGGAGCTCGCACACGTAGGGAGCGACGTCGTCGCAGCGGGCGTCGAACCACTCGCCCTTCAAGACGCCGCTGCCGTCGTCGAGCGCGAGCGCCAGGCAGTTGGACGGCCCGGCCTCGCCGGAGATGAAGCCGCCGACGTCGTTGGGCTGCGTCGAGCCCCATGCCGAAAAGAGCGACGGGAAGCGTGTGCCGTCGAGCCAGCGCCAGACGCCCTCGACGTCGAGGTCGGTGGCGCCGAGCCACACGTCGAGGTCGGGGAAGCGCGCCTCGCGCTCGGCGAGCAGCTCGGCCTCGTCGGCGTCGTCGACGATGCGCGCGAGGCCACCGCCCGCGGCGCGGCAGGCTGAGGACGCGTCGGCGAAGGACGCCGGGCTCGAGCAGAACGCCCGCGCGCCGGCCGCCATGGAGACGTTGTCGCAGCCGGGCGGCGCGACCACCGTGCCCTCACACACGTACGCGTCGTGGATGTCGCAGGCGCCGTCGTTCCACCCGGTGTCGTGCAGCTCGAGGCAGTCCTCGCCGGCGTGGAAGTCGTTCGGCTCGTTCTTCTCCCAGGCCTGAAACGGCGAGAACGGATCGCCCTCTCCCTCGCCCTCGCCTTCGCCTTCGCCCTCGCCCTCGCCCTCGCCCTCGCCCTCGCCCTCGCCCTCGCCCTCGCCCTCGCCCTCGCCCTCGCCCTCGCCTTCGCCTTCGCCCTCGCCCTCGCCCTCGGTGCCGGCGTCGTTCGCGGGGCCGGCGTCCGCCGGGCCGTCGGCGACGGGCGTGCAAAACCCTTCGCTGCAGACCTCGACCTGCTTGCAGTCGGCGCCGCTGTTGCAGCGCACGGCGGTGGGTCCGGGGCACGACGCGAGCGCGCCGACGAGCGCGAATCCCAGCGTGAGCAACGAGACGCGGCCGAGGTCCACGCGTCGACGATACCACCGCGGCGCGCGCGAGCCGGGCGCCGCGGCGCGCGTCGTCATCGTGGCCCGGACCCGCGGCGCGCGACGTGCGCCGCGGGGATCCTCCTCACGTCGAGCGACGTCGCGAGCCGGACGTTTGTGATCGGCGTCCGGAGGCCCGCCGCGGACGATTCTTGCGGAAGCGCGCGGGTGCGAACGGTATAGGCAGCCTGGACGGTCGCGGCCGCAAGCAACACGCGCCGCGCAGCGAAATTGGGGGCGGGATGGCCGCGAGGAAGCAGGGCGCCTCCGGGGATGCCCCCGAACAGACAGGTCCGGCCGACGTCACCATCGTCGGCGTCGGCGCGTCCGCCGGAGGCCTCGACGCGCTCGAGGTCCTCCTCGGCCGGGTCTCGCGCGGCGAGCTCGCGGTCGTCGTCGTCCAGCACCTCTCGCCCGATCATGTGAGCTCGCTGCCGGAGATCCTCGCGCGCGCCACGGGGATGAAGGTCGTGGAGATCGAGGACGGCGTGCTCGTCGAGCGCGGCCACGTGTACGTGGCGCCGCCGAACGTCGATGTGCTCCTCCGCAACGGTCACCTGCGCCTCAACAGGCCGGTGGATCGCACGCCCCCCCGGCACACCATCGACGTCTTCCTGCGCTCCCTCGCGGCGGAGCGCGGGCGCCGCGCGATCGGCGTGGTGTTGAGCGGCGCCGCCAACGACGGGACGCTCGGCCTGCGCGCCATCAAGGAGGAGGGCGGCATCACCTTCGCGCAGGAGCCGTCCACGGCGGGCGCTCGCTCGATGCCGCAGTCGGCGCTCAACGCGGGCGTCGTCGACTTCTGCCTGACGCCCGCCGAGATTGGCGACGAGCTCATGCGGCTCGGCATCCACCCGTATGTGGCCCTCGAGCACGACCTGCCGCTCCCCGCCGACGCGCTCGCCACCGTCTTCAACAAGCTGCGCGTCGCCATCGGCGTCGACTTCGCCGCATACAAGCGCGGGACCATCGAGCGGCGCCTCTATCGGCGCCTGGCGCTGCTGCGCCTCGACACGCTCGAGAGCTACGTCCGTTACCTCGACAAGAACCCCTCCGAGCTCGGTCTCCTGTTCGGCGACCTCCTCATCGGGGTCAGCAGCTTCTTCCGCGACCCCGACGTGTTCAAGGCGCTCGAGGAGCGGGTGCTGCCGGCGCTCCTCGAGGGGCGGGCGGCCGAGGTCCCGCTGCGCGTCTGGGTCCCCGGCTGCGCCACCGGCGAGGAGGCGTACTCGATCGCCATCTGCGCGCTGGAGCTCCTCGGGGAGCACGCGCCCGCCCAACCGGTGCAGATCTTCGCCACCGACATCGACGAGGCGGCCCTCGATCGCGCGCGCCACGCCGTCTACCCGAAGAGCATCGAGGCGGAGGTCTCGACGGAGCGCCTTCAGCGCTACTTCGTCGTCGACGAGCGCGGCTACCGGGTGAGCCGGCGCATCCGGGACATGGTGGTGTTCGCGCGCCACGACCTCGTCCGGGATCCACCGTTTTCGCGCCTCGACGTCATCAGTTGTCGAAATGTCCTCATCTACCTGCAGCCGCACGCGCAGCGACGCGTGCTCCGCGTCTTCCACTATGCGCTCAACCCCGGGGGCGCGCTGGTGCTCGGGCTGTCCGAGTCCGTCAGCGAGGCGGACGACCTCTTCAGCCTCGCCGACCGCAAGTTGAAGATCTACACGAAGCACAACGCGCACCTCGGGCGCGCCTTCGACCCGGGCGCGCTCCGCGCCGCCGCGCTGCCCCGTGAGCGTCATGGGGGCCCCGCCGCCCAACGCACGCCGCTGAGCGTGCAACAGGTCGCCGACCGGCGGCTGCTCGAGCGCTACGCGCCGCCGGGCATGCTGGTGACGGACACGCTCGAGGTCGTCCAGCTCCGTGGCCGTACCGGGCCGTTCCTCGAGCCCGTGCCCGGCGTCCTCAGCAATCAACTGCTCAAGCTCCTTCGGCCCGAGCTCGCGCCGGTCGCCCGCGCCACGGTCGCCGCGTCGGCCAAGAGCGGCACCAGCGCCAGCTCGCGGCCGGTCCGCATGGCCGTGGGATCGGACGCGCGCAGCGTCGTCATCGACGTCATGCCGGTCGCCGACACCGGTGGCGCGGCGCCGTGTTACCTCGTGCTGTTCCGCGATGAGCCCGGTGGCGTCGCGGTCGAGGCGGGGCCGCCCGTCGCGGTGGAGGCCGAGGTGGAGGCGCTCCAGCGTGAGCTGGCAGCGTCGAAGGAGTCGTTGCAGACCACCATCGAGGAGCTCGAGGTCGCCAACGAAGAGCTGCAGAGCGCCAACGAGGAGTTGCAGAGCTCCAACGAGGAGCTGCAGTCGACGAACGAGGAGCTCGAGACGTCCAAGGAGGAGCTGCAGTCCACCAACGAAGAGCTCACCACCGTCAACGACGAGCTGCAGAGCCGCATGACGCAGCTGTCGATCACCGGTGACGACCTCAAAAACGCGCTCGCCACGGTCTCCGCGGCGTTGTTGTTCGTCGGCGAAGACATGCGCATCCGCGGCTTCTCCGCCGCGGCCGAGAAGCTGTTGAACCTCATCCCGTCGGACGTGGGCCGCCCGGTCGCCTACGTGCGCACCGTGATGATGGTGCGCGACCTCGAGAGCGTCATCGCCTCCGTCATCGCGGCGCTCGCGCCCCAGGAGCTGCGGGTGCGCTCCGTCGAGGGTCGTTGGTACGCCATGCGCGTGATGCCCTATCGCACGGGCGAGGGCGGCGTGCGCGGCGTGGTCATCGAGCTGGTGCGTGCGCCCGCCACCGAGCGGGCGGCTGGTCCGGGGGAGATTGGGGACGTCGCCGCCGACGTGCTCGCCGTCGTCCCGCAGGCGCTCCTCGTGCTCGACGACAAGCTGCGGATCATGTGGGCGAACCGCGCGTTCTTCGACCTGTTCCCCGTGGGCGACGTGTTCGGCCAGCCCCTCGAGCGCGTGTGGGGCGGCCGCAAAGACGCCGAGCTGTGGACGCTGCTCGAGGACACCGCCCGCGGCGGCGGCCCGTTCTCCGACGTCGTCGTCGAGGCCGTGGCGCCGAACGCTCCGCCCGTCAAGATGTCAGCGCGGCGCGTCGACGACACCGGCGGGAGCGGGGCACTGACGCTGGTCGTCATCGAGCCACGCGCGGCAGGAGCGCGCGGATGAACCTCGACGAGCTGCGCCGCCGCCCGCTGAGCGAGCTGTCACGCGAGGAGCTCGCGCGGCTCGTCGAGGGCCTCGAGGCGTCGACGGAAGCACTCCGCGAGCGCTGCGCGCGCACCGACGCCCAGGTGCGGGAGCTCGAGGAGGCGTGCGCCCGGGCGGAGCCGGCGCGGCCGACGGCCACGCTGTGGGCGCGTTTCTTCGACGTCGCCCCCGTGGCCGCGGTGTTCCTCGACGACAAGGGCCTCGTCGTCGAGGCCAACCTCGCGGCGCAGCAGCTCTTCGACCGCGAGCGGGCGACGCTCGTCGGAAAGCCCTTTGTCGTGGTCGCGGAGATGTCCGACTCCGCGCCGTTCTGGCGGCACATGCAGCGCTGCACGGCGGCCGCGGAGGTCGTGCGCACGGGCGTCAAGATCGCACCGAGGGGCGCGCCCGTGGCCGTCGAGATGATCAGCGCGCTCGACGCCGGTGCCGCCACCGGCAAGAGGAAGTACCCCACGCTGCTCTTCGATGTGAGCGCGCACGAGGAGCTCGCGCGCGAGCTGCGGTCGGCGCACGAAAGCGAGCTTCACTTGCGCGCGCAGATGGAGCGGGTCTCCGCGGCGCACCTCGTCATCACCGAGAGCGTCGCCGAGCTTCCCCGGATCGGGCTCGACGGCGTGCTCCAGACCATCGCGGAGCAGGCGCGCCACCTCGCCGACGCCGAGGCGTCGGCGGTGGGGTTGGGGGGATCGGCGCAGCGCCCCTTCGACAAGTGGGTGCAGAGCGGTGTCGACCCGGAGACGGCGCGCCAGATGGCCATCCCGCGGCCGGTGGGGGTGCTCGCCCTCCTGGCCGACGGCGCCGCGGTGCGCTTACGCGAGCCGGCGGGGCACCCGGCCTTCCGGGGCATCCCGCGCAGCCACCCCGAGCTGGCGAGCTTCCTCGCGGTGCCGATCACCCACGCGGGCCGCGTCGTCGGCGGGCTGTACCTCGCGAACAAGCGCGCCGCCCCCGAGTTCGACGCCGACGACGAGATCTTCATGAGGATGCTCGCGCCCCGCGCCGCCATGGCAATCGAGATCGCGGTCGCCGCCGAGCGGGTGGAGAAGCAGCGGGCCTGGCTCCAGGCGGCCATCGATCAGACCCCGGAGCCCATGGTCATCTCCGACGCCGAGGGCCACCTGCTCGTGAACCGCCGCGCGCACGAGCTCGACGTGGCGAAGGAGGGCGAGCGGGATCCGCTCGGGAACGCCGTTGTCTTCGACCTGCGCCGGCCGTCGGGGGAGCCCATCCCGTGGGAGGAGCGTCCTCTGATCAGGAGCTTGCGGTACCGCGAGGTGACGGAGCGCGTCGACGTCCAGGTGGTGACGCGCGACGGCGAGATCGTGCCCATGGCGTTGAGCTCCTCACCGATCCTCGACCACGACACCATCACCGGCGCCGTGACGGTGTGGCGCGACCTCACGGCCCTCCGGGTGATCGAGCGCTTGCGCGAGGAGTGGGCGGCGATGGTCGCGCACGACCTGCGGCAGCCGCTCGCGGCCATCCGCATGTCGGACGATCTCCTGGCGCGGGCGCCCGCCGGCGGCGCCCAAGCGAGCCGGGCCGTCGATCGCATCCGCATCGCCGTCGACCGCATGGTGGCGATGCTCGACGAGCTCGTGGACACTTCGCTGCTCGAGGCGGGGCAACTGCGGCTCAAGCGGGAGCGCCTCGACGCAGCCGCGGTGATCCAGGAGATCGTGGAGCAGCTCGCCGACCTGCTCAGCGGGACCGGGCAGCCGGTGACGGTCCGCGTGGCAGAGGGCGTGCCTCCCATCTACGCGGACCGCGCCCGCGTCGAGCGCGTGCTCGCGAACCTGTTGTCGAACGCCGCCAAGTACGGCGAGCCGGATGGCGAGATTGTCGTGGCCGTCGACGCCGTGGACGGCATGGTGCGCGTCTCGGTGAGGAACCGCGGTTTTATCGAGGCCGCCGCGCTCACGAGCCTGTTCACCCGCTTCTATCGGACGCCCGAGGCGCATGAGGGGCGGAAAGCGGGCCTCGGGCTTGGCCTGTTCATCGCGAAGGGCCTGGTGGAGGCGCACGGCGGCCGCATCCAGGCCACCTCCGAGGGCGGCGAGGTCGAGATCTCCTTCACGCTCCCGGTCGCCTCGGCTTGAGCCTCGCCGCTCAGCGCGCGTAGTCGCGATAGCGGGGGACAACCATCCGCTCAGCGATCGCCTCGGCGAGATCCGCGGGGCGCGGCGCGGTCGCCAGCCCCGACGCGTACGCGACCTCGGCGACGGCGGTGGCGACGGCGATCGACACGTCACGCACCCGGGACAGCGCGGGGTAGACGCGGCCGACGGCGAGGTCGTCGTCGGCGACCTCGGCGGCGAGGGCGCGCGCGGCCGCGAGGAACATCTCGTCGGTGACGCGCCTGGCGCCGGTCGCGAGCACGCCCAGGCCGACGCCGGGGAAGACGTAGACGTTGTTTCCCTGTCCGGGGACGAAGCGCTTGCCGTCGAGCTCGACGGGCGCGAAGGGGCTGCCGCTGGCGAACACCGCGCGGCCGCCGGTGTGGCGGTAGGCGGCCTCGGCGGTGCACTCGGAGCTCGACGTGGGGTTCGACAGCGCGAACACCACCGGCCTGTCGTTGTGCGCCGCCATCGCCGCGAGCACCGCCGGGGTGAACGCGCCGCCCTTGGTGGAGGTGCCGATGAGCGCCGTGGGCCGAAGCGCCTTCACGGCGGCCTCGAGGTCGTCGACGGGCGCGTGCGCGTGCGCGAACGGCGCTTTGTGCGCCTCGAGGTTTTCGCGCGCGGCGGTGACGAGCCCGCGCGAGTCGTACAGCCAGGAGCAGCCGAGGGCGTCCTCCTCGGAGATGCCCTGGTCGGCGAGGGCGGCGGCGAACAGGCGCGCGATGCCGGTGCCGGCCTCGCCGGCGCCGAGGAACAACAGGCGCTGCTCCGCGAGCGGCGCGCCGGTGATCCGCAGGGCGGCCAGGAGGCCGGCGACGGCGACGGCGGCGGTGCCCTGGATGTCGTCGTTGAACGTGGCGAGCCGGTCTTTGTAGCGCGCGAGGAGGCGAAAGGCGTTCTTGTTGCCGAAGTCCTCGAACTGAAAGAGCAGCCGCGGCCAGCGCGCGGTCACGGCGACGACGAGCTCCTCGACGAGGGCGTCGTACGCCTCGCCGCGCAGCCGCGGACGCCGCAAGCCGATGTACAGCGGGTCGTCGCGCAGCGAGGGGTTCTCGGTGCCGACGTCGAGGGTGATCGGCAGACAGCGCTGCGGATCGATGCCGGCGCAGGCGGTGTAGAGGGAGAGCTTGCCGACGGGGATGCCCATGCCGTTGGCCGCGAGGTCTCCGAGGCCGAGGATGCGCTCGCCGTCGGTGACCACGGCGACCTCGACGTCGTCCTTCCAGTTGGCGAGGATCTCGTCGACGCGGCCGGCGTCGTCGGCGGTGACGTAGAGCCCGCGCGGGCGCCGGAAGATGTGCCCGTAGCGCTGGCAGGCGAGGCCCACCGTCGGCGTGTAGATGATTGGCATGAGCTCTTCGATGTTGTCCTCGAGGACCCGGTAGAAGAGCGTCTCGTTCCTGTCCTGCAGGCCGATGAGCAGGATGTACTTCTCGAGGTCGTTTTCCTTCGCGTGGAGGTTTTCGAGGACGCGCGCCACCTGCTCGTCCTGCGTGTGCACCCGCGGCGGCAGCAGGCCGCGCAGGCCGAGGGCGTCACGCTCGGCCTCGGTGAACGCGGTGCCCTTGTTGAGGACGGGATCGTGCAGGAGCGCGGCGCCGGTGGGGAAGGGCTTCATGGGCGCATCATGCGCCGGTTCCGGGCGGGAGGGGCTGCTCCATGACGTCGTAGGTCTTGGCCATGCCCATGCGCGCGTAGGTCTTTTGCGCGCGGGTGTTGTGGGGCTCGACGTAGAGCCGGATGCCGACGACGTCGCCGGCCTTCTTCGCCTCGGCCACCACGTGCTCGTGCAGTGCCCGGTAGACACCGCGGCGGCGGGCGTCCTCGCGGACGTAGACGCTCTGGATCCACCAGAACCAACCGTCGCGCCAGTCGCTCCACTCGCTGGTGATCATGAGGCAGCCGATGACGCCGCTCGCGTCCTCGGCGACGAAGTAGCGCCCGAGCCCGGGCTCCCGCAGCAGGCGCGCGACGCCGCGGGCGAGGGCGGCGCGCTCGAGCGCCTTGCCCTCGGTCTCCTGGGCCATGCGGGCGTTGAAATCGACCAGGGTCTCCGCGTCCTCGATCCGACCATCTCTGATGTGCATTCAAGGACTTACAGCACTTGATCTCGAATTCGTCGAGACCCGCCTTGCGATCGCAAATTCCGAGAGGCTAAACAGATGTTCAGGTAAGGAGGTCGTATGTCCGCGATCCCATACCGGGCTCCCCTCGAGCGCCCCAGCGCCTCCACCGTGCTCGCCTCGCTGCAGGCCCGCCGGGGGAGCCTGGCGCTGGCGCTCGGCGGCCCGTCTCCCGCTCCCGCGCGCGCGGATGATCCCCTCGGGGGGCTCATGGTGGAGGGGGCCGTCGTCGAGCTGTCGGCGCTGCCGGGGGCAGGGGCGCTCGACCCTCGGGCTGCTGCTGCTGGCCGAGGCCCGCCGCCGGGCGCTGGCGGCGGCGCGGCCGGGCTTCCTGTGCGCGGTGGACCCGAGCCGCACCCTGCACGCGCCGGCGGTGGCGACGCTGCTCGAGCCCCACGGGGTCGGGCTCGACAAGCTCCTGGTGCTGCAGCCCGACGCGGACCGGCTCTTGCGGACGTCGGTGCGCGCCTTTCGCAGCGGGGCCTTCGCCGGCGTCCTCGTCGACGCGGGCGGGCAGGGGGACCTGTCCACCGTCGTCACCGGTGTTCGCCGGCTGGCGCTCGCCGCCGAGGAGTCCCGGGGGCTGGCGGTGCTCTTGACCTCGTCGCGCGCCCGCCGCGGGCTGCCGCTGCCGGTCGCCGCGCGCGCGCTTGTGGAGACCGTCGACGGCGAGCTCCACGTCCGCTTCCTGCGCCACCGCCACGGCCCGCGGCCCCCGCTGCGCCTGCGCGTCGACGGCGCGCCGACTTCGGGGGGGACGTCGTCGTCGTCGTGGGGCGGCGTGCCCGCTTCGGGGGGGACGTCGTCGTCGTGGGGCGGCGTGCCGGCTTCAGGGGGGGCGTCGCCTGTGTCGGCCGGCGTGCCGGCTTCGGGGGGCGCGCTGCCGGGCGCGGGCCACGCCCCCTTCGAAGCCGGCACGCCGGCCCTCGGCGCCGTCGTCCCCCTGGAAGCCTGCACTCCCATGGAGGTCGGCACGGCCCCGGTCGCTCCCCTCGAAGCCGGCACGCCGGCCCAGGACGAGGAGGGCACGGGCCCCTGATCGCCGTCGCCGGGCTCCCGCGGCTCCCCAGCGAGGTGCTCGCGCTCCCCGAGGGAGAGGTGCGCGCCGTCGTCGTCGACGAGGGCAAGGCGCCCTTCGTCCTGCGCTCGGTGTCCGTCCTCGTCGACGCCACCGCCGGCGCGCGCGCCCTGGGGGTGCGGCCGGGCATGCGCGTCCTCGACGCCCAGCGCCACGCGCCGTCCCTCGTCGTCGACGTCGTCGAGGGAGCGCGCCTGGCCGCGGAGCTCGCGGTGGTCGCCGAGGTGCTGCTCGCGTGCTCCCCCGTCGTCGAGCCCGTGCTCCCGGCGGCCTGGACGGGCCTGCCCATGGCCTGCGTGGCCCTCGACCTCCAGGGCATGGTCCGCCCCGTCGCGCGCATCCTCACCGACGTGCGCCGCGCCTGCGCCCGCCTCGGCCACGCCGCCGTCGTCGTCGCCAGCCCCGGCACCCGCCTGTCATTGGCCCTGGCGCGCGCCGTCTCCGTCGAGGGGCAGCCGCGCCGGCAGTCCCTCGTCGTCGAGGCCGGCGGCGTCGAGCGCGTGCTGGCGGCGCTGCCCGTGCGCGCCCTCGATCTGTCCGCCGGGATGGCGGCGCAGCTTCAGGCCTTGGGGGCCGCCACCGCCGCCGACCTCGTCCGCCTCTTGCCCAAGGGCGGCGTCGAGCGGCTCGGCGCCGACGCCGGCGCGATCCTCGACACCGTCGGCGCCCGCAGGACTCCCTTGCGGGGCATCGCCCCGCCCGAGCGCCTCGTCGAGGCGCTGGATCTCGAACATCCGCTCACGGCTCTCCCGCCCCTGTCATTTCTCTTGAACAACCTATGTAATCGTCTTTGTATTCGCGCCCGGGCCCAGCGGCAGCGCGTAGCGGAGGTCCGCCTCACCCTGCGGGCCTCTCCGGTGGGGGGGCGCCGGCGGGATCCGCGGGGGGTCGACGTGGCCTTCCCGGACCCCCTCGCCAATCCCCGGGCGCTCCTGCGGGCCCTGACCACGCGCCTGGAGCGGGTCTCCCTCGAGGACCCCGTGGATCACGTGGCCCTCGAGGCCCTGCGGCTCGCCCGCCGGGGCCCGAGGCAGCTCGCGCTGCCCCACGTCCACGGCGCCGAGGGCGCCGAGGAGAAGGCCGCCGACGCCCTCGTCTCGTTGCTCGCCGAGATGTCCGCGGAGCTCGGCGCCGATCGCGTCGGCTGCCTCGTCGTCACCGACGATCCCCTGCCCGAGCGCATGACCCGCCTGGCCTGGCCGCCGCCCCCGCCGCCCCCGCGGCCGGCCGCGCCCGAAAGGCGGCGGCCCCGCAAGGTCCCGCCCCTCGCCGAGGGCGCCGTCACCCGCGGCGGACGCTTCCTGGCCGCCTGGCCCTGGCCCCTGCGCCTGTTGCCCCGGCCCGCGCGCCCGTCGTTCTCGGGCGTCGCGCGCCGCGAGCTGCTCGGCGTGCTCGAGGGCGAGGACAAGGCGGACCAGCCCTACGCCCGCACCTACGAGCTCGTGGTCCTCGCCGACGGTCGCCGCGCCCTGCTCCTCGTCGACGACGAGCTCGACGAGGAGTGGGTCTGCGGCTGGTTCGATTGACCCTCGGTCAGTCGGCCTGCACGTCGATGGTGCCGAACGCGCTGACCTTCAGATTGTACGCTCCGCTGCCCGACGAGAACGGCGACACGATCACGTCCACGACGTCGCCGTCGGCGAGCGTGCGCGTGATGGACGCGCAGGTGCCGACGCCGTCGTCGTCATCACCCTCGATGCACTGGTCCACCGTGGCGTTCGGCGGATCCACCGGGCTCGTGAACACGTGCATGAAGCTGTCGAACGCACACGCCGTGTCGTCGCCCGGCGCCGTGATCTCGAAGGTGACGAGCACATCGCCGCCGCTGTTGTTGGTCGCCGTATAGCGGTCGAACGCGACGCTGCTGCTGCCGGTGGTGCAGGTCGACGAGAAGCGGGTCCACGTGGGATCGGTGGCGATGTCGATGGAGCCCGACAACGTCGTCACCGTCGGCGCGACGCAGGTGCCGCCGACGCACTGGGTGCCCGCCACGCACGGTGTGAGGGGGCTGCCGGCGTCGCAGGCCTCGCCCTCGGCCGACTCCACCGGCTGCCCGCCGACGAGGCGCAGCAGGCCCGCCGGGATGGCGGCGTTGTCGCCCGACTCGTTGACGCAGATGGCGTAGCTGCCCGCCGTGAGGGTCTCCGTGATGAGCGGGCAGAAGCCGTCGGCGCTGCCGTCGTCGTTGGTGGTGATGGACGTGCCGTCGCTCTGGAAGAGCGCGAGGCGGGCGTCGTTCTGGGACCCGGTGCCGGGGCCGCAGTGGTTGTCGAACGGGTCGTCGTCGACGGTGGCAAACGCGTAGTCGCCGTCGACCGGCGCGTCGAAGCCGTAGCAGTCCGTGTCGCCGAGCCCGAGGATCACGTTGATGTCGAGCGGCAGCGTCTCCGGCGTGGCCGTGGCCGCGGTGCCGCCGGCGTCATCGACGCAGAGGGAGCCGTCGCACTCGACGTTCTGGTCGGGGTCGCAGATGCCCGAGGTGCTCCCGGAGATGCACGAGTCGCCCTGCCCGAGGAGCTGCTCGGTGGTGCAGGTGAAGGGCTCGGGGTCGGGGCCGCCGAGGCACGTGGTGCCCGCGTCGCAGACCTGGAGTACGTCGGTGGGATTGCACGTGTCGTCCGGGGCGAGCACGGTGAGAGGTTGCTCGGTGACGTCGACGATCAGCTCTTCACCGAGGTCGGCCTCGCCGAAGATGAACAGATCGGTGCCCGCCTCCACGTCCGGGAGCACGATGCTCGGGTTGGTGGAGGTGGAGCAGCCGAGCTCCTTGTCCGCGCGCACGCACTCCGAGCGCACGTAGAGCGCGCGCGCGCCGAAGCCGCGGACGGTGACGCGCGACCGCTCTTGCGTCACGTAGTGCACCACCGACTCGGGCCGGTTGGTGAACTCGCAACTGCCCTCGGTGCCGCCGGCGTCGGTGTCGATGAGGAGCTCGGTGTTCGGCTCGGTGAAGTCCACGGCGACGTCGCACGCGGCCTGGCTCGGGTTCTGGCAGGTCGTGCCGCCGGAGCCGTCGTCGAGGCAGAGGAAGCCTCCGGGCACGTCACACGGATGCGTGTCGTCTCCGACCGCGCAGGCGTCGCCTTCGGCGAGGACCTCGGGGATCGCGCAGACGGTGTCCGTGCCGTTGGACAGGCAGGCCGAGCCGCCGGCGGTGTCGCAGACCTCGGTGATGCTCGCGGGGTCGCACACGTCACCGTCGCCGAGCACGTTGATGGTCTGGATGTCCCACGTCAGCGTCACGGACGAGCCGGCGTTCGAGAAGAAGTCGAGCACGATGATGAACGTCTTGGTGTCCGCGGAGGTGTTGAGCACGTCGACGTGCTCGGGCCCGCTCACCGACTTGTCCGCGCCCACGCAGGTGGTGGCGTCACACGACTCCAGCACGTACAGCGACGCGTCGCCGGCGGTGTGGTCGTAGTCGAGGCTGAGCACGGACTGCGCGGGCACGTCGAGCGTGTAGAACTGGTCCGGCCCGTTGCTGCTGAAGTTGGTGCAGTCGCCGACGTCCTCGGCGTTGAGATCGTTGAGCGACGCCGACAGGTCGGCGTCCAGGCGGCCGCTGTCGCCCGTCAGCGCGACGGCGACGTCGCAGGTCTCGGCCTGTCCGGGCTCGCCCTCTCCTTCGCCTTCACCTTCACCTTCTCCTTCTCCTTCACCTTCTCCTTCTCCTTCACCCTCTCCTTCGCCTTCGCCTTCGCCTTCACCTTCACCTTCACCTTCACCTTCACCTTCACCTTCGCCTTCTCCTTCTCCCTCTCCTTCGGAGGGAGCGGGGCATCCGAGGCTGACCGGCAGGGCGATAAAGAACGAGGCGAGCGTGAACAGCAATGCGAGGCGCTTCATGAGTAAGGGTGCTCCTTGGTGGCACAACTGTTCCCGACATCGGGCGCAAACGCAACTCGACCCATCGTCCGAGGGCGCGTCCTCGGACGAGCGTCCGAACAACCGTGCGTCTCAGCTCGTGGGGGCGCCGAGGCGGACGTTGTCGATGCAGCCCGTGTCGGGGCCCGTGTCGAACTCCCCGCGGATGCGGAGGGCGTCGACGGCGGCGAGGGCGGCGCGGAGGTCGTCGTCCGTGGCGGCGTCGCCCTCGAGGTCGCCGACGGTCCAGCCGTGGGCGGACAGCGGCACGGAGTAGCTCGTGAAGCTGCCGTCGTCGGCGGGGTTGTCGGCGGTGTCGAACACGAGCGTGACGTCGCCGCTGTCGAGCGCGACGTCGACGTCGTCGAAGGGTTGGTCGAGCGACGTGATGGTGAGGTCGAAGCGCAGGGTGGTGCCGAGCGCGGCCGACTGATCGCCGAGGTAGCGATCGGGCGCGTTGTAGAACCACACGCCGCTCGTGGCGTCGTCGCTGGCGCAGATGAAGCCGCCGGGGTTCCCGCCCTCGTGGCGGTACTCGGGCTCGACGGCCGCGGCGTCGCCGATGACGGTCCAGCCCTCGGCGTTTTCGTCGAAGCCGCTGTCGACGACGGCGCTGCCGCCGAGGTCGCAGGCGGTCGCGAGGGCGGCGGCGGCACAGACCAGGAGGAGTCGCGCGTTCATTCGTCGAGGGTACCGCGCATCTGCTCGATGTGATCGCGCAGCTCCGCGGGGACCTCGACGTCGAACCAGCGCGAGACCACGTCGAGGATGTTGATGTACTCGGGCAGCGTGAAGCCGTGGAAGACCACGCGTCCGATGCGCGACGACGGGTGCCGCGCCAGGTGCTCCCTCAGCGTCTCGCAGGCGATCTCGGTGGGCAGGCGCTCGCCGAGGGCGCCCGTGCCCGCGCCGAGGGCGACCATGCCGACGGAGTACGCGCCGCCGGGCTCGCCGCCGCCGCCTGCGGGGAGCGTCTCGACGGCGCGCCACAGCTCCTCGCTGCCGCGGCGGATGCGCTCGGCGTCGGGGCGCACGCGGCGGGCGTCGTCGCGGTAGTCCATGACGGCGACGTGGACCATGTGGCGCGCGCGGTGGTGCGCGCCGGCGTCGGTGACGAGGACGCCGCCGGGCTCCATCGGGCCGCCCGCGTCGGCCAGGGCGCGCTCGATGGCCTCCTGGAACCCGGGGCCGCACGCGACCCGGATGGCCCCGGAGACGCCGGAGCCGAGCGCGCCGATGGTGTTCGACGCGTTGACGATGACGTCGACGTCGGCGTCGGTGACGCTGCCCTCATGCACCTCGATCGCCGTGCTCATCGGGCTCGAGCATAGCGCCCGACGCGCGCGGAGACCGCCTGCCGGCTGCTCGTTCGCGCGGGGCAAGACGCGCTTGCAACGCGCCCGGTCCGGAGGCATCTGAGGGGCCATGCGCTACTCCACACTCGGAAACACCGGTCTGTTCGTCTCGGAGATCTGCCTCGGCACCATGACCTTCGGCGGCAAGGGCTTCTGGCAGGTCGTGGGCACCCTCGGCCACAAGGAGGTCGAGGCGGTCATCGGCACCGCGCTCGACGCGGGCGTCAACTTCATCGACACCGCCAACGTCTACGCGGAGGGCGAGTCCGAGAAGCTCACGGGCGCGGCGCTCAAGGCGCTCAAGCGGCCGCGCGCGCAGGTCGTCGTCGCCACCAAGGTGCGCGGGCGCATGGGCCCCGGGCCGAACGAGACCGGGCTGTCGCGCGCGCACATCCTCCACGCGGTGGATCAGAGCCTGTCGCGGCTCGGCCTCGACCATATCGACCTCTACCAGATCCACGGCGTGGACCCGGACGTCCCCATCGAGGAGACCGTGCGCGCCCTCGACGACGTCGTGCGCGCCGGCAAGGTGCGCTACGTCGGCTTCAGCAACCTGCCGGCGTGGCTCGCGATGAAGGCGCTGGCGTATGCGGAGCACAACCGCTTCGCGCGCTTCGAGAGCGCGCAGCTCTACTATTCGCTGGTGGGCCGCGACGTCGAGCGCGAGCTGGCACCGCTGGCCAAAGACCAGAAGCTCGCGATCCTGCCGTGGAGCCCGCTCGCGGGCGGGCTGCTCTCGGGCAAGTTCGACGCCGACAAGGCCGGGCCCGAAGGGGCGCGCCGCGCGTCGTTCGACTTCCCGCCCGTCGACAAGGATCGGCTGGCCAGGGTGCTGCCCGCGCTGCGCAAGGTCGCGGAGGCGACGGGGGCGTCGCCGGCGCGCGTGGCGCTGGCCTGGACGCTGACGCGGCCGTTCGTCACGAGCGTCATCATCGGGGCCAAGAACAAGGAGCAGCTCGTCGACAACCTCGCGGCGACCGAGCTGACGTTGTCGCCGGAGCAGGTCCAGCTCCTCGACGAGGCGAGCGCGCTCCCGCCGGAGTACCCGGGCTGGATGCTCGACTTCCAAAACCGCGAGCCCCGCGCCCCCGCGCGCCGCTGACTCGTGCGGGGACGTTCGCGGCGGGCACGACGTTGTCGCAGACGACGACGACGCGCCCGCCGCGAATCCCGGCGCCTCTGTTGGTCGGCGCCTCTTTCGCGTCGACGCTTCGGCCGGCGCCGTCGTCGCCGCACCGTCGACACGGCGGTCCGCGCCTCGTCGCGCCGGTGGGCCCCGACGCCCATGTGACGCCTGCGCCGACGTGCTAAGGGAGCGTCATGCGCCCGTTCCTCGCCCTCGCGACGCTCTCGCTCCTCGCGGCCGCGACCGCGTCGGCGCAGGACGACGCGCCTGCCCCCACCGCCGACGCGCCCGCCGCCGACGCCCCCGCCGCCGACGCCCCCGCTGCCGATGCGGCGCCGAAGGATCCGTGCGCGCCGCCGCCGTGCGCGACGGAGCCGTGCCCACAGCCGCCCGCGGGATGCCCGAAGGCGCCCCCGAAAGAGCCGCCCGCGCCGTCGACGGACTCCCCGCCGACGAACGCCCCGCCGACAGGGGCCGCGCCGTCGACGGACTCCCCGTCGACGAACGCCCCGCCGACAGACACCGCGTCGTCGACGCCCCCGCCGTCGGCGGACGCCGCGCCGTCGACGCCCCCGCCGCCCCCGCCGTCGGCGGACACCGCGCCGTCGACGCCCCCGCCGTCGGCGGACACCGCGCCGTCGACGCCCCCGCCGTCGGCGGACACCGCGCCGTCGACGCCCCCGCCGCCGGCCGCGCATGATCCGGCCGAGGCCGCGGCGGCCGGCAAGGCCGCGGCGGCGACGGCGACGGCCGAGGTGAAGCCCGAGCACCGCGTGGGCGATCCCATCCCGCTCACGCGCCGTGAGCCGACGCTCAAGGCGTACGAAATCATGGTCGGCGCGCGCTACGGCCTCGTCGGCACCGGCCCCACCCGCTTCGTCGACGACATCCGCTTCGGCATCACCGACAGCATCGAGCTCCGCACCGACCTGCTGCCGTACCCGTCATCGCTCATGGTGCGCGCGCGCTTCGGCTCCCCGCAGACCGCGGGCGGCGCCGTCATCCTCGACGCCGGCCTCGCCCACTGGGACGCCGGCTTCCGCATCGTCCCCGACACCGGCGAGTCCGCCGTCGGCACGCGCTTTCACTTCGAGGGCGTCGTCGGCTACGAAAAGACCTTCGGCGACAAGGTCCTCGTCGGCGCCTTCGCCCACTACCGCTACCGGCTCTCCTTCCTCAATAACGACGACGAGCACGCCGTCGCCGTCGACGGCCACGTCACCTACGACCTGCTCGACTCCCTCGCCGTCTCCGCCGGCCTCGGCGTCGCCAGCACCATCGTCACGCCCGTCCGCGAGCTGTCCATCAACTTCGTCGAGACCGGCGCCCCCGGCATCAGCCACCTCCTCGCGCGCGACGAGGGCGGCGATCAGTCCGTCACCATCCCGCTCACGATGACCTACGGCCGCGTCGAGAACTTCGACGTCGACCTCTTCTGCACCCCCCGCGTGTGGCCCGAGCTCGGCATCCTCTTCGGCGCGGGTGTGCGCCTGCGCCTGGACCCGTTCACGTCATGAGCGCCGCGGGCGCCCCGCGCACGATCCGCGCCGCGCTCGCGCTTGTGGCCGCGGCGACGGCCGCGCTCGGCTGCCAGGCCGATCCGATGCACGAGGTCCACGACTTCGGCGACAACCCCGGCGGCCTGCGCATGTTCGAGAAGGATCCCGGCGGCGAAGCCAAGGGCCTCGTCGTCATGCTCCACGGCTGCACCGAGGACCACGACGTCGCCCGCCGCTCCGGCCTCCTCGCGCTCGCCGACCCAAACGACCTCGCCGTCGTCGCCCCCGAGCAGGCCGCGGTGAACAA
This sequence comes from uncultured delta proteobacterium, assembly GCA_963775425.1. Lineage (GTDB taxonomy): Bacteria > Myxococcota > UBA727 > UBA727 > VGSZ01 > CAVZJB01. The sequence continues at coordinate 188,066 of CAVZJB010000004.1, read as the reverse complement.
CCCCCAGCTCTGCTTCGATTGGTTCCTCGCCGACGACGTCGTGCGCGGCCGCGGCGAGCTCGAGTCCATCCGCGAGATGGTGTCCGCCGCGTCGGTGCGCGAGGGATTGCCCGTCGTCGTCGCCGGGCTCTCCGCCGGCGCCGTCATGGCCGTCGCCTTCGCCGCCGCCTACCCCGACGTCGTCACCGGCGTCGCGTCCTTCGCCGGCGGCCCCTACGGATGCGCCACCTCCCTCGCCGACGCCGCCTCGTGCATGGCCGGCGCCCCGGACCACACCCGCGCCCAGTGGCGGGCCCTCCTCGACGACGCCGGCGCGCCCGCCGCGGGCCTCGACGTCGGCGCCGGCGAGCGCCCGGTGCTCATCATGCAGGGCACGGACGATCCCGTCGTCACGCCGAAGAGCGCGGCCGCCCTGGTGCTCCAGTGGAGCGACGACGACGAGCCCACCGCCACCACGAGTGCCGAGAGCGACAAGGGCGCCGTCACCATCGACGACTTCGGGCCCGTTCGCAGGGTCACGCTCGACGGCGTCGGCCACGCCCTCCCCGTCGACGCCGCCGCCGGCTGCGGCGAGGCCGGCCCGTTCCTCGAGGACGACGGCTTGTGCGCCGTCGGCGCCGCCCTCGAATTCTTCGGCCTCGCCGAGTGAGCGCGGCGCGGCCTCAGTGACCGCAGGAAGCGGCCGCGCCGGTCAATGGATGGATTCGGGCGTGGCCAGGGCGAACGGGGCGATGGCCGCGTCGAAGCGGGCGCCGTCGGCGCGCTCCATCAGATACGAGCCCTGCATCATGCCGTGCGGCGTGCGGAGGATGGCGCCGGACGTGTACGTGAAGCTCTGCCCGCCCGCGAGCTGCGGCTGGTAGCCGACGACGCCCGGGCCCTTGACCTGCTCGACGCCGCCGCCGCCGTCGGTGATCACCCAGTGCCGCGCGAGCAGCGTGGCGGACTCGCTGCCCTCGTTGGTGATGGTGACGGTGTAGCTGAAGGCCCACCGGCGCTCGCGCGGAACGCTGTGCTCGGGCAGGAAGCTCGACCGGACGCGGACGCGGATGCCCTGCGTGACGGAGTCGGACACGAGGTCGGTGGCGACGTCGTCGTCGACGGGCTGGCTCATCGAACGCAGCGTAGCACGGCGAGAAGAACGTGCGGCCGCGCGGGTCAATCGCGCATCTGGGTGCGGGAGATGCGCACCTCGGGCTGCTTCTTGCGCGGCGACACCAGCGCGCCGATGCCCTCGATGGCCTTGCCGAACCCGCCGAAGACGGCCGCGGGGAAGACGAGGGCCGCCCCGAGCATGCGGCCGAGGATCGTGGGCGGCGGCGCCACCATGCCGATGGGGTCCTCGATCTCCGCCGACGGCGGCGCGCTGATTGACGTCGGCGCCGACGGGACGGGCGGGTCCAGGGCCTCGAAGCCGCTCGCGACGAGCGAGTCGTTCTCCGGGGTGTAGCGGCGCTTGCGCGTGGGGACGCCGAGGCCCGCGGTGCCGTCGAGCTCCGACGAGACGTATTCGCCGACGAGCACCGAGTTCGACGCCTGCGGCAACAGCCGCATGATCTCCTCACAGGCGAGCTGGAACTCGCGGGCGCTGCGGAAGCGGCGGTCGCGGTTGGGGTGCAGCGCGCGCCGGAGGATGCGGTCCACGGGGCGGGGCAGGCCGGGGCGGTAGTCCGAGGGCGGCGGGTAGTTGCCGCTGCGGATGGCGGTGACGACGTCGTCCTCGCTCTGGCTATCGAACAGCCGGCGGCCCGCCAGCATCTCCCACAGCACGGTGCCCACGGCGAACAGGTCGGCGCGGCGGTCGAGGGGCTCGGCGTTGAGCTGCTCGGGAGACATGTAGCGGAACTTGCCCTTCACGATGCCCGCGCGCGTCATCACCCGCTGCATCTCGCTCTTGGCGACCCCGAAGTCGCACAGCTTGGCGATGCCGCTTCGTGAGATGAGGACGTTCACCGGAGAGATGTCCCGGTGGATGAGGCGAAGGGGCGTGCCGTCGTCCTCGGCGCGCTCGTGGGCGTAGTGCAGGCCGGAGAGCACGTCCCCCGCGATGCGCAGCGCGTGCTGGAGCGGGACGGGCCGGCGCACGGCGTTGGCGTTGTCGATCACCCAGCGCAGCGTGGCGCCGCGGATGAGCTCCATGGCGATGAAGTACGAGCCCCGCTCCTCGCCGAAGTCGTAGATCTGCACGATGTTCGGGTGATCGAGGAGCGCCTGCACGCGCGCCTCGTCGAGGAACATCGCCTCGATCTCGCGGTCGCCGATGAGCTTCTTGGTGATGCGCTTGATGACGAGGTGCTTCTCGAAGCCCCCGGGCCCGAGCTTCTTGCCAAGGAAGATCTCGGCCATCCCGCCCGCCGCGAGCAGCTCGGTGACCTCGTAGGGGCCGACCCTCTCTGCCACGCGAGCACCGTAGCAGAACCGGCGGGATGTCGAGCAGCGACGCGCGTCCGATGGCGCCGCGCCCTCCGACTCGCTCGCCGAGTCACTCGCCGAGCCAGCGCCTCTCGATCGCCCGGAGCCGACCCGACTCGCGCAGGCGCTCGAGCGCGACGTCGAGCCGGTGCCCGAGGCCGCTGCCGACGGGGACCGCGAACCCGTAGCCCTGCGGCTCGTAGGTGCGCTCGGCGCGGTCGAACGGCGCGGTGGGGTGCTCGCGGAGGTAGTACTGGATCATCGGCTCGTCGAAGACCACCGCATCGGCGTCGCCCTGCGCCAGGCGCGCCACCGCGCCGCCGAGCTCGGTCGCGCTCACCACCCGCGCGCCGTTTTGGTCCGCGAACGCCTCCGCCGTCGAGCCCCGCACCGTCGCCACGCGCCGGGCACGAAGCTGATCGGCACTCTCGATGGCGGTGTGCTCGAGGTGCTGGAGCGTCAGGGCCGACGCGATGCCGGCGGTGAGCGACGACGCGGTGATCATCGCGACCAACATCCACGCTCCGGTGATCACCCGCCCCGCCGGGGTCACCGGGACCCGATCGCCGTAGCCCACGGTGGTCATGGTGACGAGCGCCGCCCAGATGCCGTTGCCGATCCCGCGCACGGGGGTGTGCGGGAAGTGGGACGCGTTCTGCTTGCGCTCCGCGAGCCACAACAGCACGCCGACGAAGAACAGCACGGTCAGCAGTCCGAGGAGCCCGAACACGAACGCCTTGCTGAAAAACGGCCGGATCCAGGCGAGCGGACCGGTGGCCACCCGCGGCGCGAGGATCGCCAGGCTCGACTCGTAGTAGGGGTGCGTGAAGTCCACGTGCTCGAGGCGCTCGGACGTGATGCTGATCGGGCCCACCGCGACGTCGAGCCCGCCTTGCGCCACCGCGTCGAGCGCCTCCGAGACGGTGCCCTGGCGGTGCATCTCGAAGCGGACGCCCGCCCGCTCGGCGAGCGCCCGCCACACGTCGACGGACAGCCCGGAGAGCGCGGCGTCGCCCACCCGCCCGTCGCGGTGGATGACGAACGGCGCGGAGCCGGCGACCCCGACGCGCAACACGGGTGGCTCGTCGGCGGCGGCGGCGGAGGAGGCGACGAACAGCAGGAGGAGGCACGAGGACGCACGCATGCGGCATCCGACCGCATTCCTCCCCGCGCCGCAAAGCAGATCCCGGTGGCGCCCCGACGGCGCGCGCGCGCCGCGAACAACGAGCGAGCCGTCGCTCGAGCGCCGCGCCGACGCTCGACGCTCGACGCTCACCCGGTGAGCAGCTCGCAGCCGCCCGCGGTGACGACGAGGGTGTGCTCGAATTGCGCCGACAGCGAACCGTCGGCGGTGACCACGCGCCAGCCGTCGGCGCAGAGGCGGACGTCGGGGCCGCCGAGGTTCACCATCGGCTCGATGGTGAACGCCATGCCCTCGACGAGCCGGAGCCCCGCGCCGCGCCGCGCGGTGTGCGGCACGTGCGGCTCGAGGTGCATCTCGCGGCCGATGCCGTGGCCGCCGTAGTCGGTGACGACGCTGACGCCCTCCGCCGCCGCGTGCGCCGCGATGGCAGCGCCGATGTCGCCGAGGCGGGCGCCGGGGCGGACGGCGGCGATCCCCGCGTCCCGGCAGCGGCGGGCGACGTCGACGAGCCGCCGGGCGGCGGGCGCGGCGGCGGAGGGCGGGCCGACGATGAAGGTGCGCGAGGTGTCGCCGTGGAAGCCGTCGAGGCAAGTGGTGACGTCGACGTTCACGATGTCGCCGTCGCGGAGCGCCTCGCGCCGGCTGGGGATCCCGTGGCAGACGACGTCGTTGCGGCTCGTCACACGGCGGCGGGGAAGCCGTGGTAGCCGAGCTGGCTCGGCGTGCCCCCGCGCTGTCGGGTGTCCTCGCGCACGAGGGCGTCGATGTCCGCGGTGGTCATGCCCGGGCACAGCGCCGCGGCGACGACGTCGAGGGTGGCGGCGGCGGCGCGGCCGGCGCGGCGCATCGCCTCGATCTCCCGCGGTCCCAGGATCTCCACCAGCGCCACGTGATCCTCCGCGGGCCGCTCCGTCGACGAGCGTCCCCCCGCGGCGCATCAATGCGGCCGGCGCCGCGCCGTCCAATGCCGCGACGCGCCCGACGCGTCCCGCTTCGGCGCCGTGGCCTGCCCGACGCTCCTTTTGTCGGGGGACAAGGGCCCGCGCTTCCTCATCGACGCCGCGGACGCCGTCGCCGCCGCCATCCCGGGCGCCGCCCGGGTGGTGATCCCGGGGGCGGGCCACAACGGGCCGGACCTCGAGGCGCCCGACGCCGTCGCCGCGGCCCTGCGCGGGTTCTTCGAGGCGAAGCGCCCCTGACGGATTGCGCTCGCCGGCCGCTCCGCCTACGACCGCCGCCTCATGGAAATGGCGAGGTCATCATCATGCTGAAGCGTGTCCTGTCGATCGCGATCGCGTCGAGCGCCCTGTCGCTGTTCACCGCCTGCCCGCCGCCCGCCGAGGGCGAAGGCGAGGGCGAGGGCGAAGGGGAAGGCGAGGGGGAAGGGGAGGGCGAAGGCGGCAACGAGACCTGCGCCACCGCGGCCCCGATCACGAGCGGGCAGACCGTCCACGGCGACACCACCACCGCCGCCGACGACGTCGTCACCGCCTGCGACTTCACCACCGCCGGCGCCGCCGGCGACCTCGCGTACACCTTCACGCTCACCGAGGCCTCCTCCGTCGCCGTCACGCTCGACGTCAACGACGACGATCAGACCGTGGGCGACCTGCTGTTCGCGCTCTACAACGCCCCGGCATGCGACGACGCGTCCCTCGTCGAGGGCGCGTGCGTCGACAACGCCTTCGGCGACGAGTCCCTGACGCTCAACAACGTCGAGCCCGGCACCTACTTCCTCGTCGTCGACGGCAACGACGGCGTGAACGGCCCGTTCGATCTCACCGTCACCATCGGGCCGCCGCAGTGCACCGGCGACGGCGTCGAGCCCAACGACGACTTCGCGTCCGCCGCCTTCGCGGGCACCGGCGACCTCACCACCGACCCCACGCTGCTGAACCTCTGCCCGGCCGACGTCGACTACTTCCTCATCGGCCACCTCGGCGGCGCGCTCGGCGTCACCGCCGACGGCACGGGCGCCAACCTCGTCGTCGAAGGCGCCACCGTCGACGAGGCCGCCACCCTCACGAACCTCACGGACCCGAACGCCACCGCCGGCGTCGTGGTCACCGCCGAGGGCGCCGAGATCACCGACCTCAGCGACGTGCCCGCGGGCTTCTACCTCGCCAAGGTCACCGAGACCGGCGCCGGCCTCGACGGCATCCCCTACACGCTGGCCATCACGCACGGCTGCGAGGGCGACGCCAACGACCTCCCCGGCGGCCTCGACGACGCCGTCGCCACCGACCTCGCCCAGGTGTTCACCGCTTCGTCGGCCACGCCGTCGCAGCACAACCTGTGCGCCGGCGACGAGGACGTCATCGTGCTCGATCCCACCGGCGGAGACGCGGACGGCTCCCTCGCCCTCGACGACGGCACCAACCTCACCGTCACCGTCGAGGAGCAGCCCGACGGCGGCGGCGCGGCCACCGCGTTTGCGGCGGCCACCACGGCGCTCGTGGGCACCACGCTCACCGTCACCGTCCCCGGGATGACCGCGGCCAACCGCTACCTCGTGCACGTCTCGCAGACGGCGCCCACGGCGACGACGTTCACCTACGATGTCACGCCCACCATCGACTACGCGCCGCCGCCCAACACCGGCTGCACGTCGCCGGCGTCGTTGACGCTCGCCGCGGACCAGACCGGATCCACCGCCGGCGGCAGCGTCGGCCACCTCGGCCTGTGCAACGGCGAGCGCGACCAGACGCCGGACCAGTGGCTCAACGACGACTTCTACGCCGTCACCCTCGCCGACACCTCCAACGTCCAGATCCGCTTCACGGGGGATCCGCTCGATCCCACCGACGCCAACGCCGGCAACTTCAACGGCTCCGTGCAGATGTACCTCGCGCCCGGCGGCGCGTGCCCGGCGGACCTGCGTGACCTGCAGGCGGTCAAGCGCGACGGCACCGCGACCACCGATCGCGCCGACGCCGAGGACAACGGCGCCTGCGAGTCCGGCGACGACATCACGCTGCAGATCCCCGACGTCCCCGCCGGCGACTACCTCGTCGTCGTCGACGGCACCTACGACTTCCTGGCCGCGCTGTTCGGCGGGGACTCGCTCACGGCGGGCGGCTACACGCTCAACGTGTCCACCATCGCCGACATCCCGCCGGCGCCGGCGTGCGCGGCCCCCGCCACGCTCGCGTTCCCCTCGGCGGGCACGCCCACCGTCCAGGCGGTGACCCTCGACCCGGCGGCCGCGAGCGGCCTCAGCGGCACGTGCGGCGGCGCCGGCCAGGAGACCGTCTTCACCTTCGCGGCCACCGCCGACGCCACGCTGCACCTCACCACGGACGGCGACGTCGACACGGTCGTGTACGTCCGCGAGGGGAGCTGCCAGTTCGGCGACAACGTCGGCTGCAACGACGACGGCGCCGCCGTCGGCCCGTCCGACCTCACCGTCGACGTCGCGAACGGCTCCACCTACTTCGTCGTCGTCGACACCTTCGCCGCCCTGGCGGCGGACGGGGCAAACACCACCAACCTGACCGTGGAGCTCGTGCCCTAGCGCGGAGACGACGGCGGCCGCCCTTGACACGCCCCCGGCCGTCTGTACAGTCGCCGCGCTTTCGGTCCCCGCGCCACGGCGAGGGGACCGATCTCGAGCGACCCATCTTGACGAGGGCTGCACGGGAGGCGACACGGGCGATCCTTCCTTTCCGGGGGGTCGCTCGCGTGGCGGGCAATGACTGCTGTGAGGCTGTGAGGATTACGGATGCCGACCATTAACCAGCTGGTTCGCCACGGACGCACCCAGCTCGTCGAGAAGAGCAAGTCGCCGCACCTGAAGGCGTGCCCGCAGAAGCGCGGCGTGTGCACCCGCGTGTACACCACGACGCCCAAGAAGCCGAACTCGGCGCTGCGCAAGGTCGCCCGCGTCCGTCTGACCAACGGCCTCGAAGTCACGACGTACATCCCGGGAGAGGGCCACAACCTGCAGGAGCACTCCGTGGTCCTCATCCGCGGCGGCCGCGTCAAGGATCTCCCCGGCGTCCGCTACCACATCATCCGCGGCACCCTCGATGCCGTCGGCGTCAACAACCGCCGCCAGAGCCGCTCCAAGTACGGCGCCAAGCGTCCCAAGTAGGGCGTCCCCAGTGGTAGGTCGGGGCCGCGTCCCCCACCTCGGAGAATGAAAAATGCCTCGTCGTCGTGAAGTTCCCAAGCGCAAGGTCAACCCGGACCCGAAGTACCAGGACCGGCTCGTCACGAAGTTCGTGAACGTGCTGATGTTCGAGGGAAAGAAGTCCGCCGGTGAAGGCGTCGTCTACAAGGCGTTTTCGCTCGTGGAGGACCGCTCCAAGGAAGAGCCCTTGAAGGTCTTCAAGCGCGCCCTCGACGCCATCAAGCCGGCCGTCGAGGTGAAGAGCCGCCGCGTCGGCGGCGCCAACTTCCAGGTGCCCGTCGAGGTGCGTCCGGAGCGTCGCGTGGCGCTCGGCCTGCGCTGGCTGCGAGACGCCGCCCGCGAGCGTGGCGAGCGCACCATGATGGAGCGCCTGGCCAACGAGATCCTCGACGCTGCCCAGGGCCGCGGGGGCGCCGTGAAGAAGCGCGAGGACACGCACCGCATGGCCGAGGCCAACAAGGCGTTCGCGCACTACCGCTGGTGAATCAAGCATCCCTTTTCTAGGGGCGGCGCCCGCTGCTGCGCGCGCCGTGAGCTCTCTGACAGACATGGAAGGTTGAAGTCATGCCCCGCGAGTACCCCCTCGAGCGCACCCGGAACATCGGCATCATCGCGCACATCGATGCCGGCAAGACCACCACCACGGAGCGCATCCTTTATTACTCGGGAATGACCCACAAGATTGGCGAGGTCCACGACGGTGCGACCACGACCGATTACATGGAGCAGGAGCGCGAGCGCGGCATCACCATCACCTCCGCCGCCGTCACCTGCCACTGGCAGCGCCGCCAGGACCCCAAGTCGCCCAAGTTCCAGATCAACATCATCGACACGCCCGGACACGTGGACTTCACCATCGAGGTGGAGCGCTCCTTGCGCGTCCTCGACGGCGCGTGCGTCGTGTTCGACGGTGTCGCGGGCGTGGAGCCGCAGTCGGAGACGGTGTGGCGTCAGGCGGACCGCTACGGCGTCCCGCGCATGTGCTTCGTCAACAAGCTCGACCGCACCGGCGCCAACTTCTTCCGCTGCGTCGACATGATCAAGGAGCGCCTCAAGGCCAACGCCGCGGTGCTCACGCTGCCCATCGGGGCCGAGGCGGGCTTCAAGGGCCTCGTCGACCTCGTGCGCATGAAGGGCATCACCTGGAAGGACGAGACGATGGGGGCGGCCTACGACCTCATCGACATCCCGGACAACCTCAAGGCACAGGCCGCCGAGTACCGCGAGAAGCTCGTGGAGCAGTGCGCCGACGTCGACGACGACATCGCTGCCAAGTTCCTGGACGGCCAGGAGATCACCGAGATGGAGCTCGTGAGCGCCCTGCGCAAGGGCTGCATCGGCCTCAAGCTCGTGCCCACGTTCTGCGGCTCCGCGTTCAAGAACAAGGGCGTGCAGTACCTCCTCGACTCCGTCATCGACTTCCTGCCCGCGCCCATCGACATCCCGCCGCTCAAGGGCAAGGACCTGAAGGACGAGACCAAAGAGATTGTCCGCAACGCCGACGACGACGAGCCGCTCACCGCGCTCGCGTTCAAGCTCATCAACGACAAGTTCGGCCAGCTCACCTTCGTGCGCGTCTACGCCGGCGTGCTGAAGAAGGGCGCCAGCGTGCTGAACGCGCGCACCGGGCGCCGGCTGCGCATCGGCCGCATCGTGCGCATGTTCGCCGACAAGCGCGAGGAGATTGAGGAGGTCTACGCGGGACAGATCGCCGCCGCCATCGGCGTCGAGTGCGTCACCGGCGACACCCTGTGCGACGAGGACAAGCCCGTGGTGCTCGAGCGCCTCACCGTGCCTCCCGCCGTCGTCACGCTGGCCATCGAGCCGCGCACCAAGGTGGACCAGGAGAAGATGGGCGTGGGCCTCGGCCGCCTGGCCGCGGAGGACCCGTCGCTGCGCCTGAAGACCGACGAGGAGACCAACCAGACCACCATCTCCGGCATGGGCGAGCTCCACCTCGAGATCATCGTCGACCGCCTCAAGCGCGAGTACGGCGTCGAGGCCAACGTCGGCAAGCCGCAGGTGGCCTACCGCGAGACCATCACCTCGTCCGTCGAGCAGGAAGGCAAGTACGTCAAGCAGACCGGCGGCCGCGGCCAGTACGGCCACGTCTGGTTGCGCATCGCGCCCAACGAGGCCGGCAAGGGCTTCGAGTTCGAAAACAGCACCGTGGGCGGTTCCATCCCCCGCGAGTTCATCCCGGCCGTCCAAAAGGGCGTGGAGGGCGCGCTCCTGCGCGGCATCCGCGCGGGCTACCCCGTCGTCGACGTCAAGGTCGAGGTGTTCGACGGCAGCTACCACGACGTCGACTCCAACGCGAACGCGTTCGAGATCGCCGGCTCCATGGCGTTCAAGGAGGGGGCCCAGAAGGCCAAGCCCGTCATCCTCGAGCCCATGATGAAGGTGGAGGTGGTGACGCCCGACGAGTGGATGGGCGACGTCATCGGCGACCTCAACTCCCGCCGCGGCCAGGTCCAGGGCATGGACGAGCGCGCGGGCATGAAGGTCGTGAACGCCATCGTGCCGCTGGCCGAGATGTTCGGCTACGCCAACGCCATCCGCTCGCGCACCCAGGGGCGCGCCAGCTACACCATGGAGTTCGGCAACTACGACGCCGTCCCCGCCAACATCGCCGAGCAGATCATCGCCAAGGCGAACGGTGGTTGATCCGCCCGTTTGTGCCGAGTAGTTCCACCCCCATCGAGATTTGAGATTCGAGAGAGTCGAGGAGAGAGACCATGTCGAAGGAAAAGTTCAACCGCGATAAGCCGCACGTCAACGTCGGCACCATCGGCCACGTCGACCACGGCAAGACCACGCTGTCGGCGGCCATCACCAAGGTGCTGTCGGAGCAGGGCAAGGCCCAGTTCGTCGGCTATGACGCCATCGACAAGGCCCCGGAAGAGCGCGAGCGCGGCATCACCATCAACACGGCGCACCTCGAGTACGCCACCGACAAGCGCCACTACGCGCACGTCGACTGCCCCGGCCACGCCGACTACGTGAAGAACATGATCACGGGCGCGGCGCAGATGGACGGCGCCATCCTCGTGGTCTCCGCCGCCGACGGCCCCATGCCCCAGACCCGCGAGCACATCCTGCTCGCCCGTCAGGTCGGCGTGCCGTACATCGTCGTGTACCTCAACAAGTGCGACATGGTGGACGACCCCGAGCTCCTCGACCTCGTCGAGCTCGAGGTCCGCGAGCTCCTCAAGAGCTACAAGTTCCCGGGCGACGACATCCCCGTGATCCGTGGCTCGGCGCTCAAGGCCCTCGAGGGCGACAAGAGCGACATCGGGGTCCCGTCCATCCTCAAGCTGATGGACGCCGTCGATGCGTACATCCCCACCCCCGAGCGTGCGATCGACAAGCCGTTCCTCATGCCCATCGAGGACGTCTTTTCGATCTCCGGCCGCGGCACCGTGGTGACCGGACGCGTCGAGCGCGGGCTCATCAAGGTCGGTGACGAGGTCGAGATTGTCGGCTTCAAGGACACCGCCAAGACCGTCGTCACCGGCGTCGAGATGTTCCGCAAGCTCCTCGACGAGGGGCGCGCGGGCGAGAACATCGGCTGCCTGTTGCGCGGCACCAAGAAGGAAGAAGTCGAGCGCGGCCAGGTGCTGGCCAAGCCCGGCTCCATCACCCCGCACAAGAAGTTCAAGTGCGAGGTCTACGTGCTGACCAAGGAGGAGGGCGGCCGCCACAAGCCGTTCTTCACCAACTACCGGCCGCAGTTCTTCTTCCGCACCACCGACGTCACCGGCACCATCACCCTCAAGGAAGGGACCGAGATGGTCATGCCCGGCGACAACGTGCAGATGACCGTCGAGCTCCTCACCCCGGTCGCCATGGACGCGCAGCTCCGCTTCGCCATCCGTGAGGGTGGCCGCACGGTGGGCTCCGGCGTCGTCACGGAGATCATCGAGTAACGCAGGCCGGTCGCCGCGCCGCGGGAACGTGGCGCGGCGGCTCGTCCACCGCATCGAGCAGGTTCTTTTCAAGCGAGCGGGCCGTACTGCCCGCGCGAGGTTCTTTATGGCAGCGAACAAGATCCGGATTCGTCTCAAAGCCTACGACTACAAGCTCCTCGATCTGTCCGCCTCGGAGATCGTCGAGACCGCCAAGCGCACCGGCGCCAAGGTGGCGGGTCCCATCCCGCTCCCCACCAAGATCAACCGCTTCACGGTGCTCCGCGGCCCCTTCGTGGACAAGAAGTCCCGCGAGCAGTTCGAGATCCGCACCCACAAGCGGCTGCTCGACATCCTCGATCCCACCCAACAGACCCTCGACGCCCTCATGAAGCTCGATCTGAGCGCCGGCGTCGACGTCGAGATCAAGAGCTGAGGTTCGCGCCATGAAACACGATCTCCTCGATTTGACCGGCGCGACGGTGGGCTCCATCGACCTCGATGACGCCGTCTTCGCCGCCCCCATCAAGAAGTACCTCCTCACCGAGGTCGTCCAGTGGCAGCGCGCCAAGGCCCGCCGCGGCACGCAGTCCACCAAGACGCGCACCGAGGTGAACGGCACCACCAAGAAGCCCTACGGCCAGAAGCACACGGGCAACGCCCGCCAGGGTGACTCCAAGGGCCCGCACTTCGTCGGCGGCGGCGTGGCGTTCGCGCCCAAGCCGCGCGACTACGGGTTCGCGATGCCCAAGGCCAAGCGCCGCGCGGCCATCGCCACCGCGCTGTCGCTCCGGCTGAAGGAGGGTGGCCTCAAGGTCGTCAAGAGCTTCGACCTCTCGGACACCAAGACCAAGCTCGTCGCCGGCGCCATCAAGTCGCTCAAGACCGGCAGCACGCTCATCGTCGACAGCGACAACGAGAAGCTCGAGCGCTCGGCCCGGAACCTGCCGGACTCGCGCTTCCTTCACGTCAACGGGCTCAACGTCCTCGACGTCTTGAAGTACCCGTCGCTGGTGATGACGGAAGCGGCCGTGCGCGCCATCCAAGGGCGCCTCAACCCCGACGGCAACGTCGTCGAATGACGGCAAGGAGATCGTAATGCACGACATGTACGACGTCATTCGCAAGCCCATCGTCACCGAGAAGGCCTCGGCCCTGAAGGCCGAGGCGGGCAAGATCGTGTTCGCCGTTGACCGCGGCGCGAAGAAGGCGGACGTGAAGAACGCCGTCGAGAAGCTCTTCGACGTCAAGGTCACCGACGTGCGGACCATGGTGTTTCGCGGGAAGTACAAGCGCGTCGGCAAGTTCGCCGGCCGCCGCCAGAACTGGAAGAAGGCCATCGTGACCCTCGCTGAGGGCACGGACCTCGACGTGTTCGGCGTGCTCCCCGGCGAGCCCCCGCCCGCGTAGCCGCCCGGCGGGCCGCGCGCGCAACCGAATACCCGACGGGGGTATTCTGTTGCTCACGCATGAGCCCGCTCGCGCCTGCCCTACCAGCGGCGCTATCGCCGCACGCACGCCGACGCCCGCTTGTCGGCGTGCGCCCATCGGCGCACACCGAGCCGGAGACAGCCGGTGCGGTAGCATGTCGGCGTGGGCACGCGCTCTGATCCCCGCTCCGCACGCGTGCCGATGGGCGCTGCTGTCGTCGTCGCTCTCGTCGTCGCTGTCATCGTCCCTCTCGTCGCGGGTGGGTGTCGCGTGCTCGGCGTCGATCTGCCGTGCCGCTCCTCCGCGGACTGCCCGCCCGGGCAGGCGTGCGACGCCGACGGCGTGTGCGGCGCGAGCGCGCGCGAGCGCGCGGGCGAAGGGGAAGGCGAGGGCGAGGGCGAGGGCGAGGGCGAGGGCGAAGGGGAAGGGGAAGGGGAAGGGGAAGGCGAGGGCGAAGGGGAGGGCGAGGGCGACGGCACCTGCGCGGCGCCCCGGCCGCTCGCCCCCGGCGACAACGCGGGCGACACCACCGGCGCGACGGACCAGCTCACCACGGCGTGCGGCACCGACGCGGACGTCGACGACGTCTGGTCGTTGACGGCGCCCGCGAACGCGCGCGCGACGATCACGCTGACGTCGGCGACGGCGCAACACCTCGCGGTGCGGCCCTCGTGCGCGGCGAGCGAGCTCCTCTCGGCGTGCACGGACGCGGGCGGCAGCACCTCGTTCGACCTCGGCGCGGGCGAGACGCTCCTCGTCGTCGTGTTCGCGGAGGAGCCCGGCCCGTACACGCTGACGCTCACGACCGCGAGCTCGCTGTGCGGCAACGGCGCCCTCGACCCGGGCGAGGAGTGCGAGGACGGAAACGTCGCCTCGGGCGACGGGTGCAGCGCCGGTTGCCGCTTCGAGGTCACGGGCGCCGAGCAGGAGCCGAACGAGGACGGCACGCCGGAGACCGGCGGCGGCAGCAACACGCCCAACGACTTCGGCGACCCCGCGCGGGCCAACGTGGACGCGGCGCCGATCATCACCGCCGACGCCGGCATCCGCGGCAAGCTCGACCCGGCGGGCGACGAGGACGGCTACGCCATCGAGAACACCACGGCGGGCGACGTCACCGTCTCGATGCACGTGCTCGCGCCGCTGTCGCCGTGCCCTCCGGGCCCGGAGGACACCGTGTTGACGCTCTTCGACGTCAACGGCGCCCAGATCGCGCAGGACGCTGACGTCGACCCGGACACGTGCGCGGCGCTCGAGGTGACGCTCGCCGCCGGCCAGAAGGTGTACGCGGAGATCATGGACTTCGGCGACAACGTTGTCCTCGACGACTACCTCTTCGTGGTCCGCTTCTGAAGGCTGACGAGAAATAAGGCTCGGAGCAGCACTCGGCGAAGCCGCCCACAAGGTCCACGGCCTGGGTCTTCAGCTCAACCTGTCGCCGTTCAGGTTCCTGGATTCGCACGCGGCGCTTGAGCTTCACCAAAGGTGGATCAGCTCGACCCGCACTTTTGGCGCGCAAATCTCGGTGAGTTGCGAGTGCTTGGGCGCTCGGAATCAGCGAAGGCTAGACAACGTCGCCACCGCCGGAGCTCCTTTCCGCTCCGCCGTGTGGCCGTAGCACCGTCCCCTTCCGGGTGGCTCGGATCAACGGTCCATCGGGCCAGCCCTCGTCGCCACTCGCGGCGCTCTCGGTGGCGTGACGACGACGTTCTCGGCCCCGCCGCGAACGCGTCCGAGCCGCTCGAGGGGCTCGACGCCGAGCGCGTCGCGCTTCAGCCGTCGATGGACGGCCTCCTCGGGTGTGCTTCCCCTCAACATCCGATACGGTGTCGTCGTCGGCGTCCCTAACGTCGGCCCTCGCATGCGCATCCGCCGTCGCAGCCTCTTGAAGCTCGCCGCCGCCGCCCCCGCGTTGCCGGCGTGCGTGGGGCGCTCGTCGCGCCGGTTCTTCGACGACGGCGAGCTCGCGGCGCTCACCCGCCTGGTGGACCTCGTGCTCCCGCCCGACGACGAGACGCCGGGCGCCAGCGAGCTCGGCGTGGTCGCCTACATCGACCTGTTCCTGTCCGGCGACGGGCTCATCTTCGGGTCCGGGCCGTTCTCGGGCCGGACCCCCTTCCCCGACGCCCGCGGCCTCCCCACCAGCGAGTACCCGCCCGACGCCTTCGCCGACGCCGAGCCGCTCGACCGCGTGCAGCGCGCCGCCGTCTACGCGCGGCTGTTCGGCGACGGCGGCCTGCGACCGCTGTTTCGCAAGAACCTCAAGAGCGTGACGGACAAGACCACGCTCGAAGATCTCGACGAGACGTTCCTGGACGCCCTCGTGCAGCTCGTCTTCGAAGGCGCGTTCTCCGCACCGGAGTACGGCGGCAACCGCGACATGCTCGGCTGGCAGATGGTCCACTACGAGGGCGACCTCATGCCCCTCGGCTTCTCGACGTTCGACGAGGTCGCCGGCGTCTACCGCGAACGCGCCGACGCGCTCGTGAGCCGGCCAGACGACCGGCTCGACCCCGACCCCATCGACGCTGACGTCGACGACTTCCTCTCCACCGCGGTCGCGATCCTCGGCGGTCGCGACACCAAGGCCGGCTAGACATGGCGTTTCGGCAGACGGTCTTCGGCAACTCCGCGCTCGAGCACTTCGACGTCGTCATCGTCGGCAGCGGCTGCGCCGGCGGCGCCGTCGCCGACGTGCTCACCGCCAACGGCCAGAACGTGCTCGTGCTCGAAGCGGGCATGAACCGATACGACCACCTCGACGACCCCACGCGCGCGCCGGTCTCGCGGCACGCGTGCGACGAGCTCAAGAACCGCCGCGGCTTCATCTTCCCCGACGAGCGCGTAGAGCCGCGCACGTTCCGCAGGCGCGCCGGCGACGGCGACCGCACCTTCGTCGGCGACGTCAACGGCCTGCCGAAGACCGTCGGCGGCGGCGGCGTGCACGCGGATCTCAAGATGCCCCGCTTCGAGCCGCAGGACTTCCACCTCGGCACCGACCTCGGCGACGCTGCCACCGGGCAGGGGGCGTCGTTCGCCGACTGGCCCGTCGACTACGACATGCTCGAGCCGTTCTACGCGTGGGTGGACGCGCGCATGGGCATCCAGGGAGACGCGACGAGCAACCCCCGGGCGGGCCCGCGCAGCGCGGACTTCCCGATGAAGCCCGGCGTCCCCATGTACGTCGCCGAGCGCATCGGCCCCGCGCTCGAGTCGAAGGGGATCACGCGCTTCCCGTTTCCGACGGCGGTGAACTCGCAGCCGTACGACGGCAGGCCCGCCTGCGTCGACTGCGGCTTCTGCAGCGGCTTCGGCTGCGCCAACAACGCCAAGGGATCGCCGGCGGTGACCACGCTGCGCCGGGCGTTGTTGTCGGGGCGGTGCCAGTTGCGCTCCGAGACGCGCGCGGTGCGCATCGCGACGAACGGGGCGGGCACGAAGGTGACGGGCGTCGAGTGCGTCGGGCCCAGGGGCGAGCGCATCACCGTCAGCGGCGACCGCTTCGTGCTCGCCATGAGCGCCATCGAGGACGCGCGCCTCTGCAAGCTGTCTACGGTCGGCAACAACCTCGTCGGGCGCTTCCTGACGTTCCACTTCCAGACGGTGGCCGCCGGCATCTGGGATCAGGAGCGCCTGCACGGTCATCGCGGACGCACGGTCTCGCACGGCTTCTCGGACTTCCGCGGGCGCCCGAACGATCCGGAGCACCCGCTGGGCGGCATCGTCGAGATCTCGGGCAGCGAGGGCCCGGTGGAGGAGGCGTCGTTCTACGCGCGCGTGCTGAAGACGCTGCGCGGCCTCGGCGGCCCGGCGTTCGACGGCGTGCTGTTCAAGAAGCTGATGCGCCAGAGCCCGTTGCGCGACCGCGTGGTGGTGTTGGCGCTGCAGGCGGAGGACGCGCCGCAGGCGACAAACCGCGTCGATCTCGATCCGGAGATCGTCGACGTCGACGGGGTCCCCGCGCCGCGCATCACGTACGACAACCACCCGTTCGAGCTGTCCGCGCGCGACGTCTACGGGCCCAGGATGCTCGACGTCCTGCAGACCGCCGGGGCGCGCTGGGTGGTGGTGCTCCCTGCCGACGAGATCTCGGCGTCGGCGCACATCATGGGGACGCTGCGCATGGGGTTCGACGCCGCCGACAGCGTCGTCAACGCGAACGGCCGCTTTCACGGCATCGGCAACCTGTACGCGGCCGACGCGTCGGTCTTCCCGACGGCGTCCGGTTTCAACCCTACGATGACCCTCGTGGCCATGGCCGCGCGCATCGCGGGCGACATGGTGGCTCCGGGATTGCCCGAACGAGCGCTCGACGCCGCTCGTTGACGACCGGCGTCGCGACAGCGACCGCGCCTTCGTTCACCGCGCTGCGTGCCACGACACGCGTTCGTTGTGCGCGCGCGCCCGGCGCTGTCGTTCGCCGCGCATCGACCTGTCCGTTGCGACGCGCGTCACACGGAGGCGCGCGTGTTGCACAGCGTCGACGCCATGCAGGAAGCAAACGCCGACACCGCCGCGCACCTCTCCGTGAAGAGCACGACGTCCACCGACATCGCCGCACCCACGTCGTCGACGTCGGGGCGCCCCGAGACCGACGCCGCAACGATCGAGGGCGGCGCCGACGCGCCGGCCGCGGGCGCCGCCGACGATGTCGATCTCACCGGCGCGTCCGCCGCGCCCGCCGCCGCCGCGGGCGTCGGCGCCACGGTGGACGTCAACGCGGGCGGCGGTGGCGTCGACGTCGTTGACGCCGCGAGCGCTGGCGCCGCGGACGTGGAGGTCGCCGCCGGCAACGCGGTGAACGCCGCCGCCGACGTGGACGCCACCGCCGACGTGGACGCCGCCGCCGTGGGCGCCGCCGCCGCCGTGGACGTCGCCGCCACCGTCAACGCCGTCAACGCCGCCGCCGCGCCCGCCGTCGCCGCTGCCGGCGACGCGGTGAACCCCGTCGGCGTCGACGCGGTGGGTGCCGTGAACGCCGTCAGCGGCGCCGCCGCGCCCGCCGTCGCCCTCGCTGCCGGCGACGCGGTGAACCCCGTCGGCGTCGACGCGGTGGGTGCCGTGAACGCCGTCAGCGGCGCCGCCGCGCCCGCCGTCGCCCGCGCTGCCGGCGACGCGGTGAACCCCGTCGGCGTCGACGCGGCGGATGCCGTGAACGCCGTCAACGCCGCCGCCCCGCCCGCCGTCGCCCGCGCTGCCGGCGACGCGGTGAACCGCGTCGGCGTCGACGCGGCGGATGCCGTGAACGCCGTCAACGCCGCCGCCCCGCCCGCCGCCGTCGCTGACGCCGTCGCCGCTGACGCCGTGGATGCCGTGAACGCCGTCGGCGCCGCCGTCGCCGTGGACGCCAGCGCCCGCGACGCCAACGCTGACGCCAACGCCGCTGACGCCAACGCTGCTGACGCCGTCGCCGCTGACGCCAACGCCCGCGCCGCCGCCGCCGCCGCCGCCAACGCCCGCGACGGAAACGCCGCTGACGCCAACGCCGCTGACGCCAACGCTGCTGACGCCAACGCCCGCGACGCCGCCGCCGCCGCCGCCGCCGCCGCCAACGCCCGCGACGGAAACGCCGCTGACGCCAACGCCGCTGACGCCAACGCCGCCGCCGCTGACGCCGGCAACGCTGACGCCAACGCCCCTGAGGCCGGCAACGCTGATGCTCACGCCGCCGAGGCCCGCGCCGCTGTCGACGTCGTCGACGTCGTCGATGTCGTCGACGTCGTCGATCTCGGCGATGGGGCGATCGAGCGCGGGCCCCCGGTCGTGCTCCTCGTCGACGGCGATGTCTGCGCGCGGCGCGCGCTCGGCAGCCGCTTCTCGAGGGCGGGCTTCCGTGTCGTCGAGGCGTATGACAGCGGAGCCGCGTGGGCGGCGGCGCTGCGCCTGCGGCCGGCGGCGTTCGTCATCGACCTCGCGCTGCCCGACGTCGACGGCTGGGGCTTCCTTGCCGCCGTGCGGGCGGACGCGCGCTTCAGCGACGTGACGGCCGTCCTCGTGAGCGAAGAGCGCGACTGGCTCGCCGAGCTGCAGGAGCTCGGCGCCGGCGCGGACCTCTACCTGCCGAAGTCCTTCTCGGTCATCGAGGCCGTCTCCGACGCGCTCGGGCGGCGCGACGGCCTCCTCGAGAGCCTGTCGACCGGCGCCTGGGGGCCGCTCGCCGACGTCGGGGTGCAGAGCCTGCTCGACGCGGCCTGCACCAGCGGCGGCCGCGGCGTGCTGAGCGTGGACAACGTCGATGCGCGCTGGAAGGTGACCTTCGACGACGGCCGCATCATGTCCGCCAACTGCGCCGTACAGGACGTCATCCTCGCCGACGAGGACGCGCTGCTCGGCCTCCTCGGCGTGCGCGACGCGCCGTTCTCGTTCGAGCCGGTCGAGGCGCCGCCGGAGCCCTCGCTCGCGCGCTCGTGGCGCGACGTCGGGCCCGGCCTCATCGAACAGCTCAACGGCAGGCGCGCCCGCGAGCGTGCTGAGATGTGGGCGGCGGCGTCGCTCGACCTCGACGCCGCGCGCAAAGACGCGTGGGCGCGGCTGGCGTCGCCGCAGGCGGTGGCCATCGCGAACGCCTTGCAGGCCGGCGCCGCCCCGCGCGAGCTCGAAGCGAGCGGCAAGCACGCGCCGCTCCTGGTCGCCGCCGTCGTCGAGGATCTCTCGCGCCGCGCGATCATCAGGACGCGCGACCCGCTGGCGGTGCTCGCGCCGCCGCAGTGATCGAGGCCGCGACGTCAGCGGCGGCGGATGCGGAGCGGGCGGGACGACCAGTGCGAAGGGCGCGCTCGCGTCGGGGGCAGCTTGGTGGCGTCGTCGCCGCGGGCCGACTCGAGCTGCGCTTGCGTGAGGAAGAGGGCGCCGTCGAGGTCGGCGCCGCGGAGGTCGGCGGCGCGGAGGTCGGCGCCGATGACGTCGGCGCCGCGCAGGTCGGCGCCACGCAGGTCGGCGCCGATGAGGAGGGCGCCGCGGAGGTTGGCCCGGCGCAGGTCGGCGCGCTCGAGGGAAGCGCCGGCGAGGTCGGCGCCGCGCTTGTCGACCCCCGCGGGGACGCGCACGCGCTCGCTCACGCGGAGCAGGAGGTCGGCGACCTCCCTTCGCCGAGGCGCCACGTCGAGCGCGCGCAGCTCGTCGGGCGTCCCGCGGGTCAGCGCGTCGACGCCGTCGCGGGCGGCGCGCAGCGCGTCGACGAGGACGCCGTGCCCCAGGGCCTCCCCGAGGTAGCGCAACAGCTCGTGCAGGTGCCGCATCACCGTGAGCACCTCGAACATCGCCGGTGCGATCTCGGGCGCGCTCCGCCAGTCCCTGCCCGCGAAGGTCTGCTGCGAGACCTTCTGCCCGGCGCCGAAGCAGTCGTAGACCGCGCAGCCGGGGAAGCCCCGCGCGCGCAGCGTGTCATGGATGCCGCAGCGGAAGCCGTCGCCGAGGTTCGGGCAGGCGGTGCCCGCGGGCTTGTCGATGGCGAAGTCCGCCGACGCCGAAAACGCCGGCGCCACGCAGCACAGGCCGAAGCAGCGCTCGCAGTCGGCGCGCAGCGCGTCGCTCATGACGCCTTCGCCTTGAGCCACGCGAGCACGCGCTCGAGGTGATCCTGCGTCGACGACGTGACCGTCCACGTCGCCGTCGGCGCCTCGCGCGCCGCGAACGGTGCGTCGAAGCGCGACATGCGATCGAACACGGAGGCGTCGACGTCGCGGGGATCGTCGCTCGGCTCGTCCTCCCAGCGAACGATCCGGTCGCCGTCGAGGACGAAGCGCCAGCGCGTGGACACGAACGGCACCGGGCGATCCTCGGGCGCCCCGAGCGCGGCGCACATCCTCTCGAACGGCGCCTCGATGGTCCCGCGCGGGACGTCGCGCGCGATGCGCGGACCCGTCGCCACGGGCTTCGACGAGGGCGACGCCGGCTTCGCCGCAGCCGGTGGCGTCGCCGACGGGGACGCGACCCCGCCACCGGCGCCATGGCCGCCGCCGCCCCCGTCGTCGCCGCCGCCGCCGCCCCCGTCGCCGTCATCGTCATCGTCGCCGTCGCCGTGCCCCCGTGAAGCCGGCGTGACCTCGACCGGGGGCCAGCCGTAGCGCCGGCGGGCGCGCGTGTCGTCGGGCTGCGCCTGCACCTGCTTCATGGCCGCCGACAACGACACCCCCTGCTTCAGCAGGGCGTTCACCGCCGCCTTGTCCTCGGCGGACAGCGTGCGCGGGCCGCTCTTTTTGGCGACGGCCTCGATCACGCGCTCGGCCACGCGGGTGCAGACCCACGCGAGCTGCTCGTCGTCGACGGCCTCCACGCGCCAGATGGCGTCGTCGGTCTCGAAGATGGAGGTCTGGCCGCCCCAGCCGACGGGCCGGTCGTCGGGGTGGGCGTGGAAGCGGGCGCGGGCGCCGTCGACGTCGACGTCCCAGGCCACGCGCTCGCCGGGCCGGGGCTTGTGCACCGGGTTGCCGATCACCGCGCAGAGGACTTCATAGGGGGCGCGCAGGCGGCTCTTGGCAGACACGGGGCGGGGACTGTAGCGAGAAACCCCTTGGCAAGTCTTTGTGGACATGCCACGAGCCGCACTTCCGGACGCGCCCCCGCGCGATCGGATCAGTGCTCACGGCGTCACTTCGGTGTTGGCTCGTGACTTCAAACGGCCGAGAACGGCTCGTCCCCCCAGACGAACCGCCCATGGCCGAAGGAGAGTGGGGATGAGTATCCGCGTTTACAAGCCGACGAGCGCCGGGAAGCGTGGCATGACGGGCCACGACTTCGGCGACCTCACACGGTCCAAGCCGGAGAAGAAGCTCACCAAGGGCATCTCCAAGAGCGGCGGCCACGGCAACACCGGCCGCGTCACCGTGCGCTTCCGTGGCGGCGGCCACAAGCGCAAGTACCGCGAGCTCGACTTCCGCCGCGAGAAGGTCGGCGTGCCCGCCAAGGTGGCGGCGGTCGAGTACGATCCCAACCGCACCGCGCGCATCGCGCTGCTGCACTACCTCGACGGCGAGAAGCGCTACATCCTCGCGCCCGTCGGCCTCTCCGTCGGCGACACGGTGCTCACCGGCGCCGGGGCGGACATCAAGCCGGGCAACCACCTGCAGCTCAAGAACATCCCGGTCGGCACCCAGATCCACAACGTGGAGATCAAGCCGGGCAAGGGCGGCCAGCTCGTCCGCAGCGCCGGCTCGTCGGCGCAGCTCATGGCCCGCGAGGGCTCCTACGCGCAGATTCGTCTGCCGTCGGGCGAGACCCGCATGGTCCTCGCCGAGTGCACCGCCACCGTCGGCCAGGTCGGCAACGCCGAGCACGAGCTCGTGCAGCTCGGCAAGGCGGGCCGCAAGCGTTGGCTGGGCAAGCGCCCGCACCAGCGCGGCGTCTCCATGAACCCCATCGATCACCCGCATGGCGGCGGCGAAGGCCGGACGTCGGGCGGCCGCCACCCGGTCACGCCGTGGGGCAAGCCGACCAAGGGACACAAGACTCGTCAGAACAAGCGCACCGACCGCCTCATCGTGCGTCGGCGGAGAGGTTGAGCCATGCCGCGTTCCGTGAAGAAGGGCCCGTTCGTCGACCATCACCTTTGGAAGAAGGTGCGGGAGAACGCGGACCGCAAAGTGATCAAGACGTGGTCGCGACGCTCGATGATCGTGCCCGAGTTCATCGGACACACCTTCGCCGTGCACAACGGCCGCAAGTTCATCCCCGTCTACGTCACGGACAACATGGTCGGGCACAAGCTCGGCGAGTTCGCGGCCACGCGGACCTTCGTCGCGCACCCCGCCGACAAGAAGGCGCCCTCGGCGCCGGGCAAGAAGGGCTGAGCCATGCGTCGTGAAGCCAAGAAAGCCGAAGCGCGCAAGCAGGCCCGGGCGGAGGGCCCGGCCACGGCGCACCTCATGGCCACGCGCATCAGCTCGCGCAAGCTGCGGGTGCTCGCGGACCTCGTGCGCGGGATGTCGGTGGAGCAGGCGCTCACCACGCTCGCCTTCCAGCCGCGCGCGGGCGCGCCCATCCTGAAGAAGGTCATCGACTCGGCCGTCGCCAACGCCGACTTCCGCAAGATGGACCTCGACAAGCTCGTCGTCAGCGACGTGCAGATCGACAAGGCCGGCGTCATGCGCCGCTTTCTGCCGCGTGCCCACGGGCGGGCCACCCCGTTCAAGAAGCAGCTCGCGCACGTCCACGTGTCGCTGGCCGTGAAGGATTGATCACATGGGACAGAAGACACACCCGACAGGCTTCCGCCTCGGCGTCATTCGCTCCTGGGACTCGCGCTGGTTCCGCGAGAAGGGCTACGCGGACTGGCTCCACGAGGACATGCGCCTGCGTGAGTACATCCACGAGAAGCTCAAGAGCGCCGGCATCGCCCGCGTCGACATCGAGCGCGCCGCCAACAAGTGCAAGATCAACGTGCACACCGCGCGGCCCGGCATCGTCATCGGCAAGAAGGGCGCGTCGCTGGAGCAGCTCAAGAAGGACCTGCAGAAGCTCACCCAGAGCGAGGTCTTCTTGAACATCCACGAGGTGCGCAAGGCCGAGACCGACGCGCAGCTCGTCGCCGAGTCCATCGCGCAGCAGCTCGAGCGCCGCGTGGCGTTCCGGCGCGCGATGAAGAAGGCCATTCAGACCGCGACCAAGTTCGGCGCCAAGGGCATCCGCGTCGCCGTCTCCGGCCGCCTCGGCGGCGCCGAGATGTCGCGCCACGAGTGGTACCGCGAGGGCCGCGTGCCGCTGCATACGCTGCGCGCCGACATCGAGTACGGGTTCGCCGAGGCGCACACCACGTACGGCGTGATCGGTTGCAAGTGCTGGATCTTCAAGGGCGAGGTGCTGCCGACCAGCGCTCGCCGGTCCGCGTGAGGTCGCCGCCATGATGTCCCCCAGTCGCGTCAAGTTCAGGAAGCAGCAGAAGGGCAACCTCAAGGGCAAGGCCACGCGTGGGAGCACGGTCTCTTTCGGGGACTACGGCCTCATCGCCACCGAGCCCGGCTGGCTCACCGCCCGCCAGATCGAGGCCGCCCGCATCGCGATGACCCGCAAGGTCAAGCGCGGCGGAAAGATCTGGATCCGCGTGTTCCCCGACAAGCCCTTCACCAAGAAGCCGGCGGAGACCCGCCAGGGCCACGGCAAAGGCAACGTCGAAGGTTGGGTGGCGGTGGTGCTGCCCGGCCGCGTCCTCTACGAGATGGAGGGCGTGGACCACAAGACGGCCAAGGAGGCGCTGACGCTCGCCGCGTCCAAGCTGCCCCTCGCGTGCAAGTTCATCGACAAGTCGGCGGAGATCTGACCATGGGCAAGCACGACTACCTCAAGGAGAAGAACGTCGCGGAGCTCGCGCAGGAAGAAGAGCGCCTGCGCAAGGAGCTCTTCGACATCGAGTTCAAGCACTCCACGCGGCAGCTCACCAACACGATGGAGATCCGCACCACGCGGAGGGCCATCGCGCGCGTGGTGACTCTCAAGAACCAGTTGACGGCTCAAAATGCCGGTGCGACGAGGACGGCATGAGCGAGCGCGGTTTTGGACGATCCCTGCGTGGGATCGTGAAGAGCACCAAGATGGGCAAGACGATCACCGTCGAGGTGTTTCGTACGGTTCGTCATGCAAAGTACGCAAAGTTCCTGAAGCACCGCTCGCGCTACTACGCGCACGACGAGAAGGGTGAGGCCGGCGTCGGCGACACCGTCGTCATCGTCGAGACCCGCCCGATGTCCAAGCTCAAGAGGTGGAGACTGCAGTCCGTCGCCGAGAAGGCTTCCATCTAGTTTCATCCGGATACCCTGGCCCGCCCTGATTCTTCAGGGCCTTGCGTCCGGAGCAAGCGTTCCCGTCCTCACGACGGGGCGGCCAGGGGGAGATGTTCCCCCGTGATTCAGACCCAATCAGTCCTCGATGTCGCCGACAACAGTGGTGCCCGTCGTGTCATGTGCATCAAGGTGCTCGGTGGCAGCAAGCGCCGCTACGCCTCCATCGGCGACGTCATCGTGTGCGCCGTCAAAGAGGCCGGCCCGAACTCCAAGGTGAAGAAGGGTGACGTGGTTCGCTGCGTCGTCGTCCGCACCGCCAAGGAGATTGCGCGGCCCGACGGCAGCTACATCCGCTTCGACAAGAACGGCGCCGTCCTCATCAACAAGGACAACGAGCCGGTCGGCACCCGCATCTTCGGGCCCGTCGCCCGCGAGCTGCGCGCCAAGAAGTTCATGAAGATCGTGTCCCTCGCGCCGGAGGTGCTGTGATGAAGACCCGCATCAAGAAGGGCGACCTGGTCAAGGTCATCTCCGGCTCCAAGGAGAACAAGGGGCAGACGGGCCGCGTGCTCGAGGTCATCCGCTCGGGTGATCACTGGCGCGTGCGCATCGACGGCGTGAACATCATCAAGCGCCACATCAAGCCCCAGCGCAACCCCAAGCACCCCGAGGGCGGCATCGTCGAGGGTGCAGGTTCCATCCCGCTCTCCAACGTGATGCTCATGGCCGAGAAGGCCAAGCGCCCGGTGCGCACCGGCGTGGTGTTCACCTCGGACGGCGAGAAGCAGCGCGTGGCGCGCGGCAAAAACGTGAAGGCGGAGCAGGTCTAGCCATGGCGAGCAAGAAAGACGAAGGCGGCGACGCCAAGAAGGAAGCGAAGCCCAAGGGCGAGAGCAAGCCGAAGGGCGAGAGCAAGCCGAAGGGCGAGGGCAAAAGGAAGAAGGGCGGCGGCGACGCCGGCTTCCAGGTTGCCACCGCCGAGGACCTCAAGGCCGAGAAGCGCCCGCCGCGCCTGCGCAACTACTACAAGAAGGAAGTGGTGCCGGCGCTCTTGAAGGAGTTCAACCTCAAGAACCCGATGCAGGTGCCGCGGCTCAAGAAGGTCGTGCTCAACATGGGCCTCGGCGAGGCCGTGCGCGATCCCAAGATCCTCGAGGGCGCGGTGGCGGACATCGCCCGCATCACCGGCCAGCGCCCGGTGCTCACCAAGGCCAAGAAGTCCATCGCGACCTACAAGCTGCGCGAGGGCATGCCCATCGGCTGCATGGTCACCCTGCGCCGCGAGCGCATGTGGGAGTTCCTCGATCGCCTGGTGAACATCGCGCTCCCCCGCGTGCGCGACTTCCGTGGCCTCCCGTCCAAGATGGATGGCCGCGGCAGCTACTCGCTCGGCTTGAAGGAGCAAATCATCTTCACCGAGATCGACTACGACAAGGTCGACAAGCTCCGCGGGATGAACATCACGTTCGTCACGAGCGCCGCCAACGACGAACAGGCCAAGGCGCTGCTCACCCACCTCGGCATGCCCTTCAGGAAGTAAGGCAACCGCTATGATGACTGATCCGATCTCAGACTTTCTCTCGCGGCTCCGCAACGGGCTCCTGGCGCACCACAAGAGCGTGGTGTGCCCCTCGTCGAACCTCAAGGTCCGCATCGCCAACATCCTCAAGGACGAAGGCTACGTGCAGGACGTGGACGAGAAGGCAGACGGTGGGCGCCGCACGCTCACGGTCACGCTCCGCTACGACGACAAGAACAGCCCCGTCATCGAAGGCCTCCAGCGCGTCTCGCGCCCCGGCCTGCGTCAATACGTCAACGCCGACACGCTGCCGAAGGTTCGGGGCGGGCTCGGCATGGCCATCATCTCGACGTCGAAGGGCGTCATGACCGACTCGCAGGCGCGTAAGGATCGCGTCGGCGGCGAAGTCCTTTGCCAGATCTGGTGATCCCATGTCGCGTATCGGCAGAAAACCCGTGGCGATCCCGAAGACCGTGAAGGTCGCCTTCCAAAACGGTGAGCTCAAGGTCGAGGGACCGAAGGGCAAGCTCTCGTTCCGTCCGCACACGGCGATGAAGGTCACCGTCGGCGACGGCGCCATCAACGTCGAGCGCAAGGATGAGGAGCGCCTCTCCAAGTCCCTGCACGGCCTCACCCGCACCCTCGTCGCCAACATGGTGACGGGCGTGGAGACCGGTTTCAAGCGCGAGCTCGACATCAACGGCGTCGGCTATCGCTGCGAGGTGAAGGGCAAGGAGCTGCACATGACGCTCGGGTTCAGCCACCCGATCGTCTACAAGCTCCCCGAGGGCGTCACCGCCCAGGTCACCGACGAGAAGCGCACGCACATCGTGCTCTCCGCGGCCGACAAGGAGACGCTCGGGGCCACCGCCGCCAAGATTCGTTCGTTCCGCCCCGTCAACAAGGACCCGTACGGCGCCAAGGGAGTTCGCTACTCCGATGAGCGCGTGCGCCGCAAGGAAGGCAAGTCGGGAGCCAAGTAATGCGTAAGACCAACCTCAGCGCACTGCGCAAGCACAACCCCAAGGAAGCCACGCGCGTCAAGCGCAAGATTGGCGTCCGCAAGAAGGCCCACGGCGACGGCGAGCGTCCGCGTCTGACGGTGTTCCGCTCCGCGCGGCACATCTACGCGCAGATCATCGACGACAGCGCCGGCAAGACCCTCGTGCAGGCGTCCACCCTCGACAAGGCCGTCCGCGACGGCCTCAAGGGGAAGAAGAAGGCCGACGCCTCGAAGGAGGTCGGCAAGGCGGTCGCCGAGCGCGCCAAGAAGGCGGGCATCGGGCAGGTCGTGTTCGATCGCAACGGATACCGGTACCACGGGCGCATCGCCGCGGTCGCCGACGGAGCCCGCGAGGGCGGGCTGGAGCTGTGACCATGGCTGAGCAACGCATCAACCCCGAGAACCTCGGCGAGCTCTCCGAGCGCGTCATCCACATCAATCGCGTCGCCAAGGTGGTGAAGGGCGGACGTCGCTTCTCCTTCTCGGCGCTGGTTGTCGTCGGCGACGGCGAGGGCCACGTCGGCGTGGGCCTCGGCAAGGCGAACGAGGTGCCCGAGGCCATCCGCAAAGGCACCGATCAGGCGAAGAAGAACCTGTTCAAGGTCTCGCTGCGCGGCACCACCATCCCGCACGAGATCGTCGGCCACTACGGCTCGGGCAGGGTCGTGCTGCGGCCGGCCTCCGACGGTACCGGCGTCATCGCCGGCGGCACCGTGCGCCACGTGCTCGAGGCGGCGGGGGTGCACAACATCCTCACCAAGTCCCTCGGCACCAAGAACCCCCATAACGTCGTGCGCGCCACGGTGGCCGGCCTCAAGCGGCTGCGCTCGGCGGACGAGCACGCCAAGCGCCGCGGCATGGACCCGGCGGCCACCGCCGCCGAGGCGTGAGGAGCACCCGATGCCTGAGCAGAAGACCCAGATCCTCGTGACGCAACGCCGCGGCCTGTCGCACAAGCCGCGCGCGCAGCGCCTCATCCTCCAGGGCCTCGGCCTGCGCCGCATCGGCCACACCGTGACCCTGCGCGACACGCCCGCCATCCGCGGGATGATCGTGAAGGTCCAGCACCTCGTCGACGTCGAGGTGCACACCGGCGAGGCGCCGCTGTTCGGCGCCCGCCACCGCGCGGGCGGCAACAAGCGCCCCGCCAAGAAGGCCGCCGCCGCCAAGGGCGAGGGGTGACGCGATGACCACCGAGACGACCACGACCGGCTTGCACAACCTGCCTTCGCCCATCGGCGCCCGTCACCGCAAGAAGCGGCTGGGGCGTGGGCGGGCCACCGGCCACGGCAAGACCGCGGCGCGCGGCCACAAGGGCCAGAAGAAGACCAAGAGCGGCAACGTTCGCCCCGGCTTCGAGGGTGGGCAGCTCCCGCTGTCCCGCCGCCTGCCCAAGCGCGGCTTCAGGAACTACGGCTTCCGCGTCGAGTACGCCGTCGTCAACCTCGACCGCCTCTCGGAGCGCTTTCCGGCCGACGCCGTGGTGGATCACGCCGCGCTCGTCGGCATGGGCCTCGCCCATCCGTCGGATCGCGTGAAGGTCCTCGGCACCGGCGAGCTCGCGCACAAGCTGTCGGTCAAGGTCCACGCGATCTCGGCGTCCGCGCGCTCGAAGATCGAGGCCAAGGGCGGCACCGTCGAGATCGTCGGGGCCGAGCCCGCCGCCGCCGCGCCCGCCGCAGGCTGACGTCGGGCGGCGCAGCATGGCGCCGCGGGCGGGCTCGCGGCTGCCCCTGAAGCGTCGACATTGGCGCCGACGGGGGTTGTCGCTACGCTCGACGGCGCCTAGTCCGTAACGCGAAGAGGAGCTCCGATGGCGTCAGGCTTGTTCAACATGTTCCGCATCCCGGAGCTCCGGAAGCGGATCGTCTACACGCTCGCGCTTCTCGCCGTGTACCGGGTGGGCATCTTCGTCTCCACCCCCGGCGTGGACCGCGGCGTCATGCAGGAGTACCTGAAGACGCAGTCGAAGGGCGGCTTCCTCGGCCTCTTCAACTTCTTCTCGGGCGGCGCCCTCAACCAGCTCAGCGTCTTCGCGCTCGGCATCATGCCGTACGTCACCGCCTCCATCATCATGCAGCTCATGACGGTGGTGGTCCCCTCGCTCGAGCGCCTGAACAAGGAAGGCGAGCAGGGCCGCCGGAAGATCAACCAGTACACGCGCTACGGCTGCGTGATCGTCTCCGTCGTCCAGGGCGTGATGCTCTCGAACTGGCTCAAGGGCATCAACAGCAACGGCACCAGCGTGGTGAGCGCGGACTGGGCCACGGCGTGGCACGGCTACGCCTTCGTGGCCATGACCATCATCACCCTGACCACCGGCACGAGCTTCATCATGTGGCTCGGCGAGCGCATCCAGGAAAAGGGCATCGGCAACGGCACCAGCGTCATCATCTTCGCCGGCATCGTCTCCCGCCTCCCCACCGCCATCTACTCCACCGCCGAGGGCGTGAAGGAAGGCACCTACCGCCCCACCGAGATGATCGTCCTCGTCGCCGTCGTCTTCGTCGTCGTCGCCGCCATCGTGTTCATGGAGCGCGGCCAGCGCCGCATCCCTGTGCAGTACGCCAAACGCATCGTCGGCAACAAACAGTACGGAGGCCAGGCCACGCACCTGCCTTTGAAGGTGAACACCTCCGGCGTCATCCCGCCCATCTTCGCGTCGTCGCTGCTGATGTTCCCAGCCACCTTGGCGAGCTTCATCAACGCCGAATGGATGATCCCTGTCCAGCACGCGCTGCAGCCGGGGACGTGGCAGTACATGTCCCTGTACGTGCTGCTCATCGTGTTCTTCTCGTTCTTCTACACATCCATGGTCTTCAACCCGGTCGACGTCGCCGACAACTTGAAGAAATTCGGCGGCTTCGTACCAGGCGTCAGACCCGGGCGGGAAACCGCCGAATACATCGACAGCGTGCTCACCCGCATCACCTTCGCCGGCGCCCTCTATCTGGCCGCGGTGTGCTTGCTGCCGACCATCATCCAGTCCTCGGTGTCCAACCGCGTGCCGTTCTACTTCGGCGGCACCGGCCTCCTCATCGTCGTCGGCGTCGCCCTCGATACGGCGCAACAGATCGAGGGTCACCTGATCACGCGGCACTACGACGGCTTCGCGGGCCCGAGCGGCCCACGCATCCGCGGCCGCGCGCGCACGAGCGGCTCGACGCAGACGCAGAACGCCGACCTCGTCACGGCCGGCTGAGCACACGGTCCGGGGCTGGGCTTCGGGAAGTGGGGCTTCGGGAAGTGGGGCTTCGGGAAGTGGGGCTTCGGGAAGTGGGGCTTCGGGAAGTGGGGCTTCGGGAACTGGGGCTTCGGGAAGTGCTTCGGGAAATCCCCCCTTCCCCCGGACGGCAATGCGGGGCATCGCCATCGCCATGAGGATGATCCTGTTCGGGCCCCCCGGGGCGGGCAAGGGAACCCAGGCCAAGCGCCTCGAGGAGAAGCTGAAGATCCCTCAGCTCTCCACGGGCGACATGCTGCGCGCGGAGCGCGCGGCGGGCTCGGAGCTCGGCCGGAGAGCCGCCGAGATCATGGACAAGGGTGGCCTCGTCTCCGACGACATCGTCATCGGGATGATCGCCTCGCGCATCGAGAAGCCCGACAGCAAAGACGGCTTCATGCTCGACGGCTTCCCGCGCACCATTCCTCAGGGTGAGGCCCTCGACAAGATGCTCGAGGCCAAGGGCCAGAAGATCGACGTCGTCGTCGGCATCGACGTCCCCGACGACGTCATCGTCGGGCGCGTCGCCGGTCGCCGCTCGTGCCCCGCGGACGGCAGCGTCTACCATGTGAGCACCAAGCCGCCCAAGGTCGCCGGCAAGTGCGACGCCTGCGGCAGCGACCTCGTCCAGCGCGGCGACGACAACGAGACCGCCGTGCGCGAGCGCCTCGCCAAGTTCCACCGGGACACCGCGCCGCTCAAGGAGCTCTACGGCCCGCGCGGCATCCTGAAGCACGTCGACGGCACCAGGAGCCCCGACGAGGTCTTCGCCGCGGTCCTGCGCGTGCTCGACCTGTCCTGACCCCGCGTCGCCTCGAAGTCCAACCCTGGGCGCACATCGCGCTCAGCGGCGGGCGCGGCGGCGGCGACCCCGGCCCGCGGTCGCGTGCGCCGGCAGCGGCGTGGGCAGGTGGACCTCGATCTCCGTCGAGAGGGAGCCGATGCCGTACCCGTCGTCGTCGTCGCGGTGCGTCGGCGGCAGCCGATGCGGCTCGGGCGCGGCCCGCAGCGGCGGCTCCTCGTTGCGCACCACGCGCCAGCGGCGGCGGGGCCGCGAGCCCGTCGGCGGCGTGGCCTCCTGCGTGGGCTCGAGCGCCGGCGCCGGCGCCGCCTCCGCGACCTTGCGGCGCAGGCGCTCCGAAGGGCGGCTCGGGGTGCGGGACCGGCTCGGGGGGCGATCGCGGCTCGAGGAGCGCACCAAGGACGCGGGGGACGCCAGGAACGCCGCCAGCTCCTCCGGGCGCGGCAACGCTTCGCCTTCGGCGCGCAGGAGCTCGGCGATGGCGTCCGCCATCGCAGCCGCGCTCTCGAAGCGGCGCTCGGGCCTCTGCGCGAGCGCGCGCGCCAACAGCGCGTCCCACGCCGACGACACGCCGGCCACCGGCGGCACCTCACCGTCGACGACGGCGCGCAGCGTGGCGGCGGTGCTGTCGCGCTTGAACAGGCGCTCGCACGTGAGCATCTCCCAGAGGAGCACGCCGACGGCGAAGAGGTCGGCGCGCGCGTCGAAGCCGTCTTTGCGCACCTGCTCGGGCGCGAGGTACGCCATGCTGCCGGCGACGTGGCGCGCGCGGTGCTGCTCGGCCTCGCGCAGCGCGCACGCGATGCCGAAGTCCGAGATCTTCACCTGCCCCGTCGTCGAGATCAGGACGTTGCCCGG
The DNA here is from genome assembly GCA_963775425.1 of uncultured delta proteobacterium. Taxonomy (GTDB): domain Bacteria; phylum Myxococcota; class UBA727; order UBA727; family VGSZ01; genus CAVZJB01. The sequence goes on along the minus strand of CAVZJB010000004.1, from coordinate 155,920 downwards.
CGAGAGGTCGCGGTGCACCACGCGCAGCAACCGGCCCTGCGCGTCGCGGGCGCCGGTGTGCGCGAACGACAGACCCTGCAGCACCTCGAAGGCGATGAGCGCCGCCAGGCGCGGCGGCAGCTTCGTCTCCTCGCGGCGCAGCCGCGTGAGGAGCGCGCGCAGGTCGGTGCCCGCGACGTACTCCATCGCGAGGTAATAGCTGTCGTGCACACGGCCGAAGTCGAGCACGGGGACGATGTTCGCGTGCATCAGGCGCGCGCCGAGCTCGGCCTCGGCGCGGAACGTGTCGACGACGCGCGGGTCCTTGGCGAGGTTCGGGTGCAGCCGCTTGAGCGCCACGGGCCGCGCGAAGCCGCCGGCGGCGCAGTAGGTCGCGTGCACCACCGACGCCATCCCGCCGCTCGCGATGGGCCGGCCGAGCCGGTAGCGCGACGAGAACTCGCGATCGCGCGAGCGCTCGTCGGCGCGGACGAGGGAGCGGCGCAGCGAGTGCGTGAGCATCGAGAAGGCGCCGCCGGCGCCGAGGAAGAGCAGGGTGCGCACGATCTGCGTGGTCGGGCGCAGCGCGAAGCCCACGCGGTGCGTGGCGGCCATGTCCCACGTCGAAGCGTCGTAGCCGAGGATGTAGAGCGCGCCGGCGACGGCGCCGTAGACCGCGGGACGCCACGGCTCGAGGCGCTGCACCGAGAGCGCCATCACGAAGATGCTGATCAGCGGGGTGAACCACTGCGTGTAGGCCATGTCGGCGTTCACGCGCGCGAGCAGCACGGTGGCGGCGGGGCCGAGGAGCAGCGCGAAGCCCGGGGTGACGGCGGTGGCGACGGCGCGGGCCCTGCCGTGCGTGCGCCGCGCCATGGTGAACCAGGTGAACGCCACCGCCGCCATCGAAAACGACGCCAGGATGGTGCGGACGTCGCCGCAGGGCACCGAGAACAGCGCGCAGGCCACCGCGATCCACTGGCCCGCGCGAAGGTTCGCGTCCCAGCGAAGCCGGCTCTCCTCACGCAGCGCCCCGAGCACTCCCATCCGCACCTCGGGGGGAGTATCCGCCCCGGGGCCCGCCCCGGACGGCCCGTTGGGGCGTTCGACCGACGCCCGGGAGCGCCCCCGACGTCGGCCGTCTTTCGGAGGGACCCCGACAAAGACCACTTGTCACCACACGGACCGGCTGCTACGCAGGCCCCGTCGTCAACCCGCCGAGAGGCGGCTGAGGTCGGTCATGAAGGTGCGCGCGTCGGTAAAGACCATTTGCGACAAGTGCAAGATCGTGAAGCGCAAGGGAATCGTGCGCGTGATCTGCTCCAACACCCGCCACAAGCAGCGGCAGGGATGATGGCGGGCTGACCTCGGATGTTTCATGTCCGCCGGCGGAGAGACAACCGCCGGCGGTGCGCGAAGAGATCGCTCCCTTCGGGGAGCGGTGGAGCGCACGGACCCCGAGGGGGTCGTCCCGCTCTTCGAGCGGCGTGCGTTCATTCTCCGCAAAGCACTCAAGCGGCCGCTTCCCCGGTCGCAGTTGGTTTCTGGAGGCTGATCGTGGCTCGAATCTCTGGTGTCGACCTTCCCCGCAACAAGAAGATGGGCGTGGCTCTCACGTACCTCTACGGCATCGGGCCGGTGACGTCGCAGCGCGTGTTGAGCAAGGCGAACGTCGACCCCAACAAGCGCTCCGACGACCTCGGCGAGGACGAGGTGGCGCGCATCCGTGACGTCCTCGAGTCCGCCAACAAGGTCGAAGGCGATCTGCGCCGCGAGGTGGCGCTCAACATCAAGCGCCTGATGGACCTCGGCTGCTACCGCGGCCTGCGGCACAGGAAGGGCCTCCCGGTCCGCGGCCAGCGCACGCACACCAACGCCCGCACCCGCAAGGGTCCGCGCAAGAGCGTCGCCCGCAAGGCCCCCTCGGCCGGCAAGTAGGGCGGGGGCTTGTCCCCCGCTTCGCGAACCGCTTCGCGAACCGCGTCACGACGAACCGCTTCACGAACCGCCACCGTCGCCATCCCTTTCCCTCGCTGAAAAAGAAGAGCTCCTCATATGGCAACTCCCAAGGGCAAAAAGCGCGTCAAGAAGAACGTCGCCATCGGCGTCGCGCACGTGTTCGCCTCCTTCAACAACACCGTCGTCACCATCACCGATCCCACGGGCGGCACGGTGTCGTGGTCGACCTGTGGCGCCCGCGGCTTCAAGGGCTCGCGCAAGTCCACGCCGTTCGCCGCGCAGGTGGCCGCCGAGGACGCCTGCCGCAAGGCCATGGATCACGGCATGAAGGCCGTCGAGGTCCGCGTGAAGGGCCCCGGCGCCGGTCGTGAGAGCGCCCTGCGCGCCATCGCCAACAGCGGCCTCAAGGTCACCCTCATCCGCGACGTCACCCCCATCCCGCACAACGGCTGCCGGCCGCCCAAGCGGCGCCGCGTCTAGTCGTTAGAACCGTTCTCCTGTCGTCCCCATGGGGCTCACCGGCATGCGGCCGGGGTGTTCCGAGGGGGCTGCTCGAAAGGCAAGAAGCAAGATGTCCCTGCACAAGAACTGGCGCGATCTCATCCGTCCGAAGACCCTCGTCGTCGACCGCGACACCCTGTCGGCCACGTACGGCAAGTTCGTCGCGGAGCCCCTCGAGCGCGGCTACGGCGTCACCCTCGGCAACTCGCTGCGCCGCATCCTCCTCAGCTCGCTGCAGGGCGCGGCCTTCACCGCCGTGAAGATCGACGGCGCGCAGCACGAGTTCATGGCGCTGCCGGACGTCAAGGAAGACGTCACCGACATCATCCTCAACCTCAAGGAAGTCGACCTCAAGATCAACACGGCGGGCGACGGCAAGACCCTCCGCGTCGACGTGCAGGGCCCGAAGGAAGTGAAGGCCGGGGACATCGTCCACGACGAGACCGTCACCATCCTGAACCCTGATCATCACATCGCCACCGTCGCCGAGGGCGGCACGATGAAGGCCGAGCTCACGGTGAAGCGCGGCCGCGGCTACGTGCCCGCCACGCAGTTCCGCCAGGAAGGCCAGAGCGTCGGCACCATCCCGATGGACGCGCTCTTCTCGCCCATCGAGAAGGTCAACTACAACGTCACCCACGCCCGCGTCGGCCAGCAGACCGACTACGACAAGCTCACGCTCGAGGTGTGGACCAACGGCGCCGTCTCCCCCGAGGACGCCGTCGGCATCGCCGCCAAGATCATGAAGGAGCAGGTCTCCATCTTCATCAACTTCTCCGAGGAAGTGGAGCCCGAGCTCCCCGAGCCGGAGATCAAGGAAGAGAAGATCAACGAGAACCTGCTCCGCTCCGTCGACGAGCTCGAGCTGTCGGTGCGCTCGTTCAACTGCCTGCAGAACGCCAACATCAAGTACATCGGCGATCTCGTGCAGAAGACCGAGAGTGAGATGCTCAAGACCAAGAACTTCGGCCGCAAGTCGCTCAAGGAGATCAAGGAGATCCTCTCCGAGATGGGCCTGAGCCTCGGCATGAAGCTCGACAACTGGCCGCCCAAGCAGGGTCTCCCCAAGCCCAGCGTCGTTTCGGGCCCCGTCATCTCGCGCGACACGCTCGGCGGCGAGGACGACCTCGACGACGACGACGGCGCGGAGCTCGAGGGCTGAACCTCTCCTTTGTAAGGACCACCCCATGCGTCATTTGAAAGCAGGTCGTAAGTTCTCGCGCACGTCGGCGCACCGGCAGGCGATGTTTCGCAACATGGCCACGTCGCTGTTCCGTCACGAGCGCATCGAGACCACCGACCAGAAGGCCAAGGAGCTGCGCATCGTCGCCGAGAAGCTGATCACGCTGGCAAAGGCCGGCGATCTTCACTCGCGGCGGCTCGCGCACCGGGACATCCGCGACCAGGAAGTGCTCCGGAAGCTCTTCTCCGACATCGCGCCCCGGTTCAAGACGAGGAACGGCGGCTACACCCGCATCACCAAGTCGCGAATCCGCCGCGGTGACAACGCCACCATCTCGATCCTCGAGCTGGTGGGGTCGGAGAAGCCGATCTCCGGCGACTCGGACTGAGCGCCGTCTCGCATCGGTGACAGGGCCGCGCTCGGCCGCCGCAGGGTGGACGATCGCGGCCCTTGTCGTGCGTCGTCGGCCCGTTTCGTTTTGCGCCGCGCCGTGCGAGAGCGCGCCATGCCCAATCGTCCGCGCATGATCTTGTTCGCGGGGATGCTGCTCTTCCTCATCGGCATCGTGAGCGGCGCCACCGCGCAGCTCTTCCACAACCCGCGGCTCGCGCTCTCGGGGCACCTCGAGGGGCTGCTGAACGGGATGTTCCTGCTCGCCGTGGGCCTCCTGTGGCCGCGGCTCCGGCTCGGCGACGCCCTCCGGGCCGCGACCATGTGGCTCCTCCTGTTCGGCACCTACGCCAACTGGGCGCTCACGCTCCTCGGCGCCGCGTGGGGCACCAAGAAGCTCACGCCGATCGCCGGGGCGGGCTACGACGCGGCGTCGTGGCAGGAAAACGTCATCGACGCCGGCCTCATCGTGATGATCCTCGCGATGCTCGCCGCCATCTCGCTCCTCGTGTACGGGCTGCGCGGCGACGCCGATCCCGCGGCATGAGGCGCCTCCGCGGCCGATGAGCCTCGTCGACACGGCCCGGGGCGTCGGCTGGGGCCTCGCCGTCCGCCCCCTGCTGCGCGCGCGTGACCTCGCCGTCGCCGCGCGTCACCGCGCGGTGCGCCGCGCGTGCCTCGCGCTGTGGCGGCTTGACCGGGCGCTCCCGCCGCACCGGCCGAGCCCCGCCGGCGTCGCCGCCGCCGCGGCCGCGGGCTTGCCGCGCGAGGCGCTCACGTGGGGAGAGACGCCGCTCGCCACCGCCGTCGACGTCCTGCGCGCCGCGGGCGTCGACGCCCGCTCCACCGTCGTCGACCTCGGCGCCGGCCGCGGCACCGTCCTGCTCGCGGCCCGGCTCCTCGGCGCGCAGGCCCGGGGCGTCGAGCTCGATCCGCTCCGCGCCGATCCCGCGCGCGCCGTCGTCGCCGCCGCCGGCGCCGCTCTCGAGATTGGCGACGCCCGCGCGTTCCCGCTCGACGGCGCGACCCACGTCTGGGTTGCCTGGACCTGCATGCCCGACGAGGTCCGCGCGGCGCTCGGCGAGCGCCTGGCCGCGCTCCCCCCCGGGACGCGCGTCATCGCCCTCACGTGGGACCCGCCCGCCGGCGCGTTCGACGTCGAGCGGCGCGCGCCCGCGGCATTTTCGTGGGGGCGGGCGACGGTGATCCGCGCGCGTCGCCGCTAGAGTTGAACCGCAAAAACAAATGGGTCGGCCAAGCACTCGGCGCGAAGCGCCGCCCGCACATCGTGGATGTGCACGAAGCGGCGGGCGTGCCGGCACGCGAGCCAGGCCCGTCGCCGGTGCGCTGACACCGAGACGTCCGGACGCGGAATTTGGAGCGGTGTCGCTGTGGCGGCTTCGTGGCGATGTGCAGGGCTCTCGTGCGCACCGGCGACGGGACCGGGCGCGGGCTCTGCTACGCCGCGCGGCGGAGCTTGGCGATCTCTTGCAGGTTGATCACGGCCGCGGCGCGGTTCAGGTCGAGCTCGTTGTTGCGCACGCCCTTGTCACGGGCGCGACCCTGCACGGCGTCGACGCGAGCGAGCTTGTGCTCACGCCGACGGGCGCAACGCGATCCCCCCTCCCCGCGGTTGTCGCCGCCGCCGGTGCGCACCCACACCGCTGCGAAGTCGCCACAGCGACACCGCTCCATCTTCCGCTTCGACGTCTCGGTGCCAGCGCACCGGCGGCGGGACCACCGCGCGTGCCGGCACTGACCCTATTCCGCTATGCGGATCACTTCTGTGGCGCACCGCGCGGACGGCAACGTGCTCGCACGCGCGCGCGTGGCAGAGTGTGCCCCGTGGAGCTGTCGGTCCTCACGCTGAACCTCTGGGGGTTGCCGCCGCCGTGGGCGTGGCCGCCGCGCCGCCTGAGGTTCCCGCGGGCCCGCCGCTGGCTGGCCGCGGGGCGCTCGGACCTCGTCGCGCTGCAGGAGCTCTGGCGCCCGACGCCGCGCCCGTTCGCCCGGGTGCTCCCCTCCCGGACGCGGTGCGTCGCTCCGGGGCCGGGCGAGCCGAACACAGGGCTCGCGCTCGCGGTCGCGCCCCACCTGCGCGTCCTGCGCGCGCTCCACCGACCCTTCGTCCGCAGCGCCCGCGGCGTCGAGCGCCTCGTGATGAACAAGGGCGTGCTCCACGCCGTCGTCGCCGGCGTCGACGACATCCACGTCGTCGTCACCCACCTGCACGCGTGGCCCGCCCGCGAGGACGCCATGCTCCGCGCCGAGCAGGTCGACGTCGTCCTCGACGAGCTCGAGGGCTGCTCCCCCGCCGTGCTCGCCGGCGACCTCAACTTCTACGACGACAGCCCCGAGGACCGGGCGACCCTCGCGCGCATCGAGCGCGCCGGCCTCGTCGACGCCGTCGCCCCCTTCGACGTCACGCCCACCTACGACCGCGCGGGCGAGCGCGAGCGCTTCGATCGGATCTTCGTGCGCGGCCTCGAGCCCCGCGGCGCGCGCGTCCACGTCCAACCGGAGCTGTCCGACCACCGCGCCGTCGAGGCGCGCCTCGCGCTCACCCGGCCAGCGCCGCGGCCTCGTCGGCACGACGCACAAGTTCATCGGCGACCGCCGCCGAGCAGTCTGGCACAGTAGCCGTCGCCATGGCCTACACCAGCGTGCAGAAGATCCGGTTCGACGACGTCGACGGCGCCGGCATCGTCTACTACCCCCGCTTCCTTCACCTGTGCCACGCGGCCTTCGAGGACTTCTTCGACGCGGCCGCGCCGTTTTCGTACCCGGACCTCATCGAGAAGAAGCGCCGCGGCTTCCCCACCGTGCACATCGAGGCGGACTTCACCGCGCCCCTCAGCTACGGCGACACCGCCATCGTCACCCTCGCCGTCACCCGGGTCGGCCGCTCCGCCGTCGACATGCGCTACGAGATCCGGCGCAAGCGCGACTCCGCACTGTCGTTCACCGCGCGCATCACCACCGTCTTCATCGACCTCGACACGCAGAAGTCGCTCCCGCTCACCGAGGAGCTCCGCGCCGTGTTCGAGAGCTATCTCGGCTGAGCGCGCAGCGTGGCGTTCTTCTTGGTCGCGAAGCCGAGCCGCTCGTAGAGGGTCCGCGCTCTCGCGTTCCCCGGCGTCACCTCGAGCTCGACCGCCACGGCGTCGCCGAACCACGGCGCGCGCCGCTCGAGCAGCGCGCGCAGGAAGCCCGACGCGAGGCCGCGGCCCCGGAGCGCCGGCTCGACGAACAGCTCGTCGACGACGCAGATGACGCCACCGAGCTCGTTGCTCCAGACGCTGGCGAGGAGCGCGTAGCCGGCGGGCGCGCCCGCGTGCTCGAACAGCACCGCGCACCCGCGCGCGGGCTCCGCTTCCAGGCGCGCGAGCGTGCGCCGCGCCTTGTCCTCCGCCATCCCGAACGGTGAGGGGTCCTCCGTGTAGAGCGCGCGCATCAGGCGCACGACGACGTCGTGGTCGCTGGGCCCGGTGGCGCGCCAGGAAGACACACGCGCACTCTACGGCACTATCATGGCCTCATGCCCCCGCGCATCGCAGCCGCGCTCCTCCTCGCGCTCCCCGGCGCGCTTGTCGGCGCGCTCCTCGGTGCCCTCTCGGGCTGCGACGAGCCCGGCTTCGTATGCGCCAACGACGCCGACTGCGCCGCCCGCAGCGCGTGCATCGCCGGCACCTGCGCCGTCGTCGCCACGGGCGAGGGCGAAGGCGAAGGCGAGGGCGAGGGCGAAGGCGAAGAGGGCGAAGGAGAAGGCGAAGGAGAGGGAGAAGGCGAAGAGGGAGAGGGCGAAGGCGAAGGCGAAGGCGAAGGGGAAGGCGAGGGAGAGGGAGAAGGGGAGGGCGAGGGAGAAGGAGAAGGGGAGGGCGAAGGAGAGGGCGAAGGAGAGGGAGATGGCGGGTTCCCCGCCGGGCTCCCCTCGCACCTCGGCGCCTCTCCGTTCTCTGCCGTCGACGTGCCCGACGTCGCGCTCGACTGCACCGCCGTCGTCGACACCGACGCGTTCGCCGGCGGCATCTGTGGCCAGGCGTTGCCGTTCCAGGTGCTCCCGCAGAGCGGGGGCCCGAGCCTGCTCGTCATCGGCGTCCGCAACCTCAGCGTCACGGGCACTGTCGTGTTCCAGGGCGCGCGGGTCCCCGTGATTGTCGCGCTCGGCGACGTCGACATCACCGGCATCGTCGACGTCGGCGGCCGCGGCGCGCAGCCCGGCGCCGGCGCCGCGTCGTGCGCCGCCCCCGACGGCAGCGACGGCAGCATCGCGGGCGCCGGCGGCGGCGGCGGCGGCAACGCCGCCGAAGGCGGGGAGGGCGGCCGGGGCTCGGCGATCGCCCGCACGCCGGGCGGCGTGCCCCCGGGCGCCGACGTGCTCGAGGGTGGGTGCGCCGGCGGGCGGGGCGGTGCGAACGGCGCCGGCACGCTCGCGGCGGGGGGCGGCGGCGGCGGCGCGCTTCAGATCTCGGCGACCGGCAGCATCACCCTCGAGGGCGCGACCGGCGTGCTCAGCGCGGGCGGCGGGGGCGGCGGGGGCGCGGCGGCCGGCAACGACGCCGGCGGCGGCGGTGGCGGCGGCGCCGGCGGCACGCTCTTCCTCGAGGCGCGGCAGGTGACCGCGGAGCTCGTCTTCGCGCTCGGCGGCGGCGGCGGCGGCGGCGGGTCGGACTCCGGCGGGGGCGCTGCCGGCACGGACGGTGGGCTCACGGCCCCCGGCGGCAGCGGCGGCGGCGGCCGCGGCGGCGACGGCTCCGGCTCCGGCCCCGGCGGCGCCGGCGAGGACGGCAACAACCGTCACGGCGGGGGCGGCGGCGGCGGCGGCGCCGGTCTCGTCGTCACGGCGACGTTCCCCTGACGCCCGGTTGACGGCGCTCCCACGTCGACGAACAACGGCCGCGGAGGTTTCCGATGGCCATCAGCTTCGAGCTCGGCAACGAGCAAAAAGACCTGCAGAAGCTCGCGCACGACTTCGCCAAGGACGTGGTCCGCCCCGTGGCGCAGCACCACGACGAGACGGGCGAGTGGCCGGCGGAGCCGCTGAAGAAGGCGTGGGAGCTCGGGCTCATGAACATCCACATCCCGGAGAGCTGCGGGGGCCTCGGCCTCGGCACCTTCGACGGGTGCCTCATCGACGAGGAGCTCGGCTGGGGCTGCACCGGCATCGCCACCGCCATGACCGCGAACTCGCTGGCGCAGGTGCCGGTCATCGTCGCCGGCAGCGACGCGCAGAAGAAGAAGTGGCTGTCGCCGTTTTCGGACTCGCCGCTTCTGTGCAGCTACGCCGTCACCGAGCCCAACGCGGGCAGCGACGTCGCGGGCATCAAGACCACCGCGCTGAAGAAGGGCGACAAGTACGTCCTCAACGGGCAGAAGATGTGGATCACCGGCGCGGGCCACGCGTCGTGGTTCTTCGTGCTCGCCAAGACCGATCCCAACGGCGGCCACAAGGGCATGAGCGGCTTCATCGTCGACGCCAAGAGCAAGGGCATCACCGTCGGCAAGAAAGAGAACAACATGGGCCAGCGGGCGAGCGACACCCGCGGCATCACCTTCGAGGACGTCGAGGTCCCCGCCGACAACCTCCTCGGCAACGAGGGCGAAGGCTTCAAGATCGCCATGAAGGCGTTCGACCACACGCGGCCCCTCGTGGCGGCCGCCGCCGTCGGCCTCGGCCGCGCGGCCATGGAGCACGCCATCGCCTATGCCAAGGAGCGCAAGACCTTCGGCCAGCCCATCGCGTCGTACCAGGGCATCAGCTTCATGATCGCCGACATGGCCGCCGACGTGGAGGCCGCGCGTCTCCTCGTGTGGAAGGCCGCGTACGAGATCGACAACGGCCGCCGCAACACGCTCTTCGCCGCCATGGCCAAGAAGTGCGCCGCCGACTCCGCCATGAAGATCGCCACCGACGCCGTGCAGGTGTTCGGCGGCAACGGCTTCAACAAGGAGTACCCCGTCGAGAAGCTCATGCGCGACGCCAAGATCATGCAGATCTACGAGGGCACCTCGCAGATCCAGCGCGTGATCATCACGCGCGAGCTGTTCGCGAGGTGAGCTCTCAGCCGCCGCCGTTTTCGAGGAACTCGCGGATGTCGCGGGCGCGCAGGCCGAGCAGGTAGAGGATGTGGTCGAGGCCACCCTGCGACAGCGACGTGTCCGCGGCGTCGCGGAGCTTCTGCTTGGCGTGGAAGGCGATGCCGAGGCCGGCCTTCTCGAGCATCAGCAGGTCGTTGGCGCCGTCGCCGATGGCGATGGTCTGCTCGAGGGGAATTCCCTCCCGTTGGGCGATGGCGTCGAGGAGGTCGGCCTTGCGTTGCGGCCCCACGATGGGTTCGAGCACGCGGCCGGTGAGCTTGCCGTCCTTGGCCTCGAGCGTGTTCGAATACGCGTAGTCGAGGCCGAGGCGCGCGCGCAGGGACTCCGCGGCGACGGAGAAGCCGCCGGAGATGACGCCGGTCTTGTAGCCGAGGCCGCGCAGGACCTTGAGGAGCTGCTCGGCGCCGTCGGTGATGGGCGGATCGCCGGCCACCTTGAGCACCGACGCCCACGGCATGCCCTTCAACAGCGCCACGCGCTGCTTGAGGCTCTCCTCGTACGGCATGTTGCCGCGCATGGCGTTCCGGGTGATCTCGGCGACCTGATCGTGGACGCCGTACTCGCGCGCGAGCTCGTCGATGATCTCCACGCGGATCAACGTGGAGTCCATGTCCATGACCACGAGGCGCTTGGCCCTGCGCGTGAGCGTCTCGCGCTGCATGGCGAGGTCGACGTTGCGCGCGGCGGCGATGGTCATCAGCTCGCGCCGCAGGATCGCTGCCTTGTCCTCGTTGCGCTCCAGCGAGATGACGATCTCCAACGACGACAGCGCGCGGTCCGAGAGGCGCTCGATGGCGTCGATGTTGGCGTGGAGGCGGGCGAGGCACGCGGTGAGCTCGTGGACGCAGGCGGCGTCGACGCCGTCGCCGATGACGGTCACGGCGTAGGAGGCGCGCGGGATGGCGGGCGTGTCCGACGCGTCATCGAGGATCTCGAAGTCCAGGTCGAGGCCGAGCTCCTTGGCGCGAAACAGCAGGTCCTTGACGACGGCGCCGTGGCCCTGCTCGGCGTCGACGCCCACGACGACGCACAGGGTGAGGTGGTGCTGGACCACGACCTGCTCGATGTCGAGGAGCTCGGCGCCGTCCTGCGCGATGATGCCCGTGAGGGACGCGGTGATGCCCGGGGCGTCGCTGCCGGCGACGGTGACGAGCACCCGCTTCACGCCCACCTCCCTGATGCGGCGAGCATAGCGGCGACCGTGTGTTACGCAAGGAACGCGTCGACGTCGAGCATCCCCGCCTGCTCCCGCACCGCTCGCTCGACGGCCCACGCGTCGGGGAACAGCGCCTTCACCACGCTCGCGACCTCCGCCGGCGGCGCCTGCTTCATGGCGCGCATCTCCTCGACGTGCGCGTCGACGATCGCGTCGGCGGGCTCGCGGCCGGACAGGCGCCAGAACGTCGTCACCGCGCGCGCGACCGCGTGCGCGATCGGCTCGTCCCGCGGCCGACGCCGGTAGCTGCGCACCGAGAGCACCGCGCCGCCTTCCCAGGTGGCGACGACGTCGAGCGCGGTGACGCGGGCGCGGTCGATGGCCGCCGTCAACAGCGGCATCGCCAGCGCGAGGGCGACACCGGCGTCCATGCGCGCGCCCTGCGCCTCCGTCGCCGCGATCAGGTGCTCGAGGGGCATGCCCGTCGTCGACGGGGCGTAGCGCACCTCGTCGCGCCCGGTCCGCACGTCGAGGGGCAGCCGCTCGGGATCGGCGACCGCGAAGCCCCGCCAACGGACGTCGGCCTCGCCGGCGTGGAAGCAGTTGAAGGCGATGCAGGTGCCGATGGCGCGCACGTCGACGAGCAGCTCGTCGGCGGGGTCGAGGTGGTACGGGTGCCGGCGCACGCGGAACTGGTCGCCGAAGCCGATGTGCTCGGGGCCCTTGGCCGTGAACAGGCGCGCGCCGTCCACGTCGACGTCGAGGCTGGCGCGCGAGGGCCCCGGCAGGAGGCTCATGCCGGTCTCCGTGAACGACAGCGTGCGTCCGTAGACCAGCGGCAAGCGGCGCGGATGGTCCGGCGACTGACGGCTCTCGTCGACGACGATCCCGGGGTGGTTCACCGTCAGCGCAGGGTGTTGAGCAACAGCTCGAGCTGTTTTTGCATTCGCGCGTCGGTCTCTTTGGCCTTGGCCGCCAGGAGCATGCGGCGGGCGCCGTCGCCGCCGAGGTCCACGGCGGCGCGCGCCGCGGCGACGCGCACGGTGGGGTCCTTGTCCTTCAGCGCGGTCTCGACGAGGCCGGCCGCGCTCGCGTCACCGACGGCGGCGAGCACCCGCAGCGCCTCGATACGCTTGTCTTTGGCCTCGGGAGAGGTGTCGGCCGCCGCGGCCCGTCGCGCGGGGAGATCGAGGTAGTCGCGGTGCGCCTTGAGCGCGTCCTTGGCCGCGGCGTGGACGTCGTCGACGTCGTCGATGTCCATCAGCATGACGATGAGCGGCTCCACCGCGGATTGGTCGGCCCGCTTGGCGAGGAGCCTCGCGCACGCCGCCCGCACCGCCGATCCGCCCGACGACAAAGCCGCCACCAGCACCGGTACGGCGCGCTCGTGGGGGATGCCGGCGAGGGCGGTGTCGGCCGCGTGGGAGACCTCGTCGTTGTCGTCGGCGAGGGCGTTGACGACGATGGGCGCGAGCTCCTGGTTTTCGCGGAGCACGTCGCCGTACGCCCGCACCGCCGCCAGCCGCGAGGCGGCGTCTTCGGACTCGAGGGCGTCGCGGAACGCGAAGACGGAGGCGGTGGTGTGGAAGCGATCGAGGGCGCCGTTGGCCTCCTCGCGCACGAACTGGTCCTGGTCGTGCAGCGCGACGAGCAGGGCGGGGATGCCCTCGGTGGTGGGCAGCCGGCCGAGGGCGGCCGCGGCGGCGAGCCGGACGGCGTAGTGATCGTCGGAGCGGAGGGCGTTTTCGAGGGCGGGGGCCGCCCGGGGATCGCCGATGTGCCCGAGGGCGACCGCGGCGGTGGCCCGCACCTTGAAGCTGTCGGACGTGCGCAAGGCGTCCACCAGGCGGTCGACGCCGCCGGCGCCGCCGCCCTTGTCGGCGTCGTCGCCGCCGCCCTTGTCGGCGTCGTCGATGTCGCTGGCGCGAGCGGCCGGCGAGATCGTCAGCGCCCCGGCGCACGCGACGACGATGACGACGGCTGCGCTTCGCATGGCCCCGGAGTAACACGCGGGCGGAGGCCGGCTCAAATGCGCCCGGGGCGCGCCCCGCCGCGATACGCCGCGCCGGGGACGCCCCCCACGCGTTGACATGCCCGCGAGGGCTCGGTACCCCGAGGGTGAATTTCCCAGGAGTCGGTCTTGACCAAGGTGACGGTTCGCGACGGTGAGACGGTGGATCGGGCGATCAAGCGCTTCAAGCGCAAGGTCGAACAGGCGGGCATCCTCAAAGAGGTCCGCAAGCGCGAGCACTACCTGAAGCCGTCCGTCAAGGCGAAGCTGAAGGCCCGTGCCGCCGAGGCCCGCGCGCGCAAGCGGGAGAAGCGCCTGGCGATGAGCCAGGGAGCCGTCTGACGCGGCGCTGCGATGGCGGCCCCGCTCGCCGTCCTGTTGCTCTTTTGCTCCGACGTGGCCTCTGCCGCACGGGACGCCCAGCGGCCGGTTGAGCCGGACGAGATCATCATCATCGACGACGGTGATGACTCGCCTCCCCCGTCAGCCAGGAAAGCCGAGGTCGCCGGCGACAAAGGCGGCGACGCGAAGTCCGGCGAGGGCGACATCATCGTCATCGAGGACCCCGACGAGGGGCCGCGCCCGGAGACCCCGCCGGTCACCGGCGCGCTGGGCCGCCTCTGGGAGACGTGGCACGTCGGCGCCGACTCCGCGCTCTTCGGCGGCGTCCAGCTCGTGGACCCGGCGGACGGCCCGTTTCGCATGCTCGGCAGCGTGTGGCTCGAGAGCTGGTTGCTGCCCGCGCCGAACCTCAAGCTCTACTCGAACGGCTTCGGCCGCGTCGCCATCGACGGCACCCCCCGCGGGCGCCTGGTCCCCATCGTCGACCTCTACGAGGCGTACGCGAAGATCAACGTCGGCAAAGCCGCGGTGAACCTCGGGCGCGTCGTCGTCCCCTGGGGGCGGACGCTCGGCGCGGCGCTCGGCGATCGCGTCAACCCACCCGACTACAGGCGCGGCGAGCCGTTCCCCGATCCCGCGCGCCAGAAGCAGCCGATGTGGGGCGGCCTGCTGCGCACCTCGGTGGGCTCCCTCGGCGTCGAGGGCGTGGTCCTCACGCAATACGAAGACACCGAGGGCAGCCTCGCCGCCGCCAACCAGGGCGGCGTGCGCATCGCGCGGTACCAGACCGCGCTCGTGCGGAGCCCCGCGCGCGCGGGCGGCCTGCTCGCCGACGACGACACGAGCTCGCTGCTCGACGCCCCCGTGTTCGTGCAGACGTCCACCCTGGCGGCGCGCGCCTGGCGCCGGGTCGGCGACGTCGACATCAGCGGCAGCGTCGTGTGGGGTTACGACGAGACGCCGCGGCTGCACCTGCGCCCCGACGTCGCGCGCGCGCTGGCGTCCGAGCTGCTCGCGATCAGACCCGGCGCGGTCGGTGACCTGCCGCTGCCGTGCGGGGACGACATCAGCCTCGGGTGCGTCGGCGGCAGCGGCACCCTCGCCCACGATCGCACGACGTCGTTCTCGCTCGACGCGTCGTGGGGCCTCGGCGTCGTCGTCGTGCGCGCGGAGGCGGTGGCGTACCCGAACGCCGGCGGCCTCGGCGGGAAGAGCGCCATCCTCGCCGACGATCTCGGCCTGCGCACCATCAAGGTGACGCAGGCGGCGGCGGCGCTCGCGGTGGAGGGGCAGCTCGGCCGCTTCGTCGACGGCTCGCTCGAGCTGTTCGACGTCGTGTGGGATCGCGTCCCCGCGGGCTCCATCCTCTGGGGCGTGGAGCCCCTGAGCAACATCGAGGACGCAAACGCGCGCCAGGTGCACCGCGTGGCCGCGGGCGCCGTCGTCGGCGGGTCGCTGCTCGACGAGCGCATGCACTGGCGCGTGCGGGGAGAGGCGGGGGTGCTGCAGCCCGATCTCCTCGTGTCCGCCGAGCTTCGCTACATCCTGCCGGTGTTCGGGATGTACGTCGGAGGCCGCACCGATCTGTTCACGGGCGTCGCCGGCAGCCCCGGCTGGTTCCGCCAGGACGCCAGCCTCGTCGGCGTGTTCCTCGGCGAGGGCTCCTGACACCCGGTCCGGCGCGGTTGCCCCTCGGGTGGCTGATCCGCCCCGCATTGACGTCGACGCCACACGTGCGAACACGCGTTCATGGCGACGCTCCGCGACGTGATCGAGCGCTGCCGCACGCCCACCGCCTCGGCCGGTGAGGGGGCGCGGCGGGCGGTGGTGGTGTTCGATCTCGACGGCACGCTCTTCGACAACGGCCCGCGCACCTGGCAGATCCTCGTCGACTTCGCGGAGTCCACGCTCGCCGGCGGCCAGGGCCCCGCGCTGCGCCGCTCGCTCGACGGCCTGCCGCGCAAGAACCTGCCGTACCTCCTCACCGACACCCTCGCCCGCTGCGGCGTCGACGACGCCGTGATCGTCGAGCGCGCGCAGAAGTTCTGGCGGGAGCGCTTCTTCACCGACGACTACCAGCGCTTCGACGAGCCTCTGCCCGGCGCCGTCCGCTTCGCCGACGAGCTGTTTCGCGCCGGCGCCAGCCTCGTGTACCTGAGCGGGCGCGACGCCCCGAACATGCTCGTGGGCTGCGTGTCCTCGCTGCGCACGCACGGCTTCCCCGTCGGCATCCCGCGCACCGCCGTGGTGCTCAAGCACGCCTGGGAGGACACGGACCTCGACTTCAAGCGCGAGGCCCTGCACTTCATGGACGAGCTCGGCGACGTCGCGGGCACGTTCGACAACGAGCCCGCCAACTGCAACCTGTTCGCGGCCCGCTGGCCGCAGGCGCACCACTTCTTCGTCGAGACCGCGCACGCGCCCGACCCTCCTTCGCTGTTGCCGGTGGTGCGCCGCATCCCCGACCTCACCGACAACCTGGCGGCCGATCCCTCCGGTCGCAGCAACGAGAAGACACCGAATGCCTCCTGAAGCCATCGTCACCCACAGCCAGGCGTTCAGGACTCGGCGCTTCCTCAACTGGTTCCCGCTCGGCCTCTCCTACGCCATGCTCTACATGGGGCGGTACAACCTCACGGTCGCCAAGACGTCGCTCGGCGACCTGATGACCAAAGAGGACTTCGGCGTCATCTTCGGCATCGGCACCGTCGTGTACGCCACGTCGTACTTCGTCACGGGGCCGTTCGTGGATTGCTTCGGCGGCCGCCGCGGGATGCTCATCGGCCTCACGGGCGCCTGCAGCGCCAACCTCGCCATGGGCCTCTACCTGCACCACGTGCTCGGGCTCCCCGACGCCGCCACGGCGCCGCTGCGCACGGTGTTCAGCGTGCTGTATGCCACGAACATGTTCTTTCAGACCTTCGGCGCCGCTTCCATCGTCAAGGTCAACTCGAACTGGTTCCACGTGCGCGAGCGCGGCGGCTTCTCCGGCATCTTCGGCACCATGATCTCGTCGGGGATCTTCCTCGCGTTCTCGGTGAACTTCTGGCTGCTCGACGTCGGCAAGCAGATGTTCCCGGGCGTCAAGTCCACCTGGGTGGTCTTCTTCACGCCGGCGGCGCTCCTGGCCATCATGTTGGTCATCGAGGTCTTCCTCCTCCGGAACAAGCCGAGCGAGGCCGGCCACGAGGACTTCGACACGGCCGACGCCAGCAGCGGCGACGACGACGTACCGCTGCCGACGCTCCAGGTGTTCAAGCGCCTGTTCACCAACCCCATCCTGCTCACCGTCGGTGGCATCGAGCTGTGCACGGGCATCCTGCGCCAGGGCGTGATGCAGTGGTTCCCCATCTACGCCAAGGAGGTCTGGGTCCTCCCGCACTCGCACCCGCTCATCAACGGCGACTGGCACTTCTCGACGCTGGCGCTGGCGGTGGCGCTCGGCGTCGTGCTGAACGCGGTCATCGCGCGCGTCGCCGGCGGCAACATCCGGCGCGCGCTCATCTCGGCGGTGACGCTCGCGGCGCTCTCACCGTTCTTCCTCGCCGGTTGGGGCGGCCTCTTGTTCGTCGCGGGCGTCATCGGCGGCAACGTCGGCGGCTGGGTGAGCGACCTGTTTTTCCAGTCGCGCCGCGCGCCGGCCGCCTTCGGGCTGTACGTGCTCCTCACGGTGTGCGTCATCGCCATGGCCTTCGCGCTGGCGCCGGCCACCAACGTCGTGTCGTGGGCCAAGGACGGCACGGGACTTCAGGCCGGCGACCGCATCCTCGCCATCGACGACAAGCCCATCGAGGGCTGGGCCGCGGTGGGCCCCGCGGTGGCGTGCATCGAGCCGACGTGCGTGGATTCGACGTGGAACCCAAAGACCTGCGTGTGCTCCACGCAGGCGGCGGCGCGCACGGCGGCGCCGCACCAGGGCCCGCTGACGCTCAAGATCGATCGCCACGGCCAGAGCCTCGAGGTCGCCGTCCCGGATCCGGCGGCCACGCAGCGCGCGGGTGACAAGCGTGTCCTCGGCGCGCGCCCGGAGCTGCCGATGTCGCCGTGGGTGCTCGGCGTCATCGTGTTCTTCATCAGCCTCGCGGTGATAGGCGTTCACGGGCTGTTGTCCGGCACGGCCACCATGGACTTCGGCGGTCGCAAGGCCGCGGCCACCGCCGTCGGCATGATCGACGGCGCCGTCTACCTCGGGACGGCCATCCAGGCGTTCGCGCTCGGCTACATCACCACCCACTCGTGGGCGGCGTGGCCGTGGTTCCTCCTGCCGTTCGGCGTGGTGGGCACGTTCCTGTTGACCCGCATCTGGAACGCCAAGCCCAAGGGCGCGGCGCATTGAGCTGAGCCGCGCCGCGAGGATCAGCGGTGACGGGGCGATCCCGGGTCCGTAGGATCGGGCGATGGTCGCGCGCACGCGCATTGTCGACGTCGAGGTCGCATGGCGAAACGAGGGGACGCGGGTGGCGCGGCCGCCGCGGGCGCAGGTCCTCGCGCCGCCCGTCGACGTGCAGGAGCTGCTCGAGCGCATACACGGCTGGCGGGCGGAGCACCCAGAGGGAGCCGCGCTCGCGCTGATCGTGCGCCGGCCCTCGGGCGTCGACGTCGTCGTCAAGCAGGCGGATCGCGGCGCTCCGCTCGCGTTGATCGTCGGCCGTCACACCTGCTGTGACGTCGTCCTCGACGACGCCAGCGGCGCGAGCCTCCGCCACGCGGCCGTGATCCTCTGGCCCGAAGGCGAGGCGCGCGCCGCCGCCGTCGACCTCCGCTCCGAGGACGGCCTCGTCACCCGCCGCGGAGAGCTCGCGCGCCAGGTGTCGTCCACCCGCGCCTTCGCGTTCTCCGCCGGCGCCGCCGAGGTCATGGCGCTCGTGGCGCAGCCCGACGCGCCGTTCGCCGTGCGCTGGGTGGATCAGCTCGACGCCGAGCTGAGCGGCGCCCTCGTCGACGCGCCGATCGCCGCTTCCACTCCCGAGCCCGGCCGCTCGCGTTCGTCGATCGCCCCGTCGCCGTCGGCGCCTTGGGAGCGCAGCGTCATCGTGCGCACGCGGATCGCGGGGTTGCCGGCGCCCGCGGTGCCCGAGGAGGCCATCGCGGTGCGCATCACGCGCGACGAGCTCGAGCACGGCGTGGTCCTCGGCCGCTATCCCCGCTGCCACCGCACCACCGCGCTCGCCGACGACGTCGGCGTCAGCCGCGTCCACTGCCTCGTCTTCGCCCGCGACGACGCCCTCTGGGCCGTCGACACGGCGTCCACCGGAGGGACCTCGCTCGCCGGCGCGGGCAGCGTCGTCGCGCTCGGCGAAGGGCGCCGCATCGCGCGCCTGCGCGAGGACATGCGCCTCCTGCTGGCGGGCGTCGACGCGCTCCTCGTCCTCGAGTAGCCACGTGCGCGCGCTGTTTCGCCTCGAAGACGTCGTCGTCACCGACGCGCTCGTCACCGGCGAGAACGGCGGCTCGGTGCGCGCCCGCTGGGGCGTCGACGGCGAAGGGCGCAGCGTGATCGTCGAGGACGTCGCCGGCGCGCCGGCGTTGACGGAGTGGGTGCGCGAGCTGTTCCTGCAGGAGATCGTCGAGCGCGCGGCGCGCGGGGACGTCCGCGCGTGGCAGCGCGGCGGCGTCGCGCTCACCGTCCGGCGCGCCGCGCCGGGCGTGCGCCTCGAGCACATCCTCGACGAGCTCGACGGTGCGCGGCGCCGGCCCACCGACGAGGTCGCGCTCGCCGTCGCCCGCGCGCTCGTCGACGCAGGGCCCGCGTACGCGGACGGACCGGCGGTCTCGCGCGCGGCGCTCGTCTGGCTCGGCTTCGACGGCTCCGTGGCGCCGCTGCCGACCCTTCACCGGCGGCGCGCGCTCGGGCGGGACCGCCACTTCGAGCGGGTCCCGCCGCGTACGCCCGATGAAGACCGCGTCGCCGACGACGTGTACGCCGTCGGCGTCGCGCTCTATCGGCTGCTCTACGGCATCGAGCCCTACGCGCTGTGGTGGCGCAAGCCGGCGGAGGTCCCGCAGCGGGAGCGCGCGGCGCCGGCGCGGGGAGACGTCGTCGGCGCGCTCGCCTTCGTCCTCACCGAGATCGACGCCGCGGCGCGCCCGCCGACCCTCGCCGCGGCCCGCGCCGCGGTCGACAGGAGCGCCGCCGGCCGCCCCGCGCCCGACGTCGCCCGTTTCCTCGCGGGGCTGCTCCCCGCTCGGGCCGCCGCCGCGGGCGCGTTGCGCGAGGAGCTCGCCGCCGTCGACCGCGACGTCGAGCCCATCGACGGCGCGCTGCCGCTCGACCCGAGCGTCGCCGTCGACCTGCCGCTGCCCGACGACGCGGGGCCCGCGGGGTTCCCCTGACAGGCTGACGGAGCCCCGCTCCCCTGTGCGTTTGTGGCGCGCGCCGGAGCGTCGACACGCGGATGTGTGCCGGTGTCGGTCGCGCCGGCGGCGTGCGCGCCCGCGTGCGGCCCGGCGCGCATAGGGCGGCGGCGGCGGCGGCCGCGTCGCGCCGCGGGGTCGTCGCGGGGCACGGCCGGTGCATCTCCCGGCGCATGCAGACAGCACCGACGACAGGCTCCGGGTTCGACGAAGACACCACGCGCCTGCCTTGCCTCGCGCTGCGCACGGACGAGGAGCTGCCGTGGGTCACCTCGTTCGTCAGTTCCCTCAGCGCCGACACCGCGGGCGTGAGCCGCCCGGTGGTGCCCGCGCCGCTCGCCTCGCACGACAGCGTGCGCGCGCTCCTTCGGCCCGACGCCGTGCTGCTCGCGACGTCGAACGCCGAGGCGCTCCTGCCGGAGCTGACGGCGCTCGAGCGCAAGGTGCTGCTCCTCGTGAACGGACAGCGCCCGGTGGCCCGCATCCGCAAGCTCGCGGGGGTCACCACCGATGATGTCCAGGTCGCCGTCGCGCTCCTCGCCTCCAAGGGGGCGCTCGTCCTCGGCGGCCTCGTCCCCGAGCGCGCGGCGCCGGCGATCCTCGACGACACCGGCGAGTGGACCCCGCCCGTGCGCCCCGCCGCGATGCCGCTCGCGCGCGGCGCGCGCTGCGCCGTGGTGGTGTCGGCGCCGCGGCGCGCGCGCTGACCTCCCTCCGGTCGCTGATCAAGCGCGGTCGAGCTCGTCCCACAGCGCGAAGAACCGATCGATGTGTTGCTTGCCGTTGTGCGCGTGCGGCGACACGCGGACGCCCCCGCCGCGCGGGGACACGGAGCAGCCGCGGGCGCGCATGGCCTCGACGATGGCCTTCGGATCGCCCTTCGCCGGCTTGAGGGTGGTGATGGGGCTGCGCACCGGACCCGCCGGCGCCACGACATCGACGCCGCGCTCGCGCGCGCCGGCGGCGACGAGGTCGGCGACGGCGAGCGCCTCGGCGTAGACGCGAGCGACGCCGATGTCGAGGAGCAGCTCGATCGACGCGGCGCCCGCGGCGGCGCCCACGAGGAGCGGCGTGCCGGGCTCGAAGCGCCGCGGGTCTGTGCGCGGGGGCTTGTTGGGATCGGGGACGTCGTCGGGCCCGCCGTAGGTCATCGCGCCGTGCATCAGCGGGCGCAGCTCTTCGGCGCGGCCGGGGGCGCACGCCATGAACCCGTGCCCGACCGGGCCGAGGCACCACTTCTGCGTGCCGCCGCACACGACGTCGGCGCCGGACGCGGTGAGATCGAAGGGGATGACGCCGAGGCCCTGGATGGCGTCGACGACGAGCCAGCCGCCGCCGCCGCCGCGGCCGCGGGCGTGGACGGCGTCACCCAAAGAGCGCAGGTCGACCGTGGCGCCCGTGGAGTACTGCACCCAGCTCACCGCGACGACGCGCGTCTTTGGCCCCACGGACTCGACGAGCTTGGCCACCGGCGCCGCGCGAACGCGCGCGCCCGCCCGCTCGGCCGCGCGGTACCAGGGGTACGCGTTCGACGGGTACTCCTCGTCGGAGATGAGCACCTCGTCGCCGGCGGAGAGCGGCAGGCCGAACGCCGCCTGCGAGATTGCCGAGGCGCAGGTCTGAAAGAAGCTCACGTCGCCGGGCACCGCGCCGACGAGGCGCGCGAACGTCTCGCGCGCGCCCTCGTAGTCGACGAGGGCGGCGCCGATGGACAGGGTGCCGTCGAGCATGCGCTCGAGCACGCGCACGCCCGCGTCGCGGGCGCGCGGCAGCATGGGCGAGACGCCGGCG
Source organism: uncultured delta proteobacterium (assembly GCA_963775425.1). Taxonomy (GTDB): domain Bacteria; phylum Myxococcota; class UBA727; order UBA727; family VGSZ01; genus CAVZJB01. Next base: position 134,155 of record CAVZJB010000004.1, on the reverse strand, counting down.
TTGTTCAGGTGGAGCTTGTCGACGCCGGCGACGGGGCGCCGCAGCTCCTCGAGCAGATCGTCCGGCGAGGGCGGTGACACCACCACGGTCAGAACACCGAGATGGCGACGTGGATGTTGGAGTCCACGGTCACGGTGGTCTCGAAGCGCGGCGGCGGCCCGGGCTCCACGTCCGACGTCATCTCGAGCTGGTCGTTCGCCTTGAACACGTCGGCGAGCTCGGCCTTGGTGAGCGGCATCTCGTAGGTGACGGGCTTGGAGTCGAAGTCGCCGTCGCCGCTCTCGGCCACCTTGATCTTGCCGGTGTCGTCGCCGCTGGCACCGAGGAAGATGGTGAGCTTGCTGAGGAAGCTGAGGTCGCGCACTTGCTGCCCGCCCTCCTCGGGGCTCTGCACGGTGAGCGTCAGCTTGTCGAGGACGAGCGACGACACGTGCGACTTGTCGTAGCCGCTCGTGTCGAAGCTCGACTGGATGGACTGCGCCAGCGCCTGCCCGACGAGGTCGGCCGGGAACGCCTGCGCGGGCGCCAGCGGGTTTCCGCCCAGGATCCCCTGGCCCGGGACGTCGATGTCCTGGCTCGAGGGGATGTCGGTCTCGATGGGCGGGCAGCCCGTCGCCAGCGCGAGCGCCGCGAGGGGCGCGAGGAGGAGCGCGAGCGGAGGGAGCGGCCGCGGTGTGTTTGCCGACTTCATCTTTGGTGTCCCTTTCCTGGTGCCGTCGGCCTCGACGTCAACCCTGGCGCCGTCCCTTGCCGCGGCGGCGCGTGATCCCCAATGTACCGAGCAGCGACGCGAGCGCCAGCGCTCCCCACATCGGAGAGGTATCCGCGTTCTCCTTGTCGGCGGAGCAGCAGCAGCCGCCGGCGCAGGCGTCGTCGGGCGGACCGAGCCGCGGGTAGCTCTTCAGCGTGCTCGGGTTGTAGTTGCCGGTGTTGTGGTCGTCGTGGTGGAAGCTCTCCCACTGGATGGCAGGCACCGGCGACGCCGCGGGGCCGCCCACGTGGCCCTTGGTCTTCCAGGCCCACAGCCAGCCCTCGCGCGTGTTGGCGACGACGTCGATGTTCTGGTCGCCGTCGAGGTCACCCACGGCGGGCGTGACGATGTCCCACTGCTGCGTCCACTTGGGCCAACCCGGCGCGCTCTTTCCGTCGACGTCGGGCGCGTACACGAAGTAGCCGCCGTCGCCGGAGATGACGTTGAAGCGGCCGGTGCCGGCGAGGTCGGCGATCGAGTAGTTCATGAAGAACTGGTAGTCCCAGATGCGCTGCGGGAAGCCGCGGTCGAAGAAGCCCGACCCCGCCACCCACGCGCCCACCGAGTGATCGAACTCGTGACGGCGGCCGCCCTCGTTGGCCACCTGGATGAGGCCGGAGCCGGCGGTGCCGTTCGCGATCTCGAGCAGGCCGTCGCCGTCGAGGTCGCCCACCGACGGGTTGTTGATGACCGGCAGCGAGAGCTGCTCGTGCGACGTGGCGTTCTCGCCGTAGCTCGAGCTGTCCGCGCGCATCGACACCGTGCTGGTGCCGTCCTCGTTGAAGGCTTGCAGCAGGCCGCCCATGCCCGCGTTGATGACCTCGTCCTTGCCGTCGCCGTCGATGTCTGCGGCGGCGGGGGAGTTGGGATTTCCGCGGCCGACGAACGGCAGGATCTCGTCGGGGATGAAGCCGCTCACGGTGGTGGGCCAGTGCGGCGGGAACGGTCCGCCCGGGTGCGCTTCCCCGTCGGGGAAGATGGCGTAGAGGAACACGCCCGTGGAGTTGGCCACGCGCTCGTTGCTGCCGAAGAAGAGCATCGGGGTGCCGTCGCCGAAGAGGTCGCCCACGGCCGGCGAGCTGACGATGCGGCCGTCGAAGCGGCGCACCGAGCCGTCGGGGTCGAACGCGGGCACGGCCTCGTTGACGAGGTGCACGGGCCAGCCGTTCACCTCGGTGCCGTCGTGGTGCCAGGCGTACACGCGCGCGTCCATGCCGCCGTCGACGATCTCGAGGCTGCCGTCGCCGTCGAGGTCGACGAGCAGCGGCGCCGCGAAGAAGCCGCTCTCGCCGTGGCTCTGCTCGCTGCGGCAGCCGATGACCTCGTTGCCGTTGCCGTCGGTGCAGCGGCGGGCGCCGTCGAGGCCGTCGCGCAGCGTGTCGCGGTGGATCTCCACGGGGAAGCCGTCGAGCGGCGCGCCGTCGCAACTGAACGCGAAGACGAAGCCGTCGACGCTGGCGGCGACGACGTCGCGGCAGGGCGAGCCGTCGCCGTTGAGATCGCCGACGGCGACCGAGCCGAGCACGGCCTGGTGCACCCCGCCGGGATCGATGACGCCGTCCGCGTACGGCCCCGCGGTGCGGTGGCACTTGGGCGAAGGCGCGCCCGCCGACGGCGCGCAGAACGCGTCCGAGAACGGCTGGTACTGGCCGACCGCGGTCGGGAACCCGGGGATCTCGCTGCCGTCCTCGGAGATGGCGTGGATGAGGCCGTCGGCGGTGGCGACGACGATCTCCTCGTGGCCGTCGCCGTCGAGGTCGGTGAGCTTGGGCGAGCTCTCGCCCGACGCGCCGAGGAAGAGGGGGAAGCCCTTGTGCACGTCGGGGTCGCTGCGCACGCCGAAGGCCTTGCGGAACACGCCGCGCACGTCGTCACCGTGGCCGCCCTTGGCGAACACGCGCAGCTCGAGGGTGGCGGTGAACTGATCGGGATTGCTGCCCGCGGGGTCCGCCGCGCGCGCGACCAGCGTCGCGAGCGGGCCGTGGCGGCTGAGGTCGATGGTGCCGAGCACGCCGTCGACGGGGCCGTCGCCCTCGGCGACCTTGGTGAAGTCCTTGCCCACGGCCCCTTCGGCCACGTGCAGCTCCCAGTGGATCTCGGTGTCACGCGGCGACGACACGGTGCCGCGCACCTCGATGCCGTCGGTGCGCTCGGGATCGAAGACCTCGAACCAGCGCGGCGCGGACACGTCCGCGGCCGGCGGGATCTGCTCGTCGCGCAGCAGCTCGAGCGCCTTGCGCGCGTCGTTCCTGCCGTAGCCGAAGTGGAGGTCCCAGCCGGGGTTCGACGGGTACTTGAGGAGCGCCTCCGCCTCCGGATCCTTCTCGGCGCCGGGCACGTCGATGTCTTCCGCGGACGCCACCAGCACCTGGTAGACCTCCTCGGCCGACAGGGGGGTCGCGTAGTACGGGTCGGCGCCGGCGGCGTGCGCGTCCTGGAGCTGCTTGAAGTACGACATCAACAGGCCGGTCTGGCCCGCCGTCTTGCCGGTGGCCTCCGACGAGCAGCCTGTGCCGGGCGTGGACAGCATCAGGTGCGGCCCGAAGTTTGTGCAGTTGTTGAAGTTGAGGAACGTCGACGCCGTCAGCTCGTTGTTGTCGCCGTCGTCGTCCCAGACGATGGCGTGGACGTACATGGTGTGCTCGAGCGAGCCCGGGTAGTTGTGGTGGAAGCTCGTCTCGTCGGCGGCGGACGCGATGACGGGGACGCCGTTTTGGTACGCCCAGTTCACGGCGGCCTGCGAGTAGGGCGTGTTGTTGAGCGAGCCGAGCGCCTCCTGAACGATCGACGCGCCGCTTTGCACGGTGAAGACGACGCCGTCGGCGAACTGGTTGACGTCGACGACGAAGCTGTCACCGACGCGCACGGGCATCACGAGGCAGCGCGGGCAGACGCCGGGGGTGCCGGAGTCGTCGTCGGCCTCGGCGGTGGAGTCGTTGGCCTCGCCGGTGCCGTGGCCGAAGTCGGCGTCGTCGGACGGGTCGTTGTCGTTCCAGAAGAAGTCCCAGCCGGAGATGTCGTCGACGTAGCCGTTGCCGTCGGCGTCGATGCCGTCGCTGCAGGCGGTGCCGTCGGTGAACGTGCCCCAGATGAGGTCCTCCGGGTCACGCAGGCCGTTTTCGTTGACGTCGGTGAGCCAGTCGGCGTCGTCGTAGTCGCGGATGTTGAACACGCCGTCGCCGTTGACGTCGTAGGCGACGAAGGGGTCGTCGCCGGCGCCGACGAGGGGCGCGCCCGGCGGCGGGCACGACGAGAGCTCGCGCGCGTTCAGGTAGAACTTGGTGTTGAGCGAGCGCTCGCTCCACTTGATGCCGCTGTCGAGCTCCCCGATGACGATGCGCGGGTCGCCGGTGGACAACAGCCAGGCCTGGTCCGCGGCGATGCCGGCGGTGAGGCCGGCCTGGCCCGGGTGCACGCAGTCGTCGCGGGAGGCGTCGGCGCCCGCGGGGCACGGCGTCTTCTCCCAGGCGTCGATGTTCTGGCCGGCGCCGGTGCCGGGGTGCGTGGTGTCGTCGGGGAGGAAGCCCCACAGCTCCCACGAGCCGCCGAAGCCGTCGTGGGGCCAGTGCGCGGGATCCTTGGCGTAGGCGCGCAGCTCCTCCGGGGTGTGGGCCGTGGACAGGATGGGCCAGATGTCGAAGTTGACGTCGAGGGTCTCGGTGTTGGTGCCGCCGTCGGCGCCGGTGACGGTGACGTGGCCGCCGGTGGACTCGCCGGCGTTGAGCTGGGCGGCGTCGAAGCGCAGCACGGCCTCGCCGGGCCCGGTGCCCGACGACGGCGTCACCTCCATCCACGGCTGGTCGACGGCGAGGGTCCAGGCCTCGCCGGCGTCCGCGGTGACGACGAGGGGCACGTCCTTGTGCTTGGCGCCGCGGATGAGCCGCAGGTCCGGGAGGCGCTCGAAGGAGCGATCGAAGGCGTTGTCCTTCTGCGCGAGGTGCACCGCGGCGCGCGCCGGCGACGCCGTGAAGACGGCGGCGGTGGAGGCGAGCGCGGCGAGGAGGGGGACGAGCGGGGACGCGAACGGACGCATGGGCACCTCGAGCGGAAGCCGCGGACCCTAGCGGCACGGCGCCCCGATACAACCCATGTCCTAGGGCATTCATCCGATGCCGCGCGTCGACGAGCGGTCAGTCGCCGGCCACGACGGGCAAGCCGAGCGCGGTCACGGCGCCGGCCACCACCGCGCCGACGGCCACCACGGCGGCCACCGACGTCTCGGAGCCCGAGCTCGTGACGATGAGCGCGGCGAGGCCGGCGCTTGTGGCGACGCCGCCGGCGATCGATCCCACGGCGCCGGCCGCGAGCGCGGCGACCGGCGCCTGCGAGCCGGCGATCGCGGCGCCGAGGGACGCGCCCGCGGTGCCGAGGGCGAGCGCGGGCAATGTCAGCGCCGGCGGCCCGGCGACGAGGAGGAACAAGAACCCCTGGATCGGCGACATGCCGGACGACAGCGCGTAGAACGCGGCCAGGCCCAGGGCCTCGCCCACGGCGACACCGACCGCGGCGCCCGCGCCCGCAAGCACGCTCTGCGCCACCGTCACGGGCTCGTGCGCAGCCGTCGTCGTCGTCGCAGCCGCAGCAGGCGCCGTCGTCGCTGGCGTCGGCGTCGTCGCTGGCGTCGCCGTCGTCGCTGGCGTCGCCGTCGTCGCTGGCGTCGCCGTCGTCGCTGGCGTCGCCGCAGCAGGCGCCGTCGCCGCCGTCGCGGGCGCCGTCGCCGCCGTCGCGGGCGCCGTCGCCGCCGTCGCGGGCGCCGTCGCCGACGTCGCTGGCGTCGCCGCAGCCGTCGCCGTCGCCGTCGTCGTTGGCGTCGCCGCAGCACGCGCCGTCGCCGTCGTCGCTGGCGTCGCCGTCGTCGCTGGCGTCGCCGTCGTCGCCGCAGCAGGCGCCGTCGCAGCAGGCGTCGTCGCAACAGGCGCCGTCGCCGCCGTAGCGGGCGCCGTCGCCGCCGTCGCGGGCGCCGTCGCCGTCGTCGTCGTCGGCGTCATCGTCGCCGTCGCCGTCATCGCCGTCGTCGCCGTCATCGCCGTCGTCGTCGCAGCGCCGTCCGGCATCGAAGCTCCTGCGCACGCAACCGAGACCGCGACGACGACAACGAGCATGCACCCCTCCAGCGCGAGCGTTCATGTGCTGGAACGCAAGGCGCGGGCCAGGGTCGCTGGCGCGCCGGCGCGCGGCGGCGCGGTCCGCTTCACACGGCGGCGGTCGACGTTCACACCGGAGCCACTCGCTCCGCGCGGCGCAGCTCACGGCCCAACGGGTCGCTTCACCGCAGTTGCGCGACGAGCGCGTCGAGCTTCGCGGCGTTCGCGGGGTCTCCGGCCTTCGCCGCGGCGAGCGCGGCGCGGCCCTCGTCGCGGGCCTCGGCGGTGCCGGCGGCGCCGAAGGCGATGGCCGCGTTTTCGTACGCGACCGCCGACTGCTCGGCCATGGCTGCGGCGTAGCGCGCGGGGCGCTCGGCGGCGAACGCGGCGGCGGCGCGCACGAAGCCGCGGGCGGCGTCGACGTCGCGGCCGTCGTCGTACGCGCGCGTCGCGTCGTCGAACGCCTCGAGGCCGTCGGCTTCACCCTCGGGCAGCGGCATCGACGGCGGCCCGACGATCTGCTTCACCGCGAGGAGCACGGGCCGGCCCAGGGCAGGGCCGACCTCCTCATCGTGCGCGCCGGCTGCGTCGGTCATGGTGCTCTCCCTCGGGCCGGTCGCCGAAGCACAGGCGGCGACGACGACGACGAGCGCTACGGATGATGCTTGGCGAACCATGCATACGTCTTCGGGAAGTGCTTCTTCAGGTACGCCGGATCGCGCCGGTAGAGCGCGTGCGCCTCGGCGTAGTTCTCCGCGGGTGCCGTGGCCCCGTACGCGGACACGGCCTTGTCACCGCGGGTGCCGCGCTCGAAGCTCGCGAGCTCGTTGCTGGTGAAGCGCGTGACGGTCTTTCCGTCGACGCGGACCTTGTGCGCCTTGCCGAGGGCGTTCTGCGTCTTTTGCGTCGTGCGCTCGTCGAGCGCGGGCCCGCCGTACGCCACCCACGCGGCGCCGTAGCCCCGCACGGCTTGAGCGCTCGTCGCGATGGCGGCGGCGGCGGGGTTGTCGGAGGAGACGCCGGCGGCGGCCTTGTCGAGGCGCGCGAGCGCGCTGTCCATCTGCGCGTTCGCCTTGGCAAGCGCCGCGGCGTCCTTGGCGCCCTTGATCTTGTGGGACGCGGCGTCGACGTCGCGTTGCGCGCGGTAGAAGTCGTTCACCTCGCCCTGCTGCGCGCGCGACAGGCCGCGACGGGCGTGGTCGACGTCGTAGAACGACTCGCGCATCGCCTTCAACGCGTGGTCCAGGTCGCGCGAGGGCTGCTGCTCGTCGTCGACGGCGGCGTTGTGCGCCGCGACGGCCTCGTCGAGCTTGCGCCCCTCCACGGCGTGTCCGGCCTCATGCAGGATCACGTGCTCCGAGGTGCGTCGCGACGCGTCGCCGTTGCCCGGCGGGAACGCGGCGTCGAAGTAGGTGATGGACGCGCTTTGGTCCCGGGTGCCGTTCGTGGTCTCGACGTTGCCGTTGTAGACACCGGCGACGACGTCGGTGCCCTCGGCGGCCTGCAGGTCGTCGGGCGCCTCCGCCGCGCGCTTGACGGTGAGGCCGCGCAGCGCCTCGCGATCCGTCGCGCTCATCTTCGACCACGCGCCGTCGACGCGGGTGAGCTCCTCGGCGGTCCACGGCTTCCCGCTCGTGTCGATGGTGACGCCGTACTTCTTCTCGATGGCGGCCTTGGCGTCCGCGACGGTCTTGTACGTCACGGCCGGCGGCGCCGGCACCTTGCCTGCGCCGGTGGCGCTCGACCTGTCGACGTCGGCTTCGCCGGAGCGCAGCGTGTGCTCGACGAAGCGCGCCCGCGGATCGTTCTTGAAGCGCGCCTGCGCGGCGGCCTTCGACTCCTGCGTGACCGCGGTGGCGGCCGGCTGCTCCTGGGTGGGCGGCGGCGCCGGCCGGCCGCCGGGCGTCGTCTGCTCGTCGATGACCGGCCCGCCGTCGACCTTCTCGCCGGTGACGGCGCCGCGCGACGTCGTCGTTGGATTGCGGAGCCCGATGCGCACCAAAGCTGCCTCCTGAGGAAACCAGCATATCGGCCGCCCCGCGCCGCGGGCGCCGTACCCCGGTCACGGTGTGTTGACCGGACAGTCATGACACCCGACCGGGTCTCCACATGATAGGACGCACGCGTGATTTCCCTCGACGGCGTCAGCAAGCAGTACGGCGGACAGATCCTCTTCATGGAGGCGTCGGCCACGGTGAACCGCGGCGAGAAGATCGGGCTCGTGGGCCCGAACGGCGCCGGCAAGACCACGGTGTTCCGGCTCATCACCGGCGAAGAGGAGCCGGACGCGGGGCAGGTCGCGGTCGAGCGCGGCGTGCGCGTCGGGTACTTCTCGCAGGACACGGGCGAGCTGGTCGGAAAGACCGTGCTCGCCGCCACCCTCGACGGCGCCGGCCCCGCGGCCGAGCTCATGGCGGAGCTGAAGGGGCTCGAGCTCGAGCTCGCCGACCCCGACGTCCTCGCCGACGAGGACCGCATGACCGCGGCGGTCGACCGGTTCGGCGAGGTGCAGGCGCGCTTCGACGCCCTCGGCGGCTACGCGCTCGAGGGCAAGGCGCGGGAGATCCTCGCGGGGCTCGGCCTGTCGGGGGAGCAGGTCGACGACGACGTCGGCAAGCTCTCCGGCGGCTGGAAGATGCGCGTCGCGCTCGCGCGCATCCTGCTCATGGCGCCCGACATGCTGCTCCTCGACGAGCCCAGCAACCACCTCGACATCGAGTCCATCATCTGGCTCGAGGGGTTCCTGCAGCGCTACGAGGGCGCCCTCGTGATGACGTCGCACGATCGCGAGTTCATGAACCGCGTGGTCAAGAAGGTGCTCGAGATCGACGGCGGCGACATCACCACCTACTCCGGTGACGTCGACTTCTACGAGCAGCAGCGCGCGCTGCGCGAGCGGGAGCAGCAGGCGAGCTTCGAGCGCCAGCAGAAGATGCTCGAGAAAGAGCAGCGCTTCATCGAGCGCTTCAAGGCGCGCGCGAGCCACGCCGCCCAGGTGCAGAGCCGCATCAAGAAGCTCGACAAGATCGAGAAGCTCGCGCCGCCGCGCCGCCGGGTCACGCAGCGCTTCGAGTTCAAGTCGCCTCCGCGCAGCGGCGAGGAGGTGGTGAAGATCGCCGGGCTCGAGAAGCGCTACGGTGAGCGCACCATCTATGACGGGCTCGACCTCCTCGTGCGGCGCCGCGAGCGCTGGTGCGTGATGGGCGAAAACGGCGCCGGCAAGTCCACGCTGTTGAAGCTCATCGCCGGCGGCGCCGCGCCCGACGGCGGCAGCGTCGTCGTCGGCGCCTCCGTGAAGCTCGGCTACTTCGCGCAGCACTCCATGGAGCTGCTCGACGAGAAGGCCACCGTGTTCGAGACGCTCCAGGCGGCCTTCCCCACGGCGTCCATCGGCACGCTCCGCACGCTCGCCGGCAGCTTCGGCTTCTCCGGTGACGACGTGGAGAAGCCCTGCCGCGTGCTCTCAGGGGGTGAGAAGGCGCGCCTGGTCCTCGCGCGCATGCTCTTCGATCCGCCGAACCTGTTGGTGCTCGACGAGCCCACCAACCACCTCGATGTCGGCACCAAGGACGTGCTCGTCGAGGCGCTCAAGTCGTTCGAGGGCGCGATGATCTTCGTGAGCCACGACCGGCGCTTCCTCGCCGCGCTCTCGAACCGCGTGCTCGAGGTCGGCGCCGGCGCCGCGCGCGCCTACCCCGGCGGCTACGCCGAGTACGTCACGGCCAGCGGGCACGAGGCCCCCGGCCTGCGCGCGTGAGCCGGCGCGGCGGCGCTCAGCGCAGCGTCGTGAGCGCCGCGCTGGTCCGTTCGGCGTGAGAGAGGAGACCGGGCGCCTTCTGGGTGGCGGAGCGCAGGTCGGCCAGCGACTGCTCGAGCCCCTTGACCACGCCCGGGAGCTTGAGCGCGTTCGGCCCCACGAACGTCCTCGCCGCGTTCTTGCTCAGGCCGTTGCCGTCGCCGATGAGCTTGCCCGAGCGCGCGGGCAGGCCCGTGAGGAGCTGTTGCAGCGCCGCCACCCGCTGCTGCTCCTTCTTCACCGCGGCCTGCTGCGCGGGAGACAGCTCCCGTTTTTGCTTCACCGACTTCTTGGTGTTGGCGATGAACGTGTCCGACTCGTTGAGGACGACGTCGGCGAGCACCACGGTGCCCTTCACCTCGGAGGAGTCCTGGAAGAACGTGTCGTAGTTGCGGATGCCCACCTTCAGCACCTGGACGCGCGAGCGGGCCTGCGCGAACGGGTTCCTCTTGGGGGCGTCGAGGTCCTTGAACTGCGGCGAGACCATCGACGGCTTGAGGATGCTCTCGGCGCCGTTTTGCAGCGTGCCGCACGCGGCGAGCGCGAGGGCGGCGAGGAGGAGCGGGGTGCGCATGGCGCGGAGTGTAGCCGGAAACCCACCCGCGCCGGCGCCCGCCCGTCACCGCGGGGCCGGGGTTGCTTTGCTGCCGTGGACCGCTACGCAAGCGCATGCGCACCTTCCGCGATGAGGACGCCTTCCCCGACGACGCGCGCGGCGCGGTGTGGGCCATCGGCAACTTCGACGGGCTGCACCGCGGGCACCAGGCGCTCTTCGCCCGCGCCCGCGACGTCGCCGCGGCGCGCGGCGCGATGTCGGGGGTGCTTACCTTCTCGCCGCACCCCGCGCGCGTCTTGAACCCCGCGCTCGCGCCGCAGTTGATCCTCACCGAGGAGGAGAAGGAGCAGGGCATCGCCGCCGCCGGCATCGACGTCCTGCGGGTGCTGCGCTTCGACGCGGCGCTGGCGGCCATGTCCGCCGACGACTTCACCGACGGCGTCCTCGTCTCGCACCTCGGCGCCGCCGGTGCCGTGGTCGGCGAGGGGTTCCGCTTCGGCCACCGCGCCACCGGCACCGCCGAGGTCTTGCGCGCGGCGCTCTCCGTCGTCGAGGTGGTGCCGCCGGTGCGCGAGGGCGACCTCGTGTGCAGCTCGTCCAAGATCCGCGAGCTGGTGCTCGCGGGCAAGGTGGACGCGGCGTCGCGCCTGCTCGGCCGGCCCTATTGGCTCGAGGGCGAGGTGGTGCACGGCGACAGCCGCGGCCGCACCATCGGCGTGCCCACCGCCAACCTGCGCACCGCGCGCGAGCTGTTGCCGCGCCTCGGGGTGTACGCCACGCGGGCCGTCGTTCACGACGGGCGCACCTTCGACAGCGTGACGAACATCGGCCTGCGCCCCACCTTCGCCGGCGTCACCGGCGTGCACATCGAGGCCCACCTGCTCGGCTTCGACGGCGACCTCTACGGCACGCGCCTGCATCTCGACGTCGTGGCGCGCGTGCGCGATGAGATGCGCTTCCCGAGCATCGACGCGCTGAAGGCGCAGATCGCGCGCGACATCGTCGACGCGCGCCGGGCCCTTGCGTGACCGCGCCGCTGTGGCTCGTCGGCGACGACATCGCGCGCTCGCCGTCGCCCGCGATGCACAACGCCGCGCTCGCCGCCATGGGGGAGCCGCCGCGCTACCTGCTGCAGCCGTGCACCGCCGACGAGCTCGCGGTCGTCCTGGACGAGGCCGAGGCCCGCTGCGGCGGCATCAACGTCACCGCACCGTACAAGGTCGCCGCCGCCGCCCGCTTCGCCGCCGTCCTCGACGACGACGCGCGCGCGACGGGCGCGGTCAACACCGTGGTGTTCGCCGAAGGCGACGACGCGCGCCGTCACGCCGTGCTCGCCGCCAACACCGACGTCGGCGGCCTCCTGTTCGCCTGGAAGCGATCGGCGTTGCACATCGAGGGGCGCACCGTCGCCGTCGTCGGCGCCGGCGGCGCGGCCCGCGCCGTCGTCGTCGCCGCACAGCAAGCGGGCGCCCGCGGCGTCGTCGTCCACGCCCGCTCCGCGGCGCGGGCCAACGGCCTCGTTGCCCTCGCCGCGTCGCTGGGCCTCGAGGGCATCGCCGCCGACGAGCCCTGCGGCGCGTCGGTGGCCGTCCTCGCGGCGTCCGCCCTCGACGACCCCGCCGCCGCCATCGCGCGCGCGCTCGCCGGACCGGGCGCGGTGCACGAGCTGCGCTACGGGGCCGCCGCGCGGCCGAGCCGAGACGCGGCGCTCGGCGCGGGGCACCTGTTCGTCGATGGCACCCTGATGCTGCTCGCGCAGGCGCAGGCCGCGCTGTCGCTGTTCTTGAACGCGCCCCTCCCCGACGCCGCCGCCGGCGCCATGCGCCGCGCGCTCGCCGCGCGGGTCTGAGCCGCGCCCGCCGCCGCGGAGGCTCGTCGCGCAAGTGCTTGTTCGATCACGCTTCTTCGCGCGTCTTGTCTCTCTTTGAGCCGGCATCGCGTGATCTCGGTCACAGGGGCTAGCGTCAGCGCACAGGAGGTGAGCATGCGCCGTGGTGAGCTCCTCGTTCGTCCGAACCTCGTCGGCGACGGGCTGCGGCCGCGCCGGAGCCGCGGCCCGATGGCGGAGCTCGTGGGCTTCATCCTCACCGACATGCGTCTGCAGGACGCGGCGGAGGCGCTCATCGAGCCGCGGCCGCGCGAGCTGCTGGTCTGGTACCGCATCGACGGCACGTGGCGCGAGGTGATGTCGCCGCCGCGCAAGGTGCACGCGCCGCTCGAAGCGCACCTGCGGGCGCGGGCCGCGGCCGGCGTCATTCGCGCGGGAGCCGCGGACGTCGCCGTGTCCTTCCTCGACGGCGGCTTCGGCAGCCAGGTGCTGCTCGTCCGGTTCGACGGCGTGCCCACGTCGTGCGGCCCCGCGCTGTTGCCGGAGCGCATCGGCGCCGCGCTCGCGGGGTTCGCGTCGGCGGCGCGCCTCGATCCCGCGAAGGAGCGTGGGATCGTGCACCTCAAACGTCGCCGCGACCGCGTGTGGGTTCCGGCGTGGACCTACCCGGCGCACGCGCACCCCGCGGCCGCCGAAGCGCTTGCTCGCACACCGAGCCTCGACGTCGCGCGTGACGAGGGAGCGTACGGTGCGCGCCTCCTGGTCCGCCGCCGCACGTGACGCAGGATCTGGTCTAGGATGCCCGAACCGAAAGACGTCTGAAGGAGCCCCGTATGCCCGCTCGCCTTGGAGAGCTGCTCGTCCGTGAGAACCTCATCTCGCTCCAACAACTGCAGCAGGCGCAGAACCAACAGCGGCAGGAGGGCGGCAAGCTCGGCTACCACCTGACCAAGCTCGGGTTCATCGAGGAGAGCCAGCTCACGGAGTTCCTCTCCAAGCAGTACGGCGTCCCCGCCATCAACCTTTCGGAATTCGAGATCGACGCGGACGTCATCAAGCTCATCCCCAAAGAGGTCGCCGAGAAGCACCAGGTGGTGCCGGTGAACCGCGCGGGCGCGAGCCTCATCGTCGCCATGAGCGACCCGTCGAACATCTTCGCCATCGACGACATCAAGTTCCTCACGGGCTACAACATCGAGGTCGTCGTCGCTGCGGAGGCGGCCATCCAGACGGCCATCCAGAAGTACTACAACAACTCCGGCGGCATGGGCGACCCGCTCGCGGGCGTGAACATCGACGACCTGATGAACGACTTCGAGGAGGACGTCGACCTCGCCGAGCGCGAGTCGGAGTCCAACATCGTCGACCTCGAGAAGGCCGCCGAGGACGCGCCCGTCGTCAAGCTGGTGAACCTCATCCTCGTCGACGCCATCAAGAAGGGCGCGTCCGACATCCACATCGAGCCGTACGAGAAGGAGATGCGCGTCCGCTATCGCATCGACGGCGTGCTGCACGAGGTGATGAAGCCGCCGCTCAAGCTCAAGAACGCCATCGCGTCACGCGTGAAGATCATGGCGGAGCTCGACATCGCCGAGCGCCGCTTGCCCCAGGACGGTCGCATCAAGCTGCGCATCGGCGGCGGCAAGGAGATGGACTACCGCGTCTCCGTGTGCCCCACGCTCTTCGGCGAGAAGATCGTGATGCGGCTCCTCGACAAGTCCAACCTCCAGCTCGACATGACCAAGCTCGGTCTCGCCGACGACCAGATCGCCATCTGGACGGAAGGCATCAGCAAGCCGTTCGGTATGTGCATCGTCACCGGCCCCACCGGGTCCGGCAAGACCACCACGCTGTACTCGTCGCTGTCCTCGCTCAACACGCCCGACGTCAACATCTCCACCGCCGAGGATCCCGTCGAGTTCAACTTCGCCGGCATCAACCAGGTGCAGATGCACGAGGACATCGGGCTCAACTTCGCGGCCGCGCTGCGAAGCTTCCTGCGGCAGGACCCCGACACCATCATGGTGGGCGAGATCCGCGACTTCGAGACCGCCGAGATCGCGGTGAAGGCCGCGCTCACCGGCCACATGGTGTTGTCGACGCTGCACACCAACGACGCCCCGGCCACCATCACGCGTCTGCTGAACATGGGCATCGAGCCGTTCCTCGTGACGGCGTCGGTGAACGTCATCATCGCCCAGCGCCTCGGGCGCCGCATTTGCAAGAACTGCAAGACGCCCGTCCAGCTCCCCAAGGACGCGCTGCTGACGGCGCAGATCCCCGAGAACATGCTCAGCAAGTTCACACCGATGAAGGGTGCCGGCTGCGAGGTCTGCAACGGCACGGGCTGCAAGGGCCGCATCGCGTTCTACGAAGTGCTCAAGATGACCGACCCGCTGCGCGAGCTCATCTTGAACGGCGCCTCCACCGGCGAGCTCAAGGCCGAGGCCATCAAGCTCGGCTTCAAGACGCTGCGCATGAGCGCCGTGACGCACTTCATGGCAGGCATGGTCCCGCTCGACGAGGTCACCGCGAACACGGCTGCCGACGAGCTGTGACCCTGGGCCGGCGTGACTTCGAGCGCGCCCCCGTGCCACTCTGCGCCGACGTGAGAGGACATTGATGAGCCAGCCCGCGCCCCCGGTGAATCTGCACCAGTTGCTGAAGGCGATGATCGAAAAGGGGGCCAGCGACCTCCACATCACCACCGGCACACCGCCGCAGTTGCGCATCGACGGCGACCTGGTGCCGCTCAAGGTGCCGCCGCTGTCGCCGGTGGACACCAAGCAGCTGTGCTACTCCATCCTCACCGACGCGCAGAAGCACAAGTTCGAGGAGGAAAACGAGCTCGACCTCTCCTTCGGCGTGAAGTCGCTGGCCCGCTTCCGCGCCAACCTGTTCATGCAGCGCGGCGCGGTGGCCGCGGCGTTCCGGACCATCCCGTTCAAGATCCTCACGTTCCAGGAGCTGGGGCTGCCGCCGGTGGTCAACGACATCGCCGATCGCCCGCGCGGACTGGTGTTGTGCACGGGGCCCACGGGGTCGGGCAAGTCGACGACGCTCGCGTCGATCATCGACAAGATCAACCAGGAGGGCCACTACCACATCCTCACCATCGAAGACCCCATCGAGTACCTGCACCCGCACAAGAGCTCCATCGTCAACCAGCGCGAGGTCGGTGCCGACACGGACAACTTCAAGAAGGCGCTCAAGTACGTGCTGCGCCAGGACCCCGACGTCGTGCTCATCGGCGAGATGCGCGACCTCGAGACCATCGAGGCGGCGCTGATCATCGCGGAGACCGGTCACCTCGCGTTCGCCACGCTGCACACCAACGGCGCCGTGCAGACCATCAACCGCATCATCGACGTCTTCCCGCCGTATCAGCAGGCGCAGATCCGCGCGAACCTCAGCTTCGTCCTCGAGGCCGTGCTGTCGCAGCAGCTCATCCCCAAGCTCGGCGGCAACGGCCGCGTGCTCGCGCTCGAGATCATGATCCCCAACGTGGCCATCCGGAACCTCATCCGGGAAGACAAGGTCCACCAGATCTACTCGCAGATGCAGGTCGGCCAGAACCGCTACGGCATGCTCACGCTGAACCAGTCGCTGTTGAGCCTGGTGCAGCGAAAGATGATCTCCGTCGACGAGGCGCTCGGGCGCTGCTCCGAGATCGACGAGTTCCGCCAGATGCTCATCCAAAACGGCATCGCCGCCGGGGGAGCGCCGCCGCCGGCGAACGCGGGCCGCCAGGCGCGGGGGCGCTGAGGCCGGTCCGGGGTGAGACAAGAAAAGTGTTTTGAGGACGAGCACTTCCGTGCGGAGTTATGGTCGGAAGTGCGCTGATTTCACGTCCCGCGAGGCTGCCTGTTAGCCTCGAGGGCGTCGGCTGGAGGATTCAATGCCCCTCTTTGTTTGGACGGCCAAGAGCAAGACCGGAGAGCTCCGCAACGGCGAGATGGAAGCCGCTACCGCGGACATGGTCGAGCAGCGCCTGCGCGCGCAGCAGCTCCAGCCCACGAAGGTGAAGAAGAAGCCGGCGGAGCTCCACTTCAAGATCCCCGGGTCGAGCGGCGTCAGCACCCGCGACCTGATGCTCTTCACCCGCCAGTTCTCGACGATGATCGACGCGGGCCTGCCGCTGGTGCAGTGCCTCGACATCCTGCACTCGCAAAACGAGAACATCTGGTTCAAGAAGGTGCTCGGCCAGGTCAAGAGCGACGTCGAGCAAGGCAAGACGTTCGCGGACGCGTTGTCGCGCCACCCCAAGGTGTTCGATCCCCTCTTCGTCAACCTCGTCGCCGCCGGCGAGACGGGCGGTATCCTCGACACCATCATGACGCGTCTCGCGATGCAGACGGAGAAGTCCGTCAAGCTCGCGAAGCAGATCAAGGGCGCGCTCTTCTATCCCATCGCCGTCATGACGGTCGCCATCGGCGCCATCGCGGTGCTCTTGCTCTTCGTGATCCCGGTGTTCAAGAAGATGTTCGCCGACTTCGGCAGCGCGCTGCCGGTGCCGACGCAGATGGTCATCGACCTGTCGCAGTGGTCGACGGATCACTGGTACGTGTTCGTCTTCGGCCCGCCCATCCTGATCGTCATCTTCAACGCGTTCCGGCGCTCCCCGCGCGGCCGGCGCATGCTCGATCAGGTCTTTCTCGGCTTGCCCATCTTCGGCCCGCTCATCAGAAAGAGCGCGGTCGCCCGCTTCACGCGCACCATGGGCACCATGCTGAGCTCCGGCGTCCCCATCCTCGACGCTCTCGACATCGTCGCGCGCGCGTCCGGCAACGTCGTCGTCGGCGATGCGATCTCCTACTCGCGCAAGCGCGTGGCGGAAGGCAAGACGCTGGCGGAGCCGATGGCGGAGACCAAGATCTTCCCCTCCATGGTCTGTCAGATGGTGGCCATCGGTGAGAGCGCGGGTGCGCTCGACACCATGCTGAACAAGATCGCGGACTTCTACGAGGAAGAGGTCGACGCCGCCGTCGCCGGCCTGACGTCCCTCCTCGAGCCGATCATCATGGTGTTCCTGGCCGTCGTGCTCGGCGGCTTCCTCGTCGCCATGTACCTCCCGATCTTTACGATTGCCTCCACGATCCAGTAGCTCCGCCACGCCTGGTCGCGCTCCCCGGTCGCCGCGGTCGCCTCCACCGCGGGTCCCGACCGGGGCGCCGGTGCCGCGCGCACCCATCGACGACGGCGTCGCGCTTCTGCGCAAGCGGCTCCTTTGGCTGCTCGTGTTCCGCGCGGCCGTGATGACGGTGTTGCTGGCGACGTCGGTCGTCCTGCGCCTCACGGCCGCCGAGGACATGTTCGCCCGCGTGGCGGTGGCGCTCTACGCGGTGGCCGCCGTCAGCTACGGCTCCGTGCTCGCCGGCGCGCTGTGGATGCGCCGGTTCGGCAACCGCGGCATCCGCGAGCTCGCGTACGCCCAGCTCGCGTTCGACGCCGTCATCGCCACCGTCATCGTCATCCTCACCGGCGGCGTCGAGAGCGTGTTCGTGTTCGTGTTCTCGCTGAACGTGTTGAACGCGGCGGCCGTGCTGCAGAAGAAGGGCGCGCGCACCATCGCGGCCGTGGTCGCCGCGCTCTACGCCCTCGTGCTCACGGCAGAGTCCACCGGGCTCGTGCTGCCCCTCGGCGTCGACGAGGCGCCGCCGGTGACGGACCTGCTGCCGCCGTTTCTCACCAACACCGCCTCGTTCGCGCTGGTCGCCATCCTCGCCGGCTTCCTGTCGGAGCAGTTGAAGAAGACCAGCGAGAGCCTCGACGTGGCCCGGGCGCAGCTCGAGCGCCTCGAGGAGCTCTATCGCGCCGTGCTCGAGAGCCTGCCGTCGGGCGTGCTCACGGTCGATCAGGGCGGCGGCATCGTCTACGTGAACTCCGCCGGCGCCGAGATCCTCGGGCAACGCCCGGGCGAGCTGGTCGGTCACCGGTTGGCGGAGCGGGCGCCGGCGCTCCTGGTGAACGACGAGATCAGCGAGCACCAGCGCTTCGAGCGCTCCGCCCTCATCGACGAGCGCGACCGCATGATCGGCGGCAGCGTCGCGCGGCTCACGGGCCTCGAGGGCATGGCGGGCCGGGTGATCGTGTTCCAGGATCTCACGGAGCTCCGCCGGCTCCAGCAGGAGGTGGCGCGCGCCGAGCGCCTCGCCGAGCTCGGGCGCTTCGCCGCCGGCCTCGCGCACGAGATCAGGAACCCGCTCGCGGCGATGATCGGCTGCCTCCAGCTCCTGCAAAGCGACGCCGGCGGCGGCGCCCTCGACGCCGACGGCACACGGATGCTCGGGATCGTCCACCGCGAGGCGGAGCGCCTCTCGGGCCTGGTGTCGGAGTTCCTCACCTACGCGAGACCGTCGCCGCCCGTCGTCGAGCCCACCCGCGTGCTCTCCCTCGCCCGGGAGACGGTGGCCACCATGCGGACGGGCATCGATCCGGGCGTCGCCATCGACGTGGAGGGCGCCGAGGTGGTCGCCCTGTGCGACCCGGCGCAGGTGCGGCAGGCGCTGTGGAACCTCATCGGCAACGCCGCCCACGTCATCCCGGCGGACGGCGGGCGCGTCGTCGTCCGGGTCGCCGCCGAAGACGACGGCGGCGGCGGCCGCGCCGTCATCAGCGTCGACGACAACGGGCCCGGCGTCTCCGACGAGATCCGCCCGCGCATCTTCGATCCCTTCTTCACCACCCGCGCCGACGGCACCGGGCTTGGCCTGGCCACCGTCCACCAGACCATCACGCAGATGCACGGCACGGTGCATGTCGACGAGAGCCCGCTCGGTGGCGCGCGCTTCGCGCTCCGTCTCCCTCGCGCATAGGCGGCGCCGCCGTGTAGGATGCGGCACGTATGGCGAAGGTGTTGGTCGTCGACGACGAGACGTCGATCAGGGAGTTCCTCGAGATCCTGCTCAAGCGCGGTGGCCACGAGGTCAAGCTCGCGCGCGACGCCGCCGAGGGAATCGCGCGCTTCAAGGAGGAGCCCGCGGAGCTGGTGCTCACGGACCTGCGGCTGCCCAAGGGCAGCGGCATGGACGTGTTGAACCACGTCGCCAAGAGCAGCCCGCGTACGCAGGTGATCATCATGACCGCGTTCGCCACCACGGAGACCGCCGTGGAGGCCATGAAGGCGGGCGCTTACGACTACCTCATCAAGCCCTTCAAGGTGGACGAGCTCAACGTCGTCATCGAGCGCGCGCTCGAGCGGCGCATGCTGCAGGCGGAGAACAGCGAGCTCCGCGCCGCGCTCGACGCGCGCGTGGCACAGAACCGGCTCCTCGGCACCTCGGCGGCGATGAAGGAGGTCTTCGAGCTCATCCACAAGGTGGCGCCCACGAGGACCACCGTCCTGCTCACCGGAGAGAGCGGCACGGGCAAGGAGCTCGTCGCCCGCGCCATCCACGCGCGCGGCCCCCGCGCCAACGAGCCGTTCGTCGCCATCAACTGCGGCGCCATCCCGGACACGCTCATCGAGAGCGAGCTGTTCGGACACGTGAGAGGCAGCTTCACCGGCGCCCACGCCGACAAGCCCGGCCTCTTCGAGCGCGCAGGGCCGGGGACCGTGTTCCTCGACGAGATTGGCGACCTCCCGCTCGCCATGCAGGTGAAGCTGCTGCGCGTCCTGCAGGAGCGCAAGGTGCGCCGCGTGGGCGGCGCCCTGGACATCGAGGTCGACGGGCGCGTCATCGCGGCCACCAACAGAAACCTCGAGGACGAGATCGCCAAGGGGCGCTTCCGCGAAGACCTGTTCTTTCGCTTGAACGTCATCCAGATGCGCTTGCCGGCGCTGCGCGAGCGGCGCGCGGACATCCCGCTCCTCGCCGAGGCGTTCGTCGCCAAGTTCGCCGAGCAGCAGCAGAGCGCGGTCGATGCCATCTCGAGCGGCGCGATGCAGGCGTTGATGGCCTGGCATTGGCCGGGCAACGTGCGCGAGCTCGAAAACGTCATCGAGCGCGGGGTGACGCTCGCGTCCGGAGACCACCTCGACGTCGACGCGCTCCCTCCCTCCATGCGCGACGCCGGCAAGGACGCGCCCATCATCCCGCTGTCGGCCATCGTCGACGACGTGCCGCCCGAGGGCGTCGACCTCGAGGCGTCGCTCGAGGCGTACGAGCGTCGCCTGCTGGAGCGCGCGCTGGTGCGCACGGGCGGGCGCAAGAAGAAGGCCGCGGAGCTCCTGCACGTCTCCTTCCGCAGCTTCCGCTACCGCCTCGCCAAGCTCGGCCTCAGCGGCGGCGACGACGATCCGTCCGAGGAGTCGTGAGCATGGACACCCGCGGGGCGGTCGCGGACCTCTTCGGCGTGGCTCCCGCGGACGTGTCGCTCACGGCGCGCGCGCTCGTGGTGCGTGGCAGGCGCTACGAGGTCGTCGACGACGTCGTGATCCTCGTGGAGCCCGAGCGGCTCAGCGCCGACACGCGCGCGCGCCTGTCGGGCCGCGACGCCGCGTGGCGCGACGCCGCCGCTCCTGACGGGCGCGCGGCCGACCCCGCCTCGGCAGCGGGCTTCGCGCCGGACATCCAGCGCTCGTTCGGGCGGGAGTGGGACGCCTATCGCGAGCTGCTCCCCGAGCACCGCCGCGAACTCGCGCGCTACTTCGACCTCGTCGATGTCGACGACCTCGGCGACAAGCGGCTGCTCGACCTCGGCTGCGGCTCGGGGCGCTGGAGCATGCAGCTCGTCGACAGGGCCCGCGAGGTGGTGCTCGTCGACTACTCCGACGCCATCTTTGTCGCGCGCGACAACCTCCGCGGCGCCGGCAACTGCCTCTTCTTCCTCGGCGACATCACGGACCTCCCCTTCCGCGACGACTGCGCGGACCTCGCCTACTGCCTGGGCGTGTTGCAGACGCTCCCGACGCCGTGCCTCGACGAGGTGCGGCGCATGCGGCGCCTCGCGCCGGAGCTGTTGATCTTCGTGTACTACGCGCTCGAGAACCGGCCGGCGCACTGGCGCGCCATCCTCGCGGGCGTCACCGTCGCGCGCCGCGCGCTCTCGCGGCTGCGCGACGAGGAGCTGCGCCGGCGCATCGCCCACGCCGGCGCCGTCGGCGTGTACAAGCCGCTCATCGCGCTCGGCGACGCCGTGGCCGCGGCGGAGCACATCGTGCCGGGTGGCGACGCGCGCGCGTGGGCGTCGTCGGTGCCGTTGTGGGACGCGTACCACGGCATGTCGACGAGGCGGATCGAGCAGGACGTCTACGACCGCTTCTTCACGAGCATCGAGCAGCGGGTCACCCGCGATCAGAATCCGCACGCTGCGGGACAGCTTCGACGACGTCGTCATCTCCGACGGCTTGCCCTACTGGCACTTCCTCTGCCGGCGCGCCGCCGCCCGAACAGAGGCCCCGTCGGCCGCGGCGGCCCGATGAGCTCGTCGTACAGACGCGAGAGCGCCTGGAGCATGCCGGCGACGGTGAAGGCGCGCGGCACCTTGGGGATCCGCGGCGGCGCGCCGACGACGTCGTCGAGCGCGGCGGCGAACGCTTCGGGCGGCGCGTCGTGGGGGAGCGCGCGCACGGCCTTCTTTGCCCACGCGAGGTCGGCGGCGTAGCCGGTGTCGCGCACGACGCACGGGAGCCCCGCGGCGAGCGCCTCGACGACGGAGCAGGGCAGCCCCTCCCACGCCGACGCCAGGAGGAACACGTCGCCGGCGGCGAGCGCGTCGCGGGGATCCTCGAGGAAGCCCGGCAGGGCGAGCGCGCCGTCGAGGCCGAGCTCGCGCGCGCGTCCCGCGACGTCGTCGCGCAAGGGCCCGTCGCCGGCGAACAGGAGGCGCGGCGAGCCTTCGGGCGCGCGCCTCGGCGCGCCTCGGCTTGGCGTGCGGGCGGCGCCTGCGGCGCGCGCGCCCGAGGCGCGGCGCTCGGCCCAGGCGCGCAGCACCTCGAGGTGGAAGAGCGGGTCCTTCTGCGCCTTGAGGTTGCCGACGGTGACGGCGACGGGCCCGCGCGGCTGCGGCCACGGCGACCGCCGCGAGGCCTCGGAGGACAGCCCCTTCGCGACGGCGCCGCGCAAGCGCTCGCCGGCGACGGCGACGTCGTGGACGCCGACGCGCAGGAGCCGGTCGCGGGCGCCGTCGACGGGCGAGCCGCGGGCGGGGAGAGGGGTGAAGAAGCGCTCGAGCGCCTCGCGCCTGCGGGCGGGGTCGCCGGCGACGCCCGCGAAGGCCGCGACGTCGACGCCGGCGCGGATGACCTCGTGGCGTGCGTCGCGGAACAGACCGAGCCGTGACGCGGCGGCGCGGTCGGCCTCGCTGACGAACACGGCGACGTCGCACACCGACGACGCGCGCTCGGCCGCTTCGAGGACCCAGCGGTGCTTCTCGCCGAGGGCATCGAGGCCGAAGCCGTGGACGGTGTGGACCGAATACACGCCGCGCACGGCGCGGGCCGCGAGCCTCCCGACGACGCCGGCCTTGCTCGAGTGCGTGTGCACGACCACCGGCGAGCCGAGCCGGCTCACCTCGCGGTCGATGAGCCGCGCGAGATCGAGCACGCACAGGGTGTCGCGCACGGGATCGACGGGCCCGGCGAGGCTCTTGAGCCGCAGCAGGCGCCGGCCCAGGCGGCGCTCGGCCTCATCGTCGAGCGCGCCCTCGCCGCCGGCGCGCGGCCCGGTGACGACGAGCTGCGGCCGGCCCGGGTGGTGGAGCCGCGCCGCCGTCTCCAGCACCACGCGCTGGGCGCCGCCGCGCTCGAGCGCCGTGACGACGTGGATGACGCCGGTCATGGGCCCTCTGGCGGCGGGGTGGGCGGGTAGCGCACGAGGACAACGACGAGCAGGGCGAGGAGCAGGAGCGTCGCCGTGCCGAGCACCGCCGCCGCGTGCGTGTCGTCGAGGAACGTGGAGCCTATGCCTGCGGCGATGACCAACGCGCCCACGCAGCCCGCGGTGCGCGCGATGCGCCGCGCGCTCCAACCCGCGCGGCGCAGGCGCACCGCGAAGTGGTCCGGAGAGCCGTGATAGATGGGCCGCCGGGCGCGGAGCCGGGCGACGACGACGAGGACGAGGTCGAACAGCGGGATGGCCAGGAGCGCCAGCGGCACGAACCACGACGAGACCACGTTCCTGTCGCTGTAACGCCCGACCATGGCGAGCGCGCCCAGGACCGCGCCGAGGAACATGGAGCCGGTGTCGCCGAGGTACATGCGCGCCGGCTGGCGGTTCACCCGCAGGAAGCCGACGCACGCGCCGGCGAGGCTCGCGGCCATGGCGGCGACCATGGGCGCGCCGTTCAACAGCGCGATGGCGCTGGCCCCGAGCGCGCCGACGAGCGCGGCGGTGGTGGCGAGGCCGTCGCTCACGTCGAGGATGTTGAAGGCGTTCATGCACGTCACCAGCCACAGGACGCTCACGACCTCGTCGACGGGCGACGGGAGCGCCGCGAGGTTCACCGCCACGCCGGCCTTGACGAGCACCACCGCCGCGACGAGCTGCCCGATGAATTTGTCCTTCGGGACCAGGGTGCCGAGGTCGTCGATGAGGCCGACGGAGACGACCAGGCTCGACGACAACAGGATGGCGAGCACGCTCTTGTCGAAGGGAAACGTGATCGCCAGCGACGCCAGGAACGCGGCGAACACCACCATCCCGCCGAGGTACGGCACCGGATCGCCGTGGACCTTCAGCGGCGGCTTGGGCTTGTCGACGATGCCGTAGCGGAGCGCCGCGCGGATGAGGATGGGCGCGATGTAGAGCGCGAGGCCGAGGGCGAGCACGAACGCGAGCGCGACGGTCGTGAAGGAGGCGAGAGGCACCACGGCGACGCTACCAGCTTCCCACGCGCTTCATCGGGCGAGCGCCGCCGTCTCCGCCTGAACCATCTCGCGCATGATGTCGGCGAGCGACGCGCGGGGGCGCCATCCGAGCACCGCGTGCGCGCGGGCGGCGTCGCCGACGAGCGGGACGGGATCGGGTGGCCGCACGAGCCGCGGCTCGACGACGAGGTGGGCCGCGGCGTCGAGGCCGGCGGCGGCGAACGCGGCGTCCGCCATCTCGCGGACGCTGTGTGACACGCCCGTGGCGAGCGCCAGGTCCTCGGGGACGTCGAGCTCGGTCATGCGCGCCATGGCGTCGACGTACTCCGGGGCGTAGCCCCAGTCGCGGCACGCGTCGAGGTCGCCGACGGCGACGGAGCGCTCGAGGCCGCGGGCGATGCGCGCCGCGGCGGTGGCGAGCTTCTTGGAGACGTAGCGCGGCGGGCGACGGGGCGACTCGTGGTTGAAGAGGATGGCGGTGGCGGCGTGCAGCCCACGCGTGTCGCGGAAGAACGCGACGGCGTCGGCGGCGAGCTGCTTGCTCAGGCCGTACGTGGTGAGCGGCGCCGGCCGCGCGCGCTCGCTCTGCGGCGCCTGCGCGCCGGCGAGCTGCGCGGCGCTGCCGGCGAGGAGGAGGCGCGCGCCAGGTCTGCGGCGGGCGAGCACCTCGAGGAGGCAGAGGGTGGAGTCGACGTTGAAGCCCATGCCGACCGCCTCGTCGGAGCCGATAAAGCTGCGCGCCGCGAGGTGGAATACGCGCTCGGGCTCGACGGCGGCGACGAGCGCGTCGACCGCGTCGGGGTCCGTGAGGCTCGCGCCGTGAAGCGTCACGCGCCCAGCGACGCCGGCGAGGTTCGCGATGGGCGCCCCGGCCCGCCGCGAGACGCCGTGGACCTCGTCTCCGCGGGCGACGAGCTGCTCGGCGAGGTACGAGCCGTCCTGTCCGCTGATGCCGGTGATGAGCACGCGCACGTCAGGTCCCGCGGAGGCGCGCTTCGCGCTCGAGATCCGCGTCGACCATGGTGCGGACAAGCTCACGGAAGCGCATCGTCGGCTCCCAACCGAGGTCGCGCTTCGCCTTCCTGGCGTCGCCGAGCAGCATGTCGACCTCCGTGGGCCGGAGCTGGCGCGGGTCGTGGGTGACGTGCGGCGTCCAATCGATGCCCACATGGCTGAACGCTTCGTCGAGGAGCTGGCGGATGGAGTGCGTCTCCCCCGTGGCGATGACGAAGTCGTCCGGCGTCTCCGCCTGGAGCATGCGCCACATGGCGTCTACGTAGTCACCGGCGAAGCCCCAGTCGCGTCGCGCCTCGAGGTTGCCGAGCGCCACCGTCTGTTGAAGGCCGAGCTTGATGCGCGCCGCGGCCTTGGTGATCTTGCGCGTGACGAAGTTGGGGCTGCGGCGCGGCGACTCGTGGTTGAACAGGATGCCGTTCACCGCGAACATCCCGTACGCCTCACGGTAGTTCTTCACGAGGAAGAACGAGAACGCCTTGGCGCAGGCGTACGGGCTGCGGGGGTTGAACGGCGTGGTCTCCGTCTGCGGCACCTCCAGCGCCTTGCCGAACAGCTCCGAGGAGCTGGCCTGGTAGAAGCGGGGCGCGATGCCGACGTCGCGGATGGCCTCGAGGACGCGCACGGTGCCGAGCGCGTCGACGTCGGTGGTGTACTCGGGCACGTCGAACGAGACGCGCACGTGGCTCTGGGCGCCGAGGTTGTAGATCTCGTCGGGCTTGAATTCGCGCAACGTGCGGTTCAGCGACGAGCCGTCGGTGAGGTCGCCGTAGTAGAGCTTGACGTCGTCGCGCGCGCTCGAAGACTCGATGAGGTGGAGGTGGTCGATGCGCGCGCGCTCCATGGAGCTCGACCGCCGCACGATGCCGGCCACCTCGTACCCCTTGGAGAGGAGGAGCTCCGCGAGGTAGGAGCCGTCCTGCCCGGTGATGCCGGTGATGAGCGCCCGCTTGTTGGTCATGTGCGGCCATTCTTGCGCTCGGCGGCCGCCTCACGCCAGATCGTAACGAGGCTGCGCGCGGCAAGCTCCCAGGAGCGCGCGGCCGCGGCCGCACGCGCGCGCGCGGACAGGCGCGCTCGCTCGTCGTCGTCGAGCAGCCGCACCATGGCGGCGCACCAGGCCCCGACGTCGTCGTGCGGGCTGATGACGATGCCCCCGTCGGCGGTGACCTCGGGCAGCGATCCGGCGTCGGCCACGATGGCGGGCGTGCCGAGCGCTTGCGCCTCCACCACGGGGAAGCCGAAGCCCTCGCCCACGGAGGCGAACAGGAGCGCGCGGCTCGAGGCCACGACCTCCGCGACGCGCTCGTCCGACGGCGCCTCGAGGAGCGTGACGCCGGGCGTCGCGCGGGCGCGCGCGGCGACGTCGGCGAAGCGGGGATCGGCGCGGCTGGACAGCACGAGCTCCGCGTCGGGCCGCAGGGCGCGGAGCCGCGCGAAGGCGTCGAGGAGCACGGGCACGCGCTTGTGAGGCCGGTGGTTGCCGATGTAGGCGAAGCGGGCAGGGGCGAGCGGCCCCGGCGCGGGCGCCGGCAGCGACACCGGCCCGGGCGCGACCACCCGCACGCGGTCCGCGCGGCGCGGGAAGCGGCGCCCAATCTCGTGGGCGATGGTCTCGGAGAGCGTCAGCACACGCGTGGCGCGGGCCACCGTAGAGGACAGCAGCGCCGCGGCGGCGAGGCGCCGGTGCTCGCGTCGCGCGCCGAAGTAGCCGGGCTCGTCGACGTAGGTGAAGTCGTATACGGCGGCGACGGAGGCCGCGCCGGCGGGGACGAAGGGCATGTCGTACTGCGGGTAGGTGACGACGTCGGGCCGGAGCGCGGCGATGGCGCGCGGCCAGGTGAAGTGCTGCACGAGGGAGGCCACCGGCACGTCGCTCGCGACGACGGCGACGCAGCCGCCGGTCTGGGCCCGCAACGCGTCGACGGCGTCGGGTTGGGCGACGAGGGTCACCCGGACGTCGCGCGCGTCCGCTTCGAGGAGGGCCGGGAGCGCGGCCAGGGTGAGCCACCAGTGCCGGCCGACGCCGTCGAGCGCCGCGGGGACGACGGCGCGGGCGTCGACGACGCAATGCAAGGGGATCATCCGCGCAGGGCCCCCACGACGCGGCGCGCGGCGCGCAGCGTGCCCGCGGGCAACAGCGGGTACACGTAGCCGCGCTTGACGAGCGTCCACGCCGCGGGGCTCGTCCAGGGCAGCCCGAGCTTGCGGCGCGAGCGCAGATCCTGGCGCGCGGAGTCGGCGTGGTTGCGCTCCGTCTTGCTGGCTGCGTGGATGCGGAAGCGCGAGAGGATCTCCGACGGCAACGACGTCACCCGCCCGAGCTGCGCGAGGCGGCGGAACAGGTCGGCGTCGAACGCGAGGTCGAGGCTGTGGTCGAAGCCGCCCGCCGCCCGGAACCCGTCGCGCGTGAAGAACGTGGAGGCCTGCATCAGGTTGCGCACGCGCCACAACAGCGCGCGCGGCTCGACGTCACCGGCGGGCGGCGCGACCACCGTGAAGGGCACGTTGTCCTCGTCGACGAGCACGCACGCGCCGGTGACCGCCACCGCCGGCCGCCCCTCCGCGCGCGCCGCCGTAAAAGCGTCCGCCGCGCGACGCAGCGCGTGGGGCTCGAGGATGTCGTCTGCGTTCAGCCAGCCGAGCACCTCGCCGCCGGCGCGCGCGAAGGCACGCTCGAGGGCGTCGACCTGACCGCGGTCGGGCTCGAACACGAGCGTGGCGTGCGGCGCGTGCGCCCGCAGCCACTCGCGGGTGCCGTCGGTGGAGCCGGCGTCGCAGACGACGTGCTCGACCTCGACGCCGTCCCGCCGCTGGAGATCGATGGACTCGACGCACGCCGGCAGGAACGGCATGCCGTTCAAGACGGGCGTGACGAGGGTGAAGCGCACGGGCGCAGACTAGCAATTTCGATCACCTCTCTCCATGTGCGAAAAGCGTCACATGTGGCCCAGAGCGCCCGCCCGCGGGCTTCGTCGCGTCAGAGACCTGCTCGCGCTCACGGCCCGCGTCGAGCGCGAGGTGGAGACGCTCAAGGTGCTCGCGGCGGAGCCAGCCGTGCAGCGGATTCGCGCGCTCGGGTCCGTGCGGGCGCTGCGTGACGTCGAGCTGCGTGTCTTCTCGCAGTTCGGCGACGACGGGATCATCCAGTACCTGGCGCACCACCTGCCCATCGAGGTGGACACCTTCGTCGAGTTCGGCGTCGAGGACTATCGCGAGGCCAACACGCGCTTCCTGCTCGTGCGCGACAACTGGCGTGGCTTTGTCATGGACGGCAGCGACAACAACGTCGCACGCATCCGCGCGGACGAGATCTCATGGCGTCACGACCTCGACGCACGCGCCGCGTTTGTCACGCGCGAAAACGTGAACGACCTCATCCGCGAGGCGGGCGTCACCGGCCGCATCGGGCTGTTGCACATCGACATCGACGGCAACGACTACTGGGTGTGGGAGGCGTTGGACGTCGTCACTCCCGACATCGCCATCCTCGAATACAACGCCGTGTTCGGCGCCCGCGCCACGGTGAGCGTGCCGTACGACCCCGCGTTCCGGCGCGCGTCGGCGCACCCGTCGTTTTTGTACTGGGGGGCTTCGCTCCCCGCGCTGACGGCGCTCGCGGCGAAGAAGGGCATGCGGTTCATCGGGTGCAACAGCGCCGGCAACAACGCGTACTTCGTTCGCGAAGCCATCGCGGCCGCGCTCCCCGACCCCGGTGTGCCCGGCGGCTTCGTCGCCTCCCGCTTTCGCGAGTCGCGGGGACCCCGTGGTATGCTGACGTACCTGCGCGGCGCTGCCCGCCGGCGCGCGATCGAAGAGATGCAGGTCGTCGACGTCGTCAGCGGCGAGAGGAAGAGGCTCCGTGACATCGAATAGTCCTGCGCACGACGGAGTCGAGGCCATCGAGCACGCCGGCACCAAGTACGCGGAGATCATCTGGGCGGGGACCTCGGTGAAGACCACCACGTTCTTCTCGCCGGCGTCTTCGTCGTTTCAGTTCGGCCTGCTCGCGCACGAGGCCGGGTTCCAGGAGCCGCCTCACTACCACCGGGCGGTCTCCCGCCAGATCGACGACCTGCAGCAGATGTTCGTCGTGCAACGCGGGGTGGTCGCGGTGGAGCTCTACCGCGACGACGGCAGCCTGCTGCGCGAGGTGACGCTGCGCGCCGGCGACGCCATCGTCCTCATCCACGGCGTGCACGCGATCCGCGTGCTCGAAGACATGCAGTGCATCAGCGTGAAGCAGGGGCCGTTCCTCGGCACCGAGAACGACAAGGTCATCGTCGACGTCGGCCGGAGTGATCCCCGTTGATCCCGGTGTTTTCGCCCGACATCCGCCCGGAGGACGTGGACGAGGTCGTGCGTGCGCTTGCCCGCGGAGAGATCTCGGGCACGTTCGGCAAAGCCATCCCGCGGTTCGAGGCGCGGCTCGCGGCGCAAGTCGGCGTCAAGCACGCGGTGGTGGTCTCGAGCGGCACGGCGGCGCTGCAGTTGGCGGTGCAGGCCGCCGGCGTGGGCGCCGGTGACGAGGTGCTGGTGTCGGCCAGCACCAATATCGCCACCGCGCTCGCGGCGGTCCATAACGGCGCGCTGCCCGTGCCCGTCGACAGCGAGCCGCGCACCGGCAACATCGACGTCGCCCTCGTCGACGCGCTCTGCACGCCGCGCACCCGCGCCATCATCCCCGTGCACCTGTTCGGGCACCCCGTGGACATGGACGCTCTGCTGCCGGTGGCGCGCAAGCGCGGCCTCGTGGTCATCGAGGATTGCGCCGAGTCTCACGGCGCCACGGTGCGCGGCCGGATGACGGGATCGTTCGGTGACATGGGCTGTTTCAGCTTCTACGCCAACAAGATCGTCACCACCGGCGAAGGTGGCGCCGTTGTCACCGACGACGACGCGCTCGCCGAGCGCCTGCGGTTGCTGCGCAACCTCGGCTTTGCGCAGCCGCGCTTCGTGCACGCCGTGCTCGGGCACAACTTCCGCATGACGGGGATGCAGGCCGCGCTCGGCACCCGGCAGCTCGGCCGCCTCGACGAGATCGTCGCGGCCAAGCGGCGCATGGCGGACCGCTACCGCGCCGCACTCGCGGCGGTGCCGCACCTCGTGCTTCCCGTCGAGGAGTCGTGGGCACGTCACGTCTACTGGATGTTCGCGCTGATGGTCCGCGAGGGCTGCCCTGCCTCCCGCGACGAGGTGATGGAGCGGCTGCGCAGCGACGGCGTCGAGACCCGCACCTTCTTTTGTCCCATGAGCGCGCAGCCGTGCCTGCAGGCGCTGCCGGGCTTCCGGTCGGCGCCCTGTCCGGTCGCCGACGCCATGTGGGAGCGTGGCTTCTACCTGCCGTCCTCGCCGACGCTCACGGACCAGCAGATCGCCGTCGTGGCGACGGCGCTGTCGCGGGCGGTGGCGTGACCGGCCCGGTCCCCTACTCCGGGCGCTTCGCGGAGCTGTACGACGCGCTGTACGCGGACAAGGACTACGCCGCCGAGGCGTCGTTCGTCTCCGCGCGCGTGACGGCGGTCGGCGCCGCGCCGCGCGTCCTCGACGTCGCGTGCGGCACCGGGCGGCACGCCGAAGAGCTCGCGCGCCTCGGCGTCGACGTCGCCGGCGTCGACGCGTCCGCGGACATGATCGCCCTCGCGCGCCGCCGCCTCCCCTCGGCGCCGCTGCGCGTAGGCGACATGACGCGGCTCGACGAGCGCGGCGTTTTCGACGCCGCCGTGTGCCTGTTCGACTCCCTCGGCTACGCCCGCACCGACGCCGGCGTCTCCAGTACCCTGCGCGGGATGGCCGGCGCAGTCCGCGCCGGGGGGCTCGTCGTCGTGGAGGTGTGGCACGCGGCGGCGATGTTCGCGCACTTCGAGCCCGTGCGGCTGCGCAGGCTCCCCGGCGGCGTCATCCGCTTTTCGGAGACGAGCGTCGACGCGCGCACGGCCGTCGCCACCGTGCGCTGGACGCTGTGCGCGCCGGGTGCGCCGCCGCTCGAGGAGACCCACCAGGGGCGCATGTTTCTCGCGCCCGAGCTCGCGCGCTTCATCGAGGACGCCGGGCTCGAGCTGTCGTCGCTCACCGGCGGCTTCTCCGACGAGCCGCCCTCCCTGGACACGTTCCACCTCGTGGCCGTCGCCAGGAAGCGCGCGTCATGAAAGTGGCGGTATACGCGGAGGACCTCGTGGCGGCCGTCGGCGGCGGCCACACGATCACCGTGGAGATCGTGAAGGCGCTCGGCCGCGCGCCTCCGCGGCCGGGCCGTGAGCTCGTCGTGTATACCCGGGGTGAGGCCCTCGACACCCGCGAGCTCGGCGCCCTCCCCGTGGTGCGCGTCGACGACAGCGCGCTCCGCCGCAAGCTGCGTCGCGGCGCGCGCGCCGTCGCCGAGCTCGCCGGACGAGGGGTCGCGAGGCGCGTGTCGACGCTGTGGCACCGGCGCCTCGCGGACGACGGCGTCGCGCTCGTCTTCTCCCCGGGGCCGTTCCTCCCGCTCCTGGACGTGCCCTACGCCGTGACGGTCTGGGACCTTCAGCACCGCGTACAGCCGTGGTTCCCGGAGGTGTCCGCCGACGGCGAGTACGCGTCGCGCGAGCGCACCACGGCGGAGACGCTCCGGCGGGCGTTGCGTGTCGTGGTCGGAACCGCAGT
The DNA here is from genome assembly GCA_963775425.1 of uncultured delta proteobacterium. Lineage (GTDB taxonomy): Bacteria > Myxococcota > UBA727 > UBA727 > VGSZ01 > CAVZJB01. The sequence continues at coordinate 102,735 of CAVZJB010000004.1, read as the reverse complement.
CGGCGCCGCCGAGGTGGAGTCGTTCTTCCAGGTGCCTGCCGACCGGGTCCGCAAGCTGCCGCACCCGACGCCGCGCTTCGCGCTCGACGCCGCTGCCGACGACGCCGGGGACGCCGCGGCGTTGTCGCGGCTCGGCGTGGCGCGCCCGTTCATCGTCTACCCGGCGCAACTGTGGCCGCACAAGAACCACGCCACGCTGTTCGAGGCGGTGCGCCTGCTCGAAGAGGAGCACGGCGTGCGCGTCGATCTCCGCGTTGCCGGGCTCCGATCGCGGCCAGGGCGCGGCGCTCCGCGAGCGCGCGTCGCGGGCCGGCCTCGGCGCCCGCGTCCACTTCCTCGGCTTCGTCGAGCAGCGCGCTCTCGTCGCCCTGTACCGCCAGGCCGGCGCCATGGCGTATCCGAGCTTCTTCGGGCCCGAGAACCTGCCGCCGCTCGAGGCGTTCGCGCTCGGGTGCCCCGTCGTCGCCGCGCGCGTCGCCGGCGCCGAGGAGCAGCTCGGCGACGCGGCGCTCCTCGTGGATCCGCTCGACGCCCGCGGCTTCGCTGCCTCCCTCGCGCGCATCCTGAAAGACGACGCGGAGCGCGCCGGGCTCGTCGAGCGCGGCCGCGCGCGCGCGCGCCGCTTCACAGCCGACGACTTCGCCGCGGGCGCCCTCGACGTCATCGACGAGATGGTCCGCGTCCGCGCGACGTGGAGTTGATGGCGCCGGTGGGACGCGCATGAAGATCGTGTTCGTCGACACCAACTACGCGCCGTTCCTCGCCGCGCTCTACCGGTCCGGCGCCGCGCGCCGCAGCGGCTCGTACGAGGCGCAACTGCGGGCCATCGTGGCGGCGCGTTTCGGGACGTCGGACTTCATGTCGCGCGCGTTTTCGCAGCGGGGTGACGTCGAAGCCTCCGACGTCGTCGCGAACTGCCTCCCGCTCCAGGCGCGCTGGGCCATCGAGCACGACGTCGCGCTGCCTCCTTCACCGCGCCAGGCGCTCGCCGCCGTCCTCGACGCCCAGCTCTCCGCGGCGGGCCCGGACGTCGTCTGGGTCCTGGACATCGAGGCCGTCTCCAGCGAGGTGCTCCGTCGCGCCTCGTCGCGCGGCGCGGTCGTGGTGGGGCAGGTGGCCGCGGCGCTCTCGAGGCACGTGGACATCGGCCCGTACGACGCGCTCGTCAGCTCCTTGCCGCACTTCGTCGATTGGTTCGCGCGCCTCGGGGGTCGAGCCCGTTACGTGCCGTTGGCGTTCGACCCCTGCCTGCTCGCCGAGATCGGCGCACGACCGAGGGAGCGGGACGTGGTCTTTGTCGGCGGCATGCGCGGCGTCCACGGGGGCGCCGCGGCCACGCTCGAGACCCTCGTCGCCGCCGTGCCGGGGGTGGAGCTGTACGGTCCGGCGCCGCCGGAGGGGCCGGCGGCGCGCGCGCGGTACCGCGGAGCGGCCTGGGGCAATGAGATGTACGCGTTGTTGGCCGAGGCGCGCGTCGCGTGGAACCGGCACGCACCCTTCGCCCTCGGGTTCGCGAACAACATGAGGCTCTTCGAGGCCACCGGCATGGGCGCGCTGCTGTTGACGGACAGGAAGCCCTCTCTGCCTTCGCTGTTTTCGCCGGACGAGGAGGTGGTGACGTGGCGGAGCGCCGAGGAGTGCGCGGACAAGGCCCGCTGGCTCCTCGACCACCCGGCGGAGCGCGCGGCGATCGCCGCGGCCGGGCAGCGAAGGACGCTGCGCGATCACACGTACGAGCGGCGCGCTGCCGAGGCGTTGCCGCTCCTCACCGGGCTGTTGGCGGATCGGCCCCCGCGCCGCGGCCGCGTCGGCCTCGGTGCCGCGCGGCGCGCCCCGCTCGAGCGCGCCGCGCGGGTCCTCGCGCGCGCCCTGCCGGACTCGCTGCGCGCCGCGCTGGATCGTGCGCGGCTCGCTCGCTCGCTCGCTCGCCTCGCGGGCCGAAGCGGTGCCTTCGGCGCCGGCAGCGACGACGAAGCGCTCTACGAGCTCCACATGGGACGGCCGGGCGTCGCGTTCCGCGCGCTGGCCGAAGCCGTCGCGCGCACGGGCCACGCGCGCGACGCCATCCTCACGGTGGGCCTGGACGCGGGCGCGGACGCCTCGCGCGCGGGCGGGCCGGCGGGCGAGGCGCTGTTCGCGCTGCTCGGGCACGAGCTGCGCATCACCCGTGTCGACGCCACCCCGCCGGAGCGCGGCGGGGGCGCGCCCGCGGACGCGCCGCTTCGCGCGCTCGCCGCGTCCCCGACGCGCTTGCCGTTCGCGGATGAGAGCTTCGACATCGTCGTCGTCGCTGACGGGGCTGTGCGCGTCCCGGACCGGCGCGCGGCGCTCGCGGAGGCGGCGCGGGTGTGCCGGGCGGCCGTCGTCGTGCACCGCGCGGCGCTCATCGAAGGCGACCTCGCCGGGGCGCTCGGCGACCACGGGCTGAAGGTAGCGGCGCGCTTCGAGGTCGACGCCGGTCCGCCCGCGACCGCGACCTACGTGTGCTTCAAGCGCCCGGGGGCGAGCGCGCGGCCCGTCACGGCTTGACGAAGACGTCGGTGCAGCCCTCCTGCGCGAGCCCGGGCACAGCGCCGCGGTGGCGCTCGTGGGCCCAGCCGAAAAGGAGGGCGCCCGCCTTCGCCAGGTAGTGAGGGCGCGCGGCGTCGTCGACGACGAGGAGGCCGCCGTGCCGCAGCTTGGGCACCGCGTGCTTGATGCACGAGGGGCGCGCGCGCCCGTCGACGAGCGCGACGTTGAGGCTCTGATCGGGCACCTCCTCCGCGGCGCGCGCGTAGCGCTCGTAGCGCGGGCCCTCGCTCGAGACGTACGCGTCGGGGTCGGCGGGGTCGCCGCCGCCGCCGGGCTCGCTCTCGATGAGCCGCAGGTCCACGGCGTCGCCGACCAGGGGCGCGAGGCGCGCCTGCCACGAGGCGTCGTGCTCGACGGAGGTCACGTGGGCGCCGCGGTCGAGGAAGAAGAGCGTGGAGCCGCCGGAGCCCCACTCGAAGACGCGCTTTCCGCGCAGGTCGAGCGCCGCGAGGCGGTCGACCGCGTCGAAGGTGAGCCACGGGATGCGCGCGCGCATCGGGAAGTCGTCGCGGAAGCTCGAGCGCAGCCACGCGGCGAGGTGGCGGGGATCCGTGAGCGTGATGCGCGCCGCGGCGCGGGCGCGGGCGCGCCAGCTCATCACGCCGCGTCCTCGGCGGAGAACGAGCAGGCGATGGCGAAGGAGCCGTACCCCTGCGGCGGCAGCTTGCCCGAGCCGTAGATGTCGCCGTCGATCACCTGCAGCGTCGCCGCGTCCTGCACCCAGTCGGCGATGCCGCCGTCGGCGCGGCAGAAGAGGTTCAGCGAGTACGTGTCGGGGAGGAGCGGCAGGCGAGGCAGGGAGACGACGATCCGGGAGCGCCCCTGAGGCACCGAGAGGGACTCGCCTCGTGCATCGGTGACGTCCGAGCCCAAAAAGCCGATGGCGCGGCGGGCGCCGTCGAAGAGCGCGACGTGGACCACCACCGTGCGCAAGGGCTCCGTGGCCTCGACGTCGATCTTCAGCGCGAGATCGCACCCCGTGCGCGCCGCCGGCGCCACGTGTCCGTCCACCTCGATCTCGAGGCCGCAGAACTTCACCCGGCCGTCGCCGCGGCGGTCCGGGCGCGCGGCGAGATCGGTGGGCGGCGTGTCGGCGAGCGCCCTGTGGTACGCGTCGATCACTTCGCGTGGCGTGCCGCGCTTCGCGATGCGCCCGCGCTCGAGCAGCAGGCCGCTCTTGCAGAGGCGCTCGGCGGCGGCGAGATCGTGGGAGACGAACAGGACGGTGCGGCCGGCGCTGGCCACCTGGTCCATCTTTCCAAGGCACTTCTTCTGGAACTCGGCGTCGCCGACGGCGAGCACTTCGTCGACGAACAGGATCTCGGGATCGAGGTGCGCGGCCACCGAGAAGCCGAGGCGCAGTTGCATGCCCGACGAGTAGCGCTTCACGGGGACGTCGAGGAACTGCTCCACGCCCGCGAACGAGACGATCTCGTCGATCTTGGTGCGGATCTCGCGGCGGGTCATCCCGAGGATGGTGCCGTTCAAGTACACGTTCTCGCGCCCGGTGAGCTCGGGGTGAAAGCCCGTCCCCACCTCCAGCAGCGACGACGTGCGCCCGCGGATCTCGGCGCGCCCGCGCGTGGGCTCCACGATGCGGCTCAAGATCTTGAGGAGGGTGCTCTTGCCGGCGCCGTTGCGCCCGATGACGGCGACGACGTCACCGCGCGCGACGTCGAATGTGACGTCGTCGAGCACGGTGATGGAGCCCTGGCGCTCCCGGCGGGAGAACGGGCGCCGGGCGATCCGCACCAGCGCCTCGCGCAACGTGTCGTAGCCGTGCGCGGTCGCGGCCTGGACGATGGGGTAGACCTTGGTGAGCCCGTCGGCGCGGATGGCCCATTCCGTCACAGGCGATCCACGAGCTGGCGCTCTACGGCGGCAAAGGCGCGCAACGCGACCGCGAGCAGGAACAGCGACGACAGCGTGGAGACGAGCACGCCGTCCCACGGGACGGGGAGCCCGCACACCGACGCGCGGAAGCCTTCGAGCGCACCCGCGACAGGGTTCAGAAAGAAGACCGGCCGCCAACGCTCGGGCACGAGGCTCGACGGATAGACGATGGGCGTGGCGTACAGCCAGATCTGGATGAGGAAAGGGATGACGTGGCGGAAGTCGCGAAAGACCACGGTGAGCGAGCACAAAAGCGTGCCGACCGCCGCCGCCGCCACGACGAGGCCGAGGCAGAACAAGGGCGCGAGCAGCAGGACGGGGGTGAACACGTGTAGCCCCGCCAGGAGCGCCGCCACCATCGCGAGCGGCATGGCCACGACGAGATCCACGAGCGCCGCGGCGGTGGCCGCGATGGGGACGATGAGGCGCGGGAAGTAGACCTTGCCGATGAGCGGCGCCGCGGTGAGCACGGAGGTCGACGCGTTACCGACCGAGTTGGAGACGAACAGCCACGGCACGATGCCCGTCACGGCGAACACCGCGTACGGGATGCCGTCGGACGGCATCTTGGCCAGGCGGCCGAAGACGGCGAAGAAGAGCAGGGCGCTGAGCGCCGGCTGCAGCAACACCCAGACGACGCCCAGCGCCGTCTGCGCGTAGCGCACCTTCACGTCGCGCGCAGCGAGCGTGTACACGAGCTCCCGAAACCGCCACACGTCGATGACGTCGGCCCACGCGCGGCGCCGACCGCGCTCGATCACCAAGACGCGCTGCGCGGCCGCGACCACCGGCAGCGCGCGGTCCGTGGTCACGCCGTCCTCTCGCGCCACCACGCCACGGTGCGCGCGAGCCCCTCGTCGAGCGGCGTGCTCGCGGAGAAGCCGAAGAGAGCCTCGGCGCGTGACACGTCGAGCTTGCGGCGCATCTGGCCGTTGGGCATGGACGCATCGAACACCAGCTCGCCCTCCCATTCGTAGAGCGCCGCGATGCGCTCGGCGAGCGCGCGGATGGAGATCTCCTCGCCGGTGCCGACGTTGACGGGATCGCTCGCGTCATAGCGCTCCGCCGCGAGGCACAGCGCTTCGGCGCCATCGTCGACGTAGAGCATCTCGCGCGTGGGCGTTCCGTCGCCCCACAGGGTGACGCGGTCGAGGCCTGCGCGCCGCGCGTCGTGGATCTTCCGGATGAGCGCGGGGACGACGTGGCCCGACTCGAGGTCGAAGTTGTCACCGGGGCCGTAGAGGTTGGCAGGGAAGAGCACCACCGAGTTGAAGCCGTATTGCTTGCGATACGCCTGCGACTGAACGAGCAGCATCTTCTTGGCGAGCCCGTACGGCGCGTTGGTGGGCTCGGGGTAGCCGTCCCACAAAGACGTCTCGCGAAAGGGCACCGGCGTCTGCGCCGGGTACGCGCACACGGTGGCGACGGCGACGACCTTCTGCGCGCCCGCGTGCATGGCCTCGTCGAGGAGGTGCACGCCCATCAACAAGTTGTCGTGGAACAGGACGCCGGCGTTGGCCCGGTTGTGGCCGATGCCGCCGACGCGCGCGGCGAGGTGAAAGACGACGTCGGGGCGGGCGTCGGCGAGGTACGCCTTGAGCCGCGCGCGATCGAGCAGGTCGAGCTCCGCGTGTGAGGGCGCGAGCACGTTCTTGGCGGCCCCGCGCGCCTCGAGCGCTCTCACGAGCCGGCGCCCGAGAAACCCGTGCGCGCCCGTGACGAGCACGCGGGCGGCGGCGAGGTCGGCGGTCACGCAAGCCCGTCCGTCATCCCAGGCTGATGCGCGCGATGGGCTGGATGTTCATCTCGGGGCTCAGCTCCTGGTAGCTGAGCACCGCGAGGTGAGGGAACTCGAGCTCGACGAGCTTCCGGAAGTAGCGCCGGATCTCCATGGTGGTGAGCACCACCGGCTGCTGCGCCGACGGCGGCAGGTTGCCCACCTCGTTGCGCACGGCTGCGAGGATCTCCTGCGTGATCTCGGGCTCGAGCGCGAGGTAGCTGCCCGACGAGGTGTGCTGCACGGAGCTGCGCACCGTCTCCTCGATCTGCGGATCGAGCAGGTACACGATGAGCGTGGATTGGCCGCGCGTGTACTTGTGCGAGATGTAGCGCTTGAGCGCCGCGCGCACGTACTCGGTGAGCATGACGGTGTCGTTCTCGACGGGGCCCCACTCCGCGAGCGCCTGCAGGATGTTCCGGAGGTCGCGGATGGAGATCTCCTCCTCCACGAGGCGGCGCAGGATGTCCGTGAGCTGAAAGGGGCTCACGGCCTTGGGCACGACCTCCTTCACCAAAGCGGGGAACGCCTGCTCGAGCTGCTCGAGCATGTTCTGCGTCTCCTGGATGCCGACGAACTCGGCGGAGTTCTTCCGGAGCACCGCGCTCAGGTGGAGCACGATGTAGCCGGGCGCGTCCCACGTGGTGAGCCCGGCGTCCTCGGCGAGCTTGCGCTGGTCGTTCGAGATCCAGCCGCAGGCGTTGCCGTTGGCGGGGTTTTGCGCGGGCTCGGCCTCGATGCCCAGCAGGCGCAGGCGGTCCGGCGTGTCGTTGACGAGGCACTTGGCCTTGTCGACGGAGCCCATCACCAACGGGATCTCGTTGATCATGATGATGTAGCTGCCCGGCGGCAGGTCGCCCTCGTTGCCGCGCACACGCAAGCCGGGGAAGCGCACGCCGAGCTCGTAGAACAAGCCGTCGCGCATCATGGGGATGAGCTCGTTCAGGAAGTTCGAGCCCGTCGTGTCGTCGACGAGGGGCACGAGGTCCGCCGCCACCTCGAGCGCGATGGGCGTGACCACCGGCATCATCTGCGAGCTCTGGCCTTCCTGCGCCCGCGCCTTCTGCACCGCCGTCTTCTTCTCCTCGGCCGCCTTCTCCTCGCGCTGCTCGACGACGGCGGAGGGGTTGAGCCCGCCCTCCTTGGCCTTGCGCGCGCGATCGAGGCCGTACCACAGGCCGATGATGCCGGCGCCCGCGATGGAGAACGGCACGCCGGGCAGGCCGGGGACGAGCGCGAGGAGCGTGACGAAGATGCCCGCGATGATGAACGCCTTGGGCTGGGCGAACACCTGCGTGGCGAGGTCCATACCGAGGTTGGCGTCCTCCTCCTCGGAGGCCACGCGCGTCACGATGAGGCCCGCGCAGATGGACATGAGGAGGGCGGGGATGATCTCGACGAGGCCGTCGCCGATGGTGAGGATGGCGTAGGTCTCGAGGGCCTCGTTCGCCGTCATCTCGCGCTGCGTGACGCCGATGATGATGCCCGCGATGATGTTGACGGCGACGATGATGAGGCCCGCGATGGAGTCGCCCTTCACGAACTTCATGGCGCCGTCCATGGAGCCGAAGAGCTGTGACTCGCGCCCGAGGTCGTTGCGCTTCTTGCGGGCCTCGTCGAGGTCGAACGCGCCGGCGCGGAGGTCGGCGTCGATGGACATCTGCTTGCCGGGCATCGCGTCCAGGGTGAAGCGCGCGGCCACCTCGGCGACGCGCTCGGAGCCCTTGGAGATGACGAGGAAGTTGATCAACATCAAGACGAGGAAGATCACCACGCCGACGACGAAGTTGCCCTGGACGACGAACTGACCGAAGGACCGCACCACCTCGCCGGCGTCGGCGTCGAGGAGGATGTGGCGCGTCACCGAGACGTTCAGTGACAAGCGGAACATGGTGGTGACGAGGATGATGGTGGGGAACGACGCGAGCTTGAGCGCGTCGGGGATGTACATCGAGATGAGCAGCATGATCATCGAGATCGAGATGTTGATGACCAACATCACGTCGATGAGGTGCGTGGGCACCGGCACGATCATCATCGCGACCACGGCGATCACGAGCACGGCGAGCGCGATGTCCGCGTAGCGGCGCAACACCGTGACGAGGTCGCCCTGCATGATGATGTCGAGGAACTGTCTCATCGCCCTCGACGGTATCCCTGCGACTCCGACGCGGTCAAACCGCCGGCGTCCGGGGCTCGCGCCTCAGACCCGGCGGTACACGCCGACCACCACCCCGAGGATGTCGGTCTGCCGGAACTGCTTTTTGTCGACGAAGATGGGCTCCATGTGGGCGTTGGCCGGCTGGAAGCGGATCCGGTCGCCCTCCGGGAAGAAGCGCTTGACCGTGGCCTCCCCCTCGATCATCGCGACGACGATCTCGCCGGGGCGCGCCGTGGGCTGCTTCTTCACGAAGAGGAAGTCCCCGTCGAAGATGCCGTCGTCGATCATGGACTCGCCGACGACGCGGAGCGCGAAGATCTTCTCGGACTTGTGCCCGCGCCCGAGGAAGAAGCTCGAGACCCGCACGGTGTCCTCGCGGTTGTCGACGGCGAGCAGCGGCGCGCCCGCGGCGACGCGGCCGAAGAGCGGCACCTCGACCATGTCGTCGTCGGGGCCGCCCGACGACAGCCCGGGCAGCCGGTCGTCCCCGTCGTCCTCGTGCGCCTTGACGACGGCGAGCGTGCGCGACTTGTGGTCCTGCCGCTTGACGTAGCCCTTGCGCTCGAGCGCGTTGAGGTGGTCGTTGACGCCGTTGGTGCTCTTGATGCCGAGGTGCCGCCCGATCTCGCGGATGGTGGGCGGGTAGCCGTTCTTGCGGATCTGCGTCTCGATGAAGTGCAGCACGCGCTGCTGGCGGTCGGTGAGCTCTTCGGCCTCGGTCATTGCTGCTCCCCTGTACATGGGTACAGTACCTGAACGGACGCCACGCATCAAATGTTCAGCCCGTCCCCGGCCGGCGGGGACACGGCGGTTCGGCGGGGCGGCTCGTGCCGTTCCCGGCGGCGTGGTACGCGGGCGCATGGCCGACATCCGCTCCTCCGAAGGGCCCGCCGCCCGGATCGAACCGCCGCCCGGCTGCAAATATGGGCGCGTGCTGTTGAAGCTCTCCGGGGAAGCCCTGCAGGGATCCCAGGGCTACGGCATCGACCCCGCCGTCATCGACAAGATCGCCGCGGAGATCGTGGAGGTCACGGGGCTCGGCGTGCAGCTCGCCATCGTCATCGGCGGCGGCAACATCTTTCGGGGCGTGAAGGCGTCGGCGAGCGGCATGGATCGCGCGGCCGCCGACTACATGGGCATGCTCGCCACGGTCATGAACGCGATGGCGCTGCAGGACGGGCTCGAGCGCGCCGGCGTCCACACCCGCGTGCAGTCCGCCATCAACATGCAGGAGGTCGCCGAGCCGTACATCCGCCGGCGCGCCATCCGGCATCTCGAGAAGGGCCGCGTGGTGATCTTCGCGGCGGGCACGGGCAACCCGTACTTCACCACGGACACCGCGGCCGCGCTCCGGGGCAACGAGATCTGCGCCGACGTCATCATGAAGGCCACCAACGTCGACGGCGTCTACGACGCCGACCCGAAGACCCACCCGAACGCCACGCGCTTCACCCGCGTCCGCTTCATCGACGCCCTGAAGAAGGAGCTCAAGGTGATGGACGCCACGGCGCTCTCGCTCTGCATGGACAACAACATGCCCATCCTCGTGTTCTCGATGCACGCGAAGGGCAACGTCACCCGCGCCGTCAAAGGGGAGCCCGTGGGCACCCTGGTGGTCGCGGACGGCGAGACGCGGTAGGAGGACGCATCATGCTCGACGACATCATCAAAGACGCCAAAGACAACATGGAGAAGGCCATCGACGCTTTGAAGAAGCAGATGGCCACCATCCGCACCGGCCGCGCCAACCCGTCGATGCTCGACGGCGTCCGCGTCAACTACTACGACACGCCCACGCCGCTGAACCAGGTGGCCACGGTGTCGGCGCAGGACGCGCGCCTCCTCGTCATCAAGCCGTTCGAGAAGCGCATCATCAAGGACATCGAGAAGGCCATCGTCGAAGCCAACCTGGGCTTCAACCCGAACAACGACGGCGAGCTCATCCGCGTCCCGATGCCGCCGCTGTCGACGGAGCGCCGCAAGGAGTACGTCAAGCTCTCGAAGACCAAGTGCGAGGACGCCAAGGTCGCCGTGCGCGGCGTGCGGCGTGACGCCAACGAGATGCTGAAGGAAGCGTCCAAGGACGGCAGCATCACGCAGGACGACGAGAAGCGCGGCCTCAAGAGCGTGCAGGATCAGACCGACGCGTTCGTGAAGCGCATCGACGACATGCTCGCCGCCAAAGAGAAGGAGATCATGGAGGTGTGATTCTCCAGGGTCTTCGTCCGCGCGACACGTACGCCTTGATGACGTCGATCATCGTCCCGCGGCCCATCGCGTGGGTGTCGACGCGGGACAGGGAGGGGCGCACCAACCTCGCGCCCTTCTCCTACTTCAACGGCGTTTGCGCGGATCCGCCCATGGTTACGATCGCGGTCTCCGATCGTAGGGACGGGACACGTAAAGATACGGTGCGCATCGCGGAGGAGACCGGCGTGCTGTGTATCAACCTCGTCGAAGAGCCTGACGCCGTCGTCATGAACGCGAGCTCGGCGGACATGCCTCCGCACGTGAGCGAGATCGAAGCGCTCGACGTCGAGACGGAGCCGTGCGCGGCGATCGACTGCGTGCGCGTGAAGTCCTCGCGGGCGGCGCTCGAGTGCAGGCTCGTCGACGTGCATCGCTACGGCCGCAAGAGCAAGGTGAACCTCTGCGTCTGTGAGGTGGCGGCGTTCTACGTCGCCGACGAGCTGCTCGAGGACAACCACGCGTCGCCCCACGCCGTGGCTCCCGTGGCGCGGCTCGGCCAGCACTGGTTCGCCAAGCTCGGCGAGCGCTTCTCACTCGAGCGTCCGTGAACAAGCAGGTCGTCGCCACCGGCGGCTGGATCGTGGGGAGCTTCGAGGGGCATTACGAAGCGTCGGGGAAGTCCGCCATGCACGTCGTGGGGGCGCCGGGGGCGCGGGTCCTCGAGCTGGCGCTGTTGCACGGCGCGGTGCGGGGGGCGCATGCGTCGCCGCCGCCGCCGATGTCGTCGACGAAGCCGCCCATCCGCCAGGCGCGCCTGCCCGCGTGGGTGGAGCTCGGCGCCCGCGACGACGGTGGCAACCCCGTAGTGCACGACCTCGTCCTCGAGGACGTCCACGTGCTCGACTGGACCGAGGAGCCCCTCCTCGACGACCTCGCCCGCGCCCACGGCATCCTCCGCGGCACCATCTACGCGCGCGTGCTCAAGCCGCGCCACGGGTGCCTGTTCTGGTTGCTCGTGCTCCTGCTGCCGCTGTTGCTCCTGCTCCTGCTGACGGCGTTGCTGGCGCCGACCTGCGCCCCGCTCGCCTCCGTCGCCGGCGCCGAGCACGTCGTCGGCCACGCCCTGCAGCGCGGCGCCGACGCCGCGGGGCTGTGCGAATGCCCCGCCGACCCCGCGGGCACGTCGGGCGGCGGCTGCGGCGCGGGCGGCGGCTGGGGCGCTGGCGGCGCGGGCGGCGGCGCTGGCGGCGCGGGCGGCGGCTGCGGCGCGGGCGGCGCGAACGGCGCGGGCGGCGCGAACGGCGCGAACGGCGCGGGCGGCGGCTGCGGCGCGGGCGGCGCGGGCGCGGGCGGCGCGGGCGGCGCGAACGGCGGCGCGGGCACGGGCGGCGCTGGCGGCGCTGGCGGTGCGAACGGCGGCGCGGGCGGCGCGAACGGCGCGAACGGCGCGAACGGCGGCGCGGGTATGGGCGGCGCGGGCGGCGCGAACGGCGGCGCGGGCGCGAACGGCGGCGCGGGCGGCGCGAACGCGAACGGCGGCGCGGGCGCGGGCGCCACGAACGCAAACGGCGGCGCGGGCGCGGGCGGCGCGAACGGCGGCGCGGGCGCGGGCGGCGCTGGCGGCGCTGGCGGTGCGAACGGCGCGAACGGCGGCGCGGGCGGCGGGGCGGGCGTGGGTGACGCGACGACGAGCGGCGGCGGCGGCGCGCCCCCCTCGAGCCCGGCGGGCGCGCCGGGGATGGACGTCGACGAAGCGCTCGCGCATCCGGAGCGGTTCTTTCAGTGCGGCCAGCGGCTGACGCTCGCCGGCGACGTGCTCTTCGACCACGACGTCGCCGACCCGCGCGCGGACTCGTACGCGACGCTCAAGAAGCTCTCGGCGCTCCTGCACGCCCACGCCGAGAGAGGCTTCATGATCGACGTCATCGGCCACACCGACTTCACCGGCAGCGAGCGCTACAACGACGCCCTCAGCGTGCGCCGCGCGCGGAGCGTCGCCCACGTCCTCCTCGAGGACCGCGCCGTCAAACGAGACAACATCCGTGTCGAAGGCCGCGGCTCGCGCGACGCCGTCGTCGGCCCCGACTCTCCGCACCAGGAGAAGAACCGCCGCGTCGACATCATCGTGGACTGCACATGAAGATCCTCGACGTCCAGCACCCCGGCGTCGCCCTCGCCGGCACCACCGCCGTCCGCGTCCTCGTCGAGGGCACCGGCTTTCTCACCGTAGGCGACACGCGCCGCTTCGTCCGGCGCCGCTTCGACGGCTTCGTCGCCGTCGCCGCCGCCCCCGTCATCCGCGTCGTCGCGCGCGGCGTCGGCTCGGACGCGCGCGAGCTCCGCCTCGTCGTCGTCGCGCCCGCGCCGGCCCGCGTCTCCGCGCCGCCCGCGCGCGTCGCCGTCCCGGCCGCTCGCGTCGCCGCTCGCGCCCGCCTGCCGCGCTGGCGCGTCGCGCTCGGCGCCCTCGTCCGCAAACCGTTCTCGTTCGCCGTCGACCTCGGGGAGGAACACCGATGACCACCACGCAAGCGACGCCCGCTCCCACGCCCCCGCCGCCCAGCCAGGACCGCTACCACTACGGCAGCCTCAAGGACGTCGGCGTCTTCACGCGCCTGTTGTGGTTCTGCGCGGGCGGCGACCCGCAGCTCCTCATCCGCTGCCCCAACAGCGACCGCGTGAAGTTTCAGGGGCTCGGCGGCGTGGTGCTCACCGTCGGCGTCCTCGCGTTCCTCTCGGGGTCGTACGCGTTCTACACGGTGTTCTCCCCGAAGGACACGACGGCGCTCGGCACCCAGCCCATCCACTGGCCGTCGGTGGCGATGTCCGTCGGCTTCGGCCTCGTGTGGTCGCTCATCATCTTCAACATCGACCGCTTCATCATCTCGTCGACGGGCAAGGGCGACGGCACCGACAAGATCACCTGGTCGGAGTTCGTGAACGCGCTGCCGCGCCTGGTCATGGCGATCATCATCGGGCTCTGCCTTTCCAAGCCCCTCGAGATCCGCATCCTCGAAAGCGAGATCGAGGCGTCTCTCGAGAAGGAGCAAAACGAGTACCTCGCCGCGCTCAACACGCAGTCCGAGGCGCTCGTCGGCAGCGAGCGCAAGCAGTTGCGCGAGCGCGCGGACGGCCTCCAGAAGCGCCTCGACGACAACGAGGCCTCGCTCGAGAAGAGGCGCGTCGAGATCAACCAGCAGCGGCGCAAGCTCGAGCTCGAGGCCGAGGGCAAGACGCACTCCGGCGTCCCCGGGCGCGGGCCCGCGTGGCAGGACAAGAAGAACAACCTCGACGCGCTCGAGGCCGACCTCGAGCGTGACCGCGCCGGCCTCGTCAAGAAGAACCAGAGCGCCTCCGACGAGCTGAAGGAGGTGAAGGCCAAGCTCGAGACGCTCTCCGAGAAGCTCGCGCGCAACAAGGCGAGCAACGAGAAGGTCGCCCGCCACCTCGACGGGCTCATGAAGCGCATCCAGATCTCGCACGAGATTGGCGGCTGGATCCCCATCGCCATCATGCTCCTGCTCCTGTGCATCGAGGCGGGGCCCATCTTCTTCAAGCTGATGATCATCAAGGGCGCCTACGACTACCTCGACGAAAACCAGAAGCGCCTGGTGCGCGCGCACGCCGGCATCGAGCCCGAGGCTCGCGTGGTGTCCGACGGCCAGGGCCACAGCGTGCACATCGACCTGCACCACGCGGCCGACGCCGTCCTCGCGGAGGAGAAGCGGCGGCTCGCGACCGAAAAGGCCCTCGCCGACGATGTCCACGAGGAGTACCGCAAGAAGAAGGCCGCGGAGATAAAGGAAGACCCGAGCCGCTTCATGCGCGAGTAGCCGCGTGCGTTTCCTCGTCTCGCTCTCCGGATACGACGCGGGCCTCGTTGGGCGGCTCGGCCGCGGCCACGTGCGCTTCTTCGCGTTCGCCGCCGTCCTCGTCGTCATCGCCGCGGCCGGCGGCGGCGTAGGCGCGGCGTACGGGATGTCGTTCCCGTTCGGGCCGGTGGTCGGCGTGGTCGTCGGCGTCGGCTTCGCCGCGTTCATGTTGAACCTCGTGCGGCTGGTGAACGCAGGCAGCGGCTACCCCGTGCACCTGCCCATCGACGCCATCGACGATTGGTCGCCCACGGCGACGGCGGCGGTGGTCCTCGCGGCGCTCGGGCTCTTGCTCGCGCAGCCGTTGGTGCTGCTCGTGCTGCACCCCGTGTTTCACGCGACCGGCGGCCTGGTGGCGCGCGTGGACCAGTGCTGGGCGCACCCGGCCGCGGCGGCGGCGGTGACGGCGGCGCTCGCGCTCGTCATCTCGGCCCCGGGGTGGCTGCGGCTCGTCGGCGCGGGCGCAGTGCGCGCCTACGAGCGCGAGCGCTGGATCGACGATCGCATCCTCGTCGACGACGCCTTCGCCGAGGCCCAGGACGCCATCACGCACCTCCTCGAGGGCGTGCCCGGCTTCAAGCCCCCTCTCCAGGTCCACTACGCCGACCCGCCCTACAACACGCGCCCGCTGTTCTTCGGCCTCGATCCCGCCGTCGTCGTCAAAAACGGCATCAAGTTCGTGAAGCAGAAGGACGCGCCGCCGCCGCCGCCGCCGGCCGAGCCGCCGGGCCCCGCGGCGCGCGTGGACGACCCGCCGCGCCCCGCGCCGGCGCCGCCAACGCCGCCGCCGCCGCCGCCGAAGCCGGCCGAGGTCCCGAAGGCCGCGGGCGGCGACGACGTCGTCGCCGCCTCCTGGGACGACGCGTCGCACGACGCCGACACCGAGACCCCCGCGTTGGCGTTCTTCGACGTCGGGCGGCTGCAGGCCAAGCGCGCCCGGGAGCACGCCGACGTCGTCGCGCCGTTCGTCGCGGAATTCACCGGGCTGCCCGAGGACCAGGTGCGCGGGCTCATCCGCGCCGCCCCCGACGAGATGCGCGTGCATGCGCTCTTCTCGGACTACAAGAAGCTGCGCAGCATCCTCATGAAGGACGCCTCGTTCGCCCTCGACCACGGGCTCGCGCCCATCGTGTCCATCATCGTGCAGCGCCCCGTCGCCGACGTCGAAAAGCGCCTGCGCGCCGCCCCGCCGGACAAGCGGCTCACCGGGGTGTTCGCGCCCGAGCTCGCCCGCCGGCTGCTCAAGAAGAAGCGTTGATGCCCGCCACACGGCCTCCGCCAACAGACCGATGCGCGCGGGTCCCCGTGCGCACACGATCCCACACCATGAGACGTCTCCTCGCCCTCACGCCCGCCTTCGCGCTCGCCGCCTGTGCCGACGGCGGCATGACCATGGGCGCGCTCCTCGCCGGCGCTCCCGGGCAGGAGGAGCAGGCGGTGCACCAGGTGTGTCCGGCCGGCGAGACCACCTTCGGCGTCGACGTCAGCAAGTACCAGGGCGACATCGACTGGAACGCCGCCGCCGGCGCCGGCGTGAAGTTCGCCTTCATCCGCGTCAGCGACGGGCTCGGCTACCACGACGAGTATTACGACGCGAACTGGGCCGGCGCGCGCGACGCCGGCGTCTTGCGCGGCACCTACCAGTTCTTCCGCAGCGACGAGGATCCCATCGCGCAGGCCGACTACCTGCTCCAAAAGATGGGCACCCTCGGCCCGAACGATCTGCCGCCGGTCGCCGACGTCGAGAGCACCGACGGCGTCGACAACGCCACCCGCGCCGACAAGCTCCAGCAGTGGCTCGACCACGTCGAGCAGGGCAGCGGGGTCACGCCCATCATCTACACCGGCGGCTACTTCTGGCAGGACAACGTCGGCGCGGACTTCTCGCGCTACCCGCTGTGGCACGCGGGCTACACGGGCGGCACGTGCCCGTCCACGCTCCCGAACCAGTGGAGCGACTGGGCCTTCTGGCAGTTCACGTCGACGGGCCCGGTCGCGGGCATCAGCGCCAACGTCGACCAGGACCGCTTCAACGGCACCGTCGACCAGCTCACCGGCAGGTTCGGTGGCGGCGAGGCCGTCTGCGGCGACGGCTTCTGCAGCCCCGGCGAGAGCCACGACACCTGCGCCGACGACTGCCAGATCTGCGAGACGCTCAAGGCCGACGGCGGCGTCGTCAGCGAGGACACGCCGTGCTTCACGGGCGGCGGCCCGCCGGACTTCCTGCGCCACGTCAGCGACGCGGGCGAGGGCGGGTCGCTCATCTGGACGCACACCACGTCCGAGGCGACGGAGGCCAACTTCGGGGAGTGGCAGGTGCTCGTCGCCGAGCCCGGCCACTACCGCGTCGAGGCCTACACCGACGCGGCGTACGCGCAGTCGCACCAGTCCGTCTACGTCGTCAACCACGCGGGCGGCTCCGACAGCTTCACCGTCGACCAGACGGCGGCCGACGGCTGGAACGTCGTCGCCGACGACCTCGTGTTCGACGGCGCCGGGCCGGAGACCGTGCACCTGAGCGACAACACGGGCGAGGACGGCTCCACCAACACCCAGCAGGTCTTCGACGCCATCCGCCTCACCCGCCTCGACGCGCCCGGCGAGGGCGAGGGCGAGACCGCCGGCGAGGGCGAGGGCGAGGGCGATCCGAACGTCGACCCCGGTCACGTGCGCCGCGTCGCTCTCCTCCCGCCGGCGTCGGCCGAGGGCGGCTGCGCGCAGACGTCGCCGACGACGGCGGCGCCCTTGTTCGGCGCGCTCGTGATGCTGGCGATCATCCCGAGGAAAGCGCGCCGGCGCCGTGCGTGATCGTGCGGGGAGGAGACGATGGAGCTGTCGTCGCTGCCCGACGGCCGCACGCGCATCGTCGCCACCGCGCGCTACGCGAGCTGGGAGCACGCCGCGGGGCCACCTGAGAAGCGGCATGGAGCAGGGCGCCGCGGAGACGTACGACCGCCTCGACGAGGTGACGCGGTCTCTGTAGCCGTCCGCCCGCAGCGCGCGCCAACGAAGCAAGGGCCCCGCGCGAAGCGCGCCAGAATCACGCGCTCGCGCGGGGCTGCGTG
Organism: uncultured delta proteobacterium; assembly: GCA_963775425.1. Lineage (GTDB taxonomy): Bacteria > Myxococcota > UBA727 > UBA727 > VGSZ01 > CAVZJB01. The sequence goes on along the minus strand of CAVZJB010000004.1, from coordinate 85,209 downwards.
GCTTCCCGTGACGCGCCGGGCTCGATGACGAACTGATCGTCCTTCAGGTCCACCTTCACGGCGTCGCCCTTGTTGAAGCGGCCCTCGAGGACGGCCTTGGCCACCCGGTCCACCACCTCGCGTTGCACGAGGCGCTTCAAGGGCCGCGCGCCGTAGAGCGGGTCGTAGCCGAGCTCGGCGAGCTTGGCCTTCGCCGCCTTCGACACCTCGAGCGAGAGCTCCTTCCTCTCGAGGCGCTCGCTCACGATGGCGAGCTGCAGGTCGACGATCCGCTCGATCTGATCCCTGCCGAGCGTCTGGAACATGATGATGTCGTCGAGGCGGTTCAGGAACTCCGGCCGGAAGTGCGCCTTCAGCTCCTGCATCACCCGCTCCTCCGCCGCCGGCGTCACGCCGTGCGCCAGGTGCTGCGAGCCCATGTTCGAGGTCATCAGGACCACCGTGTTGCGGAAGTCCACGGTGCGCCCCTGGCCGTCGGTGAGGCGGCCGTCGTCGAGGAGCTGCAGCAGGACGTTGAACACCTCGGGGTGCGCCTTCTCGATCTCGTCGAGGAGGATCACCGCGTAGGGCCGTCGCCGGACCTTCTCGGTGAGCTGCCCGCCCTCTTCGAAGCCGACGTACCCCGGGGGCGCGCCGATCAAGCGGGCCACCGAGTGCTTCTCCATGTACTCGGACATGTCGATGCGCACCATGGCGCTCTCGTCGTCGAAGAGGAACTCGGCGAGCGCGCGCGCGAGCTCGGTCTTGCCGACGCCGGTGGGCCCGAGGAAGAGGAACGAGCCGATGGGCCGCTTCTCGTCGCCGAGGCCCGCGCGTGAGCGACGGATGGCGTCGGACACGGCCGCGAGCGCGCGCTCCTGGCCGACCACGCGCGTGGCGAGGCGCTCCTCCATCTTCAACAGGCGCTCCTGCTCGCCCTCGAGCATCTTGGAGACCGGGATCCCCGTCCAGCGCGCCACCACCTTGGCGACGTCCTCCTCGGTGACCTCCTCCTTGATGAACGCCACGCCGTGCTTTTGCGCCTCCTTGAGCGCGGCGTCCTTCTCCAGCAACGACTTCTCGAGAGTGGGCAACTCGCCGTACTGCAGGCGCGCGGCGCCCTCGAAGTCGCCCTTGCGCTGCGCGACCTCGACCTCGTGTCGCACGGCCTCGATGCGGGCCTTGGCCTCCTTGATGCCGGTGATGACGTCCTTCTGGCGCATCCACTGCGCGCGCATCCCGTTGGCCTTCTCCTTCACCTCCGCGAGCTCTTCCTCGACGTCGGCGAGGCGCTGCCGCGACAGCGCGTCGGTCTCGCGCTTGAGCGCTTCGCGCGCGATCTCGAGCTTGGCGATCTTGCGCTCGATCTCGTCGATCTCCACCGGCAACGACTCCACCTGCATCTTCAAGGCGCTCGCGGCCTCGTCGATGAGGTCGATGGCCTTGTCGGGCATCTTGCGGCCCGAGAGGTAGCGGTCGCTGAGGGTGCACGCGGCGACGATGGCGGCGTCGGTGATGCGGATGCCGTGGTGCACCTCGTAGCGCTCCTTCAGCCCGCGCAGGATGGCGATGGCGTCCTCGAGCGAGGGCTCGCCGACGAAGATGGGCTGGAAGCGGCGCTCGAGCGCGGCGTCCTTCTCGATGTGTTTGCGGAACTCGTCGAGCGTGGTGGCCCCGATGCAGCGGAGCTCGCCGCGCGCGAGCGCGGGCTTCAGCATGTTCGACGCGTCCATGGCGCCCTCGGCGCCGCCGGCCCCGACGAGCGTGTGCAGCTCGTCGATGAAGAGGATGACGTTGCCCTCGCTCTTCTGGACGCCCTTCAACAGCGCCTTCAAGCGGTCCTCGAATTCGCCGCGGTACTTGGTGCCCGCGATGAGCGATCCGAGGTCCAACCCGAGCAGGCGCTTGTTCCGCAGGCTCTCGGGGACGTCGCCGATGGCGATGCGCTGGGCGATGCCCTCGACGATGGCGGTCTTGCCGACGCCGGGATCGCCGATGAGCACGGGGTTGTTCTTGGTGCGGCGCGCGAGCACCTGCATGGCGCGGCGGATCTCGTCGTCGCGACCGATGACCGGATCGAGCTTGCCGTTGCGCGCGTCGGCGGTGAGGTCGCGCGTGTACTTCTCGACGGCGCCGAGCTTGGACTCGGGGTTGTCGTCCTGCACGGTGCTGCCCTGGCGGATCTCCTTGATGGCCTCGAGCAGGCGCTTGTGGTTGGCGCCGGCCTTCTCGAGGAGCGACTCGGTGCGCCCGTGGCGCGAGAGGCCGAGCAGGAGCGCCTCGGTGGAGACGTAGGCGTCGCCGAGGTTCTTGGCCTCGGTGGCGGCCTGGTCGAGCGCCTTCTTGCAGCTCGGCGCGAAGTAGACCTCCTCGGCGCCGGTGCCCTTCACCGTGGGCTCGGCGTCGATGTCGGCTTGCAGACCGCTCACGAGCGCTTGTGTGTTTGCGCCCACGCGCTGGAGGACCTGCGGCACCAGACCTTCGGCCTGCTCGATCAACGCGACGAGCAGGTGCTGCGACGTGAGCTGCTGGTGCCCCGCGTTCACACAGGCCTGGCGCGCTTCCTCGAGGGCCTCGCGGGCCTTCACGGTCATCTTCTCGATCTGCATTCCGTCCTCCTGAGCCTCACAGCACGCTACGCACGAAGCGTGCCGCGGAAAGGCCTCGACGCGTGTCCGCCGGTGTCTACTGCGCGGCGGCGGCGCCCGGCTTCGACTACAGCGCGGGCAAGGGCGAAGCCGCGTCGCCGGCCGCGCCGCTCAGGCTCACGAACAGCCGCTGCGCGGGCTCGTCGCCGACGAGGGCAGCGCCGGGGACGGCGACGGCGTAGCCGACGCCGAGCGCGAGGTCCTTGGTGAGGGGCAGGGCCAGCGTGGCGTCGAGCTCGAACAGCGCGATGCCGTCGCCGCGCCGTTGGGGGATCGGCTTGAACCCCGTGTCGAGGAGCGGGCCCGCGCCGTCGACGATGCCGATGATGCGCCCGGCGACCTCGAGGCGCCCCGCGCCGTCGTCGGCGCCGGCGGCGACGGCGGCGGACCAGGTGTTGTCGGCGGCGACGAAGTCGAGGAGCCCGAGCACGTCGTGCTGCGTGGGCGCGGGGGCGCGGAAGACGCGACCGTCGACCACCGTCCCCGCGGTGATCTCGCCGCTGCCGTCGACGTAGACGTCGGGCAGGGAGGCGCTCGGGGCCGGCTCGTCCCCGGGCGGCGCGAACCAGCGCGCGAGCGGCGCCGTCGCGCGCACGCCGGCCTCCGCGTGGCCGGCGGTGCCGGCGGGGGAAAACGCGCTGCTGCCGTCGGCGAGCGGGGCCTGCGCGTCGGCGCCCGCGCGCCCGCGGAGGAACGACCAGCTCCCCGACGCCCGCAGGCCGAGCGTCGGGAGCGTCAGGCCGGCGGGGCCGTCGCGGTGCAGCAGCGCGTAGACGTCGAGGTCGACGTCGTCGCCGGCGCGCACGCCCGCCTCGAGGACGCCGAGGGCGGAGACGGCGCGGCCGGTGTCGGCCGCGTCGAGGTCGCCGGGGCCGAGCCAGAAGGCGCCCAGGCCGGCGTCGACGAGGCCCGCGTGGGCGCGCAGGCGGGCCCCGTCGAGCGTGCGCCCGCGCGGATCGAACGGCTCGGTGCCCACCCAGCGGCCGTCGGCCACGACGACGGGCATGCGCCCGAGGGAGAGCGCGGCCGGGAAGCCCGCCACCGACAGATCGAAGCTGAGCTGCGCCTGCTCGAGCGCCGGCAGGGCGGGGCGCGCGACGAGGGCGGGCGCGGTGGGCGGCTGCCCGATGCGGGCGCCGTCGCCGACGACGACGTCGACGTGGGCGCCCTCGAGGGCGGCGCTCGCGCCGACGAGGCCGCTGAGCGCGGCGCCTGCGGAGGCGTCGTCGACGCGCGAGAGGTCGCGTGAGTCGTCGAGCTCGCCGCGCAGGCGCACCGCCGCGAACAACGACATCGGCGACGCCGGCGCCTCCTTGACGAGGCTCTCGTCCAGGGGCGGCAGCGACTCCGGCAACGGCGCGGGCTCGGACGGGTCGCCCGCGGCGCGGGCGGACCCGGCCGCCGCGGTGGCGAGCACGACGAGCAGGACGAGCAGGACGAGCACGACGCGTGGGGCGAGCGCGCTCCCCGTCGGGAGCGAGCTCGGGGCGCGCGCGGCTGCCGGGAGGTGCACGTGGCGAGATTGCGACAGATCGGGGCGCGAGCGAAACTTCGTTCCCCATGACCCTCGAAGTCGACGCAGGCCTGCGGGCGCGTTGGCCGCTCTTCGAAGATTACCCGGCGCTCGCCGAGGCGCTCGCGCCCGTCGCGCTGTGTACGCTGCCGACGCCGGTCGAGCCGCTGCCGGCGCTCTCGCCGCACGCGTGGATCAAGCGCGACGACCTCACCGCCACGGCGTACGGCGGCAACAAGATGCGAAAGCTCGAGGTCATCGTGCCCGAGATCCGGCGCCGGCGCGCGCGCCGCATCGTCACGTTCGGCGCCACCGGCACCAACGCGGGCGTCGCGGCGTCCCTGGTCGCCGCGGAGCTCGGCGTCGCGTGTACGGTGCTGACGTTTCCGCAGCCCGCGTCGGCCACCGTCGACAAGAACGCGGCGGCGATGCGCAAGTACGGCGCCGACGTCGTGCGCGCGGGATCGCTGTTGTCCACGGCGCTCGCCTGGTACGCGCACCCGCGCCGCCTCGACCCGCGAACCTACTTCCTGTTCGCGGGCTGCTCGAACCCCGTGGCCGTGTTCGCGTACGTGAACGCCGCGTTCGAGCTGCGCGCGCAGATCCGGGTGGGCGCCTGTCCCGCGCCGAAGGAGATCGTCGTCGCCGCCGGCACCGCCGCCACGCTCGCGGGACTCACGCTCGGCTGCGCGCTCGCGGGCCTCGACACGCGCGTCGTCGGCGTGCGCGTGGCGCCGGCGCGCGTAGGGCCGTTTTCATCGTGCACCGTCGACGTCGCGGCCAAGATGATGCGCGCCTGCGCCGCGCGCATCGAGCGCGTCACAGGGCGCGCGCCGGGGCCGGCGCCGGCGCCGGTGCTCCTCGACGCGTTCTTCGGCGACGGATACGGCGTCGCCACCGACGCCGGCCTCGACGCCGTCGCGACGCTCGCGCGCGTCACGCGCGCCCCCGCCGGCGCCCCCGCCGGCACCCCCGCCGGCGCCCCCGGCATCCCGCTGGAGCAGACCTACACGGGCAAGGCGTTCGCGGCGTTCCTCGCCCGCCTCGCCGCCGACCCCGCCTCCGACCGCCTCTTTTGGAACACCTTCAGCTCGCGTTGATCCGTCCACGGCGACGCCCAGCCGTCGAGGAGGCGGTGCGCACCGCCGCGACGACGACGCGCGGATGGTAGAGTCGGCGGCGAAGCCATGGAGACGAGCGCCGAGCGTTACGAGCTTCTCACCCGCCTCGGCGCCGGAGGCATGGCCGAGGTGTTCCTCGCCCGGCTGCGGGCGATGGCGGGCTTCGAGAAGATCGTCGTCGTCAAGCGGCTGCTCCCGCACCTCGCCCACGGCGAGACCTCGGTGGCGCGCTTCATCGCCGAGGCGCAGCTCGGCGCGCAACTGCAGCACCCGAACATCGTGCAGACCTTCGACTTCGGGCGCGTCGGCGACGAGCACGCCATCGTCATGGAGCACGTGCGGGGCGGCTCGCTGCGCGACGTCGTCACGCAGCTCGGCTTGCGCGGCCGCGCCCTGTCCGCGCCGCTGGTCGCGTTCATCGGCCGCGCCGTGTGCGACGCGCTTCGCTACGCGCACACGCTCAAGGGCAGCGACGGCTCACCGCGCGGCGTCGTGCACCGCGATGTCTCGCCGTCGAACGTGCTCATCTCCGTCGACGGCGAGGTGAAGCTCATCGACTTCGGCGTGGCGCGCCAGACCAACAGCGAGGCTACGCTGCCCGGGACGCGCATCGGCAAGATCGGCTACATGCCGCCGGAGCAATTCCGCGGCGAGCAGGCCGACGCGCGCAGCGACGTCTTCAGTTGCGGCGCCACGCTCTTCGTCGCGCTCACCGGCAAGAACCCCTTTCAGGGACGGACGCAGGCGGAGCGGGCGCACGCGCTGCTCAGCGGCCGTTACGCGCCCATCGTCGAGGCGCGCGACGACGTCCCGGCGCTCCTCGCCCGCACCGTGGAGCGCGCGCTGCGCGCCGCGCCCGACGAGCGCTTCCAGACGGCGACGGAGATGTGGGCGGCGCTCGACGAGCTCTGCGAGGGCTTCGGCGTGGAAGCGTCGCCGGCGCGGCTGGCGGCGGTCATGCGCGGCCTCTCCTTCGACGACGCGGCCCCGGCGCCATCGGCCCCGAAGACCATGACGTCGAGCAACGTCGCGCCCTCGCCGGAGGCGGCGGCGGCCACCGCAAAGCTGCCCGGGCCCGCGGGCACGGTCGACGAGCACCTGCTCGAGCGCACCGTCGTCGACGAGTCCGTCGTCGCCACCAGCGCCACGCGCACCGCGCACTTCCCCGAGGACTTCCCCGCCGCGCCGCTCGAGGTGCCCGCGCCGCGCGCGCTCGTCGGGCGCAGCGACGACCTGGCGCGCATCGACGCGCTCTTCTCCGGCGGCGCGCGCCTCGTCACCCTCCTCGGCGCGGGCGGCGTGGGGAAGACGGCGGTCGCGCTCGAGCTGCACGAACGCAGCCGCGCCGCGGGCGGCGCGCGCGTGGTGTTCTGCGACCTCTCGGAGGCCGCCGTCGAGGCCGACCTCCTGCGCGCGGTGGGCCAGGCGCTCGGCGTGTCTCTCGACGACGGCGACGCCGCCGCCGACAAGATTGGTTACGCGCTCGCGGAGCGCGCCTCGTTGCTCGTGCTCGACAACTTCGAGCAGCTCGTTTCCTGCGGCGGCGCGGTCGTGCGGCGCTGGCTCGTGCTCGCGCCCGCGTGCCGCTTCCTGGTGACCTCGCGGGAGCGCCTCGGCGTCGAGGGCGAGGCGCCGCATCGGCTGGAGCCGCTCGCCGTCCCCGCGCCGGGCGCCGATCCCGCGAGCGCGGACGCGGTCGCGCTGTTCGTCGCGCGCGCCCGCGACGCCGGGGCCGCGGTCGACGACGACGAGCTCTCCGACGTCGCGCAGATCGTCCGCGAGCTCGACGGCATCCCCCTCGCGATCGAGCTGGCGGCCGCGCGCGCCGCGGTGCTGCCGCCGGCGCAGATGCGTACCCGCCTGAGAGACCTCGAAGCGATCGGCGCGCCGGGCGCGTCGCTCGGGCGCGATCGGCACGCCACCCTGCGCTCCGCGCTCGAGTGGTCTTGGCGATTGTTGAGCGCCGACGAGCAACGCGCGCTCGCGCAGTGCGCGGTGTTTCGCGGCGGCTTCACCGCGGACGAGGCCGAGGCGGTGCTCGCGATCCCCGCGGGCGCGCCCGCCGTCATCGATTTGTTGCGCGCGCTCCACGACAAGAGCCTCCTCGTCGTGCGCGACAGCGAGAGCGGGCCGCGGCTCGAGATGTACTCGAGCGTGCGCGACTTCGCCGAGGAGAAGCTCGGCGCCGCCGACGCCGCCGCGCTCCACGAGCGCCACGCCGCGCAGTTCAGCGCAGCCGGCGGCGCCTGGGCCGTCGCCGTCGAGGAGGGCGAAGGGCGCGGCGCGCTCCCGCGCCTGCGCGCCGAGCGCGAGAACCTCCTCGCGGCGCACGCGCGGGTCTGCGCGTCGACGCCGACGCCGCGGTCGGCGGAGCTCGCGGTGGGGCTGGCGTTGGCGCTCGAGCCGCTGCTCCTGTACGCGGGGCCGCTGCGCACGTGGCGCGCGCTCCTCGCGCGCACGGCGGAGCATGCGAGCAAGACGCGCGTGGCGCCTGCGCTGGTGGCGCGCCTGTGCGAGGCGATGAGCTACGCCGCGAGCCAGGATGGCGACGGCGAGGGCGCCGTCGGCTTCTGCGCGCGCGGCGAGGAGGCGCTGCATGGTGTCGACGCGCCCGAGGCGCTCGCGCGCGTGTTGAACGCGCGCGGCCTGGCCGAGGCGGAGCTCGGCCGCACCGCCGCCGCGCGCGCCACGCTCGGACGCGCCGCCGCGCTCCTCGACGACGACGCCAACCCGTACGTGCGCGCCGGCACCTTCACCTTCCTCGGCCTGGCGCACTTCGTCGACGGGGAGCTGGCGACGGCGGCGGAGGTGGTCGCCGAGAGCTTGCGCTTGAACGACGCGTGCGGCGCCCGCCGCGCGCGGGGCGTCTCGCGCGGCGTGCTCGGCGCGCTGCAACACCAGCTCGGGCGGCTCGCCGCCGCGCGCGCGAGCTTCATCGGCGCCGTCGCCGACCTCGCGGCCATGGGGCACCGTCGCTATGAGACGCTCTTTTTGTGCTGCCTCGGCGCCGTCGAGCAGGAGCTCGGCGATCCGGAGTCCGCGGCCGCCGTGCATCGTCGCGCCATCAAGCGCGCGCGCGCCGCGGGCGAGCGGCGCATCGAGGGCATCGGCCTCGCCCTCCTGGCGTCGAGTATCGCCAGCTTCGGCGACGTCGAGCACGCCGCCGCCCTGTTCGATCGCGCCGAAGACCGCCTCGCGCTCGTCGGCACGCCCGTGGACGGGTTCGCCGCGCAGCTCCTGCGCAGCCACCTCGAGCTCGCCGGCGACGACGCGGCGCTGCGCGCCGTGGCCGAGCGCGTGCAGGCCGCGCGCGCGCTCGAGCGCGATCCCGTCGTGCGCGCGGCGCCCCCGGACCTCATCGCGGGCTTCTTCGTCGCCATCGCGCTGAGCCAGGTGGAGCTCGCCCTCGAACGCGCGCTGATCCCCGCTGCGTGACGGCGCGGTCGACGGCGGCTGGCGCCGCGTCGTCGAGGCACCTCAGCGTTGGACGCCGTGGCGGCGCATGAGGCGGTGGACGTAGTGCCGATCGATGCCGGCGGCCCGCGCGGCCTTGGAGACGTTTCCGTCGTGGGCCTCGAGGAGCGCGCGGATGTAGCGCGCCTCGAAGGCGTCGAGGGCGCCGGCGCGCGCCTCGCGATAGGGCAGGTCAGAGAGCGCGTCGTCGTCGTCGTCGCCGCCGGCGGCCGCGGCGCCGGTGGACGCGTCGTCGCCGGGCTCGGCTCGCCAACCGAACAAGCGCAGCGAGTCATCCGAGAGGGCCACCGACTGCGCCACGACGTTTCGCAGCTCGCGCACGTTCCCCGGCCACGCGTACGCGCGCAGCGCCGCCATGTCGCCCGGCGGAAAGCCGGTCTCGTTCCGCCCGAGGTCCGACAGCAGGCGCCGCACGAGGAGCGGCAGGTCCTCGAGGCGATCGCGCAGCGGCGGCACGTGCACGCGGATGACCGCCAGGCGGAAGAACAGATCGGAGCGGAAGCGGCCGGCGTCGGCCTCGGCGCGCAGGTTGCGGTTGGTGGCCGCGAGCACGCGCACGTCGACCGGGCGGCCCTTCACCTCACCCACCGGCACCACCTGGCGCGTCTCGAGCACGCGCAGGAGCATCGGCTGCAGCTCCAGCGGCAGCTCGCCGATCTCGTCGATGAAGAGGGTGCCGCCGTCGGCCTCCTCGAACACGCCGCGGCTGTCCTGCAGCGCGCCGGTGAACGCGCCCTTCTTGTGCCCGAACAACGCGCTCGCCGCGAGCGTGGGCGTGAGCGCGGCGCAGTCGAGCACGACGAAGGGCCGCTCGCGCCGCCGGCTCTGGCGGTGGATGGCGCGCGCGAGCACGTCCTTGCCGACGCCGGTCTCCCCGGTGACGAGCACCGTGACGTCGCTGCGGGCGGCGCGCGCGAGCAGCGCGAACGTGCGCCGAAGCTCGGGGTTGTCGGTGTGCAGATTGTCGAAGCTGCGCTCGCCGTCGCCGAGCTCGACGTCCTCGTCGTCGGCGGCGATGAGGAGCACGGACTTGCCGACGAGCAGCCGGGCGCCCGGCGGCAGCTCCGCGCTGTCGATGCGGGCGTCGCCGTGGAAGGTGCCGTTCTTGCTGCCGAGGTCGCGCACCCGCACGCGCCCGTCGAGCACCTGCACCTCGACGTGGCGGCGCGAGACCTTCGGGTCGTGAAGCACGAGGTCGACGCCCGGCTGGCTGCCGATGAAGCGGGTGCCGGCGGGCAGCGCGAGGCTCTGCCCGCGGTCGGGCCCCTCTTCGACGTCGATCCGCAGGCGCCGCAGGCGGCTGCGCCCGGTCTCGAAGTCCGTGACCAGCGTGCCCAGCACGTCTTCCAGCTCGTCCGTCGCCACTGCCGCCGACTCTAGAGCACGGTGGGGCCGCGCAGGCACCACGTCGCGCGCGGGGTGGGGCCCGCCAGGCACCAGGTGCGCCGCCGCAAGCGCGCCGGATCGCGTCCGGCCGCCGCGGGCGCCGGTGGCACCGGCCTTGCGAAAGCAGGGCGTGCGACGCGGACACGTCGCCAACCAAGGAGAAGACCGATGCCCACCCTCGACGCCAACAACAACCTTCGCCGCACCTCGTTCGCCGACGCCACCCGCCGCGACACCGCGAGCGTCCAGCATGACGTCGAGGCGGGCGCCGTCCTCGAGACGGGCTCGAGCGGCGCGAGCTCGGTGACGGCCGACATCACCGACGCCGCCGGTTCGGCCACGGTCGACTGCGCCGACCCCGAGAGCGTGCTCGCCCGCTTGCGCGCCGGCCACACCGTCAGCCAGGCCTCCGACACCAAGGCCTTCACCGTGGCGGTCCAGGCGACCCTCGACGCCGCCGTCGAGGTCAAGGCCCACGCCGAGGTGTTCGCGCAGATCGACGGCGGCGAGCTCGAGAACCAGGGCAGCAGCCGGATCACGTCGCCGTGCGACGACGAGGGCGGCGCGGACGGCGACGGCGACCTCGACGGCGACGCCCCGCTCCCCACCGACGAGCCGTGGGTGCCCCTCGCCCGCGCGGCGCAGGGAGGCTGACCGGCCATGGGCTGGCCCCTCCACATCGGACACGCGCGGTCCTCCCCCGGCGACGGGGGAGGACCGGCGCGGCACCTCTGGCAGCGGCTCCTGCACCGCCCGCGCGACGCCGCCGCCTCCGTGCACCGGCGGGTGACGACGCACGTCGAGCAGACCCAGGTGGTCGACGCGCACCTCGACGCCGGCGTGCTCCACGACGTGCTCGTCAACGCCGGCGCGAGCCTCGACGGGCGCGCGGTGTCCGTCCGGCTCGGCGCGCCGCGGCTGGTGTCGTCGACGACGACGACCGCCCCGGACGGCGCGTTCATCGACCGCGAAGAGCAGATCGAGATGACGCTCTCGATCACCACGAAGGAGCGGCTGTCGCTGTTCCTCGACGCCATCGCCGGCGCCACCGTCGAGCCGGCGACGCTCACCCTGACGCCGCGCCCGGCGACGACGCCGGACGTGCACGTGACGCAGACCTCGGAGGAACCATGAAGCCCTGGCAATCGAAGACCACCGCACCCGTCCCCAGGCCCCCGGAGCGCGCGCCGTTCTCCGTCGCCGAGCACGTGCAGGGCATCGCGCTCCTGCTCGCGCAGAGCCAGCCGTTTTGGCGAGAGACGGGGAAGAAGCGCCCGCTGGTGGCGCAGTTCCGGGTGCCCGGCGACGAGCGCTCGTCGTGGTTCGTGCAGGTCGACGGCAGGGGCGGCGCCGTGAGCCGCGGCCTCCACCCGGCGCCGTCGGTGACGTGGGAGTCGGACCTCGAGGCGATGCAGGCGGCGTTCGGCGGCAAGCTCCTGCCCGGCCGGATCCGCGTGCACGGCGACTTCGAGGAGATGCGCGCGCTGTTCGCCGCCATCGCCCAGACGCGCGTGCCGGGCGTGGTGTGACCCACGTCGACGCACCGACATCTCCGTACATTGCGGCGAGGCCACCAGGCTCGAACAATGAAGCATGCACCTTGCGCGGCACGTCGTCCCCGCAGGCGCAGCCGTCGTCGCCGCGCTCGTCGTCGCCGCCGCCGGCTGCGCCACGGTGTCGTCCGCCCCGGACGCTCTGTCCCAGCGTCGCCTGCTCGTGCTCGAGCGCGACTTCGCGTCGTTCGCGGCGCAGCCGTTGAAGACGCCCGAGGACATCGAGCAGCAGACGGCGGCGCTCGAGGCGCTGCGCCTCGACTACCTCGACGCGCTCGGCAAGACCGCGGCGCCGCGCGACCGGCTCCTGTGCCTGCTGCGCATCGCCGAGCTCCACCTCGACCTCGGCGCGCGCATTCGCCGCGTGCCGTACCCCGCCGGCGCCACCGACGCCGACAAGCGCGCCTTCGACGAGATGCTCTCCCAGGACGCGCTGCCGCTCGAGGCCGTCGGCCGTGGCGTGCTCGCGCAGGCCATCGACTACGCCGACACCCACGGCCTCGACGGCCGCTTCGTCCGCCGCGCGCGCCTGTACCGCGCCCTCGCCGCGGGCCGCTCCCTCGACAGCGAGCAGATCGCGTGGCTCCAGCGCGAGCTCGTCGATCGAACGTTCGGCGCCCCGCGCACGCTCTTGGAGGCCGGTCGCATCGGACAGCGCGCCGCCCGCCGCTGACTCAGCCCATGGCCTGCAGGCGCTCGTAGAGGCTGCGCGCCGTCATCCACTGAAAGACGCAGCGGCCGAAGCAGATGGTGTCTCCGTCGACGAGCGTGACCTTCGCCCGTGGAGGGATCCGCATCCCGTTGTGCTTGGTGCCGTTGGCGCTGCCGGTGTCGACCACCTGCCACTTGGTGGCGATCTGCGGATCACGCAGGAAGTACGCGTGGAGCTTGGACACGGTCTTGTGCGGCACGCAGATGTCGTTGGTCTCGCTGCGCCCGAGGAAGATGCGGTCCTGCGCGGGCGCCGCCGGCGGCTTGCGCACCGCGATCACCCAGTGGCGGATGCGGAAGACGTCGGTGCCCGGCGGCGACGGCGACGCCGACATGGAGTCGGTGTTGGTCTCCAGCCGCCGCTCGATGCTCGGCTCGTCCGTCACGAGGGTGGAGAAGCGGAACTCCTCCTCGAGGACCTCGCGCCCGAACAGGAACGGGTGGTTGAAGCGCGCCACGAACGCGTCCGGCGTCATCGACTTGGCGAGCGGGATGAAGTCGTTGATGGTCTTGTGCGAGGACACGCTGCGTCGGACCTTACCCCGGAAAGGGCGAGACGTCGCGGTCGGCCGGTCGGCACCTCAGGACTTGAGGCCGAGCCGCTCCGCGAGAAAACCGGTGTCGGTGTGGCCGGCGAGGAAGCCCTCGTCGGAGAGGATGCGCTTGTGCATCTCGAGGTTGGTCTTGATGCCCACGAGGCGGGTCTCGTCGAGGGCTTTCAAGAGCCGCTCCACGGCCTGGGCGCGCGTGGCCCCGTGGCCGATCATCTTGGCGAGCAGCGAGTCGTAATACGGCGGCACCGCCGAGCCCGACTCGACGCCCGCGTCCACGCGGATGCCCTCGCCGCGCGGCCACACCACCTCGGAGAGCGTGCCGGGCTGCGGGAAGAAGCGCTTGTCCGGGTCCTCGGCGCAGATGCGCAGCTCGATGGCGTGGCCGTTGCGCGCGAGCTCCGCGGGCAGCGACAACGGCTCCCCGTCGGCGACGCGGAGCTGGTGCTCGACGATGTCGACGCCGAGCACGGCCTCGGTGATCGGGTGCTCCACCTGCAAGCGCGTGTTCATCTCGAGGAAATAGAAGCTCCGGTCCTCGGCGGCGACGAACTCCACGGTGCCTGCGTTCACGTAGCCGACGGCGCGGGCGGCCTTCACGGCGGCCTCGCACACGGCGGCGCGGGTGGCGTCGTCGAGGAGCGGTGAGGGCGTCTCCTCGAGGACCTTCTGGTGACGGCGCTGGATGGAGCACTCGCGCTCGAAGAGGTGGCGCACGGCGCCGTGCGCGTCGGCGAGGATCTGCACCTCGATGTGGTGGGGGCGCTCGACGAGCTTTTCGATGAAGACCTGCGAGGAGCCGAAGAACATCTCGCCCTTCTTGCGCGCGTCCTCGAAGGCGGAGCGGAGCTGCTTTTCGCTCTTGCAGCGGGACATGCCGATGCCGCCGCCGCCGGCGCTCGCCTTGAGCATGACGGGGAAGCCCACGGCGCTCGCCGCGGCCACGGCCGCGTCCTCGGTCTCGAGCGCCTCGATGGGCCCGGGCACCACGGGGACGCCGGCGCCGGCCATGGTCCGCTTGGCCTCGATCTTCGACGCCATGGCCCGCATCGCCGAGACCGGGGGGCCCACGAACACGAGGCCGGCCGCGTGGCAGGCCTCGACGAAGCGCTCGTTTTCGGACAGGAAGCCGTAGCCCGGGTGCACCGCGTCGGCGCCGGTCTGTCGGGCGGCGGCGAGGATGGCGTCGATGTTGAGGTAGGACTCCTTCGGGGGAGGTGGCCCGATGCGCACCCGCTCGTCGGCCTCCCGGACGTGGGGGGCGTCGGCGTCGGCGTCGCTGTAGACGGCCACCACGGACAGCCCGAGGCGGTGGGCGGTGCGGGCGACGCGGCGGGCGATTTCGCCACGGTTGGCGATGAGGAGCTTCTTCATCTTCATGGGCCCGCTTTTGGTACGTCGGCGTGCGACACGCTAGAGTCCATCTCGTGGTCGCGGCCGCTGAACAGACCGAGGGCGAGATCCCGCCGGGGACCGTCGTCCTCGGGCGCTATCAAGTGCTCGGGAAGCTCGCCCAGGGAGGCATGGCCGAGGTGTATCTGGCGCGCCAGGTGGGCCCGGGCGGCTACCAGAAGCTCGTCGTCACCAAGCGCGTGCGCCCGCACCTGTCCAAGGACGAAGACTTCGTGGGGATGTTCGTCAACGAGGCGCGCCTCGCCGCGATGATCAACCACCCGAACGTGGTGCAGATCTTCGACCTCGGCGAGGAAGAGGCCATCGACACCGAGGGCACCGACTGGTTCCTCGCCATGGAGTACCTCGACGGCCGCGACATGCTCCAGGTCGGCCGCGCCTGCCGCAGCCACAACAAGGCCGTCCCCTTCGACGTCACCGCGCGCATCATCGCCGACGCCTGCGCCGGCCTCGAGCACGCGCACCAGCTCAAGGGCCAGGACGGGCGCTCCCTCGACCTCGTCCACCGGGACATGAGCCCCGAGAACATCATCATCACCTTCGAGGGCCAGGTGAAGGTGGTGGACTTCGGCATCGCCAAGGCCGCCGACAACTCCATCCGCACGCAGGCCGGCCAGATCAAGGGCAAGCTCGGCTACGTCGCGCCCGAGGCCATCCTCGGCAAGCCCGTCGACGCGCGCGCCGACATCTTCGCCGTCGGCGCCACGCTCTACCTCTTCCTCTCCGGGCGGCCCGCGTTCACCGGCAACTCGCCCATGGAGATCTTCGAGCGCTCGCTGAAGACGCCGCCGTCGCCGCAGGAGGTGAACCCGCGGGTGCCGCCGGTGCTCGACGAGATCTGCATGAAGGCGCTCGCCCAGGACCGCGACAAGCGCTACCGCTCCGCCGGCGAGGTGCGCGCCGCCCTCGACGCATACCTGTCGTCGACGGGGCGGCCGCTGGGCGCGCCCCAGCTCGCGCAGTTCATGCGCATCCTTTTTCCGCCGGACAAGGATCCGGTGCGCCAGCGGATCGACAAGCTGCTCCTGGACGCGCAGTCCTTCCAGACGCCGCAGAAGCGCGGCCAGCAGCCGCGCACCGTCAGCGTGCCGCAGGTGCCGGTGGTGCAGGCGCCGGTGCCCATGGCCTCGGACCAGGACCGCACGGCCATCGTGAGGGACCCGCCGTCGGCGCCCACGCACGCGCCCATGGCCGTGGAGATCCCCGGCGTCGCCACCGCCACCATCCCCGCCGTGCGCCCCTCGGTGCCCAAGGCGTCGGTCGGGCCCACGCACCTGCGCTCGGTGGGCGTCTCCGACGAGATCCCCGACGTCAGCAACCCGCGCGCGACCGCGCCGCCGCCGCCCATCGACGACAACAAGACGCAGCTCACGGAGCACCTGCAGGGCACCGCGGAGAACGTCGACATCGTCAACACCATGGACATCCAGGCCGTGAGCCTGTCCGCGGAGGCGCGCGCGGCGCTCGACGAGCCCACGCTCGGCGGGCTCGACGTCGACATCGACGACGACATCGACGCCGCCCGGGCCGTGGCCGAGGCGCTGGCCGACGACCCCTCCGCGCTCGATATCGAGGCCGACCTGATGACGACGATGCCGTCGCAGCCGTCGGCGTCGCTGGCGCCGCCGGCCTCGGACCTCGCCTCGGACATCGCCTCGGACATCGGGCCTGCCACGGTGCAGCAGCCGTTTCAGCGCGGCATGTCCGAGCGGATGCCGGAGACCGGCAACCCGGTCGGCACCGAGCTCGCGCCGCCGAGCTTCGAGGCGTCGTCGCCGGGCATGGGCGCGCCGCCGATGTCCGACGAGGGGCCGCCCCCGGACATGCAGGGAGGGCTCTTCGCGCCGCCGTCGCCCGACCTCGTGCACGAGGAGCTCATGCCCGTCGTGGCGGAGGCGCGGCCCGACGGTCCGGTCTCCGCGGGCCTGCGGTTTGCGATGGCAGCGCTCGGGGTGCTCACCGGGGTTTTGCTGTTGTTCATCGGGCTCGCAGCGACCCATCACCTGGGCGATATCCTCGGTCCTTGAGTCATTGATGTACGGTGAAACGCCGTCGAGGATGCCTGAAGTGTATGGCATGCTCGCGCGGCCGACGGCGCGCGGCGCCGGGGATCAGCGCGGGCGGGCGGGGGCATTCATCGCGATGGCGAGGGGGTGTCTCACACGTGAGGTGATCTCCGATTCCCGATCGACATCAAGCACTTAGCGGGTTGCAAGACCCGTCCGGCTGAAAATTCTGCGCGGGCGCGCGCAGCGGGGCAACCTGCTGGATTTTCGTGGATTTCACAGGGATGTCACCGTCCCGCGACACGCCGATCCATACCCCCGAATCCACAGGTTTTCCACAGCATCGAGATCTGGTGGCTAAGTCGGCCATCGGCACCAGATTTTGCGGTTGCGGCCCGGACATGCGTCCGAGAGGCGTTGACGCGGCGTGTTCGTTCCGTGATACGAACCCTCCCACGCTCACGACTTCGGCTTCCTCCAAAAGGAATTCGGGTCGCGGGGTGAGTTGGCCCAAAAAGATGCGCTCAGGCGCTGAGAGTTCAAGTTCTGCGCTCCAAAAGGAGCGCGGCTGCCGTTTTTCGTCTCGTCTTGCCCGGGGAGGGGAATCGATGCTGGAGACCACCGAGAGAAGCTACGCTGGCGCCATGGATTGCGAAGAGGGCAAGGGTCAGAAAGCTGACCCGAAGGTGGTCGTGCCCGCAGCCGTGAAGAAGGTCGCGCCGGTGCTCCAGGCGAGCCCCCAGGGCGTGCGCGTGCCCCGCCGCGAGACCCGCGAGGGCCAGGACCCGATGGACGCGGTCCAGTGGGAGCTCCGCTCGGCCTCGGTGACGGACGCCAGCGGCAAGCCGCTGTTCTCCCAGGACGACATCGAGGTGCCGGTCGCGTGGTCGCAGCAGGCCACCACCATCGTTGCCAACAAGTACTTCCGCGGCACCGTCGGCACCCCGGAGCGCGAGCGCTCCGTGCGCCACCTGGTGCTCCGCGTGGTCGATACGTTGACGGCGTGGGGGCGCCGCCGCCGCTACTTCGCCAGCGAGGCCGACGCCGAGGCCTTCCACGCCGAGCTGTCGCACCTGCTGGTCACCCAGAAGGTGGCGTTCAATTCTCCCGTCTGGTTCAACGTGGGCGTGGAGCCGCACCCGCAGTGCTCCGCCTGCTTCATCAATTCCGTGGACGACACCATGGAGTCCATCCTCGGCCTCGCCCGCACCGAGGGGATGCTCTTCAAGTACGGCAGCGGCGCCGGCAGCAACCTCTCCACCATCCGCGGCTCCAAGGAGCTTTTGGCCGGCGGGGGAACGGCCAGCGGCCCGGTCTCGTTCATGCGCGGCTTCGACGCGTTCGCCGGCGTCATCAAGTCCGGCGGCAAGACCCGCCGCGCGGCCAAGATGGTGATCCTCGACGTCGAGCACCCCGACATCCTCGAGTTCGTCGACAGCAAGATGGCCGAGGAGAAGAAGGCCTGGGCGCTCATCGACGCCGGCTACGACGGCGGCTTCAACGTGCCCGGCGGCGCCTACGACTCGGTGTTCTTCCAGAACGCCAACCACTCCGTGCGCGTCACCGACGGCTTCATGAAGGCCGTCGAGTCCGGTGACGTCTACTACACCCTCGCCCGCCGCGACGGCGCGCAGATGGACGCGCTCGACGCCAAGAGCGTGTGGAAGAAGATGGCCGAGGCCGCGTGGCTGTGCGGCGATCCCGGCGTGCAGTTCGACACCACCATCAACAAGTGGCACACCTGCAAGGGCACCGCGCGCATCCGCGCGTCCAACCCCTGCAGCGAGTACATGTTCCTCGACGACAGCGCGTGCAACCTCGCGTCGTTCAACCTGATGAAGTACCGCAAGGCCGACGGCAGCTTCGACGTCGAGGCCTTCCGGCACGCGGTGCAGGTGCTCATCCTCGCGATGGAGATCATCGTCGACGACTCGAGCTACCCCACGGAGCGCATCGCCAAGAACTCCCACGACTACCGCCCGCTCGGCCTCGGCTACGCCAACCTCGGCGCGCTCCTGATGGCGACGGGCCTGCCCTACGACTCCGACGAGGGGCGCGCGGCGGCGGCGGCCATCACGGCGCTGCTCGGCGGTGAGGCGTACGCGGCGTCGGCCGAGGTGGCCAAGGCCAAGGGCCCCTTCGCCGGCTACGGCAACAACCGCGACGCGATGCTCGGTGTCATGGAGCTGCACAAAAACGCCGCCTACGACGTCGACAAGGCCCGCGTTCCCGAGCAGTTCTCGGCGGTCCTCGACGCCGCCCGCGAGGCGTGGTCGGCCGCGTGCGAGACCGGCGAGAAGCACGGCTTCCGCAACGCGCAGGCGACGGTGTTGGCGCCCACGGGCACCATCGGCTTCATGATGGACTGCGACACCACGGGCATCGAGCCCGACATCGCGCTCATCAAGTACAAGAAGCTCGTCGGCGGCGGCATGATGAAGATCGTCAACCAGACGGTCCCGCTCGCGCTCGAGGTGCTCGGCTACAGCGCCGCCGAGCGCAAGGACATCCTCGCGTACCTCGAGGAAAACGAGACCATCGAGGGCGCGCCGTTCCTCAAGGCCGAGCACTTCGCGGTGTTCGACTGCGCGTTCAAGCCCCAGAAGGGCACGCGCTCCATCGAGCCCATGGGCCACGTGAAGATGATGGCGGCGGCGCAGCCGTTCCTCTCGGGCGCCATCAGCAAGACCGTGAACATGCCCGAGAGCTCCACGGTCGAGGACATCGAGAGCATCTACGCGGAGGCGTGGCGGCTCGGCCTCAAGGCCATCGCCATCTACCGCGACAACTGCAAGCGCAGCCAACCGCTGTCGACGTCCAAGGGGACGGACGTGGCCACCGGCGCCCAGTTGCCGCGCAAAGACCTGCTCCAGCGCGGGCTGCTCGCGGACGAGGCCATCGCGGCCATCACCGACCCCGCCCAACTCCAGGCGCTGAAGGAGCGCCTCGGCGTGGTCACGCGTAGGAAGCTGCCCGACGAGCGGGCGGCCATCACCCACAAGTTCTCGATCGCCGGCCACGAGGGCTACCTCACGGTGGGCATCTTCCAGGACGGCCAGCCGGGCGAGGTGTTCTGCACCATGTCCAAGGAGGGGTCGACCATCTCGGGTCTGATGGACGCCTTCGCCACGTCCATCTCGCTGGCGCTGCAGTACGGCGTGCCGCTGAAGGTCCTCGTCGACAAGTTCAGCCACATGCGCTTCGAGCCCTCGGGCTTCACGGGCAACCCGCACGTGCCGATCGCCAAGAGCGTCTGCGATTACATCTTCCGCTGGCTCGGGCTGAAGTTCCTGCCGGCGGACGAGCGGCCCTTCGATCCCACGGCCGTGCAGGCCGAGATGTTCGTCGCCGCCGGCGCGCCGGCGAGCATCGAGCCCAAGGTCCTCGCGGCAGCGTCGTCGACGGCGGCCGATCCTGCCCCCCGGTCGACGGGGCGGGCGGCGGCCCAGGCGGGCGCCGAGAAGCGCGTGTTCGTGAGCCAGGCGGACGCCCCCGCCTGCCCGGCTTGCGGCAGCATCACGGTGCGCTGTGGTGCCTGTTACAAATGCGAGAACTGCGGTAGCACCACCGGGTGTGGCTGAAGATGACCGAAGAGAGCAAGTGGAAGCGGCTCCCTCTGAAGAGCCGCTGGTACGACGATCAATTCGGAAACGGCGCCACGCGCGGTGAGATCGTAGAAAACCGCGTGCGCCGCTTTGATGAGCGCTTCTTGGGGAGTGACGAGGAGGACGTCGCTTCCCGCGAGGTCGAGGCCTTCTTCGACCTCTTTGATCGCGGGGGCTAGAGATGTCGACGCGCAGCGGGGAATCGCGGGGCAAGGCGTCCGTGGTGTGGGAGCTTTCCGAGGCCGACGGCGTCGTCGTCGTCGACGTGGACGCTCCGCTCCGGCCGTTCGGCAGCATGCCCACGCCGGCCAAGGGCATCAAGAAGCCGCCGAAAGACGAGACGGAGCCCGACGGCGCCCCCGTCGCGGACGCCGCCGACCTCCCGCAGGTCCCCAAGCCCTGACGGCCGAGGCGGGGGACAGCCCCGTGCCGCGCGCCTCGGGCATCGCGCATCGGGCGTCGCAGTTTGCGCCACCTGGGCCCCGGCGCTGCCGAGGCGCGCGGCGGGTGGAACAATCGGACGATGCCGAGCGTCGCCGCGCACGATTGGGGCGTCACCATCTCCGCCGAGGGGACGGCGCTCGACGTCGACGCCTCCAGCCATGCCCTCATCGTCGAGGCGCCCGCCTCCGGGGTCTGGGAGCTCGGCGCGTCGCGCGCGGGCGTCGGCCAGGTGCTCGTCCTCGCCCGCGACGAGCTGGCCGTCGGGCGGCTCGACTCCGACGACAGCCGCGCCGTCATCGACGGCGTGGTCGGTGCGCTCCGGCGCGCCGCCGAGAGCGCCGGCGTCTGCGCCCACGACGTCGAGCGCGGCGTGAGCGAGATCCGGGCGACGCCCCTCGTGCACGCCGCCGGCTTCCTCGACGCCCCATATCTGCGCAAGGACGCCGAGCGCTTCCGCGCCTGCCGCGTCGCCATCGCCTGCGTCGAAGAGGACCACGACGACGACGGCACCCCCGAGCACGCCGACGCCGTCGTCGAGCGGCTGGCGCGCTGGCGCGATCTGTTCGCCCACGGCGGCAAGGCCACGCGCGCGGTGAACGCCACCCTCGCGCGCTTCGGCGAGACCGCCGCCGCCGACGCGCTCTGGGGCCTCAGGAACGTCCCGCTCACGCGCCCCGCCGCGAGCGCCGAGCACGTCGCCGTGCTGGGCGCGCTGGGCGCGCACCCCCGGGCGCCGCGGCTCCTCGCGCACATGGCGCTCGTCGAGGCGGCGCCTGCGGGCACGCTGGCGGACGCGGCGGCGTTGGCCGTGGAGAGCTTCGGGTTGCCGCCGAACATCGATCCCTGCCACGCCCTCGCCGAGATGCTCGCCTCCGTGCCGAACGCGCGCGACGTGCGCTCCTTCTCCGCCCTGATCAACCTCGCCGTCGACTGGTGGTCCGCGAGCTACCCGGACGAGACGGAGACGGTGCTGCCGCCCATCCCGCTGCCGGACCTGCCGGGCTTCACGTTTCTGAAGACCTTCGGCGAGATCATCGCCGAGGGGCGCGCCATGCGGCACTGCGTCGCCAGCCGCCGCCTCGAGGCGCTCGCGGGCAAGGCGTTCCTCTTCCACGTCGACGTCGCCGACGGCGAGGCCACGGTGCAGGTCGACGAGCATGGGCACGTGGTCGAGGCGCGCGGGCCGAAGAACGTCGACTCCGCCGCCGTCCGCTACGCCAGGACCGTCCTCGGCGCCTGGGGCCGCGCGTTCTGGGCGGCGCGCTTCGACATCGACGCGCCCACGGCGCGGCTGCCGCCGGCGCTCCTGCCGTCGTCGTCGGAGCCGCTCCTCACGGTGCGGGAGTGCATCGACGCCTACCGGCGCGGCTGCGAGGTGATGAGCGACGACGACGGCGAGCTCGAGCGGTGGTGGACCGAGAACGTCGACCGCGCCGTGCGCGGCGAGGTGGCCCTCGTCCTGCTGCACCAAAACGACAGGACCCTGTACTCGCGCACCGGCGTGCGCTGGCCCACGGTGGTCGCCGTGGACTCGAGCGGCGGCTTCGCCGGCAGCACCGGCGAGGTCCTCGAGCTGATGTGCGAGGCGATGGCGTCGCCCCGCACCACGCAGATCACGTGCAGCCCCGTCAGAACTGCTGATCGCTGAAGCGGAAGATCAGGTAGCGCGCGGTGCCCTCGGTGGGCTTGGCCACGATGGCTCCGTCGCGTTGCGCGCCGTTTCGGTGCACGTCGTGGAGGCCGTCGACGTCGTAGCCGCGGGCGTACAGCGAGACGTGGTTGGCGTCGGAGAGCGCCTCGAGCACCTGCGTCTGCACCGCGCCCGGGGACGCCGTGCTCAGGTCGGCGGCGTGGGTGGCGAGGTCGCGCACGTAGTCGAAGGTGACGCCCGGGTGCCAGCCCTCGTCCCACGCCTGCACCGGCGGCACGTCGCGCTCGGCGACGCTGACGTCGAGGTTCACCGCGACGTCGACGATGCTCCCCCCGACGTCGATCTGCAGGTGCAGGTGATTGGGGTCGGCGCGACAGCCGCTGGTGGTGGTGGGGACCACCGCCGCGAGGAAGCCGTCCACGCGGCCGTACTCGGCGGTGACGGCGTCGCCGAAGCTGTTGGTGCAGGCGCGGCGGTGGTCCGGGGTGCCGTCGGGGGTGCCGGGGTCGCCTTCGCCCTCGCCCTCTCCTGCGCCCGGCTCGCCCGCGCCGGGGCCGAGCGGACATCCGGCGCCGGCGACGACGGCGAGCGACAGGGCGGCGGCGACGAAGGCGCGCATCGTGGCGGCACTCTAGCAGGCTCTCGGCCGCCGGAATCCGCCTCGGTGACTCGAGCATCAACTACAGGTTTACAATTGCGACGGATTTCTGTGGAACTGGAGCCACAGTTGACCATCTGATGGGCATGCAGGAGGAGCACATGGATATCAAAGGCAAGATCGTCGTCGTCACCGGCGCCACCAGCGGGCTCGGCCAGGCCGCCGCCATCGACTTCGCCGCCGCCGGCGCCAAGGTCTTCCTCGTGGGACGCGACCGCGCGCGCGCCGACGAGACGCTCGGGCGCATCCGCTCGGCCGGTGGGGACGCCGAGGTCGTCATCGGCGACGTGTCCACCGTGAAGGGCGCGCGCGCCGTGGCCGACGCCCTGCTCGCGCGCACCGACCGCGTCGACGTCCTGGTGAACAACGCCGGCGGCACCTTCAAGGCGATGTCGAAGACCGCCGACGGCGTCGAGACCACCCTCGCCCTCAACACCCTCGGCGCGTTCGTGCTCGAGCGCGCGCTGCACGGCGCGCTCAAAGCCGCACGGGGCAGGGTGGTCAACCTCGCGACCGGCTTCCTCGATCGCTTCCCCGTCGACGTCGACGATCTTGTGTCGCCCAAGAAGTACACGGGCATGAGCCAGTACGGCCGCGTGAAGAACGCGTCGGTGATGATGACGGTGGAGCAGGCGCGCCGCTACGCCGCCGACGGCGTCACGGCCGTGTCACTGCACCCGGGCATCATCATGGGGACGCGCTTCGGCGGCGGGCAGCCCAAGGTCGCGCAGATGATCGCCGGCCCCCTCATGCGCGCCATCGGCTTCGCCACGTCGCTCGAGGGCGCCGTCGCGCGCTTCCGCGTCGCCGCCTTCGGCGACGTGCCGAGCGGCAGCTACATCGTGAAGGGCAAGCCCGCGCCGCTGCCCAAGCCCGACACCGACGAGCTCGTGCGCGCCCGGGTGTGGTCCCTGCTCGAGTCGCTCGCCGGCGGCGGCGGCGCGAACGTCGCCGCCGCCTGACGCGCGCGCGGGACGCGAGGCGGCGGCGCTGCTCACTGCGCCGCGCCGGCGCGGTGCGGCTCGATGAACGTGGCCTTCACGTACGCGAGCACGTCGTCGATCTGCTTGTCGGTGAGGGTGTCGCCGAACGCGGGCATGGCCGCCGAGAGCTTCACGGTGGCGCCGCCGTGCTTCACCGCGCTGAACATCTCCCAGTCGCCGAGGCCCTGGGTGCGCGCGGGGTCGATGAAGCTGAACGGCGGCGGCGTCAGGGCCTTGCCCGCGACGCCCGCGCCGTCGCCGTGCTTCCCGTGGCATGTCTCGCAGCTCGACGCGTAGACGTGTGCGCCCGCCTTCGCGTCCCCGGTGATGTGAAACCCCGCAGGCGGCGGCTGCGCGGGCGGGGCGGCTCGCGCAGCGACGAACGGCAGGGCGATGAGAGAGAGCGCGGCGACGATGAGGGTTCGAGTACGCATGCTCCAGGAGCAGCAACCCGCGTGCCCTGACGTCGCCGCACGAACGACGCGTCTTGCGCGCAGGCGCCGCCGCCCGCGTCCACGGCGGGGGCGGTCGTGGCGGGCAGCGCCGCGGGCGAGGTGGTGCTCGAGCACGGCTGCGGCGTCGAAGGCTGATGCGGCCGGGCCGCGGAGGCGCTGTTGGCGGCGCTCATCGTCGACAACGCGGATGGTGCGGCCGCGCCCGGCGCCACCGCTCCCCGCTCGCCCACCACGCTGAGCCGCGCCCCAACGCTCGCGGCACCCTGATCTAGGGGGCGCCGCAGGTGTCGAGGCAGCGATTGATATCGGTGCGGAACGCCTCGGCCTGGTCCGCGGACATGCCGCCGACCCCGGCGAGCTTCCGCTGCGCGGCGGTGCCGCAGGGGAGGACGGCGCAGTGCGCTTTCAGGTAGCGCACCTTCTCGACGAGCAGTCGCGGCCTCGGCGGGAGAGGCGGCGGCTTCGTCGCGTCCGCGCCGACGTCGAGGGGCGCGTCGCCGGCGCCGCCTGCGGGGAGCTGCCGTTCGCCCTCGTCCTCACCGGCCGCGCCGCCGCCGTTGTCGACGGCCGCGTCGCCCGCCGCCTCGGCGTGGGTGGCGTGATGTGCGCGGTGGGCGTGCGGCCGCGCCGCGTGGTGCGCGTGGCCGCGGTGGCCGGCGGCGCCGTCGGGGCGGGCGACGTCGGGGCGGGCGCCGTCGGGGCGGGCGACCTCGGGGCGGTCGGGCGCCGGGGTGTCACCCTCGTCGGGCGGCGCGCCGGTCGCGTCGGAGTCCGCCACCGGGGGCGTGGCGACGGGCGGGGGCGCTGCCGGCGGGGGCGCCACCGTCGCAAACGCGGCGACCGGGCGCAGCGTCGGCACCGTGAGGACGACGCCGGCGGCGGCGCCCGCGAGCACCATCACCGCCGCCGCGGCGAGGAGCATGCGGCCCCCGCCGCGCTTGTTCGGCTCGGCCGGCTTCAGCGCCGAGCGGGTGGAGGCGCTGTCGGGGTTTCGCCGCGGGCGATCCTGGAGCGTGGGCTCGGCGGCGTTCGCGTGGATGGAGCCCTCCGAAGCAGTCTCCGGCTCGGGATCGTCGTCGTCGGTCGGCGGCCCTTCTTTTCTCAGGAGTGACTGAAAGCGCGCGCGGTCCTCCTGCGCTTCGCCCGGGAAGAGGTCGGCGAGGAACGCGCGCACCTCGGCGGCGCCGGCGACCTTCCTGTGCTCCACGCACCACGCCATCAGGTCCTTGCGCAACGCGCCCGCGCGCGGCCGATCGGAGACGTCGTGGGTGAGCGCGCGCATCAAGAGCGCGGCGATGCCCAGGGGCAGCTCGGAGAAGCGCGGCGGCACATAGGAGCCGTCGTCGAGCATCTGGCCGATCTCGTCGATGCTGAGCCTTGAGTAGAAGCGGTCGGCGGCGAAGATCTCGTAGCCGAGGATGCCCGCGGCGAACACGTCGGAGCGCCCGTCCACGGCCACCGACGACGCCTGCTCCGGCGACATATACGCAAGCTTGCCGACGACGAGACCCGGGTCGGTCTGCGCGAGCTGCGTCGCCGAGCGCGCGACGCCGAAGTCGATGAGCTTCACCTCGCCCTCGAAGCTCACCATGACGTTGTGCGGGGACACGTCACGATGGACGATCTCGAGGGGGCTCCCCGTCTGCGGATCGACGAGGCGATGCGCGGAGTCCAGCGCCTCGAGGATCTCGCCGAGGATGGCCGCGGCGATCTCCGGGGGCACGCCGTGGCCGCGCGCCGCGCAGCGCTTGAGCACCGTTCGCAGGTCGCGTCCGTTCACGTGCTCCATGGCGAGGTAGACGACGCCCTCCGCCATGCCCACGTCGAGCACGCGGCAGATGTTCCGGTGCGTCAACAGGAGCGTCGTGCGCGCCTCGTCGAGGAACCGCTGCCGCAGCAGCGGGTCGCCGAGGTGCCGGCGGCGCACGAGCTTCACGACGCACATCCGCTCGAAGCTCCCCCCGAGCGACTGGCGCGCGAGGTACACGGTGCCCATGCCGCCGCGCCCGAGCCGCTTCAACAGCAAGTAGCTGCCGAGCTGGCGCGGCAGCGACGCCGCCGTCTCTTCGGCTCCCTCGAAGGTCGATGGGCCCGTGGGCATTCGAGGAGGATAGCGTGCGCCGCGCGCGCCGACGCGAGGCGGCACATCGGCCGACACGACGACGCGCGCCGCGAGGGGGGCAGCCTCCCTCAGCGTCGCTTCGCGCGCGCCGTGTGCGGCGCGGTACCCTCGCGGAGCATGATTGCCGTCGCGCTCGCTCTCGGACTCGCGGCCGCTCAGCCGCGGCTGGGCGTCGTGGACACCACCGCGGCGGGGGCGCCGGACGTGGCGGCGGCGCTGGCGGCGGCGGCCGTCGAGCTCGGGCGCTTCGACGTGCAGTCCGCCGCCGCCGTGGACAAGGCCGTCGCCGAGGCGCGCCACGTCGGCGCCGCGTGCGCGTTCGACGAGGGGCCCGACTGTTGGGCGCGGCTCGGCGTCTTGAGCGAGCTCGATCGCATCGTCGTCCTGCGCGTGAAGGACAAGCGCATCGACCTGCTGCTCGTCGACGTCCCCGCGCGCACCGCGGCCCGCACCTCCACCACGCTCGGTGACGACCCCCGGCGCTCGGCGGACGACGCGCTCGCCGCGCTCCTGTCGGGGCACGCGGCCGCGCCGCCGCAGGCGCCCCATGGTGGGCTCTTCTACACGGGCGTGTACTCGGCGGCGGCCGGCGCCGTCGTCGTCGCGGGCTGCGGCGGCGGCGCGCTCGGCGTGTCGTCGCAGATGGCGTCGCTGCTCGTGCAAGCGCGCGATCGCGGCAAGCCCCTCGGCGACGACTACCGCACCCTCGACGTCGCCTTCGTCGCGCTCTCGGTGTGCACGGGTGTGGCCGCCGTCGCCGCGGCGGGCGGCGGCGTGCTCGCGGCGGTGGCCGAATGAGGCCGCCGTCGTCGCAGGCGAAGGGCGTCGCGCGCTCGCGCGTCGTCTCCGCGCGGTGCGCAGGCCTGTCCGCGCTCGTCGCGCTCGCGGCGTCGTGCCACCTCCTCGTCGGCGTCACGCCGTGCCTCGACGGGCAGGCGTGCCCCGACGGGACCACCTGCGACACCGCGCGCGGCATCTGCGCGGCGCCCGGTGCGGACGGCGGCGTCGCCGACGCCGGCCCCGAGGACGCCGGCGTCCCGGTGCCGGGCACGTGCGACGACCCGATCGAGCTGCCTTTCGGCGTCGTCACGCCCGGCTCCACGTCCGACCGCGAAAACGACACCGCCGGCACCTGCGGCGGCCTCACCGCGCGCGACATCACCTACGTCGTGCACCCGGGCGGAGCCACCTTCGTTCGCGTCATCCTGCACACGCTCGGGCAGACGGCGACCGAGGGCTACGACGCCGTCTTGTTCGCCCGCATCGCGTCGTGCGCCGACGCCACTAGCGAGGTGAGCTGCGCCAACGACGTCAACGGCATCGGCTCGCACGAGGAGGTGACCTTCGGCGTCGTCGACGACAAGCCCGTGTTCGTCTCGGTGGACGGCGTCGCCTCGCAGGAGTCCGGGGACTACGAGATCCTCGCCCTCAAGCTCCTCGACGAGGGCACGGCGTGCGACGGCATCGACGCCGGGACCCGGTGCGGCTTCGGGCTGTCCTGCATCGCCGGCGTCTGCGCCGCGACCCCCGGGGACGACTGCGTCGACGCCGTCCCGCTCGTGGGCACGAGCGGCGCGGAGACGGGCGACACCACCGATCTGAAGGACGAGCAGGAGGTGCTCACGGCGTGCAGCCCCTTCGGCTCCGCGGGCCCCGACTTCGTCTATTCCATCACCCTCGACCCCGGCGCCCGGCTCGACGCCACGCTCAACACGCCCAGCCACGACGGCCTGCTCGACGTCACCGACGGCACCTGTCCCTTCGACGGCAACTGCCTCGTCGCCGCCGACGACGGCTTCGTCGGCGACGACGAAGTGGTCAGCTTCACGAACCCGGACGCGGCGCCCAAACCCGTGTTCCTCGTCGTGGACGCCTACGCGCTCCCGGAGGACGGCCCGTACACGCTCGACTGGTCCGTGACGCCCGGGCCGGGCTAGTGCCTCAGCGGTGAGGCCGGTCCGGCGCCGGCGGCAGGTGCTCGCGCAACAGCCGCAGCAGCTCGCGGCCCTGCGTCGGGGAGCGCAGCACGATCCAGTC
Organism: uncultured delta proteobacterium; assembly: GCA_963775425.1. GTDB lineage: Bacteria > Myxococcota > UBA727 > UBA727 > VGSZ01 > CAVZJB01. The sequence goes on along the minus strand of CAVZJB010000004.1, from coordinate 56,899 downwards.
GCCGTCGACGTCGACGCGCAGGCCTTCGACGTACAACGGACACATCTCGAGGCCGTCGCGGCCGTGTGCGCGGGCGAAGGCGGCGTGGCAGCGGATGCGCGCCGCGGAGGCCGCGGTCATCGACTTGTCGAGGAGCTGGATGCGCGCGCCGTTGTGGATCGGCTGGAGCACCGCGAGGCGGCCGAGGAGCGGGCAGGCGGCGCGCGCGGCCTCGGGCACGCCGGCGCAGGCGGCGTCGTCGAGCGTGTCCAGCCGCGCCGCCTCTTTTTCGTGCGCGCGCGCCTCGGCGATGTTGCGCGCGGCGAGCTCGCGGTTCCTGCCGGTGGGGTTGTAGACCTCGACGGCGTGTTGGCCGGACGTCGTCACCGTCGACTGTACGGCGACCGCGCCCGGGTCGTAGCGGCTCATCTCCTCGGCGGCGCGCGCGCGGTGGGCGGCGGCCGCGGCGCGGTTGTCGTCGGCGTTGAGATCGCGCGGCCCGGTGGTGGCGCACGCGGCGAAGCCGGCGAGCACGGCGGCTCCTGCGAGGAGGCCGAGCTCGATGAAGGGAGTGGCGATGTAGCGGCGGAGAGTGGTCATGGCTTTTCCTCACCAAACGACGAATTCGAAGTCCCAGATGCCTCGCACGGAGAAGAGGAAGCGCTTCAGCGACTCGAGCTCGGCGAGGCGCCTGGCGGGGACGTGGTTCCTCGGGCCGAACGCCACCACCACGTTCCCGTTGCCGTCCCGCATCGCGCGCCCGTGCGTGTCGCGCGCGATGCGGTACTCGAGGACTTCGCCGCCGTTGATGCGGTCGTCCACGATCTTCCGGTTTTGCTCGGTGACGTCGGGCGACCAGATGCCCACCACCACTTCGCTGTTCAAGTGCGCCGAGAGCGGGTCGAGGTTGTAGCTGCCGAGCAGCGTGAGGTCTTCGTCGCAGACGACGCGCTTCACGTGCTGCATCTGACCGTCGGCGGCGACGAACACGCGCAGCGTGGGCAAGCGGGCCTCGAGCTCCGGCCAACTGTCGATGAAGAGCGCCTGCGACGCGTCGTTGTCCGACGAGCTCGGCGAGTTGGTGACGATGTCGATGTTCACGCCCCGCCGGCTCGCGCGCGCGAGCGCCACGAGCACGCCGCGGGTGAGCATCACGTACGGGGACTGGATCAGGATGCGGTTGTGCGCGCCGGCGATGCAGCGCAGCAGCGCGTCGGTGGCGGAGTTGTGGTGCTCTTGCCCGTCGGCGCCGCCCCCTCCGTAGACCACGCGGACGTCCGCATAGTCGCGCTCGACGTCGTCGAGCGGGAGCGTCCCGTACAGCGAGTGATACGACGCGAGCTCGCGCAGGTACGGCCGCAGATCGTCGCGTACGGCGCGCGGCGGCAGCCCGGGCAAGCGGGCGAGGCCCGCGGCCTCGAGCGCGAGCACGGCCGCGTCGCTCGGCTCAAAGACGACGTCGCCGTGCAACCACGCGTCCATGGCGCCGTACGCCATCATCAGGAGGTCGGCGCGCGGCACCGCGTCTGGCGGGAGCGTCGGCGGCACGGAGACCTCGTTGTCCGCGCGGTCGACGATGCGCGCGAGCTGCGCGGTGACGGCGCGGCCTTCGAGGAGGACGTCGTCGTCGACGACGGCGCCTCGGTTCTCGCTCGGCAACGTGTAGTAGACAGACGCGATGTTGCGCCCGCCCGTCACCGCGCGGCGCCCGTCCACGGCGAGGATCTTCTCGTGCGCGCACGCCGACACGGGCGCAGCGTTCGCCTCGACGAGCGTCCGCGCGAGCTGGTTGAGCGGCGGGTTGTAGATGCGCACGTCGGCGCCGGCGTCGGCGAGGTCCTGGAGCGAGGCCGCCACCGCGAGGGGCGGCGCGAAGGACGCGCTCCCGCGCGCGTCGATGCGCAGGTGCACCTCCACCCCCTCGCGGGCCCGCTCGTAGAGGTGGCCGAGGAACGCGAGCCCGACGATGTCGCGCTCGAGGATGAACGTGGCGGTGTCGATGCGCCGGTCGGCGTCGGCGATCATCTGCCAGCGGGTCGCCCACGCTTCGGCGTTGCTCGACAGGAGCACCACGCCGGACGGTCCCTCCGCGCCCTCGAGGCCGTCGAAGGCGCGCCGCTCCGACGACGGCTCCGGCAGGTTCCGCACCTGCTCCCTCCACGGCGGATGTGCGCAGCCCACCGCGCTGAGCGCGAGACCGGTGAGCAGGGAAGCGAACGCACGCATGGCGCAAGCGCACGGTCGAAGAACCGTGCCACCGCGCCGCGGCGGTTCAGCGCGCCCGCGCGCGCGCGCCTGTGTCGAAGCGCCCGGGGCCGCGTGCTTTGGCGCGGCCGGCCGCTCCTGCGCGGTTCGTCACTTCACGCCGATGCCGAGCCACTCGAAGCCGAGCCAGATGCCCATGCCGAGGTCGAAGGCGCCCCCCGAGAGCTTCACGCCGGCGCCGTTTTGCAGGTCGTGCTCCTCGGCGCCGAGCGCGAAGCGCAGGCTGCCCTTGGTGCCCGCGTAGACGCCGGCCACGTCGTCGGCGATCACCTGCTTGCCGGCCGGCAGCACGAGCGAGGCGCTCGACTGAAGGAGGCAGTCGTCGGGGTTGTTGTCGCCGGTGCCGATGTCGATGAAGAAGCCGACCTCGGGGCCGCTGACGTCGACGTCGAACGCGTGGACCTGGCCGCTGTCGTCGGTGAGGTCCAGCAGACCCGACGTCCAGCTCGCCCCGCCGATGATGGCCGCGGACTGCCAGTCGACGTCGTGGAGCGACGCGTCCGTGACGACGAAGTCGCCGAAGGGCCCGCCGCCGCAGCCCGCGCCGAGGAGGGTTGCCGCGAGGAGTCCGGCGCCGAGGACAGCGGCGCAGCGGACGGTAGCCGAAGGGCGGGTGTGGTTCACGGGTCCTCGCTTTCGGGTCAAAGCAGCGAGCGCAGGAGCTCGAGGCGCGCGCGCAACGTGTGCGCGATTCCGGTGGTGCAGAGGCTGACGTCGACGGTGTCGGTCCGGGTGGTGTCGCTGCCCGGCGGATCCTCGACGGTGCGCTCGAGGATGACGAGCCCTGCGAGGTTGGCGAGGATCTGTGGGCACAGCGGGTCGTCGCCGGCGAACAGCGTGTCGGCGTCGCTGCCGGTCACCTGGAGGGCCGTGGCGAGGAGGTCGGCGCCGTCGATGTCGCCGCTCGTGGCCGGATTGGCGTGATCGACGACGGTGACCGTGCCGAGCGACGACACCGTCGTGAGGACGCGGCAGGGCAGGTCGACGCAGACGGCGTCGTTCACCGTCTCCGACATCGCGACGAACGTGCCTGTGTCGACGCCGGCGTCCGGCTCCCCGGCGTCCGGCTCCCCGGCGTCCGGCTCGCCCGCGTCCGGCTCGCCCGCGTCCGGCTCGCCCGCGTCCGGCTCGCCCGCGTCCGGCTCACCCGCGTCTGGCTCACCCGCGTCCGGCTCACCCGCGTCTGGCTCACCCGCGTCTGGGGCGGCGCAGCGCGGGAGCTGCCGGGCGTCGAACGCGAGCACGGTGACGCCGTCGCCGACGTCGCCGTCGAGGGCGGCGCAGACGGCGGCGTCGCCGGCGCCGACGGAGAGCGAGCCGCGGTGCTCGCCGACGTCGAGCGTGAGGTACACGACGAGCGGATTGGCGTTGCCGGCGACGGCGTCGCGGACCTCGCCGCCGAAGTCGACGTGCACGGGATCCCCGTCGGCCGTGCCGGCGACGACGATCTCGACGTTGGCGCCGTCGAGGACGCTCGACGCCGGCCCGAAGCGGCAGCCGCCGAGCGCCACCCCGCCGAGCGCGAGCGCGACGAGCGCGCGCGCCCGACGACGCGGGCGGCCCGGACGGAGCCGTGGACGGCGAAGGCTCACTTGTCGTCCTCCGTCGCGACGAAGGCGAGGCCGCCCGCGACCACGCCGGTGGCGAGCGCGCCGACGCCGAGAGACACCGACGCCGCGAGCCACGTGTCCGTCTGGAGGGACAGCGCGGGGTCGAGCGTGCCGGTGCGCCGGAAGCTCTCGTCGAGGGCCACCAGCGACAGCGAGTTGCCCACCGCGCACGCCACCGCGCCCGCCGCCAGCACGGCAGCCGCGGAGCCCGCCGTGCCCGCGAGGGTCCACCACGGGATGTGCACCTCCGGCTGACCGTCGGGAGCGAACGCGAGCTTGACCGGCTGGCCGTCGAGCGGCGGCACGAGATCCTTGGCGCCGACCAGGTAGCCGTCGACGAACTGCGGCCCGAACGCCACCGGCGCTTTGCCGAGCGCGGGCGCGGCGTCGCGCGCGCGGGGCGCCGGCTTCCACGACAACGACGACAGCGCGTACGCCCCCTCCCGCCGCGGCACGAGCACGGCCTCCTCGTTCCCGTTGACGACGACGTAGTAGCTGCTGCCCATGAGCGCGAGGATGGCGGGGGGCGCCGCGCCCTCGCGGTGCACGTCGGCGTAGGGCTCGCCGTGGTCGTCGAGCACACGCAGCGAGGCGGTGCGTGGCTGATCGACGACGAGGAAGTGCGACGCGCCCACGCGCGCCAGATCCGCGAGCGCGGCGTGCGGCCGCTGCGCCGGCGCGCGCGCGAGCACGCTGACGCGCGCGCGTGTGTCGCGTGCAGCCGAGCTCTGCGCGGCGATGAACGCGGCGGCCTCGGCGTACTCGACGCGGCCGTCGCCGTTGACGTCGCCGGCGCCGACGAGCGCGGAGCGCAGCGCGAACGAGAACAGGCCGCCGCCGATCTCGCTCGACTCGTGCACGGCGCTCGCGTCGCTGGTGGCGACGATGGCGCCGGTGCGCGCCCACGCCGCCTGCGCCGCCGGCGTCCGCTTGAGGAACAAGCTCGGCGACACCGGCTCGCCCGCGGGCGCGCCGTGGCCGCCGCGCGGGAGCATGTAGGCCGACGCGCACGCGTCGATGAGCAGGTGGTTGGTGGCGGCGGGCGACGGGATGAGCACCTCGCTCTCGAGGAGCGAGCGCGTGAGCTTCTCGTCGGCGAGCACCACGTAGCCCTCGCCGCCGTCGGTGATGTCGCCGTGGCCGGCGAAGTAGACGACGAGCTCCGTGCGCGTTCCCTTGTCGCGGTCTTGGCGCATCTGCCAGAACGCTTCGCCGAGCGTGCGCGACAGCTCGTCGGCGGTGGGGGCCTTGGCGAGCTCCACGGTGTCACCGAACGCGCGCGCGCTCTCGGTGTCGAACGTGGTGAGGAGCCAAGCGCGCTTGGCGCCGCCCTTCTCCTCGAGGAAGAAGCGCGCGGCGTCGTCGTCGGCGAACTCGAGCTTGCCGCGCGGATCGCCGTCGGCGCCGTTGTAGCCGATGGCGATGACGTACCGCGCCGTCGCCCCGGTTTGGGCGCCGGGGGCGAGCGCCGCGAGGGCGGCGAGGACGGGGACCACCGCCGTCAGGGCGTGACCTCGATGACGAGCGCCCCGTCGGGCGACGGCGCGCTCGACGGCGGCGCGCTCGACGACGGCCCGCTTGGCGACGGTGCCTGGGCGAAGAGGCCGGCGGAGAGCCGGATGGGCCCGCTGACGCCCGCGAGCGGGAAGCCGCGCGGCAGCGGGAGGTCGATGCTGCCCGCCGGCACGGCGAACGCGGGCTCGCCGGCGAAGGGGAGCGTGAAGAGGGCGGCGTCGTCCGCGGCGTCGGTGACGGCGACGCCCTGCACGTACGCCGCGGCCGCGCCGGTGTTGGTGGCGGAGAACGCGAGGAGGCCCGCGCGCGGGCAGGACAGGCGCGCGCCGGGGGCGACGTCGGCCTCGCCGAGCATGTTCTGCCGGGAGGCGTCGACGCAGCGCACGTGCACGCCGGCCTTCGGGCCGTCGCCGCCGCGGGCGTGGAACCCGGTGTCGTCGTGGCCGGGGCGGACGACGACGAGGAGGACGGCGGCGCACGCGGCGGCCCCCGCGAGCGTGAACAGGCCCGCGCGCCAGGGCGAGCGCGCCGGCGGCGCGGGCGTCGAGGCCCCGAGCACGCCGGCGGTGAGGCGGTCCATCTGCGCCGTCGACAGCGCGGCGGCGCCGTCGACGGCGCGCTCGGCGACGCGCAGCTCGTGGTAGGCGCGCGCCCAGCTCTCGTCGGTAAAGACGCGCCGGGCCACGCGCGCGGCGACGGCGGCGGGGAGGCGGCCGGCGGCGTAGCGCTCGAGGAGGAAGCTCTTGAGGCTCATGAAGCGGCTCCCTTCTTGCGCAGGAGGCTCGAGGCGAACGAGACGCGCGCCTTCTCGAGGAAGCCGTGCTCGCGCAGGAACGAGAGCAGGCGGTCGCGCAGGTGGGCCTCGCGGCGGCGGACGCGGATCTCGGTCATCGACAGGGCGGCGCCGGTCTCACGCACGTTCCTCTGCTCCTGGTAGCGCAGCCGGTACACGGAGCGGTCGGGCTCCTCGAGGCCATCGGCGAACGTCGTGACGAGGCGGAGCAGCTCGGACTCCTCGAACGCCTGGGCGGGATCGGGGCCGCTGCTGGGGAAGCGCTCGAGCGTCTCGACGGGGACGACCACGCCGCGCCACTTCTCGCGCGCGAGGTCGATGACGAGGTTCCTGGCGATGGTGAGCACCCAGAGCTTGAACGGCCTGACGCCGTCGTACGAGGCGCGCGCCTTCTCGCCGAACGCCCGCACGAAGGTCTCCTGCACGACGAGCTCGACGTCGTGCTCCATCAGGTCCTGGCCCACCCGCAGCGTCTCGCCGTCGACGGTGAAGCGGATGCCGGCGCGCACCGCGCCCGCGACCATCGGGGCGTACAGCCGGAGCACGCGGGCGAGGGCCTCGCGCTCCCCGCGCTTGAACGCGGCCAGCAACCGGAGGTCCCCTTCCAGTGTCGGCGCGCCTGGGGGCTTCACCTGTCTGTTCACGCGTCGGCTGCGTCCCTTCGCACAATCCCGCACCGCGACGCCGCACGCCCGGCGGGCCGCTCGCCGAGCGTACCGCTCGGTGTGTGTTGACGCACCCTGGTCCATGCCCGGGGTACGGCCGGCGGCGGACGTTTCGATCGCCGTGCGGGTCCCGGTGCGATCGGATCGGATCCATCCGCGGGGTCCGTACGGGTGTGCATGAGGGAACCCATGCGCCACATCTTCCTGCCCCTGCCACTCCTGTTGCCGCTGTTGGCGTTCGCCACCGGTTGTCCGCCGCCCGCGCCCGCCGCCTTCTGCAACGCCGACGAAGACTGCGGGACGGGCGAGGCCTGCTCCGACAACACGTGCGTCAGCGCCACCGGCGAAGGCGAAGGCGAAGGAGAAGGCGAAGGGGAAGGCGAAGGCGAGGGCGAAGGAGAAGGAGAAGGAGAAGGAGAAGGAGAAGGAGAAGGAGAAGGAGAAGGAGAAGGAGAAGGCGAGGGCGAGGGCGAAGGAGAAGGCGAGGGCGAGGGCGAAGGCGAAGGCGAAGGCGAAGGCGACCCCTGCGCCGCCGACGAGATCGCGCCCCTCGACGACCCCACGCGCTGCGTGGCGGACTTCGCCCTGACGCCGAGCTTCGACAAGGACGCGGCGCTCGCGGCGCTTCCGGCGAACGCGGTGTCCACGCTCGGCACCATCGACATCGACGTCGACACCTTCGCGGGCAGCGACGACCTGGGCGTCGTCCGCGACGGGGACACCACCATCCTCGTGGCCCAGGAGATCGCGGTGAACGGAGACGTCCACTTCAGCGGCACCCACCAGGTCATCCTCGTGGCGTTCGGCGACCTGCGCGTGGCGGTCGGCGCGTCCCTGGACGCGAGCGCCTCCGGCGGCACCGCCGGCCCGGGCGCGCGCAGCCTCGTCGGCTGCAACGGCGGCTCCGGCGGCGACGCGGGCGTCGGCGCGGGCGGCGGCGGCGGCGCGAACGCGACCAACGGGGGCGGCGGCGGCGGCACCAGCGCCTCCGGCGGCGGCGGCGGCACGGCGAGCGCCGGCGCCGGGCTCGGCGGCTGCAGCGGCGGCGACGGCGGCGACGGCAGCGGCGTCGGCAACACGGCGGGCGGCATCGGCGGCGGCGGCGGCGGCGCGATCACCGTGAGCGTCGCGGGCACGTTCACCCTCGACGGCGCCATCGTCGCGCGCGGCGGCACGGGCGCGAGCGGCACCGCCACCACGCTGTCGGGCACCAGCGGCGCAGGCGGCGGCGGCGGCGGCGGCTTCGTGCGCGTCGAGGCCGACGCCGTCGACACGGGCGCCGGGACCGTCGACGCGAGCGGCGGCGCCGGCGGCAGCTCCGGCGACGGCGACGCCGGCGGCGCAGGCAGCGCGAGCGGGCAGTCGGGTGTCGGCGGCACCAACGGCTCGGGCGGCGGCGGCGGCGGCGGCGCGGTGGAGACCTGCGGCGGCGCCGTGGGCGCGGTGCCCGCTGCGACGGAGCGCTGCTTGTGACGGTCGTGCGGCGCGCCGCGGGCCTTCGACCCGCCGTCGGTGTCGAGCACGGCGCGCCGCCGGCGTGCGCGGGTCGGTCACGCGTTGACGTCGCCGGCGCCGCATGTCGCGCCCGCGACGAGTCGCTACCGTGAAACGGTGCGCGTCGCCGCGGTGATCCCCGCTCGCAACGAGGCGACGACCGTGGGAACGGTCGTCGCGGCGGCGTTGCGGGCGGGCTCCGTGAGCGACGTCGTCGTCGTCGACAACGCCTCCACCGACGCGACCGCCGCTGTGGCCTCCGCGGCCGGCGCGCGCGTGGTCGCGTGCCACGAGAAGGGCAAGGGGCAGGCGATGGCCGTAGGCGTCGCCGCGGTGGACGCCGACGTCGTCGTCTTCCTCGACGCCGATCTCCTCGGCCTTCGGCCCGAGCACGTCGACAGGCTCGTGCTGGAGCTCGAGGACGACGTCGCCATGGCCATGGGTCTGTTCGATCGCGGCGCCATGCAGAACGCCATCTTCCTGAACGCGCTGCCCATCTTGACCGGGCAGCGCTCGTTGCGCCGCGAGCTGTTCGCGCTCCTCGATCCCGAGGACTACCGCGGCTACAAGGTCGAGGCGGCGCTCAACGCGCTCTGCCGCGACCTCGGCATGCGCACGCGCGCCTTCGTGTGCGACGGGCTCTTTCACCGGCCCAAGGAAGAAAAGGAAGACTCGGCGGTGGTGGGCTTCTTGAAGAAGCAGTGGATGCTCCTCACCGCCGTGTGGGGCAGCGTGAGCTACCGGCTGCGGCGCCTCGGCGCGCGCGCCACGCACCGCCGCTGATCGGCGCGGCCGCTCCCTCCGGTCGCTGAGCCAAGCGCGGCCGCTCCCTCCGGTCGCTGAGCCAAGCGCGGCCGCTCCCTCCGGTCGCTGAGCCAAGCGCGGCCGCTCCCTCCGGTCGCTGAGCCAAGCGCGGCCGCTCCCTCCGGTCGCTGATCAGCGCTCGGCGCGTCGCAGGCGACGCGGGCTGCGTACGACGCGACGCGTTGATCCGGCGGAATCGCGCGGCGCTGGGCGCCGTTGCCGACGACGAAGGACACGGAGCCGCGTTCGCGAGCGGCCCGAGGCCGCCCATGGGGCGAGAGGGAGACGACGATGGCGGAGACGTCTGCGGCGCCGGCGTGCGCGCTCGTGATCGAGACGAACAACCTGCAAGGCGGCGGCGGGGATCGCGTGGTGCGCTCCCTCGCGAGGCTGCTCGCGCACCTGCGCCGGCAGACGCGGCCGCTCGACACGCTCGACGCGCTCGTGGTGACCCATGAAGGAGCGCTCCTCGAGGACGAGCGCGCGCGCCTCGAGGAGGCCGCAGGGCGCGTCGTCCGCTTCGTCGAGCTCCCCGCAGGGACGGGGTACTACGAGGCCAAGGAGCGCGGCTTCGACGCCACCGGCGCCGCCGTCGTCGCCTTCGCCGACGCCGACTGCTGGCCGGACGACGCCTGGCTCGAGCGCCTCACGGCGCCGTTCGCGAGCGACGCCGTTCACGTCGTCGCCGGCCGCACCACCTACCGCGACGACCTGCTCGGCATCGCGGCCACCACCATCGACTTCATGTACTTCCAAAGCCCCTTCGGCGACGACAACCGGCGGAACTTCTACGCCAACAACGTCGCCTTCCGCCGCCCGGCCTTCGACGGCGTGCGCTACGGGAGCGCGCCGGTGTTCTATCGGGGCAATTGCCAGGTGGCCGGCATGAAGCTCGTCGAGCGCGGGGTCGCCGTCCGCTACGAGCCGCGCGCGCACACGGTGCACCGCTTCCCCGATACGGCGCGCGAGCTCGTCAAGCTGCGCATGCACCGCGGCGCAGACACCGTCTCGCTCACCGGGGCGCTCCGGGCACACCTGCGCGCCGTCGACGGCCCGCGCGGCGCGCGCGCCCTGTTGCGACTCGGCTGGGCGTCGCCGCTGCTCGTGCTCGGCGCGCGCTTCGCTTTCAGCGTGCGCGCGCTCAACCGCCAGGGACTGCCACGCGTGCGCGGTGCGCGGCGCGCGGCGTGCGTGGGGCTCATCGCGGGCCTGTCGGCGCTCGACGCCGTCGGCGCCGTCCGCGGCGGCCGCGTCGACCGGCGCGACGACGCGCTGTCGTACCACGGCGACCGCGACCGGCTCGGGCCCTGAAGCGCGCGACATCCGATCCCGGGTCGATCGCGCGCGGCGACGCCGGGGCTGGGGTCCGCCGATGACCAGAATGTTGGCCCGCGCCGCCGCCATGATCGACGGCAGCGCTCCCATCGAGATGCACGGCCTGCTCGACGTCGGTGCTTTTAGCGACGCCCAGGAGGTCGCCCCGCACATCGCCTGCGGTCGTCGGCGACCTGTTCATCTGGCAGCTCCCGAACGCCGGCACCCCGCAGAAGGCGCAGCGCTACGCCTGGGACTGGGCGGTGGCCCTCCGCGACATGCTCGCGCTCGGCCCCGAGCTGCTGCTGCCCGCGCACGGCCCCGCGGTCGCCGGCCGCGAGCGCGTGGCGCTGGTGCTCGGGGAGACCGCGCGCGCGCTCGAGTCGCTGCACGAGCAGGTCATCGCGATGATGAACGCGGGTGCGCGGCTCGACGACATCATCCATACGGTCAAGCTCCCGGACGATCTCCGCGATCGCCCCTGGTTGCGCGCCACCTACGACGAGCCCGAGCTCGTCGTTCGCAACGTATGGCGGCTCTACGGCGGCTGGTACGACGGCAACCCCGCACACCTGAAGCCTGCGCGCGACGCCGCGCTCGCGCGCGAGGTGGCCGCCCTCGCTGGCGGCGCCGCGGCGTTGGCGTCGCGCGCCGAAGCGCTCGCCGCCGAAGGGGAGCTCAGGCTCGCGTGTCACCTCGCCGAGATGGCCGCGCAGGCCGCCCCCGACGACGCGACTGTGCGCGCGGTGCGCGCCGCGCCGCCGAGGCGTCGTTCATGGCGAGCGGCATCTACGCCGCCGCGGCCGCGGAGACGACCTCGTCATCGCCGATTTCGCCTGATCCATGACACCGCGGTGACCCCCGGGGCCCCAAGGGCGCATACGGTGAAGGTATGTACATCGCCGTCTGCGCCCTCGTGTTCGTCGCCTGCTACACGTTCACCATCGTGACGACGAGCGTCGGGTACCACCGTGGGCTCGCCCACGGCGCCGTGCGCATCCGCGAGCCGTTCCGCTCGTGGCTCGTGGCGGCCGGCATCTGGCTCACGAGCATCGATCCGAAGGGGTGGGTGGTGATGCACCGCATGCACCACGCCTACTCGGACACCCGGGACGATCCGCACGCCCCGAAGCGCAAGGGCGTGCTGGGCTTCCTCGGCATGTTCCGGACACAGATCCTCAGCTACAACGTCGTCCTCGACGGGTTGCGCGCGAACGACCCCCGCTTCACGTCCATCGGCAAGGACCTCGAGATGTCCTGGCCCATCCGCACGGAGCGTTCGTGGCTGCCGATCCTGCTGCACGTCGCCATCGCCGTCGGCGTCGTCGCGGTCGGCGGCGGCTGGCTGCTCGCGCTCGCGCTCTTCGCCGGCATGATGAGCCACGTCGTCCAGGGCGCCGTCATCAACTACTTCGGCCACGCCCACGGCGGCCGCAACTTCGACTCCGACGACGACTCGCGCAACAACCACCTCGCCGCGTGGCTCGTGCTCGGCGAGGGCTTCCAGAACAACCACCATCGCTGGGCGTCTTCCGCGCGCTTCTCGTACACGCGCCGCGAGGTCGACCTCGGCTGGGCCGCGTGCCTCGCGCTCGAGAAGCTCGGCGTGCTCGAGGTCCAGCGAAAGACCTTGATGCCCCGGGCCGCGCGCGCGTCGGCGGCGGCGGCGTCGGCGCGGCCGCCGGAGCGCGCGTCGCTCACCGCTTGAAGAGCTTGCCGAACAGCCCGCGCTTCTCCGTGCCCTCGGGCGCGGCGCTCGGGACGGCGTGGCGCGTCTCCACGAGGGGCTGGCCGGCCTCGAGGTGCTCGAGGGCCAGGAGCGCCTCGGGGTCCGACGGCGAGAACATCAGCGTGCGGCGCAGCGCCGCCCGCGCTTCGTCGCGGCGCCCGCGCTGGTCGAGGACGAACGCGCGCAACAGGTACGCCTCCGGGGAGCGCGGATCCTGGCGCGCGACGCGCTCGATGAGCACCGCGGCCTCGTCGCGCCGCTTCTGCTCGGGCGCCGCGAGCAGGATGCGTGCGAGCAGCAGCGTGTGGCTCGACGCCGTCGGCGCGAGCTCGGCGGCGTAGCGCACCGCGGCGGCGGCGGCGTCGGTCTCGCCGTCGGCGTCGAGGCGGCGCGCCAGGTCGGAGACGGCGTCGGCGAGCACGTGCGCGTCGGTGGCGCGCACCACGCGGGTCACGGCGTGGGTGATGCTCAGCGCAGCGTCCACGAGGCGCCGCGCCTTGTCGACGTCGGGTGGCGGCGCGCGCCAGCGGTAGGTGCGCGGCGTCGCCGGGTCGGCGGCGGCGCTCCCGTCGACGAGGATGACGGTGACGTCGGCGAGATCCTCGCGGCCGCGCACCTCGTCGAGCAGGCGGCGGCCCGACAAGGGCGCGCCGCCGCCGTCGGCGACGCACAACAGCGGGCGCCGCCGGATACACAGGATCAGCGCTTCGAAGCCGTGCTTGGCCACGAGCGGCGTGTACCCGTCGGCGACCAGCGCCTCGGTGATCGCCGCTTGCCCGGGCACGCCCTCGACGAGGACGACGTCGGAGACCAGCTCCTCCACCGGCGCCGGGTGGGTCGCCGCCGCGCGCGTCCCGGGGACGGCGACGCGTGTGGCGACGGCGGACGGGCGCTTTGGCTGGAGCGCGGGCGCCACCGCGCCGCTGCCGCCGGGACGAATCGCCGCCAGCGCCGCGCGCGCCTCGGCGCAGCGCAGGAGGAACGTGTCCGGGTCGATGGGCGCGTCGAGCTGCACGCCGACCCCGGGCTTTCGTCCCATGGCGGCGGCGTCGGAGGCGCCGAGGCTGAACACGACGCGCCCGCCGACGGCCGCCTCGGCGACGCCGACGCGGATGGCCGTCTCCACGGGCGGCGGGGCCTCCATCTCGAGGAAGATGCCGTTGCGGCTGATGTCCGACGCCGCGCAGTCCACCGGGCCGCCGCCGCTCCAGGAGGCGGGCACCGTCGATGAGACTTCGTACCGGGGCTCGGCGCGCTTGTCGCTGGTCACGCTCAGACCTTACTCGCTTGAGCACCGGCTCCGATCCGCTGATCAGCGACCGGTGGGAGCCGCCGCGCTGATCAAACGCGCTCGATCTGTGCCCCCAGCGCCCGCAGCCGGCCCTCAATGTTGGCGTACCCACGATCGATCTGCTGGGCGTTCTGGATGACGCTCTTGCCGTCGGCGACCAGCGCGGCCAGGAGCAGCGCCATGCCGGCGCGGATGTCGGGCGAGGACATGGTCTTTCCGTAGAGCTTCACCGGCCCCTCGATGAGGGCGCGGTGTGGGTCGCAGACGGTGACGCGCGCGCCCATGGCGATGAGCTTGTCCACCCAATACAGGCGCGACTCGTACATCCACTCGTGGATCAGGATGGAGCCCTTGCAGCGCGTGGCGAGGACGACGGCGATGGAGACGAGGTCGGCGGGGAAGCCGGGCCACGGCGCGTCGTGGATGCGGGCGACGGCGCCGTGGAGCCCGTGCCGCACCTCGAGCTCCTGATCGGCGGGGACGTAGATGTCGTCGCCGCGCTCCTCGAAGTGGACGCCAAGCTTGCCGAACGCGACGGCGGTCATCTTGTGGTCCGCCGGGCGCGCGCGCTTGATGGTGACCGGGCCGCCGGTCATCGCGGACAACGCGATGAAGCTCCCCACCTCGAGGTAGTCGGGGCCGACCTCGAACGTGCAGCCGTGCAGCTTCTCCACGCCGTGGACGACGAGGGTGTTGGTGCCGATGCCCTCGATCTTTCCGCCCATGGCGACGATGAGCCGGCAGACGTCCTGCACGTGGGGCTCGCTCGCCGCGTTCTTGATGGTGGTGGTGCCCTTGGCGAGCGAGGCTGCCATGACCACGTTCTCCGTCGCCATCACGCTCATCTCCTCGAGGAAGATGTCGCAGCCCACCAGGCGCTTCTTGGCGTGCATGGTGTACTGCTCGAACGTGACGTCGATCTCCGCGCCGAGCTGCGTGAGCGCGGAGATGTGCGTGTCGACGGGGCGGCGGCCGATGCGGTCACCGCCGGGGACCGGTAGGGTGCAAGCGCCGCCCCGCGCGAGGAGCGGGCCGGCCAGCGCGAAGCTCGCGCGCATCTGGCGGCACAGCTCCGCCTGCGGCGTGGTGGACTTGAGATCGCGCGTGGTCATGGAGAAGCGCGTGCGCGCCTGCTCCACGACCTCGGTCCCGAGGCCCGTGAGCAAGCCCTGCATCACGTGGACGTCCTTGATGCGCGGCACGTTGTCGAGGATCACCGGCTCGTCGGTGAGGAGGGTGGCCGCCAGAAGCGGCAGCGCCGCGTTCTTGTTCCCCTCGACGGCGATCTCGCCGGAGAGCCTCCGGCCGCCCTCGATGATCAGCGTGTCCATGATGCACGTTACTCCGAACCGTTGGATGATGGCGCCCGATGCCAGAGCCACAGACCTTCTGGGTCTACAAGCGCGGCCAGCTCGTCCTCATTTTCAAGGCCATGGCGGGCTCGTTCATTCCGACGCACGGACCGCTCGCCCCCGACGGCGACGCGGACGGGCTCATGGCGCCGTGCGAGTGGGCCGCGGGGCAGTACCTCTCCATCGAGTGGGAGCCGCGGGTGCGCATGATCCACAAGCGCGCGCAGGACCTCGTCGAGTTCATCGAGCTCCTCGAGGATCGGCACTACGAGGTGGACCTCGAGCCACCCTCGCAGAAGACCCGCCCCTTCCGTTCGCTGTGAGCCCGCGCTAGGCGCGTCGCATGCGCCCGTTGCCCGTCATCGTCCGTTCGCCCGCCCACCCGCTCGACCGCACCCGCCCGCTGCGTCGCCTCGCCGTCGGCGTCGCCGTGGTGACAGCCGCGCTCGCGCTCGGCGGCGGGGCCTGTCCCAAGGGCGCGCAGAAGAAGGGGGAGGCCGCCGCCGAAGACGCCATGGCGGCCATCCAGAAAAAGGAGCAGGAGCGCGCCGCGCCGTCGGCGTTCGGCAAGTGGCTCCACGACGCCGACGCGAAGGTGCGCGCGCGCGCCGTCCTCGCCGTCGCTCGCCTCGAGATGCTCTCCGCGCTCGACCCGCTCGCCGCCGCCCTCGGCCGCGATCCGTCGCCGCTCGTGCGGGCGCAGGCGGCGTTCGGCCTCGGGCAGATCGATCTCGCCGTCGACCCCGCGGCGCCCGGGCACCAGGCGCTGCGCGCGAAGGCGGACAAGCAGCTCGTGGACGGGCTCGCGCGCGAGCACGACCCCGCCGTGCGCATCGCGATCATTCGCGCCCTTGGGCGCGTCTCCGACGCCGCCGGCCTCGACGCCCTCACCGCGCTCGCCACGAGCGGCGCGGCTGACGAGCGCGCGCCGGCGTTCGTCGCGCTCGGTGTGTCGGGCGCCCGCCGCAACGCGTCGCGCTCGGGGGACCCCGCGTTGACGAAAGCCGTGGAGGCGGCGCTCGAGGGCGGCGACGCCAAGCTGCAGGCGGCGGCGGCGTACACCGCGTTTCGCCAGAAGCTGAAGATCTCCGAGGCGGCCGCGACGGCGGGGATGAAGAGCGCCGACACGCAGGCGCGCATCTTCACCGCGCGCACCGCGCTATCGGCGTTCGGCGTTCTCGACGACAAGAGCGCGCGCGCCATCGTCACCGCCGGCCTCAAGGACGCCGACTGGCGCGTCCAGGTGGAGGCGCTGCGGGCGGCGCGGCCGCAAGACGTCGACACCGTCGCAGGCGTCCTCCACGACGCGGTCAAGAAGCTCGTCGCCGGCGAGGGCGCGCGGGCGCACGTGGTGCGCGAGGCGTGCACGGCCTTGTCCGGGAGCAGCGCCGCGCCGGCGCAGGTCACGCCGGCGCTCGACAAGGCGGTGGCCGCGCTGTCGCCGACCCCGGATCACCGCGGCGAGGCGTGCGCGTGCGCGGTGGCGCTCGACGTCGTCGCGCCCGGGGGCGACGCGGTGGAGAGCTGCGACAAGGACGCGGGCGAAGAGCAGATCGCCCGGCTCAAGGTGCAGGTGGCGGCGCGCGCGCGCACGTCGTCGCAGGAGCGGGTGGAGAGCCTGTCGCGCTTTCTGCGCAGCCCGCACGTCAAGGTGCGCATGGACGCCGCCGCCGCCCTCGCCGCCGACGGCTCCCACGACGCAGCGGTCGCCGCCGCCAAGGCGCTCGTCGACGAAGACGACTTCGGCGTCGCAGGCACGCTGCTCGACGGCCTGTTCGAGTCCGACGACAACGCCGCCGCGCTGCCGGACTCTGCGCTCTACAAGATCGTGGAGCGGTTCCGCGCGGCAACCTCGTTCGAGCAGGCCGAGCCGCTCATCACGGTGGCCACGCTCGCGCGCAAGCGGCAGACGCCGACGGCGCGGGCCATCGTGCAGGAGCTGGCGTCGTTCGGTGAGCCGCGCGTGCGCGACGCCGCCAACGGCGTCTTCTCCGGTGACCGCGCCCCCGGGCCGCGGGCGAGCGTGCTCGTCGCGCCACCGCTCGCGCAGCTCCCGCTGTACGCGCTCGTGAAGACGTCGCGGGGCGACATCCGCATCGCGTTCGATCGCGAGCACGCGCCGGCGACGGTGGCGAATTTCGTGAAGCTCGCCCGGGCGCACTACTACGACGGGACCCCGTTTCACCGCGTGATCGCCGACTTCGTGGCGCAGGGCGGCGACAAGCGCGGGGACGGCGCCGGCGGCCCCGGCACCACCATCGCCTGCGAGAACAGCGACGAGGCCTACACGCGCGGCGCGGTCGGGATGGCCACGGCCGGGAAGGACACCGGGGGCTCCCAATTCTTCTTCACGCATTCCGACCAGCCGCATCTGGACGGGCGCTACACCCTGTTTGCCCGGGTCAGCGAGGGCCTCGACGTGATGGACGCGCTGCAGCCCGACGACACGCTCGTCAGTGTGGACTTCACCTCAGCGGTTCCGCCGCGGTAGAGAGGTTCGTGGCCCCCGAGTCCCGGCTTGGTCCCTATGTCCTCGAGCGGCGCCTCGGTGCCCGGGGCGCCACCGAGATCTTCCTGGCCAAAAAGCCCCTCGGCCCCACGTTCAAGCAGGTCGTCGTCAAGCGCATGCGTCGGGAGCTCATCGACGACGAGCGCCTCGAGGAGATGTTCATGCGCGAGGCCGGGATCCTCTCCGGCCTCAGCCACCCAAACGTCGTGCAGATCCTCGACTGCGGCCGCGCCGACGACGGAGAGCTCTACATCGCGCTCGAGTACCTCGCCGGCATCACCGTCGAGCAGCTCGCGCTGCGGGCGTGGCGCGCGGAGCGGGCGCTGCCCATCGAGCTGGCGCTGCGCGTGGTCGCCGACGCCGCCCGCGGCCTCGACTACATCCACCGCCAACCCGAGAAGCTCGTCCACCGCGACGTCTCCCCGGACAACCTCTTCTTCGTCGCCGACGGCACCACCAAGCTGCTCGACTTCAGCGTCGCGCGGGGCGCCACCATGAAGCTCTTGACGGAGCAGGGCGAGCGGCGCGGCAAGATCAACTTCATGTCGCCGGAGCACCTCGAGAGCCGCGAGCTCGACGGGCGCGCCGACCTCTTCTCCCTCGGCGTCACCGCCTACTGGTTGCTGACGGGGCGCTACCCGTTCCAGGGCAACAACGACCTCGGCATCATGCGCGCCATCCTCGGGGCCGAGCCGGAGCCCGTGCGCGCGCGCAACGCCGACGTGCCCCCTTGGGTGGAGCAGCTCGTGATGTGCTTGCTCGCCAAGGACCAGAGCGCCCGCGTGCCCACCGGCGCCGACGTCGACCTCACCATCCAGGCGCGCGCGCAGGGCCTGCTCGACCGGGACGCCGACGTCGCCTTTTATCGCGACCTCATGGACGTCACCGCCAGCGACGTCGACGACGAGCCGGAGCCGATGGTGGCGGTGATGCGCGGGCGCACGTCTGTGTCGCGCGGCGCGCCGCGCCCGGTGACGTTCGAGGCGTCGTCGGCGCCGAGCGGTGAGGTGCGACCGCTCTCCCCGCTCGCGGATCCGTTTCCGGGCGACACGGCGCGGCTGCCGACCGTCCCCCAGACCGCGGAGAGCGCGGACGTGCAGATCCTCCCGTTCGAGGCCCCCACCGACGACCCGAGCCTCTTCGACGACGCCCCCACCAAGCAGCAGCCGGCGATGATCGACGAGCCGGCGGCGTCGGTGACCCTGCCGACCCCGCCCCACACCGGCAGCAACCCCGTGCCGCGCGCGGTGGCGGTGGAGCTCCCCGTCGACGAGGAGGGCGGCGACACGGTGCGCATCCCCGCCGGGACCCTCGTCGACGATCCCACCAAGAAGTTCTGACCGCTCCGGCGGCGGGCGAGCCGCCGCGCCCCGCGACGGCGGACGTGGAGCGGCGGCTTGTCCAGCGCCGGGGGCGGGTGCTAGGCAGCGGCATGCTCCACCTGCGCACCGTCTTCGACGTCGTCGACAAGGCCACCCTCGAGAAGCTCCTGCTGCGCGCGCAGACGCTCAAGCGCCAGCGCGGCGATCACCGGCTCGCGCCCACGCTGTCGGGGCGGGTGGTCGGCATGCTGTTCGAAAAGCCGTCGACGCGAACGCGCGCGAGCTTCGAGGCGGGCGTGGCGCTCCTCGGCGGCTCGAGCGTCGTGTTGCACGGCCGCGACACGCAGCTTCACACGGAAGGCGAGCCGCTGCGCGACGCCGCCCGCGTGCTCGGCAGCTACTTCGACGCGTTCGTCGTGCGTGCGCGGGTCCACGCGAGCGTCGAGGAGCTGGCCAAGCACGCCGGCGTCCCCGTCGTGAACGGCTCGTCCGAGCTCGACCACCCCTGCCAGGTGATCACCGACATGTTCACCGTGTTCGAGCGCAAGGAGCGGCCCTTCGACGTGAAGTGGGCCTACCTCGGCGAGGTGCGCGGCACCGCCAACGGCCTCGTCGCGCTCGCCGCCATCACGGGCATCGAGCTCGCGCTCGCCATGCCCGAAGGGCAGGCGCCCGACGCGCTCTACCTGCAGAAGGCCCGCGCGGCGGGGGCGCGCGTGCAGGTGCTGCACGATCCGGTCGCCGCGGTCGACGGCGCCGGCGTGGTGTCCACGGACGCGTGGCCTTCGCTCGCGCCGCTCGACGGGGCCGCGCGCGAGGCGCGCGCGAAGGCGCTCATGCCCTTCCAGGTGAACGACGCCCTCGTCGCTCGCGCCGCCGACGACCACACGGTGCTCCACCCGCTGCCCGCGCGCCGCGGCGAGGAGATCACCGACGAGGTCCTCGAGGGAATGCACTCGGTCGCTTTTCAACAGGCGGGCAACCGTCTCTGTGTGCAGCAGGCGTTGCTCGAGTGGCTGCTCGGCGTCCCGGCGTGATAATCCACGTCGATGCCCCGCATCCCCGGGCCTGAGGGCCCCTCGTGCCGAATGTCGGGCCGAACGTCGGCCCGGGTGTCGGCCCGAATGTCGCGCCGGGTGTCGGCCCGAATGTCGCGCCGGGTGTCGGGCGCGGTCGAGCGGCGGCCCTCGAGCCTCCTGCTGTGGACGGTCCTCGTCGTGCTCGCCGCGCCGGCGCTCGCCCAGCGCGAGTTCGTCGAGGAGGTGGAGCCGAACAAGCCCACCAACCTCGCCGACGTCGACCTCGACGCTCCCGACGCCGCCGCCGAAAAGCCCGCCACGCCCCCGGCCGACGCGGGGCCCGCGGCCCACGAGCCGGCGCCCGCGACGCCGTCACCCGCCGCCGGCACGCCCTCCTCCGCCACGCCCGCCCCCGCTACGGCGGCCACGCCGGACCCCGGAGCGCCCGCCCCGGGAGCGCCGCCTTCGGCCACGCCGCCTCCCGGTACGCCGTCTTCCGGCACGCCGTCTTCCGGCACGCCGTCCGGCGCGCCGTCCGGGGCAGCGTCCGCGCTCGGCAGCGGCGACCCCTTCGCGGGCGACGGCGGCGTTCGGGTCCTCGAGACCACGTACGCGGCCTACCTCGAGAAGTGGGACGGGCGCGAGGCCACAGTCCGGCGCGGCGAGGTCGGCCGGGCGCGCAAGCAGCTCGCCGACATCGACGCCGCGCTGCTCGACTTCGGTGTGCAAGGCATCCCGGGCGGCTTTCAGTCCACCGCGGTCGCCACCGCGCTCGTCATCGAGGGCCACAAGGCGCTCGACGACGGAGACCTCGAGTCCGCCGGCGCGCTCCTCGACGCCGCCGCCCACGCCGCCCCCGACCTCGTCGCCGTGCACACGGCGCAGGCGCTCTTGCGCTGGCGCGAGGGCGACGTGGGCGGCACCATCAACGCCTTCGGCGACGCCGCCCGCGCACACTTCAGCGATCCCCTGGCCATCTCGCAGGTGGCGGCGCGCGCGCTCGCGGTCCTCGTCGCCCTCGTCGTGCTGGCGCTCGTGCTCTTCGCGCTCCTGCGCGGCCTGCCGTCGCTGCGCATCCTGAGCTTCGACCTCCTGCAGGTGCTGCCCAAGGGCGCCCACGGCGGACAGGTGCTCGCGCTCGTCGTCATGGCGGCCGTGTGCCCGCTCGTCGTCGGGGCCGGCCCCGTCTTCGGCTCGCTGTGGATCCTCACGCTGGCGTGGCTGTACGTGTCGCAACGCGAGCGCGTCCTGCTCCTCGTTGTCGCGCTGTCGTGCGTGGCCGCTCCCCTCGCCGTCGATCGCGTCGCGCGCCTCGTCGCGTACCCCGGCTCCCGCGCCGACCGCGCCGTGCGCGCGCTCTTCGACGCCGACGCCGAGCCGCTGCGCACCGAGCTCGCGAAGAGCTCACCCGCCGACCTCGACGTCGTCGAGCAGGCCGCCCTGGGCCTCGCGGCCAAGCGCGAGGGCCGCCTCGACGACGCCGTCAACCGCTTCGAGGCCATCGTCGCCAAGGACGGCAGCCTGCCGTGGGCGCACGCGGAGCTCGGCGTGATCGCGTCCCTGCGCGGCGACGAGGACACCGCGCTCGCGGAGCTGGGCAAGGCGGTCGCGGCCAACCCCCACGAGCACGCGGCGTCCTTCGACATCTCGGTGCTCCACTACCGCGCCGGCCGCACCGACAAGGCGGGCAGCGCGGTGAGCCCCGTGGCGCGGGAGGCGCCGGACCTCTTGAACGCCTACCGCCGCACCACGTTCCGCGCGCCCGACCAGACCGTCGGGCAAAACCGCGCGCTCATCGACATCTACCCGTCGGCGCACGAGCTCCTCCACGAGGCGATGTCGCAGCCGACGCCCGAGAGCAGCGCCGTGGCCGACGGCATCGCGCGGCTCCTGTTCCGCGGGCAGACCGGCACGCGCGCCGCCGGCATCCTCGGCGCGTTCCCGCTCGTGTGGCTGGCGCTGCTCGCGGCGCGCAAGAAGATCGCGCCGTCGCAGCCGTGCGTTCGCTGCGGCGATCCCGCCAGCAGCCGCGTCGACGGCAAGGACGTCCCCGAGGACACCTGCGGGCAGTGCTTCCACGCCTTCGTCTCGACGCGCTCTCGCATCGACGCCGGCGTGAAGCTCAGGAAGGAGCGCGAGATCATCCGGCGCCGCACGCGCCTGAGCCGCGCCATCCTCGCGCTCGGCATCGTGTGGCCGGGTGCCGGACACATCTTCGGCGAGGCGCCCGTGCGCGGCCTCGTCTTCGCCGTCCTGCACGGCGCGGGCCTGTGCTGCATCGGGCTCGCGCTCGGCCTGCTGCCGATGCCGCGCCTCGAAGGGCCCTGGGGGCACACGCCGCCGCTCGTGGCCGTGAGCGTGGTGGCCGGGCTCGTGTGGCTCATCGCGCTGCGCTCCACCGTCATCCTCGCCGGCGACGCCAGCGGGCGGGGCAGGAGGTAGGCATGGCGCTCAGAGGCACCCTCGGCGACTTCGGCCTGCCCGACATCTTCCAGCTCGTCGGTCACCAGCAAAAGACCGGCGTCCTCCTGCTCAAGGACAAAGAGCTGGAGGTGCGCATCTTCTTCGTCGAGGGAAACGTCGTGAAGGCGGAGCAATCGTCGCGCGAGCGCGCCGAGCTGCTCGGCAACATGCTCGTGCGCGCCGGCGTCATCACCGAGGAGCAGCTCGACGAGGCGCTCGTCACCCAGGAGCGCACGCTGCGCCGCCTCGGCGACATCCTCATCGAGATGAACGCGGCCGACCGCGCCACGCTCAAGGAGATCGCGCGTCTTCAGACCACGGAGACCATCTACCGGCTCTTCATGTGGCGAAAGGGCACCTACGAGTTCACCGCCACTCCCGTCGACTACGACGAGCAGAGCTACGAGCCCATCCGCGCCGAGAACATCCTCATGGAGGGTTTCCGGATGGTGGACGAGTGGCCCGCCGTCCGGAAGGTGATCCCGTCGTCGCGCTGCACGTTCACGGAGCTGCGCGACATCCCGCCGCCGTCGGCGCAGGGGGGCGACGACGAGGACATCCTCGCGGGCATGGCCGACGCGTTCGGCGAGACGAGCTCCGAGGTCTCCGCCGATTCGCTCGGCGCCCCGGCCAAGAAGCTCGGCGCCGCGGAGCGTCGCGTGTTCCCGCTGGTCTCGTCGACGCGCACCGTGCAGGACATCATCGACCTGTCGCGCCTCGGGGAGTTCGAGACCTCCAAGGCGCTGGCCAACCTCGTCTCCAGCGGCTTTTTGCGTGTGGTCATCCCGCGCGTCGAGGAGAAGAAGGGCGACGACGAGCCGTTCACGCTGCGGCGCGCGTGGGCGGGCGTGGCGCCGGTGCTCACGCGCGTCGCGCTCTACGCGGTGGTGGCGGCGGCGGTGGGCGGCCTCGTGCGCCTCGCGTCCACCAGCGACATCGGCGTGCTCGCCACCGACGACACCGTCGTGGTGCACCGCGCCGCCGTGCGCGAGAAGCTCGGCGACGCCGAGCGCGTGCGGCTCGACCAGGCCATCCAGACCTACCGGCTCCTCGAGGGTATCTATCCGGCCAAGCTCGAGGATCTCGTAGACAAGGGCCTCGTCGCCGAGCGCGAGCTCACCTTCCCCTTCTCCACCTCCTACGCGTACCGCCGCGGCGTCGACAGCTACGCATTGTCGCTGCCGCTTCGCTAGATCGCGTCATCATGAGCGAGGAAACGGAGCACGCCACCACCAGCGTCGACATCGGCGACGCGGCGGTGCTCGAGCGCCTGAGCGGCCCCGGCCACGCCAACCTCAAGGCGCTCGCGGCGCAGCTCGGCATCCAGGTGGGCGCGCGTGGGCAGACGGTGACGCTCGCCGGCGACGCGCGGAGCGTGGCTGACGGCCGACGCGTCATGGAGGGCCTCGCGCGCATCGCCCGCAAGCTGCCCTCGCTCCGGCCCTCCGACATCGCATACGCAGTGGCCACGGTGCGCGCGGATCCCGCGGTGGATTTGAAGGACGTGTTCCTCGACGTCGTGGCCGAGGCGCGCGGCGGAAAACCCGTGACGCCCAAGGGGCTCGGCCAGAAGCGCTACGTCGACGCCATCCGGCGCCACGACCTCACGCTGTGCGCGGGTCCGGCGGGCACGGGCAAGACGTACCTCGCCATGGCCCTCGCCGCCGACGCGCTCAAGCGCCAGAAGGTCGCGCGCATCGTGCTCACGCGGCCGGCGGTGGAGGCGGGGGAGCGGCTGGGCTTTTTGCCCGGCGACCTCGAGCAGAAGGTGAACCCCTACCTGCGCCCGCTCTATGACGCGCTCGACGACCTCGTCGGCGTGGACCGCGCCCACGAGCTCGCCGATCGGCGCGAGCTCGAGGTGGCGCCGCTCGCGTTCATGCGCGGGCGCACGCTCAGCGACGCGTTCGTGATCCTCGACGAGGCGCAGAACACCTCGCGCGAACAGATGAAGATGTTCCTGACGCGCATCGGCTTCGGCAGCACGGTGGTGGTCACCGGAGACTTGACGCAGACCGATCTGCCGCGTGGCAGCACCTCGGGCTTCGACGAGGCGGTCCGGGTGCTGCGCGGCGTCGACGGCGTCGGCGTGGTCGAGCTCACGGAGCATGACGTCGTGCGCCACCCGCTGGTGCAGTCCATCCTGCGCGCCTACGAGCGCGCCGGCGATCACGCGTCGCCGCTCCCTCCGGTCGCCGAGGGAGGCAAGCGCCCGCGATGACCGGTGAGGTGAAGCACCTGCGGCCCGTGCCCGACGCCGGCGAGCTCACCGTCGACGACGACGATCTCGCGCTGCCACCCGGCGGCTCGCGGCCGCGGCGCCCGCGGCGCGATCGGCCGCGCGCGCGGCCGTTGTCGATGGTGCTGCGCATCGCGCTCCTGCTGTTGCTCGGAACGAGCGCGGCGTTCCTCCTCGCGCCGCGCCTCGTGCGTGGCGATCTGCCCGACGACCCCGCGCTCGTCGGCACGCCGGCGCGCGCGTTCGTGAAGGCCGACCGCGACTACACGCTCGTCGACCCCGACGCCACCAACGCCCTGCGCACGACGGCGGGCGCCAAGAGCGCCCCGGTGTGGGACCTCGACGTGTCCATGTCGCAGAAGGACGCGCAGGTGCTGCACAGGGGCCTCGTGCGCCTCGCCGTCGCGCTCGAGCCCGTGCGCTCCTCGTCGCGCGCTGGCCACGGCGACGGCGCGTCGCAGGACGCTGCGCCGGGCGACGCCGCGACCGCGGCGCAGGAAAGGGGCGAGGCCGCCGCCGGCGTCGACGCGCACAAGCTTCCTACGGCCGCCACGGCCGCGGCGGACGCCGTGCGCGCCGTGCTCGCCGGCGAGCTCGCCCTCGTCGGCGTCGAGGCCCCGCGCGACGACGTGTGGCAGGCGCTCGTCAAGGCCATCTGGCGCGCGCCCGCCGTCGCCGACGCCATCGACGAGCGGCTCACCGACGCGCTCACGCAGCCCGTGGTCGAGGACAAGGCGCTGTTGTCGCGCACGCTCACGAGCGACGCGCAGACGCAGGTGGTCGTGCGCGTGGTGCCCAAGCGCCCCGGCGGCGAGACGCGGCGCGAGGTCGCCGACATCGAAGACGTCGCCGGCGCGCGCACCGCGGTCGCCGGCAAGATCGCCGCCGACCTCGCCCAGAAGCACGCGCTCGGCGAGGCCGACGCCGAGAGCGTGGGCGCGTTCGTCGCCGGCCTCGTTCGCGCCACGCTGACCTTCAACGCCGCGGAGACCGATCAGCGTCGCCGCGACGCCGCCGACGCCGTCCCGCCCGTCATCGTCCGCGCCCACCGCGGCGAGCTCGTGCTTCGCCCCGGCGAGATCATCACGCCGACGCACCACCTGCTCGTGCAGGCCATGAAGGTGCAGCAGGCCGGGGACATGCGCACGCGCGCGGTGAGCGGCACCGCGTTCTTCGTCGGTCTTTTGTGCCTCGTCGTCTATCTCTTCGGCGCGCGCCGCGTGTTCCGGCGCAACCTGCGCACCAAGGACCTCGCGTTCCTCTCCACGCTTCTCCTCGTGCAGCTCCTCGGCATCGTCGCCGCCGACGCCATCACGCCGCTGTTGCAGTCGGCGGTGCCGGAGATGCCGGCGGAGGTGCTGTTCTTCGCGGTGCCGGTGGCGTTCGGAGCCATGACGGCGCGGCTCACGTTGCCGCCCGACGTCGCGCTGCTGTTCTCGCTCGTGATCGCGCTCCTCGGGGGCGTGGTCGTCGAGCCCGGCATGGAGTGGGCCGTGGTGGCGATGGTCAGCTCGCTCACCGGCGCCGCGGGCGTGTCGTTTTCGCAGCGCCGCTCGACGCTGCTGCTCGCGGGCGCCGGCGCGGGCCTCGTTGGCATGTTCGCGGCGCTCACGCTCGAGCTGTTCCGCGGCGCGCTCGTCGGCTGGGAGCTGTTGTGGCTTCTGTCCGCGACGTTCGCCGGCGGTCTGTTGTCGGGCTTGCTCGTGCTCGTCGTCACGCCGCTCGTCGAGGTGCTCTTCGGCTACACCACCGAGCAGCGGCTCTACAAGCTCGCCGATCTGAACCACCCGCTCCTCAAGGACCTGATCGTGCACGCGCCGGGCACGTGGCACCACAGCATGCGCACGGCGGAGCTGGCGGAGGCGGCGGCGCGCGCGGTGAACGCGTCCCCCATCCTCGCGCGCGTCATGGCGCTGTACCACGACGTCGGCAAGATGAAGCACCCGCTGATGTTCTCGGAGAACCAGAAGGGCGACAACCCGCACGACCGCCTGCCCGCGGAGCAGAGCGCGGAGCTGTTGCGCAACCACGTGAAGGACGGGCTCGCCCTCGCGGCGGAGCGCGGGCTCCCCAAGGCGGTGTCCGCGGCCATCGAGGAGCACCACGTCGACAACCTCATGGACGGCTTCCTCGCCAAGGCGCGCTCGGCCACCGACGACGACGTCGACGAGCGCGGCTTCCGCTACACGGGCAGGGCGCCGCAGACGCGGGAGAGCGCCCTGGTGATGCTCGCCGATCAGGTGGAGGCGGCGTCACGCCAGTTGGACAAGCCCACGCCCGAGGGCCTGTGTGGGCTCGTCGACGCGTTCGTGAACCGCGCCATCGCCGAGGACACGCTCTCGGAGTGCGAGCTGTCGTTGAAGGAGCTCGGCCGCGCGCGCGAGGCCTTGCAACGCGCGCTGCTGCGCATGTTCCGGCAGGACGCGGCGTGAGGGAGCGCGGGCAGCTCCTGGTGCTCGGCCAACGCCTGCTCCGCGACGACAAGCGCGGCAGCCTGAAGCTCGCGCGGCGCGTGTTCCGCGTCGCCAACGCCGGCGCCGTCGACGTGGGGCTGACGTTTGTCCACGACCTCGAGATGCGGGCGCTGAACCGCGCGTGGCGCAGGGTGGACGCGCCCACCGACGTGCTCTCGTTCCCGGCCGGGGAGCCCACCCCCGGCGCCGAGGACGTGCTCGGCGATCTGGTCATCTCCGTCGACACCGCGCGCCGGCAGGCGCGGGCGCAAGGCCACGGCCTCGACGTGGAGATCGCCGTGCTCGTCGCTCACGGCATCTGTCACCTCGCCGGCCTCGACCACGAGCGCTCGGTCGCGGAGGCGCAGGTGCAGGCCGCCTGCGAGCGCTCCCTCCTGGCGGCCGCGCGCGTGGACGTGCGCGCCGCGCTCACGGCGCGCTAGAGAGTTGAACCGCAAAAACAAATGGGTCGGCCAAGCACTCGGCGCGAAGCGCTGCCCGCACGTCGTCGATGCGCACGATGCCGACAGGCGCACCGGCGGCGGGACCACCGCGCGTGCCGGCACTGACCCTTTTCCGCTGTGCGGATCACTTCTCTAGCTGTGCCCGTCGTCCTCGTGCGCGGCGCCTCGCGCGGCGCGGCGCTCCTCGATGGCGTGGAGGATGACGACGTGGCGCAGGTATGCGGCGAAGTTCTCGCGCGTGTCCTTCAGGGCGTCGAAGCCGGGGTCTGCGGCGCGGCGCGCGTCGACGTGGGCGCGGACGTCGGCGAAGTAGGCGTCGAAGGCGGGCGCCTTCTCGCGCCAATCGGGGCTCTTTTCCTCGACGATGGCGGCGAAGGCGCGCGCGTCGAGATCGGTGAGCTCGTGGAGCTTGACCTCGGCGAAGTGTGAGCTCGTCATCGGGTCCGTGGACGTGGCCTTGAGCCGGGCGATGCGCCCGCGCACGGCGTCGAGGTCGCCGGTTTGCGGCCTCGGGTGAACGGGACGAGCGTGGATGCGTGTCATGCCGCAGCATACGCTTCGAGCGGGGTTGACACCGGAGTCAATCGCGCCAGCATCGGCGCGTGGGGCGTTTGCACGACACGGCGATCCTCCTCGGGGCGGCGCTCGCCTGCGCCTCGAGCCTCTCCTGCGCGGCGCCGCTGCCCGGCGTCGCCGACGGCTCCGGTCCGACGATGCGCGAGCGCGTCGGCGTCTCGTGGAACCTCCGCTGGGGCGCCGGCGCCGACGCGCGCGCTTCCCGGCAGGACGACCTCGCCGCGCTCGCGTCTGTCGGCGTGGTGAACGTGCGCGGGGACTTCACGTGGCACCGCCTCGAGACCGCGCCCGGGACCTGGAGCTTCGACGACCTCGACGTCGTCGTCGATGACGCCGACGCAGCCGGCGTGCACCTCCTCGGCATCCTCGACTACGGAAACCCCATCTACCCGCAGACCGGCGCCGACGGCAGCGCGCCCGCCACGGACCTCACGCTCGACAACCCGCCGGAGACGTTGTTCCCCCCGCAGGACCCGCAGCACTTCGCCGACTACGTCACCCAGGTCGTCGATCGCTATGGCGCGCGCGTCGTCGACTGGGAGGTGTGGAACGAGGAGAACATCGGCTATCGCTTCTGGCGGCCGCAGGCGAGCCCGGTGGCGTACGGCGCGCTCCTCGACAAGGCCGCCGCTGCGGGTCACGCCGCGTGCCCGTCGTGCACCTTCGTCCTCGGCGGGCTCTCGATGCCGCAGCCCGTCCCCGACATCGACGTCTATCCGCAGGGCCCCGCGTTCCTCGACGAGGTGCTCGCGAACGATCCCGGCGCCGCCGCCATCGTCGACGCCGTCGCGTTCCACCCCTACCAGTACCCGAAGGACGCGCCCGAGGTGGAGACCGCGCCGTTCCCCGGGCGCGAGCAGGGCTCGTTGCACACGCAGGCGAGCCACGTGCGCGCGGTGCTCGCCGCCCACGGCGCCGGGACCGCGCCGCCGCTGTGGATCACCGAGGAGGGTTGGCCGACGAACCCCGGCGTCCCCGAGAGCGTCGACGACATCGCGCGCGTCTTCGGCCTCGATCCGCTCGTGGTCGGCCTCGGCAAGGCCGCGTTCGGCGATGGCGACTTCGACAAGCTCCTCGAGACCGTGCGCGGCGTCTCCGAGGCGCAGCAGGCGCGCGACACCGTGCGCGCGATCCTCATCGCGTCCGCCGACGGGGTCGAGCGCGTGTACCTCTACACCCTGCGCGACTTCGACGTGGAGCCCGACATCAACCAGGAGGCCGCGTTCGGACTCCTGCGCGTCGACGGCAGCGAGAAGCCGGCGGCGCGGGCGGTCCGCACGCTCCTCGACGTGCTCGGCGACGCGCGCTTCGTGCGCGACGTCTCGAAGGACCTCCGCCTCGACCCAGGCGCTCGCGCGCTCGCGTTCGCGAACGACGGCGAGACCGTGATCGCGTGCTGGCGCTTCGCCGGCGTCGACGGCGCCGCCGCCCACGTCTCCGTCGACGGCCTCGGCGACGGCGCCCGCGTGGTCGGCCAGGACGGCCGCGAGCTCGCGCGCGCGTTCGCCGGCGGTGTCGACGTGCCGCTGGCGGGTGACGTCGCGTACCTGATCGATCCGCGGTAGGCGCGCGCCCCACGGCAACGGAAGCGCGAGGCCTACGAGGGGCGCTTCTTCAGCCCGGGGCGGATCTTGGCGGCGGTGCGGCCCTCGAGACAGACGCTGCCGCTCCAGGGGAGATAGCCGGGGCAGTGGATGCGCACGGCGTGCTTGGCGTAGCGGTCGATCTCTTTGACCCGCAGCGAAGGGCCGGTGCCGCGCTCGAGGCCGTCGATGAAGACGACGGCGCCGTCGGGCACCTCGACGATGAGGGTGCCGTCGGCGGGCTCGGCCTCGAGCGTCTCCGACGACGGGTTGGTGCGCGTGCGCTCCGTCTTCGCCCGGCGGTGATGTGGGTTCTTGCCGCTGGTCTCGCCGCTCGGCAACGAGACCGCGGCGATGGTCGGCGGCTTGCCCGCGGGCGGCAGCGGGCGCGGCCGCGGGGGATCGGTGGGCTCGCCGTCGCCGGGATCGGTCTGCGAGACGGCGTCGTCGTCGTCGACGATCTGCCGGTGTGTGGCGTCCGGGTCCACGAAGATGCGCGTGATGCGCGGCGAAGACTTCTGACCGCCGCCGGTGGAGCTGCCGGTCTGGGTCTCGCTCTTCATGTCGCTCACGATGCGAGGGGGCAGCGGGCGCGGCGTGCGCTGCGGCAGCGCCGCGGGGACCACCTCCGGGTCCGTGATGGTGCCGGCCTCGCCGCGCTTGTCCCCGCGAGACGGCGCGGGGTCCTCGTCCGCCTCGAGCGGCACCGCGCGACCGCGGGCGCGCAGCGACGACGGGACGCCGTCGCCCTGCGAGGAGCGCACGGACGCCGGGCGCGGCGAGAGGAACTCGGTGGCCTCCTCGTCGTGCTCCTCGCTTTGGTGCAGCCGCTCCGACGAGGCGCGGCTCCTGGGCTCGGGGCTGCGCGCGGGCGCGCGACCCGGCTTGGCGGAGATGGATCGCTTGATGGCCTGGCTGGTCGATCGCAGATCGATCGCCGTTGCCTCCTCCTCCTCGTCGGAGTCGTCGAAGGATCGCCTCGTCGCCATGAACCCCTGGTTTACACCAGAATGGAGGAGCGATGCGCTACTGCGCCTGTTTCTGCGAGGAGAACGTGTGGCACCTGTGCCAGGACGCCTCCGTCCGGGTGCCGAAGGAGAGACGGCGCGTGGTCTTCGTGTCCAACCCGGCGCGGCGGGTGGCGATGCGCCACCAGCAGGCGGGGCGGGGCGGGGTGATCTTCTGGGACTACCACGTCGTCCTCATCACGCCCGGCGTCGTGTGGGATCTCGACACCACGCTCGGCTTTCCCGTGCCCGCGCGCACGTGGCTCGACGAGAGCTTCCCGCCCCTGGCCGAGCCACCCCGCTTCCGCGTCGTCGACGCCGCCACCTACGTCGAGACGTTCGCGTCCGATCGCTCGCACATGCTCACGGCGCCGCACCCGGCGTGGCCGATCATCGGCACGGGAATGAACCTGATGCGCTTCGTCGACATGGAGGCGCCTTTCGTGGGTACGGTGGTCGGCCTCGAGGAAATGGGGGAGCTCTGCGGATGACACGCAAGCACATCTTTCAAGGACGGGTCATCGACGTCGGCACCGAGGAGGTGACGTTGCCGTCAGGGCTGACGGTCACGCTCGACGTCATCAAGCACCCCGGCGCCTCGCTCATCGTGCCGATGGACCGCGACCGCGTCACGCTCATCAAGCAGTGGCGCCACTGCGCAGGCGGTTGGCTGTGGGAGTGCCCGGCCGGCACGCTGAACGCGGGCGAGACGCCGGAGCAGTGTGCGCGCCGCGAGCTCGTCGAGGAGGCCGGCGTCGAGGCCGGCCGCCTCGAGCACGCGGGCTTCATCTTCACCACGCCCGGCTTCTGCGACGAGAAGATCCACATCTTCATCGCTCGCGAGCTGTCGCCCGCGAAGAAGAAGCCGGACGAGGATGAGGTGATCACCGACGTGAGGGCGTTCCGCTACGACGACTGCATGCGCATGGTCGCCAACGGCGAGATCCACGACGCCAAGACCATCGCCGGCCTGACCCACGCCCGCTGGTTCCTCCCCGCCGTCTTCTCCTGATCATTCGGCTCGTTACGGCCACGTCGTGACCGCCGGCACGGGTCGCCTCGAGGTCCGTTGCCTCGACGACGCGCTCGGGCGTAGCGTCCGCCGCTCAGCGCACGAGGAGGCGGGCATGGCGGGAGCGAAAGCGTGGCGAATCAACGATCCGGCGCAGCCGTCGTTCCCGGATGACTTCGAGATCGTGAAGCGCGCCGTGCTTCAGGTCACCGACATCAAGAACAACAACAACAAGTACTACGGCATCGAGCTGCACTCCGCCGGCGCCAGCTTCCGCGTGTTCACGCACTACGGCCGCACCGACGACCTCGAGCACGACCCCAACGCGGGCGCCAAGGAGTCGCGCTACTTCGCCCACCTCGCCGCCGCGCAGGCCGAGTACGACCGCATCTATCGGGAGAAGACCGGCCGCTCCAAGGGCTACAAGGAGGTGGCGCTGGCGTCGTCGAAGATCGGCTCGCAGAAGGCGCGCGGGAGCTCGTCGGGCCACGTCGACGACAAGACCGTGGCCAAGATGGCCCCCGACGAAAAGGCCGCCGCGCCCAAGGCGTCGGCGCCGAGCGCGCTGCCCGGCGGCGTCCAGGAGCTCGTCAAGTACATCTATGCCGAGGCCACCAACGCGCTCACCACCACCGTCGCCGCCAAGATCACCGCCAACGGCATCGAGACGCCGCTCGGCGTGCTCACCGTCGGGCAGGTGGAGAAGGGCGAGGAGATCCTCGAGGAGATCAACGACGCGGTGAAGAAGAGCGCGTCCAAGTCGCGCCTCGAGGACCTGTCCGGTGACTTCTACACCGCCGTCCCGCACCGCATCGGCCGCACGCGTGACGCCATCGCCGCCGCCGTCATCGACACCCTCGCCGAGATCGCGGCCAAGCAGGAGACGCTTCAGCTCATGAAGGACATGCTCGCGGTGAACGGCGAGCAGGGCTCCGTCTTGTTCAACAACCAGGTGGACGACCAGTACAAGGCGCTCGGCTGCGAGCTCGTCGAGTGCGGCAAGGCCGAGCGCGACGAGTGGGCCGACTACGTCGTCGGCCACCAGGTGAAGTCGAAGAACATCAAGGTGCTGAACGTCTTCAAGCTGAAGCGCCCCGCGGAGTGGGACGCGTTCGACACCAAGGTCGGCAACGAGAAGATGATGTTCCACGGCTCGCGCATCAAGAACTGGGTGGGCATCCTGTCGCGCGGGATCCTGATGCCGAAGATCGTGGTGTCGATGGGCGTGAACCGCACCGACGCCGGCTGGCTCGGCAACGGCATCTACTTCGGCGACGCGTCGTGCACGTCGGCGTTCTACACGACGCCGGGGAGCAAGCGGACGCGCTTCATGGCCATCGCCCGCGTGGGGCTCGGCAACATGAAGGAGTTCACCAAGATCACGTACGGCTTGAACGAGCCGCCGCCCGGCTACGACTCGTGCCACGGCCTGCGCAACCGCAAGGGCCTGCCGTCGCAGTTCGAGGACGACGAGTACGTGATCTATCGGCAGAACCAGCAGCGCCTCGAGTATCTCGTCGAGTTCAAGGCGTAGAAGGAGCCCGTCATGTTGGTGCGTGTGGCGTTGGTGGACATCAACCCGAAGATGATCGCGGCCTGGCGCGAGACGTTCGAAGAGAACCCCGAGGTGGACATCATCCAGGGCTCCATGCTCGAGCAGCAGGTGGGCGCGTGGGTGACGCCCACCAACGCCAAGGCGTCCATGGACGGCGGGCTCGACGCCGTCATCAAGCGGCAGCTCGGCGTGCAGATTGAAAAGAAGGTGCAGGCCGAGGTGAAGAGCCTCTACGGCGGCACCATGAAGGTCGGTACGGCCACGTGCGTGGAGACGGGTGCGGATATGCCGCGCTTCCTGATCTCCACGCCCACCATGATGGGCTCCAGTGACGACGTCAGCAACACGCTCAACGTCGCGCTCGCGTGCTGTGCGGCGTTTCAGGCGGTGCACATGTACAACGCGCAGCACGGCGGGCAGATCCGCTCGGTGGCGCTGCCGGGCCTCGGCGCGGCCACGGGCAAGACGCCGGTGGAGATCTGCGCGGACCTGATGTGGACGGCCTACAACCTGTTCCGCGAGAAGGAGTTCACGGACTACGCCGAGATGCGCAAAGCGCTCGAAGAGATCCTCGGCGACCTCGGTGAGTTCGGCGACACCATGAAGAGCGACGCCGGCAAGCAGAAGATCGCCGCCGCCACCGCCGCCATCAACGCGCCCGCGCCCACGCCGCTGTCGGACGACGACGCGGACGACTTCGACGACGAAGAATGATCGATCCCGTCCGCCTCTTTCACCCCTCCAGGCCCGAGCGCATCGCGCTCGTGACCGTGGAGCCCGCCAGCGGGCAGCCCGGCGCCTTCATGGTGCAGGTCGCACGGGGAAAGAAGCGGACCGCGCTCACCGACGCCCGGATGTTCGGGCCGTTCTCGGCCGAAGAGGTCGCGCTCGCGCACAAGTCCATCGTCGACGGCCTCTTCGGCGAGGGCTACGTCGCCGGCGGTCTCGGCCAACTGCTGCTCGCGCTAAAGGAGAAGAACCCGCGCACGCGGGCGAGAGCGGAGCGGCGCATCGGCTGGCGCGGGGAGGCGTCGGCGGTCGAGCCGCTCTTGCAGCTCCTCGACAAGCCCAAGGACGACGTCTCGAGCGTCGTCGACGCGCTCGGCGCTCTCGGCGACGTGCGCGCGCTGCCCGCGGTGCGCGCGGAGGCCGAGCGCAAGCTGCTGTCGCGCCGGCGTGCGGGCGTCGAGGCGCTCTTGCAGATCGGCGCGCGCGCGCCCGGGGACGTCACGCTGCGGGAGGCGCTCGAGGGGGCGCGCGACCGCGCGGTGCAGCGGTTGCCCGACGCCGTGCGGTCGGCGGTGACGGCGGCGGCGTCGACGATCATCAACGCGACCGCCGGCGTGGACGCCCGCGACCGCGGCATCACGGCCGACACCCTCTACGAGCTCGGCGCCGTGCAGACCTTCCTCGCCCTGCCGGGCCCAGCAGGCACCGTCGACGCCGCGGCGGGCAAGCCGCCGTCCCCCGTCGACATCGGCGCGCTCGCGGCGCGCTCGCCGTGCGTCGAGGCGGCGCTGGCGATGTTGACGACGGCCGCGCTGCACCAGCCGTACACCTGGCGCTACACCAAGAGCGTGTGGAAGCGCGCGCAGGTGCGGCGCGACTACGCCACGTTCGGGCTGCTCTCCTACTGCATCGAGATCGCGGCCCGCACACAGAAGGCCCACACTGCCACGCTCAAGAGCGGCTACGACGGCGAGACCAAGAAGACCCGCGTCTTCTCCCGCTCCACCGTCGACTACGTGCGCCGCCGCGCCTGGCGCTGGCTGCGCCGGTTGGCCAAGCACCGCCCCGAGGAGTACGCGCTCGCCGCGGCCGAGGCCGTCGTCCACTACAAGGACGGTGACGACGTCATCAAGGGAAACTCGCCCGCCACGGGCCGCAGCTACATGCTGCACCGCGTGCTGTTCGGCGCGTCGAACAAGTACACGTTCGACGGCCGCCAGATGCGGTTCAAGAACAAGCCCAAGCTGAAGGGCGCCGCGCCCGCGCTCGCGCCGTCGTCTGGAGGGGACGCGCCCTACGCCGAGCTCTGGGACCGCACGCCGCGCGCGTTCGTGCGGCTCCTCGGCGGCGCGCGGCACTCGCTCGTGCAGCGCTTCGCCCTCGAAGGCGTCACGCGCCACCCCGAGGCCCTGCAGGCGGCGACGCACGCCGACGTGGCGGCGCTCCTCGACAGCGACGACGCGCGCATCGTCGACCTCGGCCTCACGGAGCTGCGTCGGCGCTTCGATCCCAACCAGCCCGACCTCGACCTCGTCCTCGAGCTCGCCGGCTCGCAGAAGGACCTCGTACGCAACCACGGCCTCGTGTGGCTCAACGAGAGCGCGCACGTGTGGACCCGGCGGCGCGAGTGGATCCTCCGCTTCCTCTCGATGCCGCAACCGGCCTCGCGCGACGCCGCCGCCCGCCTCGTGAACCTCTCCGTCAAGATGCTGGAGGCCGACGAGCGCCGCCGCCTCGCGGGCGAGCTGCTCGACCGCGTCGAGCACAAGGAGCCCGAGGAGAGCGCGTTCTCCGGCTTCGCCGCGGTCCTTCGCGAGGGGCTCCTCGACGAGGCCGCCGCGGCGTGCCCCATCTCCCGCGCCATCGCGCTCGTCGGCGCCGAGAGCGACTCCGCCATCGCCGTCGGCGCGTCCATCCTCGCCAAGAAGCCAGGCGCGTACGACGTGCTCGGCCTCTCCCAGGTGCTCGCGCTCGCCACACACGAAAAGGCCGCCGTGCGCCGGGCGGCCATGACGCTCCTCGAGAGCGCCCGCGCCGAGCTCCAGCGCGATCCTTCGGTGCTGTTCGGGCTCGTCGAGAGCGATTGGGACGACGTGCGCGCGGAGGCGTTGAAGCTCATCGACGGCGTCGACCTCCTGCCGCTCGGCCTCGACGGGCTCATGGGCCTCGCCGACTCCACCCGCGTCGACGTCCAGAAGAAGGCACACGAGATCCTCGAGCGCGCCATCGCCGCCGAGGCCGTCGACGTGCACGAGCTGCTGGCGCGGCTCGGGCAGCACCCGTCGCCGGTGACCCGCAGGTACGCGGTGGACATGGCCGTCAAGCACCTGAAGCCCGGCTTCGTGCGGCTCGCCAAGCTCGAGCTGCTGTTCCGCGCGGCGCTCTTCGATGTGTGGCCCGAGCGTCAGGTGAAGCGCACGGTCATCGCGTTCCTCGGGGAGCGCGGGCAGCAGGACGAGAACCAGGCCGGGGTGGCGGCGCAGGTCCTCTCGGACTTCGTGCGCACCCAGTGCGTCGACGACCGCGAGCGCGCGCTCGAGGCGCTGGTGAAGATCAAGCTGGCCTTCCCGTCCGTCGAGGTGCCGCACCTCGTCGTCAAGGAGGCCGCATGAGCGGCCACACCTTGAAGACGAGCTACGACGGCGCCTCCGGG
The DNA here is from genome assembly GCA_963775425.1 of uncultured delta proteobacterium. Classification (GTDB taxonomy): domain Bacteria; phylum Myxococcota; class UBA727; order UBA727; family VGSZ01; genus CAVZJB01. The sequence continues at coordinate 20,504 of CAVZJB010000004.1, read as the reverse complement.
GTGGAGCAGGGGCTCACCACGGGCAAGGTGGGCTTCGCCACCAACACGCTGCGTGAGGCCACGTACTTCAAGGCGGAGCTGCAGCGGCCGCTCGTGTTTCGCGAGGCGCTCGGCGCGCTCCACCACGTCGTCATCAGCGACTTCCGGTACAAGGCCAAGGACCGCGTCGCGTTCCAGACCTGGCTCGCCGACCAGGACCGCAAGTTCCTGATGTCGTTGAAGGCGAAGTCGGTGCAGGCCAAGGAGGAGCTCGAGCGCGTGGAGCAGAAGCTCGCGGAGCTCGACAAGCTGCGCGCGCAGCGCAGGAAGCCCTTCTACGCCGCGCGCCACCGCTACTTCGAGTACGTCTACGAGCACCAGTACGAGCTCAACTACCTCTTCGACCCCGTCATCACCGTTCACCCCGACGAGGTGTTCTTCGAGGCGTTCAGCAAGGACGAATCCTCCTATGCGAGGCTCGGCGCCAGGCGCTCGCTGTTTTCGCGCGTCGACCAGTTCCAGTGCGGCACCACCAACATCGACTTCTCGCACGCGCTCGCGCGCCAGCTCGATCGCATCCGCACCTATCGGAAGACCGACCTCGACATCGCGCCCGGCGGCCTCACGGTGACCACGAGCGGCCCCGGCGGCGGCGTGCACAAGGAGAAGAAGATCGAGCTGCCCGAGAGCTGGGTGCGCGGCTTCCATCAGGTGCAATCCACCATGGCCATGGGCCTCACCTCGTTCGAGGTGGCGCCCATCGATCTGTTCAACATCATCCGCTTCCTGCGCAGGAAGAAGACGCGCACGTCGCCGCGGGCGCTGCGCTGGGAGCTCGTGAAGGGCCGGCGCGTGCGGGCGGTGCTCGAGCCGTGGGAGTACCCCGTCGAGATCGGCACGGTCTGGGACGGCCCGGACACCATCGTGCGCACCTGGGGCCGCGACCGCTTGAAGACGCTGTCTCGCCTGTTGCCCGTGGCGCGCAAGGTGCGCGTGTTCGTGGCCGGGCTCGGGATGCCGTCCATCTACGACGTCGACCTCGGAGACACCACGTTCACGCTGGCGCTCTCGGGCTGGACGGACAACGACTGGGCCGGCGGCGCCAAGTTCGACCTGCTCACCCGTCGGCTCGACGGTACGCCCGCGGACCTGATGCACGCGTACGACGCGCTCAAACAGGTGCGCTTCGCCACCGACGTCGACGTCGCGGCCAAGAGCGGGCTCGGCATCGAAAAGACGCGGAGCGCGCTGTCGTATCTGTGTCAGGTCGGGCGCGCCATGTTCGACATCGGCGCGGGCGTCTGGCGCCACAGGGACCTGTTCTTCGACTCCTTCACCATGAAGGAAGCCCAGCAGGCGGTGAGCGAGGTGGTCGAAGAGCAGAACCCCTTCGCCAAGGCCGCGCGCATCATCTTCAAGAGCGACAACGTGCGCATCATCGCGCGCCGCCCCGTGCAGACGGGGTTCAAGCTCTCGGGCTCGGTGCTCGGCACCAAGGGCGACCGGGTGCGGCCGCAGCTCCACGTCGACGTCGCCGGCGCCATCATCGAGGGCAACTGCACCTGCAAGCATTTCAAGAGCAACCAGTTGACCCAGGGCCCGTGTGAGCATCTGCTCGCGCTTCGGCTCGCCCACATGGACAAGCTCGAACAGGAGGACATCAAGGTTCATTGACGCCGTCAGGAAAACCGCGGTCAGGTCCACGAGTCGCGGGGAGACGGAACGATCAGCGCGTCGCGATCTAGCAACCGTGCGGTGTTACGCCGTACATGCCCGGATGCCCGACATTCGTCACGCGCCCGTTCTTCACCCGCGCCCGTCAGGGATGGCAGCGCGCAGCTGTATGAGTCGCGCCGCGACTCGCGCGCTTTTGCCATCCCCGACGGGCGCTTTAGTGGAACGAGCACGTCCAAGAGCGTTCGTAGAGGCGCTGCTGCTCGTTCCGTCTTCCCCCGCCTCGTCCCGTACGCGGGCTCGTCCCGCAGCCCGCGCGCTCGTCTCCCCCGGTAGCGCGGGGCTTGTCCCCGCTTCGGAGTGCCTCCCGTGACCTCGAGCCAGAAACCCAAGAGCGAGAAACAGAAGCTGTGGGACTCCATCGCGGGCAGGCCCGAGTGGATCGTGCTCGAGCGCATGCGCGTGAACGGGTTCTGGCCCCACGGCGTCGGCCTCCCCGAGGACCCGGCGGACGAGCAGAAGGCGCGTAAGCAGCTCGAGGCCGAGCGCGACAAGCTCATGCACACGGCGCTCGCGGTGCAGGACCCCGAGGCGGCGCTCAAGGCGGAGAACGAGCGGCGCACCCAGGAGTCCCGCAAGAAGCGCGCGGAGAAGAAGGTCCTCCGCGAAAAGACCGCGCGCGAGCGCCGCGAGAGCTGGACCAGGAAGAAGCACGCGGACGCCGTCCACCTCGGCGCCGGCGTCAGCGGCGGCCTCGAGGGGCGCACCAGCGACGTCCAGAAGCTCGAAGCCGCGGGGCTGCCGGTGGTGTCCACGGCGCCGGAGCTCGCGCTCGCCATGGGCGTTCCGCTGTCGCAGTTGCGCTGGCTCTCGTACCACCGCCGGGGCGCGGCCCTCGTGCACTACCACCGCTGGGGCGTGCCCAAGAAGACCGGCGGCGTTCGCGCCATCTCCGCGCCCAAGAAGAAGCTGGCCGGCGCGCAGCGCTGGGTGCTCGAGCGCGTCCTGAGCAAGCTCGGCGTCGACGAGCACGCGCATGGTTTCGTCGTTCAACGAAGCGTCGTGACCAACGCGCGGCCGCACGTGCACAAGCCGGTGGTGGTGAACCTCGATCTCAAGGACTTCTTCCCCACCATCACCTTCCGCCGCGTGAAGGGCCTGTTCGTCAAGGTCGGCTACTCCGAGAGCGTCGCCACGGTGCTCGCGCTCCTGTGCACGGAGCCGCCGCGCGCCGAGGTCGAGCTCGACGGAAAGAAGCTCTACATCGCCCTCGGCGATCGGCAGTTGCCGCAGGGCGCGTGCACCTCGCCGGCGATCACCAACGTCCTGTGTGGGAAGCTCGACCGGCGCCTCGCGGGGCTCGCGAAGAGCACGGGTTGGACGTACACGCGCTACGCCGACGACCTCACGTTCTCCGGTGAAGACCCTGCCCAGACCACGCATGTCCTCGGCTGCGCGCGCAGCGTGCTCGAGGCCGAGGGCTTCGTGCTGAACGCGGACAAGACGCGCGTCATGCGACGCGGCCGCCGCCAGGAGGTCACGGGCGTCGTCGTCAACGACAAGCCGGCCGTCGACCGGCGCGAGGTGCGGCGGCTGCGCGCCATCCTGCACAACTGCGCCAGGACCGGCATGGCCGCGCAAAACCGCGACAACCACCCCGACTTCGCCGCGCACCTCGCGGGCAAGGTCGCCTGGGTGAAGATGGTCGACCCGCGGCGCGGCGCCGCGCTCGGCTTGCTCTTGCAGCGTGCGTTGGCCCGAGGTTGATCGCCGGGGGACGACGGAGACGATCGCGACGTGGAGGTCCGGATGGAGACGGTGGACAGGTTTCGCGGCTCTTTCATCGGGCTCGCCGTCGGCGACGCGCTCGGCCACCCCACGGAGTTCATCTCATCGGTGCCGCGCATCCGCGCCAAGTACGGTGAGCAGGGCCTCACGGACTTCCAGGCCTCCGGCGTCCACAAGCCCGGCACCTTCACCGACGACACCCAGATGAGCATCGCCGTGGCGCGGGCGCTCGTTCGCGCCGGCAACACGGTCCGCGCGGGCGGCGGCCTCGCGCTCGACGCGCTGATGACGCTCCTCGGTCGGGAGTTCGTCGCCTGGGCCGAGCACCCGACCAACAACCGCGCCCCCGGCGGAACGTGCCTCGCCGGCTGCCGCAAGCTCAAGGGCGGCGCTTCGTGGCGGGACGCCGGCGTCAAGGAGTCCAAGGGCTGCGGCGCCGCCATGCGCGCGGCTCCCGTGGGCTTGTTCTTCTACGACGACGACGAGGCCCTCGTGAGGGTGGCGGCGGCGCAGTCGGTGCTCACGCACAGCCACCCGACGGGCATCGCGTCGTCGGTGGCGGCGGCGGCGCCGGTGGCGTGGGTGCTCAAGGGCAACGGCCTCGACGGCATCATCGAGTACACCAAGGAGATGGTCTCCCGCGTCACGCCCGAGATCCTGCGCGACCTCGGGGCCAAGGACAGCGACATCGACGCCATCGGCATCCGCGAGCAGATGGAGATGCTCGACGAGACCGCCGCTGCGCTCGGCGACGACAGCGAGGACGTCTGCCAGTTCCTCGGCGGCGCCTGGGTGGGCGAAGAGGCCGTCGCGTGCGCGTTGTGGTGCGTGCTCAAGGCCAAGGGCGACTTCACCGAGAGCGTCCTGCGTGGGGCGAACTCGTCGGGTGACTCCGACTCCATCGCGTGCATCGCCGGCTCCATCGCCGGCGCGCTCGGCGGCGTCGCCGGCATCAAGCCCGAGTGGGTCTCGGGCGTGGAGCGCAGCGAGGACCTCGACGCGCTCGCGCGAAAGCTCTGGGACGTCAAGAGCAGCAAGGCCGACGAGCCGTCACTCCCGGGCAAGCTCGACTTCTTCGACGTCGACAAGCCGCGGGCGCCCAGCACGTCGGTGACCAAGCTCGACTCCACCGAGGAGTACACGCCCGACGCCGACGACACCCCGGCCGCCGACGCGCCCGAGGGCGACGACGACGAGGACCCCGTAGCGGCCGAACGGCTGCCCGACCTCGACGGCCTCGGCACCGCCGACCTCGAGGCGCTCGTCGAGCGCCACAACCGCCTCTATTGGGAGCTGGCTGCGCCGGTCATCTCCGACGTCGAGTTCGACCGCCTCTGCCGGGCGCTCTCCGCGCGCGACCCGTCGTCGCGGGCGCTCAAGCACCTGGGCGCGCGACCCGACGCGTTCTCCGCGGTGAAGCACCGGGAGCCCATGCTCTCGCTCGACAAGTGCTACGAGCAGAGCGACCTCGAGAAGTGGGCGGGAGACCTCGGCTGCGACGACGTCCTCGCCATGCCGAAGATCGACGGCCTGGCGTGCTCGCTACGCTATGACGCTTCCGGGAACCTCGAAGTGGCCGCCACCCGCGGGGACGGCGAGGAGGGCGAGGACATCACGCCCAACGCCCGCGGCGTGGCCGACATCCCGGCGCGCATCGACCCCGAGCGCGCCCCGCTCGAGGTGCGCGGCGAGGTCTTCATGTCACTTCGAGTCTTCGAGAAGCATAAAGCCCGGTCCGCCGGCGAGCGCGGCGCCAACCCGCGCAACCTGGCGGCCGGGGCGCTCCGCCAGAAGGACCCGAACGCCACGCGCAGGATGGAGCTGTCGTTCCTCGCGTACGACGTGCGCGGCGACGGCGCGGGGGCGTTCACCCGTCAGCGCGACAAGCTCGCGCTGGCGAAGGACGCCGGCTTCCGCGCCATCGACGTCGTCGTCGTGCCTGTGAACAAGGCGATGGACGCGGTGGCCGAGCTGTCTGCGCGGCGAGGGGAGCTCGGCTACGAGACCGACGGCGTGGTGCTCATGGCCGACGACGTCGCGGCCCACAAGCGCCTCGGCGCCACCGCGCACCACCCGCGCTGGGCGCTCGCGTGGAAGTTCCAGGGCGAAGAGGGGACGTCGGTGCTGCGCGGCGTGGAGTGGTCCGTGGCGCGCACGGGGACCATCACGCCGGTCGCGCTGGTCGAGCCTGTGCAGCTCTCGGGCGTGACGGTGGGGAGAGCCACGCTCCACCACAAGGGCTTCCTGGCGAAGCTCGGCTTGTCCATCGGCGCGAGCATCGCCATGGTGCGCCGCGGCGGCGTCATCCCCCACGTGGAGCGTGTGTTGTCACCGGGGACGGAGCCGGTGCCGGTGCCGTCGACGTGCCCGGCGTGTGGCGCTCCCGTCGTCGAAGAGGGCGACTTTCTGTTGTGCAGCAAGCCTGAGAGCTGCGTGGCCGCGCGCGTGGGGCGGCTGCTGCACTTCGCGGAGGCCGCGGATATCCAGGGGCTCGGCGAGGTGGTCGTCGAGGAGGCGGTGCAGAAGGGTTTGCTGACGACGCCCGCTGACCTGTATGGCCTGTCCGCCGGCCAGCTCGCGGCGCTCGAGAAGTGCGGCGACAAGAACGCCCAGAAGATCGTGGCGGAGATCGACCGCGCGCGGCGCCTGCCGCTCGACGTGCTCCTGCGCGCGCTCGGCATCGCGAGCCTCGGAAAGACCGCGGCGCGCACGCTGGCGGAGCGCTACGAGACCCTCGCGCGCGTGCGCGCGGTGACGGCGGGGGAGCTGTCGGCCATCAAGGGCTTCGGCGAGGTCATCGCCGCCGCCATCGTCGAAGGCCTGCGCGAAAACGCGGCGCTGCTCGACGCGCTCGAGGCGCTGCTCGAGCTTGGCGCGGCGCCGTCGTCGACGACGGGCGGGCTCGCCGGCAAGTCCTTCGTGTTCACCGGCAAGCTCAGGATCGACCGCAAGGCCGCCGAGGCGCGGGTGAAGGCGCTCGGGGCCGCGGTGCCCTCGGGCGTGACCAAGGCGCTCACGTACCTCGTCATCGGCGCGAGCGATCGCGCGTCGCCGTCGACCAAGCAGAAGGCCGCGGAGAAGCTCGTCGCCGACGGGGCGGCCCTTCAGATCATCGACGAGGACGCGTTCGAGGCCTTGATGAGCTCGCTGAGCTCCGCGTCGACCTCTGCGTCGGCCTCCGCGTCGACCTCCGCGTCGGCGTCGGCGACTCCCGCGCCCGCGGCGACGACGACGCCGGCCTCGGCGGCGCCCGTGACGCCTTCCGCGACGGCCGCCGCGTCGCCAGCGCCGGCAGCCACGCCGCCACCGACGACACCTGCGGTGTCGAGCGCGCAGCCGACGGACGAGGCGGGCGGGGCTGAGCCCGTCATGAGCGATCCGAAGAAGCGCCAGCTCACGCTGTTCTGAGTCGCCTCGACGCGGGCCCCAGTGGGCGCGCGTTGCCGGCGACGAATCACGTCCCCGTCACGGTGATGACGGTCGTTTCGACGACGGTCCCGCAGCGGACGGCCACCGTCGCGCTGTGCTCGCCGGCCGCCGGGGGCGTCGCCGTGACGATAAGGGCCAGGCCGGTGAACGGGGCGATCGGGTTCGGGAGCACGAGGCTGCTCGTCGAGAAGCCCTCGCCTTCGACGCTGACGTCGTCGATGGTCTGTACGCGCTCCGAGTCGTTGTGCAGCTCGATGGCGCAGGACGCGCTCGCACCGACCGGGGTGTCGGGCAGCGTGCAGGGGGCGAGCGCGGGACAGGCGCCTGCCTCGCCGGCGCCCGTCGCGGTGAGCGCAATGCGGATCTCGTGCGGCGCGTCCTCGGGCACGCCCACCTCGGGCAACGGCCCGGTGCCGGGCAACCAACCCACCGCGAGCACGCCCGTGGCCGCCGCGCCCGCCGGCGGCGCGGCGGCGGCGAGCGCGAGCGGCGTGAACGCGCCCGGCGCAAGCGGCGTCGCCGGCGCCTGCAGCAGGGCGAACGCGCCGCCGCCCACGTCGTCGCGGACGCTTGCGCCGAGGGCGGCGTCGCCTCCCCCGACGTCCTCGACGTCGAGCGCCATGATCTGCTGCGCGGAGAGCGCGCCGAAGTCGAGCGCGCACGCGTCGCCGGCGCGGCAGTCGCCGGACGGCAAGTGGACCACGACGTCCGCGGGCGCCGCCGGCGCGCAGCTCAGCGCCGAGAGTGCGAGCAGCCACGGTGTGACGCGCATGCACCGAGGGTAGCACGCTCGCGCGCGCGCCGACGGCCGCCGCAGCGACGACCGCGGCGGCGGCCCGAGGGAGGTTGACGTCGTCGAGGCGCCGGTCGACACGGGCGCCATGAAGCGCGTCCTCCTCTCGATCCTCCTCGTGGCCCTCTTCGCGTCGCCGGCGTTCGCGCTCAAGGGCAAGGGCAAGCACGGCCTCACCATCGACGACATGCTCGCGATGCAGCGCGTCTCCGAGCCCGCCGTCTCCCCCGACGGAAAGCTCGTCGCTTTCACGGTGCGCGACACCGACTACGAGGCCAACCGCGGCCGCACCGACGTCTGGCTCGCGGCCACCGACGGCTCCTGGAGCAAGCGCCTCACCACCAACCCCGAGAACGACAACAGCCCCGTGTTCTCTCCGGACGGCAAGTGGATCTTCTTCGTGTCGTCGCGCTCGGGCTCCGCGCAGGTCTGGAAGATCGCCGTCGGCGGCAGCGAGGCGCAGGAGGTCACCAAGCTCCCGCTCGACATCAACGGCTTCTCGCTCTTCCCCGACGGTGAGCGCCTCGTCCTCGCCATCGACGTCTACCCGGACGCAAAGACCCTCGAGGACACCAAGAAGCGTGACGAGGAGAAGGAAGCCTCCAAGGTCAAGGCGCGCGCTTACGACCAGCTCCTCTTTCGCCATTGGGACCAGTGGGAAGACGGCAAGTACTCGCACCTGTTCGTCTGGAGCCCGGGCGCGCCCGACAAGCCCGTCGACCTCACGCGCGGCCAACTCACGGACTCGCCGACGCACCCCTGGGGAGGCATGGAGGAGGTCTCCATCTCTCCGGACGGCAAGTGGGTCGCGTTCGTCGCGCGCGTGGGCAAGGGCAGCGAGCTCGCCTGGAACACGAACACGGACATCTTCCTCGCGTCGTCCAGCGGCAGGGGCAACGCGCGCGACCTGACCACGGTGAACAAGGCATACGAGTTCTCGCCGGCGTTCTCCCCCGATGGAAAGACCCTCGCGTTCCTGCAGATGCAGCGCCCGCGCTACGAGAGCGACCGGCTGCGCATCGCGCTCCTCGACGTCGCCAGCCACAAGGTTCGCGTGCTCACCGAGGCGTGGGACCGCTCGCCGGGCGAGATCAGGTGGAGCCCCGACGGCAAGAGCCTGTGGGCCACCGCCGACGACATGGGCAACCACGCGCTGTTCTCGGTCGACGCCGCCAGCGGCAAGGCCACGGGCCTCGTGATGAAGGGCAACGTGCAGTCGCCGCAGCCCGCCGGCGGCCGCATCCTCTTCGCCAGGGACACGTTGGTGTCACCGGCCGAGCTGTACACGGCCAAGCCCGACGGCAGCGACGTCAAGGCCGTCACCGCGCTGAACGCCGCGCGCCACGCGAACATCGCGTGGGGCGCGTACGAGCAGTTCAGCTTCAAGGGCGCGCACGGCGACACCGTCTACGGCTACGCCATCAAGCCCGCGGGCTACACCAAGGGCAAGGCCCCGGTGGCGTTCCTCATCCACGGCGGCCCGCAGGGCAGCTTCAGCGACCACTTCCACTACCGCTGGAACCCCGAGGTGTACGCGGGCCACGGCTACGGCGTCGTCTTCATCGACTTCCACGGGTCCACCGGCTACGGCCAGGCCTTCACCGACGCCATCCACCACGACTGGGGCGGCGCACCCTACGAGGACCTCATGAAGGGCCTCGACTTCGCGCTGCAGAAGTACCCGTGGCTCGACGGCAAGCGCGCGGTGGCCCTCGGCGCTTCGTTCGGCGGCTACATGATCAACTGGATCAACGGCCACACCGATCGTTTCAAGGCGCTCATCTGCCACGACGGCAACCTCGACGAGACCGCGGCCTACTTCGCCACGGAGGAGCTGTGGTTCCCGGAGTGGGATCACGGCGGCGTGCCCTGGGACAACCCGCAGGGCTACGCCAAGGACAGCCCCATCAACTACGTGAAGAACTGGAAGACGCCCGAGCTCGTCATCCACGGCGGCCACGACTACCGCGTGGTGGACACCGAGGGCATGAGCACGTTCACCGCGCTTCAGCGCAAGGGCATCGCCAGCCGCTTCCTCTACTTCCCCGACGAGAGCCACTGGGTGCTCAAGCCGCAGAACTCCAAGCGATGGCACGAAGAGGTCTTTGCCTGGATGGACAAGTACGCCCGGTAGGCTGATCGACGGTACGCCGTGTGCAACGTCGCGGGCGTGGTCCCGCGGCGGAAGAAGCCCCTGCACGCGGTCAAGCGCGACTGGCAGACCCAGGCGCGCAGGCGACTGACGGCCCTGTGGGTCACGTTGGCTGCGGGAACGCCCACACCCTCGAGGCGAGACGACACGGCGCGCCTGTTCCCACTGCTGGACATCCTGGAGCCGATGGCGACGACGGTCGCGGGCTTCTGCGTCGAGCTGTGTGCCGGCGCGGGCGACGGCGGGATCCTCGGCCGGGGCCTGGTCCTGCCCGAGCGCATCGCGCTCGTGCGCGGCGGCAACGTGAACCGCGGCATCATGGCGGTCCGCGCGGCGTTGGCGGCGACGACGGCGGCGCGGCTCGTCGGCGGGCGCGTGGCGCCCATCGGCGGCGGCCCGGGCATCGTCGAGGAGGCGCGCGCTGCGGCCCGCGACCTGGAGGCGATGTCTCCGATCCTCGGCGCGGCCGTGGAGGACGCGTGGCGGCTCTGCGTCGCCCACGATCGATTGGCGCTCCTGACGGGGACGTTCGTGGAGCCGGACCCGGAGGCGGCGGCGTCGGAGGCGGTGGCGGCGACGTACGCGGTGTTGAACAAGCGCTTGCCCGACGTGCGTGCGACGGCGTCGACGCTGCGCGGCGCGCGCGCGGCGCTGCTCGGGGCGGGGGACGGCGTGGCGGGCGTGCTCGCGGTGACGCTGCTCGTGTCGCTCGCCGCGGACAACCCGGCGCTCGACGAGCTGCGCACGGCGCTCGTGGTGTTCGCGGAGGCGGCCTGCGCCGCGTGCGTGAGCCTCGAGGTGCGCAGCGCGGCGGAAGAAAAGAGCCGCGCGCCGCGCTCGCTGGTCGTGGCACCGCGCGCCGGGCGGCGTGTCGAGAAGGGCCCGCGCCTCGCGCTGCTGGAGGTGCACGCCGGCGCGCTCGCGCCTGCAATCGCCGAGGCGCAGCGGGAGCTCGCATTGTTCCCGGCGAAGCGGCGCGTGTTGCTCGTGGTGACTGACGGCCGGGTCGGCGAGCTCCCGCCCGAGCGTCGCGGCGTGCTCACGCGGGTCGTGACGGTCGGTGGCGGCGCGCTCGGCCGCGGCACGGTCCGGGACCCCCGTGACCTCGCGGGAACCCTCGCCTCGGTGCTCGCCGGCCCCTGAGCGCGAAGCCCCCGGGCGCCGCAGGGTGCGGCCGTTCGGAGCGTCAGCTCACACAAACGGCGCGGCTGTTCATGAGCGTCAGCCCACAAAAACAGCCATTTTTTTGATTCGGAGGATCCGGCGGGAGACAAATGGCTCCACACGGAACCAACAGGAGCCACATGAAGACCGCCGCCGCCGCCCTCGCCCAGATTCTCCTCGCCCTCGCCGTCATGCACTCCACCGCCTGCTCGACGACGAAAGCGGCCCACAAGGCCGACGCCGACACCGACGACGCCGCGCGCCGCGCGCTCGTCAAGCAGCTCGACGCCCTCGTGGCGCAGGGGCCGCTGCACTTCGAGACGGACACGGACACCCTCACCGACGAGTCGCAGGTCCTCCTGCAGCAGGTGGCGGCGCAGATGCACCGCGTGCCGCGCGTGCGCGTGATCGTCGGCGGCCACGCCGACGAGCGCGGGGACACGGAGTACAACCTCGCCCTCGGCGAGCGCCGCGCCCAGTCCGCGCGCAGCTACTTGATGCGCCTCGGTGTTCCGAAGGAGCGCGTCCAGATCATCTCGCTCGGCGAGGAGCAACCGCTCGACGAGGGGCACACCGAGGTCGCGTGGGCGAGGAACCGGCGCGACGAGTTCACCTTCCTGCTGCCGGGTGAGCACAAGTCCGCGCTGCACTTCGACGCCAAGCGCGACGATCTGGTCGCGACGACGAGCTTCACGGCACAATAGCCGACCGCAGCAGCGCGCCCTCCCACCGAGCGCAGCGAGGGAAGGCGTGCGGAGAGGAGAAGGTGCCGCGTGAAGTGGCGTTGGTTGGGCCTCGGTGCCGTCGTCGTCCTCGTGGTCGTCGGCGGCGCCGCCTCTTTTTGGGCGTACACCGACGCGCGCGCGCGCTTCGACGAGACCGCCGCCGAGCTGCGCGCGGCCCTCGCCGCGGACCGCGCGCGCTTCGTCGCCGACGAGCAGCGACTGTCGGCGCTGCCGTTGTTCGCGCCGCGCCACGGCCGGGACGCCGGCGCGCTCCTCGCGACGAAGATCCCGTACCCCGACGCGCAAAGCCGCTTTCACTATCCGCACGTCGTCCCCGAAGCGCTCGCCAAGAAGCTCGACGCGGTGCCTCCCGCGCGCTTTCCCGCCGCCGCCGTCTCCCTCGACGTAGACGGCGTGGACACGAGCTGGATGGCGGGCCTCGCCGGCTTCGATCAGTGGGACCTGTTCACCGCCCCCGTCGTCAATGAAGACCGGCCGCTCCACCTCGACACCATGCCGCTGCCGTCGGTGGTGGAGGCGCTGCGCTTCGCGAAGGTGCGGCTGCTGCAAGGGCTCGCCCACGACGACGGCCCCGCCGCCGGCCGCGACGTCGAAGCGCTCGCGCGGCTCATGGGCACCACGGAGATCGCCGCGGTGGAGGGGCAGGCGCCGGCCCTCTTGCGCGCCGAGCGCGCGGCGTTCGACTACGCGCGCGCGCACGGCAAGGACGTCGCCGGTTGGGCGCCGCTCGACGAGCAAACCCTCGCAGCGTACGCGCGCGTCCTCGAGGCGTACCGCGCGTTCCTCGACGTCCACGCCGACCCCGCCGTGGCGGCCGCGCTGACGTCGTCGGACGCCGCCGCCGTCGGCCGCTGCGCGGCGGTGCAGGAGACGGCGCGCGTGCTGTTGCAGATCGAGCCCGTGGCGCCCGCGCTCTACGCGGGCGCGCACACGATGATCACGCGCGCGCTCGCCGACACCGCCGGCACCTGCCGGCTGACGCGGGTGCGCGAGGCGTGGGACCACCCGGGCCAGCGGAGCATCCTCGTCGGCAACGACGCCCTGTGCGACCCGGAGGACGGCTCGTGTGTGTTCACCTCGATCGGGGGGCACCTCCCGGGGCTGCGGGAGGCGATGGTGGAGGAGCTGGGGATGCAGGAGCCGGCGTCGCTCCTTCGTGGGTATCGCCCGCCGGCGGTTCGTCCGCCGGCGCCGTGATCGCCGGCGCGGGCGTCGCGCTTGCCTCCTGCGTCGGCGGCACCGCGCGCAAGGCGTCGAGCAGCGCCGCGTCGTCGTCGCTGGACAGCAGCGTGAAGACGCCGACGCCGACGGAGGCGACGCCGAGCCCGATGAGCTCCGCGCCGGTGCCGTGGGTGACGAAGCTGCGGTGCTCCGTGGTGTGAGGCCGCGCGAGCGAGAGGCTGCCGGCGGTGGCGGCGACGGCGCCGCCCGCGAGGAAGCCGAGGCCGGCGCCGACCCGCAGGAGCGTGCTGCCGGACGCGTCGGCGGACTGGGCGGCGACGACGTCGTCGAGGCTGCCGCCGGCGTCGACCTCGTCGAGCCGGCGCTCTGCGGGCGCCTCCACGAAGAGCTCGGCGGCGGCGAGGGCGGCCGGGACGAGCGCGGCGCCCCCGAGGGCGGCGCCGGCGAAGATGGTGTCTTCGCCCTCGACGGTGCCGAGGGTGCCGTCGAGGTAGGCGACCGCGACGTAGGTGACGCCGCCGCCGATCATGCCGGCGGAGGTGAGCGCGTAGGCGCCGGCGAGCGTCGTCCGCCGCTCGCGTGCGGCGGCGGCGTGGGGGGCGACGGCGGCGCGCAGCGCGCTCGCGGGTTGCGGGGGCGGCGGAGCTTCGGCGAGGGCGGGGGCGCAAGCGAGCGCGAGCGCGGCGAGGAGTCTCATGGCAGCGAGGCTACCTCGCGGCGCGATTCCACACGGTGCGTCCGTGTGCGTCCGCCCAGCGCCGCGGCGTCGACGGCGGCGCGGGCGGTGCGCGCGTTGGCATGGAAACTGGACTTCACGGCGGCGACGCACACCTGGAGATCTCCATGTCTGTCCCGCTCATGACCGACCTCCTCTCGTTGAAGGATCAAGCCGCCATCGTCACGGGCGGCGCCAAAGGCATCGGCGCCGGCATCGCCCTCCGCCTGGCAGAAGCGGGTGCGAGCGTCGTCATCGCGGACGTCGACGAGGAGGCGGGCGCGCAGACCGCCGCGGCCGTCGAGCGCACCGGGGGCCGCGCGCGCTTCCTTGCCGTGGACGTGTCCAGGCCCGAGGACGCCAAGCGCGCCGTGGAGGCGGCGGTCGACGCGTTCGGCCGCCTCGACGTGCTGGTCAACAACGCCGGCGTGTTCCCGATGCGGAGCGCGCTGGAGATCGACGAGGGCATGTGGGATCGCGTGCTCGACCTCAACCTCAAGGGCACCTTCTTCTTCGCGCAGGCGGCGGCGCGTCGCATGGTCGACGCGGGCACCGGCGGCGCCATCGTCAACATCGCGTCCATCGACGCCTTCCACCCGACGGGGAACCTCGTGCCCTACGACACGTCGAAGGGCGGCGTGGTGATGCTCACGCGGTCGCTCGCGTTCGAGCTCGGCAGGAAGGGCATCCGGGTGAACGCGGTCGCGCCCGGCGGCATCCACACCCCCGGCGCCGCGGCGTCGATGAAGGCGATGGGCGGCGCCGCCGCGGAGGAGGGGTTCATGACCCGCATCCCGCTCGGGCGCATGGGCGAGCCCGACGACATCGCGCGCGCTGTGTTGTTCCTTGCGTCGCCGGCGTCGTCGTACGTCACCGGCGCCGTGCTCACCGTCGATGGAGGGTTCCTTCTGTCATGAGCCGCACAGTCCACGTCACAGGCGGCGACGGCCGCTACCAGGAACACGCAACCATCGGCGGGCACACGCTGGTGTTCGACGAGCCCGTCGACGTCGGCGGCGGCGACGCCGGCCCCACGCCGCGCGAGGCGCTGCTGGCGGCGCTCGGCGCTTGCACGGCGGACACGCTGAAGCTGTACGCGGCGCGCAAGGGCTGGCCGGTGACGTCCGTCGACGTCACGCTCGAGCTCGTCGACGAGCCGGGCAAGCAGGCGCAGATCAAAAAGACGGTGCGCATCGCCGGCGACCTCGACGACGATCAGCGCGCTCGCCTGCAGCAGATCTCCGGCAAGTGCCCGGTGCAGCGCATCCTGAACGACGGCGCCGTGACCACGTCGACGTTCGAGTAGCGCGGCGTCACGACCGCCGCGCTGCTTTGGGGCGACGGGTCCGCTTCGAGTGCGGTGCGGCCTGAGCCGTTCGGGTACAACGGGCCGATGCCTGCTCCTTTGCTGTTCGCCCTGGCCGTCGCGTCGCTCCCCTCGCACGACGTCGGAGCGCCGCCGGCGGTCCCGGCGTGCGAAGGGCGCGCAGGCATGCGCTGCGTCGCCGGTGGCCGCGTCTCCGTCGGCGTCGGCGACACCGCGCGCACCGTGACCGTGCCGCGCTTCTTCATCGACGAGCACGTCGTCAGCGCCGGCGACTACCGCAAGTGCGTCCGCGCGCACGCGTGCGAGCCCGCGGCGGCCGGCAAGGGCAGGGGACCCGTCACCGTCGATTGGGCGCGGGCCGAGCGCTACTGCGCGTTCGCCGGCAAGCGCCTCGCCCAGGAGTCGGAGTGGGAGGCCGCCGTGCAGGGCGGGATGGTCCCCACGGGCCAGGAGTGGACCAACACGTGGGCGGTCACGCCAAAGACGTGCCCGGCCCCGAGCGTCCCCATCGAGTCCGCGTCCAAGGTCGAGTGGTTTCCCCCCGCGCGCTGCGGCGCCCGCGACGTCCTCGACGCGTGTGACGGCGCCGTCCTGTGCGGCACGCTCCACAAGCGCGTGTGGAAGGACGCGGCCGCGCCCTCCGCGCGGCACCAGGCGTCGTCGCTCGAGGACGGCGCGCGGAAGGGCTTTCGCTGCGCGACGTCGACGACGTACCTCACCACGTTCCCCTCGCGCTTCACCGCCGCGCGCGCAACGCCGCCCGATCCGAAGCCGCCGACGGCCGCGGAGAAGGCGGCGTTCGACAGCGTCGTCGAGGACACGCTCGACGTGCCGCCGTGCCCCAAGGCGGGCCGCTCCTTCCTCACGTGCCGCGACCCACGCAGCTACCTCAAGTCCAACGAGCCCAAGCTCGGCGTGCTCGTGCCGTACGTCGAGAACATGGGCGGCGCGTACACCGGCGTCGGCAGCGCGCAGAGCTACACCTTCGTCGCGCTCGCGCGCTCGCGATGGGCGTGGCTGTTCGACTACGACGAAAACGTCGTCCGTTGGCATCACGTGCTGCGCGCGCTCATCCTCGCGGCGGAGAACCGCGCGGCGTTCGCGGCGCTCTTTCACAAGGACGCCGTGGCGCGCGGCGTCGCCGCCATCGAGGCCGCCTACCCGGCCGACGCGGAGCGCGCGAACCTCGTGACGCTCTACAAGTCGTCGGCGCCGTTCCTCGGGCGGCACTACGCCGCGCAGGAGAAGATCGGCTACACGTGGCTCGGCTCCGACGAGCACTACGCGTACATCAGGCTGCTCTATCAACAGGGCCGGATGCGGGCGCTTCGCGGCAACATGCTGGACGTGCACGCCATGAAGAGCATCGGGGACGCCGCCCGCAGGCTCGGCGTCCCCGTGCGCATCTACTACCCGAGCAACGCCGCCGAGTTCTGGGTGTTCACGGACCAGTATCGAAAGAACGTGCGCGGCCTGCCGTTCGACGACGACAGCATCGTGGTGCAGACCATCTCCGGCGTGTCTTTGAAGACCGGCTTCGGCCAGAAGGGGTACTGGCACTACAACGTCCAATACGGCCGGGAGCAGCAGGCGCTCCTGGAGCTGCCGGGCTACACGCGCGAAAAGCAGCTCCTGTGGCACCGCGTGAAGACCGACAGCCCCGAGCTCACGTTGTGCGGCATGCCCGCGGCCGCCGGCCCCTGACGGCGCGAAGCGTGTGGAGTTCTCGCGCACGCTGTCTTAAGACCCGCCCGTGATGCGCGCGCTCCTCCCTCGTGACGTGTGCCTCCGCCCCCGGGCGGCCGGCCTCGCCGTGTTGTCGCTCCTCGTCTTCGGCGGCTGCCCCAAGGCGGCCGCGCCTGCTGCGCCTGCTGCGCCCGCGCCTGCGACGACGGCGGCTGCGCCTGCGGCGGCGGAAAACGGCGTGTCGTTCGTCGAGGACGACGTCGACGCCGCCCTCAGCACCGCCAAGGAAAGCGGCCGCGTCGTCTTCGTCGACGGCTGGGCGCAGTGGTGCCACACCTGCCTGTCGATGCAGCGCGACGTCCTCGGCGATCCCGCGCTCAAGGCGTACGAGGACCGCGTGGTGTTCGCCGCCGTCGACACCGACCGCGCGTCGTCGGCGTCGTTCGTCGCGCGCTACCCGCTCAAGGCGTGGCCGACGCTGTTCGTCATCGATCCCTCCTCGGGGGCGGCGCTGGCAGAGCACGGCGGCTCGCTGTCGCTCGTCGAGCTCGAGCGCTTCCTCGACGAGGCCCTGCGCGCGCGCGACCCGTCGGTGGCCAAGGAGCCGCAGGTGAAGGAGGTGCTCGCCGGCCACGCGGCGATGGCCAAGAAGGACTACGCCGCCGCCGCCGCGCACTACGTCGCCGCCGCGGCGCTCCCGGGGCCGCGCGTGCGCGAGGCCGCCCTCGGCGCGATGCGCGCGTACTCCGCCGACAAGGGCGACGCCGCCTGCGTCGACTTTGGAGAGAAGAACGCGGCCAGGATGGAGGGCGCTTCGTCGTCGGCCGGGGACTTCTCCTACTACCTCTACGCGTGCGCCGACCGCTTGAAGGACCCGGCGAAGAAGAAGGCGGGGCTCCAGGCCGCGCGCGCGCTGCTCGAGGAGGTCACCGGCAAGCCCGCGGCGGGCGCCTCCGTCGACGACGTCGCCGACGCCCTCGACGTGCTCGCCGAGGTGGCCAAGGACCAGGGCGACGACGCCGCGTTCAAGGCCGCGCACCAAAAGCGCCTCGCGCTCCTGGAGGCGGACGCCGCGGCGCAGAAGACGGCGGAGGCCGCGCGCGTTCACGACTACGCGCGCATGAACAGCTACCTCGCGCTCGGCCGCGGCGACGATGCCGTGAAGATGCTGCGCGAGCGCACGCAGCAGCTCCCGAAGTCCTACGAGGCGTGGGCGCGGCTCGGGCAGGTGTTCCACGCGCTCAAGCGCGACGACGACGCGTTGCCGGCGGTGCAAAACGCGGTGACGCTCTCGTACGGCCCGCGGCGCTTGCGTTACCTGAGCCTGCTCGCCGACGTCGACGCCGCGCGGGGCGACAAGGCCGGTGAGAAAAAGGCGCTGATGGACCTCGTGGACGCGGGGGAGAACCTCCCCGATGCGCAGAGGAACGACGCTGCGGTCGCGGCCGCCAGGGAGCGCCTGGCCAAGGTGCGCTGATGAAAGGCTGACGAAAAATAAGGCTCGTAGCAGCACTCGGCGAAGCCGCCCACAAGGTGGCTCGCCGCGCGGAGTACGTGGCGAGGCACGTCGGCGCGCAAGAACCGCTGCAGGTTGTGAGGAAACGGCGGGTCCGAGCGGTGTTGTGATCCCGCTATCAGCGCATGGGCGGGTTCGTGCGGGTCGTGTGCGCGCCGACGTGCCTCGATGCGACGTCGGCGCGGACTTCAGGCGGTGAGCTTCGCGAGGTTCTGCAGCAGGTTGAAGGCCACGGCTGCCATCAGGGCGACCGTCGTCACCTTCGCTAGCCCCCGTACGTAGACCGTGTCGACGCCAAGCTGGGCCTTGAGCACGGCGTTGGCGTGCTCGGCGAGACCAGGGCGCGTGCGGTATCGCGCCTTCGCTGCGGCGCTCTTCACCCACGTCCGTCCAGCCGTGGATCAGGCTTCTGGTGCTTGCGGCGATCGCCGGCCGAGGTGGCGGGATCACGGGCAGGATCCCGCGGCGATCGAGCTCCTTGACGTCGTTGCGGTTGAAGTGGTTCGCGTCGGCGAGCACCACGGAAGGCGCGCGCTTGTCGAACGCGGCGCGGTGATCGACGCGGAACCTGGCGATGACGTCGTGACTCGGGCGCAGATCGCCGACGATAAAACGGAAGGCGTCGTCGTTCATCGTCAGCCGCGCGATCTCCCGGGCGCTCCCGATCCCTATCGCGGACAGCAACAGCGTCAGGAGCATCCGCGGGCTCGCGCCCACCGCCAAACTGCACGGCCTTGGCGCTCGCTGTGAACCCGTCGAGGTCGAGCCCACCGAGCACACGGTCGATCAGGCGAGCCGGGTGCTCGGGGCCGATGAGGTCGTCCACGGCCTGGGTCTTCAGCTCAACCTGTCGCGTTTCAGGTTCCTGGATTCGCACGCGGCGCTTGAGCTTCACCATGCACGGTGGATCAGCTCGAGCCGCACTTTTGGCGCGCAAATCTCGGTGAGTTGCGAGTGCTTGGGCGCTCGGAATCAGCGAAGGCTAGACAACGTCGCCACCGCCGGAGCTCCTTTCCGCTCCGCCGTGTGGCCGTAGCACCGTCCCCTTCCGGGTGGCTCGGATCAACGGTCCATCGGGCCAACCCTCGTCGCCACTCGCGGCGCTCTCGATGACGCGGATCCCGATGGATCACGTTACGCGGCGTGACGACCGCAGGGGTCGAGCGTCTGGGTGGACGACTCCGTTCGCCGATGGGTCGCGCTGGTCGTCTCGTCGATGCGTTCGCGCGGCGAGGACGTCGACACACCGGGCTTGTGCGGGACGGCGCCGGTGCGACCGTCCGGGTCGTCGACGGGTCCAAGACAGGACGTCGACGGGACGCGGCTCGGCCGGCGGCGCGAGATTCTGCTTCACCTCCGAAGGCTCTCGAACGGAACCAAGGAGGTAGCAGATGCAGGTGCTGACCAAGCTTCTTCTCGGCGCGGGTGCGCTGGCGTTGATGTCGTGTGCGACGGGCGCGGGCCGCACGGGGACGAGCGGCTCCGACTACGGGACGAACGCCCCCCGTGACACCGGCTCGTCCGGCTCGTCTGGCTCGGAGACGACGCCGGCGCCGGAGAACACCGAGGCGGCGCCGTCCTCCTCCTACGACCACACCATGGGCGACACGGGCACCGGCTCCTCGGCGGACCTGAAGGCCCAGCGCCGCGCGATCCTCGACGACCTCTACGCGCGCTACGGCGGCAGCGAGGTGAAACACAAGCTGACGTCCGGCGAGGAAGAAAACGAAGCCCCCGGCGAGGAGCAAAAGGAGAGCGTCGGCGAGGAGGCGCAGGAGGACGTGAACAGCGCGGTGACCAAGGCCGACCGCGCCGCCTTCGACGCCCGCTGCAACGCCATCGGCAACGGCGACGAGCCGGTCTGGGCCGGTGACGAGAAGGCCAAGGGCTTCTTCGCGAGGCCCGAGGTGCAGCAGAAGTGCGCCGACGTCGCGTGGCTGAACCAGCGGATCAAACAGCAAGACGAGGCCGGCCAGCCCTGACCGGGCTCGCGGCGCCGGCGGTCCTGGGCGCGCCTCCGTTGCGCCCCAGGGGCGTCGGGAGCTCAGGCGCCCGGGGCCGGGGCAGCAAGGCGTCGGGCACGTCGTCATTGCCGTGTCCAAGCACGTGGCACCCACGCGCTCGCGACCGCTCGCGGTCACCCGCTCCTCGCGGTCGCGCCCGGGCCCTGCGCCGGTGCCGTCAGGCCGTTCGCTCGCGAACCTCTTGCGCGCCCCCGCGCCCCTTGGTAGCGAACGTCGTCGAGGGCGCGTAACTCAGCGGTAGAGTATTACCTTCACACGGTAGGAGTCACAGGTTCGAATCCTGTCGCGCCCACCAGATAACCCGGCGACTTCGCCGGGTTTTCTCTTTC
>CAVZJB010000003.1:337500-726273 GCA_963775425.1 uncultured delta proteobacterium | reverse complement strand
TTCGCCGGTGTCGCCTACGGCGACGGGCGTCGCGAGGTCGCTGGCAGTGCGGCGCAACGCGCCGCGAATCAACGACCCAGGCAATCAGCCACAACAAAGCAGCGGCGGCGATGGACACGGCACGGAGCACGTGAGCCCGTCCGCGCACTCGTTGTCGACGTGCGAAATCTCGCACTGGTCGTGACAGAGCTCGCCGCCCGCGGGCTTTGCGCCGCACTTCCCAGCGGGCGCGGAAAAGTCCGGAGGCGCCGCGCGGCTGCAGAACTCAACGCAGACCTCGCCCGCATCGCAAAGCGGATCGCCGGGTGCCTTGGAGACGTCGCACTTGCACTCGAGCCCGTTGTCGCATTCGGTTGTTGCGTTGGCGCCGCACGCACCGCCCCTGCCGACGACGGCCGTGCATCGATCGCGGTCACCCGCGGGGCGGCACCGGCCTCCGACACAATCGGTGTCGGAGGCACACGGGCTGCCGAGCTCCGCGGCCAAGCGTCCCGCGCACCGTCCGCATCCGAGGACGACGACGAGCACCGCGAGCAGCGAATCCGCGCGCAAGCAGCAAGTGTACTCCCGCTCGCTGAGCGCGCGACCTCGTCCACCGACGATCCCTTATAGGAGGCGCGTCGAGCCCGGACGACCCGGGTGCACGCCCGCCGACGAGGTGCATCGTGGATGAAGAGGCAACGCCAGGACCGAACCGCCGCGTTTTCCTGACAGCGGATGAAGCGGCCACGTTGCTGCGCACGACGCGGCGCGCCGTCTACGCGCTCATTGAGCGCGGCTGGATGGCGGGCGCGGTCTGCCGCATCGGCCGCCGGGTGCTGATCAGACGCAAGGAGCTCATCGCGCTCGTCGAGCGCAGCAGCACCAAAGCGTAAGGCGCCGACGATCCGCGCGCGGTATGGTCCGGCATCCCGTGCGCGGTCGTCGAGGAGGTCTCGACGATGAGCGTGAAAGTGAGGCCCTTTCGAGGGCGAGAAGGAAAGTACGAAGTGGACATCCGCTTTGAGTGGCCCGACGGCGACCGATACCGCGAGCGAATTGTCGCTCCGGTGTCGTCGCTGTCGGCTGCGCGGAAGTGGGGCGACGCCCGTGAACGTGAGCGGTTGCTCGCGGGCCCGCAGAAGACCGAGGAGGTGAGGAGAGAACCCGCGCCGCGCTTGAGCGAGTTTCGAGCGCGGTACATCGAACAGCATTGCAGGGCCGAACGGCAGAAGCCGTCGACGACGTGGAACAAGGAGAGAGCGTTCGAGGTGTACTTGGTTCCGCACCTCAACGACAAACGCCTCGACGAGATCACGAACGCCGACGTGCAGACGCTCAAGGCCAAGCTCGCGCATCTGTCCCCGAAGACGGTGAACAACATTTTGACGATTCTCTCGGTTGTCTTGAAGAAGGCTGCCGAGTGGGGCGTCATCGACGACGTTCCTTGCTCCATCAAGCTCCTCCGATGGCACGGCACGGAGAGGCCCTTCTACGACTTCGACGACTACGCCCGCCTGCTCGAAGGCGCGGAATGCATCGGCGGAACCGCAGAGGTCCTCGTGCTCCTGGCCGGTGACGCCGGGCTTCGGCTTGGCGAGATCACAGCGCTCAAGTGGCACAACGTGTTGTTCGACCGCCGCATCGTTCGCGTCGCCGAGGCCGACTGGAAGGCCCACACGACGCTGCCGAAGGGCGGGCGCTCCCGCGACGTGCCGATGACCGATCGGCTGCTCGCGGCGCTCGAGGCCCATCGGCATCTGCGAGGGAACCGCGTGCTGTACGCGGAGGGCGGCGCGCCGCTGACGATGCGCGGCGTGCGCAACCTGATGCAGCGGGTGGAGCGGCGGGCGGGGCTCGAGGTGAAAGGGCGTCTCCACATCCTGCGGCACACGTTCTGTTCACACCTGGCGATCCTCGGTGCGCCTGCGAAGGCCATCCAAGAGCTCGCCGGGCACGCCGAGCTGACGACGACGATGCGGTACATGCACCTGTCGCCGGCGGCCCGCTCGACGGCGATCGGCCTCCTGAACGGTGTCGATCGCCGAGGGCTCCGTGGAGACCTGGGGGAGACGAAAGCGGCGGACAAAAAGAAACCCTGTGTTTCCACAGGGTTTCCTGGTCGGAGCGACAGGATTTGAACCTGCGACCCCTAGACCCCCAGTCTAGTGCGCTACCAAACTGCGCCACGCTCCGTCGGCTTTGAAACAAGGTGCGACGCTGCGATTATTCTGTCAACGCTCAACGGTCGGAAAAGTCGGGAGCCAGGATGCGAAGCGCCGAAGGAAACCTGCAGAAGTTCATCTGGACCCTGCTTGGCATCGTCGCCGCCTTCGCCCTGATGTCCTGGTACCCGCAGTTTTCCCAGGGGTACGAGGTCAAAAACCAGGGCGCCCTCGCCTGCAACGACGCCATCAAGGTCGCCCGCTACGGCGAAAAGACGGTCGCGCGAGACCCCAAGATCCGCTTCATCGAGACCACCCACAGAGCGGGCGTGCAGCTCACCCAGGACAGCTTCACCATGGAGGCGCACAAGGTCCCGCAGAGCGACAAGTGGAAGTGCACCATGGAGATCCACTACCCCGTCGACGTCGAGATCTGGACCATCGGCCCCATCCTGGACATCAAGCCGATCCACTTCGAGAAGCACCTCTACGTCGATCAGGAAGTCATCGGCTCGTATTGACCCTTCTGCGCCGCGCCCCTACCGGGGCCTCGTGCAGAAGCGCGTGCTCGACCGCGACGACGTCCAGCGGGTCATCGCCCGGCTCGCGCACGAGATCGTCGATCGCGTGGCGCAGGACGCCCGCGGGCCCCTCGGCGTCGACGCCGACAGCCTCGCCCTCGTCGGCATTCGCACCGGCGGCGCGCACGTGGCCGCGCGCCTGGCGGGCGAGATCGGCAAGCTCCGCGGCGCGGCGCCGCCCGTGGGCGTCCTCGACATCACGCTCTATCGCGACGACGTCCTCCTCGCCGGCAACCCGGTGCCGCTGCTGCGCGGGACCGAGATCGGCTTCGAGGTCGAGCGCCGCGCCGTCGTCCTCGTCGACGACGTGCTGTTCACCGGGCGCACCGTGCGCGCCGCGCTCGATGCCCTGCTCGACCTCGGGCGGCCCGCGTGCGTGCGCCTCGCGGTCCTCGTCGATCGCGGCCTCCGGGAGCTCCCCGTCGCCGCGGACTTCGTCGGCCGCGCCATCGAGACCACCCGCGAGGAGCACGTCGCCGTGCGCCTCGTCGAGGAAGGCGCCGAGGCCGACGAGGTGGTGGTGACGCCGCTCGTGGATCGGAGGAAGCCGTGACCGGCTCCGTGCGCACGCTCTCGCAGCCGCACCTCATGCAGATCGAGGGGCTCACCCGCGAGGACCTGGTGCTCATCCTGGAGACCGCGCGCTCCTTCCACGAGGTCAACGAGCGCCAGCTCAAGAAGGTGCCGGTGCTGCGCGGGCGCACCGTGGCCATGATGTTCTTTGAAAACAGCACGCGCACACGCTTGAGCTTCGAGCTGGCGGCCAAGCGCTTGAGCGCGGACACGCTGTCGTTTTCGGCGAGCGGCAGCTCGGTGCAAAAGGGCGAGACCCTCCTCGACACCGCGCGCAACATCGAGGCCATGCGCCCCGATCTCGTCGTCGTGCGCCACGGGCAGGCGGGGGCGCCGCAGATGCTCGCGCGGGCGATGTCCGGCGCCGTCGTGAACGCCGGCGACGGACGCCACGAGCACCCCACCCAGGCGCTCCTCGACGCGTACACGCTGCTCGATCGCTGGGAGCGCGCGCCCGCGGACGGCCTGTCGGGAAAGACCGTCGCCATCGTCGGCGACATCGCGCGATCGCGCGTCGCGCGCAGCAACATGTTGTGCTTGAAGCTGCTCGGCGCCGACGTCCGGGTCTGCGGACCGGCGACCATGCTGCCCGCCGGCCTCTCGGAGTACGGCGTCGACGTCGAGACGCACATGGACCGGGTCATCGAGGGCGTCGACGCCGTCATGATGTTGCGCATCCAGAAGGAGCGCACGCTGTCCGCCGGCGGCGCCGACATGGGCAGCGACCGCGACTACCTTCGCGGCTGGGGCCTCACCAAGGACCGCTTCGCCCGCCTGCCGCCGCACGCGCTGGTGATGCACCCGGGCCCCGTCAACCGCGGCGTCGAGATCGACAGCGACGTCGCCGACGACCCCCGCTCGGTGATCCTCGAGCAGGCCGAAAACGGCGTCGCCGTGCGCATGGCGGTGCTGTACCTGCTCGCGCTCGGGCACGCGCGCCTCGGGCCCTCGGTCGAAGGGGTCGGCGAATGAACATCGACGTCGTCATCAAGGGCGGGCGCGTGGTTTGCGGCCAGAGCGGGCGCGACGTCGTCGCAGACCTCCACCTGGCGCACAACCGCATCGCCGCCGTCGTCGAGGGCGGCTCGCCGGAGCCGCCGGGCGCGCGCGTCCTCGACGCCGCCGGCTGCTGGGTGCTGCCCGGCATGATCGACCTCGGCGTGCACCTGCGCGACCCGGGCCGCGAGCACGACGAGGACATCGCCACCACGCTCACCAACGCGCTGCGCGGCGGCGTCACCACGCTGGTCGCGCTGCCCGACACCTCGCCCGCGGTGGACGGCAGCGACGACGTCTTGCACCGGAGGGCTGCCGCGTCCCGCGCGCTGGGACCGGTGTCGTCACAGTTCGGCACGGCGCCCACGGTGATCGTCGCCGGCGCGCTCACGCGCAAGCGCGACGGCAAGGAGCCCGCCGACATCGCCGATATGTGCGCCGTCGGCGTCGAGATCTTCGGCGACGCGGCCTTCACCGACGACGCCGAGGTCCTGCGCCGCTGCCTCGAATACGCCCGGGGCGCCGGCGCGCGCCTCGCGGTCCTGCCGGGCCCCGCCCGCGACCTCGCCGGCGGCGGCGTCATCGTCGAGAGCGCCGTGTCCACCCGCCTCGGCCTGCCCGCGGTGCCCGAGCTCGCCGACGCCCTGGCGGCGTGGCGCCATATGGAGCTTTCGCGCCTCGTCGGCTTGCCCGTGCACCTCGGCCCCTTGTTCTCGGCCGCCGCCCTCGAGGTCTTCGAGCGCAAAGGCGCGTCGCCGGCGGCCTCGCTCGCGGTGTCCGCCGAGGTGCACCCGTGGCACCTGCTCCTCGACGAGCGCGCGCACCTCGAGCGTCGCTATGACCCGCTGTTGCGCCTCGATCCCCCGCTGCCCACGGCCGCCTCGCGCGCGGCGCTGCTCGACGCCGTCAAGCGCGGCGCCCTCGCCGTCTCGTCCGGACATCGCGCGGTGCCCAACCGCACCAAGGACCTCGAGTTCGCGCTCGCGGAGGCGGGGGCGTCGTCGCTGGCGCTGACCTTGCCGCTGTTGTGCGGGACGCTCACGCCGCTCGAGCTCGCGCGCGCCACGAGCGCCCTGCCGGCGAAGATCCTCGGCCTCACCGACCGCGGCCACATCGACGTCGACGCCCGCGCCGACCTCGTCATCCTCCGCCGCACCGACGACGGCGCGGAGGTCGTCGACGCCCGCCTCGCCGGCGCCCGCGCCCCGGCCAACCCCTGGCTCGGCCTGCCCGCCGCCGGCCGCGTCGAGCACACCCTCGTCGCGGGCCGGGTGGCGTATACGCGGGGGGCGCCATGAAGAATCCCGCCGCCGTCCTCGTCCTCGCCGACGGAACCGCCTTCCGCGGCACCGCCTTCGGCGCGCGCGCCAGCGTCGAGGGCGAGGTGGTCTTCAACACCTCGATGACCGGCTACCCGGAGCTGCTCACCAATCCTTCGTACCGCCGGCAGATCCTCACGCTCACCTACCCCGAGATCGGCAACTACGGCGTCTGTCCCCGCGACGCCGAGAGCGACCGCCTCCAACCGGCGGGGCTCGTCGTGCGTTCGCTGTCTCCCGTCGTGAGCAACTGGCGCAGCGAGCTCGACCTCCACGGTTGGCTCGAGGGCGCCGGCATCCCCGGCATCGCCGGCATCGACACCCGGGCGCTGGTGCGCCGGCTCCGCGACCGCGGCACGGTGATGGGCGTCCTGTCCAGCGAGCCCGGCGCCGACGTCGCCGCCCTGCGTGAGCGCGCCCGCGCGCTGCCCGGCATGGCCGGCTGCGAGCTCATCTCCGCGGTCACGCGCGCCGCGCCCGAGCCGTTCACGGAGGGGCTCCTCGACGACGCCGGCGCGCCCGTCCCGCCGCTGCGGCCGGCCACGTTCCACGTCGTCGCGTTCGACTTCGGCCTGAAGCGCAACATGGCGCGCCTCCTCGTGCACCACGGCTGCCGCGTCACCCTCGTCCCCGCCGGCACCGACGCCGCGGCGGTCATGGCGCTGTCGCCCGACGGCGTGCTCCTGTCCAACGGCCCCGGCGACCCCTCGACGGTGCCGCAGGTGGTGGAGGCGGTGCGCGCGCTCCTCGGCCGCGTGCCGCTGTTCGGCATCTGCATGGGCCACCAGAATCCTCGCGCAGGCGCTCGGCGCCACCACGTTCAAGACCGCCTTCGGCCACCGCGGCGCAAACCAGCCCGTCCTCATCGAGGACGACGGCGCGCTCGGCGGCCGCGTGCTCATCACCTCGCAGAACCACGGCTTCGCGGTGAGCCCCGAGACCCTCGTCGCCGACGGCGCGCGGGCCTCGGAGCGGAACCTCTCGGACGACACCAACGAAGGCCTCGACGCGCGCGCGCGCTGGGCGTTCTCCGTGCAGTACCACCCCGAGAGCGCCCCCGGCCCGCACGACGCCGCGGTGCACTTCGCGCGCTTCGTCGAGATGATGGACGCGTTCCGCAAGCAGGCCGCGTCGCGGAGGGCGTCGTGACCACACGCAAGCTGTTCGTCGCCATGGCCGGCAACATCGGCGCGGGCAAGACCACCGCCGCCAAGATGATCTCGCAGGGCTTCGGCTACGAGCTGTTCGACGAGCCCGTCGTCGATAACCGCTTCCTCGCCGACTACTACAAGGACATGCGCCGCTGGAGCTTCACGCTTCAGCTCGAATTCCTCATCAAGCGGGTCCAGCACCACGAGCTCATCCACAAGGTGCAGAAGTCCTGCATCCAGGACCGCACCCTCTACGAGGACCCCGAGGTCTTCGCCAAGTACCTGCACGGCCTCGGCAACATGAGCAACACCGAGCTCGACCTGTACTTCGAGTACTTCGAGCGCCTCAACCGCGGCCTGCACAAGCCGGACAAGGCCATTTGCTTCGTGGTGCCCAAGGTGGACACGCTCCTCGAGCGCATCCGCATGCGCGGCCGCGCCGAGGAGGGCGGCATCGCGCCCGCCTTCCTCGAGGGCCTGAACGGCTACTACACGGCCTTCCCGTCCATCCTCGCGTCCAAGTACGGCGTCGACGTCCTCAAGGTGGACGTCACCCACACGGACATCCGCAGCGGCGCCGGCAAGGACCAGTTCCTCGACGAGGTCAGCGCGTTCCTCGCGCGCTGACCCCGCCGGGACCTCCGCTCAATCGGCGGTGACGTCGAGCGCGCCGCCGAAGGTGGTCATCTTCAGGTCGTATGCGCCGGTGCCGGTGGAGAAGCTCGACACCACCACGTCCACGGCGTCACCGTCGGCGAAGCGGTGCGTGATGAGCGCGCAGGTGCCGACGCCGCCGTCGTCATCGCCCTCGATGCACTGTCCCTGCGTGGCCGTGGGCGGATCCACGGGGCTCGTGAACAGGTGCATGAAGCTGTCGAAGCCGCAGTTCTGATCGTCGCCGGCGGCGGTGAGCTCGAAGGTGGCGAGCACCTCGCCGCCGGTGTTGTTGGTGGCGGTGAAGCGGTCGAAGGGCTTGGGGTCGCCGCTGCCCGGCGAGCAGTCGATGTTGAAGCGCGTCCACGTCGGGTCCGTGGCGTCGAGCGAGCCCGACACCGTCTGCACCGCCGAGCCCACGCACGTGCTGTTCACGCACTGGTCGGGGCTGACGCAGGCGCCGGCGGTGCTGTCCGCGACGCACGGATCGCCGTCGGCGATCTCCTGGAAGGTGGTGCAGGTGAACGGCTCGGGCGCGGGGCCGCCGAGGCACTGCGTGCCCGTCGGGCAGATCTCGTTGGGCGCGTCGGGGTCGCACACGTCGTCGGCGCCGTGCTCGATGATGGGCAGCTCGTCGACGATGACCGCCACGGACTGCGCGTTGCTCTCCTCCACGAAGATCGACAGGTCGGTGTTGGCGGCCACGTCGAAGAGGTCGAGCTCGGGGTTCACGCCGGTGGTGCAGCCGTCCGCGACCTCGCTCGCGGGGATGGTGCACGAGGTGCGCGCCCACACGGCGTTGGCGCCGAGCGCGCGGATCTGCACGAGGGAGCGGGTCGCGGTGGTGTAGCCGACGACCGCCTCGGGGCGCGCCGTGCTGCTGCACGAGCCGGTGGTGCCGTCGCCGCCGCTCGGCGTCGCGAGGGTGACCGGATCGGAGTAGCTCACCTGCAGGTCGCACGCGGCCTGGCTCAGGTTCTGGCAGGTGGTGGTGCCCGTGTGCGCCGGGTCCGCGCACTCGAAGCCCAGCGTGTCGTCGCAGATGATGCTCTCGAGGCCGACGGTGCACGTCTCGCCGTCGCCGAGGAGCTGCGGGACCTCGCAGGTGCGCGTGTTCGGCAACGTGGAGATCACGCACTTGGCGCCGTTGTCGATGTCGCAGACGTCGGTGGCGCTCGAGCGATCGCACGGGTCGCCGTTGTTGAGGATGTTGGGCGTGGACGCCGTGATGCTGACGTCGAGCGCCGGGATGACGTCGTTGTTCCCGCGGTCCTCCACGCACGCGATGTACGTGCCCTGCGCGAGCACCTCGGTGAGGCCGGCGCAGAAGCCGGCGGCGCCGTCGTCGTCGGTGGCGATGGAGGTGGTGCCGTCGGCCTCGAACAGCCGCAGGAAGCTGTCGTCGACGTCGGTGGCGCAGTCGCCGTCGGTGGTGATCTGGACGACCTGCGTCTCGGCGAGATCGAAGCGGAAGCAGTCGACGTCGCCGGCGGGGAGGATCTGCACGGTGCCGCTGAAGTCGAGGTTCACGTCGGCCGGGTTGTCGGGGCCGCCGGCCTCGTCCACGGCGGGCGCCGCGCCGACGATGGAGAGATCGGTGCTGATGGGCTCGCCGAAGGACTCGGTGACGCACATGGTGTACGTGCCGGCGCTCACCTGCTCGATGAGCCGCGAGCAGTCGCCGACACTGTTCAAGCTCTCCTGGACGATGGAGGTGCCGTTTTCGTCGAACAGCTCGAGCACGGGCTCGAAGAAGTTGTCCTCGCAGTCGGACCCGAGCGTGGTGGCCTCGACGAGCGTGTCGTCGGCGAGCGTGAACTGGAAGCAGTCGACGTCGTCGGTGGTCAGGTTGATGGTCTGGCTGAAGTCGAGCGTGATCTGGGCCGGGTTCGACAGATCGCCGGCCTCGTCCTCACCTTCGCCTTCGCCTTCACCCTCTCCTTCGCCCTCTCCTTCGCCTTCGCCTTCGCCTTCGCCCTCGCCTTCACCCTCACCTTCACCGACGTCTCCCTCGCCTTCGCCCTCCCCTTCGCCTTCGGCGGGGCAGGCCGTCGTCGTGAGCGGCAGCATGGTGAAGAAGGACGCAATGACGAACCAGGCCAGACGCTTCATGGGTGTTTCCTCGCGTTGCAGGTTCCCCGACGCCCTGCCCCGGCGCAACGGGGTCTTCTTCCGATGCCTCGAATTCCCTGCTACTCGGCCTCCATGACCGAGTCTCCCCTCGAAGACGAGCTCGAGCTGGCGACGTCGCTGGCGCGGCAGGCCGGCGCCGCCATCCTCGCGGTCCGCGCAGACGCCATCGCGTCGTCGACGCTGAAGTCCGACCACAGCCCCGTGACCAAGGCCGACCTCGCCGCCGACGCGGTGATCCGGAAGGGCCTGGCCGGCACCGGCGACGCCGTGATCACCGAGGAGACCTGGAAGGGGGCCCCGGTCCCCTCGCACGGGCGCGCGTGGTTCGTCGATCCCCTCGACGGCACCGAGGACTTCGTCGCCGGCCGCGCCGACTACGTCGTGCAGATCGGGCTGTGCATCGACGGCGCGCCGCGCCTGGGGGTGCTGTTCCAGCCGGAGACCGGCATCGTGTGGCGCGGCGTGGTGGGGCGCCTCTGCGAGCGCATCGACCCGGACGGCGCCGCGCACCCCCGCGACGTCGCCGCGCGGCCCCTCGCCGCGCCGCGCATCGCCATCAGCGTCTCGCACCCAAGCGAGGTCGTGGACTTCATCGTGAACGAGCTGCACGGCGTCGCGGTCCCGCGCGGCTCGGTGGGCTTGAAGGTCGGCCTCATCGTCGACGACGACGCGGACGCGTACGTGAGCGCGAGCCACCGCATCAAAGCCTGGGACACCTGCGCGCCGGCGGCGGTGCTCCTCGCCGCCGGCGGCGTGTGCACGGCGCTCGACGGAGCGCCGCTCGTCTACGGCGGTCCGGCGGCCCACGGCGGCGGCGTGTGCATGTGGACGCCCGCCGCGCACCGCGCGCTGCGCCCGCAGGTGGAGGATGCCGTCCGGCGCTTCCGTGATAAAAACAGCGCATGACCAGCGCGCTCCTTCCCCGCCTCGGCGTCAACGTCGATCACGTCGCCACCGTGCGTCAGGCACGCCACGCGGCGTACCCGGACCCCGTGCACGCCGCGGTGCTCGCCGAGCTCGGCGGCGCCAGCCAGATCACCATCCACCTGCGCGAGGACCGGCGGCACATCCAGGATCGCGACCTCGAGATCATCCGGCGCACGGTGACCACGCGCCTCAACCTCGAGATGGCGGCGACGCCGGAGATGATGCGGGTGGCGTTCGACGCGCGGCCGCACACGGTCACGCTCGTCCCCGAGCGGCGCCAGGAGATCACCACCGAGGGCGGCCTCGACGTCAACGGCCAAAAGGACGTCCTGAAGCGCTTCATCGTGGAGCTCAAGAGCGCCGAGATCCACGTGAGCCTGTTCATCGATCCCGACGTCGAGCAGGTGGCGGCGTCGTCCAAGGTGGGCGCCGACGCCGTGGAGCTGCACACCGGTCGCTTCTGCGACGCCAAGACGGGCGACGTGCGCGACGAGGAGCACCGCCGCCTGGTGAACGCAGCGAAGACGGCGGCCAAGCTCAAGCTCAAGTGCTACGCCGGCCACGGCATCCACTACGACAACGTCGGTGAGGTCGCCTCCATCGTCGAGATCGAGGAGCTCAACATCGGCCACTCCATCATCGCCCGCGCCATCCTCGTGGGCATGGAGCGCGCGGTGCGCGACATGCGCGACCTCGCCTGGCAAGCCCGCCGCGACGTCGCCGCCGCCGCCTGAGCGGACCCCGGCCGTCGTGCGGTGCGCCCGACGATGGCTCAGGCGCGCTGCGCGGCGCGCGCCCGGGGCTCCCCGAGCCCGAGCAGCCGGCGCGAGCGCGTGACGACGGCGGCGCGGACGGCACGGTGGGCGGCATCGAGGGAGGCTTGCGAGGGGATGCCCCAGCGCTCGAGCGCCCCATCTCCGGTGAGCACGGCTCCGGTGAGCACGGCTCCGGTGAGCACGGCTCCGGCGGGCACGGCGCCGGCGGCGCGCGGCAGCGCGGCGAGCGCGCCGCGGGTGGCAGCGCGGGCGGGGGCGCCGCCCTCGGCGAGGCACCAAGCGAGCACGTCCCAGGCGTGGCGCGCGTGGCGCCCCTCGTCCGCGGCGATGGCGACGAGCACCCGCGCCACCGCCGGCTCCTCGACCCTGCGGGCGAGCGCCGCGACCACGCGGGCGGACACGCCTTCGTTCAACGCGCCGTCGACGAGCGACTCGACCGCGAGCCGCGCGAGCCGCGCCGCGCGCGACGTCAACAGCGGCGCCGGCGGCGCAGGGAAGGTCCCCGGCTCGAGCGGCGCGCCGTCCATCGCGTACGCGAGCGAGAAGCACAGCCGCGTGTGACGGACCTCGTCGGCGCCGTCGCGGCGGGCGTCTTCGACGAGAGACGCCGGCGCGCCGAGCGCCGTGAGCTCTTCGACGAGCCGCGCGAACGCCACCACGCTCGCGTGCTCGGTCTTTCCGCTTTCGCGCCACGCGGCGGCGGCGGCGGGTGGCGCGTCGACGGCGGCGACGTCGTCGATGAAGCGCTTGCCGCGCACGAGCGGCGCGAACAGCGGGCGGCCGCGCTCGCGCAACTGGCGGCCGCGGGCGAAGGACATCATGGTCGCGGCGGCGAACAGGAAGCCCCACACCAGGCCCAAAGCCGACGCCGGGATCGCGAGCACGGCGAGCAGCCGCCCCGGCGGGCGATCATCGGCGGGCACGGCGCCGAGCCGAAGCGCCGCGCCGATCGCCACGGCGAGCGCGACGAGGCTGACGACGAAGGCGAGCGCGCCGACCGCGACGTCGACGGGCGCGCTGAGGCGAGCGGCGACGGCGGCGCCGGTCAGCCCGAACGGGGTGAGGGCGATGACGGCGGCGGCGACGGCGGCGCGCGACAAGCGCGGGAACCCCGGGTCCGGTGCGTCCGGCGGCGTCTGCGAGGCGGGCGGGGCGGGCTCGTGCGGCGTCATCTCCCTGCAAACGAACCAGGGCGCCGGAGGATTCGACGGCGCCGGATCGCGCCGGCGCCTACACCGTCGCCAGGGAGGTCCGCCGTCATCCCGCCGCTGGGACGATCACAAGAGGCCGGCGAGGCCGTTTTCGCGCAGCAGGCCGAGCACGCCCAGGAGCGGCAGGCCCATCAGCGCGAACTGCGTGCCGTCGATGCTCGCGATGAGCTGTCCGCCCTTGCGCTCGCTCTCGTAGCCGCCGCAGGAGCCCGCGCCTTCGCCGGTGGCGACGTAAGCGCGCGCCGTGGGCTCGAGGAACGGACGGAACGTCACCCGCACGATCTCCGTGGCGCGGCCGAGGACGTTGCCGTCCTTCACGAGCACGGCGGCGGGGAAGAACGCGTGCGTCCGCGCGGCCAGGCGCAGGAGCATCTGTACGTGGTCCTCGGGATCGCGCGGCTTCTCGACGTAGCTGCCTTCGTTGGGGCCGTCCTCGAGGATGCAGACCTGGTCGCCGCCGAGCACCAGGCGCCCAGGGTGGCGCTCGCTCACCTTGAGCGCCTTGGCGCGCGCCAACGCCACCGCGCGGTCGCCGGGGTCGATGTAGGCGGCGCCGAGGCGCGCTTCGTCGACGTCGGCGGGGTCGATCTCGACGCCGATGCCCGCGGCCTGGAGCATGGCGATGCGCGTGGACGAGCGCGACGCGAGCACCAGCGTCTCCGTGGGCTGTGCCGAGGGCGTCTTCGAGCTGTTCGAGGTGTTCGAGCTGTTCGAGATGTTCGAGGCGGTCGAGCTGTCGGGAGCTCCGCCGTCACCGGGAGTGGTCATTCGCGATCCTCGTCCAGAATAGCTTGCAGCGCCACCGCCAGCTCGCCGCCGACGCGGGCGTTGTGCTCGGCGAGCGCGACGTTGGCGGTGACCGAGCGCCCCTCGGTGAGCTCGTCGAGCCGCTGCAGGAGGAACGGCGTGAGCGCCTTGCCCCGCACGCCCTCGGCGCGCGCGCTCGCGAGCGCGCCCTCGATGGCCTCGTCAATCTCGGCCTTGTCGAGCGCGTGCTCCTCGGGGATGGGGTTGGCGATGAGCACGCCGACGTCCGGGTGGATGCGCCAGTGCGCGCTCAGCACGCGGGCGAGGGTGGCGGCGTCGTTGACCGTGAGCGCGAGCTTGATGCCCGAGGTCCGCGTGTAGAACGCCGGGAGCTCCGCGGTCTGGTAGCCGATCACGGGGACGCCGAGCGTCTCCAGGCGCTCCATCGTCTTTTCGAGGTCGAGGATCGCCTTGGCACCCGACGACACCACCGCCACGGGGATGCGCGACAGGGCGGTGAGATCCTGGCTCTCGTCGAAGGTCTCCGCGGCGTCCCGGTGCACCCCGCCGATGCCGCCGGTGGCGAACACGCGGATCTTGGCGCCCGCCGCCAGCGCGCACGTGGCCGAGACCGTGGTGGCGCCCGTGAGCCCGAGCGCCATCGCCGGCCCGAGGTCGCTCGCGTTCAGCTTGAGCACGCCGCCGTCGAGGCCCGCGCGCGAGATGCGGTCGAGCTCGTTGTCGGTGAGGCCCGCGCGCAGCTCGCCGTCGATGACGGCGAAGGTCTTGGGCTCCGCGCCCACCGCCGTCACCGTGCGCGCGAGCTTCCACCCGAGCTCCACGTTCCTTGGGTAGGGGAGCCCGAACGCATAGATCGTCGACTCGAGCGCCACAGCCGGACGCTTTTTTGCCGCCATGGGCGCAAGGCTGCCCTCAGGGACCGATGGCGTCGAGGGGGTCCTGCAGGAAGTCGACGAACGTGATGGGGGTGCGCCGCTCGTCCCCCGTCTCCACGATGCCGTCTCTGTGGTCGCCGCCGGTGACGACGGCGCGGCCAAAGACATCGAGGAACCGCACGTCGCTGCGGCCGAACGACAGGGGCGCGTCCGGGAGCGGCTCGAACGTGCCGGTGCCGTCGCCGCCGACGACGTACAGCTCCGAGGTCCTGTTGCTCCGCGTGGGCACGTCGGGGTTGACGGTGTTTTGCCGCGAGCCGCCGGCGACGAGCACGTTGCCGTCGCCGAGGAGGAAGGCGGCCGGGCTCGCGCGCTCGTCCTCCATGTCGGGCAGCGCCAGGAACGACTCGCTGGCGCGCACATAGAGCTCCGCGGAGCGCGTGGCGCCGAGGAAGGTGTCGAACACGAGGCCGCCGACGACGAGGACGCGGCCGCTCCCGATGAACACCGCGGCGTGTCCGGTGCGCGCCTTCACCGGCTGACCGGTGGCCCGCAGGAACGGCTGCGTGGCGTCGGGCACGAACAGGTCGGCGGTGACGAGGTCGACCGTGACGTCGCCGCCGCCGACGAGGAGCACCTCGCCGGTGTCGAGGAGGGTGGCGGTGTGGCCCACGCGTCCCGTGGACATGCGGCCGAGCACCGGCAGCACCTGGGCCTCGTCGTAGGTGTTGGGATCGAGCGTGTTGGACGGGGGCACGAACACCTCGCACGAGTCGAGCGCCTCCCCGCCCTGGCCCTGCCCGCCGCACAACAGCACCGCGCCGTCGGCGATGGGGTTTCCGTCCGCGAGCCGCGTGGCGGTGTGACCGCTGCGCGCCGCGTGCAGGGAGACGGGGAGCGGGCGGTCCACCTGCGCCACGGTGTCGTAGAAGGACAAGGACGACAGCGTCACGCCGTTTTCGTCCTTGCCGCCGGCGACGAGCATGACGTTGTCCTCATCGACGCTGATGCGGGTGAGCGTGTGGCCGCTGCGCGGCTGCCGCAGGTCGCCGTCCTCGACGAACACGCCGTTTTGCGCGTCGAAGGCGCGCACCGCCGACGACGTGCGGCCCGTGTGCGGGTCCACGCCGCCCGCCGACACCAGCGCCGCGCCCGACGGCGTGGCGCCGCCGAGGACGCCCGCCTCGATGGCGGTGCCGCCGCCCATGAGCCCGTAGGTGAGGAAGCGGTTTTCGTCGCGCAGGAAGCGCTCGATGTGCGGGTGGGGCGTGCGGCGCGGCGCCGTGGAGACGCCGCCGAGGAAGAGCGCGATGTCCTTGTCGGCGCCCCCGGAGCCGTCGGACGAGATGGCCAGCGCCTGGTGCTCGAAGCGGCCCTGGGCGAGCTGGTTGTCCGTGGACAAGCGCAACAGCGTCGTGGCGCCGAGCGGCACCAGCACGTCGGCGGACGTCTGCGGCAGCTCGCTGTCGACGGCGTCGAGGTTGTCGGTGCGCCGGGTCATGCCGCCGGCCCACAACAGGATGTCGCCGCCGAGCGCGACGAGGCTGCCGCCCACGCGCGGCGTGATCTGGACGTCGAGGTCCTCGATGACGGGCCCGTTGCCGAAGGCGGCGGTGATGCGCACGACGCCGTCGAGGCCGACGCCGGTGCCGCCGAAGCCGCCGGCGACGAGCACGTCGCCCGTGGACAGCTCCGTCGCCGACGCGAACGAGCGAGGCCCCGACGTCGCCGGGAGGCTGCCGAGGGTGCCCACGCTGTGGGTGGCCCCGTCCACGAGGAGGATGTCGTCGAGCACGTCGCCCTGGGTGGCGGCCTCGCCGCTGGTGCCGCCGATGACGAGGAGGGTGCCGTCGCCGGCGCTGTCGGCGACGACGGCGGCGCCCTCGCGCGCCGTGAGCAGGTTCTCGTTGCCGAGCGCGGTGGCGCTGAGCGTGGGCGAGGTGGTGACGAGCTCCCCGCCGGCGACGTCGATCTCGCTGTTGCCGTCGGTGTCGAGGGTCTTTCCGAGCATCAGCATCACGCCGGTGGACGTGGCCGAAGCGACGGCGCCGATGCGCCCCACCGGCAGCGCCGCGCCGTCCTGGTCGCCGAGGCCGCAGCCGCCGGGGTCGGCGCAGGCGACGGTGTCGCCGTTGAGCGGATCGAAGATCTCGACGGTGCGGACGGCGACGCCGTTTTGCGCCGCGCTCCTGCCGCCGAGGATCATCACCTTTGCTTCGGGGCCGGGCAGCACGACCGCCGCGGGCTCCGCGCGCGGCACCGCCATGTGCGCCACGACGCGCGACACGCCGGTCTGCGGGTTGAAGCGCTCGATGCTGTCGAGCGCGACGCCGTCCTCGCCGTAGCCGCCGACGGCGAGGATGTCGCCGCTGCCGTCCTTGAGCTCGACGGCGGCGAAGCGGGCGCGGGCCTCCTCGAACGCGCCGTACGCGAACCACTCCGCGTTCGGCCCGAGGACCACGCCGCCGTCCGGCGACTGCACGGTGCCCGCGTCGACGTCGGGGCCGGCGTCGGCGGGCGTGCCCGCGTCCTCCTCGCCGGCGTCGGGGAAGCCGGCGTCGACCTCCTGCGGCTCGAAGCCGGTGCCGCGGACGAACACGGTGGCCGTGGGACACTTGGCGCTCCCCACGTCGGGGTGGCTCACCACGAAGCTCGACGCGAGCTCCGCCTCGACGAGCGGATGGAACGTGACGACGAAGGTCTGATCGTCGCCGGGCGTGATGCGCGTGTCGACGGGGATGTCGGCGCTGTAGTTGTCGCCGTTTCGCGCCTCGAAGGTGGTGTGCAGCTCGGTGAGCGTCACGCCGGTGCCGGTGTTGGTGACGCGATAGCTCCGCTCCGCCTGCCCGCCGACCGGCGTGGCGGCGAATTGGATCTCATTCCCTGATCCCGACGGCTCGACGGTGAATTTGCACTCGGTCTTCACGAGCGGCTTCGCTCCGCAGTTGCAGCCCTGGCACGCGTCGAGGACGAGGAGGGCGAAGCCCAGGAGAGCGAAGCGCATGCCGCCTGTGTATCACGGGCGCTTCGACGCCGCCGCCACCGCTGCGGGAATATTCCGGCGCGTGCGTGCGCGCCTCACGCGAGCGCATCGACGTCGGCGCGCTTGCCCCGCGGCGAGAGGTGCATATGCTCACCGCATGTTCGGTGGACCCTCTTTCCGGTTGTTCCGCGTCCTCGGCTTCGACGTCGGGGCGCACTGGACGCTCCCCATCGCGCTCCTCATCGCCGGCGTCAGCTACGGCGGCGTCGGCGGCGTGCTCTTGAGCCTGCTGATCTTCGCGTCCATCGTCGCGCACGAGCTCGGCCACGCGGTGGTCGCGCGCAGCAAGGGCGTGCCCATCGCCGGCATCGACCTGCACATGTTCGGCGGCGTCGCCAAGATGACCGCGCCCCCGCGCTCGCCCAACGACGAGATCCTCATCGCCGCCGCCGGCCCCGCCGTGAGCTTCGCGCTCGCGGGCCTCGCGTTCGTGCTCTCCCTCGCCGTGCCCTCCCCCGTCATCTTCTGGCTGATGTCGGCGAACCTGATGCTCGGCGGCTTCAACCTCATCCCGGCTCTGCCCATGGACGGCGGCCGCGTGCTGCGCGCGCTGCTCGCCAAGCGCAAGGGCTTCGTCGACGGCACGCGCATCGCGGTGAAGGTCGCGCGCGTGTTCTCGGTGCTGCTCGGCGCATACGCGATCTTCGCCGGGAGCTTCTGGCTCGTCGCGCTCGCCGTCTTGATGTGGATGATGGGCACGCAGGAGCTCGCCACGGCCGCACGCCACGACATGCTCACCCGCATGGGCGTCTGGCATCCTTCGCACACGCCGTGGGCCCGCTACGACATCGCCGCCGACCGCTCGCGCTGAGCGCGATGCGGCACGTGTGATGCACGCTCTCGCCGGAGGAGGGCGGGCCATGCAACACGCGACCATCGAGCACCCGGCGCTGCGCGACGAGGTGCAGCACTTCTTCGACGCGATGGCGCGCGCCGTGACCCACGGGG
The DNA here is from genome assembly GCA_963775425.1 of uncultured delta proteobacterium. Classification (GTDB taxonomy): domain Bacteria; phylum Myxococcota; class UBA727; order UBA727; family VGSZ01; genus CAVZJB01. Next base: position 708,174 of record CAVZJB010000003.1, on the reverse strand, counting down.
ACGCGTTCACGCTCGCGTCTTTGTGGGAGACGCCCGCGCTCGTCGTCAGCGACGACGGCGTCATCGCCGTGAGCCGGCCTGAGGAGCTCGAGGCGCTCTTCGCCGGCGCGCGCGAGGAGTACAACCGGCGCGGCGTCATGGACACGCGCGCGGACCTCGTCGCCGTCGACTGGGCCACGGATCGCGTGTGCATCGTCGAGGTGCGTTGGCCCTGGCTCGACGCGAGCGGCCAGGCCCTCGGCGCCGAGGCCTCGAGCTACGCCGTCCGGCGCGACGACGACGACGCCCTCCGCGTCCGCGCCGCGATCGTGCGCGCGGCGGCGCTGCCGCACTGATGAGAGGCCGACGTCGAGGGGCTCGACGTCGAGGGGCTCATGGCGCCGGCGGCAGGCCCAAGGCGCTCAGGAGCGTCTCCTCGTCCTGAAAGGCGGTGCCGTCGAGGATGCAGCCCGACGTGGTGCAGTCGAGCGCCATCGGGCACGCCACCTGTTGGCCCGCGCGCCGGTAGGCGCCGCACACGCAGGACGGGTCACCCTGCGCCGGGAACACGCACGTGTCGACGTTGCCGCCGCCGGCGCAGTCGCCGGCGGCGTTGCAGGAGCAGCCGCCGCCGATGCAGGTGCCGGTGTCGGCGATGCCGGTGGCCTCGTCGGTGCACACCTTGCCGGGCACGCCGCAGTTGTTCGCGTCGTCGACGAGGGAGACGCAGCCGCCGAGGGTGCAGTCGGGCGCGGCGCCGTCGGGAGCGCACAACTGCGCGTTGGCGGCCGCGGCGGAGAAGCACACGCACGTCGCCTGCGGCGTGCAGGTGTCCGCCGCGCGGTGCGGGTGGCCCGCGGCGTCCTCCGACGCCTTCTTGCAGTCGGCGTTCTCGTTGCACGAGCACACCGCGGCGTCGCCGGCGGTGGCGGGCGCAGCGCAGATGGGCCCGCCCTGCGCCGGCGTGCAGCCGCAACCGCAGGTGCCCTCCGCGACGGTAGCGACGCTCGCGGTGCTGTCTGCGACGAGGCAGAGGCCCGCGGGCTCCACGCCGCCGCAGTCCTGGCCCGCGCTGCCGCGCAGGGCCGGCGAGCAGCCGCAGTGACTCTCCACGTCGGCGGCACCGTGGCAGACCCCGAGGCAGCAGAAGCTGTCCGCGCCGCACTGATCATTGGTGTTGCACTGCACGCAACTGCCGCCCGAGCAGACCGTGCCGCCGCTGCAGTCGGCGTCGACCTGGCACTCGCCGCTGGGGGGACACCCGGCCGCCGCCACCAGCACGGCGAGCACGACGAGCACGAGCGCGGTCGGGGCGAGGCCCCGGTGGGGGGCGGCGGGGGGCATCATGCCGTCCGTCTTGCCACACCCCGCAACACGCTGCCAACGAGGCGCCCGCCCCGTCCCCGGCGGGCGGCGCGCGCGCGGCGCTCACCGGCCGCGGCGAGGAAGGCGACGAGGATGGCGTAGGGCGCCGCCGGCGCGCACAGGACGCACGCGACGCCGAAGACCAGGAAGCGCACGAGTCTCACCGGGATCTTCGGAACAGCTCGAGCTGGGGACGCCGGCGCACCCTGGCCCGCGGCTTGTCCGGCGGCACATCTGCCTCGGGCGCGCCTTCGGCGGACAGATCCTCGGCGCCCTCCACGGGGTCGAGGATGTCGACGAACACGCCGTGGCGCGCGCCGGCCTCGAGCAGCCGGTGGTGACCGGAGCGGCGCAGGTGCGCCGGGATGCGCTTGTGGACCTCGCGCGGCCCGGTGTCCTCCGGGTCAGGCTTTTGCCAGGGCTCGTCGGCGAACACGCCCTGCAACAGCGCCCGCTGCATGCCGGCGAGGCGCGCGGCCACCGCGCGGGCGCGCTCGCGGGTGAGCACGATGTAGCGCGCGCCGACCTTGTGGACGCCGGCGTCCGCGAAGGCCTCCATCAACGCCTCGAGGCTCTGCTCCTGGTCCGTGAGCATCGGCACGAGCGGATCCACGAGGCCGCGCACGTGCACGCCCCGCGACGCCAGCGCCGTCGCCAGGCGCATTCGATGATCGGGCGCCGCGCCGGTGTGGCCCTCGAGCGCGGTGCACAGCTCGTGGTCGAGCGTGGGCACGCCAATCTCCACGGTGGCGAGCCCGCCGGCGTCGACGAGGGCCTGGCCGAGGGCGTGCGGCAGAGGGCCGTCGATCCCGCCGCGCGTCCGCCACACGAAGGGCAGCCGCGCCGCGCGAAACGCCGCGAACGCGTCGACGAGCGCAGCGAGCGCCTCCTCGCGGCCGGCCGCGTCCTCGGCGGCGGGGTCGAGGATGCTGTCGGCGCCGACGAGGACGGCCCGCTGCACCTTCACGCTCTGCCGCGCGGCCCGCGATATCTCCTCGACAATCGCGGCGCCCACGCCGGGGAGCACCGCGACGGTCCCCGCCTGCGCCGGCGCCGCGAGGCGCACGTACAGCACCTGTGGCTCGTGGCTCGGGCGCACGATGCTCGGGACCTTCAGGGGCTCGACGACGAAGTGCAGTGAGGATCTCCTTGGTGCCCGGGAGGCCGGGCCGGGCCGCCCACGAGCCATGAACCGCCGCAGCCCGGTGACGATCGACTGCGGCGCGATCTCCGTCCACGGCGCCCCTGAAACTCCGTTCAGGCCTTCCTGCCCGGTGGGGCCGTGGGCATACCTCATCTTGTACCCGACCAAGAACATAGGCGCATCCCCTGGGCCGGCGAGGGCCCTCCTGGGGATGTCCGTCCGGACGCCGCGATTTTTGCGCGCGGCGCCGGATCAGGGGGCCAGATCCATCGCGGGGACGGCGAGGGACGGCTGCGCCGCGGTGGCCTCGGCGCAGCCGTGGGCGACGACATCGCCGCCGCCCGCCGGCCCCGAGGTGGCGAGCGCGAGCACAAGGACGTCGCCTTCGGGCACGCGGCCGAGGGCGACGTCGGGGTGGAAGGTGCCGCCGCTGAGGGTCTTCTGGCCGGAGGCGAGCGCGTTCAGGTTCGCGGGGAACGCCGCGAAGGACCCGAGGTCGGCGCACGAGCGGTCGCGAGCGGCGACGGCGAAGGCGAGGCCCTGCGGCTCGGGGCTGATGTGGCGATCGATGCTGAAGGTGGCGCTGACGTCGACGGCGTCGGCGGCGCGGTCCTCGCAGGCGCCCGCGAGGCACAAGGACGTGGCCAGCGGCGCGCAGCGCCCGCAGGGGGCGTCGTCGGGCTGCGCGCAGTCCGCCGGCGCCGCGCAGTCGCCGCCGCCCGGCGCGGGGCAGCCGGCGACGGCGAGCACGGCGGCGAGCGCGGCGGGGACGAGCGCGACGACGACGGGCGTGGGGGCGGCCGGTGCTTTCGAGCGCATGGCCCGACGAGACGCGAGCGCGGCACCGAGCGCAACCCCTCTCGGGCACCGCCCGCGGGCCAGGCGGGCGTTCTGGCGCAGCCCGAGAAGACCGCACCGTGAGCGTTGACAGCGCGCCCGGGCACGAGGAGCATCAGGCGATGGGGATCGTCGTCGCGCTCTCGTGGGCCCGGGTGGTGTTGAAGGTCGCCGCCCTCGCCGCCGTCGTCACGTTCGCCGTCGCGCTCGTCCTCGAGGCTCCGGTGACGCTCATCGCGCTCAGCGTCGCTCTGCTCGCGGCGACGGTGCTCGTGATCGCGCCGCACGTCGGCAGGCTCGCGCGCGACGACGACGACGGCAGGCATTGACGCCGGCGCCGTCTTCGTCGACCACCTCCGGGTGAACAGCCGCCTCGGCCGCCTGCTCCAGGACAAGCGCGCCCGCCGCACGACGCTGCTCCTCGCGCTGTGGGTCCCCGCGGTCGTCGTGCTCATCGTCGTGCGCGAGGTGTTGCTCCCGTTCGTCCTCGCGTTCGTCTTCGCCTACGTCCTCGCCCCGGCGGTGCGCCGGCTCTCCGCCGTGCGCTGGCGAGGGCGCAGCCTCCCGCGTTGGGGCGCCGTCCTCGTCGTCTACGCCGGCCTGGCCGCGCTCCTGTGGCTGTTCGCCGCCATCTTCATCCCGCAGCTGTACCGGGAGGCCGCGCGCCTCGCCAAAGAGGCCACCGAGCTCCTCAACAAGCTCGACGACGCGCACATCGCCGCCCTCGGCGAGCGCCTCAAGGAGACCTTCGACCGCTACAACCTCCCCGTCCGCATCGTCACCCCCGGCGAGCCGGAGAGCGCCAACAGCACCGGCGAGATCGCCATCAACCTCGTCCAGATGGCCGAGGGTGTCGTCCGCGACATCAAGGCGGCGTTGGCGGCGGAGGCGCGCGCGATGTTGTCGTCGGTGCAGCTCATCGTGGCCGGCATCGTCGGCGCCGTCTTCAAGACCTTCCTCGTGCTCATGCTCACGGCGTTCATCGCGGCCGACGCCGACGACATCGTCGACTTCCTGGTCTCCCTCGCCCCGGTCTCCGACCGCAACAAGGTCAAGGACCTCATCGCGCGCGTTGACCGCGGGCTCTCGAGCGTCATCCGCGGGCAGCTCACCATCTGCCTCATCAACGGCGCGCTCACGTTCGTCGGGCTCTGGCTCTTGCACATCAAGTTCGCGTTCCTGCTCGCCACCCTGGCGGCGGTGTTCTCGCTCGTACCCATCTTCGGGAGCATCCTGTCGACGGTGCCCATCGTGATGGTCGCGCTGCCGAGCGGCGTCGAGAAGACGCTCCTCGCCGTCGTGTGGATCATCCTCATCCATTTTCTGCAGCACTTCTTGAACGCCAAGATCATGGGCGCGGCGGCGCGCATCCATCCGGTGCTCATCATCCTCGCCCTCGTCGTCGGCGAGCGCTTCTACGGCATCGTCGGCGCGCTCCTCGCGGTCCCGCTCATGAGCATCCTCGCCACAGTATTCCGTGCGGCGCGGGCGCGGGCCATGCAACTCGACGCCGAGATCGCCGCCCAGGAGCGGGAGGTCGCCGCCGCCCCCGTCCCGCCTTCCCGCCGTCGTCCGCGCGTGACACGCGAGCACTCGTCTTCGTAAGGTGACCTCATGGCCGACAAGGAGAAGTTCGACCGCCTCGCGCAGTCCGACTTCCACAACCAAAAGGGCATCGAGCTCGCGGATCGCGGGTGGCTCGACGAGTCCGTCCGCGAATTCAAGAAGGCGATCGACCTCGACCCCGACAGCGCCCACGCGCACGACAACCTCGCCACCGTGTACGCGGAGAAGGGCTTGTTCCGGGAAGCGCTGCGCGAATACATGCTCGCCATCGACCTCGAGCCCCAGTCGCCCACGGCGCACTACAACCTGGCTTGCTTCCTCGCCACGCACGGACACGAGCTCGCGGTGCGCGAGTACAAGGAGACCATCGAGCTCGAGTGGGACTACCCCGACGCCCACCTGAACCTCGGGCTCACGCTCGCGGAGCGGGGCTTGTTCCAGGACGCGCTCAAGGAGTACCAGGTCGCCCTCGACCTCGACCCGCGCGACCCCGTCGCCCGCCACGAGCTCGCCACCGTCCTCATGGACATCGGCAAGCCCGGCGAGGCCATCCCGCACCTCCGCGACGTCGTGAAACACGAGGCGGACAACCTCGACGCCTGGGTGGACCTCGGCAACTGCTACGCCACCAAGGGCTTCTACGAGGAGGCCGAGAAGGCGCTGCAGAAGGCGCTCGAGATCGACGCCGGCGACATCATGGCCAACTATCACATGGCCGCGCTGCGGGCGGCGCAGGGCGAGGCCAAGGCGTGCATCGACGCCCTCGCGCGCGCCGTCGAGGTCGACCGCGATCGCGTGCGCGCCTGGGTCGAGGGCGACCGCTTCTTCGACGTCGTCCGCAGCATGCCGGCGTTCGTCGCGCTGTTCGAAGAGACCACCGGCGGCTGAGCTCACCCCTTGGGCTTGAACGCGTTGTGCTTGTCGAGGCGATAGCGCAGCGCGAAGCGCGTGATGCCGAGCAGGCGGGCCGCCGCCGTCTGGTTTCCCCGGGCCCGGGCGAGGGCCTGCTCGAGCAGGTCGCGCTCGAGCTCGGCGAGGTCGATGCCCTCGGGAGGCAGCTCGAAGCCGGTGCTGCGGCGGCCATCGCCGAGCTGCTCGACGATGTCGCGCGGCAGGTCGCCGACGTCTACGGCGCGGTCTTCGCGCTTCAAGATGACGGCGCGCTCGAGGACGTTGCGCAGCTCGCGCACGTTGCCCGGCCACGGGTGCTGCGCGAGCACGGAGAGCGCATCGGGCGTGATGCCGGCGATGCTCCGTGACAGCTCGGCGGAGACCTTGCGAACGAGGTGGAGCGCCAGCGGCCCGACGTCGGAGGGGCGGCGGCGCAACGGTGGGATCTCGATGGGGACGACGTTCAACCGGAAGAACAGGTCCTCGCGAAAACGGCCGGCCTTCACCTCCTCGCGGAGGTCGCGGTTGGTGGCGACGATGATGGCCGCGTCGAGCGCGATGTCGACGACGCCGCCCACGCGCCGGAACGAGCGGCTCTCGATGGCGCGCAGCAGCTTGGCCTGCGTGCTCGGCGCCATCTCGCCGATCTCGTCGAGGAAGATGACCCCGCCGCGCGCGAGCTCGAAGAGGCCTCGCTTGACCTGGTGCGCGTCGGTGAAGCTGCCGCGCTCGTGACCGAACAGCTCACTCTCGATGAGGGTCTCCGTGAGCGACGCGCAGTCGATAGCGAGGAACGGCTTGTCGCGCCGCCGGCCGCGCGTGTGCAGCGCGCGCGCCACCACGTCCTTTCCCGTGCCCGTCTCGCCGCAGATGAGGACGGTGGGCGCGTCGACCTTCTCGAGGCGGGAGAGGATGTCGAACACCGTGCGCATCGCCGGCGAGGTGCCGATGAGCGGCCCGTAGCTCCCCTGCCCGTCGCGATGCACGACGTCGATGGCGCGGCGGAGCTGCACGGTGAGCTCGGCGGGCTCGATGGGCTTGCTCAGGTACGCGCGCGCACCGAGCCGCGTGGCCTCGATGGCGGACTCCACGTCGCCGTGGCCGGTCATCACGATCACCGGCAGGTCCGCGTGCGCGCGGCTCAGCTCTCGCAACACGCCGAGGCCGTCCATGCGAGGCATCATGAGATCGAGCAGCACGGCGTCGACGGGCGCACTCTCGACGAGCTCCAACGCCTTCGCGCCGTCGTGGGCGGTGACGACGCTGTACCCGTCGAACGCAAGCTGGTCCGCGACGCTGTCGCGAACCAAGTCGTCATCGTCGCAGACGAGCACCCGATACACGTGATGTCCCCCGCGCGGCGTCTATCGTTGTAACGACATGGACGCGAGGGCGCACCGCGCGATCTTCGACGTGGCGGAGTGCCAGGTTTTCCCGGCGCGTCGGACGATTCTTTCGTCGCGCTGGTCGAACCTTCCGACCGTCAGTCGAGCCAGCTCGTGGCGAGCGCGGCGACTGCGCGGATGGAGGCGTCGTCGTCGAGGCCGGCGCCGGCGCCGGGGACGAGGGACAGCTCGCTGTGGCGCGGCAGGCTCGGCAGCGCCGCGCAGTTGGCGCGGACGCCGTGCAGGTCGCGCCCACCGACGATGAGGCGGGTGCGCGCGCGCACGCGATGGAGGATGGGCGACGCGAGGTCGGGGCGCCCGGCGTAGCAGACGACCGCCCGCACGACGTCCGGGTGCTTCGCCGCGGCGACCAGCGCGGCGGCGGCGCCGGTGCCCGAGGCGCAGAGCCCGAGGGCGAGCCCGCGCACGCGGCCGGCGACGTCGGCGGCCTCGAGGGCGCCGGCGAGGCGCCGGCCGAGCAGCCCGACGTTGAACCGGTGCGCTCCCGTCGCTGCGTCGGCCGCGGCCTCGTCCGGCGACAACAGGTGGACGAAGAGCACGCCGTAAGACGCGTCCAGCGCGTGGGCCGCGAGGGCGCGCGCGCGCTTCCCCAGACGGGCGTTTCCGCCCTGCGCGACGACGATGACGGCGCGCGGCTCCGGCGGGAACCAGTGCGCGAGGCGCAGCTTGGTTCCCTCGACTGCGAGGCTCTCTGCCATCCCTGACTTCCCCCGCGGCGCCAAACGCAAGCGGCGGGCCATCACCGCGCGCGTTCGTGACGCGCGCGATCCGTCGGACGCCGAGCGTTTACGCTCACCGACCGCGCGTTCCCGTGCGATCGCAATCGCCCACCCCGTCGGCTGCGGCTAGCGACGCTTCAACACGATGGTCGCGAGCGGGGGCAACGTGACCTCGATTGAGTACTTCTTCTCATCGGCGGGCACCGGCTTCGCCGCCATCGCGCGCGGGTTGCGCACGTCGCTGCCGCCGTACGCCTTGGCGTCGGTGTTCAGAATTTCCTTCCACGTCCCCTTGTCGACGCCGAGGCGCACCGTGCGCGGGGTCTCCGTGAGGTTGTGGACGAAGACGAGATCGTCCTGTGCCTTGTCTCCCTTGCGCCGCATCCCCACGACGGCGTCGTTCCGGTCGAGGTGGAACGCCTCCGTGCCCGACGGGTCGAACTGCTTTTGCGACAGCGCCGGCTCCTCCGTGTAGAGCTTGTTGAGATCGGAGAGCAGCCGCTCGGTGCCGCCGTCGGCGTTTTGCCAATCGAGCTCGCTTCGGAAGTTCCACTCGCCGTGCTGCGCGAGCTCGCTCCCCATGAACAGGAGCTTCTGGCCCGGGTAACTGAACATGAAGCCGAACAACAGCCGCAGGTTCGCGCGCTTCTGCCACTCGTCGCCCGGCATCTTCTCGATCAGCGACTTCTTGAGGTGCACGACCTCGTCGTGCGAGAGCGCCGCGACGAACTTCTCCGAGTGCGCCCACAGGAACGTGTTGGTGAGCTCGTCGAGCCGCTGGCCGCGCTCGCCGGTGGGCGTCTGGAAGAAGTCGAGGGTGTCGTGCATCCACCCCATGTTCCACTTGAGATCGAAGCCGAGCCCGTCCTTGGAGGTGACCCCGGGGAACGCGGTGGACTCCTCGGCGATGCGCAGCACGCCGGGGAAGCGCTCTCCCACGCGCGCGTTGGCCTCCTTCAGGAACGCGATGGCCTCACGGTTCTCCTTGCTGCCGTCCTCGTTGGGGATCCACTCGGTGCGCGAGTAGTCGCGGTAGAGCATGGAGGCCACGGCGTCCACGCGCACGCCGTCGAGGTGATACTCGTCGAGCATGTGCATCAGGCTGCCGATGAGGAAGCTCTTCACCTCGTAGCGGCCGTAGTTGAAGATGCGCGTGCCCCAGTCGAGGTGCTCGCCCAGCCGCGGGTCTTCGTGGTCGAACAGGTGCGTGCCGTCGAAGTCGGCGAGGCCGTGCGGGTCCTTGGGGTAGTGCGCGGGCACCCAGTCGTAGATGACGCGGATGCCGGCCTCGTGCATCTTGTCCATGAAGTACTTGAAGTCGTCGGGCGAGCCGTGCCTCGAGGTCGGCGCGTAGTAGCCGGTGACCTGGTATCCCCACGAGTCGTCGAGCGGGTGCTCGGCGAGGCCCACCAGCTCGATGGCGTTGAAGCCTTCCTTCTTCAGGTGCGGCACGAGCTCGTCGGCGAGCTCGCGGTAGCTCTTCATGGAGCCGTCGTCCTCGCGCTTCCAGGACGGGAGGTGCACCTCGTATGTGCTGACGGGCTGCGACAGCGGATTGGTGGCCGCCCGCGCCTTCATGAAGGAGGCGTCGTGCCACACGTGCTTGCTCCGGCCCGCGGTGACGGACGCGATGCCGGGGCGCACCTCGCTCGAGCGCGCGGCGGGGTCGGCCTTGAGCGTGCGCCCGCCCTTTTCGCCGGCGACGGAGAACATGTACTTGTCGCCGCCCTTCACCTCGGGGACGAACAACTCGTAGACGGCGCCGCCGAGCTTGCGCATCGGCATCCTGGACGGGTCCCAGTCGTTGAAGTCGCCGACGACGCTGACGCCGCGGGCGTTGGGCGCCCACACCACGAAGTTGAAGCCCTTGACGCCGTCTCGCTCCATGTCGTGGGCGCCGAGGAGGTGCGCGGTGTCCTCGAGCTTCCCCTCTTTGAACAGGTAGATGTCGAGGTCGGACACGGTGGGGGCGAAGCGATACGGGTCCTCGACGCGCTTGCCGTCGACCTCGAAGTGGTAGCTGCCGATCCCGCCTTTGACGTCGGCCTCGACCAAGCCGTGCGCGCCGGGCTTCATCTCGAGCCGCTGCTCGCCCTTGGAGGGCATGGGCAGCCCCACGCGGTTGAGCTTGGCCGGGGCCTCGTACACCAGCGTCACCTGCGCGCCGTCGTCGAAGCGCGCGCGCACGCGGGTCTTGCCGCCGCCGGCGTCGTGGGCGCCGAGGATGGTGTGGGGATCGGAGTGCACGCCGGCCGCCAGCGCCAACAACTGCTGCTCGGGGACGTCGTGGACGGCGGCGCCGTCGCCGGCGCCGGTGACGCGCGCGAGAGCGCGCGCGCTGGCCCCGGGGGTGTTCTGCGTGGCGCGCGTGGTGGTGGCCGTCTCCTTGGGCTTGTCCTTGGGCTTGGCGCGGCGCGCGCGGGAGGTGTCGACGGGGAGGGCGCGCGTGGGGTTCTTGTTCACGCGGGGCATCTCACGCCTCCTCGATCTTGAAGATGTGCACGGGCTGCTCGCCAGGGTCGAGCTTCACGTAGTTGTGCAGCCCCTTCCACGGGAACTTCTCTCCGCTCAGGAGGTCGTGCACGACGTAGCTCTTGTTGTCGTCGAGGCCGAGGGCGCCGCCGTCGAGGTGGACGGTGCCCTCCTGCGTGTTGTGCGGGTCGAGGTTGGCGACGACGAGGATGTTGCCCTTGGAGAAGCTCAGGATCTTGTCGTTGTCGGCGTTGTGCAGCCGCAGGTTCTTGAGCTCCTGCAGCGCCGGCTCCGCGTGGGTGATGTAGTTCACCTTGGCGATCCACTCCTTGATGTTGCCGGGGGCGTCGTAGTCGCGCGGGCGCACCTCGTACTTCTCGCTGTCTTTGTAGTCCTCTCCCTTGAGCGCATCTCCCTCGAGCAGCTCGAAGCCCGAGTAGATGCCCGCCGACGGCGACAGCGTCGCCGCCAGCGCGTAGCGCACCTCGAACGCGGCCTTGCCACCGGTCTGCAGGTACTCGGGCAGGATGTCGGGCGTGTTGGCGAAGAAGTTGGGCCGGAGGAAGTCGCTGGCGTTCATGATGTCCTTCATGAAGCCCTCGAGCTCGGCGCGCGTGTTCTTCCAGGTGAAGTACGTGTAGCTCTGCGAGAAGCCGAGCTTGGCGTAGAGCTCGAGCTTCTTCGGCCGCGCGAACGCCTCCGAGAGGAACACGATGTCGGGGTGCTCCTTGTGCACCTCCCGGATGAGCCACTGCCAGAACGCCGGCGGCTTGGTGTGCGGGTTGTCGACGCGGAAGATCTTCACGCCGCGGTCGATCCACGTGTCCATCACGTCCTTGATGGCGTTCCACATGTCGTCGCGCTCGGGCCCCCACATGTCGAGCTGCACGATGTCCTGGTAGATCTTGGGCGGGTTCTCCGCGTACTGGATGGTCCCGTCGGGGCGGTGCTTGAACCACTCCGGGTGCTCCTTCACCCACGGGTGGTCCGGCGCGCATTGCACGGCGAAGTCGAGGGCGACCTCCATCCCCTTTTCGTTGGCCGCCTTCACGAAGTGGACGAAGTCGTCGACGGTGCCGAGGTCGGGGTGCACGGCGTCGTGGCCGCCGTACTTGCTGCCGATGGCCCAGGGGCTGCCGACGTCGCCGGGGCCGGCGTTCTCGGCGTTGTTCTTGCCCTTGCGCGCGCTCTCGCCGATGGGGTGGATGGGCGGCAGGTAGACGACGTCGAAGCCCATGGAGCGGATGTCGTCGAGGCGCTTCTCCGCCTGGCGCAGCGTGCCGTGCTTCTTGGGATCTTCCGTGGCCGAGCGCGGGAACATCTCGTACCACGCGCCGGTCCTGGCGCGGCCGCGCTCGACGGCGACCTCGTAGGTCCTGGCGGAGGTCGACAGGTCGGTGGGCGCCTCGTAGCGGCGCATGAGCGCGAGCACGTCGCCGGTGACGGCCTGCGCGCGATCGCCGAAGGACGCAAACGGGTCCGCGAGGACGAGCGCCGTCTGCAACAGCAGCGCGCGATCGCGGCCCTTGGCGTGCTTGGCGGCGGCCTCGAGCATCGCCTGCCCCTCGAGGAGCTCGGAGCTCACGTCGCGGCCGGCGCCGACCTTGCGGCCGAGGCCCTCGGCCCAGGTGCCGAAGTGGTCGGTGAAGGACTCGATGCGGTACTGCCAGGTGCCGATGGCGTCGAGGTCGAGGTCCGCGTGCCACTCGTCATGGTCGACGTCGTAGGCCATCTCCAAGCGGTGCTCGTGGCCCGCCGGGTCGGTGGCGACGACCTCCGCGCGCACGTGGTCGTGGCCCTCCTTGAGGATGTCGGCGTGCACGCGCAGCGTCTCGCCGGCGATGCGCTTGAGGGCGAAGTCGCCGCTGTCGACGTTGGGCCGGACCTCGAGGATGTTGACCGGCGCCAGCCGGGGCGCGCTCGCCGGCGGCGTCCAGGTGCGGGCGTTGACGGCGCTCACCCCGCGCTTGCCGCCGGCGGCGAGCACCTTGGCGGGATCCGCCTTGGGCACCGGCGCGTGGAGATTCTCCGTGGCGGTCGTGCGCTTCCGGCGGCGTTTGGGCGCGACTTTTTCGGTTTTGGAGGGTGCCTGGACCGAGGTGCGGCGGTGTACCGTGAGTCCCATGTTGGTTTTTCGGCTCCTTCCCGAGATGTGTGCGGGGATGCGACTCCCTCATCTGACCGATGAAGATCGCACGAACACGAAGGAATTTCGAGGCGATACCCACAGGCACCCACATACCCTGCGCCAGGGGAGGACCGATGCGCGTCCCGCGCGATAAGACGCCCAAGCTGCACGACGCCAAGAGCGCCGCGCAGCTCCGGCGCGTCGACGACAAGTTGACCGCGACCCCGACGAAGACGACGGAGCCGCCGCTCGAGACGCCCGTGCCGCCGGCCTCCGTGCCCGTGGGCACGAGCAACGGCGGGGGCAACCTCTTCTCGCTGCGGCTGCCGGCGGGGCTGCCCGCGGGCGTGACGCAGAAGGCGCTGCAGGCGTTCATCGCGTCTTGCGCGGGCGAGCAGTGGTTCACGGGCAAGGGCCGCGCGGTCAAGGCCGTCGACGTCGCCGAGCGCGCCACCGTGGAGGCGGGCGGCGCGTCGTTCGAGCTCGCGCTCCTCGACGTCAAGTACGCCGACGGCGGCGCCGATCTCTTCCACGTCCCCCTCGCGTTCGACGGCGAAAAGCTCGCCGACGCGCTCAAGGATCCCGACTTCGTGAAGGCCATGGTGCTCGCCGTGGGCGACAACGCCACGCTGCCGTCGTCGTCGGGCTCGGTGCGCGCGGAGCGCACGCCGGGACAGAAGCTGCCGCAGACGCTGGACGGCGCCGTGGTGAAGCCGCTCGGCGTCCCGCAGTCCAACGTGTCCATCAAGGTCGGCAGCGACGTCATGCTGAAGGCGTACCGCAAGCCCGAGACCGGCACGCCCATCGAGCGCGAGGTGGCCGCGCACCTGACGACGCAGGGCTACAAGAACACGCCGCAGCTCCTCGGCACGCTCACCATGGACACCAGGAGCGGCCCGATGACCATCGGCATGCTCTTCGAGCTCGTGAAGAACGAGGGCGACGGGTGGTCCACGACGCTGTCCGCCCTCGCCGGCGACGCGCCCAAGCTCGGCGACGAGCTGGCGCTCCTCGGCACGCGCATCGGCGAGATGCACAAGGCGCTCGGCGCCGGCGTCGACGACCCCGCGTTCAAGCCGCAGCCCATCACCCGCGAGGACCTCACGGCGTGGGCGGCGTCCATCACGCGCGAGCTCGACGACACCATCGAGAAGGCCCGCGCGAAAAACCCCGCGCTCGGCGCCAGGCTCGACCAAGCGCGCCCGGCGCTGCTCGCGCGGCTCGACGCGCTGAAGACGGTGGACCCTTCGGGGATGAAGACGCGCATCCACGGCGACCTCCACCTCGGCCAGGTGCTGAAGAAGGACGGCGACTGGATGGTCGTCGACTTCGAAGGCGAGCCCGCGCGCACCAAGGAGGAGCGGCGCGGCTTCTACACGCCGCTGCGCGACGTCGCCGGCATGCTGCGCTCGTTTTCCTACGCCGAGGCCACCGCCAAAAACGACGGCGCCGCCGTCAAGGACGGCTGGGCGCGGGAGACCAGCAAGCGCTTCGTGGAAAACTACGTCGACGCGGTCAAGGACACGGGGCTGCTCCCGGCGTCGCCGCAGGCGTTCGACGCCATCCTGTCGGCGGTGGAGCTCGAAAAGGCGCTCTACGAGGTGCGCTACGAGCTCAAGAGCCGCCCGCAGATGGTGGACATCCCGGCGTCGCGCGTGCTCGAGATGGCCGCGTGAAGGCGCGCCCGGTGGGGCTGCCCGCGGGCGCGGCGCACGGTCGTCGTCAGGCCCGCGGGGCCGTCCCTGTCGTGACGCTTCGCCTCACCGCGTGTAGATCTCGATGCGGGTGATGGCGAAGTCCTCGTCGGCGCTGCCCTCGTCGCTCATGATGCGGACCTCGGGGTTGTCCAGGCGCGGGCCGCCGACGTTGCGCGTGAAGAAGTTGCCGTTGACGACGTCGGGCGACGTGCACACGAAGTCGCTGCCGTCCCACTGCGGGTCGCTCGGGTCGAAGTGGTTGGTGCCGCCGGCGATGGCGGCGGGGCTCGGGACGTCGCAGACGTAGTCCTCGCCGACGAACGCGGGGGGACCGGGACCGCCCGCGCAGGGGCACGCGGCGGCGGGGTCGCCGTCGGGGCTCGCGCTCACGAAGGTGAACACGTGCTCGCGCGGGTTGTCGCCGACGGTGACGCTGACGCCGTCGACGTACGGGTCGCCGATGGTGCTGTCGGCGATGGGCGAGTCGAAGAACGCGTCGGGCGTGCCGAACGGCACGGCCTCGACGACGCCGAGGATCTCCGTGTACGGGTACCAGACGGCCGCGAAGATGCTCGCCTGCCCGCCGTTGGTCCCGCCGCGGCGGCAGCCGACGAAGCCGAGCGGGTCGTCGCTGTGGTCCTCGAGCACCCACGGCGGCGGGCAGCCGCTCGCGGCGATGACGTCCTGGTCGAGGTAGCCCGAGAGGATCCAGCCGCCGCCGGCGATGCTCATGTTGCAATAGATGCCGTCGCCCGCGTTGGTGATGGTGCCGTCGTCGTTCCGGTCGTCGAGCGCGCCGTCGTGGTCGAGATCGAGGGCGTACGGCCCCGAGGGCGCCGTGGGGTCGAGCGCGTGGACGTGCGCGCAGGTCTGGGGCACGTCGGGGATGCCGGCGTCGACGGAGCCGGCGTCGTCCACGCCCGCGTCGTCCACGCCCGCGTCGCCCACGCCCGCGTCGCCCACGCCGGCGTCGTCCACGCCCGCGTCGTCGTCGAGGACGCCGCCGGCGTCCGTGGGGCCGGCGCCGGCGGTGCAGCGCGCGTCGACGCAGGACAGCGCCACGTCGACGCAGTCGGCGTCGACCGCGCAGGGCCGGCCTTCGAGCGCCGGACGCGGGCATCCGGCGGCGACGGCAGGCAAGCAGGCCGTCAGCACGACGGCCGCGAGCCGGGACGCGTTTCGAGGGGAGTCGGCCACCTCCGTCGAGGATAGCCGGTTGCCACGCACGCGGCACCCGCGGTACCCGGCCACCATGCGAGTCCCCCTCCGCTCCCTTGCCTCCTCGCTCGCGGCCGTCGTCATCGCGGGCTGCACCACCGCGGCGCCCGCCCCCGAACGCCCCCACACCGTGGGCCTCTCGCTGCACGAGGCCACCAAGCTCGTCGAGGCCTTCGAGGCCAAGCAGGTGCCGCCGCAGAAGCGACCGCCGCCGCCCACGACGATGGAAGAGGCGCTCGCGGTCCTGAAGAGCGATCGCATCGACCTCTTCCCCGGGGCGGTGTCGTGGCTCGAGACGCAGCCGTCGACGGACGCGCTGGCGCTCAAGAGCCAGATCCTCCTCGCGTGGGGCGAGGCGGAGCTCACCGTCGCCGAGGTGCTCGCCGACACCGCCGACCGCCTCGACGAAAACGTGCGCGCGCTGCAGGTGCGCAAGCTCGCGGGGCCCGACGCCGACAAGCTCGCCGCCGAGCGCGACAAGGTGCAGCTCTACCGCGACACCGACCAGGCCCTGCGGCTCCTCGCCGCCGAGCACGTCGCCGCCGGCGTCGACGGCGCGCACAAGGTGATCGCGGACAAGCCCGACGACTACGTCGGCTACCGCATCGCCGCCGACGCCCACCGCCTGCGCAACGAGTGGCGCGAGTTCTCCGACATGGTGGCCAAGGTCGAAGAGCGAAACCCCGACAGCAACGGCCTCACCTTCCTGCGCGGCATCGCCGCCCAGATGCGCGACGGCGACGCCAACCAGGCGATGACGTATTACCGCCAGGCGCTCGAGAGGGACCCGGCCTTCATCCGGGCGCAGGCGCAGCTCGTGCTCGTCCAGCCGAACATCTTCGACCAGAAAAAGGAGCTCGATGCGCTGAAGGCCGTCGCGCCCGACCACCAGATCGTACGCTGGGCGGGGCCGGGCATCGAGCAGGCCTACCAGGAGGCCCTCGAGCGCCAACAGGCCGTTCGGGATGCGTTGCTCAACCATCCCACTCCGGGAAAGCCCGAGTAACGTCACAGGGTTCCATCTGGAAGCTGAAGCTCTATCGAGCTTGAGCCCGACACGATTCGGCGACGGCGCGAGGCCCCGGCCGTCCTCTTTACGAGAGGCCGTCGACCGTGCATTTGAAGCGCGGCCGCTCGCTCCGGTCGCAACTCACGAGGCACGATGCGCATCCAGAAGCTCGACATCCAGGGGTTCAAGTCCTTTGCCGATCGCACCACCATCCGCTTCGGCGGTGGCATCACCGGGGTGGTCGGGCCGAACGGGTGCGGCAAGTCCAACATCGTCGACGCCATCCGCTGGGTGATGGGCGAGCAGTCCGCGCGGCACCTGCGCGGGGGCTCCATGCAGGACGTCATCTTCAACGGCTCCGAGAAGCGCGGGCCCGTGGGGATGGCGGAGGTCTCCCTGACCTTCGAAAACGTCGACGGCCAGGGCGTGCCGGCGGAGTACGCGCAGCACCACGAGATCCAGGTGACCCGCCGGCTCTTCAGGGACGGCGAGAGCGACTACGAGATCAACAAGACCCCGTGCCGCCTGAAGGACATCAACGACCTGTTCCTCGGCACCGGCGTGGGCTCCAAAGCCTACTCGATCATCCAGCAGGGCCAGGTCGCCGAGATCATGCGGGTGAAGCCCGAGGACCGCCGCCGCATCATCGAGGAGGCCGCGGGCATCACCAAGTACAAGGCCCGCAAGGACGCCGCCGTCAGGAAGATGGAGGCCACGAGGCAGAACCTCCAGCGCATCGACGACGTCACCAAGGAGATCGGCCGGCGGCTCGGCTCCCTGCGCCGCCAGGCCAAGAAGGCCGAGAAGTTCCGCGAGCTGCGCGCGCAGGTGCGCGAGATCGAGCTGCACCGGAGCACCTTCCGCTTCCTCGAGCTCACCAACGCCATCGCCTTCGATCGCGACCTCTACGCCGCCGTCACGGCCAACGTGCAGGGCGACGTCGATCGCGTCGCGCGCCTCGAGGCGGAGATCGAAGGCAACCGCGCCGCCCTCGTCGACGACGAGCACGCGCTGTCGGAGAAGCAGGCGCGCCTGTACGAGATCGACAACGGCCTGGCGCTCAACGAGCAGACGGCCGAGCACGCCAAGAAGGAGCACGAGCGCAGCCTGAAGCGCGACGAGGAGGCGGCGGTCGAGGTGGAGCGCCTGAAGGAGCAGCGCATGCTGCTCGAAGGCGCCCTGGCCGAGCTCAAGAAGGGGAGGGTGCAGCTCGAGCTCGAGCTCGACAACGACGCGGGCGCCCTCGAGGAGGCGCAGCAGGCGCTCGACGCCGAGAAGGCGCGGCGCACCGAGGAGGCCGCGCGCGTGGAGGCCCTGCGCCGTGACGTGATCGAGCGGTCCACGGAGGCGGCCAAGGCCGCCAGCGACGTCGTGAACCTCAAAGCGTCACTGGAGCAGATGGCGCACCGCAAGGAGTCGGTGGCGGCGGAGCTCGCGCCGCTCGCGGACGAGGAGGCGCTGGCGCGGGAGGCGGTGGCGTCCGTCGAGGTGGACCACAAGCGGCTCGACGACGAGCGGCAGGCGGCGGACGGTGAGCGGGCCGCGCTGGCCAAGCAGATCACGGAGGGGCGCCGCGAGCTCGAGGAGGCGGCGCGCGCGCTCGACGACCGGAAGGACGAGCTGCAGAAGAAGCGCGGCCGGCTGCACTCCCTCGAGGAGATCCACGCGCGCTACGAGCAGAGCCCGGAGGCGGTGCGCGCGCTCTTGAAGCGCGGCGGTCCGCTCGAGGGGCGCGGCAAGCTGCTCGTGGACCTCTTCGAGGCCCCCCGCGATCTCGAGCTGCCCATCGAGGCCGCGCTCGGCGCGCGGCTGCACGCCGTCGTCGTCGACGACAACGACGCGGCGGCCGCGGCGTTCGACGCCCTGGCGCAAGGCAAGGGCCGCGCTGACCTGCTCGTCGACGACGCCATGGCGCCGACGCTCGACGCCGTCGCGCCCCACGACGGAGCGTCGGCGGCGGGCGGCGCCCCGGCCGTACGCGTGCTCGACACCGTCACGGTCGGCGGCAAGGGGCGCGCGGTGCAAAGCGTGCTGTCGCGCATCTTCGTCGTCGACGATCGCGCGGCGGCGTTCGCCCTGTGGCCCGCGGCCCGGGACAAGGGCCTCACGTTGGTCACGCGCGCGGGCGAGGTGCTCGAGCCGAGCGGCGCCGTGCGCGGCGGCTCCAGCGCCGCCGCCGACGGCGGCGTGCTCAAGCAGAAGCGCGAGATGCGCGAGCTGTCGGAGCAGGTCGCCGCCCTCGAGGCCGCCGTCGCCGAGCTGTCCGCCGCCGTCGACGAAAAGACCGTCGCCGTGGCCGAGCTCGACGAGCGCATCGTCCGCACCGGCGACCGCATCCAGGGGCTGCAGCTCAAGCTCGTCGAGCAGAGGGGCGCGCTGCGTCGCCACCAGGAGGAGCTCGTGCGCATCGAGCAGCGCGCCGCCAAGCTCCGCCAGGACGAGGCCGCCCTCGACGAGTCGCTCGCCCACGCCCACACGGACCTCGAGACGCGCCAGACGCGCCTCGCCGAAGCCGAGTCGCAGCGCGCGGCCCACGAGGCCGAGCTCCAGCAGCGCGGCCAGGCGCTGTTGAGCCTCGACCAGTCCATCGCCGCGCAGCAGGACGCCGTCACCACCATGAAGGTGCGCGCCGCGTCCATCGCCGAGCGCAAGGAGATGCTCAAGAAGAACCTCGAGCAGAGCGAGCGCCAGGCCGGCGACATGGACGAGCGCCTCGCGCGCCTCCAAAAGCAGATCGAGGACGGCCACGGCGAGCGCGAGGAGCTCACGCGCCAGGAGACCGAGGCCCGCTCGCTCCTCGCGGTCCTCGGCGAAGAGCGCGTGTCCCTCAAGACGTCGCTCGAAGAGGCGCGCGTTCTCTACGAGAAGAACAGCGAAGGTGTTCGCGTGAAGGAGCACGAGGCGCGCGCCGCCCGCGCCGCCCTCGACTCCGCCCGCGGCTCCCACGCCGACCTGCAGGTGCGCATCAAGGAGCGCGAGCTCGAGCTCGACGCCATCGTCGATCGCTGCATCGAGCATCACCGCATCACGCCGCAGGAGGCGCTGTTCGACTACCACATGCGCGAGATGCCCCCCGAGGACGCGGGCGACAAGCTCGCCGAGCTCGAGCGGCAGGTGGAGTCGCTCGGCGCCATCAACCTCACCGCCATCGACGAGTGCCAGGAGCTCGAGACGCGCTTCGACTTCCTGAAGACGCAGACCGACGACCTCACCCACGCCCTCAACCAGCTCGAAAAAGCCATCGTGAAGATCAACCGCACGACGAAGAAGCGGTTCCAGGAGACCTTCGACGGCGTCAACGAGCGGTTCCAGCAGGTGTTCCCGCGGCTGTTCCGCGGCGGCAAGGCATGGCTCGCGCTCACCGACCCGAACGACTTGCTCGCCACCGGCGTGGAGATCTACGCGCAGCCCCCGGGCAAGAAGCTCGGCGCCGTCACCATGATGTCCGGCGGCGAGCAGGCGCTCACGGCGGTGTCGCTCATCTTCTCCATCTTCTTGTTGAAGCCGTCGCCGTTCTGCGTGCTCGACGAGGTCGACGCCCCGCTCGACGAGGCCAACGTCGGCCGCTTCAACGACATGGTGCGCGACGTCTCCTCGCTGTCGCAGTTCATCGTCATCACCCACAACAAAAAGACCATGGAGGTCGCCGACCAGCTCTACGGCATCACCATGGAGGAGGCGGGCATCAGCAAAACGGTGAACGTCCGCATCCAATGAGCCCCCTGCCCCTCCTCCCCTTCCCGGTGCGCGGACGCGCGAGGCGCCCGTGCTGAGGACCCTCGCGCGCATCGTCGGCGGGCTCCTCGCCGCGTTCTGCGGGGCCTTCACCATCATGGCCCTGCACGACCTCGTGCTCGGCGGCTCGCCCACGCCGCCGGGCGTGCTCGCGGGGCTCACGTTCTTCTTCGGCACGCTCACCGCCCTGTGCGCGCGCGTCGCGTGGCGCGGCCTGCCCACGCGCCGCCGCGCCGCCGGCCAGGGCGGCGACCTCGAGACGCGCATCCTGGCGCTCGCCGCCCGGAGCGAGGGGCGCCTGACCATCGCCGAGGTCGCGCTCGGGGCCTCCGTCTCCCTCGACGTCGCCGAAGACGCGCTCGACGCCCTCACCACGCGGGGCCGCGCCGAGCTTCAGGTGAGCGACCGCGGCGAGCCGGTGTACGTCGTCCACGGCTTTCTCTCGTCGACCGAGAAGCGCTCGGCGCGCGACCCCTCGTCGTGACGGCCGCGCCGCCGGCCGCGCCTCGCGCGTGGGGCGCGCTGCTGCGGCGCGCGCGGTGGGCTCCGCTCGCGCTCCTCGCGGCCGCCTGCGCGACGACGCCGGCGCGCCCCCGCCAGGGCGACCTCGCGGGGCTCGAGCGGTACGTCCACGCGCGCGCGGTGGAGGAGAGGGATCACAGCGGC
The DNA here is from genome assembly GCA_963775425.1 of uncultured delta proteobacterium. Classification (GTDB taxonomy): domain Bacteria; phylum Myxococcota; class UBA727; order UBA727; family VGSZ01; genus CAVZJB01. The sequence continues at coordinate 687,342 of CAVZJB010000003.1, read as the reverse complement.
GCCGACGCCGTCGCCATCGTCCTCGTCGACAAGGGCGGCATCGTCTGGTCCGACATGCTCGGCGGCGCCACCCTGGACAGCCGCTTTCGCGTCGGTTCCATCTCGAAGCTGATGACGTCGCTGACGGCGCTGTCCCTGCGCGACGAGGGGAAGCTCGACCTCGACGCCCCCATCACCGACGTGCTGCCGTGGTTCTCCGTCGGTCACCGCTTCGACACGCCGGCCATCACCGCGCGCGCGCTGATGACGCACCACTCGGGGCTGCCGTCGAACATCCTCAAGGGGATGTACGGCACGCACGCGGTCTTCGAGGACCACGTCCACGCGCTCGCGCACGAGGACATGGTGCGCCCGGTGGGCGAGATGTTCAGCTACAGCGACGTCGGCTACACGGTGCTCGGCGCCGTCGTCGAGGCCGCCGGCGGCGCGCCCTTCGCGCAGCTCGCCGAGACGCGGACCCTGCGCCCCATCGGGATGACGCACTCCACCTTCGTCCCCACCCGCGACGTCTTCCGCGCCGTCGTGGACGGCGAGCCCTTCGTGGAAAACGCGCCCATCACGGCGCCCGCCAACGGCCTCGTCACCACCCCGCGCGACGTCGCCGCCGAAGCGCGCTTCCTGCTCGCCGGGAGCGACCCTCGCGTGAAGGAGGCCCTCACGCCGCACGACACCGCGCCCCTCGACCTCGACTGGCGCACCGGCTTCGGCTTCAACGAAAACGACGCCTTCGCCGGCGTCCCCGTCTACTGGCACAGCGGGCAGACCCTCGCCTTCACCGCGGAGCTCGTCGTGTGCCCGCGAAAGAACATCGCCGTCGTCGTCATGACCAACACCCGCGAGGCCGGGCTGCTGCCCTCCATCGTGGCGTGGGACGCCATGGGTGCCGCGCTCGGGGCGCGCGCGGCACCCATGGCGCGCTCGTCGACGGCGTTCACCCCCGAGGAGCTCGAGGCGTACGCCGGCACCTACCCCACCGAGTACGGCACCATCACCCTCGCCCGCGACGGCGACACGCTGCGCGGGCGCGCCTTCGACCAGCCCTTCGAGCTTTTGCCGACGGCGCGCCGCACCTTCGTCCCCTGGGTCCTCGTGGGCGGCGTCGTCCCCTTCCAGCCGGACCTCTTGCGAGGCGTGGAGCTGGCGTTCGACGTCGTGGACGGCAAGCGCGCCCTCATCTCGCTGCAGCGCGGGCAGCGCATCCTCCGCGGCCTGCGCGTGGAGCCGGCGCCGCTGCCGGCGGCGTGGCTCGCGCGCGTGGGCCACTGGGACAACCCCGATCGCGGCGACGATCAGATCACCGTCACCGGCGCCGACCTCTTCGTCGACGACGCCGGCTTCCTCGTGGCCCGCGTCGCCATCACGCACGCGGCGGCGCCCTTCTCGGTGCCGCTCGTGCCGCTCGACGACGACACCGCGATCACCGCCGGCGTCGGGCGCTACCTCGGCGAGACCGTGCGCGTCGTCGACGGCAAGCTTCACCTCGTGGGCTACGACCTCGTTCGCACCCCCTGAACGCGTTCAGGGACAGTGCGTCCAGAATCTCGCGCAGGCTCCGCGGCGGCGCCGCGAGGAACCGCGCGAACACGGCCGGGCAGCGCACGCGGACGTCGTCGAGCGCGACGAGCTCGTCGACGCCGTAGTACACGCGCGCGACGTCGGCCGCCTTCGGATCGAGCGGCCCGCGGGGCACGCGCCGCGCCCAGGTGCGCAGCGTCACCATGTCGCCCCCGAAGCCGCGCGCCACGACCTCGACGTCGGTGCGCCGCTCGAGCGCGGCCGCGTCGACGAGCGCGTCGCCCACGTACGAGAGCACACCGGACGCGTCGCGGCGCTGCATCGCGGCGATGTGCGCGAGCTCGTGGGCGACGACCGCGCGCCGCGCAGCGAGCGGGCAGTCCGGACGCGCCGCCAGCTCCCCGATGCGCAGCTCGTAGCGGCGCGGCCCGCCGCCGAACAGCGACGGCAGATTGGGCAGCGCCTGCCCCGCCGCGCGCGGCGTGCGCACGGCGCCGACGTCGATGACCGCGCCGCGCAGCTCCGGATAGGACGGCCTGACGACGTCGATCAGCGCGGGCGCCCACGGCGCGGCGGGCGTCGCGCACGCGGTGAGCGCCACCGCGCACGCGGCGGCCGACACCGCGCGCAGCGCCGCCGCGCGCTTCACGGGCGACGTGCTCACGGGTTGTCGACGAGGACTTCGGCCATGTGCCGGATCTGGGCGCGGAAGGTCCGCTCGTACAGCGCGCGCGTGGCCGGGTGACGCTCGCCGGCGGCGTCGAGCAGGGCGGCGGTCTCGCCCAGGAGGCGGTGGTAGAGCGACGCGACGGTGTCGACGTTCCACCCGCCCGTGGCGCCGAGGGTGACGCGGCCGGCGGCGAGGTCTTTTTCGACGTCGAGGACATCGTCCACCATCTGGCCGAGGCGCGCGATGCCCTGCATCCAGGCGAGCTCGACGTCGCCGACGTAGGCGCCGGCGGCGAAGCCGAGGAGCTCCATGCTGACGTCGATGGTGGCGCGCCGGGGCTCGACGCTGGGGTCGCCGGCCTCGAGGCGCACCTCGCACTCGGCCCACTCCACCACGCGCGCCGCCTGCGCGGGCCAGCGCAGCGGGTCCACCGCGCGGAGCACGTCGACGAGGGCGCACGCGAAGCTGACCGCCGGCGTGCGCGGGACGGCCGCGCCGGCCGCGGCGGGGAGGCCGACGACCCGCCGCACGGCGTCGACGCGCTCGGCGGCCGGGCGATCCACGAGCTCGTCGTCGAAGATCTGATCGATGAGGATGATGAACGCCGACGCCGCCGCGACGCGGTCGAGCTCGCGCGCGAGCGGGACCCGGTACAGCCACGGCATCGCCCGGCGCGCGCACGCGGCGAGGGCGCCTTCGCCGAGGCCGACGGCGTCGGCGACGCGCGCGGCGGCGGCGATGGCGCGCGGGCGGCGGCGGGAGCAGGCGATGGCCGACAGCCCGAGCGCGCAATAGGTGTGGTAGCCGGCGCGCAGCTTGCCGACGAGCGGCAGCGCGAGGAACCCGGGGGCGCTCCGCTCGGCGCGGCGCGCGACCGAGCGGCGCCAGCTCTCGTCGACCAGGGTGGCGAGCACGTGGGTGAAGCCGTCGTCGTGGACCGGCGCGATGCGCTCGAGCACCGCGCGGGCGCGCGCGTCGCGATCGCCGGCCGGGGCGCCAGGCCGCGGGCGATTGTCGAGCTCGGGGCGTCGAAGCTGCAGCGCCGTCACCGCGACAACGCTAGTGCCGTCGGCCCGGCGTGCGTAGGGGGATCGGCGCCACCGCGGTCACAAACGTCCGCCACGTGGAGTCGCCGCTCACGGGCCCCACGTCGGGCCCCACGACGGGCCCCCACGACGGGCCCCCACGACGGGCACGTCGACGGACACGACGATGGACACGTCGAGGGCGCGCGACGAGCGCCAGCGACGAGCGCGGAGGTGCGACGCGGATGTCGCGGCGGCCCGCGAGCCATGCGCGCGTGGGCGCGGCGGAACGCGGCACGCGTCGTGGCACCCGTGTTGCTTCGCGCCGCGCATGAAACGAACCGCCCTTGTCCTCATCGCGGGGCTCGCGAGCGCGTGCACCACCGGCGAGCTCGCGCAGACGGCCCTGTCCACCCCGTGCGCCGCCGACGACGTCACCTGTCAGCAGCGAGGGGACGTCGACGCGCCCCTCGCCGCCGGCTCGGTCTTCGCCCTCGAGGTGCACCCGCGCATCGCCGGCGGCACCGCGGTCCCCGTCACCCTCGAGGCCGTCGACGAAAACGTCGCCACCGTCGACGACGAGGGCCGCGTCCACGCCGTGGCCCCGGGCATCACCGCGGTCCTCGTCCTCGCCGACGACGGCAGCGTCCTCGACTTCACCCACGTCGCCGTCGCCAAGGCCGACCACCTCACCTTCCACCGCGGCGGCGGCGCCGACGTCGACGAGCGCGCCCTGCCCGACGCCATCCAGGTGCTCCCCGGCGAAGAGCTCACGCTCTCGCTGCGCGTCTGGCAGGCGGGGCAACAGCTCCTCGGCGAGATGGGCGACGCCTGGAGCGTCGACGACGACGCCTTCCGCATCGTCGACCAGGGCTTCGCCCTCGAGCGCCGCGTCCGGGCGCCCGACGAGGGCACCGCCGTCATCACCGTCGACGCCCTCGGCCTGTCCCGCTCGCTCACCCTCGAGGTGATCCCATGAAGCGCGTCGCCGCCCTCGTCGCGCTCGTCGCCCTCGGGGGCTGCGCGCGCACCACCGTCACCGTGCTCACCCAGGCGCCGCCGGGGCGCACGGCGTCGCTCGACGTCGAGTCGCGCACCCTCACGCTCACGCAAGGGCTCGCCGTCGCCCTCGAGTGCACGGAGTACGATGAGGACGACGGCTACAGCGGCCCCTGCCGCGACATGACCATCAGCGCGGGGGACAGCTCGCTCGTCGACGTCCTCCCCGTGCACCTCGACGCCCTCGACGGCGACACCGTCTCCGCGCGCGACACCGGCAGCGCCGTCGCCGGCCCCGCGACACGCCAGGGCGCCGTCGTCGCCGCGCGGGCCGCCGGCGAGACCACGCTCGACGTCGCCGCCCGCGCGGGCCCGCTGTCCTTCAGCCTCGTGGTGCAAGCGCCCCCGACGCCTCCAGGCGACGAATGAGCGCGGGGTTCTTCAGCGCCCGCCGCAAGTAGAGGTCCGCGCGCGACGCGAGGCCGGCGTCGTCGAGGTCACCCTCGGCGCCGAGCGCCGCGCGCCGCCGCAGGGTGACGTCGTAGAGCGCGAGCGCGGCCGACACCGAGACGTTGAAGCTCTCGACGAAGCCGAACATCGGCACGGTGAAGCGCGCGTCGGTCAGCGCCCGCGCCCGCCGCGACAGCCCGTCGCGCTCGCTGCCGAACACGAGCGCGACGGGGGTGTCGACGGGGATGTCGTGGACGGGGACGCAGCCGTCGCCGACGTCGGCGGCGTAGAGGGTGAAGCCGCTCGCGCTGAGGTCGCCGAGGCAGCGGGCGAGCCCCTGGTGGCGCACCACCTCGATCCAGCGGTCGGCGCCCTTGGAGATGGCGGCGTTCTTCTCCCAGCGGTTGGGCTGTTCGACCACGTGGATGGCGTCCAGGCCGAGCCCCTCCGCGGTGCGCAGGACCGCGCTCGCGTTGTGCGGATCCGCGAGGTTCTCCATCACCACCGTCACCGAGGACAGCCGCCGGAGCACCACCTGCGCGACCCGCTGCGCGCGCCGCTCGGTCAGCTCCGCGGTCACCGGGTGGCGTTCTATCGCGGCCTCGAGAATCTTCCGGCGGGTCGGCATGGGCGCATCCGTCTTTGACGCGTCGCGCTGGGATCTGCTGCGCAACATGTAGGATATTTCCCCCGACACTCTGCACGAAATCGCGTGCGGGCAGCTTGGGCCAATCTGAGCGGGTTCGCGCTATGTACAGCCGACCGAGGCCCGTGGGCCAACGTCGTTTCAAAGAACGGGTCCACGGACCCAACCAGGAGAGAAAAGAATGCCCGTCAACAATCTGAACCGCAACAGCGCCTCCGACGTCCTCCGCCAGCTCGGCAAGAACAGCGAGAAGACCGGTGAGGCCGGCGCCAAGGGCCTCGCGAGCCTGGCCAAGGCCGGCATCGACGTCGTCAGCGGCAACGTCAAGGAAGGCGTCCTCGTCGCCGGCTCGACCTGGGTGGCGTACCACTCGTTCGACGAGGCCATCAAGGCCATCAACGGCCAGGACGTCGTCGGCCCCCTCAAGCCCAACACCTCGGGCACCGACCAGGCCATCGCCATCGGCGTGTTCACCGCGGCCGGCCTCGTCGCCTCGGGCATCGCCGTGAAGAACGCGCTCGAGATCGCGGCGAACCTGATCGACGCCGCCAAGAAGGGCGACTGAGCGACCCTCGCCCAGCGCAGGGAGCCGCCATCCGAAGGGATGGCGGCTCTTTGTCGTCTGCCTAGCCGTCGTCCGCACAGCCCGCACGAACCCGGGGAGCCTCGATGCCGATCAGCAACCGCACGCCGCCCAAGGTCATCAGCCAGAACCTCGCCGTCACGGAGAACCAGCTCCGCAAGGGCACCGACGGCATCAAGACCGCCGAGGGCAGCTACGGCTTCAACGACGACGACAAGGCCGTGCTGCAAAAGGCCAAAGACGTCCTGTTGAACGCGCGCATCCAAAACGAGTTCCCCATCGTGGCCCGCGTGCTCGGCGACGTCGTCAAGCGCGTGGAGGGCGGCGAGAAGCTCGAGTGGACCCCGGAGCAGACCAAGGGCTTCCTCGACCTCGTCGGAGAGCTCAGCTACGCCGAGAACGACACGCTGAACAAGCTGCGGGACCTCGGCGTCATCCCCGCGGAGCAGTGGGACTCGTTCGTCACGCCCCACAAGGACCAGACCAACCTCCTGCAGAGCGGCTTCGCGAGGAAGGCCAAGTGGGGCCTCGCCTCCATGGGCGGCATGCTGCCCACGCTCGTGCTTGGCTACGGCGCCGCCATCGCCATCGGCGGGCCCCTCGGCGCGCTCGCGGCCCTGGGCGCCTCCACCACCTTCGGCATGACCGTCGGCAAGAAGGTGCAGGAGAAGATCGGCACGGCCGCCTTCCTCGAAAACAGCAAGCTCGGCGTGAACGCCGACAAGGGCGAGGAGGTGACCTCGGAGGCCATGCTCCTCACCTCGCGCGCCGCCCAGGGTGACGTGCTCCTCGACACGGAGGGCAGCCTCCTCGATCGGCTCAAGCGAGAGGCCGCGCTCGGCGACATGGTGGTCCAGGCGCGCGCGTCGTCGGGCACGCCGATAGGCCCGCTCGAGCAACCCTTCATCGACATCGCGGCCAAGTACCTCGAGGGCCTCGGCCCCATCGCCGACAAGCTCGACAAGGGGCAGCTCACCGAGACCGAGGCGCGCAAGGCCGTCTTCGACCTGCGCGCGCACGCGCTCGACGCCGGCAAGCTCGACGGCGTCGCCAAGATCGCGCTGTCGACGTACGTGAACTACCCCGACGGTCAGAAGCTCGTGTTCCTCCGGCAGCTCGCCACGTCGAGCGAACAGCTCGTGGAGCACCTGAAGCAAAACGGCGGGAAGGCCAGCGAGACCGAGCGCGGCGAGGCCGCGGCGATGATCCAGATCTACCACGCGACCCAGGGCGAGCTCGGCACGCTCTCGATGGACGCGCTCTCGATGCTCGCCACCGTCGCCAACAACATCCCGCTCAAGCCCGAGCAGATCCAAATCCTCGAGGACCAGGTGGCGGGCCCGGCGGCCAAGCTCTCCGCGGAGCTCGAGCCCAAGCTCGTGGCCACGCCCGACGTCGCCGTCAAGCAGGCCAAGCTGGCCTTCGACGTGCTCTGGGGGACCGTCGTCCCGTCGTTCAACGAGATCAAGGACGCGCCCGTCGCCAAGGGCATCAAGACCACGCCGCTCGAGGGCGGCGGCTTCGAGGTCTCGGGGCGCTTCAAGGGCGGCATCCTGTCGTTCCTCGGCATCGGCTCCGAGGGCAATTTCAGCGTGAAGGTGGACGACGCCGGCCACGTGGACGCCGACTCCATGAAGATCGACCTCGGGCCCAAGTTCGCCAAGTACGTCGGCGGCAAGGCGTTCGAGACGTACAAGGACATGATCGGCCTCAAGGTCGGCACCTCCGGCGTCGACGTCGACGACAACAAGACCGCGGACGGGCGCTACACCGTGCGCGGCCGCGTCGGCGACATGAACGGCAACGTCGAGGTCAGCCCCATGGGCATGGTCGCTTGGGACACGATGAAGGTGACTTGACGCCCCCTTTGCGGGCGTGGTCCCCTTCCCCCCGAGGTTCGATATGGAGTTCAAGCTCGGTCCGCTCGCGTTCGAGACCCCGGACGACTACACGCCCCGCATGTTCGTCATCACGGCGCCCGAGAAGGCAAAGCCCAAGGCGGGCATGATGGTGACCAAGCAAGAGCAGACCTTCGCGCGCAACGTCACCGTCGCCACCGAAGAGGTCCCGGCGGGCACCAGCGTCGACGCGTATGCCGAGGCCCAGCTCACCGCCATGAAGGGCGGGCTGCAGAACTTCCAGCTCATGAAGCGCAGCACCGTCGCGGTCGGCGGCGAGGAGTGCCCGCTCCTCGAGATCCAGTCGGCGGGGCCCGAGGGCCGGCTGCTCCAGGCGATGACGGCCTACGTCGTGAAGGGCACCACCGCCTTCACGCTCTCGGCCTCGCAGATGGCCGGCATCCCCTACCAGGACTCCCGCAAGGAGTACCTGGCCATCTTCTCGTCGCTGAAGGTGTGAGCGAGGCGGGGGACAAGCCCCCGCCCTACGCGGCCGCTTGGGGCCCCGCCGGTCAAAGGGTGACGAGCGATGCGATCCATCGGCAACGCGCGCGGGACTGCCTGCTCGGACGCGAGGGGCGGCGGGCGCGGCGCCGGGAGGAGCCGCACGCGAGAGAGGCGCCGAAGGGGCGCGGCGTAGACATTCGCGGCGGGGCACCACGTCCTCGTCAGCGAACACGTCGTCCCGCCGAGAATGTCGTCACGCCGCTAGGCTCGTCACGCCGCTCACTCGGAAGGGGACGGTGCTACGGCCACACGGCGGAGCCCGCGGATGCTCCTGACGCTGTGGCTGTACGCGATAGGCCAAGGGATCGGGAGCGCCCGGGAGATCGCGCGGCTGACGACGAACGACGACGCCTTCCGTTTTATCGTCGGCGATCTGCGCCCGAGTCACGACGTCATCGCCAGGTTCCGCGTCGATCACGGCGCCGCGTTCGACAAGCTCCTCACCCTGATGGACAGCCGTGGCCTTCAACCTGCTGCAGAACCTCGCGAAGCTCACCGCCTGAAGTCCGCGCCGACGTCGCATCGAGGCACGTCGGCGCGCACACGACCCGCACGAACCCGCCACGTGCGCTGATAGCGGGATCACAACACCGCTCGGACCCGCCGTCTCCCACAACCTGCAGCGGTTCTTGCGCGCCGACGTGCCTCGCCACGTACTCCGCGCGGCTCGTGGGCGGCTTCGCCGAGTGCTGCTACGAGCCTTGTTTTTCGTCAGCCTTTCAGACGTTGAACTTGAAGTTCATGACGTCGCCGTCCTTGACGACGTACTCCTTGCCCTCGAGGCGCATCTTGCCGGCCTCGCGGCAGCGGCCCTCGCCGCCGAGCGCGACGAAGTCCTCCCACCAGATGACCTCGGCCTTGATGAAGCCGCGCTCGAAGTCCGTGTGGATGACGCCGGCCGCCTGCGGGGCCTTCCAACCCTTGTGGATGGTCCAGGCGCGGACCTCCTTCTCGCCGGCGGTGAGGAAGCTCGCGAGGCCCAGGAGGCGGTAGCCGGCCTGGATGAGGCGGTCGAGGCCCGACGCGGTCATGCCGAGGCTCGCCAGGAATTCCTTGCGCTCGTCGGGCGGCAGCTCGGCCACCTCGGACTCGATCTTGGCGCAGACGGGGAGCACGTCGTCGCCGCGCTTCTTGCCGAACGCGATGAGCGCGCCCAGGTGCGCGTTCTTTTCGGGGTCGAAGCCGCCCTCGTCGACGTTGGCGACGAAGAGCGTGGGCTTCATGGTCAACAGGTGCAGGTCGCGCAGGACGATCTTGAGGTCCTCGTCGTCGCCGGCGTCGAAGCTGCGGGCGGGATCGCCGCGCTGCATGTGGTCCTTGAGCCCCTGGCAGAAGGGCACCGCCTTCTTCTCCACCGGGTCGGTGCTCTTGGACATCTTCACCGCGCGCTCGAGCCTCTTGTCCAGCGTCTCGAGGTCCGCGAGGATGAGCTCGGTCTCGATGGTCTCGACGTCGCGCACCGGGTCCACCGCGCCGTCGACGTGGACCACGTTCGGATCGGTGAAGCAGCGCACCACGTGGCAGATGGCGTCCGCGTCGCGGATGTGGCTGAGGAATTTGTTGCCGAGGCCCTCGCCCTTGCTGGCGCCGCGCACGATGCCGGCGATGTCCACGAACCGCGTCGTCGTGGGCAGGATCTTCTGGGGGTGGACGACGCTGGCGAGCGCCTGCAGCCGGAGATCGGGGACCTCGACGATGCCGACGTTGGGCTCGATGGTGCAAAACGGGTAGTTGGCCGCGTCCGCCCGCGCCGAGGACAAACAGTTGAAGAGCGTGGACTTGCCGACGTTGGGCAGCCCGACGATGCCGCACGAAAAACCCATGCGGGCGGTCTGTCATCCCTGCCGCAGGCGGGCAAGGTCGTCGGGGTCGTGGGCGCACAAGACCGTGACGCCGTCCCCCACCCCGCGCTGAAGCTCCCTGAGGCGCGCCTGGTTCCTCCTGCGGGCGACGTCGTCGACGGCCATCAGGCGCTGGTGCAGCCGAAGGGCGGCGGGGCACCAGGGGTCGGCGGCGTCCATCTCGTCCTTGTGGAAGTAGGCGTCGCCGCAGTGGAGCAGCCAACGGCCGCCGACGTCGACGGCGACGCCGCAGTGGCCGCGGGTGTGCCCGACGAGCGGAACGAGGAGGATCTCGGGCGGCAGCCCGGGGAGGTCGCGGACGCAGGGGAAGCCGTACCAGCGCTCGCCCTTCACCTCGTGGAGCTGCCACCTGACGTCGTGCGCCCACTGCGCCGGCACGTAGCGCTGCCGCTCGAAGAAGGTGCGCGGCTCCTCGGCCGCCCGCCGCTCGTCGGCGGAGACGTGGACCGTGGCGTTCGGGAAGTCGGCGAGGCCGCCGGCGTGGTCGACGTCGAGGTGCGTGAGCACGATATGGCGCACGTCGTCGACGGCGTAGCCGAGGCGCTCGACCTGCCGAACGGCGGACGCGTCGGGCTCGTGCACGGGACGGTAGACGCCGCGGAACGCCGGGCCGCTGAAGCGCCGGAGGTCGGCGAAGGCCGCGACCCCGAGGCCGGTGTCGACGAGGACGAGGCCCTCGGCCGTCTCGACGAGCAGGCAGTGGCACACGAGCTTGCCGTGCTCGTTCCACAGGCGTCCGCCGAGGGGGCACATCGTCAGGCAGCTCAGGTGGTGCACCCGCCGCACGGGCGGAAGCGGCGGCCACAGGAGCTGCTCGACGCCGCGCCCGAGGGCGTCCCGCTCGCCGACGGTGAGCGCGCGGCCGACGGCGACCTCGAGGCGCCAGGACCTCCCCTCGCGCTGCCCCTCGACGACCTCGGCTCGCCCCGGGGACGCGCCGGCGCCGTCACCGCCCTGCGCGGGCAGGGCGAGCACGGGCACGCCGTCATCGTCGCGCATGGCGACGAGGATGCCCTTGACGTCGAGCGCGGCCCGCTCGATGCGCTTTCGTCCCGTCGCATCGTCGCGGCTCGCGCCCCGGACGACGAGGGCATGCACGTCGGTTCGCACGGAGATGCCCGACTCGTCGTCGCCGCTCACCCGTGCACCATAGCGCGCCCCAATCGCGTGGGCGGGGCGCGGCGATCGGGGGCGCTCTGTCAGCGATGCGAGCGTTGACACCGAGGCGGACCGCGTGAACGATGCGCCATGCCGCGTCCCCCCCTCCCCGCGCCGCGCGCCTCGTTCGCGCTGGCCGCCCTCGTCCTCTCCGCCACAGCCGTCGAAGCGCGCGCGCAAGGGGTGCCGGACCCGCGCACGGGCATCGACTATCCGCAGGCGCAGTCCGCCGCCGTCGAGGACGCCACCGCGCTGATGGTGAACCCCGCCGGCCTCGCGATGATGGAGGGCAGCGAGCTCAACCTCGGCGCCTTCCTGCGCGCGGGCGACAACGTCGGCGCCACCGACGTCGACGGCACCGTCGCCCTCGTCCCCGGCGACGGCTTCGGGCTCGCCCTCGGCGGCGGCCTCACCGTCCCCTTGAACGACGTCCCGCGCCTGCGGACCTCCGCCGGCCTCGCCGTCGGCGCCGGCCGCGCCGTCTCCCTCGGCGTCGGCCTCCACACGTACACGCCCCTCGCGGGCGGCGGCCGGCCCGACTTCCTCGTCGACGTGGGCACGCAGCTGCGGCCGTCGCGTTGGCTCGCTTTGGGCGCCGAGCTCGAGGGGCTCGGCAACCAGGACATCGTCCCCACCAGCGCGCGCGTGGGCGTCTCCATCCGGCCCTTCACCGAGCTGCTCACCGTCGGCGCCGACGCCCGCGTGGTCCCGGGCTCCCGCAACATCGCCTCCTCCGCCTGGGCCAGCGACCTCACCGTCGTCCCCGCCGCCGTCGTCCGCCTCGACCTCGGCGGCCTCGCCTTCAGCGTCGGCGCCAACCTCAAAAACGTCGGCGCGCACACCGCGAGCCCCACCGAGCTCGAGGTCCTCGGCACCATCGAGCTCAACGGCGAGCACATCGGCCTCGCGGCGTCGGGCGGAGCCGGCGGCATCCTCGCGGCCGGCCAGCAGGGCCTCGCCGGCGTGCGCCTGCGCGCCTCGGGCGCGCAGTACCCGGGGCTGTTCCCGTCGAGCGGCCGCTGGCTCACCATGACGCTCACCGGCGAGGGCGTGCCCGTCGACAAGGATCACGGCATCCTCAACCAGCTCTTCGGCGAGCGCCCGCAGGCCATCGCGGTCCTCAATGGGCTGCGCCACGTGGCCGAGGACCCGTCCGTCGAGGGCGTCGTCCTGCGCGTGAAGGGCATGTCCCTTGGCTGGGGGCGGCTCGCGGAGATCCGCGCGGTGCTCGAGAAGATGCGGGCCTCGGGCAAGAAGGTCGTCGTGCACCTCGACGGCGGCGACGACGCGGACGTCTACCTCGCCTCCGTCGCGGACAAGATCTACCTCACGCCCTCCGGCGGCCTCGAGCTCAACGGCCTGCGCGCCGACCTCACCTACTTCGGCGACACCCTGGACAAGGTTGGCGTCGAGGCGGAGGCCGTCACCGCCGGCCGCTACAAGAGCGCGCCGCGGACGTTCACCTCCGACGAGCCGTCGCCCGAAGAGCTCCAGGTGGAAGACGCGCTCCTCGACGGCGTCTTCGGCGCCCTCACCGAGATGGTGGCCAAGGGCCGCGGCCTCTCGGTCGACGACGTCAAGGCCGTCATCGACCTCGGCGGGCTCACCGCGCAGCAGGCCGTCGACAAGAAGATCGTCGACGGCCTCGCGTACGAGGACGAGCTCCAGGACAAGGTGAAGGACCTCGCCGGGCACGCCGTGAATTTCGAGGAGGACTTCCTCGACCCCACCACCCACGAGGTGCGCTGGGACGACCCACCGCGCATCGCGCTCATCCCCGTCGTCGGCGACATCACCATGGGCGACGGCCGCGGCGGGCTGTTCGGCGGCGGCGGCGCCGGGTCCTCCACCATCATCGACTCGGTCAACGACGCCGCCAACGACGACAACGTCAAGGCCATCGTCCTGCGCATCGACTCGCCCGGCGGAGACGCGCTCGCGTCCGACCTCATCTGGCACGCGGTGATGAAGGCGCGCGAAAAGAAGCCCGTGATCGCGTCCATGGGCGACGTCGCGGCCTCGGGCGGCTACTACGTCGCGTCGGCGGCGCAGGAGATCTTCGCCGAGCCGAACACCATCACCGGATCCATCGGCGTGTTCGGCCTCATGTTCAACGTCGAGCGGCTCGCCGACGACTGGGGCGTGCGCAACGTCCAGCTCCAGCGAGGCAAGCTCCCCGGGCCGTCCTTGCTGCACGGCCTCAACGAGGACGAGCGCGCCGCCCTCCAGGGCAGCGTCGACGCCACCTACCAGCACTTCCTCGAGGCCGTCGTCACCGGCCGCGGCAAGGTCTCCGGCCTCGACAAGGAGACCCTCGAGCCCATCGCCCAGGGCCACGTGTGGACCGGCGCGGAGGCCAAGGAGCGCAAGCTCGTGGACACCATCGGCGGCATCGGCGACGCGCTCCAGGAGGCCAGGAAGCGCGCGGCGCTCGGGCCCGACGAGGAGGTCGGCCTCGACGTCCTCACCGGTCGGGAGAGCAGCCTGTTGAAGCTCGCCGGGCTGGCCGAGGTCGCCGCCGGCGGCGCCCGGGCCGCCTCCCTGGAGCGCGCCGTGCGCCTGCTCCTCGGCGACCCCGACGCCCTCGCCCTCGCCGTCGAAAGCGAGGGTCGCCCCCTGGCGGTCGCGCCCATGCGCGTGCGGGTGAGGTAGAAGGGAGACGATGGCTGCGAAGATCCTGTTGGCGGAGGACGACGGAAACCTCCGCGATACGCTGGCCGAGACGCTTCGCGCCGAGGGCTACGAGGTCAACGCCGTGCCCAACGGCCAGGCGGCCATGGACGCCCTCGACCAACCCGACGCCGCGCAGGTCATCATCCTCGACTGCCTGCTGCCCAAGGTGCAGGGCTTCGACGTCGCCAAGTTCGTCCGCGGCCGCGGCCTGGACACGCCCATCATCTTCATCAGCGGCGTCTTCAAGAGCCCGGACCAGCAAAAGGACGCACGAGACAACTACGGCGCCAAGGCGTACCTCACCAAGCCCTTCGACGCCCAGCGCCTCATCGACGCCGTGCGCCCCCTCATCTTCGCCGGCGCGCCGCCCGCGGATCAGCAGCCGCTGCCGGCGGAGGGCTCGCTCGTCGAGAACCCCGCGCTGTATCTCCTGTGGCGGGCCGCCCGGGAGATGCACACCGGCGTCCTCGAGCTGTTCGGCGACACGCCCGGCGAGCGCGCCCGCGTGTTCGTCTACAAGGGACGCGCGGTCCTCGCCCAGCACAGCGACCCGCAGATCAACGTCGGCGTCGAGCTCGTCAGGGCCGGCGTCATCGACGCGGACAGCTATCGCCAGGCCGTCGAGCTCGCCGTGCAGCGCAGCATCGGCCTCTACGACGTGTTGAAGGGCGAAGGGTGGATGTCCGACCACGACGCCAAGAGCGCGTACAAAGCGCTCATCCCGCGCGTCCTCGAGAAGGTGGTGGCGTTCAACGGGCGCTTCCGCTGGGTGGCCACCGACGGCTTCACCAACCTCGTCCCGTCGGCGGCGTGCCCGATCATCGAGCCGCTCCTCGCGGGCTTGCGCCGCACCGGTGAGCGCGAGCTCGACGCGCACGTGAGCCCCCGCCGCCCGCTGCGCCTCGCGCCCGGCGACGCATGGAGCGAGGTGGCGCCCAGGCTCATCGAGGGCTGCGGCAGCGACAGCCTCACCCGCGCCATCAACGGCCGCGCCACCATCGCGATGATGCTCGAGGCCGCCGGCAACCCCAGCGAGCGCGCGGCGCGCTTTCGCCAGATCTACCTGTTGATGTCGACGATGGCGGTGCGCGCGTCGCTCGAGGTCATCCCCATGGCCACCGCCGCGTCCACGGGGAACACCGGCTCGCAGGCGCCTGTGTCCCTGGATCCGGCGCCGGCGCGGCCGGCGCGGCCACGGGCGCCGGCGTCGCAGACGCACCCGCCGCCGTCGACGCCGCGCACGGCGCCGGGCATGCGGGGCGCCGGGCGACCCGTCATCGACGAGAGCGCGGACCAGGGCGCCGCGTTCTCCCCCGAGGAGAACGAGGCGCGCGGCCGGATCGCCGCCAAGTTCGAAGACCTCGAGGGCAAGGACTACTTCACCATGCTCGGCATCAACCGCGGCGCCGACGTCGGCGCGGTGAAGAAGGCGTACTTCGCGCTCGCGAAGGAATTCCACACCGACGCCTTCGCCGGCCTGAACCTCGGCACCGCCCAGAAGAAGCTCGACCACATCTTTCAGACCATCCAGACCGCGTACGCCACCCTCTCCGACGAGAAGAAGCGAGGCGAGTACGAGGCCAAGATGCAGTTCGACGAGCAGGGCGCCTCCTCCGACCTCGAGCTCATCTTCCAGGCCGAAAACGACATGAACCGCGCGCGCCAGCTCGTCGACCGCGGCGAGCTCGCGGGCGCGCTCTCGCTGCTCGACAAGGTCGTGCCGGTGATGCCGAAGAACGACGAGGTGCTCGGCTACCAGAAGTACTGCCACTGGTTCCTGCACTCGAAGGCCGCCGGCGCCGGGCAGCTCATCATCCGGGAGCTCGAAGGGCACTACAAGGCGCAGCCTGGCGCGCTCGCGCTCAAGGAATTCCAGGGCTGGATCGCGCTCGAGATCGGCGACAACCGCACCGCGAACATCGCCTTCAAGAAGGTGCTCGAGATCGATCCGCGGCACATGGGCGCCACCAAGGGCATGCGGGCGCTGCAGCGCAAGATCGAGGCGGACAAGAAGCCCACCGGTTTCGGCAAGTTCCTCAAGCGGTGAGCGGCCTCGACGCCGACGTCGTCATCGCGGGCGGCGGCCTCGCCGGCGCGGCTACCGCGCTCGCTCTGTCCAAGCACGGAATGACGAGCGTCGTCGTCGACAAGGCGGAGTTCCCGCGCGACAAACCGTGCGGTGAGGGGCTCCTGCCGCACGGCGTATCGCTGTTGGCGTCGTTGGGCCTCGGCGGCGTCGTCGACGCCTGCGGCGGCCAGCCGTTCAAGGGCATCCTCTACCGCTGCCACGGCGTGACGGCGCTCGGCGACTTCGAGGGCGGCGCCGTCGGCCGCGGGGTGCGTCGCCGCTTGCTCGACGCCCTGGTGCGCGAGCGCGCCGCCGCGGCACCCGGCGTGACGCTCCTGCGCGGCCGCGTCGTCGGCGTCCTCGACGACGGCGTGACGCTCGCCGATGGGCGCGCGCTGCGCGGGCGCTTCCTCGTCGGCGCCGACGGGCCGCGCTCCACCGTGCGGCACGCGCTCGGGCTCGACGGCGGAGCGCCGCGGCGGCCGCGCTACGCGCTGCGGCGGCACTTTCGCCTGCCCGCGGGGACGCCCCTGCCCGACCGCGTCGAGGTGAACGTCGTGCGGGGCTACGAGCTGTACGTCACGCCCGTCGCCGTCGACGTCGTGGGCGTGGCCGCCCTCTGCGAGCGAAGCGTGCTGCACGACGGCGCCGGGCGGCCCGAGGATCGCCTGCACGCCTTGATCGCGGCGTGCGCGCCGGTGGCGGACCGGCTGTCGCCGGCGACGCCCGAGGGGCCGGCGCTCGCCTGTGGGCCGCTGCGGGTGCGCGCGCGGGCCCCCGCGGCCGGCCGCGCCTTCCTCGTCGGCGACGCCGCCGGCTACGTCGACGCCATCACCGGCGAGGGCATGAGCCTGGCGCTCAAGACGGCGGTGTTGTGTGCGGACGTCGTCGCCGGGGCGCTCGGCGGCGCGGATCTCGCCGCGAGCCGCGCGCGCTACCGTCGCGAGCGCATGAACGCCTTTCGCGACCACGCGCTGTTGACGTTCGGGCTCGTGGAGCTCGCCCGCCATCCGCGCTTCGCGCGGCGGGCCATCGCGCGCCTCGCCCGCGAGCCTGCGCTCTTCTCGAGGCTGCTCGGGGTCAACAACGGCACCCGCGCGCTCGCGAGCCTCGGCGCCCTCGACTTCGCGAAGCTCGCCGTGGGCGCGACGCCGGCGCCCAGCCGAGCGCTTCGGCCCTGAAAGGCTGACGAAAAAAAAGGCTCGTAGCAGCACTCGGCGAAGCCGCCCACAAGGTGGCTCGCCGCGCGGAGTACGTGGCGAGGCACGTCGGCGAGCAAGAACCGCTGCAGGTTGTGAGGAAACGGCGGGTCCGAGCGGTGTTGTGATCCCGCTATCAGCGCACGTGGCGGGTTCGTGCGGGTCGTGTGCGCGCCGACGTGCCTCGATGCGACGTCGGCGCGGACTTCAGGCGGTGAGCTTCGCGAGGTTCTGCAGCAGGTTGAAGGCCACGGCTGCCATCAGGGCGACCTTCGCTAGCCCCCGTACGTAGAGCGTGTCGACGCCAAGCTGGGCCGCAAATCTCGGTGAGTTGCGAGTGCTTGGGCGCTCGGAATCAGCGAAGGCTAGACAACGTCGCCACCGCCGGAGCTCCTTTCCGCTCCGCCGTGTGGCCGTAGCACCGTCCCCTTCCGGGTGGCTCGTCCATCGGGCCAGATCACTCTGAGAGTGAAGCAGGCGCGCGGCGCAGACAATCGCGGCGGGGCACTCCGTCGTCTCATCGACAGCGGGGCCCCGCCGGGAATGTCGTGGCGCCGCAAGGCGACGCCGCACAACTCAATTGCGCGAGTTCGACGAGCGCTCCACCAACGCGTGGGCGGCGGCGAGCCCTTCCTCGCGAGCGCGCTCGACGCCGGAACCGATCTGCGCGGCGAGGTTCGCCGACAGGCCGATGCCCTGCATCTCGAAGATGAAGCTGTCGACGTCGAGCCCCTCGCGCAGGTCGCCGCGCTGGGCGGCTTCCTGCAGGGTGGTCCGCACCTGGCGGTGCCAGGTGTCGTAGTAGCCGATGACCCGATCGCGCACCGGGCCCGGGCGCCCGTCGAACTCGTGCGCAGCGGCCGCGAAGAAACAGCCGCCCTGGAACGGTCCGCGGGCGCAGTACTCGACATAGCCCTCGACGAGGCGCGTGACGCGTTCGATGCCGTTTTGCACCTGAAGCGCCGGCCGCACGACGACGTCGGAGAAGATGCGCTCCGCCTCGTCGATGATCGCGATCTGCAAGGCCTCCTTGCTGCGGAAGTGCGCGAAGAGACCGCTCTTGGACATCGACGTAGCCTTGGCGAGGGTCGCCAGGCTCATCGACTCGAGCCCCTCGATGGAGGCGATGTGGACCGCCTTCTCGAGGATGCGGGTCTGCGTGGCCGCTCCCCGCGCTCGGGTAGAGAGGCCGCTGTTGTTGGCAATGGAAACCACCATGAATCACTTCCCCTTGCTCCACGCCTTCAACGACGTGCTTGATGATTCGACTGTATGCGCGCGTCCACTCCACGCGGCAAGCGCAGGAGGAGGGAACGATTGTGCAAGAACTGCAACCTCGACGACGAATTTGCGTCGACGCATGGTTGGGTCCGTGCGCGCCCGCGACCGCGGCTTGGTCCATGGCGCCGTGCGGCATCGTGGACTGCATTTTCGTGCGAGCGGGCGCGAACTTTTTACAAACTGCGACGCCAACGGATCGGCAGAAACCGAGGCTTTTTTCCCATCCGCTCGGCGTAGCCCGGGAGGGAACGGAGGACCTCCTCCTCGGCGGGGATGCGACGGGAGAGCACCCAGGCGTTGAGCGCACCGACGACGAGGCACGTGATCCAGGCGCCGTGCGCCAGCGGCAGGAAGAAGAGCTCCCCGATCACCACCGCGTAATTCGGATGACGGATGAAGCGGTACGGGCCGTCGTCGACCACGGCGTCGGGCTTCACGATGCGCACGTTCCAGCGCGCACCGAGCGTCCGCAGCGTCCACACGCGCAGCACGCCGAGCCCGGCGAGCGCCAACGCGCACACCGCGAAGAGCACGGGGCGAAACGGGCGGTCGAGCGCGATGACCTCCACGGGCGCGAGGACGAATGGGAGCACGTGCAGCACCACCATCAACGCGAACACCGGCTCCGCTTGAGGCGCCTCGCCGCGCGCACGCGCGGCCTGCGTGCGCCGCCGGGCCACGAGGAGCTCGGCGACGCGCGCGGCCCCGACGACGGCGAGGAGCGCGAGGAACGCGGAGATCGCCCGTCACGGCGTCCGCCGCGGGGATCATCCCGCGGCGGCCGGCCCCCGCCACGTCGTGAGGAGCATCTCCGCGGAGAAGCCCGGGCCGAAGCCCACGACGAGGCCGCGGCCGCCCGGCTTGGGGGTGTAGCGCTCGAAGATGTTGCGCAACACCACGAGGATGGACGCGGACGAGAGGTTGCCGACCTCGGCGAGGCAGTCGCGGCTGGCGCGGGTGTCTTCGTCGTCGAGCTCGAACACGCGCGAGATCTCGTCGATGACCTTCTTGCCGCCGGGGTGCAGGCAGAAGAAGTCGACGTCGTCCTTGTCGAAGTGCTGTCCGTCGAGGAAGCCGAGCAGCACCGGCGCGATCTGCCGCTCGACGGCGCCGGGGATGCCCTTGTCGAGGATGAGGTGCATGCCGCTGTCGCGGATGTCGAAGCCCATGTAGCCCCAACTCCCCTCGAAGAGGAACGACTCGTTGGCGTCGAGCTGGAGCCCGGTGCGCGCGCCGTCGTCGCCGGTGATCACGGCGGCCGTCACGCCGTCGCCGAACAGGAGGCCCCCGACGAGCGCCTGCATGGTGAGGTCTTCGCGCTGGTAGGTGAGCGAGCACAGCTCGTGGCTCACCACGAGCACGTTCTTGGCGATGCCCCCGGCGATGAGCTCGCGGGCCCGCGACATCGCCACCGTGCCCGCGGCGCAGCCGAGCTCCGTGATGGGCAGCCGGCGCGTGCGCGGCGAGAAGTCCATGGTGGCCACGAGGTGCGCGTCGAGCGACGGAATCATCACGCCGGTGCACGAGGTGGTGATGATGAGGTCGATGTCGCCCGCCGCGAGGCCGGCGTTGTCGAGCGCCTCCTGCGCCGCGCGCTCACCGAGCCGCTTGCTCTCCGCGATGAACACGTCGTTGCGGGTGCCGAAGCCCGAGGGTGTCACGGTCTCCTCGATGGGGCGCACCAGGTGGCGCGTCTCGATGCCCGTGTTCTCGATGATGCGCAGCACGCGCGGCAGGTGCGGGTGCCCCTCGAGGACCTTCCTGGCCGTGTCCTTGAGCATCTCCCTGGTGAAGACGTTGTCGGGCAGAACCACGGCGGGCTTACAAACGACCGCGCGCGTGCTCATAGCGTCCATACGAGGCAGGTAGCCGCTCGGTTCCCTCCCGTAAACGGGCTGGATTGCCCCGGCGTGTGACGACGGTGGCCTCGCGGGCCCACGCCGCCGTTGTGGCTCAGCCGAGGGCGCGGACGAGGGCGTCGGCGATGGAGCGGGCGTGCGTGGAGACGGCGCCGGCGTCGGGGCCCTCCACCATGACGCGGGCCTTCATCTCGGTGCCGGAGTAGCGAACGAGAACGCGGCCTTCGCTCCCGAGGACCGCCTCGACGCTCCGGATGGCCTGCGTGACCGCGGGGAGCTCGTCGAGGGGAACCTTGCGGCCGACCTTCACGTTCACGAGCTCCTGCGGCGACGGCGCGAAGAAGCGCGTGATCTCGGAGACCGGGCGCCCCTCTCGGCGCATCACCGCCAGCAGCGAGAGGGCGGCCACGGTGCCGTCGCCGGTGGTGGTGTGGTCGAGGAAGATGACGTGCCCCGACTGCTCGCCGCCAAGGTTGAAGCCGCCCTCGCGCATGCGCTCGACGACGTAGCGGTCGCCGACCTGCACGCGCTCGACCTGCACGCCCACGCTCTTGAGGCAGCGCTCAAGCCCGATGTTGGACATCACCGTGGCGACGAGGGTGTCGCCCTTGAGCTCGCCGCGCCGCTTGAGCTCCCGCGCGCACACCGCCATCACGGCGTCGCCGTCGACGACGTTGCCCTTCTCGTCGACGACGATGACGCGGTCGGCGTCGCCGTCGAGGGCGATGCCGATGTCGGCCTTGTGCTCGAGGACCAGGCGCTGCACGTGCTCGGGGTGCGTGGAGCCGACGCCGGCGTTGATGTTGGTGCCGTTGGGCTTGTCACCGTACGCGAAGACCTCGGCACCGAGCTCGCGCAGCACCTCGGGCGCGCTCTTGTAGGCGGCGCCGTGCGCGCAGTCGACGACGATGCGCATCTCCTCGAGGGTGAGGTCCTTGGGGAAGCTGGACTTCACGTCGACGACGTAGCGCCCCCGCGCGTCGTCGATGCGGACCGCGCGCCCGACCTGCTCGCCGGTGGCGCGCCGGCCCCCGAAGCGCGCCTCGAGGGCGGCGTGCGGCTCGAGCGCGGAATCCGTTGCGCCCCCGAGCGCCGCGAAGGCGGCGATGAGCGACTCGAGCTCGGCCTCGGCGGCATCGGGGAGCTTGAAGCCGTCGTGGTCGAAGACCTTGATGCCGTTGTCCTCGTACGGGTTGTGCGAAGCCGACACGACGACGCCGGCGTCCGCCCGCATGGACTGGGCGATGAACGCGATGCCCGGCGTGGGCAGCGGCCCCACGAGCATGACGTCGACGCCGCCGGAGGTGATGCCGGCCGCGATGGCCTGCTCGATCATGTAGCCCGAGGCGCGGGTGTCCTTGCCGAGCACGATGCGCCCGCGGTGTGGCCGCGCCGAGGGCGCGCGCCCCATGAAGCGGCCGAGCTTGTTGTCGCGCACCTGCCACGCCAGCGCCTGGCCGAGGCGCATCGCGATGTCGATGGTCATGGGCCACGCGTTGGCCGTGCCGCGGATGCCGTCGGTGCCGAACAGCTTGCGCGTGGCGTCGCTCACAGCTTGCCACCGCTCTTCTGCTTCTCCTCCTCGAGGATCTTCCAGACGCGGGCGGCGCGCTCGCCCGCCTCGTCGAGGAGGAAGCGCAGCTCGGGGGTGTTGCGCAGGCGGATGTTGTGGCCGACCTCCTTGCGGAGCGCGCCGCGGTTGTCCGTCAGCACGGCGAGCGCGCCCTTCTTTTCGTCATCGGTGCCGATGACGCTGACCCACACCTTGGCCTGGGTGAAGTCGCTTGTGACGTCGACGTGGGAGATCGTGACGAACCCCGGCAAAGGGTCCCGCAGCCCGCGCAGGATGCGCGTCGACAGCACCTTCTTGATCTCCTCGCCTACGCGCTCGGTCCGGATCGACATGTCATCGGTCTAGGGCAGCGCGAGCGGCCTGTCGACGAGGTCAAACGTGCACGATGTCGCGGTGGGCGTCCGTGATCTCGGCGAGCTCCAGGCGCTCCACGAAGCTCTCCAGCGCCGTGAGCTGGCCTTCCAGATAGCGCTTGTCCGCGCCCACCGAGGCGAAGCCCAGGACGGCGCCGCCGACGGTGTCGAGCTCGTCGACCTCGGCGGCGGACACGTTGAACTCGTTGCGAACGCGCGCGAGCACGCGCCGCACGACGCTGCGCTTGTCCTTCAGCGACTCCGCATAGAACGTGAGCGTGAGCTCGAGCGTCGCGACGATCACGGCGAGCACCTGGGTGAGCGCGCGGAGCGCTCGCTCAGGCCTGCGCGCCCGCGGACGGCGTGCTCTGCCCGGCGGCGCTCTTTTCGGCGTCGGCGATCGACTCGCCGAGGTCGGCGGCGACCTCCACGAGCTCGAAGCACTCCACGACGTCGCCGGGCTGCAGCTCCGAGAAGCCCACGAAGCCGATGCCGCACTCGTAGCCCGAAGCGACTTCGCGGACGTCGTCCTTGAAGCGCTTGAGCGACGCGAGCGAGCCCTCGAACACCGTCTGGGTCGCGCGCTTCACGCGGACGCGCTCGGTGCGGACGAGCTTGCCGTCGGTGACGTAGGAGCCCGCGATGACGCCGAGCTTGGGCACGTTGAAGAGCTGCCGCACCTCCGCCTTGCCGAGGTACTTCTCCTCGATCTTGGGCGCGAGGAGGCGCGCCATGGCCTTCTTCACGTCGTCGATGACGTCGTAGATGATGTTGAAGGTGCGGATCTCGACGCGCTCGTGCTGCGCCACCGCCGCGGCCTTGGGGTCCGGCTTCGAGTTGAAGCCGATGACCAGGGCCTTGGAGGTGAGCGCGAGGTTGACGTCGCTCTCGGTGATGGTGCCGACGCCCGAGGACACGACGTTGACCTTCACCTTCTTCGTGCTCTGGCGCTCGAGCTGCTGCGAGATGGCCTCCGCCGAGCCGCCCACGTCGGCCTTGACGATGACGTTGAGCTCGTGGTGCTCCTCGTTGGTCGCCTTGGTACCGATGAAGTCGAGCAGGTTGGACATGGGCGAGTTCTGGCGCTTGAGCGCCTCCTCGCGGGCCTTCTGCTGGCGGTGCTCCGCCACGGTGCGCGCCGTCTTTTCGTCGGCGACGGCGTTGAGCTTGTCACCCGCGGAGGGCACGCCGCTGAGGCCGAGCACCTGAACCGGGGTGGAGGGCCCGGCCTCGGTGACCGTCTCGCCGCGCGAATCCATCATCGCGCGCACCTTGCCCGCGTGCTCGCCGGCGACGATGAAGTCACCGGTGTTGAGCGTGCCGTTCTGCACGAGGATGGTGGCCACGGGGCCGCGGCCCTTGTCGAGCTCTGCCTCGATGATGGTGCCCTCTGCGCGGCGGTCCCGGCTCGCGCGGAGCTCGGCGACCTCGGCCTGCAACAGCGTGGCCTCGAGGAGCTTGTCGATGTTCATGTTCTTGCGCGCCGACACCGGGATCATCATCACGTCGCCGCCCCACTCCTCGGGCACGAGGCCGTGCTCGGTGAGCTGCTGCATGACGCGCTCGGGCTTGGCCTCGGGCTTGTCCGCCTTGTTGATGGCCACGATGATCGGGACCTTGGCGGCCTTGGCGTGCTGGATGGCCTCGATGGTCTGAGGCATGACGCCGTCGTCGGCGGCGACGACGAGGATGACGAAGTCCGTGACCTGGGCGCCGCGCGCGCGCATGGCGGTGAACGCGGCGTGGCCGGGGGTGTCGAGGAAGGTGACGGTGCCCTTGGGCGTCTCCACCGCGTAGGCGCCGATGTGCTGCGTGATGCCGCCGGCCTCGCCCGCGACGACGTCGGAGCCGCGGATGGCGTCGAGCAGCGACGTCTTGCCGTGGTCGACGTGGCCCATGACGGTGACGACGGGCGCGCGCGCCTCGAGCTTCTCGCCGGCGTCCTTGGTCTCCTGCGTCTCGAGGAGGTCCGTCTCCGCGAACGCGACGTTCTTCACCTCGAAGCCGAACTCCTGCGCCACGATGGACGCAGTGTCGAAGTCGATGGTCTGGTTCACGGTGACCATCATTCCCATCGAGAACAGCTTCTGGATGACCTGGCCGCTCTTGATGGCCATCTGGTGCGCGAGGTCCGCAACCGAGATGAGACCGTCCATCTCCACGACGCGCTTGTGCTGCGCCGCCTGCGTGATCTCGGGGCCCTTGCCCTTCTTGCCCGACTTGCGCTTCTTGCCGGGGTTCAGCCAGAGGTCGCGCCCGCCGCCGCGGTCGCCGGGGGAGCGGCGGCCGCGATCGTCGGGGCCGTCCTTGCGCGCGCCCGGGCGAGCGGCGCCCGCCGACACATCCACCATGGTGGGCGCGCCGCCGAAGCGATCGTTCATCACACGGATCTCGCGGATGGGCCCGCGGGTGCCGGGACGCATGCCGCCGGGCTTGCGCACCTCGAAGGTGCGGTTCTCGGCGGCGAGGCGCGCCTTGATCGCGTCGGCGTCGATGACGCGCACGACGTTGGTGGGCGCGGCGGGCGCCCCCTTCGGGGCCGGCGCGGCCTCCGCCGGGGTGGCCGCGGCCGGGGACGCGGCGGCGGGCTCCTTGTCGGCGGCGGGCTGCGCGGTGGCGCTCGCCGGGGCCGGGGCCGGGGCGGCGGCGGCCGTCGCCGTGGCCGTGGCAGCGGCCGTGGTCGTCGCCGGGGCCGGGGCCGCCTCGACGACAGCGGACGCGGCGGGAGCGGACGCGGCGACGGGCTCGGGGGCGGGCGTGGCCGCGGCGGCAGGCGCCGGCTCGGCCGCAGCCGGCTCGGGAGCGGGCTCCGGCGCAGGCGGCGTCGGCGGCGTGCCTCGACGCACCATGGTGCGCGGGCGCGTCTCCGGCGGAGGCGTCTTCGGCTTGTCAGCGCCGAGGGCCTTCATCGCCTCCTGCTCGTCGACGGTGGACGAGTGGGTCTTCACGGCCATGCCGGCCTTGTTGAGCTTGTCGAGCAGCTCCTGGTTCGACAGGCCGAGCTTCTTGGCCAGCTCATGTACGCGCAGCTTCCCCATCCAGACACACTCCCACGTCGAAGACGTCGGGTGTTCTAGGCTTCCCCAACCGCTTCGGCAAGCGGCGTTGTCGTGAACTTTTCGAGCTTTTTCAGGTCGGAGAGGAGCCGCTCGCTGCGGGGCCCCCCGTGAACCGCGAGCACGCCCGTCGGCTTCCTGCCCACTGCGCGGCCGATGCCCGCCTGGTCGGGCCCCGCCACCGTCGTCACGCCCTCCCGGGTGACCTCGGCGCGGCTGCGCGCGGACAGGTCGCGCGCGAGGACGAGCGCGCTGACGCCGCCGGCGCCGACGGCGCGCGCCACCTCGTCACGGCCCGCCGACAGCGCGCCCGCCTTGCGCAGGAGCCCGAGGCCCGCGAGGGCCTCGGCCTCCAACACGGCGCGCACCCCGGCGACGAAGGCGGCGGCGTCCGCCACGAGGACGGGCGCCTCGAACGCCCGCGCGAAGCCGCCCTTGAAGATGGCCTTCTCCACGCACGCGGGATCGGCGCAGGTCCACGCGCCGCGCCCGGGCAGCCGCGCGCGCACGTCGAAGCCGACGCCGCCGTCGGGGGCGCGGGCGAAGCGGAGCATCTCCTCGCGCGGGCGCGACGCCCGGCAGGCGACGCACATGCGAAAGGGCTCGTCGTGATCGAGCGCCTTCCGCCGCTTGCCGCCACCCTGCTTCTTCCGGCTCACGCCGTCCTCCTCGTCGTCGCGTGCCGCCGGCAGCGCCGGTCAGGCGGGCGGGGGCTCCTCGGCCGCCGCCTCGGCCGGCGGACGCGAGTTCAGCTCGTCGTACTGCTGCGCGTCGCGGGCCTCGGGCTCCGACAGCGGCTTTTCGTTGTTGGGCGCCACGCCCTTGGTCAGCTCCTGGACCGCGGCGGCGGCCGCGACCTTGAGCTGGCGCGCCTTGCCCGCCGAGAAGCCGGCGATGCCCACGAGCCGCTCGACGTCGTCCTCGAAGTAGAGATCCTCGGGGGCCGCGTAGAACGCGTCGCGCAAGCGCTCGAGCACGTAGGGCTGCACGCCCTCGACCGCGCTCAGGCGCTGCTCGTCCGTCGTGCCGGCGAGCCGCTGCTCGTGGCCCGCGCGCTCGATGGACAGGAGCACCTTGGCCTGCGCCCGCGCCGCCTGCCGCAGCTCGTTCTTCTCGGCCGCCTCCTGCTTGGTGACCTCCTTGGCCGACGCCTTCACGCGCGGCACGGCGTCGGGCGAGAAGCCCGGCAGCGACGCGAGGAATTCGTCGTCGGCCTCGACGACGTCGAGGGCGCGGCGAAAGCCGTGGTTGTAGAGCGTCTGCACGACGAACTCGGAGAGGCCCTCGATGCGGGACAGCGACGCCCAGGCGACCTCCTTCTCCTCGGCGACCTTGGTCTCCGAGGTGATGTCGATCTTCCAGCCCGTCAACTGCGCGGCCAACCTGACGTTCTGCCCGCGCCGCCCGATGGCCAGCGAGAGCTGATCGTCGGGGACGACGATCTGCATGGTGTGGTTCTGCTCGTCGACGAGCACGCGCGTGACCTCGGCAGGCGACAGCGCGTTGCACACGAAGCGCGCCTCATCCTCGTCCCAGGGCACGATGTCGATCTTCTCACCGCGGAGCTCTTGCACCACGGCCTGCACGCGGGCGCCCTTCATGCCGACGCAGGCGCCGACGGGGTCGACGTCGCTGTCGTGGGAGCGCACGGCGATCTTGCTGCGCACGCCGGCCTCGCGGGCGGCGGCCTCGACGGTGACGATGCCCTCGGCGATCTCGGGGACCTCCTGCTCGAAGAGCTTCACCACGAGGTTCGGGTGGGTGCGGCTCAGCACGATCTGCGGGCCGCGCGCGATCTCGAGGACGTCGAGCACGTAGGCGACGACGCGGTCGCCGGAGCGGATGTTCTCGCGCGGCACCTGCTCGCGCATGGGGAGCACGGCCTCGGCGCGGCCGAGGTCGACGACGACGTTGCCGCGCTCGAAGCGGCGCACGATGCCGGTGACGAGCTCGCCCTTCCTGTCCTTGTACTCGTTGAAGATGGTGCTGCGCTCGGCCTCGCGGACGCGCTGGATGATCACCTGCTTGGCGGTCTGCGCGGCGATGCGGCCGAAGTCCTTGTCGTTGACCTCGACGCCGAGGTCGTCGCCGATGACGTCCTCGGTGAGGGTGGGGTCGAGCTTCTTGGCGTCCTCGAACGAGATCTCGACGGAGGCGTTGCTGACGTCGCGCACCACCTTCTTGAACTCGTAGACGCGGACGGCGCCGAGGGTCTCGTCGAAGTTGGCCTGGAGGTCGGCCGTGAGCCCGAGCTTCTTCCTGGCGGCCGTGAGCATCGCGGCTTCGAGGGCCTCGACGAGCACCTGCTTGTCGATGTTCTTTTCCTTGCCGACCTGCTCGAGGACCTGGTTGAGGTCGAGCTTCTCAAAAACGTCCATTCCGACGCTCCTTGTGGCTGTGGTCATCGCTTCTTTCCGGGTTTCTTCGGGGTCTCGAACACGTAGACGACGTGCGCGCTCTGAATCTCTTCGTACGGGATGCGGTGGCCGTCGACCTCGAGGGCGGCGTCGTCGACGGCCTTGATCTCACCGGTGAAGGAGCGCGCGCCCTCGAGCGCCACGCGGGTCTTCACGCGCACGCGCTGGCCGACGCAGCGCTGGAAGTGGCTGCGCTTGGTGAGCGGGCGATCGAGGCCCGGGCTGCCCACCTCGAGGTCGTAGGCGTGCGGGAACAGGTGCTGCTCCTGATCCTCGACGTCGAGGAGGTCGCTCAAGAGGCGGTTGGCCTTCTCGAGCTCGGAGACGGAGACGCCCCCGCTTTTGCGATCGACGAAGAGCCGGAGCGTGTCCTTGTGCGCGCCGCGGACGAAGTGGAGCTGCACGAGCTCGAGGCCGACGGCGGCCAGCGCGGGCTCGATCACCTCGCGCAGAGCCTCGCTCTGACCTTCGAACGGCACGAGAAACGGCTCGAGCTCCACGGCACACGCTCCCGGCTGCCGCGGGGTCCCCCGAACCGCAGAAAGCGGCGCGGGACCCCAGCGCCGACGTCGTGGACGTGTGGTGCTGGTGAGCGCGGCAGCGCACTCGCACACCGTCCTACCATCCGTGTCGACCACGTCAACCGCGTCTGCCGCGGGTCCCCGAGACAGCCACCGGGCGGCCAAAAACTGGAGACGGGGATCCTGCGGGCGCAAAGTGGCGCCAGGAGGCACCCATGAACGCATCGCTGCTCCCGACGGCCGCCAAGGTGTTCACCGAGGCCGAAGAGGACCTCTTCGAGGACATCGTCGACGAAGCCGAGATCGACGCCCTGGTCGAGGCGCTGTTCCCCGACTCCCTTACGAAGGGCCCGCCGGCGTAGGGCCCGCCGGCGCAGGGCCCACCGGCGACGGGCCCGCCGGCGGGGGCGCCGCCGTCGCCCGGCGGATGCGCGCGAGGCTCACGTCGCCGCTCACGAAGAACACGGCGGCGGCGAGCACGATGCCGCCCACGGTCAGCAGGTGCAGCAGGATGGCGTAGCCGATGGCCGCCGCCGGCGGCACCGCGAACACCGCCAGGCCCGCGCGGGCGAACGCGTGGAAGTTGCCGACGTTGCCCGGCGGCGCGGGGATCATCACGCCGATGACGAGGAAGCAGAGCGTGAAGAACGCCGCCAGCGCCTCGGTCTCGATGTGCATCGCGCGCAGGAGCAACAGCATGCCGAGGCCGTTGGTGAACCAATACGCGACGGTGCACGCCACGTAGCCTGCGAGGTCGCCGGGCTTCTCGAAGCAGGCGAGCCCGTCGAGGAAGCCGCGCAACAGGGCCCCGAGCTTGCGCGCGAGCGCGCCGTGGACGAGGCCCACGACGCGCTCGAACACGCGCGCGGTCCCCTCCCGCCAGCGAAATGCGACGAAGAAGAACGTGAGGGCGCCGCCGAAGACGCAGACGGCCGTCCAGCCGCCCACCCGCACCGCCTCCGGCACCTCGCGGTGGCCCATGAGCACCAGGACGAGGCCGAAGAACCCCGTGGTGACGATGCCGTCGATGGAGCGCTCGAGGAAGGTGGCGGCGAGGCCCGCGGAGCGGCTCATGATCTTCCGCTCGGCGACCATGTTGGGCCGGACGAGCTCGCCGAGCCGGAAGGGGAGCAGGAACACCGCCGCGAAGCTCACGCAATTGATGGCGAGGCTCTCGCGCACCGACGGCATCGCGCCCGTCAGGCCGCGCACCTGGATGCGCCAGCGCTGGGTGCGCAGGAGGATCTGCACCGCGAGCAAGAGCGTCCACCCGACGTACCCCCACCACGCGGTGCCGCGCATGGTCGCGCCGATCGCCTTCCACGGGACGCCGGTCTGCTCGTCGGTGGAGGCGATGCCGCGGAAGGCCAGCACCAGGCACACGCCGCCGACGGCGAGGCTCACGAAGAGCTTCACCAGGTTGGCCACGGTGCCGGGGCGCGCGGCGGGGGCGGCGGCGTCCTCGCTCAAGGCAGGATCCGTTCGGGCGGGGCGTCGTCCAGGATGTGTCGCGGGTTCTCCACCGTCAGCCGCTGCACCACGTCGGCGCCCACGAGCCTGGCGGCGGCGGCCAGGCCCTTCACGATGTTCCGGTCGACGTCCTCGGCGCGGTGGCAGTCTCCCGCGAGCACGCTGACGAGCCCCTCCTTCAAGAGGCGCTCGGCGTTCTTCTTCTGCGCGTGGTTGTACGCGCCGGCGAGCGAGCCGAGGTTCACCTGGACGGCGAGCCCGGCGTCGACGAGGCGGCGCGTGTTGTCGAGCTTGTCCGAGAGGTACGGGAAGCGCTCGACGTGGGCGAGCAGCACACGGAACCCGCGGCGGCGCACGCCGTGGAGCACCTCGAGGAGGTTCGGCGGCTCGCCGAGGTACGGGGTCTCGACGAGCATCCAGCGCGAGGCGCCGTAGGGCACCGCCAGGTCGGCGAGGCCGTCGAGGGCGCCGAAGACCGCGGCGTCCATGTAGTGCTCGGCGCCGCCCACCACCTCGAGGGGGACGCCGGCGCCGGCGAGGACGTCGCGCAGGTGGGCGACGCGGGCGGCGTCGCCCGCCTTGACGTTCATCCAGCCCTTGTCGGGGCGCACGTGCGACGTGCAAGCCGCCGTGGTGACGCCGGCGTCGACGAGCGCGCGGGCGAGCGCGATGGAGGCGTCTTCGTCGGGGCAGCCGTCGTCGACGCCGGGGTGGATGTGGCAATGCAGATCGATCACGGAGCGCTCACTCGGCCTTCCCGATGCGCGCCTTGAGGGCCTCGAGCGCGTCTTCGATCTTCTGGCCGCGCGAGGGCTCGGCGGGGGCGCCCGCGTCGCGCGCGTCGACGACGGGGCCGCCGCCCTGCCCCGGCTGCGCGGCCTGGGGGCCCACGGGCTCCCACGCGCTCTGCAGGTGCGCGCCCTGCGGGAGCGGCTCGAGGGCGGCGAGGGCGTCGGCCAGGTCCTTGTCGGCGCCAAAGAGCGCCTCGCGCAGCGCGATGCCCTTGGCCTCGAGCGCGCCGGGGTCGGCGAGGCGGCGATCGAGCGCCGCGGCGAGCTGGAGCACGCCCATGACGTCGTCGACGGCGCGGGCGGCGAGGAGGCCGTCGACGATCGCGTGCGGGCCCTCGAACGGCAGCAGCGACACCGCGGTGCGCGTGAGCGCGGTGAGCAGGATCTCGTGCCAGGCCGGGCAGCCGACGACGAGGTCGGCGGCGCCGACGGACTGCGCGAAGGCTTCGGCGCCCGAGGCGAGCCAGGCGTCCACGCCGTGGCGCGCGCACAGGGCGCGGACGCGCGCGCGGGCGCGCTCCTCGTGCGGGGCGAGGAGGACGACGGCGGCGGCCTGCGCCTGGAGCGCGAGCTGCACGACGACGCGCTCGATGTCGGCTTCGAAGTCGAGGCCGGAGCCTCGAGCGCCCCCCTCCTTGCCCCGCACGTCGACGACGACCACGAGGCGGCCGGCGACGCCGCGCAGCGCCTTCTCGGCCTCGCGGGCGGCGGGCGGCGCGCCGGCGAGCCGCGCCACGACGACGGGGATCTCGCGGCCGGCGTGCGCAGCCTTCTTCTGCGCCGCGCGCACGGGATCGCGCAGCGACGGGTGGGGGACGACGAGGGCGTCGTAGCGGGAGAGGTTCTTTCCGCCTGCGCTGGGCTCGACGACGAGCGCGGCGTGCACGCGCGCCGGCGCCGCGCGGGGATCGGGCGCGGGGACGGCGCCGGTCTCGTCGGGGAACCACAGCGCGACGTCGGCGCGGGGGGCGCCGTCGAAGGGCGCGCCGCGGACCTGCTGCCGCACCTGCACCCCGTGGACGGCGAGCGCGTCGGCGATGCGCCCCGCGATCGTCTCCACCGTGGACGGCGTGCGCACGTCGGCGTCGCGGCCCGGAGGGAGCAGGAGGCGCAAGCGGGTCAGCGGCCGGAGCACGAACGCGGTGTAGCAAACGATCGCCGCGCTGTCCCCGCCCTCGCCGCTCCCGTCCGGGGGCGCGCGTTGTCCCGGGGATTCAGCCCTTCTTGACGCCTGCGTCCTTGACGATGCCGTCGCCGATGCGCAGGGCGTTGGCGACGATGGTCAGGGTCACCGGGCACGTGAGGCTCGAGGGGATGCTCGCGCCGTCGCTGACGTAGAGGTTCTTGAAGCCGTGAACCCGGCCCGTGGGGTCCGTGACGCTGTCCTTGGCGTCGTTGCCGAAGCGGCACGTGCCACCTTGCAGGATCACGGTCTCGCCGAGACCGACGCGGACGCGGACGTCGTCGGCGCCCATCTCCTTCAAGACGTTGGTCCCGAGCTTCTGCATGGCCTCCGCCACCTTCTGATCGCGCGGGTGGTGCCAGTGCGTAATGCGCGATACCGGCAGGCCGTGTTGATCGCGGGTGTCGGGATCGAGGTCCACGTACGAGCCCTTGTGCGGCAGCGACTCGCCGAAGCCTTCGCACAGGATGGTGCGCCCCTGCGTGAACTGCTCCTTGATCGCCTTCTTGAGCCGGGTGCCCCAGAAGATGCCGTGCTCCGTCGCGATGCGCTCCGCCCGATGGATGGGGTTGTCGTGCTGCCAGAGCAGGTCCATCGTGCCCGTGCGATCGACGCCGAGCGCCGCCTGCT
This sequence comes from uncultured delta proteobacterium, assembly GCA_963775425.1. GTDB lineage: Bacteria > Myxococcota > UBA727 > UBA727 > VGSZ01 > CAVZJB01. Next base: position 654,955 of record CAVZJB010000003.1, on the reverse strand, counting down.
CGGCCTTGGGCACCGCGCCGCCGTAGTTGAGCGTGCGGTGGATGAACGGGCTGCCGGCCATCACCTCGGGGAACTTCTCCTTCTTGAAGAAGCCGTTGACGTCGACGTAGAGCGAGAACCACAGGTGCTTGCCGACGTTGCCCCCCGGGTTGAAGCCGTCGCCGGACAACAGCAGCAGGCGCGCGCTCTCGACGGCGCTGCACGCCACCACCACGGTGCCGGCGTTGATGGTGTCCTCGACGCCCGTGCGCAGGTCCTTCACGACCACGCCCGTCACGCGGTCCCCGCTCTTCACGAGCTTCTTCACGAGCGCTTCGGTGCGAACGGTGAGGTGCCCGGTCTTTTCGCCGCGCCGCAGGTACGTGCTCAGCATCGAGCCCTTGGCGTCGTTGGGGCAGCCGTACGAGGCGCAGACCAGGTGGTACATGCACGCCTTGCGGTCCTCGTCGGGGCGGTTCTCGGTGAGGATGGCGCGCGGCGTGCGAATGATGGGCACGCCGAGCTTCTTGGCCGCCGCCTCCGCCTGCTTGGTGATGGGGTGCTCGCCGAGCGGGGCGAGCTTGCTGCCCGGCACGCCGGACACGCCCATCTCGTCCTCGGCCACCTTGTAGTACTTCTCGACGTCGTCGAAGGGCACGGCCCAATCGATGGCGGTGTGCGCCTGCTCGCCCTTGAGGCGCGTGCCCTGCTTGGCGTCGTCGGGGTGCGCGCGCAGGAAGAAGCCGCTCATGTGCACGGTGCCGCCGCCGAGGATGACGCTGGTCCAGCCGTCGGTGGTGCGCTGCGCGTGCTGCCCCTCGTCACCGCGGCGGGTGTGCGGGTCGGTGAGGATGCTCGGCCAGAAGCGGTCGCGGCGGCACCACTCGATCTCGTCGCGGTCCGCGAAGTCGTCGCGGACGTACTTCTTGCCGCGCTCGAGGATGAGCACCTTCATGCCCGCCGCCGCGCAGCGCTGCGCGACGGGAGCGCCGCCGGCGCCCGAGCCGACCACGATGAGGTCGTAGGTGGTGGTCACGCCTTCTTCCTCCCCATCCAGTCGATGCCGCCGACGAAGTCCCAGCCGACGTGCCCCTTGTTGCCGCCGTGGCGCGGGTCTCCGAGGAACCCCTCGAGCGAGAGGGCGAGCATGACGCGCACGAACGCGTCCGCGGAGAAGCCGTTGGGGCGCACCTCGTTGCCCGCCATGCGCTTGATGAGCTCGTCCTTGTCGGCGTCGGCGAGCGCGGCGAAGGGCTTTTGGTGCTCGGTGCGCGCGGCCTTCTGGAGGAACACGGCGCCGCGCGTGACCAGCGACTTGATGGCCTTCATGCGCGGGTCCGCCAGGGTGCGCTCGAGGTACGTGTCCATGCCCGCCTCCTTCACGCCCGGGCCGAGCTCGTCGTGGGGGATGAGGCGGTCGGCGAACGCCGTGAGGATGGGGATGACCTCGGCGGCCGTCATGCCGCCGCGCGGGTGCTTCTCCGGGTGCTCGTCGCCGGCTTCTCCGCCGTGCTCGGGCTTCTTCGGACACGCAGCGAGCGCGCCGCCGAGGAGAGTGGCGCCGCCGCCGATGAGAACGCTTCGCCTGTCGAATGCGGACATGCCGCCGAGTGTGGGGCATCGCCCCTCGAATCCGCAACCCGCCCTCGGGTAGCCTCGTGCGCATGAGCTTGTCCCCGATGCGAACGTGTTCCGTCCTCCTCGTCGCCGCGGCCGCCACCGCCGGCGCGATCGGTGCGGGGGCGGGCTGCCACCCGGCGAAGCGCGCCGCGCCCGACGCAGGCCCGCCGCCGGCGGCCGTCACGCTCACGGGCGTCGGCCCGCGCTCGACGTCGAACGAGACCGACGAGCCCCTGCTCTTGTACGGCCGCGGCCTGCGTGCCGGCTTGAAGCTCCACCTCGGCGCGCCGTTCGAGCGCGACCTGCCGCTCGTCGTCGAGGACGCCACCCACGCGCACGCGCTCCTGCCCGCCGGGCTCAAGCTGCCGGACGCCGCCGCCGAGGCCACGGCCGAGCTCTCGCTCGTCGACGACAAGGGCGCCGCCGCCGGCGACGCCGTCGAGCTCACGGTGGTGAACGACACCGGCTTCGTCGACGTCACCGGCCTCGTCGTCGTCGACGGCTTCGCCTTCACGGCCTCCCCCACCACCGACGAGCTGTTCGCGCTCGACCTGCAAAGCGGGGCCGTCGCCCGCGTTCGGGTCGGCGACGGCCCCTGGGCCCTCGCGCCCGCGGGCGACGACGTCGCGGTGGTGCACCGCTACGCGGCGTCCCTCGAGCTGGTCGCGGCCCGGCCGGGCACCGACGGCAGGCGCGCGGTGCGCACGCTGCCGGGGCCCGCGTACGCCCACGCCGTCGTCGTCGACAACGGCGTCGCCTACATCGGCGAGCACGCGCGCGACACGCTGTGGGCCGTGGACCTGAAGACGGGCGCGGTGAAGTGGAGGGTGCCCGTGGGCCCGAACCCGCAGGGCATCGCCGTCGCCGGCGACAGGATCGCGATCGGCTCCGTCCTCGACGGCGAGGTGCAGCTCGTCAGCGAGAAGGATGGCGCGGTGTCCAGGGGCGTCGCGCCGCGCCCGGGCGTCGAGCTCCTCGGCGGGCACACCGAGCCGTGGGCCAAGGACGTGATGGGCGGAAAGGGCGTGCGCGCGCTCGTCTACGACACGAAGGCCAAGCGCTTGTTCGTGGCCAGCGCGGGGCCGAACGTGGGCCCGAACCCGGACCACATGGGCGTGTCGCCCACCGGCGGCGTCGGCGTCATCGACCCCGCCACGCTCCGCTACACGCGTCACCTCGCGCGCAACTTCGGCGTCGACGAGGCGCTCGCCCTCGACCAAAAGCGCGGGCGCCTCTACGCCGCCGACATCGCCGAGGGCCTCATCCACGTCGTCGACGCGCGCGCGCTCGTGGACAAGGACGCCAAGAAGGCGCGCGAGGCCTGGCTCGGCGCGGTGGCGCTGCCGCCGCCCGAGGGGTTCCCCACGTTCCGGCCCGCGGCGGACTTCGCCAAGGACGGGCTCGACTTCACGGCCGAGGCGGCGCCGCCCAAGGTCGGCGACGACGTCGAGCGGCGCGCGGGGATCGAGGTGCACGCCGGGCCGGCGGCGCTCGCGCTCTCCGCCGACGCAAAGACCCTCTACGTGCTCGAGCGCTTCACGGGGCGCGTCACCGCGCTCGACGTGAGCGGCGACAAGCCCACCGTGACGAGGTCGTGGCCGCTGTTCGATCCGCTCGTGCAAAAGGACCGCCGCCTCGGCGAGGTCATCTTCTACGCCGACCTCGGGCGCACCGGCATGTCCTGCGACGTCTGCCACCATGACGGCAGCAGCGAGGGGGTGTTCTTCACCAAGACCGGCATGGAGCGCATCTGGCGCTCGCCCACGGTGCGGGGCACGCGCGACACGCCGCCGTACTTCAACCCGCCGGCGCACCCGACGCTCGAGGACACGGTGAGCTACGTGGGGAGCAACAACCGCTTCCAGAACCCCAAGATGTCTCCCGACGAGGTCAAGCGCCTGGCGCTGTATGCGCGCTCGTTGACGACGTGGCGAAACCCCTTTCGCGCGCGCGACGGCGGCTTCGTCGACGCGCTCGCCCTCGACGGCGGCGCCACCGGCCACCCGGACAAGGGGCGGAGCATCTTCGAGGGCCGGTGCGCGGGCTGTCACCCGGCGCCGCTGTACGCCACCGATCAGGACGAAAAGACCCGCCGGCGCTTCATGAGGCTCGACACGCCGCAAGCCTTGCCCCTGCGCGTCGAGCAGCAGAACACCTCGTTCGACCGGCGCACGCCGCCCTCCCTGGTGGGCGCGTGGGACGTCTGGCCCATGCTGTTGTCCGCGAGCGCCGGCTTCTCCGTCAAAGACGGCGACCACCTCGAGGCCACCGACCACGACCCGGTGCGCGCCGTGCTCGAGCGCTACTCGGGGCGAAGCCACGGCGACGCCATGTCGCTGTCGCCCGAAGCCCGCGCGGACCTCGAGGCGTTCGTCCTGTCGCTGTAGCTCGACGGCCATGCCCGAGGCGCGATCAGCGCGTTATGTCGAGGAGCCAGCCGAGCGCCGGCAGCGTCGCCACGCACGCCACCGTCGCGAGCGTGGCGACGCCGGCGGCGAGGGAGCGGTCGCAGCCGCTGCGGGCCGCGACGATCACCGACGCCATCGCCGAGGGCATCCCGATCTCGAGCACCGCCACCGACGCCGCCGGCTCCGCGACGTGCAGGACGCGCACGGCGGCGAGCGCCACCAGCGGGGCCACCGCGAGCTTGATGGCGGCGACGCCGGCGACGAGCGACACGCGGCCGCGGATGGCCTTCGGATCGAGCTGAAGGCCGAGCGCGAGGAACACGAGCGGCGTGGTGCAGGCGCCGAGGGAGGCCAGCGCGCCGTCGACGAAGCCTGGCAGCGCGACGTGCGTCCCGCGCAGGAGGAGACCGAGCGCGAGGGCGACGGTGATGGGCCGCGCGAAGGCCAGCAGCGTGACCATCAGGTGCCCGCGGACGCCGGCCCGGCGGGAGCCGTCGCCGAGGTTCTGGGCGACGGCGAGGCCGAGGGTCCACAACAGCAGCGTGGTGTCGACGGTGTCGACGACGAGGGCGGTGGACGACGCCGCGGCGTCACCATGAAACACCGCGAGGATGAGCGGGAAGCCGAGGAAGCCCGTGTTCGAAAACGCGCTCGTGAGGAGCGCCGCGCCCTGGGCGCGCCGGTCGGCGCCCGCGAGCCGAGCGACGACGAAGCCGAGGGCGCCGGCCACCACGAGGCCCACCGTCGACGCCAGGAGCGCGAGCCCCGCGTGCCACACGAAGTCGCGCGTGGACAACACGTGCACGAGGAGCGCCGGCATGGTGACGTCGATGATCAGCCGGTTGAGCGTGTCCGCCTCGCGCGCTCCCATGCCCGCGCGCCAGCGCAGGAGCGCGCCCACGGCGAGCACGAGGAACAGCCCGCCGAGCAGAGGAGCGATCGCCGCCGTCACCGAGGGGGTTGTCTCACGAGCGCGCGCGCGCGCGCCACGGGGGCCCGCCGGAGCGCGGCCACGCTGCCGCGCGACGCGCGCTCGTCCGCCCAGAGGCTGACGCGTAAGTCATCGAGAGCGCCGCGAGTGGCGGCGAGGGATGGACCGTTGATCCGAGCCACCCGGAAGGGGACGGTGCTACGGCCACACGGCGGAGCGGAAAGGAGCTCCGGCGGTGGCGACGTTGTCTAGCCTTCGCTGATTCCGAGCGCCCAAGCACTTCGCAACTCAGCGACATTTGCGCGCCAAGATGCGGTGCTCGCCGATGCCGACAATCCGGAGATCGCCTTCGCGGCGCACGCGGCCCGCGCCGCGAAGGCGCGTGACTACAAGCGGCGCGTCGAGACGCGATCAAGACGCTCAAGAAGCTGCCGCCCGGGAGCGACGGTCGCGAGGTGCGGGCCTCGACGACGGACAAGGACGCACGCGTGATGAAGATGGCCGACGGCGGCTTCCGGCCTGCGTACAACATCCAGCTCGGCGTCGTAGGGAAGAAGACCGCGGTCCATCGTCGGCGTGCGCGTCACGAACGTCGGCAGCGACATGCGCAGCGTCCTGCCTATGCAAGACGACGTCGTCCGTCGTCTCGGCCGCGCGCCTTCCGTGGTGCTCGCCGACGCGAACCACTTCAACCGCGACGACGTCAAGGAGCTCGATCGCCGCGGGATCCTGCCCGTGATCCCGCCACCTCGGCCGCGCGGGGCCGGCGATCGCCGCAAGCACCAGAAGCCTGATCCACGGCTGGACCCGTACAGGGCCCCACGTACTCCGCGCGGCGAGCCACCTTGTGGGCGGCTTCGCCGAGTGCTGCTACGAGCCTTTTTCGTCAGACTTTCAGTCAAAGTCGACGACGAGCTCGACGCGGCGGTTGCGGGCCCGGTTTCTGCTGATGCGATCCGACGTCCCGCGCGCCACCGCCGACAGGCGGCCCGGATCCAGGTCGGTGTTCTCGCCGACGAACGCCACCACCGACGCCGCCCGCGCCGCCGTCGTGGCCCACGGGTCTTGGGTCCGGTCGTCCGTGTAGGCGACGATGTCGACGGCGCGGCCGCGGGCGTCCTCGGAGGCGAGCACCTCGCCGGCGCGCATGAGGAGGTCCACGCCGCGGACGCTGACGTCGTCGTCGTCCTCGTCGACCACGGCCCAGTCGTACAAGCGCGCCGTCACCCGGGCGCCGTCGCGCATCACCCGCACGTCGCCGTTGCGGATCTCCCGCCGGAATTCGTGGCCGAACGCGCGCTCGAGGCGCGTGGCGCTCGCGACGCGGTCGGCGTCGGCCGCACGGAGGCGGGCGAGGGCGACGCTGTCCACCTCGAGCTCCTTGACGCGCTCGTCGGTGGCGCGGATCTCGGCGTTGGCCGCCGTCAGCTCGTATTCGACGGCGTGGTTGGCGAGCTCGAGCCGGACCGTGTCGTCGACCTTGGCCGAGCGATCGAACGCGAGCACCGCGCAGGCGACGGCGCCGACGGCGACGGCCAGCCCGACGAGCAGCCAGGAGGCCCTCGAGGCGGGGACCACGATGGGACCGGCGCCGAAGTCGCGCGTGGTCAGGAGCTCGAACTCCCCCGTCGTCAGCAGGATGGGACCGGTGTCGCGAGCCATGCCGCCCTCCAGCAAACCCCGGCACATGGCACGGGGCGCCCCCCGCCGAATCGGGCGGGCGGCCGACGGCGGACCTTGTTCGACGACGGGGGAGCCGCTACAGCGGGGCCATGCTCGAGACGGTCTCCAAGGGGTTCAGGCAGGCGCGCAATTTCCTCTCCGGTCAAGCGGAGCTGACGGAGTCGAACACCGACGAGGCGCTGCGCGAGGTGCGCCTGAGCCTCCTCGAGGCGGACGTCGAGCTCGGCGTCGTGAAGACCTTCCTCGCCAAGGTGAAGGAGGCGGCGTTCGGTCAGACCGTCACCGTCGAGGGCAAGGACAAGAAGGGCCAGAAGGTGAAGCTCGGGCCGGCCGAGCACTTCATCAAGTCCTGCTACGACGAGCTCGTGGACCTGATGGGCCCGGTGGACACGACCATCCGGCTGCAAAAGCCCGTCGGCTCCATCATGATGGTGGGCCTGCAGGGCACGGGCAAGACCACCACCACCGGCAAGCTCGCGTCGATGCTCAAGCGGCAGAAGCACCGGCCGCTCCTCGTGGGTGCCGACATCTACCGCCCCGCCGCCGTCGAGCAGCTCCGCGTGCTCGCCGAGCAGCTCGACGTGAGGTTCTTTCACGAAGACGGCGTCGCGCCGCCCGAGCTGTGCAAGCGCGCGCTGCAGAAGGCCAAGGAGTGGCAGTGCGACGTCTGCCTCTTCGATACCGCGGGCCGGCTCGCCATCAACGACGAGCTCATGAGCGAGCTCGAGCAGATAAAGTCGCTCACCAAGCCCGACAACATCGTCCTCATCGTCGACGCCATGACCGGCCAGGACGCGGTGCGCACGGCGGTGGAGTTCGATCGCCGCCTGGACATCGACGGCTTCATCATGACCAAGCTCGACGGCGACGCGCGCGGCGGCGCGGCCCTGTCGATCAAGGCCATCACGGGCAAGCCCATCAAGTACCTCGGCATGGGCGAGACCATGGACAAGCTCGAGGAGTTCAGGCCCGACGGCCTGGCCTCGCGCATCCTCGGCATGGGCGACGTCGTCGGCCTCGTGAAGCAGTTCGAGGACGTCGTCGACAAGGACAAGGCCGAGCAGGACGCCATGCGCATGATGCAGGGCAAGCTCACCCTGCAGGACTTCCTCGACCAGTTGAAGATGGTAAAGAAGATGGGCTCGGTGAGCTCGCTGCTCGAGAAGATCCCGGGCATGAGCGAGCTGACGGCGGGCCAGCGCATCGACGACAAGGAGTTCGTGCGCCTCGAGGCCATCGTGCAGTCGATGACGCCCGAGGAGCGCCGCCGCCCCGACGTCGTGACGCAGCAGAAGTCGCGCAAGAAGCGCATCGCCAAGGGCTGCGGGCGCTCGGAGAAGGACGTCGACGATCTGCTTCAGCGCTTCGCGATGATGAAGCAGATGATGCAGATGATCGGCATGCAGCCCTCGCTGCTCGGGCGCATGCCCGGCTTCCGCAACATGGCCGGGCTCGCCAAGGGGCTCGGCGGCGCGGGCCCCGCGGACATGAGCTCGCTGTTCGGCGGCGTGAACCCGTTCGGCGCGCAGGGCAACAAGCCGCTGGCGCCGCCGCCGGGCTACTACTCGACGACGCGCGCCGGCGCGGCCGGCGGCGGCAAGGCCGCCAAGGACAAGAAGGCCAAGCGCAAGGCCGAGAAGGCGGCGCGCAAGAAGAGCCGCCGCTGATGATGCCGGGCGCGCCGCTGGCGACGCCTTCGCGCGCCGAGGTCGTGCGAGCGCTGCGCGATCGCGGCGCCGCCGCGCTGCCCGTGGTGCTCGGGCGGGGCGCTGCGGAGGCGGTGCTGCAGGCGGACGAGGGCGGCTTTGCGCTGCGGGTGCTCGAGGTCGCTGCACAGGACCGCGAGGCTTTGGCGCGGGAGTCCGAGGAGGCGCTCGCGGCGGGCCGCGGCTGGGTCCCCGAGGACGTCGAGCGTTGGAAGAAGCCGGGGCGCGTGCTGTGGCGCGCGGCCGACGTCGCCGCGGCCATCGCCGCGCTCGAAGCCGCGACGTGGACGCGATCGCCGCTCGAGTGATGTCAGCGCGACATTCACAGCGTGACGATTCACAGCGTGACGGTTTCACAGCGTGACGACGTTCGTCGGTGAACGCCGCGCCTTCGGGCGTTCCCGAGCAACGGCGCTCGATGCGGGCCCGAACGCGCCGCATCGACGACGCACGCGCTGCGGCCGTAGGGCGCCCCCTCGTGGGGCGCATCGGAGGCACGGCCAACGTCCACGGCGCCGCCGTGCTCGATCGGGGCGATCGCGCCTTCGAGCACCTGTAGGGCCCGACGGGGTCTTCCCGGCGTGGGGGACGAGCCCAGCCCCTCGAGCCGGAGGGCCGTGGACACCCCGGGTCTTCCCGGCGCGGGGGACGAGCCTGCGTCCTTGGGATCGGCGCTGTTCGATGTCGCGGACGGGGCCGGAGTCGGAGAGCCGCGACGAAGAGCCACGACGAAGAGCTCCGCGCGGCGCAGCGCCGGCGGCACGTCAAGCGCGCGGAGCGGCGGGGCTGCTCGCCTTCGCCCTCGCCTTCGGCCTCGGCGGCCGGGCCGACGGCGCGAGCGGCCGGGCCGACGGCGCGAGCGGCCGGGCGTCGTCGACGTCGGCTTCTCTGAGGCGCAGCCGCAGCGGCGCGCGGCCGGCCCGAGGCCGCCTCCGTCGAGCGCGGTGGTGCACGTCGACGGCGCGGCCGACGCCGGCGCGAGGCCACCCTCGTCGAGCGCGGCGGCGCGCACGTCGACGGCGCGCGGGCGGCCGACGGCGCGGGGCGAGCGTGGTCGCGCGCGCCCGACGCTGCCGGCGGCAACGTCAGGCGCGCGGAGCGGCGGGGCTACTCGCCTTCGCCTTCTCCTTCGCCCTCGGCGGCCGGGCAGCCGGCGACGGAGATGAGGCCGGCGGCGGCGACGGAGATGACGGCGAGGAGCGAGACGATGCGAATCAAGCGCTGCATGGCGTAGTGCCTCCTGAAGCGCCGCCATTAAGCAGCCGACATGCCAGCGCCGCGGCGCGTCGAAACGGCGTCCGGACGCGATCGACGACGACAGATTCCTGAGATCCGGGACACGGCCGCCCGGCCGGCAAGACCGAGACCCGATTCCACGAGGGCCGGGCGGCGGAGCGTTCCTTCGCCGGCGCACGGGCCCCGCCGCCGCCCCCGCCGACGCGTGCCCGCCCCGCCCGACGCGCGCGCGACGCCGGCACGCGGCCGCGCGCGAGCGACGGCGGCGAGCCCGGTACGGGCGAGCGACGACGACGAGCCCGGTAAGCGGCCGCGCGCGAGCGACGGCGGCGAGCCCAGTACGCGCGAGCGACGACGACGAGCCCGGTGCGCGGCCGCGCGCGAGCGACGGCGGCGAGCGGTACGCGGCCGCGCGCGCGCGACGACGGCGGGCCCGGTACGCGGCCGCGCGCGAGCGACGGCGGCGAGCCCGGTACGGGCGAGCGACGACGACGAGCCCGGTACGCGGCCGCGCGCGAGCGACGGCGGCGAGCCCGGTACGCGGCCGCGCGCGAGCGACGACGGCGAGCCCGGTACGCGGCCGCGCGCGAGCGACGGCGGCGAGCCCGGTACGGGCGAGCGACGACGACGAGCCCGGTACGCGGCCGCGCGCGAGCGACGGCGGCGAGCCCGGTACGCGGCCGCGCGCGAGCGACGGCGGCGAGCCCGGTAAGCCCGGTACGCGGCCGCGCGCGAGCGACGGCGGCGAGCCCGGTACGCGGCCGCGCGCGAGCGACGGCGGCGAGCCCGGTACGCGGCCGCGCGCGAGCGACAACGACAAGCCCCGAAACGGGAGGCGCGGCGAAGTCGGCCGCCGCAGTCCGCTGCGAGGCCGGACTTCGCCGCGGCGATCGACCCGCGTCATCTCGGCGCACGGCACGACTCTCGCGGAAGCGCGAGCTCCGCGAGCGGGCCCGACAAGGCGATCGCCCAAGCCGGGGGGGACCCGCGCGAAGCGCGGGGGGGCCCGGAGGGCCCGGCTGCTCGCGCGCGAAGCGCGCAATTACCGCGTCTTTTCGAGGAGCTTTTTGTAGACGACGTCGCCGAGGGCGTCTTTCATCATGTCCTCGACGAGGCCCTCGAAGCGCTGCTTCTGCGCGTCGTCGGCGTAGAGGAATTTGATGCCCATGCCGCGCTCGGCGATCTCGGGGCGCTGGGACTCGGTCTCGGTGTTCACCCAGGCGACCTGCCCCCGCAGGGTGAAGGGCTCCTCCTGCGCGGGAACAAAGAGCTTGAAGACGAACTCCGTGCCTACCTTCAGCGGGCGGTCCGTCTTGATGAACGTCCCCCCCTTGCTGATGTTCTTCGTGTAATCACTGAAGAACGTGTTCATCTTCTTGTACTCGACCTTGAGCTCGATGGGCGCGCGCACATGCTGCCGAGCATCGGGGCCGGTCTTCGTTTCGGTCATGCCCGCATTCTGCCCCTGTTCCGTGACCAGCGAAAGACTGCGCGCAACGCCGCCCGCCCCAAGGCGACGTGGGCGTAGGATGCCGCCATGAAGCTCGTCGCGCTCGTGCTCGCCGCCGGCGCCGCCGTCGTCGCAGCGGTCGTGTGCCTCGCCTTTCCCTTGACCTCGAACCCGGGGCCGGAGAGCGCGCAGGTCCTCGGCGTCGTCGGGGGCGTCGCCCTCTGCCTCGCCCAGGCCGCGCGCGCCTCCACGCGCTCGCAGGAGGGGTTCTTCGCGGACGCCCTGCCCGCCCTCCTCGTCGGCGCCGGGATGATCGCGCTGTTCGTCATCGTCACCGCCGCCGGCGGCGCCCTGCGGCCGTCGTGCAGCTCGGCGCGTGGCTACCTGCCCTTCTTCTTCCTCGCCGCCCCCGTCCTCGTGTTGCACACCGCGCTCGGCACCTGGGTCGGCAGGCTCCTCGGCAGGCCCGGCCGCGCCACCGTCGCGGCGCTCCTCCTCGAGATCGCGTTCGCCGTCTGGCTCTTCGTCGAGTGGTACCGGGAGCCCGGCTTCCGCGTCATCAGCCACCTCTTCGTCGTCGTCGACGGCGACCTCCTCGCGGGCGCCTCCATGCCGCCGCTCGTCATCGCGTTTCGCGCGGGCACCCTGCTGCTCGGCGTCGCCCTCCTGTGCGCCGGCGCCGCCGTCTATCCGCGCGCCCGCCGCTCGAGCCTGCAGCGGCCGGCGCCGCCGGGTGCGCTCTACGCCGCCGCCGCCGTCAGCCTGGTGCTCGGCCTCGTCGCACACGGGCTCAGCGCCCCGAAGCTCATGCCTCGCCGGGCCGACATGGAGGCGCGCTACTCCCTCGTGAAGAAGCGCGGGCTCCTCGTCGTGCACGCCGACCCGCTCGCGCTCCGGCCCAAGGACGTCGACGCCGTCCTCGCCGAGGGCACCTTGTGGCTCGACCGCATCGACGCCCGGCTCGGCCAGAAGCCGCAGGGGGAGATCAACGTCTACCTCCACGCGGACCACGAGGCCGAGGCGTATTGGACGGGGGCGTCCCACGTCGACTTCACCTTCCCGTGGCGCCGCGAGGTGCACATCACGGGCGCCCAGGTGCCGCACAAGACGCTCGGGCACGAGCTCGCCCACGCCGTCGCCGGCGAGCTGTCGAGCACGCTCCTGCACATCCCCAGCGACTTCATCGTGTTCCAACACGCGGCGGTCATCGAGGGCCTCGCCGTGGCGCTCACGCCCGAGCTCGCGGTGGCCGACGGGCTCACGCTCAAGGAGCAGGCGGCGGCGATGAAGCGGGCGGGCCTGGCGCCGTCGACGGCGTCGTTGTTCCGCGGCATGTCGTTCTTCACCGAGCCCCCGTCGCGTGCGTACGTCGCGGCCGGCGCGTTCATCGAGTCGCTCGTCGCCAAGAGCCTGCCGGAGCCGACGCGGGCGTTGGCGGCGCTGTACCGCACGGGCTCCGTCGACAAGGCCATGGGCGGCGACGACGCGGCCGCCGACCTCGTACGGAGCCACGACGCCATGCTCGACGCGCTGCCGCTGCCGCCCGACGCCGCCGTCGTGGCCGCGCGGCGCTTCGAGCGGCCGTCCATCTTGAGCGACATCTGCACGCCCGAGGACGCCGACCGCGCGCGCGAGGTCCGGGCGCTCGCGCGCACCGGCGAGGTCGACAAGGCCCTCGACGAGCTCGGGCCCGCGCCCTCCCGGGAGACCATCGAGGACCTCCTGGCCGACGCGTACGACGTCGAGGACCCGGCCGCGCTCGAGGCCACCGCGGGGCGGCTCGCCGCCGTCGACCACGACGTCGACGCCGCCGACCGCACCGCCGAGCTCGGCGACGCGCAGTGGGTGGCGGGCAAGACGCGCGACGCCATGGCGAGCTGGGACCGGGCGCGCATCGAGCTGTTGCCCTTCGACGCCCAGCGCTCCCTCCTCGCCAAGCGCATGCTCGCCGAGGCCATCGTCACCACCGCGGGGCACGCCCCCGTCGGCCAGGCGGCGCTCGACGTGCTGCTCGCGCACACGCTGCCGCGGCGGGCGGCGGCGTTCGAGCGGCTGCACTATTGGCTCGGCGTCGACGACGGCTCCCCCGCTGACCTCCGCTCCGAGCCGCGCATCTCCGTCGCCGTCGGCCGCTACATCCACGCGCGCCGCATGGTGCAGGTGGGTGCTTTGCGCGAGGCCGCGAGCGCCTTCCGCCGCATCCTCGAGGAGCAGAAGCTGCCGCGGTCCTTCCTCGAGCAGAGCGCGCTCGGGCTCGGCACCGCGCTCGTGAAGCTCGGCAGCGCGGCCGAAGCGAGCGAGATCCTCATCGACGCCGCCGACCAGGCCGAGCGCCCCGCGATGCGCCTGCTCCTGCGCGACCACGCCGAGCGCGCGGCGCGCGCCGCCAACGCGCCGCCGCCCCCGCTGCGCATCACGGCCACGAGCGATCCCGCCTGGGCCGACAGGCTCCTGCTCGGCGCGGACCCGTCCGGCGAGATGTGAGCCGCCCCCTCGACCCGCGCGGCGGGCCCTCGAGGGTCAGATGACGTCGGGGAGGTCGGCGAGGTCGACGTTGCGCAGCGCCAGCCGCACGATCTGCGAGCGGCTCACGCGCTTGTGGCCGCGCTTCTTGGCCTCGGCCAGGAGCGCGTCCAGGCGCGCGACGTCGTCCTCGTAGAAGGAGAACGTCACCAGGCGCCAGGTCTTGCCGTCGGGCAAGGGCTGCCGTCCCTTGCCCCGCTGCGGGCGTGGCTTGCGCGACGGCGTCGACGGCGCGGGCTTGTAGAAGTGCTCGACGAGCGGATCGGCGCCGTCGAGGGGATCGTCGCCGAGCCCCAGCTCGTCGTCGGCGCCGGCGGCCTTCTTCCGGGGGCTCACGCGCCTCCCCCCACCACGCGGCCGGCGGGCGCGGCGGCCTCGGCCGGCGACGTCGACGTCGCGTGGCGCGCGCGCTCGAGCATGATCCTCACCACCGCCCGGTAGTCCGCGGCGCCCGACGAGTGGGGGTCGTGCTCGAAGATGGTCTTTTTGTGGCTGGGCGCTTCCTTGAGCTTGGTGTTCATCCGCACCGGCGGCAGGCACACGGGGCCGAAGTGCTTCTTCAAGGCCTCGTGCGCGTCGCGGCAGATTTTGGCGCGCGCGTCGTAGAACGTGGGGAGCACGCCGCCCACCCGCAGCGGGTGGCCGAGGTGCTGGTTCACGTTCTTCACCGTCTTCAGCACCTGCTTCACGCCGACCAGCGACAGGTAGTCGCACGCGACGGGCACCAGCACCTCGTCGGCGGTGCACAGCGCGTTCTGGTTGATGAGCGACAGCGACGGCCCGCAGTCGATGACGACGTGGGTGTAGTCGGTGTTCTTCTCGATGCTCTTTTTGAGGACGCCGCCCCGCAGCGGGTGCTGCGCGAGCTTGATCTCGGCGGCGGCGAGGGTGTCGTCGCTGGTGAGGATGTCGAAGCTCTCGCCGAGCGGCACCACCGCGTCGGCGACGGACACCTCCCCCATCAGCACGTGGTAGAGCGTTTTTTCGCTGTGAACGCCGAGGGAGACGCCGACGTTTCCCTGCGGGTCCGCGTCGATGAGCAGCACCCGCGCGCCGGACTCGGCGAAGCCCGCGGCGAGGTTGATGGACGTGGTGGTCTTGCCGGTGCCGCCCTTCTGGTTGAGCACGGCCACGCGGTACGGCCGCTCTGCCGGCGCCGGCGGCGGCTTGTCGAAGGCCGCCTTGCAGCGCTCCGAGCAGACGTAGAGCACCTGGCCGCCCGCCGTCTTGTGCGCCTGGTACGCGAAGGTCAGCGTGAAGGCGGCGCCGCAGACGCCGCAGGCGACGCCGCGCCCCGACCCGCCGGCCTTGCAGGGCAGCGAGCAGAAGGCCCGGACGACGGCGCCGTCGGCGCCCTTGTCGAGCTGATAGCGGACCCTCGGTGTGAACTGGGTCCCGCAGACGCTGCACTGGGCGATGGAAGGGGTTTTCACGGTCGAAACAGTACGACGGCACGCCTCCTTCTCGTCAACGAGGCCGGACCTGCGGCAGTCTCCCCTCCGTGGGAGATCCGGTGGAGGGTGACGACCCGTATGTCGGCCGCGTGCTCGCGGGCCGCTACTCGATCATCAAGAAGCTCAACCAGGGCGGGATGGGCGCGATCTACCTCGCGATCCAACACCCGCTCGAGCGCCCCGTGGCGCTCAAGGTGTTGCTGCGCTCCCACGTCGAGGATCCCACCGCTTTGCGCCGCTTCGAGAAGGAAGCGCGATCGGTGTCGCGGCTGACGCACCCGCACGTGGTCACGCTCTACGACTTCGGCGACACCGAGACCGGCGAGCTGTACATCGCCATGGAGTACCTCGAGGGCCAGAGCCTCCGCGATCTCCTCGAGCAGACCGGCTTCATCCCCTGGGACCGCGCGCTCCACATCATGCGCGGCGTGACCTCGGCGCTGACGGCGGCGCACGCGGCCGGGATCATCCACCGCGATCTCAAGCCCGAGAACGTCATGCTCGTCGAGCGCAGCGGCGACACGGACTTCGCCAAGGTGCTCGACTTCGGGCTCGCCCGCTCCATGGAGCCCGAGCAGCTCTCTCCGATCACGCAGCGGGACGTCATCCCCGGCACGCCCGCGTACCTGAGCCCGGAGCGCGCCAACGGGATCAGCGACGACCCGCGATCGGACCTCTACTCCCTCGGCGCCATGTGGTTCGAGCTGCTCGTCGGCCGGCCGCCCTTCGAGGGAGAGAGCTCCATCAAGGTGATCCTGCGGCACATCCACGAGCCGCCGCCGACACCCTCGCTGGCCAACGCCAGGAACCCGGTGCCGCCCGCCATCGACGAGGTGGTGCTCTCGCTTTTGGCCAAGCACCCCGACCGCCGCCCGCGCTCCGCCGCCGAGCTCCTCGAGCGCCTCGACGCGCTGCACCGCCCCACCGGGTGGCACGTGGCCTCGGGCGGCAACGTCAGCCGGCTCGCCCAGGCCGACGTCGAGATCTCGGGCTTCGCCGACGCCGTCAACGAGCTCGACGAGCTGCGCTTCGCCCTCGAGGACGAGGTCGCGACCGGCGAGCCCGTGATGCTCACGCGGCGAAAGAGCCAGCCGCCCATGCCGGGCGTCGCCTTCACCACGAGCATGATCCCCACGGGCGCGCTGCCGCCGCCGACGCCGCCGCCGCCAAAGACGCAGGACGAGATGCCGGCGCCGGCGCCGGTGGAGGCGGAACCGGTGCTCCTCCTCGACAAGAAGAAGCCGCCCGCCGTGGCCACCGCCGCGCTGCCGGCCGAGGACACGCAGAAGTCTGCGCTGCACCTCCTGGTCACGCACAAGCGCGGCATGACCCAGACGCCGGTGCCGGCCAACCTGCGCATTGCCTCCATCGCCGACGTCAGCTCGCACCTCGCCACCGCCAAGACGGTGCGCGAGGTGGCGGAGCTGTGCGTGGCCTTCCTGGCCACGCGCTTCGATCGCGCCGTCGTCGCCGACATGCGCGACGCGCTGCCGCAGATGCTCGCGTCGAGCGGGCTCGTCGATCCCGGCGGCTTCCCCGCGGCCGTGCTCCGCAGCCAGGGCCTGAGAGAGATGCTCCTGCGCCGCGACGCGTACTACGGCGCAGCGCTGTCGACGCCGGACTGGCTCGGCTTCTTCCGCGCCCTCGGCGGCGCCATGCCCGGCGCGCTCTTCGTCGCCACCCTCAAGCGCGACGGCCGCCCGGCGTTCCTCTTCTACGGCGACCACCGCGACCTCGCCCTTCGCCCGGACGTCAAGGACACCGTGGTCCTCTTGCGCGAGGCGGCCAACGCCTTCGGCGCCGTCGCCGCCTGAACCGCCGCGGCGTTCGACGTCTCACCGATGTGTGTCAGAACGTGCGCACCACGACGTCGACGTCGGTGCTTGGTACATTTCGGCCATGCGCTTCCTCACGCGCATCAGCTCCTGGCTCAAGGCGGGCGCGCGCGCCCCGGCGGGCTCGGGGTCCATCCTCGAAGCGCGACCGCAGGAGGCGCTCGATCGCGGCATCGATCCCGCGCTGCTCGCGCGCTTGCCCAAGGCGCCCGTCGAGCTGTTCCGAAAGAGGCTCCTCGAGGCAGTCGGCGCCGCGCACGAAACGGAGCGCGCGGTGCTCGCCACGCTCGACCCGGCCGTCGAGGTCCTCGTCATCCCACGCACCGACGGGCTCTCCACGGAGCGCGATCGAAAGCTGTCGGCGGAGATCGACGAGGCGCTGCGGGTCATCGAGGGCGGCGGGCGCAGCTACTCGTCGCTCACCTGGTCCGCGCTGCGCGACGCGCGACCGCCGTTTTCCCCGCCGGCGTCGGAGTGGGCCGGCGACATCGCGCACCGCTTCGAGGGCGACGCCGGCATCATCTTCTTCGTCGACGTCGAGGCCGTCGCCATCGCCATGTGCCACGCGGCGGAGTCGCAGGGGCTCACCGCCCGCGTCGACGACGACGCGCAGATCGTGCGCGTGTCCGACGGCCGCTTCGAGGCACACGTCGGCACGAGCGCCGTCCTCGCCGAAGGCTTGTGGACGGGCCGAGGCCCCTTTTCGATCATCGCGCGGCGCGCGAGCGGGCTCTACACGGAGCTGCGCTCGTTCTTCGCGCTGTTGAAGGGCCTCGAGCGGCGCTTCGTCGGGATGCGCTTCGACGTGCGCAGCGAGGGCTTCGTCGTGCGCTCTCCGGCGGTCGCCGATCGTGCGCGGCCGCTCCCTCCGGTCGCCGATCGTGCGCGGCCGCTCCCTCCGGTCGCCGATCGTGCGCGGCCGCTCCCTCCGGTCGCCGATCGTGCGCGGCCGCTCCCTCCGGTCGCCGATCGTGCGCGGCCGCTCCCTCCGGTCGCCGATCGTGCGCGGCCGCTCCCTCCGGTCGCCGATCCACCACCGGCCACGCTCGACTATCGCCACCTCGCGGCGGCGCAGCGGCAGAGCGGGCTCAGCGTCGATGCGTGGCTGCAGCGGGCGCACCTCGAGGACCTGGTGCTCGACGGCGCCGACCTCGGCGTGCTCGTGCGATCGCCCAAGTACCTGAAGGCGTACCCCGAGGCGCTCGCCGTCCCCTCCGGCGACGAAGAGGGCGACAGCGTCCTCGTGGCGGTGCGCTTGTCGGAGAGCGCGGCCACGGTGGTGACGCGGCAACCGGGTGATCACGCCGAGCGCTTCGAGCACTACCGCGACGAGGCCACGCGGCAGCTCCCGTTCTTCTCCTTCGACGGCCACGCCTTCGTCGTCGAGCAGGGCACCCGCCAGGGCGTGGCCCGCGCGGTGTGCATCGTGGGCGACAAGGCCTCGAGCGTCGCGTTCCACCCGAGCCTCGTGAAGGGCGTCCTCGAGCAGCTCATCCCCGACGAGGACGAGGTGCGCGTGCGCTCGTTCTCGGAGAACACCGCGTGCTTCGCGAGCGCGCACTCGAGCGACGAGCTCCTCGAGGAGTCCCGCAAGCGCGCGCACCAGCTCGAAGGTGACCTCTTCGACGACGGCAGCGACGCCTTGCACATCGATCGCACCGTGAGCCTGCCGGACGTCGGCCACGGGCACTTCGAGCTGTCGCTCGTGCCGGAGGCCTACTTCGCCGTCCGCGATCAGGCGCTCACGCGCAGCGACCTCGGCCGCGGCCACACCGACTACCTGCGCGGCCTGAGCTTCGAGCTGCTCGGCCGCCCCGACCTCGCCGTCCCCGCCTTCGAGCGCGCCGTGCGGCAGTCGTCGAGCGACGGCGAGATGAACCTCGCCCTCGGGCGCACGTTGTCGTCGCTGGAGGAGCACACGCGCGCCGTCGCCTTTCTCGAAAAGGCGGCGAAGGCGCTCCCCGAGCACGCGGAGGCGGTGAACGCCCTCGGCGTGGCGCTGTACCGCTCGGGGAGGCCCGCCCGCGCGCGCAACGCGTTCCAGCGCGCGGTCAAGCTCGCGCCCGACGAGGTCGGCTTCCTCGTCAACCTCGGCCGCACCTGCTGCGACGAGCGGCTCTACGGAGAGGCGCGGGCGGCGCTGGAGCACGCGCTGCGCCTGGAGCCGACGTCGGCGGAGGCCCACGCGTCGATGGCGGTGCTCTGCCACCGCACCGGCGACAAGAGCCGCGCCATGCACCACGCCCGCGAGGCCCTGGCCGAGCAGCCGGACGACGACACGGTGCGGGAGCTCCTGCGCATGCTCGACGAGGGCTGACGGGCCTCCCAGGGAACGGCACGGCGGGCGCGGTCCCTCGCATCTCGCGGCGGCGTTCGGTGTACCTTCGAGCCGTGGATCCCGTCATCGAGCCCCTGTGGTCGGCGGCGCAAGCGCGGGCGGCGGACGCCTACACCATCGAGGACCTCGGCGTGCCCGGCATCGTGCTCATGGAGCACGCGGGCAAGGCGGTCGCCGACGCCGTGCGCGCCCGCGGCGTCGCCCGCGCCGTGGTGTTCGCCGGCCCGGGCAACAACGGCGGCGACGGCTGGGTGATCGCGCGGCACCTCTGGGGCGCCGGCGTCCCCTGCCCCGTCGTCACCCTGCGCTCGCCCGACGAGCTCGGCGGCGACGCGAGCCTCGCCGCCCAGATGTTCCTCGCGGCCGCCGAGGCGCGGGGGTGGAGCTGCGCGCCCTTCGCCGGGCCGTTCTTCCTGATGGACCTCGCCGACGACGTCCAACAGCTCCTCGACGTCACCACGCCGGACGTCGTCGTCGACGCCCTGTTCGGCACGGGGCTGTCACGCGCCCTCGAAGGCGTCGGCGCCCGCGTCGTCGAGGGGCTGTCGCGCGCCCGCGTGCCCGTCGTCGCCGTGGACCTGCCGAGCGGCCTGCCCACCGACGGCGAGGCGCCGCTCGGGCCGTGCATCTTCGCCGACGAGACCGTCACCTTCGCCGGCAAGAAGATCGCGCACGCGAGCGAGCCCGGCGTCACCCGCTGCGGCGTCGTCCGCGTCGTCGACATCGGCATCCTGGCGCCCGCCGACGCCGCCCCCGCCGCCTTCCGGCTCGTCGACGCGCGCGCGCTCGTGCCCGCCGCCGCCGTCGACGCGCACAAGGGCCGCTTCGGGCACGTCCTCGTCGTCATGGGCAAGTCCGCGGGCGCCTCGCGGCTGGCCGCGCGCGCGTCGCTGCGGGCGGGCGCGGGGCTGGCGTCCGTGCTCGTGCCGCCGCCGCCGCCGGCGGGGGCGCGCCCGGCGGTGGAGGGGCTCCCGGAGGCCGAGCTCATGGTGCGGCTCCTCGGCGCGCCCTCGTCGAGCGGGGCGGCGGACGCGCTGTCGGGCATCGCGGCGCTCGTCGTCGGGCCCGGCCTCGGGCACGAAAACGGCGAGGAGGCGCGGGCGCTCCTCGAGGCCGCCGCGGCCGCGAGCGTGCCCTGCGTCGTCGACGCCGAGGCCGTCGACGTCCTCGTGCGCACCCGGGCGGGCGGCGCGCTCGCCGGCCTCCGGGCCGTCGTGACGCCACACCCGGGCGAGGCGGCGCGCGTGCTCGACTCCACGAGCGCCGAGGTCCAGCGCGATCGCGTCGCCGCGCTGCGCGCGCTCAAGGAGCGCTGCGGCGCCGGCATCGTGGCCGTGCTCAAGGGGAGCTGCCCGCTGGTGCTCGGCGACGACGGCCGCGTCGTCGTCGTCGAGGGGAACGCCCCGGCCCTCTCGGTGGCCGGCAGCGGCGACGTCCTCGCCGGCGCCGTCGGCGGCCTGCTCGCGCGCGGGATGCCCCCGGCGCACGCCGCGCTCGCGGCGGTGCAGGCGCACCAGAGGGCGGGCGCGGCCCTCGGCGCCCAGGAGGACCGCGGGCACCTCGCCGGCGAGATCGCCGACGCCCTCCCCGCGGCGCTCTCCCGGTGACGCGCGCCGCAGGGGCGCGCCCCGGCCTGCCGGCGGGCGGACGGTGAGGGTCGTCGAGCGGGTGACGAGGACCGCGGCGGCCACCGAGCGCTTCGCCGCCGCGATCGCCAAGCAGGTGAAGCCGCCGCTGGTGCTGCTCCTCGACGGCGCGCTCGGCGCGGGCAAGACCACGTTCGTCCGCGGCTTCGTGCGTGCGCTCGAGGGCGGCCGCGGCGTCGTGGTGCAGAGCCCGACCTTCGCGCTCGCCCGCACCTACGCGACGCGGCCGCCCGTGCACCACCTCGATCTCTACCGGCTCGAGGGCCAACCGGTGATGCACGCCGTCGAGGAGCTCGGGCTCCTCGAGCTGCTCGGTGACGCGGACGCGTTCGCGCTCGTCGAGTGGCCTGGCGACCTCACGGTGGCAGGCCGCCCCGTCGGCCGGGTCCTCCTGCGCGACGACGACGGCGGCCGCCGCGTGCTCGTGGAGCTGCCCGAGGAGGCCGAGCGCGGCCCGCGCTGATCAGCGACCGGAGGGAGCGGTCGCGCTGATCAGCGACCGGAGGGAGCGGGCGCGCTGATCCGCGCGCGAGCCGGCATCCCAGGTGCCGGCGGGACCGCGAGCGGTTCCACGCATGGCAAGCCGCGATCGGATTGCTTGACGAAGATCCGGAACCTGTTATGTATCCGCCACCACCGACGCGGGGTGGAGCAGTTGGTAGCTCATCGGGCTCATAACCCGAAGGTCGTTGGTTCAAGTCCAACCCCCGCAACCACACGAAGAGGAAACGCCGGCGCTCGCCGGCGTTTCTTTTTGCCCTGCTCCTTTGCCCCTACGGCTTCGCCGGCGGGACGTCGTGGGGCTGGATGAAGACGAAGTCGACGCGGCGGTTCTTGTCCCGGCCCTCGGCGGTGTTGTTGTCGTACGTCGGGTTCGCCTCGCCGAAGCCCTTGGCCTCGAGCTTGTCAGCGGGCACGCCGTGCGCGATGAGCGCGCGGCGCACGCTCTCGCAGCGCTGCTGCGACAGCCAGAGGTTGTATGCCTCCGGCCCAAGGTCGTCGGTGTGTCCCTCGATGCGCACGGCACCGAGCTGCGGGTTGTCCTCGAGGATCTTCGCGACGCCCTCGATGATCGGCATCGACTTCTGCTTGATGGTGGCCTTGTTGAAGTCGAAGTAGATCTTCTCGACCGTGAAGACCTTCTTCTTGGTCACGATGATCTTCTGCTTCTCCGGGCAGCCGTCGTCGTCCTCGATGCCGTTCATGTCCTCGGGGACGTCGGGGCACTTGTCGTTGATGTCGAGGATGCCGTCGCCGTCGTTGTCCGGGTCGGGGCAGCCGTCGGCGTCCTCGAAGCCGTCCTTGTCCTCCGGGTCGTCGGGGCACTTGTCGTCCTTGTCGAGGATGCCGTCGCTGTCGTTGTCCGGGTCGGGACAGCCGTCCTCGTCCTCGAACTGGTCCTTGTCCTCGGGCTCGGTGGGACACTTGTCGTCCTTGTCCGCGATGCCGTCGCCGTCGCTGTCGCCGGGGAGGCAGCCTTGCTGCTCGGCGAAGCCCTTGACGTTGGGGCAGCGGTCGTCGCCGTCGAGGATGCCGTCGCCGTCGTTGTCCGGGTCGGGGCAGCCGTCCTCGTCCTCGAAGCCGTCCTTGTCCTCCGGGTCGTCGGGGCACTCGTCGACGTCGTCGCGGATGCCGTCGCCGTCCCGGTCGTGCGAGCGCGGCGCGAAGCGGACGCCGGCGAACACGCGCGCGTCGGGCGTGCCGAAGCCCGCGATGACGCCGATGCCGACGCCGCCGAAGAGCTGCACGAGGTCGGGCACCACGTCGTACGACGCGCCGCCGAGCACCTCGAGCGGCTCCTGGTTCACCTTCTTGAACGGCCGGAGCAGCGACGTGGCGCCGTTGACGGAGAGGTCGAGCTCGAGCGGGCCGGGGCGCTCCTCGACGGGGTCGGGGAAGCGGTAGCCGGCGGCGAGGCGCCAGGTGAGCTCGTGGCCGACCTGGAGCCCGAGGTTGTTGTTCTCGGGACGGAAGCGCGCGCCGAGGTTGCCGGCGACGCGCACGCCGAACAGCTCGCGCGCGACGGCGATCTCGGGCAGCAGCGTGAAGAAGCCGTCGCCCATGTAGGCGTCGGCGGGGAAGGCGGTGGGGATGGTGAGCGCGGGGATCACGGCGACGTCGACGCCGGCGGTGCGCTCGCTGAGCACGTGGATCTTGGCGAGCAGGCGCGCGTCGCCGACGCCGACGGCGGACAGCGCGTTGAGCTTCAAGCCCGCGATGGGGTCACCGCGCGTCTGGAACGCGACGAACGGCAGCTCGCCGCCGAATTCCACCCAGTGATTGAGGGTGAACGCGCCGAGCACGCTGCCGTTCACGCGATGGGCGACGAGGGCGCCCACGCGCTCCGTGAGGCCGTTTGGCTGCCGCAGGTTCAAGACCAGCGGGTTGAGCTCGTAGCCGAGGAGGAGCGCGGCGTCGTACTCCTTGGGGTTGGCGTCGATGCCGGCCCACTCGACGTCGAGGATGCCGTCCCTGTCGACGGCGGGGCGCAGGCGCTCGATGGAGAAGCTCTGGCCCTCGTCGGCCCTCGCCCCGCTCGACCCCGACAGCGCGCAGGCGGCGCCGGCGAGCGCCGCCAGGAACGGCCCCGCACGGCTCACGCGGCACCCCGTGCGCGCGCTCGTGAGCGGCGGCGGGCGAGACCCGCGGCGGCGAGCGCGGCGACGAGCGCCGCCACCGCCGGCGACGGCGACGACGACGCGCAGTTGACGGCGCCGCCGGAGGCCTCGAAGAACGGCTTGGCGCAGGACGCCTCGGTGATGTCGGCGCCGCGGGCGCGCACGGCGAGCTTGTCACCCGGCCCCGCGCGCGCGTCGCCGCACAGGCGGAGCTGCGTGTCGTTCTCGAGGAGGAAGCCCGTGGTGGTGTCGCACAGCGACGGGTCATCGAGCGGCGGCAGCACCTCCGCTTTGTCGGAGCCCGCGCGCGTGAGCTCCACGAGGATGGCGTTCGGGCTGTCCGGCGCCTCGGCGAGGTTGACGACGTCGACGGCGGCGATGAACGCGGCGATGTTGAGCATGGTGCCGCGGAACGAGCTGTTGCAGATGGAGTCCGTGGCCTTGCGCCCGACCTTGTCGGCGAAGTCGTAGTAGCGGCCGCCGCCGTCGGCGACGCAGCAGGGGAGGTTGTTCCGGTCGGCCGCGGTGTCGGGGCCGCAGGGCTCGCCCGGCGCGTCGAAGTTCGACAGCCCCTCGCTCGAGAAGCACACGTCGGCGCCGCCGGTGGGCAGGCCGTTCGTGTCGACGAGGCACCCCTCGGGGATGCTGCTGCCGTCGGGCCCGTCTACGGAGCCGGCGATGACCGCGACCTTGGCGTTGGGGTCGCGTGCGCGGAGCGAGTCCACGTAGAGGTCGACGGGCGAGAGCTCCGCGATGTCCGAGTAGCAGCGGTCGGGTTGGAAGTCGTTGGTGACGAGGTCGCGAAACTCGCCGCACACGGTGTTGCCCGCGAGCTCGTTGCCGAACCTATCGAGGGCGCCACCGAGGTCGTGGCTGCAGTCCTCTTCGTCGGAGAGGAAGATCACGACGAGCGACGCGTTGGGGCGCCGGAAGAGGTCGAGGTCGCCCGCGCAGTCGGGCTCGCGGTCCGCGTCAGGGTCGAGGAAGAGGTCCATGGCGTCGAGGCCGCGCTCGAAGGGCGAGCCAAACGTGCCGATGTTGTCGAGCGTGGCGCCGAAGCGCGCCGCCAGGTCGTCGTTTTGGGGATCGTCGTCCTCGAGGTCGGCGCGGGCGATGACCTTGTGCAGCGAGGCGCCGCCCGGGGCGCCGTCGGGCTGCAGGCAGCCGCGCTGCGGATGAAATCCCCAGCCGGCGGGGGCGATGTTCAGCTCGTTGTCGCACAGGGCGACGTCCGTGGTGATGACGCCGATGCGGAAGTCGTTGTCGAACGCGGCGACGAGCTGCACGAAGCCGCACTTGGCCAGCGGGCCGTCGCCCGTGTAGAGGTCGACCGACGGGTTCTTGAACTGCTCGGGGATGTTCTTGAGGTCCTGCAGCGGGCACTCGGCCGCGTTCGGGTTCAGGAAGTTGTCCTTGAGGTTCTGCTGCTCCTCCTGCATCGACCCCGAGTTGTCGACGACGATGAGGATGTCCGCGGCTTGCTGCGTGGGGACGTCGACGTCCGACGCGACCGTCTTCACGCACACGGGGAACGGGAACCTGCCCTGCGCCGGCCCGCACGCGGCGACGCCGAGGAGGACGGCCACGAGGGAAAACCGAAGGCGCATCAAAGGTGCTCCAAGCCGTCGTGACCTTAGCGCACGTCGGGCGAGCGCGCGAAAAGCGAGGCACCCGGCGACCGCACGATTTGCGCCTCATCCGCCGATGCGGTGCGTCTGGCAGTAGCCGCTGTCGACGTCGGCGATCTGCACCTCCACGAGGCCGTGCGGATCGATGACGTAGCGCTCCTCGATCTCCGGCCCGTCGCCGCGGCGCTCGACGGCGACGCCCTTGAGGTCTCCACCGCGCAGCGCGGGGTCGAAGGGGAACAGCACCTCGGCAAACGGCACGAGGTCGCCCCGCGGCTCGCCGCCCTCGACGCCGGTGCACTCGACGAAGCGGAAGTGCCCTACATTGTGCGCAGCGCGATAGCGCCGGCTGACGACGACGGCGCCCTCCACGGGCAGCGCGGTGTCGTTGACGAAGATGGGGTCGAACGCGACCGCCCTGCCCTCGTCGCTCTCACGGAACACGCCGAAGCTCCGCGACAGCCGGTCGGCCAACGCGAACCCCGCTTCTTCGTCGGCGGCGATGGCCAGGCCGATGGCCGTCGACGCCGCCGGGTGCGGCGAGCGGTGCACGCGCCGGCCGAAGCGCTCCTTCAACAGGCGGGGCACCAACGGGAGGCCGCTCGCCCCGCCCACGAGGTAGATGCCGGCGATCTCGGCGAGCGGGTCCTCGCCCTCGCCCGCGTCGAGCTGGCCGAGCACCGGCGCCATCGCCGCGATGGTGCGCTCCACGAGCGGCGCCACGGCCGCGTAGAAGGCATCGACGCCGACGTCGACGCTGACGGACCTGTCCCCCAGCGAAGGATTGGCCGGCAGCTCGAGGGCGATGCGACGCGCCTGCGGGGTGATGCGCTCCTTGGCCTCGCGGCACGCCTCGAGGAGCTCCCCGCGCGCGCGCGCGTCGAGGTCGTCGAGGGCGCGGGGCGGATTGAGCGCGGCGAGGGCGCGGTCGGCGAGGACGCGGTCGAAGTCGTCTCCGCCGAGGCGGTTGAGGCCGGCGGTGGCGAGGACGTCGTGGCGGACGCCGTCGACCTTGACGAGCGACGCGTCGAAGGTGCCGCCGCCGAGGTCGTAGACGACCACGCGCGTGCGGCGCGCGGTCAGCGTGCGCGGCTGGCGATGCGTGAACTCGAAGCCCGCGGCCGAGGGCTCGTTGATCATCGCCTTGACGTCGAAGCCCGCGCGCTTGAAGGCCTCGAGCGTCAGGAAGCGCTGCGCGCCGTGCGCGTGCGCCGGCACGGCGACGACGGCGTCGAGGAGCGTCGAGGCGCGCGCGCGGGCGAACGGCCCCTTGGGGAGGTTCGAGCGCTGAAGGAGCGCCTCGCGCAGCGCGCCGAGGAAGCCCGTCAGCAGGTCGAGGAGGGCGACCTCGACGGCGCCGACGCGCACGAGCTCCGCGCCGTTCACGCCCGGCGCCGCGAGCACGCGCTTGAACGAACGCAACAGCGGCGCGCCGCCGGCGGCCGCCGCGAGCGCGTCGAAGCCGTACACGAGCGCGCCGCCCTGCTCCGCGACCACCGACGGGAAGTGCTCGTGGCCGTCGCCGTCGAGATCGAGGAACGTGACCACCGGATAGTTGCCGCGATCCACCGCGGCGACGAGCGTGCGCGTGGTGCCGAAGTCGATGCCGAGCTTCACCGCGCGCGGCCCCCCGACGGCGGCGACGACGACGACGACGACGACGACGACGACGCGGTGACCGGGGCGTGGTAGGCGACGCCGAGCTCGGCGAACAGGAAGGCGTCGATGTCGACGGTCTCCGCGATCTTGGCCGACAGCGGGGTGCCGATGCCGTGGCCGGTGGAGCCGCTGGTGCGCAGGATGGCCTGCGCCCCCGCCCCCTGCAGCCGCGCCACCATCTTTCGCGAGTGCAGCGGGTCCACGCGCGGGTCGTTGGCGCCGGTGAGGAAGAGCGTGGGCGGATACTTCACGCCGTCTTTCACGTTGGCGTACGGCGAGTACGCCTTGAGCGCCTTGTACTCGGCCTCGTTCTTCACGCTGCCGTACTCGGTGGCGTTGAAGGCGCCGTTGGGCTTGGTCTCGTAGCGAAGCATGTCGAAGTAGCCGACGCGCGCGACGACGCACTTGAACTGGTCGGGCTTCTGGGTGAGCGCCGCGCCCATCAGCAGGCCGCCGTTGCTGCCGCCCTCGATGGCGAGCTCGTCGGTGGTGGTGACGCGCCTGGCGCCGTGCGTGAGCGCGTGGGCGACGGCGAGGAAGTCGTCGAACACGTGCTGCTTGTGCGTCTTCATGCCCGCCTGGTGCCAGGCCTCGCCGAATTCGCTGCCGCCGCGCAGGTTGGCGACGACGTAGACGCCGCCCTGCTCGAGCCACGCGGGCACCGCCTTGTGGAACGCGGGCGCAATGGCGATGGAGAAGCCGCCGTAGCCGGTGAGGAGCGTCGGCGCCTTGCCGAGCTTGGTGCCCTTGGCGCGCAGCAACGTGAAGGGCACCTTGGTGCCGTCCCTGGAGCGCGCCTCGCGGCGCTCGACGACGACGTTCGACATGTTCGCCGGCGACCGCTCCGCGAGCGCCGTGGGCGTCACCTTGCCGTCGGCGCCGGCGAGGAACCACGCGGGCGGCACCGTGAAGGACTGGTTTTCGAACACGACGCCCTCAGCGCCCGTGCGCTGCAGCCCGCCCACCGACGAGACCGGCAGGATGCGCAGCGTCTTTGCATGTTTGCCGGCGAGGTCGACGGAGCGGAGCTGCGACGGGCCCCCGAGCTGCTCGAGGAGATAGACGCGCTTGCCCGTGACCTCGAACGCGTTGATGGTGGCCTTGCCCTGGCGCACCACGAGCTTGGCCGCGGCCACCGACGCCGCCGACGGGTCGAGCTTCATGATCTTCCCGCGCCCCGCGTTCTTGTGGGACAGCAACCAGACGGTGCCGTCGGGGGCGAAGCGCGCGCCGACGACGCCGTCCTCGATCTTTGCCGTCTCCTTCCACGGCGCACCCGCCGCGGCCGAGCGAATCCAGAGGTCGTACTCGCCGCCGTCGCCCTTCTGCACGAGGTCGAGCACCCACTTGCCGTCGTCGCTGGCCTCGAGGAAATTCTCGGCGTTCCGGACGAGGTCGACACGGGTGCCGTCCTTCATGGCGCCGAGCTCGACGGTGTCCTTGTTGGGGTCCGTGCCGAGCGCGTGGAACGCGACCTGCTGGTAGAAGCCGTCGTCGTCGGCCTTGACCTCGGGCGCCTGCGGGTGGCGCGTGTACCAAAAGCCCTTGCCGTCGACGGACCAGGCGAGCGTGCCGCCGGCGGTGCCGGAGTTGGCGCGCGGGACGACGTCACCGTCCTTGCCGGTGGCGACGTCGAAGACGTGCACGGAGCCGCTCTCGCTGCCGCCCTTGCTGAGGGAGACGGCGATGTGCTTTCCGTCGGGCGAAGGCACGTAGAAGTCGATGCTGGTGCCACCGCTGTTGTCGATGGTGTTGGGGTCGACGACGACGCGCTCGGACTTGTCGACGTCACCGGTGAGCGACGGCGAGACCACGATGAACGGCTGCTGCTTGGGCGGCTGCTGCTTGAGCGAGAAGAACACGCCGGCGCGCGGGATCACCGCGCGGTACGCGGGCGACTCGAAGCTCAACAGCTCGGTGAGGCGCTTTTCGATCTCGGGCCGGTACGGGAGCGCGTCGAGGATCTTGCGAGCGCGCGCGTTCTGGGCGTCGCTCCACGCCTGGACCTGCTTGTCGTTCCAGTCCTCGAGCCAGCGGTAATCGTCTTGCACCTTGTCGCCGAAGTACTCGTCGACCACGGGCCTTTTGACCGTGGGCGGCGGGGGAACGTCGACGACGGCGGCGGCGAAGAGGAGGGGCAGGACGAGGTGCATGGCGGTTGCTCACCCGCCTTCCGACGTCGGTCAACCGCCCGTCGACCTCGATCGGATTCATGACCACCCGGTCACGGATAAGTACGTCCCATGACGACACCACACGCCCTCGCTCGTAGCCTCTGCTGTGCCGCCGCGCTCGCCGCCGCCGGCTGCGGCGCGCCCCTCGACGTCGGCACGGCGGCCTCGATCGACGAGCAGGCGGCCACGGTGTGCGCCCACGGCGCGACCACGTTCGGCGTCGACGTCTCCGAGTTCCAGGGGAACATCGACTGGGGCGCGGCGCACGCGAGCGGCGTGCAGTTCGCCGTCATCCGCGTCGGCGACGGCTTCTACAACGACCCGAAGTTCGTCCAGAACTGGAACGGCGCCGGCGCCGCAGGGGTGTTGCGCGGCGCGTATCAGTTCTTCCGACCCGAGGACGACGCGGCCGCGGAGGCGAACCACTTCGCCGACGTCCTGATGGCGAACGGCGGGCCGGGCGAGCTGCCGCCGGTGATCGACGTCGAGGTCACCGACGGCGTGGGCGCGGGCACGTACCAGCAGCGGGTGGCGACGTGGCTGTCGGTGGTGGAGCAGCGCACGGGCGTGAGGCCCGCGATCTACACCGGCAAGTACTTCTGGCAGGACAACGTCGGCTCCAACGAGAGCGCGTATCCGCTGTGGATCGCGCAGTGGGGGCCGTCGTGCCCGGACATCGCCGCCCAGTGGGGCGACTGGGCCTTCTGGCAGACGAGTGACAACGGGCAGGTCGGCGGCATCCCCGCCGTCGTCGACACCGATCTGTTCAACGGCTCGCTCGATCAACTGCGCGCGCTGCGTGCGGACCCGCAGTGCGTCGCGAACCCGAACACGGGCGGGTGCAACGGCAGCGTCGTCACCGCCTGCGACAACACGGGCCACCTCGGCAGCGGCGACTGCGGCTTCTTCGGCGCGACCTGCTCGACGGAGGGCGGCCACCCGCACTGCGTGCATCCGTATTGCACCATCCACCTCGGGGCCGAGGACGGCACCTTCTGCAACGGCGACACGCTCCTCGACACGTGCCAGCTCGGACAGCTCAGCGAAGGCGACTGTGGCGCGTACGGCGCCAAGTGCTCCGAGGAGGGCGGCCAGGGCCACTGCGTGCACTACATGTGCTGGTCGCACCTCGACGGCGGCGAGGACGGCAGCTTCTGCGTCGACGACACCAAGATCGGCAGTTGCGCGCTCGGTGTGTACGACGAGGGTGACTGCGGCGTGTACGGCGCCAAGTGCTCCGAGGAGGGCGGCGCCGCGCACTGCGTGCACTACATGTGCTGGTCCAACCTCGGCGGCGCCGAAGACGGCAGCTTCTGCAAGGACGCCGACACGCTCGGATCGTGCGCGCTCGGGGCGTACGCCGAGACCGACTGCGGCGCCGACGGCTGCCACGCCACGGCGACGGGCGCGCAATGCGGCGCCGCCGACGACGGCGCGGGCGGCGGCGGGAGCGGCGACGGGGCGAACGGTGGCGGCGGCGACGGCGCCAACGGCGGCGGCGGCGACGGCGCCAACGGTGGCGCCAACGGCGGCGGCGGCGACGGCGCCAACGGCGGCGGTGGCGACGGCGCGAACGGCGGCGGCGGCGCCGGGGCGACCCCCGTGCCCACGCCCGCCCCGTCCTGCGGCGCGGCCGGCGGCGGCGCGCTCAACCTGCTCGCGCTCCTCGCGTTCGCCGTGCGCCGCCGGCGGCGTTGACCGTCACGCCAGCGCGCCTGCGCGACGACGAGGTCGTCGCCGCGATACGCCGCGAAAGGCGCGGCCGGTGACGTCATGGGACAGCGCGCGCATCTCGGGCAACGGCTTCCTTCAGCCGGCCTTGCCCGGCGGCTTGCCCGGTCAAGCTCCGCCCACGAGCCCGACGCCTGCGCCGGGTATGCCCTTCCTCGGTCGCCGGGAGCGGGCTACGCTCACGACGTGCCCTCGATCAAGGCGCGCGAATTCCACAAAGCGTTCGAACGCGCGCTGTCCCGGAGCGGTCGGCTCGCCCAGGCCGACGTCGACGCCCTCGAGAGAGCGGCCGCCGCCCTGCGCGACGCCCGCGAGAAGAGCGCCGCCAACGACGTCCTCGCGCTCGTCAAGCATGACCGCATCCTCGACGAAAACGAGGTCGACCCCGCGCGCCGGGCGCTGTGCCGCCTGCTCGGGGTGCCCGCGAAGCGCTTGCCCGCGGCGCTCGAGAAGGCGCTCGCGCACGCGGTGCCGGTCCCGAACGTCCGCGTGAAGAGCTACGACCTGAGCTTCGACTTCTCCAAGGACGGGCCCTCGTTCCCCGCGCGGGCCCGGATCGCGCTCGAGGCGCCGTCGCAGCAGCGGTGCATCCTCGAGGTGGATCCCGACCGCCTCACCATCGACGAGGTCCGCGCCGCCGGAAAGCCGGTGCCGTTCGAGGCCCGGGACGGCCGGCTCTTCGTCGAGGCGGACGGCGTCAAGGAGCTCGACGTGCGCTACCACGTCAAGCCCACCGACGACGTCGACGGCTACGGCCTCATCCGCGACCGCTACGCGGGCCGCATGTGGACGCTCACCTGGCCGTACAACACCGGCGCGCTCTTCCCGTCCACGTCTCATCCCGACGACGGCGCCACCGCGCGCGTCACCGTGCACGTCAAGGCCGGCGAGCGCGCCGTCGCGGCGGGCGCGGCGCGCGCGGACGGCAGCTTTCACCTCGACAAGCCCGTGCCCGCCTACGCCATCGCCTTCACCGCCGGCAAGCTCGCCGACATGCAAAGCGCCGTCGTCGACGGCTACGAGGCGCGCACCGTCGGCCTCGGTGCGCGCATCCCCGCGGCGACGCGCAAGGAGATGCGCGAGACCACGGCGGCGGCCATGGCGTGGTTCTCCAGGAAATTCGGCGCCTACCGCTTCGGCAAGACGATGAACATCATCGAGATCAAGTCGGAGTACGGCGGCATGGAGCACGCCGGCGCCATCGCCATCGCCGTCGGGCAGTCCAAGCACGACACGCTCGAGGCGTGCGTCCACGAGACCGCGCACATGTGGTTCGGCGACAGCGTGCGCATCGCCCACTGGGGCGAGCTGTGGATGAGCGAGGGTTTCACCAACTACGCCACCTGGCGCTTCTTCCAGCACAAGGACGGCGACGAAGCCTTCTACCGCTACCTCGACGGCGCCAAGGACGAGCTGCGCGCGCAGCTCGACGAGGGCATCACGCAGCCGCTCGACGAGCCGTCGTCGACGGACCCCCAGGAGGGCCTCTCCTGGGTCCCGTACATGCAGGGCGCGTGGATGCTCCGAATGCTCGAGTGCCGCATCGGCACGCGCGAGATGGACGCGCTGTTGCGCGCCTGGTTCCAGCGCGAGCACGGCGACGCCGTCACCACCGACGACTTCATCGCCTACGCCAGGAGCGAGCGCAAGCTCGAGCTCGCGCCGTTCTTTGCGGCGTGGAAGAAGCTCGAGGCCATCCCGACGTTCGAGGACGCCTCACTGGTGAGCGGGTCGCACGCCGAGCTGCTGCTGAAGGCCAACGGCACAAACGCCGACCTCCTGACGAGCGCGGCCGCATCCTCCGGTCCGCTGTCCCTCCCCGTCCGCCTCGAGGGCGCGCACGGGGAGACCAAGGACGTCGTCGTACAGCCGGGAAAGAAGCTCAGCGTCGACGCCGGCTTCCCCGTGAAGAGCATCACCTGGGATCCCGCGCGCACCTTGCTCTGCGACGTGGTGTGAGCTGCCGGCTCGCAGCCTGAGTCAGCGCGGGCGCAGATACAGCGCGGTGTCGCCGCCGCCGACCACGAAGTGCGGGCCGTCGCTGGCGAGCGCCACGGTGGCGCCGACGAAGGTGGTGTTGGGGTCGATCTCGACGGTGGCGACGTCGGTCTCGTCGTGGAGCTCGCCGCGGACGCGCGTGTAGTGGACCACCGCCTGGCTGTCGACGGCCTCGACCGTGACGATGTGCAAGGTGTCCTGTGCGTCGACCGTGAGGCCGCCGATGTCGAGGTACCCGCGGATGTCCGGGAGGGTCTCGCTGACGAGGCCGACGTCCGTGAGCGCGACGTGCTCGAAGGCGCCGCCGCCGGCCCGGCCGACGACGTGGCCGGAGCCGTCGGGCGCCACCGCGAGCTGCCACAGCGACAGGGCGTTGGCCACGGGCTGCGCGATGAAGTCGCCGTCGGGGCCGCGCGTGGCCATGAAGATTCTGTTGTCCCGCGTCCCAGGCGAGCACGGGCTCGCCGTCGTCGCCGGCGCCGGCGTCGATCCAGGTGACGCCGTCGAGGTCCGACGCCACCGGCGTGGTGGACCACGCGCCGACGTCACCCTCGACGAGCTTCAGGCCGTAGCTGCGGCAGATCTCGAAGGACGACGTACAGCCGGCCTCGCCAGGATCGGTGATGAGCTCGGTCTCGACGAACAGCGCAAAGCCGCCGGTCTTGTTGGCCACCGCGGCGACGCGGCTGACGAAGGGCGTGCCCGTGGCGGAAAACGCCGTGTCCCCCTGCCAGTCGCGCGGGCCGTGGCGCACCGCCACCTGCACATCGGAGTCCGTTCGCGTGACGAGCACCGGGCGCCCGGAGGCGTCGAGGGCGAGGAAGAAGCCCGTGGATGTGGCGCCCACGTCAGGACGCACGACCTCCTCGGCGAAGCTCGAGCCCGCGTCCGTTTCATAGAGCAGCCGGCGCGGGGCGCCGACTTGCACGAAGGGATCCTCGACGAGCAGCGACGCGATCCCCGCGCCGTTCACGCGGAAGCTGAGCGCGCCCGGGGGCGCGTCGATCTGCTCGAGGTCGCAGCAGGGCGGGAGCGCGTCGTCGCCCTCGCCCTCGCCCTCGCCGGCGTCGCCCTCGCCCTCACCCTCGGAAGCGCCGCGGTCGCCGGTGGTGACAGGGGCGTCGTCCCAGAAGCCGAGCGGGTCGCACCCACCGAGGAGGAGGGCAAACACGAGGGCGGCGGTGGAGGGGAGCGGGCGGGGCATCGCCTCGCATAGCGCGGCCCGGGGGGCGCCGCCGATGTCGGCGGTCACATCGCCGCCGCGCTCGCCCGTGCCGTGAGAGGTGGGTGTCGCCGCCCCGGCGAGGTGGCAGCATGGCGGCGGAGGCCGGATGACACGCGCTCGCCGTCTTGTGTCCCCGAAGCCGCCGGGCGCTCGCGGCGCGGCGTCCGTCGCCGGCGCCGTCGCTGTCGCCGTGGTCGTCGTCGTCGCCGGCGGCGCGGGGTGCGTGACGCTGCAGGTGCGCACTCGTGGCGACGTCATCGTCGAAACCGACACCGGCCACCGGCACTACAACTACGACGCCACCGAGACCTTCGACCTCGCGCCGCTGTTCATCGCCTGCCTCGCCACCGCCGCCTTCTACGGCGGCGCCTGCTGGGCGTACCTCGCGCTGCCCTTCGACGACCAGGAGGCTGTCGCGCTGAAACACGCCCGCGACGACATGAAGAGCGTCGGCGACTGCGCCTTCATCCAGCACGTCGAGGTGGAGGCCGGCCCCTTCAACATGATGGGCAAGCGCCGCGCGCGCCTGGTGACGCTGCGGGGAGAGACCGTGCGCATCGCCGACGCGGCGGCGCTCTGCGTGCGCCCCCCGCCGCCGGCGAAGGTGGTCTCGCCCCGCGCGACCTCGCCGCCGAAGGAGCGCGACCCCGCAGACCCCTGAGCGCTTCAGCCGCCCGCCGCGACGACCGCGCGCGGGCGGGCGCCGTCGCACCGCTCCACGAGGAGGCCGCCGCCGAGGAGCACGTCGCCGTGGTAGCAGACGGCGGCCTGCCCGAGCGCCACCGCGTGCACCGGCTCCTCGAAGCGGAGCTCGAGCGCTCCGTCGACCAGCGCCCAGCGCGCCCGCTGCGGGACCGCCCGCGCGCGCACCTGCACGTCGACCAGCTCGGGCCACGACCCAAGCGGCGCGCACAGCCGGAGCGGCGCGGCCTTCACGCGGGTGACGGCGAGCGCCTCGCGCGGGCCCATGGTGACGGTGCCGCTGGCGCCGTCGACGTCGACCACGTAGAGGCGCTCGCCCTCGGCGGGCGACGACACGCCGGTGCCCCGGCGCTGGCCGACGGTGAAGCGATGCACGCCGCCGTGCCGCTTGAGGCGCCGTCCGTCGATGTGCACGAGCTCGCCCGCGGCGCCGGCGCCGCCCGCGCGCTCGACGACGCCGGCGGTGTCGCCGTCGGGTACGAAGCAGATCTCCTGGCTGTCGGGCTTGTCGAACACGGGGAGGCCCGCGCGCTTGGCGAGCGCGCGCACCAGGGGCTTGTCGAGGTCGCCGAGCGGAAAGAGCAGCTCGTCGATGACGTCGTGGGGCGTGCCGTAGAGGTAGTAGGTCTGATCGCGGTCGGCGTCGGCGGGGCGCAGCAGGCGTCCCTCGACGACGCGGACGTAGTGGCCGGTGGCGAGGGCGGCGCCGAGGTCGCGGGCGGTGCCGAGGAGGTCGCCGAGCTTCACCTCGTGGTTGCACGCGAGGCACGGGATGGGCGTCTCGCCGCGGTGCCAGGCCTCGACGAAGGGCTCGAACACGGCTGCGCGAAAGCGCTCGCGCGCGTCGATCGCGTGAAACGGGATGCCGAGGGCGCCGGCCACGCGCCGCGCGTCCGTCATGTCGTCCACGGAGCAGCAACGGCCCGAGCGCGCCGGCCCGTCTCCCGGGCCGTCGGGCGCCAGGCGCAGGCTCACGCCGACGACGTCGTGGCCCGCGGCCTTCAACAGCCACGCCGCCACCGACGAGTCCACGCCGCCGGACATGGCGACCACCACCCGCCGGGGGTCGGCCGCCGGCGCCACGGCGAAGCCCGCGGCGCGGGCGTCGGCGGTGGCGAGGAGGGCGGCGGCGGTCACGGACGGAGCATGGTGTGCCGCGCGCGTCTCGCCAAGGCGGTCCCGATGGAGGTAACACGGAGCCGTGAGCGCCCTGCGACATGCCGTGCTCGAGCGAGGTCTCGTCGCCGCCGACGACCTCGAGGCCCTCGAGAAGTGGGCGTCGTACAAGTCCGCCGGGCTCGCCGAGCGGCTGTACCGCAGCGGCGTCGTCTCCGACGCGCAGCTCTGCGAGGTCTTCGTGTCGCTCGGCGCCACCGATGCAACCGCGGACCTCGTCGCACGGCGGCCCCCGCCGGCGGCGCTCGGGGCCCTCACGCGGCCGGTGGCCGAGCGGCACCGCGCGGTGCCGCTCCGCGTAGAGCGCTCGCGCCTCGTCGTCGCCATGCTCGACCCTTCGGACACCGACGCCATCGAGAAGCTCTCGTTCTTCTGCGGCCTCGCCGTCGAGCCGAGGGCCGCGCGCCCGCGGGCGCTCTTTCAGGCGCTCAGCGAGAGCTACTCGGTTCCCATGGTCACGCCGGACGGCGGCTTCCTCGCACGACACTCCCTCGAGGGGCGCGCGTCGGGCGCGCCCGGGGGCGCCGCGGGGTTCACCGATCCGCCCAACAGCGGCGAGGACGACGATTGCCTGCCGGCGCCGTCGCCGGACATCCCCCGTCGCATCTTCGGGGCGCCCGAGAACCTCGCCGACCCGCACGAGTCCCCGCTCGCGCGCGCGGTGCACACCGCCAGCGGCGAGGGCGACCCCGTCTACGAGGAGGAGGAGCAGCCCACCACGCTGCTCGCGCTCCGCCGCCCGCGGGCGCCGGACACCGTCAAAGACGCCACCCACCCCGCCCTCGACGACGCCCCCACGGTCACCGACACGAGCCCCGCGCACGCGCCCGCGGCGCTCGTCGACGACGCCGCGCTCGAGGCGATCCGGCGCGCGCTGCCGCCGGGCTCGGCGCTCGAGGCGCGCGACTCCTTGCCGCCGCAGGTGCTGCGCCTGCTCGTGCCGCCGCTGCGCTGCGCGGTGTTGTTCCTCGTGCGCGGCAACGTCGCCGTCGGCTGGGACGGTCGCACGCCGTCTTTGGGGCGCGACTCCATCCGCGACGTGCTCCTGCCGCTCACGGCGCCGTCGGCGTTCGGGCGCGCGGTGTCCAACCGGCGCGTCGCCCTCGGGGACGCCGCGGACCCGAGCACCATCGAGCGCATCCTGTGGCGCCACCTCGGCGAGGAGCCGCCGACGTCGTTCGCCGTGATGCCGCTCCTGGTGGGCTCCCGGCCCGAGGCGCTCCTGTACGTCGACCGCAGCGTCGGCCGCTTGAACGACGCCCTCATCGACGTCGTCCGCCGCGTCGGCACCACGCTCGCCGACGGCCTCGCCCCGTTCGTCGCGGCGGGCACGCTCTTTCCCCCCGTCCGCCCCGACAAGCTCGCGCCCATCCCGTCGTAGTCGCGCGACGGCTCAGGACGTCCGCGGGGTGCGAAGGGCGCGCGCGGCGAGGCGCGGCAGGGCCTCCTTGCCCGGGCGCGCGAGCGGCGTGCCGGCGACGTCGTCGGGGGCGTCCTCGGGCGAAAACGCGGTGTGCCCCGGCCGCGCGAGGAAGCGCGGCTCGCGCGTGGGCTTGCGGAAGCGGTTCCAGGGGCAGACCTCCTGGCAGACGTCGCAGCCGACGGCCCAGCCGTGGCCTTCGAAGGCGTCGCCGGCGGGGTCGTCGGGCGCCTCGACGTTCCAGGTGACCAGACAGCGGCGCGCGTCGACGACGCGGGGCCGGACGATGGCGCGCGTGGGGCACGCGTCGAGGCACGCGGTGCACGAGCCGCACAGGTCGGGCACCGGCGCGCGCGTCGCCGGCCCGAGGTCGAGGTCCGTGGCCAGGCCGCCGAGGAACGTCCACGTGCCGAGGTCGCGGTGGATGAGCATGGCGCTCTTGCCGATGAAGCCGAGCCCCGCGGCCTTGGCCCACGCGCGCTCGAGCACGGCGTCGACGTCGTTGAAGGGCGCGCACCGCTCGCCGCCGCCCTCGGCGAGGAGCGCCTTGCGCAGCCGGCGCAGCTTGCGCCGCAGGACGTGGTGGTAGTCCTGTCCCCACGCGTAGCGGGAGACCTTGGCTTTGCCGGCGTCGCTCGCCGGGTGGTCGCCCGGGTCGTAGCTCACGATGACGACGAGGACGCTCCGCGCCCACGGCAGCCGCTTCTTGATGTCCACGCGCTGCTCGAGGGTCTCGCGCATCCAGTCGAGCGGCCCCATGCGCCCCGCCTCCACCGCCTCGCGCACGCGATCGACGTCGGCGAGGGGCGCGCCCGCCGGCACGACGGCGGCGTCGTCGAAGCCCTCGGCCTTGGCCTGCTCCACGAGCCAACGCCCGAGCGCCGCGCCCGTCCGGCGCGCGCCGGTCTGGGGCGGCGCGCCCGCCGCGGCGTCCTTCGGGCCGGGGGCCTCCTCGTTCGTCACGACGAAGCGCCGAAGCGCGCGCGCAGCGTGACGTCGTCGTCGTGCTCGGTGCGGGCGAGGGCGTCGGCCGCCGCCGCCTCCGTGGCCGTGCGCTTGCTGCCGCCTCTGCCCGTGCCGAGGGCCGCGCCGCCATAGACGGCCGTGGCCTCGTAGATGGGCGCGTGGTTGGGGCCGTCGACGCGGACGACGTCGTAGGTGGGGGGCTCCCCGAACAGCCGCTGCAGCCGCTCTTGCAGCACGCGCTTGGCGTTTTGCGAAGCCGGCGGCGCGTGCGCGGGGGGCGCGCCGAGGAGCCGCGTGGTGGCCGCGCGCGCCGCTTCGAGCCCGGCGTCTTCGTACACGGCGCCGATGAGCGCCTCGACGAGGTCGGCGCGCGCCGACACCGGCACCCCGCCCTCGATGCTCCTGCCGGTGCGCAACAACGACGCGAGCCCGAGGGCGTCTGCGCGCAGGGCGAGCGCGTCCTCGGAGACGTGCGCCGCGCGGCGATCGGTGAGCTCACCCTCGCCGGCCTCGGGGCTCGCGCGCACGAGCGCCTCGATCGTGCACAGGGACAGCACGGCGTCGCCGAGGAGCTCGAGCACCTCGTTGTGCCCGACGCCGCTTCGGTTCTCGTTCAGGTAGCTCGAGTGCGTCAGCGCCTGCAGGAGCAGCGACGCGTCCGCGAAGCGGTGCCCGAGGACATCGACCGCGCGCTCGAGGCGGGCGCGCTCGCGTTCGAGCTCGTCGCGCGCCGGCTCGGCTCTCATGCGCTCGCCGTCACCCCGCGCGCCGCACGCGCTCGACGGCGGCCGGGTCGATGGGGATGTCGCGCGGGAACGCGCGGACGACGCCGTCGACGAAGGGGGCCACCAGCACCGCGTGGGCGGTGCGCTCGCCGTGCTCCGCGCGAAACGGGCTCGCGCCGACGCTGCCGGCGCCGACGACGAGGAGGCCGCGCTCGTCATGGGGCCGCAGGGAGACGCCGCGATCACCGTCGTCTTCCACGCGGCGCACGAAGCCGCGGTGGGTGCCGCCGCAGACCAGGACGTCCTCGGCCACGCAGCCCACCTCGTGCGTGAGGTGCTCGTCGTCGACCAGGCCGCCGTACTCGTCGTTGGGCGTGCCGTGCATGACCATGACGCCGGAGCGGTCATCGAGCGAGACCACCAGCGTCGACGGCAGCTCCGCCAGCCGCCGGCACACGACCTCGCCGAGCGCCTGCTGCGTGCGCAGGAACGTGACGAGCCGCGCCTCCTCGCGTGCCGTGCGCGGGTTCATGCCCCGCACCCGCAGCATGCCGAGCGCGAGATCCGACGTGCCCCGCACCATGTGGGCCCCGAGCGTCACCAGGCGCTGCCAGACGCCGAACGGGTCCGGGCCGCCGAGGCAGTGATCGCCGGCGGCGACGATGCCGCAGAGATCGACGTGGGCGACGGCGTCGAGCACGCTCTCGAGCGCCGCGCGATCGCCGTGGATGTCCGACACACACAACAGCGCGCGCCCCGCGGGCACCGGCCCCTCGTGCACGGATGGAAGAGCCCCCATCCCCGACGGGCGCGGGAGCGTGTCGTCGTCGACGAGGGCCCAGGGGTCCATGCGCAAAAGGTATCTCCGCCAAGGGTCCCCAGCAAGTCGGGCCCGCGCGCGCGTCGACGATGCGTCATCGTTGCGCGCAAACCTGACCTGCGGCGAAATCGATGGTATCAGGGCGCCATGGCCGACGTCCTCGTCGTGGATCCCGGAGAGCTCGGTGAGCTCCTCTCGGCGCTCCTCGGACAATACGGCATGCAGGCCAGCCACGCCCGCTCGGGCGAGGCGGCGCTGGAGCTCGCCCTCGTCGAGAAGCCTGCCGTCGCCATCATCGAGCACGACCTGCCCGACGCCCCCGGCGTCGACGTCGCCGAGCTCCTGAAAAACGAGCTGTCCACCAAGGTCATCCTCACCTACGCCCAGAGCCTCGTCGTCGAAGGCGACGACGAGCTCATGCCGCGCATCGGCGCCATGGACGCGTCGTTCGCGCGGCCGTTCCGCTCGCTCACGCTGGTGGAGGCCGCCGCCCGCCTCATGGGGCGCGAGCTGCACCCCAACTCGAGCGCCCTGCCCCGCTCCCCCGGCCCCGCGCTGTCGTCCATGGAGGGCGCCGCCGTCGACGAGGGCGCCGAGCTGGTGCTCGACGTCGTCACCGAGGGCGAAGACGAGGACGACGCCGAGACCGAGGCCGCGTTCTCCTCCGTCATCGTCACCGGCGAGGGCCCGCCGGTCGCCGCGCTCGGGCCCGCCCCGCCGCTCGAGGAGCGCATCGGCGAGGGCTTCTCGCCGGGCTCGCTCGCGGAGCTCTGGTCCAAGGTGAAGGAGCGACGGCGCGCGGCCCCCGAGAGCCGCGGCCCGCACGGCGAGGGCTCCCTCTCCCCGCGCGCCCTCGCGGACATGCTCGACGCGTTCCACCAGTCGCAGACCACCGGCGAGCTGTGGCTCATGAACGGCCGCGCCAAGCGCGTGCTGCTCCTGCGCCGCGGCGTCATCGTCGGCGCCCGCAGCAACCTCGAGGCCGAAGACCTCACCACGCTGGCGGTGCGCCGGGGCGCCCTCAACGTCGAGGACTTCAAGCTCATCCGCGACGACGTCGTCTCCGGCACCCGCCGCACCATCGTCGACTCCGTGCTCGCGCGCGGCATGCTCCCCGAAGAGACGCTGCGCGCGCTCGTCGCGGAGCACACGCGGCGCGTGGCCCTCGGGGCGTTCACCTGGCAGGAGGGGACGATGAAGGTCACCCTCGAGGGGCGCGCGGTCCGTGAGCAGGTCCCGGTGCGCGTCCCCGTCGGCGACATCATCGTGCGCGGCATCCTGCTCACCGAGGGGGACGACGCGCTCAAGGCCGCCGCCCCCGACGACGCCCGCTTCTCCGCCGCCGCCGACAGCGGCTACGGCCTCGAGGACCTCACGCTCTCCGCCGACGAGGCGCGCGCCGTCATCGCCATGGACGGCACCAAGACCATCAAGGATTCTCGTCTTGCTCTTCGACCCCGCTCCGTCGGCGCGCACCATCCGCGGCCTCGCCGCAGGGCTGTTGTGCCTGAACCTCGTCCGCTTCGCGGGCTGGGGCCCCGCGGAGGCCCGCCGCATCTCGTTCTTCTGAGCCCTCGCCGTCGTCGGGCGCTCCCCGTGCAGCACCACCGGGCACGTGTTATCTCGAGCCGGTGAAG
Organism: uncultured delta proteobacterium; assembly: GCA_963775425.1. Classification (GTDB taxonomy): domain Bacteria; phylum Myxococcota; class UBA727; order UBA727; family VGSZ01; genus CAVZJB01. Next base: position 613,667 of record CAVZJB010000003.1, on the reverse strand, counting down.
CGCCGTTCGTTCCTCAAGCGCGGCGTCGTCGGCGGCGTCCTCCTCGTCGTCGCCGGCGGCGGCATCGTCGCCATCCTCCCCGGCGACTCCTCGGTGAAGCCCACCGGCCTGCTGCACGCGCTGTCGGCGCGCGCGTTCCCGGTGCTCGCCGCCGTCGCCGCGCGCGTGCTCGCGGGCACCACCGCGTCGCCGGTGGACATCGCCATGAAGGTGGACGCCGCGCTGCGCTACGCGCCGCCGGAGACGCAAAAGGACCTCTCGAGCGCGCTGGTGCTCCTCGAAAACGCCCTCGGCGGCCTCCTCCTGCGCGGCCGGCCGACGCCGTTCACCGAGCTGGACGAGGCCGCGCAGGACAAGGCCCTGATCGCCTGGCGGGACTCCCGCCTCCTGCTCTTGCGCAGCGCCTACAACGGCCTGCGCAAGCTCTGCCTCGCGGCGCACTACGCGACGCCCGCAGGGTGGCCGGACACGGGCTACCCCGGGCCGTCCATCCCCAAGCCCGAGCCGCCGCCCATCGAGGCCCGCAAGGCGCTGCACGTCGTGGAGACCGAGGGAGGTATGCCGTGAAGACCCTGCCCGCCGGCGTCCTCGAGGGACAAACCGTCACCGCCGATCTCGACGTCGGCTGCGACGTCTGCATCATCGGCTCCGGCCCCGGCGGCGCGGTCGCCGCGCACACGCTCGCGCTCGCGGGCCTCGACGTCGTCGTCCTCGAGGAAGGCGGCTATTTCACCAAGGAGCGCTTCCGCCAGCGCGAGGACGAGGCCTACCCCCTCCTGTACCAGGACGGCGGCGCGCGCACGACCAAGGACGCCGCCATCACCGTCCTGCAAGGCCGCGCCGTCGGCGGCGGCTCCGTCGTGAACTGGACCACCTGCTTCCGCACCCCCGAGGACGTCATCGACATCTGGCGCACCCGGCACGGCGCCGCGTCCATCGCCCTCGCCGACCTGAACCCGCACTGGGAGTGGATCGAGAAGCGGCTCCACATCGAGGAGAGCCCGCTTCCCATCGCCAACAAGAACAACCGCGCCCTCTATGACGGCGCCAAGGCGAGCGGCTTCGAGGCGACGCCCATCAAGCGCAACGTCCTCGGCTGCGCGCAGACCGGCTCCTGCGGCCACGGCTGCCCCATCGACGCCAAGCAGTCCATGCTCGTCACGCTCCTGCCCGACGCCATCGCCGCGGGCGCGGCGCTCGTGTCCCGGTGCCGGGCGACGAGGATCACCTATCAGGCGGGGCGCGCGGTCGCCGTCGAGGGCGTGATGCTCGACGCCTTCGGGCGCGACCCGACGGGCGTGCGCGTGAGCGTCAAGCCGCGCCTGGTGATCGTGAGCGGCGGCGCCATCAACTCGCCGGCCTTGTTGCTGCGCTCGGAGACGCAGGACCGCTCGGGGATGCTCGGGCGGCGCACCTTCCTGCACCCCGTGGTGGCGAGCGTCGCGCTGTTCCCGGAGCCGGTGCGCGGCTACCAGGGCGCGCCACAGTCCATCGCCAGCCACCAGTTCGCCCACCGCGGCGACGAGGTCGGCTACTTCCTCGAGTCCGCGCCGGTGCATCCGATGCTTGCGGCCACCGCGCTGCCGGGGTTCGGCCGGGATCACCTCGCGTTGATGAAGCAGTTGCCGTACGCGGCGGCGCACATCGTGCTGTCCATCGACGGGTTCCACGAGGACGTCGAGGGCGGCCGCGTCTCGGTGGCGCCCTCGGGCCGCCCCGTGCTCGACTACAAGCTCGTCGAACGCCAATGGCGCGCGCTGCGCGACGGCCAGAAGACAATCGCGCAGATCGGGCTCGCCGCCGGCGCGCACACGGTGGCCACGGGGCACGATCCGCCGCTGATGATCAAGAGCAGGGACGACATCAAGAAGATCGACGACATGCCGTATGCGCCGTGCAAGGTGGCGGTGTTCACCGCGCACCAGATGGGCGGCTGCATGATGAGCGACGACCCCAGGCGCGGCGTGGTGCGCTCGGTGGATCTGCGCCACCACGACATCGAGAACCTCTACGTCGTCGACGGCAGCGTCTTCCCCACGAGCCTCGGCGTGAACCCGCAGTTGTCCATCTACGGCCTGTCCCGCCTCGCCGCCACGCGCATCGCCGAGGCCCACAAGAAGGCCTGACTTGCGCGTGTCTACAGCGCGATCTCTTCCTCGAAGCGTGGGACCACGAGGATGTCGCCCTCGCCGGCGACCACGGCGGCGCGCAGCTTGTCCTCGGCGCTCTCGGCGTCGACGTCGGTGAGCGGCACGACGCTCAAGACATGCACGCCGGCGACGCGGCGCTCGATGCGCTCGGGGATCCCGCGGCCGCGCGCGACATGGCCGATGCCGGCGATGACGACCACCTGCGGCGCGCCCTCGAGGAGCGCGTGCGACGCCGTCTGCGCCATGGACTCGTCCCACACCACCTGCGCCACGTAGAAGCTGTCGATGTCGCCGTCCTTGGTCTCGTGTCCGTCCTCGGAGAAGATGCCGTGGAACCACGCGCGGTGGTCGACGTCGCCGAGGTCGAGGTCCGGCAGCGCGCGCAGCTCGTCGGCGCTGAGCCCGTCCACGCCCTTCTTGCGCACCGCGCGCACCAGGGTCCGCGGCGCGTTCAACGCGATGAAGCGCGCGCCGTGGGCGTGGCCGTCGACGAAGATGGGCTTGTACATCTCGAACGGGAAGCCCCACACCTTCTTCCAGTCGACGGCGACGGCGAGGGCGTCGGCGTCGATCTCGCCGACGTTGAAGCGGTCGACGCTCGGCTGGAGGTTCCACGTGAGCATCTCCATGCCCACCACCAGCTCCGGCTGTTGCTGCGCCAACGCCGCCACCACGCGCCGCTCGAGCTCGTGGTGCGTGGCCTGGTCGTGCTGCTCGCCGACCATCACCACGCGGCTCTTGCCCATGCGCGCGAGGACGTCGTCGAAGGCGAGGGCGCGGCCGGTGGCGCCGTCGAACCAGGCGTACTTCTCGTCGCCCACGAACTTCACGGCGTCCACGCTCACGGCCGCCGGATCCACGACGCGCTCCGGCCGCCGCCTGGGCGGCGCCCCGTGGACCACCTCCGGCTTCACCGTGGCGCAGCCTCCCGCCGCCAGGGACGCGGCGACGAGGAGCGGGAGGGGCCCGTGCGCCCGGCGCGGCGCGAGAGCGATCACTTCGGGCCTCGCACGAGATCGAGCAAGAGCCGCTGCCGCTTCTTCATGATGCCGGGGAGCTTCAACGCCTGCGCCAGCTTGCCGAGCTGGGCGGACGCCAGGCGGGAGGCCATCTCCTCGAGGAGCGGGTCCGCCGGCAGCCACCAGGGGTCCGGCGCCTTCTGGGTGTCGACGAAGATCGTCCGCGGGCGCGCGAAGGTGTCGAGCGCGTATTCGCTGTTGGCGACCCCGTAGCCGGTGTCCTTCACGCCCGTCCAGGGCGCGAACGGCATGGCGCCGGTGATCGCGTGGTTGTTGATGAACACCGTCCCGCACTGGAGCCGCCGCGCCAGCACCTCGGCCGCGGTGACGTCGCGGGTCCAGATGGACGCGTTCAAGCCGTAGCGCGAGTCGTTGGCGAGGCGCACGGCCTCCTCGACGTCCTTCACGCGCACCACCGGGATCACGGGCCCGAACGTCTCGTCCGCGATGACGTGCATGTCCTGCGTGCACCTGTCGAGGATGGTGGGCTCGAACCACAGGCCGCGGCCGCTGCGCTTTCCGCCGGCGCGGACCACCGCGCCCTTGCCGACGGCGTCCTTGACGTGCTCCTCGACGATGGCGAGCTGCATGGGGTTCGACAGCGGGCCGATGGACGCGTGCGCCTCCTCCCCCGCGCTCGCCGGCACCTTCAAGCGCGAGGCCGCGCCTGCCAGCGTGTCGACGAAGCGGTCGGCGACGGCGTCGACGACGTAGACGCGCTCGACGGAGCCGCAGTCCTGTCCGCTGTTGTGCATGCCCCAGTTGAGGATGCCGAGCGCGGTGCGCTCGACGTCGCAGTCGGCGAGGACGATGGCGGGATCCTTGCCCCCGAGCTCCACGCTGCAAGGGATCATCTGAGCCGCGCACATCTGGAGCACCGCGCGGCCGCCGACGGGAGAGCCGGTGAAGCTGACGGCGTCGACGCCGCCCTCGACGAGCGCGCGGCCGACGTCGCGCCCGCCTTGCACGACCTGCACGACGTCCTTGGGCAAGACCTCGGACACCACGCGCGCGAAGAACGCGCCGGTGCGCGGCGAGTACTCCGAGGGCTTGATGACGACGGCGTTGCCGCACAGCAGGGCCGGCAACACGGGCTTGAAGTAGACGCCGAGCGGGTAGTTCCACGGCGCGATCACGCCGACGACGCCGCGCGCGACGAGCTGCGTGGTGGCGCGCTTGCCGGGCATGGCCACGGGGTTGATGGGCAGCTTGTGCGGCTTCAGGCGCGGCCGCGCGACCTTGATCCACGCGCTCACGTACTCGAGCGGCCCGATGGCCTCGTGCATCTGCGCGTGTGCGGGCAGCTTGCCGGACTCCTCCTGGATGAGCTTGCCCGCCTCCTCGCGCCGCTCGAGCAGAAGGCGGCACGCGGCCTTCATGAGCTTGGCGCGCTGTTCGAAGCCGAGCGCCTCCCACGCCGGCTGCGCCGCCCGCGCGCGCGCCACCGCGCCCTTGACGTCGGCGGCGGGCGTGGTCTCGACGGGCGCCAGCGGGTGCATGTCCCACGACGACACGCCGCCGATCTCGTGCTCGTTGAGCATCGGGCCGACGGCGGCGGGATTCACGTGCCCGTTCTTCTTGGCCGGGCTCGGGTCGGTGGGAGCGGTCATCGCTGGGCCTCGTTGTCCAAAGTGGCGCGGGGGCTCGTCCCCCGCCGGGCGCTCGTCGACGCTGTCCTCACGCGCGGGCCTCGCCGTTTTGGGCGCCGGCGGCGGCGCCCGTGCCGCGCAGGTGGCCGAGGGCGCGCAGGAAGCTCCCGCCGAGCACCTTGTGGATGCGCTCCGCGGTCCAACCGCGATCGAGCATGCGCTGCGCGAGCCGCGGCAGCTCGAGGCACGTGGGCATGTCGCGCGGGGGGAAGATGACGCCGTCCCAGTCGCTGCCGAGCGAGACGAAGTCCTCGCCGGCGACGTCGATGATGTGCTGCATGTGATCGATGATGCGCCCGGCCTTGTGGTCACCGCCGAGGAAGCCCATCTGGTAGATGATGCCGATGGTGCCGCCGGTGTCGGCGACGGCCTTGATCTGGTCGTCGTCGATGTTGCGCCAATGCTGCTTGATGCCGGTGACGCCGGTGTGAGTGACGATGAGCGGCTGGGACTTGTCGTGCACCTCGACGGCGTCGAAGAAGCCCTTGCGATCGATGTGCGCGAGGTCGACGAAGATGCGCTTTTCGTTCATGCGCCGCACGTAGTCGCGGCCGAACGGCGTGAGCCCGGGGTTGCTCTTGCCCCAGCCGGGCGCGCTGGTGACGCCGAGCTTCGACGTCGACAGGTGCACGAGGGTGATGCGCAGGACGAGGTCGTCCTCGATGAGGTCGAGCGCTGAGAGGTCCTTGTCGAGGGCGTTGCCGCCTTGGATGCCGATGAACGCCCCGTGCTTGCCGGCGGCGCGCGCGGCCCGGTACTCGGCGAGGTTCCGGCAGACGGCGACGTCCTCGGAGGCGCCTTCGAGGATGGCGCGCAGCCGGTGCAGGTTGCGCACGAAGGTGGTGGCGCGGTTCTTCGACGGGCGCAGCGGGTTGGTGGAGATGGACCAGGTGCCGCCCGTGATGCTCGCCTCGCGCACGCGCGGCAGGTCGAGCTGGCCGAACATGCGCGCGCCGAACGGCCCGCGGCCGTGCCGCTTGGTCATGTCGTAGGCGAGCGAGCGCTGCCAGATGAACGTCTCCATGTGCAGGTCGATAACGTCGCCGGCGAGGTAGACGTCGACGGCCTCTTTGGAGATGCCGAGGTCACGCGCCCAACCCGCGGGGTCGGCGCTCCTGTCTCGATAGACCAGCTTCAAGCGAGCACTCCGTTCATCGTGTTCACCCCAGGAAGCACTGCCCGAGGCCGCGGTAGGTGGGCGCGCGCTCGACGACGCTGTCGCCGCGCACCAGGAGGTACTCGTTGAAGTGCTCGGCGAGCTCGCCGGCCTTGGCGTGCCGAAAGAACACGGGATCGCCGACGCGGGGCGCCGCCGCCCGCTCGTCGACCAGCAGGGGCGTCTGGACCTCGCCCGCGCCCTCGAGCGGCAGGAGCGCCAGGCCCTCCGGCAGCGCCGGCACCGGCAGCCGGTCGGCGCCGACCTCGCCCGAGGCGACGTAGCCGCCGCCGTGACAGGTCACCATCCCGGGCGCCGGCTTGCGCACCACCTGGAGCGCGAAGAACGCCGCGGGCCGCAGGTCGAGGTCGCGGTAGTAGGAGAAGAGCTGGCTGTCCAGGTAACCCGAGCCGGCGGTGACCTCGGTGAGCGCGTCCTCCGCCGAGGACCAGCGCAGGCTCCCGGTGCCGCCGCCGTTGAAGAGGCGCAAGGAGAAGCCCGCGCCCTTGAGCGCCGCCGCCACCGACGCGCGCGTCGAGGCAACGGCCGGCTTGGACAGGAGCTTCAGGATGCGCTTGGGCGCGTTCATCATCGGCTTGAACGGGCTGTTGTCGGTGACGCCGGCGATCTGCGCCTCGTAGCCCATGACGCCGTCGACGATCAGGCGCTCGTGGACCTTCACCCGCTGCGCGAACGCCGCGACGTCCGCCGCCGTGTGCAGGGGGCTGCGGCGCACGCCGAGGTGCACGCCGCCGACGGGGCGAAACGACATGTCGATCTCGATGGTGACGCGCACGCGCACGCCGTCGCCGGCGCGGACGGCGGCGGCGTTCAGCGCGTGGAGGTGCGCCTCGTCGTCGACGACGCAGCTCACGGTCTTTCCTTGCGCGGTGAGCCCCGCGAGGATGTCGGCGTCGCTCTTTTGCGCCGTGGGGTACGCGAGCAGCAGGTCGTCGTGGCCCTGCTCCGCGAGGAACGCCGTCTCGGTGGCCGTATAGGTCATCAGGCCGCGCACGGTGCCCTCGCCGCCGTCGACGACGTGACGAATCAGCCGGGGGCAGCGCACGGACTTGGTGGCGAGCCGCAGGCCCTTGCCCGCGGCGCGCGCGATGCCGTTGAGCGCGCGCGCGTTGCTCTCGAGCGCGTCGAGGTCGACCACCGCGCACGGGAGCGGCACGCCGTCGACGGCGCGCCGCAGCCGCTCGTACGAGCCCGGTTCCATGCGGCGCGTGGTCTCACCCGACGCCGTCGTCGTCAACGGCCTCACGATGGGGCGCAGGCGCCGGGCCAGGGTCACCACAGCGACAGCTTGTCCTTGGGCCAGCGGGGGCCGTGCAGCATGCGCCGCTGTACCGTCTTGGTGACGTGGCAGCAGATGAGCAGGAGCGTCGCCGAGTAGTAGATCCACAGGACCACGATGATGAGCGTGGCGAAGCTGCCGTACATGGCACCGACGTTCGTGATGCGCTCGATGTACGCGTCGTAGACGGCGTGGGCGGCCTGAAAGAGCAGGTAGAACAGCGCCGCGCCGATGAAGGCGAAGCGCGCGTGCACCTTCTGCTGCGTGAACACCTTGAGCATCACCACGAAGCCGAGGACGATGCCCGCCGCCGTCGCCACCTGCCCCACCGCCCCGTTGCCGAAAGGATCGGCCAACAGGTTCGCCACCCGCGGCAGGTGCACGGCGAGGGCCAGGTGGGTGAGCCCGCCGGCGAAGAGGCGGATGCCGATGAACGCGAGCACCAGCGCCGTGACGAACGCGCTGAACACGAGCTTGCTCGCGAGGTAGCTGCGCGGCTGCGCCTTTTTGTAGCTCGGCTCGTCGTGGTCGCCGCGGGCGAAGATGCGGGCGAGCGCGAACTCGATGGCGCGGAACACCTCCGACGACGACAACAGCAGCGCGAAGACGCCGACGGCGCCGAGGCTCTTGCGGTTCTGGATGATGGCGCGGAGGTCGTCCTCGAGGCGCGGCTCGATGTAGGGGATGATCCTCTTGATCTGGATCATCACCTCGTCGAGCGACGTGTCGATGGCGTGCTCGGTGCCCCCCGCGAGCGCGAAGCCCGACAGCGACGCGATGAGGATGATGAGCGGGATGAGCGAGAGGATGGCGTAGAAGGCGAGCGCGCCCGCGTACATCGGGCCGTGGTCGCGGGCGAAGTCGCCGAGGCTGCCGTCGACGAGCTCGTAGATCTCGCCGAGCACCTTGTGGCGGCGCACCCGGCCGATGACGTCTCGGGCGATCTTGTCGAACCGCGCGCGGAGCTGCGCCGGGATTCGACGGATCGGCCTCACCGGCGTTGCTCGCGTCCCCGGCCCGGCGGCGGCGCGGTCCGCGTCTGCTTGCGCTTGCGGAAGATCAGGCGGATGGGGGCGCCGCCGAAGGAGAAGTCTTCGCGGAAGCGGTTTTGCAGGTAGCGCCGGTAGCTGAAGTGGACGCCCTCGGGATCGTTGACGGCGATGACGAAGGTCGGCGGCGCCGCGCGCACCTGCGTCCCGAAGTAGAGCCGCGTGCGGCGGCCCTTGTGCATCGGGGGCTGGTGGCCGTCGACGGCGGCCTTGAGCGCGCGGTTGACCTCGCCGGTGGGGATGCGCCGGAAGTGCTCCTCGGCGAGGGCGACGGCGGTGTCGAGGACGTCGAAGACGCGCTTGCCGGTCTTGGCGGAGACGAAGCGGATGGGGGCGTGCCCGAGGAACGGCATGACCTCTCGGATCTGCTTGGCGTAGGCCTCGGCGTCGAGCGGCCCGTCCACCTGCTGGTGCGCCATGGGCGGCTTGGCCTCGCGCGCGAGATCCCACTTGTTGACGACGATGACCACGGCCTTGTTCTTGTCGTCGGCGAAGGACGCGATCTTCATGTCCTGCTCGGCGAGGCCCTCCATGGCGTCGAGCAACAGGAGCACGACGTCCGCGCGGTCCATGCCCTTGAGCGCGCTCACCACGGCGTGCTTCTCGACGCTGCCGCCGATGCTGCGCTTGCGCCGGATGCCGGCGGTGTCGATGAGCCGGAAGCGGCGGCCGCCGTGCTCCATGAAGCTGTCGATGGAGTCCACGGTGGTGCCGGGGACGGGGCTGACGAGGTGGCGGTCCTCGCCGAGGAGCTTGTTGACGAAGCTCGACTTGCCCGCGTTGGGCCTGCCGACGACGGCGATGCGCAGGACGTCGGGGAGGGCCACGATGATCCCCGCGCCGGCCTCGTCCTCGTCGTCCGCGCCGCCGCGGGCCTCGGCGTCGGCCTCGGCCTCCTCGAGGGCCGCGTCGAGGGAGGCGTCGTCGAGGGCGCGCGCCTCCTCGTCGGCCTCGCGCGCGGCCGCGAGGGCGCCCTCGCGCAGGGCCTCGGGGATCTTGACGAAGCACGCCTCGAGCAGCGCGGAGGTGCCGAGGCCGTGGGCGGCGGCGATGGGGACGATGGTGTCGACGCCGAGCTCCCAGAACTGCGCGTCGAGGCCGGCTTGCTTCGGCGAGTCGAGCTTGTTGGCGGCGAGGACCACGGGGCGCCCGCTCCTGCGCAACAGCCGCGCGACCTCGACGTCGTCCGGGGAGACGCCCTGGCGGGCGTCGACGACGTGGATGATGACGTCGGCCTCGTCGATGGCGAGCTGCGTCTGCTCGCGCACGGCGGCGAACAGATCGGTGGACGGCGCGGGCTCGAAGCCCCCGGTGTCGATGAGGACGGCGCGCGCCTGGTCCTCCCCGCCGCCCTCGGCCGCGGGGACGTAGAAGTCGGCGCGCGCGTAGATGCGATCGCGGGTGACACCGGGGGTGTCCTCGACGATGGCGATGGGTCGCCCGGCGATGCGGTTGAAGAGCGTGCTCTTCCCGACGTTCGGCCGGCCGACGATGGCAAACACGGGCTCGCGCACGGTTATCCTCGGGAGACGGTCTCACGTCTCACGTGGACCCGGTCAACCGCCCCCATGCTATCGCGGAGGAATGCTCCTCGCCGAGGCCGCCGCCGCCGCCGCCCGCGCCATCGACGACGGCGCCGCCATCCCGTGGGGACCGATGAACGCCGCGGCACAGGCGGCGTCGCGCGCCGACAAGGACGCCGCCGTGGCCGCGCTCCTCGACGGCGCGCGCGACGCGCCGCCCATGAGCGCCGCGCTGCGGCTCATCGCCAGCGGCAGCCTCGTCGAGGCGGGCGCCACACCGGCCACCGGCATCGACATCGTCCTCGACGTCGTCGCGCGCATCGCCGAGGCGCTGGTGCCGCTCGCCGAGGCCGACAAGGATCTCCCGCTCGACGGGCCCGCCGGGCCCGACGACAAGGCCGCCTGCGAGGCGCCGGCGCCGGCGCGGGCCTGGCCGCTCGCCGTCGTCGGCGCCATGGCCCGCCTCGCCCGCGACGTCGACGCCCGCAAGCGGCTGCGCGCGCACCCCGGCGCCGGCGCCGTTCGCGCGATCTTCGAGGCCACCGGCGCGCAGCACGCGGGGTTCCTCACCAGCGTCCTCGACATGCTCGACGACGAGCCCCTCCTGCTCATCGAGCTCGACGGCCCGCGGCCGGTGGTGCGGCGGCTGCGCGCCTTCGGGGTGCGCGGCGGGTTCCACCTCATCGCGCTCCTCGAGGGGCGCGATTGCATGGCGCACGCCCGCTCCGGGGCGCGCACCGTCGAGGTCGAGGCCGGGTGGTTCACCTGGGGCGCCCTCGAGGTGATCGACGGCCGTCCGCGCGCCCGCCACCTCGGCAACTCGCTGTGGGGCGAGATGCGCGCCGTCGACCTGCCGCGGCTCCCGCGCGGCGTCGTCCCGGCGTTCGACGACGTCCGCGTTGCGGTGCGCGACAAAAAGCTCCTCGGCGGCCGCTTCTTCAGCGTCAACTTCATCGCGCCCATCCACGACGCGCTCGAAGACAAGCTCGTCGACGAGGGGGCCCTCGCTCCTGCCGACGCCGACGCGCTCATCGCCGCCATCCTGGCCGCGATCCCGACGCGCGAGCCCTAGCTCGAACGACGGGGCCGTCAAGCGAGCGCGTCGTCGACGGGCGCGAGGCGGCGGCGCACCGCAAACGCGTAGGCGGCGGCGAGCGGCAGCACGACCCCGGCGACGACGAGGAACGCGGCGGCGTCCGCGGCCGCGGCCGCCCCGCCGGCGCCCAGGGACGCGCCGGCCTTCGCGGCCGCGGCGAGCGTGAGCGCGCGGACCGCGAGGACGACGACGACCGCGAGCGCCGCGCCGAGCCCCGCGCGCCAGGTGAGCGCCCACGTGGCGTCCTCGGTGAGGCCCCAGGCGCCCACGACGGCGGCGCCGGGCCCGAGCCGGTCGAGCGCCAGCAGCGGCGCGGCGACCAGCAGGCGCGCCCCGACGACGAGCGCGAGCGCGCCGAGGAAGACGGCGCACGCGAGGAGCACCGTGAAGCGCGCCGCGGCGTCGCCGGCGGCGAGGTCGGCGGGCACGTCGAAGGCGCGCGCGGCGACGAGCGCGGGCCCCGCGCAGGCGGCGCACGCGCCCGTGAGCAGCAGCGCCATGGGCGCGGCGCGCGACAGGGACGCGCGCAGGAAGCCGCCACCGACGCCGCCGGCCACGCCGCGGGACCGGACGTCGAGGCGGGCGAAGCCCACGCACAAGCCGGCGGCGGTGACGAGGATGGCGGCGCCGGCGCAGGCGGCGCGCACGACGGCGACGGCGGCGCCGTCGACGGCGGCGGGGCCGTCGCCGGCGGCGACGAGCGCGGCGGCCGCGGCCACGAGCGCGAAGGGCCCGAGCCACGGCAGCTCGGGCGCGCCGAGGCGGACGACGTCGACGACGAGGCCGTGGCGCGCGGCGGGCGACGCCGGCGGGTGGAACGCGGCGGTGACGACGGCGCCGGCGGCGCTCGACGGCTTTTGCCACGCCCCCGCGCGCTCCGGCATCAGCCGGCGCCCTGCACGAGCGACGGCGCGCGCGAACGAAAGCGGCGGTACACGCCGAAGATGAACACGGCGTCGAGCGGCAGGATGACGCCGCAGGACAGCTGGAACGAAGGCGCGGCCGAGGGCGCCGCGGGTGACGCCGGAGCGTCGCCTTCGGTCAAGCGCCACCCGGCTCGGGGAGCGGCCCGCCGAGGAGGCCGCCCGGTGTGGGCGCCGCCGCGGGGCGCTTGCGCTCCTCCTCGATCTGCTCCCGGGTCTTGATGCGCACCGCGGGCTTGGTCCGCGTGAGCGGCTGGCCCTTCATGATGGCGTCGACGTCCTTGTGATCGAGGGTCTCGTACTCGAGGAGCGCCTTGGCCATGCCGTGCAGCTTGTCGAGGTTGTCCTGGATGAGCTTCTTGGCGCGCGCGTACTGCTCCACGACGATGCGCTTGACCTCGTCGTCGATGGACGTGGCGGTGTGCTCGCTGTAGTTCTGCTGCGTGGACGTGAAGTCCCGGCCGAGGAAGACCTCGCCCTCTTTGCGGCCGAACGCCAGCGGGCCCATCTTGTCGCTCATGCCCCACTCGCACACCATGCGGCGCGCGATCTCGGTGGCCTGATCGATGTCGTTGGCGGCGCCGGTGTTGTACTCGCCGAAGATGATCTCCTCGGCGATGCGCCCGCCCATGGCCATGGCCACGCGGTTCTCGGCGTAGCTCTTGGACATCGTCTTGCGATCGTCGGGCAGCCACGACGTGAGCCCGAGGGCACCGCCGCGCGGGATGATGGTCACCTTGTGGACCGGGTCCGTGTCGAGCTTGCCGTCGGCGACGAGGAGCATGCCGACGAGGGCGTGGCCCGCCTCGTGGTAGGCGGTGGTCTCGAGGTCGCGCTGGGTCATGACCATGGAGCGGCGCTCGTTGCCCATCAGCACCTTGTCGCGCGCCTGCTCGAAGTCGCTCATGCCGACCTTGTTCTTGTCGACGCGGGCGGCGATGAGCGCGGCCTCGTTCACGAGGTTTTCGATGTCTGCGCCGCTCATGCCGGGCGTCATGCGCGCGAGCACCTCGACGTCGACGTCCGTGCCCATGGGGACCTTGCGCAGGTGCACCTTGAAGATCTGCTCGCGGCCGGTGACGTCGGGGCGCGGCACCACGATGCGACGGTCGAAGCGGCCCGGGCGCAGGATGGCCGGGTCGAGGACGTCGGGGCGGTTGGTGGCGGCGATGATGATGACGCCCTCGTTGGACTCGAAGCCGTCCATCTCGACGAGGAGCTGGTTCAAGGTCTGCTCGCGCTCGTCGTGACCGCCGCCCATGCCGGCGCCGCGGTGGCGGCCGACGGCGTCGATCTCGTCGATGAAGATGATGCACGGCGCGCTCTTCTTGCCCTGCTCGAAGAGGTCGCGCACGCGGGACGCGCCGACGCCGACGAACATCTCGACGAAGTCGGAGCCCGCGATGGAGAAGAACGGCACCCCCGCCTCGCCGGCGATGGCCTTGGCGAGGAGCGTCTTGCCGGTGCCCGGGGGGCCCATCAGCAGCACGCCCTTGGGGATGCGGCCGCCGAGGCGCGTGAACTTCTTCGGGTCCTTCAAGAACTGGACGATCTCCTCGAGCTCGACGCGGCTCTCGTCGACGCCTGCGACGTCCTGGAAGGTCACCTTGTTCTGAGACTCGTTCATCAGACGCGCGCGTGACTTGCCGAAGGACATGGCCTTGCCGCCGCCCGCCTGGATCTGCCGCATCAGGAACAAGAGCACGAGGAAGATGAGCGCCATGGGCAGCAGCTGGATGAGCAGCAGCCACACGGTGCCGCCCTCGCGGGGCTCGATGACGTAGGTGGTGCCGCTCTTGGTGTACGCGTCCTGCAGCTCCTTGCGAACGCCCTCGTCGAGCACGCCCAGCGTGGTGAACTTGCCGCCCGCCTTGTAGGTGCCGTTGAACTCGAAGCCCTTGCTCGTCTCCTGGATGCGGACTTCCTGCACCTCGCCCTTGTCGATGGCGGCGATGAGCTCGGCGAACTTTGTCTGATCGTGTTTTTCGGCGGCGCCGGAGAAGACCGACCAGATCGCGACCACGATCAGGACGAACACGAGCCAGACGAGAAGGGTCTTATGGGACTGTTTCACTCGGAATCCTCACGCCCCATCATGGGCACGGGGCGCAGCGCGGAAAGTCTAGTATCGACCCTCCCATCATGCGTTGGGGGTGGCCGCACGGCAACTCTCGCCCCCCCGCGGGGGCCGACGTCGATGGCGGCGCCGGAGACGTCGACGTGGCCCGCCCGACCGGCCGCCACGAGGCCGAGGGCCACCTCGACCCCCGCCGCAGCGTCGCGCGGATCCGTCCTGCCCCGCCCCGCAGATCCGTCGCGCGCCCAGACGGCCTCGAGCGCCGCGCGCAAGGCACGCCGGAACACGGCGGGGGGCGCGGCGGCGACGTGCACGACGCCGTCCGCGTCTTCGCCGACGAGGCCGACGACGGCGGCGGCGGCGGCGAGCGCCTCGTCGTCGTCGGCGAGCGAGCGGGCGCGCGCGGCGAGGCGCGCCTCGAGGCGCCCGCGACCCATGAAGCGCGCAGCGGCCTCGAGCGGCGCGAGCACGTCGCGGCGCACCCGCGCGCGCGCCGACGACGCGTCCGGCTCCGTAAACGTATCGACCGCGTCGCACGCCGCCAGCGCGAGCCGCAGGTCCTCGCGGCGGAGCGTGAGGAAGGGACGCACGACGACGACGTCGAAGAGCGCGCGCGCGGGGACCATCGCCCCTCCGCCCTCGCCGGTGAGCGCCAGGAGCAGCCCCTCGGCCGCGTCGCCGGCGTGGTGCGCGACGACGACGGCGCCGAGACCGGCGCCGCGCGCGCACGACGACAACGCCCGGTAGCGCGCGTCGCGCCACGCCGCCTCGCCGCGCAGCCCCCGCCGTAAGCGCAGCAGGTGCGCGCTGAAGCCCAGGGCGCGCGCGCGGGCGACGACGGCGTCGGCCTCGGCGAAGGACGCCTCGCGCGTGCCGTGATCCACCGAGGCCACCTCGAGGGCGAGCTCGTGGCGCCGCGGCCAGCGCGCCGCCGCCTCGAGGAGCGCGCGCGAGTCGGGCCCGCCGCTGACGGCGAGCAGCGCGCCGCCGGCCGCCGCGTGTGGCGCGAGGTGCGCGTCGAGCGCGTTCCACAAGGGCTGCAGCGCGCGGCGGCGCTCGGTGGCGCCCGGACCGGCTGCGCCAGGATCGGTCACCGTGCGCTCCGCTGGTGCACCCGGCGGCGCGGCCGTCGGCGCAAGTGGCTGATCTTGCGGGGTTTCATCGGATGGCACGCGACGTGGTTCCTACGCGGGCAAAGAGGAGGACGGGATGATTCGACTCAAGCTCTACGGTGTGCGCGGCTCCATTGCGACGGCGGGCGACGAGACGCGCAGGTATGGCGGTAACACCTCGTGCGTCGCGATGCACGCCGGCGGAAAGACCCTCATCTTCGACGCGGGCACCGGCATCCGGAAGCTCGGCAACGAGCTCGGCTTCTCCGGCGTCGACGCGCACCTGTTCTTCTCGCACCTGCACTGGGACCACATCCAGGGCTTCCCCTTCTTCGGGCCCGCGTTCGCGCCGAAGAACCACCTCACCGTGTACGGCGTGCAGTCCCCGCCGCCGGGGCCGTGGGACGACGACGTGCCGCAGACGCTCCACGACGGCTCGCCCTCCCTCGAGGGCCCGGCCCCGTCGTCGGTGCGCGAGGCGATGGCGGCGCAGATGACGGCGCCGAACTTCCCCGTGGGCCTCGACGCCATGAAGGCGGACCTGCGCTTCGTCGATGTGCCCTACGGTGAGGCCATCGCGCTCGACGACGTCGTCGTGCGGCACGTCGGCGTCGATCACCCGAACGGCTGCGTCGCGTATCGCGTGGAGCACGGCGGCAGCAGCGCGGTCTACGCCACCGACCTCGAGCTCGCCGAGGGCAGCGACGGCGCCGTGTTCGACGGCCTGGTCGACCTCGCCCGCGGCGCGGACATGCTCGTCTTCGACGCCATGTACACGCCCGAGGAGTACGAGGGCCGGGGCACCTTCTCGCGCCGCGGCTGGGGCCACTCCACCTTCGAGATGGGCGCCGCCGTCGCCGAGGCCGCAGGCGTCAAGCAGCTCTGCCTGTTCCACCACGACCCCGGCCACGACGACACGTTCATGGACCTGCTCTCCGTGCGCGCGCGCAAGCGCTTCGCCGCGACCACGGTGGCGCGCGAAGGCCTCGAGCTGTGTCTGTGAAAGACGCGCTTGCCCCCGTGGCGCCCTGGGGAGCGTCAGTCCGTGGCGCCGTCGACGACCACGAGCGCGGTGCCGAGCACGGCGGCGCCGGCGCCCGCGCCCGCGAGGATGAGCGGGAGCTGGCTCGCCTGGTTGCCGTCCTGCGCCAGGGCGATGCCGCCGACGGTGGCGACGCCGATGCCGGCGCCGGCGACCACGCCGCCGACGACGCCGAGCATGCCCCAGGGGCTGCCGGGAGGCGGCGGCGGCGCGGGGGCCACGTGTATGATCTTCTTGGCCTTCAGCGCGGCGAACTTCGCGCTCGCGGCGCCGTCTGTGTAGGTGTCGACGACGAACGACAACAGGCCGTCGCCGAGCGAGTCGAGCAGCGTGAGGATCAACGAGGGCGGCGCCCCCGCCTTCAGGCGGCGCGACGCGCCCCACTCGGTGACGCCGTCCCTGGTGTTGAACAGCTTCACCTGCACCTCGGTGACGCCCGCCACCTGGTGGATGCGGCCGAAGACGATGCGGTCGACGGCGACGTACTGGCCGATCTTGTTGATCTCCTCGTCGGACGACGACGAGCCGAGCATCTGCGCCACGGCCGCGCGGTCGAGCGTGGACTTCACCTCGCCGAGCGAGCGCACCTCGATCTTGTCGCGCAGCCTGCCGAAGCGCGTGGCGAGCGAGTCGCGCGCGGCGTCCTTGTCGAGGCCGACGCCGTCGTCGACGATGACGTCGGTGACGAGGAACACGGGCTTGGTCTCGCCGTCGCCGGCCGCCGCCGGAGCGGGCGCGTCGGCCGCGGCGTCGTCGCCGGCGCGCGCGGGCGCGGCGAAGGCGGCGGCGACGACGAGCGCCGTCAGCACCAGGCGACCGGAGGGAGCGGCCGCGCCGATCAGCGACCGGAGGGAGCGGCTGCGCTTCATCACTCGCCCGAAGCCTGGCCGCACGCCGCCAGGTCGGCGCAGGTGCTCTCCATCTTGCATCTGTTCTCCGCGTACAAAGAGGGGTCTTGCGCGAGGACGTTCTCGCAGTCGTCGACGCACGACGACGTCTGCTCGCCGGTGCACTGGTCGGTGCGCGCGCAGGAGTCCGGGCACGAGCACAACAGCAGCTCGGCGCAGTCGGTGGCGGTGCGCTCGCAGTCGTTGGCGGCGAGGGTGGCGAGGTCGAGGGAGTTGTCGCCGTCGGGGACGGTGTTGAAGCCGTCGGCGGTGCACAGCGCCGCGAGGCACGCGGCCTTGCTGCGCGCGATGCTCGGGTCGGCGTCGTTGCACTGCCCCTCGGCGTCGCACACGGCCTCGCATTGCTGTCGCGCCGCCGACGGGCCGCCGCCCTCGTCGAGACAGTTGGACCCGCTCAACGGCAGCGCGCCCACGAGCATCGCGAGCGCGACGAGCGTCTTGGGAGGGGGAGCATGACGACGTGGGAGCCGCATACGGCGGGGACGCTACCACACGCCCTCGAAAAGGTACGCGAGCCAGCTCGCTTCCGAATCCCGAAGCTCGATGCGAAGGTGGCTGCGATGGCGGAGGAGAAGCTCGAGGCGGTCGCGCTCGCCGCGGCCCCCTACCTGACCCGTGGCGTGGAGCTGACGGAGCTCCTCGGCGCCCTGGTGGACGCCGTGGTGCGCCAGATCGGCTGTGACAAGGGCACCCTCTACCTCGTCGACGCCGCCGCCCGCACCGTCACCTCCATCGTCGCCGACGTCCCCGACGAGCTCGGGCGCATCCAGGTCGCCATCGGCCAGGGCATCGCCGGCGCGGTGGCGGCGACCAAAAGCCCCATCCGCATCGTGGACGCGCAGGCGGACACCCGCTTCGACCCCCGCTTCGACAAGGCCACCGGCTACGTCACCCGGAGCGTCCTGGCGGTCCCCGTCTTCGACGGCATCGGCGACACCATCGGCGTGCTCCAGCTCCTGAACGCCCACCGCGGCAGCTTCGGCGACGCCGACGAGAGCGCGGCCACGGCGCTCGCCAAGCAGGCGGGCAGCGTGCTCGAGCGCACCTCGCTGTACGCCGAGCTGAAGCAGGGCTCGCCGCTCGCGGACGAAAAGCGGCCCAAGCTCGCGTTCCGCTTCAACCAGATCGTCGGCGAGAGCGAGCCGATGAAGCGCGTCTACGCGCTCGTGGCCAAGGCGGCGCCCACCGACGCCACCGTGCTCATCACCGGCGAGAGCGGCACCGGCAAGGAGCTCATCGCGCGCGCGGTGCACATGAACAGCAAGCGGAAGGGCGCGCCGTTCGTGAAGGTGGACTGCACCACGCTCCCCGAGGCGCTCATGGAAAACGAGCTCTTCGGGCACGACAAGGGCGCGTTCACCGGCGCCGACCGCACCGTACCCGGAAAGATCGAGGCCGCCGCCGGCGGCACCTTGTTCATCGACGAGATCGGCGAGCTGCCGCTCAAGCTGCAGGGGAAGCTCCTGCGCGTCTTGCAGGACCGCGAGTACGAGCGCGTGGGCGGCACCAAAACCCTGGCCGCCGACATCCGCGTGGTGTGCGCCACGCACCGCGATCTTCAGGAGATGGTGACGACGGGGACGTTCCGCGAGGACCTCTACTACCGCATCCACGTCGTCCCCATTCCGGTGCCGGCGCTGCGCGAGCGCGGGTCCGGGGATCTGCTGCGGCTGGTGTCGCACTTCGTCGACAAGTTCGGCCGTCGCCACGGGCGGCCCGCGGTGCGCTTGAGCGACGGCGCCACCAACCGGCTCCTCGGGCACAGGTACCCGGGCAACATCCGCGAGCTCGAGCACACCATCGAGAGCGCCGTGGTGCTGTGCGACGGGGACACCATCCACAGCCGCGATCTCTCGATGCCCAAGGGCCGCCTGTCCGGCGCCACGCTGCCCGGCGCCGTCGTCGTCGGCGACCCCAACGTCACGCTCGAGCAGCTCGACCTCGAGCACATCCGCCTGGTGCTTTCGGCCTGTGGCGGAAACCAGAGCGAAGCCGCCCGCAAGCTCGGCATCGGCAGGAACACCCTGGCCCGCAAACTCTCGCTGAGCACCCAGGAGGGCGACGCCGTCGACGACGGATGAGCTGCCGACCCGGGCGCCGTGAGCGCCCGTGCCGACGGCCCCGCGGCAAAACGTCGTCGTCAGTCCCACAGGGCGCGCTGCTCGCCGAGCGGCGCGGCCGGCGGCGCCGGATCCTCGAGCGCCCCGGGCGGCGACGAGCCCGGGGGCGCGGGGCGCTCGGCGAACGCGGACACCCCGAGGGCCAGCGGCATCTGCAAGGGCAGCAGGAGCTGGATGGGGCCGCGGCGCTTCTTGATGCGCGGGGCGCGGCGCGGGCGCTTGCTCGCGCCCGACCCGGGCGCGGTGCGGCGGCGCCGGCGGGCCTTGCCGCCTTTCGCTGGCTTCGTCCGCTTCTTCTTCAAGGCGCTCAACCGTACACAGGATTGGTGGATACGGTGAGGTCCTCGATGACCTTCCAAAGCTCGGGGAAGGCGGCCTTCAACACACCTTGCTCGAGGTTCCTCGCGGGCACGCCCTTCAAGGACTTCACCGCCAGGCCGATCTCGCGGCGCGCCATCTGGAGGTGCACGTAGCGGAAGTGTTGGAAGGCCTTGTCGACGTCGATGAGGGCCTGCGCCACCCGGAACACGTCGTCGTGCGTGGGCTCGTGCGGCGCCGAGAACAGCGGCAGGAGCTCGAGCTCACGGCGGTCGAGCAGGCGCTGAAACGGCGCCCACAGCGCCGGCAGCTCGTCGAGCAGGTGGTTGAAGCCCGGCGAGTCCTGGCCGGAGCCGCGGCCGAGCGCGAGGCGGATCTCGTGGTAGTCGGCCTGGGTCATCGTCTCGAGGATGGGCAGGCCCGCCCCGAGGTAGTCGATGATGGACGCGAGCCGGCGCAGGTGGTGGGCGGCCCGCGGCAGCCGGTCGCCGTCGAGGTAGCGGGTGATCTTGGTGAGCTCGAAGGCGGCCACCTTCATCCAGATCTCCATCGCCTGGTGGATGGACTGGAAGAAGAGCTCGTCGTCGTTGACGAGCTGGTCCGGCCGCTTCTGGAGCGCCAACAGCTCCTGGGTGCGGATGTAACGCTCGTAGTCGGTGTCGCCGGTGCCGGGCTTCGCGAAGCTCATCGGCGGGTTCTAACGGACGCGCACGACGGCGTCGACGACCTTGGCGCACTGAACGGCACCCCTCACGTCGTGGACCCGGACGATGTGGGCGCCGTGGAAGACGGCGGCGGCGACCGCCCCGAGGGTGGCGGCGTCGCGGGCGGCGGGGTCGTCGACGCCGGTGAGCGCCCCCAGGAAGCGCTTGCGCGAAGGCCCCACGAGGACGGCGCCGAAGCTCGACAAGCGCGCGGCGGCCTTGATGAGGCGGACGTTGTCCTCGACGGACTTGCCGAAGCCGATGCCGGGGTCGACCACGATGCGCCCGCGGGCGACGCCGGCGTCGACCGCGGCCTGCACGCGGGCGGCGAGGAAGCTCTGGACCGCGCCGACGACGTCGCCGCCGTAGCTCGCGTCGTCGCCGTGGCGCCCGGGGGCGGCCCCGGGCGTGGTGGTGAACGGGCGGCGGTGCATCAGGACCACGGCGCCGGCGCGGGCGGCCACCGCGGGCATGGCGGGGTCGTCGGCGAGGGCGCTGACGTCGTTGACCCACGACGCGCCCGCGTCGAGCGCGGCCGCGGCGACGGCGGCGCGACGGGTGTCGACGGAGACGTTGGTGACGCCGCGGGCGGCGAGGGCCTCGACGACGGGCAGCACGCGCGCGCTCTCCTCGTCGGCGGTGACGGCGGCGGCCCCCGGCCGGGTGGACTCGCCGCCGATGTCGAGGACGTCGGCGCCGTCGTCGAGGAGCCTGAGGGCATGATCGACGGCGGCGGCGGGCGCCACGTGGAGCCCGCCGTCGGAGAACGAGTCCGGCGTGACGTTGACGACGCCCATCACGAAGGTGCGCGCGCCGATCTCGAGCGCGCGGTCGCCGCACGTGAGCACCCGCGGCGGGGCGGGGCTCACCACAGCCCCGCGCCGTCGAGGACGCGCAGGAGGCGCTCGGTGACGACGTCGATGGCCCCGCCGCCGTCGACCACGGCGGCGGCGACCTCGCAGGCGAGCTCCTGATAGCGGGCGTGCACGCGCTCCTGGATGGCGCGCGTCTCGAACAGGTCGCGCTCGGACCGCGCGCCGAGGCGGCCGAGCGCGACGTCGACCGGGAGCGTGACGAGCAGCGTCGCGTCCGCCGCCGGCGCGTGCGCGTTGAGGGCGCGGACCCACTCGAGCGGCAGGTCCAGCGACTGGTAGACCAGGCTCGACAGCACGTAGCGGTCGCTGATGACGTCGTCGCCGGCGGCGAGCCGCGGCGCGATCTCGCGCGCGTGGTGGTGCAGGCGATCGGCCGCGAACAGCAGCGCCAGCTCCCGCTTGGTGGCGTCGTCGTGCGCCCGCGTCTTGAGGAGCTCGCGGATGAGGAGGCCCACCGGCCCCGTGCTCGGCTCCGCCGTCGTGTGCACGCTCCGCCCGCGGGCCGACAGCCGCTGTGCCAGCGCCCGCATCTGGGTGGTGGTGCCGACACCGTCGGCGCCCTCGAGGACGATGAAGCGACCCGTCACCGCGCGTGCTTGTCACCTGCGCGCGCCCGCCGCAACGGACGCCGCGGCGGCAGGGCGACGCAGCGTCAGCGTTTGCGCGCGACGAGCACGTAGAACAGCGAGCCCTCGTTGGTCGCGAGCGCGCCGTCCTCGAGCGCTCGCAGCCGGCGCTCCTCGGCGCGGCGGGCGCGTTCGCACAGGGGCGCGAAGTCGGCGGGGTCGCCGCCGCCGGCGACGAAGTAGCGGCGCGCCTCGTCCTCGGGCCAGCCGAGCGGCCCGGCGGCGAGCAGGCGGCGCTGGTCGACGACCTCGGGGCGCGCCGCGTGATCCTCGCCGGGCGCGAACACCACGCACTTGTCGTTGTTGAACACCTGCACGTCGTCGACGAGACCGGGATCGAGGAGGCCGGCGAGCCCCTCGCCGATGGAGTTGTAGCCGAGCCCCAGCGCGTGCTTGCCCTTCTCGCACAGGGCCTCGAGCTTCAGCGTGGCGAGGAGGTCGTCGACGTCGAAGCCGGGCTCGACGACGAGCCGCGCCGCGGTCTGCGCGAGGTTGTTCGGCTCGGCGAGCAGCAGCCGGCCGCCCGGCGCCAGCACGCGCAACATCTCCCGCACCACCGCCCGCGGGTCCTTCACGTGGATGAGCAGCGTCTGGCAGGTGACGACGTCGAACGCGCCGTCGTCGAACGGGATGGCCTCGGCGACGCCCTGGAGGAACGACACCGCCGCGGGCGCCTGCATCGACGGCGCGCGCGCCTGCTCCACCCAGCCGGCGTCACGCTCGAGGCCGACCAGCTCCGCCCCTGGCGACAGCCGCGCCACCGTGCGGGTCCAGTGCCCGAGCCCGGCGCCAACGTCGAGGACGCGCCGCGCCTTCGACAACCCCGCGCGCGCGGCGAGGAGCGCGAGGAAGTCGGCGTTCCACCACAGGTCGCGGGCGTCGCTGAGGTAGAGCGCCGAGTGGCGCTCCTCGGGGGCTCCGCTCATACGCCGAGCGCCTTGCGCCGCCGCCAGAAGGTCGGCCGGCTCATGCCCAACAGGCGCGCGGCCTCGCCGACGTTGCCGTCGGTCTCCTCGAGGGCGCGGCGCACGCGGGCGGCCTCGTCGGGCGCCACCCCTGCCCGGCGCCGGCCGCTCGTCGGGCGCCCGCCGGAGGGCGCGGCGTCGGGGCTGCGCCCGGCAGGGGCCGCGTCGGGGGCCGTGATCTCGGGCGGCAGGTCGGCGGGGCCGGCGACGTCGGACGCGGAGACGGCGGCGGCGTACTCGACGACGTTTTTCACCTCGCGCACGTTCCCCGGCCAACGCCACGCGAGCAGCGCGCGCAGCGCGTCGGGCGAGAAGCCCGCCAGGCGGCCGCCGTGTGCGGCGCGGAAGTGCTCGAGCAGCAGCGCGACGTCGCCGTCGCGGTCGCGCAGCGGGGGGATGAAGAGCGGGACCACGCGCAGACGATACATGAGGTCCTCGCGAAACCGCCCCGCCGCCACCTCCTTGCGCAGCGAGCGGTGCGTGGCCGCGATGACGCGGACATCGACGGTGACGCTCCTGGTGCCGCCCACGCGCGTGAAGCTCCTTCCCTCGAGCACGCGCAACAGCTTGGCCTGCAGCGGCGACGGCAGCTCGGCCACCTCGTCGAGGAACAGCGTCCCGCCGCCGGCGCGCTCGAACAGCCCCTGGTGGGCCTGCACCGCGCCGGTGAACGCGCCCTTTTCGTGGCCGAACAGCTCGCTTTCGAGGAGCGTGGGCGCGATGGCCGCGCAGTTGACGGCGAGGTACGGCCCCTCTTTGCGCAAGCTCTCGTCGTGGATGGCGCGCGCGAACAGCTCCTTGCCGCTGCCGCTCTCCCCGCGCAGGAGCACGGCCGCGTCCGTGCGCGCGACGTTCTTCACGGTGTCGAACAGCCGCTTCATCGCCGGGTCGCGCGTGAGGATGCCGTGGAAGGAGATCGCGTCGCCGTCGAGCGCGCCGCCGTCGTCGATGATGGGGAGCGCCCCCGCCCGCGCCTGCTCCACCCGTGGCACGAGCACCTCGACGGCGCCGAGGAACCGCCCGTCGCCGTCGCGGAGGGCGCGCGCGTACTTGTCCACGCGCACCAGCGAGCCGTCCTTCCGATACATCGCGAGCGGGATGGCGGTGAGCGTGCCGTGCTCCTGGACGCCGCAGCCCTTCATGCAGCTCGTGCAGCGGTTCCCCTTGCGGCAGTCCTCGCCGATCATCTCGCCGGCGCGGTAGCCGAGGAGCTCCTCGGCGCCCGGGGACCAGGCGACCACGCGCCGCTCGTGGTCCACGGCGAACACCGCCGCGTGCGGCACGGCGCCCAGGAGCGCGCCGAAGGCCGGCGCCGCCCCCACGGTGTCGAGCCACGCCTGCAGCGCGGCGGGTGTTTCATGTTTCACCATGGCCATCTCGCACTCTAGCGAAACACGAGACATGAAACAAGGCCGGGCCGCCGCGAGCGCCATCCTCCTCGAGATCTTGCCCAACTAGTCGTTGGCCCGCGGTGTGCACATGTTGCGAAGGAACGAGAAATAGACGAAACGGGGCACGCCATGACCCAAGCGATCTTCCGCCAGCTCTTCGAGCCCGAGTCCTCCACCTACACGTACCTGCTCGCCGACGGCGAGACCAAGGAGGCGGTGCTCATCGATCCGGTCAAGGAGACGGTGGACCGCGATCTCAAGCTCGTCGAGGAGCTCGGCCTCACGCTCACCCACGTGCTCGACACGCACGTGCACGCCGATCACGTCACCGGCTCCGGCGAGATCCGCCGGCGCACGGGCGCAAAGACGGTGGTCTCCGCGCGCGCCGGCGCCGACTGCGCCGACGTCCGCGTCGACGACGGCGACGCCGTCCGCTTCGGCAAGCACGCCCTCGAGGTGCGCGCGACGCCCGGGCACACCGACGGCTGCGTGACCTACGTTCTCGACGACAGCACCATGGCCTTCACCGGAGACGCCCTGCTCATCCGCGGCTGCGGGCGCACGGACTTCCAACAGGGTGACGCGAGGAAGCTCTTCCGCTCCGTCACCGAGAAGATCTTCACGCTCCCCGACGACGCCAAGCTCTACCCGGGGCACGACTACAAGGGCCGCACGGTCACCACCGTCGCCGAAGAGCGCGCGTTCAACCCGCGCCTCGCCGGGAAGACCGAAGACGAGTTCGTGCGCATCATGAGCGAGCTCAAGCTCGCGCCGCCGAAGAAGATCGCGGTCGCCGTCCCCTCGAACCGCCGCTGCGGCCTCGACGACGACGACGTCCTGCCCGCCGGCGCGGCGCCGGCGCCGTGGGCCCCGGTGGAGCGCACCGCCACCGGCGTGCCCGAGGTGACGCCCGCGTGGGTGGCGCAGAACCTCAAGGCGTTCCGCCTCGTCGACGTGCGTGAGCTCCACGAGCTCACCGGCGCGCTCGAAAAGATCGGCGCCGCCGAGAGCGCGCCGCTAGCGCACGTGGCCGAGGCGTCACAGGCGTGGCGGAAGGACGAGCCCCTCGTCATCGTGTGTCGCTCCGGCGGCCGCTCGGGGCGCGCCGCGCTCGAGCTCGAAGCGCTCGGCTTTCACAAGGTGGCGTCCATGCGCGGCGGAATGCTCGCGTGGACCGAGAGCGGCCTGCGCGCCGCTTGAGATCGACTTCATCCGCCGGGGTCACCCGGCTCGTGACGATGACCGGGTGACCGGCGAAGGAGGACCAGATGTGTCGAGCGGTTGCGTGCAGGACGTGTGGCAAGACGACATGGGCGGGCTGCGGCGCCCACGTCGACCAGGTGATGCGAAACGTGGCGCAGGCGGACCGCTGCCGTTGCGCGGAGAAGGCGACGGCGGAGCCCGCCGGCAAGGCCGCCGGTGGCGGCAAGGGAGGCGGCCTGTTCGGCTTCTTCAAGAAGGCCGAGCGCTGAGATGTGGGTCGCCGCCGTCCTGTTGAGCCTCCTCATCGGCGTGAGCCTGGGGATGCTCGGCGGCGGCGGCTCCATCCTCACCGTCCCCATCCTCGTGTACGCCCTGGGCGTCGACGACAAGAGCGCCATCGCGAGCTCGCTCATCGTCGTCGGAGTCACGAGCGCGGTGGCGGCGCTGCAACACGCGAAGGCGAAGAACGTCGTCTGGCGGGTGGCGCTCACCTTCGCCGGCGCGGGCGCCGCGGGCGCCTTCGCCGGGGGGAGGCTGTCGGCGCTCATCCCCGGACGCGCGCTGCTGGTGCTCTTCGCCGTCCTCATGCTCGCCGCCGCGGCCGCCATGTGGCGCGGCCGGCGCGCGGTCGCCAGCCCCGCGGCGCCGCGCCCCGCGCGCATCCTGCTCGTCGGCGCCGCGGTCGGCCTGGTGACGGGGCTGTTGGGCGCGGGCGGCGGCTTCGTCATCGTCCCGGCCCTCACGCTCTTCGCCGGGCTCACGATGCCCCAGGCGGTGGGCACGAGCCTCGTCGTCATCGCGCTCAACTCGTTCGCCGGCTTCCTCGGACACGCCGGCGCGCCGGTGGACCTCACCCTCACCGCCGTCGTCACCGCCGCCGCCGTCGCCGGCAGCTTTCTCGGCGCCCCGCTCGCGCGCCGCGTCCCCACGCACATCCTGCGCCGCGCCTTCGCGGTCGCCATCGCGCTGGTCGCGGCCTTCGTGCTGATGCGCTGAGCGGCGCATCGACGGCGTGCCCCCATGTCGACGGACCGCGTGGTACGCTCATGGCATGGCCGGCGTCGACGGACGGCTCCCGATCTTGATGCTCGCGCTCGCGGCCGCCGCGTGCGCGCAAGACCTTTCCCTCGACGACAAGCGCTGTGACGACACCCACGCCTGCGTCGACGGCTACACCTGCGTCGACGGCGTGTGCGCGGCCGCCGCCGGCGAGGGCGAGGGCGAAGGAGAAGGCGACGAGGGCGAAGGAGAAGGCGAAGGCGAGGGCGAAGGAGAAGGCGAGGGCGAAGGAGAAGGAGAAGGAGAAGGAGAAGGAGAAGGCGAGGGCGAAGCAGCCCCCTTCGAGAACTGGAGCCCCGTCGAGCCGAACAACGCCGCCGGCGCCGAGGACTGCCTTGCCCTGCAGATCATCGCCAACGATCACATCGGGCTCGGCGAGTGGAACGACAGCTCCTGCAGCGACCAGCACGCCTTCGTGTGCGACGCGGCCGGCGCAGCCCAGCTCCCCGGGGGCTGCACCTCCCTCGGCACCATCGGCGGCGTCGCCCGCACGGTGTGCCCCGCCGCCGGCCACCTCGGCGCGGCGGCCACCTGCGCCAGCGCCGGCGCCACGCTCGCCATCCTCCGCAGCCTCGACGACAACACGCAGCTCACGAGCGCGCTCGTAAACGCCGCCGTCGGCGGCACCCAGGTGTGGCTCGGCGCGAACGACGCCGGCCACGAGGGCGTGTGGCAGTGGGCCGACGGCTCGCCCATCCCGGTGGAGCTGTTCGCGCCGTGGGACGTCGGCGAGCCCAACAACGACTGCGTGAGTCTCACGCTCCACGGCACCGACCACGTCACGGGCACCTGGAACGGGCTCCCCTGCGCCAACGCGCAGCCGATCGCCTGCGAGGTCGACGGGCCGCCGGGCACCATCCCCGCGGACTGCACCGTCGTCAACGTCGCCAACGCCGGCGACGACGCGTTCTGCACGGAGCCCGTGAGCTACGCCGACGCGCAGGCCAAGTGCGCCGCCATGAACGGGCTCCTCGTGCGCGACTTCCACCAGGCCTCCCACGACGCCCTGGTCTCCGTCGCCGCGGGCCTGTTCCCCGACGAGGGCATGTGGCTCGGCGCCGACGACCTGCAGACCGCCGGCGACTTCCGCTGGAACGACGGCGGCGCGGTCCCCCTGCCCTGACCCCGGGAACGCCGAACCGGTCGAATCGAGCGCCGTCCCGCCGGCGTCGCGGTCGGTGCCGTCCCTCCCCGTGACCGCGCACGTGCGCCGCACGCGCCAGCCGTACACGCTTGCCGTACACGTGACCGCTCCCCGCTCGCCCATCACGCTGAGCCGCGTCCGAGCGCTCGCGGCGACCTGACTCGGTGTTCCTAGCGAGGTCGTGCGGCCCGGCGCGCCTCGCTCGCCGGAAGCACCACCCGCGCGCCCGGCTTGGGGACGCGCGAGGTGATCTGGCGGAGCTTCTTGCTGCGCGCGTGGCGCTCGATGCCGTCCACCTGCTCGACCACGAAGCTCACCTCGCTCAGCAGGCCGTGCTCGTCGAGGTAGCGCATCAGGCGCTCCTCGAGGCCGGCGGCGACTGCGTGCGCCGGCGCGCCCGGGTCGGCGACGAAGCCGAGGCGGAGGCGGTTTTGGCGCTCGTGGACCAGTTGGTACTGCAAGAGGCCGCGCAGGCCGAGGAGCGCGCACTCGAGCGGGATGGGCGGGTGGACCTGCGCGCGGCCGGCGCCGTCGACGAGGAAGAACGTGTCGTCGGTGCGGCCGTGGACGACGGCGCGCAGGAAGGGTGAGCCGCACGGGCACGGGGCGTCGTCGAGCTCGATGCTGTCGGTGAGCTCGTAGCGCAACAGCGGCTGCGTGACGTTCACGAGGTTGGTCACCAGGACCCGGGACGCCGTGCGGCCGAGCGGCACCGGACGCATGTCGTCGTCGACGGGCTCGAGGATGCACGCGTCCTCGTTGACGTGGAGCGTGCCGTGCGGACACGCGGTGGCCATGGCCAGGCACTCGGTGGCCGCGTACGTCTCGACGAAGCGCGCCGCGGGAAACGCCTCGCGCACCGCCTCGCGGCACGCCTGCGACGTCGGCTCGCTCCCCGCCGTGAGGATCTCGGGATCGATGCGCAGGCGGCCGAGCTTCTTCTCGCGCGCCAGCACCTCGAGGAAGGTGGGGTACGTATGCACGAGCATCGGCTGGTAGGCGTTGAGCTGCTCGACCAGCGTCGTCAGGGGGGCGTCGATGGACAACACCGCCGAACGCGCGAACGCCTTGCCCACCTTGGGCAAGCGCGTGGCGAGGATGGACGTGAGCGTGTGGCCGGTGTTGGCGACGACGAACGCGAGGCGATAGCGCCGACGGGCGAGCAGCGCGAAGCCCTCCGCCGTCAACAGGCCCTGGAACATGCGCGCGAACACCACGGCCCGCTGCCGCGCCCAACCGTCGAGGTCGTCGACGAACACGCCCACCTGCCCGGTGGTCCCCGACGTCGTGGCCGCGATGTACTTGCCGAGCAGGAGCGCGCCGGGCTCGCCGCCGCCGTTCACGAACGTCAGCAGGCGCGCGCGCGTGAGCTCGCGATCGACGACGGTGTCCTCGAGGCGGTCGAGCAGCTCCGCCTTGGTCACCGGCCTGAGGCCGGTCAGGCCGCCGCCGCCCTCGACGCGGCCGGCGTGAAGGCGGGTGCGCGCCGCGGCGTCGAGCACCGCGCGGAGCCGCCGGTGCTGCAGCTCGCGGATCCTGGAGCGCAGCGCGTGCGTCCGCCGGTAGGCCTGCGCGAGCTCGAGGCCGAACGTCGCGACCTCGCGCGCCTCGTCGAGCTTGCTCATGGCCGCCCCGCGTCAGGTCGTGCGCGCGCTGTCACGTGGCGGGCTTCACCTCGAAGCGCACGAGCTCCATGGTCATCGTGGTGCGCGGCGGCTGCTGGTCCGGCTTGACGACCTGCACCGCCTTCACGAGGCCGACGCCCGGCGCGTAGGTCCACGTCATCTTGAGCTCGGCGCGCTCGCCGGTCTTGGGGTTCTTGGCGTCCTGTTTGGCCTCGACCTCGACGCAGCCGTCGAAGTTGCCGGCGGGGACGTGCGCGCGCGTCCCCACGGCCGTGATCTTGTAATGCTCGACGACGGAGGGCTGGTCCCTGGGCACCGCGATCCACTCGTGGCCCTCCTCCACGGGCTCCTGCAGCAGGAAGCGCTCGCCGTCGAACACACCGTCGGTGCGCGGGGCGAGCTTGCTGCCGTGGTTGTCGACGAAGTACCCGTGCGCGTCCTTGTCGAGGATCTTCACCTGTCCGTTGGGCGCGTCGGGCGGCGCGGGGGTCACCCGGTACTCCCAGGTGTTGCCGACGGCGAGCGGATAGTAGTCGCGCGCCCGCAGGGCGGTGCTGTCGTTGGCCTGCGGCCCGGTGGCGCAGCCCCAGCCCGCCGCGAGGCCGAGGGCGGCGACGGCGAGCGCGACGGCGGGCGTGGCGACGAGCGGGGACGAAGAGGGCGAGCGACGCGACATGCGCACGACATACCACGCCTGCTCCGCCACGACGAAAACGCGGCTCAGGCGGCCAGGCCGGCGGCGTCGCGCGCGAGGGCACACAGGCGCGCGAGGTCGAAGGGCTTGGCGACGACGGCGTGGGCGCCGGCGCCTTCCCCGGCGCGGCGCACGTCTTCGGTGGCGAACGCGCTGATGAGGATGACGGGGACGGCGCCGCGGATGGCGTGCACGCCCGCGAGCACCTCGAGCCCGTCGCGCTTGGGCATCCACATGTCGCTGACGACGAGGTCGATCCCGGTGCCGCCGGGCCGCGCGTGCTCGAAGTGCTGCGCGAGCGCGACGGCCTCGTCGCCGTCTTCGGCCTCGAGGACGTCGAAGCCGGCGTCCGTGAACGCGTCGGCGAGGAAGTCGCGCATGCCGCCGTCGTCGTCGGCGACGAGGATGCGGGGCGTGGGCGCCGCGCCGCGCAGGATCGAGAGCGCGTGCGCCACGGCGGCGCCCGCGGGCGCGGGCTCGATGCCGCCCGCGAGCCGGGCGAGCGCGCGCATCGCCGGGCTCGGCTCGCCGGCCACGACGACGACGACCGGGACCGAGACGCCGCACAGCCGCGCGGCCGCGACCACGTGCATGAGCGGATAGCGCGCGACCTCCTCCTCGCCGATGAGGAGGTCGACGGGCTGCTCCGCGAGGATCTCCAGCGCCTCGGATCCGTCGCCGGCGCGCAGCACGCGGGCGCCCGCCGCCGACGCCGCGCGCGCGACCTTCCGCCACCACGGCGCGCGGCTATCACACAGGAGGATGGTCTTGGTCTCGAGGGTCATGCCCGCCGGCAATGCACCCCCCGAGCCAAGCCCGGCGGCCCCGCCCCTCGCCGGCGGCGCCGCACCGGCGGCGCAACCTGCGGCGGCGACGACGCAATCTGCGGCGCCCTCGTCGTTCACGATCTCCGTCGGCGGCGAGAGCGCCGCAGGGAGCTCACGCCGCGGCGCTCTTCCAGCGGACGGTGAAGCGGCTCCCGCGGCCGGGGGCGCTGTCGATCTCGAGGGCGGCGCCGTGGCTCTGGACGATCTGGGCCACCACCGTGAGCCCGAGCCCCGTGCCCTGACCGCGCTTCTTCGTCGTGTAGAACGGGTCGAAGATGCGGTGCTGCAACGCCACCGGGATGCCGCACCCGTCGTCGACCACATGCAGGAGCACCGCGCCCTCGTCGCGCTCCACCCGCAGCGCCACGCGGCCGCCGGCGCGCGTGGCGTCGATGCCGTTCAGCAGCAGGTTCAGCACCACCTGTTGCAGCTCGTCGGCGTCCGCGAGGACGGGCGGCAGCGCGGCCGCGATGTCGACGTCGAGCGACACCTTCTTCCGCTCGGCCTCGAAGCGCAGGAGCTCCACGGCCCGCGAAGCGACGGTCTCGAGATCCACCGACGCCGCGCTCTTCGGACGCTCGCGCGCGAAGTCGAGCAGCTCGCGGATGGTGCGCGAGATGCGATCGATCTGCTCGACGATCACCGCGAGGCCGTCGCTTTGCGGGTGACCCTCGCCGAGCTTGCCGCGCACGTACTCGGCGCGGCCCCGGATGACCCCGAGCGGCGTGCCGATCTCGTGGGCCACGCCCGCCGCCAGGACGCCGATGGTCGCGAGCTTCTCCGCGCGCATGAGTTGATCCTCGAGGGACCTCAGCCGCGTGACGTCCTCGACGACGAGGATCGCGGCCGCCGACTCAAGCGGCGGGCGGATGGGCACGCAGTGCACGTTCGCCTGCGCCGGCTCGCCGAACATGGTCACGCGCGCCGCCACCATCGAGCGCGGCTGCTGCGTCGCCAGCGTCTCCGCCACCAGCGCCTGCACCGCCGCCGCGTCGTCGCCGCCGATGAACGCGTCGAGGCCGCGCCCCTCGAGCGACGCGCCGGCGCGGTCGCGGATGGCGGTGTTGGCGCCGGCGATGGTGCCGTCGGCGACGAGCACGCACACGCCTGTCGGGATGGTGTCGAGGATGCGCTTGTTCAGCTCGTTCAAGTGCGCGAGCTCCACGGCGCTCTTCAGCTCGTCGCGCAGCCGCTCCGCGCGGCGCGCCCCGAGCACCAACGCCGCCGACGCCAGCGACGCCAGCACCGACGCGCCGCCCGCGGCCAGCGCCGCCTGCAGCACCAACGCCCGCTGCGACACCGCGCGGCCCCGGGCGGTGCCGATGCTCGCGAGCGACCAATGCTCGAGGTCGGACACGGCGATCGGCACGTACGCGGCCAGCGTCGCCTCGTGCTCCTCGGCCGCCGAGGCGCGGCGCTTGATGACGTCCTCCGCGGGCGGCAGCTCGATGACCCCACGCTTGCCCGCGCGCATGTCGCGCGCGAGCGTGGCGAGGCCGGGGGCGCCCTGCAGCGCGACGGGCGAGTCGAGGAGCGAGGCGATGCTCGGGTCCGTGGACGAAAACGGCCGCCCGTGTCCGCCCGTCAACACCACGCCGAGCTCTTCGTTGCTCTCGACGAGGCGCGTCGACGACAACAGCGGCCCCATGTCGACGAGCACGGCCAGC
This sequence comes from uncultured delta proteobacterium, assembly GCA_963775425.1. Taxonomy (GTDB): domain Bacteria; phylum Myxococcota; class UBA727; order UBA727; family VGSZ01; genus CAVZJB01. The sequence continues at coordinate 581,445 of CAVZJB010000003.1, read as the reverse complement.
GTCACGGCGGCCTCCCCGGGCTGGCTGGGCGGCAGCGAGCGCGCGAACACGCGCAGGCTGCCGCCGACGTCGCCCGCGAAGCGAGGGGAGCTCACGAGGGCTCCCGGATCGAGCGCCGCGCTCGCGGCCGTGGAGCGGACGACCTCGTCGAAAACAGACGCGTCGACGTCGGCGCGAGGGTCGGCCACCACCAGCTCGCGTTGCCCGTCGGCGCCGAACACCTCGATGAGCCGGTACTCCCGTACCACCGCGATCAGCGCGCGGAGCTCGTGGGTGCGGTTGGTGGCGTCGTCGGCGGTCTGGATCAGGCGGCCGGCGAAGGCGAGGTCGTCGCCGACGTCGCTCAAGCGATCGGCGACCCCGTCGGCGACGTCCTCGAGCTGGCGGAGCCGGTGCTCGGCGAACGCGCGCGTGACGTCGTCGCTGCGCCCGCTGTACCAGGCGGCGTCAAGCGCGAGCGCGGCGGCCCACGCCGCCGCGACGACGACGAGGACCAGCCGCAGGGAACCGGGCAGCGCGCGCATCCAGGGTCAACTGCTCGGCGGGCTCAGCTTGAGCTCGTCACGGCGGTTCCTCTGCCACGCGTCTTCGTCGTGGCCGGCGGCGGCGGGGTGCTCCTTGCCGTACGTGACGAGGGCGACCTGCGTCTCGGGCACGCCGAGGTGCCGCAGGTACGTGGCCACGGCCCGCGCGCGGCGGTCGCCGAGCGCCAGGTTGTACTCGGAGGTGCCTCGCTCGTCCGTGTGCCCCTCGACCACCAGGCGCGCCTGCGGCGTCGCGAGGAGGTACGCCGCCAACGCCGACAGGCGCTCGCGGGTGGCCTCGTCGTCGCCGAAGTCCGACGAGTCGAGGGAGAAATACACGGGCGCCGCGCCGGGGACGGCGGCGGCGGCGGGCGCTGGAGCCCGCGGCGCCTGAGCGACGGCCGGTGCGGGGGGCGGCGACAGGTGCGTCGTCTCCGGCGCCGGCGCCGACCCCCGGGCCGCGGTCGCGCAACCCACACCCAGAACCATCTCACTCACGAGCGCCGCGGCTCCTAGAGCCGCCGCCGCCACCGCCGTCGTCCTCATGGCGTCACCTCCTGGGCGCTCACGAAGCACGGCCCATGCCCGCGCCTGGGCCGCGTGGCGCGGCCCGGGCGGGGGCGCTGGGGGCGCAGGATGCGACGGCACCGTTGCAGGACGCGGCGCCGCGGTAGCGGACCGGGGAGCTCATCGCTCCTTGTCCTTCCGGTGGATCGTGGACACGTCGATGCCGAGGATCTCCGCGGCCCGCGTCTTGTTGCCGCCGCAGCGCTCGACGACGTAAGCGATGTAGTCGCGCTCGAGCTGGCGCAGCGGGACGGGCTCGTTCTTCGCGCGCGCCAGGGGATCCCCGGGGCCGGCGGGGGCGAGCGGCGCGTGGGCGGCGACGTCGGCGGCGCCGATGGTCTCGCCGGGCGAGAGCACCACCAGGCGCTCGATGAGGTTCTCGAGCTCGCGCACGTTGCCCGGCCAGGCGTGGCCGAGGAACAGCCCCAGGACCTCCGGGGCGAACGCGCGCGCGCGCGCGTGGGGGTTTCGCTCGACGGCGCGCGCGAGGAAGCGCTCGGCGAGCGCGGGGACGTCCTCGAGCCGGTCGCGCAGCGACGGCAGCGTCAGCGGCACCACGTTCAAGCGGAACAAGAGGTCGGCGCGGAACCGCCCGTCGTCGATGAGCTTCTCCAGGGGCTGATGCGACGCGGCGACGATGCGCACGTCGACGGTGCGGGCCACGTTGGCTCCGACGGGCCGCACGCTGCCGTCCTGCAGGACGCGCAGCAGCTTGGCCTGCAGCGGCAGCGGCATATCGCCTATCTCGTCGAGGAACAGGGTGCCGCCGTCGGCCTCGATGAACAGGCCGCGCCGCGCGGTCTGGGCGCCGGTGAAGGCGCCCTTGGCGTGGCCGAACAGCTCGCTTTCGAGGAGCTGCTCGGGCAGCGTGGTGCAGTTCACGGGCACGTACGGCCCGGCGCGGCGGGGGCTCGAGAAGTGCAGCGCGCGGGCCACGAGCTCCTTGCCGGTGCCGCTCTCGCCGCGCACGAGCACCGGCGCCGGCGAGGCCGCGGCGCGCTCGACGAGGGAGAAGAGCGTACGCATGGCGGCGCTCGTGCCGATCATGCCGCCGAGCGACGCCCGCTCCTCTGCCACGCGGCGCAGGGACGCGTTCTCGCTGCGCAGGCGGCGCACGGACAGCGCGCGCTCGACCTGGAGCACGAGGGCCTCCAGGTTGAACGGCTTGGTGATGTAGTCGAACGCGCCGCGCTTCATGGCCTCGACCGCGCTCTCGACGCCGCCGAACGCGGTCATGACGATCACCGGGACGCCGGCGTCGACCGCGTGGACGCCGGCGAGCACGTCGAGCCCGTCGACGTCCTCCATGCGCAGGTCCGTGAGCACCACGTCCGGCAGCGTGGCGCGCGCGCGCTCGATGGCCTCCGCGCCGCCACCGGCGGCGTCGACGGCGAGCCCCGCCTCCGAGAGCCGGTCGCGCAGGAGCCGCACCATCTCCGGATGGTCGTCGACGATGAGGACGCGCGCGCGCTCGACGGTCTCGCTCATGGTTGCCGAGCGATAGCGTCGGCCGGCACCCCGGGCAACGCAAGCGCGGCGCTACGGCGTCGCTTGGTTGCCCGGCTTCTGCTCGACGTTGGCCACCGCCGGCAGGGACACCTTCTGCGCCTCGAGCGCCGCCAGCGCGGCGCCGGCGTACTCCTGCACGTCGAGGTCGGGGGAGCCGGTCGACAGCGTGAACAGCCAGGGCTTGGCGCGCTCCGAGCCCATGCTGCGCACCGCCTCGATGCACTGCTTCTTCACGACGGAGGGCTGGCGGTCCGAGTAGGCGATGACGGCGTCGACGGCGCCGGGGTCGCCGATGTTGGTGAGCGCCGCCAGCGCCAGCGGCGCCAGCTCCCGGTCCCGCGACACCAGCACCTTCGCCACCGCCGCCACCGCCGTGCGCTCGCGCCGCGACCCGAGGATGCGGATGGCGCGCGCCTTTTGATCGTCGGTGTGGCTGTCGTCGCCGAGCCAGCCGATGAGCTCGGCGCTCTTCAATTCGCTCGCGTTGCGCGTCATGAGCACCTGCGCCAGCGCGTCGCGCAGGGCCTGCCCGACGAGGTCCCGGGCGTCCACGACGCCGACGCCGGAGGCGAGCGCGTGGCCGCGCAGCTCGCCGGTGTCACCCGGCACCGACGTCAGCTCCACCGCGAGCGCGAGCGTGGTCTTGGCGGGGCCGTGGTCGGCGTCGCCGCCGCCGCCGCCCTGGCCGGTCTGCGGGCCGTAGCCCTCCACCCGCACGCGCAGCACGGCGGCGTCGTCGTGGCCCGCCTCGGGGACCACCTCGATGCCGCGGGCCCGCTTCAACGTCTCGTTCACCACCGCGCGCACCTGCTCACGATCGACGCCCACGGCGGCGGGCTCGACGTCGACGAGCACCTTGCGCACGGGCAAGGTGCGGCTGGCGTGGCACGCGGGGAGCCCGCCCAGGAGCGCCCCCGCCAGGAGCGCGGGGCAGAGCGCGGCCAGGTGCGCGGGGCTCATGCGCACGCGGACCTCATCGCCGCCAGCGTCTTGGAGGGCAGCTCGCGCCCGAGCACCTTCTCCATCTTCAGGGAGATGCGCGCGAGCTTGTTCAGGTCGATGCCGGTGCGGACGCCCATCCCCTCGAGCATATACACGAGGTCCTCGGTGGCGACGTTCCCGGAGGCGCCCGGGGCGTAAGGACACCCCCCGAGGCCGCCGGCGGCGGAGTCGAAGGCGCGCACCCCTTCCTCGAGCCCGGCCGCGATGTTGGCGAGGGCGGTGCCGCGGGTGTCGTGCAGGTGGAGCGCGATCTTGTCGAGCGGCACCGACGCCTTGAGCGCGCGCACCAGCTCCGCGGTCTGGCGCGGGTTGCCGACGCCGATGGTGTCGCCGATGGAGATCTCGTACGCCCCCATGGCGAGCAGCTTCTCGGCGACGTCGACCACGGCCTTCACCGGCACCGCCCCCTCGTAGGGGCAGCCCATGGCGCACGAGACATAGCCGCGAAAGGGCCGGCCGTCGGCCCGCGCGCGCGCGGTGACCTCGGCGTAGCGCGCCAGGGCCTCCTCGGTGCCACAGTTGATGTTCTTGCGGTTGTGCGACTCCGACGCCGCGAGGAAGATCGCGACCTCGTCGAGGCCGGCGGCGGCGGCGCTCTCGTAGCCCTTGATGTTCGGCACCAGCGCGGCGAACACGGCGCCCGCCGGCGCGGACCGCGCCGCGCGCACGCCGCGGGCGACCTCGGCGTGGTCGGCGAGCGGCGGGATCCAGCGCGGGTTCACGAAGGCCGTGATCTCCACGCGACGGCAGCCGGCGGCGACGAGCTCCTCGATGAACGCGATCTTGGTGCGCGTGTCGACGACGACCTTCTCGTTTTGCAGACCGTCCCGGGGGCCCACCTCCATGAGGCGCACGGTGTCGGGCAGGTGGGAGAACATGGCGGTCACGAGCAGGGACTCTAAGGACTGTTCACGCGTCAGGCATGGGCCCGCGCGTCCTCGCGATCGAGGACGGCGAGGATGGCGCGGGCGTCGCCGAGGGCGTCCTCGAGGAGGCTGCGCTTGCGCGGGGTGAGCGACAACGAGACCACCGGGACGCGCGGCCGCGGGGCCCTGGCGGGGGGCACGTCGACACCCTCGACGTCCACCTCCACCATCGGCGCCGACGACCGTTCAGCGGCCTGGCGCTCGAGCGCCTCCCGGAGCGCGGCGCCGTCGAGGCCCTCGGCCTCGAGCGAGACGAGCTCGTGGCCGTCATCGTCGAAGAGCCCGGTGGGCGCGCCGTCGGGGTCGGTGGCGTCGGTGGCGTCGTGGGGCACGAGCGTGGTCGGAGCGGTCGCCTCCACGATCGGTGGGATGGACGGAGCGGACGGATCGGACGCAGCGGACGAGGAGGGCTCGTGCGGCCCGTTGAAGAAGCGCGGCAGGAGCGACAGCGCGCCCCCCGGCTGCCGCAACGCCTGGCGCGCGCCGGCGATGGTGAAGCGCTGAACGTGCAGCAGCTCCCGGATGACGAGGAGCGTCTCCACCTCGCGGCGGCGGTAGAGGCGGTGGCCGCTCCTGGCCTTGTGCGGGCGGAGCTGCGGGAATTGCGTCTCCCAGTAGCGCAGGACGTGGGGCTCGACGCCGACGAGGTCGGCGACCTCGCCAATCTTGAAGTACTTCTTCTCGGGGAGCACGGGCAGCGGCAATGGGCGCTACTCGAGGTCAGCGTCCGAGACGCCCGCCGTGGGCTCACCGGCGATGGCGGCCTTCAACACCTGGCTGGGCTTGAACGAGACGACGCGGTGCGCGGGGATCTGCAGCTCCATGTTGGTCTGCGGGTTTCGCCCGCGGCGCGTGTTCTTGTGCCGCACCTCGAACTTGCCGAAGCCGGAGATCTTGAGCTTCTCTCCGCGCTGAAGGGTGACCTTCATGGTCTCGAGGATCTTCTCGACGATCTCGCTCGACTCCTTCTTGGAGAAGCCGACCTTCTCGTAGACCGCCTCGATCAGATCGGCCTTGGTGATGGTGCGAGCGCCAGAACTGTCGGTCGCGTCGGGCATCGGCGCATCATCGTCGAGGACGGAGCGGATGTCTATCCGCGAACTTCCGCTCTGAAGTGCGCGCGCGCATCGTCGAGCAACACCGACGCCAAGCGGTTGATCTCCTCATCGGTCAAGGTGCGATCAGGTGCGCGAAGTGTGAGCGCGATGGCCACCGACTTCTTTCCCTCAGGGAGCTTGTCGCCTCGGTAGACGTCGAACACGTCGATGCCTTCGAGGAGGGTCTTGACGGCGCCGTTGTCGGCGAGGCGCGCACACAGATCCGCCGCCGGCAGATCCTCGTCGACGACGAGCGCGAAGTCGCGGCGCACCGCGGGGAAGCGCGGCAGCGGGCGGGCGCGCGGCCGCTCGATCGCCACGCGGCCGAGCGCATCGACGTCGAGCTCGAAGCCGTACGCGCGCCCCTTGATGTCGTGCCGCGCGACCAGATCCGGGTGGATCTCGCCGACGACGCCGATCCAGTGCGGCTGCTTGGTGCGCACCCAGACCTCGGCGCGGGCACGCGGGTGGAGGAACGGGTAGCGATCGTCGGCGGGGAGGAACGACACCGGCGACGCGAACAACCCCGTGGCGACGCCGAGCGCCTCGAGCAGATCCTGGATGGCGCCCTTGACGTCGAAGAAGTCGAGGGGCTGCGACTTCCTGTCGAAGGCGCCGGCGGCGTCGCTGCCGGCGGCCACGCCCGACAGGCGCACCACCTCGCGCGCCCACGCGTCGACGCCCGCGGCGCCGTCGCGCTCCTTGGCGGGCGTGCGGCCCGCGGGGTTTTTGCCGAGGAACACCGTGGCCGTCTCGTAGAGGCGCACGTCGATGTTTCCGCGGCGGTGGTTGGTGGCGACGTTTTGCAGCAGCCCCGGCAACAGCGACTTGCGAAGGACGCTCATCTCCTCGCCGAGGGGGTTCCTCAAGGTGATGCGGCCGGTGGCGTCGCCGCCGTCGAACGGGTCGAGCGCCTGCGGGCTCACGAAGGCGAGGTTGATGGCCTCGTCGAAACCGGAGGCCTCGAGCGACGCCCGCGCCGTCTGCAGCGTGCGGAAGCGGCGCTCGTCGAAGAGCCCCTCGGCCTCGGCCGCGCGCGCCGGCAGCGACGCGGGGACGGCGTCGGTGCCCACCAGCCGCAAGAGCTCCTCGATGAGGTCGACCTCGCGCAGGAGGTCGGGACGGTACGTGGGGACGCGGAAGCGGATGGCCTCGGCGTCCCTGCCCTCCACCTCGAGGCCGAGGGCGAGCAGGAGCTTGGAGACGTTGGCCTCGTCGACGAGCTTGGGCGAAAGCCCGAGGAGCTGCGCCGCCCGCTTGGGCCTGAGCGACACCACCGCGGGCGCGACCTTCTTCGGGTAGACGTCGATGACGCCGCGGGCGACGCGGCCGCCGCTGACGTTGGTGACACCCGTCCCCGGCTTGTCGGGGCCGCCGGTCTTGGACGTGCCGGCCTTGGCCGTGAACGACATGTCGCTGATGAGGCCGGCGGCGCGGTCGAGCGCGTGCAGCACGCCGTTCGGATCGCAGCCGCGCTCGAAGCGGTGGCTGGCCTCGGAGTGCAGCGCCAGGCGACGCGCGGTCTTTCGCACGCGGGAGGGCGCGAAGTACGCGCACTCGAGGAGGATGCGCGAGGTGTCCGGCGACACCTCGGTGTCGGCGCCGCCCATCACGCCCGCGAGCGCGATGGCCTTCTCGGGGTCGGCGATGACGAGGTCGGTCTCGACGAGGGCGCGCTCCTTGCCGTCGAGCGTCAGGAGCGTCTCGCCGGGCCTGGCGGAGCGCACGATGATGGACGCTCGGCCGCCCGACGACGAGCGGGTCTCCTTGCCGATCTTGTCGCAGTCGAACGCGTGCAGCGGGATGCCGCGCTCCATCATCACCAGGTTGGTGACGTCGACGACGTTGTTGACGGAGCGCACGCCGCACGCCGCGAGGCGCGCCACCAGCCACAGCGGCGACGGCTGCACCATCACGCCCTCGATGACGCGGCACGCGTAGCGCGGGCAGCCCTCGAGGTCCTCGATGGCGACGTGGGCGACGTCGTCGATGGGGCCGCCGCGCTCGGCGCACGTCGGCGCCTGCGCGCGCATGCGCGTCTTGAAGGCGGCGCACAGCTCGCGGGCGACGCCCATGTGCGAGAGCGCGTCGGGGCGGTTGGGGGTGACGCCGAGCGTGAGCACCACGTCCTCGCGTCCGAGCGCGGGAGCGACGGGCGCCCCCGGGGACACGCCCTCCTGCTGAGGCAGCACGAGGATGCCCTCGGTGGACCAGGGCAGGCCGAGCTCCTGCGCGGAGCACAGCATCCCCTGCGACGCGACGCCCTTCACCGCGCGCTCCCCGATGACGAACCGGAAGTCGAGGACGCCGCCGACGTACCGGTCGAGCGCCGGCAGGTGCGTGCCCACGGGCGCGAGGCACACGAGCTGTCCCTCGGCGACGTTCTTGGCGCCGCACACGATGGTGAGGGGCGCGCCCCCCGCCTCGACCGTGCAGACCGAGAGGCCCCCGGTCTCCGTGGGCGGCGCCGTGGGGTGCGGCTCCACGCGGGCGACGCGAGCGACGACGACGCCGGCGAGCGGGGCCGCGAGATCCTCGATGGCCTCGACCTCGAGGCCCATGGCCGTGAGCTGCGCCGCCGTCTGCTCGGGCGTGGTGCCCTTGGGCAGCTCGACGAGCTCGGCGAGCCAGTTGAACGAGACGCGCATCTCAGGCTCCCCCGCCCGAGAACTGCTTGAGGAAGCGACGGTCGTTGTCGAAGAAGAGCCGGATGTCGTTGATGCCGTAGCGCAGCATGGCCACGCGCTCGACGCCGATGCCGAAGGCGAAGCCGCTGACGGCGTCGGGGTCGAGCTTGCCGTACTTGAGCACTTCGGGGTCGACCATGCCCGCGCCCATGATCTCGATCCACCCCGTGGACTTGCACAGGCGGCAGGTGCCGTCCTCGCCGGCGGCGGCCCCGCCGTGGCCGGAGCCGCCGCAGGCGACGCACGACACGTCGACCTCGACGGACGGCTCGGTGAACGGGAAGAAGCTCGGGCGCAGGCGCAGGCGCACGTCGGGGGTGAACACCTTCTCCGCGAAGAGCTGGAGCGTGCCCTTCAGGTCGCCGAAGGTGACGTTCTCGTCGACGTAGAGGCCCTCGACCTGGTGGAACATCGGCGAGTGCGTGACGTCGGAGTCGTTCCGGTAGACGCGGCCGGGGCACGCCACGCGGATGGGCGCCTTGCCGAGCGCGAGCATGGCCCGGATTTGCACGGGGCTCGTATGCGTGCGCAGGACGACGTCGTCGTCGACGTAGAAGGTGTCCTGCATGTCGCGCGCGGGGTGATCGCGCGGGATGTTGAGCGCCTCGAAGTTGTAGTAGTCGTGCTCGACCTCCGGCCCCTCCGCGCGCACGAAGCCGAGCGACGCCAGGCACGCGAGGATGTCCTCGCTCGTCGTCGTCAGCGGGTGGCGGTGCCCGCGCAACTGCCGGCGGCCCGGCAGGGTGACGTCGATGCGCTCCGCGAGCTCGGCCGCGCGCTGCTCGTCGTCGAGCGCGCGCTGCCGCGCCTGGTAGGCCGCCTCGAGCGCGGCCGCGGCCTCGTTGACGAGCTTGCCCGCCGCCTTCTTGTCGTCGACGGTGGGGAGCTTGCCGATGCCCTTCTTGAGCTCCTGCAGCTTCCCGGACTGGCCGAGGTAGGTGACGCGCCACTGTTCGAGCGCACCCGCGCCGGCGCGCTCGACCTCCGCCTTGGCAGAGTCGAACCACTGGGCGAGCGCCTTCTCGATGGTGCCGACGGTCATCTCGTGCGTGAGCAGATCATGGGGGGGCCCCTCTTGTCGAGGAGCCAACGTGTCGTGGCGCGCATTGGATAGCCGGGGCGAGCGTCAGGATTTGGCGAGCGAGGCGACGGCCGAGAAGCCCGCGGGGTCCTGCAGCGCGATGGCGGCGAGGGCGCGGCGGTCGAGCCCGACGCTGTGCTTCTTGAGACCGCCCATGAGCATCGAGTAGCTCACGCCGTTCATGCGGGCGGCCGCGTTGATGCGGGCGATCCACAGCTTGCGGAAGTCGCGCTTCTTCACCTTGCGGTCGCGGAAGGCGTACTGCAGGGCGCGCTCGACGGTCTCGTTGGCGAGATAGAACATCGTGCGGCGCGAGCCGTAGTAACCCTTCGCCATCTTCAGGATGCGCTTGTGACGACGGCGACCCGTGGGTCCGCCTTTGACGCGTGCCATGTGAAATCTCCTAGAGGTACGGGATTTGGCGAGCCACGCGCTGGGCATCACCCGGCGACATGTACCGGAGCTTCTTCATGTTCCGGTTGTGCTTGCGGCTCTTGTTGGAGAGGCCGTGTCGGTGGCCCTTGGCGCCGAAGACGACGAGGCCGGTGCCGGTGGTGCTGAAGCGCTTCGCCGCGGCGCGGTTCGTCTTCATCTTCGGTTTGGTCTTCTGCTTGCGGGCCATGGTCTCTCTCGGGGAAAAACGGGATCTCCCGTCTACCGCACGGGCCGGTCGAGGCAAGAGGTCTTTGCGAGAGCGCAGACGGCGGACCGCCGCCTGCGCCCCCCGCGCGGACGCGCGACCCGCCTACCTGCGGTGGGGAGGCGGGGTGGACGGCGGCGGCGGCGCCGGCGCCGGGCCGACGTTCATCGGCTTGGGCTTCTGACCGGGCTTGCCCGGCGAGACCACCATGAACATCGAGCGGCCCTCCATGCGGGGCGCCAGCTCGATCTGGGCGATGTCGGCGATGGCCTCCGCCACCCGCTTCAGCACGTCGTGACCGATCTCGGGGTGCACAATCTCGCGGCCGCGGAACATGATGGTGACCTTGGCCTTGTCGCCGTCGGCGAGGAAGTCACGCAGGTGGCGCACCTTGGTGTCGAAGTCGTGCTCACCCGTCTTCGGGCGGAACTTGACCTCCTTGACCTCGATGACGCGCTGGTTGCGCTTCTGCTCGGCGGCCTTGCGCTTCTGCTGATACTTGAACTTGCCGTAGTCCATGATCTTGCACACCGGGGGGCGTGCCATGGGCTGGACCTCGACGAGATCGAGGCCCTTCTCCTCGGCGCGGCGCATGGCCTCGTCGGTGGGCAGGATGCCGAGCTGGGTGCCGTCGTCGGCGATGACGCGGACCTCGCGCACGCGGATGCGCCGGTTGACCCGGGGCTCGTTGCTGCGCTCGTCGCGCGCGCCACGCGGACCGCGCGGGCCCGAGAAGCCGCCGGTGCGGGGGGGATACGGCGGGCCCGAGGAGCCGGGATACGGGGGGCGGGACGCGCCGGGCGCCGGAGCGGGGCGAGGGGCGCCGGGTGCCGACGCGGGGCGCGGGGCGCCGGGTGCGGCGGATGTGCCGGCTGCGGCAGGAGCACTGTTCCCGGGGGGCGGCGAAGAGTCACGGTACGCGATGGGATCCTCCAATTGCGGACGAGATGCCAACGTTACCCCGCGGACGCAACGGGGAACTGTCTTTGTTGGCCGTTGCTCACGAACAGCCGCGCGAGGCGCTCCCGTCGTGCGGGCCCCGCCGTCACCCCGGGAGGTCCACGACGAGCGGCGCCCGCTCGCACTCGTCGGTCGTACAGTTGACATAGCGGACGCCGTCGTCGTCGACGACGCCCTGGTTCGTGTGGATGTGTCCGAAGACGTGCAGCCGCGGCCGGAGCTCGCGGACGCGATCGCGCAGCGCCTCGCAGCCGGCGGGGCTCGAACCGCCGGTCCCGCGATAACCGCCGGCGTCGTCGAGGATCCCGTGGGGCGGCCCGTGCGTGACGAGGACCTTGTGCGGGTGCGGCAGGGCCGCGAGGAAGTCCCGCACACAGACGAGCTCCTCCCGCGTCCCGCCGCGGGTCATGTCGCCGGCGTGGACGAGGACGTCGCCGGCGGGGACGGCGCTCCAATCCCCGTGGAACATGTGCGTGTCGGCCATGCAGACGAGCCGCATGCCTCGATGCTGCGCGCTTCGGCCACGTCAGTCGAGCTGGAACGCGTGCGTGACGGGCGTGGCGGCCTTGGCGTGGGGGAAGCGGGCGCGGACGAGCTTGGTGCGGACGCACTTTCCGACCTTGTCGTCGGCGTGGTCGCCGCTCATCTCGATGTTGCGCACGAGGCCGCTCGGCAGGATGTCGAAGTGGGTGTCGACGGTGCCGCTGCCGCACGAGCTCATGTTGGTCTGCAGGAGCTTCAAGAGGTCGTGCACCTCGTTTGCGTCGAGGCGCTTGCCGCCCTTCTCGCTGCGCAGGAGGCGCTCGGCCTGGCGCGCCTTCTTGTCGCCGAGGCGGAACGGGAAGGTCACGGGCGTGGCCGTCAGCGAAGGACCGAAGCGCATCGCGCTGAGCTGGCGGCGCAGGCAGGTGCCGACGGCGTCCCGGCGATGCTTGCCGGCGACCTTCACGTGCTCGACGCTGCCCTGGGTGTCGATGACGAAGTGGGTCTTCACCACCTCGTCGTGCAGCGAGCGGCCGCAGGCTTCGATGTCGGGCTTGTTGTCCTTGACGATCGAGAGGATGTACGCGCGGGTCAGCTCCGGCCCGGCGAGCACAGGTGTGGACCCGAACGCAACGGCAACGAGGAGGAGTGGTGTGAGGCGCATCATGTCCTCAAGCTAGACCTCGAGATCCCTTCTTTGTAGCCGGGGATCCGTGCCCGCGCTGGGGGGGACAGCCCCACCTCCACGACGACGAGACGATGACGAGACCAAGCCGCGCGCTTAGCGCACCTCGGGGACGGCGCAGTGCGCCGTCAGCGTGCTCACCAGGGCGTCGATGGACATGGCCTTCTGCTCCTTGGGGGTCTCGCGGAACGTCAAGGTGCCGCCGCCGGCCTCGACGTCCTTGTCTCCGACGACCACCACGGCGGGGAGCTTCTCGACCCACAGCGCGTCTCGCACCTTGGCGCCGACCTTCTCGCTCGACTCCCCGAACGTCACCCGCACCCCGGCGGCGGACAGCGCGTCCACCACCTTGTGGGCGTGGTCGTTGTGCTTGTCGCTCACGGTCAGCACGCGCACCTGCTCGGGCGCGAGCCACGCGGGGAACGCCCCCGCGTAGTGCTCGACGAGGATGCCGATGAAGCGCTCGACGGAGCCGAGCAGCGCGCGGTGCAACATCACCGGCTGCTCCTTTTCTCCCTTGGCGTTCACGAACTCGAGCTCGAAGCGCTCGGGGTTGTTGAAGTCGAGCTGGAGCGTGCTGCACTGCCACTTGCGGTCGAGGCAGTCCGTGAGCTTCACGTCGATCTTGGGGCCGTAGAAGGCGCCGCCGCCCTCGTCCACCTGGAAGGGCAGCCCGTGGCGCTTGATGGCCGCCTCGAGCGACTTCTCCGCGCGATCCCAGTCCTCCACCTTGCCCACGAACTTCTCGGGGCGGGTGGACAGGTTCACCTCGAAGTCGCTGAAGCCGAACGTACGCAGCACGTTGAGGATGAAGCCGATGACGCGATCGATCTCGGCGTCGACCTGATCCCAGCGGCAAAAGAGGTGCGCGTCGTCCTGCGTGAAGCCGCGCACGCGCATGAGGCCGTGCAGCACGCCCGGCATCTCGTAGCGGTACACGGTGCCGAGCTCGGCGTAGCGCAGCGGGAATTCGCGGTAGGAGCGCGCCCGCGACTTCACCATCATGATGTGGAACGGACAGTTCATCGGCTTGCAGACGTAGTCGTGCCCGTCGACGGACATGGGCGAGAACATCGACTCCCGGTAGAAGCCCCAGTGCCCCGAGACCTTCCACAGGTCGGTCTTGGCGATGTGCGGCGAGTAGACGATGTCGTAGCCGCCGGCGAAGTGCATCTTGCGCCACTGCTCTTCGATGATGGTGCGCAGCTTGCCGCCCTTGGGCAGCCACAGGACGAGGCCCGGCCCCACCTCCTCGCTGAAGTTGGGCTCGAAGGTGATGTCCGACGTGACGTGCGTATGCGAGACGGGGCTCTCCGCGACGCGCACCGCGGTGATGGCCTCGCGCTGCGCCGGCGTGACGCGGCCGCGGATGCGTGCGTCGACGTGGGCCTTGCCCGGCTCGGGCGCCGGCGAGAACTCCATGGTCTTGCGGATGGCGCGGTCGGGGCCGAGGGTGCGGCTCACGACGTCCATGGCGAAGTCGGCGAGCTTGGTGTCGGTGCCCGGCGCGGCGGCGATGCCGAGGTAGACCTCGACGGGGTCGGCCTCGGCGTAGTTGTGGTCGTCACCGCGCTCGGAGACGATGAAGAGGTCGAGCTCCTTGCCGAGCCGGCGGTGGTCGCGCTTCTTGGCCTCCTCGAGGTTCTTCAGGTAGCGCTCGAGGTCGTCCTTCTTGGGGAACGCGATGCCGCCCACGCGCTGCAGCGACTTGTTGGCGGCGTTGGCGCGCCAGTACGCCGACGACAGCGTCGTCAGCTTCACGCCCTTGATGAAGCCGGCGTGCGGCAGGTGCGGCCCGCGGCAGAGGTCGACGAAGCCGGCGTCGGAGTAGAGCGTGATGCGCTCGCCGTCGGGGATCCAGCCGAGGATCTCGCGCTTGTACTCGTTGTTCTGCCCCGCCTTGTCGAAGATGGAGAACGCCTCGTCCTTGGACACCACCTGCATGGTGAACTCGGTGCCGGCGGCGATGATCTTCTGCATCTCGGCTTCGATGGCCGCGATGTCCTCGGGCGTGAAGGGCTTGTCGACGTCGAAGTCGTAGTAGAACTCGTCCGCGTGCGCGTGCGGCCCCATGGTGACCTTGGCCTTGGGGAACAGGCGGCACACCGCGGTGGCCATCACGTGCTCGGCGGAGTGCCGCAGGGTGTCGAGGCCCTCGGGCGTGTCGGCCTTCAGGAGCTGGACCTTCTGTCCGTCCTTCAGCGGGATGCGCAGATCCTGGACGACGCCGTCGACGCGCGCGACCACGACGGCCTTGGCGAGGCCCGGGCTGATGGCCGTGGCGAGGTCCATGGCGTTCGAACCGTCGGCCAGCGACTTCTTGTTTCCGTCGGGGAGGATGACATCGATGGGCATGACGGCGTCATACCCCCGACGTCAGCTCGTGGCCAGAAGGCCTCGCAGCTTTGCGACGACGGCGGCGTCCTCGTCCTCGAAGTCGACGGTGCCGACGAAGCGCCCGTGGCCGTCGATGAGGTGGACCAGGGCGGTGTGCTCGACGGCGTACTCGCCGTTCGCCTGCGGCACCCTCTTCGCCACGATCTTGTAGTCGGCGATGATCTTGTCGACCTGCGCAGGCGTGCCCGTGAGGCCCTGGATGCGCGGATTGAACGCCCCGAGGTACTGCGCCAGCCGCGCCTTTGTGTCGCGCTCGGGGTCCACGCTCACGAAGATGAAGCGCAGCTTGTCGCCGTCCTTGCCGAGGGCCTTCAGCCAGCGGCCGGCGGCGACGAGGGCGGTGGGGCAGACGTCGGGGCACGACGTGTAGCCGAAGAACAGGAGCGACGGCTCGCCCACAAGGTCCTTGTCGGTGAAGGGCGCCCCGGTCTTGGCGTTGGTGAGCGTGAAGGGCCCGCCGAGCTCGCCCTCGCGGATGATGGCCGCCCCCTTCGGCGCGCCCGGGGTGGCGGCGCCGCTCACGCCGGCGACCCCCGCGACGCCCGCGACGCCGGCGGTCCCGGCGGTGCCGCTGACGCCGCCGCTGACGCCGCTGACGCCGCTGACGCCGGCCGCGCCGGTGGCGCCGCCGGTCCCGCCCGTGCCGCTGGGCGAGCTGCGGAGGAAGACGACGATGCCGGCGGCGACGGCGAGCACCGTGAGGCTGGCGGTGAGGAGGGCGCGTCCGTTCATCGCGCGCCTCCCTTCGCGGGGCCCTTGGCGCCGATGGAGAGCACGTCGAGGACGACGTCGACGTCGCCCGCCTTTTCGAAGTGGAGCGTGAGCGGGACGCGCGCGTGCTCGGTGAACGGCGCCTTGATGCCGGTGAACATCGCGTGGGTGCCCCCGGGGGCGAGGGTCACGCTGCCGCCCGGCGGGACGACGATGCCGCCGGCGACCGGCTCCATGCGCATCACCCCGCCCTGCATCGACATCTTGTGCAGCGCCACCTCGCCCGCGGGGGACGAGGCGGACACGAGCCGATCCGACGCGGCGCCGGCGTTTTCGACGGTGAAGTAGCCGGCGGCGACCTTCGCGCCCGGGGGCGTGGCGCGGGCCCAGGCGTCGACGACGGCGATGCCGCGTTTGCTCCCCGCGGGCGGCGAGGTCGTGGGCGGGGTCGTCGCAGGCGCGCGCGTCGCGGGCGCTCTCGTCGCGGGCGCTGTCTTTGCGGGCGCTGTCTTCGCGGGTGGGGTCGTGGCAGGTGGGGCGCCGGCGAGGGCGGGCGCTGCGGAGGCGACGAGGGCGAAGAGGGTGAGCGCGCGCATGGGCCGGGCTTAGTCACCGTGCTCCCGCCTTTCAACCGCCGCGGGGCGTCCCCGACGGGGCGCGCGGATCTGCGTCGAGCCGCACGGGCGCCTACGTCGAGGCATGAGGCTCTCGTGGAGCGCCCAGACCAGGCTGATGCTCGCGCTCGTGTTCGGGACCTTCATGATCATCCTCGACACAACGGTGGTGAACGTGGCGTTCCCCACCATCCGCGGCGAGCTGGGGGCGGACCTCGGTGAGGCGCAATGGGTCATCAGCATCTACGTGCTCGCCCTCGGCATCGCCATGCCGGTGTCGGGCTTCCTGGGCGAGCGCTTCGGGCTCAAGCGCGTCTACGTCGCCGGCCTCGGCGTCTTCGTCGCCGGCTCCGTGTGCGCGGGCTTCGCGCCGTCTTTGTGGCTCCTCGTCGCCGCGCGCGCGCTCCAGGGCTGCGGCGGCGGGCTCGCGCAGTCGCTGGCGGCGGCCATGCTCTTTCGCTCCTTCCCGAAGGAGCGCCAGGGCCGCGCCTTCGGCACCTACGGCATCGTCCTGCTCGTCGCGCCCGCCGCCGGGCCGCTCCTCGGCGGGCTCCTCGTCACCCTCGACGTGTGGCGCCTCATCTTCTTCATCAACGTCCCCGTGGGCGTCGCGGGCGTCGCGCTCGCGTGGCTGTGGATCCACGACGAAGGCGAGCCCCGCCGGGCGCTGCGCCTCGACCCGCTCGGCGTCGTCACCGCCGTCGCCGGCTTCGGCGGCGTCCTCTACGGCGCCGCGAGCACCGGCGTCGACGGCTGGTCCTCGCCCGTCGTCATCGCGTCGTTCGCCGTCGGCGGCGTGTCGCTCGCGGCGTTCGCCCTCGTCGAGCTCTTCCACGCCGCGGCGCCGCTCCTCGACCTGCGCCTCTACCGGCAGCGGACGTTCGCGGTGGCGTCCTGCGTCGGCTACGTCGCCGTCGTCGCGCTGTTCGGCGCGGAGTTCCTGCTGCCGCTCTATCTGCAGATGCTCCGCGGCGACACCGCGCTGCGCACGGGGCTGATGCTCCTGCCCATGGCGCTCACCGCCGGCGTCACCACGCCGCTCGCCGGCCGCGTCTACGACAGGCTCGGCCCGCGCCCGCTCGCCCTCGCCGGCTTCGCCGTCCTCTCGCTCAACACGTGGCAGCTCTCCAAGCTCGACGCGACGACGTCGACGGCGTGGCTCGAATTCCTCCTCGTGCTGCGCGGCTTCGCGCTCGGCGCCACCCTCCAGTCGACCATCACCGCCGCCCTCGGCTCCGTCGCGCGCGACAAGCTCCCGCGCGGCTCGTCTCTCGTGAACGCCACGCGGCGCCTCGTGCAATCCGTCGGCGTCGCCGTGCTCGCCACCATCCTCGTGAGCGCCGCGAGCCCCGCCTCGCAGGAGCTCGCGCGGCACATGCAGGAAGAGCAGGCGCACGCGCCGCGGGACACCGCGCGCTACGCGCTCTGCACCCGGCCCCCGTCGTCGCCCTCGTCGTCGTCGCCGTCGCCGGCCACGATCGACGCCGCCTGCCGGGCGTACCTCGAGGGCTTCGAGCACGCCTACCGCCTGACGTTCTACCTGGCGCTGCTCGCGCTCGCCCTCAGCACGCTTCTGCCCGGCTGGCCCGGGCGCGCGAAAGCGGGGAAGCCGGCCGTGGCGCTCACGCGTCGGCCGGCCGCCGCGTCGTAGACGAACAGCGCCTCCATGCCGCCCACGCGCTTCATGATCTGTCGTGCGCGGGCCTCGCCGACGATGAGGAACGGCGTGTCGTAGCCGTCGGCGGTGAGGGCGTCGCCGGCGAGGACGGTGACGCTGACGAGGTCGCTGTCGACGGGGGCGCCGGTGACCGGATCGAGGATGTGGCTGTAGCGCTTGCCGTCCGAGACGAAGAAGTTGTGGTAGCTGCCGCTGGTGGCGAGCGCGCGATCGACGACGGGGATCTCGCCGAGCGTCCCGGGGGACCCGATGTCCGGCGTCTTCACGCCGATGCGCCACGGCCGCCCCGCGGCGTTCGTCCCGTGCGCGCACAGCTCGCCGGTGATCTCCACCATGTGATCGCGGAAGCCGGCGTCGTCGAGGAGGCCGCTGACGACGTCGACGGCGTAGCCGGCGGCGATGCCGCCGAGGTTGATGCGCACGGCGGGGTCCACCTTCACGAGCGCGTCGCCGTCGACGCGCACGCGCGACAGGCCCGTGTGCTCCCTCGCCGCCGCGATCTCGGCGGGCGCGGGCGGGCTCGTTCGCCTGCCCTCGCGGTCGAAGCCCCACAGGTCGATGAGCGGATCGATGGTGATGTCGTAGGCGCCGCCCGTCGCCGCGCCCACGTCGAGCGCCGCCTTCACCACCACGGCCAGCTCGTGCGACGCCGAAAACGGTGCCGTCGACGGCCACGCGTTGAAGCGCGAGATCTCGCTGTTGCCGCGGTACGTCGACATCTCGTCGTTGATGCGCTCGAGGGCGGCGTCGATGGGCGCCTTCATCGCGCGCGCGCGGCGGGCGGCGCCCGCGGGCACCGCGAGCTTCACGTGCCACGTGCTGCCCATGGTCTCCCCCGCGAGCGCGACGTCGACGCGCGCCGCCGGGCGCGCCCGCGTGCACGCGACGGCCCCGAGCACGACGACGCCCCCGAGCACGACGGCGACGACGACGACGGTGGCGGCGGCGAAGGCGCGGCCGGCGGGAGCAGTGCGCATGGGAGCGCACTCTACGCCCTCACGCGGAGGGCCGGCCGGGGCACGCGCCTTGCTCACCTCCCCGTGCCGGCGGGCCGGACCACGCGTCCCCCGCCCGCCGCAGGAGGAGACGGTGCACGAGGACACGCCCGAGCTCGCACACGCGCACCACGCGCCGCTCTTGCAGGCACGGCGCTGGCGCTCCGGCCCGACGAGCGACGCCGGCGCGCCCGTCGACGAAGGCGCGCACGCGGCCGTTGTGCCCCCCGCCGAGCGCGGGGGCGCGTACACCTGCCCCATGCACCCCGACGTGCGCGCCGGCGCACCCGGGCCCTGCGACAAGTGCGGGATGGCGCTCGAGCCTGTGTCGCCGCGCGCGGCGCCGGCGGCGCAGTGGACCTGCCCGATGCACCCCGAGGTGGTGCGCGACGCCCCCGGCGCGTGCCCCGTCTGCGGCATGGCGCTCGAGCGGCGCGCCCCCGCGGCGAGCGAGGAGGAAAACCCGGAGCTCGTCGACATGCGCCGCCGCTTCCGCGTGGCGCTCGCGCTCACCGTGCCGCTCGTCCTCGTCGCCATGGGCGACATGCTCCCCGGCGCGCCGGTGACGCACCTGTTCGGCGCGCGCGGGAGGACCTTCCTCGAGCTGGCGCTGTCGACGCCGGTGTGCACGTGGGCCGCGTGGCCGTTCTTCGTCCGCGCCGTGCGCTCGCTGCGCAACAAGAGCCTCAACATGTTCACGCTCATCGGGCTCGGCGTCTTCGTCGCCTACGGCTACAGCCTGGTGGCCGTGCTCGTCCCCGGCATGTTCCCGCCGTCGTTCCGCGGCGCCGGCGGCGAGGTCGCCGTCTACTTCGAGGCCGGCGGCGTCATCGTCACGCTCATCCTCCTCGGCCAGGTGCTCGAGCTGCGCGCGCGCAGCGCCACCGGCGCCGCCATCGAGAAGCTCCTCGGCCTCGCGCCCAAGACCGCGCGGCGCGTCCACGACCACGGCGGCGACGAGGACGTCCCGCTCGAGGCCGTGGTCGCCGGCGACAAGCTGCGCGTGCGCCCCGGCGAGAAGGTGCCCGTCGACGGCGTGCTGCTCGAGGGCAGGAGCTTCGTCGACGAGTCCATGGTCAGCGGCGAGCCGCTCCCCGTGGAGAAGAACGCCGGCGACCCCGTCGTCGGCGCCACCGTCAACGGCACCGGCGGCTTCGTCATGCGCGCGGAGAAGGTCGGCGCCGAGACGTTGCTCGCCCGCATCGTGGCCATGGTGTCCGAGGCGCAGCGCAGCCGCGCGCCCATCCAGCGGCTCGCCGACGTCGTCGCCGGGTACTTCGTCCCCGCCGTGATCGGCGTCGCGGTGCTGACCTTCGCCGTCTGGGCGCTCGTCGGTCCGGAGCCGCGAACGGCGCACGCGCTGGTCAACGCGGTGGCCGTGCTCATCATCGCGTGCCCGTGCGCGCTCGGCCTGGCCACGCCGATGTCGATCATGGTCGCCACGGGAAAGGGCGCCACGCTCGGCGTGCTCTTCAAGAATGCCGAGGCCATCGAGGTCCTCCGCAAGGTGGACACGCTCGTCATCGACAAGACCGGCACGCTCACCGAGGGCAAGCCGCGCCTCGTCACCGTCACCACCAACGGCGTCGACGAGCGCACGCTCTTGCGGCTGGCGACCACGCTCGAGCGCGCCAGCGAGCACCCGCTCGCCGCGGCCATCGTCGCCGGCGCCGAGGAGCGCGGCGTCGGTGCCGGCGACGCCGAGGGCTTCCGGAGCCTGCCCGGCAAGGGCGTCCGCGGAAACGTCGACGGCAGGAGCGTCGCGCTCGGCAACCGCGCCCTGCTCGACGAGCTCGGCGTCGACGCCGGCCCGCTCGCCGCGCGCGCGGAGGACATGCGGGTGGACGGCCAGACGGCGATGTTCGTCGTGGTCGACGGGACAGCGGCCGGCGTGCTCGGCGTGGCCGATCCCATCAAGGAGACCACCGCCGGCGCCATCCGCGCGCTCCACGACGAAGGCATCCGCATCGTCATGCTCACCGGCGACAGCGCCACCACGGCCAACGCCGTGGCCGCGAAGCTCGCCGTCGACGACGTCGTCGCCGAGGTGTTGCCGGATCAGAAGGCCGACGTCGTGAAGCGGCTGCAAGCGGAGGGCCGCTTCGTGGCCATGGCCGGCGACGGCATCAACGACGCCCCTGCCCTGGCCCAGGCGCAGGTCGGCATCGCGATGGGAACGGGCACCGATGTGGCCATGGAGAGCGCCGCGGTGACGCTCGTGAAGGGCGACCTGCGCGGCATCGTTCGCGCGCGGCGGCTCTCGAAGCGGACGATGCGCAACATCGAGCAGAACCTGTTCTTCGCGTTCGCCTACAACTCGCTCGGGATACCGCTGGCGGCGGGTGCGCTGTATCCGGTTTTCGGGATACTCCTGTCGCCCATCATCGCGGCGGCCGCCATGAGCTTCAGCTCCGTGTCCGTCGTCGGCAACGCGCTGCGGCTGCGACGGTTTCGCGGCGACGACATCTAGGAGGCACGACATGGCGATCCGGTACGGGTTCGAGAAGCGGATGAACAACACGAGCGTCGACGACGCGGTCGAGCGGGTGACGGCGGCGTTGAAGGACGAGGGCTTCGGTGTCCTCACCCGCATCGACGTCAAAGACACGCTGAAAAAGAAGATCGACGTCGACTTCCGCCCCTACGTCATCCTCGGCGCGTGCAACCCCAAGCTCGCCCACCGCGCCCTCGAGGGCGAGGCGCAGATCGGGCTGCTGCTGCCGTGCAACGTCGTCGTGCAGGAGGACGCCGGCGGCGCGCTGGTCTCCATCGCCGACCCCAAGGTGATGTTCACCGTCGTCGACAACGCCGCCGTCGCCCCCGTGGCCGACGAGGCCGACCAACGCCTCCGCCGCGTGATCGCCGCCCTGTAGCCCTCACACGGCCGGCGACGGCCGCAGCCTGCGCACCAGGCGCGGCCAGAAGGCGGACGCGAGCAGGCCGAGCCCGAGCACGAGCTGGGCGCCGGCGGTCTCGAGCGTCGGGTAGATGCCGAGGCTGTCGAGGCGCGGGCCGCTGAACGGATGGATGGGCACGATGCCCGCCTCCTGGAGCGCGCGCAGGCCGCTGCCGAGGAAGACGACGGCCATGACGGACAAGAGGATGCCCACCACGGTGAGCAGCGGGCCGGTCTTCACCTTGCGCCCGAGCCGCAACAGCGCCGTGACGACGACGGCGAGCACGGCGAGGCCGACGGCGAAGCCGCCGAGCACGGGGCCGTTGCCGGTGCCGCCGTCGAGCGCGATGGCCTGGAGGAACAACACCACCTCGAACGCCTCGCGGTAGACGACGCCGAACGCGAGCAGCGCCATGGAGGCGCGGCCCGCGCCGGAGGCGAGCGTGGCCTTCATGTCCGCCGCGCGCTTGCGCCCGTCGGTGGCCGAGCGAATCCAGTGGTGCGCGGTGACCAGCACCGACGCCGCGAGCAGGCCGACGACGCCCTCGATGAGCTCGCGGCGCGCGCCCGCGAGCGCGATGAGCGCGCCCGAGGCGAGCCACGTGGCGACGCCGGCGCCGAGCGCGGCGATCCACCCGAGGTGCACCCAGCGCTTGGCCCCCTGCCCCCGGCGGTCGGCGTAGCTCAACAACAACAGCAGCAAGAGCGCCGCCTCGAGCCCCTCGCGCAGCGCGACGAGGAGGGAGCCGACGAACGCCACGCGCGGACCGCGCGCGCCGGTGAGCCGCGCCTCGGCGTCGTCGAGGAGCGCCTGCGTTCGGCGGATCTCTCCCTCGAGCGAGGACGCCGAAGCGCCGCGGTCGATCTGCGAGCGCAGCCCGAGGAACGCCTCCTCGACGCGCGTGACCAATTCCGGCGACGCCGCGCGCAGCGGCGCCTCGTGCGGCTCGAAGCCCGCGAGGTACGCCTCGCTCACGCGGCTCTTCGCTTCGGCGCGGTCGCCGCTCTGCAGCGCCGCGAGCGCCCGGTCGAGCCCGTCGCGGGCCACGTCGAGCGTCACCGCGCCGTGCGGGAAGGCGGCCACGCCGCGGTACCAGGCGACGACGGCGCCGGCGCGGTTGGGGGTGTCGGGCGAAAACGCGTTCGACGCCGCGCGGGTGAGGTCGCCGTCGCTGGCGCCGGCGAGATCGGCGACGGTGAGCGGGGGCACCTTCCCTGTGGCGGCGATGTTCGCGCCCGTCTCTTCCTCGGCGCGATCGTGACGCAGGGTGAAGATCGTGTACGCGAGGTCCCAGCGCTCTTGCGCCGTGAGCATCGAGAAGGACGGCATCGCGGTGCCGCTGACGCCGTCGGTGATGCCGTTGAAGGCGCGCGCGGGCGTGAGCTCGCGCATCACGGCGGGATCGCGGAAGTTGCGCGGCGGAGGCTTGAGCGCCGCGCCCCCGACGCCGTCGCCGCCGCCGGTTGCGCCGTGGCAGACGGCGCAGCGCGCCGCGTACAGCTTCTTTCCCTCGGCGAGAGACAGCGGCGCCGTCGGCGCGAGCACCACACCGTAGGCGTCGAGCACCGCGCGGCGCGCGGCGCGCGCGTCGGCGGACACCGTCTGCGGCGACGCGAGCGCCTTCACCTCGGCCTGGAGCTTCGCCACCGCCGCCTTCGCGTCGAACGCCGCCGGCGGGAGCGCGGCGGCGAAGCGCGCGGCGTCGTCGAGGAAGCCGACCTGCTCGGCGTACTCGTCGTCGCTCTTGATCTTCCCGTCGTCGACGGCGCCCGCGTAGTCGGACGCGACGTAGTCGAGGATGGCGCTCAGGCGCCGGGCCCCGTCGTTCGCCGTCGACGGGGCGGCGACGATCACGCGCGCGGCGCCCACGAGCGGACCGGGCGCCGCGAAGCTTGTGGCGGACGCGAGCAGCGCGCCGAGGGCGAATATGACTTTCATTATCACTTTCCTAGCGGCACCGGTCCCCTTCGTCAAGCGCCTGCGGCGCCTGCGCGTCCTATTCGCGCAGGGCCGCGACGCAGGCGTCGATGTCGTCGCTCGAGAGATCCCGCATGAAGTGGGGGGGCATGCGGAAGCGATCGTTCGCCGGGCGCTGCAGCCGATCGATAGCGATGTCCTTCTCGGCGCGGCTCATCGCGTCGAGGTGGGTGACGTCGAAGCGCGCGCGGCTGAGCGTCTGATCGAGCCGGCTGTTGTGGCACTGCGCGCACATGTGCACGAGGATCTGGCGCCCCCCGAGCCCGGGCTTGGGGCGAAACGAGAGGTCGGCGAGGGCGTCGTCGCGGATGACGTCGCGGATGTCCGGCAGCGGGCCGTCGAGGGTGCCGTCGCGCCACGCGCCGTACGCCGCGGCCATCGCGGAGAGCTTCTGTGCGTCGGTGATCTTCACGTCGTGGTACGGCGGCGGAATCACCTCGCCGGCGACGGCGCGCGAGTACAGGGCGTCCCACGTGGCGCTGTGGCCGGCGACGTGGTTGTCCCCCGGCTGTCCCGGGGCCGACGCCTTCACCTCGTTTTCGATCACCTGTGAGGGGAACGGGCTCACCTGCGTGCTCCCGCTCGCCTTGAAGAACGACTCGACGTCGATGGGGTTCGACGCGAGGATGAAGCGCGCCGGCACCCCGTCGTAGTCCTCGTCGGGCGCGTGGGCGAGGCCGTAGTCGCGAAACAGCGCGAGCTCCCCTTCCCCGAACGGCGCCATCCAATGCGTCCACGGGTTCTGCAGCTCGGGCATGCGGAAGTCGACGGGCGTGCCCGGCCCCTGCGGCTGGTGGCACTCGAGGCAGTCGAACACCGTGTCCTGCAGATCGACGTCGTCGTAGAGGGACCACCGCGACCACCCCGACTCCGTCGCCGGCGTCAGCCGATCCTCGAACGTGCAGCCGGCGTGGGTGGCGTCGCAGGGCTGCTCGTAGTGCAGCAGGTACAGCGCCGTGTCGCCGCCGGGCGGGCGCACGCCCATCTCGACGAGGCCCTCCCCGCGCTCGTACGCGATGGTCATGAAGCTCGCGTCGTCGCGCTGATCGGGGGTGCGCACCATCACCACGCGCGGCGTGATCGCCGTGACCTGCCGCGCCGACAGCGCCGACGAGTTCGCCGTGAACGCGAAGCCCGGCCGGTGAAGCTCGTCGAAGCTCATGCCGAGCGCGTCCTCGAGGTCCGTCAGCGACGTGATGTCCGGCGGGTCGGCGCCGCAGAAGACGGCGGTGACGGCGTCGGCGCGCCCGCGCGCGCACAGCGCCTGGCGCTGCGCTTCGTGCGTGAGCAGGCCCGAGAGCGGATCGCTGTCGACGCTCGGGGGCTCACACGCCGCCGCCGCAAGGGCGAGCGCGGGGATCACGAGGTGGCGCCGACAAGACCTCATGGGCTCACACGTCGTCGAACAGTGTGACGACGGCCGGGCGGAGGCGCAAGCGTGCTTCCGATCGCGTCGTCGCCGTCGCCGACGCCGTCATCGAGGCGTGTGAGAACACGCAGCAACCAGGGCGCCCCTCACGGAGCGCCTGGCGCCAGCCGCCGCAACACCCGGACCGCCGGCCGCAACGGGGCGAGGAGCGGCGCGTGCCGCAGCCAGGTGCCGATGCGCACGCGCGCGCCGCGCGTCGTGTTCATGAGGGACGGCGTGGACAAGAAGCCCTCCGCCACCGACGGGTGGAGGTCGGCGAAGCGCTCCTTGTACGCGTCGTTGCCCTTGCCCAGATCGAGCATCGTCGCGCCGGACTCCGCGGCCGCTTCGGCGACGCGCAACAGGAGGAGCGCGCCGGGCGAGTAGCGCGCATAGGCGCGGTCGTAGACGGGGAACCACCAGTGCCAGACGCGGTCACTGCGCATCCCCAGGTGCGCGGCGACGAGCGCGTCGCCGGCGTAGAGGGCCGAGACCGCGCCGGCGAACGTCTCCGCCTGGGCGTGCGCGACGCGTTCGACGAGCGCGCGCGTCCACCCGACGGAGAAGCAGTCAAAGACACCGGACGTGAGGCACTGCGCGGACTTCAACGCGAGGATGCGCTTCAGCACGCGCACGTCGCACGTGTGCGCCTCGAAGCGCACCGGCCCGACCTCCCGCGCGAGCTTGCGCGCCTTGCGGTCGAGCTCCTGCATCTGGCGCGAGCCCGCGCGCTCCCGAGAGGCGCGGTACGCCGCGTACCCGGCTTTGAGGTCCAACGCGGGCGACTCCGACAAGCGCAGCGCCACCGTCGACGGCGGCGCCTGCGCCGGCACGAGGTGATCGAAGCGCCACTGCGCGATGCCCGCGGCCTCGAACAGCTCGCGCCAATCCCAGCGCGTGTCGGGTGCGGCGACGACGCCGTGGTGGTCGGACAGCACGCCGCCCACCGGGCGACAGACGCCGGCGGCGTCGCGCTCGTGCGGAAAGAAGCCGGCCACACGTCCCGCGTCTTCGAGGACCGCGACGCGCACGTCGTCCCGGATGGCGGCGACGGCGAGGGTGAGCTCCGGACAGAAGTACGGGCTCGCGAGCGCGCTGTCGCTCGCCTGGAGCGCGCGCCAGGCGGCGCGCAGTCCGCCGTCGAGCTCGCTCGGTGCAATGACGGTGATCTTCATTCGTTCGAGCCTCGTGGATCTGCGCATCGTCTTCGTCGACGATGCGTCGCCGCGCTGCATCTCACGCGCCATGGAGCGCCTTCGACGGGCGCGCGCTTCGGCACGTGCACGCCGTGTCGAGGCGCGCGCCGGCTGCGCGTGACGACACGAACGAAGACCGGGCGGTCTCGCGCTGGAGAAGTGAGTCCGCATAGCGGAATCGGGTCAGTGCCGGCACGCGCGGTGGTCCCGCCGCCGGTGTCGCTGTGGCGACTTCGCAGCGGTGTGGAGGGCTCTCGTGCGCACCGGCGGCCGCGACCACCGCGGGGAGTGGGGATCGCGTTGCGCCCGTCGGCGTGAGCACAAGCTCGCTCGCGTCGACGCCGTGCAGGGCGGTCGCGCCCGTGACAAGGGCGTGCGCAACAACGAGCTCGACCTGAACCGCGCCGCGGCCGTGATCAACCTGCAACAGATCGCCAAGCGCCGCCGCGCGGCGTAGCAGAGCCCGCGCACGAGAGCCCTGCACATCGCCACGAAGCCGCCACAGCGACACCGCTCCAAATTCCGCGTCCGGACGTCTCGGTGTCAGCGCACCGGCGACGGGCCTGGCGCATTTGTTTTTGCGGTTCAACTCGAGCGCGACGCGGGGACGTCCGGCGCCGCCGCCGGAGGCGTGTCGCCGAAGAAGATGTCGAGCGCCTCCTTGGCCAGCCGGAGGGCGAGGACACCGAAGAGCAACCCCGGAGCGCCGAGCAGGGCCAGGCCCCCGAGCATCGCGACGGCGACGGCATACACCGGGAGGTCGAGCCGCGCGCGCCGCGCGATGATCGGCCGGAGCACATTGTCGACGCCGCCGATGAGCGCGGTGCCGACGACGACGAGCGCGATGCCTGCCCCGGTGCGCCCGGTCAGGAACAACCCGCCGGCGACGGGGACCCACACGAGCGCCGTCCCGACCCCGGGCACCACGCCGGCGAAGGCGGTGAGGATGCCCAGGGTGAACGCGCGGGGAACGCCGAGCACGAGGTACGCGGTCGTGGCCACCAGGCCCTGGGCGACGGCGGCGCCGCCAATGCCGATCACCATCCCGCGCCCTGTCTCGACGAACGCCCCGGCGAAGCGGCGCAGCGTCGCCTTCGACAACGGCAGGTGCTCCTCGAACCACGCGTAGATGGGCGCGCCGTCGACCACCACGGCGTAGACCGCGATGAAGAACACCACGACATCGAGCGCCGCCTTTGTCGCCGCACCGGCGGCCAGGCGCAGGAGCGACCATGCGGTCTCGCCCTGGCTCATGGCGAGGTCGACGAGATCGGCCGAGCGCAGGGAGAAGCCGTCGTTGTCGCGCGACACCAACTGCGCGAGCACCGACTTCACCTGTGTGGACTTTAGCGCGGTCTGCACGAACGCGACCGCGTCGGCGGTGACGGCGGCGACGACGACGCCAAGGGGCACGATCACGGCGACGAGCAGCATCAACGTAAGCGCCACGGCCAGGCGCCGGCGCCCGTGCGTGAGGCGCGTGATCCCCGCGGCGATCCGTCGCGCGACGAGGCCCGTCCACACGGCGAGCACGAGCGCGGGCCAAAACGGCACGAGCACGGCGGCGGCGGCGAGCGACAGCGCCCACGGGACCAGGGGGTGGAGGTTCTCTCTCGCACGCACACGGGCGCAACAGCACGAACCGTGCCCTTCACCGACGTGCTGGCGCCGCCGTGACGACGTCATCGAGAGTGGGAAATGCAACGCCGCGTCGGGTGGCGGCACGCCCGCTGCACGCTTCGTGGCCGGCCGCCCACGTGCGGCGGGGAGGCAGGATGACGGGTACTGCGTGGCACGCCCTCGGCGTCGAAGAGGTCGAGGCCCGCCTCGAGACGCGCGCCGCGGGTCTCACCAACGGCGAGGCCGCAGCGCGGCTTACGGCGCACGGCCCGAACGCGCTGCCCGAGCCGCCGCCGGCGCGGCGGTGGGTGGTGCTGGTGCGCCAGCTCAAGAGCCCGCTGATCTTCATCCTCGTCCTCGCCACCGGCATCACGGTCGCCATCGGCGAATTCCTCGACGCCGGCGTCATCGCCGCCGTCGTCGTCGTCAACACGATCATCG
Source organism: uncultured delta proteobacterium (assembly GCA_963775425.1). Classification (GTDB taxonomy): domain Bacteria; phylum Myxococcota; class UBA727; order UBA727; family VGSZ01; genus CAVZJB01. The sequence continues at coordinate 553,350 of CAVZJB010000003.1, read as the reverse complement.
GATACATACAGGAGCGCAAAGCCGAGAGCTCGGTGCGAGCGCTCATGAAGCTCGTGTCGCCGCACGCCAAGGTCATCCGCGGCGGCCAGGAGTGGGAGGTCCCGAGCCGCGAGCTCGTCCCCGGCGACGTCGTGCTGCTCGAGTCCGGTGCGCGCGTGCCGGCCGACCTGCGCCTGCTCGGCACGGCGGCGCTGACGGTGGACGAGTCGCTCCTCACCGGCGAGTCCCTTCCCGCGCGCAAGAGCAGCGCGCCCGTCGACGACAGCGCGCTCGTCGCCGATCGCTCCTCGATGGCGTACACCGGCACCATCGTCGTCAGCGGCCGCGGCCGCGGCGCCGTCGTCGCCACCGGGAGCGCGACCGAGCTCGGCGCCACCGCCGAGGAGATGCGCGCGGAGGAGCGCGGACGCACGCCCCTGCAGATCCGCATGGACCAGTTCGCCCGCGTGGTCGGCGTCGCCGTCGCCGCCGGCGCCGCCGCGTCGTTCGGCTTCGGGCTCCTTCTCGGCGAGAGCGCGTCGGACATGTTCCTGCTCGCCGTGGCCGTGGCCGTCTCGGCCGTGCCGGAGAGCCTGCCGGTGATCCTCACCATCACCCTCGCCGTCGGCGTAAGGCGCATGGCGCGACGAAACGCCGTCGTGCGCCGCCTTCCCGCCGTGGAGACGCTCGGCAGCACCACCGTCATCGGCTCGGACAAGACGGGCACGCTCACCGAGAACCGCATGACGGTCGAGGAGGTCTGGTGCGACGGTCGCACCTTCTCGGTCCCGGGCGCCGCCGCGGACGCGACACCGTCGACGCACCACCCGCTGCACCGCGCGCTCGAGGCCGCCGTGCTCGCCAACGAGGCCGATCTCTTCGAGAGCGCCGAGGGCGCGCAGGCGCGCGGCGACCCCACCGAGGTGGCGCTGCTCGTCGCGGGCGACGCGTTCGGCGTCGCGCACGCCGAGGTGCGCGAGCTGTATCGCCCGTTCGCCGAGATCCCGTTCGAGCCCGAGCAGCGATATTCGGCGAGCGTCCGCTTGCGCGACGGGCGCGCGTTCACCTTCGTCAAGGGCGCGCCGGAGCGGGTGCTCGAGATGTGTCACGCCATGGCCGCCGGCGGGGGCGAGGTCGCGCTCGACAGCGCCGGTGTCCTCGAGGCCGCCCGCGACATGGGGGCCCGCGGGCTGCGCGTGCTCGCCATGGCGTCGCGCGAGGAGGGCGCGCCCCCGGCCGGACCCGAGGAGGTCGGCGAGCCGCACGGGCTCGTGTTCCTCGGCCTCGCCGGCATGATGGACCCGCCCCGGGCCGGCGTGCGCGACGCCATCCGCGGCTGTCAGTCCGCGGGCGTGCGCGTGGTGATGATCACCGGCGACCACGCCGACACCGCGCAAGCCATCGGGTCTTCGCTCGGCATCCTGCGCGAAGGCGTCCCGCGCGACGTCGCCGTCGTCGGCGGCCAGGAGCTCGCCGCGATGAGCGACGATGAGCTCACCCGTCGCGTCGGCGACGCGGCCGTGTTCGCCCGCGTCGCACCCGCGGGGAAGCTCCGCATCGTGCGGGCGCTCCAGCGCCGCGGCGAGGTGGTGGCCGTCACCGGCGACGGCGTCAACGACGCGCCCGCGCTCAAGGCCGCCGACATCGGCGTGGCGATGGGCAAGAGCGGCACCGACGTCGCGCGCGAGGCCGCGGACATGGTGCTCGCCGACGACAACTTCGTCAGCGTGTACGCGGCCGTCGAAGAGGGGCGCGTGGTGTTCGAGAACATCCGCAAGGTCACCTTCTTCCTCGTGTCCACCGGCGCCGCGGAGCTCACCGTCATCCTCGTGTCCCTCGCGCTCGGCTGGAAGATCCCGCTCCTGCCGGCGCAATTGTTGTGGCTCAACCTCGTCACCAACGGCCTCCTCGACGTCGCGCTGGCGTTCGAGCCGGGCGAAAAGACCGTCCTCGACCGCCCGCCGCGGCGCCGCGCCGAGGGGATCATCTCCTCGCTGCTCTGGCAGCGGACGGTGCTGGTCGGCGTCGTCATGGCAGCCGGCACCCTCTTCATGTTCCATTGGGAGAACGCGCGCGGCGGGACGCTCGCGCAAGCCCAGGCGGCGGCGCTCACGACGATGGTGATCTTCCAGGTCTTCCACGTGGGCAACTGCCGCTCGGAGACGTTGTCCGTCTTCCAAAAGAGCCCGTTCGCGAACCGGTTCCTCCTCGTCGCCACGCTCGGCTCGCTGGGCGTGCACGTGGCGGCGCTCTATTTGCCGCCGCTCCAGCACGTCTTGCGCATCGCGCCGATCTTCGACGCGTGGACCTGGCTGCGCATGGTGGTCGTCGCCGCGTCCGTCCTCGTCGTCACCGAGCTGCACAAGCTCCTGACGCGCAGGCGGCGGCGGGCTATCCCCGCGGGCTCGACTGCTCCCGCCCGCGCTCACCGGCGCCGTCCTCGTCGCCGGGCCGCGTGATCACGAAGTCGTCGTCGAACGCCCCGGCCCGATCCGGCGCCGCGCCCCGACGAACCACGATGACGACGACCCCAGCCAGCACGGCGACGGCGCCGAGCCCCACGCAGACAAGCACCATCGACGCCCCCAAGGGTTCCCCGCCGCATCTTTGTCTACGCACGCACGCGCGCCTCGCGATCAAGCGACCGGAGGGAGCGGCCGCGCTGATCAGCGACCAACGGAGAGCGGCGGCCGATCGGTGATGCTCACTGGCAGCGGAGGTCCTGGTTGCAGCTCTGGCTCGCGCCGCAGTCGGTGTTCTGCACGCACTCGCGACACCGGCCGTTGACGCAGAACGGAGACGCCACGCCGCAGTCGTTGGCGGAGTTGCACTCGACGCAGCGCAGGACGAGCTGATCACACAGGGGTGCCCCACCGCTGCAATCGTCGTCGGTGGCGCAGGCGACGCAGGCGTGCAGCGACGGGCTGCAGATCTGATCGCGGTCGCAGTCGCCGTCGGTCTCGCACGAGACCACGCAGCGTCCTTCCGGGACGCACGCGGGCGTCGCCGCGCCGCACTGGCTGCTCTGCACGCACTCGGCGCAGCGGCCCGTCGGTGTGAAACAGAACGGCTGGGCGCCGGAGCAGTCGCTGTCGTCGGCGCACTCCACGCACAGCCCTGTTCGACACACGCCGCGGTCGCAGTCGGAGTCGGCGGAGCACGCGACGCAATGACCGTCGCTGCAAAACGGAGTTGCGCCGCCGCAGTCCGCCTTCTTGCTGCACGTGGCGCCGTTGCCGAGCACGCCCGTGTTCCGCGACGACGCCGGGCACCCTGAAGCCAAGAGGACCGCGAACAGCATCGCCATCGGAATCCGCATGGTTCACCCCCCGCAGTTGCGGCCCTGCGCATCGCAGCACTGATGACGGTCCGGGTTGCAGGTCGGCAACTGCGTGTCGAAAGTGCAGTCCGCGTTGGTCACGCACTGCACACAGCTCGACTGGAAGCACACGGCGCGCTGCGGGTCCGCGCACTGGCTTGAGTCGGCGCATTGGACGCAGCGGTTGTCGACGCAGGCGCCGCCGTCGCACTGCGGGTCGGACGTGCACTGGACGCATTGACCGGAGGGCACGTCGCAGTGCCGTGCGCCGCCGCCGTCGCACTGCGCGTCGGACGTGCACAACGGCGTGCAACGCAACTGTGCGCTGCAGTTGGCGGCGGCGCCGCAGTCCGTGTTCTGGATGCACTCCTGGCAGTCGCCGTCGACACAGAAGGGAGACGCCACCCCGCAGTCGTCGTTCTTGAGGCACGCGTGGCACCGCTCGTCGGCTCCGCAAAGCGGCGCTCCGGCGGGGCAATCGCCGTCGGTGAGGCACTGAACGCAGGCGTGCGTCGTCGCGCTGCACACCTCGCCGTTGCGACAGTCGCCGTCCGCGGCGCACGCGGCCGCGCACGCGCCCGCCGGTGTGCAGGACGGTGCGGCGACGCCGCAATCGCCGGCGCCGAGGCACGCGACACACTGCTGATCGGCGCTGCGGCACAGCGGTCGATCCGTCGGGCAGTCCGCGTCGGCCGCGCACTCTCCGCACAGGCCGTCGGCGCCGCACACCCCGGCGCCGCGGCATGCGTTGCTCGCGTCGCATTGGACGCAGGCGCCGTCGTCGCACAGCGGCGTGACGCCCCCACAGTCGGAGGCCGCCGCACAGCTCGCACCGAGGCCCACCGGGTTGTCCGCAGGCGCCTTCGCCCTGGACGTGTCCGGGCAGGCCGTGGTGACGACGACAAGAGGAACACAAAGGAGAAAGAATGGGACGCGCATGTCGGCTCCAGCGGCAGCTACGCGCGACCGTCCGGCGCGCGATCGGCGCGCGCTCGGCCCGCCAGTCGCGCGTCGGCGACGAAGCCGCATCGTCCGGCGACGTCGATCGACACCGTCACCCCCTCCGTCACCGTTGCCCGACATTCGGTTTGGCGCCGCGACGCCGCGCCCGACGGCAGCGCGGTGGCGTTCGCGGTGGCGTGCCTTCGTGGTGCCTGTGTACGGCCGACTGCGTGTGGAACAACGCATGGCATGCTCCTTTTCACCCATGCACCCGGGGGCGTTCCGCGCGAGCGTGACGGCCGTATCGGGTTGTTCGCGAAAGAAAATTGAGGACTGTCAAGTTTCCCGGCCTGGCAAGCCCTGTGCTTCTTGACGCGCCATGTCCCCGAAGCCGCTCCCGCAGCTCCCCCCGCAAACCACCACATGCGCGGCTTGCCCGGGGCGATGCGAGTCCCCGTTCAAGGCGGCCGATGAGCCGACGCTCCGCGCCATCGACGAGCTGCGCACGCCGTGTGCGTACCGGGCCGGGGAGCTGATGGAGTTTTCGCGCGCGGGGCGAACCGGCTTCTTCTGCGTCGGCGGCGGCTACATGGTGATGTCGTACGCGCGCGCGCGCGTCGTCCGCCCGCTCCGCGTGTGCGGCCCGGGCGACCTCGTCGGCTATGGGAGCTGGTTCTGGGACGACCGCTGCAACGCGAAGAGCATCGAGCCCGTCTCCGCGTGCTTCTTCGAGCGAGATCCGTTCGAGGCGCTGGCGCGGACGCGGCCGTCCATCACCGAGGAGCTCACCAAGCTCCTTTGCTGGATCATCCTGCAGAAGAGCGAGCGCATCGTGGCGATGGGGAACCCGTCCGTGCGCGGCCGTGTGGCGGCGACCCTCCTCTCGCTCGAGCGCAAGTTCGGCGTGGTCGACGATGACGGCTCGAGGATCGCGCCGCGCGTCGCGCGCGAGACGCTCGCGCGTCTCGCCGGCACGGTGGTCGAGAGCCTCTCGCGCGCCTTGACGGAGCTGGAGAGCGACGAGGTCCTGCTTCGCCGCCGCAAGAGCATCATCATCCGCGACACCTTCCGCCTCGAACGCATCGCGTACGGCACCTCCCGCCGAAACGAACGTACCGGCGCGGTCACATGACCGGGAGCGCACATGCTTGACGATGGAAACAGCACTGAAGCCGCACGAAGCGCGCCCGCCGCCATCCGCCTTGGCGCAGACGAGCTCCCGTCGTCGCGCGTCGCGGAGATCGCCGCCGCCGGCGCCGCGAGCATCGCGCACTCGATCGGCAATCCCCTCGCCGGCATCTCGTGCGCCGTACAGCTCGTCGCGAGCTCGTTCGAGGCCGGCGACACACGGCTCACGCTGCTGCTGCGCGCGCAAGACGAGGTCACGCGCCTCGCGGACGTCATAGGCCAGCTCCTCGCGTTCGCGCAGGAGGTGCGGCCGCGGCTCGCGGACGTCGACCTCGCCGCCGTCGCCGCGCTCGAGGCGGCCGTGTGCGGCACGCCGATCGAGGTGTCCGGGGCCGGGACGGCGCACGCCGACGAGGACCTCGTCGGCGAGGTGATGCGTGAGCTCATTCGAAACGCCGTGCAAGCCGGCGCGTCGAGCGTCCGGATCGAGGTCGAGCCCACCGGCTTCCGCGTCCTCGACGACGGCCCCGGCGTCGGTGCCGACGCGGCGCCACGGATGTTCGAGCCGTTCTTCACCACCAACGTCCGCGGGGTCGGCCTCGGTCTCTCCACGGTGCAACGCATGGTGCGCGCGATGGGCGGGAGCGTCGCGCCGTGCGCCTCGTCGCTCGGCGGCGCCGGCTTCGCGGTCCGCCTCGAGCGCAGCGCGGCGTGAGCGGGAACGTGCGGGATTGCGCCGCACCTGTGTGATCCCGAGCCGCGCGCACGCCGCCCTCTCGGAGACACCGCGCCTCCTCTTTGGCATCGCCGTTGCTGCGACCTCGAGGAGGCCCCGTGATGTCGCAGCCGCAGACACTCCCGAAGGTCCGCTTTCCTTCACCGTCTCCGTTCATGGTCGATCTTCGTGCGCGCGTGGACGCGTACTTCGACGGCGCGGACCTTCCTCGGACAGCGAACGCGGCGATGGTGTGGAAGTCGATCTTCTGGGTCGGCCTCGCGGCGGCGTCCTTCGCCGTGACACTTGCCGAGGCCGTGCCGTTCCCGGCCTCGCTCGCCGTCTCTGCGCTCACGGGGTTGGCCCTCGCGTGCGTCGGGTTCAACGTCGGGCACGACGCCATCCACGGCAGCTACGCCAAGCGCGCGTGGGTCAACCACGTCCTGTCGTGGACCTTCGACGTGATGGGCGCGTCGTCGGCGACGTGGTCGGTGTTTCACAACGTCATTCACCACACGTACACGAACATCTGCGGCGTCGATCAGGACCTCGAGCCGGGCCCATTCCTGCGCTTCTACCCACGCGCCGCGCCACCGTCCCGCGTACAGCGCTTTCAGCACCTCTACGCGTGGGTGCTGTACGGGTTCATCGGCTTCGTCTGGGTCCTCGTGAAGGACTTTCGCCAGATGCGCGCTCCCCATCCGCTCACCGGACGGCGGCCGCCGGCGCGCGTGGTGGCGGGCGTCCTCATCGGAAAGGCAGCGCACGTCGGCTTGTTCGTCGCCTTGCCGCTCGCGATCGTGCAGCGCCCCGCGTGGCAGACGCTCATGGGCTACGCGGTGATGATGTTTGCGGCCGGCGTCACTCTCGCCATCGTGTTTCAGCTCGCGCACGTCGTCGAGGGCGTCACGTTCCGCACTCTCCCCGCCGACGGTGTGGTGCTGCAGCCATGGGCGGAGCACGAGCTCGCGAGCACCGCCGACTTCGGCCGGTGGAAGCTCACCACCTTTGTCACGGGCGGCCTCGATCACCAGGTCGAGCACCACCTGTTTCCGCGGATCTGTCACATCCACTATCCCGCGCTGGCGCCCATCGTCACGACGTGCGCGCGCGATCATGGGCTCGTCGCCCTGAACAGCGGGCGCTTCGTCTCCGCGGTGGCATCCCACGCGCGCGTCCTCGCTCGTCTCGGCAGAGGCGACGTCGAGGCCGATCGCCCGCTCGATCGGCGAACGCCGCCCGCGTCGGTGCCTCCGGTGCGACCACACGCCGCCTCAGCCGCGCGCTGAGCACGGTCTCGCCGGCGTCTGCGGCCGCAACAAATGGCTCAGGCGCTCCTTCTCGGACTGCGCGCGATCCTCGCGTCGACGGGCCTCGCCGCGGCGGCGTCCAGCATCCCCTTGGCGATGGCGTCCATCAGCGCCTCGAACTGCGGAGCGCCGAACGACGCGCCGCTCGTCAGCCAGTCCCGGTGGACAGACCCAGTCGTGTCACCGTGGATCTGGTCGCCACGGTAGTGCCCCAGGACGTCGAGGTGGTCTCCGAGCCCCGCCCACACGAGCGTCCCCCACAGCTGGGAGCGCAGGGGGACAATCCCGTCGTTGCCCCCGCGCTCCGGCGCGACGCCGAGCAGCCGAAGCAGCGTTGCCTCGGTCTTGTCATCCGCCGCGACGACGCCCTGGGACACGCAAGCGCACGGGTACCGATCGTCGAGCCGCGAGGTGATGCGATGGAGCGTCGCGAACAAAGCCATCGAGGTCGCTCGCCAGGGAGATCCGAACGTCCGGAGCCACTTCCCCGGTGCCGGCGTCGGCGCCAAGGACGCCGATGACTGGTACACGACACCCGGCCGGTCCTCGAACCCGGCGACCATGACGTCCATCGCCTCGGGGCTCAGTTGGAGCACCGCGCCCTGGTCCTCTTCGATCGCACGCAGAAAGCTGCGCACCTCGGGGCTGCGCGCGTCGTCAACGAGGCCGATCAGCGATTCGACCGCCTTGTCCATCACGTGGAGCCGGATCCCCGTGACGCGATTGTCTCGCCGAGCCATGCCGACGAGCATGCTGGCGACGGCGAGGGGGCGCTTGCCAAGAGAGAGCCCAATCACGGTGAGCGCGGAGAGCGCATAGAGCACCCGCTCGCCGTTGGCCGTCGCAAAGAAGCTCGCCAGCGGCGTGCCGAAATGCGGGGTGTTCATCGTCGTGATGCTGCAGAGCCGGGGGAGCCAGCTCGCTGCCGACGCGGCGTTCGCGAGCTGCGATCCCGGCGATGCCACCAGGCGCGCGTCGAGGCCGCCGGTGGAATGCCCCAACAGATGTATCGGAGCGTCGTTACCGGCCGAGGTCTGCTGGACCATTGCGGCGAGCGTCGCCGCGCGCCGGCGCACCGACGCGGTGGGGGCCACGTCGACGACGTGAAGAAAGACCTCTTCACCGGCGACGTCAAAACGCGTCGACAACGCGCGTTCGACGTGACCGAAGTAGTCGTACGACGCGAGGTGGGAGAAGCCGAACATCCCCGGTATGAGATAGACGTGCTGAAGCATCCAATTCACCCGCCACTTCAGGGTCCGCCCGAACGGCACCAAGGGACAAAGCGCGCTTGGACTGCAGGTCGCGTGCCGCAGTGAAGGCGTCACGGCAGCTCGCGCGCGACCTCCGTGCGCGGCGCCCGCGGCGTCGGTTCATCGCGGCGTGCCGGCGAAGGGCACGATGACACCGCCGTCGAGCGTCGATTCGCACACGAGACGCGCGAGGACATCGGCCAGTCAGTGAGGTTTCACCGCACCGCCGGGGCATGGAACGTGCTCACTCAGGAGCGCGACATGCCTCCGTCAGGAGAGGAGAGGAGTACCGATCATGCGCATTGCGGACGAGGACCTTCGCGGACGAAACATCATCTCTGCAGACGGTCGGGTGATCGGAGAGATCGCTGATCTCTTCATCGAGAGTGACGGCTGGCGCGTCGACGCGCTCCGCGTCAAGCTGTACAGGGAGACCGCCGACCAGCTCGGCACCCATCGCAGCGTGTTTCGCGCAGGCGAGATCGACATTCCGGTGAGACTGGTCCAGTCGGTTGGCGAGACCGTCGTCCTTTCAGTTCCGGTCGAGGGGCTGCGACAAGTCATGCCGGAGGAGGAGCAGCCCGCAGCCGACCCTTGAGCGCGCGCAGCCGCGCGGTCAGGGCCGCGCGCGACCCCCGTCGGCGTCCACGAGGCTCGCCCTGCCCTTCAGCAACGCGGCAAGCGCGCCGACGAGGCGGTCGATGTCGACGGGCTTCGCCATGTGCAGTTGAAAGCCGGCCTTCTCCGCACGGCGCCGATCTTCCTCACCCGCGAGCGCGCTGAGGGCCACCGCCGGTACGTCACCGCCTTCGCTCGCACCGAGCGCACGAATCCGACGAATGAGGCTGTAGCCGTCCTCGTCCGGCATCGCGATGTCCGAGATGAGCACCTCGGCGCGAAAATCCTTGAACACTTCGAGCGCCTGCTTCGCCGACGCGGCGGGGTGAACGACTGCGCCGCAGACGGCGAGCATGTCCGCCAGCGCCTCACGGGTCTGCACGTCGTCCTCGACGAGGAGCACGCGCGCCCCCTTGATGCTCGGCCGCGTGCCGGTCCCCGACTCCCCCGAACCCAACGCCGCCTCGGCGTGACGATTGACCACGGGAAGGAGCACGGTGAAGGTGGAGCCCCGGTCTCTGCCGTCGCTCTCCACCTTGATGGTGCCGCCGTGCTTCTCGACCACGTACCGAACGATCGAGAGACCGAGGCCGAGCCCGCCGTGGGTGCGCGTGCGCTCGCGATCTTCTTGGCTGAACTGGTCGAAGATGTGGGGCAGGAACTCGGCCTCGATTCCGGTGCCGGTGTCGGTCACGCGAATTCGCGCATAGTCCCCGTCCCGGTCGACGGCAACGACGACACGCCCGCGCTCGGGCGTGAACTTGATCGCGTTGTTCAAGAGATTCCACACGACCTGCTGCAGCCGCATGATGTCGCCGGCGACACGAGGGACGGAGTCGTCGACGTGCACAACGAGCTCGACGGCTTTCTTGTCGGCGCCCGGGCGCACCGTATCGACCGCCATCTGAACGATGGACGGCACGCTGACGGCATGGAGCTCCATCTTGAGCTTGCCGGCCACGATGCGAGAGATATCGAGGAGATCGTCGATGAGCTGTGCTTGTGCCTTTGATGCCCTCTCGATGGACTCACCGAGCCTCCGGAGCTGCTCTTCGCCGAGGTTGCCCTTGCGGAGGCGCTGCGCGTTCATCACGAGGCTGGAGAGCGGCGTCCGCAGCTCGTGCGAGACCATGGCCAAGAAGAGATCCTTTGAGCGGTTCGCGTCATCGGCGGCGGCCTTGGCGGCTTTCGCCTCCGCCATGAGCTCGGCACGCTCCGCCTCCCCCCGCACGTGCTCCGTGATGTCGTCCGCCGTGAGAAGGACGATGCGGCCGGCGTCCGGCAGGACCACGGATCGTCCCGACAGCGACATCCAACGCTTCCCGAGACCCGGCAACTCACGCTCCACGTCGAGCGCGCGAAATCGCCCGTGGCGTTTGACCACGCGCTCGAGCGCCGAACGGAGCTCTGGGAAGTCCCACGCCCCGTTCTGGATCTGGTAGACGCTGCGCCCCTCGGTCGCCATCGTCACGACGTAGGTCTCGCGGAATGCCTCGTTGCTCGAGACGATGTTCTGTTGCTCGTCGAGAACGACGTTCGGAGTCGGGCTCGCCTCGACGATCGCCGTCGCGAAATCACGGGCCCATTCGGCGGCACCGAGCGCGCGCTTCAACGAGTCAATATCGACGATCGAAAGCACCGCGCCGTCGATCTTCTTGTCGACAGTGGTGTACGGGCGAATCTGCAACCGATACCAGCGCCCGTCTTTGCCCTCGGCCTGCTCCTCGTGGATCGTCACGCTGTCGATGACGTCCGCGATCTTCTGATCGAGCTTGTCGATGGGGAGGTTCGGCTTGATGTCGTCGATGGGGCGGCCGACGTCTGACGGCAGGAGGTTCAGGAGTGAACGCGCCATGGGCGTGAAGCGACGAATGCGGCGCTCCGCATCGACGATGACGATGGGCACCTCGACGCTGCCGAGGATGTTGATGAGATCGCTGTTGGCGGAGTTGAGCTCGGTGTTCCGGTTCTGAAGCTCGTCGTTGAGCGTGCTCAGCTCCTCGTTCGTGGACTGCAGCTCCTCCCTCGCCGTCTCCATCTCCTCGTTCAAGCTTTGAAGCTCTTCGTTGCTCGACAAGAGCTCCTCGTTCGCCGACATCATCTCTTCATTGGTTCGTTGAAGCTCGTCGACGGTCGTCTCCAGAAACTGTTTGGTCCTCTCGAGCTCTTCTTCGAGCGCGCTGTAACGCTGCTCGTTGACCGGCGCGGTCGGCGGCGTTGCGCCCGAAACCGCCGGCGCGACCGGCCGAGGCCCCTGCGCCGTCTCCTCCTCGAACATCACGGCGAAGGCCGGCAACGCGGGCTCGGCGAGCGGGACCGGAAGGACGACCACGGCACAGAGGAGCGTTGACCCGTTCTCCTCGATCCGGATGCCGGACCGCCGCACCATCGCCTTCTCTTTGCGCGCCCGCGAGATGGCGATCCGGAGGTCTGAGACGAGCTCCTTGCGGGCCATCTTCAACAGGTCGTGCTGCGGCGGTCCAGGCGGCGGCTCGAGGTAGCGGGCGGTCCTGCCCCGGAACTGAAGGATCTCCAGGCGATCATTCACGATGACCCCCGGCGGCGTGTATTTGTCGAGGAGAGCGCTCTCGACGCGCTTCACGACATCCGCTGGGGGCGGTGCTCGCGGGCCGAGATCGACGGTCGGCGGCGGGATTGGATAGACGTCCCGTGCGGGGGCGAGGCGTAGGACGCTTTTGCCTGCGCTCCTCGCGAAGATCTTGCTCTCCTTGTCGACCGCGGAGAACAAGTCGGCTCCGTCACCGATGTTCTCGGCGCCGCCGAGCAAGAGGAAGCCCGGGTCGTTCAGCCCGAAGTGAAACGTCGCCAACACGCGCTTCTGAAGCTCGGCCGTGAAGTAGATGAGGACGTTTCGACAGCACACGAGGTCGAGCTTGGAAAATGGTGGGTCGCGCGTGAGGTCGTGCTTCACGAACGCGCACCGTTCTCGAATCGACTTGGAGATCCGGTAGCCGCCTTCCTCCTTCACGAAGAAACGGGCGAGCCGCTCCGCGTCGATGTCGCGAACGGCGGCGTCGGGATAGAGCCCCGCGCGCGCCTTCTCGATGGCCGCCTCCGCGATGTCGGTTCCGAAGATCTGCACCGGAACGTCGGAGGCGCCCTCCTTCGAAAGGAACTCGAAGAGGGCGATGGCGAGCGAGTAGACCTCTTCGCCCGTGGAACAACCGCAACACCAGATGCGAATGGTGCCGCCGACGCGCTTCTGCGTCAGGATCTCGGGGAAGGCGACCTCCTTCAGCTTCTCGAACGCCTCTGCGTCACGAAAGAAGGAGGTCACGTGGATGAGGATGTCCTCGAACAGCGCTTGCAGCTCCGCGCGATCCCCGCGGAGCACCTGCACATACTCGGGGAGCGTCGCGAGCCGGCGAACCGCCATGCGGCGAGCGACGCGGCGCCGGATGCTCGCGAGCTTGTATTCGCTGAAGTCGACGCGCACGGCGCCGCGAACGAGGGCGAGCACCTGCCTGAGCTCGCGGTCCTCGGTGGGGCCCGGCGCCTTCTCCGCTGCGTTCGAACGAAAGAACGGATGGCGAGCGAGGCGCACGAGCTCCGCCGCGAGGGCGTCGATCGGCAGCACGACATCGACGACGCCGGCCTGGATCGCAGCGTCCGGCATACCCCTGAACTTCGCGGTCTCCGGATCCTGCGCGAGCGTGACCCCGCCCTCCGCCTTGATCGCGCGGAGCCCCTCACTTCCATCGGACCCGGTGCCCGAAAGGACGACACCAATCGCCTGGTTTCCACGATCGGCCGCGAGCGACTCGAAGAAGAAGTCGACCGGCAGGTGCAGCTTGTGTCCGTCGATGCCGCGCGGCAACAGGGAGAGCGCCCCGCCCATGATGCTCACGTCGGCGCTCGGAGGGATCACGTAGACGTGGTCCGGCTTGATGACCATCCCGTCTTCGCTCTCTTCGACGGGGAACCCCGTCGATCGGCCAAGCGCTTCGCTCAGGTAGCTCGCGTGCGTTGGATCCAGGTGCTGGATCAAGACGAACGCTGCTCCGGTCTGCTTCGGGATCCGCCGGAGCAGCTCGACGAACGCCTCCATCCCTCCCGCGGAGGCGCCGATGCCGACGATAGGGAACCCGGTGCTCGCACGAACCCTCGCGGGCAACGCCGGCGCGCGCGTCTTGTCACCCGATCGGGTCGCGTGCCGGTCCCTCTTGGTCATGCGGTCGGTTTCCCCGACGCCAGCGGTAGCATGCTGCCCCAGCCTCCGGGAGCAATTCGGCGTTCGCACGGCCGTCACGTGGGGCGGACCTGGAGAAGGCTATTTCGGGAGCGCCTCAAAACCCGCGATGACGTCGAAGAGCTCCTCGTCGATGCTCCCCTGCCGCAGGCTGTGGAACGCTCCGTGGAGGGTCTCGAGGAGCTCGTTGATGTTCTTGTCCGCGCGCTGCATCGCGGCCAGACGACTCGCGTTTTCGCTGGCGAGCGAGTCGGCGCACGCACGAAAGAGCGACACGAACACGTGTTCGCGAACGAGCGCGCGCAACGTCGTGGTGCCGTTTCCCAGGACCACCTCGGGCAGCGTCGGCGTTGGCCAGGAAACCGCGATGAGCGCGCGGCGCCAACCCTCATCCAACGGCAGCAATCGCTGCGTTACCGGTTCATAGCCCGCGGCGCCGAGCGCGCGGTTGTAGAAGAGATAGAGCGCGCTTCCCCCGGCGTGGCCGTGGTGGGCTTCGGTGGCGACGAGGATCTTCCCGACCATCGCTGCGATCGCATCGACGGAGGTCGGCACTGCAAACAGCGCTTCGGGGCGCAGGCCGAGGTCAGCAAGGCGAGCGTGGACGCGCTCCCCAATCGCCCACACCTCGGCCCTGCCCGGAGTCGAAGCGAGCTCCTCCGCCGCGCGTTCGGCCACGACCTCGTTGAACTGGCCCACGAGCCCCTGGTCCGAGCCGAACACGACGGCGCCGACCACCGATGCGCCCGCCGGCCTCGGGGTCGGCGCCGGGAGCGACAGGGGTGTCCCTTCGCGCAGGCACACGCCCAAGGCGAGCTCGACGGTCCGATAGTAGCCCGCCAGGGCGAGCGCGGATGCCTCGTATTGCCGGATCCTCGACGCCGCCAGCGCCTTCATGGACCGCACAACGGACTGGAGGTCGGTGGCGCCGTGAATCTTCCGTTCGAGGCCCGCCGTCGTCTCGCTCATCCCTTCGCCTCGGGTTGTTGCAGGTCCACGAGCGCGGCGCGTGCGATCTGCATGATCGCCTCACGGTCGGCGGCCCTCAACGAGGACGCGCTCTCGAACCGCTCGCTCACCTCCACGGGGATGCTCGCGGCGGCGGCGGACACCGCGCGCTCGGCGTCAGGCATCCGATCGATCGGCACCCTGTCGAAGAGGCCGGCGGTGAGCGCCACGAGGATCGCGATCTGCGCCGGCACCGGCGCCGGTGTCGTCTCCGGCTGCTTCAAGCACGCGCGGATGCGCAGCCCGTGTTCCATAATCTTCTTGGTCTCGTCATCGAGGTGAGCGCCAAAACGCGCGAAGGTCTCGAGCTCCTCGAACTGCGCGTAGGCGAGCTTGAGGTCACTCGCAAAGCTCCGATACGCCGGCCGCTGCGCCTTTCCGCCGAGGCGCGACACGGACTTGCCGACGTCGACCGCCGGGAGCACGCCCAGCTCGAACAACGACGGCGAGACGTACACCTGCCCATCCGTGATCGAGATGAGGTTCGTCGGGATGTAAGCGGAGATGTTCTGCGCCTCGGTCTCGATGATCGGCAGCGCCGTGAGCGATCCGCCGCCGCGCGCAGCGCACAGGTGCGTGGCGCGCTCGAGCAGGCGAGAGTGGATGTAGAAGATGTCCCCGGGAAACGCTTCGCGTCCGGGTGGCCGACGCAGGAGCAGCGAGAGCTCGCGATATGCCCGAGCGTGGTGGGTGAGGTCGTCGTAGACGATCAAGACGTCGCGACCGGCCTCCATGAAGTGCTCGGCGATGCTCGTCGCCGCGTATGGCGCGACGTAGGTCAGGCCCGGCGGGTCGTTGCCCTCGCTCACGACGACGATGGTGTACGCGAGCGCCTCGTTCTCGCGCAGAACGGCGACGGCCTTCGCCACCGCCGAGGCGCGCTGACCGATGGCGCAATACACACAAACGACGTCCTTTCCCCGTTGATTGAGGATGGTGTCGATGGCGATCGCGGTCTTGCCGGTTTGTCTGTCACCGAGAATCAGCTCGCGTTGCCCGCGACCGATGGGAATGAGCGCGTCGACGACCTTGAGGCCGGTCTGGAGGGGCACGGCGACGGGAGCGCGGTCCATGATCGACGGGGCCGGCCGCTCGATCGGCAAGCGTTGCTCGGTGGCGACGGGACCTCCCCCGTCGAGCGGTCGGCCGAGCGGATCGATGACGCGCCCAAGCAGAGCGTCACCGACGCCCACGTCCATGACGCGCCCGGTGCGTTCGACGGGGTCGCCGGCGCCGAGGTGCGTGTGATCGCCGAGCAGCACCACACCGATCTCGTCCTCATCGAGATTGAACGCGATCCCGGAGACGCCGCCCGGAAACTGGAGCAGCTCGGCGGAGCCGACGCTCGGGAGGCCGGAGACCGTGCCGATGCCTGTGGAGACGCTCGTGATGGTGCCTGTCTCCCGCAGCGTCAATTGCGGCGTGAATGCACCCCGCACCTCCGCCAGGCCGGCGAAGAACCGCTCCACGACGCTCTGCAGGTCTGCGGCGGCCGCCGTCACGGCCCCGCCTCGGCCGGGAGGAGCTCGCGCTTCGTCTGCGCCGCTGAGAGTTGCATCTCGCGCGCCAGGACATCGCCGACACGTCTCTCAAGCGCGCC
Source organism: uncultured delta proteobacterium (assembly GCA_963775425.1). Lineage (GTDB taxonomy): Bacteria > Myxococcota > UBA727 > UBA727 > VGSZ01 > CAVZJB01. The sequence goes on along the minus strand of CAVZJB010000003.1, from coordinate 537,268 downwards.
GAGGTACTCCGCGACGCTCCACGACAGCTTCTGTCCGTTCGCAATGATCTCGATTCCGCTGATCAGCTCCGGCGCGACCTCGAAGCGGAGCCCGGCGTCGAGCGAAGACACTTCACCGAGGGCGCCCTCGATCGCCGAGCGTTGCGCAGCGGTGAGCCCGAGCGCACAGCGCACCAACGGCGGCGTCGACGCGCCCTTCAACGCCGCGGCGAAGCCCTCCTTCGCCTCCCCGTCGAGCTCTCGGAGGCGGCGGATGAGCACCGCCACCATGCGCTCTTGCACAGGCGCGTCCGCGAGGTCGGCAAACGCCTTTCGCGCGATGGCGAACACCTCTTGTTGCGCTCGGCTGCGGATGGCCTCGCTCACGGAGAGCGCGTCAGCGTGCAGGGTGCGCCGCCACTTCGCAGCCACGGCGTCGGCGGCGTCGCGCGCTTCACCGAGGAGCCGCCGCCGCTCGCCGGCCGCTTCCTCGGCTGCCTCGCTCAGCAGCGCGGCGCGCTGACCGCTGATCTCTTCGTTCTTTTTCGCCAGCTCTTCCCGCTCCGCCAGCGCCTCCGACTGCTTCGCCGCCGCGTCGGCGATCGCGGTGGCGATCTTCTTTTCTCGGGCGTCGATGGCGTTGAGGACCGGCTGGTAGAGGAAACGCCTCATCAAGACCACGAGGATGGCGAAGTTGAGCACCTGCGCGCCGACGGTGAACCAGTCGATGAGCACGGTTACTTGCCCGCTGTTACAGAGAGGACGTGATTCCAGAACGGGTTCGCGAAGATCAAGATCATCGACACGACGAAACAGTAGATAGCCGTGGACTCGATCATCGCCAACCCGACGAACAACGTTCGCGTGATGGTGGCGGACGCATCGGGTTGCTGCGCGAGCGAGCCAAGGGCGGTGGCGACGGCGCGCCCTTCGCTCAGGGCCGGGAACATGCACCCGAAGCTGGTGACGAAGCCGGCGGTGACGATCGAAGCAACGGCGATGACGGTGACGGTGTCCACTTTGTGTCCCTCTGTTTCTACGTCCGTGCCTCAAGTCCCCGGCGCAGGCGCCGCAGACGGTGTCGCGCGCTTCGGCCTCGCCGCGCCGGCGCCGGCGGCGATGTAGACCGCTGCCAGGATGGTGAAGATGTATGCCTGAACCATGCCGGTAAGGAGGCCGAGCGCCGTCATGACGATCGGGAAGATGAACGGCGTGATGCTGACGAGAATGGCGATGATCATCGCGCCGCTCATCATGTTGCCGAAGAGGCGCACGGCCAGCGCCAACGTGCGGGAGGCCTCGCTGATGATGTTGAAGGGCAGCATGATCACCGTCGGCTCGACGTACGACTTCAAGTAGCCGCGGAAGCCTCGCCCGGTGACACCGAAGACCGGGACCGCCACGAACACGCACAGCGCGAGCGCGATCGTCGTCGACAACGAGCTCGTCGGCGGCTCGTAGCCCGGGATGATGGTGCACAAGCTGGCCGCGGCGATGAACAAGAACAGCGTCCCCAGAAACCCGACATACCTCCGGGCATCCGGAAGCCCGACGTCGCGGATCTGGTTTTCGATGGTCGTAACGATGAGCTCGAGGAGGTTCTGCCAGCGCGACCTCTCGACCCCCATGTTCAGCTTGCGTGTGACGAGCTTCGCTCCGACGACGAGCACGACGATCAGCCCCCAGGTAAAGGCGAGGGTCGCGTTCAACTTGAAGAAGCCAAGGTGCCAGTAGACCAGCTCGTCGGGACTAAGGCGCATGGCGGGCCTCGTGGGGGACTCGCCCCGTCAGCCGCAGCACCAAGAGGCGCGCGCCGACGAAGCCGGCGAGGCAGAAGACAAAGCGATCGAAGCGACCTCCACCAACCACGAGGAAGCCGGCGAGGGCCGCGCTCGCCCGCAACAGCGTTCCCCCCACGAACCACAGCGCCGGCCGCCGGGACGCGACGCCTCTGCGCACCGTCCACCAGAGCCCGCCGAAGAACAGCGCTCCGAGGGCAGCACCCGCTCCGAGGGACAAGATCCCTGTGACGAGCTCACTCATCATCACCCTCCGCTTCCGCGCGCATCGCCTTGTCTTCCTTGACGACCCAGCGCCACGCGTTGAAGCAGCCGATGACCAGGCCCGCCGCGAGGAGCGCCAGCGTCCACGAGATGTGCGACGCTCCTCCGCGGCGGTCCAGCCAGACGCCGACCGCCGCGCCGACCAGCGTCGGGATCGCCACCGACCACCCGATGAGCCCCATCATCCCAAGCCCGAACCACGTGCCGCGTCCGGCGTGTCGGCGGGCCCGGTCTTTTCGTGCAGCCTTCGTCGTCACCTGGGCGGCGAACGTCGCATCGACCGGCGGCTTCGGTTGCGTCACGTTCATATCGCGAGCCCATGCAAACGCTTCAAGACCCCGGTCTCCAGCCGCGTCATGACGACACGCACGCTCCGCTCTTGCTCGTTCAGCCTTGCGAACTCATCCTCCACACGATCGCGCAGCGTGCGCAGGTCGGTGCCTGCGATCGCCCGGCGCACGGAGACGGTGACGTCGGTGCCGGTCTTCACGAGCACGCCTTCATCCACCGCGAGGTAGACCTCACCTTCGGGCTCGGCTTCGTAGATCAGGATCCCCAGCGTGAGCGCCGCGACGCAGTCGAGCCGGTGCGGCAGCAAGCCGAACGAACCGCCGGGTGTTTCGGCGACGACGCGTGTGACGCCGACCCTGTCCGCAAAGACCTTGAACGGCACCAAGACCCTCAGGTGCATGGAGCTCGCCGGCGACGCGGGCTCAGGAGTGCTTGGCTTCATCCACGCTCCCAATCATGTAGAAAGCGGACTCGGGAAGATCCTTCAGCTCATCCCGCAAGATTCGCTCGCACCCATCGAGGGCCTCCTCGAGGCTGACGAGCTTCCCCTGCAGGCCGGTGAACTGTTCGGTTGTGAAGAAGGGCTGCGTGAGGAATCGCTCCAGACGTCGCGCGCGAGCGACGAGCTTGCGATCCTCGGCCGCGAGCTGCTCGATGCCGAGCATCGCGATGATGTCTTTGAGATCCGCGTATTGCGCGAGCGTCCGCCGGATTTCCCGGGCGAGCTTGTAGTGACGGTCGCCGACGATCCCGGGCGTGGCCATCTTGGAGCTCGACTGCAGCGGATCGATCGCAGGGTAGAGGCCCTCACTCGCTCGCTTTCGGGAGAGCACGATGGACGCGGAGAGATGGGAGAACGTGTGCACCGCCGCCGGATCGGTGAAGTCGTCGGCCGGCACGTACACCGCCTGGATGGACGTGATGGCGCCGGCGTCCGTGTTCGCGATGCGCTCCTCGAGCCCTGACAGCTCGGTGCCCATCGTCGGTTGATAGCCGAGCCGAGATGGCATCTGCCCCATCAGGCCGGACACCTCGGCGCCGGCCTGTATGAAGCGGAAGATGTTGTCGATGAGGAGGAGCACATCGCGGTGCTCGTCGTCGCGAAAATACTCGGCCATCGTGAGCGCGGCGTGGCCGACGCGGAACCGGCTGCCGGGCGGCTCGTTCATCTGCCCGAAGATCATCACCATGTTCGGCAACACGCCGGCTTCCGTCATCTCGCGGTACAGCTCCTCGCCTTCACGGCAGCGCTCACCGATGCCGCAGAAGATGCTGACGCCTTCCTGGCGGCGCACCATGTTGTGGATCATCTCCGTGAGCAGCACCGTCTTGCCTACGCCCGCGCCGCCGAAGAGCCCTGCCTTACCGCCGCGCTCCAACGGCAGCATGACGTCGATCAATTTGATGCCGGTTTCAAAGACCTCGGACCTCGTCGACCGGCTCGCGAGCGGCGGCGGCGGCTGGTGCACGGAGCGCCACTCCACGTCGGAGAGGGCCGCCTTGTGATCAATCGCGTTGCCGAAGACGTCGAGCATGCGTGAGAGGATGGAATTGCCCACCGGCGCGCGGAGCGGACCGCCGGTGTCTTTGATCGGCATGCCGCGGGCGAGCCCCTGCGTCGGCGTGAGGGCGATGCCGCGGACGGAGCGCTCATCGCGCTGGGTCAGCACCTCGATGACGACCTCGTCGTGCTCGCCTGCGTTCAGGACCGAGTAGATGGGCGGGAGGCGCTGTTCGAAGCGGGCATCAATGACACTTCCGCGCACGGAGACGACCGTGCCGACGTTCGGCGGCTGCGCTTCCTGCGCGTCGGGGTTCCCCGTCAGTGCTGGCATCGGTGCGACGAAAGCATCGTCCATGCCGCGCGACGACTCCTCCAGCGGGCGGTCGACGATGGCGTGAGCGGCACCTCCGGTCATCCCTCCGGCGGTGCGCCTCGATCGAGCGCGGGTGGATCCGCACATGGACGTCTGCGCAAAGGCACCCCTCCATGTGCCTCGCGAAGGACGCCGACCTGGAGGCAGCGCTGCACAGATGAAGCAGGTCGTGGGTGAAGCCCCACAGCGCATGGTCGTCCTCATGCGCAGCGTCGCGGACGTCCGACGGTCGACGAGGGCATGACGGATGCACTTTCGGAGGAGCGCCGAGGAGCGCCGAGGAGCGCCGAGGAAGAGCAGCGCCAAGCAGCGCGGAGTGCCGCGCGAAACCGGAGGCTTTGTGGGAAAGATTGAATCGAGCGCATCGAAGCTTGAGGACCAGATCCAACTGTTGAGCGCGAAGCTCACCGAGCTCGCGGCCAAGACCGACGTGGCAGGCAAGCAGGCCAAGATCGACTCGCGCAAGCACGTCGACGAGCTGAAGGCCAAGATCGCCGCCACACAAGCGAAGCTGAACGAGGCAAAGGCCGCGGGCAGCGAGAAGTGGGATTCGTTCAAGGACGGCCTCGAGAGCTCCTGGAAGGAGATCGAGGGCACCTTCAAGTCGCTGACCCACTAGCCAGCCAAACGGCTGGGAAGGAGTTGCCACGTGTTGAACCTCATCTGGTTGCTTGCATTGGTCTTCGTGGGGCTGTGGGTGTTCGGCATCGCGACGTCGTACACGATGGGTGGCCTCATCCATGTCCTGCTGGCCCTCGCCATCGTGGCGGTGCTGGTCCGGATCATTTTGGGCCGCCGCATCGCTTGACGAAGCGGCGGGCCGGAGGCCTCCGTTGCCGGGACGCGCCGTGATCGGACACGGCGCACGGCAATGCCAAAGCATCACAACGGTCCACCCTCGTTGGATCCCTGCCACGCTCGGGAGAGCGTCTCCCTACGGTCAACCCCAACGAACACCGGCCAAAAGAAAACCCCGAGTTTCCTCGGGGTTCCGGTTGGTAGGCTCGACTGGGATCGAACCAGCGACCCCTACCGTGTCAAGGTAGTGCTCTACCACTGAGCTACGAGCCTGTGCCGCCGGTGACGTATGCGGCCCTCGTCACGTTGTCAACGCACGTGCATTGCGCCCCACGGTACGGCTGCTATCCCGGCTCGCCACCACCTTTCTGGGGAGATCCATGCGCTCGCTTACCATCACCCTCGGTCTGACCCTCCTTCCCATCAGCATCCTCGCCCTGGGCGGCTGCCCGCCGCCGGCGACGGACGAGTGCGTCACAGACGACGAGTGCGACCGGGGGGACGTCTGCAGCAACGGCACCTGCGTCCCGGACACCGGGGAAGGTGAAGGAGAAGGCGAAGGAGAAGGCGAAGGAGAAGGCGAGGGTGAAGGCGAAGGCGAAGGCGAAGGAGAAGGCGAGGGTGAAGGCGAAGGTGAAGGCGAGGGCGAGGGCGAAGGTGAAGGCGAGGGCGAAGGCGAGGGCGAGGGCGAGGGAGAGGGTGAAGGCGAGGGCGAGGGCGAAGGCGACGTCTTCACCGGCACCGGCATCGCCGACATCTACGCCGCCACCAGCGACACGCTGGACGTCACCCTGACCGACGTCGTCGTCACCAACATCATCGACGCCGTGGGCACCGACCCGGCGGGCTTCTTCCTCCAGGAAAACGACGCCACGGGCCCGGCCGTCTTCGTCGCCGTCGACGCCGTCTCCGCGGGCGTCACCCTCGGCGAGCAGCTCTCAGCCACGGCCACCGCGCGCACCACCGACAGCGGCGGCGTCGTCCAGGTCACCGGGCTCGACGCCATCACCGCCGGCGGCACCGTCGACGTGGAGACCCTGCGGCAGGACGTCACAAACGTTGACGTCGCGGCCGCGCTCGACACCCTCAATTCCGAGGCCATCGCCATCACCGGCACGATCTCGGGTGGCCCGCTCGGCGCCGGGACCGGCCACACCGCGTACGCCATCACCACGACCGGCGTCCCCACGGCCGACGGCGGCTCGCTCGTGCTGCGCATGCCCACCACCGTCAGCGACTCCCTCGGCGCCCTGCTGAACGACAGCTGCACCTTCACCATCAAGGGCAACATGTGGCGCTTCAACACCAAGGCGGAGCCGTCCATCTTCGCCGACGCCGACTTCACCTCCAACGGCTGCCCCTCCACCACGCTCGACGCCGCGGCCGCCATCGGCAACACGCAGGTCGCCCTGGAGTTCAGCGCGGCCATCGACGCGGCGAGCATCACGGACGCGGGGACGCAGTTCACGCTCAGCCCCTCCGGCGCCGTGGCCAGCGCCAGCGTCAACGGAACCGTCGTGACGCTCACCACCACGGCGGTGTTGGCTGACGGCGACTTCACCGTCACCGCCGCCACCAGCGTGAAGGACGACACCGGCAACCCCATCACCGGCGGCAGCGCCGCCTTCTCCGTCGGCCCGGCGTCGCCGCAGATCAGCGAGATCGACTACGACAACGTCGGCTCGGGCGACTCCGCCGAGTTCGTGGAGCTGCTCAACCCGGGCACCGTCGCGTTCGACCTCACCGGCGCGAACCTCATCCTCGTCAACGGGAACAACAACACCCTCGTTCCCTACGACACCATCCCCCTCACGGGCTCCATCGCCGCCGGCGGCCGCTATGTCATCGGGGCCGTCGTGGGCGCGGACGTGCTCCTCACCGGGACCAACCTCATCCAGAACGGCTCGCCGGACGCGGTGGCGCTCGTGAGTGCCGCGCACACCCTCATCGACGGCGTGATCTACGAAGGAGACACGGCGGGGTCGTTCAACGACGGCACCGCGGACATCACCATCGATCAGACCACGCTCGCGGCGGACAGCAACAGCGTGGACGGCTCGCTCTGCAAGCTGATCCCCACCGACGACTACTCGTTCTGCGCCGGCACCCCGACGCCCGGCACCTGAGCCTGCCGCTCAGCGGCCTTTGAAGGCGGGCGCGCGTTTCTCCGCAAACGCGCGCACGCCTTCTTTCAGATCGTCCGACGCGAGGGCCCGGGCGCGGGCGGCGTCGATGGCGGCGCGGTCGTCGTCGCCGGCGCCGCGCGCGAGCCGGCGCACGGCGTCGAGGGTGCCGCTCACGGCCAGCGGAGCGTTGTCGGCGATGGTGCGGGCAAGCCGCGAGGCCTCGACCAGGGCGTCGTCAACGACGGCGTCCACGAGGCCGAAGCGCAGGGCCGCCTCCGCGTCGATGCGGTCCCCCACGAGGAACAGGCGCTGCACCCGGCTCGGCGTCAGCGCCCGCAGGAAGCGCTCGAGGCCGCTTTGCGAGTAGACGAGGCCGAGCCGCGCGGGCGGCATCGCGAACAGCGCGTCGCGCTGGGCGACCCTGAAGGTGCACGCCATCGCGATCTCCAGGGCGCCGCCCATGCACGCGCCCGCGACGGCGGCGATCACGGGGACGGGGCACGCCTCGAGCGCGCGGGCGGGGGCGTCGATGGGGTCGAGGCCGCGGTCGCGCTCGGCGTCGTCGATGCTCGTGATGTCGAAGCCCGACGAGAACGCGCCGCCGGCGGGATCGCCGCGGAGGACGAGCGCGCGCACCGCCGGAACCGGAGGGGTCGCGGCCCGCGCGAGCTCCTCGAGGAGCGGGCGGGTGAGGGCGTTTCGCTTCTTCGGGTTCGACAGGGTGACGACGCGGACGCCGTCGGCGTCGTCAATCATCGACGATCAGAAGGACGTCGCCCTCGTTCACCGGCTGCCCCTCCTTGGCGAGCACCTCTTTGACGGTGCCGGGGTCGTCGGCCTCGATGGGCATCTCCATCTTCATGGACTCGATGATGACGAGCGTGTCTCCCTCTTCGATGCTCTGCCCGACCTCCACCTTGATCTTCCAGATGGTGCCGGTGATGTGCGCTTTGATGTCCGTCACTCGGGTGCTCCCAGAAAAAGTCCGCAGTCGCCGCAGGCGCCGTCGACGAGGGCGCCGGTGTGGCCGCAGGCCGGGCACTGCACCTCTTCGGCGGTCAGGTCGATGGCCTCGGTGTTGAACGAGCCCACGCCCTCCTGCTCGACGAGCTCCTCGAAGCGCTGCTTCAACAGCTCGCCCACGCGCGGCAGGTCGGCCTCCGCGACGATCACGCCCACCTTCATGGCGCCGGCGGCCCCGAGCACGTCGGCGTCCTCGGACTCGGCCTCGACGTAGCAGGGGATCCCCGCGTCCAGGAGCGCCCGCTCGATCTCGCGGCACGCGGCGATGCCCGCGTGCAACACCGGCACCTTGGGCACGTCGGCGAGCGCGAGGCGCGGGGAGTCGATCTTCGCCTTCACGTCCTCGATCTGCGCTTTGTCGACGAGGTCGACGTCGCAGTGGGCGCAGCGGGTGAAGCCGGCGCGGTAGCTGCTTCCGCAGCTCGGACACACAAGGCCGCTCATTGGCCCTGCCCTTCCTCGAGCAGGACCGCGTGCACCGTGGTGGCCTGCAGGCAGCGGCAGCAGTCCTCGCCGGTCTTGGCCGCGAACCGCGCGGCGATCTGCTTGGTCTGGAAGCCCGGCGAGCGGACGGTGATGCGGTACAGGCCGGTGACCTGCCCGAAGCTGCAGTCGTTGCCGAAGCGCGCGGAGGGATCGCAGTTGACGATGTCCTCGACGGCGACGCCGTCCACGGTGGCCTCGGCGGTCCAGGCGTCACCGAGCGCGTTGCCCTGCGAGTCGAACACCTGCAGATCGATGGCCGACGTGCACGGGAAGCACTCACACGTGCTGACGCCGTCGCAGTTGGCGCCGAGCGCCACGAAGGCGGTGCCGAGGCAGAGCAGGAGCGCGCGCGGCGTCATCGGGGCGGAGTGTGCCACAGATCCAGCCGCGGGAAAGCGCGCCGTCCGGCGGCGACGAAGCCGTCCGAGGAGTCACGTGCGGGGCACGGCGCCCGTGACCGATGAGGCCTCGACCGGCTCGAGCACGAGCGCGCGCGGCGCCACCTCGATGACGACGGCGCCGCCGAAGCCGAAGGGCTCGAGGCCGGCGACCGCGGTGGCCCGCGCGGGCTGCGCGGCGCTGAAGGCGTCGGCGCGGCCGAGCACGTGCACCGCCAGCTCCCCGCTGACCGTCGACGTCGACGCGTCGGGGTGCACGACGAAGCGCGGCTCGAGGCCCATGCGAACGCGGTCGAGCAGCGCCGCGCGGTCATCCACGAGGCCGAGCCACACGGAGCCCTCGCGCACGAGGCGGACGGAGAGGCAGACGTCGGGGTCGTTCGGATCCACGAGTGTCATGCAGGGCTTGTCGCCGAGGAGCGCCAGGGCGCGGGCTTCGGTGATGGATGCGACGGAGCTCATCGGTTCTCCTCGGACGTGCTGTGATCGATCTCGGTGGCGAAGGCCTGGTAGCCGGCGGCCTCGAAGGCGCGGACGATGGGCGCGGGGTCGTCGTCGACGAGCGCAATGACGGCGCCGCCGCCCCCCGCGCCGGAGAGCTTGGCGCCGAGGGCGCCGCGCTCGCGGGCGATGGCGCAGAGGGCCTCGATGCCGGGCGTCGACACGCCGAGCGCGTTCAACAAGCCCTGGTTCAGGTCCATCAGCTCTCCCACGGCGCCGAGCTCACCCGCCTCGAGGTGGTCGCGCGCCGCTCGCGCGAGCATGCCGATGCTCTCGTAGATCCGCTGGTAGTGCGCCGGGTGACGCCGGGCGCGCTCCTTCAAGGACGAGACGGCGTGGGCGGTGCCCGCGTGCGAGCCGGCGACGCCCACGGCGAGGCGCAGGCGGCGCGGGAGCTTCACGGGTTCGGCCGTGGCGCCGGCGCCCGCGGCGTCGTCGGTGCCGCCGGCGTCGCGCGTGTACAGCAGGCAGCCGCCACGGGCGATGACGGTGTGGTCCACGCCGGACGGGTTTCCATGGAAGACCCGCTCGAGCGCGAACGCGCGCTCGACCAGCGCCTCGTTCGACAGCGGCGGGTCGTCGAAGAAGCGATGCACCCCGCGAATCATCGCGACGGCGAGCGCCGCCGACGACCCGAGGCCCGCGCCGGCGGGGATGGCGCCGTCGACGGAGAACAGCAACGAGCGCGTGCGCTCGCCGCACAGGTCCACGAGCGCCGACAGCGCCTGCCGCAGCCGTTCGGGCCCCTCGCCGTCGGGATCGGGGCGCGCGCGGCCGGGGAGGAGGCCGCTGCCGTGGCTCTTCAAGATCGGCCCTCGCTCCGTCGACGCCGTCACGGCGACGCGGATGCCGCGGTCGATGGTGGCGGCGATGGCGGGCTGGCCGTACACCACCGCGTGCTCGCCGAAGAGGATCAGCTTCCCGGGCGCGTACCCGAAGACGGCGTCGACGCTCACGACGACACCTCGCCCTTGCGCGCGTGCAGCCGCATGTGCCCACGCTGGATGCCCTCGGTGGCGAGCGCCTTGAGCGCGGCGGTGTTCTGCGCCAGGCCGACGGCGGCGAACAGGCCCGCGAGCCGGTCCACCGACGACGAAAACGGCCCGAGCAGCTTCTTGCACGCCACCACCGTGGGGTGCGCGCGCGTGGAGCCCCCGACGACGCCGACCGCCATGGGCAATTCGAGCTGGCCGACGAGGCACGCGCCGCCGTCGTCGAGGGAGAAGCGCGACAGCGACGTGTAGCGGCCGCTGCGCGCGGCGTACGCGTGCGCCCCCGCCTCGAGCGCGCGCCAGTCGTTGCCGGTGGCGACGGCGACGGCGTCGATGCCGTTCATGATGCCCTTGTTGTGTGTGCAGGCGCGGTAAGGGTCGCGGGCGGCGAAGCGATAGGCCTCGACGACCCCCATGGCGACGTCACGGCCCCCCTGCGATCCGTGCGCGAGCGACGCGTAGGGGATGCGCATGCTCGCGCGGGCTTTGCGCTCGTCGGCGAGGTTGGTGAGGATGCGCAGCCGCGCGCGGCCGCCGGTGACCTCCTCGAGCCGCGGCGCCAGCCCTTCGACGACGGTGTTGACGGCGTTGGCGCCCATGGCGTCGCACGTGTGGAGCACGACGTGGACGGCGAGCATGTCGCCGCCGCCGTCGAGGTCGGCGTGGGGCCCGTGCTCGAGCTGCGGCAGCACGTGCGCGCGGACGTCGACACAGCCGCCGCCGCGGGAGACGAGGCCGGGGCACAGGGCGTTGGCGAGGTCGATGAGCTCGGCCTGGCGATCCCGCAGGCGGCCGAGGGCGCCGCGCACGTCGGCGTCGAGGATCTGCACCTGGCCGACGAGCCACGGGGGATCCGCGGAGGTGGTGAAGCCGCCGCCGTCGCCGGCGAGGCGCGCGACGTAGCTGCACGCGGCGACGACGCTCGGCTCCTCGACGGCCATGGGGACGATCACGGCCTCGCCGTCGATGACGAAGTTGAGCGCGAGCCCGAGCGGCAGCCCGAAGACGCCGACGGCGTTTTCCACCATGCGGTCCGCACCGTCGGTCTGCAGGCCGCCGGCCGCGTCGAGCGCCGCGAGGTCGTCGTCGTCGAAGGCGAAGCGCTGCACGAGCACCGCGCGGCGGTCGGCGAGCGAGAGCTTGTAGAAGCCCGGCAGCCGCGACGCCGCGTTGTGTCCGCCGGGGGGGGTTCCCGTGGGAGCGGCGGCGGCGGCGAGAGGGCTGGCGGCCATAGGGTGTCGTGCTTTACCGTTTTCAGTACTTACTGAAAACTCTGAAACCATACCCCGCGTTCCCGCCGGCCGCCTCCCGGATCCGCGCCTCCCCGCGCCAGGATGCGCCCGCCGCCGCTGTGGGTGACACGCGCACGTTCGGCGCAGATATCCGCCCATGAGCGGAGCCGGCGACTTTCAAAGGCCGCCCCGCAGGCGACGGCGTCGTTTCAGCTCACCGCTCGCCCAGCTCGCGCTTCACGTCGACGCGCCCGTCACCGAGCAGCAGCGCGAGGATCCGGTTCGACGTGCGCACCACGCTCTGCAGGTGCTGGATGCGCTCGCGCACGAATTCCTCCTCGGGTGTGAGCTGGCGGCGCGAGCGCTCCCGGCGCACGACGTCGACCGCCTCACTGAAGCTCTCCACGGCCTCGTCGAGCTCTTGCTGCTCGCGGCCGCCGAGGACGCTGCGGATGATCTTCCGCAGCTCGGGCTCGGCCTCGTAACGGACCTTGCGCGAGCCCTTCTCGTAGACCTTGCGGATGGCGCCCCAGCGCAAAAGGCCGTTCAGGCTCATGGAGACGTTGGCGGCGCTGACGTCGAGGGTCTGGGCCAGCTCCGCCTGCGTGAGGGCCTTGGGGGAGAGGAACAGCATGCAGAAGACGCGGCCCTGCGTGCGGGTGAACCCCCAGAATTCCGCCATGCGCCCCATGGTCTCGATGGAGATGTCGGTGGCGCGCTCGAGCGCCTTGTCGTCGGCCGGAGCCGGGCGAACGGGCATCCTCACATGGTTACGCGTTCGCCGCGCTTGGCGCAACGCGTTGCCGGTGCAGCGCCCCCCTTCGGACCGGGCGTGACGATGCTACGGACTGCGGCGATGAGCACCGCGGTCGCGCACACCAACATCGCCCTGGTCAAATACTGGGGCAAGCGCGACGCCGCGCTCAACCTCCCCGCCGTGGGCTCGCTCTCGCTCACCCTCGATCGTTTCAAGAGCGAGACCCGCGTCGAGGTCGGCGTCGCCGCCGACCGCTTCGTGCTCGACGGGAAGGACGCCTCGGAACAGGAGACCTCCAAGGTCGCGCGCTTCCTCGACGTCGTCGCCGGCCGCGCCCGGGCCCGCGCCCTCGTGACCTCGAGAAACGACGTCCCCACCGCCGCCGGCCTCGCGTCGTCGGCGAGCGGCTTCGCGGCGCTGACGTTGGCCGCCGCCGAAGCCTACGGCGTCGCCTCCTTCGACGCCGCCGGCGCCCCGCTCGACGCCCGCGCCCTCACGCAGCTCGCCCGGCGCGGCTCCGGCTCGGCGGCGCGCAGCGTGCTCGGCGGCTTCGCGCTCCTGCACAAGGGCGAGCGCGACGACGGCGCCGACTGCTTCGCTGAGCCCCTGCCCTCGCCGCTCGAGGACGGCGTGCGCCTCGTCGTCGTGCGCTGCGCCGTCGGCCGCAAGCACACCGAGAGCACCAAGGGCATGGAGACCACGGCGGCCACGTCGCCGTACTACGCCGCGTGGGTCGCGACCCACCCGGCCGACCTCGAGGAGGGGCGCGCCGCCGTCGGCGCCGCCGACCTCGAGCGGCTGGGCGCCGCAATGGAGCGGAACACCATGAAGATGCACGCGAGCGCGCTCGCGGCCGATCCGTGGATCCTCTACCTGAACGGCACGTCGCTCGCCGTGCTCGACGAGGTGCGCGCGCTGCGGCGCGCGGGCACGGGCGCCTGGGCCACCATGGACGCCGGGCCGCACGTGAAGGCGCTGTGCGCCGTCGGGGACGCGACCGCCGTCGCAGAGCGCCTGCGCGCCGTCGACGGCGTGGTCGGCGTCGACGTGTGCGCGCCCGGCCCCGCCGCGCGGATCCTCCCGCCGTGATCGGCGATGACCGGCCGGCGGGAGAGGGCGTGGCCGTCGAGGGCGCGCCGCGACGGTTCTCGGCGCCGGGCAAGCTGGTCCTGTGCGGCGAGTACGCCGTCGTCGACGGAGAGGAGGCCGTCGTCGCCGCCGTCGACCGCCGCGCGCTCTGCACCGTCGAGCCCGCCGAGGACCTGCGGGTGCGCGGCAACGACCCGCGCTGGGTCACCGTCACGGGCGCCCTCCTCTCCCGCGCGCTCGCCGGGGGCGCGGATCCGGAGCACGCCCCGCTGCTCGTCGCCGTCCTCGCCGAGATCACCCGGCGCGGCTTCCCCGCGGAGCGCGCCCACGTCGCGGTGTCGACGTCGTCGTTCTCGGCGGAGCCGGCGCGGGCGGGGGAGCCGCCGCCCAAGCTCGGCCTCGGCTCGAGCGCCGCCGCCGCCACCGCGCTCGCCTACGCCTTCGCGGGCGCCGCGGGCATCGACGCCGTCCACGAGATCGCCCGCGCCGCGCACCGCGCGTTTCAGGGTGGCGGCTCCGGCATCGACGTCGCCGCGTCGACGTACGGCGGCGTCGTGGTGTTCCGCGAGGGGCGCGCGCGGCCGGCGCCGCCGCTGCCCGAGGGCCTCGACGTCGTGGTCGCGTACACGGGGATCCCCGCGCAGACGCAGGGCTTCGTCGACGCCTACCGCGCCCTGCCCGACCGCGCGCGGCACCGCGCGCGCATCGCCGCCACCACCACGCGCTTCCTCGCCGGCGACGTCGTCGGCGCCGTCGACGACGCGCGCGAAGCGATGGCCGCCCTCGGCGACGCCGCGGGCAAGGACGTCGTCACGCGAGAGCACCGGGCCATCGCCGAGCTCGCGCGCGCGGCGGGCGGCGCGGCCAAGCCGAGCGGCGCCGGCGGCGGCGACGTCGCCGTCTGCTTCGTGCCGGGAGATCGACGGGCTGCGCTCGAGGACGCCCTCGAGGGCGCGGGGTTCCTGGTGGTGCGCCTGCGCGTGGGGGCCCCCGGGGCTCGACTGGATCCGCCCGGGTGATCGTCCTCGTCCTCCTCCTCGCGGTCGACGCGCCGCCCGCCGAGCGCGCCCCCGCGCTCGAGATGCCGCGCGCGCTCGTCGACGACGCGGGCGTCCTCGATGACGAGACCGCGGGCGCGCTCGAAGAGGAGCTCGAAGCGCACCGCGCGCAAAGCGGCGTCGCCGTCGGCGTGCTCACACTGCCAGAGCTCGGCGGCGGCACCCTCGTCGACGCGATGGACCGGGCGTCGCGCGCCTTCCGCTCCGGCTGGGCCGCGGGATCGCCCCACGTGCTCGTGGTGCTCGCGGTGCACGAGCGGCGCATGCGGGTCGAGGTCGACGACGCGCTGCAAGACATGGTCGGCGACCGCGGCCTCGCCGACCTGACGTCCGACGCCACCCAGCGCTTCGCCGCCGGCGATCTCCAGGCCGGCCTCGTCGGCCTCACCCGCGGCCTCATCGCAAGGACGCCGCGGGCTCCCATGACCCGCACCGCCGCCGTCACCCTCACCGTCGCCGTCGCTGGCGGCGTCATCGCGCTCGCCCTCCTCGCCGGCCTCCTCATGCGCCTCCGGCGCCGCAAGCCCGCCTGAGCCCGAGCGTGGCCACGCGCCCGTGACGCGCGCGGAGCTCAGACCGGGTAGACGCAGTGCTTCTTCGGCGGGCGCGCGTCGCTCTTGCTCTCCATGTAGGAGAGCCGGCGGATGAGCTCCTGCCGCAGGCCGTTGCCGGGGACCACCGCGTCGACGACGAGCGACGCGGCGAGCTTGTGCAGGTCGATGTCCTCGCGATACGCGGCGCGCAGCTCTTCGACGTACGCGGGCCGCTCCGCCTCCGGCAGCGCCTGGATCTTGTTGAAGTACACCGCGTTCACCGCGGCCTCCGCGCCCATCACCGCGATCGACGCCTGCGGCAGCGCCAGGGTGACGTCGGGCTCGAACGCCGGCCCGCTCATCGCGTAGAGCCCCGCGCCGTACGCCTTGCGCACGACGACGCAGATGCGCGGCACCGTGGCCTCGCTCATCGCGGCGATCATCTTGGCGCCGTGGCGGATGATCCCCTGCTTCTCCACCTTGGACCCGATCATGAAGCCGGGCACGTCGGCGAGGAAGATGAGCGGGATCTCGAACGCGTCGCACATCCAGATGAAGCGCGCGGCCTTGTCGGCGCTGTCGACGAACAAGACGCCGCCCTTTTGCTTGGGCTGGTTGGCGAGCACGCCGACGACGCGCCCGTCGATGCGCGCGAGCCCGACCACGAGCTCCTTGGCGAAGCGCTTCTTCACCTCGAAGAAGCTGCCTTCGTCGACGATGGCCTCCACGAGCGCCACCGCATCGAAGATGGTCTTTTCGTCGTCCGGGACGATGTCGTCGACGCTCAGCCCGTGCCGCGGCGCGCGCCCACCGGCCACCGGCGGCTTCTCGCCCGCGCGCTGCGGGAAGTAGCTCAGCCAGCGGCGGCAGCTCGCGATGGCCTCCTCCTCCGTCTTGCACAGGAAGTCCGCGCAGCCGCTCTCCGAGGTGTGCATGCGCGCGCCGCCGAGGTCCTCGAGCGTGATCTTCTCGCCGATGACCATCTCCACCATGCGGTCGGAGCCCAGGTACATCGAGGCGTTCTTGTCGACCATGAACACCACGTCGCAAAACGCCGGGATGTACGCGCCGCCCGCCGCCGACGGCCCGAACAGCAGGCACACCTGCGGCACCGTCCCCGACAGCTTCACCTCGTTGTGGAAGATGCGCCCCGCGTGGCGCCGGCCCGGGAACATCTCGATCTGGTCGGTGATGCGCGCGCCCGCGCTGTCGACGAGGTAGAGGATGGGGATGCGGTAGCGCAGCGCCGTCTCCTGGATGCGCACGATCTTCTCGACGGTGAGGGCGCCCCAGGAGCCCGCCTTCACCGTGGAGTCGTTGGCCATCACGGCGACCTCGCGGCCGTGCACGCGGGCGATGCCGGTAACGACGCCGTCGCCGGGGAGGTCCTTGGCCAACGAGTTGGCGAACACGCCGTCCTCGACGAACGACCCAGGGTCGACGAGGAGGGCGATGCGCTCCCGGGCGAACAGCTTCCCCTTCTTGGCGTTGGCCTCGTGGTACTTGGGCGCCCCGCCCTTCTTGATGACGTCGATCTCGGCGTCGAGCTTCTGCTTGAAGGCGGCCGCGGGCTGCCGATCCTGGTTGGTGCCGTCGCTCATGGCGGCGGTGTCGTCGACGGCGCCCCGGGCGTCAACGGGCGCGCACGCCCGCCGGAGGGACGCGCGCGATCGCGACGGCGGCGGCGCCGGAGATGTCGCATCGGGCGGATGACCGACGCAAGAAACCCGAGCACACCCATTGACTGCGGGAGCGCGTCCGGATGCAATCCTGCAACCTTGGACGGCCGTCCAACCAAGGCCCGACGGCAGACGGACAGCACAAAGAGGGGCGCGCGATGGCGAGGCCGGTGGTGCGGGACGAGAGGCGGGCGCAGATCCTCGACGCGATGTACGCGGTGATCGCGGACCGCGGCCTGCACGCCACGTCCATCACCGAGATCGCCGAGGCCGCGGGCATCGCGCGCGGCGCGCTGCACTACTTCTTCGCGTCCAAGGACGAGATCACCGCGTCCTTGATGCGCCGCCTCGGCGAGCGCTACTTCGAGCAGCTCTCCGAAGGCCTCGACCAGCGCATCCGCGCCTGCGCCGCCCACCCCGAGCGCCGCCAGCGGCTGGTCGCGGACGTCGCCCGTTGGCACTTCCTCGGCGACGAAACCGACGCGCTGCGGCGCTTCCGCGTGTGGATCGACTACTGGGCGCAGGCCGCGTCGCGCCCGACCATCCGCGACGTCGTCGTCGACGTGCAGGAGGCCGCGCGCTCGCTGGTCCGCCGCGCGCTGCTCGCCCAGCGCCCGGAGCTCGAGCAGCTCGACGACGAGCAGCTCCGCGCGCACACCGCGGCCATCCTCGCCATCATTGAAGGCGGCCTCCTGCAGTGGACCATCGCGTCGTCGACGGCGGCGCCGCTCACGCGCGAGCCCCTGCGCGACGCCATCACCGCCGCCGCCGCCGCCGCGGCCGCCGCCATCCCCGTTTCCGTTCGCCAACAGCGCGCCGCCGACGGCAGCGACGCATCGAGGGCAGCATGAGCGAGCTTTCCTACACGCCCACTGCGCAAGAGCTCCGCCCGCACAAGCTCTACGAGGTCCAGCACTGGCGCGAGTCCACGGCGCGCTACCTCGACGGAAAGACCTTCGGCTACGAGCCCGACATCCCGCCGCTGTCGCAGGCGCAGTTCCGCGATCTGCCCAACATGACCTACCACGCCGTCGTCGGCGCCGTCGCCGCCGGCCTCGCGGGCGAGCGCATCGCGTTCGAGTGCTCGGCGGCCCTGTGCGCCTACGCCCCCGACGACAACGCCCGCATGTTCCTCGCCACGCAGGTCATCGACGAGGCCCGGCACGTCGAGGTCTTCACGCACCGCCTGCGCCTCCTCGGCCGCGAGGACATCGACGACACCCTCCGCCGCTACGTGAACCCGCGCATGTTCAAGTTCCACGAGGACATGCGCAGCCGCGTCTGCGATTCGCGCGACTTCGTCGGCGGTGTCATTGGGCAGAACCTCGCGCTCGAGGGCCTCGCGCTCGGCTTCTTCGAGTTCAACGCCGCGCTCCTCGAGGAGATCGACCCAGGCACCTCCCAGATCCTCAAGACCGTCCTCCTCGACGAGCGCCGCCACGTGGGCTTCGGGCTGATGCGGCTGCGCGGCCTGCTCGACGCGCAGCCGGACAAGCGCGCCGTCGTCGAGGACACGGTGGGCGAGCTGTCCGACGAGATGATGGCCATCTTCGAAGAGAACGCCGACAACATGTCCCGCCTCGGCGTCGACCCTTCCGCGCCGATGACCAAGGTGCGCTCCTACCACCACATGCACCTGCAGAAGCTCGGCCTCGCCTGAGCTCAGCGCTTGCGCGCGCTCACCAGCATCCGCGACGAGCCCTCGTCGAAGGGCGCCATGTCGACGTCGCCGAACAGGAGCTCCACGGCGAAGCCGGTCTCCTCGAGCGCGGCGAGCACCTGCTGCCATGTCCACATCGTCTGCAGGAGCGCGATCTCGACGCCCTCGCGCTCGCCCTCGAGCAGGTAGCGGATGTCGATGTGCATCTGGCGCGTGGCCGGGTCGTAGCGCGCGCGATCGGCGGTGAGGACCTTGCGCCCGGTCTCCGGGTGCGTGCGCTCGTCGCTGCGGCCCCACGCGGTGGGCCCGTAGATCATGGCATCCCAATATGGGCCGGTGATGTCGAGCGCGAAGCGGCCGTCGTCGTCGAGCTTGTCGCGTACGTGCACGAAGCTCGCGAGCATCTCTTCGCGTGTGCGCACGTGCAAGAGGCCGTTGAACGGGAAGGTGACGACGTCGATGCGCGCGTCTGGACCCACGAACGAGCGCGCCGTGGCGTCCTCGACGACGAGCGCGCGCGCCCCGCGTTTCTCTTCGAGGAGCGCGCGCATCTTGGGTGAGGGCTCCACGCCGTGCAGCGGGAAGCCGTCGTCGACGAACCTCAGCGCGAGGCGGCCGGTGCCGACGCCGAGCTCGACGCAGACGCCGCCGGGCTTCAGCGCCTTGTCGAGGACGAGGCGGTAGAACGCTTCCTCGCCGCGGTAGCCGGCGTAGTCGACGTCGTACCAGGCGGGCTCGTCGTAGATGCCGCCAACGCGGTAGGTGGCGTTGCGGAGCGCATCCGGGAGCGCCGAGTCGTCGTCGATGTCGATCATGCGCGGCGCGCCTTTCCTCCGGTCGCCTAGCCGATGATCCCCTGCTGCACGAGGTCCGCGAGGATGCGCATGGTGTCGAAGCGCGGCATCCCGGAGATCACGAGCAGGTCCTCGAACGAGAGCTGGCCATCCACCTGCGAAAGCAGGAAGCCCGCCTTGTGGTGCATGTTCATCCAGATGACCTCGTCGGGCGGCATGAGCTGCCGCGGCGTGCGACCCATGTCGCCGAGCTTGGACTCGTACATCTTGACGAGCGTGGCCTCGTTGCGCTGCATGTAGGCACGCGCGCTGACGTTCTCGGCGTCGATCTTGAGGACCTTCTCGACGAGGTCGAGGGAGCCGGAGAAGTCGCCGAGCTCGAACAGCTCGCGCGCGCCGCGCATGAGCGCCTCACACTGGTCCTCCTCCTGCTCCGGCGCCGGCGCCGGCTCGGGCTCCGGCTCCTGCGGCGGAGGCTGGCTGACGAGGGCGGCGAACGGCGACGGCGGCGGCTCGGACTTGTCGAGGTCGAGCGCGACGGCGGGCCCGCCGATCTCGTCCCAGGGGTCCATGACCACGTTGGGCGCGGGCTCGGGGGGCTCGGCGGGGCGGGCGAGCGGCGTGGGCCCATCGTCGAAGCTCTCGCCGAAGCGGACGCTCTGCTTGACCACCCGCTCCTCGACGCGGCCCGGCCTCTCCTGGCTGCGTCGCTCAGCGGGGACGCCGCCGGCGACCTCGACGCGGCTGGCGCCGCCGACGCGGTGGATGCCCGCGCCGAGGCCGACCTCGTCGACGGCGGTCTGCTTCCACGCCGGCGGCGAGCGCTCCGACGCCGGTGACGGGGGCGACGCCGGGGGCGACGGGGGCGACGCCGGGGGCGGCGCGTCGTCGATGTCGATGTCGATGTCGATGGTCCCCGTCTGCGCCCCGAGGTTCTGCAGCTCGGGAGGCACGTCGGTCGGCGGTGGCGTGGGCGCGAGGTCGAACGCGGAGGCCGCCGCGGCCGCCGCCTCCGGATCGGGGTGCACGATCGGCGGCATCGTGTCGCCGCGCCACGGGTCGAACTCACCCGTCTTCTCGCTGGCCTTGCGCATCTGCTCGAATCTCGCTCTCCCGGACGGGCGCCATCGCGGGCAGCGACGTCGAGATCGGCTCGATCATCGGCGGAGGGGGCTCCGGCTCGAGCACCGGCGCGCTCTCCGCGTCCGCCTGCGCGGGCTGCGCAGCCGCCGCGGGCGAGGCAGCGCCCGACAAAGCCGGGTCCGCGGGCGCGTCCGACGCCGCCAGCGGAGCGGGCGCCAGCGGCGGCGACGGCTCCGACGACGCGGACGACGACGACGGGTCGGGCGACGACGACGACGCGGCGGGCGACGGCGACGACGCGGCGGGCGACGGCGACGACGCGGCGGGCGACGGCGCAACGGGCGGGGACGACGCGAGCGGCGACGGCGACGGCGCAAGAGGCGTCGGCGCAAGGGGGTTCGCCGACGGCACAACGGGCAGCGGCGTCGGCGCAAGGGGGTTCGCCGACGGCACAACGGGCAGCGGCGACGGCGCGAGGGGCGGCGACGACGGCTCCGACGCGGCAGGCTCCGACGCGGCCGGCGGCGGCACCGACTGCGGCGGCATCGACTCCGGCGGCACCGACTGCGGCGGCACCGAGTGCGGCGGCATCGACTCCGGCGGCATCGACTGCGGCGGCATCGACCCCGGCGGCATCGACTCCGGCGAAATCGACGCCGGCGAAATCGACGCTGGCGGCGTCGACGCTGGCAGCGTCGACGCTGGCGACGCTGGCGACGCTGGCGGCGGCGACGCTGGCGGCGGCGACGCTGGCGGCGTCGACGCTGGCATCGACTGCGGCGGCACCGTCGGCATCGACTCCGGCGGCATCGGCTGCGGCGACGACGGTGCCTGCGCCAAAGACGGCATCGACGGCAACATCGTCGACGGCGGCATCGACGGCGGCGGCATCGACGACATCGTCGGCGGCGGCATCGACGACATCGTCGGCGGCGGCATCGACTCCGGCGGCATGGTCGGAGGCGGCATGGTCGGAGGCGGCATGGTCGGAGGCGGCATGGTCGGAGGCGCCATGGTCGGCGTCGGCATGGTCGGCGGCGGCATCGTCGGCGGCGGCATCACCGCGTCCGCGCCGTCTTTGTTCCCGCGGGGCCGGGGCGCCCAGGGGTTGCCGGCGGCCATCTTGGCGGGCGGGCCCGGCGACGCCGGGGACCCCTTGGGCGTGACGTCGAACGCGGAGTCGACGACGTCGCTCCAGCTCGACGTAGCGTCGAGCCCGATGATGCTCTTCTTCTCCTCGGCGGCGGCCTCCGCTGCCGGGACGCTCGGGCTCGGCATGGCCACGCCGCGCGACAGCGTCGCCGTCTGCTGGTTGCCGGCCACGGCCTGCGCCGTCGGTGGCGTCGACGTGGCGTCCAGCCGATAGACTTGCCGCACGTACGCGACATACTGCTGCGCCAGCGAGTGCGCGGGATCGACGTCGAGGATGCGGTACCACGCCTCGAGCGCGCGGGAGGGGTCGCCCTGGCTGTAGTAGCGCAGGCCCTCCTCGAGCCAGGTGTCGATGCTCTCGCTCACATCACGGTTCTAGGACAGATGCCGCCGCCACGTCGATTTGGCCTCAGGATTTGCCCACTTTGGCGGCCACTCCCTTGAACATCACGAGGGTTCGGTCGAGCTGCTCGCGGCCGCTCCGCAGAGCCTCACCGTCCTGCATGGAGACCGCGCGGCGGGCGCGCTCCATCACCGCGGCGGCCTTCTTCAGGGCGTCATCGCCGAAGTCGCTCGCGCCGATGACCTCCCTCACGGTTGGCAGCAGGCGCTCGATGTCGCGCAGCATGCGCTCGGTGTCCGTGCGCAGCTCCTGGAAGTCTTCCTGCGCCTTCTCGGCGACGGCGAACTTTTCGTTCTCCTGAATAATCCGCTGCATCTCCTCTTCGGTGAGCTTGTTGGTCGCCGTCACCTGGATGCTCTGCTCGAGCCCCGTGGCCCGGTCCTTGGCGGAGACGGAGACGATTCCGTCGGGGGAGATGTCGAACTTGACGTCGATCTCGATGGTCCCGCGCGGCGCGTTGGGCAAGCCGGTGAGCAGGAACTCGCCGAGCAGCTCGTTGGCGGACGCGACGTCGGAGTCGCCCTGCAGCACCATGATCTTCACGGCCGTCTGGTTGTCGCGCACGGTCGTGAACACGTGCGTGGCCGACGTGGGCACCGTGGAGTTGGCGGGGATGAGCGTCTGGAAGTAGCCGCCGGCGATCATGATGCCGAGGTTGTGCGGCGTGACATCGAGCAGCAGCAGGTCCGGTTGCTCGCCGGTCCCCGTCTGGATGAGCGCCGAGGCCTGCACCGCCGCGCCCAGCGCCACCACCTCGTCGGGGTGGACGCTCTTGGCCGGCTCGAGGCCGAAGTAGCTGCGCACAGCCTCTTGCACGCGCGGCATGCGGGTCATGCCGCCGACGAGGATCACCTCCTGGATCTCGTCTTTGCGGATGCGCGCCTCCTTGAGCATGCGGTCACAAATCTCGACGGTGCGCTCGATGAGGTCACCGCACATCTCCTCGAGCTTCTCGCGTGGCAGCGTGCGCTGCAGGTGGAGCGCGTCCGACTTGCCCGTCGACATGATGAAGGGGAGGTTGATCTCGGTGGACGTCGTCACCGAGAGCTCCATCTTCGCCTTCTCCGCCGCATCACGCAGGCGCTGCAGCGCCATGACGTCGGTGCGCAGGTCGACCTTGTGCTCCTTGGCGAAGCCGAACACGAGCCACTCGACGATGCGCTGATCGAAGTCCTCGCCGCCGAGGTACGTGTCGCCGGCGGTGGCGAGCACCTCGAAGACGCCCTCGGCGATGTCGAGCACGGAGATGTCGAACGTGCCGCCGCCGAGGTCGTAGACGGCGACCTTCTTCTTCACGTGCTTCTTGAAGCCGTAGGCGAGGGCGGCCGCGGTGGGCTCGTTGATGATGCGGATGACGTCGAGGCCGGCGATCTTGCCC
Organism: uncultured delta proteobacterium; assembly: GCA_963775425.1. GTDB lineage: Bacteria > Myxococcota > UBA727 > UBA727 > VGSZ01 > CAVZJB01. Next base: position 513,916 of record CAVZJB010000003.1, on the reverse strand, counting down.
GCGTCCTTGGTGGCCTGCCGCTGCCCGTCGTTGAAATAGGCGGGGATGGTCACGACCGCCTTGTCGACGGGGCCACCGAAGTACTCCTCGGCGACCTTCTTCATCTCGGCGAGCACCATCGCCGAGATCTCGGGCACCGAGTAGGTCTTGTCGCGCAGCTCGATGCGCACGTCGCCGGTGGGCCCCTCGACGAGCTTGTACGGCAGCACCTGCCGGGCCTGTTGCACGACGGGGTGCGCGAACTTGCGCCCGATGAGCCGCTTGGCCGCGTACACCGTGTTCTGCGCGTTGGTGATGGCCTGCCGCTTGGCAATGTGCCCGACGAGGCGCCGGCCGCTCTCCGCCACCGCCACGATCGACGGCGTGGTCTTGTAGCTGCCGCGGTTGGCGATGACTTTGGGCGCACCTCCCTCGACGGTCGCCACGCAACTGTTGGTCGTGCCGAGGTCGATGCCGATGACGCGCTCTGCCATTCCGGCCGAGCATGCCCGCGATCGGGCCTCGAACACAACCTCGTCAGGTGTTGCGCTTGGCCTCTTTGAACAGCTCCTTGGCGCGTGCGTTGGTGCGGTCCAGGCCGAGCCAGCGCTCGGAGGCCTTGAGCAAGATTGCCCACTTGTTGTCGGCCGAGGCGGCCTCGGCCAGCGCCTCCCACGCCCGGGCGGAGGTGGGGTCGGCCTCGGAGGCCGTCTGGGCGAGCTTGGCGGCGCGCACCGGCCGCTTCAGGGCGAGCAGGGCCCGCGAGACGTCAGCCAGCAGCTCGGCGTCGCGGGCCTGTGCGGCAATGTCGGCAGCCTCGTCCACGACCTGGTTCAGCTCGGCCAGGTGCTCGCGCGTGTCCGCCGGCGACATCAGGATTTGATTCACCCGCTTCATCATCCCGCCTGCGCGGGCCCGCGCGGCCTCGATGATGAACCGCTCGGCGTGCGCCTTCAGCCCCTGGTCGTAGCCGACGGCGAGGCGGGCGTGGTTGGCCGCCTCCTCGATCTTGCCCGCCGCGTGCGCGTCCTCGGCGAGCTTCATGTAGTCCCGCCCCTTCTTGATGCGCTCGGCCATCGGGTTTCTCTTGAGCCGCGCCTCCTTCATGCGGACAGCGTTTCGTTCGTCCCGCTCCTGCGCGAGCTTGCCTTGGCGCCTCTTCTCCGCGAGCACCTCGAGCTCCGCCTCGTCCTCCGGCGTGAGCTCGATGACGGCGGTGGCGTCGTACTCGGCGCGCTTGCCCGGGTCCGAAAGCAGGTCATACGCGATCTTCATCGTGCGGAAGATGCGGTCGACGCGGTCCTTGTACGAGCCGAGGTTCTTTCTGAAGTATGCGTCGGGGTGGAACTCCTTCGACGCGCGGAAGTAGCCGGCCTTGATCTCCGCCGGCGTCGAGCCCTTCCTCAGCCCGAGCAGCTTGTAGTAGCTCCACTTGTCGAGGTTCATCTCGACGAACAGGATGCGCTTCTTCTGATCCTCGGTGATGTCGGCGGCCTCGGCGAGGTCGCCCACCGAGAACACGACGTCGCCGTAGACCGCCTCGGCGCCGCCCTTCTTGGAGCCGATGCGGACGATGGCGCCCTTCTTGACGAGGCTGTCGACGACGGAGTCGATGCGCGCCTGCGGCACCCCTTCGCGCACGAGGTCGAGCGCCGTCACCCGGCGGCCGAGCATGCGCGACACGACGAAGCCCTCCTCCGTCGTCAACGGCAGCCGGGTGATGTCGACGCTCGGGGCCAGCTCGAAGCTGTACGGGTCGCTCTCCATCGCCGCTGATGCTACCAAAAGAACCCATGCTCCGAAGAAACGCGGCCGACAGCTTTCTCGCTTTGTGCGACACCATGACGACGCTGCGGGCGAAGGACGGCTGCCCCTGGGACCGCGAGCAGACGCTCAGGACGCTCCGGTCGTACCTCCTGGAGGAGACCCACGAGGTCCTCGACGTCCTGGACGGCCTCGACGAGGACGGCGGCGGCCCCCGGGTCCCGGAGCACCGGGACGAGCTCGGCGACCTCATGCTGCAGATCGTGTTCCAGAGCGAAATCCAACGGGAGGCCGGCCGCTTCGACGTCGGGGACGTCTGCGACGCCATCCGCGAAAAGCTGGTCCGGCGCCACCCCCACCTCTTCGGCCAGGACGGCGCCCGGGAGAGCTGGGAGGCGCTGAAGCGAAAGGAGCGCGCCGGCAGCGCGCTCGACGGCGTCCCCCGCCACCTCCCCGCCCTGCTGCGCGCCTACCGGACGGGAGAGAAGGCGCACGGCGCGGGCTTCGACTGGCCGGACCACCGGGGCGTCGTGGACAAGATCGACGAGGAGGTCGGCGAGCTGAAGGAGGCCCTCGACGAAGGCGACAAGGCCCACATCGCCCACGAGCTGGGCGACCTCCTCTACGCCGTCGTCAACCTCGCCCGCCACTTCGAGATCGACGCAGAGGGCGCCCTGCGCACCACCATCGCCCGCTTCGAAGCGCGCTTCCGCCTCGTCGAGGACCAGCTCGCGGCCGAGGGCAAGATCCCCGAAAAGACCCCGCTCGCCGAGCTCGAGGACAAGTGGCAAAACGCCAAGCGCATCCTCGCCGAGCGGGGCTAGCGAGCGCGTCACCGCCGGCGCAGCTTCGATACGATCGCGTCCACGCCCTCGAAGCGCAGCGCCACCGCGCCGGCGCCGTACAGGACGACCGCGGCGCCGATGGCCGCGGCGAGCACCGCGGCGTTTTCCGGCGACGTCCCCGCCTGCCAGTCGCCGAAGCGCGCGACGCCCCAGGCCGCGGCGCCGGCGACCGCCCCGAGGACGAGCTTGGCGGCCGCGGCGCCGGCGACGCCACCGAAGCGCAGCGGCCCGATCTTCTTGCGCAGCAGCACGACGAGGAGCGTGGCCTGCAGCAGGTTCGAGCACGCGAGCGTCCCCGACAGCCCGGCGATGCCGAGGCCGAGGTGCATCGTGAGGAGCCCGATTCCGAGGTTGCTGCAGACGACGACCCCGCCGACGACGGCGGGCGTCACCCGATCCTGCAGCGCATAGAAGACCTGCGCCGTCCCCCGCACCGTGGCCGTGGCCACGAGCCCCGGGGAGGCGGCCAGCACGCACAGCCCGGTCTGCTCCACGTCGAGCCACGTGTACTTGCCGTGAAGGAACAGCACCGAGATGATGGGCCTGGCCAAAAGAGCGAGGCCGATGGAGGCGGGGATCGCAATCAGGTTTTGCAGCTTGAAGCTGAAGCGCCAGATCTGCTTGAGACCCTCGATGTCTCCTTTGGCGGCGCACTCGCTCATCGACGTGAACGCGCCCTGCGCGATGGCGATGGCGAACACACCGTTGGTGAGCTCCATCAAACGATCCGATGTATAGTAATAGCTCACGCTCCCTTCGGCGAGGTAGCTCGCGAGCTGCCGCAAAACGATGATGTTCACCTGATAGACGGCCAGCGTGAACAGCCCGGGCACCATGCCGAGGAGCGTGCTCTTCACGGCGGCCTCGCCGACGTCGAAGCGCGGGGCGACGAGGAGCCGCCGGCGCAACAGCGGCGGGATCTGCACGATCAACTGCATCGCGCCGCCCACGAGGACGCCGACGACGATGCCGTACACGGGTCGGGTGAAGGTGAGGGCGCCGGCGACGGTGCACCCGATGATGGACAGGTTCATGACGACGGGCGCGAGCGCCGGCGGGCCGTAGACGTCATGGGCGTTGAGCACCGCCATCGACAGCGCCACCAGCGACATGAAGAAGATGACAGGGAACAGGAAGCGCGTGAGCTGCACGGTGAGCGCGAACTTCGCCGGGTCGGCGAGGAAGCCGGCGGCGAACGCCCGCACGAGCAGCGGCGCGCCGACCACCCCGAGGACGCAGAGCGCGCCCACGAAGAGCACGACGAAGCCGAAGATCGCGGCCGAGAAGCGCCTGGCGGCGGCGTCGCCGTCCCGCTGGCGGACCTTCAGGTAGTCGGGCTGGAACGTGACCGTCAGGGTCCCCTCGGCCACCAGCCGGCGCATGACGTTCGGGATGGTGAACGCCATGTAGAACACGTCGGTGATGCCGCTGGCGCCGAAGAAGTGGGTGATGCAGAAGTCGCGGACGAGGCCCGCCACCCGCGAGGCCATCGTCAGGCCCACGAGGACCCCCGCGTTTCGGGTGATGCGGCCCTCGTGGTCCTTCACATGCTCTCTTTACAGGTGTCGCCCACCTCACTACCAACCCTCGTCCCAGGAGTTTTGTTCATGGCCAGTCACAAGTCCGCGTGGAAGCGTCACCTGCAATCCGAGAAGCGCAACGAGCGCAACCGCCGCGTGAAAGGCGCGCTCAAGAGCCAGGTGAAGAAGGCCCGTGCGGAGATCGACTCCGGCAAGGCCTCGCCCGTCGCCGGCGACGTCCGCGAGGCCGTTCGCAGCCTCGCCAAGGCGAAGAGCAAGGGCGCGCTGCACAAGCGCACAGCCGCCCGCCGCATCTCCCGCCTGATGACGGCCGCCAACAAGAAGGCCTGAGCGCCTCGGTCACAACGCGAGGCTCGCGGCCGACAGCACCCGGCCCGCGTGCTTCACGGCGGCGGCGACGAACGCCTCGCGCCCGGTGGGCCGCAGGAGCCCCTGCCCCACCTCGCGATCGAGGGCCATGGCGGCCACCACGAGCGCCCGCCCGAGCTCCGACATCGGTTGCCGGTGGATGGTGAGCGGCGACGACGACACCGCGCGCGCGGCCTCGTCGAGCGCCGCCATCTGCACGCGGTTGAGGCGGCCGGCCGCGCCGTTGCCGCCGAGCCGCGCGCGGTCCACGACCTCGCCGACGAGCGCGGAGACCCCGTCGGGCCGCGCGGCGCCGCGGGCCGCCACCGCATGATCGAACGCCGCGCGCCGTCGCGCCTTGCGCGCCTGCGGCGTCCCGCCGTCCACCGCCGGCGGCGGCCGCATCAGCCCGAACAGCTCCGCCACCTTCGGCGCCAGGCGCTCCGCGAACGCCTCGCCCTCGTCGACGGCGCGGGCGCAGGAGGCGGCGCGCACCTGCAGGTCCGCGACCGTGAGCCGCACCGGCGCCCCCTCGGCCGACGCCCCGCGGCGGCGCAGGAGCCCGCCGAGCCCGAGGTCGCGCGCCGTCGGCGGCGCCTGGTCGATCGCCGCGCCGACCTCGCGGGTCACCGACGTCAACAGCGGCCAGGGCCGCGGCAGCTTCTGCCCGTCGAGGCCCCGCGCCACCGTGCGGATGACCTCCGCGCTCGCGCGCCCGAGCCCGTCCTCGGCCTGGCGCAGCGCGCCGCGCACCATCTCGAGGTGCCGGTTGAGCGCGTCGACCTCGGCCTCGAGGCCCACGACCGCCGCGCGATCGCCGCCGAGCGCGTCGACGCCGTCGGCGAGGGCGTCGACGATCTTCTTGAGCTGCGCCGCGTCGGCGTCGCCCTTGACCGTGGCGTCGCGCGCGCCCCGCTCGAGCCCGGCCACCTCCCGGGCCTTGCGGACGAGGGCGACGACGCGCCCGGCCTCCTCCGCGAGCACCTTGCGGAGCGCCGGCGCCACCGCGCAGCCCTGCAGGAGCCGGTCTGCGGCGGCCGCGTCCTTGGCGAGCGCCTCGAGGAGCGCCAGCAGCCCCGCGGGCCTCGCGGTCGCGTCGAGGACGTTGCGCACCGCGGACAGCCGCGACACCGCCCGCGGGAACAGCGCGTGCGCCTCCGCGTGCTGGGCCGCCTGCCGCACCGCCGGCTCCGTCGCCTGCAGGAGCGTCGCGAGGTCCGCGTCGTCGCACTGGCGGGCGAGGCGCTTGCCGACCTCCAGGGGGCTCACCGCGCGCGCGAGCATCGAGCGCGCGAGGGCCACCGCGTCCACCTTGCCGGGGTCCGAATGCAGCCCGAGGTGGCGGGCGAAGCGGCGCCGCGCGTCGGTGCCGTTGCCCGCGCGCTCGTCGAAGCCGAGGGTGAAGCCCATCCGCTTGGCGAAGCGCGCCGCCTCCTGCTTGCCCGGGCAGGTGACGACGGTGCCGGCGGGGAGCGCGCCCGTCGCCGGCAGCGTGGGGTTCAGGTCCTGCAGGAGCGGCGCCAGGCGCGGGTCCCCGCAGACCTTCCGCGCGACGTCGACGAGGGTGTTGTGGCCGTCCATGCGGATGCGGCGGCGCTCGGTGGCGGCGGCGGGGGTGGCGGCGGCGTGCATGGGGCTCTCCGGGGCTTTGGCGGTGGCGGAAATCGGACAACCCCTGTGAATCCACGGACGGTGCCAGCGATCCCCCGCGTCCGGACGCCACCGGCGCGCGCGCGCCGCGTTTCAGCCGGGAACGCTGAAACGGCGGCGGCGGCCGAGCCCGAGGGGGCCCGCCCGCCGTCACCGCCAACCACCGGAGCGAAGGTCACTTGATGTTGCGGATGGCCGACATCGCGTTTTCATGCATCGCGTTCAGGACGTTCGAGAGCGCCTGCTGCATCTCGCTCAGCTTCTCGAGGGCGTTCTTCATCTTCTCGGCCGTCTTCTGGCGCGACTCGGCCTTGTCGGACACGAACTCGTTGCGGGCGTCGGTGAGGCTCTGGATCTCGGTGTTGAGCGACTGGATCTTGTGCTCGTCGGGCGACTTCGCGCCGAGCTCGGTCTCGAGCTCCTTGCGCTTCGCGTTGATCTTGTCGTCGAGCTGCCCGCGCTGCTCCTTCGTGGTCGTGTCGTCGGCGTCGAGGTCGTCGCTGAGCTTCTTGACGTCGTCCTGGCCGTCCTGCATCAGCGCGAGCATGAGCTCGAAGATCTTGTCCTCGAAGGACAGGCTCGGGTCGTTCATGATGTCCTGAAGCTTGCTCTTGGCCTGGCCGATCTTGTCGTCGCCGAACTTCTTGTGGAGGTCGTCGAGCACGCTGCCGTAGTCGCCGCCGACGACGTCGCCGTAGAAGTAGTAGTTGTTCGTGGTCTGCGACGCGTACCCGTCACGCTCGGCGCCGCTCGTCGCGCCGGTGTCGCCCGCGTCGGGCGCAGGGGACGGGGCCGCGCCACCCACGAAGCCCGTCTTGCCGGGGTGATACGGCATCGTGTGCATGCGGGGACCCGCGTCGCGCACCCCGCGCTGGTAGCCCTCGTTGTAGATGGTCCGGTCGTGGGCCTTGTGCTTGGCGGCGTCGATGGCGGCCTGGCGCTGCGCCTCGTGCTGCGCCCGCTTGAACGCGTCGTGCTTGCTCATGTGCTCCGACGGCGACGCGGTGGAGTGGGCGGCGGACGGGGGACCGCCGGCGCTCGGGGCCTCGCCGATCTTGGCGAAGCCGTCCGCCAGCAGCGGGATGCCGGCCAGGCCCATCGACGCGCCGGCGACGATGTTGATGCCGCCCTCGACGTTGCGGCGGGTCTCGTCGTCCATCTGGATGCCGACGATGGCGGCGCCTTCCACGGCGCGGTGGCCGACGCTGCTCTGGTCGAAGAAGGCGCCGACACCGCCGATGATGCCGTCCTTGTTGTAGCCGTCCTCGATCTGCTTGACGTCCGCACCGAGCTCGTTGCCCGCGCGGGCGCCCATCTGGTTCACGGCGTCCATCGCGCCGTTGGCCACCTTGCTCATGCCGTTGCCGAGGTTCTGGAAGAAGTCGCCCATGGTGTCTCTCCGCGCTGTGGCCCGCAGGGCCGTTTGTGGTTGGTGCCGAGGAGATTCCGAGAAGCGTGCCACGTTCTAATTGCCTGAAAACACAGCAATTCAGCCCAGGCCCCGGCGTTCCACCGTGAAACGCGTTCCGTCCCCGAACCGCCCCTCCTCGCGCGGGCGTCCGCCCCCGCACGCGGCGACGCCGGCCGACGGCGACAGTGGCGCGCTGACGGGGAAACGACCGCGGCGGCCCCGAAGGACCGCCGCGGTCGTTGCTCGCGCCACACCCGAAGTCAGCGCGTCACAGGGCGCCCGCGACAGCTGTGATCGCGGGGGCGAGCGCCGTGGCGGCGTTCGCGATGCCGTTGACGTCGACGCCGCCGGCGGGCGCGCCGGCCGCGGGAGCGCCGGCCGCGGGGGCGCCGGCCGCCTGGCTCGACGCCACGCCGCCGAGGCCCATCAAAGCCGCGCCGGCGATTGGGGCGATGGTGGCGGCGAACGGGGCGATGGCCTCGCCCACCGGCGGCGGGATGGCGCAGGCGGCGGCGCCGATGATCATCGGCCCGAGGGGCGACATCAGGACGCCGCCGAGGATTTGGGCGACCGGTCCGAGCATCTGGGCCATCGGCCCGAGCGCCTGCATGAAGCCCCCGAGCGGGTCTCCGGCCGGCTGCGCCGGCGCCGTCGCCTGGGTCGGGTCCTGCGCGGGCGCGTCGGCGGCGCCCGAGGAGGCCGCGGCGGAGGACGGGTCGGCGGACGGGGCGGCGGCGACGAGGTCGTCGACGGTGGACGGGCTCTGCTTGAGGAGCATCAACACCAGCCGCATGCACTGCTCGTCCTGCGGCATGTTGCCGTTCACGACGTCGCCCATGGTGTACTTGCCGTCGGTGGGCTCGGGCGCGTCCGGGTGGCTCGCCTTCCACTCCTGGTAGTGGGCGCGCACCTCCTTCAGCGACGCCTTCACCTGCGCGGGGTCGATGCGGGGGCCGCCGACGGCGGCGCGCTTGCCGGCTTCCAGGGACCACGCGGGCTGGCCGGCCGGCGCGTGCGGCGTCGGCGTCGCGCCGTAGAGGCGGGCGCGGACGGCGGCGGGCTTGTAGCTGTCGACCGTGCGCTGCGACCCGGGCATGGGCTCGACCGCGGGGCGGTCGTTCTTCACCTCCTGGGTCTGATAGCGGGTGGTGGCGGGGGCGAGGGCGGTGTTGTTGTCGGCCTTCATGGCGTGCTCCGGCGTGTGGGTTCGCGGAGGGCACTCCGCGATCCGTGCCAGGGGGTAAGCGCCTGAAATCCCACGACCCCGGCGGATCGGCGGGCGGAACGCGTTCCACCGGCGGAACGCCCGAAGCGCGCCCACCAAAAAAAGCGCGCCCCCCGAGGGAGGCGCGCTCTTGGCTGCAGGTCGGGGTCAGCTCACGGCGTGGAGCAGACCGCGCCCTGGTCGCAGGACTGGCTCGACCACGCGCCCAGGTAATAGAGCAGGTTGTCGAGGTTGGTGCCGTTGAACGTGAACAGGTCGCCGTACGTCGACGGCTCCGGACCGATGTCGCCGTAGCCGGCGCCGAGCTTGAAGGCCTGCACGTCGGCGTGGGTGGCGCGAGCAGCGGCAGCGGCCGGATCGGGGTTGAAGTCCTTGATGTCGAAGGTCTCGGTGGGAGACGAGAACCACACGTTCCACTCCACGTCGCCGCCGTTGTCGAGGTTCACGCGCCAGAAGTCCGCGCCGTCGCCCACGGTGGCCATGGCGAAGTGGCCGGTGTTGCCCGTGCCGTCGTCCGGGGTGAACGCGCCGCCCTGCGACTCGAGGAAGGCGTTGGCGGGGAACGTGTTGGCCGCCTCGAACTTCTTGGTCACGTGGGTGACGATGGAGGCGCCGAGGCCGCCGCTGCCGCCGGTGATGGAGCCCAGGTCGAGCGCGATGGCCACGCTGATGAGCGTGTTGCCCTCGAGGCCGTCGTGCGGCGGGGCGTAGTCGATGATGGCGTGGCCGTGGGCCGGGCCGTTCACGGTGTCCGCGCTGTCGATGAGGCCGTCGACCTGGTCGTTGCCGTCCTGGTCATCGGGATCGTCGAGGCCGGCGGTGAGGCCGAGGGGGACGAGGCCGGTGCCGGGGACGATGACGCCCGACAGAAGGACGGCGCCCGTCTGGAACGCCGAGCCCTCGGCCGGCGGCGTGCAGTTGCCGCCGGAGAACTGGCCGGGCGCGCACGGCAGGCGCGGCACGGTGTAGTCGACGGACTGCGACAGCAGCGTATTGGGGTTGAGCTCGACGTTCTGGAAGCCCCAGACCGAGGTGTCGATCGGGACGTCGTCGCCGTTGGCGGTGACGCAGGTGCCCTTGCCCGCGTCGCAGGTGTCGGTGCCCGAGCAGGTGAAGCCGCCGTTGTCGCAGCGCGGGCGGGTCTCGTTGGTGAGCGTGAGGCCCGTCTGCAACGCGTGGTCGAAGCGCGCGAAGAACGGCAGCACGCCGCCGAGGATGTTGCCGACGTTCACGTCGCCGCCGCCGGCGACGCCGGAGATGATCGGCCCGACCTCGGACAGCGCGACCTGGCCGCCGATGGCCCAGGCGATGTTGCTGCCCGGGTCGCCGAAGGTGACGAAGTCACCCTTGATGGGCGTGCTGCCGAGCTCGATGACGATGCCCGACGGCAGCGGCACGAGCTGGCCCCCCGGATCGGTGATGCCCTCGAGCTCGACGTTGTAGTCGGCGATCTCGCCGATGAGCGTGTTGAAGTTGAGGTCCGTGATGGCCGACGAGATGGCCGTGCCCGAGAGGCCGAGCTTGATGTCGCCGGTGGTGTGGACGTTGTCGAAGTTGAACGTGCCCGAGATGCCGGCCACCTTGGTCTGGTCGGGGACGTGCGCCGTGTAGACGATGACGTCGGCGGGCGGGTCCACGATGGTCTGCCACTGGTAGTCGTCGGGGAACGCCGAGATGGCGGTGACGACGCCGTCGAACTCGGCCGCGCCGTTTGCGTCGGTGGTGCCGCTCACGGGCGTGCCCGCGATGGTGGCCGCGGCGGTGGCGTTGGCGACGGGCTCGCCGGTGGCGAGATCGAGGACCACGATGCGGTTGGACAGCGTGGGCGGCGCGTAGACGTTCACGACGCCGGTGCAGGCGGCGCCACCGTTGACGGAGGTGGCGGTGACCGTGACGGGGCAGACGCCCGTGGCGCAGGTGCTGTTCAGCACGCCGGTGGTGGCGTCGACGCCGTCACCGGACCAGGTGAAGGTGCTGTGCGCGATGTTCTTGCCGTTGGCGTCGGTGCCGGTGGCCTCGAGCTGGAGATCGCTGCCCGAGGAGACGGCGCCGGGCGCGGCCTCGGTGTCGCCGGGCGCGCTGGCGAGCGGGCGGCCGCCGGCGGCGACGACGCAGTTGCTGGCGTCGGGCGGGCTGGCCACGCAGGTGGGGTTGCCGTCGCTGTACTCGCAGAAGGGCTTGTCGCCCGAGCAGCACGGGCCGGAGGTGCCGTCGCGCTGCAGGCAGTCGCCGCCGCCCTGGACCTCGGGATTGCACAGGCCGAGGGGCACGCAGATGCCGCGGCGGATGTCGCAGCGCTCGTCGTCCTTGCAGTCGTCGTTCTTGGTGCACACCAGGATCACGCAGCAGCCGAGGTCGTCGTCGGCGGCGGCGATGCCGTCACCGGTGGTGCCGTCGGCGGAGTCGTGGTCCTTGTCGCAGAAGCCGCCGGCGCAGACGCGGTCGCTGTCGCAGGTGCGGCTGTTGGCGGGGCACTCCTGCGGAGGCGGCGTGTTGCCGTCCGCCGGCGGCGGACAGGCGGTGAAGACGGCGGCGGCGAGCGCCGCGAGGACGACGAGAGAAAATCGCATCAGGGACCTCATGGGGTGCAAGCGCCGGGTTTGTAGCGCGCGGGCAGCGCCCTTCGCAATGCCGTCGTGGCGATCCCGTCGCGTCTGGTCGACGGCAGCGGCGCGCGACGCACAGCGTCGACGACAAAGCGTCCGGCGAGACGGGGCGAAACGCACGCGAATTGCGCGCCGCGACGGTGCGCCTCCGTTGACCCGCCGGGATCCGGCCCATAGAGGATTGCCACCGTTTTCAGTGTCGAACGAGAGCCGCGGCGGCGCGGCCCCATGACGTCCCACATATCGTCGTAGAGGTGTTGCATGAAGTCCGTCGTCGTCGCGTTCCTGCCCCTCTTTTTGCTCGCGTGCCCGTCGGCACCGCCGCCACCGCCGCCGGGGGGAGGGGGAGGCTCCACCTGCAACGTCGAGGGACTCGACATCGCCAAGCCCGCCGTCGACGACGTCGCCCAGCGCAAGGACGGCCAGCCCGTGGCGCTCGGGTGCATCGGCAACCCCGAGGTCCTGTCGCAGTCCGCCACCGCGCGCCTGCAGGGCTGCATCCAGGTGTTCGGCACCGGCGGCGCCGCCAAGCCCGGCATCAAGGTCGCCGTCTTCGCCGACGATCAGGACGCGCGGAACGACACCCCGGCCTTCGGCGAGGTCACCATCGGCGTGCAGCAGGAGGCGTCGAGCCTCGACTGCCAGGGCGCCGACGCCGACAGCGCGGCCTGCCTGAGCCTCGGCTGCGAGAAGAAGGGCGCGTACGTGATCGAGGATGTGCCGCTGCACGTGCCGCTCACCATCAAGGTCTACCACCCCACCGACAACACCATCATCGACACGTACACGTTCGGCACCGTCCTCGACTACGGCGGCGACGCCACGTTCGACCCCGCCACCAACACGGCCACGTACGAGGCCAACCTGATCTACGACTCCACGTACGAGTCCATCCCCACGCTCGCCGGCCGCATCATCCAGGGGCGCGAGGTCATCGGCGACGGCGTCGGCCGCGGCGTCATCGCCGGCGAGATCCACGACTGCGACGACGTCATCATCCAGGGCGCCAGCGTCACCTCCGATCAGCTCGACGCGCAGACCAAGGTCACCTACTTCAACGGCGACGACAGCAACCCCCTGCCCCTGCTCGATCGCACCACCACCAACACCGACGGCTTGTACGTCATCATCAACGCCACCACGGACCCCGGCCACGACATCCACACCATCGGCGCCGGCATCCTCGATCCCACGTGCGCGGGCTCGGCGGACTGCCAGTGCGTGGGCCTGTCGTCGCGCACCGTGCACGTCTACCCGGACTCGGTCTCCATCGTCACCCTGCGCGGTGACCTCCCGGTGATCCAGTGAGCGCGCGCGGGGGGCACGGCGTCGTCGTGCGCGGCGGCGTCGTGATTCGTCCGCAGCTCGTCGGGAGCGCGCGCGTGCTCGCCCGGCTCGCCGACGTCGTCGTGGGCGCCGCGGGCATCGCGGTGTGCGCGGTGGTGGTCGCGTTCCTCGTCATCGCCGTGGGCGCGCTCGCGGGCTGCGCCGGCCGCTCCCCCGACATCGGCGTCACGCCGCCGGCGCCCGAGGTGCAGGCGCCGGATCTTGCCTGTCCCGGCGGGCCTTCGTGCAGCGCCACGCTCGCCGACGACCAGCTCCTCGTGGGCGCGGCCAAGCGCGACATCACGCCCGTGCACTACGAGGTCGCGAACCCCGCGTACCTGCGAAACGACAGGCCCGACTCGTGCGCGCCGGAGTCGGAGGCGATGATGCCGCCGGGCACGCCGTTTCGCTGCGGCGAGCTCGACGACAAGCACGTGCTCGACTGCGGCCGCGACGGCGTCTGCCCCGAGGACGCGGATTACGTCGGGCCCGACGCCGACGGCAGCGAGCGCGACGGCGACCCCAACGACTGGTTCTTCGACTGCGGCACCGATCGCGTCTGCCCCGGCGACGACGGCTACACCGGCCCCGACGCCGACGGCAGCGAGCGCGACGGCGTCTTCCAGGGACTTTGGCTCGCTGGCTACGGCAACAACCGCCCTGCGATGGGCGTGAAGGACGCGCTCTCGGTGCGGGCGCTCGTCCTGCGGCAGGGGGACTCCACGGTGGCCATCCTCACCATCGACGCCGTCGGCGTGTTCTACGACGAGCAGCTCCGCATCAAGGAGAAGGTCGACGCGCTGCGGCCCGGCGCGATCGACGCGCTGCTCATCCAGGCCACGCACACGCACGAGGCGCCGGACACGCTCGGCCAATGGGGCTACATCGATCCCTACATCGGGCTGCAGCACGGGCCCGGCCGCAACGAAGAGCACATGGACAACATCAGGAACCGCGGCGCCGACGCCGTGGTCGAGGCGCTCGACAACATCGTCCCCGTCGAGGTGCGCGTCGGTCAGGTGCACCCCGGCATCGACGGCCTCGTCAGCGACGGCCGGGACCCGCAGATCTGGAATGACGCGGTGACGGCCGTCTCGTTCGAGGATCAGGCCACCGGCGACGTCGTCGCCACCGCGGTGAACTGGTCAAACCACCCCGAGAGCCTCGACTCCCGCAACAACTTCATCTCCGCCGACTACATCTACGCGTTGCGCGAATCGCTCGAAAACGGCTTGCCGCAAACGGCGGACAAGCCGCTGCGGCCGGCGCGCGGCGGCGTCGCCGTGTATCTGCAGGGCGCCGTGGGCGGGATCATGGGCGCGAACAGCTTCGAGATCACCGGCCGCGACGGCACGGTGTACCCGCACGACAAGAAGACCTTCGCGCGCACCGACGCCCTCGGCGAAAACGTCGCGGAGCTCGCGTTCCAGGCGCTCGATCAAAGCGAGGTGCTTGCCTCGACGCCGCTGCGCTTCTCCACCAAGGAGTACGAGGCGCCCGTGGACAACGCCGCGTTCCAGGTCGGCATGTTCAACGGCTGGTTCGATCGCCAGCTCTTCGACTTCGATCGCGAGCAGGTCATCGGCGGCGACAACGTCCCGCACCTGAAGACGGCAGCCGCCGTGATCTACGTCGGTGACATCGGCATCGTGACGGCGCCCGGCGAGCTCTTCCCGGAGACGTTCGTCGGCTACGCGCCGGAGAACTCGTTCGGGCGCGATCGCATCAACCCGGACAACCCGAACCCGCCCGACATGTCCAAGGCCCCCGACGGGCCCGACCTCAAGGACAAGCTCGGCGCGCGCTTCGCCTTCCCCATGGGCCTGTGCCAGGACGAGATCGGCTACCTCGTGCCGCCGTTCGACTTCGAGCTCGATCAGACCGCGCCGTACATCAACGAGGCGGAGGGCGATCACTACGAGGAGACCAACTCCATCGGCCCGCAGTCCGTGCCGCGCTACCTCGCCGCCGTCGACACGCTCTTCGCCTTCGAGAAGGCGCGCTCGCCGTGACCCCCCGCGCGGCGCGGCTCGGCGCGGTGCTTCTTGTGGTCTGTGGCCCGGCCGTGGCGAGGGAGCCCGCTGCCACCGGCTTCGAACACTGCCGGGTCCTCGCAGACGTCACCGGCGCGCTGGTCCTGCGCTGCGGCGACGCGCTCCTCTCCGTCCACGACGTGCCGCAAGGCGCGGACCGGGACCAAGCCCTGCGCGCGGCGGCCACCGGCACGGCGGCGGCGTACGTGGGCCACGTACAGCCACCGCGGGCGAGGACCGTGGCGCTCGCGGACGGGCGCCGGCTCGACGGCTTCGGCGTCACGACCGCCGACGGCGAGCTCGACGTCGTCGGGACCGACACAGTGGTGGCGATGTGCGGCGGGCCCGAGCGTCGCCGCGCGGCCGTCGATCGCCAATGCCCCGCCTTGCTCGTGCGCGCGCTCGACGCGGGCCGTGCAGGGGTGCGGCGCGCGCTCGCCCTCGGGCCGGACAAGCCGATGGCGCCGCCGGCGGCCGCGCGACGGATCGTGTTGCCGAAGGAGTGCCACTGGGCGCCCACGCCGGCGGCGGGGAGCGTCGCCGCCGGGTGCGACAACGGACAGGCCGCGTTCGTCGTCACCCACGTCGCGGCCAAGCTCGATGCGGCCGGCGCCGCGCTCCTGCGCGACGGCCTCCTCGTGGGCTCGCTCACGCCCTGGAAGAAGATCGGCCTCGACACGGCCGATCTCGGGACGAGCCCGTGCCGTGTCGGGGCGAGCGAGACGACGTGCCGCCACGGGCGCGCCCGCAGCAAGGACGGGCGCGAGGGACACGTCTACGTCGGCACCGGCGTCGCCGACGGCGAGGACGTGGTCGTCTCCTGCACGTTCATGGGTGGGCCGACGGCGGTGCCGCCCGCGTGCGTGCCGCTCCTGTCCGTCACGCCGCCGACCGCGCCATGAGCACGGCGGTCTCCCGCTCCGTCGAGGGCGGGATGGGCGGGTAGTAGCCCGTGCGGCGGCCCTTCTCGTCGTACCCGAGCGCCGTGTAGAGCGCGCGGGCGGGCGCGTTGCCCTCGCGGACCTCGAGCCAGACCGTCGCGCACTGCTGCTCGCGGGCGCGCACCTGCGCCTCGCGCATGAGCTGGCGCGCGAGGCCCCGGCGGCGGTGCGCAGGGTCCACGGCGAGGTTCATGATCCACATCTCGTCCACCATCTTGCGCAGGCACAGGTGGGCCACGAGGCCGTCGACGGGATCGAACAGCCCGAGGACGAGGGCGTCGTCGTTGACGAGCTCGAGCAGGAGCTGGTCGTCGCTCCACGGCAGCGGCTGCGCGCGCGCCTCGAGGGCCTCGAGCGCGAAGAGGTCGTCGACGTTGAGCCCACGGATCACGGGTGCCACACCACGCGCACCTCGACCTCGCTCTTGAGCCTGTGCATCACGGACGCGAAGCGGGCGTCCTTCCTCTGCTTCTCCAGCGCGAGGCGCGCCGCGGCGCGATCGGGGAGCTCCTTGTGATTGCTGCGCCAGGCGTCGGCCTCGGCGTCGGAGACCTTGATGTCGGAGAAGAGCTTGCGCAGGAGCGCTCCGGCGGCAAGGTCGCGGCGCGCGCGCGCGCGCAGCAGCTCGTCGTCGATGCCGAAGCGTTGGAGGAACGCGCGCGCGGCGGCGGCGTCGCCGACGTGGGCGCGGACGTCGCCGACGGTCTTGTCGATGTCGATCTCGCGCACGGCGACGCCGGTGCGACGGGCCTCGAGCGCGAGGAGCTCCTGGGCGACGACGGAGTCGAGGACGGCGCCGAGGAGCTGCCTGTCGAGCACACCCGACGCCGCCTCCGGCCCGGCGCGCTCGAGCAGCACCAGGCGCGCCTCGGCCTCGATCTCCGAGCGCGTGACGACGCGGCGCTCGATGACGGCGGCGACGGCGTCGACGGGGACGCGCGCGGCTTCCTCGGCGGCGGCGCCGGCGCAGGCGAGCGCGACCACGGCGAGTGCCACGAGGCGCGGCCGGCCGCGGCGGGGCGGCAGGCGCGCGGGCGCCTCGGCGAGCGGTCGCGCGAGCTGGCGGGCGCCCGCATCGGCGAGCGCCGCGCGGTGCGGCCGCCCCGCGGCGGGCGGACTCGGGGCGCCGCAGAAGCGGCCGCGCGCACGGGCGCCCCCGCGGCGCGCGCCGACGCCGCCCACGCTGCCGTCGGCGCGTCGGCCCGAGCACCACGACCCGAGGACGCAAGCGTCGTCGCCGGTGCGCGCCGCGTCGCCGATGCGCGACGCACGCCACACGCCCGCGCCACGCCCCCGCAGGAACGACAACGTCGAGTTGGGGGCGCGCAGCATGTCGGCGTCACCGTTGGCGGCGCCGGTGCGAGACGGCGGGCCGCGCCCCTCGGCCCGCGGCGCGGCACCGGGGGCGGGCGGCGCGCCGGGCGCCCGCGGAGGACCACGGGGGCGCGTCACGCGAGGCGATCCCACAGCTTCACGAGGAGCGCGTCGCGGCCGAGGCCGGTCTCCGACGAGAACAAGAGCGCCGCCGACGGCGCGATCCCGAGCGGCTTGGCCACCGCCGACAGCGCGCGCTTCTTCTCCTGCGTCCGGAGCTTGTCCGCCTTGGTGGCCACGACGATGTGAAGGACGTCGAGCGACGCGACCTCCTGGAAGACCTCGAGGTCCTGGGCGGACGGGGCGTGGCGCGCGTCCACGAGGTGCACCACCGCGCTGAGCCCCTCGCGCTCCCCGAGGTAGTGCGACAACAGCCGCGACAGCCGGGCCCGCTCGTCCTTGGAGGTCTTGGCGAAGCCGTACCCGGGCAGGTCCGCGAGGACGAGCTTGCGCCGCTCCGACAGCTCTCCCGAGCGGCTCACACGGGCGAGCGTGGCCGAAAAGAGGTTCACGCTGCGGGTCTGCCCCGGCGTCTTCGACGTGCGCACCAGGGTGGTGCGCGTCAGCGCGTTCAACAGCGACGACTTCCCGACGTTGCTGCGCCCGATGAACGCGACCTCGGGGGCGAGGGCCGGACCGAGGGCCGCGCAGCTCGGGCCCGATTTCAGATAGGCGACGTCGAGGACGCGGAGGCGCGGGCCCCCGGAGGGGGCCTCGTCACGAGGAGCCGTAGGAGTGGAGGCCATTCGCGAACCACCCGAGGTTCACCCCGAGGAAGCCCGCGAGGATGATGAAGAAGCCGAGTACGCCGATGAGGGCGGAGGGTACACCGACCCAGCCGTAGGTCACGCGGGCGTGCAGGTACAGCGCATACGTGATCCAGATGACGAGCGCGCCCGTCTCCTTGGGATCCCAGCCCCAGTAACGGCCCCAGGCGTAGTGCGCCCACAGCGCGCCGGTGACGAGCACGACGGCGACGAGGGCGAAGGCGACGAGGATGGTGTAGTAGGCGGCGCGATCGAGCCGGGAGGCGTCGGGCAACAAGCCGCGCAGCTTCTCGGGGAACGCCATGCCGAGGGCGGCGAAGAACTGTGCGCCCCAGATGATGCCGAAGAGCGCCAGGTCCCATTGCGCGCTCTGAATGGCCAGGCGCCACGGGCCTGGCGGCATCAGCGTGGGCGCGATGTCCTGCGCCACCTGGTAGTCGGTCTGCGTAAACGCGTTGACGAGGATGAGGCCGATGGTGGCGGTGGTGGCGCCGAACGCGAGCAGGTACGCGAAAAACGGCAAGCCCCGTGGCGCGTCCTGGGTCTTGCGCGCGCGCACCAGCAACACGAAGGCGACGATGGCGAGGACCACGCTCGCGATCATCAGGATGCCGACGCCTGGCGACGGCACGTAGTACGGCTGGAACTTGTCGCCGGCCATGCGGCCCGCGGGGATGAATTCGCCGTTCATCTCGCGCAGCAGCTTCACGCGGTACACGCCGGTGGTGAACAACTGGTAGCCGCGGCCGAGGATGCCGAAGAGCACGACGCTGACCGCGAGCGTGCCTGCGCCCATCGCGGACATCGTCACCCGCTCCTTGGCCTTCATCAGGTACAGCAGCGAGGCGATGGCGCCCATGGTGCCGCAGGCGTAGCCGATGGCCGACGAGATCACGTGGATCATGATCCACCACGACTGCAGCGCGGGGACGAGCGGCTTGATGGTGGCGTCGGTGGTGAGCGACGCGAGGCCGAGCGAGGTGAGCGCCAGCGTGAGGGCGAAGATGCCGGCCATCCGGATGCGGAACTTCACCTCGCTGATCAAGTAGACGAAAACAACACCCCAAGCCATGTAGACCATGATCTCATAGAGGTTGGACCAGGGCGGGTGCTGGGTATACACGACGAAGCGCTGGGCGCCGTGCAGCGTGAGCCCCGTGGCCCGCTCGGCGGCCTCGATCTCGACGAGGCCGGCCTCGTGCCAGCGGAACACCATGCCGACCACCTGCATGAGGAACGAGGTGGCCACGACCAAAGTGGCTGCGCGCCGCACCTTGGCCTTCTTGAAGGCCAGATTGGCGATGTAGATGAAGAGCCCGAGCGCATAGCCGATGACGCACAGGTTGTAGAAAAACGTCGAGGACATGCTCACCTCACGTCAGCCAGGGGTCTTTGCGGCGCGCCTTTTGTCGCGGAGGGCGCGCGCGCGGTCTTTGGTGGACTCGCCCTCGCCGAATGCGGCGACGAGCACAGCGCGGATCTTTTCGAACTCTTCAGCGAAAGCGTACTGGTGGCGGCGGGCGGCACCGGCCACGATGAGGTCATACTTGCCGTCCTCCCGCGGGACGATGCGAGACCAATAGCGGCGGTGGCTCATGAAGAAGGCCATGAACATGCCGAAGAACATCACGATGAACCCGAAGAAGATCACCGGCACCCAGGGCACATGGCCGACCTGGAGGCCCGTGGCGTACTGCTGGTCGTCGCCGCGGAACTCCACATCATACGCGCCGCGGCGCACCTCGCGATCGAACTCGGGGTACTCGCGGAACACGACGTAGGACGTCTGGGCACCCTTGGGGTCCGTCTCCTGCACCCGCACGGCCGCGCCGAGGCCCGCGAATTCGGGGATGACCTCGACGGGCGTGAACGAGTAGCCGTCCTTCATCTTCAGGCTCTCGCCGATGGAGAGCGTATAGGTCTTTCGCTCCTGACCACGCGCGCCGATATCGAGTTGGACGCGATGATCGCCAGGAATGGGGTTATAGGAAGCCTGATAGAAGGTGTAGCCCTTGTACTGCAAAGGGTCGTTCACCTGGATGGTCTTCGTGAGCACCGGGTTCACCGGGCTGTTGGGATCCCACACCGACAGGTCGCTCTCGAACTCCATGGGCGCGCCGTCGACGAAGGTCTTCAGGCGGAAGTCGTCGCAGCGCACCTCGAAGCCGAGGTCGTAGGTGTACGGCAGGTTGCCCGGGCCCTTGAGGCGCACGTAGCGCCCGCTGCTGCCCTCCGTGACCATCATGATGCCGTCGAGCTTGGTCCAACCGTTGACGATGCCGCCGGTCATGATGATGACGAGGCCCGTGTGCACGATGTACACGCCACAACGCGCGAACTTGTGGCGCTCGAAGAACTGGAAGCGCTTCCCGTTGTCCTCGGAGCGATGGATCTTCTTTCCGAAGACGGCGTCGACGACGTCCTGGGCCTTGTTCGGGTCGTCGATGACGGCCTTGTAGGTGTGCTTGATGCCGCGGAGCTGGTCGTCGGCGAGCGCGCGCCGCGGGTTCTTGATGTCGATCCAGATCTTGGGCAGGCGCTCGATGGAGCACGCGATGAGGTTGACGAGGAGAACGCAGATGATGAGCCCGAACCACCAGGAGCCGAAGACGTCGTTGAGCTCGAGGAAGGTGTAGAGCTTGAGCTTCCACTCCGCCGTCGCCCACTGCGCGGCGTGCTCCTCGTAGGTGAGGGTCTGGTCGAAGAACATCCCCGAGAAGCACGCGACGAGGATGATGATGAGGGTGGTGAGCGTGACCTTCAGCGAGATGAAGGCACGCCACGCGTTCGCATAGAAGCGCTCGAACGCGCTGCCGGCGACACCGGTGGCGTCGTCGATGCCTTCGGGGTCGAGAGCGCGTCCGTCGAGGGAGACTGATGTCACGGCGCCGATCCTACCATTCACTTCCAGTGCTTGATCAGGGGCATTTTGTCCGAAAGCACGAAGGGCGCCAGCGCCGGGCTCGAGTCCGTGTGGCAGCGGGTGCATGTCGAGGTATCGACCTTCTGGAGATTGAGGATGCCGCGGAGCTCGGGGTCACGCATCACGTAGTCGACGGCATAGTGACGGCCGCCGCCGTGGCAGGCCTCGCACTGGACCCCGGTGAGGCCGGCGCCGAGGTCCTCGGGGACCATGGTATGGCACGACAGGCAGCGCGGATCCGCCCGATCTTTTTGCGTGAGCACCTCGAAGGCGCGCGCGTGCGGGGTCTTCACCCACTGCGCGTACGCCTCGGCGTGGCAGGCGCGGCAGCGGTCGGCGCCGATGAAGTCGTGGTCGACGACCTTTTGCGTCGCCGCGCCCGGCGAGGAGGCGAGGGCGACGACGACGGCGGCGGCAACGAGCATGACGATGCGGGGCATGGGCGGCGGATACCAAAGAACGCGCCGATTGCGCTACGCATTCCGGCGTGAAGCTCATCGGCCTCACCGGCGGGATCGCTTCCGGCAAGAGCGCCGTCGGCAGGATGCTCGCGCGCGCCGGCGTACCGGTCATCGACGCGGATCAGCTCGCCCGCGACGCGGTGGCGCCCGGCACGCAGGGCCTCGCCGACGTCGTCGCGCGCTTCGGCGCGGGTGTCCTCGCGCCCGACGGCACGCTCGACCGCAAGAAGCTCGGCGCCATCGTCTTCGCGGACGACGACGCGCGGCGGGACCTCAACGCGATCACCCATCCGCGGGTGGCGGTGCTCGCCCTGGAGCGCCTGGACGCGCTCCGCCAGGCCGGAGCGCCGGTGGCGGTGTACGAGGTGCCGCTCCTGTTCGAAAACGGCCTCGAGACCATGATGGACGCCACCCTGCTCGTGGCGGCGCCCATCGAGGTGCAGCTGCGGCGGATGCGGGAGCGAGACGGCCTCGACGACGCCGCCGCCCGCGCCCGCATCGCCGCCCAGATGCCCCTCGACGACAAGCGGCGGCGCGCCACGGCGGTCATCGACAACGCGGGCGCGCTCACGGACACCGAGGCCCAGCTCCGCGACGCGTGGCGCGCGCTGACGGGGACGACGCTCCCTCGTTGAGCGCTCCTGCGGCGCGGAGTCTCCGTGCAGAAATGAAGACGGGCGCGCCCCCGTGAGGAGGACGCGCCCGGGAGAGCGAGGCTCGGCCGCGCTGATCAGCCGCCGGCGGCGGGCTCGGGGGCCGCCTCGGGGGCGGGGGCCGCCTCGGGGGCGGGGGCCGCCTCGGGGGCGGGGGCCGCCTCGGGGGCGGGGGCCGCGGCGCCGGCGTCCGCCAGCTCGGTGTCGAGGTAGAGCAGCACGCCGCCGCCGATGACGAGGCCGACGCCGGCGCCGAACAGGCCGAAGCCGAGCGGGCCCTGATCGGGGTCGGTGGGGGTGGTGAGCACGACGGCGCCCGAGAGCAGGCCGATGGTGCCGAGGCCGAGCCCGGTCCAGCCGGCGACGGTCATCCAGGTCCAGGGCGCGGCGGCCTCGGGAGCGGCGACGGGGGGCTCGGGCGTCGCCACGGGCTTTTCCTCGGCGGGCTTCGCCTCGACCGGCTTCTCCTCGACGGGCTTGTCGACCGTCTTGGGCGCGGCCTCGGGGAGGTTGAGGTTCAGGTTGAGCGAGCCGCCCGCCTCGATCTCGAAGTCGGTGGTCTGCTCGCGGCCGTCGGAGGACACGACCTTGAGGGTGTGCTTGCCGGGCGCGACGGGGAGGTCGACGACCGGGGTGCTGAGGCCGGTGTCGGTGCCGTCGACGAAGACCTTGCCCGCGGGCGTGGAGCTCACGGACAAAGAGCCCTGCGCCTCCGCCGCCGGCGCCTCGGTGGCGGCGGCGTCCGGCGCCTTGTCGTCGGTCGCCGCGGCGGCCTTGTCGGCGGCGGCCTTGTCGGCGGCGGCCTTGTCGGCGGCGGCCTTGTCGGCGTCGGCCTTGTCGGCGTCGGCCTTGTCGGCGGCGGCCGTGTCCGCGGCGGGCGCGGCGGCGGGCTTGTCGTCGGTCTTGGTCGCATCGTCGGCGAGCGCCGGAACGGCGGCGACGAAGACGGACAGGGAAAGAATCCACAGGCGGGTCATGGAAGCTCCTCGAGGGTGCCTGCCGATGGCACAGCTCGAAGGGGCGCACAAGGCAGATTCCCCCTGACATGCGACGGCCGACGGAGGCCGCCGGCAGGGACGACGCCGGCCACAGGCGTGCTAAAGCGGGCGAATGGCCGAGGGGAACGGGGTCAAGCGCACCAAGCACGTGCTCATGAGCGGCTACCCGGGCTTCCTCTCCAAGAGGTTGCTGCGGCGGCTGTTCGTGGAGCTGCCACGCTCTACGCGCTTCACGGTGCTCGTCGAGGAGAGCCGCCGCGCCGAGGCCGAGTCGGATCGCGCGGCGCTGCCGCCGGAGCGCGCCAAGCGCGTCACCGTCACCGTCGGCGACGTCAGCAAGATGGACGTCGGGCTCGCCGGCCTCGAGATCGCCGCGCTCGACGACGTCACCCACGTGTTCCACCTCGCCGCGGTGCAGCGGGTGGACGCGCCGCCGCACGTGCTCGAGGCCGTGAACGTCGGCGGCACGCGCAACATGCTCGCGCTCGCCAAGGAGCTGCCTCGGCTCGAGCGCTTCGTGCACTTCTCCACGTGCCTGGTGTCCGGCGACCGCGAGGGCGTCATCACCGAGGACGAGCTCGACGAGGGGCAGCGCTTCCACTCCTTCTATGAGGAGTCCAAGATGCGCGGTGAGAAGCTCGCCCGCGCCGCCATGAAGGATCTGCCGGTGACCGTGGTGCGGCCGTCGATCATCGTCGGCAGCACCGACACCGGCGACATCGACCGCTTCGACGGCGTGTACGCCATCGCCATCCTCGTCGTCACGTCCCCCGTCACCGTGCCCCTGCCCCTGCCGGGACCGGGCTCGGCGCCGCTGAACCTCGTCCCCGTCGACTTCGTCACCAACGCCGTCGCCCGCCTGGCCCTCGACAAGCGCGCCGCGGGCCGCACCTTCCACATCGTCGACCCGAGCCCGCTGTCGGCGCGCCACGTCTACGACCTCATCGCCAAGCGCGCCGGCCGCAAGGTGCCGAAGTCGTCGTCGCTGGTGGGCGGCTTCGCCGCGCGCGTGCTCAGGCTCCCCGGCATCGAGAGGCTCTCGGCCAAGAAGCTGCCGCAGCTCTCGGCCCTCGACCGGTTCGTCGTCTACAACTGCGCCGGCACGCTGTCCCTGCTCGACGGCACCGGGATCGCCTGTCCCCGTTTTGATACGTACGTCGACAAGTTGATGGGGTTCGTCACAGAGTCCATGAAGCGCGAGCGCACCGCCCGCCGCACGCCGTCGTCCGATCCGCTCGACGCCTGACACGAGGTCGCACCGAGGAAATGACCACCGCCGCCCCCCACCCGGACATCGCCGTCGCCGCGCTCCCCGTGCTCGGCGTCGAGCCCGGACACGTGGCCGAGGCGCGACGCGCGCTGCACGAGCAGGGCCGCGAGGCCAGCGACGACGCCATCGTGCGCCTGCTGTGGACGGCGCGCGCCTTGCCCGCCGCGCTCGACGTCCTCTCGGGCGCGCCCACCGAGGCGGGGCCGGCGGCGCTCGGCGCGCCCGCCGTCGAGGTCGCCGACGGCGGCGGCGGCGCGCTGTACGCGGTGGCGCGCATGGAAGAGGATCAGGTCGTCGTCGAGATCATCGAGCAGCGCGCGCTCTTCGCCGCCGCCGACGACGACGCCCCCGCGTGCTGCATCGTCACCATCCCCGTCACGCGAAAGGAAGCCGGCGACGGCGTCGCGCTCCACCGCTTCACCATAGGACCTCCCTGATGCACCGGACGCTTTCTGCCGACGAGCTGCGCTGGACGTTTCCCGTCGAGGAGTTCGGCGAAAAGGACCTGAGGCCGGCCGAGAAGGACAGGCACGGCAGGCCGGGCGCGCTCGGACAGGAGCGCGCGCTCGTCGCGCTCGAGCTCGGGCTCGGCATCCGCGAGCGCGGCTTCAACATCTTCGTCGTCGGCGCCTCGGGCACCGGGCGCACGTCGACGGTGCGCGAGCTCCTCGAGCAGCGGGCCAAGGAGGAGCCGCCGCCGCCCGACGTCATCCTGCTGTACAACTTCGGCGACCGCGACCGCCCCCACGCCGTCACGGTGCCGCCGGGCTCCGGGCCCAAGGTCAAGAAGCGCTACGACAGCTTCGTCGAAAAGATGCTCTCCGAGCTCGAGAAGGCCTTCGAGAGCGACGGCTACGTCGAGCGCCGGAACCAGATCGACGCACACCACCAGGAGCGCACCGACTCGCTGCTGGTGGGCATCGAGGGCGAGGCGGGCGCCCGCGGCTTCATCCTGTCGCGCACCGGCAACGCGCTCACGCTGGCCGTGGCCGACAGCGAGGGGGCGCCGCTGTCCGAGGAGGCGTACGAGGCCCTGTCGCCGACGGAGAAGTCCGACCTCGAGCAGAAGGCCGAGGAGCTGCAGGGCGGCCTCGAGGACGCGCTGCGCCGCATCCGCGCGCTCGAGAAGGAGACCGACGAGGCCATCGAGAACCTCGCGCGCGACGTCGCGAGCAGCGTCGTGAGCCCGCTCATCGAGGAGATGAAGGCCGAGCTCGAGGGCGTGCCGCGCATCGTCTCGCACCTCGACGACGTCCAAAAGGACATCCTCGATCGCCTGCGCCGCCTCGTGCCCGAGAGCCACGCCGTCGACGAGGGCGGCGAGCCCGCGGAGGCGGAGCCGCACCACGCGCAGATGCGCCGGCTGTCGGAGGAGGAGGACGAGGGCGACCGCGATGAGCCCGCCCTGCTGCGCTATCGCGTGAACGTCCTCGTCACGAACCCCGTGGGCAGGAAGAAGAGCGGCGCGCCCGTCGTGCTCGAGACGCACCCGACGGCGGCCAACCTCATCGGGCGCATCGAGCACAAGATGCGCGCGGGCGAGGCCACGTCCACGGACTTCCTGCGCATCAAGGCCGGCGCGCTCTACCGCGCCAACGGCGGCTACCTCCTCCTGCACGCGCAGGATCTGCTGCGCGATCCCGCGGCGTGGGAGGGCTTGAAGCGCGCGCTGAAGAACCGGCAGATCGAGCTCGACGACCCGGGCGAGCCGGGCCGCATGGTGTCGGTGGCGTCGTTGCGGCCCGAGCCCGTGCGGATGAGCGTGAAGATCGTGCTCATCGGGACGCCCGATCTCTACTACTCGCTGTCGCGCGGCGACCCGGACTTCGGCAAGCTCTTCAAGGTCAAGGTCGACTTCGACGTCGAGATGGTCCGCTCCGTGGACCGCATGCGGCACTACCTGCGCTTCCTCGCCGGCCTCGCCGCCGAGGAGAAGCTCCTGCCGCTGACCCTCGAGGGCGCCGGCCGCGTCCTCGAGCACGCCGCCCGCGTCTGCGACGATCAGTCGAAGCTCACCACGCGCTTCGGCGAGATGGCCGACCTCGTGCGCGAGGCGTCGTTTTGGGCCACCAAGGCCGGCGCCAAGGCCATCGATCGCGATCACGTGAAGCAGGCGCTCGCGGCGCGCGCGGAGCGCGAAGGGTTCATCGAGCTGCGCATGCGCGAGGACATCCAGCGCCGCCGCATCTCCATCGAGACCAGCGGCAGCGTCGTCGGCCAGGTCAACGGGCTCACGGTCATCGACCTCGGCAGCTACGCGTTCGGAATGCCGGTGCGCATCACGTGCAAGACGGGCGCGGGCAAGGGCGAGATTGTCGACATCGAGCGCGAGACGGAGCTCGGCGGTCCCATCCACACCAAGGGCACGCTGATCCTGAAGGGCATCCTGCTCGACCGCTTCGGCGGGCGAACGCCCCTGTGCATGCAGGCCACCCTGTGCATGGAGCAGAGCTACAGCGACATCGACGGCGACAGCGCGTCGTTGGCGGAGTCGTGCGCGCTGTTTTCGTCCCTCGCCGACGTCCCGCTGCGCCAGGACGTGGCCATCACCGGCTCCATCGATCAGCTCGGCCGCGCCCAGGCCGTCGGCGGCGTGAACGAGAAGATCGAGGGCTTCTTTCGCGTGTGCAAAGCGCGCGATCCCGAGGGGCACTATCAGGTGATCATCCCGGCCTCCAACGTGCGCGACCTCATGCTCGACGAGGACGTCGTGGATGCGTGCCGCGCCGGCCACTTCCGCATCGAAGCCGTGGACACGCTCGAGGACGCGCTCCTGCTCCTCACCGGACGGCCGTGGGCGTCGGGGAAGAACGCGTTGCAGCCGGCGATCCTGAAGACCCTCGAGGGTCTCGCCGAGGTGCAGAGCCTGGCGAACAGCCCGCCGCCCGCGACGGCGCGGCGGCCGCGCGCGCTGCCGAAGGCCGCCAAGCACCGGCGCCGCTGACGCTCACCAGGGCGCGCGAGGGTCGTCGACGAGCGGCGCGCCGCGCTCGCGAAACAGCGCGCGCGTGGCCTCGCAGAACCGGCGCTCGCGATCGACGGTGCGCAGGGTCCCGCGCGCGTCGTTCATCAGGCAGCCCGGGGTCGGACAGTGCGGGCTGCCGAAGACGTGTCCGAGCTCGTGGACGGCGACCTTGCCGAGCTGAACGCGGGTGCGCGCGCGGTGGCGCGACACGACGCAGGCGCCGCCGCCGATGTCGCCGAGCCCGAGGATGCCCCAGTCGAGGACGTTCCCCTTGGTCGTCGAGATGTCGCCGCTCGTGAGCCCGATGACCTTGTCGCGCGCCACGCGTTGCTCGAGGACCTCGAGGATCTTCTCGGCGCGGTGCCGCTTGCGTGGCGGATACCAGGCGCTCGGCGGCAGCGGCTCCGGTCGGGCGACGACGACGTCGACGTCGAAGAAGGCGCGGACGGCGCGCGCGACGAAGTCGACGTCCGCGGCGGCCGGCGCGGGCGTGAGCGGCTGGAGGGTGACGACGAGCCGCCGCGGGCCCGCGCGCGTGCGCCCGGCGACGAGCGCGGCGGACCAGACGAGGAACGAGCGACGGTCGAGCACGACCCGAGGGACAGCGGGGCGGGCGCCCGGGTTCCGCGCGCGCAGGCGACGGGCGTGTGTTTTGGGACCGGTCAGCGACAGGCGCCGTCGGCCTCGTCGAGGACGGCGCCGTCGGCGGCGACGAAGCGGGAGCGCCAGGCGCCGTCTTCGAGGAGGAGCACGAGCACGCCGGAGACGCCCGCGACGCGCGCCTGCGAGCCCGGCAGCGGATCGCCGAGCTCGTAGTGGCGACCGCCGCCGGTGCCGGCGACGAACGAGACGAGGCCGCCGCCGTCGTCAGCGGCGCTGCCGTCGGCGTGCAGCGGCGCGAAGCGCTCGTAGTCGTGCTCGTGCCCGCTGACGACGAGCTCCGCGCCGGCGGCGTCGAGGAGCGCCCACAGGTGCGCTGCGCGCTTGCTCGAGCCGTGCGTGGTCCCCGACGAGAACCGAGGGTGGTGCCACACGGCCATCGTGCAGCCGCCCGGGTGCGCGAGCAGGTCCTCGGCGAGGAACGTCGCCTGCGGCGAGCCCTCGCCGCAGCCGCCGACCTCGGCGCAGTCGCTGTCGAGGATGATCACGTGCCAGGCGCCAACGTCGGTGGAGCTCCACGTGGGCGCGCCCTCCAGGTGGAAGGTGGCGCGGAAGCCGGCGGCGTCCGGGGTGCGCCAGTCGTGGTTGCCGGCGGTCGGGATGGTGCGCGCCTCGAAGCGTCCCCAGGAAGGGTCGTAGCAGCGCACGAAGTCCGACAGCGCGCCGTCGTCGTAGGCGTTGTCGCCGGCGGTGAACGCCGTCGCTTGGGACGACGCCGCCAGCACCTGCTCGACGAGCGCGGCGGTGGCGTCGGCGCCGCCCGTGCAGTCGCCGATGTCGCCGGCGCCGACCAGCGCGGCCTCGCCGTCCTGCGGCAGCGCTCGCTCGTCGACCCGCGCGGCGCAGCCTGTGACGACGACGACGACGACGGCGGCGGCGACGACGACGACGGGGCGGCAGGCGAGGCCGGCGAGGCGCACGATGTCACCGTAGCACCCTGCAGCGACCGAGCTGATTCACCGGTTTGTCGACGCGTACCGCGCTCGATCAGCGGCCGGCGAAGAGCTTTTCGAGGGCCGGCTCTCCCGAGGCCGACGCCATCTCCGCCGGCGCCCTGCCGTCGGGGCCGGCTTTGTGCGCGTCGGCGCCGCGCTCGAGCAGCATGCGGACGATCTGCACGCGCTCGGGCGAGCTCTTGCCGAGGAGCGCGGCGTGCAGCGGGGTCTCGCCGAATTTCGCGACGCGGTTGGGGTCGGCGCCGTGCTCGAGCAAGAGGCGCACGCACTCCGTCGACGTCGCCGTGATGGCCGCGAGGAGCGGCGGCGCGCCGCCGTTTTTCCCCTCGAGCTTGTCGAGGGCGTTCGGATCCGCACCGCCCTCGAGGAGCGCCTTCACCGTGCGCGCCTTGCCGCTGAAGGCGGCGTCGTGGAGGGGCTGGCGCGTGCGCGTCGGGTTGGGGTTGGCGCCGAGGTCGACGAGGACGCCGACGGTCTCCGCGGCGCCGCGCAACACCGCCGCCTCGAAGCCGACGTTGACCACGAGGAGCCACGCGGCGACACCGACGACGGCGGCGCCGAAGCCGTACAGCGTGCGCGACCTGCCCGCCGTGCGCGCCACCGCAGCGCGCTGCGCCTCTTCGCCGGCGACGGCGCGCGCGTTGTCGAGCAGCTCCACCGCGGTCATCGACACCGGGATCTGCAGCCACGCAGCGACGAGCACCGGGCCGAGCGCGGTGACGACGCCGAACGCGGCGACGACGGCGGCGGTGGCCGGGCTCGGCGTGGCCCCCTCCGCGAGCGACGTGTGCAGGAAGTCGAGCGCGAGGGCGCGCGCGAGGGCGGCGAACGGAATGCAGCACGTCACGACGACGGCGCAGGCCCACGTCCGCAGCGTGAGCGCGCGCAGCACGCCCCGGACCGGCTGCGCGAGGAGCGCCAGCCGGGCCCCGGCGGTGCGCGGCTGATGCACGAGCACCGCGGGCGTCATCGGGTTGCCGAGGAGCGCCGCCACCGCGGCGCGCGGGAGCGTCGGCAGACGCGTGAGCACCAGCTTGAGCGCGCTGCGCGCTCGCACCTTGGCCGGGACGGGGGCCGCCCGCGCCGCCGACAAGACGGCCGAGCCGGAGCGCTGCGTCGCCGGCATCGGCGGCGCGCGCAGGAACGCGGCCGCCGCCATGGTCGCCAGCGCCGAGAGCGCGGCGACGACGACGACGAGCGCCGGCGCGATCAGGAAGGAGCGCATGGTCGCCTGCGCCGCGAGCACCAGCGCCGTCAGCGGCACGAGGTACGGCACGACGCACGCGCCGACGCACGAGACGATCTCCGCGTTCGGCACCGAGAGCGCGCGGCGCCGCACGGTGTCCTCGCTCTCCGCGGCGCCCTTCAGGCCCGCCGCGAACAAGCGCGCCGACGCGGGGCGCTGCCGCGGATCGTGCGCGAGCGCGCGGCGCACGAGCGCCTCGATGGGCCCGGGGACGCCGGGCATCGGCGGCGGCGGCGTCTTGTCGTGATGCACCAGCACGAGCTGACCGACGCTCCCGCGGTGCGGCACGTCGCCGGCGAGCATCTGGTAGACGCAGACGCCGAGCGCGTAGATGTCGGCGCGCTCGTCCACGACGTCGCCGGCGAACTGCTCCGGGGCCATGTAAAACGGCGTGCCGAGGATGCCGCCCACCTCGGTGAGCTGCCCCGACGCCGGCGTGCTGAGCACCGACGGCGACGATCCCCGCGCGCGCGGGTCCGAGACCGGCGTGCGCACGCTGCGCCACGACACCTGCCCGTGCGTGCCCGTCATGGTGGGCGCGCCCGCGGCGGTGACGACGCCCCCCGCCTGCGTGGCGGCCCGCAGCCCGAGGCTCGTCGGCGCGGGCGCCGCCGCCGCCCGGCCGCGCGTGGCGGGGGTGACCGTGGCGGCGTCGGCGAGGCCGGCGCGGGCGCCGGCGCCGGTGAACATCGTGACCGGGCGCGGGACGTCGCCGACGACGATGACGTCGTCCTCGAAGGTGCCGTTCTGGATGGCCGCGGGCAACTGCGACGGAGAGACCTCGAGGTCTCCGCGCAGCTTGGCGATGCCGAAGTCGAGGACCTTGGCGTGCAGCTTGTCCACGCCGTGGGGCTCGAGCCAGATGTTCTCGGGCTTGAGATCGCGATGGACGATGCCGAGCGCGTGCGCGGCGTCGACGGCGAGCCCCACCTGCTCGGCGATGTCGACGGCGGACGCGATGTCGAGCTTCTTTCGCTCCTTCAACAGGTCGCGCAGCGTGCGCCCGTGGAGGTACTCCATCACGAGGTACGCGGTCTGGCGCCCGTCGAGCTCGCAGAGGCCGAAGTCGGTGACGTCGACGACGTGGGGGTGGCTCAAGCGCCCGGCCGCCTTGGCCTCGCGGCGGAAGCGCTCGAGCATCACCGGGCTCGACACGAGGTCGCTGTGGATGACCTTCAGGGCCACCAGCCGGTCGGTGCCGAGGTGCGTGGCGCGCCAGACGGCGCCCATGCCGCCCTTCGCGAGCGGCGCGTCGACGCGGTAGCGGCCGTCGAGGACGTCCCCGGGCCTCATGGCTTGGTCGCCGCGACGGGCTTCACCGGATCAGGCTCCCACAACAGCGGCTTGTAGCGGTGCTGGATGCCGTCCGCGGTCGGCTGCCTGAGGAACGCCACCTGCTTGAACGACTGCGCCGCGGCGGCGGCCTGGGTGAGCTTCATGCGCGTGTGGATGGCGTCGTCGTCGAGGGCCGCGAGCTTGGGCTCGTCCACGACGCAGAACAGGAAGCCGTTGGCGCTGCGCAGCTTGGTGCACGGGATGCCGTCGGCGGGGAGCTCGGCGTGGGCCGCCTCGAGCCTGGTCTTGGGCGCCATGAAGAAGGCCAGCGCGATGCCGGCGACGCTCACGACGATGAGCCCCGCCAGCACGAGCTGCCTGCGCGAGCCCGCGCGGCGGGCCTCGCGGATGACCTGCGGGACCGCCTTGCGATCCATGTCCTTGAGGAACTCGGACGACGACGGCGGCGCGCGCCGGGCGAGCGCGCCGCGCTCCTCGGCGGTGAGGCGTTGCACCTCCGCCGGCTGGCGCACGGCGACGTTGAGCTTGCCGGCGCGCGGCTCGAGGATCACGAGCGCTTGCAGCAGCGGCTCGGTCGGCACGCGCCGCGACAGCAGCGCGTCGAAGAGCTGCGCACCCTGGAACACCACGCGCGCGCTCATCATGTCCCAGGTGACCGACGCCTCCACCAACGGCCGCGCCGCGTCGACGGGCAGGACGCCGTGCAGGCGCTTGTCGGCGCGGTAGATGTCCAGGAAGAGCTGCGCAGCCTTGCCCTTGGCGTCGGCGGGGTCCATGGACGACAGCCTACTTGCAGACGGTGCCGGACGTATCGAGCTTGCCGTCCTGGTCGATGGTGAGGTGCGCGCCCAGCACGTGGCCGGTGGTCCCCACGGCGTGCGCGAGGAAGGTGTCGGTGCCGGTGTCGACGGAGTAGGTGAAGCGGGACCGCCCCACGAACTCGATGGCGATGTGCACCGCCGTGCACACCGGCGGTCCGTAGCCGAAGGTGCACGGGCCAAGTGCGTCGTACTGGCTGTAGTTGGCGAAGACGTCGGACTCGATGGCGAAGATGTTGTGGAGCGTGGTCTTTGCCTCGGTCTCCTGCGCCTTGCAGACGAACTTCTCGTAGTTGACGACGGCGAGGGACGCGATGGCGCCGATGATGGCGACCGCGACCATGAGCTCGATCAGGGTGAACGCTCTCTTGTGGCGCCGGCGCAGCTCACGGTAGCGGGAAAAGAGCGTCATCGCTCCGATCCTACGGGGCCGGAGCGGTGTGGGGCAACGCCGGGACGGGCTCCCCTGTGACGCGAGCGTCCTCGATGCTCGCAACGCCGCGCACCGCCCACGACACCGGCGTACGAACGCCGGCGATGACGACGTCGCCGTGCCCGTTTCGCCCCTCGATCGCGCCGACCAGGCGCACGGGTCGTGTGCCGTCCCACCGCAGCGCCACTGTGCGCCCGGCCACATCGAGGACCGCCGGGGCACGCGGATCGACGTCCTCGGGGAGCGCGACGCGGATCACGGCGATCGGCGTCGGCGGCGGGACCCCGGCGGCGAGCGGCGTGGAGGCGCCGGCGAGCGCGCGGGCGCGCACGAGGTTTTGCCGGAAGAGCGCGACCAGCGCGGGATCGTCGATGGCGAAGAAGCTCTCGTCGTTTCTCTGAAAGGCCTGCGCCGACCAGTTGGCGGAGGAGAAGAACACGCGATCACCGACGAGCGCGCTCTTGTCATGAAACAGCGAGCCGTGCGTGAGGAAGCCGTCGTCGATGACGAGCGCGTCGGGCAGCTTGGACAACAGCCGCACCCCGCTGTCGGAGCCGGCGGCGTCTTCGTGAAGGAACGAGCCGACGGTGACGACGGCGCGGTCGCGCGCGAGCGCGTCGAGCACGTTCTTTGCGTGAAGCCGCGAGAGCCCGACGAGCGGCGGCTGCGGCTGCGGCCGTGCGAGCGCCTGCAGCAACACCTCCTCGATGTCGACGGTGCGGCTCGACAGCCACGCCACCGGCGCGCGCGGCGGCGCGGGGTCCGCGAGGAGGAGGCCCCGCGCGCGCGTCCAGAGCGTGGGCGGCGGCGGCGGGTGCAGCGCGTGGACGAGCGCGAGGAAGCGCGGGTCGCGCACGCACGCCTTCACGTCGGAGCGGGAGCGATCCACCGGCCACACCTCGAGCCTCTCCCGGCCGGCGACGAAGCCCGCGCAGCGCGGCCCGATGACGATGTCCTGGGGACGAAAGCGCCCGGTGCGCGCGTAGGCGTCGAACGCCTTGTCCCACGTGACACGTCCCGCGGGGCACGAGGGTGACGAGCGGGCGAACAGCGCGCAGGCGGCGGAGGCGCGCGCCTCGAGCGCGTCGAGCTCCGCGCGGGCGGCGGCGACGACGGCGGGCTCGCGGGTCTCGAGGAACGTCTCCACGCTCGAGACGAAGGCGGGCTCGGTGTAGTTGCCCGTGCCGGCGACGACCTCGTCGTCGTCAACGAGCATGAGCTTTTCGTGCATCTGGGGTCCGCCGCCGCGCAGCGAGGGGACGCGGATGAAGCGCACGCCGGGCTCCGCGAGCAAGCGCTTCATGGAGTCGTTTTCGGGGCGCGAGAAGTCGACCATGACGTCGACGTCCACGCCGGCGCGCGCGCGCTCGATGAGGGCGCCGGTCACCGCCGGCGAGGTGATGTTGAAGACCGCGACGCGCACGCTCTTCCTGGCCGCCGCGATGGTGCCCGTGAAGGCCGCCGTGACGTCGTCGAACGGGGAGAAGGCTACGCAGCCGGCCGGCGTGCAGTGGGGGAAGGCGGGCGCGGCGGCGGCGACGCCCGCGGACAGCACGACGAGGCACGTCACGGAGGCGATCATGCGCGGCGGGTCCGCAGCGCCTTGCGCACATGGTCGCGCGCGGCGGCGGCGAGCGACGAGAGGCGCTTGCGCGCTTCGTACAGCTCGACGAGCGAGCGCGACAGGGCGCGCACCTCCGCGCTGCTGCCGCGGGCGCGGGCGCGCTTGATCTCGTCGAGGGCGCCGTAGAAGCGATCGGAGAACGCGCAGAGCGCCTCGACGTAGGGGCCGACGTCGGGGGCGTCGAGGAGGGCGCCGGCGTCGACGGCGTCGGCGGTGTTGCCGCGAAACGCGCGCAGCGCCTCGTCGCGGGGACCGGCGGCGAGCCCGGCGACCTCGTCGAGATCGAGCTTCGTGCCGTCCTGCGACAGCCCGCGCATGACGCGGATCCTGGCGCTCGGCCGCAGGGCCCGGGTCCGCCACGCGAGCTGGAGCGTGCGCACGACGGGGTCGAGGAGCTGATCGGTGCGCCCGCGCCGGTAGACCGTCTGCTCGTCGTCGAGAACGAAGCTGATGGACGGCTCGGCGCGGCCGGCGAGGTGCTTGGCGAGCGCGGCCTGAAACGGGTGGTTGAAGCCGCCGGTGGACAGCGACGGCAGGTCGAGGAGGTGACGGCAGGCCGCGGCCTTGAGCTCTCCGTCGAAGACGAAGACGCTGTCGCCCGCCCCGCCGTCGCCGATCCACACCGGCAGGTCCGCGGCGTCGACGTCGGCGCCGCCGAGGAAGTTCCTGTGCGGCGAGAGCAGCTCGTAGCGCGCGAGGGGGGCGGCCCAGCGGCGCCCGGGCTCGAACGGCTCGGCGGCGAGCATGCGCAGCTTGAGCCCGGTGGGCGCCCCCTGCGGGCCCGTGGGGATGACGAGCGTGGGGCAACGGATCTGGCAGCCGAGCCGCGTCTTTCCGTCGCGCGTCTCGGGGAAGAACAGCCCGGCGTCGAGGCCCCACGCCAGCGCGGCGGCGGGCACGACGTCGACGTCGACGGGCGTGAGCACGGCGCGGCAACCGGCGAAGGCGAGGAGCTCGGCGGAGCTGCGCCGCAACTGCGCCGCCACGCGCAGCGCGCCGTCGACCTTCGGTGACGACGCCCCCTGCGCGGGCCCGAGCGCGTCGAGCGCGGCGCGCGCGGGTGCCGCGCGAGCCGCCGGCGCGCGCCCCGCGCTGCGGGCGACCAGGGCGCGCGCGGCGCTCGCGTCGGCCGCGACCCCGGCGAGCGTGACGTCGGCGGGGACGTCGAGCGCGGCGGGCGCGCCCGGGGCGGCGTCGACGGAGCGCGCCGGCACGGCCCCTCTCGGCCCGGCGCGCTCGAGGCAGCGGCGCAGGCCATCGAGCCGCAGCCGGAGGCCTGCGTCGTCGTTTTCGTCGACGAGGACGAAGTGGCTGAAGCGATCCGTGGCCTTGTCGCGGAACACCAGCGCGATGCGGTCGCGCTCGACCACGTGTCGAGAGCGCAGCGGCGCGAACAACCCTCGCAGCACGTCGAGCTCCGACGCCGAGCGCACGCGCGCAGCGACGTCGAGCGTCCCGTGCTTGAAGGTCCCGTCGAGGAGCGACACCCGCGGCACCGGCTCGTACCGCTCGAGCGGCAACGTCGCCTCCGCCGCCGCCGCCAACGTCAGCGCCTCGCGCTCGACCTCCCCGAGCGCCCGCGGCGGCTGCGCGAACAGCCGCGACGACAGCGCGCGCACGGCGGGCGCGTCGAGGTCGAGCCCCGCCCCCACCGCGCCGGCGCGCACCACGATGACGTCGATCCTGGGCGCGAGCGACGAGAAGTCGTGCATGCGCTCCTCGACGGACTCGACGAGCGCGAACGAAAACGGAAAGCCCTCCGACGGGTGCAAAGACGGCGTGAACGTCGCCGACGGCGCCGGCAGCGGCGACGTCCCCTCCGTCACCGGCTCCAGCTTGCGCCGTCGCGCCGCCAGCGCGCGCACCACCGGGCGATGCACCGTGCGCACCGCGCGCCACAACACCAGGCCCACGAGCCCCGCGGCCACGCCGAGGCGCAGCGTGCGGTCGGCGGGGAACAGGCCCGAGGCGAAGCCGTACGCCACGAACAGCAGGACCGCGCTGATGGCGAGCGAGTACAGCAGGCTCGCGACGAAGTAGAGCGCGTACAACAGCGTCGGCGCGTCGAAGCGCCGCCGGGACAGCAACTGGAACAGGCGCGCGCGCGCGTGCCCGCGGAGATCGGCGACGCCGAGCAGTTGCTCGAGCGCGAAGTACGCGTCGTACTTGGCGAGCGGGTTGGCGGCGATGAGCGCCAGCGACGTGGTCACGACGAGAAACGCCACCGGCGTGTCGACGTCGGCGTAGCCGAGCTCGAAGGGCTTCGCGTGCATCGACAGCGCGCAGACGTTGATGACGATGCCGTCGAACAGGAACCCCGACAGGTGCGCCAGCGCCGCCCCCGCCCGCGTGGCCGGCAGCGGGTGCTCGAGCTCCCATGTCGGGATCACGCCGCGCAGCCGGACGCGCGCCCGCCGCGCCGTCGCCTGCAGCACCTGAGCGCGAAACAGCGCCCGCGCCGCCGGCACCACGATCACGGCGATGACGAGCGGCACCACCACCGAGCCACGCATCCCGTGGAGCGCCTCGCGCGCGAAGAAGAGGACGGACTGAAGCTGCAGCGCCACCCCGAGCGCGCACGCGACGAGCAGCGGCAGCCCCACCGCCGGGAGCCCCAGCACGCGCCACGGGTTGAGCGCCCCACGCGCCACGCGATCGGCGACGGTCGACGCGGGCACCACCAGGCCCGCCACGCGCAGCTCGTGGAGCACCTGCTCCACCGCCGCCGGCGACAGCGGCGCCCCGCTCCGCTCGCACAGCTCACGGGCGGTGAACGGCCGCGCGGCGTAGGGGAGCACGTCGAGGAACGCGTCCGGCACCGGCACCGATGCGTCGGTGACCGGGTGCACCAGCGCGGGTCCCGGGTGGACCTCGGGGTCGACGGCGAGCTGCCAACGCGGCATCGGCTGACGCTAGCGCGGGCTCAGACCGGGCGGCAGTAGTCGTCCAGAAGGTCGATGTCCGGCTCGATGCCGTGCGCGCCGGGATCGGACAGGGCGAGCCCGTGGCCGAGGCTCCACCACAGGATCTGGATCTTCGGGAGCAGCACCACGAGCCCGAAAACGGGGAAAACCACGACGGAGCGGAGGGTGCGCATCCCGCGAGCCTCGCACGCCCGCGGCGGGGGGTGTTAGGCGCGAGGACGGCGAGCGGGCGCGTATCTTGCACGGTGTGCGTCCCATGTCGCAAGACGGACACACCCCACCAAACCCTCTGGGCTCCGGGCTCCCCGTCGCGCTCGATGCGACGGGCCTCTTCGGCCGCGCCGACGAGGTCGCCGAAGCGCAGGCCGCGCTCGCCGGCGGCTGGCGCCTGGTGACGCTGGTCGGTCCGCCAGGCGTCGGCAAGACCCGCCTCGCGCGCCGCTTGATGGCCGACCTCGAAAGAGACGGGCCCGTCGCCTTCGTGGACCTGGCCACGCACCGCACGCGGGACGGCCTGGTGTGCGCCGTCGCCGCCGGCCTCGGCATCTCCCTCGCGGCCGAGCCGCGCGGGGCCGCCGCCGCCGCCGTCGGGCGCGCCCTCGCCCGCGCGCAGCGCCCCGTCGTCGTGCTCGACAACTTCGAGCAGCTCCTCGACGAGACCGATCTCGTCGCGGGCTGGCTCGAGGCCGCGCCGCGCGCGTGCTTCGTCGCCACCTCGCGCGCGCGGCTGCGCGTCGCGGGCGAGCGCGTCGTCGAGCTCGGGCCCCTGTCCGTCGCCGCCGGGGTCGCCCTCTTCGAGGAGCGCGCCCGCGGCCCGCGCCGCCGCGCCCTCTCCGACGAGGAGCGCGCCGCCGCCGAGCGCATCGTCCTGCAGGTCGAGGGCATCCCCCTCGCCATCGAGCTCGCCGCCGGCCGCGCCTCCGCGCTCGGCGTCGTCGAGGTCCTCGCCCGGCTCGAGACCGGCCTCGACGTGCTGAGCGTCCCCCGCCGCGGAAGCGCCGACGCCGTCGACGGCAGCGTCCGCGGCGACACGCGCCACGCGTCGATGCGCGCGGCCGTGTCCTGGTCGTGGGGGCTCCTCGACGACAAGGAGCAGCGCACCCTCGCGCAGGCGAGCGTGTTTTCGGGCGGGTTCTCGCTCGACGCGATCGAAGCCGTGGTCGACCTCTCGCGCGGCGACGTCATGGACGCCGTGCAAGGGCTGCGCGAGCGATCGCTGTTGTGGGCCCGACGCGAGAGCGGCGCCGTCCGCTTCGGCATGTTCGAGATCGTGCGCGAGGTCGCGCGCGACGCGCTCGAGGGCGGCCAGCTCGGCGCCCCCGCCGAGGTGGAGGCGCGGCACGCGCACTACTACGCCGGCATCGATCGCGGCCGCCCGCTGCGCACCGAGGGACGCGCCGACGCCGCCGACCACCTCGCGGCCGACGCCCAGAACCTCGATGTGGCGTTCGCGCGCTCGAGCGACGACGCGCTCGTCGCGTCGTTGGCCCTGTCGCTGTCGGCGCTGTTTCGCCGGCGTGGCGCGCGCGC
Source organism: uncultured delta proteobacterium (assembly GCA_963775425.1). Classification (GTDB taxonomy): domain Bacteria; phylum Myxococcota; class UBA727; order UBA727; family VGSZ01; genus CAVZJB01. The sequence continues at coordinate 475,349 of CAVZJB010000003.1, read as the reverse complement.
GTCCCACGAAGCGTCGCTCGTGCGCGGCATCGCCGCCGCCCGCGCCGCCGGGAAGAAGGACGTGGAGAGCGACCTCCTGCAAGCCCGCGCGGCGCTCGCGAGCGCGGCCGGAGACAACGACGTGGCGCTCGAGTGCCAGCGGCGCGCGCTCACCGTGGCCGCCGAGCTCGGCGACGAGTCGCGCCGCGACTTTGCGCTGGCGCGCCGCGGCTGGGATCGCTTCGAGCGCGGCGACGTCGACGGCGGCCTCGCCGACATCCGCGCCGCCGTCGACGGCGCCGCCCGCAACCGCGATCTGGTGCGCGAGGCGTACGCGCGCAACCGCGCGGGCCTCGTGCTCTTCGCGTGCGGCTCGACGTCGTCGGCGCTGGAGGAGCTGTCTCGCGCTGCCACCCTCGCCTCGCAGAGCCGCGATCGCTGGCTGCGGCAAAAGACGCTCGTGGAGCTCGCGCAGGCGCTTCGGCGGCTGGGGATGGTGGAGCCCGCGGGCCAGCGGCTCCTCGAGCTCACCGCGCTCGGCGCGCCCGCCGATCGGGTGCTCGCGGCGTCGGTGGGCCTCGAGCACGCTGCGCTCGCGCGGGCGTCGGGGCGCCCTGCCGACGCGCTCCACCTCGTCGACGAGGCGCTCGCCTTCGCCGAAGACGAGGGTGGGCCGCGGCTGCGCTCGGTGCTGCGTGTGGAGCGCGCGGCGGCGCTGTCCGATCTCGACCGCGGCGCCGAAGCGCTGACCGTGCTCGACGAGGCGCTGGCGGCGGCGGCGCACGTGCAGAACCCCGCGTATCGCGCGGCTGCGCTCGTCGAGATCGCCCGTGCGCGCAGCGACGGCGCGGACATCGAAGGCGCGCGCGCCGCCCTCGGCCTCGCCGAAGCGGCGCTCGCGGGCAGCGCGCGCGACGCGATCCTCTCGGGCGCCGTCCTGTGCGAGCGCGCGTTGCTGACGTCGCTCGGCGACGAGCGCGGGGCCCGCGTGATGATCGACGAAGCCATCGACGCCCTTCAGCGCGTCGGCGGCAAGCCTCTCGTCGTCGCGCTGGCCGTCGCCGGGCTGCTCGAGCCCGCGCGCCTCGACGAGCGGCGCGGCGCGGCGGAGCAGTTGCTCGCGCGGCTGTCCGACCAGGAGGCGCGCGGCGCCGTCGCGCTCCTGCGCGGGCAGTCCGCGGAGGGCGCGCTGGCGCGGCGGCTGACGAGCCTGCGCGGCGGCAGGACGCGGCGGGAGATGATCGTCGGCCCCGACGCGCGCTTTTACGAGCTCGACGGCCAGCGCGTGAGCCTCCAGCGGCAACGCTCGCTGCGGCTCATCCTCCTGGCGCTCGTCGATCACGCCGAGGCGTCCCCCGGCGTGGGGCTGTCGCAGACCGAGGTGCTCTCGCGCGGCTGGCCCGGCGAGAAGATGCGCCCGGAGTCCGGCGCGACGCGCGTGTACACGTCGATCCGCCGGCTGCGGCGCGGCGGGCTGTCGGGCGTGCTCATCACGCGCGACGACGGCTACCTGATCGATCCTGCCGTGACGCTCCGCCGCCCCTGAGCCGCTCCTCCCGGACGGCGGCAACGCTCCGACCGCGCGTGCATCTACCCGTTGCGCGACGCGCTCGCCATGCCATGGAGCACCCCACAATGGACGCCACCGCTCTCCCGCCGCGCCAGAAGACGCTCGCCCTCTTCGGCGTCCTCCTCGGGATGCTGCTCGCCGCGCTCGACAACACCATCGTGTCGACGGCGGGCCCCACCATCCAGCAAGACCTCAAGATCGACCCGGGGCTCTACGTCTGGATCACCACGGCGTACCTGGTGTCGTCGACGGTGCTCGTGCCCATCTGGGGGAAGCTCTCGGACACCCTCGGCCGGCGCCGCGTGCTGCTCGCGGGCATCGGCATCTTTCTGCTCGGCTCCGTGCTGTGCGGCGTCTCGGGCAGCGCCACGCAGCTCATCCTGTTTCGCGCCGTCCAGGGCGTGGGCTCGGCGTCCCTGTTCACCTCGGCGTTCGCCATCATCGGCGACATGTACTCGCCGCGTGAGCGCGGCCGCCTGAACGGCTTCTTCGGCGCGGTGTTCGGCCTGTCGAGCGTCATCGGGCCGCTCGTCGGCGGGTTCATCACGGACAACCTCGGTTGGCACTGGTGCTTCTTCGTCAACGTGCCGCTCGGCATCCTCGCGGCCGCCTTCATCCTCGCGCGCATGCCGCCGCTGTTGCCGCGCGAACAAAAGAAGCTGAGCATCGACGTCGCCGGCAGCGTCGCCCTCGCCGTCGGCGTCGTGCCGTTGCTCGTGGCGCTGTCGCTCGGCAAGGCCACGGTGCACGAGGGTGAGACCGGCTTCCTGTGGACCTCGTGGGAGGAGCTCTCCCTCTTCGGCCTCGCCGTCGCGGGGACCATCGCGTTCGTCTTCGTCGAGACGCGGGCGCGCGATCCCATCGTCGACCTCAAGCTCTTCCAGAATCGCGCCTACGCCATCGGCAGCGCCGCCGCGTTCGTGGCCGGCCTCATGTTCCTGGGCGCCATCGTGTTCCTGCCGCTGTTCATGCAAAACGTCGTCGGAGAGCACGCGACCGGGGCGGGGCTCACCACAATGCCGCTCACGCTCGGCATCGTCACAAGCAACATCATCTCGGGCACGCTCACCACCAAGACCGGCAAGTACAAGCCCTTCATCGTCGGCTCGCTCGTCATCGCCGCCGTGGCGTTCGCCATCCTCGCCTTCACGCTCGACGTCGACGCCACCAAGGCGTCCACGTCGTGGAAGATGTTCCTGATTGGCGTGGGCATGGGCCCGTCCATCCCGCTGTTCGCGCTCGCCATCCAAAACGCGGTGCCGCCCGAGGTGGTGGGCGTGGCGTCGTCCATGGCCACGTTCGCGCGCCAGATGGGGGCCACCATCGGCATCGCCATCATGGGGACCGTCTTCGCCACCACCCTGTCGTCGGAGATCGAGGACAAGATGAAGGTGGCCACCGCGGGGGTGCCCCCGGCCATGCTCGCGCAGATGAAGCAGCAGCAGCAGGGCGCGGGCGGCCGCCAGGGCTACTTCGACCGCGAGCTCGTCGAGAAGCGGGTGCACGAGGGCTTCGCCCACCAGAGGGTGACCATCGAAAAGGCCGTCAAGGACAACGACCCCGCGGCGGTGAAGGAGCTCGAGGCGAGCCCGTTCACCGACGAGCGCCTCAAAAGGTCCCTGGCGGGCGGAGGCGTGGGCGCGCAGGTGAAGGCGGGCTTCGACGCCACCATCGCGCGCGTGAAGGCGGCCATCGAGCAGGGTCCCGAGGCCGTGGCCGCGCTCGCCGCCGACGAGTCGCTGCCCCTCCCCCTCCGGGAGAACCTCAAGCGAATTCCGCCGCCGGCGCTGCAGAGCCCCGAAGCGCGCGCGCAGATCGAGAGCCGCATCGAGGTCGGCCTCAAGGGAGCCGAGAGCGCGGCGGAGGCGCAGGCGGTCGCAGGCGTGCTCGAGAAGGTGAACGGCGCGCTTGATCACGCCGAGGGCATGGCCATCGAGACCGTCGGCAAGGTCGACCACGCGCTGAAGCAGGCGTTCACCGACGCCGTCGTCGCCGTCTACAAGGTGGCGATCGTCCTCGCCATCCTCGCGCTCCTCGCCGCGTTGCCGCTGCCCCCGCTGCCGCTGCGCCAGCGCGGCCCGAGCGGACCGCCCACGGAGTAGCGGTCACGGCGTGCAGCAGGGCGCGCCCGACAGCAAGACCACGACGCTGCAAGGGATGAGCGCGGCGATGACGCCCACGGCGACCGCGATGGGCGCGCCGGCGCACATGTGCGCGCGGTTGTCGGCGGCGGCCTTGGCCGCGGCGGCCTTCGGATCAGGCGGCGGCGCGCGCGGCGGCGGCTTCGAAGGCGGCGGCGGCGCGGGGGCCGCCTCGCTCGGGCGCGGAGGTGTCCACGCCGTCGGCTCTCGCATGCAGCGGCTGTCGCAGTCGTCGCCGTCGATGCGGTTGCCGTCGTCGCAGGTCTCGCCCTCGTCGACGATGAAGTCGCCGCACACGGGCCGGTGTGCGGGGCACGCGGCGTCGCGCAGCGCGCCGACGCGGCGGCGCTCGTCGAGGTCTTTGCGGTTGGCCGCGAGCGCCGCGAGCATGCGCGGATCGTGGATGTGCGCGAGGAGGGCGTCGGCCGTCACCATGAGGTCGGCGGCGTAGGCGCTCTGAAATGCGTAGTAGGCGGCAGCCTCACTGTGCGTCTCGTCGAAGAGGTGCATGCGGTAGTAGGTCGACTCGCACGCGTCGCCCGACTCGAGCGCCGCGTCGCCGACCGCGTGCCAGTGCTCCTCGGCGGTGACCGAAGCGGCGAGCGCAGCGGCGACGACGACGGCGATCATCGCCCGTGCCCCAGCGGGTTGATGCCGGGGAGGTTGGGGGGCGGCGGCGGCTTCACCCTGCCGACGACGACGGACAGCGGCACCGGCACCGGCGGCCCGCTGAAGCGCGGCACCCGGAGCATGCGCACCACGCGCTGCGCACACGCCATCGGCGGGTCGGCGGCGGCGCCGAGCGGGCGCATGGTGCCGTTGGCGTAGGCGGCCACGGCGAGCCGGCGCGGCGACGTGTCTCCGCCGCACGCGGCGAACAACGACGCGTGCGCACGAGCCGCCGCGCGGACCTCGGCGGTGACCGCGTCGAGGACCTCTAGTCGACCGCGCGCCGGGGACGTGCGCGCGCGCTCGTCCGCAACAGCGCGCGACGTGGCGTCGGCGACGGCGGGCGGGTCTTCGGCGACGGCCGGCGCGGGGGCATCGACGGGCGCGGGATTGTCGGCCGCGGCGGGTGGCCGCCCTCGATCGACGCCGGCGGCGGGCGCCGGGTCGACCGCGGCGGTCACCTGGGACACAGGCGCGCGGGGCAGCCAGGCCCACGCGGCGACGGCGACGACGGCGACGATGGCGACGCCGACGCCCGCCCCGACGAAGAGCGGCCGCCGGTCGTGGGGCGCGACGGTCGAGCGCACGGTGACGTCGACGGTGGGCGCGATGATCCGCTCCGTGACGTCGACGGCGTCCTCCTGCGTCTTCACCATGCGCACGAGCTTCTCGGTCTTTTCCAGGGGCGGCGGCGCGCCGCTGTCGTCGCACAGGAGCGCCAGGGCGGCCTCCGCGTCCGGCGGCCGCTCCTCGGGGACCCGCGCCATGAGCTTCAGGATGATGGCGTCGACGTCGCCGGGGACGTCGGCGTGGGCGCTCGGCGGCGCGACGCTGCCGCCCATTTGCTTCACCACCATGGCTTCGAACGACGCCGCCTTGAAAGGCGCTTCGCCTGCCACCATCTCGTAGAGCATGACGCCGAGCGCGTAGACGTCCGACGCCGGCGTGGGCGGCTGATCGCGGAGCTGCTCGGGCGCGATGTACCCCGCCGTCCCGACGACGATGCCGGTGCGCGTGACGTGCTTTTCGGGGACGCGGGCGACGCCGAAGTCGAGCAGCTTCACGAAGTCGCTGTGCCCCTCCGACGACATGAGGAACACGTTGTCGGGCTTGAGGTCGCGATGGATCAACCCGCGTTTGTGGACGGCCGAGAGCGCGCGGGCGACGTCGGCGCCGATGCGCAGCGCCCGCCGCCACGGCATCGGGCCGCTGCGCTTGAGCTCGCGGCGCAGCGAGCGGCCCTCGAGCAGCTCCATGACGAGGAAGAGATCACCCTCGTCCACGCCGCTGTCGAGGAGCGCCACGATGTTCGGGTGCGTGATGGAAGCGAGCGCCTCCACCTCGTGACGGAAGCGCTGCGACAAGCCCTCCATCGGCGCCGCGCGAGGGCGGATGACCTTGAGCGCGGCCTTGCGCCCGCTGTCGGCGTGGCTGGCGACATACAGCGCCCCCATGCCGCCGGAGGACAGCTTCTTGTCGACCTTCCAGCGGCCACCGAAGGTGCGCCCGATGAGCGCGTCTGCGTCCACGCGGGGATCGTAGCTCAGCAGCCGGTGGTCACTCGAGGCCGCCGGCGTGGAGGCCGTCGATGGCCGTGACCCGCCAGCCGTCGTCTTCGTGGGCGAGCGACAGCGTGAGGTCGAAGGCGCGCGCGTTGGACGGCAAGAGGTCGGCGGCGGTCTTGAGCGTGGGGTTGCCCTGCACGGCCAGCACCTTGAGGGCGACGGCGGCGTGATCGCCGTCGACCTTGATGTCGACCTTCTGCAACGAGACGAGCACCGGCCCTTGCTGGAGCGCGAAGAACGCGAGCCCCTTGACCTTCTGTTTGTCGCGGCCGGCGTCGTCCTTGTACGCGTCGGACAGCACCTCCGCGGCCTTCTTGGCGTCGCGCGCCTCGAGCGCGGCGGCGCCGTCGTCGAGGACCTTGCGGATCTGCTCCTCCGGGCTCTCGTGCTTGTGGCACCCGCCGAGCGCGAGGGAGGCGACGACGAGGCACAGCGCTCTGTTCATGACCCGAGCATACCTCCACCACGCCGCCGCGCCGGAACCGGCGCCGCCGCGGCGCTGTCCCTCGAACAACCAACGAGGAGCCCATGCGATTCATCACCCTCGCGGCGCGGCTCGTGCCGCTCGCCGCCGTCGTCGCCGTCTGTGCCTGCGACGACCCCGCCCCCACCGGCGCCGCGCCCGTCGTCGTCGACAACGTGGCGCCCCGGCGGATCGCGGCCGCGACGCCGCCGCCCCCCTCGGCGCCGACGCAGACGGCCCCCCCGGCGGCGACGAAGACGGCCGTGCCGGCGGCGCCGAAGACGGCCACGACGGCGGCGCCCGCGACGCACGAGCGCCCGCTGCACGCCAGCGTGGCCCGGCGCGCGCGCGGCGGCGCTGACGTCGGCGGCCTCGCCGGCATCGCCCTCGGCGACTCCGTCGTGGGGAGCCTCGGCCAGGGAAAGGCCGAAGGGCGAGGCGCCGCCGGCTATGGCGCCGCCGGCTACGGCGCCGGCGGCGGCGGCGCCGGCGCCTACGGCAGCGGCGCGCTGCGCTGGTCCGGCAAGGGCGGCGGCGGCATCGCCGTCAGCATCGGCAGCGGCGCGGCGCGCTTGTCCGGCGGCACTCGAGCGCTCGCGCCGGAGCCGCCGCCCCAGGCCGGCGGCACCTTCGTCCATGCGGGCACGAACCCGATCGTCGACGTCCGTGAAGATCCGCTGTCGACCTTCTCCATCGACGTCGACAGCGGGAGCTGGATGTACACGCGCCGGTTCCTGCGCATGGGGCGGGCGCCGGTGCCCGCGGCCGTTCGCGTGGAGGAGCTCGTGAACGCGCTCCACTACGACTACGCCGGCCCGCGCGACGGCAGCGCGTTCGCCGTGCACGTGGACGCCGCGCCCTCGCCGTTCACCCGCGACCGCGACGTCGTGCGCGTGGCCATCCAGGGCAAGCGGCTCACCGCCGCGCAGAGAAAGCCCGCGCACGTCACGTTCCTCGTCGATGTCTCCGGCTCCATGCAGCAGCCGGACAAGCTGCCGTGGGCCAAGGACGGCATCGACATGGCGGTGGACGCGCTGCGCGACGACGACACCGTCGCCATCGTCACCTACGCCGGCGCCACCCGCCTCGTGCTGCCTGCGACGCCGGCGTCAAAGCGCGCAGAGATCCATCAGGCCGTCGCCGGGCTCATATCCGGCGGCGGCACGGACATGGGCTCGGGCATGGAGCTCGCGTATCGCGAGGCCGGCAAGGAGCTCGGCAGTGATCGGAGCGCGCGCGTGGTGGTGCTGTCCGACGGCGACGCCAACATCGGCCGCACCTCCTACGCGGACATCCTGAAGTCCGTGCGCGGCTACGTGAGCGAGGGCGTGACGATGTCGACGATGGGCTTCGGCGGCGGCAACTACAACGACAACCTCATGGAGCAGCTCGCCGACGCCGGCAACGGCAACTACACGTACATCGACTCTCGGCAGACGCTGCGGCGCTACTTTGTCGACGAGCTCACCAGCACGCTCGAGGTGATCGCGCAGGACGCGAAGATCCAGGTGGAGTGGAACCCCGAAGTGGTGCGGAGCTACCGCTTGCTCGGCTACGAAAACCGCGACATCGCCGACAAGGACTTCAGGAACGACAAGAAGGACGCCGGCGAGATCGGGGCCGGTCACGCCGTCACGGCGCTGTACGAGATCGAGCGCGTGGACCCTGGGCACGCGCCCGCGGGGAAGCTCGCCACGGTGCGCGTCCGCCACAAGGTCCCGCGCCACGAGCACGCGACGGAGCTCGCGGTGGACGTCGGCCCGAGCGCGTGGGCCGCGCGCGTGGCCGACCTCGACGACGACGCCAAGGCGGCGCTCGGGATGGCGCTCGGCGCCGAGATCCTGCGTGGCAGCAAGTACGCCGAGGGGCTCACGCTCGCCGACGCCGCCAGGCTGCTGCGACGCAGCGCGCACGGCCCGCACGCAGACGAGCGCACACAGGCCGCGGACCTCTTCGACAAGGCGCCGGTGCGGACCGTCGCCGCGCGCTGATCAAGCGCGGCCGCTCCCTCAGTCGCCCGCGGACGCGGACGGATCGATGTCGACGCGCGCGGCGAGGGCGGAGGCGTCGGCGGCGCTCTCGATGATCCAGTCGTTGCGGCTGAAGTAGTGGCGGACGCGGTCGCCCTCCTTGAGCTCGAGGCAGAGCTCGAAGGGCCGGGGCGCCTTGCCCTGGCAGCGCCACGCGCGGAAGGTGGTCTGGAGCTTCTTGTTGGTCTGGAGCACCGTGGAGCGCAGCGTGTTGCCCTGGCGCTGCCAGGTGAGGACGTCGACGAAGAAGCGGAACCTCGACGACTGGCCGCGCACGCCGACGTTTTGGCCTTCGTGCGTGATGTACGCGAGCTGCTTCACCATGTCGCGCTCATCGCGGGGCGCGTGGTCGATGTAGAAGTGGTTTTGCACGAGCGCCCACTGCTGGTCGGGCGCGTCCGCGCTCGAGGTGCAGCCGCAGGCCGCGGCGACGACGATGGCGAAGGCGAAGAGTTTGCGCATAGGGTCACGCTACCATGCGTCGCGCCTTCTCCGTCGCCATCTTCGCCCGCGACCCGACCGGCCGGGTGCTGCTCATCAAGCACAAGCGCCTCGGCACCTGGCTCCCCGTGGGCGGTGAGATCGAGCCCGGGGAGACCCCGCTCGAGGCCGCCCGGCGCGAGCTGTTCGAGGAGACCGGCCTCGAGGGGCGGTTCAACGCGCGCCCGGGCGCCGTCGACGGCGCCCCGCCCGGCCTCCTCGCCTACGAGGAGCACGACGCCGGCAGCAAGGGCCTGCACATGAACTTCTGCTTCGTCGCCGACGTCGATGGCGAGGTGGTGCCCAACGAGGAATTCACGGAGCACGGCTTCTTCGACGGCCCGGAGGGCCTCGATTGCCCCAAAAACGTGGTCCAGCTCCTCGCGCTCGTCGCGGGTTGACGACGAGGGTCCCGACGACAGATAAGGGGGCCCCTTCGCGAGGTGTCCCATGTTGTTGGCCGGTGACGTCGGAGGAACCAAGACCGTGCTCGCTCTGTACGAGAGCGGGGTCGGCACGCTCGAGAAGGTGCGCGAGCAGACGTACGCCAGCCGCGACTTCCCGTCGCTCGAGGCCCTCTGTCTCGCCTTCATGGAGGGCTCGCCCGACGTGCTCGTGCGCATGGCCTGCTTCGGCGTGCCGGGCGCCGTCGTCGACGGCGCGTGCAAGACCACCAACCTTCCCTGGACCCTCGCCGAGGGCCCCCTCGCTGAGACCTTGAAGGTCCCCCGCGCGCGGCTGCTGAACGACCTGCAAGCGGCGGGCTACGGCATGCTCCACCTCGGCGAGAGCGAGCTGTCCGTGCTGAACCCGGGCAAGAGCGGGCCCCGCCGGGGGAACATCGCCGTCATCGCCGCCGGCACCGGCCTCGGCGAGGGCCTCCTCGTCGACACCGGCGACGGCCACCGCCCCGTGGCGTCCGAGGGCGGCCACGCCTCCTTCTCGCCCGCCACCCCGCTCGAGTTCGAGCTGCGCACCTTCGTGGCGCGCCGCCTCGGCAGCGACGAGCAGCACGTGTCCTGGGAGCGCGTGGTGTCGGGCATGGGCATCGGCAACCTCTACGACTTCCTCAAGCACAAGGGCGTGCACGAGGAGAGCCCCGCCGTCGCCGCCAAGATCAAGGCCACCGGTGACAAGGGCGCCGTCGTCGGCGTCGAGGCCGTCAACGGCACCGACAGGCTGTGCGCCGCCGCGGCCGACCTGTTCGCGCACCTGTACGGCGCCGAGGCGGGCAACGTCGCGCTCAAGTTCCTCGCCACCGGCGGGCTCTTCATCGGCGGCGGCATCGCGCCCAAGCTGCTGCCCATCCTGCAGCGCGGGGCGTTCATGAAGGCCTTCGTCGACAAGGGCCGCTTCGCGGAGCTCCTGCGCCAGGTGCCCGTGCACGTCGCCCTCAACGACAAGGCGCCGCTCCTCGGCGCTGCGCACTTCGCCGCGGACTCACTCTGATGGCCAACAGCAAAGTCGATCCCGTCGGCGTGCACGGGATCCCCCTGGACCGCGAGCGCGAGCGCGTCCGCGACATCCGCGACGACATGTCCGGCTGGCGGCGCTGGGGGCCGTACCTCCCGGATCGCTCGTGGGGGACGGTGCGCGAGGACTACTCCGACGACGGCAACGCCTGGGGCTACCTCACCTACGACAAGGCGCGCGCCAAGGCGTACCGGTGGGGCGAGGACGGCATCGGCGGCATCTGCGACCGCTACCAGCTCCTCTGCTTCGCGCCCGCCTTCTGGAACGAGAAGGACGACCACCTCAAGGAGCGGTTTTTCGGCGTGAACCCCTATGAGGGCAACCACGGCGAGGACGCGAAGGACTACTGGTTCCACGTCGACAACACGCCGACCCACAGCTACATGTGCCTGCTCTACAAGTACCCGCAGGCGGCGTATCCGTACCGGCAGCTCGTCGAGGAGAACCAGCGGCGCGCCGGCCACGGCCCCGAGTTCGAGGCCGCCGACTGTGGGGTCTTCGACGACAACCGCTACTTCGACATCTTCGTCGAATACGCCAAGGCCACGCCGGAGGACATCGTCGTGCGCATCACCGCGCACAACCGCGGGCCCGAGGCGGCGCCGCTGCACATCCTGCCCACGCTGTGGTTCCGCAACACGTGGGCCTGGGGGCCGGTGCCGCTCCCGGAGCCGCGCATCGACGTGGGCCGCGACGATTGGGGCGGGCTCTGCCTCGTCACCAACGACGGTGACACGCAGCCCGACATCAACATCCCCGTGCACTATCGGCTGGGCACGCGCTGGCTCTACGGCCCGCAACCTACGCACGCCGAGCCTTCTCTGACCGGCGGCGAGATGTTGTTCACGGACAACGAGACCAACGCCGCCCGCGCCTTCGGCCCCGGCAACGTCTCGCGCAAGCCGTACACCAAGGACGCCTTCCACCGCTTTGTCTGCGAGCGCGATTGCTCGGCGCTCAAGCCCGACGAGCACGGCACCAAGGCGGCCATGCACTACCGCTACGTCGTGCCGGCCGGCGGCAAGGTGGAGCTGCGGCTGCGGCTGACGGACTCCGGCAAGCGCAGCCCCCTCGACGACGTCGACAGCATCATCGCCGAGCGCAAGGCCGAGGCCGACGTCTTCTACGCCGGCATCCACCCCTCCACCGCGTCCGCCGACGAGAAGCACGTCCAGCGGCGCGCGTTGGCGGGGCTGTTGTGGACGAAGATGAGCTACATCTTCGACGTCGCCCGCTGGCTCGACGGCGACAACCCCGACTGGCCGCCGCCGGCGTCGCGCAACGGCATCCGGAACAAGCACTGGCGCCACCTGAACTCCATGCGCATCATGACCATGCCGGACAAGTGGGAGTACCCCTGGTTCGCGGCGTGGGACCTCGCGTTTCAGTGCGTGCCATTCGCGCTCATCGACGCGCAGTTCGCCAAGGACCAGCTCTGGGTGCTCTTGTTCGAGCAGTTCCAGCACCCAAACGGCCAGCTCCCCGCCTACGAGTGGGAGTTCAATGACCTGAACCCCCCGGTGCACGCTTGGGCCGTCTGGCGCGTGTACAACATGGACAAGTTCAGGAACGGCAAGGCCGACCGCGACTGGCTCGAGCGCTGCTTCCACAAGCTGCTCATCAACTTCGCCTCGTGGGTGAACAAGGTCGACCGCGAGGGCAACAACGTCTTCGAGGGCGGCTTCCTCGGGCTCGACAACATCACGGTCATCGATCGCTCGGAGCGCACCAACGACGGCTCCACGCTCGAGCAGTCCGACGCCACCGGCTGGATGGGCATGTTCTGCCTGAACCTGATGCGCATCGCGCTGGAGCTGGCCAAGGAAAACCCGGTGTACGAGAGCTTGGCGTCCAAGTTCCTGCAGCACTACACGTACGTCGCGTACGCCATGAAGCACATGGGCCGGCGCGACTACTCGCTGTTCGACGCCAAGGACGGCTTCTTCTACGACGTCCTCAAGTACCCCGACGGCAGCTACAAGAAGTTTCGCGTGCGCTCGCTCGTCGGCCTCATCCCGCTGTTCGCGGTGGAGCGCCTGGAGCTCGACTGGATCGAGCCGTTCAAGGAGTTCAAGTCCAACCTCAACTGGTTCTTGAAGAACCGGCGGGAGATGGTGGAGGAGGTCATCCACACCATCGAAGGCGCCGACGGCAAGACCACCCACCTGTTGACCATCGTCAACACGCACCAGCTCCGGCGCATGCTCGAGCACATGCACAACGAGGCCGAGTTCCTGTCGGACTACGGCATCCGCTCGCTGTCCAAGCTGCACGAAAAGCAGCCGTTCGAGTTCGACGGGCGCAGCGTCTCGTATGAGCCCGCCGAGAGCGACAACAAGCTCAAGGGCGGCAACTCCAACTGGCGCGGGCCCATCTGGTTCCCCACCACGTTCTTGATCATCGAGTCGCTGCGAAAGCTCGGCACCGCGTTCGGCCCACGCTACACGGTGCGCACGCCGGGCTCGCACGAGGAGCCCATCGCGCTGCGGGACATGGCGCGCGACATCGCGCGGCGCATGATCGACATCTTCCTGCTCACGCCCGAGGGAAAACGCCCGGTGTGGGGCGGGGCGGCGCGCTTCCAGGACGACCCGTACTGGCGCGATCACCTGCTGTTCTACGAGTACTTCCACGGCGACAACGGCGCCGGCATCGGCGCCAGCCACCAGACGGGCTGGACGGCGCTCATCGCGAACCTGATCGACGAGTGGCAGTGACGCGCTGAGCGCGGCCGCTCCCCGCGGTCGGCGCGTCGTGCGATTGTCCGGGCGATGACCGTGAGCGGCGCGCGCCCGGTACCGACCCTGTCCGCGGTCGTCCTCGACGCGCGCGCGAGCGACGCGCCGCTCGCCTCGCTGCCCGCCGGCGCCCCGCGCGCGCACGGGGCGCGCAGCACCACGGTCGCGAGCGCGCAGGCCGACGTCCGCTTCGTCACGCTCCCGGCGCGCGGCACCCGCGAGATGATCGAAGCCGCCCGCGGCGCCGACGTCGTCGTCGTCGTCGCCGGCCCCCACGTCTCCGCGGTCGCCCGCGCCGCGCGCATCGCAGTCGCCGCCGGCGCACGCGCCGCGGTGATCGCGGTCCCGCCCGGCTGCCGCGACGTCGACGAGCGCAGCGCGCGCTATCTCGTCACCGGCCTCGGCGCCGACCTCGCCGGCGGCGACGACGCGCTGTCGGGATCGACGGAGGACTCCGTCGCGGACCTCGTCGCCCGCGCGGCGGCGCCGATCTTCCACGACGGCTTCCTCGCCGTCGCGCGCGTCGCCGGCGCGCGGCGCGCACCCGCGCCGTTTTGGGGCCGGGTCATTCATGGGCCCATGCCCGCGCGCGCGGAGGCGCACGTGCTGTGGCCGGAAGGCTTCCTGCGCAGGAGCGTGGTGGTCACGCACGGCGAGCGCTTCACGTCGTTCGACCTTGGGGATCATCCGTTCGAAAACGGCGACGAGCTCGTGATCGCCAGCGAGCCCCTGCCCTCGGCGCGCCGCTTCGTCGTCGAGCCCGACGGCGCGTCGGTCGGAATCGAGCCCTGCATCGCGTTCGGGGGAAACGGCGGCTTCGGCCACGCGCGCTTCGGCGGCGGCGTCGTCGAGGTCGACCGCCCCATCTGCCCGAACCAGGGGCGCGTCGGCGTGGTGCTCCTCAAGGGGGCCGGGCTCGGCCCCGTGCGCGTCCTGCACGTACGCTCCACCCGGACCGAGGGGGGCCTCGGTGTCTGAGCGGGCCGTGTCGAAGACCGAGGACCTGCCCGAGGACGCGCTCGTCGTCGGCGAGACCGCCGGCGGCTGGCTCGTGTGGAGCGGCTCACGCCCGCCGGTGCGCGTCGCCGTCGTCGGCGGCGCGGGCCTCGCCCTCGACGCGCCCGCCGAGGCGTTGGCCGCGCGGCCGTGGGCCGTCGCCGAGGACATCGACGTCGCCCTCGTCCGCGATCCCGGCGGCGGCGCCACCCTCGCCGCCTGGGCGGAGGCGCTCGCCCGCGCGTCGCTCCTCGTGCTCCTCGAACCGCTGCCGGCGCGCGCGCGGCACGTGCTGAAGCTCGCGGCGGTCGCCGCCGTCCCCGCGGTCGCCCTCGTCGCCGGCGACGACGACGCCGAGCGACGCCTGCGCGGGCTCATCGCGCAGTGGGGCCTCGACGGCGACGGCGCCGCGGTGGTCCGGCCCGCGCCCGGGTTCGACGACGACGACCTCGAGCGCCTCGCCGCGCCGCTCTCCGCGCTCGTCGCCGCCGCCCGGCCGCGGGCGCTGCCGACGGGCCCGCTCACCGACGCGCTCTCCCTCGAGGGCGCGCCGCCGGCGGCCCGCGACGGAGGCGGCCCCCCGGGCGCGCGGCCCACGGCGCGCGCCCGCGCCACGCTGTTCACGGGCCGCTGCGTCGTCGGCGCGCGCCAGGGCGACGCCCACGGCCCCGTGCGCCTCGCCGCGCGCTGCCTGCCGCCGCCCGCCAAACGCGTCGCGTGGCTCGACGAGGAAAACGACGTCGTCGCGGTGCGCAGGGTGCGCCGATGAAGCTCCGGCTCGGCCGCCGCGCCTCCACCGCCCGCGACGCCGGCGTGTTGTGGACGCTCACGCGCGACGCGTTCGCCGCCGTGGTGGAGCCCGACCACCCGCTCCTCGACGAGCGCGCGTGGCGCGCGGCGTTCGAGGCCGGCGCCCACGTCGTCCTCGTCGAGGGCGAGGAGGTCGCCGCGTTCATGCGCGTGCTGCGACCGCGCCACGAGGTCCACATCGCGGAGCTCGTCGTCGCTCCCCCGTTTCGGCGTCGCGGCGTGGGGCTCGCGCTCGGGCGCGAGCTCATCGACGAGGCCATCCGCGCCGACGTCCCCATGAGCGTGCACGTCCCCCCGCGCGCCGGCGCCGCCATCGCGTGCGCAAAGAAGCTCGGCTTCGTCGTGGTCCCCTCGCGCGAGCCCCGCCTGTCGCGCCTCGTGTGGCACACGTGAAGCCGCGTATCCGGGCCGTGCTCGTCGATGCCCGCGCGCGCCCGCGGCCGTCGTTCGCGCGCGCCCTCGCCGCGGGGGCCCGCACGAAACCTGCCCCCGCGGGGAGCCCCGGTGACGTCGTGCTCGTCGAGACGGAGCTGTACGAGCTGCTCCTCGAGGAGCTGCCGGCCGAGCTCCCGCTGCGCGCGCGCGTCGGGCGTTCCCGCGGCGCCGACCTCGCCATCGTCGTCGCCGGCCGCGCCACCGGCGACGCGGCGCGCGACCTCCACGTGCTGCACGCGTGCGGCGTGCGCCGCGCCGTGACGGTGGTGCCGGCCGACGGACCGGCGGCGCTCCGGGAGAGCCTCGGGCGCGACCTGCTGTTCGAGGGGGAGCTGCCCGGCGACGACATGCCGGCGCTCTCCCTCGCGGGCGACGGCGCGTCCCTCGGCGCGCGCGAGCTGCACGCGCTCCTCGACCTCGTCGACGCCACCGCCCTGCCCCGCGTTCACGCCGGCTTCCTCGCCGCCGTCGCCGGCGACGGCGCGCGCCCGGCAGGCGCGGGCGACGGCGCGAAGGCGCGCCTGTTGTGGGGCGCGCTCGAGGAGCGCGCGCCCCGGGCGCTCCTCTTCGACGACGACGCCACCGCTGGCTGGCGGGAGCTGGGTGGCGTCGTCGACGGCGTCCCCGCGCGCGCCGGCGACACGGTCACGCTGTTTTCCCCCGCGCTGGACCGTGCCGCGGGCGGGATCGTGGCCGGGGCCCCGCTTCCGCTCGCGCGCGTGCTCCACCTCTCGGGCCTCGTGCGCGCGCCGGCGCCGGCGGGCGAGGCGTGCACGGCGTTCGGCGGCGCCGCCGGCATGTCCGACGGCGTCCTCGGCGGCGACGGCGTGTTGCGGCTCGAGCGCCCGCTAGCCGTCGTGGACGGGCGCGTCGGCCTCGTGCGGCGCTTCGGCTTCACGCGCGTGACCTCCACGCCCGCCGTCGGCGCCTGAGCCGAAGAGCGCGAGCGCGTGACGCCGCGCAGCTCAATCGGCGGAGCGCAGGATGTACTGAAGGCGCTGGCGGGTGATCGAGAGCATGCGCGCGGCGGCGCGACGGTTGCCGCCGGAGAGCGCGAGCGCCTCCTTGACCATCAGCGCGCGCACGTCCTCCTCGACGTCGTCGAGCGAGGTGTGCCCCACGGCCGCGCGCACCGTGGGGGCGAACGGCGGCGCCGCGTCGAGCGCCGCGTCGATCACCGCGTAGAGCTCGTCGAGCTCGAGTGGCTTTCCGATGAACGCGCGCACGCCGCGGGTGGCGAGCGCGAACGCCTGGGAATTGGTGGCGCTGCCGCTCATCCCGACGACGACCGGGGCGGGCGTGAGCCCGTCGATGGCCGCGAGGACGTCGAACGCGTCTCCGTCGGGGAGGGCCACGTCGAGGAGGACCAGATCGGGCGGGGGCGGGGCCGCGAGCGCGTCCCGGGCCTCGGCGACGGTCCCGGCGCCGATCACGTCGTCGGCGCGCCGCACCAGGGCGCGCATGAGCTGGCCGCGCAGGCTCTCGTGGTCATCGACGACGAGGATGCGGGATACGGGCCGGCTCATGGCTGCGACGCTAGCCCGGATCCGCCGCGCCGCGCCTTGCATGAGACAGCCCACCGGTGACACAGAGTGATCGTGGACGCCGCTGTCGCCTCCATCGTCGATGGGAGCACCCGCGCCAGCGAGCGCTGGATCTCCAGCGCGCGCGCGGTGTTCTGCGTCGCCGCGATCGTCCGCCGCGCGTCCTTCGGCGGGCTCTGGGACGGCGATCGCGTGCCCACCGGCGCCCTCGTCATGGTGCCCGCGGTGGCGGTCACGGCCGCGTTTTCGATCTGGATCGTGCGGCGCACGCGCCGGCCCGCCTTTCCCCGGGGGCTCCTCTATGCGTCGGTGAGCATCGACGCCGCCGTGTGCTTCCTGGCGCTCGCGTCCAACGTGTTGTGGCCGGCGGCGGTCTACCGCGGCGTGCTCGGGCACCCCGACGTCGCGGTGCTGTTCCTCATGATCACCGTCGCGGGCTTCCGGCTCTCCACGCCTGTGGCGGTCGCCGGATCGATCCTGAACGCCGCTTCGCTGGCCGCGCTCATCGCGCTGGACCACCTGCTGGTCCCGGGGCAGCTCCACACCACGCAGGGCACGCCCCTCATCATCGTCATGTGCGTCGCCTTCACGTCGGCGACGGCCATCGCCGTGGCGCGCCGGGCGCGGTCCATGGCCGAGGACGCGGCCACCTCGTCGGTGCGCGCCGACCGCGCGCGGCGCGGCCTCGAGACCGTCATCGAGGAGCACCATGACTTGAAGAGCACGCTCGGCTCGGCGCTGTTGAACGCCGAGCTGATGGCGCGCGAGCTCGACGAGCGCGGCGCGCTCGACGCCGGCCACCGCGTGCACGCCGATCGCCTCCGCGAAGACCTGGGCGCCGCCCAACGCGTGCTGCGCTCGCTGCGCGCCGACGCCCTCGCCGAGGCCGCCGCCCTGGAGGTCGTCGACGACGTCGACGTCGCCAGCGCGTTCACCCGCGCCGCGCGCGTGGTGGCCGCGCGCTTCCCCGACGTCGCGATCGACGTCGAGGTGAGCGCCTTCGCCCGCGTCGCCGGCGGGGCGATCGCGCTCGAGCGCGTGGCGCTCAACCTCCTTTTGAACGCGTGCGAGGGGGACGGCACGCGGGGGGCCTCGCGCATCCGCGTGGAGCCCGCCGCCGGCGGCGTGCGCGTGGTCGACGACGGCCCGGGCCTCTCCGCGCGGCCGAGCGGCACCACCAAGACCGGCGGCAGCGGCCTCGGCTTCCGCATCGTCGACGCCGTCGTCACCGCGAGCGGCGGGAGCTGGCGGATCGTGCCGGGCGCCGCCGGGGCCGCCATCGAGCTCGCGCTGCCCGCGCGCTGAGTAAGCGCGGCCGCTCGCTCCGGTCGCTCATCACGATGACGAGCGCTGGCGCGCGAGCACCTCGACGAGCGCGGCGCCGAAGCGCGGCAGGTCCTTGGGCACGCGGGAGCTGACGATGTTGCCGTCGACGACGACGGGCTCGTCCACCCACGTGGCGCCGGCGTTTTCGAGGTCGTCCTTGATCGCGGTGGTGCCGGTGATGCGCTTGCCCTTCACGATGCCGGCCGAGATGAGCACCCACCCGCCGTGGCAGATGGTGGCGACGAGCTTGCCCTGCGCATGGACCTCGCGCACGCGCGCTTTGACCTCGTCGTCACGCCGGAGCTTGTCCGGCGCCCAGCCGCCGGGGGCGATGAGGCCGACGAGGGTGTCGGCGGGGAAGTCCTTGACCTGCCCGTCGGTCTTCACCGGATAGCCCCACTTCCCCGTGTACTCGGCCGCGCCGAGGCCGGCGACCTTGACGGTGTAGCCGGCCTCCTCGAGCCGGAGCTTGGGGTACCAGACCTCGAGGTCTTCGTAGTCGGGGCCGCACAACATCAGGATGGTTCCAGGCATGGGTCCTCCTCGGCGCCGGGGCGATTGCGCCACCCGCCTGCATGCTACAGTCGGCGCCGTGGCGAAACCCGACCCGAAGCGACAGAAGGCCGGCGAAGGCACGGCGGCGACGGCGTCGAGCCCCGTCGGCGACCGCGCACACATCATCAACAAGGCCGGGCTCGACGACAAGGCGCTCGCCGGCCCGGGCTCGCTCGACCCGCAGAAGCTCGCGCCCCCCGCCGTCCCCGACGCGCGCCGCTGGCTCGCCAAGCGCGGCGTGGAGCTCCTGGTGCCGGAGGGTTGGCGCTTCCTCGGCCTCCAGCTCGACGGGCGGTCGTTGAGCTTCAACCACGACGGGACCGCCGACGGCCACAGCATCGACGTCTCCTCGTGGCGCCTCGCCGAGGACACGCCCCTCGAGAAGTTCCTCGCGCCCTACCTCGAGGAGGTGGAGGAGCTCGTGCGCCTCGGCCGCCTTCAGGGCCACAAGCGCATGAAGCTCGGCGACGCCGACGGCATCCTCCTCGACGGCTGGGGCCCGGACTCCAAGGACGCGCTCGCCGCGCTGCAGGCGACGGAGAAGGGCGCCGAGGAGCTCTACCTCTCCACCGACGGCACCGGCCGCCGCACGCTCTCCTGGCGCGGCGCGGTCAAGCGCGGGGACGAAGCCCTGCTGATGATCCTCTCGTTCTCGTCGCCCATCGAGACGTTCATGGAAGCGCGGCCGGTCTACGAGGCCATGCTCGCGCGCGCGCGCGTCCTGGCATAACGCCTCGGGCAGCGAGCCCTACGGCAGCACGGACGCGAGGGCATCGAAGGCCTGGTCGGCCGTGTCCGCGTAGCTGATGAGGCTGACGTCGTCGGGAGCGATGTACGCGTGATCGGGGCCGAGCATCTGGGCGGTCCAGGCGTCGACGATGGGCTTCCAAAAGGCGCTGTCGACGAGGACGATGGGCCGCTTCGGCAGCTTGCCCGTCTGGATCTGACACAGCACGGTGCACAGCTCGTCCTTGCCGCGCGCGGCGTCGGGCAGGACGACGTAGGCGGAGGCGTTGCGCAGCAGGACCTCCTTTTGCGGCACACGCTCGTGGAAGCGAACGTCGTCGACGTCGACGTCGCTGCGCTTGTGCACCGACGGGTCCTCGCTCCACAGGACGCGCTGCACGTCGCCCGCCGCCGCCACCACCGCTCGCTCCACCTGGCCCTCCTCGCCGACGCGCAGCGGCTCGCCCGCCTGATCGATGCGGCCGGCGAGGTCCGCGATGAGCGAGAGCGCGGGATCGTCGTGACGCAGGCGGTTGCCGCCGAGGACGGTGACGGCCTTGTCCTGGCGAACGGCGACGTAGCGCGCGAGCTTGATCTCCCGGACCATGCGCTTGTAGAGGACGTCGGGATCCTCCTCGAAGGAGCGCACGCCCTTTTGCCCCTCGATGTAGTCGAGCGCGACGTGCGGATTGTCGGTGACGAGCACCTCGTCGAGGAGCCCCGCGAGCAGGTCCGCCCCGTTCCTTTGGGCCGCCGTCCTCCAGGCATCGAGGATGGGCTGCCAGTAGTCGGTGCCTGCGAGCACGACGGGGTCGTGGGTGCGGCCGTTCTTCTTGAGGACGAGGACCTCCATGAGCTCGTCCATGGTGCCGAAGCCGCCGGGCAGCACGACGACGCCGCGGACGTTCTCGTAGAGCGCGAACTTGCGGAACGCGAAGTTCTGGATCTCGCCGCCGTTTTCGATGGCCGGGCTCGGCGCCTGCTCCTTGGGGAGGATGATGTTGAAGCCGAGCGTGCGCTGATCGTCGAGGTGCGCGAGCCGCGAGACGCCGCCGACCACGGACTGCACCACCTTCGCGGTGCGGTGGTCGCGCGCCTCGATGAACTCGGCGGGCACCGCCTCCATGGCGCCGGGGCCGCGGCCCGTCTTGGGCGGGATGCCGCGCTCGGCGAGCACGCGCCCGAAGGCCTCGGCGAGCGCGTAGTGCGGCTCCCCCGGTTTGAGCCGCGCGCCGCCGAAGAACACCACCGACGGCGGCTGCTTGCGCATCTCGTCGAAGGACGTGCGGAAGTCCACCATGTGCTTGCGAAAGACGCTGTCGAGCGACTCGTCGACGGCGTGGGAGCGCAGGACGACCGGGTCCACCGCGCCGTGGACATCGGCGGCGACGAAGCGCTGGAGGGCGTCTACGCCTGAGGGCACCGGCGTCGTCTTGGCGCGCGCGGGGTGCTCACGCTTCACGCCCGGCGCGTTCTTCGGGAGCGCGCCGTCCGCGAGAGGACGGCGCCCCCGCTTCACGGGCCCCTTTCCGCGAACGGTGGTCACGCGTCGAGGCTATTTCACCTGACAGGCGCCGTCGATGACGGTCTTGCAGCCGTCAAACAGGCGCAGGTAGCGGGTGGTGGCGTAGTCGGCGACCTTGCTCTTGTCGATGCGCGTGGCCTGCGTGTGCGTGATCTTGGCCTCCCACCACATCGCGCTGTCGGCCGTCTTGTCCGGCGCCGCGGGATCCACGGCGCGCACGGCGATGGTCTTTGTGATCTTGGCGCCCTCGACGACGGACGCGACGATGGTGGAGGCCTCCTCGACGACCTTCTTGCGATCGAGGCCGAGCCAGGTCACCAGGGCGACCACGTGGGACGGGTCGGAGTAGTCGAGCTTGAACACGGAGATGCGCCCGGGGAAGGCGCCGTCGAGCACGGCGCGGGCGTCGGCCTCGGCCTTCTTGCCGATCTCGTCGCACGTGGCGCCGTACTTGCCCCCTTTGTCGACGGCGGACATGAGCACCTTGGGCCGCACGTGGGCCAGATGCGCGACCTTCTTGTCGCGCGTCTTGCCATGGTACCGGGCGATCTCGGGCTTCTCGATGGCGTCGAGGTAACCGCAGTACAGGCGGTACTCGTCTTCCGTCATGTCGACGGCACCGGAGAAGTGGGTTGCGACGGCGAGAACGATCGGAGCCAGCATCAACAAACCTCGTCGGGGGGGCCAATGTAGTTGCCGGGCGTTTTCCCGCGCAAGTCGAGCCTGACAATTCCGACGTCCCCGATCCGGTCTGGATTCAGCGGACCGGAGCGCTACAGTCCGCCGCATGCTCGCCCTCGTCGCCACCGTCGCCCTCGCCGCCGCCCCCGCCGTCTCCGCGCCCGTCCCGGCCCCGCCGGCGGCCGCGCAAGCCACCGCACCGGCGGCGCGCGCCGCGCTCGAGGACGCCGCCCGGGTGGCGCTCCTCGATCCGTCGTGGCTCGCGCAGGACCCCGCCATGGCCGCCGCCGACGACGTCTCCGTGGTCGCACACCGGCTCGGCCGGCGCGTCATCGCGCGCGCGACGCCCATCATCGACGGCGTCCCCGTCGAAGGCGCCGACCGCGTCCTCTTCCTCGCGCAGGACCGCATCACGCGCGCGAGGCACCTTGCCCCCCTGGCGCCCCACGGCAGCTTCGACCTCGACGAGGCGCGCGCCATCGACGCCGCGTGCGGCGCCGTCGTCGGGTGCCTCTTCACCGACACCACCGTCGAGCGCCTGCACGGCTTCGGCGCCCGCGTGTGGCTCGCGCGCAACGACGGCGTCCACGCCGCGTGGAAGGTGCGCGTTCCCACGCTCGATCTGCGCGACACCCGCGACGTGTACGTCGACGCCGCCGACGGCCACGTCCTCCTGACCCGCCCCGCCATCACGTTCGTCGACGCGCCCACCGCCGCGCGCGTCTTCCACAACGATCAGCCCTCGAGCCCCGACGCGGACCTGTCGTCCGAGCTCGAGGACGCGCAGCTCGAGGAGCTGGTGCCAAACGACGTCGGGGCCCACCTGCAGGGCTTCCACTTCGAGACGTTCAACTGCTGCAAGCACTTCATCTGCAACGACGGCAGCGCCGACTGCCTGGCCAACCTCCCCGCGGATACCCTGGCCGACACGGTGGCCACGTGCGCCGAGAGCGACACGCCCGACGCCAACGTCAGCACCGTCGACCTCGCCGTGCCGTCCAACATCCTCCCCGTTCAGCTCCCCGGCGTCGGCGACACGCTGTTCGCGCGCGTCGCGTTCTGCGCGGAGCTCCCCCGCGTGGCGAGCCGCGCCGCCGCGGGCGCCGACCCCGACGGCTGGTTCGAGACGCCCGTGGACAAGGACCGCAGCGAGGACGACCTCGCGGGCAAGGCCTCCGAGGAAGACGCCTTCGCGGAGATCGAGGTCTACCACTCCACGTACGTGTTCTTTCAGCACGTCCGCGACGTCCTCGAGGACGACTCGTTCTGCCTCGGCCCCAACTCCATGCAGTGCGACGCAAACGGCGACTCCGTCGTGGACGCGAACGGGCTGCCGGTGCACCCGTTCCACATCACCACCAACGTGCTGTTCCCGCAGCTCAACCTCGCGGACATCGGCCAGCAGATCTTCCAGGGCAAGGGCGCCAGCGCCGAGAACCCCGTCGTCATCAGCGACTACCAGCGCATCCCCAACGCGGCGTTCGTGCCCGCGCTCTCGGGCGGCCCCATCAACATCCCGCCGGAGCTCCAGGTGCTGGCGGCGCTGTTCAACCGGCCCTTCGACAGCAACATCTACTTCCAGGGCTTCCGTGACTTCGCCTACGACGGCGACGTCGTGCACCACGAGTTCACCCACGGCGTGGTCCACGCGCTCAACCCCAACCTCGCCGTCAACGGCGTCGACGAGTACGGCACGCACGTGGAGCCGGGCGCGCTCAACGAGGGCTGGGCCGACATCATGTCGTCGATGTTCGCGGGCAACTCGTCGGTGGGCGAGTACGCGAGCGACCAGCTCGCGCCCGCGGGCGAGACGGGCCTGCGCGACAACAACAACGACAAGAAGTGCCCCGACGACCTGATCGGCGAGGTCCACGGCGACAGCGAGCCCTGGGCCGGCGCGCTGTGGGCCGTGCACGACTCCCTCGGCGGCGACGCCGCCAAGATCAAGGCCTTCGAGCGCGCGGTGCTCACCGCGGTCGCGGCCTCCGGCGACAACGAAGACTTCGCCGCCGCCAGCGCCAACCTCGTCGACGCCGTCGCGGCCGAACCCCTTCTCGGGCAGACGGTGGCGGACTTCGCCCAGCAGCAGCTCGACACCCGCGGGCTGTCCGCCTGTGTTCGCGTCTGGCCGCTGTCCACGCTCAACGCCGACGGCACGGACATCGACGTCAACGCCAAGGACCAGCTCTTCCAGCCCGGCAAGGGCGACGTGGGCCTGGCGAACTACGCGCCGGCGCTCCTGCAGATGAAGGTGCAGGTGCCGCCCAAGTCGGGCGGCTTCACGCTGTCGTGGTCGGAGCAGGCCGGCGGCCTCGGCCTCGGCGGCGGGTCCCCGGCGCCGATGAGCGTGCTGGTGCACGAGATCACCGGCAGCGAGGACAGCCACATCCAGTGGAGCTACGAAGGAAACGGCGGCTCACAGGCCGTGCCGCACGACGAAAACGGCGACGAGATCGCGTTCGACGCCACCGACGCCGCCAGCCAGGCCGCCATCGGCGGCGCCGACGGCAACGGCGTGTCCGCGGCCACGTTCACCCAGACGCTCGACTCGGGCTGCGACGCGCGCACCTTCATCGTCGACATCGTCGCCCCCGACGCGAGCGCGGTGTTGTCGAACATCAGCGTCGACAACGTCGCCACCGACCTCGACTGCTCGCCCGCCGAGACGCCGCCGCCGCCGGGCGCCGATCAGCCCTGCGGCTGCCGCGGGACCGACGCCGGCTCCTTCGGCGCGCTCGGCTTCGCGCTGGCGCTGCTGGCCTTCCGCAAGCGCCGCCGCTGAGCCCCGACGCCGACGGTCGGCCTCAGAACGACACGTCTTCGAGGGGGGCCTCGAAGCCGCCGTCGAGGGTCTTGCCGTTGTCGAAGGTGATGGCGAAGTCGCCGTCCACGGTCTTTTTGTCGGCGGGCTTGGTGTGGAAGGTGACCTCGCCCTTGGTGAACGCCGAGGGGAACGGGTCGTTCCTGGCCGTCACGCGCTCGACCCGCGCCCCCGCCGTGTCCGCGGTGAGATCGATCTTCTTGTCGACGACCGCGCCGCCGTCGGGCTCGTTGAAGGTCAGCTTGGCGACGGTGTCCTTGCCCGCGCTCGGGTCCTCGGTGTCGAGGCTGTTGAAGTAGCTGAGCTGAAAGACGCTCTGGTCCGTCAGGAAGCGCAGCTCCACCGCGTCGAAGGTGAGGTCGTGCGACTCCTTGATGGAGCCGTCGAGGAAGTTCGGCGGGTTGCCGCAGCCGGCGGCGAGGGCGAACAGCGAAGCGGCGGCGAAGAGGAGACGGGTGCTTGTCATGGCGACTTCTTGAAGCGTTGGATGACGAACTGGTCCTGGGACACGTTGTACGAGGCGACGAGGACGGTGTCGTCGGCGCCGATCACCATGTCGGTCTTGGTGCCGTCGAGGTCTTCGTCGTCGCCGGTGAAGGTCTTCTTGTGGAACGCGGTCTCGCCGACCTCGCGCCACGCGATGCGTACGCCGTCCTGATGCGGGTTGCACGCGACGTCGCCGCCGTCGTCGCTGCAGTGGCCGTAGCCGAGGATCTGGGTGCCGTCGGAGAGGAAGCCGATGTTGGGCGACAAGCCGGTGATGCCGAGCTTCTCGGGGAACTCCAGCGTGAACGTCGCGCCGTCGTCGACGGAGCGGGCGAGCACGAGCTGCTTGGTGCCGTCCTCGCGGAACAGCACGAAGATCCCCTGCCCGTCCTGCTGCGCCACCGAGATGTGCGAGCTCACCTCGCCGTTTTCCACGAGCTGCACCTCCTGGAAGGTGCCGTCGTCCTGCTCGGTCTCCGCGTAGATGCCCTTGTGCAGGATGCCGACGTCGGGGCCGACGGCGGGGCACGGGACGTACGAGCCCGTCACCGCGCCGAGGTTGTTGCTGGCGATGACGTTGTGCGCGACCACCGCCTTGCCGTCCGAGGTGAGCGTCACGCCGAGGTCGTAGCCGGCGGCGGCGTCGCCGCACGCGGTGAGGATGTCCGGCGCCGTGGGGGTCTCGGCGTCGGCGAGGCCGATCTCGAGGTCGGAGCCGAAGATGTCGTCGGCGGCGAAGCCGAAGTGCAGATCGAGGTACGCGATCACCGAGCGCGTGCCGTCGAGCGCGAGGCCCGGGAAGCGCCCGACGACGTCGCCCTGGGCGCACACGTTCTGCGTGGTGCGGCACGGGCCGCTGCCGTCGCCCGACGACGCCGCCACCGACGTCTTCACGAAGCTGTCGCCGCTCTCGACGGCCACCATGAGGTCGGAGGCGCCGCAGTAGCCGACGGCGATGTCCCCGCCCATGTACGCGACCACGAGCGCGTCGCTCACGGGATCGACGGTGATGTCGAGGGAGTCGTCGAACAGCGGCGGCACGTCGTCGACGACGCGGGTGCGCGGGGTGCCGTCGGGCTGCTCGTCGACCACGACGATCTTCGACAGCGGCGCCGGCGGCGGCGTGACGCCCGAGAAGGTCTGGCAGGTGACGGTGCTGCCGTCGCCGTCGGTGGCGAAGACGAACGCGTAGCGGCCGTCGCTCCTCGCCGTGACCGCGAGCCCGGAGCCGATCTGCGTGGCGAACGGATCGACCGTGGCGTCGGCGGTGACGTTCACGGCGGTGTCGAGGACGATGTCGCTGGTGTCGCCCTCGCCCTCGCCTTCGCCCTCGCCCTCGCCCTCTCCCTCTCCCTCGGCGGGACAGCCGGCGCCCGCCGCGACGGACAGTCCAACGAGCAGCCCCACGAGCGAAGAGGCGACGATGGCGTGCTTGGTCATCATGGCTGTTTACCATGCAACTCGCGGGCACCCGCCCGCGCGCCCCGCCCTGCGGACGCGCGCCGGACGCCCGGCGCGGGGAGGCGGGACGTCCCCGACGCCGCCCGAGGGAGCCAAGGTGGGACTGTCTCGCGATCCTGTGGACTTCACTCCCCAATCCCGCTTGCGCGTAGACTCGAGTCCCCAAGCGAGAGGCAGGTTGGTGACTCGAGTCCACACACCCCCCGGCGTCCATCGAGCCAAGTCCGCGATTTCACGCGGAATGGCGGCGCCGGGCGGGCTGGCCCGGTTCTCGCTTTGGAGCACGCGGCCAAGGAGGAAGCCATGTTGAAGTTTCTGCCCATCGTTGCCTTTGCTCTCTGCGCGACAAGCGCGCTCGCGCAGACCCCCGGGGGTGAGTGTGACAGCGGGTTCTGCGGAACCCCGAACGAGAGCGGTGGCGGCTGCGGCTGCGGCTGCGGTTGCTCCATCCTGATCGCGTTCACCGACCAGGGCGATACCTATCAGTACGCCGACGACTTCGATGACGACGGCATCGAGGACGACTTCGACAACTGCGCCTTCGCGTTCAACCCCGACCAGCTCGACACCGACGGCGACGGCCGCGGCGACGGCTGCGACAACTGCCCGAACGCCGCCAACTTCGACCTCAGCGACGTGGACGCGGACGGCATCGGCGATCTCTGCGATCCCGACGCCGACAACGACACCATCTTGAACGCGGTCGACAACTGCGCCTTCGTCCCGAACCCGGGCCAGGAGAACGCCGACGGCGACGTCCTCGGCAACGCCTGTGACAGCAACGACGACAACGACGACTGCCCCGACGCGGTCGACAACTGCCCGCTGCTCGCCCCGGGCGCCGGCGGTTCGCCGATCACCGACTGCCACGACGTCAACGCCATCGTGCCGAACGCGTGCTTCTCCGACCAGGACGCCGACCTCATCGACGACGCGCTCGACAACTGCATCGCGCTGCCCAACGTCGACCAGGCCGACAACGACAACGACGGCATCGGCGACCTCTGCGACCACGACCTCGACAACGACGGCCTCGACAACACGTTCGACAACTGCTTGAACGTGCCCAACCTCGACCAGAAGGACATCGATCACGACGGCCTCGGCGACGCGTGTGACCCGTTCCTCTGCTTCGTGGTCACCGACGAGGCGAGCTGCCTCGACCCGGCCGCGCCCTTCGCCGTGCACGCGGGCCCGACCATCGACACCCAGACCACGGCTGACGCCAAGCTCCTGCACATCTTCGCCAACCGCGAGAGCCGCGCCATCCGCTACACCTGGACCGTGGTCTCGACGCCCGCCGACGGCCAGAACGCCTACACCATCACCAACCCGCAGGGCAGCGTGAGCGTGTCGCAGGAGATTGAGTACCTCTACGAGCCCGACCACGAGGCGCGCTTCAGCACCACCGTGCCCGGCAAGTACACCCTCAAGCTCCTCGCCGAGCTCGTGCACCCCGAGGACGACGCCTACCCGGACAGCAAGACCTCCGAGGCGGAAGTCACCATCAACGTCGGTGGCGAGCCCGTGCAGACCTTCTGCGCCGCCGCCCCGGGCAGCACGGCTCCGGCGGCCGCCCTCCTCGGCCTGCTGTTCCTCGTGCGCCGCCGCCGTCGCAACGGGAAGTAGTCAGAGTCGGTTTCCTCCGGACGACGCCCCCGAGAAATCGGGGGCGTCGTCTTTTTTTTGTTCCGCACGCCTTCCCTCGCTCGCTCGATCAGAGTGCGCTCAGCGTTTTTTTGTTCCGCACGCCTTCCCTCGCTTCGCTCGGTCAGAGTGCGCGCCTCAGCATTCTTTGTTCCGCACGCCTTCCCTCGCTTCGCTCGGTCAGAGTGCGCGCCTCCCTCCGGTCGGCGGGATCGGATCGTGCAGACAGGTTTGACGACGTGGATCGTGGTACACTCTCGGGGCTCGACGGAGGACGGATGAACATCGCGCGAACTCCCGCACTCGGCCTGGTGCTCGCCTCGATCATCGGCCTCGGGTGTACGAATCAGAAGCTCGTGCCCATCACCAACGGCGAGCCGCCAGTCGTCGACGATCTGCTCGAGCTCGATGCGCAGTTCTGCACGCGGCCGGCGGCCGACGTGGCGTTCCCCGTGAAGCTGCTCCTCGTCGTCGACACGTCGGGCTCGATGCAGTTCACCGATCAGCCCGGCCTGCGCGTCAACGCGGTGCGCCAGCTCATGAACACGCTGCGGCCGCAGCAAAACGTGTTCGTGTCCACCATGGGCTTCGGCAGCAACGTCTACCTCGAGCCGCAGATCAACAACCCCGACGATCCCATCTTCATCTCCGCCGCCAACTGGCAGGAGCCGAGCTTCCTCACGCTCAAGGACGTCACCACCGACTACCAGGGCGCCCTCAACGCCGCCAAGCAGCTCCTGCTGCTCGACATGCTGCGCGCCGATCCCGCGGAGCTCGCGCGCACCAAGTACGTCATCGTCTTCTTCTCCGACGGCTCCCCCGATCCCAAGTGCTGCATCAACGCCGACGAGACCGTCGGCGCGTACGGCGGCGACCCCTACGGCTGCGCGCCCGAGGCGTGGGAGGCCGGCGCGCTCACCCCCTCCGGCCGCTACTGCGAGGACGCCGAGGAGTCCGTCTTCTGCAACGACAACGATCGCCTCGACTTCTTCCGCGACGGCGCGGACCAGGCCTTCGCCGGCAACGGCACCCCCAACTTCGGCGCAGGCACGCTCACCGCGCTCAACGACCTCGAGATCGACAGCAACTACAACCGCAGCTACCAGATCGAAGGGCTGGTGCAGGACATCATGGATCTCGGCGCACAGTTCGGCGTCGGCGAGATCCAGCTCAACACCGCGCTGCTCTTCGACAGCGGCCTCGGCGACGACGTGAAGCAGATCTTCCGCCTGAACAAGTGCCGCGCGGCGTCGCTGCTGCAGAGCATGGCCAACATCGGCCACGGCCAGTTCCGCGACTTCGAGAATTCCGGCGAGATCGACTTCCTCTCGTTCAACTTCACGTCGCTCAAGCAGGGCTTCACGCTCATCGACGCGTACGCGCACAACAAAAACGCCCTGCCGCCCGGCGGCGACCCGTCCGTCGTCGACTTCCGCCCGGACTCCGACGGCGACGGCCTCGACGACGACCTCGAGTTCAACCTCGGCACCGACGCCGCCGTGGCCGACTCCGACAAACAGGTCGACCAATTGCCCGCCGGCGTGCCGCCGCAGATCCTCCAGGACCCGGCCACGTGGGGCGACGGCTTCGACGACAAGTTCGAGGAGGACCGCACCGACGTCGGCTTCGATCCGCGGTTCCAGCGGCGGCCCATCAAGGCCTGTCCGGCCACGCCGCAATTCGACGGCGTCGACCGCACCGACCTCGACGGCGACGGCTTGAACGGCTGCGAGGAGAACATCCTCGGCACCAACCCCAAGCTCGCCGACACCGACGGCGACACCATCCCCGACGGCATCGAGGTGCGCATCGGCCTCGACCCCACGCGCGCCGAAGACAACCGCGACGACGACTTCGACGGCACGCCCAACCTCGAGGAGGTCCGCAAGGGGCGTGACCCGCTCCTGCCGGACAGCGATCGCGAGCAGCAATCCATCCGCTACGAGCTCATCGAGAACGGCCACACCGAGGACGGCCGCACCTGTTACACGGAGAAGGCGCGCGGCATCCACCTCGCCACCACGCAGCCGCGCTTCGTCGGCGGCCGGCGCGGCTTCAACGACGTGCTCTTCTTCATCGCCGAGGCCCCCATCGACAACCCGCTCGGCCGCATCGACATGCGCGTCGGCTGCGCGCGCGTGCAGTACGTGAAACCGAACTTCAAGGACCCCGCCCAGGGCAAGGTGAGCATCGTCGAGGACGAAGCCGCCTGTGCGCAGGATCCGCTGGCCTGCCACTTCAAGGACCTGTCGAACCCGACGGTCATCGACGCGCTCCAAAACGGTCTCGACATCTGCGAAGGCCTGGAGGTGAAGTGATGCCGCGCCCGACAACCACGGGCGCCGTCGTCGGCGCCACCCTCGCCTTCGCGCTCGCCGTCGCCGCCGGCTGCTACGACGGCTCGCTCGAGCCCATCCCGCCCCCGCTCAACGAGCGCGCGGACAACAAGCTCTCGGTGAACGGCAGCTTCTGCACCACGGACCCGGACGATCTCTCGTTCCCCGTGAAGATCATGTTCATCATCGACACCAGCCAGTCGATGGTGGTCACCGATCCGGGCTTCACCCGAGTCGCCGCCGTCCTCGACGTCATCGACGCCGTCAAGGACATCCCGGGCGTGGAGATCGCCATCGAGGTGTTCGGCGCCAGCACCTCCGTCGTCACCGACCACTGCGACGACTACACCACGCGCACCAACTGCACGCTCGGCTTCGCCCCGCCCGAAGAGGCGCTCACGGCGGCGGGCGCCGTGGCGCAGGCGGGCGGCACCACGGACTTCCTGAACGCGCTCGAGACCGCCGTCGGCACCCTCGCCACCGACATGGCCATCTCCGACCCGCTCGACCTCCAGAACGCGCGCTACGTGATCATGTTCCTCTCGGACGGCATCCCCGACACCGACAGCCGCTTCGACATCACGCAGACCTGTGAGGACGCGTCCTTGTGGGAGCAGACGGGGCGCGCGCCGCCCAACGCCGTCGACGTCGTCGATCAGTCGGACCTGCTCATCGGCCAGATCAACGAGCTCGCCCGCCAGTACAACATCCGCGAGCTGAGCTTCAACTCGGCCTTCGCCGCCGCGCCCCAGACCGACACCCAGATCAAGCAGTGCGGCTCCACGTTCATGCGCGCCATGGCCAAGCGCGGCAACGGCGTGTTCCGCGACTTCTCGTCGGGGGAGGCCATCAACTTCCTCTTCGTGGACTTCACCTCGTTCAAGCGCGTGTTCGCCATGAAGAACTTCACCGCCGACAACATCAACGCGCGCCCGTTCTCGGCCGCGCTCGGCGTGGATCCCCGCGTGCGCTCCGACGACCCCACGCTCGCCAAGGGCATCATCGACAGCGACGGCGACGGCCTGTCCGATCAGGTGGAGAACCTCATCGGCACGGACCCGTTCCTCACAGACACGGACAACGACGGCTTCTCCGACCTGCTCGAACACAGCCTCGAGTCGTCGGGCTTCGACCCGCTCAATCCCACCGACGCCGACTGCAAGGGCGACCGCGATCGCTTCGACGACGACGGCGACGGCCTGCGCAACTGCGAGGAGCTGTTCTTCGGCACCAGCTCGCTGTTCTACGACAGCGACAACGACGGCTTCGGGGACGGCATCGAGGTGCTCTACGGCAGCAACCCCGGCCTCGCGGACACGCTGCTCGACATCGACTTCGACGGCGTCGGCAACGCGGCGGAGATGCGCGCGCACTCTCGGGTCGACACCGACGACGTCTCCGACCTCTCGGAGCACGCCTACCGCTACAAGATCGTGCAGCGCGGCATCGAGGGCGCGTCCATCTGCTACGACTTCAAGGTCGACAACATCGCGCTCGCGAGCACCAAGGGCGCGGACGCGCCGCTCGACGCGCCCAACGGCACCACGCCCTCGCCGGGTCTCGGCGCCGGCGAGATGCTGCCCGGCGAAAACCGCATCATCTTCGAGGTCACCGAGGCGCCGTTCGACGCTCCCGACGAGCCGGGCACGGCGCGGCTCGCCTGCGCCCGCGCGCGCTTCGACGCCGACAAGCGCCTCAAGGATCCCGCCAACGGCGAGATCACCTTGCCCCGCGAGGCCTTCAAGCCCGCCAATGAATTCGATCCCGCAGTCGACTGCGTCGATCCATGAGGAAGCCCATGACCCGCGATGCCTTCTTCCGCGTGGCGCCGGTCGCGCTCGCCGCCTGCGCCGCACTCACCGCATGCCCGCCGCCGCCCGAGGTCAAGCCGCCACCGCCGCCGCCGGTGGAGGGCTGCCAGGTGGACACCAACTTCCCCACCCGCGACGCCACCAGCGCGGTGGACCTCGAGGCGTCCACGCCCATCACCGGCACCCTGTGCCCCGCGCGTGACGACGACGGCTACCGCGTCCACGCCAACGCAGGCGACGTCCTCGTCGTCACGCTGTCCATGGGCACGAACTTCACCAACGTCAGCCCGGCCTACGGCCTGTTCAAGGACAACGGCGACGGCACCATGGACCCGCTCGGCATCTTCGACGGCGACCCCAACGACACCCAGGGGCACGTCACCAACTTCACCAGCGCGCACCGCGTGGACGACACCGCCGACTACATCGTCGACGTGCGCGACTTCGAAGGGCTCGACGACGGCTTCGACAACGTGAACGAGTACACCCTCGTCGTCGACGTGGTCCCCGACCCCGACGCCAACGAGCCGAACAACCTCCCCGACCAGGCCACGCCGGTCACGCCGGGCACGCCCATCAACGGCATCATCGCCACCTCGGGCGACCTCGACTACTACGCCATCGAGGTCTCCGCCGCGGCGCAGATCATCGACGTCACCATCGACGTCCCCGCCGGCAGCGGCGTGCAGCACGTCGCCACGCTGTTGTTGCCCGACGCGCTCACGGTGCTCCAGACGGCGCCGCTCGCCGCCGATCCCGCCGACGCCACCAAGGAGACCGTGCGGCTGCGCAAGGCCGCCAGCACCGATCCCGCCGGGCCGTACCTCCTGCTCGTCCAGGCCGGCGGCGACACCGCCGCCACCGACGCCCAGCTCGATCCCGCGCTCGGCCAATACACGGTCAACGTCTCCGTCCTCGCCGATCCCGACGCCAACGAGGGCGCCGGCGGCAACGAGTCCGTCGACACCGCCACCACCGTGACCTCAGGCCAGACGGTGACGGCGTCGCTGGCGTCGTTCGCCGATCAGGACGTCTATCGCGTCACCCCGCCCGGGGGCACGAGCCGCAACACGCCCCAGGTGCTCGTGGTGACCGTGACCTTCGACGGGACGCTGTCGCCCGACTTCCAGCCGCAGCTCGCCATGATCACGGCCGATCCCGAGGACGGCGCCCCGGTAGCGTGCGCCCAGGCGCCCAACCAGTGCGTCGGCGTAGACCCCGCCACCAACCACACCCATGTCTGCTACGACAACAAGTGCGGCACCGAGATGCTGCAGCGCTTCATCAAGACCTCGCCGTTCAAGACCGCGTTCCCGCTGCGCACCGCGGAGCCCGTGTTCGTCAGCGTCAACGAGCTCAACGACGACGCCTTCCAGGAGACCGGCGGCTACACCATCCAGTTCCAGGTGGTGCCGGACCCCGACACCAACGAGCACGGCGACGACTTCCTCATCCCGAACCTGGAGTTCGCCGGCTTCGCCGACACCGGCAACAACGTCACCGCCGCCGAAGCCGAGCGCGCCCGGCAGCGCGAGCAGAGCAAGCAGCGGGCGCGCGTGGTGGACACGGGCTATCAACCGCTCTGCGCCGCGCCCCCGACGACCATCGACCAGAACCTGCCGGCGGACGACCAGGATCCCACGTGCATCGACGTCGAGGCGGTGCCGAACCCGGTGGGCTTCAACTTCCCCGCCAACGAGGCCAATTGCGGCGATCCCGCCGCGGGGTCGGTCTCGCGCACCTTCAGCGGCAGGCTGTCGTACGAGGGCGACCGCGACTTCTTCAAGCTCGATCACTTCCCCTCGGGCGCGTACTGGGGGATCAACGTCAACTACACCATCGACCGCACCACCCCGGTGGAGCTCGCGGTGTTCGTGCACGGCGACAACGGCAGCGCGCTCGCCGGCAGCACCCTCGAGGCCACCCAGACCGGCGGGTGCAGCGAGCAGGAGGGCGGGCAGAACGCGTGCGCGCCCGGTTCCGTGTGCGTGGACTCGCGCTGCTGGACCGACGGCGACAGCAACCCCGCCCACACGGTGGACTTCGGCGACGGACCCGACGAGTGCATCGTGTCCGCCGGCGGGAGCGTGAACGTCGACGCGCCCCTGTACATCGAGGTCGTGGACAACGGCATCAATGACTTCGACCTCGACATGACATACACGATCACGGCCACCATCACGTGCGGATGTCCCGCGAACTGTGACACCGGCCAGGATTTCTGCCAGAACGGCTGAAGAGATGAACAACATGAGACTCCACCGCCTCGGGCTTCTCGCCGTCGCCGCCGTCTTCCCCTGCGCCTGCCCCGCGTCCTCGCCGGGCGAGCTCCGGCCGCTGTTGCAGGAGATCGCGCTCCCGCCGTCGCTGACGTCGTGCAACCCCGCCGCGGGCAGCGACGCCGTCACGGCCACGTGCGGCGCGGCCAACCAGTGCACGCTCCAGGGCTGCCGCACCGGCTTCTTCTGCGAGACGCCGGTCGCGACCGCGGTGGAGAGCTTCTCCGTGCGCAACGTCGGCGACGACAAGGTCACCATCACGGACGTGTCCTTCACCGAGTCCGACCAGGGTGGCGGCGTCGACGCCTTCAGCGATGCCGCGTTCGATCAGTCCGAGCTGTTCAAGGACGACGTGGCGTCGCTCGCGTTCAAGTACACCACCGCCGACCCGGCCGCGGCGAGCTTCGCCAACCTCGTCATCAAGAGCGATGCCGCCAAGACCCCGACGCTCACCATCCCCGTGAGCACCCTGCCCTTCCTCGCGGCCGACGACGCCACCTGCGCCGAGCGCGACTGCGCCGACGGCATCGACAACGACGGCGACGGCGACATCGACTGCGCCGACGCCGACTGCAACGTCGACCCCGTCTGCCACGGCGGCGAGGGCGAGGGCGAGGGCGAGGGCGAGGGCGAGGGCGAGGGTGAGGGCGAAGGCGAGGGCGAGGGCGAGGGCGAAGGCGAAGGAGAGGGCGAAGGCGAGGGCGAAGGCGAAGGCGAAGGAGAGGGCGAAGGCGAAGGCGAAGGCGAGGGCGAGTAGCCCGCGGCGGCCCGCCGGCTTCGATTGGGTCGCGTCGACGGACGTCTACGGCGCGCGGCTGACGTCGCCGGCGCGGCCCACGCGTGAGCGGCTCAATCGTCGTCGCTGTCCTTGCTGCCGCGGGCCCTGAGGTCGAGCCCGTGCTTCTTGGCCAGCGTGTACACGTGCTTCCTGTCGATGCCCGCCGTGCGCGCGATGGCCGAGGCGTTCCCGCCGGCGCGCTGCAACAGGCGCCGGAAGTACTCGGCCTCGAACTGCTCGAGCAGCTTCTCCTTGGCGTCCTTGAACGGCAGCGTGCAGTCGGCGAGCAGCGGGACGGCGCCGTCTGCGGCCAACGGCACCGGTGCGGTCTCCTCGGCGAGGGCGACGGCCTCGGGGACGGGCGGCTCGGCGACCGGCGGCGGCACCCCCGGGTCGGCGCCCGGGATCGATGCCAGGACGCCCGAGGGGATGCCCCCGAGCGGCCCGAGCATCTCCGTCGGGTCGCTGTCGAGGTAGTTGGCGCGCTCGATGACGTTCCTGAGCTCGCGCACGTTGCCGGGGAACGGGTGCTTCTTCAGGCGCTCCAGCACCGACGGCGTCATGCGCTCCAGGAGGCGCTCGCTGCCGCTCAGCGAGCGCGCGAACGCCTGCGCCAGCAGCGGGATGTCCTCGGCGCGCTCCCGCAGCGACGGCAGCGGCAGGGTGAACACCGCCAGCCGGAAGTAGAGGTCCTCGCGGAAGCGCTTGGCCTCCACCTCGCGCCACAGGTCGAAGCGCGAGGCCGCGATGATGCGGACGTCGAGCTTGATGGCGTCGTTGCCGCCGACGCGCCGCACCTCGCGCTCCTCGAGGACGCGCAACAGGCGGGGCTGGAGATCGAGCCGCAGGTCGACGAGCTCGTCGATGAAGAGCGTGCCGCCGTGGGCGCGCTCGAGGGCGCCCTTGCGCAGCGCGGACGCCCCGGTGAACGCGCCCTTCTCGTGGCCGAACAGCTCGCTCTCGATGAGGTTTTCGGCGATGGCACCGCAGTCGACGGTGATGAAGGGCCCGGTCTTGCGCGCGCTCGCCTCGTGGATGGCCTGCGCGATGGCGCTCTTGCCGGTGCCCGTCTCGCCGAAGATGACGACGGTGGCGTCGGTCTTTGCCACGCGCTCGAGCATGGTGAAGATCTGCCGCATGCGCACCGAGTGCCCCACCAGCGACCCGAAGCGGTCGTCCGACGAAGGCGCGATGTCGATGGGCTTGAACAGCGGCTCGAGCTTGAGCTGCACCTGGCCGGCGCGCACGACCACGCCCGGCCGCAGGTAGGCCTCGCGGATGCGGAACTGGTCGATCCAGGTGCCGTTGGTGGAGGCGTTGTCGCGGATGACGTAGGCGCCCTGCTGCTGCTCGATGGTGAAGTGCTGCCGGCTCACCGTGGGGTCGGCGATGACGAGGTCGCACTCGTCGCCCTTGCCGACGGTGAACTCGGGCTTGTTGACCTCGATGCTCTTGCCCGTCTGCGCGCCGGACAGGACCGTGAGCTGGCAGCGCCGCTCGGTGAAGCCGAGGTCGAGGTTCAACCCCGACGTCTGCACCTGCGTTGCCGGGGAGATGGAAAACTCCGGCTGTCCTCGGGCGGCCATGTCCGCAGCATACACGCCGGCGTCGCCGACGTGGTGGCGCCGCGCGGCGCCAGGGAGCCGCGCCGACGACGACGGCAGCGATCAGATCACGTTCGTGGTGGTGCCGTCCTTGAAGAATGCCACCATCTGCTCCGCGGCCTCCACGGCGACGTTCACCTGCGCCTCGAAGGTGGACGCGCCGAGGTGCGGCGTGACCACCACCTCGTCGCGCTTCAAAAGCGGGTGATCCGGCGACACGGGCTCCACGCTGAACACGTCGAGGGCGGCGCCGCGCACCTTCTTGGACTCGATGGCGCGCAGGAGCGCGTCCTCGTCGACGAGGCCGCCGCGGGCGGCGTTGATGAGGAGGACGCCGGGCTTCATCTTGGCGAACGCGGCGTCGTTCACGATGTGCCTCGTCGACGGGAGCAAGGGCGTGTGCAGCGTGATGACGTCCGCGCGCGTGAACACGTCGTCGACGTTGGTGGTGAGCTCCACGCCCATCTCCCGGGCCTTCTCCGGCGTCAGGATGGGGTCGAACGCGAGCACCTTCATCTTCAAGCCGAGGGCCCGGTCGACGACGACGGCGCCGATGTTGCCGGTGCCGATGATGCCGAGGGTCTTCCCGGTGATCTCGGTGCCCATGAACCGGCTCTTGTCCCACTTGCCGCCCTTCATGGACGCCGTGGCCGCCGGCACCTGCCGCGCCAGCGACATCATCAGCGCGATGGCGTGCTCCGCCGCGCTGAGCACGTTTCCGCGCGGCGTGTTCTCGACGACGATGCCGCGCTCCTTGCAGGCCGCGATGTCGATGTTGTCGACGCCGATGCCCGCGCGGATGACGATGCGCAGCTTGTCCGCGCGCTCGAGGAACGCCGGCGTGACCTTGGTGGCGGAGCGCACGATGAGCCCGTCGTAGGCGCCGATGATCTCGCGCTGCTCCTCGGGCTTGAGGCCGGGCTTGTTGTCGACGTCGACGCCGTCCGCCGCCTGCAGCAGGGCGACGCCCTTGGGGTCGAGCTTGTCGCTGACGAGGACCTTGGCCACGCGCTCACCCACCCTTCTTCACGAAGCCGTCCTTCAAGATCTCGCTCGCGGCGCCCACGCCGACGCCCGGCGTGAAGCTCGCGAAGCCCTCCTGGCGCAGGATGATCTCGATGGCGCCGAGCACGGTGATGATGTCGAGCTCGTCGTAGTAGCCGAGGTGGGCGACGCGGAAGATCTTTCCCTTCACGGCCTCCTGGCCACCGGCGATGGTGAGGTTGGCGCGGTTCATCAGGCCCTTGTAGACGGCGTCCGGCTTGAGCGACGCGGGCTGGATGACGCTGGTGACGCTGTCGGCGGGCGCCTTGGCGAACAGCTCGAGGCCGAGCGCCTTGACGCCGGCGCGGGTGGCGGCGGCGAGGCGCTTGTGGCGCGCGAAGATCGACGGCAGCCCCTCCTCCTGCATCAGCCGCAAGGACTCGAGCAGGCCCTCGACGAGGGAGACCGCCGGCGTGAACGCCGTCTGGTTGTTGACCTGGCTCTTTCGCTCCTTGCCGAGGTCGAAGTAGTAGCGCGGCAGCTT
This sequence comes from uncultured delta proteobacterium, assembly GCA_963775425.1. Lineage (GTDB taxonomy): Bacteria > Myxococcota > UBA727 > UBA727 > VGSZ01 > CAVZJB01. The sequence continues at coordinate 436,892 of CAVZJB010000003.1, read as the reverse complement.
GGCGGTCTTGTTGCGCTCCCAGGCCTTGTCCGAGAGCGTCACGAAGCCGAGCCCCGGGGGCAGCATCAGCGCCTTCTGCGAGCCGGTGACGAGGACGTCGATGTCGTCGCGCTCGGGGCTGATGTCCCAGACGCCGACGGCGGTGATGCCGTCGACCATCATCAGGCAGTCGTCCTTCGCCTTCACGAGCTTGGCGATGGCCTCGTAGGGGTGGCGCACGCCCGTGGAGGTCTCCGAAGCGACGACGACGACGCCCTTGGCCTCGGGGTGCGCCTTCAGGGCGTCGGCGACGCGGTTTGCGTCGGCGGGCTCGCCCCACTCGCAGGGGATGACCACGGCCTTCAGGCCGAACGCCTCGGCCATCTTTCCCCAGCGCTCGCCGAACTTTCCGCCGGCGACGGTGATGACCGTCTCGCCCGGGGAGAACAGCGACTGGAACGAGGCCTCGAAGGCGCCCGTGCCCGACGACGACACCGTGAGCACCTCCTGCTTGGTCTGCATGAGCCACTTGAGCCCGGTGCGGCACTTCTCGAACGTGGCCTCGAAGGCCGGCGTCCTGTGGTGCCAGATGGGGTTGGCCATCGCCGTGAGCACGCGCTCGGGGACGGGGGTGGGGCCGGGGGAGAGCAGGCGGTACTTCATCATGACCTCGACGACGCGGACCTCGACGGCGAGGCGGCGCACTGCGTTATGACGACTTCCCCCCGGGCTCGTCAAGGACTGCGTCGAGGATCCCCCGCGACGCGCCCTGCGCCGCGGGGGCACCAGGAAGCGGCCGCGCGCTACGGCGCGGGGGCACCGCGAAGAATCTCCGCCACCGCGCGCGGCAGCGCCTCGGGGCCGGCGACGCGCACGTAGCGCATCCCGGCCGCGCGGCTGCCGGCGCCGTCGCTGTCGTCGCGATCCCCGACGTGGACGCACTGCGCAGGCGGCGCGCCGAGGGCCCGGCAGGCGGCGAGGAAAGGCGCGGGATCGGGTTTGAGGACGCCGGTGTCGTCCGCGCTGACGCGCGCGGCCCAGGGAAGATCTCCGAGCCCGAGCGCGGCGAGCTTGTCGTCGACGCGGCGATCGCTGACGGCGGCGATGCCCAGGCCGTGCCCCACGAGGCCCTCGAGCGCGGCGCGCACCGCCCGCGCGCCCGCCGTCGGTCGCACCTTGTCTTCGAGCACCTCGCACAGCACGCGATCGAAGGCGTCGTCGAGGCGCCGGCGCGCCTCGCCGGGCATGACGTCGAGGCGCTCCCCGGCGATGCGCGCCTCCTCGGCCAGGAGCGCGGCGCCGGTGTCGAAGGCGCGCCCGCGCAGCTCCTCGCGCACCGCCCGCCCGACGCGCAGCGTGCGCAGGAGGCCGCGGTGGGAAAACGAGCGCAGGAAGAACGTCCAGCCGAGGGCGCGGGGCGAATAGAGCGTGCCGTCGACGTCGAAGCTGACCCCTCGCACCGCGCCGCTCATGGCGCCGCGCCGGGCGCGTCCGTCGTCGTGCCCGTCACCGCGTCCGTCACCGCGGCGGGGGCGGCGGGCCGCGCCCGGCACGGCAGGCGCGCGGCGAGCGCCGGCGCGGTCTCGTCGAGGCCGAGCTCGAGCAGGAGCGCGCCGTCGGCGCTCACGTGCGGCACCTTGACGTGCGCGTCGGGGGCGCCGCCCTGCACGCGGCGCTCGCGGAAGCGCGCGATCGCGGCCGCCGGCAGGCGCGCGGCGACGACGGCGTCGAGGCGCAGGCTCTTGCGCTTGGCGTCGTACTCCTCGTTCTCCCGGCGCAGGGCCTCGTCGAACGCGCGCGCGAGCGCGAGGAGCCCGGCCTCGTCGACGTCGTCACCGTCGACGGCGAGCAGGTAGTACGGCGACGCCTCGCCCTCGGGCAGGACGGGAGCGGCGACGAAGCCCTGGGGAGACACGCCGGTGCCGCGGGTGGCCGTGGCCATGGCGTTCACCACGTGGCTCTCGGAGAGCTTCTCCCCGGTCACCGACGCCATGGCCCCGCCCTTGTGCAGGAACACCGCGAGCGGCGCGTTGTCGAAGCGGCCGACGATCTCGACGACGTCGTTCATCTGGTAGCGGTACAGCCCCGCGCCTGTCGTCACCACCACGAAGTAGCGCTTGCCGAGCTCCGCCTCGTCGAGGAGCACCGTCCTTGGCTGCGACGGCGCCGGGGTGGCGTCCACGGGGAGGAGCTCGACGACGTGGCCGTGCGGCAACAACACGCTGGCGGCGCCCTCCGTCGACAGCGGCGCGCCGAACATGCCCTCGGAGGCGCAGTAGCCGTAGTCCAGGACGGGCACGTCGCCGTAGCTCTCCTTGAGCTTGTCGAGGTACCAGGGCGCGCTCCCGCCCTTCCAGCACACGAGGCCCGCGAGCTGCGGGAAGACGTCGCGCATGCGCGCCCGCTTGTGCGCCTCCGTGCTCTTGCGGATGCGCGCCGCCGCCTCCTCGTCGGTGCTCGCGCGCGACTCGAGCCGCTCCCGGCGTGCGTCGTCGACGATGCCCTTGAGGTCGACGCCGACGACGCCGTTTTCGAGCGCCAGCGCCAGCTCGTCGCCGCGCTCGGCCAGCGCACGCGCGAACAACAGGAGCGTGGACGGGTTCACGGCGGAGCACACCGTGACGTTCTGCTCGAGGGCGAAGCGCAGCGCGAGGAAGTACTTCGCCTCGAAGTCGTCGACGAAGAAGACGTCGGCGGGGACGGCGTCGAGGAGGCCGTCCTCTTCGCCGAAGCCGCCGAGGGCGACGGTGATGGAGCCGGCGACGGCGCGCTCGTTCAAGCGCTCGGTCTTCGGCGAGCGCATGCTGAGCCGCTTGCCCTTCAACAGTTGCGGCAGGCTCTGCAGCGTGGTGCGGTACAGCACCTTGTTGGTGACGCGGCACTCCTCCACGAACGACGAGGTCACCGGGATGAGCTTGCGCCTGCCGGTGGTGCCCGACGTGGTGGCGTAGAAGTACGGGTCTTCCGCCACGATGAGCCCGCGCTCGCCCGCAAGCATCCGGTTCACGTACGGCTCGACGTCGTCCCACGTGGAGAGCGGCACGCGAGCGCGGTACTCGTCGAGGCCGGCGAGGTCGCGAAAGCCGTAGCGCCGGCCGACCTCGGTGTCGGCGGCGGCGTCGAGGATGGCGCGCAGGCGCCGCTCCTGGGCCGCGCGGGGGTCGGCGGCGGCGCGCGCGAGCTCCTTCCTGGTGCGGACGAAGACGACGTCGGCGAGGGAGCGGACGGTGTCCGGCGCCATTCCGCGCGCGAGAGCCAACGCGAGTCGTGCGAGCACGCTCGCGGTCTATCACGTCGAGCGGCGCGCGGCGGCGAGGAACGCCGCGAAGTCCGCGCGCATGCCCGCGTCGAAGCGCAGCCGCGCGCCGGTGACGGGGTGGATGAACGCGAGCACGCGCGCGTGCAGCGCGAGGCCCCCGCGCCAGAGCGGGTGCGGGCGGACGTCGCGGGCGTAGCGGGCGTCGCCGAGGAGCCGGTGCCCGAGGTCCTTCATGTGCACGCGGATTCGGTTTCGCCGGCCGGTCTCGAGGGCGCACTCGACGAGCGTGGCGGCGCGCACCCGCTCGACGACGCGATAGCGCGTGACGGCCCGCTCGCCTCGATCGAACGCCGGCGCCCCCGACGCTCGCGGATCGCGCGTCGAGCGGCGGTCGAGGTTCTTGCCGGTGATCAGGCGTGACTCGACGACGCCGGCGTCGACGCGGACGACGCCGTGTACGAGGGCGTCATAGAGGCGCTCGTGCTCGGCCCACGTGTCGGCGAGGGCGCGGGCGGCGCGGCGGTCCTTGGCGAAGACGAGCAGCCCGGAGGTGTCGCGGTCGAGCCGGTGCACGACGAAGACCTCGCGGCGCAGGTGCGCCGAGAGCATGTCCACGAGCGTGCTGCGCTCCCGCTTCGCGGTGGGCACAGTCAGCACCCCTGGCGCTTTGTCCACGACGACGACGTCGCGATCGTCGTAGACGACGCGAAAGCGGCTCACGGCGACGCGCGCGCCACGGGGGCGCCCTGCACGACGACGACGCAGGCGCGCAAGACGACGCAGGCGCGCAAGACGCCGCAGGCGCGCAAGACGCCGCAGGCGCGCGAGACGCCGCAGGCGCGCAAGACGCCGCAGGCGCGCAAGACGCCGCAGGCGCGCCCCGCGAGCCGGGGGGTCAGAGGTAGTCCTCGAGCATCTGCATGAGCGACCACGCCGCCGGCGACGACGTGGCGTCGGGCGCGCTCCAGGGCTGCACGCGCACCATGATCGAGGGGTTTCGGTCGAGGAACCCGGCGAGATCGCTCTTGCCGATCCGGAAGCCGCGCACGGGCCCGCGCGCCTTGCCGCCCCTGGGCTGGATGGCGCCCGACAGCACCGCCTGGGCGTCGCCGACGACGGCGCCGCGCTCGAGGACGCCGGCGCCGTCGCCCGTGCTGTCCACCTGCCCGCTGTGGACGAGGAAGAGGTCGCGCGCCCGCGCGCCGTCGCGCACGACGACGCTCCCGTGGCGCAGGCTCGTCGGGTGAAGGAAGGTCTCGAGCTCGTTCTTCTGGGTGGTGGTGAGCCCCGCGAACAGCTCGGTCTCCTCGAGCACGCTCCACGCGTCCCACTCGCGCACCTTGGCGTGGCGCTTCACCAGATCGGGGATGTCGGTGCCGTCGCAGGCGCGCCGCGCCGTGGCCCCGTCCACGGCGAGGAGCTCGAGATCGGTGAGCGCGACGACGTCGGCGTTGCGCGGCCGCCCGAGGAAGACCGCCGTCTCGCCGAGGTAGTCGCCGAGGCCGTACACCTTGAGCTCGCGATCACCGCGGCGCACCGACGCGCGCCCGCCGGTGACGACGTAGAGCGTGTCGCCGCCGCGCTCCGTGAGCTCGTCGCCGGCCACGATGAAGCGCCGGCCCGCCGGCACCTTGATCTCCTTGGACGCGGCCAGCAGCTCCGCCGCCCGCTCCAGCGGCAGCGTCGAGAACAGCCGCGCGCGCCCGAGCAGCGCGAGGTTGCGGATGACGCGCGACTCCGCCGGCGCCTCCACCCGCAGATCGATGGTGCCGGTGGGCGCGAGCTGCAGGCCCGAGGTCGGCGACAAGCGCGACGGCGTGGTGTGCAGGACATACGTCCGCGCACGCACGTCGACGGGCAGCGCCTCGAGGCACGCGAGCGGCGTGTGCAGCGGCGGCACGCCGGCCTCGTGGAAGATGAGGTCGTGGCGCCAGTTGAAGTGCAGGAGCTCGTCGCGCCGCTCCCGCTCCATGTGCCCCGCCGCGAAGATGCCCTCGATCTGTCGCGGGTCGTTCAGCGTATCGCTCGAGTAGTTGAAGCTGCGCCCGTCGAGGTGCGCCTCGAAGGCGATGGTGGGGATGGAGTGCAGCGTGAAGCGGAAGAGGAACTTGGCGCCGTGGATGTCGAACGGCGCGCCGATCTTCACGGGGCGGAAGTCGAAGAGCCTGGTGAGCTCGTCGGCCGGGATGCCCGACAGCGCCGACCACTTGCGCTGGTACGAGTGGAAGATTGTCGGCGTGGTGTAGAGCGTGACCCTGCCGGCCTCCACCGCCTTCTCGAGCGTGCCTGCGTCGTGGTCGGCGTGGCAGTGCGTCAAGAGCACGCCGTCGATGAGCTTGAGGTCGACGTCGGCGGCGGCGAGGATCTCCGTGGACCGCACGGGCGGGTCCACCATGAGCCCGCGCCCGCCGACCCAGAGGACGAAACCGCTGGTGCGTTCGTTGGGATCCGGGTCGAAGCCGTGGCTGCGCCCGAGCACGGTGACGCCGAAGCGCGGCGGAACGAACGGCGGCCGCACCGACGGCTGCACCGGCCGCGCCGGCAGCGCCGGCGGCTGCGCCGGCAAGCGCGCGTGCTCGGCGTCGTTCACGCGCACGACCCAGCCGTCGTCGTCGGCGGTGAGCACGACGCCCGAGCCGAGGTCGATGGGCTCGCCATGAAACGCGCGGAAGTCGAGCGCGTCCTCCAGCTCGAGCCGCCCGCTCGTGTACCGGCCTTTGCGGAAGTGCGCCTGCTCGCGTCGCAGGTCGGGGACGCGCGCGCCCTCCACCACGTCCTGGGCGACGTCGAGCTCTTCCGGGCCCAGGAGACTCTCCTGGATCGCCGCGCGGATGCGCTCCTCCTGCGCGGGCGTGCCGACGACCGTGAGGGGCCGGCTCCTGGCGAACAGGTTGAAGTAGATGGGGAACTCGACGTCGGCGAGGGAGCGGCCGCGGCGGACGTCGACCAACGTCCTCGGGAGGATCACCGTGCGGGGCACGCCGCCCTCCCGCTGCAAGGTGTCCTTGATGGTCTCGGCGGGAGCGCCGAGCTGGATGGGTCCCGCCGGTGTGTCCACCCACAGGCCCCCACGGGGGAGCGCGACAACGTCGGCCATAGCGCCGGGAGCATAGACCGAATACATCCCAGGGGCGGGGAGCGGCGAGTCATGCGACGCAACCACGAGGGCGCGACACTTCTGTTCGGCTTCGCCATCGTCCTGGTGTTGATCGCCGGGGTGTGGGCGTACTCGTCCTACGACAGCCACCAACTGCAGGAGAGCACGCGCTCCCTCACCGAACGGGCGTCGCGCTCCGCGTTCGTCATCGGCCACATCGGCCGCGGGCTCGCCCGCGTCCGCGCGCAGACCCTCGAGATCCTCACCGAGCCCGACGACTCCGTCGGCTCGCTCGTGACATCCGTCGATGAGCTGAACGCGCGCCTCGACGCCGACCTCGCGGCGCTGCCGGCCTCCATGACGCCCGAGGAGGCGCAGGACTGGAGGTCGCTCGCGCCGCGGGTGGCCGCGCTGCGCGGCGTGCTCGCGCGAGCGCTCTCCGAGATCGGCGCCGGCCGGCGCGATGACGCCGAGCGCACGCTCGACGCCGTCGGCAGCGCCGCCGACGAGCTCGCGGATCAGATGGACGCCTTCGCCGAGCGCGGCGACACCACGGTCGCCCGCGCGCTCAACGAGTCCGAGCACGAGATGATCGCGTACCGGCGCGTGGAGGCCCTCACGTTCGCCGCGCTCTTCCTCGCCACGCTCCTCATCGCCGGCGGTGTGTTCCGCCTCCTCGGACAACAGCGCCGGCGCGTCGCGGAGCACATCGGGCGCATCGAGCAGGCCAACCGCGATCTCGAGGCGTTCGCCGGCCGCGTGGCCCACGACTTGAAAAACGCGCTTTCGCCGTTGCAGCTCGTGGTCCCGATGCTGCGAAAGCCCGACGCGGGCTCACGGCTTCCCACGCTCGCCGACCGCATCGAGCGTTCGAGCCGGCGCGCCGTCGACCTGCTCGAGGGCTTGCTCGCGTTCGCGCGCGCCGGCACCCCGTCCGGCCCCGCGCGCGCCCACGTCGACGAGGTGATGAAGGCCGTGCTCGAGGAGGTGGAGCCGGTCCGCGAGCGCGCCGACGCCGCCATCACCGTCGACGTCGACGGCGAGCTCGCGGCGGGGTGCACGCCGGCGCTCCTTCACGTGCTGCTGTTGAACCTCGTCGGCAACGCCGTGAAGTTCGTGGCCGGGCACGACGTGCGGCAGGTGCGGGTCGGCGGGCGCCGCGCCGGGGACGAGATCGAGCTGTTCGTCGCCGACACCGGCCCCGGCATCCCCGTCTCCGCGCGCGATCGGATCTTCGAGCCGTTCTTCCGGGTGCCCGGCGCCGCCACGCCGGGCACCGGCATCGGCCTCGCCACAGTCCGCCGCGTGGTCGACGCCTACGGCGGGAGCATCGTCGTCGACGACAACACCGGTGGCGGCACGGTGTTCCGCGTCCGCCTCCCCGCCGCCGCCTCCGTGGCGCCCGAAGCCGGCGCGCCCCCCGCGGCGACGGCCACGGGTTGACCGGGCCGGGCATAGACGGGCGCGGCGCTCAGTAGGTGAGCACCCCGCTGGCGGCGGCCTCGGTGTGGAGGGTGTCGACGATCTCGTCGTCGAAGGCGTCGGCGGGCGCGGGCTTCTTGGTCTTTTCGAGGTGCGCGGCGCGCTTCTTGTTCAGCTCCGCGATGCGGGACGTGATCTTCGCGCGCCTCGCGGCGAGGTCGCGGATGATCTTCTGTTGCTCGTCGGCGCTCTTGCCCTTGAGCTCGTCGGGGAGCTCGGCGCTCGAGACCGCGCCGAGCGCGGCGCCCGCGCCGCCCTTGTCCTTGGCGAGATCGACGAGGTCCTCGGCGGCGCGGGGCGCGGCCGCCGCCTTGGCCACCGCGCGATCCGCGGCCACCGGCGCCGGGGCTTCCCGGGCCGCCAGCGCGGCCGCGTGCGTGCGGGTGGCCGAGCGCTCGCTGCGGAACGAGCGCGAGCCGTACTCGAGGTAGGTGCCGTCGAGCTCGGTGGCGAGGCGCTTGAGCTCGTCGTCATACGGCGTGGCGACGGCGACGGCGACGCCGCCGTCTTGCGCGATCGCCGCGTAGCGGCCCTCGGCGGCGTGCGCGATGCCCTTCCAGGCCGTGCGCGTCTCGGCGTCGGCGCCGCACTGCACGGTGTTGATGTAGATGTTCCGGCGCACCGCCTTTTGCGCCGTGCGCTGCCAACGCACCTGCTGCGGGTAGTCCATGTGCGGCGGCGCGTCGCCGACGAGGAACACCATCTTCAGCGTGTCCTTGTCGTCGCTCCAGTGCATCTGGCTCACCGCCGCGTCGAGGGCGGCGTTGACGTCCTCGGGCGTGTCACCGCCGCCGTCGGCGGACAGCGCCATCAGCGTCGAGTAGATCTTGTCGAGGTCGGTGGTGAGCGGCGTGGTGCGGGTCACGTACTCGTCGCCGTGGTCGCGGAAGGCGACGAGGCCGATGCGCAGCTCCGGCTTCTGCTGCGCCTTCTGCACCTCGTTGGCGATGGACCAGATCTTCCGCTTGGCGCCGTCGATGAGGCCGCCCATGGAGCCCGTGGTGTCGAGGGCGAACACGATCTCCACCTTCGGCTTTCGGACAGTGGGCACGAGGCTCTCGGCGTGAGCGAGCGTCGGCAGGAGTGATGTAAGCAAAAGGGGGATAGCGAGGCGTCGCATGGCTTCTCCGTGTGTGTCTTTCGAAACGGAGAGCGCGACGGAAAGTTCTCTTTGCCGGCGGACCGCGGATATGCTCCGCGGCGGAATGGTCTACTTCAGCCCGGCGACCAAGGAAATCACGGCCAAGATCGTCTACTACGGTCCCGGCATGTGCGGAAAAACGACGAATCTGCAGAAGGTGCATGAGCTCATGCGCCCGCAGATGAAGACGGAGCTCGTCTCCGTCGCCACGGAGACGGACCGCACCATCTACTTCGACTTCTTGCCCGTGAAGCTCGGCAAGATCGCGGGCTTCGACTTCGTCGTCAGGAGCTTCACGGTCCCCGGGCAGCCCTACTACGGCGAGACGCGCAAGATGGTGTTGCAGGGCGCCGACGGCGTCGTCTTCGTCGCCGACAGCCAGCGCTACATGCTCGACCAGAACAAAGACAGCTTGATGGACCTCAAGCGCAACCTGAAGCTGAACGGCCTCGACTACTACACGATGCCGCTCATCATTCAGTACAACAAGCGCGACCTCCCGGACATCCTCGACGTCGCAGACCTCGACGCCGCGTTGAACGAGCGCCGCGTGCCCACGTTCTCGGCGTCCGCGTTTCGCGGCACCGGCGTCGTCGAGACTCTCAAGGCCATCACGCTGACCGTGTTCAAGCACGTGCGCGACGGCGGGCTCGCGGGCATCAACGGCGCGCAGAAGCCCGCGCCCGTGCAGCAGACCCAGCGCGCGACACCCGCACCGGCCCCCACGCCGAGCTCGGGCTCGTCGTTGCCGCGGCCGCCCAGCTCGGGCGGCTTCTCGGCGCGCACGCCGATGTCACAGATCTCCCAGCCGCCGGCGCCCGGCCTCGCCAACCAGATCGCGGCCGTGGTGAACAACGCAGAGGAGGGCCAGGCGCCGATGCCCTCGCGCGAGGCCATCGGGCTTCAGGAGTTCCAGAACCTCGCCGTGCTCCACCACCGGCTCACCGAGCGCGTCGCACAGATGGAAAAAGAGCTGCAGCGCGTCTCTCAGGAGCACCAGGACCTCAAGCGCATCGTCGGCCGCAAGCTCATGGGGAGCTGAGCGCGATCGCTTCCCATGCGCGCCGCCGGCTCCCTCGTCCGCTCCCTGCCGTTCCTCGCGGGCACCGTCGCCTTCTGGCTGGTGTCGTCGATGTCCCGCCCGCCCATCCCGGACGTGCTCGAGTTCTGGAACAGCGACAAGCTGCTCCACGGCATCGCCTACGGCGGCCTCGCCACCCTCGCGTTCGTCGCCGCCCGCAACCCGTGGACGGCGTGGTTCATGGCCGTCGGCTACGGCGTCGTCGACGAGATCCACCAAAGCTACGTGCCGGGGAGGAGCTGCAGCGGCCTCGACCTCGTCGCCGACGCCCTCGGCGCCGCCCTCGCCGTCACCGTCGCCGCGGCGTGGCTGCGGCGACGAGCGCCCTCCTCCGCCCGCTGAGCTGCTAGCCCTCGAAGGGCTTGGGCGAGCGCTGCGTCGACAGGTGCGCGAGGAGCTGGTTCCAACGCTCGGCTTGCGACATGTACACGGGCTCCGCGGCCGCGGCGTTGCGCGGGCCGGTGCGGGCCTCGGCGTCGGCGACGCGCGCGGCGACGTGGGCCAGGAGCTCCTCGGGGACGAGGATGGCGGCGCCGCTCCTCAAAGCGAGCGCCACGGCGTCGGAGGGGCGCGCGGGCAGCGACATCGGGCCGTCGGCGTCGCCGAGGACGACGGACGCCGTCACCACCGACGACACCAGGCCCGTGAACTCGACGCGCTCCACCGTGGCCCCCAGCGCGCGCACGGTCGCCGCGAGGAGGCCGTGCGTGTCCGTCGAGGACGAGTGGCCGCGGCCCTGGACCGCGCGCGCCACCGCCGCGGCCTCGTCGTCGCTCACCCACAGGGGGAAGACGCGCGGGGACGCGGCACCGTTCGTGTCCACGAGAAGGATCACGGCCCGTCCGTCACGAGGGTCGAGGGTGATGCCACCGACGCGAAGCCGCACCAGCACCCAGGCAGTGTAGCAGCCCGCTCGGCGTCCATGCCGCGCGGGCGTAGAGCTGGAATCCGACCGCGTCACGACGCGGAGCGTCGGCTATTTGGTGCGCATCTCGACGCGGTCGCCGGGGACGATCACCCGGGACGCCGCGAGCAACAGGCCGGTGGAGGCGTTGTCGAAGACCTCGACGACGATGATCTCGCCGATGTCCTCGTCCGCCATGCCCGAGTACTCCTTGGTGTAGGGGTCGCCGGCGCGCACGATGGTGAAGGTGTTGCCCACCTGCACGCCGTCACGGCTGCCCTTGTCGACGACCGCTATGTAGCTCTCGCCCATGAACGACAGCGGCGCCGGCGCGGCGTCGACGACGTAACCCTTCACGTTCTTGGAGTTCTCGACGCGCTTCACCGGGTCGGTGCGCACCGGGAGGTTGGCCACGTAATAGCCGCGCTCGATGGGATCCCAGGCGGTGACGACGGTGCCGAGGCTCTCCTCCCTGCCCGTCTGGTCGATGCGGACCTCGCCGACCTCGGTGACGATGGTGCCGACCGTGGCGCCCGTGACGGGGTGCCGCAGCTCGCGCTCCTTGCGGAAGATCTGGAAGACGTCCCCGGGCCCGCCCTTCTTGAGCTTGACGTAGACGCGATCGGCGGTGACGAGCATCTCTTTTTCCTCGGGCGAGTTCTCGATCTCGCCCGAGTCCTCGAGCCGCTCGGACGGGATGAAGAACTCGCGCCGCCGCGTGTCCGAGCCCTCGTTGAGGTGCGTGTCGATGGGCTGGCTCACCTCGAACCCGCCGCCTTCGTCGATGTTTTCGAAGTCGGGCTCCTCGTCCTGGTCCTGCACCTGCTCGACCGGCGTCTCACCGGGGTAGAAGCGCAAGACCGTGCCGGGGTGGATCCAGTTCGGGTTGTCGATGGTCTGGTTGTAGGACCAGATCTTCGGCCAGTACCAAGGGTTGTTGAGGAAGCGCTGGGACAGCCCCCACAGGGTGTCGCCGGGTTGCACCGTATATTGCTCCGGCGCGGACGACGGCGTCTCGCTCTCGTCGACCTTGAGGGCCTTCTCCTCTTTGTTGCCGGTGTCGTTGCCGCCGCCGAACGTGTCGGCCTTGGCGCCTTCGTCGGTGCTCTCTCCTTCCTCGGCGCCGGCGTTTTCGTCGGTCGCGGGCTGGTCGCCGCCCTCGTCCTGTGCGTGGACGAGCGGGGCGATCGTGAGAGCCAGGAGCGGAAGCAGACGTCGCATGCATTACCCCTACGGGATCACCCCGAGACTAAGCGTCGCCCGCGCCCCACCCAAATTTTTGTCCGTCATCTCGGCCGCAGGCGCTCGAGGGCCTTTCGCGCCTCTCGCACCTTCTCCGCCCTCGGGTACCGGCTGACGATCTGGGCGTAGAGCGTCTCGGCCACCGCCGGCTCGCCGAGCGCCTCCTCGGAGACCGCCATCCCGAAGAGCGCGTCGGGGATCTTGGCGCTGCGGGGGTACTTCATCGGCAGCTTCTGCCAGACGTCGATGGCGAGCTTGTGGTCGCCGCGCGTCTGGTGGCAGAAGCCCGTCCAATACACGGCGTTGTCGGCGAGGTCGTGCTTGGGGTGGCGGGCGGCGATGTCCTCGAAGACCGCGATGGCCTCGAGGGTGCGGCCCGCCTTCATCTCCGCCATGGCCTCGTCGTAGCGCTCCTTGACGGGCAGCCCGCTCGATGTGCCGAGGTCGAGCCCGCCGCTCGAGCCGCGGCTCGGACGCACCACGCTGTCGCGGGGGGCGTCGCCGTTGATCTTGATGACGATGGGCGGTCCGTCGTCGGCCTGCCCCGCCCCGGTGTAGGCGTCGTCGACGGCGGGCTCCGGCGCGTCCGCGTACGGCGACGGGTGCGTGGCGAGGTCGATGGACCGCGAGCCCGCGCGGCCGATCCCTTCGGGCGCCGATCTGCTCGAGCGCGCCCCGAGGGACGCCTCTTCGGGCGCGGGCTCATCGACGATCAGAATCGCGGGGCCCGAGGTCCACCGGGCGCCGCGCGACGGCGTGGTCGTCGGCGCGCGCGCGGCGCTGCGCCAGCAGGAGCGCGAGCTTGGTGTCGACGTCGGCGAGGCGCCGCTCGAGGCGGGAGACGCGCTCCTTGAGGACGCTGACGTCGTCCTCGCGCGCGTGGGCGGCGGCGGCCGCGGGGGCCGTCGCGGCCGGAGCCGTGGTCGCGCACCCGGCGGCGCCGGCGACCACACCGGCGGCCGCGACGACGAGAGCGAGGCCGGCGAGCGGGGGGCGCTGCATGGCTCCATCGGTAGCGCAACTGCCCCGGTGGGCGCAAAAAACCGGCGCGGTCGCACCAGACAAGCGCAAGGGCTCGGGCGACGGCGCGTCGCTGTAGAGTCCTGCCGTGAACGCGATCCTTCAGGCGCTCAAGATCCGCCCCGGCGAGGCCGGCAAGGTCTTCCTGATGGCCGGGTACCTCCTGCTGGCGGTGTCGGCGTTCATCATGGGGCGCATCGCGCGCGACTCGCTCTTCCTCACCGTCTTCTCCAAGGACGTGCTCGCCTACATGTACATCTCGGTGGCGGTGGTGCTGCCGCTGCCGGCATATCTGTACGCGCGGATCGCCGACCGCTTCCGCCGCGACAAGCTCATCCTCGGCACCCTCGGGCTCATCGCCGTCGGCCTGCTCTCCTGCCGCATCCTCGTCATGCTCGCCCCCAAGGTCGGCTACGTGGTGCTCTACAACTACGTCGAGGTCATCGGCATCTTCCTGATGCTGCAATTCTGGACGTTCGCGGGCGACATGTTCAGCTCGCGCGAGGCCAAGCGGCTCTTTCCGTTCATCGGCGCCGGCGGCGTCTTCGCCGGCATCGTCTGCGGCGCCGGCGTCTCCGGGCTCGTCAAGGTCATCGGCACCGAGAACCTCCTGTGGGTGATGATCGTTCTCATCGGTGGCTGCGCGGCCGTCGTCGCGCGCCTCGGCGCCCTCGAGAAGACGCGGCTGCGCGAAGCCGTGATCCAGAAGCAGGGCGCAGGCAAGAAGGTCCAGAAGTTCCAGGTGACGAGCCAGGTGGTGGACGTCTTCGCCAGCAAGCACCTGCGCATCATCGCCGGCATGACGGTGGCCACCTTCATCACCGTCCCGCTCATCGACTACCAGTTCAAGGTGTTGGCCAAGGTGCACTTCACCGACGCCGTCACCCACGCCGTCCACACCGACGCGCTGTCGGCGTTCATGGGCGCGTTCTCCGCCGTCACCGGCGTCGTCGCAGCGGTGATGCAGCTCGGCCTCACCGGCCGCATCCTCGAGCGGTTCGGCGTCGTGGTGTCGCTGCTCGTGTTGCCTGCCATGCTGCTCCTGGGCCTGAGCGGGATGATCACCACCGTCGTCGGCACGGCGTTCGTGTGGGCCGTGTACACCAAGGGCTGCGAGAACTCGTTCCGCTACTCGATCTACGACGCCACCATGCAAGTCATCTACACGCCGGTCCCGGGACACGTGCGCGGGCGGGCCAAGACCTTCATAGACGGCATCGTCAAACCGGTCTCGGGCGGGATCGCCGGCGGCGCCATGGTGGCGCTCGTGGGGCCGCTCGGCCTGCCGCTCACCGCGTTGGCGTTCGTGGCGGCGGCGCTCACGGGCCTGTGGATCGCCCTGATCCTCCTGATTCGCCGCGAGTACGTCACCGAGCTGTTGAACACGCTGCGCAAGCGCCGGCTCGACTTCTCGGAGAAGACGCTCGTGATCGGCGACGAGGCCACGGTGGCGGTGCTGCGCCGCACGCTGAAGAGCCAGAACCCCGCGGAGGTGAGGAACGCCGTGGAGCTCGCGCGGCGCGTGCAGGGCCACGACCTCACCGCCGACGTCGTCCGGCTCCTCGGGCACAAGGATCCGGACCTGCGCGTGCGCGCGCTCGAGATCCTGGCCATCAGCTCCTCCATCGGCGCCTCCGAGCGGATCCACGCGCTGTTCTCCGACCCGGACGACGAGGTGCGCGCCGCCGCCGTCCGCGCCTTCTGCGCCATCGTCGGCGAGCCCGCGCTGCGGGTGGTGAAGGACATGTTGAAGAGCGACGCGCCGCAGGTGCGGGGAGCCGCCGTGGCGTCGCTCATCAAGCACGGCGGCCTCGAGGGAATCCTCTTGTCCGCGGAGCACCTCAAGGAGATGCAGACCTCGCCGGAGGAGGCGGTGCGCTTCGCCGCCGCAGGCGTCCTGCGCGACATCGGCGTGAAGAATTTCTATCAGCCTGCGCTCGCGCTCATGCGCGACCCGAGCGCGCGCGTGCAAAACGCCGCCATCGCCGCCGCCGCCGCCATGTGCTCCCCCGAGCTCATCCCCGCGCTGGTCTACAAGCTCGGCCAGCGCGACACCGCCCGCGCCGCGTCCCTCGCCCTCGCCAGCTACGGCGAGCCCGTCGTGGACGTGCTCGGCAAGGTGCTGGCGCAGGAGCGCGAGGAGCCCACGCTGCGGCGGCAGGTCCCGCGCATCCTCGAGCGCATCGGGACACAGAGGTGCCTCGACGTCCTCATGACGAGCCTCTCCGTGCGCGACCCCGACACGCGGCGGGAGGCCGCGCGCGCGGCCGCGCGCCTGCGCGACCGGCTGGGCTCGCGCATCGACGAGGCGAGGGTGCGCACGCTCGTCGACGAAGAGATCCGTGAGCACTACCAGAACCTCGCCGCGCTCGAAGACCTCCAGCCCATCGCCGGCCACGACGGGCCGAACCTCCTGCGCGACGCCATCGAGGAGCGGCTCGCGCGCAGCCTCGACCGCGTCTTCCGGCTGCTCGCCATCGTCTACCCGCTCAAGGCCATCGAGCTCATCCACGCCAACCTCAAGAGCACGCAGGCCACCACCCGCTCCAACGCCGTCGAGGTGCTCGACAACCTGCTGGACGCCGAGGAGAAGCGGCGGGTGCTCCCGCTCGTCGAGGACGGCCCGCGCGAGCGCGTCCTCGCGCGCGGCTCCGAGCTGTACAAGCTCGCGCGCAAGGCGCCGCAGGACTGGATCGAGGGGTACCTCACCGGCCGCGATCCCTGGCTCGTCATCGTCGCCCTGCACGTCACCGGCGAGCTCGGCCTCAATCGCTTCAAGCACATCGTCTCGGCGCACCTGCGCCACCCCGAGGCCATCGTGCGCGAGACCGCGCTGCGCACCTTCGCCGTGATGGCGCCGCCGGCCGAGCTCTACGAACGCTGCGTCGAGCTCGACGACGACCGCGACCGCGTCGTGAGGAAGACCATCGACTGGCTGCAGAGCCAGGTCCGGCCGATGCTTGACGCACAGTCGAGGCCGCCGGATGCTGCGACCGCGTGATTTCCACGGTCGAGAAGGTCCTCTTCCTCAAGAGCATCGATCTGTTCTCGCAGATCCCCGGTGAGGACCTTTCCCAGATCGCCCTCATCACCGACGAGGTGCAGTACGAGGAGGGCGACGAGATCTTCCACGAGGGGGATCCCGGCGACACGCTCTACTTCGTCATCGACGGCAAGGTGCGCATCCACACCGCCGGCGAAGACCTCGCCATCCTCGGCGAGCGGCAGGTCTTCGGCGAGATGGCGCTGCTCGACAGCGAGCCGCGGTCGGCGTCGGCGTCGGCCCAGGTGAACGTCACGCTGCTGAAGATCCACCGGGACGACTTCCACGAGATCCTCGCCGAGAAGGCCGAGATCGCGCAGGGCATCATCAAGGTCCTGACCCGCCGGCTCCGCAACACGCTGGACCGCCGCCGCGCCGTCACCAACCCCGGCGTCCCGCGGCCCTGAGCGCCGGTGGCTGAAGGCGGCCGCGGTCCCCGGCGTCTGATATGGTGACGACGGAGTCGCCCATGCGCATTCTCGCACTCTTCCTGACGCTGTCCCTCGGTGCCCTGCCGGCCCTCGCCGACGACAAGAACAAGGGGGACAAGTCGGACTTCGACGACCTCTTCGGCGCGCCTCCCAAGCCCACCAACCTCGACGCCATGAAGAAGGCCACCGACGGGATGTCGGCGAAGACGTCGGCGGGCAAGGGCCTCTCCGAGAAGGTCGACAAGGTCGACAAGAACGCGCCCGTGAAGCTCCTCGGGGTGTTCGCAGCCGAGCACATCAACCAGGACAGGAAGCGCGGCTGCCAGCCCGCCGGCCGCGACAAGAAGAAGGTGGTCGAGTGGGACTTCGACGACGTCCCCGCCAAGGGCAAGCCGTTCGAGGTCTGCCTCACGCTGGCGTCCAAGGCCGGCCGCGAGATGAACATGCACATCGCCATCGTCGACGCACGCAACGTCCGCGTCGCCAGCGCCGAGGACGTCATCGACTTCCGCGGCCGCGACAAGATCGATCACGTGCTCGAGTACCCGGCGCCCATGTTCAACCTCGCCGGGCCCTACTTCTATGTCGTGGACCTCGACGGCAAAGAGGTCGGCCGCCTTCCCCTGTTCCAGGTGAAGACCGGGCCCGGCTCGCCGTAACGGGGCTCGCCGTAACGGGGCTCGCCGTAACGCGCCCTACATCTTCTTGAGGTGCACCTCGGCCTCGCGGGCGACGTCGGTCCGCGGGGCCAGCGCGCGCGCGCGCTCGAAGTGGGTGCGGGCGACGTCGCGCCTGCCCTGCACCTTGCGCAGCACGCCCATCTGCAGGTGGGCCTTGGCGTGGCGGTCGTCGACGCGCAGGGCCTTTTCGAGGTGCGTCTCCGCCTCGGCGAGATCGCCGGCGAGGAAGTGCTCCACGCCCTTTTTGTAGTGCTCGTCGGCCTCGTTGATGAGCTCGACCTCGAAGAACACGCGGCCGACGACGTTGACGATGGCCGCGCGCAACAGGCCGGTCCAGAAGAACGTGGCCGCCTCGAAGGCCACCAGCGCCCCCACGGGGATGTCCGGGAGCACCGGCTTGCCGGCGCGCTTGATGCGCACCTTGTTGAAGCGCCCGCGCTCCACCCAGTACTGCACGTTCTTCTTCAGCTTGGCGACGGCCTCGGACGCGTTCTCCCCCGCCACCTCGAGGTTGAAGCGCGCCTTCTTCTCGCCGTCGTTCCCGGCGTCGTCGCCGCTTTCGACCTCGTCGGGCTCGCGGGGCTCCTCGGACATCGATGCACCTCAAGCGCAGCGTAGTCGCGCAGGCGGGCGAGGCAACACCACCCGGCGCGCGGGGATCCGCGGCGCCGCGCGGGGGCACCATGATGCCACACGGGGTTGCGCCGCATTCTGCGGGATGGCAAGCGAGCGGACTCATGGCCCACAGCACCTGTCTCCGGCTCGTCGTCAACAAAGACTTTCCCGAGCCGCGAAAGATCCAGCGCGCCGTCGAAACGCTCGAGCGGGGGGGCGTGATCGCGTACCCGACCGACACCACCTACGGCATCGGCTGCAGCATCTTCGACAAGCGCGCCATCGACCGCATCTACTTGCTGAAGGGCCTCAAGCGCGACCACCTGCTGAGCTTCGTGTGCCCGGACCTCTCGGACATCGCGCGCTATGCCCTCGTCGAGAACGAGGCCTACCGCATCATGAAGCGGCTCCTGCCGGGCCCGTACACGTTCATCCTGCGGGCCACGCCCGAGGTGCCGCGCATGCTGCAGAGCAAGCGCAAGACCGTGGGCATCCGCGTCCCCGATCATCCCGTGACGCTGGCGTTGGCGCGAGCGTTCGCCAAGCCCATCGTGTCCACGTCGACCACGGTGAACAACAAGACGTTGCTCAACGCCGACGAGATCAACCTGCACATGGGCCACGGCCTCGACCTCATCGTCGACGCCGACCACATCGATCGGCCGCCGTCGTCGGTGGTGGACCTCACGGGCCCCTACCCCGTCGTCGTGCGCGAGGGCGCGGGCGACCTCTCCTGGGTCGCCGTCTAGGACAGCACCGGCTCGCCGCCGTCCACGTCCACGAGCAGCCGCCTCGAGCCGCGCTCGAGCACCAGGCGCGCGCCGTCCGCGCTCACGACGCGCACGGGCCGGCCGCGGAGCTCCCGGCGCGCGGCGCAGAGGGCGCGGACCCACGCGCGCGTGGGCGTATCGACGGACGCGGGGTCGGGCATCGCGATGCGCTCGCGCCAGGCGTTGTCGAGCGCGCGCTCGCCGGCGTGGGCGGCGAGGTGGGCCTCGGTGCCGTACGTCAGCCACGCGGTCTCCTCGGAGAACAACAGGATCGCGAGCGCGATCCGGAGCTTGCGCGTGTCGCCGCCGCACAGCGAGAGGAAGCGCGCGGTGTCGTGGTTGTCGACGAAGCCGAGCCGGTAGCTCGGATCGGTGGGGCCGGTGCGGAACGCGGCGAAGGCCCAGGCGTCGGCGAACCCGCGCGCGTCGACGGCGCGCCGGGCGACGAAGGCGACGAGGGCGTCACGGATGCGGAAGTCGGTGACGACGTCGACATCGCTCGCGCGCTGCCAGAGGGCGTCGGTGACGGTCTCACCGAGCAGCAGGACGTCGTCGCGGGTGGCGCGGACGCGGGCGCGCAGGGCGGCCCAGAACGCGGGCGGCGCGTCGTCCATGGCGTCGAGCCGGAGCCCGTCGACGCCGTGCTCGACGAGGCGGACCGCGGCCTCGAGCGCGTGCTCGGCGGCGGGGCCGGCGAGGTCGAGCCACGGCTGGTCTTTGCAGTTGAAGTAGAGCTCGACCGTGGCCGCGTCGCGCGCGACGACGGGGAAACGCTTGACGCGAAACCAGGGCGCGGTCGGCGACGCCTGCTGCCTGTCAAGCAGATCGCGGAAGGCCGGGTGCTTCTCGGACACGTGGGTGAGTGACGCGTCGAGCACGAGCTTCAGCCCGCGCCGGTGAGATGCCTCGACGAGGGCGGCGAGGGCGCGCTCGCCGCCGACGGCGGGGTCGACGACGAACAGGTCCTGGGCGTCGTAGCGGTGCGGCGACGGCGACAGCGCGACGGGCGTGAGGGCGACCGCGGTGACGCCGAGGTCGGCGACGTACCCCAGGTGCTCGCGCACGCCGTCGAGGTCGCCGCCGTAGAACACGAAGGGCGTCGACGGCGTCGTGGGCGCGAGCATGCGCCGCTCGGGCGGGGACGCGCGCCCGCGCCGCCACCGGTCGAGGAAGATCCCGTACAGCACCGCGCCCTCGAGCCACGCGGGAGCGCGCGAGGACGGCGGCCCGTCCGCCGCCGCAGCGACGCCCGAGAGAAACGCGCGATCCCCGCGGCGCAGCACCTCGACGAGCGGCACACGCGCGCCGCCGAGGTCGAGGGACGCCGGCCGGACGCCCCCCGTTCGCGAGAGATCGACCTCGACGTGGACGCGCGCGCCGCCGCCGGGCAGCGCGGCGACGTGGCGGCGGTCGGGCGCGAAGAACACGCCGGGCGGGAGCCCCTCGGGCGCGCCCACGACCAGCAGGTTGTTGTCGACGCCCTCGCTCCGGTCGACGTGCGGGCAGCGCGGGTCGAGGGTCCAGGCGCCGTCGACGAGCAGCTTGTAGCGATACACGCCGGGCCCGAGCGCGAAGGTCCTTCGGTACAGGCCCGGCCGCTCCTCGAGGAGCGCGTGCGGCACGCGCCAGTCGGGCAGGTCGCCGGCGACCTCGACGCGGGCCCCGGGGCGCCCCTCGTAGACGATCTCCGTCGCCACGCGCGCGCCGTCCCTCACCACGCCGCGGGGCCCGGGTCACGCGGGCAGGTGGCCGGCCCCGCCCCGCACAGCCGCGTGGCGCGCGCGGTGCGCCGCGCCTCGACGAAGCCCGGCGCACCGCGCCACAGCGCGAGCAGGTCGTCGCCGACGAGGTTGCCCGCGGCGGGGTGGTGGAACGACAGCGGCTTCACGTCGCCGTTGGGCTCCACGCACACCACCTCCCAGGGCGCGCGGCAGGGGTTGAGATCGGCGCGGTTGACGAGGTCGTCGAGGCGCGCGCGCGCGGCCATCCGCGGGTCCTCGTCGAGCTTGCACTTCCACACCGCGAGCGCGCGGGTGTGATCGAGCACGGGCACGCCGAGCTCGTCGCCGAGCCTCCGCGCGCCGGCCACGGCGACGTCGAGGGCGTAGCGGTCGACGACGAGGGCGCGGGACGCGTCGTTGTGGGCGAAGACCTCTTCGAGCTTCAGCCAATCGAGCCCGGCGTCACGCGCGAAGCGCAGCAGCGCCGGCAGCTCCGCGAGGTTGGCCTTGGTGACGACGAAGCTCACGCCCATCCGCAGCCCCGCCGGCCGCGCCCGCGACAGCTCGCCGATTCGATCGAGGAGGAGCGACGCGCGCGCGCCGATGCGCAACACGTCGTTGGTGGCGGCGCTCATCCCGTCGAGCGAAAATGACAGCGACGTCACCCCGAGCGCGCACACCTCCTCGAAGCGCGCGCGCGTCATCGCCATGCCGTTCGTCAACAGGTGCACCACCGCCGGCGCCCCGCCTCCGGCGCCGCGCTCGGCCCGCCGGGCGCGAACGACATCGAGGAGCGGCGCGAACTGCGGCGCCAGCATCGGCTCGCCGGCGTGCACCAGGCCGAGCCAAGCGGCGTGCGCGAGGTGCGGCGCGAGCGCCTCGAGCACGGCGGGCGAGAGATCGCGCGCGCGCCCCGACGACGTCAGCGACGGCGCATCGGTGATGCAGTGGGCGCACGAGAGCTGGCAACGCTCCGAGAGGTTCACGAAGAAGCGCGTGGGCGGCGCCGCCGGCGCCAGCACCGCCGCGCGAAAAGCGTCGTCGACGAGGGCGAGCGGATCGGCGATCGCAGGCGGCGCCGGGACGTCGTCGGTCACGCGCGCCTCCGGGCGAGCGCGAACAGGTCGCCGGTGTCGTGCGAGAACCAGTGGTACGGCTTGGCCTCGACGAGCTCGAAGCCCCCGGTGGTGAGCGCGCTCAGGAGCGAGGTCATCGAGAAGTGGCGGACGGGGAGCTTGCCCTCCTCGGGGCAGCGCGCGAGCGCGTCGTAGTCGGCGAGCGACACCGCGCGGGGCCGGACGCGGCCGTCGCCGGCGAGAGCGGTGACGAAGGTGAGGTCGCGCGGCGTCCCCGAAAACGGCACCGCCAGCAGCAGGTGGCCGCGCTCGTCGAGCAGGTGATGCATCGCGCCGAGCGCGTCGCCGACCGCGCGGACGGGGAGGTGCCCGAGGACCTGGATCATCTGCACGAAGGAAAACGCCCCCCGCAGCTCCGGGTGCAGGAGCGCCCCGTCGTCGACGCGAGCGACGAAGACGCGCTCAAGAAACGGCCAGCCGGTCCGGGCCGCGGCCTGGCGGGCGCGACCGGCGTCGGCGTCGAGCAGGAGGGGGTCTTCGAAGCGGGCGGCGAGGGCGGCGGCGTGGGCGCCGAGGCCGCAGCCGGCGTCGAGGGCCCGCCCTGCCCCGGCGGGCACCCGCGCGAGGAGCTCGCCCCACACCCGGGCCTCGTCGGTGCGCTTGGCAAACGAGAAGACCCCGTCTTCCATCTGGTTGTCGGTGTCGGGGTAGCGAAACCCCGCGGCCGGCACCGACAGCGCCCGCAGCCGCGCGACGACCGCCGCCCGCGACGGAGACACGGTCACGCCAACCTCCGGGGCCCGCTGATATTGACCATGTCCCCGTCCCCGCCTACCACGCGCCCAGCACAGAGGATTCCATGGGTACCTTCCGCATCAGCCCGACGACGTCCCTTCGCATCTCCGACCTCAAGGACAAGAGCAAGGAGACGCTCGCCAGGCAATACGACGCCGGCGGCAAGGGCTACCTCACCACCAACGAAGCGTACGCCCTCTTCGCCGCCAAGAACGGCGACAAGCAGCCCAAGAGCATGGACGAGGTCGTCTCGTTCCTCGGGGGCGCGCAGCACCCGATGACCATCCATCACCTCAATCACGAAGAGGTGCTCGCGATGCCGTTCCACCTCCACGACTGGAAGGGCGACTTCCACGTCGACGGGTTGGGCGCGGGACACACCATGGTCGGCGGTTACTACAACTGGGAGCGCCCCACGGACCCCAAGGCCGCCGCGTTCCTCTTCAACATGAACCTCGTCGACATGGGCAAGCTCGAGCACGAGCTCATCAGCGCCACGCTCGTCGTCGGGCCGCAGGGGTTTACGCCCGAGCAGGGCTCGCAGCTCCCGGACGAGGCCATCGAGGTCCCGCTCACGCTGGCCACGCTCGAGGGGCACATGCGTTGGGAGCGCACCGGCGGCGGCTGGCAGCCGGAGCAGAAGTTCCTCGCCGCCGCCGTCGACATCGACGACCTGCGCGACCTCGCGGGGGGCAAGGGCATCTCCGCCTACGTGCGCCTCGAGACCACGCAGGGCACGCGCTACATCAACCGCGACGGCGCCCCTGGTCAGAACTTCGACATCAGCGACGCCGACCTGAAGAAGTACGCCGGCGTCTGACCGTCGGCGGCGTGAGCCGCGAATGATTGCACTGCGCCCCTGGCTTCGGCTCTTCCGCGCGGGGGACGCCGCGTTCATCGAGTCCGTCCTCGAGGAGCGCGCCCTGCCCCTCGACGACGCCCTCGCCGCGGTGGTGCGTGCGCTGGGCGCCGCGCCGGTGCAGTCCAGCATCGACCTCGCCGCGCGCACGGGTCTCGACAAGGGCGCCGTGCACGGAGCGCTGTCGCGACTTTCGGGGCTCAAGCTCATCGAGGTCGCCGTCGACGACGGCGCCGCCGCCCGCGACGCCAGGAGCGAGCTGTGGGCGGCGCTCTCCCGCGGCGCGCCCGACGTGCCCGTCGTCGACAACGTCGAGCTCACCAACATCTGTCCGATGTCGTGCGTCATGTGCCCCACGGGCACCGGTCGCATGGTGCGCGAGAAGGGCTGGATGGAGCCCGGGCTGTTCAAGAAGCTCGTCGACGAGGTCGCGCCCCACAACAACCACGGAAAGCCCCTCACGCTGCACAACCTCGGCGAGAGCACGCTCCACCCGCAGCTCGCGGAGATGGTGCACACCGCCGCGCGCGCCGGCCTGGCGACGGAGCTATCCGCCAACCCCGGGCACCTGCCGCTGGCGCTCTACGCCGCGCTCGAGGAGGCGGGGCTGTCGCGCCTGGTGTTGTCCGTGGACGGCGTCGACGAGGACACCCTCACGCGCATCCGCGGCAAGGGCGCGCGCGCCGACGCCGCCTTCGCGAACCTCGAGGCCATCTTCGAGCACCGCCGCGGCTCGCGCGCGCCCGGCGCCGCCGGCGGCGGCACCCGGATCCTCGTGCAGATGATCCGCCAGCGGGACAACGCCGATCAGGCGGAGGCCTTCATGGCCCGCTTCGGCGCGCTCGGCCTCGACGACGTCACCGCGTACGTCAAGGAGATCGACGCCAACACCGACGGCGACGAGCTGTACGAGATCGGCCGCCCCCGCAGGCCGTACCTGTGCCGCGCGCCCTGGCGCACCGTGGTGGTCCTGTGCAACGGCGACGTCGTCCCCTGCTGCCACGACGAAAACGGCGCCGTCGTCTACGGCAACCTCGCCACGAGCTCGCTGCGCGACGCGTGGCGCTCCGGCGCCGCCGAAGGGCTGCGCGCGCGGTTGTCGTCGAGCACGGTCGCCTCGAGCGATCCCTGCGACGGCTGCGCGCACCGCGCCGATCGCTACGGTCTCCCGCCGCTCGACGAGATCCCACAGGAGCCACTGCATTGGTGAGCGCGTGAAGACGTATCCGATGAAGCTCGGGGGCGCCGACGGGATGCCCACGAGCCTGTTCGACCCGCGCTGGCAGGAGCCCGCGGTCGCGGCACGCATCGCGTTCCTCATCCATTGCCGCATCCCGTTCGAGGACGGCGCCGTCCCGCTCGCGCCCGAGCCCGTCGACGCTCCCGCCGCGCTCACCGACGCGCGCAGCTTCGCGCTCACGCAGGTCATCGCCCGCGACGACGACGCGCGCGTTCGCTTCAAGGGCGGCTCCTACGGCGAGCTGCACCGGCGCTACGCCTTCGGGACGCACACGGCCAACTTCCACGCGCAAGCGGTGGCCTTCGGCGCCGACAGCCGCGGCCGCTACTTCCTGTCCGCCGTCGTCGGCCGCTTCGACGGGCCGTGGGGCAACGACGGCACGCTCGCGGTCTCCTTCTTCGCCGGCGCCGTCTGCGCCGGCACCGTGCGGTGGCACAAGAGCCTCGATCCCACGGGCGACCACCGCGTGGTGATCTTCGGCCGCGACGACACGCTCAAAGACGCGTTCGAAAACCTCGACCGCGCCGACGTCACCTTCACGGCGCGCACCGGCGTCGAGTCGCCCGCCGACGCCGCCACGTCCCCCAAGCTGTCGCGCGCGCGCCGCTCGGCGCTCGCGGCGGCGCTCGCGCAAGCCCGCGCCAGGGGCGACGCCGCCGAGGTCGCGCGCCTCGAGGAGGCGCTCGCGGGCTCCGGAGGAAAGCCATGACCACCGAGCTCGTCGCCACGGACCTCCACGGCCACACCTTCTTCTCCGACGGGCGCGCCAGCCCCGAGGACTTCGTCGCCTTCCGCGCCGCGCGCCGCTTCGAGGTCATCGCGCTGTCGGACCACGACACCTTCGCGGGCGTGCCCCGCGCGGCCGCCGCCGCCAAGGCGCACGGGGTGACGCTCGTGCCGGCCATGGAGGCCACGAGCTTCATCCACTTCGGCACCGACCGCGCCGAGCAGGTGCACGTGCTCGCCTACTTCCCGCCCGCGTTCCTCGACGGGCGCCTGCAAAAGACGGCGCTCCACGCGCGCTCGCTGGCCATCGCGGAGGCGTGGAAGGCGTACGTGCTCGGCTTCGTCGCGCGCCAGCCGGCCGAGGTGCGCGCGGCGCTCGGCGAGGCGACGCTCTCGAAGGCGCCCCCCGCGGAGTTCCCGCAACTGCAGTCGCTCATCCTGCACATCGCGGAGCGCTGCCGCGACGTGTTCCCCGCGTTCCAGCTCGACCACGTGCACTTCTGGGACAACGCCCCGCTGTTTTCATGGAGCCCCGAGGAGCTCATCGACGCCATCCGCGAGGACGGCGGCTTCGACGTCGTCGCGCACCCGAACCGCTACCGCGACAAGGAGCGCGTCGCGCGCGTCTACGACGCCGCGAGCGGCATCGAGGCGTACACCTCGCGGCACGCGTCGCACGTCGCGTCCCGCTTCCGCGCGCTGGCCGAGGAGAAGGGGAAGCACTGGACGGCGTCGTCCGACGACCACCAGCACGGCGCGTACTTCCACCCGCAGTCCGGGACCCCGCGGCGCACCGTGGAGCGCATCCTGCGCGGCGCGTGACGCGCGCGCGTAGGCCTCGACAGAGGCTATTTGTGCTTGCCCTCGACCGGGCCGTGGGTCGCCGCCGGCTTGGGCTTCCTGATGTTGAACGGCACCGTGACGTTCTTGCGCTCGCCTTCGAAGCGCGGCCAACGCGCCAGCGCCAGGGCCTTCTTGACGCAGCTCTGGATGGGCCGGCCGCGCTCCTCGCGGTTGGTGATCTCCACGTTCGCCGACCGCCCCTGCTCCGTGATGGTGTACGCGAGGTTCAACGGCGTGGGCATGTCGGGGTTGGTCTCCACCTCGTTTTTGAAGCAGCTCCCGAGCGCGCTGCGCACCGCGTGCTCCTTGAGCGGCGCGATGGCCTGTGCGTTGGTGAGCTCCTTGACGAAGCCCTGGTCCTTCTCGGGCGCGCTGGTCTCTTCCTTGTCCTTGCCCTTGTCCCTCTTGCCGTCGTCCTTCTTCGCGTGGTGCGTGACGTGGCCGCGGTGATCGGGGCGGTCGGGGCGATCGGGCTCGGTGGCGCCGCTGTCGGCGTCGTTGGCGGCGACGACGGGGGCCGTGGGCGTCACCGGCTTCGCCGGGGCGGGCGCGGGCGGCGGCAGGTCCACGAGGGGCGGCGCCTTGGCGATCCACTCGGGCGTCTTGTCCCAGGGCTTCTTGATCATCACGAGGCGCCCGGCGGCCGCGCCACCGACGGCGGGCACGAGGACCATGACGCTGTAGAGGATCACCTGCAGCACGCGGGCGCGCCGCACCTTGGCGTTGTGCGCCCGCTCTTCCTCGATGCGGCGCTTGAGCTCCAGCGTGGCCTCGTAGGCCTCCCGGAAGAGCGGCACGAGCTTCATCGGCTTGAACGGCTGACCGTCGCGGGCGATGGGGGTGTCGGCGGAGAGCTCGCCTGCCTTGATGCGCTCGACGAGGACGATGGCCGTCACCGGCCCGAGCACCATCTCGTTGTGCTTGAAGAGCCACTCGCCCTTCGTGGGATCGCCGTCGTCGGAGGGGGCGGCGAGCGTCGGCTTCGACAGCTCGGCGTCGACGCCCTCGTCGCGGCGCACCGCGCGCAGCGGCGGCGCGGACGCGGGGCTCTTCTTGCGCGGCGGGGGGCTCGGGCGGGCCGACATCGTTGGTTGGTAGCATCGCGTTTTCGCCGCTCCGCCGACAAGCCCGAGCCAGGTATGTCCCCTTGAGACCCCACGATCTGCACCGCGCCCAATTGCTCGTCCGGTTCGGGTATGACGGCGCCCGGTTCCGCGGCCTGCAGCCCCAGGCCGGGGCGATCCCCACCGCCGGCCAGGCGCTCAAGGAGCGGCTGCTGGCGGCGGCGGCGGGGGCCCCGCCCAAGGGGCTCAACTTCGCCGCCCGCACCGACGCGGGCGTCCACGCCCTGAACAACCTCGCCACCTGCTACTGGCGCGAGCTGCCCTCCCTCGACGACGTCATCGCCCGGCTCGAGGTCCCCCGCGACGACGGCCTCGTGCACGTGCGCGCCTTCGCCGTGCCCCCCTCCGTGCACGCCCGCGGCAGCTCGCGTGGGAAGCGCTACCGCTACCTGCTCGAGGACCAGAGCGCGGACGCGGACCCCGACCGGCCCTGGCTGTGGGCGGTGGCGCCGCGCCTGGACGGTGGGCGAATGCGCGCGGCCGCGGGCCACCTCGTGGGCAGGCACGACTTCTCGTCGCTGCGCGCGGCGCGGTGCGACGCCGCCAGCGCGGACAAGACCCTGGCGTCCGTGCGCGTGGGCGGGCCGTTCCCCCTCGGCGACGACGACGGCCCGCGCCGCTTCGTCGTGGAGATCGCGGGCGACGCCTTCGTGCGAAAGATGGTGCGAAACCTCGTCGCGCTGCTCGTCGAGGTGGGGGCGGGGCTGCGCGCGCCCGACGACGTCCCCGGCATCCTTGCGGCGCGGGACCGCCGGGCGGCCGGCCTGTGCGCGCCGCCGCAGGGCCTGGTGCTCGTCGAGGTCGGCTGCGCCTGGCCCGACGACGGCTCGGGCCTCGTGCGCGAGCTCAGCAGCCTTTCGTCGTGAGGAGCGCGCCGAGGGCGGCGCCGACGACGAGGATCGCGACCATCCACAGCGGGCTCAGCCCGCGCGACCGCGGGCGCACGACGTCGCGCCGGTGCTCGCGGTTGAAGAATTCCTCTTCGCTGCCGAGCCAGGAGCGCAGCTCGTCCTGCTTCTCGAGGGGCGGCGCCGAGGGCAGCCCGATGACGACGGGGAGCGTGGTGTCCGAGGCCTCCCTCGGCATCATCGTCACGGCGCGCGGCGCCGGCTTCGGGGGGGTCGTCCCAGGCGCGGCCGGCGCGGGCGGGTCCGTCGCGGGCGGGGTCGTCGCAGGCGGGGTCGTCGCAGGCGGGGTCGTCGCAGGCGGGGTCGTGCGCGTCGTCAGCAGGATCGGCTCGCTCGGCGGGTTCGCGGCCTCCTCGGCCTCGATCTCGGCGAGGCTCGCGGCGAGCGCGGCCTCCAGGCCCTCGTCGACGTCGACGACGGCGGCTTCGGTGCTGCGCTGCACGACGTCGTCGGGGAGCACGAGCACGCCGAGCGCCAGGAGCCTCCCGAGGATGCGCAGCGCGAGCATGTCGTCGAGGGGGCTCTCGGCCACCACCTGACGCACGCTGCGCTTTCCGTCGAGGAGCCGCAGGATCGGGTTGATGGCGTCCGGGAGCTCCTCGAGGAGCGCCGCCAGGGCGTCGAAGCGCAGGGCCCACACGCGGTCGAAGCCGCCGACCTTCTCCGCGTACACGTGCAGCACGGCGACGCGCTCGTCGTAGCGCGCGAGCAGCGCGTCGGGCTTGCCGAGCACGGCCCCCGCCGTCGCCCGCGGCTTGCCCGGCTCCACCGTGATGCTCGCCCGCTCCGGCAGGAGCATCCGCCAAAGCGCGGGCTCCCCCGACGTGGTCCCGAGGCGCGCCTCGAGGATGATGCCGTCGCCCATGTGCACCACGCCGGCGAGCCCGCTCGCATCGACGTCGATGCGCCCCGAGAAGAGCGTCTGCCCCTGCTCGATCAGCACGTCGCGCAACGGGCGGCGCTCAGGCATCGCTTCGCCCGGGCGCGTCGGTGACGCGCTCCGCCGGGCCCGCGATCCGGCGGCGCACCGCGCGCGGGACGTCGACGAACGACACGCCCATCCCTGCCCGCGCACCGTCGAAGCAGACGCGCACCACCTCGACGTCGAGGCTCTCGCCGAACACCTCGAGGGTGGCCCGGGTGCCGACCGGATCCGGGTGCGTCGTCCCCAGGAATGCCCCGCCGGCGGACACGTCGCCGACCCGCGCGATCAGCAAGCGATGCACGGACAGGTATGCCGCGCTGTTCGACAGCGGCGCCCGCGCGAAGCTCCTGCGGTTGTCCGTCTCGTCCACCTCAGTCACCTCCGGACGCAGAGCCTGCCCCGATTCGCACCGCCGGCGCCAAAAAGCGACCGGAGGCAGCCGAGGGAGCGGCCAGGCAACGCGCCACGTCCGCCGCCGCCGGCTTGCCCCGCGGCGAGTAGCTGCCGTCCTGCGCCCCGGTGCCGAACCAGTTCCACACGTAGAAGCCGTCGACGACGCCGGCGCCCACCATCGCGCGGCAGAACGACGAGATGAGGCGGGCCTGCCCAAGGACGTCGACCGCGGCCACCCGCGTCTCGTCCCACGGCCGGTGCGCCGCGCCCACCAGCGACGGGTAGCCGACCTCGGTGACGACGAGCGGCTTGTGCGTACGCTCCTTGAGCGCCACGAGCGCCGCACGCGGCGCCCCCCACGCAGCGTCGAGCGCGGCGGCCGAGGGGAGCGCGTCGTCCGTGGCGAGCTCGAAGTAGCCGGTGACCCCCACCTCGTCGACGGCGTCCCAGAACGGCACCTCGTCGAAGTGGTCCCAGTTCGCCGAGTAGAGGAGCCGCCCAGGAAAGCGCGCGCGCGCGCGGGCGATGAGCGCGCGCCAGTGCGCCTCCTGATCCTCGAGGGACACGAGCTCGCTGCCGACGCTCAAGCCCGCCGCGCCGCCCTGCGCGGCGAGCCCGGCCATGACGTCGAGGAAGTCGCCGTACGACGAGAACCACGCGTCCTTGCCGGCGGCCGGATCGATGCGCCCCCGCCACTCCTTCGCCGACCGCTGCTCGAGGCGGACGATGGGGAACAGCAGCGCGCGCAGCCCCCGCGCCTTCGCTTGCCGCAGCGTGCGAAGCACGGTGGCGTCGTCGGGGGTGATGCCGCGGGTGCGGTGGATGCGGGCGCTCCGCCGGTCGTGCTGCGTCCAGACGACGTCGAGCTCGACGTCGGTGGCGCCGAGATCACGGATCTCGTCGAGCAGCGGGCCGTAGTCGTAGCGCGGATCGCTCGCGAACAAGCCGAGGGCGACGCCGCGCTCGGGAGCCGGTGCCACCGGCGAGCCGATCATCGGCGCGAGGAGCGCGAGCGCGAACAGGTGCATCACGTCTGTTGACTCTCGCCGTCGTCGTCGCACACAGTCGGGGGCGATGCAAACATGGGACTGCCTGAGCTGCGGCGCTCCAGCGCAGACCAAGCCCTATTGTGAGCAGTGCGGGGCCGCCCAGCCCGTCGACGGCGGCGAGGACTCCGCGCTGTCCCTCATGCTCGGCCTCGTGTGCGAGCGCTGCGACGCGTACAACGACCCCGGTGTCGCCGTGTGCACCTCGTGCGGCGCGCCGCTCGCGGCGGTGGAGCCCGAGGAGCCGCCGCCGCCCGAGGCGTCGCCGGTGGTGCCGCCGTCGTGGCTGACGCCGCCCACGGGGCAGCCGCTCTCGACGCAATTCGCCATGAAGGCCGTGGACCTCGCCACCGTCGCCACGGGCGCCGAGGGCGCCGGGCTGGCTGCGCCCTCGCCGCTGCAGCCGCAGGCGCGGACCGGGAGCGCGCCGCCTTCGGGCCCGAACGCCGCGGTGCCCGCGCCGCCGACGTCCACGCCCCCCTCGTCCACCGGCGCGCCCGCGTCCGAGCGGACATGCGCGCACTGCGACGCGCCCCTCGCCCCCGAGGACCGCTTCTGCCGCAACTGCGGCACGCGCGTGGGCGCGGTGCCGCCGAGCCAGCCCATGGCCACCATGCAGATCGCGGCGGCCAAGATGCCGAACCCCAACCTGCCCTCGCCGATCCTGCCGCAGGGCGGGACTATGGTGATGCCGGCGATGCACGCGGCGCAGGCGGCGCCGCAGGCCCAGCCGTCGACGACGTTGTTCTTCGGCGCCGCCACCGCCGAGCGCACCGCCAAGCTCGTGCTCGTGCGCGGCCAGAGCGCGTACGGCTCGCAGTGGCGGCTGCAGGCGGGCGAGACCGTCATCGGGCGCGCCGACGGCATGGTGCTCTTCCCCGACGACGACGCGCTCGCCATCCGCCACTGCAAGCTCGTCTTTCGCGGCGCCGACCTGTGGCTCGAGCCCGAGGACACCACCAACGGCGTCTTCGTGAAGGTGCGCGAGCCGGCGCAGCTCGCGCGCGGAGACGAGATCGTCGTCGGCGCACAGCGGCTGCGGGTGCTCGGCGAGGAGGATCGCCCGGTCGCGGTGCGCGCCGATCCGGGCACGCGGATCCTCGGCAGCCTGGTGAAGCCCGCGCCGCCCATCACCCTTTTGCGCATCGGGCCCGACCCCGTGCAAAACGAGGTCTTTTACCGCTGCCAGCGCCTGCTGACGCTCGGCCGCAGCAACTGCGACGTGAACTTCCCGCGCGACAGCTTCGTGTCCGAGCGCCACGCGCAGCTCACGCACGACGGAAACGGCCTCGTCCTCGAGGACCTTCGCTCGCGCAACGGCACCTACGTCCGCGCGCGCAGCGCCACGCGCCTGCTGCACGGCGACCTGGTGCTCCTCGGTGACAAAGTGCTCCGCGTCGAGCTGCCTCGCTGAGCTGGCCCCCTGGGCCGCCCCTGAGCCGGCAGCCGAGCCGTTACTGGCAGAACTGCTTGAGATAATTCTCGGCGTTCGCGCCGCGCATGTGCTTGCGCTTCACGAACTCCTTGATGGCGCTGCAGGCGCCGTCGGCGTGGCCGGCGAGCTTGTGGCACATGGCGATGTCGCGCATGGGCTCGCCGAAGGTGGGGTCGAGCCTGGCCGCCTTGATGAGCTCGGGCATCGCCTTGCCGCAGTCGCCCTGGATGAACTGCTGGTGCGCGGGTCCGAAGATCTTCTTCGCCGCCAAGTGGTTGCCGCGGGGGGGGCGCACGACGCCCGCGTCCACGCGCTTCGCGCTGCCGGCGTCGACGATGGCGACGACGCCCGCGTCCACGTCCTCCGGCTCGTCGCTGCCGGCGTCGACGATCGCCGGCGGCGGAACGATCGCGTTGCCCGCGTCGGCGACGACAGCGCCGGCGTCCGCGACCACGGCCGCGACACCTGCGTCCGCGGTCTGCGGCTGGTCCGGCTTGTTGAGGAAGAGCTTGAAGACCACCAGCGCCGCCACCGCGAGGAGCACGACGCCGACGAACGACGCCGCCGCGATCTTGAGCCCGCTGCCGCCGCCGCCGCCGTCGTGCCCATCGAGCGCCTGCCCCGTGGGCGTGGGCTTGGTGGTGGTGCTCGTGCCCGTCGAGACGACGGCGGTGCCGCCCTGCTTGTTGGTGGCGGCGGTGTTGGTGCCCGACGTGCCGGTGCTCACGCGCGGGTGCGCGCCCGAGCCGTCCTTGGCGTCGTACGGGTAATTCACCGCGAGGGCCTCGAGGGCCTCGGCGAGCTCGGTGGCGTTGGAGAAGCGCTTGTCCGCCTCCTTCTCCATCGCCTTCATGATGATGTTTTCGAGCTCCTCGGGGATGTTGAGCTGCGGCGCGCGCTGCCGCGGCGGCACCGGCTTCTCGAGGATGTGCTTGGTGACGATGCCGATGGGCGTGTCCGCCACGAAGGGCAGCTCACCGACGGCGAGCTGATACATGACGACGCCGAGGGCGTAGATGTCGCTGCGCGGGTCGAGCTGGAGGCCGCGCGCCTGCTCGGGCGACATGTACTCGGGCGTCCCGCACACCATGCCGGCCTGCGTGAGCGCCTGCTGTCCCTCGCCGGGGTCCTGGATCTTGGCGATGCCGAAGTCGAGGACCTTGACGAAGTCCTTCTGGCCCCGGCGGTCCTCGACCATGATGTTTTCGGGCTTGAGGTCGCGGTGCACGACGTGCTGCTCGTGCGCCTCCGCCAGCGCCGAGCACGCCTGGATCATGATCTTGGCGATGCGCCCGGGCGGCAGCGGCCCGTCCCTCTTGAGGACCGCGAACAGGTCCTGGCCCTGGAGGAATTCCATGGCCATGAACACGACGCCGCCGTCGTCCTGGCCGAAGTCGATGATCTGGATGGAGTTCGGGTGGTTCAGGCGCGACGCGGCCTTGGCCTCGCGCTGGAAGCGCTGCACGAGCTGCGGGTCTTCACGGAACTGATCGTGGAGGACCTTGACGACGACGGCCTTGTCGAGGCTGAGCTGCCGGGCCTTGTAGACCTTGCCCATGCCGCCGACGCCGAGGAGCTTTTCGACCTTGAACTTGCGGGCGACCACCTTGCCCATGAGCGGGTCGGCGTCGGTGCCGGCGACCTCCATGCGCGGCTGCTCGGCTCCGCACGACGGGCAGAACCGCGCGTCGTCGCGAATCTCGCTGCTGCAGACGACACACTGCGCCACGCGCCCTCCGGAACCCTCGAATACCACGCGGGCCCCTCGGCGCTCAAATGCGCCGGGGACCGACGACGATCGGCGCGGCCGCGGATCGCCGCTCCTGGATGCAACGGCCGGCGAGCCGGCGCCGATCCGCCGGATCCGCTACGGTCGGAGCGTGTCGCGCGCCGTCCAGATCTCGCTGCTGGTGATCGCCGTGGCGTCGGGCCGTGCCCTCGCCGATCCGCCCGGCGTGCCGCCCCCGCCGCCGATCCTGCAGCCCCAGGATCCGGCGGAGCCCGTCCCCGTCACGCCCCGCGAAGACCCCGCCGCCGCCCCCGCGCCCGCGGCGCCCGCGGCGCACGCGGCGCCCAAGCCCGACGCGCACGCGCCCGTCGTCGTGCAGCACGCCCTCCCCGGCGCGGTGCGCGGCGCCCTCGCCGGCGGCACCGGCGCCATCCTCGGCGCCGCGCTCGGCGGCGCCGTCCTCGTGTACGGCGTCGCCGTGCCCGGCGCGCCCACCGACGTGCTCGTCCTCGTCGCGGCGGCGGCGATGCCGGCGCTGTCGGCGTTCTTCGGCGGCTCGAGCGTAGTGGCGTTCTTGGTCGACAACCCCAAGGTCGAGGACTGGGGCTCCGTCGCCGCCTGCACCGCCATCGGCTGCCTCGTCCTCGGCGCCGCCGTCCTGGGCAGCTTCGGCGGCCTCTCCGTCGGCACCGGCTGCGGCAATTGCGGCGACCCGTGCGCGGGCCCCATGTCGGGCGGCTCCTCGAGCGACGTCACGTGGGCCACCGCCGGCTCCGGCGTCGGCGCCGCCGCCGGCTTCGGGACGGGGGCGCTCATCGGGCTCCTCCTGGGATCCGACGCGCGCGCGAGCCCGTCGACGGCGTCCTTCGACCTCATCGTCGCCGCCGCCACCGGGGGCGCCGCCGGCGCAGCCGTGGGCGGCGCCGTCGGCGGCGCCATCGCCGGCGGCCTCATCGACGAGCACGCGCCGCCACCCCTGCCCCCGCCGCGTCACCCGCGCCGCTGAGAGACGCGCGACGAAGACCTGGGGCAGAGCCCCGTCAAACCTTGGCCTGCTGCGCCTCTTCGCTGAGCAGGTACGCCTCGATGAAGCCCTGCAGCTCGCCGTCGAGGACGGCGTCGACGTTGCCGGACTCGTAGCCGGAGCGCAAGTCCTTGGCCAGGCGGTACGGCGCGAGGACGTAGTTTCTGATCTGCGAGCCGAAGCTCGCCTTCATCTTCTCCGCGAGCGCCTTGTCCTTCTCCTCGAGGCGCCGCTGCAATTCGCGCTCGTACAGGCGCGCCTTCAAGAGCTTCAGCGCCATCTCCTTGTTCTGGAGCTGGCTCCTTTGCTGCTCGCTGCGGACGAAGATGCCCGAGGGCTTGTGCATCACCTGCACCGCGGACTCGGTCTTGTTCACGTGCTGGCCGCCGGCGCCACCGGAGCGCATGGTGGAGATCTCGAGGTCGGCGGGGTTCAGGACGATCTCGATGTCGTCGGAGACGTCGGGCGCCACCGAGACGCCGGCGAAGCTCGTCTCGCGCCTCCCCGAAAACGGCGACATGCGCACCAGCCGGTGCACCCCGATCTCCGCCTTCATGAAGCCGAAGGCGTTTTGCCCGCGCACGATGAGCACGGCGCTCTTGATGCCGGACGGCTCCGCCGGGATGACGTCGGCCACCTCGACGGTGAAGCCCTTTCGCTCGCCGTAGCGCTTGTACATGCGCAGGAGCATCTCGGAGAACTCCTGCGCGTCCGCGCCGCCCTGGCCGACGTTGATCGTGACGATGGCGTCGTTGCCGTCGTTGGGGCCGCGCAGCATGCGCTGCAGCTCGAGCCCGCGCACGTCTTCGTCGACCTTCTTCAGGTCGGCCTCGATGTCGTGCAGCGTGGCCTCGTCCTCGCCCGCCATCTCGAGGAGCTCGCGCAGGTCCTGCACCGACTTGCGGGCGCCCGTGAAGCTCTTCACGGCGGTGTCGAGCTTGGTGCGCTCCTTCTGCACCACCTGCGCCTTGTCCGGCGCGTTCCAGAAGTCTGGCGCGCTCATCTTGTCGTCGAGGTCGGCGATGCGGTGCCGCTTCTGCTGGATGTCGAGCGGCAGCTCGAGGGAGTCGAGGCGGGCGCTCAGATCGTCCAGCGCGCGCTTGATGTCGTCGGCGATGTTCGCGGCGGTCATGGGTCCATCAATGTGGCGTCACGCGTCCGCTTGGACAAGTGGGTCGACGTTGCGGGTGTACGCGTCTTTGCGGCTGAGCTGAACCGCGAACAGCGCGGTGCCGAACACGAGCGACAGGAGCATGATCGGGGTCCACACGAGCGTGGACACGAGGCCGACGAGCGACATCACGACGCCCACGACCATCTGCGCCTTGCGCCCCCACGGGCGCCCCGACAGCGCCCCGAGCCCGATCAACAAGCCGAAGAGCACGAGCACGAGGAAGCGCGTGGCGTTGGCCTCGTCGGCGTGCAGGCTGCCCATGGCGAAGTAGGTCACGGTGCCGGCTACGGCGACGGCGACGCCGCCGTAGCCGAGGACGGCGTCGAGCCTGGCGCGCTTGCGGCGCACGACGTCGCCGCCGAGCATCGACAAGAACCAGGCGGCGAGGATGAACACGGCGCACGGCACGCTCAGCCACTCGCCGAGCGCAACGAACAGCGTGTCTTCGAGGACGAGCGGGACGTCGGCGACGACGGCGCGGTCGGTGTAGATGGCGGTGGCGTCGTGGATGCGCCCGCGCGTGTCCACCCACGCCGACTTGCCGGTGTTGGCCGCGCGGACCACGGGCATCCCGCTCTCGACGGCGCGCAGCGCGTAGAAGTCGAGGTGCTGCGTAGGGGCGCCGGAGATGCCGTACCAGCCGTCGTTGGTGATGTTGACGTGGAGCTCCGCGCCTCCCTTCCGGAGGTTGCGCGCGATCTCGGGGAAGATGCCCTCGTAGCAGATGGTGGTGCCGAGCTTGAGCTCACGGTCGCCCGCCGACGTCGTCACCGTCACCGGGATGCCGTGGTAGCCCTCGCCCGGCTGCGTGCCGCCGATGGGGACGAGCTGGCGCACGAGCGCGCCGAGCGGCCACGGCACGTACTCGCCGAACGGGACGAGGTGGGTCTTGTCGACGCGCCCGACGACGCGCTCGTCGGCGCCGATGATGTACGCCGAGTTGCTGTGCACGCCGTGCTCGTAGCCGACGGCGCCGACCACGGCCGCCCGCGGCACCAGGTGCCCCGCCAGGTCCTTGAGCTGCGTGAGCTTGCGCGGCAGCTGCAGCGGGAACGCCGCCTCCGGCCACACCACGATCTGCGCGCCCTTCTCGACGGCCTCGTCGGAGAGCGTGTGGTAGCGCTCGAGGATCTTCCGGCCCGTCCACGGGACGTCGTTTCGGATGCCCTGCTCGATGTTGCCCTGCAGCAGCCCCACGCGCACCGTGGGCGCCGAGGGCTCGGTGCTCAGCCGCACGGCGCCGTAGCCGATCCAGCAGGCGAGGACGCCGACGAACACGGCGAGCGCGCGCTTGTTGCGCGCGGCGATGAACTCGGCGAGCGACGACGACACGAGCGCCGCACAGAACACCAGCCCGTGCACGCCGAACAGCGCCGCCGGCTGCAACAACAGCGGCACCGTCGCGAACGACGTGCCGATGTTCCCCCACGGAAAGCCGCCGAGCGGCCCGAAGTTCCTGAGGAGCTCCGCCGTGGTGAGCGCGGCGGGGAACACGAGCCACATGGGGAAGGAGAAGCGCCCGGCGAGCATGCGGGTGACGGCCCAGGCGGCGGCGACGTAGCCGGCCATGGCCGACGTGAGCAAGGCGAGGATGAGCCAGGAGATGACGAGCGGGATGCGGCCGAACACCACCATGGCCACGACGAGCCACTGCACGTTGATGGTGAACTGCACGAAGCACGTGAGGAAGCCGAGCCAGTACGCCTTCTTGGGTCCCGCGCCGCGGATGGCGAGGAGGACCGGGACGAGGCCGACGAGGGCGAGGCAGCCGGTGAGGCCGCTTTTGTCGATGGGATTGTCACCGAGGCTCTCGATGACGAGGGGTTGCGAGAGCCCGAGGAGCAGCCCGGAGAGGACGGCGAGCACCCACCGCGGGATTTTCGACCATGGCATGCCGGCGCGTTATACGGGTTGATCATGGTTCGCGCGAGCCTCTCCGTCGTCGTCCTTGCCGTCCTTGGGGCGAGCGGCTGCGCGCACACGATGATCATCGAGACGGAGCCCCCCGGGGCAAACATCGCCATCGACGGAAAGTCGGTCGGCGAGTCGCCGGTGGTGACCACCCAGTACACGTCCACGGGCGGCCGGCTGCACGTCACCGCCGACGCGGAGAGCTACGAGACGGCGACGGTGACGGTCACCCAGAGCGAGTGGTTCCTGTGGCCCGCCATCCTCGCGGTCACCCCGTTCCTGGCCGTGCCGTTCGTGGTCATCCCCTTCATCGGACCGGTGATCACGGTCGGCTGGGCGTTGATCACGAGCCCGACGCTCCTGTCCTTGGTGTTTTTGCAGCGCTACCCCGAGCGCGTGAAGATCACGCTCAGACCCAAGGGGTTCCTGCAGCCGACGGACAGTTGGCTCATCCCGGAAGACCTCGACCCGAACCCGCCGCCGCTGCCCCCCGAGCCGCCCGCCGGGACGCCCCCGCCCGACTCCGTTCCCCCGCAGCCTCCGCAGCCAGAAGGCGGTAACCCCGTCCCATGAGAACGCTCTCCGGCATCCAGCCCACCGGTCTGCCCCACCTCGGCAACTACTTCGGCGCCATCGAGCAACACATCCAGACCTCGCGCGCGGCGTCGCGGGAGGCCAGGGACGCGCTGTTTTTCATCGCCGACCTCCACGCGCTCAACGCCATCCAGGACAGGCGCGTCCTCGAGGAGAACGTCCGCGCCGTCGCCGCCACCTACGTCTCCCTCGGGCTCGACACGCACCGCGCGGTCTTCTTTCGCCAAAGCGACGTCCCCGAGGTCACCGAGCTCACGTGGCTCCTGTCCACTGTGACGGGCATGGGGCTCCTCGAGCGGGCGCACGCGTACAAGGACAAGGTCGCCAAGGGGCAGAAGGCCAACGTGGGCCTGTTCACCTACCCCGTGCTCATGGCCGCCGACATCATCATCTACGACAGCGATGTGGTCCCGGTGGGTCAGGACCAGGTGCAGCACATCGAGATGGCGCAGGACATGGTCACGCACTTCAACACGGCGTACGCCGGGGAGATCCTGCGGCGGCCGGAGTGGAAGCTGTCGTCGACGCCGAAGGTCCCGGGCACCGACGGCGACAAGATGTCCAAGAGCTACAACAACACCATCTGGATCTTCGAGGAGGGCAAGGCCCTCAAGAAGGCCGTCAACGCCATCGTCACCGATTCGCGCCCGCCCGAGGAGCCCAAGGACCCGGCGGGCCTGAACGTCTATCACATCCTCAAGCTCTTCCTCGACGAAGGCGAGCGCACCGATTGGGAGACGCGCATCGAGAAGGGCGGCGTCGGCTACGGCGCGCTCAAGGGCGCCATCATGGAGAAGATGGACGCGCGCTTCGGCGACGCCCGCGGCCGCTACAAGGAGCTCATGTCGTCGGACGCCGGGCGTCGCGAGCTCGACAACGTCCTCGAAGACGGCGCGGCCGCGGCGCGCGCGCTGGCGCGGGCGACGCTCGCGCGCTGCTACGACGCCACCGGCATGCCGAACGCCGCGAGGCGCTTGCTCCAGACCCTGTAAATCGACGTGGGGCGCTCGGGGCGAACCGCACCTTCGACGATCGTCCGATGCTGCACCGCGAGATCGGCGCTGCGCGGTCTGGGCGCGCGGCAATACGCTATCGCGCCATGGACCAGCTCCTGCCACTCGACGACGTCGAGCGTGTCGACGCCATCAGCCGCGAGGACTTCGTCGAGCGCTTCGTGAAGCCCGGCAAGCCCGTGGTCATCCGCGGCCTCGCGACGCAATGGCCGGCGTGGTCGAAGTGGACGCCGGGGTTCTTCGGCGAGCGCTTCGGTGACAAGCCCGTGATCGTGAAGAACAGCAAGATCCCCGTGGAGGGCGGCGGCCACCGCGCCCACTACGGCGGCCTCGTCGAGATGACCATGCGCGAGTACATCGCGAAGATCATGACCAGCGACGAGGATCTGCGCCTCGGCGCGCGCCACACCCTCGAGCTCGCGCAGGCGCTCGAAGGCGACTACGCCTTCCCCGACCTCGGCCGCGGCTGGTCCCGGCGCCTGCTGTGGTTGTTCTTCGGTACGCGGACCGCGCGCACGCCCCTGCACTTCGACTTCGGCCCGTTCCACGTGCTGCACACCTGCTTCCTCGGCAAGAAGACCGTTTGCTTGTTTCCCCAGAGCCAGTCGCACGCGCTGCACCGCCCGGCGTTCACCGCGCGCAGCCCCGTGAACCCCCACGCGCCGGACTTCGAGCGCTTCCCCCGCCTGCGCGGCATCCAGGGCTGGCGCGTGGTCATCGACCGCGGTGACACGCTCTACATGCCGGCCGGCGTCTGGCACGACGTGCGCTATCACGAGCCGAGCATCGCGTTCACGCAGCGCTTCACCGAGGGCGCGCGCTTCGTCGCCGCCCGCGTCCTCGGACAGCTCGCGGTCGGCGCCGTCTCCGACGCCCTCAGCCGCCTGGCGCCGCGTACGTGGCCCCAACTGCAGGAACGCCTGTCGTGACCACGGCTTCGGCCGCGCTCATCCGCCACGCGCGCGCCCACGAGGTCCCCTTCGACGCCCTCGGCTGGCCGGGCAAGCGCTATCGCGTGCTCGAACAGGCCGGCGAGCCGATGGACATCCTGTTCAAGCGCTATCGCATGGGTGGGGCCGTCGTCGACGAAGAGCTGGTGCGCCACGAGGTCCACGACGGCGTGGGCGCCTTCACCGCCATCCTCGAGAGTCGCGGCTTCACCGTCCCGTCCATGCCCGCGCTCCGGCACCCGTCGCGGCCCTCGCGGCTTCGACGCCTGCTCTTGCTCCTGCGCTACATCGGTGAGGTGCGCGGGTGGCCGAGCACGTTTCGCGAAGAGCCGGCGTGGGAGGTGAAGGGGGCGTGGCCGGCGGTGGCGGTGGCGCTCTTCGATCGCGCGCGCACCACGGCCTTCGCGCAGGCCCTCGCGCGCCAGGGCGCGTCGACGACGTCGGGCATCCTCGCCTCGCTCGACCGCCACGCCGCCGCCCGCTTCCTTACGCAGGAGAGCCCGCGCCGGTGGATGGTGCCCGTCAACATGCGCACGTCGCCCACGGAGAAGATCTACGAAAACCGCGTGACCTCGGTGCTCCTGCCGTTCCCCGAGGCGCAGCAGCCGGCGGCGGTGCACGCGTCGCTCAAGCACATGCTGTCGTCGGACTATCACTGGGGCACGCAGTTGTTCATCGACGTCGCCAAGCGCTTCCGCGAGGAGCGCGTGCGACGCATGAGCGCGCGCTTCGATCCGCGGCGCACGGTGTTCGGCTTCGTCACCAACGTCGGCGCGTGGCCGCCGGCGGGCGCCGCCGCGCCTCGCGGAGACGAAGACGCCGACTCGCCCGACGACGACGCCGCGTGGTGCATGATGCCGCCCGTCGGTCGCCGCGGCCCCGTGGCGTGCGGGATGCTCACGTGGCGCGGCAAGCTCGTCGTCACGCTGAAGGTGCACGGCTGCCTGAAGCAGAGCGCCGCCGACGTCCGCGCCGTCCTCGACGACGTCGCCGCCGACGTCGCCGCCGCCGCGGGAGGCGCCGGCGCCGGCGCCGTGTTCAGCGACGACACCACCGCGCGCGCCTGAGCTATCCGCGCCGCTCGAACGGGAGCGGAGCACGCGCGCGCACGAATCCGCGATGTCGGTCGTCTTGTCCAGCGCGGCCGATAGGCTCTGCTGAGGCCGGCCGCGAGCCGGTGCGGTGTCGAGCGACCGACGGCAGCCTGACGCGGTCGAGCGACATCGCGAGCGCCGCGTAGGATCTGATGACAGCGCCGCTCATCGGTGACGGGCTCACGCCGATGACGCCGTGGCGTTTTTCGCGTCATCGTCGATCGCGGCGCTGACGCCTGACTCATTTCAACGCAGCGGGCGCGCTCGCGCGTCGGTGGCGCGTCGCCGTCGTACAGTTCCAAGCCATGGGCAAACCCATCATCACGCTTTCGCTGCTCCTCGGGATGTCGTCTGTCTTTCTGCTCTCCGCATGTCCGCCTTCGTCCAGCGGCGAGGGTGAGGGTGAAGGTGAAGGTGAAGGTGAAGGTGAAGGTGAAGGTGAAGGTGAAGGTGAAGGTGAAGGTGAAGGTGAAGGTGAAGGTGAAGGTGAAGGTGAAGGTGAAGGCGAAGGCGACGGTGCGACGCCGTTGCTCGACGATGCCATCGGCGCGTGTTTGTGGGCGGAGGCCTGCTTTGATCCCGAGACCGGCAACGGCGGCATCGCCCCCAACGTCGACAACAGCTCGTGCCTCGAGGCGTACATCACGGACGAGCTCGAGCTCACCACGAATGTCGGCAACAACCCCCACTTCGACGTCTTCCGCGACTGCGCGCTCGCGGGGCCATCGACCTGCACGGACTACCGGCAGTGCGTCGCCGACGCAGGAGTCGCTACAGCCTGCCCCACCGCCGATACGACGACGTTCACCTGCGACGGCGACGTCCTCCGCCTGCCGTGCAGGACGGCAGACGGGTTCGCGCAGGCGCGCGACTGCGGAGCGCTCGGCGAGACGTGCAGCAACGCACAGGGGTGTGTCGGCACCTGCACCGGCACGAGCTTCGCCTGCTCCGCCGACGGCACGCGCATCGATCGGTGCAACAACGGCGTCGTCGCCAACCAGAGCTGCGGCGATCTCACCTGCGCCGACTTCAACTTCGCCGGATCTGTGAACGCCACCTGCTTGCCGCCGGTGATCGGCACCTGCGCCGCCGACGGTGCGAGCTGCGACGGCAACGTCGTCGTCGCTTGCACCGCGCCAACCGAGGTCCGCGTCGACTGCGCTGCGTTCGGCCGCGTCTGCGCCGGCGGCGGCGGCTTCTTCGCTTGCCAGGCCCCGTCCACAGCTTGCGACTTCGGCCACACCGACGTGTGCACCGGCGACGTTCTCACGATCTGCGCCAACGGAAGCGAGAAGGACGTCGACTGCGCCGCCCTCGGGGGGACGTGCGGGCAGCTCCGCAGCGGCTTGGACGGCTGCCTGTTCCCCTGAACGCTCGGCCGAACAGATCGGACCGCTCTCGAATGCGAATTCGTGCGCAGGTCGAACCGATCCGGCCGCGACCGCACGCGGCTCGCCGGGACCACGCGGCGGCGAGGGCTCAGGCGACGTCGAAGGCGAGGCTCTGCTGAGGCGGGCCGCGAGCGGGTGCGGTGTCGAACGGGCCACGGACTCGGCGGAGAGCGCCGCGAGCGCGTCTGTTCACAGCGTCTTTTGTTTTCGCCGGCGCCAATACTCCTTGCCGTAGTCGACGAGCAGCTCCTCATCTGCGGCGATGGCCCGCGACGTGACGTACAGGACGTGCCAGGAGCGCGCGATGATGCACTGCACGGTCGCGATGTTGGGCTTCGCGCCGTGGTTGAGGAATCGCGTGTGGTTTCCGGCCACGGCGGCGTCGATGGCCACGGGAGCGTCGGGCCACGCCTCGTGCGCGTACGCGCCCTGCTCGGCGACGTCGTGGATCGGAGTGAGGAGCCCCGCATAGGTGCCGATGAGCTGCCTCGCCGGCAGAGGCTCAAAAGCGAACAGCCCGAAGCCGACGGCGCTCGGACGCAGGTCGACCGCGGGGAGCGCGCCCCGAAGGAGGGCGTCGCGTGCGTCGGCGAGCAGCTCGTCGCCTTCGGTGCTCAACAGCGACGGGTCGCTCGCGCGCCGGCCGTGCGCCTTCCCCGCGTCGATGCGCGCAAGCTCCTCCTCCACCGCGCCGGCGGCCGCGGGCGTCACGAGCACGCGCGGGGTCCACACCAGCTCGCGCTCCGCGAACAGCCGCTCCCACATCACCGCGCGCTCCCGGTCGCGCACCGCTTCGGCGGAAGCGGAGGGGGGTTGGCGCCGGAGCAGGCGAGCGAAATCGATGGGTCCTCCGTCCCCGCCGCGGGGCGGTGCGGTGTCCCACGAGGAGCGCCCACAAAATACCCCGCCGCGGCACCGCTCGAGCAAGGGCGCGAGTCAGCGCGGCCGCTCCCTCCGGTCGCCCCGCGCGCGATGCGCTCCGCGACGGTCGCCGCGGTCTCGACGGGCGCCTGCGTGGGGGGCTGCGGAGACGGCGGCGACGCTGCCACGGTGGCGGCGGCGAGGAGGGCCGTGAGCACGACCGCGATTGTCGCACGACACACGCCGACCGGCGAGCCGGCACGTCGAGAGACATCGACCGCAGGGGCGCAGCGCGGGGTTGACGGAAGGGCTCGATCCGCACGAGAAAGCGTCATGATCAAGTGCCCGAACTGCGGCCGCGAGAACGCCGACAACTTCAACTTCTGTCTGGACTGCGGCTACGACCTCAAGGCGTACCGCGAGGCGTTCACCAGCGCGTCGCTGCCGGCGATGCCGATCCCCGCGCCGCCGCCGCCGAAGCCGGTGGCCGCCCCGTCCGCGCCCCTCGCCGTCGCCGCGCCGCCGCCCGCGCCCCTCGCCGTCGCCGCGCCGCCGCCCGCCCCTCCCGCCGCCGCGGCCCCGCCGCCGCCCGCGCCCGTCGCCGCGCCGCCGCCGCCCAAGCCGGTGGCGCCGCCGCCCCTCGCCGCCCCCGCCGCCGTCGCCGCGCCGAGGCCGCCGGCGCCGCTGAGTGCGCCGCCGCCGCCGGTGACCATCCCGCCGATGTCCGCCG
Organism: uncultured delta proteobacterium; assembly: GCA_963775425.1. Taxonomy (GTDB): domain Bacteria; phylum Myxococcota; class UBA727; order UBA727; family VGSZ01; genus CAVZJB01. The sequence continues at coordinate 392,586 of CAVZJB010000003.1, read as the reverse complement.
CGCCGCTCGCCGCCCCGCTCCCCGCGCCGGCGCCCGCGCCCGCGCCGCCCGCGGCCGCCGCGGGCAAGGGCGAGACCTGCCCGGCGTGCAGCCACGACAACGCCCCCGGCGTGCGCTTCTGCGGCAACTGCGGCAAGCGCCTCGACGGCGGCGGCCCCGACGCCCCCGGCCACGCGGCGGCGCGCACCATGTTCATGCACGCCGCCGGGCAGGAGCCCGCGGGCAAGGACAAGACCTGCAAGCTCGTCACCATCGACCAGACCGGGCGGGAGGGCATGACCTTCACGCTCCGCTCGGGCGAGACCCTGTGCGGGCGCGTCAACGGCGTCGTGCTCTTCGACGATCCGTTCGTCTCCCCCACCCACTGCAAGTTCAACTTCGCCGGCGGCAAGCTCAAGGTCCTCGACCAGGAGAGCCTCAACGGCATCTATCTGCGCGTGCGCGACGACCGCAAGCTCGCCGACGGCGAGCTCCTTCGCGTCGGGCGGCAGCTCTACCGCTTCGAGCGCCTGACGTCGGCGGCCATCCAGATCAAGAAGCCCGACGCCGACGACTCGCGCATCTGGGGCTCCCCGCACCCCGGCGCCTTCGCGCGCATCATCCAGATCCTCGACGACGGCCGCACAGGGGAGATCCGGTTGCTGTCCGGCGAGCGCTGCCAGCTCGGGCGCGAGGTCGGCGACATCGTCATCCCATCGGACGGCTTCATCTCGGGTCGCCACTGCGTGTTCATCAAGCAGGGGGACGACGTCGTCGTGCAGGACCTCGGATCCTCGAACGGCACCTACGTCCGCGTGCGCAAGGAGGCCGACGTCGCCCACGGTGACTTCCTCCTCGTCGGCAACCAGATGCTCCGCGTCGAGATCGTGTGAGTGCCTGACGTCGCGGACGCCTTTGTCGACGCGCTCGTCAAGGCGGGACGCGCGTCCGCGTGTGACAAGGTCCTCGTCGTCGGCGACGTGCCGACGTCGCTCCTCAAGCGCCTGAGGCCCGCGCGCGCCAAGGTCGTGTGCGCCGTGACCAACGCGCGCGTGCACGCCGAGGTGCTCGAGGCCGACTTCGCCGCCGTCGCCGTGCCCGACATCCGCGGCTCCCGCATGGACCGCATGAAGAGCGCCCTCGTCGCCGCGATGAACGCCGGCCTGCTCACGCCCGAGCAACACGTCGCCTGCGGCGTCCTGCGACACGACGGCGTGCTCGACATGATCACCCACCTCACCACCGCCGACGTCACGCTCGAGCACTCGAGCATGCGGGTGGCGCAGTTGCACACGCGGCTGCCGGCGCCGCTCCTCGAGGTGCTCGTCGAGCTCGCGCTGCGCATCGGGCGCGAGGGCTACGAGGGGCGGCCCGTGGGGACGCTCATCGTCGTCGGGGACTCCACCAAGGTCCTCGAGCAGTCGGCGCCGCTCACGCTCAACCCGTTCCAGGGCTACTCCGAACAGGAGCGCAACCTCTTCGATCAGGAGGTGCGCTCGGCGGTGCGCACCTTCGCCATGCTCGACGGCGCCTTCGTCGTGCGCGAGGACGGCGTCGTCCTCGCCGCCGGCCGCCACATCCGCGTCGAGACCGCGCCCGCGGACATGCCCCTCGGCTTCGGCGCCCGCCACGTCGCCGCCGCCGCGGTCACCATGCAGACCGACGCCATCGCCATCGCCGTCAGCCAGTCGTCGGGCAAGGTGCGGATCTTCGACCGGGGCCGCCTGATCCTCGAGCTGGATCCCGGCGGGCGCCGCGGCACCCATGAGCACGCGCCGCCGGCGCGCCCGCCCAAGGCGCGCGGGCGGCACGCGACCTCCGAGGACACCGCGCCGCGCGGACGTCACCCGCGCCGGTTCCGCGGTGCCTGACAACCCTGTGACCGGGCGCACGCGCACCGTTGAACACTTGCGGGCTCGCGTCGTCGGACCCCACCACCGGAGAACACGCATGACACCTGGCCGGCTCGCGGTCCCCCTCGCGCTCATCGTCCCCCTCGCGCTCGCCACCGCGACCCCGGCGCACGCCTTCAGCGCCACCCCCAAAAAGCCCGACGTCCCCGCGCCGAAGAAGACCGAGACGGATCCCTGCGCCGGCCTGAAGGACGACGCGCTCAAGCGCTGCCGCGCCGTGCAACGCGCCCGGGACAACGCGCGCCGCCGCGTGAAGGACCGCACACCCGACCGCAGCCAGAAGACCAGGCCGGGCGCCCGCCCGCCGGCCAAGGTCAAGCACCCCACGGTGACGCCGCCGTCCAACGGCACGCGCCCCCCGCCGCCCGATCGCCGTCACAACAACACCGGCGGCGGCGGCGGCGGCGGCGGCGGCGGCGGCGGTGGTGGTGCGCGCCGCGGCAGCGGCACCGACTCGTGCTGCGCCATGGCCGGCCTCGGCACGGGTGGGCTCATCATCGGCGGGCTCACCGGGCTCCTCGCCGGCGCCGCCGTCGGCGCCGGCATCGGCTTCTTCGCCATTCCGCCCAAGCCCGACACCGACGGCCAGCGCGCCATCGACGCCGGCATCGGCGCCGCCATCGGCGGCGGATTGGGCGCGTTCCTCGGCGGCGCGCTCGGCCTCGGCATCGGCCTGTCCCTCGGCGGCATCGTCGGCGGAGGCGAATAGGCACACGACGCTTCGCGTCGTGTCCGGCGGCGCCCATCCGCGCGCGCCCCACGCCGATCAAGCGCCGCCGCTCCCTCCGGTCGCTGATCGAACAGCGACGCTTGGATCCCGCGGCGGCGCTAGGATGTGCTTGTGACGGTGCAGACCATCCCCGAGAAGCGGCGGCGCGCGACGGTGACGCTGCGCCCGCTGCGCATGAGCGACGCGCGCAACGTGCGCCGCTGGATGGCCGATCTCGCCGTCATCCGCTTCACCGTCGTCGTGCCCGGCCCCGAGTACGGACCGCTTTTGCCCTACACGCCCGAGGAGGCAGACGCGTACCTCGAGACCCTGGTGCGCGACCCCGGGCGCAAGAGCTACGCCATCGAGGTCGACGGTGTGCACGTCGGCAACGTGGGTCTCAAGGACTACGCGCCCGAGCGGCTCGAGGCCGAGTGCTTCATCGAGCTCGGTGAAAAGAGCGCGCGCGGCAAGGGCGTCGGCGCACAGGCCATGGAGGAGCTGCTCGACACCGCCTTTGAGACCCTGCGCCTCGAGCGCGTGCGCCTCGGCGTGTTCGAATTCAACCGCCCCGCCATCAAGCTCTATCGGTCGTTGGGTTTCGTCGACGACGGGCGCTACGGCTGGCACTTCGCCGACGGCCGCTTTTGGGACGTGAACGCCATGTTCCTGGATCGCGGGACCTACGCGCAGCGTCATCGTTAGGGTTCCGCATGGACGCGCTCCTCGACGACGACGGCATCGAGACCCGGCGCACGGACGCGCCCGCGGGTCTGTTCCTGAGCCGGCGAGGCGCCTGGTACCACGACGGTGATCGCGTGAAGCACGCCGGGCTCGAGGGACTGCTGCATCGAAGCATCGTTCGCGACGACGCAGGACAGCTCCTCGTTTCCACCGGCCGGGACACGCTGCCGTTCGTCGCCGAGGACGCGCCCTTCATCGTCAGGACCGTCGCAGGCGACGACCTCGTCTTGTCCGACGGTACCCGCGAGCACCTCGAGGGCAAGCGGCTGTACATCGACGACGACGGTCGCGTGCGCTGTGTGGTGAAGCAGGGGCGCTTTTGGGCCGTCTTGTCCCGCTCTGCCACGCAAGGCGTCGTCCACACACGGGCGCTCACCCCCCTGTCCGAAGAGGGCGCGCCATCGTGGTCGCTCCCGCCGGTCGCAATGCCCGACGGCCTCGAAGATGTTAGAAAGGCAGAACCATGATCATCGCCGTCCTGCTCTCGCTCGCCTCGTTCCTCGTCGCGCCCACCATCGCCAGCAAGCTGATGGGGCTCAACGGCGGCTTCGCCAAGGGCGCGCTCATCGGGCTCCTCACGCTCGGGATGCTGCAGCTCACCGGCCTGGTCGCGCAGTTCCTCGGGCCGCTCGGTGACCTGCTCGCGCTCATGGCGTTCGTCGCCGCCTGGTACCAGGTGATCAAGGTCGTGCACGGCACCGATCCCGCGCGCACGCTGGTGTTCATGTTCTGGCACCTGTTCTTCGTGCTCCTGTCCGGCTCGCTCCTCGCGCTCATCATCAACCCGAGCGTCGTCACGTGGTGGTGGCAGGGGTAGTGAGCTTGCTCGACGCTCCACGCGTGTTGCGTCCGCCGCCCGCGTTCTCGCCCATCGACAAAGATCTCCTCGCGGCCATCGCGGCCGAGGGGGAGCTCACGCTGTCGCCGGCGGAGGCGGTGTACACCAACCGCGACCTCGATCTCTCGCAGATCAAGATGGTCGGGTTCGACATGGACTACACGCTGGCCATCTACAAGAAGCAGCCGATGGAGCAGCTTCAGTACGACCTCACCGTCGAGCGGCTCATCCAACGCGGCGGCTACCCCGAGGCCCTGCGCACGCTCAAGTACGACCCCACCTTCATCGTCCGCGGCCTCATCCTCGACAAGCGCACCGGCCACCTCATCAAGATGGACACCCACGGGCGCGTCGGCCGCGTCTTCCACGGCCGGCGCCGCCTGCTGCCCGACGAGATCCGCGAGCACTACAAGAACGCCAAGATCAGGCTGTCGTCGACGGCGTTCGCCTCCATCGACACGCTGTTTTCGATGCCCGAGGCGTGCCTGTACGCCAACCTCGTGGACCTCTACGAGACCTGGCACCGCGACGGGAAGGCCACGGCGCCCATCTCGCTGCCGGCAAAGCTCGCGGGGGCCGACGGCGGGCAGCAGCTCCTCGGCAACGTCAACACCTGGAAGCTCTTCGACGACGTCCGCACCGCCATCGACGACATCCACAGGGACGGCACGCTCAAGAACATCATCATGGCCGACCTGGCCAAGTACTTCGTCGTCGACGATGGCCTGGCGCTCACGCTCCACAAGCTGCGCTCGTCGGGGAAGCGGCTGTTCATCCTCACCAACAGCTACTGGCCCTACACCGCGGCGGTGATGAGCTTCCTGCTCGACGGGCGGCTCAAGGAGTACCAGAGCTGGCGCCAGTACTTCGACGTGGTCGTCGTCGGCGGCAAGAAGCCTCGCTTCTTCACGGACCGCGAGCCGTTCCTCGAGATCGCCCCGGTGGAGGGCGAGGAGCAGGTCATCGGCGAGGTCACCGGCGAGCGCTTCGAGCGCGGCCACGTCTATCAGGCCGGCAACATCGAGGCGTTCGAGCGCATGGCGCAGGCCGGCGGCGAAGAGGTGCTCTACGTCGGCGACCACATCTTCGGCGACATCCTGCGGTCTCGGAAGGAGAGCCGCTGGCGCACCTGCCTCGTGGTCGAGGAGCTCGACGACGAGATCAAAGGCTCCATCACCGGCGCCAGCATGATCGACGACCTCACCGAGCTCGACGAAGACCGCCACTCGCTCGACGACCGCATCTCCCAGCACCGGGCCATCCTCGGGCAGATGGAGGCGGCGGCCGCGCACCCCGACGAGTACGGCATCGACGACGAGATGCAGGAGCGCCTCGAGGAGGCGACGAAGAAGCTCCACAAGGAGATCGACGTCGCCAAGCGTCACCTGCGCTCGCTCGACAAGGACGCCCACGACATCCAGGACGCGCTCGACAAGCACTTCAACGTCTGGTGGGGCCGGCTGTTGAAGAGCAACAACGAGCTGTCTCGCTTCGGCGCGCAGGTCGAGCTCTACGCCTGCACGTATACGTCGAAGGTCTCGAATTTCCTTCGCTACAGCCCCGTGCACTTCTTCCGTGCGCCCCGCGAATTGATGTCTCACGACGTCGCGCTCGCCGCCAACGGCGCGCGTGGGTCGAAACCGTAGCGCTAGTTGCAGGCGTAGTTGCCGCGGACGTTGTCGCAGAAGTCGTCGCCCCAGCCGTAGGTGCCGTCGCCGTCGGGGCCGCCTCGACGCCGACGGGAACGCGATCGCGGATGCTTCCGCAGTTCTGGTCGGTGCCGCCGGTGGGCTCGCCGGGCTCGAAGGGCGCGAAGCCGGGGTCGAGCGCGGTGCCGTCCGCCCACACGAAGGTGCCCTCGACGGCGGCGTCGTTGAGGCCGATCCAGACACGGTCGCGCGCGTCGACGGCTCTCAACCTCTCCTCCAGCGCGGTCTCGAGCGCCGGGTCCTCGATCTTGGCGAGCTGCAGACCGAGGTCTTCGCACTTGTCGAGCGCCTGCTGCCACGTGCCCGGCCGCCGGCAGAAGAGCGCGCCGTCGACGTCGCCGCAGGCGGCGCAGGCCTCGTCGATGACGCCGTCGCAGTCGTTGTCCTTTCGATCGCCGCAGACCTCGACGTGGCCGGGGTGAACGTCGGGGTCGCCGTCGTCGCAGTCGGTGCGGCAGTCGACGCCGTCGTTGTCGGCGTCGGTGACGGCGCCGGCGCACGATGCCCCCGGCGGGTCCGCCGGCGCCCGCGCGCACACGAAGCCGAGCTCGTCGGCGCAGTCGAGGTCGTGCCACAGGCCGTCGTCGCGGACGGCGAGGCAGTTTTCCTGCAGGTCGTTGGGCTCTCCCGGCGCGAAGTCCTCGAAGCGCAGCGGGCTCCCGTCGACCCACCTGTAACTCCCCGGCTGCGCGGCGTCGGTGGCGCCGATCCACGCGTTGCCGCCGCCGACGTCGTCGCGCACACGGTCGGAGAAGCGCGCGTCCTTCAACACGGCGAGGTCGAGGCCGCGCAACTGGCACGCGGCGCGCGCCGATTGAAAGCCGAGCGGCCCCGCGCAGACCGAGACGAACGCGCCCGGGAAGCCGTCGTCGTCGACGCAGCCGCCGCAGCCCTCGTCGACGCCGCCGGTGCAGTTGTCGTCGACGCCGTTGCAGCGCTCGATGCCGTCGGGCGCAGGGACACAGGGGGGGCCCGCGTCGACGACGACGCCGGCGTCCCCTTCCCCTTCCCCTTCCCCTTCCCCTTCGCCTTCGCCTTCGCCTTCGCCGGGCTCGCCCTCGCCGGCGTCGGCGTCGCGCGCGCCGCCACCCACGCCCGCGTCGCGCAGGTCGTCGGCGGCGATGCACACGGCGTTGACGCAGGAGTAGCCGGTGACGCAGGTGTGCTCGTCGTCGCACTGCTTGCCGCCGATGCCCACGCCGAGCACGCAGCTCCCGGCGGCGACGCCGGCGAGCGCCGCAGCTACGACGAGGACAACGGAGCGATGCCGCACGCGGCCACGATAACCCAGCGAGGCGAGCGCGCGGCGGCAGCGGGCATCCGTCGAACGCCCGTAGCAGCCGCGCAGATCCGCTCCCGGCGCCGCCGCGTGACGCTCAGCCGGCGCTCAGGCGGACCTCGACATACTTCTGGATCTTCTTCAGACCCTGCACCTGGATCTGCCGCACGCGCTCGCGGCTCAGGTTGTAGCTCCGGCCGATCTCCTCGAGGGTCTCGTCCTCGTCGGTGTCCAGGCCGTAGCGGCGCCGGATGATGTCGACCTCCATGGGCGACAAGCGCGTGAGCACCCGGCGCACCCAGCCCTCTTCGTCGACCTGGATGACGTGCTCGTCCGGCAAGAGCGCGTCACGATCGCAGATGACCTCGCCGAGCGTTCGCTCCTCGTCGTCGCCGATCGGATCCTCGAGGGACTGCGGCTCCCGCGGCACCGCGCGCAGCACCTCCTCGAGCTTCTCGACGGGGAGCTGCAGTTGCTGGGCGAGCTCGGCGGTGCTCGGGTCGCGGCCGAGCTGCGCGTGCAGATCGCGCGTGGCCTTGGCGACCTCGCGGCGCGCGTCGAAGACGTGCACGGGCAAGCGCACCTGCGCGCCCTTGTTCATGATGGCGCGCTCGATGGCCTGGCGGATCCACCAGTGCGCATAGGTGGAGAAGCGGAAGCCCTTTCGGTGATCGAAGCGATGCACGCTCTTGATGAGCCCGAGGTTCCCCTCCTGGATGAGATCGATGAGCGGCAGCCGGTAGTGATGGAAGCGCCGCGCAACGCTCACCACGAGGCGCAGGTTGGCGCGCACGAAGCGGTTGCGCAGCTCGAGCGCGCGCCGACGCAGCGTGCGCACCTCGCCGAGGACCACGCCGGCGTGGCGGCTGCTCGCGCGCGCCAGCGACGCGATGACGTCGTCGATGAGGACGCGATCGTCGTCGAGCTCACGCATCGCGTCGGCGACGTCGTCGAGGGCGTCGCCGCGGTCGAGCGCGGCGCGCACGGGCTCGGTGGCGTCGTGCAGCGCCGGGTGCGCGGCCAGCGAGGTCCGCACGTCCGCGACGCCGAGGAGCCGCCGCCAACAGCGGACCTCGGCATCGCGGAAGCGGGCGGCGAGATCCTTCTCGCCCTCGGGCGTCAGCAAGGGGATGCCCCCGAGCGACGAGAGGTAGTCGGACAGGAGCTCGTCGCGCCCGGGATCGCGGCGCGCCTTCGCGGGCTTCGGCAACGACGCCTTGTCCGGCCGCGACGCCGGCGCGCGCGCGCGCACGATCGCCGGCCGCGCGCGGGGCGCGGCGACGTCGACGTCGTCGACGGTTGGAGCCGCCGCGCTCGCGGCGTTCTTGGTGTGCGCGTCCGCGAGGAGCGACGCAGCGTCGAGGTCGATGACGGCCGCGCGCGTGGCGCGGGTGCGGGACGTAGGGGGCATGGGGCCTCCGGGGGAGCGGAGGGGATTGAGCAAGAAGCTCGCCCGCGCCGACGCCGGCGCACCGATCAGGCGGGAAGGAAGGCGGCGTCGACGAGCGCGCGGCCCACGAGCGCGCGCAGCACCACGCTCGCGTACGCGCCCTTCTCCAAGGAGAAACGCAGGGATACGCCGCCTTCCACGACGTCGAAGGCGAGGTCCCCGGGCCGGAGGCACGCGCCGCGTCGAGCGCCGATCCGGAACGCGGGGTGGGCGAGGAGCGCATCGATGCGCACACCCAGCCGCGACCACGATCGCGACTCACGTGTCATGGCGTCGCTCTCCGCAGGCCGCATCGCGCGCCCGAGCAGCGGGCCCGCCACGCGCACCTCGCCGGCGGCCGCGCGCGCGCCGTCGACGACAGGGTCGGTGCACACGAAGGGGGCGCCGTTGTCGGTCTTCTCGAGCACGTCGCCGAGGACGGGCGTCGCCCACGTGCCGTCGTCGACGCGGTCGGCCAGCCAGGCGTTGAACAGGGCGGATTGCACGGCGGAGACGAGGAACTCGTCCCGGCGGGACCGCGCCGGCCGGGACCGCGACACGAATGCCTCGGCCTGCCGGAGGGTGCCGTCGTCGGGGCCGAAGCGCTGGGCCCCGAAGAGGTTGGGGACGCCCGCTGCGACCGCCGTCACACGATCCCGCAGGACGGCCGCGTCGACCGCGCCGGACAAGCGAACGGTGAAGCGGTTCCCGCGCAGGTGCCCGAGGCGGAGCTTGTTTTTGTGAAGCCCCGTCTCGAGCACGCGGACGCCCTCGCCCTCGAGCGCGGCGGGATCGGCGACCTTGCGGGCGGGGGCGCTCAGCCACTGCCGCGTGACCCCGCGCTCGTCCTTGCGGCCGGCGTAGCCGATCTCGCGCTCGTCGAGCGAGAAGCGGGCTTGCATCCGCTTGACCAGCGCCGGCGTGGACACCCCGCGCTTCTCGACGAGGAGATAGAGGTGCTCGCCCTCGCCGCACGGGAGGTACGCGGGGATCTCCTCGACGACGAAGTCGTCGGCGCCGGCGCGGAACACGACGGGGCCGGCGAAGGGGGCGGGGAGGGAGCCGTCGCGCTTTGTCGGGGCGCCCGCGTCCTCCGCGACGCCGAGCGCGCGGAGGACACAGGCGTCGTCGAAGCCCGGCAGCGGCCCGTCGGCGATCATCGTCGGCCGATCAATCGCGGCCGGAGGGGGCGCCCGCGGACGCGCCGTCGGGAGCTTCGAGCGCGGTGAGCTTCTGCTCGAGCTCGTCGACGCGCTCCTCCAGACGCTTGACCTCTTTGGACTCGGTGAAGCGATCGACGGTGCGCTTGATGGACTCGTCCACGCGCCGATCGAGCTCGCCCTTGTTGGCGTCGATCTTCTGGCGCGCCTCGGCGAGGACCTTCTTGGCCTCCTCCGCCGAGAGCTGGCCGAAGTCGACGAGCCGCTGCAGCAGGCTCGCCGTGCCCTTGTCGTCGGTGGCGAAATTGCCGACGGTGTTGTGCCACGCTTCCCGCAAACGCTTGGGCAGATTGGTCATGGCAACGACTCTACACCTGGCTCTTGCGCACGAGCCCCAGCCGTTCGAGCAGCGCGTCGAGCTGGCTCTCGGCGCGCATCTGCACGTCGCTCAGCCAGGCGCGGGCGGCGACGACGGCGTGCTCGCGGAGGGTCATCTGGGGGGCGGTCCTGGCGGTGGTCTTCTTCTTGGTGGGCATCGCGGGTCTCCTTTGCTGCGATGCGTCAAAACTACACATGACGCACCGTGTCGACAAGCCGAAATCGACCGGATCCGGACCCGCGGCGGGCGTCCCGCATAAGCTCGCCGCCACACCGGCTCAGATGACGTTCGGCAACGGGATCCCCATCGCAGACATGCGCCACGAGGCGCGCTCGATGTCGTTCGAGGACTTTCGGGCCGCGCACGGCAAGCTCTTCCTCCTCGTGCACATCGCGGACATCGCGGGCGCCGCCAGCGACACCTCCAAGACCCATCCGAGCGCGGGCAGGCCGGCGCCCATTCTGCCGCCGTCGGCGGTGTTCCCGCTCAAGCGCCGGGCCGGCTCGCAATTCGACTGGATCGCCGTCGGCCGCAACGAGGGCAACGACGTCTTCCTCCCTCACGCGAGCATCTCGCGCTTCCACGCGTTCTTCCGGGACATGGGGAGCACATGGATGCTCCAGGACGCGCGCTCGTCCAACGGCACCTTCCTCGGTGACACCCCCGTCCCCCGCCACGGCGAGGGGCAGCCCGTCCCCGTGCAGCCGGGCAACACGGTGCGCTTCGGAGACGTCGTCGCGACGATCCTCAACACCGAGGGCCTCTTCGCCATCTTGACGAAGCTCACCTAGTCGCCGTACCCCCGGCGCATGGCAAATCCCACCGCAACGTTCGACACCACCCTCGGCACCTTCACCGCCGAGATCTTCCTCGACAAGATGCCGCTCACCTCGAAGAACTTCCTCGAGCTGGCGAAGAGCGGGTTCTACGACGGGCTGCACTTCCACCGTGTCATCAAGAACTTCATGCTGCAGTTCGGGTGCCCCTACTCGAAGGATCCCAACAGCGACCGCGCCGGCACCGGCGGGCCGCCGCACGGCAACATCCAGGACGAGTTCAAGGACGACGCCAAGATCTCGAACGAGCCCGGCACCCTCTCCATGGCCAACACCGGCCGCCCCAACAGCGGCGGCTCGCAGTTCTTCGTCAACACGGTCCACAACGACTACCTGGACTGGTTCACCCCGGGGAACTCCAAGCACCCCGTGTTCGGCAAGGTCACGAGCGGCATGGAGATCGTGCGCGCCATCGAGGCCACGCCCACCAACAAGGCCAAGGGTGACCGTCCCGTCACCCCGGTGCGCGTCAACAAGATCACCGTGAGCGGGTATTGATCATGCGCCTCCTCGCGTTTGCCGCCGTCGCGCTCCTCTCGGTGTCCTGCAACGCCAAGGAGCTCGAGGAACAAAACAAGAAGCTCGGCGACGAGCTCAAGACGTGCCAGCAGAGCCTCAAGAACGCCCAGAGCAGCAAGTCCTCGCTGGAGCGCCAGCTCGCCCAGGCCAAGGCCAAGGCCGACGCGCCGGCGCCGGCGGCGAACGCCGAGGAGACCGCCAAGGCGCTCGGCATCAAGCCGGGAGACAAGCTCTACGCCACCTTCGTCACGTCGATGGGGACCATGACGGCGGAGCTGTTCTGGGAGAAGGCGCCGCGCACCGTCGAGAACTTCGTGGGGCTCGCCGAGGGCACCAAGGAGTGGACCGACCCCAAGACGCACAAGCAGATGAAGGGCAAGCCGCTGTACGACGGCACCATCTTTCACCGCGTCATCCCCAAATTCATGATCCAGGGCGGCGATCCGCTCGGCAACGGCACCGGCGGCCCCGGCTACAAGTTCGAGGACGAGATTCCGTCCGGACCTGCGCTTCGACGACAAGGGCATCCTCGCCATGGCCAACAGCGGACCCAACACCAACGGCTCGCAATTCTTCATCACGGAGAACGCCACGCCCTGGTTGAACGGCCACTACAACCTCTTCGGCAAGCTCATCGACGGCGCCGACGTCGTCCCGAAGATCACGCATGTCGAAAAGGACCCCAACGATCCCGCGCACTCCCGCCCGCTCAAGGACGTGGTGCTCAAGAAGGTCCTCATCGGCCGCGGCACCCCGAAGAAGGGCTGACGCGCCGGCGTCGTGGGGCGCGCCGCTTGGCGCGCGCGGCTCCACGTCGTGGACGGCTGCACTAGAGTCACCCGGGTGAATCCGGTCGCGCCGTTTGCGAGCATCGGCCGTGGCACCGTGGGCTTCCTCGGCGCCACGGGCCGGGTGCTCGCATTTTCGTTCCCGGCCGTCGCCGGCGCGCTGCGCACGCGCGAGGGCGTGCAGGCCTGCGCGCAGCACGCGGTGCAGATCGCGCGACGGTGCGCGGCGCCGGTGGCGCTCGTGTGCGCGCCCGTCGGCGCCATGCTCGCGCTGCAGGCGCTCACGCTCATGCGCAGCTTCGGTTTCGAGCGCGCGCTCGCTCCGATGTGCGTCGCCACCATCGTGCGCGAGCTCGCGCCCGGCTTCGCCGCCGTCGTCGTCGCCATGCAAGGGGGCGCGGGCATCGCGGCCGAGCTCGGGGCCATGCGGAACGACGCCGAGCTCGACGCGCTCGCCGTCATGGGCGTCGACCCGCGCGCCACCGTCGCCGGCCCGCGCATCGTCGGGGCCGCGCTCGCGGCGCCGCTCATGAACGCCGTCGCCATCGCCGCCGGCTGCTTCGGCGCCTTCGTGATGGCCGTGGTGCTCCTCGGCGTCCCCCGCGCGCTGTTCCTCGACACCGCCCTGGAGGGCATCGGCGTCATGGACGTCTGGGTGAGCGAGCTCAAGTGCGTGATCTTCGGCGCCGGCCTCGGCGCCGTCTGCGCCACGGCCGGCTTCTTCGCGCCGCTCGGGCCCGCGGGCGTCGGCAAGGCCGCCAACCGCGCGGTGGTCGCCTCCGTGATCGTGGTGCTCGTCGCCAACTACCTGGTGAACACGTTCGCCTTCGGCCTGCACGGAGGCCAGCCGTGAGGGAGATCGCGGCCGTGCTCGGCTTCCTCCCGCGCGCGCTCCTCGCGGTCCTGCGCGGGCCGCCCGTCGTCGACACGCTGCTCGTGTTCGTGCGGCTGGTGACCACGTCGGTGCCGGTGGTGTTCGCCGTGGTGTTCTTCGGCGGCGCCATGCTCACGGTGCAGGCGGCCTCGTCGCTCGCCGTGGTCGGCGGCGGCGAGATGGCCGGGCTCGTCGTCGGCTTCGGCGGCGTGCGCGACGTGTTCCCGCTCCTCGCCGCCGCCGCCGTCGCGGCCCGCAGCGGCGCCGAGTTCGCCAGCGAGATCGGCACCATGCGCACCACGCAGCAGATCGACGCGCTCGAGGTGATGGGCCTCGACCCGGTGCGGCTCCTGGTGGCCCCGCGCGTGCTCGCCGCCGTGCTCGGGACCCCGCTGTGCGTGGTGGTCGCGTGCGGCGCAGGCATGCTCGGATCGCAGGCGGTGGGCGCGTGGCAGCTCGGCATCGACCGCGGCGCCATGTGGTCGCACCTGTGGCAAGGCGTCACGGTCGCCGACCTCGTCGTCGGCGCCGGCAAGGGCGCGGTGCTCGGCTTCCTCCTCGCGGCCATCGCCGCGCGCGAGGGGCTCGCCGCCACCGGGGGCGCCGCCGGCGTCGGCCGCGCGACGAACAAGGCGGTCATCCGCGCGATGGTCGTGGTGTGCGCGGCGAGCCTGGTGCTCACGTGGGTCGTCTACGGCGGGATGGCCCGATGACGGCCGAAGACCGCACGGCGAGCCACGCGGCGGAAGCTCCCTCGGGCTCGATCGCGTTTCAGCAGGTCACCAAGCGCTTCGGCGCCCGCACCGTCGTTGAGGGGCTCGACCTCGAGATCCCGGCGGGCAGGACCACGGTGCTGCTCGGGCCCTCCGGCAGCGGCAAGAGCACGCTGCTGCGCATGGCCACCGGGCTCCTGCGGCCCGACGCCGGCCGCGTCTTCTCCCTCGGCCAGGACGTGTTCTCGCTGTCGCGCGCAGGGCTGTTCGCGCTGCGGCGCCGGATGGGGATGCTCTTTCAAGACAACGCCCTGTTCGGCTCCTTGAGCGTCTCCGAGAACGTCGCGTTCCCCCTGCGCCGCGTGGGCAACGTGCCGATGAAGCGGGCGCGCGAGCGCGCCGAGGAGCTGCTCACGCTCGTCGGCCTGCCGGGCGTGGGCGAGCGCATGCCCGACGCCCTGTCGGGCGGACAGAGGAAGCGCGTGGCGCTCGCGCGCGCCATCGCGCTCGAGCCCGAGATGGTGCTCTTCGACGAGCCGACGAGCGGCCTCGACCCACAGACCAGCGCCGCCATCGACGAGCTCGTGGTGGAGACGCAGGCGCGCCTCGGGACCACCTTCGTCGTCATCACCCACGACGTCACCAGCGCCTCGCGCATCGCGCACTACGTGGGCTTCCTGCTCGACGGCAAGCTGCGCGCGTGGGGCACGCGCGAAGAGCTGTGGGCGTCACAGGAGGCGCCGCTCAGACCGTTCCTCGACCGCGTCCCCCCCGATCGCGACCCCGCGGCGGGGTGACGGCGACGCCGCCGCGATGTCGCGAGGCGGCGAGCCGGGTGGTAGCGTCGGGCCGTGGAGCCGGGTTCGTGGAAGGCCGAGGCCGCCTTGGGCGTGCTCGTCGTGGGCGTGCTCGCTGCGTTCGTGTGGCTCACGTTCGCCGTCGGCGGCGGCGCGCCGCGCAACGCCCACCGCTACGTGCTGATGCTCGACTCCGCGCTCGGCCTCTCCGAGGACAACGCCGTCGCGGTCGCCGGCGTGAAGATCGGCGTCGTCGACGACATCCGGGTGGAGGGCCGCCGCGCGCGCGTCACCATCGCCATCGATCCCAAGGTGGCGCTGCACAAAGACGCCAGGGCGGCGCTCCGCCAAAAGACGCTCCTGGGCGAGAAGTACGTCGACCTGGACCCGGGCGCGCCGCCGGCCGCGGTGCTCGCTCCGGGCTCGGTGCTCGATCAGAACGTGCCCACGGTGGAGATCGACAAGGTCATCCGTGACGTCTCGCTGCTCGTCGACAGGATGAACAACATCGCGCCGCCGCTCGAGAGCGCGGTCGCGCGCGTGGACGGCATGTTGCAGCGCGAGGGCGCGGACAAGCTCGAGCACGAGCTCATCGACACCCTCGCCGACGTCCGCCAGCTCGTGAAGACCACCAACAAGCTCGTGCAAGGCTCCGGCGACGACGCCGCCGCCGTGCTCGCGCTGATGCGCGACCGGGGCCCGCCGCTCGCCGATCGCCTCGAGAGCTCGTCCAAGCGCCTCGACGACATCCTCGCCGGCATCGACCCGAAGATGATCGAGGACGCCGCGGGCCGCGTCGGACCGGCGGCGGAGAACATCGACAAGATCACCACGGACATGCGCACGGCCATGGCCGACTTCCGCACCGCCGCCCGCCGCCTCGACGGCGTGCTCGCGCGGTTCGACAAGACCCTCACCAAGGTCGACGGCATCGACGAGCAGACCGTGCGCGAGTTCTTGCAGGTTCAGGGCGTGCGCGTGAACCTCATCCCCGACGCCTCGGTCACCTCGCGCATCAAGAAGCTCAAGGACGAGGCCACCCCCCTCCCCGAGTAGCTCCCCGAGCAGCTCCCGAGTCGCGGTCGGGCGCGCCGCGCGGGTCCGCTCAGGAGTCGGCGTCGTCGTCTTTGCGGCGCTTGCGCTTGCGCGTGGTGTGCGGCTTGTCCTCGGGGGCGAGGGTCATCTCGCTGGTCTCCACCTCGTGGGCGACGCCGCCGCCCTCCTTGGGAAGCACGCGGATGCGCGTCTGGATCTCGATGGTGGTGCCGACGAGGGCGCGCGCGAGGATCTTGTCGACCTCGAGCTTGCCGAGGAACTCGCGCGTCTCGCGGGCGATGGTGGCGACGATCTCGCGCTTGGTCTTGTCCGCCTGCGCCACCACGTAGTGCATCGCCTCCTTGGGCAGCTTCATGTCCGAGAGCTGCCCCCGCAGGGACTCCTCGCTCATGAACACGGCCCCGATGCCGGTCATCAACGCGCGGCGCGCGAGGTCACCGATCATCTTGCTGGCGAAGCCGCGCTCCTTGGGGTCCTCCTCGTCGAGGTCGTCTTCGTCGAGGGCGAAGTCGTCGGGCTTGTCGCTGACCATGAAAGGGCTACTCGTTCTCGAGCCGCAGCTTGATCTCCTGCGTGCCGCTCGTGTGACCGGCGCCGTCGCTCGCGCGGGCGCCGAGGGTGAAGCTGGAGCCGGAGGCCGGCGGATTGCTCGCGGAGAACGACAGCTCGAGCACGAAGTCGAGCGTACCGTCGGTTGCGCCTTCGTCCAGCCCGCTCTGCAGGAAGATGGGCAGCAGCGGCAGCGCGCCCGCGCTGGTCGGCCGCTGGTTGATGAAGGTGGTGAGGTCGCCCTTGGAGAGGTCGCCGTCGTCGTCCTCGAAGTCGACGGAGAGGAGCAGCACCACGGAGGAGTCGGGCGCGGGCCCGTTGAAGCTCAGGTTCGACAGCGCAGGCACGGGCCCTCCGCCCTGGCAGGCGGTGAGCCCGAGCGCAACGGTCGCGAGCGCAAGCTTCACTCGTCCTCGTCGTCCTCGTCGTCGTCGAAGTCGTCGTCGTCCTCGACGCCCATGAAGCCGCGGACCTTCTTGCGGCCGTACGTGTCGCCGCCGATGCCACCGACCACGCCGCCGATGACGCTGCCCACCATGGTGCCGATCACCGGCATGGCGAACGTGCCGACGAGCGAGCCGACGTACGCGCCGCCGGCGGCGCCGACGAGGCCGGCGCTGTTGCCGCCGATGCGCTCGGCGAACTCGCGCCCGTCGATGTTGCCGCGGGCGAGCCGGAAGCCGTCGCGCGCGGCGTCGAAGGCGAACAACGCCGCCCCCGCCGACACCAGCGGCCGCTTGGCCAGCGCGCCGAACACCTTCTTCAAGGTGTCGCCCGAGACCCGCTTGGCGATCTCCTTGGCGCCGAAGTGGGCCGTCTGGCTCACGACCACCTTGGCCGTGCCCTCGCCGACCACGGCGTTCAGGCGGTTCTTGGCCCGCTCGCCGAGCGCCTTGGGCCTGCCGTCCTCGTGCGTGGTCTCCAGTTCGCGATCGCGCTCACGGCTGGCCACGTTGCCCGCCGCCACGCTCGCCGCCATCACCACGTCCTTGATCAAGCCCATGTGTCGCCTCCGCCTTCCGCCTATCGTGGTCACCCGCGAGGGGGCGGCAAGTGAGCCTAGCAACTCCCGCATTCTACTTCGGCTTTTCGGCCCGTCCCGTGATGATCGCCGTCTTGAGGCGCAGGGCGAAGCGGCCGCCGAAGTAGGTGTCGATGGCCGCGGCGGCGGCGGCCAGGGCCGAGTCGGGGACCGGCGGGGCGTCGTGGAGCCAGGACGGCAACAGCACCTCGCGCACGAGCGGATCCGACAGGCAGGCGGCGCCGTCCTTGAAGAACAAGGCGCGCTCCTCGACGCCGAGGTGGGCGACGTCGAGCTCCGCCTCCGCCATGGTGGCCTCGAGCGACGCCTCGTCCGGCAGCCCGCGCAGCGCCTCGATGAGCGCGAGGCGGCTCGCGTGGAGGCTCTGGGCCTCGCAGCTCTCGATGAGCACGTCGAGGAGCGCGTCGAAGCTGCCGCGCAACAGGACGGTGGCGAGCAGCCAGCCGCCCGGACGCATCACCCGCCGCAGCTCGACCAGCCGCGGGCGATCCTCCTGCGCGTCGCCGAGGACGAGGTTGCAGATCACGACGTCGAAGCTGCCGGCCGCGAACGGCAGCCGATCGGCGCCCGCGACCACCCGCGCCGCCCTGCCCTTGGACGACGGCAGGTGCTGCGCGAGCCCCCAGTCGCTCTCCACCGCAACGAGGCGGCCGAGGCCGGCGATGCGCTCGACGAGGGGGCGCGCCAGCGGCCCCGCCCCCGCGCACACCTCGAGGAACCGCGTCTGCGGCTGCAGCGGGGGCAGCGCGTCGAGCAAGAGCTCCGCCGACGCCAACAACAGGCGGGGCGCGACGTCGGACACGTACCGGTCCCGATCGAAGCGGAGCAGCATCGCCCGGGGCATTACCACGCCTCTATCGGCTCGGCCTACCGGACCGGCTTCGCCGGCGCGGAGTGGCCGGCAGTGTCGACGCCGGCGCCCCGCGCTATGATCTCTTCGTGCCAATCGAGGTCACCGGCAGCGCCATCGTCACGAGGAAGGGTCTGCGCCGCGCGCAGCGCGGCTGGCCGTGGCTGCACCGGGACGACGTCGTCCGCTACGACGGCGACGGCGGCCCGTTCGTGGACCTCGTCGACGAGACCTCGCTGCCGATGGGGACGGCGCTGTACGACCCCACCGGCCCCGCCACCATCCGGTTGCTGTCGTCGGCGCGCACGCGCGATCCCGTCGGCCTCATCCACGCGCGGCTCGAGCGCGCCCTCGCCCGGCGCGAGACCGACCTCGAGGGCAGCGACGCCGGCCGCATCTGCCATGGGGAGGGCGACGGCATCCCCGGGCTGTTCGTCGACCGCTTCGGCTCGGGGCTCCTCATCGCCGTCGACTGCCCGCCGATGGGCAAGGTGGTCAACGAGGTGCTGCCGCTCCTCGTCGAGCGCACCGCCGCCACCACGGTCGCCGTCGCCCGCGCCGACGAGGTCACGCTGGTGAAGGGCACCGATCCGTGCGTGCGCTTCGTGCACGGCCGCCTCGAGCTCGCCGTCGACCTCGCCACGCCCGGGGCGCGGCGCCTCACCGCCGACCTCGAGCGGCAGCGCGCGGTCCGCCGCTGGGCGCGCGGGCGCTGCCTCGATCTCTACGCCGGCTTCTGCGGCTACGGCCTGCAGCTCGCCGAGGGCGGCGCCGCCGAGGTGGTGCTCGTCGACGAGGCGCCGGTGCTCTCGTCGTTCGCCGAGGAGGACGCCAGGCACAACGACATCGACACGCGGCTCGATCGCGTCGAGGCCGACCCGCTCGCCTGGCTGCGTGCCGAGAGCGAGGTGCGGCCGCGCTTCGATGTCGTGGTGTTCCACCCCCAGCCCGCCGCCGACGACGACGTCGAGACCGCGCTCGCGCGCGCCGGGGAACACGCCGGGTTGTGCCTGAAGCTCCTCGACGAGGGGGGCATCTTTGCCACGGCGTCGGCGGCGACGGCGCTGGACGACGATGCGTTCGCGGGCGCGTTGCAGGACGCCGCGGCCAAGACACGCAAGCGTTTGCAGGTGCTCGCGCGGCTCGGTTCGGGCCCCGATCACCCGACGCTCGCGGGCGTGCGCCCGCCGCCGTCGCTGCTGGTGTCGCGCGTGCTCGCCACCGCCTGAAAAAATGGATCCGGGTGCGCCGATGTGTGGAAGCGTCGCTCGGAGGCGACCTGTTACACTTTGCTCATGTCGACGACGGACCGCCTCGCACCCGGGTTCCTCCTCGCACCGCCGCCGTTGTCGGACCCCAACTTCGACCAAAGCCTCGTCTTGCTCGCCGTGCACGAGCCCGGCGGCTCCATGGGCTTCATCGTCAACCGCCCGAGCGAGATCCGGCTCCACCAACTGTTGAAGGAGCTCGAGATCGTGCCCGGCATCGACGACAGGTCGGTGCTCATCGGTGGGCCGGTCAGCGGGTTTTCGGGCTTCGTCCTGTACGAGCACGACGACGGCCGGCCGCTCGGCCCGGGCATCGACGTCGCGCCCTCCGTCTCCATCTCTCCCTCGCGCGAGATCCTCGAGGCCGGCGCCCGCGGCGAGCTCCCCGGCCGCTTTGACCTCCTGCTCGGCTACGCCGGTTGGGCGCCGCAGCAGCTCGAAGACGAGCTCGAGCGGGGCTCCTGGCTCCACGCGCCCTTCGACCCCGAGCTCCTCTTCGACGTCCCCATGGATGAACGCTGGCAGGAGAGCTACGCCCGCCTCGGCGTCTCGCCCACGGGCTTCATCAACGTCCCCGGCGGCGCGCAGGCGTAGTCCTACGCGAGCGGCTCCAACTCTCCGAGGACGGTGGGGATGAGCTCCGAGACCGTCGGGTGCGACAGCACCGTCTGCTGCAGCACCGTGTAGGGCGCGCCCGTCGCCATGAACGCGGCGATGACGTGCACGGCCTCGTCGGCCTCGACGCCAAGGAGCGTGGCTCCGACGATCTTCGACGTCTCGGCGTCGACGAGGATCTGCAGGAAGCCGTCGGTCTCGCCGCGCTCGCTCGCGCGGGACACGCGCGTCATGGGGCGCAAGCCCTTGAGGATCTTCTTGCCCGATGCGCGCGCCTCGCGCTCGCTCATGCCCACGCGCCCGAGCGGGGGATCCACGAACATGCACGACACGGGGATGCGGCTCGCGACGGAGCGGTGCGCGCCGTCGAGGAGGTTGGCGGCGGCCACCTCGTAGTCGTTGTACGACGTGTGCGTGAACGCGCCGCGCCGGTTGACGTCGCCGAGCGCCCAGATGTGCTCGACGTTGGTTTGCAACACGTCGTTCACCGGGATGTAGCCGGCGGCGTCCACGGTCACCCCCGCCGCCTCGAGGCCGAGGCCCGCGGTGTTCGGCGCGCGACCGGCGGCGACGAGGACGTGGCTCGCGTCGAGCGGCTCGATGACGCCGCCGCGCGCGACGTGCACGCGCACGCCGGCGGCGGTCTTTTCGGCGCGGGCCACCGTCGCCCCCGTGCGCACCTCGATGCCCTCGCGCACAAATACCTCCGTGACGACGTCGGCGACGGCCTCGTCCTCGTGGGTGAGGACGCGCCCGCTGCGCGCGAGCACCGTCACGCGGCTGCCGAAGCGCCGGTAGATCTGCGCGAATTCGAGCGCGACGAAGCTCGAGCCGACGACGACGAGGTGCTCGGGCGCCTCGTCGAGGTCCATCACGTCCTCGTTGGTGAGGCAGACCTCCTCGAGCCCGGGCGCGGCGGGGACGACGGGGTGCGCGCCGGTGTTGATGAAGAAGCGCTTGCCCTCGATGCGTCGCCCGCCAGCCTCCACGGCGTTCGGCGAGACGAAGCGCGCGGCGTCGCGGACGAGCGTGAGGCCCGGCATCGACCCGAGCCACGCGTCGAGCCCGTCGCGCGACGCGGCCACGACGGTGTCCTTGCGGGCGCGCACGGCCTTCATGTCGACGCGCACGTCGCCGACCACCACGCCCCAGCGCGCGGCCTCGCGCGCGGTGTAGGCGATGCGCGCGCTGGCGACGAGGGTCTTGGTCGGTGTGCAGCCGTCGTTGACGCACGTGCCGCCCAGCGCGCGCTTGTCGACGAGGGTCACCTTCTGCCCTGCGCCCGCCAGCCGCGCGGCGAGGAACGGCCCCGCCTGCCCCGCCCCGATGATCACTGCGTCCTGCATGTCGCACCCTCGTGAGGCGTCACCTGAACGCAGGCCCTCGGCCCAGCCGCCGCCGGAGCCCGGGTGGCGCTCTCCAGCGGTCGCGGCTATCCACGGGGGATGTACGATCTCCTCGAAGGCGTGCTCGACCAGGGCGATTGGCTCGAGCTGCGCTACCATGATCGCACCTCGCGCTCGATCCTCGTCGAGGACGGCAAGCTCGAGGCCGCCCGCTCCACGCACCACGCCGGCGTCGGGGTGCGCGCGCTCGTTGACGGCGCGTGGGGCTTCGCCTCCACCAGCGTCCTCACCAAAGAGGCCCTGAAACGCGCGGTCGCGTCGGCGCGGCTGGCGGCCAAGGCTGCGGCGGCGCGACGCAAGGAGCGGCTGAAGGTCCCGCCGCGCGCGGCGTGGCAGAACCGCGACTACGTCTCGCCGGCGCGCCAGCCGCTCTCGGACAAGTTGCTCGAGGAAAAGATCGACCTCGTGTTGCGCACCGAGGAGCTCATCAAGCGGGGCGGCGGCTCCATCACGTCGTCGAGCGCGCGCTACACGGAGCTCATCGACGAAAAGTTCATCGTCACCTCGGACGGCGCCCGGGTGCACATCCAGGACACCAAGCCCGAGCTCCGCGTCGGCGCCGTCGCGGCCATGGAGGGCGAGCTGCAGTCCTGCGTCGAGGCCGCGGGCCACACCGGCGGCTTCGGCGACCTGTTTTCGCGGCGCACCGCCGAGGAGATGGTCGAAAAAGCCGTGCGCACGGCCACCGACCTGCTGCGGGCCGGCTACGTCGACGGCGGCAAGAAAAAGGTGATCCTCGCGCCCGACGTCGTCGGCCTGCTGGTCCACGAGGCCATCGGCCACACCGTCGAGGCGGACTTCGTCCTCGCCGGGTCGGCCGCCGCCGGCAAGATCGGAAAGCGCGTCGCGAGCGAGCTCGTCACGCTGTGCGACTCCGGGGACAGCGAGCACCTCGCGGGCGCCGGCGGCGTCGTCCTCGTCGACGACGAAGGCGTCCCCTCGCAGCGGGTCACCATCATCGAGGGCGGCGTGCTGCGCTCGTACCTGCACAACCGCGAGAGCGCGCAGCGCTTCGGCGTGGAGCCCACGGGCAACGCGCGCGCCTTCGAGTTCGACAACGAGCCGCTCATCCGCATGCGCAACACGTACGTGGAGCCGGGCAAGGCGTCGCTCGAGGAGATGATCGCCGGACTCGACGACGGCTACCTGCTCGCCGGCGCCAAGAACGGCCAGGCCGACGCCAACGCGGAGTTCATGTTCGTGGTGGGTGAGGTCTACCCCGTGAAGAACGGGAAGCTCGGGCCGCTGCACCGCGGGACCACCATCACCGGCGACGCCTTCGAGGTGCTCTCGTCGGTGGACGCCGTCGGCGACCAGTTCGCGTGGGAGCTCGGCAGCGGCTTTTGCGGCAAGGGTCAACCCGCCAAGGTCGACGCCGGCGGCCCGCACGTCCGCTGCACGGTGACGCTCGCGGGCCAATCCGCCGCCGCGGACGATGGGAGCCAGGAATGACGACGACGGGAGAGGTGGAGCGGCGCTTGCGCGAGCTGTGCGACGACGTCGTGCGCCGCGCGCAAAAGAGAGGCGCCACCGGCTGTGAAGCGTTCGCGGAGCGCGTGACGCAGACGTCGGCCAACGTGGAGCAGAGCGAGCTCAAGGGCGCGTCCACGGCGGAGCACGAGGCCGTGGGCATCCGCGTGCTCGTCGGCGACCGCTCCGGCTTCGCCTACGTCAACCGCCTCGCGGACGAGGCCATCGACGACGCCATCGGCGACGCGCTCGCCATCGCACACGCCTCGCCGGGCGACGCGGCGAACGGCATGGTGGAGCCCCGCCCGGGGCGCCCGGTGCAGGGGCTGTGGGACGACGACGTCGCCGCCCTCACCGCCGAAGACGTGGTCGAGAGCACCGTGGCGCTCCTCGACGAGGCGCGCGGCGTGGACGCGCGGGTCAGCGTCGACAACGCCGAGCTCGCGTCGTCGAGCAGCGTGTACGCGGTGGTGTCGTCGGCGGGCGTGTCCGCTGCGGCCAGCGAGGCCGCGGCGACGTACGGGCTGTTCGGCATGGCCGTCGACGGCGACGAGGTCGGCAGCTTCGACCACCTCTACGACGGCGTGCGCACGGCCGGCGAGATCGACGTCGGCGACGTCAGCCGCCGCTTCGCCGACCGCGTCCTCGCGCTCCTGCACCCCCGCGAGGGCATCACCTACAAGGGCAAGGTCTTGTTTTCGCCGGACGCGTTCGAGGAGGTGTTCCTCGACACGCTCTTCGACGCCGTCGACGGCGACACGGTCTTCAAGGGCAAGAGCCGCTTGAAGGACAAGCTCGGCAAGCGCATCGCCTCGCCGGGCTTCCTGCTGGTCGACGACGGCACCGTGCCCGGCGGCCTGGGCTCGGCGAGCTTCGACCGCGAGGGGCTGCCGCACCGTCGCACGGTCCTCGTGGGCGACGGCGTGCTGCACACGTTCCTCTACGACGGCAAGGCCGCGCGCCGCGCGGGCAGGCGCCCCACGGGACACGCGCAGGGCTCGGCGCGCTCGCTGCCCTCCATCGGCACCACCAACGTCCGCGTCGCCGGCGGCACCGCCGGCGACGACGACCTCTTCCGCGAGCTGAAAAACGGCCTCTACGTCGGGCGCTTCTCCGGAAACGTCGACGCCGTGAGCGGCGACTTCTCCGGCGTCGCCAAGGGCAGCTTCCTCGTGGAAAACGGCAAGAAGACGGCGCCTGTGAAAGAGACGCTCATCGCGGGGAACGTCTTCGACTGCTTCGAGAAGCTCGTGGCGTGGGGGGAGAAGCCGCACAAGAACATGGCCACGCTCTGCCCGCTGGTCCTCGTCGACGGCGTCGACGTCACGGCGGCGTGAGCCCCGCGCGGCGCAGGGCGCGGCGCGCGCGGGGGGGCGCGCCCCGCACCGTGCTCGTCCTCACGCACAGCGGCGACGTCTACGTCCCCGACGTCGTCGCCGACGCCTTGCGCGCGCGCGGCCTCGAGCCGG
This sequence comes from uncultured delta proteobacterium, assembly GCA_963775425.1. Lineage (GTDB taxonomy): Bacteria > Myxococcota > UBA727 > UBA727 > VGSZ01 > CAVZJB01. The sequence continues at coordinate 368,195 of CAVZJB010000003.1, read as the reverse complement.
TCCGCGTGGACACCGACCGCTTCCCTGCGGACATCACGCTGACGACGGGCGGCGACGGCCGCGCGCTGTTGTCCGTCGACGACGCCGAGATCGACCTCGTGCGAACGCACGCCGTGTGGTGCCGGCGCATCTGGACCGCGCGCGCGCCGCTCGACGTCGATGCCCGCTTCGCCGGGGCTTGCGAGGCGCAGGCCGACGCCTCGTTCGAGGGGATGCTGGCGCTGCTCGAGGACCTCGGCGTGCGCTTCGTGAACCCGCTCGCGGCACAGCGGCGGGCGGAGCTGAAGGCCGCGCAGCTCGTCGCGGCGCGAGGCGTGCCCGGCTTCGCGGTGCCGGAGACCGTCGTCACCAACGACCCCGGCGAGGCGCGCGCGTTCATCGCGGCCGTGGAGGCCGACGGCGGCCGCGTCGTGTGCAAGCTGCTCGCGCCGCTGTCGGAGTCCATGGACGGCGCCGGCCCCTTTGTCGGCACGAGCCCCGTCGACGCGGGCGACGCCGCCGCGCTGGACGCGCTGCGCGCGGCGCCGATGATCTTCCAGCGTCGCGTCGAAAAGCGCGCCGACGTCCGCGCCGTCGTCGTCGGCCGCCGCGTGTTGGCCGCGTCGCTCGCGAGCCCTCCCGGAGCGCTCGACTGGCGCCGCGCCCCGGCCGGCGCCGAGCGCGCCCCGACGTGGCGGGCGGCGCGGCTGCCCGCCGCCGTCGAGCGCGCGTGCGCGGCGCTCGTGGCGCGGCTGGGGCTCTCCTTCGGCGCCGTCGACCTCGGCGTCGACGTCGGCGGCACGCACTGGTTCTTCGAGGTGAACCCCGCCGGGGAGTGGGGCTGGCTGCAGCGCGACGCCGGCCTGGACGTCGCCGGCGCCCTCGCGGACCTGCTCGCCGCCGGCCCCGCTTCGACCGCGATGTCTCCCCGGGGGGCGCGATGACCGTCCTGGCCGTCACCCGCAGCGACGACGACGAGGCCGTGGAGCGCGTCACCCGCGCGCTCGCTCGCCGGGGCGCGACCCTCTTGCGGCTCGACACCGATCGGTTCCCCGACGCCGTGTCGGTGTCGACGCGCGTCGGTCCCTCCGCGCGCGCCACGGGCGGCCGACCCGCGAAGTCGCGCGCGCCGGGTGTGGCGCGCACGTTGACGACGCCGGAGGGGCGCTTCGACCTCGACGACGTGAGCGCCGTGTGGCACCGGCGCTTCCACGCCGGCGGCGCCCTGCCCGTCGCCCTCGACGATCTGCGCGACGCGTGCGTGGGCGAAGCGCGCCGGGCGCTCCACGGGATGATCGCGGCGCTGCCCTGCCCGCACGTCGACGCCATCGAGGCCGTGCGGCGCTGTGACCACAAGGAGCTTCAGCTCGTGCGTGCCGCCGCGCTCGGCCTCGCCGTGCCGCGGACGCTCTTGTCCAACGAGCCCGGCGCCGTGCGCGCGTTCTATGACGCGTGCGACGGCGACATCGTCACCAAGGTGCAGTCGAGCTTCGCGGTGGTGCGACAAGACGCCGAGCACGTCGTGTTCACGAGCCGCGTCGCGCGTCACCACCTCGACGACCTCGGGGGCCTGCGCATGTGTCCGATGACGTTCCAGGAGCGCGTGGACAAAGCGCTCGACGTCCGCGCCACCGTGGTCGGCGACCGCGTGTTCGCCGCCGCCGTCGACGCCGGCGGCCTCCTCGACTGGCGCGAGGAAGGCGTGGCGCTCCTTCACGCGTGGCGCCCGCACCGCCTGCCGCGTGACGTCGAGCGCGGGCTGCTCGCGCTCGTGCACGAGCTCGGCCTGCGCTACGGCGCCGCCGACTTCGTCGTCACCCCCGCGGGCGAGCACTTCTTCCTCGAAGTCAACGCCGGCGGCGAGTGGCTGTGGCTGGACGACCTCCTCGGCATCGCCGGCGCCCTCGCCGCGGAGCTCGCGCCGTAGCTCACTTCGGCTCGATCAAGAGCTCGTCGACGGACAGGCGCTCGGGCCGATAGGCGTTGACGCGGCCCTCGACGGCGTAGCCGAGGGACACGCCGCACAGGAGCTTGTACCGCTCGGGCACCCGGAAGTGGCGGCGCACGACGTCGGGGAACCCGGCCAGCGCGGCCTGCGCGCACGTGCTCACGCCGACGGCGGTGGCCGCGAGCAAGAGCGCCTCGAGGAACAGCCCGGCGTCGAGCACCGAGTACACGCCGAGCGCGTCGTGTGCGAACAGGAACATCACCGCGGGCGCGCCGAAGAAGGAGAAGTTCTTCCTGAACTGCTCCGCCCGGGCCGCCCTGTCCTCGCGGGCGATGCCGAGCGCCGCGTACAGGCCGTAACCGGTGGCGTGGCGGCGCTCCCTGAGCGGCGACGGGTACTCGACGAGGAGCGGGTAGTCGCCGTCGGGCACCGCGGTGTCGTAGGCCGCGAGCATGTCGGCGCGCAGGGCGTCGCAGCGCGCGCCGCCCGCCATGGCCACCAGATAGGGCTGCGTGTTCGACCACGACGGCGCCTCACGCGCCGCGTCGAGGATGGCGCGCAGCGTCGCCTCGTCGACGGGGTCCGGCTTGAACTCCCGGGTGCTGTTCCGCTTGCGCATCGCCTCGAGGACGTCCACGTAGCCTCCGCTCCGCCGCCGCTCAGCGAGGCCGGCGCATCAAGCGCCCCGTCGCCCCTTGCGTTCGTGCCGTCCACGCGTCATCGACGGCGCCATGAGCGCCACCATCATCGACGGCAAAGCGATCTCCGCGAAGGTGCGCGGCGAGGTGAAGGACGAGGTCGCACGCCGCGTGGCCGCCGGCAAGCGGGCCCCCGGCCTCGCCACCGTCCTCGTCGGCGAAGACCCCGCCAGCCACACCTACGTCAAGAACAAGCGCAAGGCCGCCGCCGAGACCGGCATCGTGAGCCTGCACCACGAGCTGCCCGCGTCGACCTCCGACAAGGAGCTGCTCGCCCTGGTGGCGTCGCTGAACGCCGACCCCACCGTCGACGGCATCCTGGTGCAGCTCCCGCTCCCCAAGCACATCGACGCCACGCTCGTCCTGCGCGCCATCGACCCCGACAAGGACGTCGACGGCTTCCACCCGGACAACGTCGCCCGCCTCGCCCTCGGCATCCCCGGCTTCGTGCCTTGCACGCCCCTCGGCTGCATGCGGCTCCTCGACGAGCACGGCGTCGAGCTCAGAGGCGCGCGCGCCGTCGTCATCGGCCGCAGCAACATCGTGGGCAAGCCCATGCTGCAACTGCTCCTGCAGCGCGACGCCACCGTCACCGTGGCCCACAGCAAGACCAAGGACCTCGCGGCCGTCACCCGGGACGCCGACGTCATCGTCGCCGCCGTCGGCCGCAGGAACGTCGTCGGGCGCGAGCACGTCAAGCCCGGCGCCGTCGTCATCGACGTGGGCATGAACCGCAACGACGCCGGCAAGCTCTGCGGCGACGTCGACTTTCCCGCGGTGTCCGAGGTGGCCGGCTTCATCACGCCCGTCCCCGGCGGCGTGGGCCCGATGACCATCGCCATGCTCATGCAGAACACGCTGACGTCGCACGCGAGGCGGACATGAGCACGCTCAAGCGCACCCCGCTGTACCAAAAGCACGTCGAGGCCGGCGCCAAGATGGTCGACTTCGGCGGCTTCGAGATGCCGCTCAAGTACACGTCCGAGAGCGCCGAGCACCTCGCCGTGCGCAACGCCGTCGGCGTGTTCGACGTCAGCCACATGGGCGAGATCTTCATCGAGGGCGACAAGGCGCTCGACGCCGTCGCCCGCCTCTTCACCAACGACCCGCGCGCCATCGCCGACGGCCAGGCCATGTACGCGGGCATGCTCCACCCGAACGGCACCTTCGTCGACGACGTGGTCGTCTACCGCTTCAACGAGCGCCGCTACCTCGTCGTGGTCAACGCCGGCAACCGAGCCAAGGACTGGGCGCACGTCGAGGGCGTGCTCCGCGCCGAATTCGGCGGCCTCGCCGGCGAGGGCGGCGTCACGGCGCGCGACGAGGGCGAGGGCTGGGCGCAGCTCGCGGTCCAGGGGCCCAAGGCCGTCGACGTCGTCGCCCGCCTCTGCGGCGACGACGTCCGCGCCGTCGGCGGCTACCACTTCACCACCGGCTCCGTGCGCACCAACCAGGGCGTCGTCCAAAACGCCCTCGTCGCCCGCACGGGCTACACCGGCGAGGACGGCTTCGAGCTCTACGTCGAGGCGAACAACGCGCCCATGGTGTGGGACGCCGTGCTCGCCGCGGGCAAGGACTTCGGCGTCGCCCCGTGCGGCCTCGCCTGCCGGGACACCCTCCGCCTCGAGGCCGGCATGTGCCTCTACGGCAACGACATCGACGACGCGCACACGCCGCTCGAGGCCAACCTCGGCTTCATCGTCAAGGGCAAGGCCTTCATCGGCAAGGAGGCCCTCGACGCCCAACGCGCGGCCGGCACCAGGCGCCTGCTGCGCGGGATCGAGATGATCGATCGGGGCATCGCGCGCCACGGCTACCCCGTCACCGCCGGCGACGGCGCCGACGCCGCGCCGATCGGCGTGGTGACGTCGGGGACGCAGGCGCCGTTTCTGCAGAAGGCGGTGGCGATGGCCTACATCGACAAGCCGCACACCGAGCCCGGCGGCACCGTCTTCGTCGACGTGCGCGGCCGGAAGCTCGCCGCTCGCGTCGTGAAGCTGCCGTTCTACAAGCGCGCCGCCGCCGGGACCAAGCCGCCCGTCGGCGCGCCGAAGCCGTGAAGGAGTGATTCGATGAGCAACGTTCCCGCGGACCTCCGCTACACCGAGGAGCACGAGTGGGCCAAGAAGGACGGCGACCTCGTCGTCATCGGGGTCACCGACCACGCGCAGGCCGCGCTGGGCGACGTGGTGTTCGTCGAGCTCCCCGACGCCGGCAAGAAGCTCACCAAGGGCAAGGCCTTCGGCGTCGTCGAGAGCGTCAAGGCCGTCAGCGATCTCTACGCGCCGCTCGACGCCGACGTCGTCGAAGTGAACGCGGCGCTCGTGGCCGCCCCCGAGCAGGTGAACAAGGATCCCTACGGGGCGGCGTGGATGATCAAGGTCAAGCCGCACAACGCCGCCGACGTCGATACGCTGCTCGACGCGGCCGGCTACGAAAAGCACCTCTCCACCATCGCCAAGTGAGTCAGACATGGCGTTCGCAGGGTCCCGCATGAGCTCCGACGGCAACCTCCGTTTCGTCCACCGTCACATCGGCCCCGACGACGCCGACGTCGCCGAGATGCTCAAGGTGCTCGGCGCCGCTTCGCTCGACGCGCTGATGGACGAGACCTTGCCCAGGAGCATCCGGCTCGGCCGCGCGCTCGACCTGCCCGTGGCCGTCGAGGAGCGGGCGCTGCTCGAGGAGCTCACGGCGATCGCCGCGAAGAACAAGGTCACGCGCACCTTCATCGGCGCCGGCTACAGCGACTGCGTCACGCCGTCGGTGATCCTGCGCGGCGTCTTCGAGAACCCCGCCTGGTACACGGCGTACACGCCGTACCAGGCCGAGATCTCCCAAGGGCGCCTCGAGGCGCTCCTCAACTTCCAGACCATGGTGCACGAGCTGTGTGGCATGGAGGTGGCCAACGCGTCGCTGCTCGACGAGGCCACCGCCGCCGCCGAGGCCATGGCCATGGTCCACCGCCTCGGCGACAGCGACGGCGCGTTCTTCGTCGACGAGGGCTGCCACCCGCAGACCCTGGAGGTCGTGCGCGGGCGCGCGGAGCCCATCGGCGTCGAGGTCCTCGTCGGCGATCCGGGCAAGCTCGACTTCGGCGCCAGGAAGCTCGCCGGGGCGCTCTTGCAGATCCCCTCCACCGAAGGGCGGCTGTGGGACGCGCGCGCGTTCATCGAGCGCGCGCACGCCGCGGGCACGCTCGTCGTCGTCGCCACCGATCTGTTGGCGTGCGCCCTGGCCACGCCACCGGGCGAGATGGGCGCCGACATCGTCGTCGGCTCCGCGCAGCGCTTCGGCGTGCCCCTCGGCTACGGCGGCCCACACGCCGCCTTCCTCGCCACCAGCAACGCCCACGTCCGGCAGATGCCCGGCCGCCTCATCGGCGTCACCGAGGACGCCGAGGGGCGCCGCGCGCTGCGCATGGCGCTGCAGACGCGTGAGCAGCACATCCGCCGCGAGAAGGCCACGTCCAACGTGTGCACCGCGCAGGTGCTCCTCGCCGTCATCGCCTCGATGTACGGCGTGTACCACGGGCCCAAGGGCGTCACGGCCATCGCCCGCCGGATCCGCGGCCACGCCGTCGCGCTCGCGGGGCGCTTGAGCGCTCGCGGGTTCCCGCCCGTGCACGGCGCCTTCTTCGACACCCTTGTCGTCGACGCCGGCGCAGACGCGGCCCGCATCTGGAGCGAGGCGCGCGCCCGCGGCATGACGCTGCGGCGCCTCGACAACACGCGCCTGGGCATCGCCCTCGACGAGACCACCACCGACGCCGACGTCCATGCGCTCGACGCGGTCTTCGGCGTCGTCGGCGCGGGCCCCGGCAAGGGCGCCGGCGGGTGGGATTGGCCGAAAGAGCTCGTGCGCACGTCCGCGTTCATGACGCACGAGGTCTTCAACGCGCATCACAGCGAGACCGAGATGATGCGCTACATCAAGCACCTCGAGCAGAAGGACTTCTCGCTGGTGCACGGGATGATCCCGCTCGGCAGTTGCACCATGAAGCTCAACGCCGCCACCGAGATGCTGCCGGTGACCTGGCGGGCCTTCGGCGCGCTGCACCCCTTCTGCCCGCGCGAAGACGCCGCGGGCTACGACGTCATCATCAACGACCTCGACAAGTGGCTCGCCGAGATCACCGGCTTCTCCGCCGTGTCCCTGCAGCCGAACGCGGGCTCGCAAGGCGAGCTCGCCGGCATGCTCGCCATCCGCGCCTGGCACCACTCGCGCGGCGAGGAGCGGCGCGACGTCTGCCTCATCCCCCAAAGCGCCCACGGCACGAACCCCGCGAGCGCCGTGATGGCGGGCTGCAAGGTCGTCGTCGTCAAGACCGACGCCAAGGGCAACATCGACGTCGCCGACCTGAAGGAGAAGGCCGAGGCGCACAAGGACGACCTCGCCGCCTTGATGGTCACCTACCCGTCGACGCACGGGGTGTTCGAGGGCGCCATCCGGGACATTTGCGCGGTGGTCCACGCCTGCGGCGGCCAGGTCTATATGGACGGCGCCAACATGAACGCGCAGGTGGGGCTGTGCCGGCCGGCGGACATCGGCGCCGACGTCTGCCACCTCAACTTGCATAAGACGTTCTGTATCCCACACGGCGGCGGCGGCCCGGGGATGGGCCCCATCGGCGTCGCGGCGCACCTCGCGCCGTTTTTGCCCGGCCGCGGGACGGTGCGGGCCGTGAGCGCGGCGCCCTTCGGCTCGGCGTCGATCCTGTTGATCTCGTGGGCGTACATCAAGCTGATGGGCCCCGACGGGCTCACGGAGGCCACCCGCCTCGCCATCCTCAACGCCAACTACATCGCCAAGCGCCTCGAGAAGCACTTCCCCGTGCTCTACAGCGGCGAAGGCGGGCGCGTGGCGCACGAGTGCATCCTGGAGCTGCGCCCGCTGAAGGCGGCGGCGGGGGTGGAGGCCGAGGACGTCGCCAAGCGCTTGATGGACTACGGCTTCCACGCGCCCACGCTGAGCTTCCCCGTGGCCGGGACGTTGATGGTGGAGCCGACCGAGAGCGAGCCCAAGGAGGAGCTCGATCGCTTCTGCGATGCGCTCATCGCCATCCGCGCCGAGATCGACGACGTCGCCCAGGGCAAGCTGCCGCGGGACGACAACCCGCTGAAGAACGCGCCGCACACGGTGCACGCGGCGACGGCGACGGCGTGGAGCCACCCCTACTCGCGCGAGACGGCGGTGTTCCCCGTGCCGTGGACCCGTGGGCACAAGTTCTGGCCTGCGGTGGCCCGCGTGAACAACGCGCTCGGGGACCGGAAGCTCATGTGCAGTTGTCCGCCCGTCGAGGACTACCAGTAGTCAGCGGCACTTCCCGTAGCAGCCGGCGAGGTCTTTCATGAACGAGGCGAAGGCGGCGTCGGAGAGCGTGGCGTAGTCGTCGCGATGCGCGCGCAGCGACGCTGTGCACGCGAGCTTCGGGCAGCGCGACGCGAGCCAGTCGATGCGGATGCGCGGCGGCGCGGTGGCGGCCGGGCGCCCGTCGGCGCTCTTTGGGTGCACGCGCGCGCCGCGCGGGTGCTTCGCCCGTCTGGCCTCCGCCGCATGCTTCGGCGCCGACGCAGCAGCCGACGACGACGACGACGACGACGACGACGACGCGGCGTCCCCCGCGCGTGTTGCAGCGCTGCCGGCTTCGACGGGGGCGCTCGGCGCCGCCGGCGTTCCCGGCGACGCGCTGTCCGTCGCCGCGCTGTCCGTCGCCGCGCTGTCCGTCGCCGCCGACCCGCCCGGTGCGCCCGGTGCGCCCGGTGCGGGCGACGGGGGGTCCGCGGCAGGGGGAGCCGCCGGCAGAGCGTTCACCGGCGGGGCAGCCGCCGGCGGCGCGGCCACGGGCGGGGCGTCGCCGCCCGGGAGCGCGCGCACGGCGACGACCGCGACGACGACGGCCGCCACCGCCACCACCACCGCCGCCGCGGCGACGAGCTTGCTGTTGCGCGGCGCGTCCGGCGCCGCCGGCAGCGCGAGCGTCTCCGCGTCGGGGCGCTCCCGCACGATCGGGGTGCTGCCGGTGATCCCCGAGCTGTCCTCCACGGCGCGGCCGCTGGGGTCGGACCGCTGCGCCGCCCGCGTCGGCGCCGACACGGACACGGCGTCTGCGGGCGGACGCGCGGCCGCCGCCGACGACGACGAGCCTCGCGAGAGCATGGACTTTTCGATCGCCAGCTCCTCCGCGAACAGCTCATGCATCAGCCCCCGCAGCGCCGGCGCGTCGCCGCGCAGCCCACTGGAGAAGCGGAAGCTCTCGATCTCCTCGCGCATCGCCCCGCAGCTGTCGAAGCGATCCTTCTTCTCGATGGACAGCGCGCGCCCGAGGCAGCTCTTGAGCGGCGGCGGGAGGTCCTCGAAGCCGGCCGGCCGGAAGCCGCCCTGCGCAGCGAGCTGGTACACCTCGCGCGGCGGTCGCCCCTCGTAGAAGCGCTCGCCGGCGAGCAGCTCGTACGCCGTCACCGCCGCAGCGAACTGGTCGGCGCGCCCGTCGAGCTTCTCGCCGCACACGTGCTCCGGGGCCATGTACGCGACCTTCCCCATCACCACCGTCGGCGCCGTGTGCTCGAGCTTCAACGTCGACGCGGCGAGGCCGAAGTCGATCAAGCGAACGTCGCCCTCGAACCCGATCATCACGTTGTGCGGCGACACGTCCCGGTGGACGAGCATCAGCGGGGTGTCATCGTCGCCGACGAGGCGGTGCGCGTAGTCGAGCGCCTCGAGCATCTCGCTCACGATGAACAGCGCCAGGCCCGGGTGCAGCGCCGAGTGCGCGATCGCCCGCGACCACACGAGCCGCAGATCGCGCCCCGCGATGTACTCCATGGCGAGGTAGTGGCGGCCGTCGGCGCGGCCGACGTCGTAGACGGGGCAGATGTTCTTGTGGTGGAGCTGCACCACGATGCGCGCTTCGTCGAGGAACCGGGTGACGTACTCCCGGTCGTCGGAGAACCCCGGGCGCAGCGTCTTCACCACGCAGCGCTTGGCGATGCCCGCGATGCCCTCGCGCTGCGCCACGTAGACGTCGCCCATGCCACCGCTGCCGAGGTGCCCGATGAGCGTGAACGGCCCGAACGGGCGCGGCAGCTCGCCCGCCCTGTCGTCCTCGCTCGCATCCCTTCTCTCGACGTCAGACATCGGCTTTGTGGCACTATATGATCCGGTCTCCACCGTCGGCGAATGCATGCATCGATCTGTCTTCCGGTCCTCGCCGCCCTTGCGCTCGCAGGGCCGTCCGCGGCGTCGACGGTGGTGCTGCCGGTCACGGGCCCCGGCCTGCTGCTGCCCATCGCCAACGACCTCGAGGACGGCGTCCGCGCCGCCGTCGCCGCCCGCGGGGTCACGGCGCAGCCGCGCGAGGCCACGCGAGCGGTCATCAACGACGCCGCCGCGGGCGGCCTGCAATGCAACCTCGCCGACGTCGGCTGCGCCGCGCGCATCGGCGCCATCGCCGGCGCCGAGCGCGTCATCGTCGCGTCCACCGAGTCGGCCGGCGGCGCGCTGCTGTTGACGCTCACCGACGTCGACGTCGCCGCCAAGAAGGTCGCCGCCTACGGCGTGGCTCGCGTCGAGACGCCCCAGGGCGACGGCGGACGCTCCGTGCGCGCGCTCGTCGATCGCGTCCTCGCGCCACCCGCGCTCCTCACCATCCGCGTCGACATCGCCGGCGCCACCGTCGCCGTCGACGGCGTCACCGCCGGCGCCGCGCCGCTCCGCGGCCCGATGGCGGTCGACTCCGGCACCCACACCGTCAGCGCGTCCCTCGCGGGATACGCGGCGAGCGAGACCTCCATCGACGCCGAGCCCCACGCCCGCAGCGCCGTCGCCATCGCGATGAGGCCGCCAGAGCTCCCCCGCGTCGCCGAAAACCACCCTGCCGCGGCGACGCCGACGACGACGCCGCCGACGACGACGACGACGCCAGCGACGGCGCCGGCGACGACGACGCCGACGACGGCGCACAGCCCCGTCGTGCTCTACGCCGGCATCGGCACCGCGGCGGTCGGCGGGATCCTCGCCGCCGCGTGCGGCATCGCCGCCGGCGCCGTCGAGGTGCAGCTCGAGCACCCCACACCCGGCGACGACACGCCGCTGCGCAACGTCGGCATGGCGCTCCTCGGCGGCGCGGCCGTCGGTGTCCTCGGCCTCGCCGTGGGCGGCACGGTGCTCGCCCTGGACCTCGGAGGCTGACCATGCGCGTGGTGTCCCTCTCGCTCGCTCTCGCCGTCGTCCTCGCTGCCGCCGGGTGCCGCATCCTCGGCATCGCCGACGAGCCCTGCGCCGTCGACAGCGACTGCGCCGCCACCGATCGCTGCGAGGCGGACGGCATCTGCCGCCCCGCCCGCGGCGGCGAAGGCGAGGGCGAGGGCGAAGGAGAGGGAGAAGGCGAAGGCGAAGGCGAAGGCGAAGGCGAAGGCGAAGGAGAGGGCGAAGGCGAAGGCGAGGGCGAAGGAGAGGGCGAAGGAGAGGGCGAGGGCGAGGGCGAGGGCGAAGGAGAGGGCGAAGGAGAAGGAGAGGGAGAGGGCGAAGGAGAGGGAGAGGGCGGTCTCCCTGCGCGGGGCGTGCACCTGCACGGGGATCCCAACGACCTCACCCTCGTCGTCAGCACCACCAGCGTCTGCCAGAAGGTCACCTCGATGGTGGTGTTCACCCCGAAGGGCGCGGGCACCAACAGCGCCACGTGCGACTTCACCCTCAACAACTTCACCTCCCTCGACATCGATGTCGTTCAGATCCGCGTCCCCGGCGGCGGGTTCTCCGTCGTCTCCCCCGACGCCGTGCCGACCACCGTCGCGCCCGGCGGGGCCCTCAGCTTCTCCGCGCGGGCCACCATGCCCAGCAACGGCGGCGGCGGCCAGGACCGCATCGTGGTGTCGGGGGCGCGCACGCGAGACATCACCCTCCGCGCCGACGCGCTCACCGCCGATCCGGCGATGGTGCTCGTGTCCGACGACGGGTGCGCGTCGTTCGGCGGCGTTGACCGGGTCGAGGGCGCCACCTGCACCGTCGCGCTGCGCAACCTCAGCGACGTCACGTACACCGTGGCCGACGAGACCCTGCCGCCGGCGAGGGGGTTCGGCTTCCCCGAAGGAAAAGGGGGCACGGACCTCGCTGCGCGTGAGACGGTGGCCATCACCATCGGGGCCGGCCCCTTCGCCACCGTGAGCCACCAGCAGGGGCAGCTCACCGTCGTGGCGCCCATCAACCCACCGACCCCCCTCGACGTCAGCGCCGACTACGACGATCCCGCGCTCGAGGTGGTCCTCAACGGAGACTGCACGCCCGGCGCCGTGCAGCTCGCCCGGTGCACGACGTTCAGCGCCGACGACCCGCGCCCGCGCACGCTGCTCCTGCACAACCCGAGCAACGTGCCCGTCGCCATCGCGTTCGTGAACACGGTCGCCGACGACGCCCGCGTGGACGTCACCTATCCGGAGATCGCGCCGTTCACCATCGGCCCGGGCGAGACCGGCGCGTTCGACATCGAGGCCTCGGGCCAGGCCGGCATCGGCGCCTGGAGCGAAGACATCGCGCTCGCCGGGCAGGTGCGCGACTACGGCCACGTCCACTTGAGCGGGACGCTCTAGTTCGGGCGCCAGTCGAGGTCGAAATTGGTTCGGTTGTACGAAACGTTGAAGCCGAACAGGAACGTGAAGCGGTCGTTGCCCTCAAACAACTGTGACGGCGGGTTCTGAAATGGTCCCGCGTCCTTGAACGCGCGCACGGCTTCGTCGTCGAGGACCACCGCGCCCGACGGCTCCTCGACGTTGATGTCGAGGACCTTGCCGTCGCGATCGAGCGTCACCTGCACCACCGTCATGCGGTCCTCGAAGCCGTAGACGGAGCCCGCGGGATCGTTCTTGGACAGGACCTGGCCGCCCTGCCACTCGCGGCGGATCTTGTCCGCGACGCGGTTGAAGAACGTGGCGTGCTTCCAGCGCCACGCGTTCAAGCGCGTCTCGGCGTCGACCTCCACCTCGGGGAGCCAGTCGTTGGCGGGGGCGCCCGCGAGGCGCGCGAGGTGCGTGGTGGACGGCGTGAGGTCCGCGAGGCTCGGCAGCCCGTGGGTGCCGTTGCCGCCGCCCTGGAGCCCCTGCCCCGCCTCGTCACCCACGCTACCCGAGCCCGTGCGGTGGGCCTCGTCGGCGGGGCGGTTGCCCATGGCCAGACGCGCGGTGTCGCCGTTGCCCGGCACCTCGGGGATCGCGGAGCGGTTCTTCAGGACGCCCCCGATGTCCATCTTGAGCTGAAGCGGCTCGCGCGCGGCCTGCTTGGGAATCTCGAGGGCGAACATGCGCACGCCGCGGCCGTCGGTGGCGTCGGTGCCGGAGTCGCCGGTCAGCGCGCGCCCCGCGCCCTTCGGCCCGGACGCCTCGCTCTCCGTCGGCGCCGACGACGTGGTGTCCGCCTTGCTGCGCGGCAGCTCGCTCGCGCCGAGCGCGCCCCGCTCCAGGCGCCGGGTGATGGCCGGCGCGTCCTGCATCTGGTCGCGCGAGCGCGTCTCGTGCGCCACCTTCTGGTTCCACTCCGACGCGAAGTCGGCGGTGTCGGGGCGCTCCTCCTTGTCGGGCGGCGGCAGCGACACCACCTTGCCGGGCGGCGTGACGTCGTCGTCCTTCTTGTCCTTCTTCTTGTCCTTGTCGCCGGCTGGGCGGGCGTCTTTGATCTTCAGCTCGATGCGGCGGTTCTTGTCCCAGTCCGATCGGGACAGCCGGACGAGCTGCACCCCGTGCTTGTGCTTTTGCCCGCCGCCGCCGCCGATGAAGGCCCCGAGGAACGTGAGGAAGATCGCGTGCACGGCGATCGCGACCAGCAGTCCCACCGCGAAGCCGCCGTAGCGGGCTGTGCCCGGCGGCGGCGAGCGCACTCCGATGCGCGGCCGTGGCCGGGTATCGCGACGCCGTGGCTCGCCCATGAGCCACATTGTAGCTACTCTCCGCCACCATGGGCACTCGCGACGGCCTCGATCCCCGGCTCCCGGACAGCCTCGTCGACCTCCACATCCACGTCGGTGGTGCGGTTGCACCGCACATCCTCTACAGCATCGCGATGCAGCAGGGGTTCAAGCTCCCCACCAAGAGCTACTGGGAGTTCGTCGACCTCATCACCATCCGGCCGGGGACGACGTCGTCACTCGACGAGTATTTGAAGGTGATGCACGAGTGGACCGAGAAGATCCAGAGCTCGCCCATGGCCATGGAGCGCGCGGTCTACGAGATCATCGGCAAGGAGTACCGTGGCAGCCGCGTCGACCACATCGAGCTCCGCTTCAACCCCATGAAGCGCAACCTCCACGGGGAGCGCGATCTCGATCACATCATCCACGCCTGCCTGCGCGGCATGGACCTCGCCGTGCTCGAGTACGGCGTAAAGGCCTGCCTGATCTTCTGCCTCGCGCGCGAGTTCAGCTACGAGCTCAACGAGATCATCCTCGACAAGGCCATCAAGTATCAGGCGCGCGGCGTCCTCGGCATCGACCTCGCCGGCCCCGAGAGCAACAACCTCGAGCTGCGCCACCGCGACGCGCAGCGCTACGAGAAGCTCTTCACGCGAGCGCGGGCGGCCGGCCTCAAGACCACGGTGCACACCGGGGAGACCTCGTACACGTCCGGCGAGGGCGTCATCGCCACGCTGCGCTACCTCAAGCCCCATCGCATCGGCCACGGCATCCGCGCCGCCTACAACGAGGAGGCGCTCGACGTCCTCGCCGACAGCGGCGCCGTCCTCGAGCTGTGCCCGTCGTCCAACCTCGCCACCGGCGCGGTGAAGGACCTCCAGGAGTTCGGCTTCGTCGTCAACAAGTTCCGCGAGCGCAAGATCCCGTTCACGTTCAACACCGACGGCCCCTACCTCCTCGACACGTCGCTCGCCAAGGAGTGCGTGATGCTCCTCGACGCCAACATCGTCACGCCCGAAGAGCTCGCCGCGTCGTTCGACCGCTCGCGGCAGGCCTCGTTCATCCCGTCATGAACCTCCGCGTCCCTGGGGTCGACACATGATGCCCGTCGTCGTCACCGTGCGACACGTGCGCTTGAGCGCGGCGCACCTCGAGCTGTTGTTCGGCGCCGGCGCGACGCTGGTCGACGTGTGCGCCCTCCCGCCGACGGGGACGTTCGCCTCGGCCTCCGTCGTCGACGTGCGCGGCCCCGCGGGCACGTTGCGGCACGTGCGCGTGTTGGGCCCGCTTGTGCGGCAGACGGAGGTGCGCCTCCTGCCGCGGGAGGCCGGCGTCCTCGGCCTCACCGCCGGCGCCGACAGCGGCTGCACCCTGGAGGGCCCACACGGCACCGTGGTGCTCGCGGGCGGCGTCCACCTCGGGCTGCGCCGGCTCGCCCTCGGCGCTCACGACGCGCAGGAGGCCGGCCTCATCGACGGGGCCCACACCGGCGTCATCGTGCGCGGCGATCGCGAGCGCGAGCTGCGCGACGTGCCGGTCCACGTCGGGGAGCACGGGGGCTGGCTGGAGGTCGACGTCGACGACGCCAACGCCCTCGACGTCGGCCCGCACACGCACGCGGTGATCGCCGAACGGAGGGAGCGCCCTCCGCTCAGTTCTTCTCGAGCGTGATGGTCGGCATCTCGAGGAGGTCCTTGCCGTCGAGGTCGATGCCGGCCTTCTCAAAGTCCTTGTAGCCGTCGAGCGACACGCGGAGGGAGAAGCTCTCGCCCTTGGGCACCGACACCTGCGTGGGCGACTTGCCGAAGTCCTGTCCGTCGACGAACACGTGGGCGCCGTCCGGGGTCGTGTTGACGACGGCGACGCCGTACTCGACGTCGCCGCCCTTGAGCGCGACGAAGATGACGATGATGCCGACGAGGGAGAGCACGAACAGCCCCACGATGGCCGCGAGCGCCGCGTAGAACAGCGGCGGGACCTTGGCCGCCTGCGGAGCGGGCGCGCGCGCGCGGCGGCGCTCGACGTGCGGCGTGCGCTCGGCGGGCGGGTTGCCGGGCCGCGGGGTGTCCGAGGTCTCTTCGACGATGCCGTCCGAGGGGCCGTCCGAGGGCCGCCCCTGGAGCGCGGGCCGGATGCCGCCGCTGCCGTCGATGCGGCCGTTGGGGCCGACGATCATCGACTCGCGCGGCTGCAGGGCCTCGACCTCCGGTGACGTCCCGCTCGCGCGCCGGCTTCGGTTGCTGTTGCCGCGCTGCTGGTCCGTGGGCCCGTCGCGCGCCTCGAGGGAGCGCTCCTCCGTCGCCCCCGACGGCGCGTACAGCGGCGCGCTGGTCTTGGTGGCGATGTCGTCGCCGGCGGCCATCGCGTCGACCTTGGCGAGCAGCGCCGCGGCGCGCGCGTCGCCCGCGTCGGGGCGCCCCTTCGGCTTGAGCGGCGGCGGCTCGCCCGCCGTGGTGCGCTCCTCGTCCTCGTGCTCCGGCGGCGGCTGCCCCTTGGCCGCCGCGCGCGCGGCGCGCTCGCGCTCGTAGCTCTCGATGTCGTAGGCGGGGACGGTCTTTCCGTCGACGTCGTCATCGTCGTCGAGCTCCGGCGGCGCCGCGGGCGGTGGGCGTGCGGGCGGGCGCGCGGCGGCCCCCGAGCCGTCGCGGCCGGGCTGCTCGCTGCGGACGAGCCGGGCGGCCTCGTCCTTCTTGGCCGGCGTGGCCCCCTTGCTCTCGTTGGGATCACGCTTGGCGGGCAACAGCGCCGCCGAGAGGGTCTTGTGATCGACCTCCTCCTCGACGCGCGGGACGAGCTTCACGCCCTGGCTGGCGGGGATGATCACCTCGCCGATGCCCTTGACCACCATGGTGCCGTCGGCGGAGTTCAGCTCGTCGTCGAAGAGGTCGTACATGTAGCGGCTGAGCCGCACGTTGTTGGACTTCTTCGGCGACGTCTCGAGGTAGTCCTCGATGGCGAGCTGCATCTCCTGCGCGGTCTTGTAGCGGCGGTCCGGGTTCTTCTCGAGCGCCTTGGACAGGAGCTTCACCACCTCCATGGGCACCTCGGGATTGAGCTCCCGGGGGTTGAGGGGCTTTTCCTGCACGATGGCCTTGAGCGTCTTGAGCGAGCTGTCCCGCTCGAAGGCGCGCGTGCCCGTGAGCATCTCGTAGAAGACGAGGCCGACGGCGAACAGATCGCTGCGGTGATCGACCTTGGCGCCGCGCACCTGCTCCGGCGACATGTACGCGTACTTGCCCTTGAGCACGCCGGCGCGCGTCTGCGCGAGCTGCGTGGACGCCTTGGCGATGCCGAAGTCCACGACCTTCACCCCGCCGGCGAAGCTGACGAGGACGTTTTGCGGCGAGATGTCGCGGTGGACGATGTTGAGCGGCGTGCCGTCGTAGTCCTTGCGCGAGTGCGCGTAGTGAAGCCCGTCGCAGACGCCGGCGACGATGCGGCACACGTGCTCGACGGGGATGGGCTCGCCGCGGTCCTGCTGCTTGCCGATGATGTGCTGGACGTTGCGGCCCGACACGTACTCCATCGCGATGTAGTAGGTGCCGTCGGCCTTCCCGAGGTCGTAGATCTGAACGATGTTCGGGTGGCTCAGCTTGGCCGCGATGCGGGCCTCGTCGAGGAACATCGAGACGAACTCTTCGTCCTGCGCGAGGTGGCTCAGGATGCGCTTGAGGACGACGACCTTCTCGAAGCCCTCGAGGCCCGACTGCTTCGCCAGATAGATCTCGGCCATGCCGCCGGTGGCGAGCTTCTTGAGGAGATTGTAGCGGTCGAACTTGCGCGGGAGTTGCTCATCCCCCGGCTCGGCCGACCGCATGTCGGTCGCGGCGCCCAAGACGTCGTCCTCCACCGAAAAAACGGTGCCCTCTCGACGTTACCGGCCGGGCCGATCGCGTGTCAAAGACCGGCGAGGATGTGGGCTGTTGTGTCCGTGCGGCCGACCCGGACCAAGGGATGCGCGCTCATGTAAGCAAGGCGGCGCCAAGCCCGGTGCCCGCTGTCAGCACCAGCGTCGGCCGCGGCGGCCCGAGGAGCACGTCGACGGAGACGGCGGCGAGCTCGGCGTCGTTGAGGACGGCGCACGGCACGCCGGCGAGGCCCGCGCGCGCAAGAACATCGTCGACGATGCGTTCGCCCTCGCGCCAGGGGTAGGTGCACGCGCCGGCGGCGCCGTCGTCGCCGATCTCGCACGGCAAGGCGAGGACGATCCCCGCCGGCCGCGCGTGCTTGGGGGACATGGCGGCGGCGATGAAGTCCAACGCGGCGTCGCGGGCGGCGGGCGACGGCGTGGGCGGCACGACGCGCGGATCGCGGACGAAGGTGGCGCGGCCGCCGCCGCCGCATCGCTTGATCGCGCTCTGTCCGACGTCGACGACGACCCCTGCGCCCGCGACGACACCGACGACGCTCGCGAGCAGGAGGCGGCCGCCGGCCGCGGCGACAAACGTGGGATCCGGCGAGACACGAGCCGCGATCCCGATGGCCGCCAGCGCGTCCACGACGGCGCGCGCGCGCCCGCCGCCGACGACGACGTCGCGGAAGTCGACGGCCGCGTAGGGGGCGGCGCCGGACCGGGCGGCGGCCCCTGCGCGCAACGCCGCCACGACGCGCGCGGCGGCGGCGGGCCAGCGCGCGGGGGGCACGAGGTGGAGCGGCGCGCCGTCGACGAGCACGTCCCACAGCTCCAACGGGGTGACGCCCGGCGGGCGCACGCGCGTGACCGGCACGGGCGCGGGATACGCCCGTGCGAGGCGCGCGCGAACGGGGTACTGCGACGGACGTGTGCGGGATCGCGGGCGTCCTCTTTCACCGTGACGACGAGGCCTGCCCGCGGCGCGGCCGGCCGCCTCCGGCCTTCACGCGCACCCTGCGCGACGTCCTGCAGCACCGCGGGCCCGACGGCGACGGCGTCTTCGTCGACGACGGCGTCGCCCTGGTGCACACGCGGCTCGCGCTCGTCGACGTCGAGCACGGGCGGCAGCCGATGTCGACGCCCGACGGCCGCTTCACCCTCGTCGTCAACGGCGAGATCTACGGCCACCGCCGCCTGCGCCCGCTGCTCGAGACGCGCGGTGCGATCTTTCGCACGCACAGCGACAGCGAGGTGCTGCTGTGGGCGCTCGCGCTGGCGCTGCTGCGCGACGACGACGAACCGCCACGGACGCCGGTGGACATCGAAGGGGAGTACGCGTTCTGCCTGTGGGACGCGCGCGCGCGCCGCGCGGTGCTCGGCCGCGACCCGCTCGGCGTCAAGCCGCTCGTCTGGGCACATCACGACGGCGCCATCTGGTTCGCGTCCGAGCTGAAGGCGCTGACGGCGGTCCTCCCCTCGATCCCGCTCGATCCGGGCGCCGCCGCGAGCACCTTCGCCGCGCCCGCGCTCTCGGGTGGCGACGTGCCGTTCCTCGGCGCCCACGCGTTCCCCCGCGGGGTGAGCCCGGTCCTCGCCGACCTCCGCGCTGCCGACCGGACCCCCGTGCAGGTGCGGTTGCGCCGCCCGGACCGGGCCGGGCCGGCACCGCCCCGCGCGCGCGACATCGCGGGGAGCCTCGAGCGCGCCGTCGCCGAGCGCCTCGACGCCGACGTCCCGGTGGGCGCGTTCCTCTCCGGCGGCGTCGACTCGTCGGCGATCGTCGCGGCGGCGCTGCGCGCGCGACGCGACGCGATGGCCGGCGAGGGGGGAAGGCTGCGCTGCTACAGCATCCGCTTCGACGACGATCCCGGGACGACGCCGGGGAGCATCGTCGTCGGCGACGACGCCCCGTACAGCGAGCTCCTCGCCGAGCGCTGGCCCATCGAGCTCGTGCGCGTCCAGGCGTCGCGCAGGCAGCTCGTCGACGATCTCGAGGATCTCACCGCGTCCCAGGATCGGATCGTCGCGTGGGAGCAGGAGCTCTCGCAGCGGGCGCTGGCCCAGGCCGCGTCCCGCGACGTGAGCGCGATCCTCGTCGGCGACGCCGCCGACGAGACGCACTACGGGTACGCGTTCGCGCTCGACCGCTCGACCTGCGCTTCGCCGCGCGCGCTCGCCGAGCGCTTCGGCTTCTCCGCGCGGCGCGGCCTCGTGCGGCAGGAGCTGCGGTGGCTCGTCGACGAGCGACTGCAGCACTTCGACGCGCGCACCGTCGACGCCTTCACGGCGGACGACGGCAGCCACGGCGCGCTCCGCCGCAACCGCCGCGCCATGGCCGCCTTGTTGCGTGAGCGCTGGCTCACCCGGCTGCTGCACAACGGCGACATGCACACGATGGCCTTCGGCCTCGAAGCGCGCGTGCCGTTCGCCGACTCCCGCGTCGTCACCGCCGCCGACCTCGTCGACGTCGACGCCGCCTTCCGCGAAGACGGCGATCCCCGCGGCCCCGAGAAGGCGGCGCTGCGCGACGCGGTCGCGCCCTGGTTGCCGCCCGAGATCGTCGCGCGCCGCAAGAGCGCCCTGCCCCGGGACGAAGGCCTCGGTCACGCCTGGCGCGACCGGTGCCGCGCGCTCCTCGCCGAGCCCGTCGCGCGCGAGCGCCTCGCCCTGGTCCTCGACGTCGACGCCGTCGACGCGTTCGTCACCTCCTGCGAGAGCGTCGACGACGAAAAGCGCGCCATCCTCTTCAGCGTGATTGGCATGGAGGGCTTCCTGCGCCACCATGGCCCGCGCTGATCGCATACACCATGCGCGTCCTCGTCGTCGCCATCCCCGAGAAGGGACACCTCAACCCGCTGCTCCCCACGGTGCGCCGGCTCGTGGAGCGCGGCCACGACGTCGCCATCGCCGCCTTCGGCGACGTCGCGCCCGCCTTCGCCGGCCTCCCCGTCGCCTGCGAGGCGCTGTCCGCGGACGCGCCGGCGCTGGAGCGGATCACGCGCGGCAGGGAGTTCGCCGAGCGCCTGCGCGACGCCGCGTGGCTCTCGCGCTGGGTCGAGGCTCTCCTCGTCGACAGCGCGCCGGCGCAGGTCCCCGTCCTCGAGGCCGCCCTCGCGCGTACGCGCCCCGACGTCGTCGTCGCCGATCCCATGAGCTACGCCGCCGCCGTCGCCTGCGCCCGCGCCGGCGTTCCCTGGGCCGGCGTCTCCACGTCGCTCAACCCCGTCACCCCGCCCTCGTGGCGGACCGCGCTCACCGACACGCTCGCGCGCATCGACGGCCCGCGCCGCGCGATCTTCGCCGATCACGGCGTCGACGTCCCGCGCTTCTTCGTGTCCGACGCCGAGAGCCCGTGGCTGAACGTCGCCTTCACCGTCGACGCGTACGCGCCCCGCGCCGCCGCCGACAACGCGCGGGTGTTCTCGGTCGGCGCGCCGTTTTCCGGCGACGACGTCGATTCGCGCGACGCCGGCGTCGATTTTCCGTTCGAGCGCCTCACGCCGGGAGCGCCCCGCGTCTACTGCTCGTTCGGCAGCCAGGCGTTCTTCCAGCCCCGCTTGTTCGCCGCGATCTTCGAGGCGGCGGCGCGCCGCGGCCTTCAGGTCGTCGCCAGCGCCGGCGACCTCGTCGACGACGACGCCTTCCGTCAGGCCGCCCCGCCGGACGCCATCGTCGTGCGGAGCGCGCCGCAGCTCCGGGTGCTGCCGCATGTCGACGCCGTCGTCACCCACGGCGGCGCCAACAGCGTCGTGGAGTCGCTCGCGCGCGGCGTGCCCCTCGTCCTGCTGCCGCTCTGCAACGACCAGCCGTTGCAGGCCCGCTTCCTCGAACGCGCAGGCGCCGGCGTCGCGGTCGATCCCGCCGCCGCGGACGCCGGCTCCGTCGGCGCCGCGCTCGACGCCGTGCGCGCGCCCGCCGTCGTCGAGCGCGCGCGCGCGATCGGGCGCTCGCTCGGCGAGGGCGGCGGGCCCGACCGGGTCGCGGACCTCGTCGAGGAGCTCGCGCAGCGGCGCGCGCCGATGGGGGCGACGTGAGCGCCACCCTCCTCGTGCTCTCGCCGCACCTCGACGACGCCGCGCTCTCGGTGGGCGCCGCGCTCGCCGCGCGCGAGGGCGTCGTCGTCGCCACGGTGTTTTCGCGCGTGGACGATCCGCGCCGCGCCGCCGAGGATCGCGCGGCGCTCGACATCCTCGGCGCGCGCCCCGTCCACCTCGGCCTCGACGACGCGCCGCTGAGAGGCATCGCAAAGACCTGGGCGGCGCTGTGCGGCACCGCGCTGCCGCCGGAGCTGGTGCGCGGGCTCGCGGCCCGCCTCGACGCGCTCGTCGACGAGCTCCGCCCCGAGGCCGTCTGGGCACCGCTCGCCTGCGGCGGCCACGTCGACCATCGCGCCACCGCCGACGCCGCCCTCGCCTGGCGCGCGCGCCGCGCCGGCCCGCCGCTGTCGCTCTACGAGGACCGCCCCTACGCCCGCGCTCGCGGCGCCGTGCGCGCGGCCTGGGCGCGGCTGGGCGGCGAAGCGCCCGCCTGCTGCGACGACGACGCCGACGACGACGTCCACTTCCTGCGCGTCGCGGGCGCACCACCGGCGACGGCGCGGCCGCAGGGGCCCGCGGGGGACGACCTCGGAGCGCGCGGCGCCGCCTCGGTCGTGCGCGCCGCCGCGGCGCTGTGGCGGCGCGTCGACGTCGACGTCGGCGCGCGGCGCGCGGTGCGCCGCCGCGCCATCGACACGTACGCCACCGAGCGCGAGGCGCTCGTCGGCCCTGCGGCGGCCGGCGGCTGGCCGTGGGACGATCGCTGCGAGGTCTTGTGGTGCCGCGCCGAGGGGGACCGATGAGCGACGACGAGCAGGAGCGATTCCGGCTGGGAGCCTTCAAGAAGAGCATCTACGCGCAGGGCGCCGAGGAAGACATCCTGCAGAGGATCTTCGCACGCATCGAGCCGGCCACCCGGGTGTGCATCGACATCGGCGCGAGCGACGGGCTCCGCAACAGCAACACCGCGCTGCTGTGGAAGGAGCACGGCTGGCGCGCCGTGCTCGTCGAGGGGGACGCCTATCGCTTCGGACGCATGCGCGACAACGCCGCCGCCGAGCGTTGGGACGAGGCGCGGGTCACCATGGTCCACGCGCGCGTGCAGCCCGACACCGTCGACGACACCCTCGCGGGCGCGGGCGTCCCCGCCGCGTTCGACCTCCTCTCCCTCGACGTCGACGGCAACGACTGGTGGATCTGGCGCGCGCTCGAGCGCCACCGGCCGCGCGTCGTCGTCGTCGAGTACAACCCGTACTACGAGCCCCCCGAGCGCTGGGTGATGAAGCTCAACCCCGACCACGTGTGGGACGGCAGCACGTATTACGGCGCGAGCCTCGCCTCCTTCGCCGCCCTCGGCGCCGACAAGGGCTACGAGCTGTTGTGTTGCGACCAGAACGGCAACAACGCGTTCTTCGTGGAGCGCGAGCTGTTCGCGCGCTTCGGCGTCGACGACAACTCGCCGCAGGCCCTCTATCGGCCCGCGATGTACAAGGTGCGCTTCGTCGGAAAGAACACGTTCGTCACCGGGCACCCCTACCGTTGGGGCCCGGGCGAGCCGCTGTGACGGCGGCCGCGGCCGCCCGGCGGTGGGATCTCGGCGACGACGCCGTCTGCGTCCCCGTGTCGTCGCGCGTCACGCGCGTGACGCGCGGCGGCGTCGACGTCGCCCTCAAGCTCTTCGCCGCAGGCGACGCCCGCGCCGCGCGCGCCGAGCACGCGCTCCTCGAGCGGCTCGCCGCGCACCCCGATCCCCGCGTTCGCGTCCAACGGCTCGTGCCCGCGCGCGGCGTTGAGACCCTCGTCGAGCTCGACGACGCGTCGCTCGCGTTCGCGACCGAGTGGGCGCCGGGACACAAGCGGTCCTACGACGCCCTCGACGGCGAGACCTGGGCCGCGCTCGGCGCCGCCCTCGCCGCGCTCCACGACGCGCTCGGCGATGACAACGCGCTCGGCCTCCCCGACGTCGTCGCCGACGCCGCCGCCCGCGACCTGGCCGCGGAGCGCGCGCGCATCGTCGCCGACGGCGCGGCCGTCGTCGCCGCCGGCGGCGCCCGCTACGCGCCGATCTTCGACGCGCGCCTGCGCCTGATCGACGAAAGCGGGCCCGGCTCCTTTGGCGCGCCCCCGGCTGACACGGCGCGCGCGGGGCCGCTGCACAACGACTACAACGTGCACAACTTCCTGTTCGACGCCGGGCACGCAGCGCCCCTGGTGCTCGACTTCGATCGCGCCGCGTGCGGGCCGCGCGAGCTCGAGGTGGTCCGCTGCCTCAACCACCTGCCGCTCGTGGCGCCGTCCTTCGCGCGCCGCTTCGTCGCCGCGTACGTGGCGGTGCGCCCGCTGCGCCGGGCGCTCCTGCCGTGGGCCGTCGACGTCGCCCTCGTCGCGCACGCCGTGAAGCATTGGCCCGCGGAGCGCTTCCTCGCCGGCGCCCCGGGCGCGGTGGAGATGCTCGACGGGATCGCCGCGATGACCGAGGCTCTCGCCGGGGGCCGCGCGGCGCTGCGCGCGTTCTTCGTCGCGGAGGGCTCGACGTGACACGTCCGAACGCTGTGGCCGGCGACGACGCGCCCGACACCCACGCCGGGGCCGGCGAACCGCCCCGTGCGCACGTGTTCCCGCCGCCGCTCGAGCGCAGCTACGTCGTCGTCGACGGGCGTGTGCGCACGCGATTGCTCGAGGCCCACGTCGTCGACCACTGCAACCTCTCGTGCGCCGGCTGCTGCTCGCTGTCGCCCCTGCTCCCGAACCGGCTCACCCCCGTGGACGCGCTCGCCGCCGACCTCCGCGGCGCGCGCCGGGTGCTCGCGCCGCGCGTGTTCAAGCTCGTCGGCGGCGAGCCCACCTTGCACCCCGACATCGTCGAGCTGCTCCGCGTCGCGCGCGCCTCGGAGATCGCGCCGAAGGTGTCGCTCACCACCAACGGCCTGCTCCTGCCGCGCATGCCGGACGCGTTCTTCGAGGCCGTCGACGCGCTCACCATCTCGCTGTACCCGGCGCCCGCGCTTCCTCGAGCCGGCATCGATGCGATCGTCGAGCGCGCGCGCCGCTTCGACGTGGCGCTGAACTGGAAACGTCAGGACCGCTTCGTGCGCATGGACCGCCCTGCCCGCTGCGCCGACGTCGACGAGAACCGCCGGGTCTACGACGCGTGTTGGCTCCGCGAGCGCTGCCACCTCGTGAAGGACGGCGTGCTGTTCTCGTGCACGCGCCCGCCTCACTTCGCCTCGCTCGACGGCGGGAGCGCCGACGACGACGGCCTCGTCCTCGACGACGACGTCGACGCCGCCCGCGTCGTCGCCTACCTGCTCCGCCCGGAGCCGCTCGCGGCCTGCGCCCGCTGCTTCGGGGGCGCCGCCGAGTCGGGCCCTCACCGCCAGATGCGGCGCGACGAGGTCGAGCGCGAGCGCTCGCGTCTCCTGCGGATTGTCGAGGGATGAAGAAGCTCGCCGCGCGCGACGCCTTCGGTCTCCACCGCGTGGTGTACGCGCCCGGCTTTGGACACGCGCCCTCGGTGCGGGCGCTGCTCGGGCGGTTCCCCGGCGTCTCCCGCGCCGTCGACGTCGACGCTCTGCGCGCGCACCTCGACGGCGCAGGAGATCCGTACCGCACGTTCCTCGAGGCGGTGCGGCAGCTCCCGCCCGGCGCGGCCCTCGGCGACGACGACGGCACGCTCTCCGTCGCGGCGGTCTCCGGCGGGGGGCGCGTCCCCGTGGCGCGCGCGGGCGCCGGCGGCGACGTTGCGCTCGGCGGGCTTTTGCGCGCCGCCGTCGCCCGCGCGCTCCACGCCGGCGACAAGACCGCGCTCGCCCTGTCGGGCGGCCTCGACTCCGCTGTGCTCCTGGCGCTCGTGCGCGAGGCGGCGGGCCGCGCGGTGCCGGCGTACGTGCTGGCGCCGCGCATGCCGGGCTACGGCGAGACGGACGAGGCGGTGCGGACGGCGGAGCGCTTCGGCGCCGCGGTGGTCCTCGTCGACGTCGGCGCCGAGGACTTTCGCGCGGCGCTGCCGGCGGCGGTGCGCGCCATGGAGTGCCCGCTGTACAACGCGCACCCGGTGGCCAAGCTGCTCCTCGCGCGCCGCTTGCGGGAGGACGGGTTCGAGCGGGTGATCACCGGCGACGGCGCCGACCACGTCGTGCGGCGCGATGTCTCGGCGGACTACCTCCCGCTGGTGCAAGCGGCCTTCGATGACGCCGGCGTGGCGCTCTCGTGCCCGTTCCTCGACGACGACGCCGTCGCGCACGCGCTGGCGCGGCCGCCCGATCCGGACAAGCGCGAGCTGCGGGCCCTCGGCGCTCGCCTCGGCGTCCCCGAGCCGCTCGTCACGGGGCCCAAGCGCTCCCGCCTGTCGCCGCCCGTGGGCGTGGCGGCGCTCGTGGCGCCGGATGCGTCGGCGCGGCTTGCGGCGCGGCTCGGCCGGCCGGCGCCCCGCCCCGAGGACACGGACCGCGCCTGGATGCTGTGGGGCACCACCGCGCTCCTCCTCGACGCGTTCGCGGCCGCGTAGGCGCCGCGCCGCCCTGATACGCATGGGGGCACACGGCGGCCGGCTCGCGCGCGCGACCGCATGCTCGACGCCACCGCGCCCAAGCCCGGCGAGCGCGTCCTCGACGTCGGCTGCGGCCGCGGGCTCCTGCTGCGCGGCCGCCCGATCCGGACAAGCGCGAGCTGCGGGCCCTCGGCGCTCGCCTCGGCGTCCCCGAGCCGCTCGTCACCGGGCCCAAGCGATCCCGCCTGTCGCCGCCCGTGGGCGTGGCGGCGCTCGTGGCGCCGGACGCGTCGACGCGGCTTGCGGCGCGGCTCGGCCGGCCGGCGCCCCGCCCCGAGGACACGGACCGCGCCTGGATGCTGTGGGGCACCACCGCGCTCCTCCTCGACGCGTTCGCGGCCGCGTAGGCGCCGCGCCGCCCTGATGCGCATGGGGGCACACGGCGGCCGGCTCGCGCGCGCGACCGCATGCTCGACGCCACCGCGCCCAAGCCCGGCGAGCGCGTCCTCGACGTCGGCTGCGGCCGCGGGCTCCTGCTGCGCGGCCGCCCGATCCGGACAAGCGCGAGCTGCGGGCCCTCGGCGCTCGCCTCGGCGTCCCCGAGCCGCTCGTCACCGGGCCCAAGCGCTCCCGCCTGTCGCCGCCCGTGGGCGTGGCGGCGCTCGTGGCGCCGGATGCGTCGGCGCGGCTTGCGGCGCGGCGCGGCCGGCCGGCGCCCCGCCCCGAGGACACGGACCGCGCCTGGATGCTGTGGGGCACCACCGCGCTGCTCCTCGACGCGTTCGCGGCCGCGTAGGCGCCGCGCCGCCCTGATGCGCATGGGGGCACACGGCGGCGCCGGGAAAATCCGTCGAGCGCGACGAGGCGCAGGGACGGCGCGATGAGGTCAGAGCCGCCTGAGGAAGCCGCCGGGCGCCAGCGTGAGCAGCACGCGGTCCTCGAACCCCGGATCGCGCTCGAAGCGCTTGTCCTCCTGAAGGAACGCGGCGACGGCCGTCCCCGGGTTGTTCCCCTTCCCATACGGCCTGCCGGCGAAGGTCTCCGCGGGCAGGTCCTCCATGACGGTATCGAGCACCACGCAGAAGCTGCCCGGCGTCACCAGCGGGCCGAGCAGCTCGAGCTCCCGCTTCACGTGCGCATGGGTGTGGATGAGATCGAGGACGACCATCACCGGGGCGCGGCCGGACGCGAGCTCCGTGACCGCGTCGACGACGTGGGCGTCGATGGAGCTGCCCTCGAAGAGCCGAATCCGCCGCGCGAGCGCGTGCTCGGTGCAGGCGCGCCGCCCCTCGTCGCGGAGCGCCGGGTCGATGGCGGCGACGACGCCGTCACCGCCGACCAGCTCGAGGAGAGACGCCATGAAGACCGGGCCGCCGCCGGCGGCGACGCCGGTGTGGATGACCAGCCGCGGCTTCACCTGCCAGACCACCTCCTGCAGCGCGACCATGTCGCCGGGGAGGTGGAAGAAGCGCGTTCCAAGCCAGCGGTGCTTGTAGAGGTGCTCGAGCGGGGCGGCGCGCTCGAGCCACGCCAGGTTCAGGTCGCGCATGATCTCGGCGGGGCGGGTCATGCCCTCCCTTTGCGCGGCCGGGCGCGGAGCGAAAGGCCCCGCGCAGCAAGCGGGGACAAAAAAAGAACCCCCTCGAGGTCATCGAGGGGGTTCCAAAAAAGATCCGGCGGCGTCCTACTCTCCCACACGGTCTCCCGTGCAGTACCATCGGCGATGACAAGCTTAACTTCCGAGTTCGAGATGGGATCGGGTGTGACCTTGTCTCTATAACCACCGGAAACCGGTAAACCGATACGAAGTCGATGAAAGCTCGCCACGCTCAGGTCCATCATATGATGATGGTCCACAGCGGGGGCTCCACATAGCAACCTTAACCTCATTTAGCAGAAGACACACTTTGTGATTTTCCTGTCCGCTTCCCGAAGGAAGAAACAGGAAAATGCCAAGCCTCACGGCCGATTAGTACGGGTCAGCTCCATGCCTCACAGCACTTCCACACCCCGCCTATTACCTCGTAGTCTTCGAGGGGCCTTCAGGGACTTGCGTCCGGGAGATCTTATCTTGGGAGGGGCTTCCCGCTTAGATGCTTTCAGCGGTTATCCCTTCCGAACATGGCTACCCAGCTATGCCACTGGCGTGACAACTGGCTCACCAGAGGTTCGTCCAACCCGGTCCTCTCGTACTAAGGTTAGCTTCCCTCAAATCTCCTCCGCCCGTGGCAGATAGGGACCAAACTGTCTCACGACGTTTTGAACCCAGCTCGCGTACCGCTTTAATAGGCGAACAGCCTAACCCTTGGGACCGACTTCAGCCCCAGGATGCGATGAGCCGACATCGAGGTGCCAAACCACGCCGTCGATGTGAACTCTTGGGCGTGATAAGCCTGTTATCCCCGGAGTACCTTTTATCCGTTGAGCGATGGCCCTTCCATACAGAACCACCGGATCACTATGACCTGCTTTCGCACCTGCTCGGCATGTCTGCCTCGCAGTCAAGCTCCCTTATGCCATTACACTCGACGCCTGGTTTCCAATCAGGCTGAGGGAACCTTCGCGCGCCTCCGTTACTCTTTGGGAGGCGACCGCCCCAGTCAAACTGCCCACCAGACAGTGTCCCTGACCTCGCTGAGAGGCCCAGGTTAGATATCCAGAAGAGTCAGGGTAGTATTTCAACGACGGCTCCACGATGGCCAGAACCACCGCTTCAAAGCCTCCTACCTATCCTACGCAAACTCACCCGAATATCACTGCCAAGTTGCAGTAAAGGTTCACGGGGTCTTTCCGTCTTGCCACAGGTACACTGCGTTTTCACAGCGCTCTCAATTTCGCTGAGTCCTAACCCGAGACAGTGCGGAGATCGTTACGCGATTCGTGCAGGTCGGAACTTACCCGACAAGGAATTTCGCTACCTTAGGACCGTTATAGTTACGGCCGCCATTCACTGGGGCTTCGGTTCACCGCTTCGATTGCTCTAACGGATTCCGTTAACCTTCCAGCATTGGGCACGCGTCACACCCTATACGTCCCCTTTCGGGTTTGCAGAGTGCTGTGTTTTTGGTAAACAGTCGCCACCGCCTGGTATTTGCAACCTCATATAGCTTTGTTGAGTAAATCAACTGACCAACGAGGCACGCCTTATCCCGAAGTTACGGCGTCAATTTGCAGAGTTCCTTAGGTTAGGTTCTCTCAAGCGCCTTGGGATTCTCTCCCCACCCACCTGTGTCGGTTTACGGTACGGACTGATATTTTGCTCCACGCGCGGCTTTTCTTGGAAGCGTGGGATTACTGACTTCGCTTTGTCCGAAGACGCAGCTCGTCCTTCCCCTTGGCCTTGATGGGAACACCTTTGGTTTCGTATGTCCCCAGCCTACGAGAGCTCACCACCATCCGATAGGTGGCCCAGCTACCCTTCTTCGTCCCCGCTCGCTTCAACGCTCATATCAGGTGCAGGAATATTAACCTGCTTTCCATCGCCTACGCCTTGCGGCCTCGGCTTAGGATCCGACTAACCCCGGGAGGATTAACCTGGCCCGGGAAACCTTGGGTTTACGGCGAAAGAGTTTCTCACTCTTTTTCTCGCTACTCATTGTGGCATAATCTCTCGTCAGCGCTCCAGCAGTTCTTTCGATCCACCTTCACCGCACTGACGACGCTCCCCTACCGCGTACACAGTCCGTAGACTGTATACACCCGAAGCTTCGGTGCCCGGCTTGAGCCCCGTTAAATTTTAGGCGCGGACCCACTTGACCAGTGAGCTATTACGCTTTCTTTGAAAGATGGCTGCTTCTAAGCCAACCTCCTGGTTGTCTCAGCGTTTCCACATCCTTTACCACTTAGCCGGAACTTTGGGACCTTAGCTGTCGGTCTGGACTCTTATCCTCTCGTCACACCGCCTTAGCACGGCATGACTGCCTCCCGAGGTAGCAGTTTACGGTATTCGGAGTTTGGTAGGGTTTGGTAATCTGGTGAGACCCCTAGCCCTGCCAGTGCTCTACCCCCGTAACTGAATGACTCGAGACGATACCTAGATATCTTTCGGGGAGAACCAGCTATCCCGCGATTTGATTGGCCTTTCACCCCTAGACACAGGTCATCCGAAGAATTTTCAACTTCCACCGGTTCGGTCCTCCACGCGGTTTTACCCGCGCTTCAACCTGCCCATGTCTAGCTCATCGCGCTTCGGGTCTACCCCACGCAACTCAAACGCCCTTTTAAGACTCGGTTTCCCTCTGGCTTCACCTCAATCGGCTTAACCTTGCTGCGTAGGATAACTCGCCACATCATTATGCAAAAGGCACGCCATCAGCCTGGACGAACCATAGGCCTTTGACTGCTTGTAGGCACACGATTTCAGGTCTTTTTCACTCCCCTAACCGGGGTGCTTTTCACCTTTCCCTCACGGTACTTGTTCGCTATCGGTCGCTAGTTTGTATTTAGGCTTGGAGAATGGTCTCCCCAGATTCCCACCGGGTTGCTCGTGCCCTGTGGTACTCAGGTACCCGCTCAGCCGCTGTTCGATTTCGTCTACGGGACTTTCACCCTCTTTGGTCCAGCATTCCAACTGGGTTCGACTATCTAGTCACGGATCCTAAATGCGGGCCCTACAACCCCCAAAAACCGAAGTCATTGGGTTTGGCCTGTTCCCCGTTCGCTCGCCACTACTAGGAGAATCTCGGTTGATTTCTTTTCCTCTCGGTACTGAGATGTTTCACTTCCCGAGGTTTGCTTCTCTCTGCCTATGTATTCAGCAGAGGATGACGGCTTACGCCGCCCGGTTTCCCGATT
>CAVZJB010000003.1:0-335000 GCA_963775425.1 uncultured delta proteobacterium | reverse complement strand
GACGCCCCGATCGGCCCGCTTTCGGATCGCTTTGCTGTGATCGCTTGTCAGGAGTCGAGGAGCTGGGTGCGGATGCGCTCGCGATCGGTGGTGCGGATGCGGTGGGCGCGCACGACGGCGGCGAGATCGCCGAGGGCCTGCTCGAGGCGCTCGTTGACCACGAGGTAGTCGTAGCCGGCGAGCCCGGCGTCGATCTCGGTGCGGGCGGCGCTGAGGCGGCGGGCGATCACGTCGTCGGCGTCGGTGCCGCGGCGGCGCAGGCGCTTCTCGAGCTCCGCCATCGACGGCGGCAGGATGAACACGAGCACGGCCTCGGGGAAGATGGACTTGATCTGGCGCCCGCCCTGGACGTCGATGTCGAAGACGACGTCCACGCCCTGGGTGAGCTGCTCCGCCGTCCACTCCTTCGACGATCCGTAGTGGTGCCCGTGCACCAGCGCGTGCTCGATGAACGCGCCGCGGGCGATCATGGCTTCGAACGTGGGGACGTCGACGAAGTGGTAGTCGACGCCGTCCTCCTCCGCCCCGCGCGGCGCCCGCGTCGTGTGCGAGACGGACAGCATCAGGTCCTTGTCGCTGTCGAGGAGGAGGTGGCTGAGCGTGGTCTTGCCCGTACCGCTTGCCGCCGACAGGACGATGGGAAAGCCACGACGCATCATCACTCCACGTTCTGCACTTGTTCGCGCATCTTCTCGATCTCCGCCTTGAGCTCGACGACGAGGTGGGCGGCGGGCGCGTCCTGGCACTTGCTCCCGAGCGTGTTGGCCTCGCGCAACAGCTCCTGGCACAGGAAGTCGAGCTTGCGCCCCGGCGACGGCGACGCCACCAGCGCCCTCGCCTGCTCCACATGCGCCACCAGCCGCTCGAGCTCCTCGGTGACGTCGACGCGATCCGCCAGGAGCGCCGCCTCCTGCGCCACCCGCGCTGCGTCGAGGCCCGCGTTCCCCGCCGCCTCGAGCCGGACGCGAAGCTTCTCCGCCAGGCGCGCCGGCGCGTCCGCCGTCCTCACCCGCAGCCGCTGCGCCAACGCCTCCACCGCCGAGAGCCGCTGCTCCACGACCTTCGCCAGCGCCTGCCCCTCCGCCGTCCGCGCCGCCACGCAGGCGTCGAGCGCCTCGAGGAGCGCGGACGCCATCGGCGCGGCCGCGGCCTCCGCGTCGAGCCCCGGGTCCCGCCGCGCGCCCGCCGCCACCACGCGCAAGACGTCGCCCGCGGTGACGTCGCCGGCGACGCCCAGCGACTGCGCCAGCGCCCGCGCCTGCTCCACGAAACTGCGGGCCGCGGCAGCGTCGATGCCGGGCGCGTCGGCGAACACCTCGAAGGAGATCTCGACGCGGCCGCGCTCGAGGGAGCGCTTGGCCGCCGCCACCACCTCGTGCTCCAACGCCGAGACGCCGTGCGGGACGCGCACGCGCACGTCGAGGCCCTTGTGGTTGAGCGTCCGGACCTCGCAGGTGATGCGCGCCGCGCCGACGTCGCGGTGCGCGCGCCCGAAGCCGGTCATCGACCTCACAGCGCGCCCGTCACCCCGACGCCCGCGCCTCCGGCGACGGGCATGGGCGTGACCGCCACGCCGCGCCGGCGCGCGTGGTCGTCGAGGTCGAAGTGGATCATGTACGCGGCGATGCCGGTGGCGGTGCCGATCCCCGCGCCGACGGCGATGTCCTCGAGGTGGTGTCGATCGTCCTCGACCCGCGTGGCGGCGACGTACGCCGCCCCCGCCACCAGCGCGCCCACCGCGAGCCCCGCCACGGGGCGCGCCCACTCCGGCGCGTCCCTGCCCCACAGGTGCTCCGCGCCCACCTGAAGCGCGAGGAACGACGCCGCGGCGAACGCCGCCGACGCGTGGCCCGAGGGGAACGACTTCATGCCGTCGAGGAGCTGGTCACGATCGACGACGAACCCGTCGTCCTTCACCGCGGTGCAGTCGAGCCCCGAGGGCTTGTCTATGACGCCGGCGCACGCGGCGCGGATGAAGCGCTCGCGAAAGTCCGGCCGGAGCCTGCCGAAGCCGAGCTTCATGGCCTCCGTGATCACCTCGGCGCCGACGACGGCCTCGGCGGTGCCCAGGACGATGGCGTGGGTGCGGTGCAGATCCTGGCGCACCGCGAGATCGACGCCGGCGTCGGCCGCGGTGAGGCCCGCGATGACGGCGCCGAGGGCCCAGACGGGCACCTTCTCCTGGAGGATGGGCTTGCCGATGACGCCGTCGAGGCGGGGATCGAGCAGGAGCTTCATGTCCGGGTCCGTCAGCGAGATCTGCGGGCCGATGGACGCGGGCAAGGGCTCGAGGGAGTTGGTGGCGCCGGCGGCGAGCAGCGCGCCGGCGCCGACGACGGCGACGTACTCGGCGCCGTAGGTCTCGAGGTAGTCGACGGCGTCGGTCTGGCCGGCGAGGGCGACGGTGACGACGAGCGGCAGGATCATGGGCTTCCCTTCGAGCGCGGATCCAAAGCGCGGCGGAGAGCGTCTCCGAGCACCTGGACGCAGGCGACGGTGAGGAGAATGCACGAGCCCGGCCAGAAAGCAGAAGCAGGATCGGAAAAGATCAGCGCCTCGGCGTGCCGCAGCATGTTCCCCCACGACGGCGCGGGCGGCTGGACGCCCAGGCCGAGGAACGACAGCGCGGCCTCCGCGAGGACGTTCCTGCCGACGTCGAGCGTGGCGGCGACGGCCAGGGGGGCGAGGGCGTTCGGGAGCACGTGAAGGACGACCAGCCGGGGGAAGCCGGCCCCGAGCGCGCGGGCCGCGACGACGTAGTCGAGGCCACGGATGCGCAGCGCCTCGGCGCGGGCGACGCGGGCGATGCCCATCCAACCGAATGCGCCCAGCAGGATCACGAGCTCGGCGACGGAGCCGGAGGTCAGCGCGCTCAACAGGATCAGGAGCGGAAACAGCGGCACGGCGAGGAGCGTGTCGACGACGCGCATGATGACGGCGTCGACGGCGCCGCCGGCGATGCCGGCGACGAGGCCCGCGGCGAGGCCCGCGACCGTGGACAGGAGCGCGGCGAAGACGCCGACGGCGAGGGAGACGCGAGCGCCGAACAGGAGCCGCGCGAAGACGTCGCGGCCGATCTCGTCGCAGCCGAGCAGGTGCGGGATGCCCGCGGCGCACGAGCGCAAGGCGAGGTCGGGGGCGTCGTGGGAGACGCCGAGGAGCGCCTCTACGGCGCCGGCGCCGGCGGCGAGCAGCGCGACGACGGCGAGGACGGCGAGGGCGACACCGCCTGCGCGGCCGAGACGCGCAAACCAGCGCCTGGACGGCGCGGGTGGCGGTGACGACGGCGGCGCGGGCGGGGACGGCGGCGACGGCGGCGACGGCGACGGCGGCGGGGACGACGGCGGGGGCGACGCATCCGCAGCGCCGGGGAGGACCGTCATCGGCGCACCCGGGGATCGACGACGGCGTACACGAGATCGGCGGCGAGGCTCGCGAGCATCACCAGCGCCGCCGAGATCAGGAAGACGACGATGGCGACGTAGGAGTCGTTGTCGAGGACCGCCTCCACCTGCAGGCGGCCGATGCCGGGCCACGAAAAGACGGTCTCCGTCAGGACGGCGCCCGCGAACATCTGCGGCGCCGCGAGCGCGACCACCGTCACGAGCGGCAGCAGCGCGTTGCGCAGGGCGTGGCGCCACAGGACCGCGCCCTCGGAGAGCCCCTTGGCGCGCGCCGTGCGCACGAAGTCCTGCGGCAGGGCGTCCTTCACGCCGGCGCGAACGTAGCGGAGCCACTGCCCCGCGTACGCGAGCGCGAGCACGCTCACCGGCAAGACCGCATGAACGGCGCGATCGGACAGGGAGCCGTCGCCGGCGGTGGCCACGCCCCCCGCGGGCAGCACGCGCCACGTCACGGCGAACAACGCGACCGCCATCAACCCGAGCCAGAACGCGGGGACGCTCACGAGGAGCACGCCGGCGCCGCCGACGGCGCGGTCGAGCGTCCCCCGCCGGCGCGCCGCGAGGGCGCCGAGCGGGACGGCGAGCGCCAGCGACAGGAGGAACGCCGGCACCATCAACGCCAGGGTGTTCTGCACACGCCCGGCGAGGAGGTCGGCGACGGGGCGCTTGTACGCCGACGAGTACCCGAGCGCCGACAGGTCTCCCGTGAGCGCGAAGAGGGCGCCCCGGCGAAAGCGTTGCGGGTCGAGGACGACGCCGTGGTCGACGACGAACGCGCCGAGCGCCGAGCGCGTCCGTGCGCTCCGTCCGTCCGCGTCGGGCGGGACGCCGGTTACGCGAAAGACCACCGCGGTGCGGCCCGGGCCGTCGAAGCGCGCCCGGTAGACGCCGTCGGCGCCGAAGCGACCGGGGCCGGTGACGACGTCGAAGGTGAGGTACGCGCCCGGGCAGAGCGTGCGCGCGTCGACGGCGACGGCCCCACCCGCGGCTGCGGCCACCACGCGCGGCGCGGCCACCGGCAGCGGCCGCCCGACCTTCTCCGCGGCCCCGCGAAGCTCGGCCTCGGTGGCGAAGACGTGCTCCGAGCCGCCGGCGAGCGCGCGCTCGCTCTCGTCGAGGCCGGGCTCGAGGGGGGTGGGCGCCTGCGAGATCGTCGGCGACACGAGCACGCGGTCGAGGCCGACGGCCTGCTGCCCGTGTCCGTCGTCGACGACGAAGGGCGTCTCGTACACGCCAGGCTCGGCGAAGCGCTCTCCGTCGACGACGGCGGGCCCCTCCGGCGGCATCTCCACCACCTGGGCGGGGTGGACGGGCGCCCGCGGCGGCGGCAGCAGCTCCTGGTGCCCGACGAGCCAACGCGCCCACTGCACCGGCCACGGCTGGTCGAGGCCGCGCAGCGCTTTTTCATGCGCCACGTCCTCGGGGCGCACGCCGGGGTCCGCCGTGACGAGGAGATCGACGGGATCGCCGGGGAGGTGCGCGAGCACGCCGAACAGCGCGAAGGACAAGGCGAGGAGCGTCGCCCCCATCCACAGCGCGCGCGCGACGAGGCGCGTCGGAAACCGCATCGCGCCCGACTGTACCGCGGTGCGCGTCGACGGCGGGCCCGGGGGGAATCTCGCGAGGGTGGCGCCGATCGGCTAGCGTTCCCCCGAGGCGTTTCGTGACCGACTTCGACGAAGAGGGACCGCCGACGCTCTCGGGGGCCGGGCCGCCGGACCCGACGGAGCTCGGCACCTGCCGCATCGAGGCCCGCATCGCCGCGGGCCCGGGCACGCGTGTCTTCCGCGCCGTGGATCTCTCCCTCGGCCGCACCGTCGTCGTGAAGGCCATGATCGAAAACGAGGAGGAGCCGGCGGCGACGCACCGCTTCCTCGTGTCCGGCGACGCCCTCGCGGGGCTCAAGCTGCAAAACGTCGTGCCCGTCATCCGCACCGGACAGGACCACGGCTTCGCGTACACCGTGTTCGAGCACGTCGACGGCGAGGACCTCGACCGCGCGGTGAAGCGCGAGCGCGCCCTGGTCCCCGCCGCCGCCGCCCGCGCCGTCCTCGACACCGCGCAGGGGCTGCAGGCCGCGCTCGAGCACGGCGTCACCCACGGCGACGTCCGGCCACGGCACCTCATCCGCGTGCGCGGCACCACCAAGGTCACCGGCTTCTCCCAGTCGCCGATCTTCGTGACCGCGCAGGGCCGGCGGCTCAAGGGCCACCCCTCCACCATCGCCCCGGAGCTCGCCGTCAACGGCTCCGCCGACCACCGCGCCGACATCTACTCCCTCGGCTGCACGCTGTTCACGCTCATCACCGGCCGCGGCCCCTTCGGCACCGCCGGCGCCGACGCCCTCGTGGCCTGCCACGTCCACGAGCGCTTCCCCCGGCTGTCGTCGCAGGGCGTGCGCGCCCCCGAGGAGATCGAGGCGTTCCTCGCCAAGCTCTGCGCGCGGGGCCCTCAGGGCCGCTTCCAGACCTACGCCGAGCTCCTCGAGGCGGGGGCCGTGCTCCTGCCGGCGCTGCGCAGGCTCGTGCCGGACGAGCCGGCCGTCGTCGTCGAGGACGGCCGGCAGGCGGGGCTGCGCACCCTGATCCCCGAGGGCGACCTCCTGCTCGGGCGGACCCCCGGCGAGGGCGTCCAGATCGACGACGCGCGCTGCTCCCGGCGCCATGCGCTCATCCGCAGGAGCGGCGACTACATCGAGGTCGAGGACCTCTCATCGAGAAACGGCATCCGGGTCAACGGCACCGAGGTGCGCAGCAAGCAGCTCTTCCCCGGCGACCGCATCGAGATCGGCGACACGTTGCTTCGCATCGAGGGCGCCGTGCCGCCGGTGCAGGTGCAGCCGGCGGTGCCGGCGTCGCCGGTGCGGGGGGCGTTCGGGGACATCGAGGTCGCCCACACGCCGCAGAAGCAAGCGAGCGCCGACGCCCTCAGCGCCACCGGCGGCCAGGGCGCGGAGCTGCGGGTGCGGGTGCTGGCGCGGCTCGCGCCGCTGCTGGCGTCGACGTCGGTGGACATCCGCAAGGACGTGGTCTCGGCGCTGGCGGAGGCGCTGTCCGCCGACGACAGCGCCATCGTCCGCGTCGATCGCGGCCAGCCCGTGTTCGAGGCGCGCACCAGCCACGAGGCGCAGGTCCTGTCGTGCATCCTGCCGGCCATCGAGCGCTCCCTGCCGGGCCAACTGTCGCTGGCGACCGCCGTCAAGGTCGGCCGCGACGATCGCTGGGGGGTGGTGATGGCGCCCGTCCTTCGGGGCGGGGCCGTGGTGGCGCTGGTGGCGCTCATCAAGACGGCGGGCCGGTTCGACGAGCACGCGCTGTCCCTGCTCGAGTCCTGCTGCTCCCTGTTGTCGCTCCGGGGCGCAGGCTAAGGAATCGACGGCCGCCCCCGCGTGCTTTATAGGCAAACCCCATGCGCATCGCTCTCGCAGCAGCCCTCCTCGCCCCTTTGCTCGCCTTCTCCGCGTGCAAGACGGCGATGATCCCCGGCACCAACGTCGAGGACACGCCGGAGAACCGGCGGGTCATCGAGTTCCTCGCCAAGTACCGGCAGGCCATCATGGAGAAGAGCCCCGACGCCGTCGTCGGCCTCTGCGCCAAGGACTACTTCGAGGACAACGGCACCGTCGACCAGGCCGACGACTACGGCATCGACAAGCTGCGCGCCAAGCTCACCGCCGACTTCGCGCGCACCAAGCAGATCGAGCTGTCGCTCGTGGTGCAGCAGATCGTCCGCCCGGACAAGGACGACGGCACGGTGAAGGTCGCCTACCG
The DNA here is from genome assembly GCA_963775425.1 of uncultured delta proteobacterium. GTDB lineage: Bacteria > Myxococcota > UBA727 > UBA727 > VGSZ01 > CAVZJB01. The sequence goes on along the minus strand of CAVZJB010000003.1, from coordinate 327,826 downwards.
CTACAACGAGCGCGCGCTGGTGGACCTCCCCGCCGGCGAGCGCTGGATCTCGCTCACGGACGTGAACCGGCTCGTGCTCAGAAAGACCGACGACAGCTTCCTGATAGCCTCGGGTCTGTGAGCACCCTTCCGCGGTCGGGGCCGGTCGAGCGTTACGCGCAGGCGCGAGCGGCGTACGACAAGAAGCAGTTCCTCGAGGCGTTGCCCGGCGTCGCCGTCCTCGTCCGCCTCGACGAGCGCGGCGGCGAGGACGAGCCGGCGCCCTGGGCGTTTCACGGTTCCGGCCTGCCGTTGCCCGTCGACGTGCCCTCCAGCGACGAGGACGTGTTCCTCGACCGCACCAAGGAGGTCATCCCCCCCGAGGCCACCGACGCCTCCACCCTCACCGGCCCCACGTTCAAGCTCTCGGTGCCGGCGGCGCGCGGCCGGGCCACCCTCCACGTGGTGCCCGCCGGGCGCGAGGCGGTCATCGGGCGCGACAAGGCCGCCGACGTCTGCGTCGCCGAGCGCAGCGTCAGCAAGCGACACGCGAAGCTGCTCGAGGAGGGCGGCGCCTTCACGCTCGTCGACCTCGGCTCGCAAAACGGCGTCTCCGTCAACGGCAACAAGGGCGCCCGACTGCGCTTGACGTCGGGCGACGTCGTCGAGCTCGGCGACGTGAGCCTGCTGTTCCTCGACGCTGCCGAGCTGTGGGACGGCTTGTCGCGGCTGCAGGGCGGGTGAGCCGGCGACGCCACCGATGACGGGGGCGCCCCCCGTCAGCCGAGGTGGTCGGCGATGTGCATCTCGTGGAGGCGGGCGTAGTCGGCGTGGCTGACGGGGCCGTAGGCGAAGTGGGGCGCCGTCGTCGACGCGGCGCGGAAGGTCTCGAAGGCACTCAGCAGGCGGGCGCGGGCGCGCTCGACGTCGGTGTCGTCGAGGGCGGGCGCGCCGGGGACGGGCGCGTCGAGCTTGTGCTTCATGAAGCCCCGGCGCAGGAACTTCTTCATGACCATGGGGCCGAACAGGGCGCGCACCGGCCACGCGGCGGGCTTGGGATAGCCGGTGAGCGAGTACTCGATGCTCTGCGCGCAGTGCGAAAAGACCTGCGCCAGCGTCCAGGGGCCGCGCGCGGTGGTGGCGTTTTTGATGCGGTCGTCGATCGTGGTCATGGCGACGGAGCTCCGGCGGAGGCCGCCGCCGTCAGCGGCGGGTCGACGGCGTCGTGCGACAGGTCGAGATCGACCAGGTAGCGGGCGTCCTGGTAGAGCCCGTCGAATTTCACGGCGAAGTGCAGGTGCGGGCCCGTCACCTGCCCGGACGCGCCCACCGCGCCGAGGCCCTGGCCTTTCTCGACGACGTCGCCCTCCTTCACGTCGATGCGCGACATGTGGAAGTAGAGCGTGTAGAGGCCCTCGCCGTGGTCGAGGATGACGGTGCCGCCGGAGTAGAAGCGGTTGGCGGCGAGCACCACGCGCCCGCGGTTGGAGGCGCTGATGGGGTCCCCGATGCTGCCGTCGAGGTCCCAGCCGTAGTGGCGGTTGTACTTCTTCTTGTTGTGGTCGCTGGCGTAGGTGCGCTTGGTGCCGAACGCAGACGTCTGCGGGCCGGGCACCGGGCGGGCGAAGGAGCCGCGCCACAAGCGCTCGCTGCTCGGGTGCGCCATCGCCGCCGTCATCACGCGCGCCTCCCGGGTCGCCCGCCGTCGCTGCGCCCGCGACGGCGTCACGAACTTGCGCGCCACGGTGATGTGAGACTCCGGGTACGGCGCCTCGATCACGGGCGCCGGCTTGGCGAAGTGCACCTCTCTGCCGTCGTCGAGGACGGCGTCGAGCACCAGGGGCACCGGCTTTGCCTTGCGCTCGATGTCCACGGGGCCGAGCACGATCCACGCGCGGCCGTCGTCGGAGGCCGCCAGCGCAATGACGTCCTCCTTGGCCAGCGTGCCGCGCAGCTTCGTGATCTTCGCCGGGCCCTTCACGTCGATCTTCGCGATGCGGCCGGTCTCGAGGCCGTCGCCCCAGTCGACGTCGAGGAGCGCCTCCGGCGGTGCGGCCGGCGCGGTGGCCGCCGGCGGCGCGGCGGCCGGCGGCGGAGCGAGCAGGAGGAGGAGCAGGGACGGGATCACGCGAGGCCCACCATTTTGCGAAGACGACTCTCGCCCATGGACTCCAACGCGTCGAGCCGCCGCAGAAAGTCCCGGTAGTCGAGGACCGTGCGTTCCGCGTCACCGACGTTCTTCGCGCGGCCGCCGGCGCCGGCGGGCACCTCGAAGTCCCGCACCCGCGACGCCGTGAAGCGCACGGCCGCAAAGAGCACCTCGACGAAGAACCCTCGCCGCTCGCTGTCGCGCAGGCGACGCACGGACTGATAGGCGTCGACGAGCGCGCGCGCGCTGTCGACGTCGAAGTCGCCCTCGGTCGGACGCCAGCACCAGGCGTGCAGGCACACGGCGAGGTCGAGGGCGAGGTGGTCACGGCCGGCCATCTCCCAGTCGAACACGGCGGCGAGGCGGCCCTGGTGCCACTTCGTGTTGTCGACGAAGAGGTCACCGTGCACCACGCCGTGCGGCAGCAGGCGGCGCCGGCGCCGCACGGTCTCGAGCGCGCCGGCGAGCCGCCCGGTGACCGCCGCCAGCTCCGGCAGCGCGAGGCGGTCGAGGTCGGCGAGCCACCTGTCGACGACGGGGACGCCGTAGGGGTTCCTGCGGCCGCCGTGAAAGCCACGCAGCGCGCGGTGGGCGCGCGCGAGGAACGCGCCGAGCTGGGCGGTGTGCGCGGCGGTGACCTCGAAGACGCCGAGGTCGCGGCCGGGCAGCTCGGGGAAGATCGCGGCCCACACCGGGCCGCTCGGCCGCCGCGCGACGAGGAAGAAGCTGCCGCCGATGCGCGTGCGGCGAATCACCGGCGTGACCACGCCCTCGAGGCGCGCGGCGTGCAGGACGTCCAGCAGGTCGCGCTCGTAGAGCACCTCGCCCGTGGTCTTCTCCTCGTTGATGCGGAGGTAGTAGACGCCGGCTTCGGTGCTCAGCCGGTACGTGGTGTTGATGCTGCCGTGCGGGATGCCGTCGGCGCGCACGAGCTCGGCGTCGTCGTCATAGACGGACCAGAGCGCGCGCAGCGCCCCTTCGTCGAGGTGCGTGTAGACGGCCAAGCGGCCGCGAGTGTTCCGTCTCGGGCCGGCGCACACAACTTTTGGGCAGCGCCGGCGGGCGGCGCTAATGTGGGGCATGCCGCGCATGCGGATCGGAGACATGCTCGTGAAGGCGGGGCTCATCGACGAGATGCAGCTCACCTCCGCCCTCGCGCAGCAGAAGCAGTGGGGCGGCAAGCTCGGCGATATCCTCGTCGACCAGGGCGTGCTCGACGAGATGATGTTGTGGCTCGGGCTCAGCAAGCAGCTCGACGTGCCGCTGGTCGCGCTCCCCGACCTGGTCATCCCGCCGGACGTCCTGCCGCTCATCGCGCGGGAGACCTGCGAGAAGCTCGACATCTTCCCGGTGCTGCGCGACGAGCGGTCCATCACCGTCGCCACCAGCGACCCGAACAACATCGGCGCCCTCGACGAGGTCGCGTTCCGCACCGGCCTCAAGGTGAAGACCGTGCTCGCGCCCGCGCGCGAGGTCACGTGGGCCATCCGCACCTACTACTACAGCGATCGAGCGCCCTGCCCTCCACCGCGCCTGCGCCGCGACCTGTCGTCGGTGCCCAACGGCGCACCCGTGATCGAGCAGGCGCCGTCGTTGCGGCCGAGCATGCCGCCGGCGCCCAACCGCGCCTCCACGCCGCTCGCGGAGCTCGCCTTCGCCGCTCCCCCGCGCACGAGCCCGGGCGTCGCCCCGCCCACGGGCTACCCGCAGCCGGCGTCGCTCGAAGAGCAGTTGCGCCAGGCCAACGAGATGCTGGCCACCCTCATCGAGCTGTGCGTGCAGCGCGGCCTGTTCACCCGCGAAGAGCTGTGGGCGCGCATGAACCGCCGGTGACGACGCGCCGGAGCGCCGGAGCGCCGGAGCGCCGGAGCGCCGGAGCGCCGGAGCGCCGAAGCGCCGGAGCGCCGGAGCGCCGAACCCCGAAGCGGGGGACAAGCCCCCGCCCTACTTGAGGCGGATCTTCAGCTTCACCTTGCCGAGGTCGAGCATGTCGCCGTCCTTGGCGATGGCCATGTCGACGTCGGTCTCGGCGAGCTGGATGCGGCCGGCGCGGGCGGCGCGGTAGAGCACCACGGTGCCGCCCATGTGCAGGAGCGTGAGGTGCCACGCCATGAGGCCCGAGGACTTGGGCAGCGAGAGCTCGCAGCGCGCGTCGGTTCCCACGCGGGTCACCGTCTGCGACAGCGGCATCTGCGTGTAGGGCTTGCCGCCGAGCTGCACCTCGAGCGTGGCCATCACGCTGTCGGGCGAGTTGCTGAGCGCGCGCAACACCTCGTCGTCGGTGGCCCAGGCGCGGCCGCCGCTGCGGATGCTCGACGACGTGCGGTCGTCGAACTTCTCCTGGTCGCCCTCGGTGCCCGACATGCCGTCGAAGCCGCCGGCGTCGAGGTCCTCGTTCTTGAACGCGCTGTCGAGGCCGATGTCTTTGACGATGTCGGTGGCGTTGGTCTTGTTGCCGATGACTTCGTCGTCGTCGAGCCCGATGTCGTCGAGCGCCTCCTCGTCGAGGAGCGAGCTCGAGACCTGCTGCTTCTTGGCGTTGGCCTCGTGGTCGAACTCCTCGCCGAGGAAGCTGCCCTCACCGAGGTCCACGAGCTCCGACGCCGACGCCATGTCGACGCCGGCGCCGCCCGCGGCCGCGCGGCCGTGGCCGTTGTGGCGCGCCGACGCCGGACGGCTCGGCGCGGGCGAGCTCGAGTGCGCGCTGTCGGCGATGGGGACGGGGCTGCGCGCCGTGGGCGGCCGCGCCTTGGACCCGGGCACCGGGGCGCTGCGGTTGGTCTCGCGGCTCTCGAGCTCGTCGGCCGCCGCGGCGTCGGTGTCGCCCGGCTGCGGAAAGGTCCCGCCGGGGAAGCCGACGTCGACGTCGCCGTCTTCGAGGAACAGCACCGCGTAGTCGTAGAAGTTCAGGAGGTCGCCGTGCTTGAGGCGGCGCTGCCCCTGGATGCGCTGGTTGTTGACCCAGGTGCCGTTCTGGCTGCCGAGATCCTCGACGGAGACCGCGTCCTTCACCCGCCGGATCTGGGCGTGCTTGCGGGAGAGGCCGAGCAGGCTGATGACGACGTCACACTGCTTGCTCCGCCCGATGGTGAGCCCGCCCTGGGACACCGGGTGGCGGCTCACCTCCATGCCGTTGAACAGGAGCACGAGCGTGGGCTCGGGCTTCTTCTTGGCGGTCTTGTCGAAGTCGTCTTCGAGGAGCTCCTTGTGCTTGGCCCTCTTGGTCTGGTCGTTGTCGTCGTCGAGGTTGATGTCCACGTCGACCTCGAGCGCCTCGAGATCGGCGTCGAGCGACGTCGACCTCGGCGTGCCGCTCTTGAGCGGCCGGTTGAGGTCGTACTTGGGCGCGGGCTCCACGCGCCCGCTGCTGTCGAAGACGGCGATGTAGCGCCCGAGCGTGATGCGGTCGCCCGGCGCGAGGTCGCTCTCACCGACGACGCGCTCGCCGTTGAGGTGGACGCCGTTTTGTGCGCCGCAGTCGACGACGACAAAGCGATCGCCGCGCCGCTCCACGCGAGCGTGGAAGCGGGAGAGGGAGCGGTCGTCGAGGACGATGTCGTTCTGGGGATGGCGTCCGAGCCCCATCACGGCGCGGCTCAGGACGACCTCCTCCAGGAACTCATCGCCCCGGAAGATCTGCAAGACGGACATCGTCGTCGTCGAGCCTACAGGATCTTGGGTGGGCCCGTCGCGCAATTGCCCGATTGCGCCGGAAGCGGATCACGGCCAGCAGGCCCCAGCAGGCGGCGATCGGGGCGCTCGCCGGGCCCTGGCCGCAGAATGTCGGCGAGAAGCGCACACGCGGCGGCGCGCTGCGGGCGACGCCGTAGCACTCCCCGATGTCGGCGCCGGCCGGGTAGATGGTGCAGACCGCGTCGATGTCGTCTTCGGCGAGGCTGCGCTTGCTGAGGTCGCCCTCCGGCGCCGACGGGAACATCGTGGCCTCGGCGACGTCGGTGTGATCGAGGCCGAGCACGTGACCGAATTCGTGCGTGAGCGTGTTTTCGAGGTCGAACTGCGGCTGGCAGTCCGCGGGATCGCACGCCGTGAACGAGAAGCCAGCGTCGTTGACCTCGACGTCGGCGTCGAGCAACCGGCCCTCGTTGCTCTCGAAGGTCACCGTGGTGATGGCGAGGGCCCCGAGCTCGTGCTCCCAGGCGTCGATGGGGTCCTGGGGGTCGTCGTCCCTGAAGACGACGATGTTGTGGTTCTTGGGGCTGCCGGCGCCCGCGGCCCAATCGAAGCCCGCGAGGGGGTCCGTGGTGGGCGCGCCGACGGTCTCCTCGACGTCGGAGCAATCGATCGCGGTCCAGGTGTCGGCGGCGCGCTGCATGACGCCGTCGATCTGGGCGGCGTCGACCTCGTGCCCCGCGCCGCTGCGCTGGAGCACGACCCGCCGCTCGCGCCAGAACAGGCTCGGTCCGTCGCTGCCCACCCGCGTGCAGTTGAACGCGTGCGCCGCCGGGGCCAGCGCCGCGCACGTCACCGCCACGACGAACGCCGTCAGCGGCGCGCGCCGGGTCACGGGGCGGCCTCGAGGAGGCGCGCGCGCAGGGCGTCGAGGGGGAGCGTGTCGACGTCGGGGCCGGCGTGCGTGAAGCCATGGAGCGCGCCGGCCTGGTCGATCGCCCAGACGCCCTGCCACAGCCCGATGACGGCGCGGGCGCCGCGGGGGCCGACGCCGCGGCTCATGCACAGGACGTAGGCGTGCGCGTCCTCGAGGACGGGCGTGCCCGGCACCGCCTGGCCGAGCGCGCCGACGATGCCCCCGGGCATGGCGACGAGCGCGCGGCGCGGGGCCTGCGGGTCATGCGAGCTCCACGCGTCGACGACGTCGAGGTCGTAGAACGTCAGGATCTTCCGGCCCACCCACGCGCTCTCGTGCGAACGAACGACGACGCGGGCGACGAGGTCGCTCCTGTCGACGAGCTGACGCGGCGTGAACGTCGGGATGGTCGTCGACGACAGGAGAGCGGTGAGCGCCAGCCAGCGGAGCATCGCCGGGACTGTAGCAGGCCGCCGGCCGCCGGCCGATCCGCCACAGCGCACGATCACCCGCGCGGGATGGCCGACGACCGCAGGCGGACACCGGTCGCCGCGACGCACGGGGGCCGCCCGCCACGATCAGGGGGCGGCGCCTCCGTCTGCCACGCCCGCGTCGGCGGCCGCGCCTGCGTCGGCCACGCCCGCGGCCGCGCCCGCGTCCACGTCCGCGGCCATGCGCGCCTTCTGCTCGGCCATGAGCTCGGCCAGGCTCTTCACCCGCGGCGGCCCCGCGTCGACGACGGCGCCGGCGGCGGCGGGCTTGTTCGCCTTCATCTCGGCCATGAGCTCGGCGAGGCTCTTCACCCGCGGCGGCCCCGCGTCGACGACGGTGCCGGCGTCGGCCGGCGTCGACGTCGACACCGGCGGCGCCGTCGACGGAGCGTGGACGGCCTCCACGAGGGCCAACGAGAGCTGTGGGAACCACGTGATGCAGCCGAGGGACACCATCATGATGATGAGCGTGGGGACCACCGCGCGGATGACGAAGCCCAGGCTCTTTTGAAACAGCGTGGACGCGACGTAGAGGTTGAGCCCCACCGGCGGCGTCATGTAGCCGAGCTCGAGGTTCACGATGAAGACGATCCCCATGTGGATGGGGTCGACGCCCATCGCCATCGCCATCGGCGCCAGCATGGGCGCGATGATGAGGATGGCGCTCATGATGTCCATGAAGCAGCCGACGGCGAGCAACAGCACGTTCAAGAGCAGCAGGAACGTGCCTCGGTCGAGGTCGAACGACCTCAGCCAGTCCACCATCATGTCGGGCACGCCCTCGAGGACGAGGAAGTAGTTGAGGGCGGTGGCGAGCGCGATGATGACGAACAGCGAGCCCATCACCGTCATCGAGGTCGTGGCCACGTTGACGAGCTTCTTCCCGTCGAGCTCCTTGTGGACGAACAGCTCCACGGCGAGCGCGTAGATGACGCTCACCGCCGCGGCCTCGGTGGCCGTGAACACGCCCGAGTAGATGCCGCCGAGGATGATCACCGGCAGGAGCAGCGACCACACGCCGCGACGGACGGCGAGCTTCAGCGTCGCCCAGGAGAAGGGCTCGCGCGGGATCTTCTTGAGGGCGCCGACGGCGATGGCGTAGCCCGCCAGCAGCGCGCCGATGAGCATCCCGGGGACGACGCCGGCGAGGAAGAGGTCGGTGGGATCCACCGGCGACGTCGACGAGACCATGATCGAGTACACGATCATCGGGATGGACGGCGGGATGAGGATGCCGAGCGAGCCCGACGACGTCAGCAGGCCGATGGCGAACCCGTCGGGGTACTTCGCCTTCACGAGCGCCGGCACCATGATGCTGCCGATGGCGACCACCGTGACCGGCGAGCTCCCCGAGATGGCCGCGAAGAACACGCACCCGCCCACCGCCGAAACCGCGAGGCCGCCGGGAACGAAGCCGAACAGCGCGCGCATGACGTCGACGAGGCGGCGCGCCAGCGTCCCCTGGGTCATCAGCTCGCCGGCGACGACGAAGAAGGGGATGGCGAGCAGGACCTCTTTGTTGGCGAGCTCGAGGAGCTTGCGCGGCACCTCCGTGAGGTCGTTCACCGACGACAGCCCCGACACATGGATCAGCAGCAGGATGCCGAGCGTGCCCATCAGCGCGAACAGCGGCGTCCCCAGCAGGAGCGCCGCCGTGATGGTGCCGATGACGAGGAAGCCGGTCTTGCCGGCGAACAAGAACGCAGCCGCCGTGATGGCGAGCCAGACCACGAGCCCCACCTTGCGCTTGCGGTAGGCGCCCACGGCGAGCGCGACGTTCAGCACAAGGAGGACGGCGTTGGTGATCGCGAGCGCGCTCACGGCGCACCCGCCCCACCGCCGGCGGCGCCCGAGGGGGCGGCCGCGGGCGTCTCGGCGCCTCGGGCGGCGGCCAGCGCTTCCTCGGCGGCGGCCTCGCTCGGCGGCGCCGGCGGGCCATGACGGAAGTCGCGCACCGCGTAGGCGAGGAAGCGCGCCCCCATCAAGAAGAACGACACCGGGATGGCCAGGGTGGCGATCCACGTCGGGATGGGCAGCGACTCGTACAGGCCGGTGCCCTCATGCGTGGCCCACTCGCGGATCTCGCCGGCCACCTGCACGAAGCCGAGGTACGAGACGAACAGGCAAAACGCCGCCGTCGCGGCCCCCGACAAAAGCGCGAACGGCCGCCGCGCGGCGGCGTCGAGCTTCTTGGTGACGGCGTCGAGCACGATGTGGCGCCGCTCGCGCGTCGCCATCGACGCGCCGAGCATGCCCGCCCACAGCATGAGGCCGAGCGCGAACTTCTGCGCGCCGGGCACCGACGACGGAAACGCCCACAAGAGCGCCTTCACCGCCGCGAGCACCACGACGAGCGCCGCAACGCCGAGCACGGACGAGCCGAGCAGCTTCGGCGGCGGGTGGCCGCTGCGCTCCGCGGTGACCTGGCGCGAGGCGTGGGCGGCGAAGACGAAGAAGACGAGCGCGAAGGCGCCGAACACCGCGTTTGCCGCACCGTGGCCGACGGCGCCGTGCGAGACGAAGCGCAGGAATTCCTCGGTCTTGCCGACGGGGCGCGAGAACGTCCGCTGCACCACGTCGGCGCCGACGAGCACCGTCATGCCCGCGACGCACGCGAGGATGAGCCAGCGCTCGACGCGGGCGACGGCGTCGTCGACGGCGCTCATCACTTCTTTGCGAACTCAGCCTTGGCCGCGAGGACCGCGCTCAGGAGCTTCTTGTTGGCCTTGGACTTCTTTGCGTAGACGTCCCAGACGCCGTGGGTGGCGTCGGCGAAGCGCTTCTGCTCCGCGGGCGACAGCGTGCACACCTTCTTGCCCGCGGCCTTGAAGTTCTCGAGGAGCGGACCGGTGAGCCCGCGCACGAGCTCGAAGCCCTTCCTCTCCTCGTCGCTCTTTGTGAGCTCTGCCTGCAGATCCTTGGGCAGCTTGTCGAACCACTTCTTGGAAAGGACGATGAGCGCCGGCTGATAGATGTGCTTGGTGTACGTGTAGCTGTCGATGCCCGAGTACCAGGACGTGGCGAACGAGAAGAGCGGCGTGTTGGAGTAGCCGTCGACGGTGCCCGTCTGCAGCGCAGAAAGGACGTCGGGCACGCCCATCTCCACCGGCGACGCCCCCAGGGCGCGGTAGGTCTCGAGGTGGATGATGCTCTCCTGCGAGCGCATCTTCTTTCCCTTCATGTCCTCGAGCTTCTCGATGCACTTGCCCTTGACGCCGTAGCCGTGCCAGCCGTTCTCGGCCCACATCACCATGACGAAGCCGCGGTCCGACAGGAGCTTGGTGACCTCCGGGCGCACCTTGTTCATCACGTAGTCGGCCTCGGCGTCCGAGGTGAACAGGAACGGAAGCTCGAACACGTTCAGCTCGGGGACGTGCTGCGAGGCGAGCGCGCCGACGGAGCCGCCGAACATCTGCAGCGTTCCCTTCTTGGTGTCCTCGACCATCTCCTTTTCGCCGCCCAGCTTGCCGGAGAGGAACAGGCGGAGCTTGACGCCCCCCTTGGTGTCGGTCTCGATGCGGGTCTTCACGGAGTCGAGCCACTCCGCCCACGGGGTGCCCTCCGGCGCCACCGAGCCGACCTTGACGACGACGGGGTCGGCGTGGGCGACGAACGCCAACATTGCAAGCGCGATCACGGGTGCCTCCGGCTCAGGAGAAGAGGTCGGCCATCTTGGCGAGCAGCTTCTTGGCCTTCTGCTGCTCGATGGCGTTTTCGGCGGCGATGGCCGGGTCGACGTTGGCGTCGGCGGCGATCACCTCCTCGAGGAGCTTCTTGAACTGGACGCGGCCGTCCGGGTCGTCGGCCTTCTGGTGCTTCACGCAGAGGTACTCGGCCCAGAGCACCTTGGTGCCGAGGTAATTGGGCGCGAGCTGCACGGCCTTTTGGAAGTCGTCCTTGCTGCGGCCGAGGTCTCCGCCGGCGATACCCGCGGTGCGCGCCTCGTACGCGCCGAAGTAGCGCCAGGGGCCCGCGTAGAAATACTCGGGGTCGAGCGCCTTCACGTGCTCCATGGTGGCCTTGATGTCGTCCTTGTACTTGAGGACCGTGGTGAAGCCCTTGCTCACCGCCCACTTTCCGAGGTTGGACGAGTACCAGTACATCGCGGGCACGGCATCCTTGGGCGCGAGCTTGATGGCCTCGGCGTGGCGCTTGCCCGACGCCATGGCGGCGGCGAAGTCGGGCGCGGCGAGCTTGAGCGCCTGCGTGGCCCAGTCGAGGCCCTTTTGGTACTCGGCGTCGCGCTGCTCGAGGTTCTCCTCGAGGGCGTAGTAGCCGTCGCCGAGGAAATAGTGGCCGCGCGAGAGCTTCACCGCGAGGTCGGCGGTGACCTCGACCTTGGCCGCCTCCTCCCACTTGGCGATGGCCGCCGTCAGCTTGGCCTTGTCTCCGCGCTCGGCCCACAGCGCGTCTCCCTCGGAGACGACGGAGCCCGCCTTCTGTGCGTCGTCCGCGCTGGCCTGCTTGGCCACGGGCTTGTCCTCCCAGTGGGCTTCGTGGGTGGTGGCGCACGATAAAGAGAGCGCGGCGCCGGCGAGGGTGACGAGGAGAGAGCGTTTCATGGGCGCGGCTCGTACCCGCGGCCCGGGCCCGAGGCAACACGGGTCGCGCCTATCGCTCAGTCGGCGCGGGCGCGGGGATGGGCGGCGTCGTAGACCTTGGTGAGGCGCGCGACGTCGACGTGCGTGTAGCGCTGCGTGGTCGAGAGGCTCGCGTGGCCGAGCAGCTCCTGGATGCCTCGCAGATTGGCGCCGCCCTCGAGCAGGTGCGTGGCGAAGGCGTGCCGCAGCTTGTGCGGGTGGACGCGGCCCCGCGCGCCGACCTCGAGCCCGAGGCGCGCGAGGAAGCGGCGCACCTCGGCGTCGTGCAACCGCTTGCCGCGCTTGCCGAGGAAGAGCGCGTCACCGCTCTGCTCGATGGCGAAGCGGTGGCGCACCGCGAGCCACGTGCGCAGGGCTTCGGCGCAGCGGTCGTGGAACGGGACCAGGCGCTCCTTGTTGCCCTTGCCGAGCACGCGCACCCAGTGCCCGCCGTCCGCGGCGCCGCCCGGGCCGAACGCGACGTCGTCGACGTCGAGGCCGCACAGCTCGCTCACACGCAGCCCGGCGCCGTACAGCAGCTCCACGACGGCGCGATCCCGCTCGCTGTCGCCCCCGTCGCACAGCGCAGACGCCTCCTCCACCGACACCGTCTTCGGCAGCGACTTCGGCCGCTTCGGCGAATCGAGGAGCGCCGCCGGCGACTGCACGATGCGCTTGTCCTTCTTGGCGTGCTTGAGGAAGCCGCGGATACAGGAGAGCTTTCGGAGCACCGACGTCGTCGCGTCGAGCCGGTGGCGCTCGGCGAGGAAGCCGCGCAGGGCGATGACGTCGAGCTTTTTCAGGTCCCCGAGCGCCTTGTGCTTCTTGTCCGCGAGGAACGTGCGCAGTTGCAGGAGGTCGCGCCCGTAGTTCTTGAGCGTGTGGGGGCTCGCGCGCTTCACGTGCTCGAGGTGCGTGAGGTAGCTGTGGACGGCGGCGTCGAACGAGGCGTCGGGGGTCACCCGCTCATGCTAGCGGGAAGCGATCCAGCTCTCGAGATCCCGGCGCGCCCGCTCCACGAGCAGGCGGCGCTTCTCGGCCTTGGGCAGCTTCTTCTTCTTGGCGCCGGAGGCGGCCGCGATCGCGCCGTCGTCCGTGAGCGGCGGGATCATCGACCACGTCACGTTCGACGGCTGGTAGTCGTCGTGGGCGAGCATCGTCCCGCGCGCGTGGCGCCACAGCCCGCCGAGGGCCGTGGTCGCGGGCGGCGGGACGAACGCGCGACCCTCGAGGACGTCGGCCATCGCCAAGGCGGTCAACAGACCGGACGCCGTGGATTCGACGTAGCCCTCGACGCCGGTGATCTGTCCGGCGAAGAACAGCCGATCGCGGCCCTTCAGGCGGTTGACCTCGTCGAGCACCGCGGGCGCGTCGAGGTACGTGTTCCTGTGGATGGCGCCGTAGCGCAGGAAGCGCGCCTCCTTCAGCGCCGGCACGAGCGCGAACACCGCCCGCTGCGCCGGCTGCAGCAGCCGGGTCTGGCAGCCGACGAGGTTGTAGGCGGTGCCGTGCACGTCTTCCTTCCTGAGCTGGATGACGGCCCACGCGCGCTTGCCGGTGATCGGGTGCTCGAGGCCGACGGGCTTGAACGGGCCGAAGCGCAGGGTGTCGGGGCCGCGCTCCGCCATCACTTCGAGCGGCAGGCAGCCCTCGAAGTAGTGCAGCGCCTCGAAGTCCTTGGCGTGCACGCGATCGGCCTCGAGGAGGGCGGCGAGGAACACCTCGTATTGCTCTTTGTCGAGCGCGCAGTTGAGGTAGTCGTCGCCGTCGCCCTTGTTCCAGCGGGACATGGCGTAGGCGTGATCCATGTCGATGGAGTCGGCCTCCACGATGGGCGCGATGGCGTCGTAGAACGCCAGGCGGTCCTTGCCGCAGGCCTCCGCGATCGCGGCTGCGAGGGCGTCGCTCGTGAGGGGACCGGTCGCGACGAGGGCGGGGCCGTCGGGGAGCGCCGTGACCTCCCCGGCGACCACGGTGGCCTTCGCGCGGATGCCGCGCTCCACCCGCTCGGCGAAGCGCTCCCGGTCCACCGCGAGGGCGTCGCCCGCCGGCACCTTGGCTTCATCGGCGCAGGCGAGCAGGAACGAGTCGAGCCGCCGCATCTCCTCCTTGAGCAGGCCGACGGCATTTTCCGGGTTCTGCGAGCGGAAGGAGTTGCTGCACACGAGCTCGGCCAGGCGATCGCTCGTCTGCGCCGGCGTCCGGCGGGCGGGCTTCTGCTCGCGGAGGGTGACGGCGTGGCCGCGCCGGGCGAGCTGAAACGCCGCTTCGCAGCCGGCCAGGCCCCCTCCGATAACGAGAATCTCCACGAGGCTCCTCCGATATCCCGCTGATATTTATTGGCATCCGGCCAAATCTGAAGCTCGGGCGACGCTCGAGCTCGAACCGCGAGGGCGCGCCGCCGCCCCGCACCCGGGCCGTCGTCGTCCGCGGCGACGCGCTCGGGATCTGGCCCGCCAAGCCTCGGAACGCAAATCGGGACGGGCTCGGGCGGATGTCCTCGTATGGGCCCCGAACCGCTCCATGTCCTCGAAGGCGATCGCCTCGGCCTCCTCGCCGTCCGCCCCCCGCAGCTCGCCCGGGCCTGGGCGCGCGGCGGGCTCGACCTGCGGGAGGCGCGGCCGGCGGTGGCGATTGTCGGCGCGCGCCTGGCCACCGCCGCCGGGCTCCAGGCCGCGCGGGAGATCGCGCGGCAGCTCGCGGCGGTGGGGGTGACCGTGATCTCCGGCGGCGCCGTCGGTGTCGATCGCGAGGCGCACCTCGCGGCCCTGCGCGCCGGCGGCAAGACCGTGGCGGTCCTCGGCGACCCCGCCTCGCGCCACGACACGCGGCGCTCCTGGATGCGGGCGGCGTTCGACCCGGCCCGCGATCGCGCGCTCGCGCTCACGCCGTTCGGGCCCGAGGTGCCCCATCACCGGGCGCTGTTCGCCGCCCGCAACCACTTCATCGCCGCCCTCGCCGACGACGTCGTCGTGGTGGAGGGCCGCGAGCAGTCGGGCACCCTGTACACCGCCAGGGCGGCGGGCTCCCTCGGGGTCCGGCTGTGGGCGTGCTGCGGGACCACGCCGGCCTCGTACGTGCCCTGCCGGCTCGTCGAGCAGGGCAAAGCGCGGGTGCTCCTGCCCTGGCTGGCGGCCGAGCGCATCGCCGGGCGGCCGGCGCCGGAGGAGGACCACGGTCCTGTTGTCCGGGCGATCCGGGCCGCGGGCGGCCGCCTCCTCGTCGAAGAGGCGGCCCGGGCCACGCGGCTGGGCGTGCCGGCCCTGCTCGGCGAGGCGGCGCGCCTGGAGGTCAAGGGGCTCCTGCGGCGGGAGGGCCCGTTCCTCGTCGCCTGATTCCCCCCTCCCCAGGGGAGAAATTGTGGTAGTGCGGGCGTACGGAGCCTTCCCATGATGAAGGGCGCAAGAGCCGACGTCACCCAGGTCGTCGGTGGTACGCCGATCGTGAAGTTGAACAAGGTGACGGCACATTTGCCGCCACAGGTCGAGCTGTACGCCAAGCTCGAGTTCATGAACCCCGGCGGATTGGTGAAAGACCGCATCGGGGTCCACATGGTGGAGGAGGCCGAGAAGAGCGGGAAGCTCAAGCCCGGCGGCACCATCATCGAAGCCACCAGCGGCAACACCGGCATGGGCCTCGCGATGGCCGCGGCGGTCAAAGGCTACCGCTGCATCTTCGTCATGGCGGACAAGCAGAGCGAGGAGAAGCGCATCGCGCTCCGCTCGGTGGGCGCGCAGGTCGTCATCTGCCCCACCAACGTGGACGCCGAGGATCCGCGCTCGTACTACTCGGTGGCCAAGCGGCTCGCCGAGGAGACGCCCAACAGCTTCTACGCGCAGCAGTACTGGAACCCCGCCAACCCCGACGCCCACTACCGGCACACGGGCCCGGAGATCTGGGAGCAGACGGGCGGCGAGCTCGACGTGCTCGTCATCGCCATCGGCACCGGCGGCACCGTCGTCGGCAACTCGCGCTACCTCAAGGAGCAGAAGCCGGGCATCAAGGTCGTCGGCGTCGACCCGGTCGGCAGCATCTATTACGACCTCTTCCACACCGGGAAGTGGCCCACGCCGCACAGCTACTACGTCGAGGGCTTCGGCGAGGACTTCATGCCGGGCACCATGGATCTGAAGACCATGGACGACATCGTCCAGGTCAACGATCGCGAGAGCTTCGTCATGGCCCGCCGCCTCATCCGCGAGGAAGGCATCCTGTGCGGCGGCTCCTCGGGCTCCGCCGTCGCCGGCGCCATCAAGTACGCCGAGCGCGTCACGCGCGCGGGCGGCGATCCGCTGCGCATCCTGGTGATCATCC
Organism: uncultured delta proteobacterium; assembly: GCA_963775425.1. Taxonomy (GTDB): domain Bacteria; phylum Myxococcota; class UBA727; order UBA727; family VGSZ01; genus CAVZJB01. Next base: position 311,767 of record CAVZJB010000003.1, on the reverse strand, counting down.
CCGACAGCTCCAGCCGCTACCTCTCGAAGTTCTTGAACGACGAGTGGCTGAAGGACGCCGGGCTCCTCGAGCGCGAGGTGGTGGTCGCCGGCGTCGTCGACGACATCATCAAGAGCGGCAACCGTGGCGCCCTCATCTCCGCGGGTCCCAACGACGCCCTCGGCGTGGTCATCGACCGCATGAAGACCCACGGCATCTCGCAGCTCCCCGTGATCGACCCGGACACCGGCAAGCTCCTTGGCCTCGTCAGCGAGGTGAAGGTCTTGAACGCGCTGGTCCACGGAGAGGTGACCATGAAGTCGCCGGTGGGGCCCTTGGCCGACACCAACGACGCGGCCACCGTCGAGCGCGACACCTCCATCGCGACGCTCTCGCAGCACTTCGCGCAGGGCAAGATCGCGGTCGTCATCGAGCGCAGCCCCAACGGCGGTCAGCCGCAGGTGTTGTCGCTCCTGACCAAGATCGACCTCATCGAGCATATGGCGAGGTGAAGCTGTGAGCGCCATTCAGGAAAAGCGCGGCGTCGCGGACGCCGCTTCGGCTTTGCGGGCGGACATCGAGAAGGTCTTTCCGCCGCCGCCGACGCAGACGGGCGTCTTCGCCCGCGCCGTCCCCCACGATCGGGCGGTCCCCGAAAACCGCGAGGCGCGCGCGATGCGCCACCTGGCCGAGGAGATCGAAGACCGCACGGCCGCGGTGGACCGCATGCACAAGGACACGGGCGCGCGCATCGAGGGGTGGCAGGAGCTGCCCAAGGACTCCGCCGTCGCCGTCGCCGAGGCGCGGGAGATCGCGGAGCTCGTGGAGGAAGAGATCTCGCTCATCGAGGCGCTGCGCTCTTCGCTCGGTCGCGCGCTGCACGCCGCCAAGGGCGACGCGCTCGCGGGCGCCAAGCGGCGCATCGAGGCGCTGAAGGACGAGGTCGAGCACTGGCAGCGCGACGCCGAGGCCGACAAGGCCGCGCTGCTCGTCCACGGCCGCGCCGTCCTCGAGCGCAAAGACAACGGCGCCCCCAGCGTCGGCGTCGTCGAGATCCCCCTGCCCGTCCAGGCGCAGCGCGCCATGGCCGACGCCATCCAGCGCCGCACCGAGGCCGAGGGCAACCCGGACAAGACCCGCGAGCTCGTCGAGGAAGAGCAGCGCATCCAGATCGACCTCGAAAAGCGCCTCGGCGAGGCCCTCGATCAAGCGCGCGAGATGATGGCCAACGAGGGCATCTCCGAGCTGCGCTCCTCGCTCGACGCCGTCCGCGCCTGGGGCCACTCGTTGGCCTTCGAAGCCCGGCGCTTCAAGCCCAAAGCCGGCTAGCGGCGAGCGCTCGTCGCTTCGGCGCCGTCACGCCCGCAGGTAGAGGTCGTAGCGTGTGGACGCCCCGGTCCACGCGTGGGCCACGCCGGGGCCGAGCGGCGGGGCGCGTTTCGGGCGCTTGACGACGACGCGCGCGGCGCAGGCGCGTGCCACGGCGAGGAGCTCGGCGGCGTCGGCGTCGCTGCCGTCGCCCACCACCGCACGCAGCTCGACCAGCTCGCGCCCCTGCGCCGCCTTGCGGTCGGCGTCCGGGTACATCGGGTCCACGAGCACGGCGTCGGGGACCAGGCCGCACGCGAGCAGCGCCGGGAGGGCCTCGCGGGCGTCGCCCTCGATGAGCGACAGCGTCGACGGGGCCCGCCTCAGCGCCCCGCGCCAGGCGGCGGCGACGGCGGCGTTGCGCTCGACGGCGACCACGCTGATCCCCAGGCGCGCGAGCGCCGCCGCGTCCCGCCCGAGGCCCGCCGTGGCGTCGACGACGACGCGGGCGTCGCGGCCGACGGCGCGCAACAGGGCGTCATCGCGCGAGAGCCTGCGCGCGTGCGCGAGGTCGAGCGAGAGCGCCGCGCTCACGGGAGGGCGAGCCTGAAGGCCGAGCTTCGCGCCCCCGCCGGCGCCGGCGACGGACGTCGCGCCGCCGAGCCGCGTCGCAGCGCCGCGAAGATCAGCCCCACGGCTCGCCGACGTACAGGTCCGGCAGCGGCTCGACGCCCGGCGCGCTCAGGTACTTCGAGAAGTCGCTGACGCCGCGCTCGCGCAGCAGGTCCTCGTCGATGACGGCGCGGCCGGTGAGCGCGAGCTTCTCCGTGCTCAGGATCTCGTATGCGGCGTCGGCCATGATGTCTGCGGTGCGCGACTTCTTCATGCCGTCGTCGCCCATGAGCATGTCGATGGCGGCGGTGGAGATGATGGTGCGCGGCCACAGCGTGTTCACCGCGATGTTCTTTTCGCGGAAGCTCTCCGCGAAGCCCATCGACAACAGCGTCATGCCGTACTTGGACAAGGTGTACGCCTCGTGCCCCTTGATCCAGCGCGGGTCCGGGCTCACCGGCGGTGACAGCGAGAGCACGTGCGCGTTGGTCGACTTCTCGAGGTGCGGCAGGCACAGCTTGGTGCAGAGGAACACCGCGCGCGCGTTGATGCCCATCATGAGATCGAACTTCTTGACGGGCGTGTCTTCCAGCCCCGTGAGCGAGATGGCGCCGGCGTTGTTCACGAGGACGTCGATGCCGCCGAAGGCCGCCACCGACTTGTCGACCGCCTCCTGCACGGACTCCTCGAAGCGCACGTCGGTGACGACGGGCAGCGCCTTGCCGCCGGCCTCCTCGACCTCCTTGGCCACCGTGTGGATGGTGCCCGCGAGCTTCTTGTGCGGCTCGCCGGTCTTGGAGGCGAGCACGACGTTGGCGCCGTCCCTCGCGCAGCGGACGGCGATGGCGCGCCCGATGCCGCGGGACGCGCCGGTGACGAAGACGGTCTTTCCGGTGAGCTTCATCCCGGCCGTATACACGGGCCCGCGGCCGGGCGCGACGCTCACTTCATGATGTGCTCGCGCAGGAGCTCGCGGAGGTGCTTCACCTCATCGCCGGAGCGCGTCTTGAAGATCAGCTCGCCGTTTTTCACCGTCACGGTGACGCCCTTCATGTACAGCGGGCAGGACTCGAGGCCCGCGGTGCCGTGGACGTTGGCGAACGCGATGTGGCACTGGATGCGGGCGGCGAGGGCGTCGGCCTCACCGGGATAGATGAGCTCCACCCGGGCGCCGCCGAGGATGTCCTTCACGTCCTTCACGGGGCCGAGCAGCGGGCACGCGGCGCGGGCGGCCGGCTTGATGTCCTTGCAGGCCTCCCCCTCGAACGCCTCGAGGGCCGCGGCCGCCTTCTCGTGCGCGCGGGCCAGGCGCTGGTGCTGCTCGGCGGCGATCTTGTAGCGCTCGGTGGGGTTGGAATCGACGACGTTGGTGCCGGTGCCGGTGGGGCTGTCGACGAACTGGGTCGCCAGCGCGTCCGGGTCGTACTTCGCGGCGTCCTTCGCCGCCTCGTCACGCTGGACGTCGGCGGCCGCGCGGTGCTCCGGCGCGGTCATGTCGGTGGGGCGGGTGCCCGCGCTCTTGCAGGCCGTGAGGGCCAACGGGAGAACGAGCGCGACGAGGAGGGGGGTGATGGGGGTGCGCATGCGCTCGTGCAAACCGAAAAGCGTGCCAACGTCCGTGCAGCGGGCTTGCGCGCCGGAAGCCGGCAGTCCCTGTGTGCAGGGACACGCTTGTGTGCGATCAGGACCGGATGAAGCTCGGCGACAAAGCAGGATTCGGCACCCGCGCCATCCACGCGGGACAAACCCCCGACCCCACGACGGGCGCCATCATGACGCCCATCTACCAGACCTCCACGTTCGTGCAGGAAGGCCCCGGGGTCCACAAGGGCTTCGACTACGGTCGATTGCACAACCCCACGCGCTTCGCGCTCGAGGACAACATCGCCTCGCTCGAAGGGGCCAAGCACGGCCTGTGCTTCTCGTCGGGCTGCGCCGCCACCACCGCGGTGGCCCTGTGCTTGTCCGCGGGCGATCACGTCGTCGCCGGCGACGACATGTACGGCGGCACGTTCCGGCTGTTCGACAAGGTCTTTCAGCGGATGGGGATCGCGTTTTCGTACGTGGACCTCACCAACCCGCTCAACGTGAAGGCGGCGCTCACGGACAAGACCAAGCTCGTGTGGCTCGAGACGCCCACCAACCCGATGCTGAAGCTCGTCGACATCGCCGCCGTCGTCGACGTCGCCGGCAAGGTCCCCGTCGCCGTGGACAACACCTTCGCCACGCCCTGGCTGCAACAGCCGCTGGCGCTCGGCGCCACCCTCGCGGTGCACTCCACCACCAAGTACCTCGGCGGCCACAGCGACGTCATCGGCGGCGCCATCGCCACCAACGACGACGAGTGGCGGGAGCGCCTCTACTTCATCCAGAAGTCGGCCGGGGGCGTGCCCGCGCCCATGGACTGCTTCCTGTTGTTGCGTTCCACCAAGACCTTGCACGTGCGCATGCAAAGACACGTCGAAAACGCGCGCGTCATCGCGGAGTTGCTCGCCGGCCACGCGGAGGTGGAGCGCGTTTACTATCCGGGGCTCGCTTCACATCCGCAGTTTGATCTGTGCAAGAGGCAGATGAGAGGCCCCGGGGGCATGATCTCGTTCGTGGTGAAGGGCGGGCTCGAGAAAGCGCGCCGGTTGCTGTCCGCGACGCGTCTCTTTGCATGCGCCGAGAGCCTCGGTGGCGTCGAGAGCTTGATCGAGCACCCCGCCATCATGACGCACGCGTCGGTGCCTCCCGAGAACCGCAAAGCCCTCGGGATCGACGACGGTCTGATCCGGATTTCCGTGGGAATCGAGGACATTGCAGATCTGACCGAAGACCTGCTTCGCGCCCTCGATTCTTGATTGCATGAAAAATGGCGGAGCGCTATTCACGGTTCATCCACCGTTTCTGGTAGCGAGGATGAACAAATGGCCAGCAAGAAGGCTTCTGCCAAGCGCACCGTCGTCTCGTTCAAGGACGTGCAGATCGCGTACCTTCTCGACGGCATCCACGGCGTGGAGAAGCTCGTGGCCGGGCGAAAATCCGCCGGGACGGTCATCCGGCGCGCGCTCAGGGAGCTCAAGCAGCAGGGCCGCAGCGTGGAGGCGCTCGAAAACTACGTGGGCGAGCGCTACGGCTCCGGCGGCCGCGGGCGCTCGATGCCGGGCATCGGCGAAGAGCGGAAGTACCGCGCGCAGCAGATCAAGACCGGCGGCGCCTTCCTGCGCCTGCCGCTGACGCCCCTCGGCGTGAAGAAGGGCGGCTCGGTGCGGGTCCGCTTCGAGGCGGACCGCATCATCGTCACCAAGGGCTGAGCGTCAGACGACGGCGAGCACGGCCACCCGGCCCTCGGCGCCGAAGCGGTCCTTGGCCACCTGCACGAGGATCTTGCCGTGGGCGTGCTTCACGGACAGCCGCGAGGCCGCGTAGAAGTGGAGCGCCTGGCCTCCCGTCGTCGTCGTGAAGCCCTTGCCGTCGTCGCCGAAGTCGCGGCGCTCCTGGTTCAAGAAGACCACCACCGCCCGCGCCGCCTGCGCCTGCGCCACCAGGCGCCGCAGCGACTGGCTCATCAGCCGCGCGTGGAGGCCGGCGGGTGACTCGCCCATGGGCGCGAGCAGCTCGGCGCGGGGGACGAGCGCCGCGACGGAGTCGACGACGACGAGGTCGGCGGCCCGGGCGCGCAGGAGCGCGTCCACCATCTGCAGCGCCTCCTCGCCGTCGGCGGGTCGCGCGGCCACGAGCGTCCTGAGGTCGACGCCGGCGGCGGCGGCGCGCGGAGGGTCGAGCGTGCCCTCGGCGTCGATGAAGGCCGCGGTGCCGCCGCCGCGTTGGACACCCGCGACCAGGCGCAGGGCCAGGGCGGTCTTGCCCCCGCTCGGCGGGCCAAAGACCTCGACGAGCTTGCCCCGCACGAGGCCCCCGCCGAGGACGACGTCGAGCTCGTCGACGCCGGTGGCGATGCGCTCGGGCGCGGCGGGCCTGCCGTCGTCGCCGAGGAGCGTGAGCGACGCCTTGAGCAAGATCTCGTTCGCGCGCTCGAGGGCGCGGCTGAGCGGTGCCATGGGGACCTCCGGCCGCCGTGAAGCAGCTCGCGTGCCGCTCGTGCGGCCGCGTGCGCCCGCGCGGGCGGCGGCGCGGCGGATCCCTTGGGAGCGGGCGTCGTTTCGATTAGATCCCGGGCGATGGACAGGAGCGCCCCCGACCTCGCGCGGGAGACCCCCGACGCTCTCGACGGCGCCCTCGTCGACGGCGTCGCCGGGGCGCTGCGCGAGCGCCACGGACGGGCCGCGGCGCAGGGGCTGGCCGTCGACGGCCGCGCGGGCCCGGGCGCCGCCGCGCTGTGCGCGCGCCTCGGCGACGACAGGAAGGCGCACGAGGTCTTCGTGTTCGCGCGCGGCGACGGCGCCGTCGACCGCGCCGTCGACTACCTCGACGGCCTCGTCGCCGAGATCGACGAGACCGGCGGCCCCGACGCCGGCTTCTTCCTGCCGCTCGACTGGGAGGGCCGGCCCTTCGACGACGAGGTCGTCTTCGTCCGCGGCGAGGTGCGCGACTACGCCGCCGAAGCCGAGGCAGCGCGCTTGCTCGGCGAAGCCGCGCCCGCTCGCGGGCTGCGCTGACGACGGCGTCACGCCCGCCGCGAAGGTCTCAGAACGCGGAGCCGATGCCGAGGAAGAAGCTCAGATCGGACAGCTGCGTGTTCTTCTGCAGCGGCAGGCTCCACTCGAAGCGGAAGGGCAGCACCGGGGTCTCGATCAGGAAGCCGAAGCCCGTGGAGAAGTAGAGATTGAGCGCGGATTGCCTCCCTGCGCCGATGCTCTTGCCGGCGAAGACCTGCGACAGCTCGCTCTCGCTGAAGGTGTTGCCGGCGTCGAGGAAGAGGAAGCCGCGAAACGGCGTCTGGGGCCACAGCGGGAACTCCACCTCGAGGTTCTGGACCGCGCGCACGACGCCGCCGACCTCGACCCCGATCGTTCCACCGCCGGTTGCGGACGATTGGGAGCTCACGGGCGTGCACCCGTCGCGCACCGCCGACGCATCCGACGTCCGCGGCGTGCACGGCACCGCCTCGACGGGGCCGAGCGACAGGGCCGGGTAGCCGCGCACGCTGCCCAGGCCGCCGAGGAAGTAGCGGTCGGTGACCGGGACGCGGCCGCCGTGTGGCGAGAACACGCCGCCGAGGTCGGTGTTGGACTTGAGCGTGATGTTGAACAGCGGCGTCCAGAAGAGCTTGAGCTGCGCGCCGCTGTCGAGGAAGTCCACGCCGCTGAGCGTGAACGGCCCCGCGTACGTCGACGACAGGCTGGCGTACGCCCCGTTCCTCGGCAGCAGGATGTTGTCCCTGTGATCCCACGCCAGCGACACCGACAGCGGGTTCCGAAGCACGCCCGTGGGGAACAGCTCCGAGGGGACGATGCGCGGGCCGTCGAAGGGATCGCCGGCCTTCTTGCTGTACAGGACCACGCCGCCGTACTCGGCGCCGAGGCCGCCGCCGACGTAGAACCCGCCGCCGACGGGGACGCTGGTGCGCAGGCCGCCCCCGACCTCGGAGCGCGTGCGGAACGCGAGGTAGCTGATCTCGCGGCGGTGCAGCTCCCCGGTCAGCACCACGTGCGAGTCGAGGAAGCGCGGATCGCTGGCCGTGAGATCGAAGGTCTGCTTTCGTGACGACAACCGCGCGAACGTCGACACGTAGATGCCGGTGCCGAGGAAGTTCCTGTCCGCGAGGATGCCGACGCCGATGAGGCCCTCGCCGCCGGCGGTGGTGTCGAACGCGGGCGCGATGGACGCGAGCCACGTCTGCTGCTCGACGACGTCGACCTCCATGTCGACCACCTGCGGGTCCCCGGTGGGGATGGCCCGCGCTTGCACGCGCTGGAAGAAGCCGGTGCCCATGAGGTTGCGCTCGGTCTCCTTGACCGCGGCGTAGTCGTAGGGCTTTCCCTCCTTGATCGCGACGTCGCGGCGGATGACGTGCTCCGCCGTTCCCTTGTTCCCGGCGATGATCACGCTGCGCACCACGGGCTTGGGCCCACGCACGAACTTGAGCGTCAGCGCCACCGCGCGATGCTCCGGGTCGTGCGACGGCGGCGGCACCACCTGCACCGACTGCTCGAAGCGCGCGAACGGGTAGCCCTCCTCGCGCAGCGGGTTCAACAGGCTGTCCGCCTGCTGCTGGATGGAGACGAGGTCACAGACATCGCCGTCCCTGATGCTGATCTGCGCGCGCATGGCCGGGAGGTCGGCGTCCTTGGGCAGCTCGCCGACGAAGTGGAGCCCGCCGAGCTCGTAGACCGGCCCCTCGACGACGCGGAGCGTGACGTCCAGCCCGTCGAGCGTGGGGTTGGCCTCCACGCGGGTGTCGAGCACGCGCGCCTCGAGGTAGCCGCGCTTGTAGTAGTTGGCCACGAGGCGCTGGGCGTCCTGGTCGAGGTAGGGCCGATGGAAGAAGCCGGCGCGGGTGAGGACGCCGAGCGGCTCGGGCGGCCGCGAGAAGAAGCCCTCCTTGAGCGCGGCCTCATCGACGTTGACGTTGCCCACCACGTGGACCTTCTGCAGCTCGGCGCGCTCACCGGCGTGGATGGTGAACACCGCCCTCGCGCCCTTGGGCGGCGTCCCCGGCGTCACCTCCACGGCCACCGTGGCCTTCAGGTAGCCGCGGTCGTGGTAGCGCTGCGCCATGCGGCCGGCGTCGGCGCGCAGCAGCTCCTCGTCCAGCGGGCCGGGCAGCGGGTGGAGCATGAACGACTTGAGGGTCTCCTCGCGGAAGTACACGCGGCCTTTGAATTCCACGCCCTCGAGAACGCGCGCGACCTGTCCGACGTCGCCCACGCCGCCCGCGGGCGCGGTGGGCGCCTCGGAGGGGAGCTCCGCCGGCTCGTCGACGGCGGGGTTTTCTGCGGGGGGCGGCGGCGGCGGCCCCGCGTCCTGCGCGCGCACCGCCGGCGCAGCGGCGGCGAGCGCGACCACGAGGACGAGGTGAACGGGGGCGACGGCGACGCGCACGGCGCGCAGCCTAAGCGGCAAGGGCGGGCCCTGCCAATGCCGACGGCGGGGCGGCCGAACCCTCGGCGGGAGACGAGCCCCCGCGCTCCGGCGTGATCCTTTCGCCGGGCGCGCGATAAGGTCCGGCCATGCTTGGTCTCGCTGCGCTCCTCGCCGTCGCCGCCCCCGTCGTCGACCACGACCTCTCCGTCACCCTCGACGTCCAAAAGCACCGCATCGACGTGGTCGACACCATGACCCTCGGCAGTGAACAAGCGAGCGTCAACCTCGTGTTGCACGCCGGCCTGTCGCCCACCGTCGACGGGGGCAAGGTCGCGGTGAGCCCCCTGCCCCCCGGCGGCGCGGTGCCGGCGGAGAAGATCTCCGTCACGTTCGACAAGCCGCAAAAGAAGCTCGTGGTCCACTACGGCGGGGTCATCGTCCACGCGCCGGCGCAGGTGGCCACCGAGCACCAGCGGTCCTTCGCGGAGACGCCGGGCACCCTCGCCGACGCAGGCGCGTACCTGAGCGGGGACGCGCTCTGGTATCCGCACATCGCCGACGAGCTCGTCACGTCCAAGGTGAAGGTCACCGGCATGCCGGCGGGCTGGCGCGCGCTGTCCGAGGGCGACGGCGCGGGCAAGGACGCCTGGATCTCCACCACGCCCGCCGACGACATCCACCTCGTCGCAGGCCCCTTCAAAGAGACCAAGGAGCGAAAGCTCGGCGTCGACGTCCTCATCTGGCTCCGCGAGGACGACCCGGCGCTCGCGCAGCGCTACCTCGAGGTCACGGGGCAGTACCTCGCGCTCTACCGCGACCTCATCGGCCCCTACCCCTACGGCAAGTTCGCCCTCGTCGAGAACTTCTGGGAGACGGGCTACGGCATGCCGAGCTTCACGCTGCTCGGGCCGCAGGTGGTGCGGTTCCCGTTCATCCTGCACACGTCGTGGCCACACGAGCTTCTGCACAACTGGTGGGGCAACGGCGTGTTCGTCGACAAGGCGCACGGCAACTGGAGCGAGGGTCTCACCGCGTACCTCGCCGACCACCTCGACGCCGAGCAGAACGGCCGCGGCGTCTCCTACCGGCGCACCACGCTGCAGCGTTACCAGGACTTCGTCTCGGTGGACCCAAAGAAGGACTTCCCGCTCTCGCAGTTCGAGTCGCGCTTCTCGGCGGCGTCGGAGGCCGTGGGCTACGGCAAGTGGCTCATGGTCGTGCACATGCTGCGCAGGAAGCTCGGCGACGAGGGCTTCAAGGCGGGGCTCAAGCGCCTGTGGAAGGACCACCGCTTCGCGCGCGCCGACTTCGACGACGTGCGTGAGGCGTTTCAGCCTTCCACCAAGGAAGACCTCCGCGGCTTCTTCGACGCGTGGGTGAACCGCACGGGCGCGCCGCGCATCCGCTGGACCGACGTGCGCGAAAAGACGGATCGCCACGGCAAGCGCACGCTCGCGGTCACGCTCCAGCAGACGCAGGAGGAAGCGCCCTTCCCGGTGGACGTGCCCGTCGTCGTCACCACCGTCGACGGCCGCGCCGTCTCCGCGGTGGTCCCCATGCGGGAAAAGACCGCGCACGCCGTCATCGCGCTCCCGGCCAAGGCCGCGCGCGTCGACATCGATCCCTTCGTCGACGTGTTCCGCGAGCTCCTCCCCGGCGAGACCGCGCCGTCCCTGTCGCGCACGCTCGGCTCCACGCGCACGGTGTTCGTGATGCCCACGCTGGCATCGGTTGAGGAGCGGGCGGCGTGGCAGCGCTTTGCCGCCGCTGTCTGCGGCGACGACGCGAAGTGCAGCTCGGTCGACGACAAGAAGCTGCCGCGCCTGCCAACAGACGCCGCGGTGTGGGTGCTCGGGTACGGGAACGACCTGCGCGCGGCGGCGGTGGTGTCGTCGGCGCGCTTCGGTGCCCACTTCGACGACGTCGGCTTCCTCGCGCCGGGGCCGTGGACCTTCGATCGCGTGAAGAACGAGCGCACCGATCCGGGAAAGACGAGCGTGGCGTTCGCCCTCGCCGACCCCGTGAACAGCGCGGAGGGCATGGCCTTCGTGGGCGCGCACACCGCCAAGGCCATCGACCTGCTCGCGCGCAAGCTCCCGCACTACGGCAAGTACGGCTACCTCGCGTTCGTCGGCGACGGCGTCGACAACCGCATCAAGGGCGAGTGGGAGCCGGACGCGTCGCCGCTCACGGTGTTCCTCGGCAACGAGCGGCCCGCGCTGGCGCTGAAGGCGCCGGGCCCGTTGGCCAAGCTGCCGCCGCCGTTCGATCCCGATCGAATGGTCGACGTGGTGAAGAAGCTCTCCGCGATGAACGGCCGCGGCAACGGCACCAAGGACCTCGACGCGGCGCTCGCCCTCGTGGAGCGCGGCTTCGCCGACGCGGGGCTCTCGGCCAGGCCCGCCTGCACGCCGGTCTGCGCGGTGGTGGCGACGCTGCCGGGCAAGAACGCCGCGCTCGCGCCCGTGGTCCTCGGCGCGCACGTCGACCACCTCGGCAAGAAGAGGGGCAAGGTCTACCCCGGCGCCGACGACAACGCGTCCGGCGTGGCCGTGCTCCTCGAGGTCGCGCGCGCGCTGAAGAAGGCGGGGCCGTTTGCGCGTACGGTGGAGCTGGCGGCGTTCACCGGGGAGGAGGTGGGGCTCACGGGCTCGCGCGCGTGGGTGAAGGACGAGGTCGCCGCGGGGCGACGGCCGTTCGCGATGGTCAACATGGACACCGTCGGTCGGCGCGGCGACAAGCCGCTCCTCGTCCTCGACGGCGACAGCGCGTCGGAGTGGGTGCACATCTTCATGGGCGTCGGCTTCACCACCGGCGTCGCCACGCAGCTCGCGCCGCAGGGCGGGGGCGCGTCCGATCAGAAGGCGTTCCTCGATGCGGGCGTGCCCGCCGTCCAGCTCTTCTCGGGCCCGAACACCGACTACCACCGACCGAGCGACACGCCCGACAAGGTCGAGGGCAACAGCCTCGTCGACACGGCCGTCGTCGCGCGCGAAGCGGTGGCGTACCTCGCGGACCGCACCGACCCGCTCCACCTCTCCGGGGCGGTGGCGGCCGCGGCGAAGGCGGGGGCCGCGGGTGGGGCGACGGCGGGCGGAGCCGCGACGCCCGGGGGCGTGCGCAAGGCTTCCCTCGGCACCGTGCCGGACATGACCTTCGCCGGCCCCGGCGTGCGCGTCGACGGCGTGGTCCCCGGCTCGCCCGCGGAGCAGCTCGGGCTGAAGAAGGGCGACGTGCTCGTGCGCTTCGACGACAAGCCCGTCACCGACCTGCGGAGCTACAGCGACCTGCTCAAGGCGCACGCGCCCGGCGACAAGGTCGCCGTCGTCGTCGAGCGCCAGGGGCGCAAGCGAAAGCTCGTCGTCACGCTGGCTGCGCGCTGACGTTTTCGACGGCGGAGGAGGCGGCGGCCGCCACGGGCGCGCCGCGCGCGAGCGCGAGGAGCCGCTCGGGCCCCACGGGCTCCGTCGTCATCCAGGGCACCACGGCGAGCTTCGTCGCGTGCTGTTCGCGGACCACCGCCATCTGCTCGAGCTCCGCGGCGATGCGTTGCTCGAGGCATGGGTCCGTCGAGCCCGCGGCGGCGATGCTGCTGTTGATCACCCAGGCGAAGGGATCGATCTGCGCCCTGCGGAGGTCCGCCTGGAGTCGCGCCCCCTCGGAGACCGGCGTCGTCTCGGCGAGCGTGACGAGGAGGACCTTGGTGTATTGCGGATCGCGCAGCTTCATCATCGGCGTGACCAGGTGCGCGGGCTGCAACGGCGAATCGTGGCGCATGATCTCGCGATGGTAGCTGCCGGTGGCGTCGAGCAGCAGCAGCGTGTGTCCGGTCGGCGCGGTGTCGACGACGACGAAGCTCGTGCGCGCCTGTGACACGAGCCGGGAGAACGCCGCGAAGACGGCGACCTCCTCGTAGCAAGGAGAGCGAAGGTCCTCCGCGAGGAGCGCGCGTCCGGCGTCGTCGAGCGCGGCGCCGCGGGTGGCCATCACGCGGTCGACGTACGCCTTGGTCTCCACGGCGGGATCGATACGGCTGATGCTCAGGTTCTCGAGCGTTCCGGCGAGCGTCGTCGCCACGTGGGCGGCCGGGTCCGTGGTGCTCAGGTGCACGCGATGGCCGCGCGACGCGAGCTCGGCGGCGACCGCGCAGGCGATGGTGGTCTTGCCGACGCCGCCCTTGCCCATCACCATGACGAGGCCGTGGCCGGCGGCGGCGATCTCGTCGACGAGCGCCGACAGGAGGGGCAGCGCCGGCCGGGGCCGCGCCGGCGCCGGGCGCGTCAGCGCGGCGGCCTTGTTGTCGTCGAGGAGCGCGCGCAGCGCCGTGAGCCCGACCATGTTGAAGGCGCGCAACGGGAGGCGCGTGACGGGCAGCGTGCGCAGCGCCGGCGGCATCTCGTCGAGGGCCGCGCGACCGCGATCCTCGAGCGCCGCAGCCACCGGATCGGCGCCGTCGGCCGCGCGAAACACGGCGTTGACGACGAGGTGCTGGTTCTTCATGCCCAGCGCGGCGAGCTCCCCGGAGGTCCGCGCGGCCTCGCGCAACGCGGCGCGATCCGGACGCGTGACGAGGACGATGCGGGTCCGCGCCGCGTCGCCGAGGGCCGCCAGCGACTCCGCAAAGCGCGCCTCCTGCATCTTCAGCCCCGCGTGCGGCCCGAGGCAGGACGCGCCCTCCGGCGTCGACTTCAGGTAGCCGGTCCACGCGCGCGGGAGGCTCAACAGGCGCAGCGTGTGGCCCGTGGGCGCCGTGTCGAAGAAGACGTGGTCGAAGCCGTCGCTGTCCGCGTCGCCGGCGAGGAGCCGGGCGAGCTCGTCGAACGCGGCGATCTCCGTCGTGCAGACGCCGGCGAGCTGCTCCTGCAGGGAGTGGATCTCCGGCTCCGACCAGACGCCCTGGTACGGCGCGATGACGCGCTCGCGATACGCGGCGGCGGCGGCGTCGGGGTCGATGTTCATCGCCCAAAGCCGCGGGACGCCGGTGATCGGCGTGGGGCGCTCGGAGAGCTGCTCGCCGAGCATCTCGTCGAGGTTCGACGCCGGGTCGGTGGAGACGAGCAGGACCCGCTTGCCGTGGTCGGCCACGGAGATGGCCGCCGCGCACGCGAGCGAGGTCTTTCCGACGCCGCCTTTGCCGGTGAAGAAGACGAAGCGGCCGGCGCCGTCGAGGAAGTCGATGGGGGGCGTCGGCGGGGATGGGTTCGTCATCGGAGACTCCGTGCGGAATCGCGCGCCGCTGTGCGGGAGGGCGCTCCGCGGGCGCGCGATCCGCTCGCGCTTGGGTCCGTCGAGGACCGGCGCACAACACAACGCCACACGACACAACACGACACGAACCGAACCGAAAGCACGCCTCGTGCCACTGCGCGGCCAGCGTCGCGACGTGTGCGACGAGTGACGGCGCGCGCACCGAATTTGCGCGCGGGGTGTGCCGACGCAATGCTGGCAAGACATGGATCGCGACGGTTTTCGAGAAGCGCTGCTCGAGGTGATGGAGCGGAAGGTGCATTGGTCGGCCGACGCGTTCGCGCACGGCGGCGTGGCGCGCGACAAGATGCACCTCCACTTCGAGCAGGAGTACGGCTCGTTCGTCCGCGACTTCCCGATCTTCGTCGGGCGGGCGTATGTGCAGTGCCCCATCGCAGCGGTGCGGCGCGACCTCGCCGAGAACCTCTACGAAGAGGAGACCGGCGCCATCGCCGCCGGCAAGCCGCACCCCGTGCTGTTCCTCGAGATCCCGCGCGGCTTCGGCTGCGACATGAAGCGCTTCGACGCCATCGAGCTCCTCCCCGGCACGAGGCGCTTCAGAGACGCCGTCGACGCATGGACGCAGGGCCAGGGCTGGGAAGCGGCCGCCGCGGTGACGACGATCTTCATCGAGGGAACGCAGTACGAGCGCGGCGAGCTCGACCCCGGCGCGCCCAAGCGTCCCATGCCGCCGCTGGAGCAGCACCCGCTGCACGTGCACTACGGACTGCCGCTCGCGGCGCTGGCCCTGCCCCGCATCCATCGCGACGTGGAGGGCGGCCACCGGGCCGCCGCGTGGCGCACGGTGCTCGACCACATCGACGATGCAGCGCGCCCGCGCGTGCTCGAATCCATGCGGGCCGTCCTCGACGGCTGGCTCGCGTACAAAGACGCCGTCGCCGCCGCCGTCGGCCTGTCCCCTTCCTGAGCCGTTGCGCGCGCGCGCGATCTGTTGCGCTGGACGCACGAAGAGCGGCCGCGTGGCCGGGAGAAAACACCGCCGCGCGCCGGGAGGGGGCGCCCGGACGCGCGGCAGCGAGCACCCGTGGGGAGACGAGCGCCAAACTCGATGTAGGGACGACGCATCCGCTCGGCAAGCGGCGCCGCACGGCCGCCCGGCGCCGCCGCGCGGCGGCCCGCCCCGTCGGCCTCACCCCACGGAGGCCGCCTTCAGGCCCGCGTGGCGCAAGAGCGCCTCGGTGGAGGGGTCGCGGCCGCGGAAGGCGCGGAACACCTCGAGCGGGTGCACGCTACCGCCCAGGGCGAGCACGGTCTCGCGGAAGCGCTTGCCGGTGTCGGCGAGCTTCTTGTCGTCGTCGAGCCCGGCCTCCTCGAAGGCGCCGTAGGCGTCGGCCGACAGGACCTCGGCCCACTTGTAGCTGTAGTAGCCGGCCGCGTAGCCGCCGGCGAAGATGTGGCTGAAGCTGCAGAGGAAGCGGTCCTCCGGCAGCGGCGGCATCAAGAGCACCTCGCCGGCGATGCGCTTGTTGACGTCGAAGACGCTGCCCTTGCCCGGCCCATAGCCGTGGTGCAGCTCGAGGTCGACGCGCGCGAATTGGATCTGGCGGAGCATCTGGCTCGCCGCGCGGAAGGTCTTCGCGGCCTTCACCTTCTCGAACAGCTCCACCGGCAAGGGCGCGCCGGTGTCGACGTGCTTGGACATGCCGATGAGCGTCTCTTTGTGCGTGCACCAGTTCTCCATGAACTGGCTCGGCAGCTCCACGGCGTCCCACTCCACGCCGCGGATGCCGCTGGCGTCGACGTCGTCCACGCGCGTGAGCATGTGCTGCAGGCCGTGGCCGAACTCGTGAAAGAGCGTCTCCACCTCGCGGAAGGTCATCAGCGAGGGCTTGCCGTCGACGGGAGGGCTGCCGTTGCAGCACAGGTACGCGACGGGCTCGCGGACGCCCTTTTGCATGCGCCGGCGGGTGATGCAGTCGTCCATCCACGCGCCGCCGCGCTTCTCCGCGGGCCGCGCGTAGGGATCGAGATAGAACGAGGCGACGTGGGCGCCGCCGTCGTCGTGGAGGCGAAAGAAGCGCACGTCGTCGTGCCAGCGGGGCGCCTCCGCCTCGCGCACCTCCACGCCGAACAGGCGTTTGACGAGGGCGAAGAGGCCGTCGAGCACCACGGGCAGCGGGAAGTACGGGCGCAGCTCCTCCTCGGAGTAGGCGTAGCGCTGCTCGCGCAGGCGCTCGGCGTAGAAGGGCACGTCCCAATGGGCGACGTCGGCCTGCTTGCCCATCTGCGCGGCGAGCACCTTCAGCTCCGCCAGCTCCTTCTCCGCCGCAGGGCGCGACGCGCGCAGGAGCTCGCCGAGGAGCCGCTCCACCTCGTCGACGGACGGCGCCATCTTGGTTGCCAACGACAGCTCGGCGTACGTGGCGAAGCCGAGGACCTTCGCCTTGTCCCGCCGCAGCTCGAGGATGCGATCGATGAGCGCGCGATTGTCGCGGCCCTCGCCGCCGTCGGGATCGGGCGCGCCGGCGTCGAGCTCGGAGGCGCGCGTGACGTACGCGCGGTACATCTTCTCGCGCAGCTCGCGTCGCACGGCGTAGCGCATCACCGGATCGAAGCTCGGGTAGTCGAGCGTGAATCGCCACGGCCCCGCCTCCGGCGTGGACGACGGGTGACCCGCGGCGCGCGCTGCCGCCGACGCCATCGCCAGCGCGCTCGGCGGCAGCCCCTCCACCTCGGACGCCGCCGTGAGCGTCACCTGCCACGCCTTGGTGGCGTCGAGCACGTGGTTTTGGAACCTGGTGCCGAGCTCGCTCAGCTCCTGCTCGATGGCCGTGAAGCGCTCGCGCTCGGCGGGCGGGAGCGCGATGCCGGAGAGCTTGGCGTCGAGGATCTTCTTTTCGAGGATGCGCTTCCTGCCCGCGGGCAGCCGCTCGTGCTCAGGCGAGCCCTGCAGCGCCTCGAGCGCCTGAAAGAGCGGCTCCGACTGCGCCAGGGACAGGAACGCCGCCACCACTTCCGGCTGCGCCGTCTGGTGGGCCTCGCGCAACGCCGGCGCGTTCTTCACGGCGTTCAGGTGGCTGACGACGCCCCACGCGCGCTCCATCGGCTCCACCAGGTCCGCCACCGCCTCCACCGCGCTCGCCCACGTGGGCTCCACCCGCGCCTCGAGCGACCCGCGCGCGGCCGCCATCTCCTCGAGGAGCTTGCGGACGGCGGGCACCACCTGGTCCGGCGTGATCGAAGAGAAAGGCGGCAAGCCGCCCGCCTTGGCGAAGTCGTAGAGCGCGTTCATCCAGGCGTTTTATCGTCGGTCCGCCCGGCGCGCGAGCACCTCGGCCTCCACCTCGTGCAGGAGCGCCTTGAGCTGCGTCAGGTGCCACGGCTTGTCGATGGTGCGCGCGTCCACCACCGGCCGCTCCGGCGAGCCCGACACCAGGACGCGCACCACGTGCACGTGGGTGTCCCGCACCAACGCGAGGAGGTCGGTGCCCTTCATCCCCGGCATCAGGTGATCGCAGACGACGGCTTCGATGTCCCGCTCGCGCACGATGTCGAGCGCGAGCCGGGCGTCCGCGGTGAAGTGAAGCTCGAAACCCTCGTTCTTGAGCGCGCGCGCCAGGACGCTCAGGATGGGTTGCTCGTCGTCGACGAAGAGAAAGCGAACGGGCTCCGCCACTCAGGCACCGCGGCGGACGCGGACCTCGAGGCGCTTGAGGTCCTCGTTCACGCGAATGAACTGGGTCTTGCCCTTCTCTTCGTCGAGCTGCTTCTGGATCTGATCCGCGACCGCGGCGCCGTTCTTGGGCAGGTTGCGGCCGACGCCGATGATGGCGGCGTAGCGCACCTCGTTGTCGTCGTCCTTGAGGGCGGCGTACAGGGCGTCGCGGGCGGTGTCGGCCTGCGCGCCGGAGCCCGAGGCCATCCACGCGAGCTCGTAGGCCGCGCGCTCGCGCACGCGCGCGCTCTTGTCCTTCAGCTTGCCCTGCCAGCACTTGAGGTCTTCCTTGCACTCGGCCGCGGCGTTCACGCGCTCGGCCTGCTCACCGATCCACTTCTTGAAGTCGGCGTTCTTCTCGTCGTTGACGAGGGCGTCCATCTTGGGCTTGTCCGACGACAGCCGCGAGTAGGCGAGGACGCGCGGCTTGCGGATCTGCACCGCGGAGAACTTGCACTGGTCCTCCGGGTTCCCTTGCTTCTTGCAGTTCTTGACGTAGCCGTCGAACGTGGCGATGTCGTAGATGTCGTCGGCCATGCTCTTGACGCCGATCTGCACGAGCGCGGCGAGCGCGTGCTCCGACTGCGAGATGTCGACGTTGTCGTAGCGGTTCTTCAAGCCGGGCACCGCGTCCTTGAGCCCGATGCGGCCCGCGGCGCGCGACGCCTCGATGCGCAAGAGGCCGGTGGCGGTGTCATTGCCCCTCTCGTCGACGTCGGCGACGATCTTCTTGAACGTGGACGGGTCGGCGAGGTCGCCGTAGACCACGATGGCCTTGGTCTTTTGCACGTTGGGCTCGATGTGCAGCTCGTCGATCTCCTTGAACTTGTTGTTGTAGATGGAGTCGAGGACGGGCAGCGCGGGCTTGCCGATGAGGAACATGGCGTAGCTCGCCTCACGGTAGAAGCTCACGCCGTTGCGCTCGAAGAACAGCAGCTTGCCGAGCACGGTGGCGGCCTTGGGATCGGCGATCTTGCCGAGCGCCTCCACGGCGTTCTTCACCATGAAGTTGTTGGGGTGGCCGTCGGCGATCTCGATGAGCTTGTCGACCGCGCCGGTGGCGTGGATGTCGCCGAGCGCGACGACGGCGGCGAGCTGCACGTCCTGGCTGTTGCTGTCCGCCAGGCGCTTGAGCGCTTCGACCACCTTGTCGTCTGTGCCCTTGCCGAGCTTGCCGAGCGCCTTGGCGATCTTCTCGTTGGTGTTGGCGGCGGCGCGAGACTCCTTGTCGCGGCCGCCGGCGCCGGCGGCCCAATCGATGCCGTCGAGGAGCGGCTGGACGGAGGTGTCGTCCCCGATGACGCCGATGAGCTCGGCGACCTTGGGCCGCAGCGTCGCCGCCGGCCCCTTCTGCTTGAGCGCGTCGTACAGACCCGGCAGCGCCTTTTTGTCCTTGAGCTCGACGAGGTGGTTGAGCGCGGCGTCCCGCTTGGTCAGCTCGGACTCGGTGTTGAGCTTCTTGGTCCAGTACACCGCTTCCTCGCCCGGCTTGGGGCCGGTGTCGCACGCGGCGATGAAGAACAGGGCGGTGACGACCGTCAGAACGCGCATGGGAATCCCTCCGAGGGGACACACGTGCCCCGACGACGCCGCGTCGTCAACCGAGCTTCGGGCAGCTCTCTGGCCCTTTCCGGCTCGACGGCGTACACAGAGAGTCATGAGGTGGCTCGCCGTCGCGCTCGCCGTGGCAACGTCGGCTCCCGCGTGGGCCGAAGATGTCGGCTTCATCGAGGCCTCGTCGGAGCTCGACGACGGCAAACCCGCCACCAACGCCTACAACGCCGCAGACGGCAAGGACACGACGGCGTGGTGCGCGAAGAAGTCGGACCGCAGCCCGTTCCTGAGCTTCGGGTTCGACCAACCGGTCACCATCACGCACATCGGGCTCATCGTCGGCCGGCTCAAGGGAACGGCGCTCGACACCTCGACCAAGCGCGCGCGCGTCGTCATCCTCGGCGACCTCAAGCACCGCGTGGAGGCGCGGTTCAAGGACAAGGCGGAGATGCAGACGCTGGAGCTGTCGCCGCCGGCGCACGGCACCCGCATCGTCGTCGACTTCCCCAACAGCTACGACGGCGCCACGCCCGACGCGCCGCTGTGCATCAGCGAGCTCGTGCTCAAGCACAACAACTCCACGATGACCGGCGCCTCGGTCGCCGCCGGCCTGCGCGCGCTCAACACGCCCGAGAAGCGCCTCCTGCACCGCTGGCTCGACGACCCGAGCGCGCCGCAGCGCACGCTCACCTTCAACGTCGACGGCACCTTCACCTATCGCTTTGATCCGCTCCTCGAGGGAAAGCCCAGCCACTTCCGCGGCAAGTGGAGCGCCACCGGACACTCCGTGGTGTTCACCCTCGGCGACAAGAGCTGGCGCATGTCTTCGCGCCTCACGCGCCTCGAAGGGGACACGGCCACCGTCGAGCTCACGCTCGAGGGGGACGGACCAAACCCGTCCATGGCGGCCACCTTCCGCCCTGCCCCGAAGACGCTGCCGTAGCCTGCCTGCGACCCCTCGGGCCACCCGCCCTACGGCGGCGCTTCGTGCGTCGCGACCGCGACCGCGTCGAGGTCGAAGCCCGCCGACGGCGGCGCGCCGCCCGACCCGCGATCGCTGATGCGCACGAAGCGCGCGCGGGCGACGCCGATGTCGGCGAGGTCGAACGCGTCGCCGCCGGCGACGGCCGGGTTGGTCGCGTCGACGCCGACGCCGTCGGTGCCGTCGGTGCCGTCCGTGCCGTCGGCGAGGACCGGCGCCAACCCGGCGCAGCCGTTGGGCGCGGGGTCGCCGGGCGCGCAGGCGAAGGCGACGAAGCGCGCGCCGTCGTCGCTCACCGCGACCTCGCCGGGCTCCGCGAACAGCGCGCCCGTCGCCGCCTTGAACGCGTTTTCGAACACGATGAGGTCGGCGCCGTCGCCGTCGTCGATCTCGCGCCCCATGCGCAGGGTGATGGAGCCGCCGGTGCCGAGGCTCACGACGTCGGTGGAGCCCTGCGTCTCCCCTGCGCCGTGGGGCGGACCGAGCACCACGCCGGGCATCCGGTCCTGACCGAAGCCCGCCCCGTCACCGGGCGAGAAGTCGACGACCTCGACGGCGAAGGGGCCCTCGTCGCCGCACGCCGCCAGGGTCGCCGCCACGCAGAGCGCCGCCGCGGCGATGCACGGCGCCGCAGCGCGGGTGCCGGTGCTCCCTGGCCGCCGGCGCCCGGCCTCGACGGCGCGCGCGGCGATCACACCGCCTCGATGAGCCCCGCGGCGCCCATGCCGCCGCCGATGCACATCGTCACCACGCCGCGCTTGGCCCCGCGGCGCTGCATCTCCGGCAGGAGGGTGGCCACCTGGCGGGCGCCGGTGCAGCCGAGCGGGTGGCCGAGGGCGATGGCGCCGCCGTTGGGGTTCACCTTGGCGACGTCGAGGCCGAGCTCGCGGATGCAGTAGAGCGACTGCGACGCGAAGGCCTCGTTGAGCTCGAAGACGTCGATGTCGGCGACGGTGAGCCCGGTCTTTGCGAGGAGCTTGCGCACGGCGGGGATGGGGCCGATGCCCATGATGTCCGGCGGCACGCCCGCGGTGGCGAACCCAACGAACCTGGCGAGCACCTTGAGGCCCATCTTCCGGGCGCGCTCCATCTCGACGAGCACGACGGCCGCGGCGCCGTCGGACACCTGCGAGGCGTTGCCGGCGGTGACGGTGCCGTCCTTGTCGAAGGCGGGCTTGAGCTTGTGGAGGCCCTCGAGCGACGTGTCACGCCGCGGGCCCTCGTCGACGGCGAAGGTCACCCTCTTCTTGGTGCCATCGTCTGCGTAGACGTCGACGTCGAGGGGCACGATCTCGGTGAACTTGCCGCCGTCGATGGCGGCGAGCGCGCGCTTGTGGCTCTCGAGCGCGAACGCGTCCTGGTCTGCGCGCGAGACGTTGAAGCGCTTGGCGACGTTCTCCGCGGTGATGCCCATGGGCGTGTACACCGCCGGGTTCTTCTCCATGAGCTCCGGGTTGGCGCTCGGCTTGTGACCGCCCATGGGCACGAGCGACATGCTCTCGGTGCCGCCGCCGATGCCGACGTCGATCTCGCCGACCATGATGCTCTTGGCGATGTCCGCGACGGCGTTCAAGCCCGACGAGCAGAAGCGGTTGAGCGTCATGGCGCTGGTCTTGTCGGGCAGCCCCGCGAGCAGGCTGGCGATGCGCGCGACGTTCATCCCCTGCTCCGCCTCGGGCATGGCGCAGCCGAGCACGACGTCCTCGACGGCGTCGGCGGGCACGCGGGAGCGCTCGAGCGCCTGCGTGATCACGTGGGCGGCGAGCGTGTCCGGGCGGACGTCGCGCAGCGTGCCGCGACCTCCTTTCCCGATGGGGGTGCGGACGGCGGAGACGATGGCGACTTCACGCATGCCGTCGAGGTAGCAGCCGTCGCGCTCGCGGACAAGGCGTGCCGTCGACGTCGAAGGCGTCGCCGCCGCGCGGGATTGACTTTCGTGTCAATCCCGCGCGCCGGGCGTCGAAACCGCTGCGTCGGGCGCGCCGCCGGCGTGCGCGCCGGCAACACATGCCCCCACATCCTCGATCCCGACGGCGCCCGGGCTCAGTTGCGCAGCGGCTTGTTGGTCTCGAGCATGTGCGCGATGCGGGCCTGGGTCTTCTCCTCGCCGCACAGCGACAGGAACGCCTCGCGCTCGAGGTCGAGCAGGTGCTGCTCCGTGACCCGGACCCGGGGTGACGTGTCGCCGCCGGTCATCACGCGCGCGACCTTCAGGGCGATCTTGAGGTCGTGCTCCGAGATGAAGTGGCCGTCGCGCATGGAGCCGAGGGCCATCTCGAACGTCGCCCACGCGCCCTTGCCCGGCAGCCGGAACGTGCGCCGCCGGGGCGGCGTGAAGCCGGCCTCGGCCATGCCGCGCGCCTCCGCCTTGGCCGCCGCCAGCACGTGGCGCCGGTTGAGCGAGACGCCGTCGGCCGGCGCGAGGAACATGAGCTCCCGCGCCTCCTCCGCCGACGTCGCCACCTTGGCCATCGCCACAGTCTCGAGCGCGCGGCGGATCATCTGCTCGGTGGGGAAGGTGGGGTCGTCGACGGCGCCCTCGAGCGTACGGGCGAGCATCTCGATGTTGCCGCCGCCGCCGGGCAAGAGGCCGACGCCCACCTCGACGAGGCCCATGTAGAGCTCGGCGTGCGCGCGGATGCGGTTGCACCACATGGCCATCTCGGCGCCGCCGCCGAGGGTGAGGTCGAAGGGCGCCGCCACCGTCGGGATGGACGAGTACTTGAGCCGCACGCAGACGTCCTGGAACGCCTTCACCATCTGCTCGATCTGGTCGAACTGCTTCTCGCGCGCGGCGAGGGCGAGCAGGAGGATGTTGGCGCCCGCGGAGAAGTTGCGGCCGTCGTTGGCGAGGACGAGCGCCTGGTACTTGCCGGACTCGCACAGGTCCATGGCCGCGTTGAGCCCGTTGACGATCTCGTCGTCGACGGCGTTCAGCTTGGTGTGGAACTCGCACGCGAGGATGCCGTCGCCGAGGTCCACGAGCGTGGTGCCGAAGGCGTCATTGACGATGCGCTCCTTGTCGGCCTTGAGCAGCGCGAACGACATGACGCGGGGCCCCTCGTCGATGACGACGGGCTTGTTGACGCGCGGATCCCAAAACGAGCGCACGCCGTGGGCGTCCACCGAGTAGAAGCTCTCGCGCCCCTGGGCGAGCATGTCCTCGACCCACTTGGGGATCTGGAAGCCCCCGGCGCGCATCTTCTCCACCGTCTTGCGCACGCCCATGGCGTCCCAGGTCTCGAAGGGCCCGACCTCGTGCATGAAGCCCCACTTCATGGCGTTGTCGATGTTGACGATGTCGTCGGCGATCTCGCCGAGGCGGTTGCCGGCGTAGCAGACGGTGGCGGCGGTGACCTTCCAGAACAGCTCGGCCGCGCGGTCGTCGTGCTCGAGCATGGTGCGGAGCTTCTCGGGCGTGCTCTCGAGGTTGCGCACGGCGCCGAGGGACTCGTAGCGCACCTTCTGCTTGGGGCGGTACTCCATCTTATCGTAGTCGAGCGTGAGGATGTCGTCGCCGACCTTCTTGTAGAAGCCGCCCTTGGTCTTTCGCCCCAACCACCCGCGGGAGACCATGTCCTTGATGAACGCCGGCGTCTCGAACACGGCGTGGCGCTCGTCCTTCTTGAGGTTGTCCCAGCAGTTCTGGGCGACGTGCACGAAGGTGTCGAGGCCGACGACGTCGGCGGTGCCGAACACGGCGCTCTTGGCGCGACCGGTGGCGGGGCCGAAGACGGCGTCCACCTCCTCGAGGGTGTACTTGCCCTCGAGCATGACGCGGATGGTCTCCATGATGCCGAACACGCCGATGCGGTTGGCGACGAAGTTGGGCGTGTCCTTGCCGTAGACGATGCCCTTGCCGAGCGTTCCGGCACCGAACGCGGCGAGGGTCTCGACGACGGCGGGGTCCGTGTCCTTGCCCGCCACGATCTCGAGGAGCGGCATGTAGCGCACGGGGTTGAAGAAGTGCGTGACCGCGAAGTTCTTGCGGAAGGCCGCCGAGCGCCCCTCGAGCATCCCCTCGATGGACAGCCCCGACGTGTTCGACGTGACGATGGTGCCCGGGCGCACGACGGCGTCGAGCTTCTCGAAGAGCTGCTGCTTCACGTCCATCCGCTCGAGGACCACCTCGACGACGAGGTCGCAGTCGGCGACCTTGCCGAGGTCGTCGTCGATGTTGCCGACGGAGACGAGCGACGCGTCCCGCTTGGTGAAGAACAGCGCGGGCTTGGCCTTGACTGCCTTCTCGAGGCCGCCGCGGGCGAAGCGGTCGCGAAACTCGCGCGACTTGACGTCGTCGCCGGGGCCCGGCTTGGGCGGCACGATGTCGAGCAGGAGCACGGGGATGCGCGCGTTTGCGAGGTGGGCCGCGATGCCCTGCCCCATGATGCCCGCGCCGATGACACACGCCTTCTTGAACCGAGCCATGCCGTCCTCCTCGCCGCCGGCCCCGGGCCGGACGCTGCGGCGGCGCTACCACGTGGCGCGCACGTCGTCGAGGCGCCGGCGGCCCCGACGGGCGCGGGGCCGCGTCACGCGCCCTCGCCGCCGATGTCGTCGAGCACGGCGAGGGCGGCGTCGACGGACGCGAGGACGGCGGCGGGATCCGTGGACATGGGCAGGCAGCGCACCTCGAGGGTGGGCTGCACCGGCCAGGGCTCGATGACGCCGAGGAGGTTGACGTCGAGCTCCTTGTTGGCGCCCGCCAGCTTGAGCGCCGCCGCCAGCGTCGAAAACGGCAGGTCGGACGGGCACTCGCGCGCGACGCGCACGACGTCGGCGGGGAACGGCCCGAGCTTCTTGCAGCGCGGGTTCGGGCGCAGGCGCGCAAGCAGCTCGTCGCGGCGGTCCGCCCACGCCAGCACGAGCGCGCGCAGGGCGGGCGTGCTGCGCCACGGGCCCGCGTCGACGTGGACGTGCAGGGCGGCGGCGGCGGGGACGGCGCAGCCGGCGGCGGCGGCCAGGGCGGCGCGCACGGCCTCGTCCCGCTCGGGCCCGCGCGCGGGCAGCGGGCGGGTGACGATCTCGCAGACACGCGCGTGCGCCGTGGGCTCGTTGTCGACGACGGCGAGCACCTGGCCCCACGGGTCGAGCACCGTCCCCCGCCCCTCGTCGTGCGTCGCGCCGAACACCTCGAGGAGCGGCTTCAGCGCCTCGCGAACGTCGGGGCGCGCGGCGACGAAGGAGCGCCGCTCGAGCCACTTGGACAGCCGTACGTCGTCCATCACCACGCGCTCGAGCGGCGCGCCGCGGGCCGGGCCCTCCCCCGGTTCGGCCGCGTGCTCCCGCAGCGTGACGTCGTCGACGAGGTCGAAGCGCGCGGCGCCGTCGGCGTCGAGGACGCGCGCCGCGAGGGAGAGCGAGCAGACCGGGCGGCCGTCGGGCGTCACGCGCTCGACGACGTGCTTGAGCCCATACAGGACGCGCCCACCCGTCGCGCGCGCGAGCGCGCCGGCGATGTGGAAGCGCGTTTGTCCGGGCGGCGCCAACAGCTCGAGCTCGATGCCGACCCGGCCCGCCGCGGGACGGGCGCTACGCGGCAAGGGTCTGTTCGAGGAGCCCGATGCGCTGCCGCGTGAGCGCCTCGAGCGCGGCGCCGTGGATGAGGCCGAAGAGCGACCCGCCGCGCGCCTCGATGTTCCCGGCGAGCGTCGCCTGCGCGTCGCGGAAGGTCTCGAAGGCCTCCTGCGCCGCGTGCAGCTCCTTCACGCTCTCGGGGTCGGCCGAGGCGAGCTTCTTGTCGAGCGCCGCGACGAGGCCCTTCATCTCGGCGTCGGCGCCCTCGAACGCCGCGTACGCCGCGCGGTTCATCTCCTGCTGGGGCGCGTCGTCGACGGTGCTGGTGCCGGCGTAGTTGAAGTACCCGGCGTGGCCGGCGCGGCCGACCTCGCGCGCGAGCTGGTCGGTGAGCCGCTTCTCGGCGCCCGCCTCGACGAGCGGGGCCAGCGAGCCGCCGCGCGCTTCGAGGTTGCCGGCGAACGTGCCCTCCGCCTGCTTGTACGCGTCGAAGGCCTTGAGCGCCTTGTCGAGATCTTTCTTGGTCGGTGCGTCCAGGCTCGCGCGCAGCGTCTTGGACGCGCCGTTCAGCCGCTCGGACGACTTGTCGAGCGCGGCCCACGCGTGCCGGTTCATCTCCTGCTGCGACACGATGTGCTCGCTCGACGACGGCGAGGCGCCGCGCGAGTCGCCGGGCACGATCCCCACGTCGCGCAGCATCCCCTCGTAGTCGTTGACGATCTTGAGACCGATGTACTCCTTGACCTCGACGTCGGACTTGCCGCGCAGGAAGCCGAACTTGTCGCGCGCCGCCGCCACGTCCAAGTTGTCGTAGCCGCTCTGGTTGAACGCTTTCAGGCAGTCGTGGCTGTCGAAGTCGTTCTGCGTGATGCCCTTGTCGGCGAGCATCTGCTCGTAGCCGTTGACGATCTTGAGACCGATGTACTGCTTGACCTCGTCGTCGGACTTGCCGCGCAGGAACGAGAACGAGTCGCGCGCAGCGTCGACGTCGGCCTTGGTGTAGCTCGAATGGGAGAAGGCCGCCTGGAGGTCCTGCTTGTCCCACGGCTGCTGCGTGATGCCGGCGTCGGCGAGCATCTGCTCGTAGCCGTTGACGATCTTGAGGCCGAGGTACTCCTTGACCTCTTCCGTCGACGAGCCGCGCAGGAAATCGAACTGCTTCTTGGCTTCGCGGACGTCGGCGGCAGAGTAGCCGCTCTGCGCGAACGCCGCGAGGCAGTCCTGCTTGTCGAAGTTGTTGCGGGTGATTCCGGCGGTGCCGAGGATGCTCTGCTCCGCCTCGGGCCCGTTGATGATCTTGAGGCCGATGTACTCCTTGGCGTCGTCGAGCGACGTCAGGAAGTTGAACTGCTTCAGCGCCTCTTTGGCGTCGGCGACGGAGTAGCTGGAGCGCGAGAAGGCGTCCACGCACTCGTAGCTGTCGTAGTTGTCCGGGTGCACGCCGATGTCGTGGAGGTCGCGCTCGGCGCCGTTCAGGATCTTCTCGCCGATGACCGTCTTGGCCGCGCCCAGCGACGGCAGCCTCATCTGCTCCTGCACGTGCTTGGCGTCGAGGATGGTGTACGTCGACGAATTGAACGCCGCGAGCTTCGGATCGCCGCCGTTGCCGCGCACCGCCATCGTGGCGCCGCGCGCGGAGTCGAGCTGGCCGCTGGACGCGCCGAAGCCGCCACGGCCCGTGAGCTGCGCGGCGCCCGCGCCGCGCTCGTTGTCGGCGGTCGCTTGCTCGAGGAGGAAGCGGCGCGCGTCATGGAGCTGCGCGGCGGGGATGCGGAGCTGCGCGCTCGCCCGGGAGATGTCGGCCTTCTTGGCGCTGCCCGCGGAGACGTTCTGGTTCTTCAGCCAGGTGGTGAGCTTCGTGGCGTTCTGCTGCACGGTGGTCGGCATCGAGTCCCCTTCTGCGTTGCGGTTGCGCTACTTGCGGTTGGCGAAGCCTCTCTTCATCAAGCCCAGCTTCGCGAGCTCCGCGTCGGAGAGCTTCACGCGGCCGCTGCCGGTGAGCTCGTCTTCGACGTCGGTGATGGACGCCTCCCTGAGGCGATCCTGGTCGGCGCTCTTCTTCAGCTCCTCGTGGACGCGCTCGTCCTTGCGCTCCTCCACTGTGCCGTTTTCCTTCTTGAGCTCGAGGCGGCGCTCTTCGGGCTTGAGCACGTCGTCCTCGAAGCGCTCCTTGTCGAGCTCGCGCTTCTTCTCCGCCTCGCGCGCCTGCTCGCGGAGCTTCTCGATGAACGTGTCGAGCTCGATCATGAGCGCGGTCCAGTCGGCGTCCCCGATGAACTGCACGACGAGCGGCTCGGCGTCCGGGTCGAAGACGTGGCGGTGCTTTTGCGCGTAATAGGCGAGCACCACGGCGTGGTTGGCGTCCACGCGGCCGTCCTTGTGCCGACCGCGGGCAACCATGCGCTCGACGTCGTGCCGGGAGCAGCGGTGCCCCTCGCGCAGCTTGGCGTCGAGCTCGTCGCGCAGGCCCGCCGCCGAACCGCTGCGCAAGACGACGGCGTCAAGCTGCTCCGCCGTGATCTCGGGCACCTCGCTCGGCAGCCGCATCGGACCGCGGACGCCCTGAACGCGCTTGATCTCCATACGCAAACCATATCGGGCAGGGGCCCGATTTGGCCCGCCAAACGAGGGCGCCCAGACGAGGACGCCCAGACGAGGACGCCCAGACGAGGACGCCCCCTCGGGCCGCGGGGCCGGAGGGGGCGTCGGAGCGCGCCGCGGGGCGCGCCCATCATGGTGCAGGGTCAGAACTGCAGGTCGCCGGACCAGACGTCCGCGTAGCCGAACACGCCGGCGGCGGACGACATGATGCGGACGATGTCGAGGTCCTGCCGCGGCATGAACTCGAACTGGCCCTGGAAGCCCGGCTGCAGCTCGGTACCCGGGCCGTCCGCGCCGCCCACGTAGTAGCGGTCCTTGATGTCGCGGATGAACTGGTAGCCGATGCTGTACAGGCCAGGCGCGTCCGAACGCTGCTGGTTGAGGGCGAACCACTTGATGCCCGTGACGGGGTCGGTGACCTCGGCGTAGCGCGCGGGATCGGAGCGGACGTCGTCGGGGATGTCCGTGTTGGTCAGGTTGTACGCGTTGCCGATGTTGAGCGACTCGCCGAACTCGAAGCGGTCGGTGTACTGGCCGTTGTACGCCGCGTTGAACATGGCGAGCAGCCGGAACGTGTACTGCTGATCGGGGTTGATGGTGGCGCGGCCGATCTGCGTGCGGTCGATGGCGCCGCCCGTGTTGATGTCGAGCACCGGGAGGATCTCGACGTCGTTGCCGGCCGTGTTCACCACCGGACCGTAGACGCCGACGTTGTCGGTCACGGCGCCGCCGATGAGGTTGTTGATGTCGTTGCCGAACAGCGTGTTCAACGAGATGAGGAACGCGCGGGTATCGGACGACGCATCCACACCGATGAAGTTGGTGTCGGGATCGCCGAGCGCCTTCACGGCCAGCCACTTGTCCCACCACGAGCCGATGGTGAGCGGCTTGTCGTAGAAGTAGTAGCCGTAGCGGTCGCGGTCATAGAGCGTGTTGGCCGGCCGCGCGCCGCCGGGGCGGTAGGCGAGGTCGAGCGGCTGCTCCATGAGGTCGTCGTCGGTGACGGAGTCCCTGAGGGTGGCGACACCGTCGCACGAGGTGGTGTCGGTGACGTGCGCGTACGGCGTGGTCGCCCGGACCGAGAGCAAGACGCGGCGCGAGGACTGCGTGTCCGTCGGGCTCGGCTGCGAGGGCACGTAGCTGGCGCACGTCGCGCTGTCGGGATCCGCGTCGACGAGCCGGATGTCCGGATCGGTCGGCGGGGTCGAGTCGTTGGCGTTGCCGACGACGGTGTCGTAGCAGCCGGGCTTCAGGCGCTCGTAGCAGCCCACGTCGGGCTCCTGGAGGATCTCGCCGAGCAGGTTGATGGTCTCGACGCTCCCGAGGAAGCCCGCGAGGCCGCACTGATCCGCGGCGAAGCGGTCGGTGCTCTCGGTGACGATGCCGCCGCTCGGATCGGCCGCGAGGTCGACCGCGAGGCACGGCTTGCCGCTGCGGATGATGAGCTCGTCGTCGACCCAGTTCTTGTACTGGTTGAGGACGTAGGTGAGGTTGTAGCGGTAGACGCGCGACAGGTACCCGAAGATGTCGAGGCCGTACGTCAGGCGCTCACGCTTGAAGTTGTTGAAGATCGAGTAGTTCCGGTAGTGGTTGGTCTCGTAGACGGTGCGCTCGAAGTTGTCGGCGCCCACGTCCCAGATGGCGCAGGTGGCCGACGCGCCCCGGTACTCGTCCGAGCAGAACGAGTACGGAACCTCGACCGAGCCGTCGCCGCCGGCCTTGCGGAAGTTGACGTCGTGGCGCTGGTAGAGGGCCGCGGCGCGCTCGCCGTAGCTGCCCGCCTTGGACACGACCTCGGGGTAGTAGGTGTAGTGCAGCTCGCCGGGCTGGAGGAGCTTGGCCTTGTCCGGCGTGATGTCCGGGCTGTCGAAGACCTCGACGATGTCGCCGTACGCGTACTTGATGGCGGCGAAGTCGTACGCGCCGAGGGCGACGCGCGTGCCGTAGGTCGACTCGTAGTCCATGACCGACGAGGTCTGCTCGTCGCGCATGCCCTGGTCGAGCGCCGACTGCTGCAGGTCGACGAGGTTGCCCGAGATCTCCCACTCCGGCACCGGGCGGGTGCCGCCCGGCGGCACGAGCTGGCCGCGCAGCTCCCAGTAGCGGGGACCGAAGTTGAGTGCGTCGGTGCTGCCCGCGAAGTTGTGGCGCAGGCCCATGGTGTGGCCCATCTCGTGGAGCATCGTGTCGCCGAGGGTGTTGGCGAGGACGAAGTTGAAGACGTCGTCCTCGGTGAAGCCCGCCTTGAGCGACGGCGGCGAGGTGGTGGTGTCGTAGAACTTGCTCTTCACCGTGGCCGTCAGGCCGAGGAGCGCGTCGTCGAAGACGTCCTCGGCGCGCAGGATGCAGCCGCCGGCCTCGGGCTTGAGGAAACGCTCGGTGCGCATGCGGTAGTGGTTGAAGAGCGCGTCGTTGTCGAAGAGGCGCGCGGTCATGACGTCGTCAGCGTGCTCGGGATCGACGTTCTCGTCGAGGAGCGCGGGGCCGAAGACCTGCTTCATCTCGTCGGTGAGGAGCAGCCCGCCGGCGCCGCTGTTCAACAGCGCCTGCTTGCGTCCCGGGCGCTTGTCGACGAGCGCGTAGCCCGAAGCGATCTGCGCGCGCAGGCGCGCCCCCTGCTCCTTGATGTGGAGGTTCTGCGCCATGCGCCGGGCCTTCTCGCCGACGTTGGCGGGCATGGCGTGGGCCTGCGTGCTCTGGCGCGCCGCTTCCTGCGCCGCCGACACCGCGCCACGCGCGAGCGCGCCGTCGGAGATGTCGTCGGGAGACAGGAGGCCGAGCTGGAGCTTGACCTCGTCGCGGGTGCGCGCGGCGATCCACGCGCCGGCGTAGCCATAGTAGAAGGCGTTGGCCTGGATGATCTCACCAGTCAGCGGATCGGTGGCGGCAGGCCCGTATCCGAGCGGCGGAGCCGCCTGGTAGTTGGGGATGTAGTAGTACATCGAGTACCGCAGGTCGCCGATCTGCGGGTTGGTGCCGACGGCGCCGCACTCCGCCGGGTCGCCTTCCTGCACGGGGTTGTTCGCGCACAGCGTGAACATGCGGTGGTCGCCGATGTCCGCGTCGGTGAAGCCGGTGGAGGCCTTGACGGCGTCGGTGAGGAGCTTGTTCCACTGGTCCGCGTTGTGGAGCGCCATCTGGCGAAGCTCCGGCGGGTCCTTCGGGAAGTCCTCGTTGAGGTAGTAGACGATGGTGCGGAGCTGGTCGGGCTTGCACGCCGAGTACGGGAGGTCCGCCTCGGGGTTGTAGCAGGAGGCCGCGTCCTTCCAGATGTTCCAGCGGTTGGCGCGCTTGACCTGCGACTGCTCGACGACGTCGTACTGGTCGTCATACGCGAAGCGCTCGGAGCGGAAGAAGCCGAACTTCTGGAAGCGGAGGTCATCGTAGTCGAGCGGGACGTAGTCGCTCTTGGCGACCTTGCGGAACGAGGCGCGCACCTTGATGGTGCCCCCGAAGCAGTCCTTGAACAAAGACGGAGAGAAGTAGCACTCGGGGACCATGCCGTAGCCATAGTAGGAGAGGTCAACAGCCTCGGGACCCACGTTATACTTATCCACGACGTCGATGTACTCGGGGGTGATGACGGGGCGGTCCTTGTTGTCGCCGAGACCGTCCTCCTCGGGCACCGACACCGACGCGGGCGTCTGGAACGCCACCGGGCTGTCGAAGCGGAAGTCCGCGATGCTGTTGTTCGACCAATCCACGCGCATGTACTCGCGCTGGTACCAGGGGCGATCCGACTGGTCCTCGTAGATGACGTTGGTCTGCTCACCCGTGGCCGGGTTGTACTGCCGCTTCACGTCGAAGTGGCTCTGGATGCGGAACGCCGCGATGGGCGCGCCGTCGTAGGGGACGCCGGGGCGGGTGTAGCCGTCGCCCTGGTTGCCCGCGACGACGCCCTCGTTCTGCAGCCAGCCGTAGCTGCGATAGACGAAGAGGAAGTTCTCCGTGACCTCGAAGACCACGCGCTCGGTGTCGCTCTGGTCGCCGATGAACGTGACGCCGTTGGTGGCGGGCACGTCGATGACGGTGGTGCGGTAATAGAACTCGGCGGGGGTGCCGTCGTCGTTGAAGAAGATGCTCTTCTTCACCTTCTCGGGCTGGGTGCGGTCGATATCGCCGACGCCCGGGCAGGCTGCGGCCGCAGCCACGACGCCGAGAACCAATACAATGCGCGAAAGAGTGTGCATCTTGCTTCCTCTGGGTAGGACAGTGCGGCACACCCTAAAGCAAAAAGTTTGCCTGTCTACCGGGAGCTAAGTATCTGGAATCTTTCGATCGGGCGGCGTGCGTCCGCTAACGATCGCGGGGTGCGTGCTTGATCAGCGACCGGAGGGAGCGGCCGCGCTTGATCGGGGAGGGAGCGGCCGCGCTTGATCGGCGACCGGAGGGAGCGGCCGGGACGGGGCAGCCCGCCTCTCAGCCGAGCTTCAGCAGGTCCTTGACCTTCGAGATCACCTGCGGCGCCTGGATGGGCTTGGTGATGTACGCGTTGGCGCCGAGCGAGAGCGCGCGCTGCCGGTCTTCCTGCGCGCCCTCCGTGGTGATGATGATGATGGGGATGTCCTTGTGGACTTCGTCCTTGCGCACCATGGACACGAGCTTCAGCCCGTCCATCATCGGCATGTTGATGTCGGTGATGAGGATGTCGAAGTGCTGCTGCGAGAGCTTCTTGAGCGCGTCCACGCCGTCGTCGGCCTCGACCACCTTCAGCACCTTGATGCGCGACAGGGCGAACACGATGAGCTGCCTCATCGTGGGGGAGTCTTCGACCACCAGGGCATGCAGCGTGTCGGCCATGTCGGTGCTGTTTTCTCTCGTCGGGTGGCGAAAAGCAAAATTGGTGGTGCGGCCGTCCGGAACCTACTGCAAGAGTTTTCGGGCGTGCGTGATCGTGAGCGCTTGCGCTGCGCCCGTCTCGCCCACTTGATCGCGCAACAGGCCGGAGAGGAGCGCCGTGGCGGCGTGGACCGAGAGCAGGTTGAACAGCTCGTTGTCCACGGCGGTGAAGCCCTCCTTCTGCACCAGCAGCTTCTCGATGACGATGGCGCCGACCACGTTTTCCACCGTGGCCAGCGGGATGACCGCGAGCGGCGAGTGCGCGGGGTTGTCCGCGACGAAGCGCTGCCGGTCCCGGGTGGCCTTGCCCACGATGCCCTCGCCGAGCGGGATGGGCTTCACCTCCGACGCCTCGTGGCCCTCGGCGGAGATGGCGTTCATGGTCTGCGCGGGTGCGTCGACGAGGTACATGGTGAAGCGGCTCACGCCGACCAGGTTGATGACGATCTCGTTGATGACCTGCACCACCTCGCGGAACGTCATCGTGGAGTGGAGCTGGTAGCTGGCGATGTACAGGTTGGCGAGGTTGTTGTGCTCTTCCTCGATCTCCGCGTAGCGCGCCTGGTAGTCGCGGTTGAGCGTCTCCACCTCCTGGTACGACGACAGCAACCGCTTCTTCTCCTCTTCGAGCTCGCGCACCTTTTGCCGGAGCGTGTGCACGTCGGCGTCGCCGCCGGTGCTCTCGAGCGCGGCCACGCGAAAGCGCAGCTTCTCGTTTTCGGCGAGGAGCTCCTCGGTGAACTTGAGACCGCGCCGGAACAGGACGAGAAAGTCCTCGTGACTCTTGCCTTCGTCGTCGCTCTTGCGGGTCATGGCGACGAACCCTAACTCTCGAGCGCCTTGGCGAGCAACAGAGACAGCTCGTCGAGGGGGACGCGGTCGGCGTCGCCGTGGGCGGCGGCGGCGGCGGCGGGCATGCCGTCCACCGCCGCGGTGAGGGCGGACTCGCACCACAGAGGTGCCCCGACCGCCCGCAGGGCCTTGGCGCCCTCGACGCCGTCCTTCCCCATGCCTGTGAGCACGAGGGCCAGGAGCCGGTTGCCGGCCACGCGGGCCGCGGACTCGAAGAGGCGGTCGACGCTCGGGACCCAGCGGTCGGACGACACGGCGGGGACGACCCGAAGCTTCAGGCGTCCGCCGTCGGTGTCGGCCAGCAGGTGGTGGCCGCCGGGCGCCACACGCACCTGCCCCGGCGCGACGAGCTCGCCGTCCCGGGCCTCGGCCACGTCGAGGTTGGTGACCTTCTTGAGCCGCTCGGCGAACGCGGCGGTGAAGTTGGGCGGCATGTGCTGCGCCACCAACACCGGCGCGCGCCACGGCAGCCGCGGCCGCGACAGGAGGTCGCGCAGCGCGCGCGGGCCGCCGGTGGAGCAGCCGATGGTGACGAGGGCGGTGGCCGACGGCACCGCCACCTCCGGCGGCGGCGCCCACGTCGGCGGCACCCGCATCTTGAGCGCCGCCAGCGTGCGCACCCGGGCGAGGAGCTGGCTCTTCAGGTTGCGGATGTCGGTGGGACGCGCGGGCTTCACGACGAAGTCGCGGGCCCCGAGCTCCAGCGCCATCAGCGCCGCCTCCGGCCGCGAGTCCGACGTGATCACGATGACGGGGATGTTGCGGGTCTTTTGCAGGATGCGCAGGAACGTGAAGCCGTCCATGCGCGGCATCTCGAGGTCGAGGGTGATGACGTCGGGATCCTCGTCGAGGACGTAGCGGAGCGCCATGGAGCCGTCCATGGCGCGGCCCACGACCTCGCAGCCGCCCTCCTCGAGCGTCTCGGCGATCGCGGCGCGCAGCGGCGCGCTGTCGTCGACGACGAGCACGCGCGGGCCGCGGCCGTCGACGGGGAGACCTTCGGTCGACGGGAGGTTGCGCATGTTCATGGCGACGGTGCTTTCTCGTAGGCGAGCGCGCGCTGGAGCGGGCGCAGCTTGAACGGCGTATCGACGTGGAGCAGCGACTCGCTGTGGCCGAGCATCAGCAGGCCGCCCGGCTTGAGCCGCCGCCAGAACTGATCGATGACGCGCGCGCGCGCCGGCGGGCTCATGTAGATGAGGACGTTCCGGCAGAAGATGACGTCGAAGAGCGGCAGCGCGGTCACCGCGGGCTCGTCGACGAGGTTGAGCACCTCGAAGCGGGCCTTCTTGCGGAGATCGGGGTGCACGTGGACGCCGCCGAGCTCGTAGATGAACCACTTGCGGCGGATGCGCTGGTCGATCTCGCCGCGGAAGCTGCGCGGCGTGAAGCGCCCCGAGCGCGCGACATCGAGGGACGTGGTGCTGAGGTCCGTGCCGAGCACCTCCCAGGCCTGGACGCCCGCCTCCTCGAGGAGGATGCCCAGCGTGTACGCCTCCTCGCCGGTGGAGCAACCCGCCGACCACAGGCGGAGGCCGCCGGCGCCCGCGCGGGCGGCCATGCCCGGCAGGACGTCGTCGCGGAAGGCGTCGAGCTGCGCGCGCTCGCGGAAGAAGTAGGTCTCGTGGATGGTGATGAGGTCGAGCGCGCGCAGGAGCTCCGCGCGGCTGTCGTCGCCGCGGCCGGCGAGGAGCTCCACGTACGAGGCGAAGTCGCCGCAGCCGGTGTCCTCGACGCGCGGCAACAGCCGCGCCTCCAGGCGGACGCGCGCGTCGTCGGTGATGGCGATGCCCGAGAGCTGTTCCACGAGCCGCGCGAGGCGCGCGAAGGAGCGGTCGTCGAGGCGCGCCGTCCCCGACGGCCGCGGCGAGCGCAGCCGGGCGCGCGCGCGCTCGGCGGCGTCGGCGAGCTCGAGCACCAGCTCCGCGCCGGGCGCGTCGTCGGCGACGAGCATCCGCAGCGTCTCGGGCAGATCGGAGCGGCTCTGCCCGAGGACGTTGAGGGCGCGGTGCGCCGCCGACGACAGGTGGGCGCGGTCGTCGCGCGCCGCCGCCTGCACGAGCGCGCCGACGTCGCCGGCGTGGGCCGCCACGACGAGGGCGGCGCAGGCGACCTGCACGTCGGCGCTCTCGACGAGCTTGTGCAGCGCATCGACGGACTCACGCGAGCGCAAGCGCCCGGGCGCCGGGTGCGTCTCGAGCGCTTCGGCGAGGCCGAGCACGGCGGCGCGCTGACGCGAGGCCGTATGCGTGACCAGCGCATCGACGAGGAACGCGGCCTCGCCGGCGCGGCCGAGCAGGCGCAGCGCGGGCGGCGCGGTGAGGGCGTCGTCGACGAGGCGCCGCAGGATGTGCGCGGCGGGCGTCTTGTTGAGCTGCAGCAGGCCGAGCAGCGCGGCGAGCACCACCGCCGGCACCTCGGTCCTGTCCTCGACGGCGCGGATGAGCACCGACGGCGCGCGCGACGCACCCGTGCGCGCCACCGCCTCGAGCGCCGCCGACCGCACCGCCGGCTGCGGGTCGCGGGCGGCCTTCTCGAGGACCTCGATGGACTCGGGCATGCGCGACAGGCCGAGCGCGTCGACGGCGAGCCGGCGTACCCCCGCGCGGGGATCGCCCGTGAGCCGCGTGAGCAACATGAGCGCCGACTTGCCCATCGCCGCGAGCGCCTCCATGGCGGCGGACCGCCGGGCGAGCTCCTTGTCGTCGGTGAGGGCCTTTTCGAGGGTGAGCAGGAGCCCCGGCGACGGCGCCGAGCGCGCGATGAGCCGGATGGCCTCGCGGCGCACCCCGGGATCCTCGTCGGCGAGCGACTCGTACACGAGATCGAGCGCCGTCTCGTCGACGGCCTTGATGTCGCGCAGGCGGCGGCGGCGCTCGTCGGCGGTCACGGCGCCACCTCCGGTGGGGGCTCGTCACGCATCGCGCCTCCCGCCGTTTCGGTCGAGGAGCTGCGACGAGAAGCGCTGCAGCTCGTCTTCGAAGACGCCCTGCGCGTGGGAGGCCGCGCGGAACAGCTCGCGGGCGTTGTCGACGGCGGCCCCGAGGGAGGCGAAGGGGTTTCCGCGACGAACGCCGTCGGCCAGCTCGTCGCCGTGGTAGAGGGCGACGTCGCTCAACAGCCGGCGCGCGAGGGCGGCGGCGGCGTCGACGTCCTCGGCGTCGGGGCGCGCGCGCAGCGCCGCCGTCCGCGCGCGCTCCACGGGCGCCTGGAGGCGGTCCGGCCCCGGCGGGCGGTGGGCGCTCACCTCCGCGATGACGGGGGCGAGGCGGTCGGGCACGTGGTGCAGCTCGAGGTAGGCGTCGGCCCCGTAGAGGTTCGTGGGGCGCCGCTTGTACCGCGTGCGCTCGAAGACCGACGCGAGGAGCACCACGGCTACGCCCTTGGTCTTCGGGTGCGCGCGGAGCTGCTCGATCACCTCGAATGCGAGCACGCCGGGGATGGCGACGTCGAGGACAACCGCCACCGGCGGGCTCGGCATGGCGGGATCGCACGCCGAGAGCACCTGCTCGCCGGAGCGCACGCACAGGGGCGCGTACCCGGCGGCGCGAAGCACCTGCGCGATGGAGCGCGCGGCGGCCGGCACCTCGTGAGCGACGACCACGCGCGGCAGTTGGGCCTCACGCAGCGCGCGCTCGGCGTCGCTCTCCTCGGGGGGCTTTTGCGCGTCGGCCTCGGGCTCGCCGATGTGTGACGCGCTCCCGCAGATGCCGCACAGGAGCACGACGTTCTGCTCGAGGAGCTCGCGCGTGACGTCGTAGCGGGCGCCGCAGCTCGGGCAGAAGAAGACGCGGCCGTTCACTTGAGCTCCTTGCCGAGGCGCGGCGGCGTGACGGGCGCCGGCAGCAGTGTCTTGTTGGTGCCTCGCAGCAGGTCGCCGACGGGGATGGCGTGCGCGCCCGCGAGGACGCGGCGCAGGTTCAACAGCAGCGCGAGGCGCTCGCCGTCCTTGGCGGGCACCGGGCAGACGCCGATGAACACCTCGGCGGCCTCGCCCGCGAGGACCCCTTCGCCGACGCGGAGCTGCGAGCGTGTGACGTTGACGACGTCATGCATGGCGTCGACCACGAGGCCGAGCATGCGCCCGTCGAGGGTGACGATCACGTGGCGGACGTGGACCAGCTCGGCCTGCGTGCGCGCGGGCAGGTCGAAGCGCAGGCGCAGGTCGAACAGCGGCAGCACCGCGCCGCGCAGGTCGATGACGCCGACCATCCCCGCGGGCGCCTTGGGCACCGGCGTCACCATCAGCGGCCGCACGATCTCGCGGATGCGCATGATGTCGATGGCGTAGAGGTCGTCGCCGACGGCGAACGTGGCGAGGCGGAACTCCTCCTCGGGGTCGAAGCTCGAGGCGCCTGCCTTTTCACGCACGGGGCTCACCGGCCCTCCTTCAGCGCTTCGATGCCCATGGTCTCGGCGAAGTGCGCGAGCACCGCGGGCACATCGAGGAGGATGAACATGAGCGGCTGCTCGTGTCCCTCCACACGGGCGCGCCCGAGGCCGAGCAGCATGTGCGCGTTCTTGGCCCCGAGGCTCGGCGGCACCTCCTCGATGGCGCGCTGGCTCAGGCGCACCACCTGGCTCACCCGGTCCACGCGGAGGCCGCAGACGCGGTCGCCGTCGCCGGCGACGAGGACGCGCTGGTCGGCGAGGGGAGGGAGCACCCCCGCTTGCTCTGCGCCAGGGGGGGCCGTGCGCGCCGGATCGCCCCCGCGGGAGCGATCAAGCGCGGCCGCTCCCTCCGGTCGCTGATCGGACTCCCGCAGGCCGAGCACGGCGGCGAGGTCGGCGACGGGCATGACGACGCCACGCTTGCTGAGCACGCCGAGCACCTCGCGGGGCGCACGCGGCACCTCGGTGAGGCTCACGACCTTCAGGATCTCGCGGATGTCCATGATGCTCGCGGCGTAGGCCTCGCCGGCGAGATCGAACGAGAGGAAGCGCTTCTCGTCGTCGGACGTGGGCTCGGCGCCGGCGTAGCCGCCTTCGACGTCGTCGACGAGGTCGCCGTCGTCGTAGGAGGCGAGGAACTCCTGCAGCGGGTCGACGCGGACGGGCGGCTGCGACGCCCTGCCCCGCGCCGCGGGCCCGGCGTCGCCGCCGGACGGCGGCCGCGACCCGGCGACGGCCTCGGGCACGGTGGGCTCGTCGACGGGGGCGGCGCGGGCACGCGCGCGCTCGATGTCCTCCTTGAGCGCGGCCTCGTGCGCGCGCTCCTCGGCCTCGCGCTGCTTGTGCTCCTTGGCCTTGCGCCGTGCCTTCAGGATGTCCATAGGCGCCCCATGTGCACGGAGAAGTCGCGGTGAACGTCGTCGACGACGGCGGCGTCGATGCTCGCGGCGCCGCTGGCGTAACCCGCCAGCAGCGCGCCCTGGCAAAGCGTGTTGATGCGGCGCGGGACGCCGCCGCTCCTGTCGAAGACGGCTGCGAGCGCGTCGCTCGTGAACAGCGCCTCGTCGCGCCCCGCGACCGCGAGGCGGTGGAGGACGTAGGCGGCGGTGTCGTCGGCGTCGAGGGCGCCCAGGTGGTAGGCGACGCCGATGCGCTGCGTGAAGCTCTTGAGGCTCGGCTTCTCGAGCGTCTTTCGCAGCTCGGGCTGACCGATGAGGAGCAGGCCGACGAGCGGCTCGTCGTCGAGCTGAAGGTTCGTGAGCAGCCGCAGCTCCTCGAAGACGGCCTTCTGGGTGATGAGGTGCGCCTCGTCGACGATCACGAGCGGCTTGTGCCCCTCTTCGTAGAGCGCGTACAGGCGCGCGGTGATGACGTCGACGAGCTTGGGCTTCTGTCTGGGCACGTGGTCGGCCCCGAGCCGCTCGGCGATGAACGCGAGCATCTCGGCCGCGCTGAGCCGCGGGTTGATCACGAGGACCACGCGGTAGCTCGGAGCGCCCATCGCCGTGGCGTCAGCGGCGCCGGGCGCGTCGAGCCGATCGACCAACGCGCGCGACAGCGTGGTCTTGCCGGCACCGATGTCGCCCGTGAGCAGGGCGATGTCCTTGTCGGCCGCGGCCATCTCGAGGCGCGCGAGCGCTTCGCCGTGGTGCGCTCCCTCGTACAGGAACGAGGGATTGGGGGTCTTGCCGAAGGGTCGCCGCGAGAGCCCGTAGAACGCCTCGTACACCTCAGGCTCCCGGCTGCGTTCGCAGCGCACGCAGCTCGCCGGCGTCGGCCTGCAGGAGCTCCTGCACGAGCGAGGCGACGTCGAGGACGAGGATGGTCTCGTGGTCGCCGAGGTGCGTGGCCCCGGCGATGCCGCGCACCTTGGCCAGGTACGCGCCGAGCGACTTGATGACGATGTCCTGTTGTCCGAGCACGTCGTCGATGATGAGCGCCGCGCGGTGCTGCGCGAGCCCGACGACGGCCGCATAGCCGAGGGCGCCGTCGCCGGCCGCCGCGGGACGCGCCTGTTGCGCATCGAGCGCGTGGAAGACGCGGTCGAGCCGCAGGACCGGCAGCGTCTGCCCGCGCAACTGCAGCATCTCCTTGCCCTCGACGCGGCAGAGGTCCGCCGGCTGCACCGCCACGATCTCGAGGACGCTCGCGAGCGGCAGCGCATAGACGCGCCTGGCCGACCGGATGATGACAGCCTGGATGATGGCGAGCGTGATGGGCAGCGTGATGGAGAACTTGGTCCCCCTGCCCGCCAGGCTCTCGACGTCGATGAGGCCGCTCAGGCGGGCGACGTTGGTCTTGACCACGTCGAGGCCGACGCCGCGGCCGCTGGTCTCGGTGACGTCCTTCCTCGTGGAGAAGCCCGGCGAGAAAATGAGGTTCCACACGTCGCGCCGCGAGAGCTGCCCGATGTGCTCGTCGTCGACGATGCCGCGCTCGAGCGCGGTGCGCTTGACGGCGACCTCGTCGATGCCGCGGCCGTCGTCGATGATGTCGATGATGACGTGGTTGCCTCGCGGGTAGGCCCGCAGCTCGAGCTTGCCCGCCGCCGGTTTCCCCGCCGCCCGCCGCGCCTCCATGGACTCGATGCCGTGGTCGACGGCGTTTCGCACCAGGTGCATCAGCGGGTCGACGAGGTCCTCGACGATGAGCTTATCGAGCTCGGTCTCCTCGCCGTGCAGCTCGAGCTCGATCTCCTTGCCGAGCTGGCTGGAGATGCGCCGCACCGTGCGCGACAGCCGCTCGAACACCTGGCCGAGGGGGACCATGCGCACCTGCATGATGGCCGTCTGCAGGTCCACGATGCGGCGCTCGAGGGTGCGCACCAGCCGGTGGAGGTCGACGGCGAGGCCGCGGTAGCCGGTCTCGGCCTTGAGCTCGGCAGTGACGCGCGACAGGCCGCCGCGCGCGAGCACGAGCTCGCCGACGATGCCCATGAGCTCGTCGAGCTTCCTGATGTCCACCCGCACCGTCTCTGCCACCTGGCGCAGCGTGGCCTGCTCGTCGTCACCGACGACGACGGCGTTCGGCAACTGGGTCTCGCCGCCGCCTCGGCCCGCGGCGGTGACGGGAGGCGCGCCGTCGTCGATGCGCTCGACGGCGTAGTCCCCGATGGGCGCCAGGCGCGTGCGCACGCCGCTCGGGTCGAGGCTCGAGGCGAAGACGATGTCGAAGATGATGAGCTTGCCGCTCTCATCGGTGGACGGCAGCGTGGTCACCACCTCGCCGAGCTCG
This sequence comes from uncultured delta proteobacterium, assembly GCA_963775425.1. Taxonomy (GTDB): domain Bacteria; phylum Myxococcota; class UBA727; order UBA727; family VGSZ01; genus CAVZJB01. The sequence continues at coordinate 270,005 of CAVZJB010000003.1, read as the reverse complement.
TTGAGCGCCGCCGTCACCGCCGTGAAATCCTTCTCGAACGACGACAAAGGCAGCGGCGCGTGCAGCTTGTAGACGGGCGTCCCCGAGCGGAGGTTCTCGTGGAGCCGGTGCTCCTCGTATTCGGTGAGGGCCGACAGCGCCTCCGGCGGCAGCCGCAGGTGCCCGAGGGTCCCGCCGGCGCCTGCGTCGCGCTTTTGCGACGCCTCCTCGAGCCGCTTGGTGAGCTGGGCGACCACGGCCTCGTCGAGGGGACGGCCGGCCTTGACGTCGGTGAGGAGCCTGCCGAAGGCGTCGGTGCAGCCGTAGAGGGTCTCCATCAAGCGGTCGTCGAGGTCGAGCCGGCCGAGGCGCATCCCGTCCAGGAGCGTCTCCATGTGGTGCGCGATCTTGCTCATGCCCTCGACGCCGAACATGCCGGCCAGGCCCTTGAGCGAGTGGGCCTGCCGGAACACCTCGTTCAAGCGCGACGGAGACGGCGGCCCCTTCTTGCGCTCGGCGTCGATGGCGGCGAGGCCCGCGCCGAGGTGATCGACGATCTCCGTGGCCTCGGCCAGGAACTCCCGCTGCGACCAATCCAGCGTCACGCGCGGAGCCCTTCGAGCGCCTCGGCGAGGGCGTCGACGGTGACGGGCTTTTCGAGGAAGCGCCACGCGCCGCTCTCGAGCGCCTTGTCCTTGTCGCGGCTCGACACGTCGGTGCTGACGACGACGGCGCGCTTGCCGGTGCCGCGCGTGCGCCAGAACGCGAGCACCTCGAGGCCCGTCATGTCGGGCATGTGCAGGTCGACGATGAGAAGGTCGACGACCTCGGACGCCAAGGCGCGCAAGGCCTCGACGCCGTTGCCGGCCTCCTCGACCTCGAACGCGAGGCCGAGCCTCTCCTGCGCGTCCTCGAGCGCCGCGCAGGCCTGCGCCCGGGCCGTCGGCGAATCGTCCACGATGAGAGCACGCATGCGCGCGAGTCTCTCCCGTCGGTGATCGATTGGTCAACGCCGCGCTTCAGTTGGCGAGGGCGTCCGGGAGGCACTGCGGCACCTGGTTCCAGGTGTCGCCGACGCGGGCCTCGTCGAGGGAGCCGCAGACGGTGCCGGCGAAGGGGCTGCAGTCGGCCTGGACCCCGAGCTGACACTGGTGGAAGCAGAAGCCGCCGACGGTGTCGACGCCGCCCGAGGCGAGGCTGCGGACGATGGGCCCGGGGATCCCGTTTGCCGGGTCGGCGAAGCCGAGGTTCAACGCACCCGCGCTCTGGCAGATGAAGCCATCGGTGCACGTGCCCTGCGGGGTCTGGCCCGTGGTGTCGGGCTTGCACGGCGACGCGCAGAAGCCGGTACTGGCCTCGTTGCCCGCGCCGAGCACCGCGTTGAGGATGGGCGCCTGGATGCAGGCCGAGCCGACGGAGCAGTCCTCCGTTCTCGTGCACGGCTCGCCGGGCTTGGCGACGCCGTGTTGGGTGACGGCCTGGCAGATGCCGTCGCCGCCGCACTCGGCGCCGCCCGCGAGGTCCTCGAACACGAGCTCGGGCTCGAGGACGGCGGCGTTCTGTGCGCTCTGGACGACGCCCGAGCGCACGCAGGTGGGGACGTCGAAGTCGCACTTGCGCACGCACGTGGGCAGCTCGTTGCCCTGGTTGTCGACGACGTCGAAGTAGCGGACGTCGCAGGTGTAATCGGAGCGGCCGCAGTCCGCGGGCGTGTTGCAGAGCTTGAGGCACACGAGAATGTTGGGGGACAACAGCTTCGGCGCGCTCCCCGCCGGACAGGCGAAGGTTTGACCGAGGACGCCCGCCGGCGTGCAGTACCCGACGTCGACGTCGGGGTTTGACTGGTAGATGGTGAACTGATCCTCCCAGGCCGACAGCGCGAGCCCCGAGGTGTAGACGCCGTCGCGGGTGAAGATCAGGCACTCGAGGCCGGTGTCGCAGTCGTTGGTCGGGTTGGGCGCGTTCGGGTCGTTGGGGTCATACGAGCACGTCTTGCCGATGGAGCTGAGCGGCACCGTGCCGGGGCCGATGGGGCCGGCGTCGACACCCACACCGCCGTCGAAGGTGCCGACGCCGTCGCAGCTCACCCCGAGTGTGGGGAAGGCGAGGAGGGCGACGAGGACCACGCGCTTCATGCCCCTATTGTCGGCGATGCCGGTCCTCGTTGCCACCCGAGGATCCGGCGGGGCGTCGCGCCGTGAGAGCCACAAAAGAAGAGCGCCGGCGGGAAGCCGGCGCTCTCGGTCAGCGGAGCTGGGGACGCGGGCTACTCGCCCTCGCCCTCGCCCTCGCCTTCGCCCTCGCCTTCGCCTTCGCCTTCGCCCTCACCTTCGCCTTCGCCTTCGCCTTCGCCTTCGCCTTCGCCTTCGCCTTCGCCTTCGCCTTCGCCTTCGCCTTCGCCTTCGCCCTCGCCTTCGCCGGCGTTGGGCTCGCAGCTGCTGAAGGGGGCCTCGCAGTGGAAGCCCTGGTTGTTCACGCAGAAGGTCGGCGAGCTGGCGCCGCACTGGGTGCCGCCGTCGCAGAACTGGGCGTCGCCGTCGCAGGCGCAGGTCTGCTGGTTGCCCTGGGCGTCGAGGATGTCGACCCAGATGCCGATGCTGACACCGAACTTCGGCTCGCAGGTGAAGCCGTCGGCGCACTGGAAGGTCTGGCCCTTCTCGGTGTCCTCGATGGTGCCGTTGTTGTTGTCGTCGACGTCGGGCGACCCGCAGAACGCGAAGCAGACGCCGTCGTTGCTGGTGCGGCTGATGGAGATGCAGATGTCGCTGCCCGCGTTCTCGGCCGGCACGCCGTCGAACATCGACGGGTCGCAGTAGCGGCTGGCGTCGACGCCGTTGCAGAGGAAGTTCGGGTCATTGATCGCGTGCGCCGGATCCGCGTCGAGGACGGCCTGGGTGGTGGCCGGGACGTTGGTGGCGCAGTTGGTGGTGGCCTTGTTGCAGAAGAAGCCGCTGCCGCCGCCGGTGAGGCCGAACTGCGCGCAGGTGAAGCCGTTGGCCGTGTCACACGGGCAGTCCGCGGCGTTGCCGCCGGCCTGGCAGGCCGCGAGCTCGTTGCCGTCGGGCGTGGCGCCGTCGTCGCAGCGGACCTGGCCGCCGTTGCCGTCGTCCTGGATGTTCGCGAACTGCAGCGGCGCCTGGAGGCACTCGAGGCCCTGGTCCGTGCAGACGGCGACGCTGGTGTCGTCGAAGGGGTCGCACGGCTGCTTGCAGTTCAACGACGACGGGTCGCCGTTGGCGTCGGTGGCCGTGATCTCGCAGTCGAGGCCGTCGGGGCACGCCGCGTCCTGGAGCTCGACGTCGAAGAGGTCGTGGCAGAGGCCGTCGATGCCGTCAGCCGGCTCGATGCACGCCTCGGCGACGATGTCGAGCGCCGGGGTGGTGGTGACGGTCTGGCAGGTGCGCGTCCCCGTGCAGGTGACGCTGGGGTCCTTGGTGGCGTTCGCGACCTGGCCGTTCTGGATGGTGAGGTCGCCGCACTTCTGGCGGCAGGCGCCGACGGTGGCGTTGCCGTCGAGCGGCACGCAGACGTCGGTGGCGTCGCAGCAGTCGGACTGCGAGTTGGGGGTGCCGTCCGGGTGGCAGGGGAGGTCGCGCGCGCCGCACTGGGTGTCGCCCTCGCCTTCGCCTTCGCCCTCGCCCTCACCTTCGCCTTCGCCTTCGCCGGGGCAAGCGGTGAATGCAGCGACAGCCACGGCGAGGCTGGCAACGAGGACAGGGGTCATGACCATCCGACACATACAGGCACTCCTTCACAACGGGGTGTGCGGCTCACGCACACTTCGGCACTCGCGGTGCAGGAAGCGCGCCGCGATCACCCGCCGTGTGCCACGGGTGATGCGCGCGCGCCAGCCCCGACGAAAGAATTTCATGCGCTCCCTCGATCGGCCGGCGAACGACGTCGGCACGCGGCGGTGGCCCTCCCCCGCGCCGCGCCGAACGACGTCGGCGCGTTCCGCCGTGGAGGGAGTCACCGCGCCTGCGGCGATCGCGGCGGGGACGCGGATCATGAGCCGCGCGCAGATCCTCGTGCAGGCCGGTCGCAACGGCAGCGCGCCGGTCGATCACCACGCCGCGCGCGCTCACGAGCCGATCCGGCGCAGCACCGCGACCGCGTCGTCGCCGAGGGCGGCGCGGTGGAGCACCGAGAAGCGCGGGCCGTCGGCGGGGGCGGCGAGGCCGAGGGCGCCGACCGCGGGGAGCGCGTCGCCGCCGAGGACCACAGGCGCGGTCATCCACCACAGCTCGTCGACGAGGTCCTGCTCGAGGAGCGCGGTGGCGAGCCCGGGGCCGGCCTCGACGAGCGCTGCGGCGAGGCCGCGGCCGCGGGCCAGGTCCGCGAGCGCCGCGCGGAGGTCGACGTGGTCGCGGCCCGGCTCGGCCCGCACATGGACGGCACCCGCGAGGGCGCGCGCCGACGCGGGGACGCGGCCGCGGCCGTCGAGGATCACCCGCAGGGGATCGCGGCCGGGGACGTCTCGCACCGTGAGCGCGGGGTCGTCGGCGAGGACGGTGCCGGCGCCGACGACGACGGCGTCGCAGGCGTCGCGCAGCCGGTGCACGAGCGCGCGCGCGGGGGCGCCGGTGATCCACCGCGACGCGCCGTTAGCCGTCGCCACGCGGCCGTCGAGCGAGGCGGCGATCTTGAGGACGACGTACACGCGCCCGTCGACGAGCGCGCGCGAAAACGGCGCGATGAGCGCCGCGCAGCGATCGGCGACCGCGCCGGCGGCGACGGCGACGGCGACGCCGGCCTGCCTCAAGCGCGCGACGCCCTTGCCGTGCACCGCGGGGTTCGGATCGAGCGCGCCGACGACGACGCGCGCGACGCCCTCGGCGATGACGCGCTCGCTGCACGGCGGCGTGCGCCCGTGGTGCACGCACGGCTCGAGCGTGACGAACATCGTGGACCCGCGCGCGGCGCCCGCCCCGTGCGCCGCGAGCACGGCGTCGAGGGCGACGACCTCGGCGTGGCGATCGCCGGCTCTCGCGTGGTGGCCGTCGCCGAGGACGAAGCCGTCCTTCACGACGACGGCGCCCACGGGCGGGTTCGGCGCCGTGCGCCCGACACCGCGCGCGGCGTTGTCGAGCGCGCGCCACAGCAGCGCCTCGTCGCCGCCGCCGCGCGACGCCGCGTTCGGCTCGCCGTGCGCGGCGCCCGCCGGCGACGCGGCGCCGTCCAGCAGATGCGCGAACGCCGACGGGAGCGTCATGCCTCGGGCGCGGGCCGGCGCAGCGCCTCGAGCTCGCGGGCGAACTCGTCGACGTCGCGGAACGAACGATAGACGCTGGCGAAGCGCACGTAGGCGACCTCGTCGAGCTCGCGCAGCGCGATCATCACCTGCTCGCCGAACCAGCGCGACGAGATCTCGCGCTCGCCGAGCTCCTGCGCCCGCCGCTCGATGTCGGCGGCGACCTTCTCGATCCGGGGCGTGGGAACCGGCCGCTTCTCGCAGGCGCGCTTCATCCCGGCGGTGAGCTTGTTGCGGTCGAACGCGGTGCGGCTGCCGTCCTTCTTGACGACGGTGAGGAGCTGCTCCTCGATGCGCTCGTAGGTGGTGAACCGCCGGGCGCAGGCGCTGCACGAGCGGCGGCGGCGGATGGCGCGCCCGTCTTCCGTCTCCCGCGAATCGACGACGCCGTTGTCACCGGAGTTGCAGAAGGGGCACTTCATGGCGCCTGTATGCGCGACGCGGGCGGCGTTGCCAAGGGCTCGCCGCCGCGCCATCCCGCCGCGTACGCGGAGGACGTCGCGTCGGCCGCGGCCGTCGTCGACGTCGACGGCGGCTTCGTCGACCTCTATCTGCAGCGGCCGGACCACCTCGACGCGTCGGCGCCCGAGTGGCGCAGCGAGGTGTCCGAGCTGTTCCCCGATCTCGTGCACGTGCTTCGCGTGCCGTGGGCCGAGCTGCGGGCGCTCGCCGAGCGGGCGAGCGCCGCGTGCCGCGAGGCCGTCGACGACGAGCGGGCGCCGTCCTTGCGCGCGTTCCTCGACACGACCCTGATGTGAGCGGCGGCCGGTGAGCGGCGGCCGGGGCGAACCGTCAGACGGCGTCGAGCTCTTTCAGCATGCGCGCGTACAGCGGGAACCGCGCGGCCAACGCGTGCACGTCTTTGCGCACGGCGTCGAGGACGGCGGCGTCGGCCGGCTCTTCGATGACGCGCGCGAGCAGACCGGCGACGGCGTCCATCTCGGGCTCCTTCATGCCGCGCGTGGTGATGGCCGGCGTCCCCACCCGGATGCCCGACGTGGTCATGGGCTTTTCGGGGTCGTACGGGATCATGTTCTTGTTCACCGTGATGTCGGCCTTCCCGAGCGCGTCCTCGCCGACGTTGCCGGTGACGCCGGTGCCGCGCAGGTCGATGAGCATCAGGTGGTTGTCGGTGCCGCCCGACGAGAGCTTGAGCCCGCGCGACATCAAGCCCTTGGCGAGCGCCTGGGCGTTTGTCACGACCTGCCGCTGGTACGCCGAGAACTCCGGCGTGAGCGCCTCGGCGAGGCACACGGCCTTGGCGGCGACGATGTGCATGAGCGGGCCGCCCTGGGAGCCAGGGAACACGCGGCCGTCGACGAGCTTCTTGCTCTCCTCCTTGCAGAGGATCATCCCGCCGCGCGGCCCGCGCAGGGTCTTGTGCGTCGTCGTCGTCACGAAGTCGGCGTGGGGCACCGGCGACGGGTGCGCGCCGGCGGCGACGAGGCCCGCGATGTGCGCCATGTCGACGAACAGCTTGGCGCCGCACTCCCTGGCGATGGCGGCGAAGCGCTCGAAGTCCAGCGTGCGCGGGTACGCGGAGGCGCCGGCGACGATGAGCTTGGGCTTGTGCTCGTGGGCGAGGCGGGCGACCGCGTCGTAGTCGATGCGCTGGTCGCTCTCGCGGACGCCGTAGGCGACCACCTTGTACAGGCGTCCCGAGAAGTTCACGGGGCTGCCGTGCGTGAGGTGCCCGCCGTGGTCGAGGCGCATGGCGAGGATGGTGTCGCCGGGCTGACACGCCGCGAAGTAGACCGCGAGGTTGGCCGACGCGCCCGAGTGGGGCTGCACGTTGGCGTGCTCGGCGCCGAAGAGCTTCTTGGCGCGCTCGACGGCGAGGCGCTCGATCTCGTCGTAGTACTGGCAGCCGCCGTAGTAGCGCTTGCCCGGGTAGCCCTCGGCGTACTTGTTGGTGAGGATGGTGCCGGCGGCCTCGAGGACGGCCTCGGAGACGAAGTTCTCGCTGGCGATGAGCTCGAGGCCCTCCTCCTGGCGCCGGTGCTCCTTCTTGATGAGCTCGAACACCTCGGGATCGGTGCGCTTGACGTGCTCGAGCATCACGCGGGCTCCTGCGCCTTCATCATCTCTTCGTGGACGAGGAGCCGCGAGCACGACGGGCACTGCTCGAGGACGGCTCCCTTGCGGACCTGGATGCAGAGCTGCGGCGGCAGCGTGCGCTTGCACATGCTGCAGACCTCGCCCGAGATGACGCTGACGCCGACGCCGTGTCGCTTGGCGGCGATGGTGTCGTAGCGCTTGACGAGGGGCGCGGGGAGCTTCTCGAGGAGCGCCTTGCGCGCGGCGTCGAGGACGTCGCCCTCGCCGCGCAGGGTGGCGAGGTCGCCTTCGACCTTCTGCCACTCCTCCTTGGCCTCGGCGGACGCCGTCTCGAGCTTGGCCATGGCCTGCGTGGCGGCGCCGGTCTGCGCCTCGATGACCTCCATGTGCTCGAGCTGCGTGTCCTCGAGGCGGTGGATGACGCGCTTGGCGGTGTTGATCTCGGACAGGAGCGCCGCGTGCTCGCGCTCGCCGCGAATCTCGTGCGCGCGCGCCTCCCACCTCTTGATCTTGAGCTTCTCGTCCTGGATCTCGCCCTCGACCTGCTTCTTCGCTCTGTCCGCCGCGTCTTTGCGCGCGTCGGCGTCGTCCGCCTGCTTCTTGAGCGCGGCGACGGCGGCGTCCGCCTTCTTGGCGGCGGCGGGGAGCATCTCGAGCTTGTCGCTGATGGCGCGGTGCTTGGCGTCGACGTTCGCGAGCTCGGCCAGCAGGACCAACTGCTCGGCGATGGGAATCTCGGGCATGAAGGCCTCTTGGCGCACGACGTCCACGTGGTCAAGCCGCTCTCTTGCGCGCTGACGCGCGCGAACAGCCGGGCCTCCGGCCCCCCCGCGCTTCGCGCGGGTCCCCCCCTTCGGCGTTTCGCCTTCGTGGGCCCGCTCGCGGAGCTCGCGCTTGCGTCACGCGGAACATGTTGCCGGATGACGCGGCACCAGAGTCGCGGCGTCGACGGCCTCCGGAGCCGTCGCGTGCCGGGCCCCGTCGTCAGAGCCGACGGCTCCGACCGGCCGCCGACGCCGCGGCTCCTTTTCGAGGCGACGGCCGCCACACCGATCGGCCGCGATGTGCCACGCATTCGCCGACGGTGGCGTGCGGCGGAGGAGCGCTTGAACTGTGGGCCCGACAGGATTCGAACCGCCCTGCACGACAATCCGCACCCGCGCCGACGGTGCTTGGGCCTATCCGGAGCGGGCGCGCGGCGAAGGAGCGCTTGAACTGTGGGCCCGGCAGGATTCGAACCGCCCTGCACGACAATCCGCACCCGCGCCGACGGTGCTTGGGCCTATCCGGAGCGGGCGCGCGGCGAAGGAGCGCTTGAACTGTGGGCCCGGCAGGATTCGAACCGCCCTGCACGACGATCCGCACCCGCGCCGACGGTGCTTGGGCCTATCCGGAGCGGGCGCGCGGCGAAGGAGCGCTTGAACTGTGGGCCCGGCAGGATTCGAACCGCCCTGCACGACGATCCGCACCCGCGCCGACGGTGCTTGGGCCTATCCGGAGCGGGCGCGCGGCCGAGGAGCGCTTGAGCTGTGGGCCCGGCAGGATTCGAACCGCCGCTTGAGCTGTGCGCCCGGTGTGACGATTTGCGAACCGCGGTGCGTAGGGCGGGGGCTTGTCCCCCGCATCCCCACGCGCGCCCGCCGACGGAAAAGGCGGGGGACGAGCCCCCGCCCTACGGGTCGTCGACGTAGCCGACGTCGCGAATGGCTCGAAACGCGCGCCCGGCTTGACGCTTTTCGAACCGCTGTCCTTCAGCTCTCGGGATCGTAGATGCGGATGCGATCCACCTCGACGATCCAGAGTCGGCCATCGATCGGTTCACGGCCGAGCTCGCCGAGCAGCACGACGACAGCGCCGTCGATGAGGGACGGCGTAAGCGGTTCCGGCAGCCGCAGCACGGCGATCCCCGGCGTCCCGGCCGGCGGATGCCGGAGCGGGTTGGCGAAGTCGAGGTCGAGCGTGACGAGAACGCGCTCCGCCCTCGTCGCAGCCGCGCGCACCGCATCGTCGGCGGCGCTCGCGAGACCTTCGTCGACGACGCTGTCGACGTCGTGACCCGCAACGCGGAAGACCGCCCCTCCACGTCGCCCGAGGTTCTCGTCGAGCTTGATCTTCATCCTGCTGCGGGGCGCGGCGGGACCTCGCGCAGCCGGCTCATCTCGGCGCCGTACGCGATGCACGCGAGGACGTCCGCAGCCTCGATGCCGGGATAGTTCGCGACGATCTGGTCGACGGACTCGCCGTCGGCGAGGAAGTCGAGCACCAGCGACACCCAGATGCGGTGCCCCCGGATACAAGGCCGGCCACCGCAGACGGCAGGGTCGACGCTGATGCGCTTCAGAAGCTCTACGTTCGCCACGCCATCAGCTTAGCAAGCTGCGCGTCGGGCTTCAGTTCGAAAGCGTCGACACGTGGGTCGGCCAAGCCCTCGACGTCGTTGGCGAAATCGGAGAGCGCGCCCGGTGTGACGATTTGCGAACCGCGGTGCGTAGGGCGGGGGCTTGTCCCCCGTATCCCCACGCGCGCCCGCCGACGGAAAAGGCGGGGGACGAGCCCCCGCCCTACGGGTCGTCGACGTAGCCGACGTCGCGAATGGGCTCGAAACGCGCGCCCGGATGGAGGATTTTCGAACCGAGCTGCGCCTGATGACGCCGGAAGCTCTCGTCTGAGGGGGGCCACGCGTCCCGCGTGTCACTGATCGTTCGTCTGAGGGGGGCAGGCGTCCCGCCTGTCACGGATCGTTGGTGAACATGACCACACACTGCACCCACAGATAGCCGGACAAGGTGGGCCATCGTTTCGTCGGATTCGCCGCGATGTACCTTGCCTTCTGCTCGAGGCTCCGCCGCGCTGAAGATCGTGCGGTCGAAGGACTCATCCTGCCAAACGCTCCCGCGACGGCCGAGCTTCTGAAGCTCGTGCGCCGTGAACGACTTCCAGGTGTGGAGCACGCGGCTCAGCGTGTGGTCAGCGAGTAGCGTCAACAGCACGTGCACGTGATCGTCCATGACGACGGCTGCGTGGACTTCGTAGCGCATGGCATCGCAATGATTGATGGCCGCGCGGACGCGGCCTCGTTCGTCAGGACTGAGATGTGCCACGCCTCGGCGCACGCGCCATGTGACGAAGTGTAAGTCTGTCCGCGCTCGGTCTGCGGCGGGACGAAGTGAGGGAGCCGTCGTCGATGTAGGGTTGGGCGGCGCGCGTCTGTGTCCACAATGAACATCCGACCGAGCTCGATCTTCTTGCGCGAGATCTCGCCTGATCCGCATGGGACGCCCGTGACAGGCGGGACGCCTGCCCCCCTCAGACCAGGGTCGCGACGGCGAAGCTCGAACGAGCCTCCGCCCCTGAACGAGGCCGACCGGAGGGAGGCAGGAGCCACAGCGACGGGGGAAGAGGGGGAGCCGTCGTCGGGCTCCGCCCGCGACGGGGGAGAAACGGCGTTTCTCCCCAAGCGCTTTGCGCGCGCAGAAGAACACGAACGCGCCCGGCTTGAGGTTTTTCGAACTGCGTGCCGCGATCCGTCGCGAGCTGAGTGCGACGTCGTCGCCTGCGTGATACCCAACGTAGAGCATCGTCATCGGTCGCGGCCGAAGAAAGCGAGGACACCGTGGAACGAGTCACTCGAATTCATGAAGCTGCTTGAGCTCAATGAAGACGACGTGCTCGCGGCGCTACTGTCTGCGTTCGGCCCTCCGCAGCCAGGCGCGGTTCGGGGATCTTGGCTCAAGAGCGAAACCTACGGAAAGTCCGCGCCGACGACAAAGGAACTCTGGAAACTCGTTGTCGATGCTGACTTCCGCTGTAGCAAGTGCGGCTCGCACCGACGCATCACTTTTGACCATGTTGATGGGAACGCCAAGAACCACGCCCTCGAGAACCTGCAAGTCCTTTGCATGGCGTGCAACCGCGCGAAGGCTTCGAAGGGTCTGAAGCAGCCAAACAAGGGCATGCGGGTCTACATCGCAGTCATGGAGCTGTTTCGCGAAGGAAAGCAGGACTTCAGCAACGTTGAGGTGGCCCAGCGCGCCAAAGTCGACGCGGTCGCGGGCGAAACCTATCTGGTGAAGTTCCTGAAGGCGCGTCTCACCAACACGAAGGCGACATCTGATCTCTCGAAGGAGGACCTCGAGACAGATGACGCGATTGCTGCACTGAGCCGGCGGGAAGCGATGGCTACGGGGACTGAGCCGGCCCGCTCCTCCCCCGCAATCTGTTGCAGTGCGGCTACGGACGCAGGAGCGAGGCCCCGGCGCCTCGGTTTCTCGCGATGCAGCGATCTGAAGCAGAACTTCCTCGATAACGCGGCTACGTTTCTTCGTCGTCATCGGCATCATCAACATCCTGCGGAATCGGTCGCCCCGTCAACGTCAGTCGCAAGCGCTTTGTTGGTGGAGCGCCAAGCGACTTGCCGATCGGCGCGAGCGCGGACGGCAAGCGGTCGACGATGAAGCGGTACACCGCTGCTCGAAGCGGGCAGAGCTCACGCTTGAAGCGCCAGGATTGCGGAAGAAACGCGCTCCGCGCGTTCGCAACGAATGCAAAGGTCGCTGATGAATATTCGACGTCGCGAATCTCCACGCCCCGGAAGGTTCCGGTCCGTCCGTCGGGAGCCAGCTTGACCTCTTGGCGCTCGTCGAACGCCACTACGCGGGGAAGCGCAGCGCTTGTTGTTACACGCAGCTCTTCAACTGTTCCTTCACGATAGTCCTGCCTGCAAAGGGCCGTCGTCGTGGCACCGAGGATGCGCTTGGCGATGTCGGGAGAGAAGCTCGCATGAACGATATTCTCCACGCACTCAATGCGCAGCTGCGTCAACCGTACCGCGGCCGCTTTGAACGTCGGCTCCTTCCAAAGCTCCCAGATGTGAGCACCGTTCTGATCCGACGCCGGCAAGATGCTCTCGATGCTCGTTTCGCCGAGCGCTTCAAGGTGAGCGAGCGTCGCTCTGCAGCTCGTCCTCCATCGCTGTCGCGGTCGTCCGATCCTCAGCGGGGGGCAGCTCGCTGAAGTCAAGTGGTAGCGATTCAGCGTGCGCTAGAGCCGCGCTGTGAACATCAGGCGTCAGATGGCGTGTGACGACGACAGAGCTGCCGCTGCGGGTCTCGTCCCGCGGCATGTGTTCGGCCAAGTAGTTCTCATACGCGCGCTTCCGCCAGAGAGCGACGCGAATAGCGCCAATATCGGTCTTTGCGACGGTCGGGAAACCGCGCTGCGCGGGCTCAACGAGCTCGAGCGCGGCCGCAAGCACCGTCGCGAGCTCCGAGAGCATGGGCGCACACTTTGACTCGTCGAGCCGGCCGTTTTCGACCACTTCCGTGCAGCTCTGCCTTGAACGTCTCCCAGAACGCGAAATGTGCAGCCTTTGCCTCATCGAGGAAGCCATCTGCCCTTGACGAGAACTTGCGCGCGCCGAGAAACATCGCGGTTCGGTCCTCAAAGATTCCGCGGGTCCGCGGCCAGAAGAACACGTCGTCGCCTTCCCGCGGAATGAAGCCGACCGCGAAAAGCGCCCCACGCCGCACGTCGATGTAGCCCACGAACGCGCGCTTTCCGAGGGGTGGGACAAAACGATCACCGAGATCGGGACAGACGGCGCGAACAGCGCCATCGAAGATCGAGAGAGCCTTGCGCGCGTTCTTGCGTGCATCCCCGTCGAAGACGACCTTCTGCGCCTCGTCCGCAAGCAGGTACAGAAGCTCCATCGCTTCAAGCTGCACGCCGCCCGTGATCTTAAGAAGGACCTCATCGGTCTCAAGCACATCCGCCGTCTTCGAGAGCCAGCGATGGCCCTCTGAGATGACGAGGTAGTTCCGCACTCGCGACTCGCGGAAGCGCACCTGTGGGCGCCCGTCTTGGCCGTGGACTTGCTCGACCAGCCCGACGTCCGCCGCACGTCGGAGAGTCGGTTCATCCACTGTCTTCATAGCATCTTGGGCGTCGACCATCTCCGTGTTCTCGTCGAACATCTTCATGGCGAGGTCCGTCAGACGTCGCAGCGCGTCGGCGCTGTGCTGGAACCTTTCGAAGCGCTTGTCGACGTATCGTTTGAAGAACTCACGGGAGTTGTGAGCGGCCAAGTCATTGCGGCTCTGTGCGGAGACCTCGAAGATGAGGCGCAGAAGGCTCGGCTGCCGTCGTGCTTCGGCTCGGAGCCGGCCGCTGAACAGCGGAAACACCCCGAAGTGACGTTGGTGCCGCTGCACGAGCGTCCAAAACTCCGTCTCGTCGAGGAGGCTCGGGTCCACGCCTTCTCAATCTCCCAGGCTTTGGAACCACGCCGCGTCTAATCCATCGGGGTCGCGACCGAGCGGCGCGACCCGCGTCGACTTGCACGCAACGACGAAGCGCACGTTAGCCGGAAATCTCTCGACGAGCTCGTTCAGCGCAGCTCTCGTGAGCTCCTCGCTCGCCTCGTCAGCGCTGTCGATGAAGACAACAAGCTGCGCGCCCCTCAGGGTGTTCGCGAAGCGGCGACCGGCGGCATCGCTCGAGAGGTTCGGACTCAAGGCCCAGGCGAGGTCAGAAGCGAGGCGGGCGATGAATCCGTCGCTCAAGAGATGCGCGCGGTAGAAGAGACAAGGTCTTCCCTGACCGGTCAGCGACGTCGACGCATGAACCATCCATGCCGACTTCCCAGACCCGTTCCCTCCGCTGACGAGCAACCCCCGCTGTGACCCCTCGACAAACTTCGCCCAGGCGTCACGCATCGCTCCGGGCAGGACGTAGAGCGACGGAATAAACAGCGGCAGCGTGCCATCGAGACCGGCGAGATACGGTGCGACAGCGGTACGAACCTGCTCGGCGCAGAAAGCCGCGAGGTTCTCCTTCGAGTAACCGACAAATTGTATGAGGGCTTCCCTCCGAAGCTCGTCCTCGAGCGTGATGGTCAGTGCTGTCGACGCCTTCACATCATCGGCGGAAATCTCCTTCTTTGAGACCGTGTCAAAAAACCGCCACCGCTTGCCGTTTGTCAACGCTGCGACCGGGCACATCGGATCATGAAGCCGTGCATAGGACACCGCTTGGTCCCGATCGTCGTCCGCCGACAGATCGACGTGGTCGGCTTTTACCTCCACGATCATGAGCGGCTTGCCCGCCCGCAGGACGAGGATGTCGGCCCGCACGTGGTGCGCGCGGGGAGCGCCCTTGCCGCCGACATTCAAGGTGTAGCGGCCGGCGCGGAGCGTGAACGTCGCCTCGAGGTGCAGCTCTTCCTGCGTGAAGCCGCATTCCTGTAACCGCGGCATAACGAGGTGGACCTTGACGTCCTCCTCGTTCATGAGCGCGCCGGGAGTGACGCGCTTGACGGTTGCCCGGGCGAAGATCGAAGGCATCGGCTTGCGCTGCCTTTCTAGTCCAGGCGAGCAAGTTGCGACACACGAAAAGGTCGCGACGCCCGGAGCCGCGGCGCTCCGACTCGCGAACGTTGCGGTACTTGAGGGCGGCTAGCCGGCCGGTCTTGCAAGCAATCTATGAGCATCGCCAGGTGACTCGTGACCGGTGACGCGACATCGCCGTTCGGCGCCAGGCTCCCTCACCTCGATTGCTCGTCACTGTCTCCCTCGTCTCGCCGGTTCTTGCTGAAAAGTTGCGGGAACTTCCTCTCAAGGATTGCTTGGACCTCTTCCCGCGGCATTGAGGACGTGAGTTCGCGGTTCGGATCCCAACCCCACGATGTCTCAATCTTCCCGATGACCGACGTCGGCGTCGTCGCGTGGTGCTTCTTGAGTGCGTCGAGCGCGTCTCCGAGAAAGAGGAAGTGCTCTCCGCCACCAACCTCGACGAGGGCCTTCAAGTCGGCGCGGAACACGGACAACGGGATGAAGCGATCGCCTGGGGCGAGCAGAGGCGCCATCGCGCGGTGCATCTTGTCGTCTGAGACGAATACGCGGCACATGGGTAGGTAGTAGAGATAGCGAAGGTCGATCAGGTTCGTCTCGCGATCGACGATGTGCTTTCCGCGCGTGAGGATCTCGAAGAACAGCATCGTGCGGACACAGAACGCGGCGAACGGAGCGAACGCGACAAGGGGTAAATCTGCAACGTCCCATCGCTGGCGCACAGCGCCTGCAACCTGGGGCGTGGGCGCGAGCGAATCCAAGAGCCACTCGAGCCATGCGGGCTGCAGAGCGGGATCGACGAGTTCAGCGTCGGCGATGCGAAGTGCGTCCACTGCGTTCTTCGCTTTGGGGAAGACGACGTGTTGCGACTTCAGCACGCGGCGAAAACGTTCCCGACTGCAGCTCACCGAGCATTTCGCGCCACCGGCGCGCGTAGTCCCGTTCCGCGTCGATGAACTCGCCATCGCGCCACCGAAAGATGGCGTGATTGATCGGCGCGGTGTCGACCACGATGCCCGGCTCTCCGTCAGCATTCACCGCGCGACGAGGGGTTGCGTACCAAAGGTCGCCGCGCCGCGGTGGCTCAGCGCCCAGTAGCGAGCGCAGCGTGGCGGTAACGTGGCCGACTACGAGCGGCGGTCCGGAACCTCCAAACTTGGCCGCGAGGGTCGCGACCTTCGCCTCCCCGTTCTTGTCGTGCGGGTACTTCGCAAGGTCGGCGATGACCTCGCTCGCTAGCACTGGCGGGAGGCCGACCTTGAAGAGCGTTTGCACCGACCGATGCTCATCCTCGTTGAGCGCCTGAAAGGCGGACTTATCGAAGAGGAGGCCCGGTTGCATCGAAGTGATCGTGTCGAGCGCGTGGCCTCAGCGCAAGACGACAGGCGTGCGTCGAACGAACAACTGTCCACGCCGGGACGCCAGCGTCCCAAACGTGGCATCTTGGCATCGAGGCGCTCCCATCTTGACGCCGCCCGGCGCGCCGGCCGCCGGCGCCCCGTCAATGCGTGTCAATTGGTGTCAGGACAATGGGGAGGTACATGTGACAGTTTCCGGTGAGCTACCCCGCCGAATCCAAAGCATTTGACACGTACTGACGTGGCGCCAGCGACCTCCAGACTCACCCCCAACAAGGGGTTTCGTCTGCCGGCACGCTCCGCGTGTCGCGCTGAGGCGCGACGGGCCGGCCGCGCTGTCGAGGTTCGCAACGGCGATCTCGTCAGCGCTCGCCGCACGCTTCGCGTGTCGCTGCGCGACGGGCGGCGGGAGGTCGCTGGCTGATCCATCGATCTCGTGAACGAGGTGCCGCACGGCGCGCGGAGGGGGCTCAGGCTCAAGCAACACGGTGATATGCCGTCACCGCCGCCCGCGAAGTGCAGGGCGACGGCGACGGCGACACGAAAGGATGCGGCGAGCGCGCTCGCCTCGATCGCCGACGTGTCTGCTGGAGGTGCTCATGCTGCTGGAAGAGACGTCGAGCGGGAACCTGCGCATGTTCTCGCCCGCGAACCCGGAGGCCGCCGTCCGGTTCACCCGCGCCGACATCCAAACGATCGCCAACGTCTTCGAGTTGCTCGATCGGTGGGCGCAGGAGGACGCCACGGTGAGCGCGACCGGTGACGTCCGCTCTCCGTCATGATCTGATCTTTCTCCGCGAGGTGGACCATGAAGGTGAATGCTGCTCGGTGGCTCGGAAAGTCGGACCGCGCGATCGGCGTCGTGCGGGTGTCCTCGAAGAAGCAGGGCGACAACAACAGCCCCGGCGTGCAGCGCGAGGGGATCACCGCGCACGCGAAGGCGCACGGCCTCAACCTCGTGGACGTCATCGTGCTCGAGGAGAGCGCGAAGTCGTCCGAGGCCCGCGTCATGTTTCACGCGGCGCTCGCGCGCGCGAAGAAGGAGAAGGTGCGGCACCTCGTCTTTTGGGTCTGGGACCGCACCACCCGCAACTTCACCGACTACGAGCTGCTCGAAGATCTCATCCGCCGCGACGAGCTCGTGTTGCACGTCGCGCATGAGCGCTGGCAGCTTCACGCGGGCAGCGACGAAGGCGACTGGCTCAAGGCCGAGATGAATACGCTCGTCGCGAAGACCTATTCGCGGCAGCTCTCGCGCCGCGCCAAGGAGTCGCAGGACGCGAAGGCGAAGGACGGCTGGTACCCGACGCGCCCGCCCATCGGCTACCGCAACGCCAAGCTCGTCGGCGCGAATGGGGTCGTGCGAGACCGTGGCGGCACCATCGAGCTGTTGCCCGCGGGGCGCGCCCTCATCCGCCGCATGTACGAGCTGCGCGTAGCCGGCGCATCGCTCGAGAGCGTCGGCAAGTCCATCGTGAACGAAGGGCTCTGGGCGGGGCTCGGCCGCAAGAACCGCGTACTCCGCGCGGGCGACGTCGAGGCGATCCTCAAGCACGAGTTCTACGCGGGCTGGTTCACGTGGCGCGACGAGCGCTACCGCGGGAAGCACGAACCTGTGTTCACCACCAACGAGTGGGAGCGGCTCCAGGCGACCTTCACCCGCGGCGCGTACGGCTCGCCCCTCGGCGCGGCCGGCGCCCTCTCCGGCTTCCTGGTCTGCGCCGAGTGCGGTTGCCGCATCACCTACGACCCGAAGATCAAGACCGGCGGCAAGCGGTACGACTACTACCGGTGCGCGAACGGCCACCGGGTTCACGCCAAGCGCGTCCACGTGACGGAGGCGCAGCTCCTCGCGCAATTCGAGGTCGCGATCGCCAACATCGAGCTGCCGCACGCGCTCGCCGACGAGATCTCGCGCGTGCTCCGCGAGACCCACGAGGTCGTGCGCACCGAGCGCCGCCGCGAGATCGCCGTCCTCAAGCGGACGGTGGACGACGTGCAAGCCCGCGAGGACAAGATCGTGGCGATGTATGTCGACGGGAAGCTCGACGACGTCACGTACCAGCGCCAGCGTGAGATTCTGCTCAGCGAGAAGCACGCGGCGCTCGACCGGCTCAGCGCCGCGAGCGAGGAGCTCGACGACAAGTACCTCGTCACCGCGGATCGCATTTTCGAACTGGCCAAGCAGGCGAGATCGTTGTGGAACCAGCGCACTCCCTCGGAGAAGCGCCAACTGCTCGAAATGGTGCTTTCGAACCCACGCCTCGAGGGCGTAACCGTGCGTTACGACATGAAAAAGCCCTTCGCCATCCTCGCGGAAATGACGAAGGGCAACGATTGGCGCGCCCGGCAGGATTCGAACCGCCCTGCACGACGATCCGCACCCGCGCCGACGGTGCTTGGGCCTATCCGGAGCGGCCGCGCGGCGGAGGAGCGCTTGAACTGTGGGCCCGGCAGGATTCGAACCTGCGACACGATCGGTTATGAGCCGACTGCTCTACCGCTGAGCTACGGGCCCGGACGCGGTGTATCGCCGCATCCGCGGCGAGGCCACCCCGGAGCCGTTCACCACCGACCGACGGCGACGCCGCCCCACTCCTCGGGCGCGACGTCGCGCACGGATTGCGTGAGCTCCCAGCGGTGGCCGGCGGGGTCTTCGAGCATGCCGGAGCGTTCGCCGTACGCGTGCGTGGTGAGATCCTCGACGACGCGCGCGCCGGCGTCGCGGGCGCGAGCGAAGGCGGCGTCGACGTCGGGAACCCGGACCTTGAGGACGTGCGTGACCACGCCGGCGCTCGGGGCGACGCGATCGCGGCCGACGTCGGCGACGACGACGGCGCCGTCCTCGCCCACCCGCAACTGCGCGCGGTGTGCGTCGCCTATGCGCACGCGCTCCTCGAAGCCGAAGGCCGTGGCGAGAAACGTCACCGCCGCGCGGACATCGGGATAGACGAGGACCGGGGTGACGGTCACGGGCGGGGCCGAGCGGTTCGTCAACATGGCCGGGACTGTAGGCCGCGCCAGCGTTGTCGACGATACCGGCCCGCAGCTCGCGAGGGCACGAGGGCGGCGCGGGGCAAGCCCACGCCGTACGACGGCGGGTGACGCCGACGCGCGCGGGGGCTCCGAGGCGCGGGACAAGCCCGCGCCCTACGTCGGGGCAAGCCCGCGCCCTGCGTCGGGGCAAGCCCGCGCCCTGCGTCGGGGCAAGCCCGCGCCCTGCGTCGGGGCAAGCCCGCGCCCTCCGTCGGGGCAAGCCCGCGCCCTCCGTCGGGGCAAGCCCGCGCCCTACGTCGGGGCAAGCCCGCGCCCTACGTCGGGGCAAGCGCGCGCCCTCCGTCGGGGCAAGCCCGCGCCCTACGTCGGGGCAAGCCCGCGCCCTACGCCGGGGAGAGCCCGCGCCGACGCGGCGCGCGCCACGGGCGTGCGGCGCAGGCGCGGGGCGACCCGAAAATTGGGGGACGCGGCGAAGGCGGCCGGTCGGAGCCGTCGTGGAGGGCGCGTGAGGCCGGAACGCGACGGCTCCGGAGGCCGCGTTCGCCGCGACTTCGGGACCGCGTCATCCGGCAATGAGCCCCGAAGCCGCGCGAGCGCGAGCTCCGCGCGCGGCTCCGCAAGGAAGCACGGTCAAGCCCGGGGGGGCCCGCGCGAAGCGCGGGGGGGCCGGAGGCCCCGGCGCGCGCAGCGCGCCCCAGGATCACGTCTGCGGCGGCCCGCCCTGGCTGTTGGCGTCCACGAAGGCCTGGAGCTTCTTGGCCCGCGAGGGGTGGCGGAGCTTGCGCAGCGCCTTGGCCTCGATCTGGCGGATGCGCTCGCGCGTGACCTCGAAGTCCTGACCGACCTCCTCGAGGGTGTGGTCGGACTTCTCGCCGATGCCGAAGCGCATGCGCAGGACCTTCTCCTCGCGCGGCGTCAGGGTGGCGAGCACCTTGCGCGTCTGCTCCGAGAGGTTCATCGCGATGACGGCGTGGGACGGGTTGGTGGCGCCCTTGTCCTCGATGAAGTCGCCGAGCGAGCTGTCCTCGTCCTCGCCGATGGGCGTCTCGAGCGAGATGGGCTCCTTGGCGATCTTGAGGACCTTGCGGACCTTCTCGATGGGGAGCTCCATCTTCTCCGCGATCTCTTCGGGCGTGGGCTCGCGGCCGAGCTCCTGCACGAGGTAACGCGACGTGCGCACGAGCTTGTTGATGGTCTCGATCATGTGCACGGGGATGCGGATGGTCCTCGCCTGGTCCGCGATGGCGCGGGTGATGGCCTGACGGATCCACCACGTGGCGTACGTCGAGAACTTGTAGCCGCGCTTGTACTCGAACTTGTCGACGGCCTTCATGAGGCCGATGTTCCCCTCCTGGATGAGGTCGAGGAACTGGAGGCCGCGGTTGGTGTACTTCTTCGCGATGGACACCACGAGCCGGAGGTTGGCCTCCACCAATTCCGCCTTGGCGCGCTCCGCCGTGCGCTCGCCCTTCTGGATGCGCCGGTAGGCGTCGCGCAGGCTGTCGAGGGCCATCTGCGCCTCTTCCTGCACGCGCTTCACGCGGTTGATGGCCATGGCGATGGTGCGGTCCCAGTCGAGCACCGTGTCGACGTCGGTGTTCCACTTCTTGGCCCAGCGGTGCAGCACGGCCTCGTCCTCGCGGGCCTTGCGCAGCTCCTGCCGCACGGTGACCGCGTCGGCGTTGGCCGAGCGCTCGATGGCTTGCACCTCGAACTCCGCCTTGTTCACGCGGCGCACGAGCACCTTGATGCGCTGAACGATGCGATCGATCTGGCGCTTGTTGATCTTCAGGTCGCGCAGCTCGCTGACGACGTCGCCCTGGCTCTGCGCCCGCTGCGTCGTGAGCTCCTCGCGACGGCGCGCCCCGCACTTGCCGTCGACGAGCTCTTCGTCGGCGGAGTCGATCTCTTTCTTGAGCTTCTGCAGGGTGCCCACGATGCGGAGCGCGCGCTCGGTGACCTTGGGCTCGTCGAACTCGAGGGTCTGGCCGTCTTCGCCGGACTCGTTTTCCTTGACGATCTCCTTGACGCGGATCTTGCCTTTGCGAAGGCGATCACCGAGGTCGAGGATCTCTGCGAGACAGATGGGCGTGGCGAGGACGGCGTCGAGGACCTCGAGCTCGCCTTCCTCGATGCGCTTGGCGATCTCGACCTCGCCGTCGCGGGTGAGCAACGACACGGAGCCCATCTTGCGCAGGTACATGCGCACGGGGTCGTTGCCCTTGCTGAACTCCGCGTAGTCGACCTCTTCGGGCGCGTCGGCGCTCTCGACGAGCTGGCCCTTGGTGGGCGCGGTGCCGGCGCCGTCGTTCGAGAACTTGAGGGCGTCATCGACGACCTCGACCTCGCCCTCGGCGAGCAGCGCCACGCAATCCTCGAGGCCGAGGAGCGTCGTGACGTCGGGCGGCATGCTCTCGTTGATGTCGTCGAACGTGAGGAAGCCGCGATCCTTGCCGCGCAGGATGAGCCGCTTCATCTCCTTGCGCTCGGACATCGGGCGCGCGGGCGCGCGCACCGTCGGCGCTTGATCGGCGGCGTGCTTGTCGCCGTGCTTCTTCGCCGAGCCACCGCTCGACGCGCGCCGGCCGCCCGACGACGACGAGCCACCGCCGGCATCACCACGGCGGCGCGCGGGGCGGCTGCGGGTGGTGTCCGGGATGAACAGGTCGAAGCCGGCCGCGCTGGGCCGACCGTTTTGCTTGGGCGGCTTGACCACGGGAACGACGACCTCGACGGCGGCGCGCTTGGGCGCCTCGACCTTCTTGGGCGCGGGCTTCTTGGCGTCGACCTTCTTCGGCAACTTGCTGTCCTTCTTGGCCACGGCTGGCTTGGCGGTCTTCGCCTCGGGACGACCCTGGCGATGCGCGGGGTTGGCCGCGCCGCTCTTCTTCACAGGCTTCTTCTGAGCCGGTCTCTTCGTGTTTCCGTGCGTGGCCATTCTCTACCTGTGGGGGAGGTGTTCGACGGGGATCGCGAATAGGGGAGCGGTGACCGAAGGGTGTATCAACCCCGGACAAAATCACAACATCTCAGACCGCCCAGGGGTCGTCGTCGGGATCTCCTGCGTAGGGCACCTCGCCCTCGATGACGCCCTCGTCGGGCGCCCCCTCGCCCGCCTCGTCGGGCGGCCCGCTGGGGGCCTCGCCCTGCCCCGCCGGCCCCTCCTCGTCGACGTTGGCGGCGCGCGGCGCCGGCAGCGCGCGGGCCACCGCCGCCGCGAGCGGGGCTCTCCGCGGCGGCTCCACGAGGGCCTTGAGCGCCTCCACGAGCGCCGCCTGCTCCTCGAGGAGCCGCTTGCGCTCGCCGTCGTCGTCGCGCTCGTCCGCCTCGGCGAGCAGGCGCTGCAATTCGCCCAGGCGGACCTCGAGGACGCGCTTGTCGAGCGTCAGGATGGCGTCCTCGACGATGCGCGCGGCGGCGCCCTCCGCGAGGTAGTCGTCGGGCCGCGCGAAGCCGCCGCCCTGCTGCACCTTGAGGACCACGCCGCGGATCTGGCCGCTGGGTCGGATGGGGACGCCGCGCTTGTCGTCGAGCAGCACGGCGCGCGCGTCCTCGTCGTGGAAGCGCACGAGGAGCTCGATGAGCCGCTCGATGAACGCCTTGAGCTCCTCGTTGCGCAGCGCGGGCACCAGCACGCCGCACCGCGCCGCGAGGTGCGGGTGCGTGAGCAAGGCCTCCACGAGCATGATCTCCGGCTCCGACAGCGGCCGCGAAGGCCGGGGCGCCCGGCGCGCCGCCGGCCGGGGCTCGGCGCCGCCCGCGCGGGGATCCCCCGAGCCGCCCTCTGCGCCCGCGCGCGCCGGCGACGCCGACCGGGGGGCCGGCCGCCGCGCGCCCCCCGTCGACGAGCCGCGCAGCCTGTCCGAGAGCAGCCGGCGACCGCGCTGCTCGACCTCGTGGCGGATGACGGCGGGGTCCTCGTTGAACGCGCGCGCCACCGCCCGCGCGGCTTCCGCCCGCACCAGCTCCCGCGCCGGCGCCGCGAGGAACGGCAGCAGCTCGTCGAGGGCCTGCACGCGCGCGCCCATGTTGCCGGTCGCCTTCTCTCTCGCGCGCGCGATGAGGGCGTCGAGCGCGGAGGGCGCCCCGAGGACGATGCCGCGGAGCTCGTCGAGGCGGCCCTCCTTGGCCATGGCGTCGGGGTCCTTGTCGGGGAGCGCGACCAGCCCGACGTCGAGGCCGCGCTGCAGGAACATCAAGACGGCGCGGGTGGCGGCGTCCCGGCCGGCCTTGTCGGCGTCGGTGCACACCACCACGCGCTCGGTCTTGGCCGCCACCTCGTCGATGTGCCGGGGCGTGAGCCCGGTGCCGCAGGGGGCGACCGCGGTGGGGACGCCGGCGCGGGCGACCGCGATGGCGTCGAGCGGCCCCTCGACGAGGACCGCGGGCATCTTCTGGCGGAGCCCCTGCTGCGCCTCGAACAGGCCGAAGAGCACCGCGGACTTGTCGTAGACCGGTGAGTTGTGGCCGTTCACGTACTTGGGCCGCTTCCGGCCGTCGGGCATCTGGTCGCGCTCGCCGAAGATGCGGCCCTGGAAGGAGACCACCTGCCCGCGCGCGTTGCGGATGGGGATGGTGATGCGGTGGCGGAAGAAGTCGTACGGGCCGCGCTCGCTGTTGCCGATGACGCCGGCGGCGACGCCGTCCTCGACGGAGACGCCCTGCTCCTTGAGGAACGAGGCGAGGCCGTCGTCGCGCACGCCGGCGAAGCCGAGGCCGAACTGGTCGACGGTGGCCTCGTCGATCTTGCGGACGTCGTTGAGGTAGGCGCGCGCGGCCTTGCCCTCGTCGGCGGCCAGGCGGGTGCGGAAGAACACCTGCGTCAGCTCGAGGACGCGCAGCAGACGCTTGCGCTCGCGCTGCCGCTCCTCCTCGGCGGGGTCGACGTCGGCCTTGGGGATCTCGACGCCGGTCTGCTCCGCGAGCTCGCTGATGACGTCGAGGAAGCCGCGGCCCGTGGTGCGCACCAGGAACTCGACGACGTCGCCGGCGGCCTTGCAGCCGAAGCAGTAGAAGAAGCCCTCGTCGGGGCGGACGTTGAACGAGGGGGTCTTTTCCTGGTGAAACGGGCACAACCCGACGAGGTTGCGCCCGCTCTTCTTCAGCTTGACGGTGCGCCCGACGACGGCGGCGAGGTCCGCCCGCCGCTTGATCTCGTTGATCACGTCCTCGGGAATCACGCCCCGGGACCTAGCGCGCCGGGCGCCCGGCCGCCACGCCCGCGCTCAGCGGATCTCGAGCACCACCGGCGCCGACACCCCCACGTTGCCCGCGCGGTCGATCGCGCGGCCCTCGAGCGGCAGCGGGCCCGCCGGGAAGTCGGCCGCCGTGAGCGTGAAGCCGGTGGACGGGCCGCTGCCCTCCGCGAGCACCGCGCCGCGGGACGCGACCTCGAGCGACGGCTCGGCCCCGGTGTCGTCGTCGGAGGCGGAGACGATGGCGTGGATGACGCCGTCGTCGTCGAGGCTGGCGGTGAGCGTCACCTCCGGCGCCGACGTGTCGACGAGCAGATCGCAGGTGGCGTCGGTCTCGTTGCCGACGTGGTCGATGGCGATGAGGGTCGCGGTGGTCGCCCCCGCCGGGAGCTGCGCCGCGGGGACCTCGAAGAGCGTCCAGTCCCAGTCGCTGCCGAGCGTGGCGGGCCACTGCGGGAAGTCCTCGTGGAAGTTGGCGTCGCCGACGGTGAGGTCGATGGAGCCGAGGGCCCACGCGTCGCCCACGGCCGCCGACAACGCGCCGTCGCCGCCGACGATGCAGGGCGAAAGATCGATCTCGGGCGGCGTGAGGTCGACGAGGACGCGCCCGGTGACGACGTCGGTGTGGCCGCCGTCGTCGTCGTGGGCGACGGCGCGGATGTCGCCGTAGCCCTCGCCGAGCTCCGCGCCGGTGAGCGTGACGGTCCCGAGCGGCACGTCCATCGACACGGTGTTGGCGAAGGTGACGTCGAGCCTGACGCTGCTCGACAGATCGTCCCACGTGTCGATCTGCACCTCGCCGTCGGGCCCGATGGCGCTCTCGTCGGCGAGGAGGGTGACGTCGACGGACGGCGGATTGTCCTTGACGAAGTCCTCCTGCGGGAGGTCGGGGAAGAGGTTGAAGTCGAGCGGGCCGGGGTCGAACGTGCAGCCCGCGAGCGCGACGGCGGCGAACGCCAGGCCGGCCCTGACGACGACGAGCGCCCTCATGGGGCACCGCCGACGACGCCGAGCAACGTGGCCCCGGGCAGCGCATACACGCGGATGGCGCCGTCGGCGTCGGCGACGTAGAGCCGGTCCGCCGTCGTCGTCATGCCCACGGCGGAGCCGGTGAACGCGTTCACGCCGAGCACCAGCGGCCGGGCGCCGCCGACGTCGACGCGCACGAGCTCGCTGCGCATGCGCCCGACGTCCGCGGCGAGCAGGTACGCGCGATCGCCGCGCAGCACGGCGTCGACGTAGGGCGCCGGCGGCACCGCGCCCGCGCAGACGCCGCCGTGCACGATGAGCGCGCCGCGGTCGGCGATGGCGGCGGCCTCGAGCACCACGCCGAGCTGCTCGGGGTCGGCGGCGAGCACGCGCCGCGGCGGGCCGGTGCGCCACAGCGCGACGTCGAGGATCTCGTCGGCGGTGAACGCGCCGGGGGCCGCGTAGGCGGCGCCGCTCAAGCCGAGCGCGTTCGCCCACTCCGGCGCCGCGACGACGACGTCGTCGCCGGTGCCGGCGATGTCGGGCGCGAGCGCGGCGGTGCGGCCGAGGGCGTCGAGGCGTTGGCCGGTGGCGCTGCCGGTGGCGATGGCGCCGGGGCTCACCGAGGCGACGCCGTCGGGGACCGCGACGTCGAGCCGCCCGTCGTCCTCGATGACGAGGTGCCGCGGCGACACCTGCTCAGGCAACGGGATCGCGTACGGGGACGCGTACTTGCCGTCGATGGTGTCGAGGCCGTGGTCGTCGGTGTGGCCGACGAGGAGCGTGCCGCGGGCGACCGACACCGGCGTGCCGTCCCTGAGCAAGCCCGGTGTCCCCTGCAGCCACGGGGTGTCCGCGAGCGTGTCTTTCACGAGCAGCCGATCGTCGTCGGTCTCGATCCACAGGCTGCCCGGCGATCCGGCGCCGCCGTCGGGCGCGGGCACCCCCGCCAGCGCGACGACGCCGTCGCGCGCGGCGATGCCGCTCACGCGGCGCGGCTCCTGATAGCGACCCGCGTGGGTGACGTCGGGGAGCGTCCACACGTCGACGGCGCGGACGCCGTTTCGGCGGGCGTCGCCGAAGGACCACGCGTGGCCGTCGTGCACGACGAGCTGCACCGGGTCGAAGAAGAGCGGCGGCGGCTCCCACGACACGACGTCGAGGATGGACCACGGCGGGACCGGACGGCACGCGGCGTCCACCACCGGCAGGGGCGGCGAGACGTCGACGGAGGCCGCGAAGCCGTCGCCGCAGGTGGCCAGCGGGTCCTCGACGACGTCGACGCCGGCTTCGCCGGCGGCCACCACCAGGCGCCCGTCGTCGACCTTCACGCCGTTCACGTAGTGATCGAGCGCGTGCGCGTCGGTGCACTGGCCGACGGCGCGCGGGCTCGCGGCGTCGCCGACGTCGACGGCGACCACGCCGGCGCGGCCCGCGGCCACGAAGGCCAGCGAGCCGACCACGGCGACGTCCTTGGCCGGCGCCTCATTGACCCCGTCGACGACGGCGCCGGGGACGAACGCGTCGCCGCGCGCGGCGCCGAGCACCTCGCGGCCGGCGACGTCGACGATCACGAGGCCGTCGCAGGTGGCGACGTATGCGCGGCCGCCGTCGAGCGTGACGGAGACGGCCGGGCCGCCGACGTCGACGATTGAGAAGCGCTCCCCGTCGGCGCCCGGGTCGTTCGGGTCGGGGACCGGAGGGAGCGCCTGATCGACGAGCGC
The DNA here is from genome assembly GCA_963775425.1 of uncultured delta proteobacterium. Classification (GTDB taxonomy): domain Bacteria; phylum Myxococcota; class UBA727; order UBA727; family VGSZ01; genus CAVZJB01. Next base: position 243,128 of record CAVZJB010000003.1, on the reverse strand, counting down.
GAGGCCCGCGGCGCCGAGGGCCGCGGCGATGACGCCGGTGTCGCCGTCCACGGCGACATCGAAGGCGGGCCCCGGCAGGGCGAGCTCGTCGACGATCGCCGGGCGCGCGGGGTCGGCGGTGGACACAGCGACCAGGCCGGCGTCGCCCTCCGCGAGCCACACGCGGTCGCCGGCGGCGGCCACCGCGAGCGCCTCGCCGACGCCGGCGGTGAGCGAGCGCCGCACGAGCGCCGTGGGATTGGAGGCGCCGAGCACCCAGAGGGCGGAGCCGTCGACGGCGTACAACGTGTCGTCCACGAATGCGCCGTCGCGGATCATCGGCGCGGCGAGGTCCGCGGGTGAGGGCAGCGCGCCGTCGGCGCCGCAGATCTCGTCGACGAGGCGGAACGCGAGGTGCGTGCGGCCGCAGCCGTCGACGACCTCGACGTCGTCGAAGCGCTGGCCCGTGGGCGCCGGTCCGGGATCTCCGTCGAACGGAACCCCGTCGCCATCCGGCGTGCTCACGAAGTCATCGCCCGCGGGAGCGCCGCACGTGTACGCCGGCAAGAGCGTGAACGCTCCGCCGGCGAGCGCCAGAAGGGCTCGCCTCATGAAACCTCCCCTTTGTCCGCCGCCGCAGCGCCGCGGATGTGGCCGCGACCTCAGCATCCCGCGCGCCAAGCTCGCGCGTGGCGTCGCCTCGCGCCGTCGCGCTGCGCTCGCGCCGCGAAGAGCGACATCGCTGTCGCGTCAGGACGCGCCGTCCACCTGACACCGTGCGCGCCAAGCACGACGCGGGCCCGCCGGGCTCCGCCGCGCGCGACGCACACGTGGGTTGGCGACGCGGGCGCCGGACGCCATGCTTCGCCCATGGAGCTCTCGGACGTCCCGGCGCAGGCGCGGTTTCGACTGCGCGAGCCACCGCCGCCCCTGCTCCTCGTCGTCACGGCCGTCGTGGTCCTGCTCGTGTCCGTCGCGGCCGCCGTGATGCTGCGCGCCGCCGCCCAGGCGGTGCCGCCGCTGCTGCTGGTGCCGGTGGCGGTGTTCGGCTGGCCCGTCGCCGTGGCGCTCGTGCGACGCCTTCGACGGCGGACGCCCGGCGCGCTCGTCGTCGACGACGCCGGCATCTCGGTGCCGGCGCTCGGCGGCGCCCCGCCCGCGGACATCCCGCTCGACGCCGTCACGCTCGCGTTCAACGGCAAGATCGGCCTGGTCGTCGCGGGCGCCGGCGTCGCGCGCGTCATCCCGAAGCGGAGCTTCGTCGACGGCGGCGCGGACGCGGCCGCAGCGGCGGTGCACGCGCGGCTCGGCCCGCGGCTGTCGGGCGTCCTCGCGCGCAACGCGCGCGCCGCCGAGGTGAACGACAAGCGGCCGGCGGCGGTCTACGCCGTCGGCGGCGTGATGGTCGCGGTGTTGATCCTCGAGCGCATCGCGGCCGTGCGCGCGGGTGGGAACGCCATCATCGACCTCGGCGCCGCCAACCGCGACCTCGTCATCCACGGCGGGTTCTGGCGCCTGTTCACCGCGCCGTTTCTCCACATGGGCGAGCTGCACCTGCTGTTGAACGGGGCGGCCCTGCTGTCGGTGGGACCCGTGTTCGAGCGCTGGCTCGGCCGCGCCGGCTTCCTCGTCATCCTCCTCGGCAGCGCCCTGTTCGGCGCGGTGCTCTCGGTGTCCGCGCACGACGTCGCCACCGTGGGGCTGTCGGGTGGGATCTTCGGGCTGGTCGGGGCCCTGGGGGTCTCTACGCTGCGCTACCGGACCCAGCCGTTGGCGGGCCCCCGGCTGCCGGTGCGCTCCTGGATCGGGCTCATCGGGGTGAACGTGGTCATCTCGCTCCTGCCCGGCGTCGACGGCGTCGCACACCTCGGCGGCGCCCTCGCCGGCGCGGGCCTGTGTGCGCTGCTGGCGCCGCGGCTCCGGGCCGGCGCCGCCGGCGGCCCGGTGCGCGCGCCCGCGCTCGTGAGGGGGAAGGCCGTCTCGCTGACGGCGGCGCTGCTGGTCGCCGCGTTCGCGGCCTCCCTCGTCTTCATGACCGCCCGATGGATCACGGGCGCCTGACGCTCAAGGTTGTTCGGGCCCCGCCGATTCGAGGGGTGTGGCACACCCCCGCTCCGCCCGGCGTCGATGGCTCACCACGGTGGTGGCGCTCGTGGCGGTGTGCGGCGTGGCGCAGGTGACCGCGTCCGCGGCCGTGAACTACTACGCCGGCCGCGTCGGCGCCGACTCCTGGCTGCACGCCAACATCGAAAACGCCACCAGCGTCGAAAACGACACGATGCTGACGGAGCTCGGCCACGAGGCCGCGGCCCTCGCCGCCAGCGACGTGCTGCGCCGCGCCGCCGTCTCCGGCGACGGGGGCGCCGCGCGCGCCGCCGTCGACTCCGCCTGGCCGGCGCGCGACCCGGACGACGCGTACATGGTGCGCGCCGCCGGCCACACCGTCGCCGGCGGCCTGCCCTGCGACCTGTCGCGGCTCGCCGCGGTCCGCTCACGGGGCTTCTTGTCGTGCGCGGGCACCCCCTGGCTGGCGGCGCGGCAGGAGCACGCCGGCGTCGAGGTCTGGGCGGCGCACCGCGTCGACGAGGACTACGCCGACACCATCTCCCGCGCGGCCGCGGTCGACGTCATGGTGCTCTCCGACGCCGACGTCGCCTCCACGCTGCGCGACATCGAGGGCAAGCGCCTCGAGCCGGCGCTCCCGCGCGCGGCGGGGGACTCGTTCAGCGCCGTCGACCTGAAGCTCGCGCGCCCGTACGGCGGCTACGCCACCTCGACGATGACGCGCGAGAACTGGCCGGAGCGCGGCAACAAGAGCGTGTCCATGTTCGTGCTGCAGCGCCCGCTGGGTGAGGGGAGCGAGGCCACCGTGGCGATGCTCGTGCCGGTGAGCATCATGATGCTGTTTTCGCGCTTGGCCACCGGCGCGAGCATCGCCCTCATGCTGGCGGCGCTCGTGCTGTTCGCCTTCTTCGCAGACCGGCTGATCAAGCGCCAACTGCGACCGCTCGCCGACGTGGAGACCGCCGCGCGCGCCATCGCCGAGGGCGACCTCAACGCACGCGTGCCCGTCACCGGCGACCTCGAGCTCGCGAGCCTCGCGGTGAGCTTCAACACGATGATCAACAAGCTCGCGCTCTCGCGCACGCAGCTCCTGCAAAGCGAGAAGCTCGCCGCCATCGGTCAGCTCGCGGCGGGCATCGCCCACGAGATCAACACGCCGATGCAGTACATCTCCGACAACACGCTCTTCGTCGAGCGCAGCTTCACGAAGCTCATCGAGCAGAAGGGCGACGTCGCGTACCTCCGGGAGGAGGTGCCGAAGGCCGTCGCCGAGGCGCTCGAGGGCATCCAACGGGTCACCGCCATCGTGCGCGCGATGAAGGACTTCTCGCACCCGAGCCGCGGGGTGAAGGAGAACGTCGGCATGCGCGAGGTGCTCGAGACCACCGCGGTCATCGCGCGCAACGAGTGGAAGTACGTGGCCGACCTCGACATCGTCGTCGACGACGACCTCCCGCGCGTGCCCGCGCTGCGCGACGAGCTCTCTCAGGCGTTCCTGAACATGATCGTGAACGCGGCCCACGCCATCGGGGAGCGGCACGCCACCTGCGGCGACCGCGGGCACATCCGCATCCACGCCCGGCGCCGCGGCGACTTCGCCGAGATCGAATTCAACGACGACGGCGCGGGCATCCCCAACGCCATCAAGAACCGCATCTTCGACCCGTTCTTCACCACCAAGCCCGTGGGCAAGGGCACCGGCCAGGGCCTGGCCATCGTGTGGTCCGTCGTGGTGGACAAACACGAAGGCAGCCTCGAGGTGCAGTCGTCACCCGGGACGGGCACGTCGTTCTTCGTGCGTCTCCCCCTGGGCGCCGACGCCGACGCGCAGGACCAGCACGACCTCCTCGACCGGCGCGCGGCGTAGCTGACGCCGATCACCGACCGGAGGGAGCGGCCGCGCTGAGTCAGCCGAGCGCGGCCTTGACGGCGGCCTGCACGTCCTTGCCGTCGGCGCGGCCGGCGACCTTGGCCATGGCCGCCTTCATCGCCTTGCCCATGTCCTTGGGCCCGCTCGCGCCGCTTTCGGCGACGGCCTCCTTCACGAGCGCGGCGAGGGCGTCGGGCGCGAGGCCGGCGGGGAGGAACTTCTCGATGACGGAGAGCTCGAACTGCTCCTTGTCGACGAGGTCCTGGCGCCCGCCCTTGGTGTACTCCTCGACGGACTCCTTGCGCTGCTTGGCCATCTTCTTGAGCACGTCGAGGACGACGTCGTCGGGCGGGTCGATCTCGCCGCCGCCGGAGGAGCGGGTGTTGATGACCTTGTTCTTCACCTCGGTGCGGATGGCGCTGAGCACGTCCTTCTTGGGATCGCGCGCCTTCATCGCCTCTTTCCACGCCGTGCCGATGTCGCTGTACAGCCCCATGCGCCCTCCTACCGCCGCCGCACCCGCCGCGCCAGCAAAGACTCAGACCGGCAGACCGGGGAGCGTGCCGCCGGAGTCCTGCCCGAAGCCGTCGATGTCGCTGCCGCACGCGCGCGCGATGGACGTCAACAGCTTGTGGTGCCGCTCGTAGCCGACGTCGAGCAGCCGCCCCGTCGAGAATTTCCCGCCGGCGCGGCCGGCGAGGAGGAAAGGCAGGTTGTCGTGCGAGTGCGTGTTGCCGTCGGAGATCTCCGAGCACAGGAGGACCACCGACGTGTCGAGCAGGCTGGCGCCGGGCACGCCGGGGTCGGGCCGCGCCTGGAGCTGGTCGAGGAGGTAGGAGAGCTGAGAGACGAACCAGCGCCGCTGCTGCACGAAGCGCGCGTACTCGAGGTGCGAGGGATCGTGGGTGGCCCCGTAATGCGACGCCTGGTGGCTGCGCATGTCGAAGCTCTGGTCGTACATCTCGGTGGCGGGGAAGCGGCTCATGATGAGCTCGCTCGTGTGGTGCGACGCCTGGAGCGTGGCGCAGCGGGTCACGCCGCAGGACATGGCGAGCACGCAGACGTCGATCTGCGCCTTCCACACCTCGGGGAAGCGGCCCGGGTCGTACAGCGACGCGTCGTCGACGGCGTAGTCGAGCGACGGGCTCGCGCACGACGCCGGCGCCGGCGGCGGCGTGGCCTGGATGCGCTGCTCGATCTCGCGGACGCTCTCGAGGTGGACGTCGAGCTTCTGCTGCTCGACGCCGCCGAGCCGCCCGCGGAGGTCGGCGAGGTCGGCCTGCACGACGTCGAGGATGCTGACGCGCGGATCGGGGGCGCCGACCGCGCCCCCGACGGCGCCGGGGTCGCTCGCGCCGCTCGACGGGGACGAGGCGCCGAAGAGGCGCTGGAACGCGACGCGCGGGTTGTCCTCGGGCGCGACGCTCTCGCCCGCGGTCGGATACGAGATGTGCTTGTCGCCCGACGCGCCGTTTTGCGTGGCCATGGCGCCGAGGTAGAGGTGGCGCCACGGCGACGCCGAGAACACGGTGGACGCGAGGTATTGATCGAGGGACTGGCCGTACCCGCCGTCGACGGCGGTGAGCAGCTTCTTGGCGCCGCCGGGGTGGCTGCCGCTGTCGGTGGGCCCCGAGGACACGCCGTTCAGGAACACGCAGTCGCCCTTGTGGGCGCTGAGCGGCTGGAGCTGGCTTTGCAGCGTGAAGTCGTGCTCGCTGCCGGTGCAGTGCCACTCCGAGGGCTCGCCGCTCTGTGACGGGCCGCTGACGCCGTCGGGGAAGTACATGAAGATCGCGCGTTGGGCGAAGCCGTTGCCGTCGGCGCGCGCGCGGCCAGCGCGCAGCAGGTCGACGAAGGGGAGCGCGAGCGCGGCGCCGCCGAGCGCCTGGAGCACGCTGCGCCGCCGGAAGCGCAACGGTGACGACGACGGTGCCGCGACGCTCGGGCGGCGCGGAGGGGACGGGTGCTTCACGGGGCCCTCCGCATCACGAACGACGGGGCGCGCACCACGTCGATGAAGAGCTGCTTGAGGTCGCCGCCGGCGAAGCTCTGGTCGAGCGCGTCGAGGGCGCAGGTCTCGCCCGTCGAGGTCGACGGGTCGCGGCCCTGGGCGAAGCGCACCACCTGGCGGACGAAACACCGCTTCGACGACGCGCTGCCGGCGAGGATGGCGGCGAGCTCGTCCATCGAATGAAACGGCGCGTGGGTGTCGGTGCCGAGGCCCTCGACGTCGTTCATGTCGCCGCTGTCGTCGACGGGGAGGCCGTTTTCGGTGCTGCGCCGCGCACCCACGGGGTCGTAGCCCTCGAAGCCGAAGCCGACGGGGTCGATGTACCCGTGGCAGCTCGCGCAGAACGGATTGGCCGTGTGCTGGGCGAAGCGCTCGCGCGTGGTGGCGCTGGGGTCGACGTCGGGGACGCTGCCCGCGTTCGGCGGCGGCGTGCCGAGGTCCTGGCACAGCAAGCGGCGGCGCACGAAGAGGCCACGGTGGATGGGGCTCGTCTGCTCGGAGTGCGCCGTGGCCGCCATGACGCTCGCCTGCGAGAGCACGCCGCGCCGATCGGCGGGCATGTCGACGAGCGCAGGGGCGTCGGCGCCGCCGGCGGGCGCGCCGAGGCCGTACAGCGCAGCGGTGCGCGGCGTGACGTACGAGCGCGTGCCGGTGAGCAGCTCGTCGTAGCGGCCGGTGCCCTCGAACATCACGTGCGAGAAGTACAGCTCGGTCTCGCGCGCGAGGTCTGCGCGCACGGCGGCGTCGAACGACGGGTAGAGCGTCGGAGACTTGTCGACGGTGATGACCTTGTCGGCCCCGAGCCACTGCAGCGCGAACGCGCCCATGATCTCCTGCGCGCGCGGGTCGGCGAGCAGACGGCGCGCCTGCGCCTCGACGCCGTCGGCGCCGTCGAGCGCGCCCGCCGCGGCGGCGTCGAGGAGCGCGTCGTCGGGGGTGGTGCCCCAAAACAGGTACGAGAGCGCCGTGGCGGTCTCGTACGGGTCGAGGTGGAACACCCCGCCGTCGCCGGCGGCGCCCGCGACGGGCGCGCCTATCTCGCTGCGGTACAGGAAGGCCGGCGACGACAGCATCGCCTGCGCGATGGCCGTGGTGGACGGCAGCGCGGCGTAGCGGGTGACCTCGTCGTCGGTCAGCGGGCGGCGGAACGCGCGGCGGCCGAAGGCGCGCACGGAGGCGGCGTCGCCCGGGCGCGGCGCGGACGCGGCGGTGTCGAAGTGCGCGGCGGCGACGGCGCGCGCGGACGCCTGGAGGTACTCGTCGACGTGCGTGGGCGTGACGAGGCCGGAGGCCGCGTGGCTGGCGAACGGGAACGTCTCCGGGTGGCTGTCCGGCGGGATGCGCGCGGCGAAGTCGCCGCCGTCTGCGGCGCCGCTGCCGGCGTCGCACGCGACGTCGACGACGGAGTTTTGTCCACCGAAGCCGTCGGACACGGAGCGCTGCGCCCGCGGGTCGGCGATCCACGTGGCGTCGTCGAGCACCAGCTTGTACGCGTGCGCGCCCGAAGGGAGCTGCGCCTTGCCCCACCACAGGCCCAGGGCGTCGCTCCAGGCGAGGGCGACCCCGTCGGCGGCGTGAGGCGCCCAGCCGTTGAAGTCGCCGGCGACGTGGACGGTGGTGTTGACCGCCCCGCTCCCGGGCGGATTGTAGAGGAACGTGACGACGTCGCACGCGTCGGCGCGACAGGCGCCCTCGACGCAGCTCTCGCTCTCGACGCGGCAGTCGGTGGTGGCGGCGCACGGAGTCTCGGTGAGCCCGAGCAGATCCTTGACGCTCCGGCGGTACTCGTCGCGCGTGAGCAGGCGCAGCGCCTGCGGCGGCAGCGCGTCGGCGGCGGTGAGGTCGACGCTCGCGCACGACGACGGCGTCGCCGCCTGAAGCTCGTCCAGGATGAAGTCGGCGACGAGGGACGCGCAGTCGCCGGTGCACGCCTGCGGGTCGCCCTGGGGCATGCGCGCCTGGATGGTGCTCACGAGCGCGTCGCGCGGGGCGGTCCAACGGTTCAGCGCGGGCGCGCTCGGGGTGCCGGCGCCGGCGTCGCCGTGGCAGCTCGCGCACAGCGAGGCATAGAGCTGGGCGCCTGTCTGGGTGCCGGGATGGTCGGGCCCCGCATCGACGGCACCGGGGTCGCCGCCGCCGGGGTCGCCGCCGCCGGGATTGGGCGCCGGTGCCTCGCTGCCGGCGCCGTCCCCGGGGTGACCGCGCACGACGCAGCCGCCGAGCGCGAGGGACGCGAGAGCAACCACGAGGGGCCGCAAGGCGAGGCGTCGCATGGCGGGCGCGCTAACACGGTCAACTTCGACGGTAAATCGGCGGCGCCCGAAACACGCGTGCGGCTCCACGGCGGCCGGCGCTCAGCTTACGGCGGGCGCAGGGGGAGGCCATACGCGGCGAGGGCGAGCTTGGCGGTGGTGATCGCGGGCTTGCCCGACGAGAACAGGTCGCTCACCACGCCGTCGGCGCCCATCAACAGCGGCGCGGCGAGGTCGGCGATCTCGCGGTCGTCGCCGACGGAGAGCACGGGGACGCTCGACAGCGACGACACCTGCTCGATGAGCTCGCCGTCGTGCACGAAGCGCTCGCTCTGCGGCGCCTGCACCGACGGCACGAGCAGGATCTCGCACGCGCCCACCGCCGGCAGCCGCTCGGCGAGCACGATGGCGTCGAGCCCCGTGCCCTGCCCCTGCGGATCGACGAGCTCCCAGACCACGCCCTTGTCGCCGACGAAGCGGCGCACGGCGATGGCGGCGGTGATGCGATCGCTCCCCGCGGTCTGCACGATGCGCGACACGAAGCCGAGCGGATTGGGCAGGCCCAGGTTGACGTCGACGACGACGCGGTCGGCGCCGAAGCCGAGCAGCAGCCGCGCGTCCGCGGGCGTCGGCGCGTGCGCCCACGCCACCACGGGGACGAAGGTGCGCCGCTCGAGGACGGCGAGCGGGCCGTACAGCGCGTTCGGCCCGCGGGCGCCGGCGTTGCCCGCGGCGGGGTCGAGGCGCAGCCACACCTCGTCGGCGCCGTCGTTGGCGAGGTGGTGGGCGATGGCCTCGACGAAGTCGACCTCGAGGCCGCCCTTGTCGAAGCGCCGTTTGGGTTTGCCGCCGTCGTCGCAGGGGACCAGGGCGCACAGGCGTCGCGCCAGCGTCACGCGTGCGCCTCGCGCCACAAGCGCAACAGATCGACGCCGGCCTTGCCGGAGTGCTCGGGCAGGAACTGCACGGCCAGGATGTTGTCGCGCCAGATGGCGCCGGCAAACGGGACCCCATGGTGGCCGACGGCGACGTCGGCCTGCGGCACCCGGGACGGCGCGCACAGGCGATGGCGAAAGGTCATCCACACGCCGTGCTCGCCCTTGCCGACGAGCACGTTCAAGAACGGGTGCCGGTCGAGGCCGACGACGAGCGAAGGCCCCGCGTGCGGCGACAGGAGCGGCCGCTCGGCCTCGTCGGTGAGCCGCGGATTGAAGCGCTGCACCTGCGCGCGGAACACGCCGAGCCCCGCCGGCATCTGCGGGTGCGTGCGCCCCTCGAGGAGGAAATGCAGGCCGAGGCCGACGCACAAAAGCGGCTTCTTCTGGTCGACGTGGCCGGCGATGGCGTCGAGGACGCCGCTGGAGATGCCGCGGGCGAGGGCGTCATCGGCGTCGTCGCCGTCGGGGACGATGAGCAGGTCCGCGCTCTTGGCCATGAGAGGGGTCTCGGAGAGGCGAGCGTCGATGCCGGCGACGGCGAGGGCTGCGAGGAGGCGGCGGGGGCGCGCGAGCGCGTAGTCGAGGACGAGGGCCGTCAATGGATGTGAGTCTCACGCAAAGGACGCCGCGGCCTCAAGCGACGCGCGCGGCTGCACAGTTCGATGCGTGCGGTCGCACACGGTGCCGGGCCTCGCCGTGGGCCGGCGCGCGTCCTTGTGCGGGGTCGTCCGTTGGCCTGCCCCGCGCATTCTCCGGTGCGGCTCGGAGGCTCGTCGTGATCATCTTCGCCGATCGCCAGGACGCCGGCATGCGGCTCGCCGCCGTCGTCGCCCAGCTCCCCGCGCGCGACCCGCTGGTGCTCGCGCTTCCCCGCGGCGGCGTCGCCGTCGCCGCGCCGGTGGCCATGCGCCTGGGCGCTCCCCTCGACGTCTGGGTGGTGCGCAAGGTGGGCTCCCCGCTGTCGGGCGAGCTCGGCGTCGGCGCCGTCGGGGAGGGTGGCGAGGTGCTCGTGGATCGCGTGCTCGCGCACGCCGCCGGCGCCTCCGACGACGACATCGAGCGCGCCGTGTCGGCGCGGCAAGCCGAGGTGGCCGCCGGCGTGGCGCGGCTGCGCGGCGGCCGCCCCCGGCCGCGCCTCGAGGGGCGCACGGTGATCGTCGTCGATGACGGCGTCGCAAACGGCGTCACCGCGCGCTGCGCCGTCCGCGACATCAGGCGTCGCGGCGCCGCGCGCGTCATCTTTGCGACGCCGGTCGGCGCGACCGACGTCATGCGGCGCATCGAGCAGGAGTGCGACGGCGTCGTCTGCCTCGGGCCGCTCGGCTTCCTCGGCAGCGTCGGCGCCCACTACGACGACTTCCGCCGGCTCGACGATGACGAGGTGCAGAGGCTGCTCGAGGGCTCCGTCGAGACGGTGCTCCCGGTCGCGTAGCGCCGCTCAGGGCAAGGCGTGGGCGAGGAAGAAGTTGGAGATGTGCTCGGTGGCGTCGAGGTCGGTGGTGTTGTCGCCGAAGGTGGAGGGCAGGTCGTGGCCGCCGGGCCACTGGTGCCCGCCGCCCGCGACGGTGCACAGCTCGACGTCGGTGCCGCCGGCGCAGCCCGCGCGCGTGGTGCAGGTGACCACGCCGTTTTGGTAGACCACCGAGGTGCTCTCGCCGCAGCCGTCGAAGCCCGCGAAGTCGCTGACGGAGCGATGGGCGCCGTGGATGCCGTCGATGCCGAAGGTGTAGTTGACGACGGGATTGGCGTCGCCGTGGATGTGCAACAGCGAGATTGGCCGGCTCGGCGTGCACGGGAACGTGGTCTCCACGCCGGCGACGGAGGCGACGGCGGCGAAGGTGTCGGCCGCTTCGCAGGCGAGGCGGTAGACCATGTGGCCGCCGTTGGAGAGGCCGGCGGCGTAGACGCGGCGCGCGTCGACGCACAAGGGCGCGCGCAGGCGGTCGAGGATGGCGAGGGTGAAGCCGACGTCGTCGACGTCGTTTTGCGCGGCGGACTCACAGCAGTTGCCCGCGTTCCAGCTCTCGTCGAGGGACGGGCCCGTGCCCTCGGGGTAGACGACGACGTAGCCGTGCGCGTCGGCGGCCGGGTCCATCTCGCTGATGTAGCGCTGGAGCGCCGCGGTGGTGCGCAGGCCGTGGAAGGAGAACACGAGCGGCACGCGCCCGCCGACGCCCGGGGGGACGTGCATCAGCCAGGTGCGATCGAGCCCGTCGAACGTCATTGTGCAGTCGTAGTCGCCGTCGACGCGCAGGGTGCAGCCGTCGACGGCTCCCGGCGCGCACGCGCCGCCGTCGCCCTCGCCACCGCCACCGCCACCGCCTTCGCCTTCGCCTTCGCCACCTTCGCCTTCGCCTTCGCCACCGCCGCCTTCGCCTTCGCCTTCGCCGCCGCCGCCTTCGCCTTCGCCTTCGCTTTCGCCGCCACCGCCACCGCCTTCGCCTTCGCCTTCGCCGCCACCGCCTTCGCCGCCACCGCCGCCGCCACCTTCGCCTTCACCGCCTTCACCGCCGCCTTCCCCGCCGCCGTCGCCTTCGCCTTCGCCCCCGGTGCCCGCCTCCCCGGGGGGCGGGGCGCTGTGCGTGGGTGCGCAGGCGAACGCGAGCGCGCTGACGAGCGCGCTGAACAGGAGCGAAGCGAGGGCTGTCGTACGCATCGCGGCGCACCGTGCCCCACGCGCAGGCCGCGACCATCGGTTCCTCTCCGTACACGGCGGCGCAGCGCCGAACGCTTCCGTCGTTCCGACCGGGCGTCGTCGTCCACGCCGTCGGGCGCCGGGTGCGTCACGCCGCAGAGAGCGTCGGCAGAGCCCCGCGCGCCCACACGGCGACGCGGTCGAGCCCGGCGAGGTCCCTGTCGATCGTCGCGCCGAGCGCGCGGCACGCTTCGCCCTGCCCCGCGCCGATCTCGAGGGCGACGAAGCCGTCGTCGCGCAGCAGCGGGCCGGCCTGGCGGAGGATGCGCCGATGGTGGCCGAGGCCGTCGGCGTCCTCACCGAACAGCGCGAGCGCGGGCTCGTGATCGCGCACCTCGGGCGCGAGCGCGCCCTTTTCGTCGAGGCGCACATACGGCGGGTTCGCGACGACGAACGCCACGCCCCTCAGGTCCACGCACGGCGCGAGCAGATCGCCCTCGCGCAGCTCGAGCCGATCGTCCACGCCGTGTCGCTCGGCGTTGTCGCGCGCCACCGCGAGGGCGGCCGCGGAGAGGTCCGTGGCGACGGCGCGCAACAGCGGGCGGTGCTTGAGGACGGCGACGGCGACGCAGCCGCTGCCGGTGCACGCGTCCACGAAGACGGCGTCACCGCCGCCCGCCGGAGCCGTGCGCGCCAGCGCCAGCTCCACGAGGTGCTCCGTCTCCGGCCGCGGCACCAGCACGTCCGGCGTCACCTTGAACGCGAGGCCGTAGAACTCCCGCTCGCCGATGATCTGCGCCGTCGGCTCGCGCTGCCCGCGGCGCACCACCAGCGCGCGGCAGCGGGCGATCTCGTCGTCGCTCAGCGGCTTGTCGAGGTCGAGGAAGAGGTCGAGGCGCCGCAGGCCGAGGCCGTGCGCCACGAGGATCTCCGCGTCGAGCCGCGGGCTGTCCACGCCCTTGTTCTCGAGCCACGGCCGGGTGGCCGCCAACAACTCACGGATGGTGCGCGGTCCGTCGGGCACGACGCCGTGCGTGGAACACGGGCGCCGCGGTGTCAATCCTCGACGACAGTGCGTTGCTCCCGATCCGCGCGCGGCCATACGCTTGCCCGATGACCCGCCTCCGCTCCCGCGCGCGCCTGCTCACCGTCGTCGTCGCCGCCGCCCTCGCCCTCGCGGCGTGCAAGTCCAAGAAGACCAAGCACCTCGAGGAGCTCGAAGCGGCGTGGCGGACCGTGGCGGACGGCGCCCTCAAGACGCCCGGCGAGGACGACGACGTCGAGGCGCTTGAGGCCTTCCTCAAGAAGTACCCGATGGACGATCCGCTCGGGAACCCACACGGCGAAGAAGCCCAGGTGACGCTCAACGGCTTGCTCGAGCAGCAGGCCCGCGGCGAGGCCGCCGCCGAGCAAAAGGCGCTGCACGACAAGGTCGCGCCGGCGGCGGAGACCATCCTCTTCGCGCTCGCCTCCACCGCGGAGCCGCAACTGCGCTACCCCGACCCCGAGCCGCTCGCGCCGGTCTCGTTGCGCGCCGGCGACGTCCGCATGGTGACCCGCGGGCGCTACCGCGACTCCGCGTGGATGGCGCGCGGGCGCGTGGGCGTCTTCGCCCCCGACATCGACAAGGAGCTCAAGGCCGCCATCGGCGCCGTCGTCTACGACGGCGACCTGCACAGGGTCGACCCGAGCGCGCTGCAAGAGCTCATCGACGGCGCCTACGTCGCGCCCGACGCGCCGCTCCTCGGGAGCACCGCGCGCGCGGTGTACACTGTGTTTCGTCCCTTCGTGCGCGCGCAGGCGCGCTTGTTCCGCGTCCTCGACGACAAGCGGCCGGCCATCCAGGAGCTCGCCGACAAGGGCATGGGCCCGGGCGCGCACCCGGGCCGCGCCGCCACGTTCTTCACCGACGACTTCTCCGGCGACCCCGCCGACCGCCGCACCTTCTACCGCGACGTCAGCGCGGCCCTCGACCTCGACCGCGACGCCGGGCTGTGCCGCAACAGGTTCGATCCCCTCGACGTCGGCTTCTGGCTGCGCCGCTTCGACGACGGCAGCGCGCCGGTGCTCGGCCGCGCGCTCGATCGCGTGCTCGGCGACTACGATCCGAAGTTCAAGAAGGAGCTCGACGACATGCGTCCCGACGGCGCCAATTGGCCGCCGCCGAAGCCCGCGCCCGGCGACCTGCAAGGCGCGCCGCCCGGTGAGGAGCCGCCGTCGTGCGCGCAGCCGCCGGCGTCGCCGCCGTACGGCGCGGACTACAAGGGTCCGCTCGAGGGCGATCGGGTGGTGTCGTTCGCGTCGGCTCACGATCAGATCGATCGGCCGCTCGCCGCCGCCTTCGACGCCGACGGCGAGACGCTGTCGGTGGCGTCGGCCGAAGCGCTGGTGCGCCGCAAACGCGCGAACGCCCGGCTCGTGTCGACGACGCCCCTGCGCTCCGCAACGCTCGCGGTGCATCGGGCCCCGGTGTTCTCCAAGGATGGGCGCCGCCTCGCGGTCGGCACCTTCGACGAGCGCAAGAAGCCGTTCGACGCGGGCGCGTGCTCGGTGCGCGTGCTCGACACCTCGTCCGGGGCGGTGATCGAGAGCTTCCCCGGGCTGCGCTACGACGGCGCCCTCGCGCTCAACGAGGACGGCTCGCTCCTCGCCTACAGCGTCGAGGGCGGCGGCGTCGCGGTGCGCCGCCCCGGTGCGCCCGTCGACACGGCCGCCGGTGCCGCGAACGCCGGCGCCGCGGACGCGGGAGCCGCGCTCGCCGACGATCGAGCGGGAGGCGCCGGCGTGACAGACGGGGGCACCGCCGCGTCCGCCGCCGCCGCCGACGCCGACGCCGGCGCCGGGGCCGGCGCGCCGGTCCCCGCCGGTGACGCCGCGCCGGCCTCGAAGATCACGGGCGACCTCCTCGCGATCGGCGGCGCGCCCGCGTCGGTGCTCACGGCGGCCGGCGGAGGCACGCTCGAGCTGTTCGACGCGACGACGGGCGCCCTGCGCGCGAGCGTCGACACCGCCGTCACGAACGTCATGACCCTCGCCGCCGCGCCCGACGCGAGCGCGGCGCTCCTGTGCACCGCCGTCGACTGCACGCCGGTGTCCGTCGACGTCGCGGCCGCCAAGATGACCGTGGGACCCAAGGTCGGCGTCGAGCATGCGCTGCGCGCGGTGTTCTCCCTCGAGGGCGACGTCGTGGCCATCCAGGACGCGTCGTCCACCACGCGCTTCCTGTGGCGCGCGCAGGGCGCGCTCGCCCCCGGCGGCGTCCTCGGCGGTGCGCCTTTGGCGATGAGCGCCGACGGGCGCCTGCTCGTGTCCGCGCAGAGCCCCGCCGACCTCGTCGTCTACAGCGTCGACCTCCCGAAGAAGCCGTTGGGCCCGCCGTGACGCGCGCGACGCCGCACAGTCAGCCCTCGCGCGCCCGCCTCGACGTCGTCGCGCTCCTCGCCCTCTGCGCGGGCGCCGCTTGCCCACAGGCGCAGCCGCACCCGGCGGCCGCGCCGGCGACGCCCGCGCTCGATCTCACCCGGGGCGTGCGGGCGCTCTGCACATGCGCCGACGGGACGTCGTCGTCGTCCTGCTTCGAGGCCTGCCCCGCGCACCTCGACTGCGATGCGCCGTGCGCCGAGCACGGCGGCGCCGTCGAGGGCCGCTGCGCCGGCGCCGACGTCGGCTGCGTGCTCGGCGCCGCCGTCGGCGGCGACACGGGCGTCGTCTGCGGCTGCGGCGGCGCCTGCGCGGAGCTCGACTGCGACGACGACGCCGCGACCGTCGACGCCGTCTGCCGCGCCGCCTGCGGCGACGGCGCCGCGCCCACCTGCCTGCCCCACGATCCCGGCTGCGCGTCGTTCGACGTCCCCACGGGCCCGGACAAGACGTCGTGCCGCTGCGGCGACGGCTCCCTCGTCGACGTCTGCACCGCCGACGTCTGTGGCGGCGGCGCGCACGACGCCGGCGCCGTCTGCGCGCGCGCCTGCCGCGGCACGAGCTCCGGCGTCGAGGCGTGCGTCGAGACCGATCTCGCCTGCGCCTTCGGGGCCGCCGGCGACAACGCCGTCGTCTGCGGCTGCCCCGGCGGCATCGACGTCGCCACCTGCACCGGCCGCGACTGCGGCGAGGACCCCGCGCTCGCGCAGACCGCCTGCGACCACGCCTGCGGCGCCCCCGGCGCGGTCGCGAGCTGCGCCGCCGACGAGGGCTGCGCCCGCGCGGGCCTCCCCTCGGGGAACGACGCGGTCGCGTGCGTCTGCGACGACGGCGCCGTCGTCGACGCGTGCACCGTCGGCTGCGGCGACGACTGCGTGCAGGCCTGCGCCGGGCACGGCGGCGGCGCTTCGGTCCGCTGCCGGCACGACGCGCCCGCGTGCGCCGTCGCGCACGGGGTGAACGCCCTCGTGTGCGACTGCGAGGACACCGGGACGGTGGCCGTCTGCAGCGACCTCGCCTGCGACGACGTCGCCACGTTCCACGCGACGTGCCTCCAGCTCTGCGAGGGAGCCAACCTCGTGCGCGCGCGCTGCCTGCCGTCCGACGACGGCTGCGTCGAGGGCACAGCACCCCGCGGCGACGCCGCCGCCCGCTGCGGGTGCGCCGACGGCACGGACGCGTCGTTCTGCACGGCGACATGCGACGGCTCGGCGCAGCAGTCGTGCGCGCCGCGCTGCGCCGCGCACGGCGGCACCGGCGCTTTCTCCTGCCTCGCGGACGCCTGCGCGCCCTGACGGCATGACAGCGCGCGCCCCACGCGCTAGCACTGGCGCATGCGGGTGCGCAGCGTCGACGCCGGTGACTTCGACCGCATCGCAGCGCTCACCAACGGCTACATCGCGCGCACCGCCATCCACTTCGCCACCGCGCCCCTCACGGGCGACTCCCTGCGCGCGGAGTGGGAACAGACACGCGAGCGCTACGCCTACCTCGTCGCCGAGGGTGACCCGGGCATCGCGGGCTTCGCCAAGGCGATGCCGTTTCGCTCGCGCGCCGCGTACGCGTGGACCGCTGAGATCGGCGTCTACGTCGACGAACAGCACCAGCGCAAAGGCGTGGCCCGCGCCCTCTACGAGCGCCTGTTCGACGTCTGCCGCGCGCAGGGGTTCCACGTGCTCGTCGCCGGCATCGCGCTGCCGAACGAGGCCTCGGTGCGCTTGCACGAGGGCCTCGGCTTCTCGTTCGTCGGCACCTTCGCCGAGGTGGGCTTCAAGCTCGGCCGCTTCCACGACGTCGGCTTTTGGACCCTGCGGCTGTCGTCGGCCGCGGAGCCCACGGCGAGGTTGAAGGCGGTCTCCGAGGTGCTCGCGTGAGCCGGCGCGCCTTCACCCCGATCAATCGCGGCCGCTCCCTCCGGTCGGTGATCGCGCTCGCCTGCGCCGGGCTGCTCGCCGCGTGTCACGACAAGGTGCCGCCGGCGGCGCCCTTCCACGACGACTTCGAACGCGGCGAGCTCGGCGCGCGCTACCTGAAGTCCGGCGGCTCGTGGCGCGTCCTCGACGGCAAGCTGTCCACCCTCGGGGACCACAACCTGCCGCTGTGGCTCGACGTTCCCCTGGCGAAGAACACGCGGGTGGAATTCACCACCATCTCGCACTCCCCCGCCGTCGACACCAAGATCGAGATCTTCGGCGACGGCATCCGGCACCAGTCCGGCTACATCGTCATCCTCGGCGGTTGGCACGACACCATCACGACCATCGCGCGCCTGGACGAGCACCAGCGGGGCCGCAAGGAGCTCCGGCGGCACTGGGAGCAAAACCGCGTCTATCACTGGACCGTGCAGCGCACCGACGGGCACACGCTCGAGCTGTACATCGACGGCGAGCGTGTCCTCGCCTACGACGACCCCGAGCCGCTCTACGGCCCGCACAACGACAAGCTCGCGTTCACGTCGTGGGAGAGCGAGGTCCAGTACGACGACCTCGTCATCACCCCGTTGCCGTGAGCGTCGTCAAACGGGCGGGAGCGTGATGTTGCCGAAGGCCGCGTCGATGAAGGCGTCGACGTCGACGTCGTCGTCGAGCGGGCGCTGGCGCAGCTCGTTCTCGGGACGGTCGTAGAGCTTGAGGGCGGCGAAGAAGACGTCGCGGTCGCTCTTTTGGGCGGCGGGAGGTGTTTTCGGTGCCATGGCGCCAGCGTGGACCGCCCTACGCCGGGATGCCACTTTTCTGCCGCCCCTCTTCGCGGGCGGCGAGCGCGCGGGCGAGCGCTGCGCTGAGCGCGTCGAGCAGGATGGGCTTGGTGATGACCTCGTCGAAGCCCGCCGCCGACAGCTCCGCGCGTTGCTCCGGCAGCGCGTCGGCGGTGACGGCCACCACCGCCGGCGGCGACGCGGACTCGGCGCGGATCCGCCGCGTCGCCTCCAGCCCGTCCATCTCGGGCATGTGGACGTCCATCAACACGCAGTCGTAGGCGGTGCGACGCACGGCTGCCAGCGCGGCCGCGCCGGTGCCGACGACGTCGGCGCTCAGCCCGAGGAGCGCGAGCATGCCGAGGAGCACGCGGACGTTCACCTCGTTGTCCTCGGCGACGAGGATCTGGAGCGCCGCGGGCAGCGGCGGCGGCGCCGCCCGCGCAGGCGTCGCCCCCGCCGGGAGGTCGACGGGGATCTCGAAGCGGAACGTGGCGCCACCGCCGGGCGCGCTGTCGACGCGCAGCTCACCGCCCATCAGCGCCGCCAGCTCGCGCGAGATGGCGAGGCCGAGGCCGATGCCGCCGCGGCGACGCGTCGACGAGCTGTCGAGCTGCGTGAAGGGGAGGAAGATGCGCTCGTGATCCTCGGGCCGGATGCCGGTGCCGGTGTCGCTCACGGCGAAGCGCACGCCGCCCGGCTCCGCCGACACGCGCACGCTCACCGACCCCTTCTCGGTGAACTTCACGGCGTTGCCGACGAGGTTCAAGAGCACCTGGCGAACGCGGCGGACGTCGCCGCGCACCGTGGCCGGCGCTCCGTCGTCGACGTGCACGTCGAGCGCGAGCCCTGTCCGCTGCGCCTCCGGCCGCAGCAGCCCCGCGACCTCCTCGGCGACGGCCGCCGGCGAAAAGGGCGCGCGCTCCACCGAGAGCCGCCCCGCCTCCACCGCGCGCAGATCGAGGACGTCGTTGAGCACCGCGAGGAGGGCGTCGCCTCCGCCGCGGATGGTCTGCACGAGCGACATCTGCTGATCGTCGAGCGACGTCTGCAGGAGGAGGTCGGTGGAGCCGAGCACGGCGTTCATGGGCGTGCGCAGCTCGTGGCTCATGTTCGCGAGGAACGCGGTCTTGGTGCGCGACGCGGCCTCGGCGGCGTCGCGCGCCTCGACGAGGCTGCGCGTGCGCTCCTCGACGGTCTGCGCGAGCGAGGCGCGGGTGCGCTCGAGCTCCTCGTTCTTCTTGGCGAGCTCGAGGTGCGCCTCGCGCAACCGCCTCAGCGCCGCGAGGAACGTCAGCGTGACGACGATGATGACCACGGCGGCGCTGCCGGCGCGGTACGCGACGCCGATGGGCTGCGCCGAAGGCACCGCGTGCAGGTCTTGCCCGAGCATCATGGCCATGGTGGCCGCCGTCGACAGCACCGCGAGGATGATGGCGGCGCGCGCAGACAGGAGCATGCCCGCCAGCAGGATGAGCAAGAGGTAGAGCGGGATGGTGGCGGGGTACGCGGGGCCGCGGGCCACGGCGATGCCGCCGACGAGCACCCAGCTCAGGGACAGGAAGATGACCGTCGCCGGCTGCGCGCGGCCCGCGCGCAGCAGGGCCACGCTCGCTGCGCTGGTGACGATGCCGACGATGCCGACGACGGTGCCCGCGTCGAACGGCGAGCCGACCACGAGGCGCAGGATGAGCCCGAGCGCGCAGGCGACGCCGACGGCCAGGCAGCCGCGCATCAAGATCGCGCGGGCGAAGCCGCGGTCCGCGTCCCGCAGCGCTGCGGGCTTGTGGGGGGCGCGGGGCATCACGAACCGTTCAGAAGCAGAACGTGCCGTAGTCGACGACGATCTGGCTTCCACGCGGCGGGACCGAGCCCGCGTTGAAGACCACGGAGTTGTCGACGGGGTCGTAGAACCAGCCGTTCGCGGCGCCGTCGCTGGTCTTTGTCTGCGGCACGCACTGCGACGCCGACGGGCTCGACTTCACGCACACCGTGATGGACGCCTCCTCGGCGGCGCGGGACAGGAAGAACTCGACGCGGAGGCCGAGCGAGTCGAGGCCGAGCTGCGACATCATCGTGGTCCAGTCCGGGTTGCAGATGGACTCGAAGCGGCCGTTGAGCGCGTCGACGAGCGCCTTGTAGCGCGAGTCCCCCGAGACCTGCGTGCCGTCCGCGAGCGTGCAGCCGTTCTCCGGCGGCGCGATGGCGCTGACGGCGACGAGGCTGGAGTTCCGGAAGCCCTTCAGGTTGCGGAAGAAGTCGATGTACTCGTCGACGCTGCCCTTGCTCTGCTCGGGCTCGTCCGAGACCATGATGACGTGCAGCTTGGCGTCGTCGCGCATGAAGCCGCCGTTGATGCTCGGGTCCGTGATGTTCTCGGGGGTGAGGAAGCGGTAGGCGGCGCGGAAGCCGCCCTCGGCGCTGTCCGACCCGGGACGCGACGGGTTGGCCCCGCCCGACGTGTGCACGTTGCACTGGAACTGGCTGTCGACGTTGGGCGACGACGGCGAGAGGAAGTGCTCGTTCGAGCAGGACGTGTACCAGCCGCACATCGGGTCGTCGTCGCACGAGTTGACGGCGTTGCCCGCGGTGCACAGGTGGAACGCGCAGGTGCCGCCGGCGCCGCAGTCGGCGTTGGTCTGGCACGACGGGGGGCCGCCGATGCAGTCGGCCTTGGCGGTGAGCGTGGTGGTGACGCCGATGTGGAAGTCCGCGTTGGAGACGTTGGAGGACACGAAGAACTGCGAGAAGTTCGTGGCCATCTCGTTCTGGTACGGATCCATGGACGCGGAGTCGTCGACGACCCAGAGCACGTCGACCTTGGGATCGCCGAACTGATCGAACGTGTCCGTCTGGCTGGTGTCCGTGGTGCCCTCGCCGCGCAGCGGGATGGTCACCGGCGGACCGGCGCTGCCGCCCTCGACGGTGGGGATGATGAGGTTGGCCGCCTGGACGCCGAGCTGGCGCGCGAAGTAGCGCACCTCGATGGACATGCTGCCGCCGGCGGGGATGGTGAAGGGCCAGGTGTTGGAGAAGTTGGTGGTGCCCTCGACGCGGAAGACCTCCGGGGTCTCGGCGGGATCGACGACGGGCTCATCGACGACGAGGTCGGCGCCGCCGTTGTTGTAGACGCTCACGCGCTGGGTGGGCGAGCCGCAGTCGAGGGTGACGAGGCCGAAGTCGAGCGAGCCGGGGATGACGTCGACGGACGGCGCCACGGGCGTGCCCTTGAAGCCGATGGAGTACACGCCCGGGTTCTGCCCGGAGGCGCTCACGTCGGTGGTGGTGTCGTCGGTGGTGAAGGTGACGCCGTTGCAGGCCGCGGTGTTCAGCAGGTGGCAGCCGGTGGCGGTCTGGAAGAGCGTGCCCGAGTAGGACCCGAAGGAGAACGCGCTGCCGAACAGGCCGTCCGCCTGGAGCGTGTGGGTGGGCGAGAACACGGCGAAGAGCGTGCGCGTCTCCCCGGGGGCGATGGCGAACGCGGCCATGCCGTTGGCCGGCTGGCCGTCCTCGGTGACGACGGAGAACTCGTTTTGCACGGTGTTCTGCGCATCGTCGTAGGCGACGCCGGTGACGTGGCAGTCGATGTTGCCGGTGTTCTCGAGGGTGATGGGCTCCTGCTTGGGCACGTGCACCGACGTGCGGCCGAACTCGACGACGCCATAGCGCCCCTGCGTGGGCACCGAGAAGCCGCCGCCGCCCGACTCCTGCGGCGAGACGGCGAGCTGGCAGAAGGGGGCGCCGCCGCCGTTGGCCTCGAGGTTCACCGTCTGCACGGGGGCGTCGGCGTCGCTGGTGCTGACGTCGAGCGACGCGTTGAACGGCGTGGCGTCGTTTTGTACGGGCGCGGTGAACGTGACGTCGACGGTGAGGGAGGACGGCGCGGCGGCCGCGCCCGCAGGATCCCCGTCGCAGCCGACGGTGCCCTTCAAGACCATGGGGAGCGCGGGCACGGTGCCGAGCGTGAAGCCCTGGTCCGCGGGGGAGGGATCGCTGATGGCGTCGAGGGTGCAGGCGCACTGGCCGACGGACTGCACGATGAGCTGGCGCGTCGCCGCCGTCCCCGAGGCCACCGCGTTGTAGTTCACCACCTGCGGCACGACGTGGACGTGGCAGGCCGGGGGCGTGACGCCGTTGCCGATGAGGATGAGGTCGTACTCGGCGGCGAAGGGCGCCGCGGTGACGACGTGGATGTCACCGGCGCGGTTGTCGCTGTAGGGCCCCGGCTGCGCCGGCGTGAACGTGAGATCGAGGACGATGGTCTCGTCCTGGTTCAGCGTGCGCCCGGTGGGGTCCCCGCCCTGCGGGGTGAACGTGAAGGCGTCGTCCGGGTTCTGCGACAACGCGAAGGAGTCGATGGTCACGGGCTTCACGCCGCAGTTGCGGACGGTGATCTGCCCGGGCGCCGTGGCGCCGATGTCGACGTCACCGAAGTCGAAGATGCCGCTCGGCTCCGCGCACAGGCGCCCGTCGGTGCCCCGGCCGACGAGCTGCACGGCGGCCACGGGCTCTTTGACGGCGGTGCTCGTCACCTGCAGGAACAGGTTGGCCGGCCCGCCCGCGTGCGGCGCGAACGTCACCGGCACATCGACGGTGGTGCCGGGCTTCAACCGGGCGGCGCCGATGTCCGTGAAGGTGAAGGCCGTGGTCTGGCCGGTGATGCACGGCGCCGTCCTGGCCGTGTCGAGGTCGGCGGCGTTCACCAGGCACGTCTTCTCGATGAGGAGCGGCCCGGTGCCGTTGTCCTTGAGCGTCACGTTGCGGGTGACGCTCTGGCCGCTGTCGGCGTCGCCGAAGTCGATCACGAGCCACGGCTCGGCGTCGAGGTGGCTGTTGCCCTGGTCATCGAGGATCTCGATCTGCGCCTCGGGCAGACCCTGCAGCGGATCCCCGCACTGGCAGCGGGCCAGGACGACGGGAGCGGCGACGACCAAGAGCAACGGGACGACGGACCGGCGATGAGCCTGCATCGGGACCTCGCGATGGCGACCGGAAGGAGCGGCCGCGAGATGCGCGCCGGGACGCGCGGGAGCACGTTTTCCGCGGTGAAAGCGCATCCGTCAAAGGGGGTAGGCCTGTTTTCGGGGGGCGCGTGCCGCTCTGCGTCACCGGCGGCGCGGGATTGGCCGGCGCGCGGCGCGCGCCCTACCCTCGATCCCGTGCGCGCGGCGACGTTCTCGATGACCGCGGTGGCGGCGCTCCTCTCCGCCGCCGGCTGCGCCGCCGATCGCGTCACCTGGGCCGACGTCGACGCCGCCCCGCGCGCGGCGTCGAGCGCCGCGAGCGGCGGGCCGGGGGCGGCGGCGCGGGTGGCGCGGATGGCGCCGCGGCGCGCACCCGCGCTCGCGGTGATGACCCGCGGCGAGCCCGGCTTCGGGGGCCGCACGCCCGCGCCGCGCGCGCCGACGACGGTGTCCGCGGGGCTCCTCATCGACGGGGCCCTGCAGCAGTTCACCGGTGACCGCGCGCTCATGCGCGGCGCGCCGAAGAGCAGCGTGGGCTGGGCGGACGCGTGGAACCGCGTGCTCGCCGACGTCGGCGCCGCCTGCGAGATCGCCCCGCGCGCCACCGACCTCGGCGCCTTCGTGCGCGCGCGCGTGACGCTCGAGGTCGAGCTCGAGCACGACCGCGAGCGCAGGATCGTGCTGCCCGCCCACCTCGACAAGCGTCTGCGCGCGGTGCTCGGCGCCGTCGACGAGAGCGTCGGAGAGCTGCGCGCGGCCAACGCCCCCGGCACCATCACCCCGACGCCGCGGCTCGGCGACGGCGAGCTCGTGCTGCGCGCGCCGGTCTCACCCATGATCATCTCGTCGCCGTTTGGCGTTCGCGCCGATCCGTTCACCAAGCAGCGGCGCTTCCACAACGGCGTCGACTACGACGTCCCCATGGGGACCAACGTCTGGGCCGCCGCCTCCGGCCTCGTCGTGTACGCGGGGCGCCAGGGCGGCTACGGCAACCAGGTCGTCCTCGACCACGGCGACGGCGTGCGCACGCACTACTCGCACCTGAGCCGGATCCTCGTCGAGGCCGGCCAGACCGTGAACGAGGGCGACGTCATCGCGTACTCCGGCTCCACCGGACGGAGCACGGGTCCGCACCTGCACTTCGCCGTCACCGACGGCCCCGAGTTCATCGACCCCGTCGCCGTGCTCGACATCCCCTTCGACGCCATCGCCCACCAGGTGCGCACCGGGGCCACGGAGCACCGCAGCTTCGCCCTCGAGAACAAGGGCGACACGGTGGAGATCAAGCGCCTGGATCGCTGACGCAGCTCAGGGTGAACGTCACCGGTGACGAGGGCGCAGGGTGCTCGCGGGCCCACGCCTGCGTCATGCCCTCGAAGCAGCGGCGCTCGACCGCGGAGACGGACGGCGGCAGCCAGGAGCCGCCGAGCTTCTTCTTCCCCTCGTCGCACGAGGCCAACAGCGCGTCCGCCTGGTGCGCGGCGCCGTCGTCGCCGGCGACGTGCGCCACGAGCCACACTCCGTCGGCGAGGCCGCACGCGCCGCCGGCGAGCAGCGCCGCCCACGCCGGCGGCCGCTCGACGCGCAGGTCGGCGACGACGCCGCGCTCGGAGACGACGGCGGAGACCCACAACAGCCCGCCTTCGCGCGGGCAGCACAAGGCGGCGTGGTCGACCTCGACGTCGCGCCGCGGGCTCAGGTTCCAGACGGCGGGCGAGCCCTCGGGGCCCACGTCGACGTGGGCGCAGCCCGGGAGCGCCGACGACGCGAGCGCGAGGGCGATCAGCGACCGGAGAGAGCGGCCGCGCGCCAGGCCGCGCGCGGTCGCGCGGGCCCTCATCGGCGCGCCCCCGGGGTCCCGCACGGGACGAGCACGTGCACGCCCTGCTCGTGCCCGTTGGGCCGATCGAGCGTCCACCCGCGCGCGACGCCCTCGAGGCACGCGCCGGCGAGGAGGGGGGCGCCGGCGCCGCCCACGCTGGCGGCGGCGTCCTCGACCCGGCCGTCACAGGCGACGACGAGGTCGAGCTCGACGACGAGGTCGGCGGCGCCGCAGCACGCGTCGAGCGCCGGTCCCTCGGCGGCGACGAAGCCGCGGGCGCGCTCCGGTGTCAAAGACGGCGCGAGCGCGTCCCAGATGCGCGGGAAGGCCGCGGCCGGCGCCGGGCACGTGTGGAACGTGCGCGCGAAGATGGCGTCGTCGCAGTCGGGCGGCGCGCCCGGCTGGAGCGGCGGCCGCTCGAGCGTCTGGTGCAGCGCGCCGTCGTCGGCGGCGCCTTCGATGTGCGGGGTGCGGCAGGCGCCGCCGAGCGTACAGAGCGCGAGGGTCACGACGGCGGCGGTCGCGTGCGAGGCCGTGCGGCTCACCGCGTGTCGATCCAATCCTGCAGGAAGGCGCCGATCTTGAGGTAGCCCTTCTGCGTCTCGCTCTCGATGAAGCGCTCGATCAGGCCCCCGACGCCGAGCGGCGCCTTCACCTCGATGAGGCCGTCGATGACGCGGCGGACGCCGTCGCCTTCTTCGAGGAAGCGGATGGTGCCCTCGACCCGCGCCTTGTCCTTGATGCGGCTGTCGATGAAGTAGCGGCACGTGCGGGCGGCGGGGTCGTAGCTGGAGACCTCGTCGTAGGTGATGACGGCCTTGTCGCCCGCGAGCCTGTCGGCGAGCTTCTGGATGGGGCCCGGCAGCGTCACCGCCGGCTCCATGCGCACGCGCCGCTCGCGCGCGCCGTCGTCCTTCACCGTCTCCTCGACGAGCGTGCGGCTCTTGAGCCCCGAAACCGCGCCAACGGCGTTGTTGAATTCCTCGGAGAAGTAGATCTCCAGGAAGCGCGGCAGCGTCACCCGCTCGAAGCGGGTGTCGACGTGGAGCTTCACTGCGGGCCCTCGACGGCCTCGAGGAGCAGGCGCAGCGCGGTGGCCGCCGCCATCTCGCGGATGCGCTCGCGGCCGAAGTCCGGGAAGCGCGAGCGCCTGGCGCTGGTGCCGCGCGGGCCCGCCACCGCGAACCACACGAGGCCCACGGGCTTTTCGGCCGTGCCGCCGCCCGGCCCCGCCACGCCCGTCGTCGACACGGCGAAGTCGGCGCCGAAGCGCTTGCGCGCGCCCTCGGCCATGGCGCGCGCGACCTCTTCGGAGACGGCGCCGTGCGCGTCGAGCGCGGCCTGCGGCACCTCGAGGAGGTCGACCTTGGCGGAGTTCGCGTAGGACACCACGCCGCCGAGCATGGCGCTCGACGAGCCGGGGACGTCGGTCACGCGCTTGGCGACGAGGCCGCCGGTGCACGACTCCGCCGCCGCCACGGTCTGCTTCCGGGCGTCGAGGGCCTTCAACAGGCGCACCTCGAGCGGGTCGTCGCCGTCGCCGTAGACGGACGGGCCGATGTCATTGCGGGCGCGGGCGGCGAGGGCGTCGGCGCGGCCGGCGTCGCCGTCGTCGAGCACCAGCCGCACGAGGATCTCGGGGAAGAGGGTGCGGTACTGCACGCGCACGTCGGGGTTTTCGTTGCTGAGCGCGGTGAGGCGCTCGCCCACGGCGCTCTCGGCGACGCCGAGCGAGCGCAGCGTGCGCCGCACGAGGGCGGCGCCGCCCTTGGCCCGCTCGCGGATGTGGGGGAGCAGGCGGTCCTCGAGGAGGTGCCGGTATTCGCGCGGCACGCCCGGGAAGCTCCAGACCTCGCAGGCGCCCACGGGGGTGACGAAGCCCGGCGCCGTGCCCATCTCGTTTTCGAGCGTGCGCGACGTCGACGGCAGCGTGGCCTGGCGCTTGTTGCTCTCGGGGATGGAGAGCTTCCGGGCCTCGAACATGGCCTGGATGCGCGCCCACGCGGCGTCGTCGAAGCGCATGGGGACGCCGGCGGCGTCCGCGACGCACGCGGCGGTGATGTCGTCGCTCGTGGGGCCGAGGCCCCCGCTGGTGACGACGATGTCGGCGCGGGCCGCGGCCTCTTTGACGGCGCCCACGATGGCGTCGTGGTCGTCGGGCACGGTGCGCGCGCCGCGCAGCTCGAGGCCGAGCACGGCGAGGGCGTCGCCGAGATCCTTGGTGTTCTTGTCGGCGATGCGGCCGTCGAGCAGCTCGTCGCCGACGGCGACGCTCTCGATGCGCAGGGTGTCTTTCATGACAGGACCTCGAGGAGGCGAGGGAGGACGAAGCGCTCCACGAGCCACAGGCACGGCAGCGCGTAGAGGCCGGCGATGACGTCGTCGAGCATGACGCCGAAGCCGCCCTTCACCCGGCGGTCGGCGAGGCGCACGGGCCAGGGCTTCCAGATGTCGAACAGGCGAAACAGCGCGAAGCCGAGGCCGAGGCTCCACGCCCCGTGGGCCGCGAGCGCGAGCGTGACGCCCATGCCGGCGACCTCGTCTACGACGACGAGCTGCGGATCCTCCTGCCCCCGCGCGCGCACGATGGCGGCGGCGGCGACGGTGCCGACGGCGAACACCAGCGCGGTGACGGCGAGGCGCGCCCACCAGGGGGTCTCGAGGAGGACCATCGGCGCCCACAGGATCAGCGACGCCGCCGACCCCACCGTGCCCGGCGCCTTGGGGCTCTTGCCCGCGCCGAACCAGGTGGCGACGACGACGGCCCACAGCGGCGCTCTCGGCCCTTCGCTCATGGCGCCTGATAGCTCGCGGGTCCCGGCCCGGGAAGCGCACCCTCGCGCCGGCCGGGGGGACGGGCGCGGGGCCACGGGCGCCGCGGTGAAAACCGGGTACCATTCCGTGCCGTGACGCCCCCCCGTCCCTCGCCGTCGGCGCACCCGCCGCCGCGCCATGCCGCGCCCTCCCCGGCGTCGCAGGCGGTCGCGCTCGCGGGCGTCGTCGCGCTCGTCGTCGGCTGCGCGGGGTGCCCGGACACGCTCTTCCCGGGGCCGACACCGATCACGGTGCCCCCGCGCGTCGACGTCGTCGCGCTCGCGGGTCCCGACCTCGTCGTCCTCGAGGGCTCGCGGGTGGTGCTCTCGGGGCGCGCCTCGCGCGGCCTCGCCGGCGACGCCTCGCTGTCGTGGACGCAGGTGGACGGGGCGCCGGTGCTCCTGACCAACCCGTCGTCGGCGCTGCCCGCGTTCGTGGCCCCGCTCGCGCCGGCCACGCTCACCTTCGAGCTGCGCGCGGAGGCCGACGGCGCCGTCGCCACCGACCAGGTGAAGGTCACCGTGTCGAGCACCCCCGAGGGCGAGCCCGCGTTCCTCATGCTCCCGCCCGACGCGGTCGTGGAGCCGGGCACCTCCCACGTCTTCGACGTCGACAGCGTCGGCGACGTCGCCTCGCTCACCGCCACCGCAAGCTGCGGCACGGGCGCCGGCGTCACGGTCGACGGCACCACCGTCGACGTCACCCTCGGCGCCACCCTGCCCTGCATCGTCGTCGTCGACGGTGTGGACGGCGCCGGCCGCGGCGTCGCTCCCGCCGCGCGCGTCTTCTGGCCCGCGGGCACGCCGCTCCCGGCGGACACGGGCCTCACCGTGGGCACGTGCGCGAGCCCCGTGGTCCAGGTCGACACCAACGTCGGCGTCTCCGTCTCCTTCTGCCCGCGCGACGACACCGGCTCCACCGCGCGCGCGTGGTCCGCCGACGGCAACGCCGACGTCATCCCCGGCGGCGTCGAGGGCGACAACATCGCCTTCAGCGCGCCCCGCCGCCAGCAACACCTCTTCCTCGCCGGCGAGCGGCGCCTCGGCGGCGCGTCGGGCGGCGTGCAGGTGGCGCCCGTCGACGTGCGGCCGCCCAACGGCGACATCGCCCCCACCGCGAACGGCGGCCCCGATCGCATCGTCGGCCCCGGTTCGCGCTTCCGCCTGGACACCTCGCGCTCCTTCGACGTCGACCGCGATCCGCTCGTCGTCACCATCACCCAGGTGCTCGGCCCCACCGCCGCGCCCGACCCGCTCGTCCCCGGCTTGTTCACCGCCCCCGCCGGCGACGGCCCCGACGTCACGCTGCTGTTCCACGTGGTCGCCGACGACGGCCTGGTGATTTCGCCGCCGGACACCGTGCGCGTGCTGGTCACCAACGGCGCCGAGAACGTGGCGCCGGTGCTGTCGTTGCCGCCGGAGCGCTTCGTCGTCCCCGGCGAGGTGTTCGTCGTCGACGCGCGCGGCGCCGAAGACCCGGACTCGGGCGTCATCGCCTCCACGTCCATCTCGCAGGCGCCGGACGATCCGGTGCGGCTGCTCACCGAGGCCACCGACGCCGACCACATCGAGCTCACCGCAGTCGCGGCCGGCGACGTCTACCACTTCGTCATCAGCGCGTTCGACGACAAGGGTCTCGGCGTCACCGTGGAGCAGGCCGTCACCGTCGAGGAGGCCGGCCCGTACGTCGACCCCGTCCGCGGCGACGACGACGCCGGCAACGGCACCGCCGCCGCTCCCTTCGCCACGGTCGCCGCCGCCGTGGACACGGCCGAGCGGCACGAGCTGCCCGAGCTGCTGCTCGCCGAGGGGAGCCACGCCGTGTTCACCGGGGCGCTGCCCGAGCGGCTGTCCTTGCGCGGCGGCCTCCACTTCGACGACGTCGCCGGCGCGTACGTCGACGGCGGCGCCGAGACCACGCTGCCCGTGGGCAGCACAGGCGTGAGCATCGTCGACGCGCACCTCGCCACGCTCACGCTCTCTCTCGCCGGCGGCTCGGTTCAGCTCACGCGCACCAGCAGCCTCGACGGCGTGCACATCGTCGAGGGCGCCGTGCACGACGAGCCCCTGCTCGTGGCGGCCCCCGGCGCGGCGGTGCGGGTGCAGGACAGCGTCGTGGAGCCCACGAGCGCCCACGACGTCGGCAGCGTGGTGTTGTCGCCGGGCGCGGTGGCCACGTTCGTCGACAGCGCGGTCCTCGGCGCTCCGGGCGACGCCGCCGTGGGCGTGGTGTGCACGTCGGCGGTGCTCGCGCTTGAGCGCGCAGACATCACCGGCGGCGCCGGCGCCACCTCGGCGGCCGGCGTGAAGGGCACCGCGTGCTCGCTCGACGCCACCGCGTCCACCATCTCCGGCGGTGCGGCGGATGCGGCCGTAGGCATCGAGGTGACCGACAGCCTGCTCACCCTCGACGGCGACACCACCGTGGCGGGCGCCACCGCCGACGCGTCCTCGGGCGAGGCCATCGCCTTCGCCGGCGACGCCCGCAGCGCCCTGGTGCGCGCCACCCTGCTCGCCGCCGCCAACGCCGCCGCCGTCGACGACGCCGTGGGCCTCGCCGCGGACGGCGCGCAGGTCAGCCTCGAGGGCGCGCACGTGATCGCCGAGGGTGTGGCCTCGGCGCTGGCGGTGCGCGCGAGCGGGGGCGTGCTCGTCGCGAGCGGCGCCACGCTCGTGAGCAACGGCGACGGCATGCTCGCCGACGGGGCCGGCGACGTGCAGCTCGTCGACACCACCATCGACGCCGCCGGGCGCGCGGCCGCGGGGTCGGGGACGGCGACGCTGTCGCTGTCCGGCGTCGCGCTCACGGCGGGCGTGACGGGCGTGGACGCGGGCGGCGTCGACGTCACCGTCGTCGACAGCACCGTGGTGGTGGACGGCGCCGGGAGCACGGCGGGCATCGTCGCCGCGTCCGCGGACGTCAGCGACAGCACCGTGGACGTGCACGGCGCCGACGCGGTGGCCGCGCAGGTGTCGGCGCCCAGCACGTTCCTGCGCTCCACGCTGCGGGCGATCTCCGACCCGGGCGCGGCCACGGGCCTGTCCTGCGGTGACGCGTCACTGCTCTCGAGCTTTGTCTCCGTCGACGGCGGGCCCGCCGTCGACGCCACGGGCGCCGTGGAGCTGCGACAGGCGACGCTCGTGTCGAGCGGCGCGGCGGTCGCGCTCGACGCGCAGGCGACGCTCGACGCCGCCAACAGCGTGCTGGGCGGCGATCCGGGCATCGACGCGGCGACCGACGCGCCATGGACGCAGGCCGTGGCGCTCGCGTTCTCCACGGGGGCCACGCTCGTGGTCACGCCGTCCGTGACCGCCCTGTCCAACGGCGATCTCGCGGCGTTCGATCCTCAATGTGACGCTTGCCTGATCGTAGATGTGAGTGCGCTCGTCGACGACACCGGCCACCTCGTCACCGGCGACAACGCCCTCGCGGACGCCGCCGACGCCGCCCTCTCGCTGGCCGACGACATCGACGGTGACCCGCGCCCGCAGGGCAACCGCCCCGACATCGGCTGCGACGAGCGCTGAAGAGTCGGTTCACGGAGATCGGTTTGCGCGGGCGCGGCCTTCGGGCGTCGGCCTCGGGCGACGGGCTTCGGGCGCCGGGCGACGGCCCATCGCTGGTCACGGGGCGTCGGTCGGCGGGCAGCGGTCTCGAAGTTGCAGCAGGCGCCGGATGCATCACGAGAACACACGGATCCATCTCGGCGGGATGCTCGACAAGTTCCATTGAGGCACGCGTTCGTGGCAGCGCGAAGGTCACGTGCGTAGCCCAAAAAAGGTCCGTCGCAGCGGAGCGCTCACCAGGGAGCGCTCCGCCGCGACGGAACCGCAGGGGTGCCTGAGCTATTCGGCGTTCCGGCGCAGGAACGCGGGGATGTCGTACTCGTCGTCCTCGCCGAGCGCGGAGCTCATGGCGAGCGCCGCCTCGCGGTGGACGCTCCGCTTGTGGCGCGGCACCGCGTCCTCCACCGGCGGCAGGACCATGATCCCGCGGCGCGGCGTGGGCGCCGGCGCGGGCGCCTGCGCCACGAGCGCCGAGGGCACGGGCTCGAGGCTGCTGTTGGGCCGGCGCGCCTGCGGCTGCTCGTCGTACGGCTCGGGCTCGACGGGCGCGGCTTCGGGCTGCACCTCCTCGAAGCGCGCGCTCCCCGGGTCCGTCACCTGCTGCTCGGGCATGGGCATGGGCAGCTCGGCCTGCGGGAGCGCCCCGCGGCCCATCTGCTTGCCGTCGCGCCACCCGTTTCGGATGTAGGTCGGGACGTCGGCGTCGACGCGCTGCTGCGCCGCCGGCGGCGACGCCGCCACGTTGGCGCTATTGTGCTCGCCCTCGCGCCGCATCTTCTCGAAGCCCGTGGCGATGACGGTGATGGCCACGTCCTCGCCCATGGCCTCGTCGACGACGTAGCCGAAGATGATGTTCGCGTCCTCGTGCGCCGCGTCGGTGATGAGCGCGATGGCCGCGTTCACCTCGTGCAGCGTCAGCGTGGGGCCGCCGGTGACGTTCACCAGGATGCCGGTGGCGCCGTCGACGGAGACCTCCTCGAGGAGCGGGCTCGAGATGGCGGCGTGCGCGGCGTCCAGCGCCCGCTTCTCACCGTTGCCCCGGCCGATGCCCATGAGCGCCAGCCCCTGCGCGCTCATCACGCTCACGGCGTCGGCGAAGTCGACGTTGATGACGCCTTGCTGCGTGATGATGTCCGAGATGCCCTTCACCGCGTTGAAGAGGACCTGGTCGGCCATCTTGAACGCGTCGAGCATCGACGTCTCCGTCGAGCAGAGCTGCAAGAGGCGGTCGTTGGGAACGATGATGAGCGTGTCCACCGCCTGCTTGAGCGCCTCGATGCCGCGCTCCGCCTGCTTCTTCCTCCGGTTGCCCTCGAAGGTGAACGGCTTGGTCACCACGCCCACCGTGAGCGCGCCCTGGCGGCGCGCCACGTCGGCGATGATGGGCGCGGCGCCGGTGCCGGTGCCGCCGCCCATGCCCGCGGCCACGAACACCATGTCGGCGCCGTGGAGCAGCTCCTCGATGCGGTCGATGCTCTCCTTGGCCGCCGACGCGCCCACGTCGGGCTTGGCGCCGGCGCCGAGCCCCTTGGTGCTGCCCGCGCCGAGCTGAAGCTTGGACGGGGCGTGGGACATCTCGAGCGCCTGGCAGTCGGTGTTGGCGACGAGAAAGTCGACGCCGGCGATGCCGCGGTCGATCATGTTGTTGATGGCGTTGCCGCCCCCGCCGCCGACGCCGGCGACCTTGATGCGGGGGCCCTTGCTGCTGTTGTCCTCGAACTCGATCATGTTGAAGCTCCGTGAAGTGTGAAAGGAAGGGGGAACGGGCCCGCTCCCGGCGAGCCGCGCGGGCACGTCACAAGACGTCGTCGAGCCACGCGCTCATGCGCTTCTTCACCTTCGTGTAGATGTTCTCGTCGCGAGCGCGGAAGTGGCGCGGATCGTTGAGCTGCTGCGCGCCGTACATCAGGAGGCCGACGCCCGTGGCGTACATGGGGCTCCTGACGACGTCGACGAGGCCGCCGATGTTCTGCGGGACGCCCAGGCGCACCGGCAAGCCGATGACCTCCTCGGCGACCTCCACCATGCCCGGCAACAGCGTAGAGCCGCCGGTGAGCACCACGCCCGAGGCGAGGAGCTCGGTGAGCTTCATCTTTTCAATCTCGCGCTGGACCAGCTCGAAGATCTCCACCACCCGCGGCTCGAGGATGTCCCCGAGGATCTGGCGCGACAGCTCGCGCGACTTCCTCCCGCCGATGGAGGGGACCTCGATGGTCTCTCCGGCCTTGATCATCCTGGTGGAGGCACACCCCCACCTCTTCTTCACGGTCTCCGCCTCCTCCTGGGGCGTGCGCAGCCCCACGGCGATGTCGTTGGTCATGTGCTGGCCGCCGATGGCCACCACGCTCGTGTGCTGGATGCTCCCCCCGTGGAAGATGGCGATGTCGGTGGTGCCGCCGCCGATGTCGACGAGGGCCACGCCCAGCTCTTTTTCGTCCTCCGAGAGCACCGCCAGCGCCGACGCGAGCTGCTCGAGCACGATGTCGCTCACGTTGAGCGCGCACTTCTGGGCGCACTTGACGATGTTCTGCGCGCTGGTGACGGCGCCGGTGACGATGTGGACCTTGGCCTCGAGGCGCACGCCGGACATGCCGAGCGGCTCGCGGATGCCGTCCTGGTCGTCGATGACGAACTCCTGCGGCAGGATGTGGATGACCTCGCGGTCCACGGGGATGGCCACGGCCTTGGCGGCGTCGATGACCCGCTCGATGTCCGCCTCCATCACCTCGCGATCCTTGACTGCGACAATTCCATGGCTATTGAAGCCACGGATGTGGCCGCCGGCGATGCCGGCGTACACCGAGTGGATCTCGCAGCCCGCCATCAGCTCGGCCTCTTCCACGGCCCGCTTGATCGAGCCCACCGTGGACTCGATGTTGATGACGCAGCCCTTGCGCAGGCCCTTCGACGGCGCCGTCCCGATGCCGACGATGTCGATGCCCTCCGGCGTCACCTCTCCGACGATGGTGCAGATCTTCGTGGTGCCGATATCGAGGCCCACCACGAGGTTCTCGCGCCTCACTGTTCGTTTTCCGGCCATGTAAACGCCTCCCTCGACGCCGCTCTCGCTGCGCCGCTTGTCTCTAACCCCGCTCTCGCGGAATCTGATTGTCTCCACCAGCCGTCGCGCTCTCGCGCTCTGGCCGGAGACGAACCGCCGCCCTCTCGGGCCTGCGGTCGTCGTCCAAATAGATGAAGCTCGCCGTCCGCCCCGCGCTCTGCAGGCGCCGCACCACGGCGTCGAGGCGGGCGACCTTGTCCTCCAGCTTGTCGCGCCCCAGGCGAACCCGCGTCCCGTCCTCGAGCACGAGGTCGAAGCCGCCGCCGGGCAGCGCGGTCACCTCACCGGCGGGGCCACCCGGCGCTCCCGCGGCCGCGAACGCCGCCAGGAGGCCCACGGCACCACAGAGCGCCGGCGCCGCCGCGCCGGACGCGACGTCGGCGGCGGCGAGCCCGGTGATCACGGGCAGGTCGAGGCCGTCGCCCGCGCGGGCGCTCTTCATGACGCCGCCGCGGGCGTCGACGAGGTAGACGGCGCCGGCGGCCGAGAGCGCAGCGACGGGGGCGCGCGGCGTCACCGTGATCTCGACGCCGTCCGGCGGCACCCGGCGGACGACCGCGGACGCGATGAAGGGGTGCTCGAGCACCCGCGCCGCGACCGCGTCGGGGTCCACGGAGAACAGCGGCTGGCCCTTCACGACCCCTGCGTAGGAGCGGACCTCGTCGGCCCGCTGCTCGTCGAGGGCGGGTGCCCCCGGCGCCGCGCGCACGGCCACGGTGCGCACCGGCAACGCGTGCGTCTTCTCCGCCCACGACGCCACCTGCACGACGCCGACGGCGGCGAGGACCGCCAGCCCGAACAGCGCCATGCCGCGCGCGAGGCGTCCCCACAGGAGCCGGCGCGGCAGCGACGACGTGCGGCGCTTGGTGTGCACGTCGGTGGTGAGCCGCTGCGGGTCACGCGACGGCACGCGCCACGACCCGGTGATGGGCGGCGTGCGGGGGCGGGGCGGCTGCTTCACGCAAACTCACCCACGCGTCGAACCTCCCACTCGAGGTCCACGCCGAGCCGCTCGCGCACGGCGCGCTGCGCGTGCGTGGCGACGGCGACGACGTCGGCCGCGCTGGCGCCGCCCACGTTGACGACGAAGTTGGCGTGAACGTCGCTCACCTGGGCGTTGCCCACACGGAAGCCCTTGAGCCCCGCAGCCTCGATGAGGCGGCCGGCGAAGTCGCCCGGCGGGTTCTTGAAGATGGACCCGGCGCTGCGGAGCTTCGGCTGCGAGGCGTGGCGACGGTGCAAGAGGTCTTTGGCCATCGCGTCGAGCGCTCCAGATTCTTCAGTTCGATGACTGTCACATCGAAGAAGTGTTCCCGTCAATACCGCCCGGGGAGGAAATGCGCTTTTTCGATACGCGAAGCCGCACGCGGCGTGGTCGAGCCGCAACGGACCCTGGGCGCCGGCCGCGCGCACCTCGACGACGACGTCGCCAATCTCGCCGTGGCGCGTGCCGGCGTTCATGATGAGCGCGCCTCCCACTTGCCCGGGCGTCCCCATCCAACCGACGGCGGGCGGCCAGCCGAGGTCGAGCGCCGTGCGCGTGAGGCGCGGGTAGGTGACGCCGGCGCCGGTGTCGATGGCGCGGCCGTCCTCGAGGACCT
Source organism: uncultured delta proteobacterium (assembly GCA_963775425.1). Taxonomy (GTDB): domain Bacteria; phylum Myxococcota; class UBA727; order UBA727; family VGSZ01; genus CAVZJB01. The sequence goes on along the minus strand of CAVZJB010000003.1, from coordinate 207,436 downwards.
GCAGCGACGCGAGCGTCCCCGAGAGCGTGAGCACCACGCCGCGGATGCCCTTGTCGCCGACCAACAGGTTCGACCCACCGCCGAGGACGAACACCGGGAGGTCCCGCTCCTCGGCGAGCGCGAGGGTGCGCACCACCTCGTCCTCCTCGCGGGCGACCACGAGCAGGTCCGCGGGGCCCCCGATGCCGAAGGTGGTCCGCCGCGACAGCGGCGCGTCGCGCTGGCGCTCGATGCCGCCGAGCGCGGCGGCCATGTCGTCGAGCGCGACGGCGTTCACGCGCCCCCCTCGCCGGCGGGCGCGGGAGGGGTGGAGTCGCCGGGCTCGAGGCGGCGCAAGAGCTCGGGGCCGGCGTTGGTCACGTCGCCGGCGCCCTGCGTGATGACCACGTCGCCGGGCTGAAGGACGGCGGCGACGCGCGCGACGGCGTCGTCGAGGCTGGCGGCCGCGTGGGCGTCGTGGTGCCCATGGCGCGCGAGCGCCTCGGCCACGGCCTCGCCGGACGCGCCCTCGATGGGCGCCTCGCCGGCGGCGTACACGGGGGCGACCACGACGACGTCAGCGTCGTTGAACGCGCGGCCGAACTCGTCCTTGAGGGCGGCGGTGCGCGTGTAGCGGTGCGGCTGGAAGAGCGCCACGATGCGCCGCCCCGGGTAGGCCTGGCGCGCCGCGGCGAGCGTGGCGCGGATCTCCACCGGGTGGTGCCCGTAGTCGTCGATGACGAGCACGCCGCCCGCCTCGCCGCGCTGGGTGAAGCGGCGCTGCACGCCCTGGAACGCCTGCAGGGCCGCCGCCGTCCTGGCGAAGGGAATGGCGAGCTCGTCGGCGACGGCGACGGCGGCGAGGGCGTTCAAGACGTTGTGGTCGCCGGCCAGGTTGAGCGTGAGGCGGCCGAGCTCGTCGCCCCGGCGCACCACGGTGAAGCTCGACGCGAGCCCGGCATGGCTGACGGCCGTCGCGCGGTAGTCCGCCTGGCGCGAGCGGCCGTAGGTGACGAAGCGGCGGCTCACCGTGGGCACGAGCGCCTGCACGTTCTCCTCGTCGATGCACAAGACCGCGAGGCCGTAGAACGGCACGCGGTTCACGAAGCTCGAGAACGCCGCGTGGAGCTCCGGCAGCCCGCCGGTGTAGTGGTCGACGTGCTCGAGGTCGAGGTTGGTGACCACGGCGATGGTGGGCGTGAGCTTCAGGAAGCTGCCGTCGCTCTCGTCGGCCTCGGCCACGAGGACGTCGCCGCTGCCGACCTTGGCGTTGCTGCCGAGCTGGTTGACCTTGCCGCCGATGATGACGGTGGGGTCGAGGCCGCCCTCGTTCAAGACCGCGGCGACGAGGCTCGTCGTGGTGGTCTTGCCATGCGAGCCGGCGACGGCGATGCCGTGCTTGAGGCGCATCAGCTCCGCGAGCATCTCGGCGCGCGGGATGACCGGGATGCCCTCGTGGGTTGCTTTGACGATCTCAGGATTGTCGGGATGGACCGCCGAGGACATGACGACGACGTCGGCGTTGTCCACGTTGTCCTCGCGGTGCCCGTACGCGATCTTGGCGCCCTGCGCGGCGAGGCGCCGCGTGGTGTCGCCGGCCTTGAGGTCCGAGCCATGCACCTCGAAGCCGAGCGCGAGGAGCACCTCGGCGATGCCGCTCATGCCGATGCCGCCGATGCCGACGAGGTGAACGCGCCGCACGCGCCCGCGAAAGAGCTGCGTCACGCGCGCCTCCCCGCGGTCGCCCCGGCGACCCGTGGACGTGGCGCGGGGGCTCGCCCCCCGCCGGCCCCGAGGTGGCCGACCGCCGCGCGGGCGAAGCCCGACAGCGCGCCACGCGCCACGACGTCGCCGGCGTCGATGCGCCCCCAGGCCTTGGCGCCGGCGCTGAGGCGGGCGCGGCGGTCGTCGTCGTCGAGGATCTTCTCGAGCTCGTCGGCGAGGCGCTCCGGCGTGAGCTCGGCCTGCGGCAGCACCACGCATCCGCCGGCCTTCTCGAGGTCGCGCGCGTTCTTTTTCTGGTGGTCGTCCGCCGCCTGGGGGAAAGGCACCAGGATGGCCGGCACGCCGAGCGCGCCGATCTCGGCGCACGACGTGGCCCCCGCGCGGCAGATGACGACGTGGGCTTTGCGGTACGCGCTCACCATGTCGTCGATGAACGGCGTCACCTCCGCCTCGACGCCGGCGGCGGCGTAGGCGGCCTCGACGGCGGGCACGGCGTCCTTGCCGGCCTGGTGAAGCGCGCGCACGTCGCGGCCGCGCTCCTTCAAGAGCGCGAGCGCCCGGGGCACGCCGTCGTTCAACGGGCGCGCGCCCTGCGAGCCGCCGAACGTGAACACCAGGCCGCGCTCGACGTCGGGCGCCGACCGCTTGGCGGCCTCGAGGAACGCGCGCCGCACCGGGTTTCCCACGAGCACCGTCTTGTTCGCCGGGAAGAACGCGCGCGACGCGTCGAACGTCACAAAGACCCTGTCGACGATCTTCGCGAGGATCTTGTTGGTGACGCCGGGGACCGAGTTCTGCTCACAGATGGCCGTGGGCAGCCCGAGGGTGCGCGCGGCGACGAGCACCGGGCCCGAGGCGTAGCCGCCCACGCCGAGCACGGCGTCGGCGCGGAAGTCGCGGAGGATCTTCCTGGACGCGAACAGCGACGCCGGGAGCTGCAAGAGCGTGGTGATGCGCTTCTTCAAGCCCACCCGCTTGAGGCCGCCAACCTCGATGAGCGCGAGCCCGAAGCCCGCCTTGGGCACCGCGCGCGCCTCGATGCCGCGCTCGGTGCCGACGAAGAGCACCTCGCTGCCGGCGTCCATGGCGAGGAGGGACTCGGCGACGGCGATGCCGGGGAACAGGTGGCCGCCGGTGCCGCCGCCTGCGATGACGAGCCTCATGAGCCCTCCAGCGCGGGCGCTTTCGGCAACCGCGCCCACGACCCGGTGATCGGACGGCGGGCCTCCGCCGCCGCCGGCGCCGCCGGCGCGAGCGCGTCGGCGCAGGCCCGCAGGAGCAACCCCGCGCACAGCATGCTCATGATGAGGCTCGAGCCGCCGTAGCTCACGAACGGCAACGTGATGCCCTTGGTGGGCACGAGGCCGAGCGCCACGGCGATGTTGAACGACGCCTGGATGATGATGGTGGACGCCAGGCCCACGATGAGCAGCGACGAGAACGCCGACTGCGCCTTGAGCGCCGCCTTCATCGCCCGCCAGCCGATGACCGCGAGGCAGACGAGGACGAGCAGCACCCCGAGGAAGCCGAGCTCCTCGCCGATGACGGCGAAGATGAAGTCCGTGTGCGCCGCCGGCAGGAAGAACAGCTTCTGCTTGCTCTCGCCGAGGCCGAGCCCGAACAGGCCGCCCGAGCCCACGGTCATGAGCGACTCGGTGATCTGGTAGCCGATGTCGTACCGGTGGGCCCAAGGGTCGAGGAAGGCGAGCACCCGTCGCATGCGGTACGCGCTCGTCGACACCACGACGACGCCCGCGGGTACCGCCAGCGCCACGATGCCCGCCAGCGCGCCCACGCGCGCGCCGCCGACGAAGAGCATCACGAAGGTCACCGAGGCGACCAGCACCGCGGTCCCGAAGTCGGGCTCTCCGAGGAGCAGCGCCATGGCGACCGCGGGGACCACCAGCCGCGACACCTTGGCCGCCGTCGACGGCGCGCGCCGGGACAGCGAGGCCGCGAGCGTGACGACGACGGCGAGCTTGGCGACCTCGCCGGCCTGGAGGCCCACGGGCCCGAGCTGGAACCAGCGCCGCGAGCCGCCGGCGACGTGGCCGATGCCGGGCACGAGCACGAGCACGAGCAGCAGGAGCGCCACGCCGAGGAGCGGCAGCGCACGCCGCTCGAGCGCGGCCGGCGCCACGGCGGCTCCGGCGACGAGCGCGAAGGAGCCAGCGACGGCGAACGCGATTTGACGCTTCACGAAGTAAAGCGCGTCACCGTTGCTGGCGGCGGCGAGCACCGGCGAGCTGGCGGCGACCATCACCACGCCGAGCCCGACCAGCGTGAGCACGGCGAACAGCAAAGGCGCGTCGACGCGCGGGCGCAGGATGTTCATTGCGGCTTCCCTCCGGGCGGCGCTCCCGCCGTGGCGCGGCCGTGGCGCCGCTCGAATTCCGCGCGGAACGCTTCGCCGCGCTGCGCGTAGTCACGAAACTGATCGAACGACGCGCACGCCGGCGACAAGAGGATGACCTCGCCGGGCTTCGCCGCGGCCGCGGCCTTGTCGCAGGCGACGTCGAGCGTGCCGCAGGGGACGACGCTGAAGCCGGCGGCGGCGTAGGCGTCGCCGATCTTCTGCGCGTCCTCGCCGATGGTGTACACGGCGGCGACCCTGCCCTTGCTGACGTCGACGAGGGGCGCGTACGGCGTGCCTTTGCCGCGGCCACCGGCGATGAGGTGGACGCCGCCGGCGAAGCTCTTCACCGCCGTGACGGTGGCGTCGACGTTGGTGCCCTTGCTGTCGTTGAACCAGGCGACGCCGGCGTGCTCCCCGACCCGCTCGAGCCGGTGCGCGATCCCGGCGTACGCGTCGAGGCCGGCCTGCCACGCGGCGGGCGGGATCCCCGCGAGCAGCGCGCCGGCGACGGCGGCGGCGGCGTTTTGCCGGTTGTGGTGGCCGACGATGTGCGGGTTTTTGAGGGTCACCTCGATGACCGGCACCGCGCCCGCCCCCTCCGCCGGCGCCGGGACCATGGTGGGCGCGTGGGCCAGGGGCGGCAGCACCCGCAGGCGCGCCGGGGGCCCAGCGACGATCTCGATCGCCCCGGGGGGCTCCGCGGAGGACCCGGCGCGCAAGGACGTCGACGCGACGTCTTCGATTCCTATGGAAATATCGAAGTCACAGCGCGCGCCGACGCCCTGGGCGGCGGCGGCGAGGTGCGCGCGGCTCTCCGGGTCGGCGGCGTTGAGCGCGGCGCCGCCGCCGGGCTTCACGAGGGCGAAGATGCGGGCCTTGGCGGCGTAGTAGGCGGCGGCGTCCGGGTAGCGGTCGAGGTGGTCGGGCGACAGGTTCGTCACCACGGCGGCGTCGAGCGCGAGCATCTGGATGGTCTCGAGCTGGTAGCTCGACAGCTCGAGCACCGCGACCCGGGGCGCGGGCTTGTGGTCGAGGACGTCGAGGGCGCAGGCGCAGTAGGGCGTCCCGAGGTTCCCGCCCACGAACGCGTTCGGATCCCACGCGCGGGCGATGGCGCCGCACATCGTCGTCGTCGTCGACTTGCCGTTGGTGCCGGTGACGCCGATGAGCGCGGGCGCGACGCCGTGGGCGGCCAGGACGCCTGCGGCGAGCTCCACCTCGTTCACGCACGGGACGCTCGCCAGCGCCGGCGCCACCGCCGGGTGCGCGCGCGGGACGCCGGGCGAGAGCACGAGCAGGTCGGCGCCGGCGACGACGGCGGCGGGGATGCCGCCGCCGACGACGCCGACGATGCCGGAGACGCCGGAGGCGCTCGCTGGCTCGGGCGCGCCGTCGACGAGCGCGGCGGCGTCCACGCCCGCCTTGATGAGGCCCTCGCGGAGCTTCTCGGCGGGCGCGTCGTCGACCACCGTGGGCGCGCCCCCGAGCCGCGCCAGGAGCCGCGCGGCGGCGCCGCCGGTGCGGCCGCCGCCGACGACGACCACGCGCCCGGCGGCGCCCGCGCGCAGCGCGTCGAGCAACGCTTCCAGGCCGGGTGCTGCGGGAGGCGGGGGCGGCATCGCTGCGTTACCTCAGCTTCAGCGAGGCCAGCGCCACCAGCGCCAGCATCACGGAGATGATCCAGAAACGGACGATGATGCGCGGCTCGGGCCACGCGTCCTCCTCGAGCTTCTCGAAGTGGTGGTGCAGCGGCGCCATGCGGAACACGCGCCGCCCCACGCCCTCGGCGAGCGGGACGCCGCGCCGGCGCGCGTCGGTGCGCTTGGTGACCGCGAAGAAGACGCGCTGGATGATCACCGACAGCGTCTCCGCGAGGAACACGCCGTTCAGGATGGCGGAGAGCACCTCGTTCTTCGTGAGGATGGCGAGCATGCCGAGCGCGCCGCCGAGCGCGAGCGCGCCGACGTCGCCCATGAAGACCTGCGCGGGGTACGCGTTGTACCAGAGGAAACCGATGCCCGCGCCGAGGACGGAGGCGCAGAACACGCACAGCTCGGCCGCGCCGTCGACGTGGGTGATGCGCAGGTAGTTGGCGATGTTGAAGTCGGCGATGGTGGTGCCGGCGGCGTACGCCAGCATCAGGAACACGAACGTCGACACCATGATGGGGCCGATGGCGAGGCCGTCGAGACCGTCGGTGAGGTTCACCGCGTTCGAGGTGCCGACGAGCAGCACGATGAGGGCGAACGGGAAGTACAACAGGCCCGGGAGCGCGGGGTTGAACAGCTTGATGGAGATGAACGGCAGGCTCACCGAGGTGTCGGGCGGCACGGGCCCGTCGATGGCGCCGCTCGCGTACAGCGAGATCGCCACGCCACCGATGGCGAGCTGCCAGAACAGCTTCCACCTGCCCGACAGGCCCTCGGGGTCCTTGAACTTGATCTTCTTGTAGTCGTCGTAGAAGCCGACGGCGCCGTAGCCCATGGTCACCAGGAGCAGGAGCCACACACCGCGGTGCGCCACGTCGCTCCACACCACCGTCGACACGAAGATGGCCACGAGGAGCAGGATGCCGCCCATCGTGGGCGTGCCCTGCTTCTTGAAGTGCGCCTCCGGGCCGTCCTTCCGCACGGGTTGGCCGAACTTGAAGATCTGCAGCCGCTTGATGAACGCGGGGTAGAGAAACAGCGTGAGCACCAGCGCTGTCAACGCCGCCATCACGATGCGGAACGACGGATAGCGCAGCACGTTCAAGAACGACGCTTCGCCGACGAACTTCGGGTAGAGGAAGTGGTAGAGCATCTAGCTGTCGGTTCTCCTTGCCCGCTTCAACGCGTCCACCACCACTTCCATGCGGGCGCCGCGCGATCCCTTGACCAGCACGATGTCGCCGTCCTTCACGGCGCCCACCACCAGCGCCGCGAGCGCCGCGTTGTCCGGCGCCCACGTGAACGACGACGGCGCGAGCCCCGCGTTGAGCGCGCCCTCCCCGTAGAGCTTCCCGAGATCGCCGCACGAAAACAGCGCCGCGGCGGCGGCCTGCGCGGCGGCCGCGCCCACGTGCTTGTGCTCCTGCTCCGCGAACGCGCCGAGCTCGCGCATCTCGCCTAGGACGACGACCCGGCGCCGCGCGCCCGCGAGGTCGGCGAGCGACGCGAGCGCCGCCTCCATGGAGTCGGTGTTGGCGTTGTAGGTGTCGTCGAGGAGCCACACGTCGCCGCCGAGCCGCGAGCGCTCGAGCCGGCCGTGGACGCCGTGCACCCGGGCGAGGCCGAGGGCGCACACCTCGAACGGGAGGCCGAGGGCGACGCCCGCCGCCACCGCGCCGGCGGCGTTCTGCGCGTTGTGCCGCCCCTCGAGCGGGATGACGACGTCGACGGAGGCGCCGGCGTGCTCGAGGGTGAGCTCCTGGCCACCGCTCTCGCGATCACGCACCGAGACGAGCTTGACGTCGGCCCAGGGCGCCTTGCCGAAGGAGATTCTGTCGGCACCCGGCCTTGTCCTGCGCCTCGCGCACGCAGCGCGGGTCGTCGGCGTTGACGACGGCGACGCCGCCCTCGGGCAGCGCCTCGAACAGCTCGGCCTTGGCGCGCGCCACTCCCTCGACGCCGCCGACGTTGCCCTGGTGCGCGGTGCCGATGTTGGTGATGAGGCCGACCTCCGGACGCACGATGCCGGCGAGGGCCGCGATCTCGCCGAGGTGGTTCATGCCCATCTCGAAGACCATGGCCTTGTGCGCGGGCTCGCAGACGAGCGCCGTGAGCGGCACGCCGATGTGGTTGTTGAGGTTCCCGGTGGTGGTGACGACGTAGGGCGCCCCCAACGCGGCGCGCAGGCACGCCCCGATGAGCTCCTTGGTGGTGGTCTTGCCGTTGCTGCCGGTGAGCGCCACGCGGCGGCCGGGCAGCGTCCGCAGGTAGGCGCGCGCGATGTCTTGAAGCGCGAGCAGCGCGTCATCGACGACGAGGAGCGGCGCCACCTGCGCGAGCTGCGGCCGCGTGGCGAGACCCGCGCGCGACACGAGGGCGGCGCCCGCGCGCCCCTCGGACAGCGCCGCGGCGGCGAAGTCATGCCCGTCGAAGCGCTCGCCGGGGAGCGCCACGAACAGGGAGCCCGCGACCCCAGCGCGCGAGTCCGTGCCGACGCCGAGAAGCACCGGTGGGAGCTCGCCGCGCAGCTCCGGCACGCGCCCGGCGAGCGCGGAGGTGACGAGCGAAGCGTCGAGGAACGCCGGGGCCGGCGCGCCGGCGAGGGCGCGGCGGGCCTCGGTGACATCGTCGAAGGGGAGCACGCGCGCGCCGATGGTCTGCGTGCGCTCGTGCCCCTTGCCCGCGACGAGGACGGCGTCGCCCGGGGCGGCGGCGCGGACCGCGGCGCGGATGGCCATGCGACGAGCGCGCTCGACGGCCCAGGTGCCGGCGGCGAGGCGCGCGGGCTCCACCCGCCGCTTGGCCGCGGTGCCTGCCGCGACGGCGGCGGCGACGCCGGCCTCGACGGCGGCGGCGATGGCGTCGCCGTCCTCGGAGCGCGGGTTGTCGTCGGTGACGACGACGGCGTCCGCGATCTCCGCGGCCACGCGACCCATCAGCGGCCGCTTGCCCGCGTCGCGATCTCCGCCGCAGCCGAACACGGCGAAGAGCTTGCCCGGGGTCACCGCGCGCACGGCGTGGAGCGCGCGCTCGAGCGCGTCCGGCGTATGGGCGTAGTCGACGACGACGAGGGGGCCCTCGCGCGCGGGGCTCGCGATCTCGAGGCGCCCGGGCGGCGCCTTCACAGCGGCCAGGCCGCGCGCGACAGCGTCGAGGTCGACGCCGAGGGCGAGGGCGAGGCCGGCGGCGACAAGGACGTTGTCGACGTTGTAGGCCCCGAGGAGCGGACAGGAGAAATCCGCGCGGCGCTCACCGGCGACGAGCGTCCCCGAGATGCCGCCGGCGCCGAGCGCCACGCCCTCGGCGCGCACGCCGGGCGTCGCGTGGGGCGAACCAGCGCCCCGTGACGGAGACACGCTCCACAGGGCGGCGTCCGGGCGCAGGGCGCGCAGCTTCCGTTGCCAGCCGTCGACGTCGTCGCCGGCGGGGAGCAGCGCGGGGGCGGCGGGGGCGAGCGCGGTGAAGAGCCGGGCCTTGGCGTCGAAGTACGCTTCCATACTTCCATGGAAATCGAGGTGATCGCGGGTGAGGTTGGTGAAGCCGCACGCCGAGAAGCGCAGCCCGTCCACGCGCCCGGTGGCCAAGGCGTGCGACGAGACCTCCATGGCGACGACGTCGAAGCCCTCGTCGGCGAGGCCGCGCAGCTCCGCGGAGAGCACCTCGGCCTCGGGAGTGGTGAAGCCGAGCGAGCGGGGCGCGTCGACGGGGCCGACGCCGAGCGTGCCGAGGACGGCGGCCCTCCTGCCGGCAGACTGCATGAGCTGTGCGAAGAGCCAGGTGGCCGTGGTCTTGCCGTTGGTGCCGGTGACGCCGACGAGCGCGAGGCGCGACGACGGCGAGCCGGCGGCGCGCTCGGCGAGCACGGCCGCGGCCTTGCGCGGATCGGCGACGACCACGACGGGGACCGCGGCGGTGACGCCGTCCGCGGCGTCGCGACGCCCGCGCGCGACCACGACGGCGGCGGCGCCGGCCTCGACGGCCGCGTCGATGAACTCGTGGCCGTCGCGCGACGCTGGCGTCGCTCCCGGACACGCGACGAAGAGCGTCCCCGCGCGCACCTTGCGCGAGTCGATCGTCACATGGTCCACGGACGGATCGGTGCCGAGCGCGTCGGTGCGCACGGCGTCCAGACCGTCGAGCAGGGCCGAGAGCTTCACCCGCCCCCCTTCGCCCGTCGTGGCGTCTTCGAATTCACCTTCACGCTCGTCGTGGCGGACGAACGTTTTGCCGACGCCGCCGACGACGACTCGTTCCCGGGTCCGGGCGCCGGCGCAGGGTCCACCGGCAGCGGCGGCGCCGACGGATCGGCGAGCAGCGCGCGGATGCGCTCACCCGCCGCGAGCCTCTTTCCCGGCGCCGGCTGCTGCGACGCGACGACGCCGCTGCCGGCGAGCTCCACCTCGACGCCGGCCTTCTCGGCGACGCTCAATGCAGCGCGGGCGCCGAGGCCCCGGAGGTCGACCGCGACGCGGTCGCCGTCAGCCGCGTGGCCCTCGCTCGCTCCCGTCACGCGCGCGCCCGCGGCGTCCGCGCGATCCGCCGCCGCGTCGCCGACGTCGTCAACGACGGCGCCCTCACGAGCCGCGCGCACGAGCACGGCGGCGTCCTTGCCGACGAGCGGAGTGTCCGCGAGCTGCGCCTGCGCCAGCACGCCGTCCTCGGCGAGCGCGCGCTCGACGATGCGGCGCCACGCGGGTGCAGCGACGAGCCCGCCGAAGTGATGCGGGCCCTGCGGCTCGTCGACGACGACGATGGCCACGATCTTCGGATCGTTCGCGGGCGCGAAGCCGACGAACGACGCCATGTGGAGCTGGTTGCTGTAGCGGTGGGTGACCGGGTCCACCTTCTCCGCGGTGCCCGTCTTCCCCGCCACCTCGATGCCGGTGATGGCGGCGAGCGTCCCCGTGCCGCCCTTGTGCTCCACCGTCTCCATGATCTCCGTCAGCGTGCGCGCGGTGCCCGCGCTCATGATGCGCTCGCCCTCGTCGAGCGGCGCCCGACGCACGACCTCGCCGTCGTGCGTCGTCACACGGTCGAGCAGGTGCGGCGTCATGCGCACGCCGCCGTTGGCCACGGCCTGCGCCAGGCTCACCATCTGCAGCGCGCTCACCAGGAGGCCGTGGCCGAAGCTCACCGTGGCAAGGCGCGCGTCGCCCCAGTGCGACTTCGAGGGCAGCCGGCCCGGCGTCTCCTCGATGAGGCCGGTGCCCGGCTGCTCACCGAAGTGGAAGCGCAACAGCGCCGCCTTCATCGCGTCCTCCCCGAGCCGCTGCGCGATCTTGAGCGTGCCGATGTTCGAGGACTCCTGGAACACCTCCTGCGCCGTCAGCCACTCCGCGCGATGCGTATCGTGGATGACGTGTCGCCCGACCTGAAAGCGCCCGTTCTCGCAATAGATGCGATCCGAAGGCTTCACCGCGCCCGCCTCGAGCGCGGCGGCGAACGTCGCGATCTTGAAGATGGACCCGGGCTCGAACGCCTCGGCGAACGCGAGGTTGCGCGCGTTGTTCATCTCCGGGGCGTTGGGGTTGAAGGGCGGGTAGTTGGCGACGGCGAGCAGCGCTCCCGTGCGCGCGTCCATCGCCAACGCCCAGCCCGACTTCGCGCCGTGCTCGATGACGGTGGCGGCGAGCGCGTCCTCCGCCTCGTGCTGCACGCCCACGTCGAGCGTGAGCGCGACGTCGTCGCCGTCGAGGAGCGCGAGGTCGAGGCCGTCGCCGACAGCGATGCGATCGCCCTTGTTGTCGATGAGCGCCGGCGCCTGCTGCGCGCGGCCCTCCAGCGACTCGTCGAACGCCTGCTCCACCCCGCCCTGCGCGCGTCCGTCGATGTCCACGAGCCCCAGGAGCTGGCCGGCGAGCGCCTTCTGCGGCCAGGTGCGCCGCGTGTCCTGGTGCAGCGCGACGCCCGGGATGCCGAGCCTGCGCACGCCCTCGGCGACGTCGAGCGCGGCCCGGCGCTCGAGCCACACGAACTTGTCGCCGCCGGTGAGCTCGGCGAGGACCTCGCGCGTGTCGACGCCGAGGAGCGGCGCCAGCGCCGCCGCCGCCGCTTGCTTGTCCTCGACGAGGGACGGCCGCGCGCTCACGGACCACGCGGCGACGCTCTTCGCGAGCGGGCGCCCCGCGTGATCGACGATGTCGCCGCGCGGCGCCGCCACCTTCACCTTGCGGAGGTATTGGTTCTCCGCGAGCCCGCGCAGGTCGTCGCCGAGGAGCAACTGCAGGCGGCCGGCCTTCACCCCGAGCGCGCACAGCCCGAGCGCGAGCACGCCGAAGACGAGCGCGGTGCGCCAGCGCGGCACGACGATCGGGGGATCGATGCCGCCGCCGAGGCGCGGCCCCTGGCCCGCGCCGCGGCCGCCGCTGGTCACGCGCGTGCCTGTGCGCGGCGTCGGGATCATCGGGCCTCCTCGCTCGGCGACCGGAGGTCGCGTCCGTTCGCGGCGACGACGCGCGACGGATCCACGGGCACGAGCCCGAGCGTCGTGCGCGACAGCTTCGCGAGCCGCGCGGGGCGCAGCAGCGTGGCGCGCTCGACGTCGAGCGACGCGCGCTCCTTCTTGAGGTGCAGCAGCTCGCTCTGCAGATCGTGGACGCGATAGCCCGTCTGCACCTGGGCGACGCGCACGCCGACGAGGAGCAACAGGCTCGCGACGACGAGGCCGGCGGCGCAGAGCGCGCACAGCACGAGCCCGAGGTCGCCGCGCGGCGCCGCGGCCGGCGCGCGTCCCGTGCGCGGCGCCCCCGGGTACGACGACGACAGGAGGGACGAGCCGAGCTTGGTCGACGTGATCGGACGCGACCGCGGCTCGTGGCGGACCTCGACAGGCCGAACGCGCGCGCTCATGCAGACCTCCCCGTGACGACGAGCGCGGCGCGCAGCTTGGCGCTGCGGGACCGCGGGTTCCGGCGGATCTCGTCGTCGCTCGGCACGAGTGGCTTCTTGGTCAGGGGCGAGACGCCCTCACCCTTGAAACACAGCTTGACGCGCCGGTCTTCCAGGCTGTGAAACGACAGGATCGCGGCCCGCCCGCCCGCGCGCACCACCGACGGCAGCGACGCGAGCAGCGCGTCGAGCTCGTCGAGCTCGTGGTTCACGGCGATGCGCAGGGCCTGGAACGTGCGCGTAGCGGGGTGGACGCGCCCGCCCCCGCCACGACGAGGACGCCCGCCGCCGCGCCCGCGCGCGCCGCCGGAGCCGCTCGCGGCGGCGACGACGTCGGCGAGCGACGACGTCGTGGTCGGCCGCGCGCGCTTGATGGCCCGCGCGATGCGCCGGCTCTTGCGCTCGTCGCCGAGGGTGAAGATCACGTCGGCGAGCTCCTCCTCGTCGAGGCGCTCGATGAGCTCGCGCGCGGTCTCGCCTCGCGTGGTGTCCATGCGCATGTCGAGGGGGGCGTCGCTCTGGAACGAGAACCCGCGCGCGCCCTCGTCGAGCTGAAACGACGACACGCCGAGGTCGGCGAACAGGGCGTCCGCGGCGTCGACACCCGCGTCGTCGAGCGCGTGACGCACTTCGGAGAACGGCCGTTGGATGAGGGTCACGCGGGGGGCGTAGCGGCGCGCGACGCCGCCCGCAGCGTCGTCCTCGTGCGCGCGCGGATCGCGATCGAGCGCGATGACCCTGCCCGCCGTGCCGACGCGCTCCGCGAACGCTTGCAGGTGCCCGCCGCCGCCGGCGGTGCAGTCGACGACGACGTCGCCCGCCTTCAGGTCGAGCGCCTCGAGCACCTCGGAGAGCATGACGGGGACGTGGCCCCGCGCGGGATCGGGCGTGCCCGCGCTCCGCGGACCGCGCGCGCCGCTGCGGCGCTGTGCGCGCCCCGTCGCGTCGTGCTCGCTGGGATCAGAGGCCATGGCGCTCGAGGTACTCGCGCGTGCGCGCGAGATCCTCCGGTGCGGCGCGGCGCAGCTCGTCCCAGCGCGCCTTGCTCCAGAATTCGATGCGCTCGACGACACCCGCCCAGACACACTCGCGCTCGAGGCCCGCATATTCGCGCAGCTCCTTCGCGACGCCGACGCGCCCCGCGCGGTCGATGGTGACGACGGTGGCGGGCGCGATCACGAAGCGCTTGAAGTGCATGACCGCCGGGTTCGACGGGGGGAGCTGCCGCACCTTCTCGGCTTGCGCCTGAAAGTCCGGCTCGCTCATGGCGACGAGGCAGGGCTCGTACAAGGACTGCGTGAGCACGAAGCTGTCGCCGACGCCGAGCTTCTCGAGCGCGGCGCGGAGCGGCGCCGGAAACGCGACGCGACCCTTGTCGTCCATCAAGCAGTTGTGGAGTCCCTGGAACATGATCCCCTTTGATCCGCCTTTCACCACCAAAACCCACGCGAAGGGTAAAACGAGCCGAATTCGCGGATCAAGCGCATCGCCATGCAATCGGATCTCTCTCGAGCGGCGCCAAAGGATGCCCGGCGCCGTCGTAGCGAGACAGATGTTCAGCCCAGGATGTTGTGTTCCGGCCCCGGGGATCCGGGTGGATCAAAGTGGATCGCAAGCACAGCCCGGATCCGCCGCCCCCGCCGCCGCCGCCGGGGCGCCTCGACACGGCGAAACTTGACGCGGCGGCGCGTTCCGGCGCCAAATGGGCGCGTGAACCTTCGCGCCTGCGCCCTCCTCGTCGTCGTCACCGCCGCCCCCTCCGCGTTGGCGGCGTCCAACGACATCAACCTCACCGGCCTTTTGAAGCAGGACTCGAGCGGCAAGGTCACCGCCGACAACAACGGCTTCCACGCGCTCGTGCGCGAGCTCGGCGTGGTGATGACGCCGACGTCGCTGCAGCCGGCGGAGACCACCGGCCAGTCCGGCTTCGACTTCGGCCTCGACTACACGTTCCACACCATGCGGTTCAACGAGGACTACTGGCAGAGCACGCGCGGTGATCCGTCGGTGCCGGTGCTGATGACCCTCGGCGCGCGCGCGCGCAAAGGCTTCGTGCTCCCCGTGCCGCTCACCTCCGAGGTGGAATTCGGCGCCGAGTACCTCATCGACAGCTCGCTGTTGAACCTGGGCACCAACGTGCGCGTCGCGCTCAACGAGGGCTTCCGCTGGATCCCTGACGTCGCCATCCAGGCCGGCATCAACCGCATGGTGGGCAACAAGGATCTCGATCTGCTCACGGTGACGGCCGGCGGCCAGGTCTCCAAGGGCTTCGGCATCATGGGCAGCTTCAACCTGTGCCCATTCGTCGGCTACCAGAGCATCTGGGTGAACGGCTCCTCGCGCATCGTCGACGCCAACCCCGCCGACGCCGCCAACGTCGACGACAACGTCGTGTTCACGCAGGTGCCGCTCGGCGGCAACCGCCTCGATCGCGTGTCCGTCGGTCTGCGCTTCATCATCGCGGTGGTCACGCTCACGGGCGGCCTCGACATGAACTTCGTCAACCCCGTCGCCGGGACGAACTCCGGCGGCAGCGCGGACACGTTGCTGCAGTACAGCGTCCGCGCCGGCGTCACGTTGTGACGACCCGTGAAGTGGCTGCTGCTCATCGGGCTCGTCCTGCTCCTGGCAAACCGGCGCTACCTCTTCGGTGACCTCGTCCGCACCGTGAAGAAGCTGCCCAAGGACTACGACGACGGAAAGCAGCGCGTCGATGATCCCGCGGGCGCCGCCAAGCCGATCAACGCCCCTCCCGGAGACGACGAGCCGTAGCGTCGTCGTCAGCTCACCGCGGGCGCCCCTTGAGCAGCAGGGCGGCGGCGTTCTTCACGTCGACGCGGACGCCGCTGGCGGCGACGACCTCCTCGAGGTCGGCGGCGGTCATCGTGGCGACGAGGCGGCACGCGAGCTTGGTCGGGCAGTCGGGGTTCAACGCCAGCGCGCGCCGCACCGCCTGCCGGTTCGAGAAGCGGCTGTTGCCGACGACGTCGAGCACCGCGGGAGGAACCGGGCGCCGCGCGGCCACGCGCACGGCGTGCTCCTCCTTGAGCTTCGGGTTCATGAGCGCGTTCTTGATGACGTCGGGGTGCGGGTCGTCGAGGATCTTGAGGAGCGTGTCGCCGGTGGCGGTGCGCGCGAGCGACTTGCGCCGCCCGAGGGTCTCGCCGTCGTGCGCGAGGCTGCCGCGCTTGGCCTTCTCGTCGCGCGCGCTGCTGTCGCCGTCGTTGGCCGCCGGCCGCTCGACGAGCGGCACCACCGCCTGCTCCCCCACCATGAGCGCGCCGGTGACGAGGGCGCTCCTGAGCGTGCCGTCGAGGCGGTTGTTCTCAACGACGAGGCCGAACGTCTCCACGAGGACGCGCGCCGGCGCGGAGCCGAGCACGGCCTCGCGTTGCGCGCAGGCGAGCGCGCGCACGAGCGGCAACGCCGGCGCGTTCTTCAAGCGCTCCTCGAGATAGACCACGCGCAGCGGCCCCGCCGGCACCGCGGCCAGCCCACGCCCGAGGCGATCCACGACGAGCGGAGCCGCAAGCCCGAAGAGCTCGGCGTCGCTCAGGGCTTGCCGCCCTTGGCGTCGTCGCCGGCGGGGCGCGCCGGCGCCGCCTGCACGGCGAAGCTCGCCTTGGTGCCCTCGGGGGGCGCGGGCGCGACGATGACGAACGGCGCGCGATCGCCGGGCGCCAAAGACGGCGATCGCGGCCCGCGCAGCGAGAGCGCCACCGCGTCCGGCATGTCCTTGAGGCCGTCGACGTCGATGCCGTCGATGGAGCTCCACGCCCACCCCGATCGCCACGGCCCGCGGCCGAAGCGCACGTTCACGAGCGCCGCGGGGATCTTCTGATCGGTGGTGTTGGCGACGACGCCGGTGACGACGACGACGTCGACACCCGACGGCAATTTGCGACGAGACACGTGGGCGTCCTCGACGCCGAGCGCACCGCCGACGCGCGGGCCGCCGAGCGCGGCGCGCAGGTCCCCGCGCGCGAGATCCTCGAGGGACCCGCCGCGGCCGACGACGACGGCGACGACGAGGAAGACCAGCAGCAACAGCCCCTGCGCCGCAGCCCACGCGATCTCCTTCGCGCGCTGCGACGCCTGGAGCCGCTGGAGCTTCTGCATGTCGGCGCCCGTGGTGGGCGCGTTGATGCGTGTCTGGGTGGCGGCGGCGGGCGGCAACGTCGCGGGCGGCGTGCTCGGCCGCGGCCGGGCCTCGGCGGGCGGCGGCGGCGGCTCGAACAACGACTGCGCGTCGGCGGGCTCGGCGTCGAGCCCGGAGAAAGGATCGGCCCCGTCCGGCGGCGGCGGCGGCGGCTGGATCATGCCGTCCGCGGGCGGCGGCGCGGCCGCGGCGTCGAAGCCCTCCGCCTGAAACGGTGGCGACGACGGGGACGGCGCCGACGGTTTGCCGAACAGCGCGCTCGCGCTCATCGGCTCGGTGCTCGCGAAGGGGTCGCTCTCGGGCTCGCCGGTGAGCGAGAACGGATTGGGCGAGGCGGGCGCGGGAGGCGACGCGCCGACGCCGGCGAACGGATCCTGGGTGGGCGGGCGGCCGAGGCCGTCGAAGGGATCCGCGGGGCGCGCGGGCGCGGGCGCGACGCCCCCGAACGGATCGCCGTTGTTGCCGAAGGGCGCCGGCGCAGGCGACGGGGCGCCGAAGGGAGGCGCCGGCGACGGCGCGCCGAAGGGAGACGCCGGCGACGGCGCGCCGAAAGGAGACGCCGACGGCGCGGGCGTCCCGAAGCCCGGCGGCGACGACCCGAAGCCGGGCGGCGACGACCCGAAGCCTTGCGGCGACGACGACGGCGGGCCGAAGCCCGGCGGCGACGACCCCCCGAAGCCGGGCGGCGACGACCCCCCGAAGCCCGACGGCGCGCCGCCGTCAAAGGGAGCCACGGGCGCGCCGAAGGGAGACGGCGGCTGCGTCGGCGACCGCGCGGGGGCGCCGAACGGCGACGGCGCAGGTGGCTGTGTCGGCGGCCGGGACGCGCCGTTTTCCGCGAGGCCGGCGAAGGGATCCGCGCGCGGCGCCGGCGTGCTCGCCATGCCGAACGGATCGCCCTTCGCCCGCGGCGTCTGCGGCGCCGTCGGCGCGCTGAACGGGTTGGAGGACGGCGTGGGCGTCGGGGCGAACGGGTCCGGCGTGGGCGCGCGCACGGGGGTGAGGCCCGGTGTCTGACGGCGCCCGAACGGGTCGAGGCCGCGAAACGGATCGCCGGGGTTGGTGACCGGGGGGCGCTGCGTCACCGTCGTCGAGGGCAGCGCTGCCGACGGCGGCTGCGACGGCGCCGGCGACAGCCCCGGGAACTGCGGCAGCGTCGACGTCGCCGACGCCTGCGTGGTGCTGCCGAGCGCGGGGTTCACCGCGGTGGGCGGCAGCGACGACGCGGGCGGCCGAAAGATGCCGCTGCGGTTGTTGGGCGCCGTGAACGCGCCGGTGGGCTGCGGCGGCAGCGACGCCGACGGCGCGCCGAAGCCCGCGACCGGCGCCGGGGACGGGGTCGCGCTGCTGGACGCCGTGAAGACGTGGTTGCACTTGGAGCAGCGCACCCGGATCGGTCCCTTCGCGAGCTTGTCGTCGCCGACCTTGAACCGGGTCTTGCATTGCTCGCAGGTGATGATCACGCGTGGTGTTCCGCTCGCCGACGCGCTGCGCCGTCGACGACGCGCAGTCTATGTTGGCGCGTACGGCGGGAGCAAACCCGCGGCCGAGGCGTGCCACGGCGTCGCTGCTGCCGCGTTGCGTTGACAACGGCGGACCTTTCGTCACACCCTTAACGCAGAGCGGCAAAACCCATGACGACCACCAGCACCCCCGAGAGCTCGGCCGGCCAAGGCGCGAAGAAGGCCAAGGTCATCAAGCGCTACGCGAACCGGAAGCTCTATGACACGGAGCGCTCCTGTTACGTCACGCTCGATGAGATCTCGCAGATGATCAAGGAGGGCGACGACGTCAAGGTCGTCGACAACAAGACCAAGGACGACCTCACCGCCGTCACGCTCGCGCAGATCATCGTCGAGGAGGAGAAGAAGGTCCAAAAGATGCCGCTGAAGCTCCTGCGGAGCATCATCCAGAGCGGCCCTGACCTCACCGAGTGGCGCGGGGCCATCGGCGAGTTCTACTCGGACCGGGTGGCGGACCCCGTGAAGCGCCTGCGCGACGACGTCGAGCGCCGCGTGGACTCGCTGCTCAAGCGCGATCCCAAGGACGCCAAGGCCGACGACGCGGCCGCCACGCCGAGCGACGCCCAGGCGCAGGCCGAGGCGGACGCGGAGAAGGACGGCGTGGTCAAGGAGTTCGTGCACTCCACCACCGAGGCGTTCGAGACCTGGCAGAAGCGCATCGACGAGCGCGTGCGCGAGACCCTCGGCAAGATGACCCCCGCGATGCACCGCCCCGACATCGACGCGCTCAAGGCGCGCATCGAGGCCCTCGAGGCGCGGATCCACGAGGTCGAGTCCCGCAAGAAGCCGTGATGGACGCGGGGGACGAGCCCCGCCCTGCTCCGCGAGCCGCCCTGCCTGGAGAGCGCCCGGCTTGGACAGCGCCCCGCCTGGAGAGCGCCCCGCCTGGAGAGCGCCCGGCCTGGAGAGCGCCCGGCTTGGAGAGCGCCCGGCCTGGAGAGCGCTACTTCGACAGCTTGGCGTTGAGCTTCTCGAGGCGGTCGCCGATCTCGCCGATGGTGTCCTCGAGATTGTTCATCTTGTCGCGGATCTTGTCGATGTCTTCGAGAGTCGGCACGTTGATCATGCCAAGCACCGTGGCCACGCCCTTGTCCACGCTCCGCTTGGCGCCGATGCTGCCCGTGATGGCCTTTTGCACTGCAGACACGAAGGCCTCGTTGGCGAGGAGCTGGTTCACCACCTCGCCCATCTTCTCCTCGCCGAGGCCGAGGATGGTCTTGACCGCGCTGTCGTGTTTGTCCGCCATGGCGCGAAACGTAGCCGAGAAGCGGCCATGAATGCCACGGCGATCCTCCTCACCCTGGCCGCGCCGGTCGCGCTCTTCGTCGCGCTCTTCGTCGCGCTCGTCGTCGGCGTCGTCGGCGCCTACGCGCGCCGCGCGTTTCTCGTGCCGAGCGCCGCCGCCGCGAGCGCCGGTCTCATCCTGCGCGAGGCGTGGGCGCAGCTCGTCATCCTCGCCTGGACCCTCGTGCGGCGCGGACACAGGACCGGCGCCGGCGAGGGCCTCCCCGTCGTCTTCGTCCACGGCCTCGCCGCCGACGGCACGAGCATGTGGGGCTACCGTCGCGCGGTGGCCACGCTCGGGCGGCCGACGTCCGCGCCGAGCCTCGGCGGCATGTTCCTCCCCATCGAGAAGCACGCCCTGCGCCTCGTCGGCGCGCTCGAGCGGGCGCTCTGTGCGCACCCCGACGGCGTCGACGTGGTGTGCCACTCCATGGGCGGCGTGGTGCTGCGCGCCGCCCTCGGCATGCGCCCCGATCTCGGCGAACGCATCCGGCACGTCGTCACCGTCGCGAGCCCGCATACGGGCACGGCCGCCGCGCGGCACATCCCGCTCCCGGAGGCGCGGCAGCTCTTCATCGGCGCCCCGTTCATCTCGGGGCTCCCCACGCTGCGGCAGCTCCTTCCGCACGCGAGGCTCACGACCATCTCGTCGGCGCACGACGCGGTCGTCTATCCGCAGGAGACGTGCCGCGTGGAGGGCGCCGCGGAGCACGCGCTCAGCGGCTTCGGGCACGCGGAGCTCCTCGTCCACCCGCGCGTGGTGGACCTCGTCGTCGCTTCCCTGACCACGCCCTCGTGAGTAAGGTCGCCACGGTGGATTTCCTTGCGCGCCAACTGCACTACGTCTGCGGCAAGGGCGGCGTGGGCAAGAGCGTCGTCGCCTGCGCGCTCGCGCGGCACTTCCACGCGCAGAAGCTCCGCGTGCTGCTCGTTCAGGTGAACGCGCCCGACAGCCACAGCCGCCTCCTGGGCACGGCGCCCATCGGCGCTGAGATGCGCGAGCTCGTGACCGAAGTGGGGCGCGGCTTCCACGTCGTCGACGCCACCGCCGCCGCGTCCATGAAGGAATACGCGTTGATGACGCTGAAGTTCGAGGCGCTCTACAAGACCGTCTTCGAAAACCGCCTCACCAAGGTGTTCCTGCGCTTCGTCCCCTCGCTCACCGAGCTCACAATTCAGGGGAAGATTCGGTTTCACGCCGAGGAGAAGGACGACGCCGGCCGGCCGCGCTTCGACCGCATCGTGGTCGACTGCCCTTCCACCGGCCACGGCATCAAGTTCCTCCGCGTCGCCCAGATCGTCCGCGACGCGAGCCGCGTCGGGCCGATGGCCGAAAAGACGCGTCAGATGGCCGACGTCGTCGCCGACCCGACGCGCACCGCGCTGCACGTCGTGGCGCTCCCCGAGGAGCTCCCGGTCAACGAGGCGCGCGACCTCGTGCAGCAGGTGAGAGACTCGGCCGCCGCGCCGCTCGGCGCCGTGTTCTTGAACCAGCGGCTGCAGCGCCTGTTCGACGCGCCCGCCGAGCGCGCCCTGCGCGAGGTCACCGCGCGCGACGGCCACGCCGACGACCAGGTGCGCGCGCTCCTCGACGTCGCCGAGCGCCGCCGCCAGCGCGAGGCGCTCGAGCGTGACATGCGCGCGCGCATCGAGACGCTCGGCATGCCCGTGGTGGAGCTGCCCATGGTGCTCGCGGGTCCGCTCGGCCGCGCCGACGTCGACCGCTTCGCCTCCCTCATCGCCCAGGCCGCGCGCGAGCCGGCGAAGCGCGCGCCGTCCGCGTCGGCGCGCGAGGCGCCGGCGGGGGGCAAAGAAGGGTGAACGTCCTCGACGCCCCCGAGCTCGACGAGGGACGCCGCGTGGTGCGCTCTTTGGCGCGCGAGCGCCGCGTGCTCGTGTGCGTCGGCAGCGGCGGCGTCGGCAAGACCACCACCGCGGCCACGCTCGGGCTCCTCGGCGCCATGCTCGGCCGGCGCACCCTGGTCATCACCATCGATCCCGCGCGCCGCCTGGCGAACGCCCTCGGCCTGGACGCGCTCGCGCACAAGCCGCAGCGCATCGACGCCGCCGTCACCGCGGCCGCCGGCGTCACGCTGCGTGGCGAGCTCAGCGCGATGATGCTCGACCTCAAGGCCGCGTGGGACGACATGCTGTTCCGCACGGCCCCCGACGAGGCCGCCGCCCGCCGCATCCTCGACAACCGCTTCTACGAGACGCTGTCGCGCGACATGCCCGGCGCGCACGAGTTCATCGCCTGCGAATGCCTCCACCACCTGGCCTCGTCGGGCGAGTGGGACCTCGTGGTGCTCGACACGCCGCCCACGTCGAGCGCGCTCGACTTCCTGGAGGCGCCGAGCCGCATCCTCGCCGTCCTCGACAACGACGCGTTCCGCTTCTTCGCCCACAAAAAGCACATCCTCGGGCTGCGCTTCCTCGACGGCGCCGCCGGGCGCGCCCAGAGCGTGCTCGCGCGCTTCGCCGGCGCCGAGGTCCTCGACGAGCTCGGCGAGTTCATCGTGCTGTTGCGCGACCTCTACGATCCGCTCACGCAGCGCACGCGCGACTTCCAGACGCTCTTGAGCGGCGACGAGACCCGCTTCCTCGTCGTCACGTCGCCGCAGCCGGCGGCGCTGTCCGAGGCGCGCTTCTTCCTCGACGAGCTCGAGCGGCGCGCGCTGCGCCTCGGGGCCCTGGTGATCAACCGCGTGACGCCGTCGCCAGGGCAGGCCCTCGAGCTGCTCGCCACGCGCGGCTGGGAGCGCCGCCTCGAGGGACCCGCCGTCACGGCGTCCGACGCCGCGCACCTCGCCGGCGTGCTCGACGAGGCCACCCGCCAGCAGGAGAAGCTCGCGGCGCTCGACCGCGTGTACGTCGCGCGGCTCCTCGAGGAGTCCGGCGACGCCCCCGTCGTCCGCGTCCCCCGCCTGCCCGACGCCGTCCACGACGCCCGCCGCCTCGCCGAGCTCGTCCCCTGGCTCGCCGGCAAGGACCCGGTCTGAGCGCCTCCGGGCGGACGGCCTCGGCGCCGGGCAGGCGCGGGAACCGTCAGCGCACTATGCTTGTCCCACGTCCATGCGCTCCCCCGCCCGCCCCCCTCGGGCCGCCCTCGCCGTCACCGTGGCCGCATCCGCGGTCGTAGCGCTCGGCGGCTGCGCCACCACGAAGCCCGTCCAGGCCGTGAAGGCACCCGAGATGCACGTCGTCGCGCAGCCCATCGGCCCCGACGGCCTCGACGCCTACGACGCCGCCACCCTGTTCGCGCGCGCGTTCGACTTCATGGACGGCGACGACTACGCGGACGCCGCGCTCTACTTCGAGCGCCTCATCCGCGAGTTCCCCGACGACGGCCACGTCATCCTCGCCTGGTACAACGTCGGCGTCGCGTACATCCACCTCGAGCGCGGCGAGGAGGCCGTCGCCGCCTTCGACAAGTACCTCGCGATGCTGCCGGCGACGGCGTCGGACAAGGACAAGCTCGACGGGCGCTTCAAGCGCGGCGAGGCCCTCGCCACCGCCAAGCGCTACGACGAGGTCGTCGACACGTTCGACACCCTGCTCGGCGAGGACCTCGAGGTCGAGGACCGCATCATCGCCCTCGTCGACGCCGGCGTCGGCCACTACATGCTCGGCCTGCACGACCCGGACGGTTCGCACCGGCCGACGGCGGAGTACCGCTTCCTCGAGGCGCGCCGCCTCTACCGCCAGGCGAGCGAGCGCGCCCGGTTGAACGTCGGGTACTTCACCGCGCAGGCGGCGTTCTATCTGGCCGAGCTCGCCCGCCTCGAGTTCTCCGAGTACGAGCTCAAGTTCCCGACGCCCGCGGAGCTCGCCGCCGCCACCGCGGCCGCGGCCAAGGCCGCCCCCAAGGGCGAGCCCCCGTCGAACGTCCTCGAGAAGCTCCTCGGTGATCAGCTCGAGCAGAAGTGCCAGTTGTTGCTGCGCGCGCAGTACGCGTACCTGCGCACCATCCGCGAGGGCCACGCCGGGTGGGCGAGCGCGGCCGGGTTCAACGTGGGCCAGATGTACGAGGAGCTGCACGACGACCTGATCGGCCTGCCCGCCCCGCCGGACCTCGGGCCGGAGGCGGCCGCGCTCTACCAGAAGATGGTGCGCAAGAAGGTCCTCATCCTGCTCGCCAAGGCCGAAAAGACCTGGACGAGCAACGCCGACATGGTCACGCGGACCGGCGCCGAGAGCGAGTGGGCGCAGAAGACCCGGGCGTCGCTCGCGCGCATCAAACAGAAGCTGATGGAAGAGTCCGCCGCCACCGCCGACCTCGACTCCCCCGGCGACGCCGTCGCCCACTCGAAGGCCACCGGCAAGGACGCGAGCTGATCAAACGCGGCCGGCAAAGACGCCCGGTGACGTCGCGCACGCGGCCGCTACTCTAGGGCCATGGGACGCGTGCTCGGCGTGGATCTCGGCCTCAAACGGACCGGCCTCGCCGTCTCGGACGAGCTCGGCATCACGGCGCGCGCGCTGCCGAACCTCACACCCGGCAGCCGCGCCCAGGACGTCGCCTTCCTCGTGACGCTGTGTCGGAGCGAGGGCGTCACAGACGTCGTCGTGGGCCTGCCCGCCCTGCCCCGGACCGGCGACGAGGGCCCCATGGCCCGTCGCGCACGGGGCTTCGCCGAGGCCCTCCAGGGAGCGCTCGACGCCGGCGCGGGCCACGAGCCCGTGCGCGTCCACCTCGTCGACGAGGCACACTCGAGCCGGCACGCGGCCGCGCGCCTCGTCGAGTCCGGCGTCCCGAAGCACAAGCGCAAGGCCGCGCTCGACGCCGAGGTCGCCCGCGGCCTCGTCCTGGATTGGGTTGCGTCGCGCGGCGCGTGAGCCCGAGCTAGAAGAAGAACGCCTGCGCCGCCGCCGCGAGACCGCCGACCGCGGCCATCGCCAGGAACACGAGGCCGATGCGCAGGCCGAAGCGGCCGCCGCCGGTCACCGCGGCGATGCCCGCCTTCACCGCCGTGTTCGAGAAGCACGCCGCGAGGATGGTCACCGACGCGATGGTCAACGACAGGCCGTTTTGCGCGAGGCCCGACGTCGACAGGGTGATGGCGTCGACGTCCGGCATGCCGGCGATGAGCCCCGCGAGGGGCAGGACACGATCGCCGAGGGTGGCCCGCACCGCGTGCGCCCCGAAGGTGATCACGGCGAAGAGCACGCCGAAGATGATCGCGCTTTTGAGCTCGAAGGGGTTCGCGAGCTCCACCTTGCCCACCGCCGCCTCCTCCGAGCGCGCCCGCCGCCACAGCGTGAACAGCGCGACGGCCCCCGTCGCGGTCGCCGCGAACATCGGGACGAGCAGGCGCAGGGCGAGCGGCGGGTAGACCACGGCCACCACGATGACGACGCGCGCGAACATCATCGCCGACGCCGCCACCACCGCCACCGTGCATGAGCCCGAGATGCGCGGATCCTCGCGCGCCCGCCGCGACATCGAAAACGTCACCGCCGTCGACGACACCAGCCCGCCGACGAAGCCCGCCACGGGGAGGCCGCGGCCGCTGCCGAGGAGCCGGCTCGCGCCGTAGCCGACGAAGCTCACGAAGCCGACGAGCAGGATCATCTTGCCGACGGTGAAGGGGTTGACGCCGCCGAACGGGCCGTAGCTCTGGTTGGGCAGCAGCGGCAGCGCCACCACGGCCACGACGAGGATCTGTCCGGTGGCCAGGATGTCCTCGTCGGAGATCCGGCGCGCCACGGCGTGGAGGCGGGGCTTGCCCGACAGCAGGAGCGTCACCACCACCGCGAGCGCCGCGCACGTGAGCAGGCGTTGGGCGAGGTCGGCGATGGCGTGCGCCGACACCGCCAGCGCCCCGAGGAGGAACGTGACGAGGGCCGCCGTCTCCGTCGTGAGACCGCCCTCGCGATCGGCGGGGTTCAGACCCATGCGGTGCACCGCCATCAACACCACCAGACCGAGGAGCGCGACCGCCGGCGCCCACGGCGCGCTCGCGCCGAGGATCACCGCGGCGCTGCCCGACAGCGCGATCAACGGGAAGGTGCGAACGCCCCCCAGCAGCGTCTCCTTGCCGTCCTTGGCGGAGATCGCACGCTGACGCTCGATGCCCACGAGCAGGCCGACGCCGAGAGACACGCCCAGCGAGGCCATCAGCGCTTGTTCCGTGGTAAGCGTCACCGGCGGAGGATGTGCATGAAGCTCGCCAAGGTCGCCGCATTGGGGACGGCCCTCGTCGTGGTCGGCGGCCTCGCCGCCGGGGGCGCGCTCTACAGCTACCGCGGGACGCTCATCGCGTTCGGCTCCGCCACCTTCGGGGGCAAGGGACAGACGGTCAGCGTGACCATCCCCAAGGGAGCGGGCCCGCAGAAGATCGCGCAGATCCTCGAGGACAAAGGCGTCATCGGCGACGCCAAGCTGTTTCAGCGCTGGCTGCGCTACATCGCCAAGAAGCAGGCGGCGCTGAAGGCCGGCGAGTACGAGCTCGCGCCCGGGATGAGCCCCGAGGAGATCGTCGCCGTCCTCGAGAAGGGCATCCCGCCCGAGGTGCGCTTCACGGTCCCCGAGGGGCTGCGCAAGGAGGAGGTCGCCGCCGTCATCGCCGGCGCCGGCTTCGGCGACAAGGACGCCATCATCCAGGTGATGAACGATCCCAGGCTCATCCGCGACTTCGGCGTGCCGAGCGGGGTCCCCGGGGGCGTCGACGGCTATCTCTTCCCGGACACCTACCAGTTCCCCAAGGGCACGAGCCCCGAGAAGATCCTCCGGCGCATGCGCGCCCGCCTCGACGACGTCATCGACGACAAGATGAAGGCGCGCATGAAGGAGATTGGCTGGGACCTCCACAAGACGCTGACGCTCGCCGCCATCGTCGAGAAGGAGACCGGGCAGAAGTCGGAGCGGCCGCGCATCTCGGCCGTGTTCCACAACCGCCTCGAGCGCGGGATGAAGCTGCAGACCGATCCCACGGTCATCTACGGCATCCCCAACTACGACGGGAACATCCGCAAATCGGACCTCCTGCGGGACCACCCCTACAACACCTACGTCATCCCCGGCCTGCCGCCCGGCCCCATCGCCCAGCCGGGGCTCGAGGCCATCAAGGCCGCGCTGTGGCCGCTCAAGGGGAGCAATGATCTCTATTTCGTCGCCAAGGGCGACTCCGGCGAGCACCAGTTCTGCCCGACGCTCGAGTGCCACAACGCCGCGGTGCAGAAGTGGCAGGTGCAGTTCTGGAGCAAACGCAAGCGAGGCGGCTGAGGCGAAGCGCGCTTTCGCCCGCCCGCCCGCGTCAACGCGCACACGGGGATGGGGTAGCGTGACCGGCATGGACATCCCGGTCGTCCACACCGAGCGGCTCTTGTTGCGCGGTCTCAGCGAGGCCGACTTCGAGGTGTACGCCCGCTGGCTCGCCGACGAGGACACCGCCCGCTACATCGGCGGCCAGCCCCTGTCCCGCGAGGACGCGTGGCGCTCGCTGGCGACGATGCTCGGCCACTGGCAGCTGCGCAGCTACGGCCTGTGGGGCGTCGTCGAGGAGGCGAGCGGCGCGCTCGTGGGCCGCGTCGGCCTGTGGAACCCGGAGGGCTGGCCCGGCGTCGAGGTCGGTTGGCTCATCGCGCCGGAGCAGCGGCGCCGCGGCTTCGCCAAGGAGGCGGCGGCGGCGGCGGTGCGCTGGGGGTTCGAGCGGCTCGAGGTCGAGCGCATCGTCAGCGTCATCCACGTCGAGAACCACGCCTCCATCAAGGTGGCCGAGGCCATCGGCGAGCGCTTCCTCGAGCACCGCGAGGTCCGCGGCTTCTCCTGCGGCCTCTGGGGCATCGACGCGCCGCGTGACGTCGATTCTGCGGCGTAGCCGACGCCGAGGGCGGGCTGACGACGCCCCCGCGCCGCGCGGCGGAGGCAGCCACCGAAGTCGCCCGGCACCCCGCCGACAGGCGGCGTCACAGTTACGGCCCGTCGGTCGGCGGGCGTTGCTGGATGACGTCGCGCAGGCCGCGGGAGACGACGACCTTGTTGTCGCTGGTGACGATCACGGTGTCGTCGCCGAGGCGGTCCACGAGGACCATGCCGTCGCGCGCGCCGAGGACGAACACCGCCCGCGACAGCGCCTCCGACGTGAGCGCGTCCTTCGCAACGATGGTCACGCTGCGGCACTTGGTGGCCGGGCGGCCGGTGCGCGGGTCGATGACGTTGTGGTAGCGGACGCCGCCGTCGAAGAAGAACTGCTCGTCGTCGGCGGTGGTCATCACCGCGCCGGCGCCCGTGGGGAACGCCGCGAAGTGGCCCGAGGCACGCGGGTCCTGCACCCCGACCATCCAGGGCCGGCCGCCCTTGTCGCCGCGCACGACGAGGTCGCCGGCGGCGGACACGATGAAGTCGTGCAGGCCGTGCTCCTCGAGGACCGCGGCGGCCCGCTCGAGGGCGTACCCGCGGGCGACGTCGTGGACACCGAGCCGTGCGCCTGCCGTGCTCAAGCGCGCCGTGCGCGCCGCCGGGTCGAGGACGAGGTCGTCGTACCCCACGAGCTTGCGCGCCTTGTCGATGACCACCTTGTCCGGCACCGGGCGCCCCGCCGACTCGTCGTCCGCGCCGGGGTGGCCGCCGCCCTCGAAGTGCCAGGCCTCGTCGTAGACCGCCGCCGTGACGTCGAAGGCGCCCTTGGTGAGCTTGGCGAGCCGCTGCAGCTCGGACAGGACGAAGAACACCTCGGGGTCGACGACCACGGTCTCGTGGCCGGCGCCCGCGTTGATGCGGGCGACGGCGGAGCGCGGGTCGCCCTCGTCGAGGGCGGCGTCGACGCGGGCGATCTCGTCGAAGGCGGCGTCGAAGGCGGCGGCGCCGGCGTTCCTGCCGGCGGCCCCGCGCGCGTCGGGGATGGCGCCCCAGGCGACGATCTCGACCACCGTTCCGTACAGCGGCCGGGAGCGCCGCACGATGCGGCTGCCGCCGTCGGCGGCGGGGGGCGTAGCGGCCGGCGCCGGCGACTGCGGCGGCGGCGGCGCGGGGGCCGCGGTGACGAGCAGGGCGCCGAGGAGCAGTGCGGGCATCGCCGACCTGTTAGCACACAGCCGGAAGTCGACGCTCGGTTGCCGCCACCCGGCCGTCGGCGTTACACCGGGGGGATATGAGCCAACCCGATTCTCTCGTCGCGAGCATTGCGCGCCTCCAGAACCGCCAGCGTTTCCAGGAGCTGAACTGGGAGGGCTCCTTCGAGCAGTACCTCGAGATCGTGCGCAAGGATCCTCGCGTGGCGCGCTCCGCGTTCCAGCGCGTCTACGACATGGTGCTGTCGTACGGGCGAAGCGAGTACATCGACAGCAAGAAGAAGGTCGTCCACTACCCCTTCTTCGACGACCCCATCGACGGCGGCCGCGACGCCATCTTCGGGCTCGACATCCCGCTCATGCGCCTCGTCAACGTGCTCAAGAGCGCCGCCATGGCGTACGGCACGGAGAAGCGCGTCATCCTGCTTCACGGCCCCGTCGGCTCCTCCAAGTCCACCATCGCGCGCCTGTTGAAGAAGGGCATGGAGGCCTACAGCCGGACCGAGGAGGGCCGGCTGTACACCTTCGAGTGGCACGTGCCCAAGGAGCTGCAATACGTCTCCGGCGGCCACGACGTCTTCGTCGACCCGATGAACGAGGAGCCGCTCAAGCTGATTCCGATCGACATGCGCGACGAGGCGTTCAAGACGCTCGGCCTGGTGTCGTCCGTCGGCGGCAACGAGATGCCCGTGCGCATCAAGGGCGAGCTGAACCCGGCGTCGCGCTTCGTCTTCAAGCTGTTGATGGAGCACTACAAGGGCGACCTCACCAAGGTGCTCGGTCACGTGCGCGTCCGCCGCTTCGTGCTCTCCGAGAAGGACAGGAAGGGCATCGGCACCTTCCAGCCCAAGGACGAGAAGAACCAGGACTCCACCGAGCTCACCGGCGACATCAACTACCGCAAGATCGCGGAGTTCGGCTCGGACAGCGATCCGCGCGCCTTCAACTTTGACGGTGAATTCTGCATCGCCAATCGCGGCGTCATCGAGTTTATCGAAATCCTCAAGCTTGACGTGGCATTCTTGTACGATCTTCTCGGGGCCACCCAGGAGCACAAGATCAAGCCGAAGAAGTTCGCGCAGACCGACATCGACGAGGTCATCATCGGCCACACCAACGAGGCCGAGTACAAGAAGCTCCTGAACAACGAGTTCATGGAAGCGCTGCGTGACCGTACAGTGAAGATCGATGTTCCCTACATCACCAAGCTGACGGAAGAGATCAAGATCTACAAGAAGGACTACAACAACAGCACCATCAAGGGAAAGCACATCGCGCCGCACACCATCGAGATGGCGGCCATGTGGGCGGTGCTGTCGCGCCTCGAGGAGCCCAAGGGGCACAACCTCACCATCCTGCAGAAGCTCAAGCTCTACGACGGCAAGTCCCTGCCCGGCTACACCGAGGACAGCGTCAAGGAGCTCAGGAAGGGCGCCGCGCGCGAGGGCATGGAGGGCATCTCCGCCCGCTACGTGCAGGACAAGATCAGCAACGCCCTCGTGAGCGACAAGAGCGAGACCAGCATCAACCCGTTCCTCGTGTTGAACGAGCTCGAGAGCGGGCTGCGCACGCACTCGCTCATCACCAGCGAGGACCAGCGCAAGCGCTACGTCGAGCTGCTTCAGGTGGTGCGCCAGGAGTACGAGGAGATCGTGAAGAACGAGGTCCAGCGCGCCATCTCGGCCGACGAGGACGCCATCGGGAAGCTCTGCGCCAACTACATCGACAACATCAAGGCGTACACGCAGAAGGAGCGCGTGCGGAACAAGTACACGGGGCAGGACGAGGAGCCCGATGAGCGGCTGATGCGCTCCATCGAGGAGAAGATCGACATCCCCGAGAGCCGCAAGGACGACTTCCGCCGCGAGATCATGAACTACATCGGCGCGCTCGCCGTCGACGGCAAGAAGTTCGACTACCGCACCAACGAGCGGCTGCACCGCGCCCTCGAGCTCAAGCTGTTCGAAGACCAGAAGGACACCATCAAGCTCACCACGCTCGTGTCCAACGTCGTCGACCGCGAGACGCAGGAGAAGATCGACATCGTCAAGCAGCGCTTGATCAAGAACTACGGCTACAACGAGGAGAGCGCCACCGACGTGCTCAACTTCGTGGCGTCGATCTTCGCGCGCGGTGACACCAAGGGGAAATGACCCCGGGCGCCGAGCGTCGTCAACGCCGCCGCGCGCCACGCTGCGCCCGCGATCGACAGCGCCCTCGAGGACGCGCGCGCGCGCGCCAGGACGCCACCGCCGCACGTGCAGCCGAGGGGCCGCGGGGTGCGTCGAGGACGCCGTCGTCACCGCCGGGCGCTGAGCGCGCTCAGGGCGCAGCGGCGGGCGCGGGCGCCGCGGGAGCGGGCGCCGCGGGAGCGGGAGCGGGAGCCGCGGGCTCGTCGGCGCTCATGTGGCATTCGAGGCAGCCGAAGCCCTTGCCCGTCGCCGGGTCGAACGGCTTTTCGCCGAGGAGGCGGGCCATCTCCGGCTCCACCTCGTGCACCATGGCGTCGAAGGTCTCCGGGTGCGCGGCCTTGTCCTTGTCGAAGTGCGTAGACATCGACAGCTTGGGCAGGCTCGGGTTCGGCATCTTGAAGTGCCGCTCGCGCGCGTCCTTGCCGTGGCACGCGGCGCAGCCGAACTTCTGGAACTTCTCGGCGTCGATCTTCTGGAAGATCGGCTTCATGGCGGGCAGCACGATCTCCTTCATGTACCGGCCGCGCAGCTTCTCGGGCACGTCGTCGAACGCCATGGGGCCGTCCTTCCACGGCACCTCGACGTCGTCAGCCGCGCCGGCGGCGGCGTGGGCCACGGAGGCGGCGCCCTTCGCCGGCGTCGAGCATGACGACGACGCGAGGCAGAGGGGGGCCAGCAAGGAGATCGGCAGGAGTGCGGACAAAGCGCGGCGGGTCATCGGGGGCTCCTTGCGGGCCGCTTAGCGCGTTCGGTCGACGATGGGCAGCGCGGCTGTGCAGCGCGCACGCCTCGGACAACAGGGGGAGGTTCCCGCGTCCTGCTGGCCTATGATGGCCGCAGACATGCCCAAGGCGCTCACCCCGCACCGCCGGCAGCCCCTGCTCCAGTCCGAGCGCAAGACCTCGGGGCTGAGCGGGAAGCGCACGCGCAAGACGCAGGACGTGAACGCCGGGGCGGCCCCGGGGCTCGACGGCGGCGACAAGATCGCGGAGCACAAGGCCGCGACCTTCGTCGCCAACAAGCCGCAGGCGCGGCGGACGCCGCAGACCTCCGTCGACCTCACGTCCCTCGCGCAGCACCTGCAACAACGGCCGGGGCTCGGCCTCGACGGCAAGGCCCCCGCAGCGCTCTCGGTCCTCGACGAGCACGCGCTGACGTCGTCGGAGCCCGGCGTCCGCCACGCCCTCGTCACCGTCGAGGCGCGCTTCGACGACGGCACCAAGGAGCGCTACCTGCTGCCGCTGCGCATCGACGCCAAGGGCAAGGTCAGCGACGGCCTGACCTCCGACGCCTTCAAGAAGGCGCTCATGGACGGCGTCGCGCGCGGCGAGAGCTTCGAGCCCGCCCTCGAAGCGCCGGCGCGGCGCACGGCGCGCCGGCGCCCCGGCGGCGACGGCGTCATCCGCCAGGGCGCGCTCTCGGGTGGCGTCGGCGCACGGCTGCACAAGGCCGACGTCGACCGGAAGGCCACGCAGGTCCTCGAGGGCGGCGCCTACGACGCCCACGTCGAGGCCGCCGCCCTCGCCCGCGCCGTCTACGGCGACGCAAACGACACGGCGCGCGCCCGCAACCCGTGGGCGGCGCTCGTCGACAAGGGCTACACGAGCCGCGCGCGCTACGAGCACGTCGTGGAGCAGGCCAAGAAGCTCTCGCCCAAGAACGCCGACGCGCTCATCGTCGAGTTCTTCAAGGCCGTCTACCAGACGCTCGAGGCGCAGCCCGCCGAGGTGAAAGAGTTCCACGAGGCGCTGCGCACCCAGCCGCGCTTCGGGCCCGTGTTCTACGGGTACGCGCAGTTCATCGGCGTCCCCGACGGAAAGAGCGAGGCCACCTTCGACGATCTCGCCCACGCCCTCGACGTCATCCAGGGCCCCGCCGCCCCGCTGTCGTCCATGGTCCGCGGGGCGAAGGCCACCGGCGCCGGCAAGCACGACGGCGACGCGGCGCGGGGCTTCGGCTTCCGCGAGATCGAGCTGCTGCCGTTCTTCGAGTCGCCGCAGAAAGACGGCGGCTACGACATCAGCAACCACGCCGAGGTCGACCCCGCGCGCGGCGGAACGGAGGCGTACGGGCGCTTCATGGGCGCCGCCGTCGATCGCGGCATGCGCGTCACCGCCGACCTCGTCGCGAACCACGTCTCCAACGAGCACGCGTGGGCCAAGGCGCTCGTCGCGGGCGACACCTCCATGCTCTCCCGCTTCGTCGTGTGGGACGACGCGCAGAAGATCGGCGAGCGCGTCGTCGACGGAAAGACCTTCAACGTCTTCCTGCACATGAAGGGCGAAAACGCCGGCAAGATCTCGCACGTCTGGCAGATCTTCCCGGACAACAACCCCGACACCTTCATCAAGGCCGCGTCCAGCGACGGCGAGCACAACATCTTCGCGTCGTTCATGAACCCGTTTCAGTGGGACGTGAACGCCGAGGACCCCGCCGTGCTCGCGGACTACCTGCACACCATCGGCAAGTTCGCGAACATGGGCCAGATGGGCACGCGCATGGACGCCATCATCCACATGGGCAAGCGCCCGGGCACGTTCAACATGAACCTGCCCGAGTCGCAGGCGTTCATGGCGCTGTCCAAGGCGTTCGCCGCCCACGTCGCTCCGGGCAACATGTTCCTCCCCGAGGCCAACCTGCCGTGGGACGAGGCCAGGAAGGACTGGCTCGCGCCCGAGAAGACCTTCGGCGGCAAGATCGAGAACACCGCCGGCGACGCCCTCATCAGCTTCGACGTCCACCGCGCCATCTGGGACTCGCTCCTCAAGGAAGACAAGAGCGCGTGGGTCGAGGAGCAGGCGTCGCTCGGGGAGCTGCCGGCGCACAAGTCGCTGCTCGTGTACCTCGGGCTCCACGACGAGACGCTGATCCGCGACCCGGAGCTCCGAAGGGCGCTCGTGCAGCGCGGCTTCCACGAGTTCGCCGGCCGCGGCGTCGGCGACGCGCCCGCCACGCTCCTCGACGGAAGCGCCGATCGGCTCGCCATGGCCCACGTGCTCCTCTACAGCAGCAAGGGGCACCCGGCGGTCTACTACCGCACCGTCGTCGGCGAGCAGAACGACTACGGGTACTTCGAGCAAAAGACCAAGGATCGCCTGGCGGCGCAGAAGGCGGCGGGCGAGACGCCCGACCCGCAGAAGGCGCGCGACACGCGCGACCTCGACCGGGGCCCGGTGCCCTTGTCGGCGTTCGAGAAGGCGCTCGGCGACGGGTACAAGCCCGCGGTCACCGTGCGCGCGCTCAACGCGCTCTGGGACAACAACGGGTCCGTGCGCAGCAACCGGGTCGTCGAGGTGAAAAACCCCGACGCGGGCGTCGTCTCCTTCGCCCGCACGTCCGCCGACACCGACGACGCCCCGCTGCTCCAGCTCATCAACCTCACCGGCGACGACAAGACCGTGGTGCTCCCGCGCGCCGAGGTCGAAGAGAAGCTCGGCTGGGACGGCGTCACCCGCCTGCACGACCTCCTGCAGGGCGAGATCGACGGCAAGGAGCGCGACGTGCCCTTCGCCGTCCACGGCGACCGCATCGAGCTCCGCCTCGCGCCCTACGAGGCCATGTACCTCGAGCGCGCCTGATGCCGCTCCCGACGGGCGACGGATGAGCGAGGAGCCCGCGTTCGTGGCGCAGGCCGTGGCCTTCCTCGAGGCGGAGGCGCGCGCGGGGGGGCTCGCCTTCGACGCGGCGACGACGCCGTTTTCGGCGCTCGACCCCCTCCGCGCCGCCTCGGCGTCGCCGTCCGGGGCCCGCCTCCGGCTCGCCTTCGCCGCGCTCCTCGGCCGGCGGCTGTGCGAGCGGCACGGCGCGTTCTGGTTCCCGGAGCGCGAGCTCCCCGCCGGTGCCCTCGGCTTTCCGCGCGCGATCATCGCCGTCGACCCCGTCGCGCTCGTCGACGACGCCGTCGCCGCCGGCGCCCTCGGCGCGCTCGACGATCGCGCGCGGGAGCTGGCCGAGGCGCTCGCGCGGGCCGGCGATGCGCCCGCAGGAGCGGCGCTCGGCCCCGCCGACTACATCGAGCTCTTCGACCCCGGCTTCGTGCAATTCCTCATCGTCGACGACGCGCGCGCGGCGGCGGCGCTCGCGCTGCCCGCGGGCCGCGCGGCGGACGCCCTCGACGAGGCCTTGGCGTCGTCGGCCCTCGCGCCCGACGTCCGCGAGGCGCTTGAGCGCGGCTGGCTCTCGCCGTTGCGCGCGCTCGAAGCGTCCACGCCCCTCGCGGCGGCGCTGTCGACGTCCCCGTCGACGGCGGCGCCCCCTGTGGGCTCGACGATGGGCTCGACGATGGGCTCGACCACGCGCGCGGTCGAGCGCTTCGCGCGCCTCGCGGCCGCCGTCGCCGCCGGCGCCCCCGCCGAGGAGGGCTTCTTCGCCGACGTCGTTGTCCGCCTGCTGCCGCCGCCGCCGCCGGGCCCGCGCCTGCTCGGCCTGTTTCCCCTCGACGCCGCGCGGCCGCTCGTCCCCGGGGCCGCGCCGGCGCGGCTGTTCCTCGTCGACGCCGACGTGCGCTCCCTCCTTGTGTCGCGCGCCCCCCCGGGGAAGGCGGACGCGCGTGGCGACCTCCTCGCGCTTGCGCAGGCGCGCCTCGACGAGCTGCGCGCGCTCGTCGCCGGCGCCGGCGCCGGCGCGTCGCTCGCGTTTCGCCGCCTGACGTCGTCGGAGGCCGCCGCCGAGGACGCCACCGCCGCCGTCGCGCGCGCCCTCGCGCCCCTCGCGCGCGGGTGGTAGCCCGCGGCATGCGCACCGCCACCCGCTCCCGGCGCCGCTTCGGCGGCGGGACCACGCCGGCCACACCGTGGGCAACGGCGCTGGGCTGGACGCTGGCCGCGAGCGTCACCGCCGCCTTCGCGTCGTCGACCGCGCGCGCCGCCGCCCCCGCGTACGACGGCGCCTTCTGGAAGACGTGGGGCGACGGCAAGGCCGAGATCGACGGCTACGCCCTCGTGCGCGACCGCTACGGGGAGAAGCGCACGGGCACGGTGGTGGCCGTCTTCGTCACCGAGCCCTGGAGCGTCGAGGGCCACGTGAAGGCCGACGAAGGCAAGCACGCCGCCGGCGACGTGATGCAGGTCCTGAAGCTCAACCTCGTCGAGGACTTCCAGACGGGCATCTACGACTACAACCTGATGACGTCGTCGTGGATCGCCCTCACCGCTCCAGGCGACGCCGCAGGGCGCGCGCGGGTCGCGCCGCCGGGCTGGACGCCGAAGGTCGCGTTCTCCTCGCAGGAGTGGTGCGGCACCACGTACACCGACGTCGTCTTCGACGCGCGCGGCCGCGGCTCCGAGGTGGTGCGCTCCTACTTCGACGGCGAGACCGGCGCCCATGTGCTCGCCCCGCCTGCCGGCGACGCGCTCGTCGAGGACGCGCTCCTCACCTGGGCCCGCGGCCTCGCCGCCCCGGTGGTCGCGCCCGGCGCGAGCGCCACCGTCGCGTTCCTGCCCGCGCTCGCGCGCGCGCGCCTGTTGCACCGCCCGCTCGCCTGGACCACCGCGACGCTCTCGCGCGCCCGGGAGGGTGTCGTCGCCGACGTCCCCGCCGGGCGCATCCCGTGTCACGTCGCGCGCGTCGAGGTCGACGGCGGGCGCCGCGTCGAGCTGTGCGTCGAGGACGCGGCCCCGCACCGGGTGGCGCGGCTCACCTCGTCCGACGGCACGTCGCTGGCCCTCACGGGCTCCCTGCGCACCCCCTACTGGAAAGAGAACCACGAGGGCGACGAGCGCCTGCTCAACAAGCTCGGACTCCACCCGCCGCGCAGCCGCTGAGCGCGCGCCCGCGTCGAAGCACCCTCGGCACCTCGGAGGAAAACGCGCTGCAGGCGTCGCTGACGCCGAGGGCCTCGGTGAATGAGCGGCGCCGCCCCTCAGTGACACGTCGCGGCGCGGCACGTCCTGGCGCGCTCGCGGCACGAGGCTGCGTCGTCCGCGGCGGCGGGCGGACAGCGCCAGTGGTCGCCGGCGCCGGCGCAGCCGTCGAGGTCGCCGAAGCAGTCGTTCTCGTCGATGTCGCACTGGATGCAGGCGGCGCGCTCGGGCGAGCACTTCTGCCGGCAGCGCGCCTGTGCTTGTTGGCAGGCCGAGATGGCGGCGAGCGCCTCCCCGGTGCAGTGCACACCCTTGCCGTCGTCGGTGCAGCCCTTGTCGACGAGGCAGGCGCGGGCGCTGGTCACGCACAGGCCGGCGCAGTCCGCGGCGCGAGGCGCGGCGCGCGCAGGCGCGGCGCGCGGCGTCGGGAGCGGCGCGAGGTGCGGCGCGTCGAGGAGCTTGTCCGCCTCGGCGCTGCTCCGGGCCAGCTCGGCGCCGACGCGGCGGCGGGTGTCCTCGATGTCCCCGGCGAGCAGCTCGGCGACGTGCCGCTCGTGCGCGTTCGTCCGCGGCACGGCGTGGAGCAGTCGCAGCACCTCGTCCCAGCGGGGCCCGGCGTAGCTCGTGTCGGCCGTGTCTGCCATCGCCTTGTCGTACGCGCCCTTCGCCTCCGCGAACGCCGGGGTGGGGACGTCGGAGCGCGGGCACCCCGCGACGACGACGACGGTCACGGTGGTGACGACGATAACGACGGTGACCGCGGTGACGGCCCTGACGGGGGCAGCGACGGCGATGGCAGCACGGGTGCGTCGAGCGGCGCGCACACGCACGATGCTAGAGCATCGAGGGGGGCGCGGCAGCGTGCGCGTGCCCTCCCAGGCGGGCGAGCGGCGCGGGCGTCGCACACATCGCCGTCGACGCCGCAGCTCGGCGCGCACGCCGCGAGGCGAGGCTATGTTCCGGGGATGGCTCTCACCGTCGCCACCTGGAACGTGCTCGCCCAGGCCTACGTCCGCCCCGACCGCTACGAACGCTCGGCGCCCGCGGCGCTCGAGGACAAGGCGCGCCGCGCCCGCGTCGTCGAGCGCGTCGCCGCCCTCGACGCCGACGTCGTCGCGCTGCAGGAGGCGGAGCCCGCGCTGGTGGCGGCGCTGAAGGCGCGGCTGTCACCCGAGCGCCACGTCACCTTCGCCGGCAAGGGCGGCGGCAGGCCCGACGGCTGCGCGCTCGTGGTGCGCACCGAATTGCTCGACGCCCCGCTCGCCACGCTCGCCTACGACGACGGCACCGGCCACGTCGCGCAGCTCATGCGCGTGCGCGGACCGGGCGGATCGATCGTCGTCGCCAACACGCACCTGAAGTGGGATCCGCCGGGGACGCCTCCCCCCCACCGCCTGGGCCTCGCGCAGGCCGACGCCCTGCTCGCGGGCCTCTCCGAGGTCGCCGGCGACGACGCCTGCGTCGTGTGCGGCGACTTCAACGCCGGCGCCGACGACGACGTCGTGCAGCTCTTCCTCGCCGCGGGCTTCCGCGACGCCGACCCGGCCGCGCCGGCTCCTACGTCGGTCGCCAACGGGCGCGCGCGGCGCATCGACTTCGTGCTCGCGAGCGGCGGCCTCGAGGCGGCGGGCGCCCGCTCGAGGCGCGCGCTGCGCGACGACGACGCCCTGCCGTCCCTCGAGGAGCCGTCGGACCACGTCCCCGTCGTCGTGACCCTCGACTGAACGCAGCGCGCCGCTCTCCGGGCCGCGCGCGGCATGACGCCGCCTGACGAACGGACGCGCGCGCCGGGCACAGCGGCGTCCCCGAGGCCGGCGCGCTGGTGTAGACCCTCCCGCCATGAGCCAGAACGACTACGCCGCCCTCATCGCCCGGACCAAGGACATCGCGCTTCTCCAGTCGGTGTCGTGGCTGTTGTCGTGGGACCAGGAGACGATGATGCCGCCCGCCGGCGCCGAGCACCGCGCCCGGCAGATGGCGCTCCTCGCCGGGCTGGCCCACGAGCGCGCCACGAGCAAGGAGCTCGCCGACCTGCTCGCGCGCGTCGAGGCCTCCGCGTGGCTGAAGGACGCAGGCGTCATGGAGCGCGGCAACGTCTCCGAGATCCGCCGCGTCTACGACCGCGCCGTACGGGTGCCGCGCAAGCTCGTCGAGGAGCTCGCGCACACCATCCCCATCGCGCAGCACGCGTGGGCCGACGCGCGCAAGAAGTCGAGCTTCGCCGCGTTCCGCCCCCACCTGGAAAAGATGGTCTCGCTCAAGCGCGACGAGGCCCGCTCCCTCGCCAAGGCTCCCGGCGAGGCCGCGCTGTACGACGCCCTCCTCGACGAGTTCGAGCCCGGCATGACCACCGCCGAGGCCGAGCGCCAGCTCGACGCGCTCGCGCACGGCCTCGTCCCCATCGTCAAGGCGATCGCGGAGAAGGGGAACCCGCCGCTGCCCTGGGAGGGGCGGCGCTTCCCCGTCGAGCAGCAGCGCGTCCTGTGCGCGACCATCCCCAACGCCCTCGGCCTCGACCCCAAGGGCACGCGCCTCGACGTCAGCGCGCACCCGTTCAGCCAGCGCGTCGGCCCCGGCGACCAGCGCATCACCACCCGCTACGACGAGGCCGACTTCGTGGGCGCCTACTTCGGCGTCATGCACGAGAGCGGCCACGGCCTGTACGAGCAGGGCCTCGACCCCGCGCACGACGGCACGCCCGCCGGCGAGGCGCGCTCCATCGGCGTACACGAGAGCCAGTCACGGCTGTGGGAGAACCTCGTCGGGCGCAGCCGCGCCTGGTGGCGCCACGCGTACGCCTTCGTGCGCGCGCTGTTCCCCGAGGCGCTCGGCGACGTCGACGCCGACGCCTTCTACCGCGGCATCAACCGCGTGGAGCCGAGCCCCATCCGCGTCGAGGCCGACGAGGTCACCTACAACCTGCACATCGTCATGCGCATGCGCATCGAGCGAAAGCTCATCGACGGCTCGCTCGAGGTCAAAGACGTCCCCACCGCGTGGAACGCCGAGGCCCGGAGCACGCTCGGCATCGACGTGAAGAACGACGCCGAGGGCTGCCTGCAGGACGTCCACTGGTCCGCCGGCGCGTTCGGCTACTTCCCCACCTACGCGCTCGGCAACATGTACGCGGCCCAGCTCATGGAAGCCGCGAGGAAGGCGCTGCCCGGCCTCGACGACATGGTCGGCCGCGGGGAGACGGCGCCGCTGTTGTCGTGGCTGCGGGACAACGTCCACCGCCGC
Organism: uncultured delta proteobacterium; assembly: GCA_963775425.1. GTDB lineage: Bacteria > Myxococcota > UBA727 > UBA727 > VGSZ01 > CAVZJB01. The sequence goes on along the minus strand of CAVZJB010000003.1, from coordinate 167,628 downwards.
GGCGCGAGCGTGCGCGGCGCCAAGCTCGTCGAGGACGCCACCGGGCGCCCGCCGGACGCGACGGCGTTCCTTCGCTACGTCGACGAGAAGTTCCGCCCGCTGTACGGCTTGTGACCGTCGGAGAGGTCGCGGGCCGCGCCCCGCGCGTCGATGAGCCGGACATGCTACACAACGAGGACGAGGTCTCTTCGTGTCGCTGCGCATCCAGAACGATCACGCCCGCTTCAAGGACATCGTCCGCGGCAAGATCAAGCAGAACCTGAAGCACTACATCAAGAAGGGCGAGCTCATCGGGAAGCAGGGGAAGGACAAGATCACCATCCCCGTCCCGCGCATCGACCTGCCCCACTTCCGCTACGGCGACAAACAGCAGGGCGGCGTCGGCCAGGGCGACGGGGAGCCCGGCGATCCGCTGCCGGGGCAGCCGCAGGAGGGCCAGGGCCAGCCCGGCCAGGCCGGCCAGGACGCCGGCGACCACGCGCTCGAGGTCGACATCACCATGGACGAGCTCGCCGACATGCTCGGCGAGGAGCTGGAGCTGCCGCGCATCGAGCCCAAGGGCTCCAAGCTCATCACCAACCGCATCAAGTACACCGGCGTCAACACCGTCGGCCCCGAGTCGCTCCGGCACTTCAAGCGCACGTACAAGCAGGCGCTGCGCCGCCAGATCGCCATGGGGAGCTACGACCCGAAGAACCCCGCCATCATCCCCATCCGCGACGACCGCCGCTATCGCACGTGGCGCGTGGAGACCAAGCCGCAGGCCAACGCGGTGATCATCTATATGATGGATGTCTCCGGTTCCATGGGCGAAGAGCAAAAAGAAATCGTGCGCATCGAGAGCTTCTGGCTCGACGCCTGGCTGCGGCGGAACTACGACGGGCTCGAGAGCCGCTACATCATCCACGACGCCGTGGCCAAGGAGGTCGACCGCGACACCTTCTTCCACACGCGCGAGTCCGGCGGCACGATGATCTCGTCGGCGTACAGGTTGTGCGCCGACATCGTCGACGCCGACTATCCGGTGGAAGACTGGAACATCTACCCGTTTCACTTCTCCGACGGCGACAACTGGTCCATCGACGACACGCGCCTGTGCATCTCGCTGCTGCGCGACCGCCTCCTGCCGTCGGCCAACCAGTTCTCCTACGGGCAGGTGGAGTCGCCCTACGGCTCCGGCCAATTCATCAAGGACCTCGGCGAGAACCTCGGCCGCGACGAGAAGGTGGTGCTCTCCGAGGTCAAGGACAAGGACGGCATCTACGGCAGCATCAAGGACTTCCTGAGCGCCGGCCGCTGACCCGCGCCACGGCGCTCGCGTCGCGGGTGAGCGAGCCCGCGCCCGTGCCGCGTTGATACAATGCCGACGGCATGCCGACGCAGCTCGATGTTCGCTCGCCGCCGCGGGCATCGTCTACGGCGAGCCGCGACTGATGCACGACGTTGACCTGGTCGGACACGAGCTTCAAGGCCGACGTGTACATCGCCGGCCGCGACCCATTGCACGCTTGGGCCTTCCCGCGGCGCCGCCGGATCCCCGTCGCCGACGGCGAGCTCGTCGTGCCGCCGCCCGAGTATGTCATCGTGCGGAAGCTCGAGTACTTCCGCGAGGGTGGCTCCCGGAAGCACCGCGACGACATCGCCGGCGTGCTCCGTGTCTCCGCCGGCGACGTCGACCTCGCGGAGGTCGCTCGCTTGGTGGGAGAGCGCGGGCTCGACGACGCATGGGCATCCGCCCGCGCCCGCGCCCGCGCCGGCGACGGGGGGCGGCGGGTTTGACCACGACGAAGCCCCTGGGCCATCCTCGTCGACGACGATAGGTGTCTTCATGCCGAGAAAGCTCCCGCCCGAATTGGCCGAGATCCAGGTGCGCGTCGACGAATACGCGCGCTCCTACGGCCTCGACATGTTCGACATCTATTACGAGATGCTCGACTACGACGAGATCAACATGGTGGCCTCGTACATGGGCTTCCCCGTGCGCTACCCGCACTGGAAGTGGGGCATGGAGTACGAGCGCATGAGCAAGTCGTACGAGTACGGCCTGCATAAGATCTACGAGATGGTCATCAACAATGACCCCTGCTACGCGTACCTGCTCGAGTCCAACTCCACCACGGACCAGAAGATGGTCATGTGCCACGTCGCCGGGCACAACGACTTCTTCAAGAACAACTTCGCGTTCCAGCACACCAACCGGAAGATGATCGACGAGATGGCGAACCACGCCACGCGCATCCGTCGCTACATCGATTGGTACGGCGTCGAGGACGTCGAGGCCTTCGTCGACAAGTGCCTCAGCATCGACAACCTCATCGACTTCAACGCGCCCTACATCAAGCGCAAGCGCAAAGAGCCCGAGGGCGGCGAGCACAACGACGCGCAGCCCCCGGACAGAAAGCAGCTCGGTCTCCTTCCCACCAACAAGGAGTACATGGAGCGCTACATCAACCCGAAGGACTTCGTCGCCGCGCAGAAGAAGAAGCTCGAGGAAGAGGCCAAGCGCGCCAAGAAATTCCCCGTGGAGCCCGAGCGCGACGTCATGGGCTTCTTGATGAACCACGCGCCGCTCGACCGCTGGCAGGTGGACGTGCTCGATATGCTGCGCGAGGAGGCCTACTACTTCGCGCCCCAGGGCATGACCAAGATCATGAACGAGGGGTGGGCCTCGTACTGGCACGCCAAGCTCATGACCGAGAAGGCCATGGACTCCTCGGAGGTCGTGGACTTCGCCGACAAGCACTCGGGCGTGACGGCCACCAGCCCCACGTCGCTGAACCCGTACAAGCTGGGCCTCGAGCTGTATCGCGACATCGAGGACCGCTGGAACAAGGGCCGCTTCGGCAAGGAGTGGCTCGAGTGCGACGACATGGCGGAGCGACGCCGCTGGGACAAGCAGCTCGGGCTCGGCCGCGAGAAGATCTTCCAGGTCCGGCAGATCTACTCGGACGTCACCTTCATCGACGAGTTCTTCACCATCGACTTCTGCCGCGAGCACGGCTTCTTCAGCTACGAGTACGACCGCAAGAAGAAGCAGTTCGTCATCGACTCGCGCGAGTTCGCCATCGTCAAGCAGAAGATCCTGCAGTCGCTGACCAACTTCGGCCACCCCGTCATCCGCGTCGTCGACGGCAACTTCGAAAACCGCGCCGAGCTCTGCATCGAGCACATCCATGAGGGCGTGGACCTGGACACCACCTACGGCCAGGAGACGCTGAAGAACATCCACGCCATCTGGACCCGCCCGGTGCACCTGATGACCATGCAGGACCAGCGGCACGTGATGATCACGTTCGACGGCCGCGGCTTCAACGAGCGCACCATCTCGTAGCGCGCGCAAAAGAAAGGGCCCGCCGAGGCGGGCCCTTTCCATTCAGGTCCATTCAGCTCGCGCGAGCGCTCAGATGCCGCTCGTGTCGACGCAGACGGCGTTGCTGTCGCCGGTGTCGTCGCTCACCTGGATCGCCATGTCGGTGGGCGCGGTGACGAAGCAGAGCGGGCACAGGATGGTGCAGTTCTCCGGCGGGGTGCAGTCGTCGCCCGCGTCGTTGAACGCGATGGGGAACGACGCGCAGGACGCCGGGGTGTTGGCGTTGCCGAGCTCGTCCCAGTTCACCTGGCTGCCGGTGGGGCAGGCGTTGTTTCCGTCGCCGCAGTCGTCGGAGAAGGAGTAGTTGCCGCTGATGGTGACCTGGGCGTCGAACGGCGTGGTGCCGCCGCCGACCGTGTTGGCGCAGTCGGCGATGTTGTCGGCGTCGACCTCGATGAGCGCGTCATTGTTGGTGGTGAAGTCCGCGGCGCCGTCGGTGAAGTCGCCGATGGCCTGGCAGGCGTCGCCCTCGCCCTCGCCCTCGCCTTCGCCTTCGCCTTCGCCTTCGCCCTCGCCGCCGACGCACAGGCCGGTGCCCGAGCTGAGGTCGCAGGTGTCGCCGGCGGGGCAGTCAGCGTCGCTGGTGCAGCCGAGGCCGCTGCAGTCGGCAGCCATCAAGGGAAGGATGGCGGCCGCGAGGCCGGCGGTAATCAAAAACACGTGAATCTTCTTCATGGGTCTCTCCTGGAATCTCCCCGTCCGGGGACCGAGCGTCCCTTGCGGGGACGGTTTCAGAGGCGCCGGGACACTGTCATGAACCGGCACTGCTACGCAACGTTCCGGCGTGAGCCGCGCCGATCATCCTTCGGTGAGCAACGCGCGCGCCACGCGCTGCCATGGGCCCCGCGGGGGGCGCGAGGGAGAAAACGCGACATTCGTGTCGCACTCGGCCGGCGCGCCGCGCGCAACATCGTCGCTCGGGGCCCGGCGCCTCTGGCATCGGTGCGGGCGCTCGAATACACGGGGCCCGTGGCCTCGTTCGATCTCCGCTGGTGGCATGCGCAGGTGAACCTCGGGTGGAAGCTCGTGCGCCACTGGCTGCGCAAGGCGTGGCCGTGGGCGCCCCGCTACGGCTTTCAGCGCTTCCAGGAGAACTACGTCCCCGAGGGCCTGCCGCCGTCGACGCCGGCCTTTCGTTTGCTCGCCCATGAGCCCGGGCGCTGCACCGCCTGCGGCGCCTGCGACGAGGTGTGCCCCATCCTGCACGGCGAGGTGAAGGGGGAGGACCCGCAGTTCCTCGGGCCCATGACGTTCGTGCTCTCCGGGACGCGACAGGCCCCGCAGCTCGAGGACGTGCGCCTCACGCTCGCCACCCTCAACGGCCCCGTCTGCGGCCGCTGCCGCAAGTGCGACGCCGCCTGCCCCGAGCGCATCCCCATCGCCAAGCTCGCGGTGGTCTACGAGGAGCAGCGGACCCTCGTCGAGAGGTCCCGGCAGGGGATCCTGCCCATCAGCGACGCCAAGCGCGCCCTGCCCCCTTGGGTGGGCCGGACGGGGAGCTGACGTGGGTGCGTTGCGCGGCTCCCTGTCGTACCTGCGGTTCCTCGTCGAGGGCGAGCCCGCCAAGAACCCGGGTTCTACATACGAAAAGGCGCTCGAGGCGCGGCGCTTCATGCCGCTTTCACCCGGCGGCGACGTCAACGAGTCCGCGGGCTGGGTGCCGGCGGAGGCGCCGTTCGACGACGAGATGCCCATCACGCGCGACGTGTTCCTCTTCGGCGACATCGTGGCGGTCACGTACCGCGAGGACGCCTATCGCATCCCGCGCCCGCTCCTGCAGCGCGAGACCAAGAAGCGCATCGACAAGATCGTGCGCGACGAGAAGAAGGACCCCGGCGACATCGGCCGGGCCTTCGTGAAGGCCGTCGAGCAGGCCGTGTTGTTGGAGCTGAAAAAGCAAACCATCCCGCGCAGCAAGCTCGTCGACGTCGTCTGGGACACGAGCACGCGGGAGATGCGCGTGTTCGGCCGCGGCACCGTCGTCACCGAGCGCGTGGCGTCTCTCGTGGAGCGCACGTTCCAGGTGCGCGTGGAGCTCGGCACCTACGCCGCCCGCGCCTTCACCGTCGACGTCGGCAGCCGCGCGCAGTCCGTGCTCGAGCGCCTGTCGCCCGGCTGGCTCTTCCCCGACGCCATCCGCAAAGACCCGAGCGAGCCCGGCGCCGGCGACGAGGAGGCCGCGTGAGGGCCGACGACCAGGACAAGAGCGCGCCGGCGCCGGCGTCGGTGCGCAAGCTCGCGGACAAGATGTTCCTCGGGCCCGAGATGCTCACGTGGCTGTACTTCACGCTCCTCGAGGAGGGCTTCGAGCTCGCCTTGCCGTCCGCGTTCGACAAGGACACGTCCGAGGAGGAGGCCGTCGTGCGCTTCGCCGTGGGCAAGCGCGTGCAGCTCAAGACCGTCGACGCCACCGGGGCGAAGGTCGCCCTCACCGGCCCCGGCCTCGATGACAGCGGCGAGATCCTGCAGGCCATCCGGCGCGGGGCGCTCGTCGACGTGCTCGCGCTCGAGATGTCGGTGCAGTCGCGCGTCTACGCGTTCACGCTGCGCGGCGACGACGGCGGCCTCGTCGGCGTCAAGCTGCCGGACCTGTTCTCGGAGCCCGAGGACGCCGAAGCCGCCGTCGTCGATCCGCTCGCCCCGCCGAGGAAAGCCAAGCGGCGGCCCAAGCTCCCCCTCGAGGACGTGCTCGCCCTGCGCATGCAGTGCCTCGCGGAGCTCGAGCGCGTGCTCGACGCGCTGTTCGAGCGCTTCATCGTGCGGCGCCTGGCGCGCGCGTGGCACACTGAGGACGTCGCGGGCATCCGCAAATTCGTCGCGCGCGGCCTGAAGGAGAGGCTGGTGGACCTGTGAGCTCTCGGCTTGGACGAGGTCACCGGGGCGGCGCGCCGCGCTCGAGGCGAAGACGGTGGTGCGGCGCCGTCGTCGTGGCGCTCCTGGGCGCGGGCGCCGCGCTCGCCGGCGACGCGGGGTGGGTGGAGGCCACGCGCACCGACGGCGTCGTCATCTACAACCGCGAGCGCCCCGGCTCCGAGATCAAGGAGGTGCTCGCCACCGGCTCCTTCGACGCGCCGCTCGACGCCGTGCGCGCCGTCCTCGACGACCTCGGGCACTACAAGGACTTCATGCCCTACACCAAGGAGTCGCGGGAGATCCTCAAGGACAAGGACGGCTCCGTCGTCACCTACGAGCGCATCGCGGCCCCGCTGTCCTCGGAGCGCGACTACACCATCCGCGTCACGCACAAGACCGGGACGCACGACGGAAAGACCGTCGTCACGCACACCTTCTCGCTCGAAAAGGCCCTCGGCCCCAAGCCCGTCGACGGCGTCGTGCGCCTCCAGGTCCTCGAGGGGCACTGGCGGCTCGAGGCCGACGGCAAGCGGACCAAGGCGAGCTACTACGTGTACACGTCGCCGGGCGGCTCCATCCCGTCGTTCGTCGCCAACATGGCCAACAACACCGCCGTCCCCGGCCTGTTCAACGCCGTCAAGAAGCGCCTCGCCGCCGCGCGGCGCTGAGCGCGACCGGGCCTACAGCGCGCGCATCCCGCCCGCCGCGCGTTCGCCGGGGGCCCGGTCGCGAAGGGCGCCGTTGAAGCGCGCGGCGGCCGCCCGCGCCTCCGCCTCCGTGAGCGTGTGCATGCTCGGCGTCCCGTCGTGGTCGTCCCCGGGCAGCGAGCTCATGCCGATGGCGAGGCCGGCGATGGCGGCCGCGGCGCCGATGGTGGTCCCGCCGATGAAGCCGAGCGGCGGGTCGGCGTCCGGAGAGAACGCGTCACCGACGACGGAGCCGCAGTCGCTGAGGCCGCAGACGAGCGTGAAGCTCAGCAGGAAGGTGCCTGCCGCGCCCACGACCCCCATGGCGATGGGGACGCCGTAGTCGCCGCCGCCGCCGCCGCGGTCGACCTCGGCGCGGTCGATGTCGTGGGCGCCGGTGACGGTGCGGTACTTCCGCACGAACGCGTTCTCCGTGTAGGGGCGCTTGTGGTGGTCGCAAAACCACCACATCCCCTGCGCCGACGCCGCCATCGAGCCCGGCGCCGCCGCGGCGCCCGTCACGGGATCCTCGTTGCCGACGCAGATGTCGAAGGCCTCCGCGTCGTAGGCCGAGCGCACCCACCCGGTCAGGTCGTCCGTCAAGGGCGACGCCGGCGTCTGCGCCGGCAGCGAACCGGCGACGGCGGGCAGGAGCGGGCGCACCAACGCGTCGAGGGCCGGGCCGAGCCGCGCGGGGAGCTCGCCGAGCGACCTGACCTGGAAGGACTTGCGCGAGACGCTCCTCGCCTTGGCAGCGTCGAACACGGAGAGCGTCACCACGATGGTGTCGCCGAGCTTGCCCACCTGCGTGGCGACGACGACCCCGGCGCCGATGGTGCCGGCGAGCTCGGCCATGCAGGCGTCGGTGCAATGGCCGTTGACGCCGATGTCCTCCGCATCGCCCTGCAGCGCCACGAGCTGCTTGAGGTCCTGGCCCGAAAGCACCTCGAGCCCCGGCTCCTCCGAGAGGTGCGCGGCTTCGAGGTTCGCGATGGTCACCTTCTCGCCCTCCGTGAACTCCTCGCTGTTGACGTCGAGGACAAGCACCTTGAGGTGCGCCGGCTTGGGCGGCTTGGGCGGGTTGGCCGGCGCGGACGCGGCCGGGAGGAGCGCAACGCACACAACAGCGAGCATGACGTGATGTATCACAGCCTCGTTGTTCATCACCCTCGCGGCGCGCGAGCGTCTCGGGACCGAACGAAATTTCTCCCCGTGCGCTCGCGCAGAGGCTGACGCGGAACGTGTTGATCCGAGCCACGACAAGCTCCTCACCCTGATGGCAGCCGTGGCCTTCAACCTGCTGCAGAACCTCGCGAAGCTCACCGCCTGAAGTCCGCGCCAACGTCGCATCGAGGCACGTCGGCGCGCACACGACCCGCACGAACCCGCCAGGTGCGCTGATAGCGGGATCACGACACCGCTCGGACCCGCCGTTTCCTCACAACCTGCAGCGGTTCTTGCGGGCCGACGTGCCTCGCCACGTACTCCGCGCGGCGAGCCACCTTTATGCGGCTTCGCCGAGTGCTGCTACGAGCCGTGTTTTTCGTCAGCCTTTCAGGTCAAAAGGACGAGGCGGCCGCCGGTGGCGTGCACGAGGGGATGCACCGTGTAGTAGATGTACCCGGGCATCCCGCCGTTGGTGACGAGCTCGAGGATGTACGGCTCCTCGGCGCCGAGCTCGGCCATGGCCTGCTGCACGCGCGGGATCTCGCGGCGGCGCGGGTTCATGACGTGGTCGAAGAAGACCTTGAGGTCGGCGCGCAGGTGGGCGCGATCGATGGGCTCGCCCGCCTGGAGCTTCTCGAGGACGTGCTGATCGTGCGGCGTGCGCGCGACGGCGTCGAGGGCCTGACCGGGGTTCTCCAGGGCGCTCGGCGGCACGAGCTCGAAGGAGAATTTCAAGACGTCGCCGGACGCGAGGAAGAGATCGGTGCGCTCGCTCGCCGGGTATTTGCGCAGGTACGCCGCGTGGAACATGCGCGCGAAGCGGACACGCTCGGGCTCGTCGGCGAGGGCGTTTTCGAAATAGACGTCGAATTTGTCGAGGGCGCTCTCGGCGCGGCCGAGCGCCTCCTTGATGCGCTCGCTGCCCTTGTAGATGGGCGCCGCGTAGGTGAAGTCCGCGCTCGCGACGAGCGGCGACGACGCCAGCTTGTGCACGAGCTGCCGGTACTGCTCGAGGTTGTGGAACACCACGCCGAAGTTCACCGTGGGTGTCGACGATGGATCGTAGATGCTCATGATGTCACCGCCCGAGCCTCGCGGTGGTCTCCCGCAGTCGCTCCGTGAGCACGCGCAGGAACACACGCGTGACGCGCAGCGCGAGCGCGTCGTTGCTGGCGAGGACGTCCCGGAAGCCGCGCTTGTCCAGGCGCAGGACGCGGCACGCAGAGGCGGCGACGACGTCGACGCCCGCGGCGGCGTCGTCGACGAGGCTCATCTCGCCCGCGTGCTGGCCGATGCCGAGCATGGTGACGTGGTCCCCACCCGGCGTCCTCACCTCCACCTCGCCGGCCATGACGACGAAGAGCGCCGGCGCCGGCTGGCCCGCCTGGATGAGGGTGTCACCGGCGTCGAGCGAGGCGATCTCGCACAGGTGATAGATGCTCTTGAGCTCGGTGAGCGACAGCTCCGCGAACAGCGGCAGGTCCTTCAAGTGCTCGAAGCCCTCCATCACCGTGACGATGCCCTTGCCGCTCGCGGGGAGCTGCCCGCCGCCGACGAGGATGGGCTCGGGGATGGCGACCGGCGCGGGCGCTGACGCCGGGGATTCGGGGGGGATGCTCGCCGCCGCGATCTGTCCGGTGGCCGCGCGCTTGAGGTTGGTCTGCGCCATCAGCTCCTTGATGAGCTTGTTGGCCACCTTGCGCTCGGGGCTGTCCTCGTCGATGAGGTTGAGGATCTCGATGGCCTTCTCGAAGCGGCCGGCGCGCTGGTAGGCCGTGGCTGCGTCGAAGTGGCGGCCGGCGCGCTCGTAGCAGCCCGCGCAGCGCAGGTCCTCGCCGAGCTCCCGGAACAGGCGCGCCGCCTCGACGAGGTTGCCGGCCTTCTCGAACATCTCCGCGGCCTTCTGGTGGTCGCCGTTGGCCGCGTACATCTGCGCGGCGTGGGCGAAGTCGTCGCAGCGTTCGTAGAGCGCGGCTGCCTTGTCGTGCTCCTCGAGGTTCTCGCAACAGTAGGCGGCGCGCGCGAAGTCGCGTGAGCGGAAGAAGAGGTTGGCGACCTGCTTGAACAGGTCCGGGTCCGCCTGCGCGCGCGAGATGAGCTGGAAGCCGATGTCCTCGCGGCAGCGCGAGTAGACGTCGACAGCCTCGTCGATGCGGCCCGCCTTCAGGGCGGCGAGCAGGCCGCCGAGGACGCGATCGAGCGTATAGAAGAAGTCGGCCTCGCCGGGCGCCCTTCCCTTGATGGTGACCGTCGTCTCCGTCACGCCGCTTCCTTCGGTGTTGTCGACGGCGACGATAGCCGATAGCTCTCGCGGATGCGCGCTTTTCTCCCGATCGTCGTCGTCACGTGCGCCGCCGTCTCCGGCGGGTGCACCACGGCCGAGCCGGTCGACCCCGGCGTCACCGCAGCCTTGAAGGACAAGCCCGGCGGCTTCGTCACCGGGGCGCCGCGGGGCCTCGGCACGCCTCAGGTCGTCAACCGCCGCGACTTCATCTATGCGCTCGCGTTCGGCAAGGACAACCAGCTCGCCTTCGTCCACCACGTCACCAAGAGCATGGAGCTCACCGCCACCCAGATCGAGCCGCTGCGGCCGCGCTTCCAACAGCCGGTGAACTCCAGCGAGTTCGACGTCGAGGACGTCATCATCGTCGACGACGGCCCGGGCCGCGGGAGCATCGCGGTGCCGAGCCGCCAGGGCATCGCGCGCGCGTTCGACGCCAAGACGGGCTCCGTGCTGCACGAGTACATCGCGGGCATCGGGCTCGTGCGCGTGGCGCTCTCGCCGGACCACGGGATCCTGGCGTTCGGCAGCGTCGACGGCCGCGTGCTCCTGCTCGATCCGGGGACCTTCGTCGTGCGCGGCGAGGCCCGCATCCACGACGACGAGGTGCACGGCCTCGCGTTCCTGCCGGACGGCCGCCTCCTGTCCACCTCCTTCGACGGCACGCTCAAGGTGAGCCGCGTGGTGCCCTCCAAGGACCCCTCGGTGCGGGTGGCGGCCACGGCGCTCAAGACGGGCGAGCGCGTGTTCCTCGCGCACCTCGACGGCGCCAAGGCCATCTCCAGCGTCCGCGACGTGCGGCAGCCGAGCTGCGCCATCACCACCGCGGCGGTGAAGCGCCTGAGCTTGAGCCCGCCGGAGGACGCGCAGCCGCTCGCGGTCATGACGCCGGGCGGCCCCGCCACCGGCAGCCCCGTGTCCCTCGGGCGTGTGCACGTCGGCACGCTCGATCTCGGCGCGCTCACCGCGGCCGTGTGCGACGACTGCGTGCCGCCGGGCGCCGAGCTCGTCCTCGGCGGGCCCGCGCTCGCCCGCGCCACCTTCATCGACGACGTCGCCAAGGACGAGATCATCGTCAAGCCCACCGACGCCGCGGACAAGGCCGTGATGGTCGACGGCGCCGTCACCCTCGCGCTCGACAAGACCATCGCCCTGCCCGGCCCCGGCACCGACATCGACATGAGCCGCGCCGTCGGCCCCGGCCAGGTCCCCGAGGTCCTCGTGTCGTTCAGCGAGAAGAAGGCCGAGCGGAGCTTCGACCTGTACGATCGCGAGAAGAAGGGCATCTACCCCGATCCGTCGCCCAAGAGCGGCGCCGCCCTGGTCGACCTCGACAAGGGCGCGCTCTCCAAGAGCTTCGTCGGCCAGCACGGCTTCACCACCACCGCCGCCATCTCTCCCGACGGCCGCACCGTCGTCACCGGCGGCTGGGACAAGCGCGTCCTCGTGTTCGACGCCGTCACCGGCGAGCGCGTCGCCGAGCGGGAGCTCGCGTGGCTCGTGCGTCGCGTGCGCTTCTCGCCGGACGGGCACCTGCTCGGCGTGGCCGCGTGGACGCCGGTGAACGCGCTCAACGAGGGCAACAGCGATCCGGCGCTGCTGCTGTACCCCGTGGCGCTCGAGGCCGAGAAGGTCGTCGCGGGCCGCTGACCCGCCCCAGCCCAGGTCGCAGCCTAGGTCGCCGGGCGCAGGATGCGCTCGAGGTCCGCGTGCGCCCAGGGCTTCTCGATGACGTGCTCGGCGACGCCCGAGGTCTGGGCGCGCATGCGCTCGGCCGCGCTCAACAGGCCCGACATGAGCACCCGCCGGATCTGGGGCTGCTCGGTGGCGATGTGCCGCAGGAGCGCGAGCCCGTCTCCGGGGGCGAGGCGCGCGTCGACGACGGCGACGTCGATGGAGGCGGTCATGTCAGCGAGCTCGTCGACGGCGGCGGCGAGGGTGCCCACCTGGAACGCGGAGGCACCGAGCTTCCACAGCTCGCGGACGAGGGCGCCGCGGACGACCTCGTCGTCGTCGACCACGAGCACGCGCACCGGCGCGCTGGCGCACTCCACCGCGCGCGCGATGGCCTTCGCGTTCGAGGGCGAAACGTCGCGGAAGGCGACGGCGACGAGGTTGTCGCCGTTGACGCCCGAGCGGCGCCGCACGACGCGCGCGGTGGCGTAGACGTCGCCCCCGCCGAGCCGCAGGCGCACGCGCAGCGGCCCCTCGTGGTCCACGGGCACCGGCACGTTCAACAGCGCCCCGCCCGCGGAGAGGTTCTCGACGGCGCAGCGGACGGGCGCCGCCCTCGGGGCGAGGAGGGTCGCCGGGATGGACAGCGGCGCGCGCGGGTGCCTCCTGCGCTCGCGGGAGCTCGCTCCCTGGCTCACGACGCGTGCTCGAGCGTGCGCGCGATGGCGCGGCGCACGCGGGTGGGGAGCGCGCCGAAGGAGACCCCGAGCCGGTCGTGGCGGCGCCAGCGCACCAGGCCGGGGATCCACGCGTCCTCGACGCCGGGGCCGAGGTCCACCGCGAGCTCGACGCGATCGCCCACCTCGACGGGCTCGGCGGCGAGCACCGCGAGGCCCGCGCCGCCCGCGGACAGGTCGAGGACGGCGACGCCGGCGATGGCGCCGTCGGGTGTGCGCAACCACCCCTCCAGCGCAAGCGCGCGCCTCCGCTCGCTGCGCCGGTCCGATGTCTCGAAGAGGTTGTGCTGCATCTCCGCACCTCCTGAGCTCGCATCGGCCCGGCGGGGCGAAACCTTGAGCGACTCGCTCCGCGCGAGCGCGATCAGGCCGCGGGGCGGCGGGCCACGCCCTCGGGGACGGTGGCGCGGCGGCGCGCGTCGGTCTCGCGCCAACCCGAGACGGGGTCACGGGGGTGCATGGGGCCGGCGAACGTCAGCGAGAACGACGCGTCGAAGTCCGTGACGCCCGCGGTGCGCACGTAGAGCGTGAGGCGCGACAGCGGCAGGAAGAACATCCGGAAGGGGAAGAAGTTCTTCACGACGATGACGTCGGCCTTCCACGGATCGAGCCCCGCGTTTTTGAAGAACGCCGGCCGGATGGCCAACGCGGGCCCCTCGACGACGACGATCTTCACCGTCCCGACGGCGAGGACCAGCGTGCGGTCGACGCCGTGCGAGCGGGTCTTCTTCTCGAGGACGGCGCTCACCGCCAACGGCGCGTTTCTGGCCGGGTCGAGCTTTCCGCCGAGCTCGACGTCGACGAGCTCGCCCTCGTTCTTGTCCCACAGCGCGTCGACCACCGCGGGATCGCGGATGGGCGCGAAGCACACGAGCCCCTGCGCGTCGCGCACGAGCGCGCCCAGCAGCGCGGTGCTCTCGCCGGGGGCGCCGGCGGAGACGACGTCGCTGGCGTCCGCGAGCACCACCGCGCCCAGGCGCCGTCGCAGCTTGGCCGCGCGCGCCTTTTCGATGGCGGCGGCGGACGTCTCGAACACCGGCGGCAGTTGGTGGCGCGTGGCCCACGCGCGCTCCGCGAGCTCGTCGGCGAGGCGCTCGGCGGCGGCGGGATCGCCGTCGGTGACGACGACGACGGACCAGCCCGTCTCGGGGTTCTGGTTCCAGGGGTGGCAGGTCAAGAGGCTCGCGCTCAGCACCGCGCCGCTGCGCTCGAGCGCGCGCATCCGCATGAAGATCTGCAGGAGCGGCGGGAAGAAGTCGAGCGTGGTGCCGCCGCCGAGCAGCATCGGCAGGCTGCGCCAGGCCATGACCGGCCGCGCCTTCTTGGCGCACGCGTCGACGAGGATGCGCGCCGAGCGGGCCCCGGTGCGCGCGTGGTCACGGTGGGGGTTGGTGGCATAGGCCACGAGCGCCTCGATGTTGTCGACGACGTCCCTCGTCACGTTCCCGTGCAGGTCGTAGCTGACGACGATGGGGCGGTCGCCCGCGATCTCGCGCACGCGGCGCACGATCTCACCTTCGGGATCGTCGAGGCCGAAGACGCCCATGGCGCCATGCAAACAGAGGTAGACGCCGTCGATGCCGCCGTGACCCGCGTCGATGGCCGATGCGAGCGCGCGGGTGATGCGCCCGAGGATCTCGTCGAAGCACGCGCGTGTCAGCGGCCCGCCCGGCACGGCCCACGCCGACACCAGCGGCACGGTCTCGACGCCCCGCTTGCGGCACGCGGCGACGAAGCCGGACAGCTCGGCGTTCTTCAAGAACCCCTCGGCCTCGGTGTTGTCCCGCGTGCACGCGCTGCCGAGCGCGTCGCCCGCGAGCAGGTGCGTACGCTCGAACTCGGGCAGCGTGGTGGCCACCGGAGACAGCGCGTTGGTCTCCTGGTTGAAGCGGGCGTAGGCGAGCCTCATGACCGCCTCCCGGCGCGACGACCGCGGCGGACGAGCTTGCGCGCTCGGCCGCGCAGCGCCTCCACGCGCGCGCGCGCGTCGTCGACGGCGTCGAGGATGGCCAGCGCGCGATCGCCATAGCGCTCGAGGATGACGCCGACGATGCCGTCGGGCTTTTCGAGGTCGGGCTGCTTGCCATCGGGGCCGTACATGCCCTCCATCACCTTCTGCACGGCGTCCTTCACGAGGAAGCGCGCGGGCACCTTGGCCATCATCCCGTACATGGCGGCGTTGCCCCGGCTCTTCCGGGCAGGATCCGCGCGCACCTCGTCGAGCGCGGCGGCGAGGTCCGCCAGGTAGCGCTCGACGACGGGGGCGTGGTTGGCGGTGACGGTGAGGTGGATGCACTCGGGGTTCTGCTGGCGGTCCGCGTGCCAGCCGCGGTCCTCGAGCGCGTCGGCGACGGCGTAGGTGCTCACGTCGCGCGCCCGCCAGGTGACGATGGTGGCGTGCGGCGCGCCGATGAGCTCGAGGCCGAGCCGCTCGATGCCGGCGCGCAGCGCGTCGGCGGCGGCGGCGGACTTCTCCGCGAGCGCGAGGTAGCCCTCCTCGCCGAGCGCGAGCATGCCCGCCCACGCCGCGGCGATGGGGCCGCCGGGCCGCGTGCCGGGGATTGTGGGGGACGCGTAGATGCCGCCGGGGAACTCGGTGGCGACGAAGAACTGGTGCTTGAGCATGTCGAGCGAGCGGTACACGAGCACCGACGCGCCTTTTGCGGCGTAGCCGTACTTGTGCAGGTCGGCGGAGATGGACGTCACGCCGGGGACGCGAAAGTCCCACAGCGGCAGCGGGCGCCCGAGCTTCTCGAGGAACGGCAGGAGGAAGCCGCCGACGCAGGCGTCGACGTGCAAGGGCACGCCCCGCTCCTGCGCCAGCGCGCCGAGCTCCTCGATGGGATCGACCACGCCGTGGGGGTACTGCGGCGCCGAGCCGACGATCAGCACCGTGTTCTTGTTGATGAGGCTCCGCACGTGGTCGACGTCGACGCGGTAGTCGTCGCCGACGCGCGCGCGGCGGATCTTCACGCCGAAGTAGTGCGCGGCCTTGTCGAACGCCACGTGCCCGGTGGCGGGCATCACCACCTCGGGCCGCCGCACCCCGCGCGTCTTCCTCGCCATGTCACGCGCGGTCTTGACGACGAGGAGGAGCGACTCGGTGCCGCCCGACGTCATGGTGCCGCAGGTGCGCGCGTCGCCGTGGAACAGCGAGCAGGTCATGCGCACCACCTCGGACTCCATGCGCTTGAGGCTCTTGAACGCCATCGGGTTGAGGCCGTTTTCCTCGAAGAAGACCGCGTGCGCCTCCTTGAGGAACGCCGCGTGCGCGTCGCTCGCGTGATAGACGAGCGAGAAGCAGCGGCCGCCGCGCCAGTCGGCGTCGTCGTTGCCCATCCGCTTCATCGTCGACAGCAAGCGCTCGTGGGGGACGGGCGCCGCGGGCAGCGCCGTCTGGGGAGGAACATCGAGGGGGCGGATGTGAGCGACCATGGGCACGTAATATAACGATCGTTACATTCTGTCAAGCCGCGGCGGGGACGGCGCTGCTAGGATTCGGCCGTGGTCGACAAGCGCGCCGAGCTGGCGGCGGTGGCGGTGTTCGCCGCCCTGTTCCTCGGCGTCCCGCCCTTCGTCCTCGAGCTCTATCCGTTCTCAACCCCCACGATGTTCTCGTTCCGCGTGCACCAGATCGCCGAATACGAAGTGCGGGATCCGGCGGGCCACAGCCTGCCGCCCGCGCCCTTCGGCCTCGCCCTCGCCGAGCCCCACGACCCGCCGCTGCACCAGTCCTGGCGCAGCGGCTACGGGCGCGTCGGGCGCGCGACGCCGCACGGCTACAACGTCGTCCTCGACGACGCGCACCTGCGCGCCCTCGTGCGCGCGCGGCTCGCCGAGCACCCCGACCTGCCCTTCGTGACCGTCACCCAACGCGTGCGCGGCCCGCTCGACGCGCTCCACGTCGGCGTCGTCTCGACGAAGAAATGGCGCATCGACCGATGACCCTCCCGGCGGACCACGCGCCCCCAAGCCTCCGCGGTGCGCTCGGGCCGACCATCGCGGCGCGCGCCGGGGCGTGGTGGACCCGCGAGACCGAGCGCTGCGACCCGCTGTGGGGGCGCGCCACCGTCTGGGTGCTCCTCGCCGTGTGCGGCACGATCCTGCTCACCATGGAGCGCTTGCCGCGCGCCCTCGACAAGGGCGCCACCGTGTCGTTGGCGGGCCTCCTGCTCCCGCGCGCGTTCATCGACGCCCCGCTCGCCTACGACGTGTGCCGCATCGGGTTCGTCGTCGCCGCGGTGGCGTGGGCGGCGCGGCGGTGGGTGCCGTGGACGTCGTGGGCGGCGGTGCTCCTGTACACGCTCACGGTCTCGCTGTTCTGGGAGAACCTGCCGTACTTCCGCCACAAGTATCTGCTCCCGAACCTGATGCTGATCGTGGCGGCGCTGTGGGAGACGTTCGAGCGGCCGCGGGGCGCCGATCGAGGACCGGCGGCGTTCGAGCGCGCGCGCATGCCGCGTTGGGTGCACACGCTCTGGCTCCTGTGCATCGCGCAGTTCTACACGTACGCCGGGCTCGCCAAGCTCAGGGCGTGCGGGCCGGCCTGGGCCGACGGCCTCTCCTTGCAGTTGTGGATGCTCACGCTCGGCGATCCCCACAGCGCGCTCACGCACTGGATCGTCGCCGACCGGCGCCTCGCGCTCGCGTGCCAGGCGATCTCGCTCGCGCTCGAGTGCTCCGCGTTCCTGGTGTTCGTCCGCCCGCTGCGCGTGCCGCTCGCCCTCGCGCTCACGCTCCTTCACGTCGCCATCGACGCGACGCTCCACATCCCGTTCCTCACCAACGTGCCGCTTTTGTGGATGGTGCTCGCCGTCTCCCCGTGCGACCCGCCGCGGTGGCTCACCCGGGTGCGCCGCGCCCTCCGCCCCGCCGCCAAGGGCGCGCCGTGACCGGGGCGACGTCGCGCGGCAACGCCGCGGTCCTCGCCGTCGTCACCTTCGCCGCCGGCGTCTGCGGCCTCGCCTACGAGCAGCTCTACTCGCGGCTGTTGACCACGTACCTCGGCGACCTCTTCTACGTCGACGCGGCCATCCTCGCGGCGTTCCTCGGCGGCATGGGCGCCGGCGCCCTGTGGGCCCGCCGGCTGCGCTCGCTGTGGTGGTGCGAGCTCGGCGCGGGCGCGTACGCCGCGCTGGTGGCGCTGCTGTTGGCTGCGGCGCCCGTGCTCGAGACGGTGGCGCCGCTCGGGGCGCACGGGCCGTTCGCCGTCATCGCGGTCGTCGGCGCCTTCGCCGCGCCCCCCGCGCTCTTGCTCGGCGTGGCCATCCCGTGGCTCGCCGACGCCGACCGCGGCCGCTTCGCCCGCGTCTACGCCCTGTACAACGTCGGCGCCGCCGCGTGCGTGCTCGCCGTCGAGGGCGCGCTGTTGCCGCACCTCGGCTTGCGGCTCACGCTCGTCGTCGTCGGCGGCGTCAACGTCCTCGACGCCGCCCTCCTGTTCCGCTTCGCCCGCGCGCGGCGGGCGCCGGCGACGCCGCTGCGGCGGGCGGATCGACAGCTCGCGACGCTCGCGCTCATGAGCGTCCTGAGCGGCTTGTCGCAGCTCTTCGTCCTCAAGATCGCCGAGGTGCTCGTCGGCCCGTACCACGAGAGCTTCGCGATGCTCCTGTGCGGCAACCTCGTCGGGATCTCGGTCGCCGCCGCCGTCTTCACGCGCCTGCGCGCGCCGCTCGCGCACGTGTGCCTGGCGGCCGGCGTGCTCACCGCAGGCGCCTTCTGCCTCGTGTCACCTCTCGCCCACGCGTGCGCGCGCTTGTTCGAGAGCAGCGCGGATACGCCCTCGACCTGGATGCGCTTCGTCGTCGCCCTGCCGCTCGCCGTGGTCCCCGCGGCGGCGTTCGGGGCCACGGTGCCGGCGCTCGAGCGCCGCGGGTATCCAGGGGCGCAACTGTTGTTCGTGTCGTGCGCCGGCAACGTCGTCGGCTACGCGGCGGGCGTGCTCGTCGTGTGGGAGCACGTCCCCGACGGCGTGCTCGCCACGTTGATCCCCGGCGCGGCCGCGGCGACGGCGCTCCTGCTGGCGTCGGTGCGCCTGCGTCCGGCCGTCGTCGCCGCGCTGGCGCTGGCGCTCGCGCCCTCGCTCCTGTGGCCCAAAGGCGTCATGGCCGCCGGCGACGCCGCCCTCGCCTCCACGACGACGCTCGCGTGGGTCGAGCAAGGCGCGGTGACCACGCGCGGCGTGCGCAAGCTCGGCACCGAGGCGAGCCTCGTGCGCGACGCCACGGGGGACGACACCCTCGTCCTCGACGGCTACGTGAGCATGCGCGTGTCGCGCCTCGGGCGCACCAACCCCGCCGAGCTCATCGTCGGCGCCGTGCCGCCGACGCTCGCGGCGCGGCGCGAGCGCGCGCTCGTCCTCGGGCTCGGCACCGGCATCAGCGCCGGCGCGACGGCGTCGCTCATGCAGCACACGCGCGTCGTCGAGGTGAGCCCCGCGGTGCTCGCCCTGGCGCCGGAGCTCGCGCCGCGCAGCCTCGGCTTGTTCGACAACGACAACGTGGAGATTGTGCAGGGAGACGGCTTGTCGACGCTGGCGGCGGACACGGCGCGCTACGACGTCATCCTCAACACCGTCAACATCCCTCGCTTCTATGCGTCGAGCAAGCTGTACTCCGCGGACTTCCTCGCGCTCGCGCGCGCGCACCTCGCGCCGGGCGGCGTCTACGCCGCGTGGGTCGACGCGAGCGCCGGCCCCGAGGGCATCGACATCCTCTCGCGCACGCTCCTCGACGCGTTCCCGGCGTGCGTGATGGTCGCGCTCAAGGCCGAGTACGCAGAGCTCGTCTGCGGCGACGCACCTTCGCTGCACCCCGCGCGCTGGGGCGACGGGCTGATCGCCGCGCTCGAGGCCCCGCTGTCGCCCGACGCCCTGCTGAAGGCCATCGTCTTCCCGCGCCTGCATCGCCCGCCCGGAGATCGTGTGCACACCCTCGATCTGCCGTGGCTCGAGCTCGTCGACGGTCCAACGAGAGGCGCCCTGCGCGGCCCGTGGGAAGCGCTCACGCCAGACCTCGGCGTCGGCGGCGACGGCGCGCCCCTCGACGACGCCGAGGTGGCCGTCCGCTGCGAAGCGCTCGCGCGCCTCAGCCGCCCTCCGCCGCCGCCGTGCCGCTAGGGACGAATCAGCGCCGGAGGGAGAGCTGCTCGTCGACGAGCATGACGGGGACGCCGTCGCGGACGGGGTAGGCGACCTCGTTGTCCTGGCGAACGAGCGCGGCCTGGATGCGCTCGGTGACGCGGCGGCCGCCACGGTTGACCAGCGTGCCCTTCTCGATGGCCTCGTTGAGCCCGAGGACCACCTCGGGCGGCGCGAGCGAGACGTTGGCCTTGGTCTCGGGGCACACGAGGATCTCGAGGAGGAAGGGGTCGACCATGGCGTTCGCTACCGCGACGGCGACGGCACGGGAAGCCCCACGCGTCCATGCTGCAGGTACACGCCCACGCCCGCGGCGAGGACGACCATCACCACGACGAAGAGGATGACCTTGAGCGCGAGCTTGAGGATCTTCCAGAGCACGAGCGCGACGACGAGCGCGGTGAGCGCTCCGCCCACAGCCAGGACGGTGGGGCTCAAAGGATCCACGGCGTCCTCGTCGCGAGGGGACACGAGCGCATGCGCGCACGATACCGCAGACCGGCCTCGCGTGTGCGGGACACGCCGATGTCTGCCTGCCGGCTACAACAACCCGGTGGGCGATAGTCCGCGCTCCCACGAGACAGTTCGCGCTCGGGTACCACCCCGGCTATCCTGACGCCGTGTCCAGCCCGAAAGCGCGCGCTTTTTCGCTCATCGAGGTCATGGTGGTCGTGGCCATCCTCGGCGTCATGGCTGCTTTGGCCGCCCCCTCGCTGCTCGGCGCCATCCACAGGGCGCGTCTGAACAGCGCCGGCGACCAGATCGCGACGTTCATCGCCCGCGCCCAGAACGAGGCCATGGTGAGCAAGCGCTGCGTGCGCGTCACCGTTCGCAACAACCGTCAGCTCGTGGCCGAGCGTCTCAACACCTTCGACTGCGACAACGACCCCGACAGCGCGACGAAGATCGATCCCGGCAAGGGCGTGTGGATCCAGGTCGTCAGCGACACCATCGAGTCCGTCACGTTGAAGGTCTTCCTCGACGGCACCAACGGCAGCCAGGTGCCGCACGAGTCGAGCGCCACCATCCCCGCCCCCGGCGCCGCCGCCACCGGCTTCACCGACGAGATCCGCTTCCGCCCCAACGGACGCGTCTTCTCCAACGACGTGGACGGGAGCGGCAACCCGAAGGTCGACAACGACGACGCGGTCGTGAGCATCGTCGACTCAGGCCTCAATCTGCCCGGCAACGGAAACATCAAGAAGGTCCTCGTCAACGCCCACGGGCTGATCTGCGCGATCCCGCGTGGCGAGGAGCCCGCCGGCACCGCGCCCAACTTCGACTGCCCGTAGGGGATGACATGGCTCGCAACACCAAACGCACGCGCGGCTACCTCCTGCTCGACATCGCGGTCGGCGGCGCCCTCGTCGCCGTCGTCGTGGGCACCGTGCTGAGCGTCATGGTCCACGCGCGAGCGCGCAACGTGCAATCGGCGCGCGACGTCGTCGCCTCGCAGCTCGTCTCCGAGGAGCTCACGCACCAGCAGGCCCTCGGCTTCTCCGGCGTCACGGCGTCCGGCCCCGCCACGGTCGCCGGAGAGACCGGCGTCTACACGCGCACCGTGGTCGTCACCGGCCCCACCTCCGAGACGTCCGGCGCCGTGACCATGCGCTTCAAGTCCGTGAGCGTCACGGTGACGTACGTGGTGAACAACAACGCCAAGCCCATCCGCACCTTCAGCGCCGACACGCGGGTGTACCAGTGAAGCGCGCGCGCGCGTTCACCCTGCTCGAGGTCGCCGTCGCCATCGCGCTGATGGGCGTCGTCATCGGCGCCGCGCTGGCCATGCTCGACGCCGTCGAAAACGGCGGGCGCCGGGCCCGCGCGCACAGCGAGATGATGCGCGACGCGGCGTTCGCGTCGCAGTTGATGAGCAACGACCTGCGCCAGGCGGGCCTCGGCGTCCCCCGCGCCTTCACGGACGCGTGCGCGGAGACCGGGTTCAACATCCGCCACGACTGCGGCAGTCCGGGACCCGGGACCACCGTCCCGTGCGCGTTCTCCTATGGGCTCGACGCCACAGGCAACGCGCCCGGCAGCGCGTCGGCCGGCGCCAACTTCTACTCCTCCGTCGTCCTCGCCAACGACACACAGGTCGGCATCGTGGGCGACCTCGCGCGCGTGGACGGCCAGTACTCGGCGTTCGGCCCGCTGCACAACCGCGCGACGGGCGGCCTCCCCGGCGCCGACGACTCCAGCTCCGCCGATAAGATCATGTGGCACAACGAGAACAACGGCTCATGCGCGCCGGGCAACGGGTGCAGCACGGCGAGCACGAGCCTGTTCTTCGGGGGCGAGACGACGGAGCTGTGCGACAGCGGCGGCGCCAACAACGATCGCACCTGTCCCTGGGGCATGCGCCGCGTGCTGCCCGGGGAGCGCATCCAGATCGTCGCCGGAGACGCGGGGTGGTCCACGGCCGCGCTGGCGAACCCCTTGAACGTCACCACCCCGAACAGCCCCGTGCCGCCCGACGGCGCGGGCTCGTCTCACTTCGCCATCTCCCTCAACCCCGGGTTCGACGCGGAGCTTTCGAGCGGCGGCCCCCCCGCCGGCGCCGACACCGTCTGGCGCAACCAGGTCCGCGGCGAAGGCCCGGGCGGCATCAGCGGACAGGGCTGGGTCACCACGCTCGACCGCGTCTTCTATTTCTTCGATGCCGCCACCAACACGCTGAACCGCATCCAATGCAGCGGCGATCCGGACCCGAACAACCCCAGGTGGCCGAACCGCGCCGCGGCGACCCTGCCTGCCGGCGCGGCCGCGTTCCTCGCCGCGGTCCAGATGACGCCGACCGCACCCGCCTCGCCCATGGCGGCCGGCGACGTCGCCCCCAACTTCTGCGTCGGCCCGGACGTCGTCGCGCGCAACGTGAAGAGCGTCGCCTTCACGTACTTCGACGGGGCGGGCAACGGCCTCACCACGCCCGTCACGGGACAGGCCACGCCCAATCCCGCCACCTGCACGCCCGCTACAGGTCCCGCGACGCTCGACACCGCGTCCCCCGGCAAGAACAGCGTCCGCCGCATCGACTTCGTCATCACCTTCGAGAAGCACGCCGAGCTCACCGGCGCGGCGGTTCCACAGATCGTCACGCACGTCGTGCGTGGATCGGTGCGGCTGTTGAATCTGCAGGGCGTTTGAAGCGCGGCCGCTCCCTGCGGTCGCAAATTTTGAGGAGTCACCATGTCCTCCCGCGCACAGTCCTCCAGCCCGCGTGGCTTCGTCGTCCTGATCGTCCTGCTGGTGCTCGCCGTCATCTCGGTGATCGCCATCGGCCAGCTCGCCGTCGTCGGCAACGAGTCCGTGTCGGGCGTGCGCCACCAGCAGGACGTCGAGGCGCGCGCGCTCGCGGAGGGCTGCCTGACCGAATTGCAGCGCAACGCCGAGTGCTTCCTCGACAAGACCGACCTCGGCACGCCGTGCGGGAGCACGCCCAACAAGTTCGCCCCCCCCTACGCCGAGCCGGACTTCGACAAGCTGCTCAACCCCAACGACTCCGCCCTCGAGGACGGTGACGAGTACGTTCCCCAGATCGCCGGCAAGACCGTGCAGATCCCGGCCGGCAGCGGACAGTCCTGGAAGCTCCTCGTGCGCGACGGCGGCGCCTGCCTGGTCCGCTACGAGGACAACAGCGACGACGACTTCCCAGCCGCCGCCGTGTCGGACGACGGCAGCAGCCACAACTGCGGCGGACCCGGCGCCGAGGGCACGGGCGTCGACATCGCGTACTGCGATCGCGACAAGGCCATCTACCTCACGGCCATCGGCCTGTATCCCGTCGACGCCAGCGCCGCCACGGTGCAGGCGGTGGCGGACACGGCGTACGCGAACGCGCACGCGCACGTCACGCTGCGCAAGCTCTTCCAGGCCGCCACCCCGAGCTCCTTCCCGACCGGCATCGCCACGCCGGGCACCGTGACGTTCAAGAACAACGCGCTCCTGTGCGGCGCCGGAGGCATCACCGCCAACGACGTCGACGGCAGCATCAAGGGCACCTCGTGCATGTGCGGCCCCATCAACACGGTGAACCCGGCGAACCCACCCATCGGCTCTGCGTGCCCCTGCCCATCGCCGGTGGCGTCCTGCAACCCGGGCTCCGCCAGCTCGGGCGCGCAGCCGGCGCCGCCCATCGACATCGACGGCAACTTCGACAAGTGCTCGCCGGCCGGCAGCGCGGCGGGCTGCCTGAGCGACCCCGAGGCCGCCAAGCAGCTCGCGTGGGTGTCGCCGCTGCAGCCCAAGGGCAACAACTTCCTCGGCACCAACGGCTTCGGAGACCCGTACGCCAACACCCCGGTGTTGGGCGCGCCCGGTGCGAACAACCTCTCCACGAACGTGGGCTCAGCAGCGCTGACCAGCACCGCTACGCCGCCGCCCATCTGTGAATTCTACTTCGACATCGACGCCGCCAACTCCATCTATTACTTCGACTCCGGCGACACCAACACGTTCGCGAGCCTGGCGGCGCACGGCCTGGCGCTCGTAGACTCCGACACGCCCGTGGGCGAGAGCTGCACCAACTACACCCAGGACCCTGTCGACAAGCCGTGCGCCTGGAACACGACCGCCGCGCTGGCGGGGCTCATCCCGCCAAAGACGGTGAGCTGCGGCGCGAACCAGACGGCCTGCTGGAAGCTCCTCGCCCGCCTCGACGGAACCCCGGCCCAGAATCTCGACCCGAGCGCCCCGGAACCGACGACGTTCAGCGGGTCGGAGGAGCTCGTGCTCAAAAGCTCGACCCTCCTGCCCTTCGCCGGCAGCAGCAAGAACGAGTTCAGCGCCGCCGGCGCCTCCAACCTGTGTGGCGCGCCGGCCAGCGACACAACCATCGCGAGCTGCTCGAATTGCGACGGAACCCACGCTTCCATCGACGCGCCGGGCGTCGGCGGAGCGTGGCGATTCCACACGGTCAACAACAACACGATGCCCGTACCGTTCATCGCCGTCATCGACGGCAGCCCCACGCTGACGAACCTCGGCGCAGGAGCGTCCCCACCGCTGCCCCTGTTTGCCACCTTCCTCGTGTCGGGGAGTCCCGACATCGGCCCCACGGGGACGACGAGCTTCGGCCTGTGCTGCGCCGAGTGTGACTGTACGGGGGTCGGCGCCGTCAACATCGATCCGAGCTCGCCCCAGTGCGACCACGTCGTGCCGGAGACCAAACCCTGGGTGTTCTACCCCGCCGCCGGCGCTCCCTCCGCCCGCCCGGCCATCCCGGGCTTCGCCATCAAGGCGGACGGGTCGATGAACCTCGACATCTCCGGTTCCATCGTCGGCGTCACCTGGGTCGGCGGCAACTCGACCTTGAGCGGGCGGCCCTGCGTGTCCGGCCGCTATGTCGTGGGCGGGAACCTCAACGTCAGCGGCGCGAGCACCGGCGCCCAGTTCCTCGACGACATCTGTGTCGTCGGCGACGTCGACGCCTCCAACAGCGTCACCATGCGCGCCAACCTGTGGGTCGAGGGCAAGGTCACGGCCAAGAACTCGTTCAAGCTCATCGGCCGCGTCTACGCGGACGGCGACGTGACGTTCAAGAACTCCGCGCGCATCCTCTGGGACGGCGGCGGCGCCGGTGGCTCCTTCGGCAGCTCCGCGCTGTCGTCGTTCATGGAATCGCAGTGGTAGCTCCGGGAGGGAATCGGGCCCCGCAGATCGGCGCCGTCACCCTCGGCGTCGCGCTGGTGGTCCCGCCCATCGCGGGGACGGCGGCGCACTTCCTGCTGCACCGCCGCGACGCGCCCGACGGCGATTGGCTCGCGTACAACCTGCTGCTGTTGAACGCGGTCGCCGCCGCGGCCGCCACCGCGGGCGCCCTCCTGCTCGCCCGCTACGCCGCGCTGCGGGAGGCGGGCGCGGCCGGCCCGTCGCTGATCGCGTTCGCCGGCTTCCGCTTCGTGGCCGCCGTCGCGTCCATCGTCCTCGTCGTGCACGCGCCGGCGGCGCAGACGTGGCAGGTCGCCATCGCGCTCGCCCTGCCGGACATCTTCTTCGCGCTGAGCCTGTGCGGCGCCCTCGCGCTCGTCTTCGAGCCGGCGGACGCGCTGTTGGCCAAGCACACGCGCCAGTTCGGGGTGTTCTACGCCATCTATCGCGGCGCGTTGTTGGCCATCTGGGCCGTGCCCGAACAGCTCCGCTCCGTCGTCACCGAGTCGCACCGCGCCACGGCGCCGATCATGGCGGGCGTGCTCCTCATCCTGCTGCTGCGCGCGGCCAGGATCCTGAAGGGCCACTGAGATGCGCTTGCGACCGGGGCTGGTGCGACGGGTGCTGCTCGTCTGCGGCGCCGCCGTGTGCGCGACCGGCTTCGCCGTCGAGCTCCTGCACTTCACGTACGGTCCGATGCTCGTCACGAGCCGCTTCAGCCTGAGCTACGAGACCAACGTCCCCACCTGGTACAAGTCGTTCCTCCTCCTCGGCTGCGCGGCCAGTCTCGCCTTCATCGCCGCCGTCGAGCGCGCCCGCGCAGGCCGCTGGCGCCGCGAGTGGACGCTATTGTCGGTCATCTTCCTCGTCATGTCCGTCGACGAGGTCGCGTGCCTCCACGAGCTGTTCAACGGCTACGGCAAGTTCACGGGCGCGCTCTTTTACGCCTGGGTCATCCCCGCCACCGTGGTGGTGCTCATCCTCGCGGCGCGCTTCCTGCCGTTCGTGCTTGCGATGCCGCGGCCGTTGCGCGGGCGCACCATCGTCGCGGGGGCCATCTACGTCGGCGGCGCCCTCGGCGTGGAGCCGATCCTCGGCATCTGGGCCACCGGCCACGGCGAGATGAACCTCGTCTATCACATGGTGAACGGCGTCGAGGAGACGATGCAGATCCTGGGCTCGTCGCTGTTCCTCGTCGCGCTCGTGGACGTGGTCGCCGGTCTCGGCGCCGGGCTCGAGGTCACCGCGGACCCTCGATGACGGACCGTTGACGACGGACCCTTGACGACGGGGGCCGGCCGGCGCACACCGCGCCATGGCCGAGACGTCCCCCGCCGGACCCCGTCCGGTTCGCGCGCCGCGCGGCACCACGCTCACCTGCAAAGGCTGGGTGCAGGAAGCCGCCATGCGCATGTTGATGAACAACCTCGACCCCGAGGTGGCCGAGCGCCCCGACGACCTCGTCGTCTACGGCGGCCGCGGCCGCGCCGCCCGCTCGTGGGACGCGTTCGACGCCATCGTGTCGTCCCTGCGCTCGCTCGAGTCGGACGAGACGCTGCTCGTTCAATCGGGGAAGCCCGTGGGCATCCTCAAGACTCACGAGGACGCGCCGCGCGTGCTGCTCGCGAACTCGAACCTGGTCCCCCGCTGGGCCACGTGGGAGCACTTCGACGCCCTCGAGAAGCAGGGCCTCATGATGTACGGGCAGATGACCGCGGGCTCGTGGATCTACATCGGCACGCAGGGGATCCTGCAGGGCACCTACGAGACGTTCGCGCAGGCCGCGCGCAACCACTTCGGCACCGACGGCTCGCTCGCCGGAAAGATCGTGCTCACCGCCGGCTGCGGCGGCATGGGGGGCGCGCAGCCGCTCGCGGTCACCATGTGCGGTGGCGTGTGCCTGATCGTCGACGTCGACAAGACGCGGCTGCAGCGGCGCGTGGACACGCGCTACCTCGACGTCATCGCCGGCGACCTCGACGAAGCGGTGCGCCTCGTCGAGGACGCGCGCAAGGAGCGCCGCGCCCTCTCCGTCGGCGTCGTGGGCAACGCCGCGAGCACGCACCCCGAGCTGCGGCGGCGCGGCTTCCGCCCCGACCTCGTCACCGATCAGACCTCGGCGCACGACCCGCTCTACGGCTACCTGCCGCTCGACGTCTCCGTCGACGACGCCGCCGGGCTGCGCACGCGCGATCCCCAGGGGACCCTCGGCCGGGCCCGCGCGTCGATGGCGCGGCACGTGGAGGCGATGCTCGCGTTCCTCGACGACGGCGTGCCCGTGTTCGACTACGGCAACAACCTGCGCGCGGAGGCCAAGGAGGGCGGCTGCGCCCGCGCGTTCGATTATCCGGGCTTCGTCCCCGCCTACATCCGGCCGCTCTTCTGCGAGGGCATGGGTCCGTTTCGCTGGGTGGCGCTGTCCGGCGATCCCGCCGACATCGCCGCCACCGACGACGCCGTCCGCTCCCTGTTCCCGCACAAAAAGAGCCTCCTGCGATGGCTCGACATGGCGCGGGACAGAGTTGCGTTCCAGGGCTTGCCGGCGCGCATCTGCTGGCTCGGCTACGGCGAGCGCGTGCGGGCCGGGCTCGCCTTCA
This sequence comes from uncultured delta proteobacterium, assembly GCA_963775425.1. Classification (GTDB taxonomy): domain Bacteria; phylum Myxococcota; class UBA727; order UBA727; family VGSZ01; genus CAVZJB01. The sequence continues at coordinate 139,479 of CAVZJB010000003.1, read as the reverse complement.
ACGAGCTCGTGCGCACGGGCAAGGTCAAGGCGCCCATCGTCATCGGCCGGGACCACCTCGACTGCGGCTCGGTGGCGTCCCCCAACCGCGAGACGGAGGCCATGAAGGACGGCACCGACGCGGTGGCCGACTGGCCGATCCTGAACGCGCTGGTGAACGCGGTGAACGGCGCGTCGTGGGTGAGCTTCCACCACGGCGGCGGCGTCGGCATGGGCTACTCGTTGCACGCGGGCCAGGTGATCGTCGCCGACGGCACCGACGGCGCGGCGAAGCGCCTGGAGCGCGTCCTCACGAGCGATCCCGCCATGGGCGTCCTGCGCCACGCCGACGCCGGCTACGCCGAGGCCACCGCCTGCGCCCGCGATCGCGCCATCAAGATCCCCGGCCTCACCATTTGACGCCCAACGTTCGCCGCTGCACCGACGTCAAGCCCCCGAATCAAAAACCCCGAATCGAACGCGGCGGAGGCCACGCGGCGTCGCGCCCTGACGTGCGCCGCGGCCCGCCAGGAGCGCCGCCGCGCGACTCCGGAGGCCGACGCCGCCCGCGCGCGGAGCGCGCCGCGCCGCCAGGCGCCGTGAGCGCCGCCAGGCGCCGTGAGCGCCGCCAGGCGCGCGAACAATGACGGCGCGCGAACAATGACGGCGCGCGAACAATGACGGCCCGGGTTAGCGTCGAGGGAGATGTCGGCTTGTCCCAAGTGCGGCGCCCTGGTGGCCCCCGGCGCCGTGATTTGCCCGGCCTGCGACTTCGTCGTCGATATGAGCTTCCTCGAGGACTACACGGGGGAGCACAAGGTCCTCGGCGACGACGACGATCCGTTCGGTGAAAAGACCGCGGCGCTCACGCCCCGCGGGAGGGCCGCGGCCGCCGAGAGCCTCCCCCCCACCTCCCCCGGCTTCGCCGCCGCGCCACGCACCATGGCCACGCAGCCGGATCCCGAGGGCAGAACGGCGCAGACCGCCTCGGGCGGCGACGAAGGCGCGCCGGTCCAGCTCGCCGACTTCGAGGACGACGGCCAGACGGAGGCCGGCCTCGCCATCACGGGCGTCGAGCTCCTCGACGGCGACGACGCGGCCGCGTTCGACGACGACGCGCCGCCTACCGGCTTCGCTCGGGTGCAGAAGACGGACCCCGACGACGTCTTTGGCGGCGAGGGGGCGTTCTTCGAGAACACGTCCGCGCTGAGCGCCCCCCTGCCCGAGCGGCCCTTGACGGATCCGAGCGTCGGGCCGCCGCGCGTTCAGCTCGGCGGCGCGCCCGAGCCCGTCACCGCAGACGCCGGCCTGGGCGGCGAGTCCGACGAGGAGATGCCGCCCACCGAGCGGCTCGTCATCGACGCCGACGAGGCGGCCGCCATCGGGCGCGCCCTCGCGAGCACGCCCGAGGCGCCGAGCCGGAGCGCCACCGACGGCACCGCCGACGTCGACTTCCGCGACGACGCGGCCGAGGACGAGATCCCCATCGACGACGACGACGACAGCGACGGCGAGCTGTTGATCTTCGACGACGCGAGCGGCGAGCACGCCTCGAGCGAGGGCAGCGCCTACGGCGGCGAGGCGCTCATCCTCGGCGACGTCGGCGGCGACTTCGAGTCCATATTATCCAACGCCACGTCGAGCTTCGCCTTGCCGGACGGCGTCCAACGCGTGCTCGAGCCGGCGCCGGTGTACATCGCGGAGAGCCTCCAGGAGATGCTGGAGCCGAACGCGGTGCTCGCCCTCACCGACGGCGTCGATCCTTCCGCGCTCGCGCTCTCCGACGTCGAGCAGAAGGTGGTGGCGCTCGTCGACGGAGAGCGCCCCGTCGCGCGCATCGGCAACAAGGCGGGCCTGCAAAGGGGCGAGCTCAAGATCGCCGTCAGCATGCTCGCCGATCGCAAGCTCATCGTCGTCAAGGGCCACATCAAGCCGGACGCGCTCTCGCTCCTCGAAGAGGGCGACCTCGACGAGACCGGCGAGGTCACGCTTCCGCCGCCCGCCGCCAGCACCGCGCAGCACGCACCCCTCGGCGCCGGCATCGACCTCGACCCGCCCATGGAGCCCATGGCGGCCGCGCCCGAGGAGCTGCCCGCCGACGCGCTCATCCCCATGGAGCTGCCGGCCGACGCGCTCCAGCCGCTCGACTTGCCGCTCGACGCGCTCCAGCCGCTGCCGGTGCCCGCGGCGGCGCCGGAGCCCCCCCCGTTCGCGGGCGGCGCCACCGGGGACAAAGCGTTCCCCGGCGGCGGCGTACGGCCCGCCCTCGACGTGAAGCCCGCCACCGTCGCCACGGCCTCCAAGGCCGCGGTCGCCGCCCGTCCGGCCCCGACGCGCCCCGCCCCGGCCGCGCCCGGCGTGCCCATGCCGTGGCAGTCGACGCCGGGGATGACGGCGCCGTCGCGCGCCGCCGCCGTCGTGATCCCCGCGGCCAAGGGGCCGCCGGTCCCGGGCAACGCGCTTCACCCCGTGGACCCGGTCGCGCAGACCAAAGCGCAGCAGATGCTCGAGCTCGCGCTCACCGATCTGCGCGCGGGCAAGAAGGCCCGGGCGCTGGCGTTCGTGAAGATGGCCGCCGACCTCGACCCGAACAACGAGCAGGCCCGCGACCTCATCGACAACTGGGCCAAGGCCGAGTCCATCGCCCGGAGCGAGTCCGAGGACCAAAAGCTCGTCGCCGACGCGCAGCGCCTCGAGGACCAGGGCCGCTTTGACGATGCCATCGCCGTCTACAAGAAGGTCATCGCGCTCAAGCCCGTGGAGCCCGAGCTGCACAACCGGCTCGGCATCCTGCTCGCGCTGCGCAAGAAGGACTACGGCGCCGCCACCGCCGCGCTGATGAAGGCCACGGAGCTCGCGCCCGACAACCTCGCGTATCGCTCGAACCTCGGGAAGGTCTTCAAGCTCTCCGAGGGGAAGAAGGGCCCGGTGCGGCTTCACGCGGGCAGCGAGTCCGACGCGCTGAAGAAGGAGTTGAAGGCGCACCAGAAGAAGGGCTTCCTCGACCGCCTGCGGGGCAAGTGACCATGCTGCGCGCCACGCTCGTCGTCGACAACATCGGCGCCCTCGTCACCATGGACGGCGGGGCGCCGCACGGCCTCGGCGTCGTGCGTGACGCGGCGGTCCTCGTCGACGGCGACCGCATCGCCTGGGCGGGACCTCGCGCGGCCGCGCCCGCGGACGCGCTCGCCGAAGGAGGGACGCGCGTCGACGCGGCGGGCCGCTGCGCGATGCCCGGCTTCATCGATTGCCACACGCACGTCGTCTTCACCGGCGACCGCGCCGACGAGTTTGCCCGGCGCGCACGGGGAGAGACCTACCAGCAGATCATGACCGCGGGCGGCGGCATCCGCTCGACCATGCGCGGGGTCCGCGCGGCCACGGAGCGGGAGCTCGTCGAACAGACGCTGCCGCGGCTGGCGCGCATGCTCGCGGGCGGCGTGACCACCGTCGAGATCAAGAGCGGCTACGGGCTCGACGTCGACAGCGAGCTGAAGATGCTCCGCGCCAACCGCGCGCTCGCCGCGGCGCAGCCGGTGGACGTGTCGTCGACGCTGTTGGCCGCGCACGCGGTGCCGCCGGAGCACGATGCCGCGGGGGCCGCCGGCGCGCGCGCGTGGATCGACACCATCGTGCGCGAGCTCCTGCCCGCGGTGACGCGCGAGCGACTCGCGAGCGCCTGCGACATCTTCGTCGAGGGCGGCGCCTTCTCCGTCGACGACGGACGCACGCTCCTGCGCGCGGCGCGCGACGCGGGGCTCGCGGCGCGGGTGCACGCCGAGCAGCTCTCGCACCAGGGCGGCGCGTTGTTGGCGGCGGAGGTGGGCGCGCTGTCGGCGGGCCACCTCGAGCACGTCGACGCGCGCGACATCGAGGCGTTGGCCGAGGCGGGCGTCGTGTGCGAGGTGCTCTCGCTGGCGCAGGTGTTTCTCCGCGGCCAGCGCGCCATCCCCGGCCGCACCCTCGTCGACGGCGGCTGCACGGTGGCGGTGGGCACCGACTGCAACCCGGGGACTGCGATGTCCACGGACCTCGCGCTCGCCGCCGGACTGAGCGTGACGCAGAGCGGGTTGTCGGCGGAGGAAGCGCTGCGCGGCATCACCGTGAACGCCGCCCGCGCGCTCGGCCTCGACGACCGCGGCGTGATCGCGGCGGGGAAGCGCGCGGACCTCGTGGTGCTCGCGGGTGCGTCGCCGTTCGACCTCGTGTACCGATGGGGAGAGCCCCACGTCGACGTCGTGGTCGCGGGCGGACGCCGCGTGTTTACGCGCTAGCTTGATCAGCACACGCCCCGCGCGCCGAGGCGGACGGCTTCGGACGGCGCGCGCGACCTACAGCGCCGCGAGGATCTCGTCGTTGTGCTCGCCGAGGGCGGGCGCGCGCACCGCGCTCGGCGTCGCGCCCACGATGCCGAGCGCCGGCACCGGCAGCCGCACGCGCTTGCCCGCGACGTCGACGTCGACGGTGAGGAGCTCTCCCGACGCGAGCGCCTCCTCGGGCGTGCGCACCACCTCGACGCAGACGTCGTGCGCTGCGAGCTCGGTGGTCCACGCGGCGCCGGTCTGTGCCGCGAAGCGCGCCGACAGGAGCGCGCGCACCTCGTCACCGGCGTCCCCGGTGTCCATGCCGCGGTCGAGCAGATCGGGCATCTCGAGCGCCGCGCACAAGCCCTGCCAGAACTTGGGCTCGAGCGCGCCCACCGCGATGTGCCCGTCCTTGGTCGGGTACACGCCGTAGCAGGGCACGCGCCCGACGAGCACGTCGCGGCCGCCGCCGAGCGGGCCCTCGCCGGCCGCCGCGCGCGCGAACGACGATGACAAGAGGCCGGCGACGCCGCCCATCATGCTCACGTCGATGACCGCGCCCTCCCCCGTGCGCGCGCGCCCGACGAGGGCCGCCAGGATCTGGACGGCCGCGGGCAGCGCGCCCCCGGCGAGGTCCGCGACCTGCACGGGCAAGAGCGTCGGCTCCTTCATCATGCCGAGCGCGCCGGCCCGGGCGAGGTAGTTGACGTCGTGGCCGGCCTTCTTCCTGTACGGGCCGTCCTGGCCGTAGCCGCTGATGCTGGCGACGACGAGGCGCGGGTGACGCGCCTTCATCTGCGCCGGCGCGAAGCCGAGCTTCTCCAGCACGCCGGGCCGAAAGCTCTCGACGACGACGTCGGCGCCGGCGATGAGCTTGTCGAAGCGCGCGGCGTCGGCGGCGCTCTTGAGGTCGAGCGTGACGGACTTCTTGCCGCGGTTCAGCGCGTGAAAGAGGACGCAGGTGCCGTCGTCGAGCTGCGGCGGCATGTGGCGCAGATAGTCGCCGCCGGCCGGGTCTTCGACCTTGATGACCTCGGCGCCGAGGTCGACGAGCATCTGCGTGCAAAAAGGTCCGGGCAGCAACCTCGAGAGGTCGACGACCCGGACCCCGTGAAGCGGGCTCATCTCAGGACAGGAGCGTCTGCAGCTTCATCGCGAGCGACATGTCGCCCTTCACCTTGATCTTGCCCTGCATGAAGGCCGAGGTGGCGTTCATCTTGCCGCTGGCGATGGCGACCCAGTCCTCACCCTTCGGCACGGTGATGGTGCACTTGGCCTCGCCGTCCTTCTTCTCGATCCACGGGCCCTCGGCGCGGGTGAGGTCGGCGAACCACTTGCCGCCGTCGTCGCCTCCGATGTCGAAGAGGTACGTGGCGTTGATCTTCTTGGCCTTGTCGGCGTTGAGGCGGCCGTTCATCTCGGTGAAGACTTGCTCGACGTTGGACATGAACTCTCTCCCGATTGACTTGAATGTCAATGTTCAGGCAGGAACGTAGGCATTGCGTCGCGGCGTGTCAATCGCAACGTGTTAGATCCCCGGGATGCGCAAGCTCGCCCTCGCCCTCTCCCTCGGCTTCACGCTCGCCGTGCCCGTCGCAGCGACGGGGTGCCACCCCGTGAAGATGCCCTACGAGATGCCCGGGCCCATCGGCTGCGGCATGCGCGATCCGCGAGAGTCGGGGCCGGCGCTGCTGTCGGTGGCGCAGCAGCAGACGCTGCGCAACCAGGGCAACCCCCTCGACGTCACGGACAACGACAAGGGCGGAAAGACCTGGGTGTACGTGCGGCAGGCCGGCTCCGTCTTCGGCGAGCAGGAGACGGCCGAGGAATTCGTCTTCGACGCGCAGGGCCTGCTCGTGCAGCAGAAGACCGAGATCCGCAAGGCCGTCGGCAAGTGATGCGCAGACCGGCCGCGCTGCTGCCGCGCCGATGAACTACCTCGCGCACGCCGTCGCCGTCCTCGACGATCCCTGGCTCGTCGCGGGGACGTCCCTGCCCGACTGGCTGCGCGTCGTCGACAAGCGCGCGCGCGTCCGCCCGGCCGCCCTGCGCGCGTTGGAGCTGCCGCGCGGGTCGCCGCAGGCGCGGCTGCGCGACGGCGCCCTCCGCCACCACGACGACGACCTGCGCTTCCACACGCTCCCGGTGTTCGGGGCGCTGAGCGACGAGGCGGTGCACGCCATCCGCGCGCTCTCCGACGACCCGCGTTTGCGCGCCACCACGCTCGGGCACATCGCCGTGGAGATGCTCCTCGACGCGTGCATCGAGGAGCGGAGGCCCGGCTCCATCGCCCGCTACTACGACGCCCTCGACGCCCTCGACGACGCGCACCTCGCGGCGTGCGCCCGCGCCTTCACCGCGCGCCCGCTCGAGGGCTTCGAGACGCTCGCCGTCCGCTTCCGCCGCGCCCGCTTCCTCGAGTCGTACGGCACCGACGAAGGCGTCGTCGGCGCGCTCGCCGGCGTCTGCCGCCGCGCCGGCCTCGCGAGCCCCCCGCCGGGCACCGCCGCCGTCGTCGGCGCGCTGCGCCCCCGGGTGCGCGACGCCGCCGGCGACCTCGCGCTCCTCGGGTGACCTGGCCGCCCAGAGCGCGCCCGCTCAGCGCTGTTCGCGGACGCCGCCGGCGATCTCCTGAAACGCCGCGCCCGCGGGGTTGACGAGGACCTCGCGCTCGCGGCCCTTGGCGTCACGCGCCGCGGCCTCGTAGAAGACGGAGAGCGTGCGCTCGAAGCTCACCTTGGCGCCCGGCGACAACAGCTTCGCGGCGCGCTCTTTGACGAGCGCGGGCACGGCGCTCTCCGGCACCTTCTCCTCGCGTGCGAAGAAGTCGCCGCTCTTCGTGGTCTGCACCTCGAGGCCGCCGGCGTAGTGCAACTCGTACACGGAGAGACCGTCCTCGTCGGCGATCACCGCGCGCTCGAGCTTCTTCCCCCCGGCGTAACGGTCGGCGACGGTGCGCACGGCGGCGGGGATGTCCTTCACCGCCACCGGCACGTCACCCGCCTCCTCCCCCTGCTCCGCGGCGACGCCGATCGACGCGCCCAGCGCGAGGCCGGCGACGCCGGCGATGCTTGCCCATCCGAGAGCTCTCATGTGTGTCCTCCACTTCCTCACGGCACCCTACGGGTTCGGCCCGCGCGCCGCGGATGAAGCTTTCATGACGCCGCCGCTGCCTCGGGTGTGCAGCAGCGCGACCTCGACGCCGCACCCCACCATGCGCGCGGGACCGCCGCACGGGGACACCGGGGCGTGGCACGGATCCGGCTTGTGCGCCTCGATGTTTCTACCGGGACGTGCGGTGGTGTCGGTGTCCCAAGGGGTATCCTTCCGCATGCGCAGCGCCGCACTCGTCTTCCTCGTCTCCGCGCTCGCCGCCGCGTCCGCCGACGCGCGCCCCACGGGGCCGTCGCGCTTCTGCGCGGTCTACCCGGAGTCCTCGACCTGCGCCGGGCGCGGCACCACGTGCACGCTCTGTCACACGAGCACGTCCCCGCAGGCGCCGGACTGGAACGCGTACGGCATCCATGTCCTCGGATCGCTCACCGCGCCCTTCGACGAACCCGGCGCCCTCGAAGACGCGCTCCACGCCGTAGAGGCCGACGACGACGACGGCGACGGCCTCACGAACCTCGAGGAGATCATCCTCGGCACGCTCCCCGGCGACGCCACGTCGTATTACGTCCCTCCGCCGCCGGGCATCGGCGATCCGAACCCCGTCTACGACGTCGGCAACTGGGATCCCGCGTTCGCCATGCGGCGCATGATGGTCGCCTTCTGCGGACGCTCGCCGACGTACGACGAGATGCAGGCGCTCGCCGCCGCCGCCGACGGCCGCGCCTTCGTCCACGACAAGCTCGACGAGTGCCTCGGCTCCGACTACTGGACCGGCGACGGCCTCGCGCACCTCGCCGACGAGCGCATCAAGCCCATCGACCTCGGCACGTCGTTCCTCTGGGACTACCGGTTGTGGCGCTACGTCCTCACCGGCGACCGCGACGTGCGCGACCTCCTGCTCGCCGACTACCACGTGCGCGAGCCCGTCGAGGGCCAGCTCGTGCAGGTCGACGACGTCGTCGACGACAACAGCGCGTGCAACGCAAACAGCGACTGCGCCTTCGACAGCCACTGCGACAGCGGCGCGTGCAAGCTCAACGACGGCGGCCAGCCGCTCGAGCGCGACCAGCGCGCGGGCATGATCGGCACGCAGTGGTTCCACTTCATCAACACCATGTTCTCGGCCATGCCGCGCACCACGGCGGCGCAGGCGATGCGCGCGTACCTCGGCATGGACATCGCGCGGCAGCAGGGCATCAACCCCGTCGTCAATGAGCCCCTCGACGTCGACGGCAAGGGCGTGCAGCAGGAGGAGTGCGCGCAGTGCCACGCCACGCTCGACCCGGCCACCTACGTGTTCGCCAAGTACCGCGGCATCGAGGCCGGCGGCGCATCGGGCTTCGATCCCAACCGGCCCATCGCCAAGGGCCTGTGGACCGCGGAGACCGAGCCGCAGGGGATGCTCCTCGGCCATCCCGTCTCGACGCTGCGTGAGTGGGCGGGCGTGGCGGCGGCCTCGGACGCTTTCCAGATGAACCTCGCGCGCATGTTCTTCGTGGTGGCCGTCGGCCGCCCGCCCGGGCCCCAGGACAAGGCGGAATTCGACGCGCTGTGGCCGTCGTGGGCGTCGGCCGAGGTGGCGTTCTCCGCGAACCGATTCCTGCACAAGCTCGTCGACACCAACGCGTTCGGTGCTCCATGAAGACGAAGAGCGGATGGCCGGGTTCCTGGGTCGCCACGGCGCTGCTCGTGGCCGGCGCGCTGTCGTCGTCGTGCGGCGGCTGCACGGGCCCCGCGGCGCCGCCGCCCCCCGGCGAGGGCGAGGGCGAAGGCGAAGGCGAGGGCGAGGGAGAGGGCGAGGGCGAGCCCACCAACGCCTGCGTGCCCGTCGATCAGGGCCCGGGCTTCGCCATCTCCGCCAAGGCCGACCTGCGCTGGAAGCGCGCCACCGCCCTGCAGAACGACCTCATGCAGGCGCTGACGCTCGACAAGAACACGGTGTGCTCCGAGCTCGGCCTCCCCGGCACGTGCTTCAACCTCATCCATCAGGTCCCGCTCGGCGAAAACGATCCGGTGAAGTCGGGGCTCTACAAGCCGCTGGCCGCGCCGGGCGCCACCACGCCGCTGTCCACGGACCGCGTCATCCTCTCGGCGTGCGGCATCCGCGCCGACGCCGAGGCGCTCGGCGTCGTGCAGAAGGTGGTGTGGAAGAGCATCGACTTCGCCGCGCCGTCGCTGTCGGCCGACGATCCCGCCGTTCGTGACGACGTCACCGAGCTCTATCACCGCCTCCTCGCACGCGACCCCACCGAGGAGGAGCTGTCTCTCGTCGCCTCGCTCACCGAGGACGTCTCGGGCGTGCCCGTGCCGCCGCGCGACTTCGCCAAGATGGCTTGTTACGCCGTGGCCTCCACGAGCGAGTTCTTGTTCCAATAGGAAGGAGCGCACGATGCCTCGCCCCATCTCCAGCGCGGCCGCTCGCTCCGGTCGAAAGTCTCTCGGCTGCTCCCGCCGGTCCTTCCTCAAGATGGCCGGCACCGCCGCCTACAGCCTCGCCATGTTCGAGGCGCTCTCCACCAAGGCGCGCGCGCAGAGCGCCGGCCCGCTGCCGGTGGCAGACAAGCTCCTCTTCGTCATCTCGGGCGGCGGCGGCGCGTCCATCGTCGACAGCTTCCTGGCCGTGAAGGAGAGCGAGGTCACGTCGGACCCGAGCTCGTTCATCTGCTACCCCGACGAATTCATCACCGTCGACGCCGCCACCGGCCTGCGCGCGCTCGACCTGCCGCAGAGCTTCCGCACGTACCTCGGCGGCTTCGGCACCGGAACCGACTACGCGCAGTCGACGTTCCTGTCGCGCTTCAAGGACGACCTCGCCGTGCTCACCATGGAGGGCACCAGCGTCAACCACCTCGTCGCGCAGAAGCGCTCCATGAACGGCTTCGGCATCAACAACGGTCGAACGCTCCTCGAGGAGGTCGCGTCGCGCCACGGGCAGTCGCTGCTCCTGCCGAACATCAACATGACCTCCGGCGGCTACCTGGAGCCCGGCGCCGACGGCTCGCTGCCGGAGCGTGCGCAGCAGGAGATCGTCGCCGACGCGCGCTTCTTCTCGCTGTCCACCGACGGCCTGCGCGGCCTGGTCGGCGCGCCCGGCACGGTGCCGAACGCCGGCGGCCAGCACGCGGCCGTGGACGACGCCACGCTCGCGCGCGCGCGCGATCTCCTGTCCCGCGCGCGCGGCGTGCGCGACCAGCTCGACGACGCCTCCGTGTTCGGAAAGACGTTCCAGTGCTCGCCGCTTCGACAGAAGCTCTACGAGCGCAGGCACGGCGTGGACCTCGACATGGAGACGCAGTCCCTCATCACCAACCTCACGCTCATCGCCGAGAACGACCTGCCCGAGATCCTGGGCCCGCAGTTTCAGCCGTTGTCGACGTTCGGGCTCGCGCCCGCGCCGGGCACCGAGGAGGTGCGCCGCGCGTTCGACCCCGTGGGCCTGCCGAACCTCGATCCTGGCACGCGCGTGTTCGTCGATCCGCTCCTCGCGCAAGCGTGTCTGGCGTTCCTGCTCGCGCGCTTCGGGCTTTCGTGCGCCATGGCGTTCGGTCCGCAGCTCACCGCGAACGTCGACACCCTCGACGTCAACCCGCCGCTGTCATTCGACTTCTCGCACACGAGCCACGTCTCGGCGCAGTCCACCATGTGGTCGCGCGTCCTCGACGTCGCGGACAAGCTCATCACGCTGTTGAAGGCCACCGGCTGCAACGACGGCACGGGCGAGACGATGTGGGACAGGAGCACCATCTACATCGCCACCGACTTCGGCCGCGACAAAGTGCGCAACAGCGCGGGGCAGCCGCTGGACTCGACGTCCCAGGTCTCCACCGGCCACAACCTCAACAACGGCAACGTCATCCTGTCGCCCCACATCCGACCCGGCGTCTACGGCGGCGTGGACCTCGCCACGCTCAATACGTTCGGCTTCGACCGCGACAACGGCGTCGCCGACCCGGCCGCCAGGATGCGCGAGGGCGACATCTACTCGGCCGTGTTGCGCACCCTCGGCTACAAGGGCGCCGACGCCTTCCCCGGACAGATCGACATCCCCTGCCTCGACTGAGAGTCGCGCGCCTTCGGCGTCAGCCGAACAGGTCGTCGTCGTCCGCGGGGAGCGGAGGCGGGAGCGGCCGCGTCTCGGTCCAGCGGACGAGAGCGACGGCGGGGGCGCGGCGTGCCGCGAGGATGGTCTTGACGAGCGTCAGCATCGTGTCCTCCGTGTCTCTCCTCTTCATCGACCCCGCACGGCCTCGACTCGAGATGTGTCGAGATCACTCCGGGGCGGGTCGAAGACACCCCGCCGCGCAGGACGACACGCGTGCGAGGTCGACCGCGCCCAGCGCGCGCGTGCGTCAGCGCGGTGGCGCCCCGCGCGGGGGGCGTCACGTCCCCGGCATGGGCGATGCTGCGCGCGGCATGTGCACAATCCCATCGTCGTCGCCGGCGCTTCTGCCGCCCTCTTGGTCGTGTCCCTCGCGTGCGGGCCGGAGCCCGACCTCCCCCGTGCGCGCGCTCGAGGCCCGGCGGTGATCGCGCCGCCGGCGCCGGCCGCGAAGAGCCTCGCGGACGCGCTGCCGCTGCCGGCGCGAACGGGCGACGGCGGCCCGGGCGACGGCGACGGCGGCACCGTCGTCGTCGGCGCCATCGACGGTGGCGCCGTCGACGCTGGCAACGCTGGCGACGTCGACGCTGGCACCGTCGACGGTGCTGCTGGCGACGCCGGCGGTGGCACCGTCGACGGTGGCGACGCCTTCGACGGTGGCGACGCTGGCGACGCTGGCGCTGTCGACGCCGGCTGCGTCATGCGGCTGTCGACGCTGCCCGAGCAGGGCACGTGGCACGTCGACGCGGGCATCTCCGTCGACTACGACCACAATCCGCCCGCGTCGGGCCCGCACTGGCCCATCTGGGCCACCTACACGGCGCACGACGACGAGGTTCCGCGCGAGGTCTTCGTCCACAACCTCGAGCACGGCGCAGTCGTGCTGCTCGCGGGGCCGAACGCGACGCCCGAGCAGGTGCAGCAGATGCGAGACGCCTTCGCGAGCCTTCCGTTCGATCCCGAGTGCGTCGCCGAAGGGTGGTCGCACAAGCGCGCGCTGTATACGTACGACTCCGTCCTCGACGACGCGGTGGCCGTCGTGGCCTGGGACCACGTGCTCGAGTCCACCTGCGTCAACGACCAGCAGATCCTCGACTTCGTCGTCACCTGGCGCGCGCACGGAGACGAGGACGAATGCGCCGACGGCCAGTGGCCGTAGCGGGCGGGCGCGGTACGCTCCGCCGATGGAGGCCGCGCTTCGGCGCCTGTGTGAAAGACCGCTCTCGCGCGTGGCGCTCACGGGCCTGCTCCTCATCGTCACCATGCAGGCGTACTGGGCGCTGAACGCGTCGCTGGCGCCGCGCTTCGACCTCTCGCTCCCCGTCGACGACGCCGTCCCCTTCTTGCCGTGGACCATCGCCGTCTATCTGAGCCTGTACGCGATGGTGCTCCTGGCGGCGGTGGTGAGCTCCGGCGCCGCGTACGTCGAGCTCTTCGCCGCCGTGCTCCTCGCCAACGCGCTGTGCTACGCGGGCTTCGTCCTCTTCACCGCGCACTACCCGCGCCCGGCCTTGGCCTCCATCGCGCCACCGTGGCGCGCGGCGTTCGCGATGATCTTTGCGCGCGACCTCCCCGGGAACACGTTCCCGAGCATCCACGTCGCCACGCCCGTGGTCGTGGCGCTTCAACGTCGCGCGCACGGCCCACGCGGCGCCGCCTGGCTCGCGTGGGCCGCGCTCATCGCCGTGTCCACGGTGACCGTGAAGCAGCACTTCCTCGTCGACATCGCCGGCGGCGTCGCCGTCGCGCTGGTCGCACACGCGCTCGTTCGGCGCGCGCGGGGCATCGCGTGAAAGACGACGGCACCACCGCCGCCGCCGGCGCGCTCCCCGCGCGCCGAAACGTCGCGCTCGCGATCGCCATCGTCGCTGCCGCGCTCTTTTTGCAGTGGTGGGCGGCGCGGCAGACGTCGGCGTGGGCGGTGGCGGGGATCGGTGTGCTGTTTTCGTTCTTGCTGTTGCCGCTCTACTCCCTGTTGCACGAGGCGGAGCACCGCTTGTTCAACCGGGACGCGCGCGTGAACGACGCGTTCGGCGTCGCGCTCGCCGCGCTCTTCCCCGGCTCCTTCAGCTTCCTGCGCGCCTGCCACCTCGGGCATCACCGGCGCAACAGGAGCGACGTCGAGCGCTTCGAGCTCCTCCTGCCCGGCGACGCGGCCGCCGCGCGCACCGCCGCCTTCTATGCGCTCTTCCTCGGCGGCTTCTGGTTGCTCGTCCCCCTGGCCACGGTGGCGCTCGTCGTGTGGCCGCGGCTGCTGCGCGCGCAGATCGTGCAGGACGCGCCCGAGGCCGCCGCGATGGTGAACGGGGTGCGCGCGGGGTTCGTGCGGCGCATCCGGCTCGAGAGCCTCGCGGTGGTGGCGCTGCACGTCGCGCTGTTCTTCGCGCTCGAGCTCCGCGTGGTCACCGTCCTTGCGCTCTACGGCCTGTTCGCGCTCAATTGGTCGTCGCAACAGTACGTCACCCACGCCTACTCGCCGCGCGACGTGAAGAACGGCGCGCACAACCTCGCGGCCGCCCGCGCCTACGAGATGCTCCTCTTGAACTTCAACTGGCACCTCGCCCACCACCAAAACCCCGCGGTGCCCTGGAACCGCCTGCCGGCGTTCGAGGACACATCGCGCGCGCGCCCGGGCTACCTGCGCGCCTTCCTGCGGTTCTGGCGCGGGCCGCGCCGGATCGACGAGGCCGCGAGATGATCGAGCGGCGTCTCCTGCCCGGCACCTCGCTGCGCATCAGCGCGTTGGGCCTCGGCTGCTGGCAGCTCTCGGGCGGCCAGGGTGTCGTGGGCGGGTTCTGGCCGGCGGTGCCGCGGGAGACCGCGCACGCGGTGGTCGCGTCGTCCATCGCGGGCGGCATCAACTTCTTCGACACCGCGGAGGCGTACGGCGGCGGCGCGTCCGAAGAGGCGCTCGCGGACGCGCTGCGGGCGGCGGGGGCGAAGCCCGATGACGTCGTCGTCGCCACCAAGTGGGTGCCGCTGCCGACGCGTACGGCGCGCTCGATCACGACGTCCATCGACGAGCGGCTCGCGCGGCTCGGCGGGTTCCCGGTGTCGCTGTTCCAGATCCACCAGCCCTTCGGCTCGCTGTCGTCGCACGCACAGCAGATGGACGCGCTCGCCACGTTGGTGAAGAGCCACAAGAGCGCCGCGGTCGGCATCTCGAACTTCAACGCGCACGCGATGCGGCTCTGCTACGAGCGGCTCGCGGACAAGGGCGTGGTGCTCGCCTCCAATCAGGTCCGCTACAGCCTGCTCGACCGGCGCATCGAGAAAAACGGCGTGCTCGACACCGCCCGCAACCTCGGCGTGCTCGTCATCGCGTACTCGCCGCTCGCGCAGGGGCTCCTCTCGGGGCGTTTTCACGACGGCGCGCGGCCCGCCGGCGTGCGGCGGATGCTGCCCGCGTTTTCCGCGCGCGCCCTCGACAAGAGCCGGCCGCTGATCGAGGCCCTGCGGCGCATCGCCGACAAGCACGGCGCCACGCCCTCACAGGTGGCGCTCAACTGGACGGTGACCTTCCACGGCGACGCCATCGTCGCCATCCCCGGCGCCACCAGCGTGCGCCAGGCCGAGCAAAACGCCGGCGCCCTCACGCTCACGCTCGACGACGACGAGAAGGCCGAGCTCGACCGCCTCTCCTCGTTCGCCGCCTGACGCGGCCGCGGGCGGGCTCGTCGCCCGCATCGGACCGCGCGCGCCGGATCAGCTCCCGGAGAGAGCGGCCGCGCTGATCAGCGCGAGCGACGCGAGCGGCGGCGCAGGCCGAGCAGCGCGAGGAGCGCCGCGAAGCCGGCGGGCGCGCACGGCGCGGCGGCGCAGCCGCCTCCCTGTGCGCGCGGCGGGCCGTTTGGCACGACGACGCCGCCGCCGTCACCACCGATGTCGCCGCCGTCACCGCCGATGTCGTCGCCGCCGGCGCCGCTCGCGCTGCCGCCGTCGCCGGTCGGGTCGGAGCCGGCCGGCGGGTCCGTGCCGTCGCCTGCGCCGGGGTCCGCGCCGTCACCGGGGTTCGCGCCGTCACCGGGGTTCGCGCCGTCACCGGCGGACGTGTCGAGCGGCGGGACGTCGAGGACGTAGATGGCCGGGTCGCCGGCGGCGCGCAGCAGGAACGGCGCCGGGGGGAGGTCCGGCCCGAGCGGGATGGCGTCGACGTCGGCGGGCGCGAGGACCTCCACGGCGGACCAGTCGAAGCGCCACGCGTCCATCGAGTCCGGCGACACGACGTGGCGGCGCACGCCGCCGTCGACGACGTAGATCGCGGGCCCGCCCTCGGCCTCCACGAGCCGCGGGGCGTCTCCCCATGCGTCGCCCACCGGGTACGCGCCCACCGCGTCGGCGTCGTAGGCGGCGACGTCGTCGAACGAGAACGACCACGCCGTCATCACCGGCGGGCTCGGCACGTGGCGCAACAGGCCCTTCGACGCGTCGAGCGGCGCCGCCGGCGGCGCGCACGTGAACGACATCCCGGACCCCGACAGCGCCGGGTTGTTGCCGCCGGCGTCGTCGATGCCGTACGCGAACGCCGTGTGCGCGTTCCCGTCGCGGTACGCGAAGGGGATCGGGAGCGCGAAGCCGTGTGCGCACGAGCCGATCGCGTTGCAGAGATCGTCTCTCTGGTTGCCCGCGGTGGTGGCGAAGCCGTGCGCGCCCGATCCCGCCGGGCCGTCCAGATAGACGTGCACCGCGATCGCCTGGTCCGGGGTGTCGAGATCCTGCGCCCACCCCTGCGCTCCCGCGTCGCAGTCCACGGCGTCGAGGTAGCCGCGCGGCGCCTGGTCGCGGTTGGCAAACGTCCCGAGCGCGCCCAGGTCGCCGTTGAAGCGGTTCTCGTCGACGTTCCCGCTGATCCCGCTCACGCTCCCCGACGACGTGAACTGCCAGAACGTCCAACCGCCCCACTGGTTCGCCACCGTCGACGGGCAGGTGCCGCCCGTATAGCCCGCGTGCCACAGCGGATACCCGCTGAAGTCCTGGCCCACGTTGTCCTGCCAGAAGTAGCCGCCGGTGTAGATGATCGGGCGCGCGCCCACCGCCTGCTCGACGTGATCGAGCCACGTGTGCAGGCGCGCCGCGCGCGTCGCGTTGCCGACGCCGTCGGTGCTCTCCACGTCGACGACGGGCGGCAGATCGCCGGGCTGCAGCGGCCCCATGGCGTTGATGAGCAGATCGGCCTGCGCGATGGGATCCTGGTTGGAGCGGAAGAACTGGTAGGTGCCGCGCGCGATGCCGTTGGCGCGCGCCCCCGCCCAGTTCTGCGCGTACTTCTCGTCGTGATAGCCGGTGCCGTCGCTCACGCGGATGAACGCGAACTTCACCCCGGCGCCGGCCACGGCGCTCCAGTTGATGTTGCCCTGCCACTTGCTCACGTCGATGCCGAACGTGGTGGAGCCGTTCGGACACACGGCGTGCACCGCTTGCTCCGCCTGGCCCGGCGCGTCGACGAGCAGCGAGCCCATCGTCAGGTCGCCGGGGTCCCCGCCGCAGCCGGCGGCCATGACGAGGACGACCGTGAGAAATGAGCAGGGGCCGACGCGCGCGAGGAGGTGAGCCATGCGCCCAGGAGACATCGACCGCCGCGACCGCGAATCGGAAGGGCGTTGTCGGCAAAACGGCGTCGGACGGAAGGCGGACCTCAGATGCCCGAGGTGGCCTCTTCCTCCTGCTCGATCTCCTCCGGGCCCTCCGCCAGCGTCTGGAGGATGGCGTCGGTGAACACGTCGAGGTCACCCGGGTTTCGCGAGGTGATGAGGTTGTCGTCGACGACGACGGGCTCGTCCACCCACTCGGCGCCGGCGTTCAACAGATCGTTCTTGATGGACGGCCAGGACGTGAGCGTGCGTCCCTCGAGGATGTCCGCGTCCACGAGGAGCGACGGGCCGTGACAGACCGCCGCGAGCGGCTTGCCCGTGTCGAAGAAGTCACGCACGAGGTCGACGACGTCGTCGTTGGTGCGCAGGTGATCCGGTGACCAGCCGCCCGGGATCACGAGCGCGTCGATCTCCTCGATGGTGACGTCCTCGGCGGCGACGTCCACGCGCACCCTCTGCTCGTTCCGCTTGCCCGCCACGTCGACGCCGGCCTCGACGCCGATGATCACGGGCTCGTGGCCGGCCTCCGCGATGCGCTCGAGCGGGATCCTGAGCTCCGCGTCTTCGAACATCTCAGCGACGATGAAACCGATGCGCGCCATTTCGCCCTCCACACCCGAGCCGGGTCCATGCGTGGTGTATGGATCGCGCGACGAGGAATCACTGCGGGATTTACGGTCGGCCGGCCGCGGCTGCACGACCGACGCGGTGTCCGGAGCGGGCGCGTGGCGTCGCTCAGCCCCGCTCGAGGAACGCGAGCACGAGCGACACGTTTTCGAGCTTCGAAGCGTCGCCGTCGGCGCGCACGGCGCCGTCGGCGACGAGCTTGCGCAGCTCGATCTTGCCCGTGGCGAGGCTCGCGAACTGCTCCGGCGAGAGGTGCACGATGACGTCGGCGCCCTCGACGGCGCTCGGCAGCACGCGGGCCTCGGGGAAGTCGAGCGTCCACGTGCCCTGCCCGGCGACCTCGACCGAGTAGCGCCCGCCGAGCTCCGCGCAGGTGACGCGCATGATGGACAGGACGCGCGGCACCGCCCGCTCGAAGAACGTGTGCGGCTCGGGCGCCGGCTTCCTGCTCTTGCTCTTGTGCGACCGGGGGCCGCGCTGCGTCTTGGTCGCCACGCACATCGATAGCGCGAGCGCTCCCGAGGGCGCCACCGGGCGCGGCAAGTTCCCTCCCGCGGTGCTAACAGCGGGGCGTGAGCCGCAAACGCGACAAGCAGCGGGAGAGCCGCCGGGAGCTCGCGCGGCAGATCGACGTCGAGGACGCCGACGTCCCCGGCGACCTGCTCGCCCGGGGGCGCGTGTGCGAGCCCGAGGTCGCGGCGACGCTCTCGCTGAAGGCCGTGCGCCGCGGGTTCTTGCGGCGGCCGGGGACGGCGGCGGCGGCGGTGGCGCTCTACGTCGTCGACAGCGGCGGAGCGCGGCTGGCGCGCCTGTTCTTGCTGAGCGCGCCGTCGGCGAAGGCGCCGGCGGAGATCGCGCTGCGTGGCGGCCCGGTGCGCGGCGAGGAGAAGGTGCGCTACACGCGGCCGGGGCGATTCGTGGCGGTGGCGGTGGTGGCCGAGGTCGCGGACGCCGACGCCTTCCGCGTGGCCGTGGACGGCCTGGGCGACGCGGAGCGGGTCCACATCTCCGTCGACGACGCGGGCGAGGCGCGGCCGGTGGCGGCCGTCTCCGCCGACCGCGCGCTCGAGACGCCGCGCAGGTGCAGCGTCCGCCTGGGCGAGGCGGTGACGCCGGAGACGAGCGCCGGCGCGGTGGTCGTCATCCCGGCCTCGCACCGCGTGCAGCGACGCGTGGAGATGCCGCTGGCCGCCGCGGACGGCCACCTCGAGGCGCGCCTCCTGCTCGACGTCCGCCTTTAGCGGCGGGTCACGAGCGGCGCTGCAGGAGCCCGGCGACGACGAGGATCACCAGCGCGCCGACGACGCTGCCGATGAAGCCGGCGGTGTCGAGGCCACCGAAGTGCGGCCGATGAAAGAGGAGGTGTGTCAGCGCGCCGCCGACGAAGGAGCCGCCGACGCCGAGCGCCGTGGTCTTGAAAAAGCCCATCGTCTGGCGCCCGGGCATCACCGCCCGCGCCACGAGACCCACGATGAAGCCGAACACGATCCACGCAAGAATTCCCATCTTCTTCCTCCGAAGCGCCGCGGCTCTGCGACACACGGACAGCATGCGCACCGGCGCCGCCCGGGACAGCTACGAAATCACGCGGGGTTTGGAACGCCTCAGGAGCGGCGCAGCAGGCGCGAGAGGATGCCGCCGGCGGCGCCGGCGCCGCCCGTTGCGGCGCCCTTGCCCTCGTCGTTCTCGATGCGGGAGAGGATCTTCATCATGTTCGACTGGTACGCCATGTTGCCGGGCTCGAGCTCCACGGCCTTGATGGCGGCGTCGTAGGCGGCGCGAAAGTCGCGCAAGCGCGTGGCGAGCAGGACCGCGAGCATGTTGTGCGCCGCGGCCGCGCCGGGCGCCTGGGCGACGAGCTTCTTCAAGAGGTCCACGGCCTTTTCGAAGTCGCCGTTGGCCTCCGCCTCCTTCGCCGCCGCCATCAGCTCCTGCGGCGTGGACGCGCGCTCGGCGTGGGCGCCGTGCAGCTTGTTCCAGTCGCGCAGCAGCGCCGCGTACTTCTCCTCGGAGGGGTCGGCGTCGGCCGCCATCTTGGCGTAGCCCCAGGCGCGGCCCATGCGCCCGAAGCCGAGCTCCTTCATGCACATGTCGTAGTAGTTGGCGGCGCGCTTCTTCGCCTCGCGCGTGGAGGCCGACTCGCTCGGCGCCGACGTCGGGGGCGGCGACGCCGGCGCCCCCGTGCGCGCGGGCGACGCAAGGGGCGGGCTCCTCTTCGGCAGCGGGGCCGCCTTCATCGCGGGGCGCAGCGCGGGACGAAAGCGCGAGCCGGGCGGGGGCGACGGCTCGAGCGGCGGCGCCGCCTCCGGCGCGGGCGACGGCAGCGGCCGCGCAGGCGACGGCAGCGGCCGCGCAGGCGACGGCAGCGGCCGCGCAGGCGACGGCAGCGGCCGCGCAGGCGACGGCAGCGGCCGCGCAGGCGACGGCAGCGGCCGCGCAGGCGACGGCAGCGGCGGCGCGGCGGACGGCAGCGGCGGCGCAGGCGACGGCAGCGGCGGCGCGGCGGACGGCAGCGGCGGCGCAGGCGACGGCCGCGCAGGCAGCGGCGGCGCGGCGGACGGCATCGGCCGCGCAGGCGACGGCAGCGGCGGCGCGGCGGACGGCGGCGCAGGCGACGGCGCAGGCTGAGCGGGCGCAGCGGCCGCCGACGGCTCGTCGAACGGCGACGCCGGCAGCGGGTCCTCCCCGGGCGGCTCCGCGAGCGGCGGCAGCACCTCGAGCTCGCGGGTGCTGTCGTCGACGCGAGGCGCCCTCTCGACCAGCGCCTTGTCGTGGAGCATCGCGACGGTGACGCACAGGTCGTTGTCCGAAAACGCCGAGTCCTCCTGCAGCTCCGCCAGCGTGCGCTCGCCGTCGATGAGGTCGAACAACACGATCTCGTCGGGGGAGAGCACCTCGCGGCGCTCGGCGGCGTCCGGCGTATGGCGCAGGATGACGTCGGGCACGAGGAGCATGCGCACCTCGCCCGTGAGGTACACGGAGCGCGGCGCCTTCTTCTTCTCTTCGCTGTTTTTGGGGAGGAACCCACCGGTGCGGTCGGTGACGAATTCCTCGACCTCGCCGTCCCCGAGGCGGCCGAGGATGAGGGCGTCGTCGCCGAAGTCGTGCAGCGGCGACTCCTCGCTGGCGCTCTCGTCGACGACGCCGTCGCGGGTGCGCTCGTTCAGGATGTCGTTGCCCAGGAAGGAGGAGTCGAGGATGTACTCGCACGTGCGGCACACCCAGGCGCCGTCCTCGTTCCGCGAGCCGCACTTCTGACACTTCACGCCGTCGACCCTACCCCTCCCGCGCCCTTAGCGCCGGGCGGGCCGCGCGTAAATGTGGGGACACGTCGACGCTTGCGCCCGGCGCGGGGAGACCGCACCATCGCACCGTGGCCGCGCCGCCGTCGTCCCCGCTCTCGTCGCGCGCGGCGCTCCTGTGCGCGGTGCTCGCGGCGCTCGCCGGATGCGCGCACCAACAGCAAGCGCCCACGGCGCCCGAGGCGCCCGCGCTCGACGAGGCGGAGGTGGCGCGGCGCATCCCCGCGCGGGTCGAGGATCGCGAGGGCTGGGCCGCGGACGTCGTCACCGCCATCCGCCTCGTGAAGAAGACGCCGACGGCCGAGCGCGTGTGCGCCGTGCTGGCGGTCATCGAGCAGGAGTCGGGCTATCGCGCGAACCCCGCGGTGGCGGACCTGCCGGGCATCGTGCGCCGCGGCATCGACGCGAAGCTCGCGCCGCTCGGCCCACTGGCGGGGCCCGCGCGCGACGCGCTGCTCGCCGAGAAGGCGCCCGGGACCACGGAGACCTTCGGCGCGCGCATCGACAAGCTGCGCACCGAGCGCGATCTCGACCGCCTCTTTCGCGACGTCGCTGCGTCCACGCAAGCGAGCATGCCCGGGACGTTCGCGGTGGCGTCGGCGCTGTCGGCGCTGTTTGGGCGCGGCTCCATCGAGGAGATGAACCCGGTGACCACGGCGGGCTCGATGCAGGTCAAGGTGTCGTTCGCGCGCAAAGCGGGCGGAGAGGGGGGCCTCGACGACGACGGCGTGCGCGAGCTCCTCTACACGCGTGGCGGCGGCGTGCGCTTCGGCACCGCGCGGCTCATCGGGTATCCCGCGTCGTACGACGACATCCTCTACCGCTTCGCCGACTACAACGCGGGCATGTACGCGTCGAGGAACGCCGCGTTCCAGGCCGCGCTCGCCGCGCTCACCGGCCGCCGCCTCGCCCTCGACGGCGACGTGCTCGCGTACGACAAGGACGGCTCTCCCAAGGGGGACGACACGCAGACGGTGCAGGCCATGCTCGCGTTCGGCGCGGCGCACGGCATCTCGTCGTGGACGGTGCACCGGGACGCCAAGAAGGAGAAGTCCGAGGCCTTCGAGGACACCGCCACCTGGCGCGCGGTGCGCGAGGC
Organism: uncultured delta proteobacterium; assembly: GCA_963775425.1. GTDB lineage: Bacteria > Myxococcota > UBA727 > UBA727 > VGSZ01 > CAVZJB01. Next base: position 117,365 of record CAVZJB010000003.1, on the reverse strand, counting down.
CTACGCGCAACAGACCGGCAAGGCCGCGCCCTACGCGCGCATCCCCGACGTGGCTTTGTCGTCGCCCAAGCTCAAGAAGGCGCGCACGACGGCGTGGTACGCGGCGAGCGTGAAGAAGCGCTACGCCGCGTGCCGCGCGCGCTGACCTCGCGGCGCAGCCCACGCAGGCGGCGGCTCGTCGCCCGCTGCCAGGCGTTCAATCGTCGTCGACGGTGCGCACCAGACCAGGCAGGAAGAACGCCCGGCGCACGAGCTCCGGCGCAGGCTCGCCGGGGCCTGTGAGGAGGCCGGCGCCGATGACGGCGGCCTCGCTCTCCCAGGTCCCCGTGAGCTGGGACTGCACGTGCTTGGCGAACGCGATCACCTCGCCGGCCGGGCGCCCCGCGAGCACGCCCGCGGCGGCGAGGGCGGCGCGCGCGCCGGACGTGCCGGCGACGCCGCGCTCGATCTCGCCGGCGGTGGCGACGACGTCGTCGACGGAGCGGCCGGCGACGAGGCCGGCGGCGACGACGGAGGCGGTGCCCTCGGCGCCGGCGAGCGCCTGGGAGACGCGAGCGGCGAAGTCGAGCGCGTCGCGCACCGGCGTGCCCGCGAGGACGGCGGCGGCGACCACGGGCGCGGCGCCGTCGAACATGCCGGGCAGCGCGTTCGCCATGGCGCGCACCGTGGCCGCCGACGAAGACGCGGGCTGCGCCGACAACAGGGCCGCCGCGCACAGGAGCGACGACGACGCAGGATCGGTCCCGAGCGCGCCCGCCTTCGCGAGCGCGACCTTCATCGCGTCGACGACGGCGGCGGCGTCGGCGGCGCTCCGGCCCGCGAGCAGCGCCGCGCCGAGGACGAGGGGGTCCGCGCCGACGGCGGCGGCGAGCGGCGCGAGGCGCGCGCGCAGCGCGTCGGGGGGCTCGAGCGACAGCAGCCGCGCCAGCAGCACCTCGGGCGCGCGAGCGGCGGCGCGGCCGGCGCCGTCCCCGGCCGCCGGCTCGACCTGCGCGCGCCGCGCCGCTTCGATGACGGCGTCGCCGGTGCGCGCGCTGAGCCAACGCGCGGCCGCCGCGAGCGCTCTTTCGTCCCAGCCGCCGCCGACGTTTCGCTGCACCTTGTTGGCGACGCGGATGAACGCGCGCGCGTGGGCGCGCATCTTGTCGTCGTAGAAGCGCGCCTGCACCCGGTGCAGGCGGAGCGCGCCGTCGCGGGCCCGCTCGAGGTCCTGCTCGGTGGCGCCGACGGTGTCCTGGTACTGCCGGCGCGCGCTTCCCGACAAGAAGCGCGCGAAGACGCCGTGGCCGCGCTGGAACGCCTCCCGCTGCGCCTGCACCGCGGCTTCGTCCTCACGGATGCGCTCGCGCAGCGCGCGCTCGACGTCGCTGATGCGCGGCCCGAGCGCGTCGAAGTCGGCGTCTTGTTCGACGCCCTGGACGTCCTTCTCGAGCGCGGCGACGCGGGCGACGACGTCGGAGGTGCGGGTGCGGTCGACGGGCATGACGCGAGCGTACCCGAAACGACGAGGCCGCCCTCGCGGGCGGCCTCGTCACGCGCGCGCCACGGTGGCGCGCTCTCCTTCGAGCGACGTCAGTCGCGCTTCAGCTTGCCCTTGAGCGCGTCGCCCAGGGTGCCCATGCCGCCGCCCGAGGACGACAGGTAGGCGCGGTAATCGATGCCCTGCTCCGCCTTGGCCACGGCCTTGATGGACAGACCGATCTTCCGCTCGTCAGGGTCGATGTCGATGATCATGACCTCGCGCTCCTCGCCGACCTTCACGTACTTCCTCGGGTCGTCGACGTGCTCGTCGGCGATCTCGCTCACGTGGATGAGGCCCTCGACGCCGGGCTCGATCTCCGCGAAGGCGCCGAAGTCCGTGATCTTGGTGATCTGGGCCTTCACGCGGCTGCCGCGCGGGTAGCTCGCCGGGATGCGCGTCCAGGGATCCTCGTGGAGCTGCTTGATGCCGAGCGAGATGCGCTCGTTCTCGGCGTCGATGTTCAGCACCACGGCCTCCACTTCGTCGCCCTTCTGGAACATCTCCGAGGGGTGCTTCACGCGCGTCGTCCAGCTCAAGTCGCTGATGTGGACGAGGCCGTCGATGCCCTCTTCGATGCCGACGAAGATGCCGAAGTCGGTGATGTTGCGGACCTGACCGCGGATCACCGCGCCCACCGGGTACTTCTCGGAGAGCTGGTGCCAGGGGTTCGGCTCGATCTGCTTCATACCGAGGGAGATGCGCTTGGACTCGGTGTCGATGTCGAGCACCATGGCCTCGACCTCGTCGCCGATGTTCATGATCTTCGACGGGTGCTTGACCCGCTTGGTCCACGACATCTCGCTCACGTGGATGAGGCCCTCGACGCCCGGCACGAGCTCGATGAACGCGCCGTAGTCGGTGAGCGACACCACCTTGCCCTTGACGCGCGAGCCCACCGGGAACTGCTGCTGGGCCGTGGTCCACGGATCCTGCTGGATCTGCTTGAGGCCCAGCGAGACGCGCTCGGTCTCACGGTCGAACTTGAGCACCTTGACCGTGACCTCGTCGCCGACCTGGAACAGCTCGGACGGGTGGTTGACCCGGCCCCAGCTCATGTCGGTGATGTGGAGCAGGCCGTCGATGCCGCCGAGGTCGACGAAGGCGCCGTACTCGGTGATGTTCTTGATGACGCCGGTCATCACGACGCCTTCCTCGAGCTTCTGCAGCGTGACGCCCTTGAGCTGGTCGCGCTCCTTCTCGAGGAGGGCCCGGCGCGACAGCACGATGTTGCCGCGCTTCTTGTTGAACTTGATGACCTTGAACTTGTACTTCTCGCCGATCAGCTTATCGAGGTTGCGGATGGGCCGAAGGTCGACCTGCGACCCGGGGAGGAACGCCTTCACGCCGATGTCGACGCTGAGGCCGCCCTTCACGCGGGCGATGATGGTGCCCTCGACGACCTCGTCGCGCTCGCAGGCGGCGGAGATCTCATCCCAAATCTTGAGCTTGTCGGCCTTCTCCTTGGACAGGACGATGAGGCCGTTGTCGTTCTCGCGGCTCTCGACGAGGACGTCGACCTGGTCCCCCGCCTTCACCTGCACCGATCCGTTGGTGATCGGGAACTCGTGAATGGGGACCATGCCCTCGGACTTGTAGCCCACGTCGACGAGGACGTAGTCCTTGCTCACGCTGACGATCGTGCCGTGCACGATCTCGCCTTCGAGCACCTCGTCGCGGGCGTAGCTCTGCTCCAGGAGCTCCGCGAAAGAGGGTTCGTTGCTGCTCGAGGCTGTTTGTGGTTGTGCCATGACGTTTCGCTTTCGACCGACGGGAATACGAGCCTGGCCATGCGGGCAAAGACTCGCGCGAGGCACCCGAAAACCGGGCGCGCCGACCTCGCAAGGGAACGGCTGGGGCCTCGCAGCATGCGGGGTCCCGCCCGCGGTGTCGCACGCCGGGCCCCGGTGTCAAACGGGGTCCGCACCGGGGCTCGGATGCAAAGGGAGAGCTTACGATCGCGGCGACACCCCGGGGGCGCGGATCGCGCGCGGTGGATTCGGTAGCGTGCCGCCCGTGCTCGTCGTTGTCGTCGCCGGTCTGCTCGCCGCGGCCGCCCCCGCCGTCGGCGGCTTCGAGGCCGGCCCCGGCCTGCCGCCGGCCGTGCGCGACGACGTCGCCGCCCGCATGCGCGCCGTCGCGCTCGACGGCAGCGCGGGCGTGGGCGACGTCCCGGTGGTGCGCGCGCTCATCTCGCGCGCCGAGGTCGACGCGCTGCCCGACGACGGGTTCATCGTGCGCAGCGGCGTCGTCGACGGCGCGCGCGCGGTCGCCGCCGACGGTCGAGGGCCGCGCGGCAAGGCGTACGCCGCGTACGCGCTCCTCGAAGCGCTCGGCTTCCGCTTCCTGCACCCGCTGGCCCCCACCGCTCCGGAAACGCGCGGCCCCCTCCCCGTGATCGACGACGTCGAGCGGCCGCGGCTCCGCGTGCGCAACGTCCACCTGCACACCATGCACCCCATCGAGCTCACCGACCTGCTCGAGGGCGCCGGCGACGACGCCTCCTGGGCCGCGATGCTCCCGGAGTGGGACGCGTTCCTCGTGTGGCTCGTGGCCAACCGCCAAAACGAGGTCGAGTGGGTCCTCCTCGACGTCGCCGGCGACGGCGGGCTGTCGGCGGCGCGGGCCGCGCGCCTGCGCTCCCTGGTGGCGCGCGCACACGCGTTCGGCGTCGACGTCGGCGTCGACGCGCCCATCGCGTTGACCCAACAGCACGGCTGGCGCTTGATGACGCGCGCGGCGGCTTCGCTCGACGAGCAGCGCGCCGACATCGACGACCGGCTCGACGTCTTGTTCACGCTCGGCTTCGACTTCATCTCCACCGAGAGCGGCGACACGGAGCTCACGCACCCGTCGGCGGAGCGGATGCTCGCGTGGATGGACGAGGTCGCGGCGCACGCGGCGGCGGCGGGGAAGCGGGCGCGCATCAAGGTGCATTGCTCGGCGGGCCAGAGCGCGGCGCCGTTCCTCGATCGCCACACGGGGGAGCCCCTCGACTTCAACTTCCTCGCGGCGCACGCCGACCGGCGCCTCGGTGTGGAGCCGCACACCGTGCAGATGTACGCGCTCGACGACGCGGCGCCGGTCTACGGAAACCGCGACTTCCACGCGATGCGCCGCTTCGTCGACGAGACTGCCGGCGGCTCGCGCGAGGTCGTGTGGTACCCGGAGAGCGCGTACTGGGTGGACGTCGACGTCGACGTTCCGCTGTTCCTGCCCGTGTACGCACAGGCGCGCCTGCACGATCTCGACCTCATCGAGGGCGACCTCGGCCCGGGTGTCCTCGACGGGCAGAGCCTGTTTTCCTCCGGCTGGGAGTGGGGCTACTGGCTGAACGACGTGGTCGCCGCGCGCGCCGCGTGGAGCCGCCCGCGCGACCTCGAGGACGCCCTGTGGTTCCTGCCGCGAGATACGGCGCAGGCGGTCGCCGCCGTCGCCCGCGACGAGCACCGCCTGCTGGTCGAGCGAAACGGCATCGCGTGGCTCTCGGGGCAAAACCCTTTCGGCGCGCTCCTCGGCACGCAGGCGCGCCGCCCGCCCGTCGACGACGGCGTTCGCGCGCTCCTGGCCGACATGGACCGCACCCTCGCCGCGCGGTCGTTGGCTGCGGGCCCGGGGCTCTCCCCGCGCGCCGCCCCGCTGGTCACCGAGCTCGCCGACGCCCTCGCCGTCACCGCGCTGCGCGCGCGGCACGTCCGGGCGCTCGTCGACGGCCGCTTTGACGAGGCGCGGGCGGCGCGGGCGCAGGCCCTCGCGATCGTGCGCACGCGCGAGCGGGCGTATCGCGTGCCGCTCGCGCGGGTGGCGGCGTGGCGGCCGCGCGAGGCGCGCGTCACCGCGTACCCCTACGGCTACCTCTACGAGGCGCACACGCTCGCGTCGTGGCGGCGCGACGAGGACACGTTCGACCGGCGCCCGTGGATCCCCTGCCACGGAAACCTCGTCGATCCCGTCGACGTCGTCGTCGGCCCCGGGCTCCTCGCCGGCGCCGCACGCGCCGCCGGCGAAGCCCTCGGCCTGTTCCCGTTCGCCGCCGACGCCGCCGCGTGCCTGGCGGCGCCCGCGCGCGATCCCGCCGCCGGCGTCGAGTGACCGCGCCCCGTGCGTGAAGACGACGAACGCGCGGGTGATCCACGGGCGCGCCGCGCAGTCGCTAGGTGCCCCGGGGACGCGCAGTCACACGGGGGAAACATGACACCACACGCGACCGCCGATCCCTTCGCACGCGACGTCGACAGCCTGCGCGGCCTGCGCATCTTCTTCGGTCACCACGCCGTCGGGCGCGACATCCTCACCGGGCTCACGGACCTCCTGCGCGCGCGCGCCCGCGGCGGCGCGCTCCACGTCGGCGCCGCTCCCGTGGGCAGAAGCGGCGATCCCCTCGGGAAGATCGCGGGCTTCGAGGAGCGTGTCCTCGACGCCGACAGCGACATCGCCCTCATGAAGCTCGGCTTCGCCGACCTCCGCCCCGAGACGAACGTCGACGCGCTCGTCGCGACGTACGTCCGCACGGTGACGCGCCTGCGCCTCGCGCGCCCCGGCATCGTCGTCGTCCACACGACGCCGCCGCTGCGCGCGCGACCGAACGATCTGCGCGCGCGCGTCGCCCGCGCCGTCGGGCGGCTCGTGCCCGAGGACGCGGCCAACCGGCGCCGCCTCGAGCTCGCCGAGGGCCTCCTGCGCGCGTTCCCGCGCGATCCGTTCTTCGACCTGTCGCGCGTGGAGAGCACCCGACCCGACGGCAGCCGCGAGCTGTTCCTCGTCGACGGGCGCATGGTCCCCATGCTCTGGCCCGGCTACACCACGGACGGCGCGCACCTCAACGCCGCGGGCCGGCGCGCCGCCGCGCGCGCCTTCGTCAGGGCCGTCACGCTCGCGTCCACGCGCGTGCCCCGGCGAGGCGCGGGCGACGCGCGCGCCGCTTCCAGCCCTCCCCCCGCGGGTTGACGACACGGGTCAGGGTCGCTTGTCGAACATGCGCTTGCGGCGACGGGCGCGGGCCCCACGGACGAACAAGCCGACGAGGCCGCCGATCATGCCGAGCACGGCGATGGCGCCGCGCATGTTCCGCGGGTCGCCGGCGCTCTGGCAGTTGCACGTGCCGTCGGGCGGCGGCGGCGGCGGCGAGCCGGCGTCCGCGACGCCCGCGTCGACGACGTCCGGGCCCGCGTCCGGGAAGTCGATGTCGGTGCGCAGCACCGAGATCTTCACCGGCCGCAGGGCGAGCTCGTCCTCGGGATCGGCGGCGCTGACGTCGCAGACGGCGAGCTGCAGGAGCGCGTTCGCCGGCACCGACACAGACGCGTGCTGCGACGCCGCCGGCGCCGTCTGCGTGCGCGCGAGCGTGTCGGCGCCGTCGTCGAACAGCAACGTCGACAGCGTGATCTGCTGGTCGGCGAGCGTCGCGTCGACCTGGATCTCCACGGGCATGAAGTCGACGTCGGGCGGCGCGGTCACCTCGCGCAGCGCACACCCGAGCGCGAGCGGGCTGTCGGCCTCGCCGGTGGTGACGACGGTGCCGTCCAGGGTGGCGGCGTTGAGCGCCTTGGCGACGAGGCGGCTGTCGCCGGGGATGGCCTCGAGGGGTCCGTCGTCGCCGCGCGACAGCGGGCCGACGAGCGCGCGCCAGCCGGCGAAGTCGGCGACGGCGGCGGGCAGGTCTACGCCGGCGGCGAGGGTGGCGTCGATGAAGTCGGGCTCGTCGTTGCCGACGGTGTCGGGCTCGGGCGTGCCCTCCCAGATGGTGCGCAGGAGCGTGCCCTGCCCGTCGCCGAGGACCTCGTCGAGGTACAGCGGCCACAACACGGCGCCGTACTCGTAGCGCGCGGCCGGCGCCGTGGCGACGAGGACGATGCTCGCGCTGTCGGCGAAGAGGGGGAGCTGCGGCTGGCCCTGGAAGTCGGGCAGCGCGAGCTGCCAATCGTCGACGTCGGGGCGCGTGCGCACCTCCCAGAAGACGGCGGTGGACTCGTACCACATGACCGGCTCGAGCGTGTCGATGGCGAACTGCAGCGCGTGCTGGAATTCGTGGTGCGAGTAGACCTCGAGGAGGTCGTCGGGGAGCGACGGATCGATCTCGGTGAACGCCGGCGACGCGTGCTTGCCGTCGGTGCGGTCGGCGTCGGCCTCGGCCACGGTGAAGCCGCCGGTGCCGGGCACGAGCGGCACCAGGTAGACGTCGAAGCGCTCGTCGCCGCCCTCGTTGCCGTCGGGGAGCGGCGCGGGAAAGCCCGCGGCCGTCACCTGCTGGTCCCACGCGTCGTCGAAGATGCCGAGGGCCTGTCGGGCGCGGCTGACGTCGACGCCGGTGCCGTAGTGGACGACGAGCGGGTGGTTGGCGCTCTCCACCGTGCCCGCGATGTCGGCGTCGTCGGGGCGGGCGGTGCCGGCGATGTCGGCGAGCGGGAGGCCGCGGCGCTCGAGCTCGAGCATCGCCATGGTGGTGCACGGCCGCGCGGTCGCCGGCGCGGCGAGGAGCGCCGCGACGAGGAGAGCGGCGAGGCTCGCGGGCTGCGCGAAGGGTGTGGCCGGTCTTTTCATGGCTCGCCCGAGATATGCCATGCCGAAGGGCGGCCGGCATTACACTGCCGCGCCATGTGGGACTTCCTCATCATCGGCTCCGGGTTCGGCGGCAGCGTCAGCGCGCTGCGCCTCGTCGAGAAGGGCTACCGGGTCCTGATGCTCGAAAAGGGGCGCCGCCTCGGGGCCGCCGACTTCCCGAAGACCAACTGGGATCTGAAGCGCTGGCTGTGGCGCCCCGAGCTCGGCTTCCGCGGGCTGTTCAAGATGACGTTCCTGAAGGACGTCACCGCGCTGTCCGGCGTCGGCGTCGGCGGCGGATCGCTGGTGTACGCGAACACGCTGCCGGTGCCGAAGGACGACTTCTTCGCGGCGCCGTCGTGGAGCGATTTGGCCTCGTGGAAGGGCGAGCTGCTCCCGCACTACGCCACCGCGCGAAAGATGCTCGGCGCGGCGCGGAACCCGCACCTCACCGTCGTCGACGACGTGCTCGCCCAGGTCGGCGCCGACATCGGCCGCGCCGACGGCTTTCAGCGCGCGGACGTGGCCGTGTACTTCGGCGAGCCCGGCGTCACGGTGAAGGATCCGTACCTCGGCGGCGAGGGCCCCACGCGGACCGGCTGCTGCGCGTGCGGCGGCTGCATGCTCGGCTGCCGCTTCAACGCCAAGAACACGCTCGACAAGAACTACCTCTACCTCGCCGAGAAGCGCGGCCTCGTCATCGAGGCCGACACCGAGGTCACCTGGGTGCGCCCCGCCGACGGCGGCGGCTACGAGGTCGAGGCCCTGCGGGACGGCAAGAAGCGCCACGAGCGCGCCGCGAACGTCATCTTCGCCGGCGGTGTCCTCGGCAGCGTCGAGCTGCTGTTGCGCTTGAAGAAGAGCGACCAGGGCCTGCCGCGCCTGTCCGACGCCGTCGGCGACTTCGTGCGCACCAACTCCGAGGTGCTCATGGGGATCGTGTCCGAGCGTCGCGACGTGGACCTGTCGAAGGGCATCGCCATCGGCTCCATCCTTCACACCGACGAGCACTCGCACCTCGAGCCCGTGCGCTACCCGTCGGGCGCCGGCTTCTTTCGCACGCTGGCGTTGCCGCACGCGCCCGGCGCCACGCTCGGCGAGCGGCTCGCGCACGCCGCGGGGATGGTCGCGCGCCACCCGGTGAAGACCGCCAAGGCGTGGCTCGTGCCCGACTGGGCCCGGTCGACGATGATCCTCCTGTACATGCGCACCGTCGAAGGACACATGCGCTTGAAGCTCGGGTGGCGCGGCCTGACGACGGAGGCGGCGGCCGGCTCGCGCCCCACCGCGTCCATCCCCGAGGCCACCGAGCTCGCCGAGCGCGTCGCCGACAAGCTCCACGGCTACCCGCAGAGCATGCTCACCGAGACCCTGCTCGGCATCCCGACCACCGCGCACATCCTCGGCGGCGCTTGCATGGGGGACTCCGCGGAGCGCGGCGTCATCGACCACCGCCACCGGGTCTTCGGCTACGACGGCCTCTACGTCATCGACGGCAGCGCCGTGTCGGCGAACCCGGGCGTGAACCCCGCGCTCACCATCTCGGCGCTCGCGGAGCGCGCGATGACGTTCATCCCGAACAAGGCGAAGCCGGAGGCCGTTGCCACCCCGCCGTGACCCGGCGGCCCCTCCGCGCGAGCCGCCCATGACGGCGATGCGCTTCCGCGGCGCCAGGCCGTCGACGACACGGTGAACGGATCGCCGTCGGCGAGCGCGCGCCACGCGGCGCGAACGGACGGCGTCTGGTGGTGCGCACGCACGGCGGTGTTCCCCTCGCTCACCAAGCGTCGTGCCGTGACGCAAGAGCCGCGCCACGACGCGCGGCCGCCGCTGCTTCGCTACGCCGACCAAGGACCTCGAGGGGGCGAGGAGAGCGTGTCCGATGAACCCGCGTCGAGTGATCTCTGATGAACCTCGCGGTCGCCTTCTACAACATGGCCGCCATGTGGCTGTTCCAGCTCGACGTGTATCCGTCGTGGAGCGGCATCCCCACCGCGGACTTCGGGCCCGCGCAGAACACGCACCTGCTCGCGGTGGCCGCGGCGGTCTTTCCGCCGGCGCTGGCCGCCACGGTGTTCGCCACCATCCTCGTCGTCACGAGGCCGCGTACGTACCCCGCCGGCCTCCTGCGCGCGGGCCTCGTGCTGCAGACGGTGACGTGGGCGCTGACGGCGTTCGTCTTCGGCCCGTGGCAGGGGCGGCTCACCGAGGGCGGCGCGAGCGTCGACGTCGCCCCGCGGGCGCTCGGGCCCGCGAACGAGCACGCGTACCACGCGTTCGTCTACACGCACTGGGTGCGCGTCGCGCTCGTGACGGCCTACGCGGCGCTCGCCTGGTGGCTCGCGGTGCGCACGGTGGCGCCGAAGTCGTCGCGCGCGTAACCGAGCCGCCTCGCTCGCGCCGGGGGCGCATGGCACACCGCGACCGGGCCACGGTGCTCGGCACCGGGTTTCACTTCGCGAACGGCATGGTGTTCTCGCTCGGGTACGTCCTCATTTTCGAGCCGCTCGGCCGCGCCACCTGGTGGATCGGCGCGCTCATCGGGGCCATGCACGCCGCGGTCATGCTCGTCGTCGTCATCCCGACGCTCGCCCACGTGCACCCGCGCATGGCCAGCGAGCTGCACGGACCCTCCGCCGCCAAAAGGCTCGAGCCGCCGGGGTTCCTCGCGCTGCACTACGGGCCGCGGACGCCGCTCATGCTCACCGTCGCCCACCTCGTGTACGGAGCGGTGCTCGGCGCCTTCTACGCTCCCCACGGGGCGTAGCCCACGGGCGCCCACGCGGCGCGCGCCGTCGGGAGCGCGAGGGTGGTCACATCCGCTCCTTGCGGATGCCGAGCTGGCTCTCCGTCAGGCGCTGCGTGTCGCCGCTCGGGTCGTCGGCCTCGATGGGCATGTCGATGTTCGCCGCGCGCGGCAGCGGCGCACGCGGACGCGCCCAGTCCGTCGCGTCGCCGCTCTTGCCGCCCACGGGGCCGGCGCCGACGTCGTCCGCGGTGATGATCTCGAAGCCGCTGTCGAGGACCTCGACCTCGTCGTCTTCGACCGTGGTCGGCTCCGGGTGCAGGCGCACCGGCACCAGCTTGGCCGTGGCGAGCAGGTTGCGCGCGACCGCCGGGTGCGCCCGCGCGAACACGCCGGAGCCGCCGCGGCGCGTCGCGGGGATGGAGCGCGTCGGCCCCTCCTGCGGCGGCACCTTCATGGCGAGGAGCTCCTCGACGAACGCCACGTCGCGCGCGCGGTCGAGATGGGCGCCCGCGTTCTTCACGATGGCGCTCTCGACGCCGCCGCCGTCGGGGCGGTTGGCGCGATCCTTCTCGAGCATCCGCGCCAGCAGCGCGTCGAGCCACGGCGCCACCTCGATGTTGATCTGCGACGCCCGCGGCGGCTCGGCCTTGAGGATGGTCCGGATGAGGTTGAGCTCGTTTGCACCCTTGAACGGCCGCTTGCCCGTCAGCAGCCACATGCCGCTGACGCCGAGGGAGAAGATGTCGGCGCGCCCGTCGAGCACGTTGCCCTCGATCTGCTCGGGCGCCATGAACGGGAGCTTGCCCTTCACCTCGCCGCGCGCCGTGATCACCTTCATGGTGGCGGCGCGCGCGACGCCGAAGTCCAGCAGCTTCACCGTGCCGTCCTTGACGAAGAAGACGTTGTCGGGCGCGATGTCCCGATGCACCAGGCACAGCGGCACGCCGTCGTCGTTGTGCTTGTTGTGGACGTAGTCGAGGCCGCGCGCGACCTCCGCGAGCACCCGCAGCACGAGCTCCAGCGGCAGCGGTTTGCGCAGCCGCCACGCGCGCACGGCGAGGTCGTGCAGGCTGATGCCGTCGAGGTACTCCATGACGAAGTACGGGGCGCCGTCGTCGGTGGTGCCGAGGTCGTAGATCTGCACCACGTTGGCGTGGTTGAGCTGCGCGAGGATGCCGGCCTCGCGCAGAAACATCTCGACGAAGCGCTCGTCCTCGACGAGGTCCGTGTGCATGCGCTTGACCACCACGCGGCGGAACGTGCTCCCGAGCGGCTTGCGCGCGAGAAACACCTCGGCCATGCCGCCTATCCCGAGCCTGCGCTCGATGACGAACGGACCGATTCTGGGCCCCGGCGTTGCTCTCGCCACGGGCGGACAGTACCCCGAAGCTCCACCGCGGAACGCACGCGCGGCGTGAACCGCCGCATTGTCAGATCCTCTTTTCGCCGAACCAGATCTCGACGATCTCGACGTCGATCTCCCCGGCCGGTCGTTCCACCGTGACGACGTCCCCGGTGATCTTGCCAAGGAGCGCCCGCGCCATGGGCGACTTCCAGGAGATGGTCCCCTTGGCGGTGTCGCTCTCGCCCTCGCCGACGATCTGCCACCTCTTCCGGGCGCCGCCGTCTTCGACGATCACCACGGACGCCCCGAAGCACACCTTGGCGCCCGTGAGCGTGCCCGGGTCGACGATCTGCACGTCGCCGAGCAGCGACGACAGGTACTGCAGGCGCTTGTCGATCTCGCGCAGGCGCTTCTTGCCGTAGATGTACTCCGCGTTCTCGCTGCGGTCGCCCTCGGCGGCGGCGTTGGCCACGCCCTGCACCACCCGCGGCCGCTCCACCTTGGAGAGCTGCTCGTGCTCCTTCAAGAGCCGGCGGTACCCCTCGAGCGTGAGCGGCTTCTTCTTGCCCGCGGCGCTCACGACAGCAGCTCGTAGACGCGGCGGCCGCGCAGGAAGGTGGCCGTCACCCGGCCCTTGAGCGTGCGGCCGAGGAAGCCCGAGTTGTGCGAGCGCGACGCCAGCGTGCCGCGGCCCACCTCCCAGACGCGCGCGGGATCGACGAGGCAGACGTCGGCGGGCGCCTGCGCGCCTGCGAGCGTGCCGAGCTCGCCGCTCCTGCCGAGCACGCGCGCGGGCCCCGCGGTGACGAGCTCCACCGCGCGGCGGGCGTCGATGGTGCCGTCGTGCACGAACGAGAGCACGGCCGCGAGCATGGTCTCGAGCCCGGTGACGCCGAACGGCGCGCGCACGAAGCCGCGGCCCTTCTCGTCGTCGCTGTGCGGCGCGTGGTCGGTGGCGACGGCGTCGACGGTGCCGTCCCGCAGGCCCTCGACGAGCGCCGCGCGGTCGGCGGCGGAGCGCAGCGGCGGGTTCATCTTGCGGTTGGGATCGAGGTCCGCCTCGGACAGCGGCGCGCCCACGCCGGCCTTGACGACGTCGTCGTGGGTGAGCAGCAGGTGGTGCGGCGACGCCTCGCAGCTCACGCGCGCCCCCGCGGCCTTGGCGCGCCGGACGGCCTGAAGGCTCGCCGCCGTCGAGAGGTGGAGCACGTGGTAGCGCGCGCCCAGCGCAGCGGCCATCGCGACGTCGCGCTCGACGATCCGGCTCTCGGCCTCGGGTGGCTGCCCGGCGACGCCGGCGGCGCGGGAGACGTCGCACGCCGTCATGGGATCGTGGTGCGTGATGCGCGTGTCCTCGGCGTGCTGCATGAACAGCAAGTCCTGCCGGCGGCACTCCGCGAGGGCGGCGCGCATGACGTCGTCGTCGAGGACGGGGAGGCCGTCGTCGGTGACGGCGACGGCGCCGGCGCCCTTGAGCGCGGCGTAGTCGCTGATGCGCTCGCCCTTGCTGCCGACCGTGGCCGCCGCCGCCACCAGAACGTGGGCGAGGCCGCGGCGCTCGGCGCGCTCGTGCTGCGCGTGCACGAGGGCGGGATCGTCGAGGACGGGCGTGGTGTTCGGCATGACCACCACGGTGGTGACGCCGCCGGCGACGGCCGCGCGCGAGCCCGTGGCGAGGTCTTCTTTGTGCGTCTGGCCCGGCTCGCGGAAGTGCACCTGGAGATCGATGAGGCCGGGCAGCGCCCACCGGCCGCGGGCGTCGTAGACGGCGGCGCCGGGCGGCAGCCCGGACGGATCGAGGACGACGCCGGACGGCGACACCAGGAGATCGACCACGGCGTCGACGCCCGCCGCGGGATCGATGACCCGCGCGCCGCGGACGAGCGTCGCCTGATCTCCCCGCGCGCCGCTCATTGCAGGAGCAGGCCGATGAGGCGCTCGATGGCGTTGGCCCGCAGCACCACGACGGCGACCGCGACCGCGACGACGGCGAAGGCGCCCACGCCGAGCGCCCACAGCAGGCGGGTTTGCCGGCGGACGCCCGCGGCGGGGTGCTCCTGGGCGCGCCAGTGAAACCCCGACGACTGCGCGAGCGGCTGGATGTCGTCGACGGCGTCCTCGGGCAGCGGCGGCGGCATGCCCGGCGCGACCGAGCTGCCGTCGGTCCTGCGCCCCCCCGACGAGGTGCGCGTGAGGCTCACCGGCTTGATGCCGTGGAGGGCCTCGGCGCGGCGCTGGGCGTCGCGCTCCCGCAGCTTGCGGGCCTTCACGATCTTGCGGAGCCAGCCGAGGTCCTCGCGGCCGCCGTCGTCGGCGTGGCGGACCTGCTTCCACGTGGAGAAGCCCGGGCGCCACACGAGCGTGGACTCGCGGATCTTTCCCTGCTCCGCGAGCGACACCATCTCGCTCGCCGAAAACGGGCCGCGGGGCCGGCTGTCGACGGCGGCGTACCACACGCGGCTCGAGACCAGCTTCCCCTCGGCCTGCAGCTCGTCGAGCTCGGGGAAGAACAGGCCGGTAACCTGGCGCTGCACGCCGGGCAGCGGCCGGTACACGCCCGACGCCGACAGCGCCGCCGGCATGCCGTCGTCGTGCACCTGCGGCGACGTCTCGCGCTGCAGGGAGTCCGTGGAGATGGTGGGCGGCCCCCCGCGGCGCGAGCGGTGGCGGAGCTCCTTGCGGGTCTCCTCCTCCTCGTCCGGCGGGATGTCGGCGCGCGGCGGCGTGGGGGTGAGCAGCCGCTGGCTCTCAGAGACCACCATGATCGCGCGGCAGCGCGAGCAGCGGATGCGCAGCCCCTGGGGGCCCGCGTCCTCGAGCCGTCCATCGGGAACCGAATATTTGGCGCCGCACGTCATGCACGCGAACTTCACGCGGACCCACCTCGGTCATCTGGAGGATGGGGCATACTAGGGGCCGGATTCCATCGCGCAAGCCCCGCCATCGACGCAGCGCAGCATCCGGCGTCAGCTGCGGACGCGGTTCGGCGGCATCGGAATGGCCTCGCGGGTCGCCTCCGGCACGAACCACTTGCCGCGCAGGTACTCGGTGAGCTGGTTTTCATCGAGCTGCGCGACGTCGCTCTCGACCGTGAGGGCGATCTTGCGCGCGCTGCCGTCCGGCAGCTCCTTGCGCACGCCGCCGAGGAGGCGCGGCCCCATGACGAGCACGAGCTCGTCGAAGCGCCCGGCGACGCGGGCCTTGTCGACGCGCGCGGCGATGTCCGCCGCCATGCGCTCCTGCTCGGTCTCCTTGGCCGTCTGCTGCGGGTTGTAGGCGTCCTGGGGGCGCCCGTGCGGGCGGCCGGGGCGGTCGCTGACCAGGTCCTGGTTGCGCAGGCCGGCGTCGGGGCGAAGGATCTCGTCGATGAGCCGCAGCGGGGCGCCGCGCGACGTCTGCGAGAAGAAGCGCGCGCGCACGAAGTCGGCGACAACGATGATGACAGTTCCCATGGAGGCCTCCTGCCGCCCCCATCTGCACCCGCTGCGCCAGCAGCGCGGGCCCCTGTGCGGCTTTGCGCCTTGAGGGTGCGCGCCGCCGGCGGGCGCGATGACACACAAGGGCGCGCGAGCGCACACGACCTGGCGGGCGCGCGGCATGCATCTGCGTTCCCCATGGCAAGACCCCTGTGGCAAGGCAGCATCAGCTTCGGGCTCGTCCAGATCCCCGTCGGCCTCGTGCGCGCCGAGGACGGCGGCGAGGAGCTCTCCTTCACGCTGCTCGACGACAAGGACCACTCTCCCGTCGGCTATCGGCACGTGAACAAGAACACCGGCGAGGAGGTGCCGAAGGAGCGGCGCATCAAGGGATACGAGGTGGACAAGGGCAAGTACGTCATCCTCACCGACGACGACTTCAAGCGCGCCAACGTCAAGGCCACCGAGACCATCGACATCCTGAGCTTCGTCGACCCCGGCGAGATCCCCGTGACGCGCTTCGAGCGCCCGTATTGGATCACGCCGCTTCCCCGCGGCGCCAAGGCCTGCGAGCTGTTGACCGAGGCGCTCACAAAGACCGGCAAGGTGGGAATCGCCACGCTGGTGCTGCGCAATCGCCAACACCTCTGCGCCGTCGTCCCCCACGAGGGCTCCCTGGTGCTCGAGCTCCTGCGCTTCGACGACGAGATCGGCGAAAAGCCCGCGGTCTCGCACCCGAAGATCCAGGCCGCCGAGCTGGACATGGCGGTGAAGCTCGTCGAGGGCATGCACGTGCCGTTCGCAGAGCTCAAGGTGAAGGACACCTACCACGACGACCTGATGAAGCTCATCGAGGAGCGCAGCGCGCACCCCGAGAAGATCCCCGCGCCAGCGCCGAGCAAGCGCGACGACGGCGGCGAGGTCGTCGACATCATGTCGCTGTTGAAAAAGAGCGTGGCGGAGCGCGGGGCGGCCAAGCCCGCCAGGAAGAGCCACAGGAAGCGGGCATGAGGCCTTCGCTCGCGCGCTACCGCGACAAGCGCCGCTCCCAGGAGACGCCGGAGCCCGCGGGCGACGTCGAGGGCGACGCGGGCGCGGGCGCGCTGCGCTTCGTGGTGCAAAAGCACGACGCGCGCCGGCTGCACTACGACTTTCGACTCGAGGTCGACGGCGTCTTCGTGAGCTGGGCGGTGCCGAAGGGGCCGAGCCTCGATCCGTCCGACGAGCGTCTGGCGGTGCAGACCGAGGACCACCCGCTCGCGTACGGCGGCTTCGAGGGGACCATCCCGAAGGGCGCGTACGGCGGCGGCACGGTCCTTTTGTGGGACGCGGGCACGTACGTCCCCGAGGGCGACCCCGCCGACGGCGTCGCGCACGGCCGCCTCGCGTTCTCGCTCGAGGGAGAGAAGCTGAAGGGGCGCTTCCACCTCGTTCGCCTGCGCGGCGCGGGGGAGCGATCGCAGTGGCTCTTGATCAGCGACGGGAGGGAGCGGTCGCGCTCGGTCAACTCCCGCGACGAAGCCCGCGCCGCCGGCGCCGCCGACCTCGAGGGGGCGAGCGTGAAGACGGGCCGCTCGCTGAAGGAGATCTCGACCGATCCGGCGGTACCCGCGTTCGTGGAGCCGGAGCTGTGCGCGCCGGTCACGGAGCCGCCCGCCGGCGACGCGTGGCTGCACGAGCCGAAGATCGACGGCTACCGCATCCTGGCCCGCAAGGACGGCGACGACGTGAAGCTCTTCACGCGGCGCGGCCTCGATTGGACCGCGCGCTTCCCCGCGGTGGCGCGGGCGGTGGCGGCGCTGCCTTGCGGGAGCGTGCTCCTCGACAGCGAGGTGGCGGTCGTCGACGCCGAGGGCGCTTCGAGCTTCCAGGCGCTGCAACGCGCCCTCGGGGGCGACGGCGGCGACGACGGCGGCGCGGGCCGCGTGGCGCTGTTCGTCTTCGACTGCCTCTTCGTGGACGGCCGCGACCTTCGCGACGAGCCGCTGCTCGAGCGCAAGCGCGTGCTCTCGGACCTCCTCGGCCCGCCGCGGCGCGGAAGACGCGGCGCCGGCGACGGCACGGCCCCGCTGCGGCTCGTCCCGTGGGTCGCGGGCAACGGCGCCGCGTTCCTCGACGAGATGAAGCGGCGCGGCTTCGAGGGCATGGTGAGCAAGCGCGCGGACGCCCCGTACCGCTCGGAGCGCAGCGACGCGTGGCGCAAGCTGCGCCTGGTGACGCACGAGGAATTCGTCGTCGTCGGCTACACCCCGTTGACCAGGGGCGGCGACGGCGTCGGCGCGCTCCTCGTCGCCGGCGAGGACCTGATCTTTCGCGGCAAGGTGGGCACGGGCTTCACCGAGCGCGAGCGCCGCGCGTTGCTCGCGCGCCTGGCGCCGCACGCGCGCGCGACGCCGGCGCGTCCGGCGTGGCCGCGCGTCGCGCACGCGGTGTGGGTCGAGCCGCGGCTCGTCGTCGAGGTCGCCTACCGCGAGATCACCGGCGACGGCCGCCTGCGCCAGCCCTCGTACCTCGGGGTGCGCCGGGACAAGACGGGCGCGCCGCGGAGCTCAGGCGGGCGGGCGCGCGGCGCTCGCGCGGCCGCGGCGTCGAACGGAGGCGAGCCGCCCGACGACGTCGTCGCCGGCGTGCGCATCAGCAACCCCGGCCGCGTGCTGTTCCGCGTGAGGCGCCGCGGCCGGGAGAGCGCCGTCACCAAGGGCGACGTCGCGCGCTACGTCGACGCGGTGGCGCCGCTCATGCTCCCCTACGCCGCCGGCCGCCCGCTCGCGGTGGTCCGCTGTCCCACGGGCCTCGACGGCAGCCGCTTCTTCCAGAAGCACCGGATGCGCGGCATGCCGCAAGCCGTCGGCGCCATCGACGTCGGCGGCGTCGACGTCAGGGGCGGCAAGGAGATGCTCGCGGTCCACGACGCCGCCGGCCTCGTCGGCCTCGTGCAGATGGGCGTCCTCGAATTCCACTGCTGGGGCGCCGCCCGCGACGCCCCCGAGCGCCCCGACCGCGTCGTCTTCGACCTCGACCCCGACGAGGGGCTCCCCTGGGCGCGCGTGGTCGAGGCCGCCCGCGTCGTGCGCGCCCGCCTGGAGGCGCGCGGGCTTCACGCGTTCGCGCTCGTCAGCGGGGGCAAGGGCGTCCACGTCGTCGCCCCGCTCGCCGGACCGGCCACGTGGGACGAGGTGCGGCGCTTCGCTCGCGAGGTGGCGACGTCGATGGAGGCGGGGGCCGCCGACCGCTTCACCGCCAACATGCGCAAGGCCGCGCGCGCCGGCCGGGTCTTCGTCGATCACCTGCGCAACGGCCGCGGCGCCACCGCCATCGTCGCCTACTCGCCGCGCGCGCGCCCGGGCGCGCCGGTGGCCGTGCCGGTCTCGTGGGACGAGCTCGACGACGTGCGCGCCGACAGCTTCAACGTCCTCACGCTCCACGATCGATTGTCGACGACACCCGACCCCTGGGCGCGCTACGAAGCGCGCCGGCGCCCCCTCCCTGGGGGGAGCGCCACGGCGCACCCGTGAGGCCGCCGAGCGAACGAGCGAGAGGGAGCCGCGCGATGCGTCCGATCCACCGTGAGCGACACCGCACCGACCGCATCGGCTGGCTGCGCGCCGCCGTGCTCGGCGCCAACGACGGCATCGTCTCCACCGCGAGCCTCCTCGTCGGCGTCGCGGCCGCAAACGCCGGCCACGGCGCCCTCGTCACCACCGGCGTCGCCGGCCTCGTCGCCGGCGCGATGTCGATGGCCGCGGGCGAGTACGTCTCGGTGGGCTCGCAGGCCGACACCGAGAAGGCCGACCTCGCCGTCGAGCGCAAGGAGCTCGCCACGCAGCCCGAGGCGGAGCACCGGGAGCTCGCCGGCATCTACGTCAAGCGCGGGCTCACCCCCGAGCTCGCGGCGCAGGTCGCCGAGCAGCTCATGAACAAGGACGCGCTCCACGCCCACGCGCGCGACGAGCTCGGCATCTCCGACGTCATGAGCGCGAAGCCGCTGCAGGCGGCGCTGACGTCGGCGGCGGCGTTTTCGGCCGGCGCCGCGCTGCCGGTGCTCACGGCGCTCGTCGCGCCCGCGGCGGCGGTGGTCCCCGCGCTCGCCGCCGGCGCCCTCGTCTTCCTCGTCGCCCTCGGCGCCGTCGGCGCGCGCGTCGGCGGCGCCCCCGCCCTCAAGGCCGCGCTGCGCGTCGCCGTCATGGGCGCCCTCGCGCTCGCCCTCACCGCCGCCGCGGGCAAGCTCTTCGGCGCCGCCGTCTGAGGACGCCCGCGGGTCACGTGCGGGCGAGGACGCACTTGAGGTAGCGGCCCTCCTTGAACGCCGGCGTCGTCGGGTGGTCGCCGGGTTGGCCGCGCACCTCGAGCACGCGCAGCGGACGGCGGACCTCGGTGGACGCGTCGCGCAGCATCTCCAGGAAGGCGTCCTGGGTCACGTGGCTCGAGCACGAGGCGCTCACGAACAGTCCCTCGTCCTCGACGACGGAGAGCGCGAGCGCGTTCAGCTTGCGGTACGCCTTGAGCGCGGCGTCCCGTGAGCGCTCCGAGGGCGCGAAGCTCGGCGGGTCCACGATGACCATGCCGAAGCGCTCGCCCCGGGCGCGCGCGCCCTCGAGGAAGTCGAAGCAGTCCGCGGCCTCGAAGCCGTGCCTGGCGGGGTCGAGCCCGTTCAAGGCGAAGTTGTCGCGGGCGGCGGCGACGGCCTCGGCGGCGACGTCGACGGAGACCACCCGCTCGGCGCCGCCTCGCGCCGCCTGCACGGAGAAGCCGCCGGTGTAGCAAAAGAGGTTGAGCACGCTCAGCCCGGCGGCGCAGTCGCGCACCAGCCGGCGGTTCTCCCGCTGGTCGAGGAAGAACCCCGTCTTCTGGCCGCGCACCACGTCGACCGCGAAGCGCGCGCCGTGCTCGATGATCTCCACGGACACGGGCGGCGGCGCACCGAAGAGCACCTCACCGTGGCCCCTGCGCGCGCGCTCGTAGACGTGGGCGACGCCGAGGCCGCGCCCCTCCTCGACGACGGCGGCGACGACGTCGTCGCGCCACACGCGCACGGCCTCCCCGTCGAGGCGCACCACCGCGACCGGGCCGTAGACGTCGACGACCACGCCCGGCAGCCTGTCCCCTTCGCCGTTGAGCCAGCGAAAGCCCGTCACCTCGCGCGCGTCGATGACCCCGCGGCGGGCGCGCAGGGCTTCGGCGACGTGGCCGCGGACGAAGGCGCCGTCGACGAGCTCGTCGGGATCGAGCGTGGCGACGCGCACCGCCAGCGGCGAGCGCGCGTCGTACAGGCCGCGGGCGATGAACGTCCCGTCGCGCTCGACGACGTCGACGACGTCGCCGGTGTTCACGCCGCTCGGCACGGAGACGGCGTCGTTCCACACCCAGGGGTGACCGCTTTTCAGGTGGCGCGCGAGCGGCTTCTTCAGGGTCACGCGCATACGACCCGATAGCCCACCCGCCCGCGCGGGCAAACTGCGCCGACGTCAGCGCGGCGCAGGCCGCTCGCCCAATGCGCGGCCCGTCGCGGGCTCGCCGAGCGCCACCGAAGCCCGTCGCAGGAACACCGCGACGGCGACGGTGCCCGACAGCGCCACGGCCGGCGCCATCACGTACAGCAGCGGCGAGCGCAGGACGATGCAGACGAGCGCGCCGAACTGGAGCACGGTGGTGAGCTTGCCGGCGGGCACCGCGGCCAGGTCGGCGTGGCGGCCGCGGGGGAGCCACGACGTGAGGTAGACGAGGAGCAGCGGGAGCTGCAGCGCCTCGCGGAACAGCAGCAGAGCCACGAGGACGATCGGCGGCTCGAAGCTGACGGTGGCGGCGATGATCGACGACAGCGCGAAGATCTTGTCGCACACCGGATCGAGCCACGAGCCGATGTGCCGCGGATCGCCGCGCTGGTCGGCGTCGAGCATGCGGGCGAACACCCCGTCGAGGACGTCGCTGACGCCGCCCGCGGCGAGGACGCCGAGGAAGAACACGGGATCGCCGGGCCGCAGCCACAGGAGCGCGGCGAGCGGCACCCGCACCGCCGTGAGCAGGTGAGCAGGGAGGTGGCGCCAGGTCATCGATGGTGTCTCGGCCTCGCATGCGGAGCGCCGCGAGGGACGGCGCGCGGGATGGTGCGCCTGCCCTCGGCCGCTCGCTTCTCCCGCGCACGATTGTCCTCGAGCGCTCGGCGGTCGCGCCCGTCGGGCACGCGCCGCTGCATGGCGTCGTAACGCCGGTCGATGTCGTCGTCGGAGGGGCCGGAGAGCGGCCGCCGCACGACATGCTCGCCCGGGCTGAAGCGGGCGCCGCCCGGCCCCGGGATGTCGACACCGCCGTGCCTGGGCTCGACGCGCGGCGCGCGGCGGATGACGACGTCGCCGGGCTCCTGCAGGCGGCCGTCGCGCGCCACGCGGTGCACCGGGATCCCCCGGCCGCTTTCGCGCTCGAGCGCCTCGCGGGAGGGCCGATGGATCACGCGCGACGACGGCAGCAGGTCGGGGTTGCGCGCCATGGGCACTTCGTCGTCGACGACGCGCACGCCGACGAAGCGGCGCTCGGGGACGAAGACCCACGCAAACGAGCCGGCGACGACGCCGGAGGGGCCGATGGGGCCCCAACCGACGTAGCCCGGCGCGGAGCGCCAGATGACCCACGCCGGGGCCCAGACGCGGCCCGGCACCCAGGCCCAGCCGGCGTCGTCGAGCCACGTCCAGCGCCCGTAGTGGAAGCAAGCCCAGCCGAAGGGCTCGTCGGAATTCCAGGTCCAGCCCTCGTCACTGAGGAGCCAGTGGCCGACGGTGTAGGGGCGCCAGCCCGCCGGCACGCTGGGGCTAAACACCCAGCCGTAGCGTGCGCTCCACCACCAATCCCCGTAGGGCGCGAGCGGGCCGTAGAAGGGATCGAACGAAGGCGTCTCCACGGACGCCCCCGGCGGACCGACCTCATCCGCCGGCACGGGCATGGGAACACACCCGACGGCGGCGATGGCGAGGGCTGCGACGACAAGGCGCATGCCCCCGCAGTGGCAACGACCGTGCCCGTCGTGTCGTGCGCGCCGCCGGCCGCGCGCTCAAGGCTGGAGCAGGTCGGGGACGCCGTCGCCGTCTTCGTCGGGGATGGCCGAGAGCAATTGCAGGGCGTCGTCGACGCCGTCGCCGCCGGCGTCGGTGTCGCTGGCGTCAGGGACGCCGTCGCCGTCGTCGTCGTCGTCGGCCTTGTCGGGGGTGCCGTCACCGTCCGTGTCGATCTGCGCGAGGGGGTCGTTGGCGTCGCCGACCACGAGCTTGGCGTCGGCGGGGCTCGTGCCCTCGACGTGGACGACGCCGAGCTCGATGTCGTCGAGGCCGGGCGGCAGGAGCGTCTCGCCGTCGAACTCGAGCGTGGCGACGAGCGCGCCGGGGCCGCGCGCCGACGCGGACGGCACCTGGAGCACGACCACGAAGCTGCGCTTGCCGTCGACGGGCGCGGACAAGCGCGCGGTCTGCACGTGGGACACGTCGATGACCGGCGAGGGGAACGCGTCGACGCGCTTGGTGTCCGCGGGCGTGCCGACGGCGATGCCCGCGATCTGCAGGCCGGTGGTCTGGCGCCCGAGCGACGACGCGTCGGGGATCTGCAGGGTCCCGGAGACGAGCCGGAAGCCCGGCGGCCGGTCGCCGGCGCCGTGGGTGATGCCGCCGCAGCCCCCCTCAACGAGCAGGACGAGCAGGACGAGCACAGCGGCGGACCCGCCGCGTCGACGCCGGGCGCTCCCCCGCTCGTCGTGGGGCGCGCGCTCGTCGTCGTGGGGCGCGCCCCTGTGGCGCGCGCTGCGGGCTTCGCTCATGCGGAGCCCGAGGCTGCCCGACCCGGCGGCGGCGGACAAGCCGCCGCGCCACGACGACGGCGCGCGCGACCCAGCCGGCGCAGGCGCAGGACCAGCCAGAGGGCCGCGCCGAGCAGGGCCGAGGGGCCCGCGTCGGTGGTGCCCGAGGCGGTGCAGCCGCACTCGTGCTCGACGGCCAGGCGATCGTTGGGGTTGGTCACGTGCGGGTTCGCGCGCGTTCCGCCGCCGGGGCCCACGGACACGTCGCGGTCGCCGCAGCCGTCGGCGTCGACGATGACGTTGGGCGCCGTGAGCGGGCACTGATCGCAGCCGTCGCCGAGGCCGTCGCCGTCGGCGTCGGCCTGCGCGGGGTTGTAGATCTCGGGGCAGTTGTCGACGAGGTTCTCCACGCCGTCGCCGTCGACGTCACCGGGCTGCGAGATGACGTCGCCCTCGCCCTCGCCCTCGCCCTCGCCGCCTTCGCCCTCGCCCTCGCCCTCGCCGGCGTCGTCGAGCGGCGGCAGCGTGGTGTCGAGCGTGAACATCTCGTCGCCGCTCACCGTGTCGTCGCCGTTGCCGGCCGGCGCCTGCGCGAGCAGGTGCCCGCCGTCGTCGCCGCCGTAGCGGAGCGCCGCGATGTGGATCTGCGGCGGCACCGCGCCGAAGAGCTCCACGAGGTTCAGCGTGCCCTCGAGCACCCCGCGGCCCGGCAGCGGCTCCGTCGCCGACCGCGCCTCGCCGGTGGCGCCGAACCAGCGGTTGAAGTCGTTGTCTCCCTCGTCGGCGAGGAACACGCCCCCCGCGCCGCCGGCGCTGAGGGCCGCGCTCGTGGCCACCGTGCCGGCCTTGCCGAACGGGGCGACCACGGAGCGGCCGGTGTCGTCGGTGACGACGACGAACGCGTCTTCGCCGCGGTTGGCGGCCTCGGTGGCGACGTAGAGGAGCTGGCCGTTGAACGACGCGTACAGCGAGATGCCCGATCCGGTGGCCACCTGGTAGCCGGCGTCGTCGAGCGCGCCGTCGAGGGTGTAGCGCGCGCGGGGGGCGCCGGCGGCGGGCGCGCAGCCGTCTCGGCCCGCGGGCGCGCCGCGGACGGTGTCGGGGCAGCGGTCGCAGCGGTCGCCGACGTGGTCGCCGTCGAGGTCGCGCTGGTCGGCGTTGGGGATGCCGGCGCAGTTGTCGTAGCTGTCGAGGGTCTTGTCGCCGTCGGCGTCCGGGATGCCGTTCTGGGTGACCTCGAAGATGCGCGTGCCGAAGCCGGGCACGTTGAAGGTGACCCCGCCGGGCGCGGTGAGCTGCGAGCGCGTGACCTGCACGTGCACCGACGGATCGATCGCGTCGACGAGCGTCAGGGTCTGGTCCGGGTAGTCGGTGAACAGCGACGCCGGGGGGAACACGCGCGCGGTGGTGCCGATGGCGGTGGAGTCCGCGCGGTTGACGAGCACGATGAAGCGCTGGCCCTCGTCGAAGCGCATGAAGCTGTAGACGTTGCCGCCGCCCTCGTCGCCGTTGCTCGAGATGCGCAGGTAGGTGTTGCCGTCGGCGAAGCCGGTGGCGCTGTCCGGCGCGCGCAGCGCGACGTTCCCGCGCCGGACCTGGATGAGCTTTCGGTACAGCTTCATCAAGGAGTCGCGCGCGCTGTCGCCGAACTTGTCGCTGGCGGCGTCGTAGTCGGCGAACGGGTAGCGGCCGCGGAGCTCCTGGATGCCCACCTCGTTGCCGTAGGTGATGAGCGGCGTGCCCGGGATGGTGAACAGGAACCCCGCCGCGGCCTTGGCCTTGCGGAAGTCGCCGCCGGCGCGCAGGAGGAAGCGGTCCTCGTCCTGGTTGTCGAGGTAGCGCATGAAGAGCACGTCCTGCTGGCGGACGCTGTTGCGCGCGCGCTCCGTCTGCGCGGACTCCACGAACCGCGTGGCCTGCTCGAGGCTGCCGTTGACGTTGTCGAACGGCCCGTTGACGGCGAACGCGTCGCGCGTGCCCCAGAAGGTGGTGGCGTCGTAGGCGAGGTCGAAGGCGTGGTCGAAGTACTCCGGCATGGGAGGCAGGAGCTCCGCGAGCATGATGGCGTTCGGCGCCCGCGCCTTCACGTGACGGCGCACCTCGCGCCAGAAGCTCGGCGGCGAAAAGCCCGCGATGTCGCAGCGCACCCCCTCGATGCCGCGGTCCATGAACCAGTCCACCTCCTGCATGAGCGTCTGGCGCACCATGGGGTTGTTCTGGTCGTTGTCGGGGAGCGCGAAGAAGGTGAAGGCGAAGCGATAGCTGCCGTCGGGGTTGAAGGCGTACCAGTCGTGCAGCGGGCTCTGCGGGTTCTGCCGCGCGGCCTGGAAGAACGGGTGCTGGTCGCTCGTGTGGTTGGCCACGAGGTCCATGACCACCTCGAGGCCGAACGCCTTGGCCGTCTCGGTGAGCAGCTCGAGGTCCTCCGGTGTGCCGTAGTCGCCGTCGATGGAGAACGCGCCGGTGGTGGCGTAGCCGTGGGTGGTGGGGCCCTCGGACAGCGGCATCAGCCAGATGGTGGTGACGCCGAGCTTGGCGATGTAGTCCATCTTGTCGATCATCCCGAGGAGGTCGCCCTCGCCGTCGCCGTCCTCGTCGAAGAACTCACGGACGAAGCCGAGGTAGAGGACCTTCTCGGTGCGCCAGTCCTTGGGCGGGCGCGCGAGGTCGAAGCCGTCGACGCTGCCGTCGTCGAGCACGCGGATCATCGCGGTGGCGGGGTAGCTGTCGTCGATCTGCAGGTGCACGAGGTACGCGCCCGGGGTGGACGGCTTCGAAAACGTGGCCACCAGCCCGTTTTGCGACAGGGTGACGGGCGCGGGGTTGTCGAGGTCGGCCACGAAGCGCGCGTTGCTGCTGCCGGTGACGCCCACGGTGAGCGAGCCGTCCACGGTGACCGTGTTTCCGTCGACGGCAACCTCCACCCGCGGGTGCACGGTGGTGTTCATCGCGGGCGACACGAAGACCTCGGTGGTGCTCTCGCTCGAGAGGAGCCCGCCGATGTCCTTGACCTTGAGGCCGATGAGGTAGCGGCCGGGAGCGGTGGCCTTGAAGCGCGGCATGGCGCCCGGGTCGCTGCGCTGGCAGGCGTCGCCGACCGTGTTGCCGCTGGCGTCGAAGAAGGGGCGGCCGAAGCCGTCGCGCGGGATGAGCTCTTCGTCGACGCAGCGGAACGAGCCCGCGCCGCCCGCCGGCGCCTCGATGACGCGCCACTGGTACTCGGAGAAGCCGATGAAGTCCGGGTCGGTGGACAGCGAGCCGTCGAGGATGACCTCCTGGTTCACCGCGGTGAACTGCGTGGGCCCCGCGTGCGCGGTGGGCGGCTGGTTGTCGCGGTTGATGAGGAGGGAGCCGACGAAGCGGTCGGCGGCGAGGCCGTTGGTGTCGGCGACGTCGACGAGGACGCGGTGGAAGCCCTCGGGGAGGTTGGTGATGCTGGCGTGGATGGTGCCGCCGTTCTGGGTGGCCGAGAAGGTGGCCCCCGGCACCGCCACCGGCTGCGGCGTCACCGGGTCACCCGTGGTGAAGCGCACGCCCGCGGGCTCGGCGTCCTCGATGAACACGTGAACGCTCGACGGATCGATGGGGGTGCTGCCCTGCCCGCGGTTCACGGTGACGCTGATGTCCTGCGACGACGTCGTCACGAGCGCGCCGTGACCGGGCGCGTAGCTCGCCGGATTGAACGTGGGCCGCGCGGGGTTCCTGACGTACAGGCAGTTGTCCGTGGAGAACTGACCGCAGAAGCCGGCGTCTCTGGGGTTGGGGTCGCGGAAGAAGTTGCTGTCGGGGATGTCGTCGGGGTTGAGCGAAGGATTGCTCAGGTCGACGAACTGCTCGGGGTTGACCACGAACGTGTAGATGTAGTCGCCCTCGGCCAAGGGCACCGTCAAGGAGCACACCTTGGGGTTGTTGTTGTCGCACGACATCTGCCGCGCGTTGGCCACCTTGTTCCGGCCGCCGTCGACGTCGAGCATCAGCCAGCCGGAGTTGATGGGCCCCTGGTAGGTGATCTGATCGGACTGGAAGCGGAAGGTGACGTTCTCGGTGAACGCGGACTGCGCGTGCGCCGCCGCCGCAAAGAGCAGCGCGCCGGCGAGCGTCGAGGCCACGCGCCGAGGCGCAGGGGCTCGTCCCCCATGGCGGCGGCCAGGTCGACCAACGCGGTCGGTCCGACGCGGGGGACAAGCCCCCGCCCCACGTCGCTGTGCGCTCATGGCTCCTCCCGGGACGGCGGGAACCGCCCGATGAATCCGTCGTCGTAATCGGCCGGCGTGAGGTCCACGCTCAGGTGCTGGCTGACGATGTCCTGCGGGGTGCTCGGCAGGTTGATGTCACGCCAGGCCCCGACGAGGATGACGCGGGTCTTGATGGGCACGTTGTCGACGACCACGACGAGGTCAGGGACCTCCTGCTTGAACATGGTGTGGTTGTCGGGGATGCCCGCGGGGTTCGGCTCCACGCCGACGCCCTGCCCCTGGTAGACGACGCCGCCGGCGTACGCGCCCGGGTTCAGCGGGTCGATGATCTGCACGTTGGGGTCGGCGAAGGCGTCGATGTTCTCGGTGGCCAGGTTCTTCATCACGGTGGCGAACGCGCGCCCCGACGACGACACGAGGTTGTTGAGGTCGCCGCAGCCGGTGCCGGCGGTGCAGCGCACCACCTTCCAGCCGTAGGGGCGGCCGCCCGGGAGCCACAGCGTGCGCGTCCATACGCCCGGGTGCCCCGCGAGCTCTTTCATCTCGAGGCAGGCGTTCTCGCCGCCGGTGAACGAGTCGCCGCAATTGTTGCCGAGGGCGTCGGCCGCCTGCTGCCACTCGCCGGTGAGGAAGATGCTCTCCCCCGGATAGTGGTCACGCACGCTGCCGTCGGCCGTGACGTACGCCTGGCTGGTGTCGACGCGGAAGGTGACGGGGACGTAGTTGGGGTTCCCGAGCGAGAGCCGCACGGTGGCCGGCGTCTCGTCGGGCGCGGTGACGGCCACCGAGAGCGCCTCGTGCTCGACGCCCTGGTCCACGAGGAACGCGAAGTAGGGGAAGGTGTCGTTGGTGCTGCCGTCGACGGTGCGGTTCGGGTCGACCTTCACGCCGACGACCACCTGCCAGTAACCGGCGTTGTCGCCGTCCATCTCGGTGAGGTCGAGCGTCTGCGGGAAGCTCGCGTCGAAGTCGCCGCTTGGGCCGAAGGCCACCTTGAGCTGCGGTTGCACCAGCTCGTGCGAGGCGCGATTGTCGACGACGATGCGCACCTGACGCACGCCGTCGCCGGGGTTTGCGTCATCGGGCGGGTCGGGGAGCACGTCGGTCTGCGGCTGCTGGATCTCGATGGGCGGCAGCACCGTGACGGGCACCGTGCGGTCCGCGCTCTCGTTCGGCAGGACGAAGCGCACCAGCGTCGAGGCCATGCGGCCGGCCTCGTCGACGACGAGCACGGCGTAGGGGCGGCGGTCGACGCCGGGGTCGGTGTCGTCGCCCGGGTCGAGCGTGCGCGCGGCGTCGACGGCGACGTTCACCTGGGCCACGAACGCGGCGCCGTTGTCGACGAAGGGATACGCCTGGAGCCGCTCCGAGAAGACGCCGCTGTCGTCCACGGTGACCATGGCCGTGAGGGACTGGTGAAGGCGCGCGGTCTCGACGTCGTCGATGACGATCTGCACGGGCACCACGGGGCCGGCGCCGCCGGGGGTGAAGTTGATGGTGCCGTCGAGCGCGCGGCCCTGCGCGTCCTTGAGCCCCTTCACCTCGAGCGTGTACTGCGCGCCGGTGGTGAGCTCCGAGGTGGTGAGCGTGACGACGGTGTCGCTGTCCGCGCTGACGTCGGCGATGCTGGCCGTGGCCGCCGGGACCACCGTGTAGTTGGCGATGGCGAACGCCGCCGGCTTGGCCGTCCCCTTGTCGATGCCGCGCGACAACGTGAGCTTGACGTGCGTCCCGTCGACGGCCACGACGCTCGCGAAGCCGTCGCCGAGCAGATCACCGGGCTCGAGCGGCGCGTCGCAACTGCAACCCTGCGCGAGGACAAGGAGCGCGAGCGCCACAGTCGGGCGGAGGCGCGTCCCCCGCCTCGTGGTCCCGCCGACGCGGGGGACGAGCCCCCGCCCTGGGAGCTGAGCGAAGGTCATTGGATCCTCCGGGCGTGGTCGATGGCCATGTGGAAGGCCGGGAACCCCGTCTTGCGCTTGAAGGTGATCTCGTCGCCGAAGAGGTTGTCGATGACGATCTTGCCGTCGCCGTCGGCGTCGGCGACCAGCAGCACGGCGTCGTCGTTGCCGGGGAACTCCTGGCCGTCGCCGAACACCGAGGGCCCGGGCGTGGAGTCGGCGAAGGCCGCCCCGGGGAAGCTCGGGTTTTGCGCCGCGAACGCCGTCGTGAACGAGGCGAAGGCCTTCCACGACAGCGTGGAGCCGAGCGGCACGCCGGTGATCTTCATGGAGAAGATGTGGTCACCGGCGACGGCGTCGCCGTCCTGCCCGTCGTCGTGCAACTGCGGCTCCGCGCCGTCGAGGGGCGCGCCCTCGGCCGGGAAGCCGCCGAGCGCCGCCGTGAACGGGTGGTTGGTGATCGGCGCCGAGCCGGCGTCGTTCAACGCGGTCCCCACGACGAACACCCCCTCCCGCTGCTGCGACAGGGTGGCCGGCCCGATGGCCCGCGAGGGCACGCCCGCGGAGCCGCCCGGGCCGACGCCGACCACGCCCGCGGTGTCCGAGATCTCGTAGGTGAGGATGACGTCGACGAGCGGCGGCGTGGACACCGCCGTGAACGTCTTTGTCTCCAGGCTCTCGTTGCTCGAGAGGTCCTGCACGCCCTGGGCCGTCACCGTGTACGTGCCGCCGCCGGTCATCGGCGACGACGTCGTCAGGATCACGACGTCGGCCGACAGCGGCGCGTACGTCGCGTTGAACGCGGCGTTTCGCAGCGTGTCGGACGCGCCGAACGTCACCGACGACACGCCCACCTCGCTCACGTCGTAGTTGGTGAGGCGGGTGGCCGAGTCCGCCGTGAGCGGCTTGTCCCAGACGAGCGCCACGCGCGTGGCCGACAACGGCTGCACCCGCGTGATGGTGGGCGGGTTGAAGTCGCCGAAGCCGGGGAACGCCACCGTGGCGCTGTCGAGCGTGTTGCCCGCGACGTCGTCGACGCCGGTGACCGTGAGCGAGTACGGCGCCTGCCGCTCCTGCGCCGACGTGGTCAGGATGGCCCTCACGTTGCCCGACGCCAGCCGCGCGGCGGTGATGGTGGGCGCGGCGCCGCCGGCGTTTTCGATGGCGTAGTGGGACGCGGCGCCGGCGCCGTCGGCGACGCGCTCGGAGAACGTGACCTCGACCTCCGTGGGGCTCGTCGGCCGCACGCTCACCACCGCCGGCGGCACGTCGTCGACGATGGGCGTGAAGGGCACGAACTGCGACGGGCTCGTGAAGCCCGCCGTCACCGGCTGCGACAGGAGGTTCCCGTGGATGTCGGCGATGCCGCCGATGAGCAGCGAGTACGCCGTGTCGTTCGCCATGGCGCCCGTCTGCACCACGATCTGGTTCACCAGCGGCTGGCCGAGCAGCACGTCCGCGATGGGCAGGTCCTCGCCGTCGGCGCTGACGTTCACGATGGGCGACGACGGCGCGAACACCGCCTCGTCGAACGAGAGCAGCACGCTCTCGCTGTCGCGCGCCCGCGCCCCCAGGAGCCGCGGCGGCTGCGTGTCGTCCACGCCCGCCTGCAGCAGCGGCAGCTCGACGAGGCCGTCGTCGTAGTCGGTGCCGGAGCCGAAGGGCACGTCGCGCCAGGTGCCGACGATGTCGGGGGCCAGGTCCTTGTCGCCGTCGCCGACGACGACGATGTTGTCGGGGTTTTCGCGCTTGAAGAGCACGCCCGGGCCCGGGAGGTCCTGCCCGTTCAGGCTCAGGCGCGCGCCCGCGTAGCTCTGGCCGTCGGCGCCGAGCATGTTGCGCGGGTCCACGACGACGCCGCCGAGGTCGTTTCGCGTGGCGAGGCTCTTGGTGACGGTCTCGAGCGTGGTGGGCGGGTTGTCCGACGACGTCGCCGTGCCGTGCGCGAGCTTGTACGCGTACGTGCCCGCGGGCAGCCGAACGGTGACGGCGTAGACGGTGGCGGCGGGGGTGCCGTCCGGGCCGGGCACCGTCTCGTCGGTGGGCACGAGCTCGAAGCCGGGGAGGCCGGCGACGTCGCTGCGTCCATGCACGCGCAGATCGGCGCCGTCGACGCCGCGGGCGGCGAGCACCACGGTGCCCGTGAGCCACAGCCCCTCGCCGGGCGGGAGGCCGCGGTCGCTGCCGTCGACGGAGCGCCAGGCGTAATCGACGACCGCCTTGAAGGTGACCTTGGACAGCGCCAGGCCGCGGAAGGCCTGCGGCCCGTCGACGGCGGCGACGTTGCCGGCGATGTCGAAGACCAGGCCGACGCTCAGGTCGTAGGGGGCGCCCTTGTCCTGCTGGCTGGTGACGACGAGGACGTCGCGGCCGCGCTTGAAGGCCGCGAGGACGTCGAGGCCGTCCACGCTCCAGTTGGCGGCGTTTTCGGCGCTGATGGTGTCGAGCTCCTCGGAGAAGTGCACGATGACCACCTCGCCGGTGTCGGGGTTGCCCGGGCGCGCCGACGGGTTGACGTCGACGATGCTGCCGGGCTCGATGCCGGTGATGGTGGGCGGCGTGAGGTCTGGCCCGACGAAGATGCGCGCGCCGGTCTTGATCTCGTTCTGGTTCAAGGACGCGTCCTTCACGCCCTTCACGGCCACGGTGTGGGGCGAGCGCGGATTGACGCGGGCGTGGCTGAGCACCACCTCGGAGCCCACCACGCGCGCGCTCGTGATCTCCACGGGGCGGTTCTTGTCGTCGACGAGGAGGTAGTTGGCGGGGACGCCCGCGCTCTGGACATCGACGTCCTCGGAGAACACCACGCGCGTCTCCTCGGTGGACAGGAACGAGGCGGACACCAGGCGCGGCGGCTCCTCGTCGTCCGCGCTCACGGTGAGGGGCGCGGGGCACGTGGTGCAGATGCCGTTTTCGCGGGCCTCGGGGACGCCGTCGGGCGTGAGCGGCGCGACGGTCTGCTCGTCGCCGAGCGCGAGGCCGCCGTTGGCGAGCAGCGTGTCGTCGTCGGGGAGGGCGACGGCGGGGCCGCCGAGGTCGTCGTCGTAGCCGAGGTCGCCGCCGCCGAGGCGGGCGTTGAGGTTCACGAAGTTCTTGTTGCTGGACTCGTCGCCGAAGGTGTCGCGGCGGACCACGAGGCAGTCGGGCTGCCCGCTCTCGGAATTCGTGAGCACGTCGTCGACGACGAGGATGCGCGCGTTGCCGGGCCACTCCTCGGTGCCGGTGAAGCCCTCGTTGGGCGAGCCGTCGGTGTACTTGTACAGGACGCGCATGCCGCGGGGGAGCGCGAGGGTGCGCGTGAAGATGCCGTCGCCGGCGACCTCGTCGCCGTTGGTGCCGTCGTCGAACATCTCGGTCGCGGGGTCGTTGGGCGTGAGCCGCGGGCGGAGCGCCCCCGCGGAGTCGGGCACCGGCGAGGACGGGTCGAGGGTGATGCCGAGGAAGACCTTGCCCTCCTTGGGGGCCTGCCGGATGAACTGCGGCGCGCCGTTTCCGTCCTTGGCCTGGCCGCTGGCGTCCACCGCGAACATGACGAGGATCTGGCTCGGGTCGCAGACGATGGGGACGAGCGAGGCGTCCACGGCCGCCTCGAGGGCCGCGGAATACTCCGACGCCTCCACACCTGCCAAAGCGAGTGCGTCGCCGTCGGCGTCCGACGACGTGGGATTCGAGCGCCGGCGCCGCCGCCTGCGGATCCATGACGGCGGCGACGTTGCCGACGAGGTCGCGGAAGGCGCTGACGCGGTCGTCGTTGCCGCGGGCGAGGGCGAGCACCTGATCGAGGGTGCCCGGCGGCGTGGAGCTGAGGCTCGCGCGCTCGCGCACGGCGTAGCGCTCGACCACCTGGGCGGCCGCGGTGGAGGCTACGCCCATCTTGCCGTGCGCCTGCTCGAGGTCGACGACGCTGCCCGCGGGGGCCTCGGGCACGAAGTCCTTGAAGACGACGCTGCCGGCGGCGACCACGACGCGCACGTTGAACTGCGACTGGCCCGGGCCGAGCTTGAGCGAGAACGTGTCGCCGAGGTGGGTGTCTGCCTCGGCGAGGACGGCGCCGTCGACGGAGACGGCCTGCGCGCGCAGCGTGCTGCCGCCGATGCGGGAGCGGAGCGCGTCGGGGACGTCGTCGACGCGCCCCTTGATCTCCACCTGCGGCGGGGGCGTGGCGATGAAGTCGCCGATGCACGCCACCGACGCGAACGCCGAGGCGACCGCCGCGAGCGCCACCGGCCCGAGGGCCCGCGCGGAGCCGCGCTGGAGCGACGATTCTATGTTCATGGAACCACCACAGTGACGTCCCGTCGCGCGCCGCTGTCGTCGACGGCGACGGCGTGCGAGAGGCTGATCTTCGAAGGGGCCGCGTCCGTGGTGACACGGACGACGGCGCCGGTGGGCAGGTTCAGCCGCCGGGTGTCGCCGGCGACGACGGTGAAGTCGTCCTTGGGGTCGCCGAGGGCGGCCTCCACCAGGTCGCTGCCCTGGGCGGCGACGGCCGCGGTGGCGTGCGCGCCCTCGAGCTTGACGTCGACCTGGAGCGCGCGCACCGACTGCGTCATGTTCTCGAGCCGCAGCTCGAAGCCGCCGTCCACGGGCGCGGCGGTGATCTGTCCGACGGCCCCCGACGGCGGCGGCGGCGGCGGGGTCCCGCACTCGCAGGCGCCGGCGGCGAGCAGCGCCGCGAGCGCCACGATGCGCCCTCGGTGCGGCGCGGTGATCAGCGACCGGAGGGAGCGGCCGCGCTTGATCGGGCGCGGCCCTGCGCGCCCGCCGCGCGCGCTCCGGAGGGGCGCCCCACCGTGAGCCGTGGGCGAACGGCGACGCGTGCTCGCTGTGGTCATTGGTGGGCCTCCGCGATGGCCTTGTCGAGATCGACGACGTCGACGACGCCGTCGCTGTTGATGTCCGTGTCGGCCGTGGCGCCCCGCCGCTCGGCGATGGCCCGCGCGATCTGCTCGATGCTCGCCCGCTCCTCGGGGGACACCGGGCGGCAGCCGGTGGCGTCGACGTTCTCGGTGTCGCTGTTGCCCTCGAGCACGCACAGGTCGCAGAGGTCGCCGACGCCGTCCTCGTCGAAGTCGGCCTGGTCGGCGTTTTGCGTGTCCGGGCAGTTGTCGATGCCGTTCGCCACGCCGTCGCCGTCGTCGTCGCCGCCGGGGTTCACGGGTCCCGCGTCGGGCTCGCCTTCGCCCTCGCCTTCGCCCTCGCCCTCGCCCTCGCCCTCGCCCTCGCCCTCGCCCGGCCCCGCGTCGGGCGGCTCCACGCCGGGCGGGAAGAGCTTGGTGAAGCCGTCGAGGAAGCGCTCGCCGGTGCCGTGCAGGACGAAGCCCCCGACCACGGTGGGGTCGTCGTCGACGCGGACGGCGATGTCGTCGACGGACACCGCCGGATCGGTGTGCACCACGACGTCGAACGTGGCGCCGTCGAGGAGCGCGTGGAACGCGTGGGCCGCCGCCACCGCCGTGCCGTCCGGCAGCGTGCGCGCCGCCGCCGTCTGCACCGCGCGCCGCTGCGCCGCGCTGCCGTTCACCAGCACCTCGACGAGGCCGCGGGAGACCGGGTCGTCGGCGGGCACCGGCGCGCTGACGGCCGCCCCGCACGCGTCCGCGCCCGCCGTGGGCGACGGCTTGCACAAGGGCACCACCACCTCGTCCTGCGCGTCGGCGGCGCCGGCGACCGCCCGGCGGAAGCGCACGTGGAGCGCGTGCACGCCCGGCACCAGGCCCGCCGTGGGGATGTTCTGCGCCTGCACGACGTCGTCGCCGGAGCCCGACGGCTCGCCGAAGGCGCGCGGCGCGTAGATGACGAAGGAGCCGCCGGCGACGTGCGTGTACAGGACGCTGCTCCCCGACGGCGGCGAGGCCCCGCCGTTGCCGACGGAGAACGCCGCGCGCGCCTCGTCCACGGCCCCCTGCTCGTCGACACCGAGCGTGCCCGGGTCGAGCGTGGTGTAGCAGCCCTGCCCGAAGTCCAGCGCGTTGCCGGTGAGCTCGCACAGCTCGGTGTCCGGCGGGAACGTGGTGAAGATGAAGCTGCCGGTGTTGCTGCCGGTGCCGAAGGCGAGGTCGCCGGAGCCGCCGTCGTTGAGCACCACGACGCCCGCCGCTCCGCCGTCGGTCGCGCCGCCGCCGGCGACGACCCGCTCGTAGGCGTAGCCGTCGGCCTCGCCGAAGCCGCCGTTGCTGCGCACCCACATGTTCTGCTGCGCCCCGCGCGCCGTGCGGTGCGCCGCGTGCACGAACAGCGGCATGCCGCCGAACGGCGCGCCGCCCGAGCTCGTGTCGCCGACGGCGTCGGGGCGGCCGGCGCGCACGAAGCTCTGCGGCGTCCAGTGGTTGCCGTCGGTGTAGACGGCGGCGTCGGCGTCGCGGGTGAGGATGTAGCCGTAGACGATGTCGCTGCTGCCGTTGTCGAAGAAGCAGCGCGAGAACGTGGACGAGAGGTTGTTCTCGTCGGCGTGCTCGGTCACCTGGCACTCGTCGTGCGACTGCGCGAACGCGACGCCGCTTTTGCGGTTGAGCCCCATGAACGCGCCGACGCTGACATCGGCGCAGGAGCCGCTCTGCGGACCCGAGAACGCGCGGATGTCGCCGCCCTTGGCGAGGTTGGCGAGGTTGAAGAACAACGGGAAGTCGAGCGCCCGCATGCCGGTGTTGATGTACGGCTTGAGCGAGCCGCAGTCGCCGGTGAAGTCCTCGCCGAAGACGGCGGCGTCGTCGACGAGGTCGGTGTCGTCGGCGTCGGTGAAGCCGTGCATCTCGTCGTAGGTGTCCTGGATGACCTTGACGAAGGCGATGCGGTCGCCGGCGAAGTCCGCGCGATAGAAGTTCGGCCACACGTGCTTGATGGCGTCGAGGCGGAAGCCGTCGGCGCCGGTCTCGAGCATGAGCCAGCGGATCCAGCGCATGAGGTACTCGCGGATGTCCTCGTCGTGGGGCGTGGGGTCGTCGTCGTACTGATACGTGTCGTCGCGGCCGGGGTTCCTGACGAAGCGCGGCAGCGCCGTGCCGAGGACGGCGTTGGTGCCGTCGAGCGCGGTGGGCCCGGTGCCGTCCTCGTACTGCTCGGTGGCGAAGTCGTGCAGGCCGACGAGGTCCCAGTTGGAGACCTGGAAGCCGAAGTCGGAGAAGTCCGAGATGCGCGGCGCGCGCACGAGGCGGTCGTACGCCGAAAAGATCGTCGGCCACGACGACGGCGCGCCCGGCTCCGCCAAAGCGTCGGTGAGCGAGATGGAGGCGGTGCGGTCCTCGCCGGCCTCGCGGTCCACGACGCAGACCTCGCCGCCGCCGCCGATGTACTGGCCGGGCGCGGTGAGCACCCGCCACTGGTTGCCGCCGAACTGCGCGCCGTCGCTGTCGACGTCGGAGGCCGCGGTGGCCTGGAAGGCGCAGAACAGGCAGCCGCTGCTGCCGTCGTTGCAATTGCCGGCGTCGGACGGGCGCGCGGGGAGCACGTGGTAGTCCCACACGTCGGTGCCGGGGTAGCCGTCGAGGTCGACCGGGTCGAGGCTGACGCCGACGTTCTCGATGGCGTTGGGGTTGCCGTTGTGGTTCATGACGACGTCGAAGTACACGCGGACGCCGAAGCGGTGCGCGGTCTCGACGAGGGACACGAGCTGGTCCTTGGTGCCGTAGCGCGTGGGAACGGTGCCGCGCTGATCCTCGTCCCCGAGGTCGAAGCGATCGAACACCGAGAAGCCGACGTCGCGCGTGCCCTCGGCGCCCTTGGTG
Organism: uncultured delta proteobacterium; assembly: GCA_963775425.1. Taxonomy (GTDB): domain Bacteria; phylum Myxococcota; class UBA727; order UBA727; family VGSZ01; genus CAVZJB01. Next base: position 80,198 of record CAVZJB010000003.1, on the reverse strand, counting down.
GGCGGGGGGAGCCACAGCGCGTCATAGCCGGCCGCGGCGATCTCGGGCATGCGCGCCTCGATCTCGGTCCACGGGGTCTCGAAATACTGGAGGATGACCTCGGCCCGGGCGGGAACAGCGGCGGCGAGGACGAAGGCGGCCGCGAGCGGCGCAGCGAGACGACCCATGGCGCCAGCGTGTCAGCGGTGTGCGTCGGCGCAAGGGCCGAAGGCGAAGAAACCGTCGAAACTGCTCGGATGTGACGGAAACACATCCGCGTCGGTTGAACGTCGGATGCGCGCCCCATACCGTGCGCGGCATGTCGACCACGCAAACCACGACCCGCCCCGAGCTCGATCTTGGCCGCGCCATCGGCGCCCCGTTCAAGGACAAGAGGTGGCTCGGCAAGTGCGCCGTCATGGGGCTCATGCTCCTCATCCCCATCGTGGGGTCGTTCAACCTCTCCGGCTGGATGAAGGCCATCGCCGATCGCCGCATCGCGGGCGGCGACGACGCCGACACGTTGCCCGAGGCCAGCCTCGACTACATCGGCGCCGGCTGGCGGCTGTTCCTCGCGTACCTGCCGCTGTTCGCCCTCGCGTTCCTCGCGCTCGGCTTCGCCTGCGGCGCCGCGGGCGTGGCGGTCTCCTTCGGCGGGCACGGCGCCAGCGAGGACATCGTGGTGATCATCATCGCCGCCTTCTACCTCGGCATCATCGGCATCTCGCTCGCCTCCCTCGTCGTGGGGCCGGCGATCACCTTCCTCCATGTCGTGGAGGGCGAAGCCTGGGCGTCCGTCCAGTTCAAGCGCATCTGGGGCGTGATGCGCCAGGGCGGCGTGCAGTACCTCTTGCTCCTCGTCGCGGGCTTCGTCGCCGGCCTCATCGCGCAGATGGGCGTGCTCGCCTGCTACCTCGGCCTGTTCGTCACCGTCCCGCTCGCGCAGGCCATCATGGGCGCCGCCATCGCCGAGTACGCGCGCGTCGTGAAGCCGCAGCCGCCCACCTTCCCGCTCGACGGCGGCACCGGCGGCGTCTCCGGCGACCCCTTCGGCATCAAGCTCTGAGCGCCGAGGGGCACGACGCCGCGCGGGCGGACCGACGCACGGCGTCGACGCGAAGGGACGTTGATCGAACAAGCGCGCTGGCGTAGCCGGCGCGCATGAAGCACCTCATCAAGCGCGGCCGCTCCCTCCGGTCGCCCATCGCTCTCGTCGCGCTCTTCGCCGCTCTGCCTGCGTTCGCGGGCACCATCTCGCTCAAGGACCCCAAGGGGGACGACGACGGTCCGGGCACGTACAAGTACCCGACGGGCGCGGTCTACAAGAAAGGCAGCTTCGACCTCACCGAGGTGAAGATCAAAGACAAGGGCAGCGAGTACGAGATCTCCCTCGAGATCGCGGCGCCGTTCGAGGACCCGTGGAAGAGCGCGAGCTGGCCTACGCCCGGCAACGGCTTCTCGCTGCAGATGTTCCAGATCTACGTCGACAACGCCCCCGGCGGTGAGACCAACGCGCTCCCCGGGATGAACGCCACCTTCGCCGACGGCTGGGAGAAGGTGATCATCGTGTCGCCTCAGGCGAACAAGGAGATCACGAGTCGCATCGACCAGAAGGCCAAGGGGCTCAAGGGCAAGATCGTGCTGCCGAGCAAGGTGAGCGCCAGGGGGAAGAAGGTGACCGCGCTCGTGAAGAAGTCCGACGTCGGCGCCATCAAGGGCATCCAGGTGCTCGTCGCGTCCAACGAGGGCTACGACAACACGCCCAACAACGGCATCCTCGCCCGCATCGTCAACGAGTACGAGGGCAAGGATTGCTTCGGCGGCGGCGACGACGGCGACTCCGACCCCAACTTCGTCGACTGCCTCGCCGGCAAGGGCAAGGGCGAGGCCTCGGAGAAGGACGCGCAGCACGCCATGCTGAAGTTCGACGCCAAGGCCAAGAAGCGCCCCGTCCTACAGATGATCAAGCCGTAAGACACCGGCGCGGCGGAAACGACGTCGTCAGACACCGCCGACACAGCGCCGGCGGCGCCGGGTAGCATCCGGACCCAACGATGACGGACGAGGTCTCCTCCCTGTCGCTGGCGACGCGGCGCCCCGAGCCGTGGGTCGCGCGCGCCGTGGCCGCGCTCGGCGTCGCGCTCGGGCTCGTCGTGGCCGCCGCCGGCGCAGGCGACGTCCTCCTCGACACCGTCACCGCCGGAGACACCGCCGGAGACGCAGGCGTCGACGCCGCGCGCGCCCGCGGCACCGTGCACGCGCTCGCGTTTCCGCGGCCCGTCACCGGGCCGGAGCGCGAGCGGGCGCTCGACGTCGTCGAGGCGGAGATGCGCGCCGCCGGCGCCGCCGTGAAGGTCAGCCGGCCGCGCGGCACCGTCCCCGCGCCCGGCGGCTTCGTCGTCGCCGAAGACGTCGTCGGCGTCCTGCCCGGGGCGCACCCCGAGCGCGGCGGCCGCGTCGCCGTCGTCGCCCACGCAGACTCCGTCGCCCGCGCCCCCGGCGCCGGCGACGACGCGTTCGGCGTCGCCGTCGCCCTCGAGGTCCTGCGCGAGGCTGCGCGCGGCGAACGCTGGGACGGGGACCTCGTCGTCGTCATCACCGGCCAGGAGGAGGTGTGCGTCACCTGCGGCGCCGCGCTGTTCGACGGGCGGCCCGCCGACGTCGTCGTCAACGTCGACTCCGGGGGCACCCAGGGGCCGGTGGGCGTCTACGAGACCCGGCCCGGCAACGCCTTCGTCGTCGGCGCCCTCGCCCGCGGCGCGCCCGCCACGTTCGTGAGCTCGCTCGTCGACGGCTTCGCCCGCGCCTTCCTTTCCACCGACGTGCGCACGGAGCTGCTCGCGTTCACCGAGCCGCCGGCGGCCGCGGCGTCCCCGGCGCCGAAGCGGCCGAGCGCCGCCGGGCTCAGCCTCGGCTTCCTCGGCGGCCGGCGCTGCTACCACCAGGCGTGCGACGACATCCCCCACGCCGACCTCGACGCCCTGCCCGGCGCGGTCACCGCGGTGATGTCGGTGGCGCGCGCGGCGGCCTCCACGGCGCCGGACGTCGTGCACGCCGAGCACGACAGCGTCACGCTCCACGTCCCGCGCGCCGGCGCCGTCGCGCTGCCGTGGGGGAGCGGCGTCGGCGCGCTCGTCGGCGTCGCCGCGCTCGCCGTCATCGTCGTCGCGGCAGGATCGTTCCTGCGCTTCAGGGACCTCGTGCTCGGCGCGCTCGCCGTGGCGCTCTCCGGCGGTGTCGCGCTCGTGCTCTTCGGCGGCGTCCTCGCGCTCGCGGCCGCGTTCCTCGGCAGCGCCGCTTCGGCGCAGGCGCCCCTCGTCACCGCGAGCGCCGCGTCGGTGGGCTTCGCGTGCGCGCTCGTCGTCGCGCAGGCGCTCGGCCGCGGGCGCAGCGCCGCGTTCGCCGCGGGCGCGTCCCTGTGGTGGGCCGCCGCCGCCGTCGTGGGCGCCGCGGTGGAGCCGCAGCTCGGCGCGGTGGCCGCGCTCTTCGCGCTGCCGGTGATCGCCGCGGCCGTGCTCGCGGCGCTCAGCGGTCGCTTCGGTGCCTTCCCTCTCTTGCTCGGAGCCGCCGGGGTCTTCGTGTGCGCGCAAGGGATGGCCGTCCTCGCCATCACCGCCGGTGACGTCGACGAAACGCTGGCGGTGGCCTTCGGGGCGCTCCTGTGCGCGCTGGCCGCGGCGGCCCTGGCGCCGCTCGCCGCGCGCACCTCGTCGGTCGTGAGCGTGCTCGTCCTCGTCGCCGGCGCCGTCGCCGCCGTCGCGCTCCTGGCCACGGCCGGCCGCCGCGGCGCGTTCGACGTCGGGCACCCGCGGCCGGTGTCGCTGTCGTACGCGCAGTCGCGCGAGGACGCGCACCTGTTCACCGTGGACGAGCCGCCGGCGAGCACCGTGACCGCGCGCCTCGGGCCGCGCGCCGCCGGCCGCGTCCTCGACGACGTCTTCCCCGTCGACGGCCGGCCGGTGCTGGCGGTCAGCGTCGCGCCGCAGGCGCTCGCGGCGCCGCTGGTGTCCACGCTCGACGTCAAGCCGCGCCCGTGGGGGAAGACGTGGCGCGTGTCGGTGCAGTCGATGCGCGGCGCGCGCGACCTGCGGGTGGTGGTGCACCCGCGGGCGGGAGCGCGGCCTCGCGCGTTCCACCTCGACGGACGCGACGCGCCGCCCTGCGCGCGCGCCACCGCGGCGCCGTGCGGGGTGCGCATCCTCGGCGAAGGCTCCGCCGACATCGACATCGACGTCGAAGGCGAAGGCGCGCCCGACCTCACCGTCGTCGACGTCTCCGACGGCGTGCCGCCGGCGTTCGCCCCGCGCTGGCCGGCGGGGGTGACGCCGTCGCGCGCGGGCGGTCGCTCGTTCGTCGCCGTGCGCACCACGCTGCACTGATGCGCGATTGACGGGCGCGCGTCGTCGTCGGCACCAAGGCCCCACCGCCACACGGCCGCGGAGCCGTCGCGCTCACGGGGTGCTCAAGGCGTTCGGGGAGTGAGCGCCCGCACGACGAGCAAGAGCTCGTCGGCGCTCGGCGTCGGGATGCGCGCCGGCGCGCGCCGGAGGCAACGGAAGAGCTCGGCCATCGCCGGCGGCGACAGGCCGTACGCCCGCGCGCGTCGGCGCCACAGGGCGCGCCCCGCCGCGTCCATGCCGACGATCACACCGACGGGCACGACGTACAGGAGCAGCAGCCCCCACGCGGGCACGGGGTCCATGCCGCGAAGGATGGCGATGGCGGCCACCGCCATCGCGAGCACGCTCAACAGTCGCGGGAGCACCTTGCGGCGCCGGAGCGCGAGGAGCGTGCCGTCGTCGACGTCCGCGAGGTGCGCGAAGTGTCGCCGGGGCCGCGCGAGCGCCGCCGCGGGCTCCGTCGCCGGCGCCGCGCCCGAGGGTCCCTCGTCGATCTCGGTCCGCATCCTCGCGGTCTAGCAGGCGCGCCGCAGACGGTAAGATGGGGACATGACGGCGCGGGACGTCTGCCTGGAAGCTCCGTCGGGCGAACCCGTCGGCGCACCCGTCGGCGCGCCCGTCGGCGCACCCGTGAGCGCCCCCGTCAGTGCGCTGGCCGAAGAGTCGCTCGAGCTGCCCGAGCACATCCGCCTGCAGCGCCGCTTCGACGCCCTGGAGCTGTCGTGGGCGCGCGATCGCGTGCGCGCGGGCGTCGGCCTCGTCGCCGTCATCGCGTGCAACGGGCTCGTCGCCTCCGCGCTCGCGCAAGGCCGCATGTCGGTGTTCGGCGCCGCGGTGTGGGCCACGCTCGGCCTCGCCTTCACGTGGCGCGCGCTCTGCGCCGTCGTGAACCGAACCACCCTCACCGTCACCGGCCGCGCCATCTCGCTCCGCGTCGGCCCCCTGCCCGAGCGCACGCCCGGCCCCATCGACGCCGACGGGGTCGCCAAGGTGTACGCCAGGGTCCTGCGCGACGGCGACGGCAACGAGCGCTGGCAGGTGTGGTGGCGCAGCCGCGCCGGCGCCGACGGCGTGCTCGTGCGCTCGCTCGACAACGAGGCGCAGGCCAACGCCCTCGCCGCCCACATCGAGGCGCGCCTCCACGGAGCTTGATCGATGGACGACGCCGACACCGCCCCCGACCTCGTCACCGCGCCCGCCTTGCGCGGCGTGCTCGACGAGCTCCGCGCGCACGAGCTGTTCTTCCTCGGCGCCTCCGGCACCGCCACCCGCGCCGACATCGAGGCGCGCATCGACGACGGCTTCTTCGAGATAGGCGCCTCCGGCAGGCGCTACGGGCGCGACGCCGCCGTCGACGTCCTCGTCGACCGCCTCTCCCGCGAAAGCGACGACGACGCCGAGGCGAGCGACTTTTCCTGCCGCGCCCTCGGCGGCGAGCTCTTCGCCGTCACCTGGACGCTGAAGGAGCCCGCGCGCCTCACGCGACGCTTCAGCCTGTGGCGCCGCGTGGACGGCGCGTGGCGCATCCTCTTTCACCAGGGGACGGTGGTCACGACGTGAGCACGCGCTCGACGCCCGCGAGCACGCCCGGCCAACCCCGGCCCATGCCCTCGAACGCGGCCTTGCCGAGCGGCGAGTCGAGGTCGAAGCCCTCGTGCACGAGCTTGAGCCGCGTGCCTTCTCCCTCGGGCGTGAGCTCCCAGGTGAGCGTCGTGTCGAGCGCGCCCTCGGCGAAGCTGTAGCGGAGGAGCCGCTCCGGCTCCACCGCGAGCACCTCGCAGCGCTGCTGGCCCCACTCCCCCATGTCGAGGGTGAAGCGGTGACCGACGACGGGGCGGACGTCGCCGGCGGCCCACCAGCACGTCGGATTTTTCCGACGCGTCAAGAATTTCCGACGCGTCCTGTGGCGTCGCTCTCTAGCGCAACCGCCGGACGACGCGGCCCCGCAAGATGATGGTGTCGATGCGCTCCGTGGCGGTGATGTCGACGAGCGGATCGCCGTCGATCAGCAGGAGGTCCGCGTCCTTGCCGGGCTCCACGGTGCCGAAGCTGGGGTTGTCGAGCGACGCGTGCGCCGACCACGCGGTGGCCCCGAGCAGCACCTCGGCGTTCGGGATCCCCGCCTCGACCAGCCGCCGCATCTCCTCGTGGATGCCCGCGGGGAAGCTGGCGGTGCTGCCGTGGCCGTCGGTGCCGACGAGGATGCGGGCGCCGGCGTCGCGCAGCCGCGAGACGTTCTCGTGCAGGCGGGCGTGGCGGTGCTCGGTGAGGTGCTCGAGCCAGTGCGCGAGGTCTCCGTCGAGCGTGTAGCCCCTGGGCACGCGCGCGAGCGAGCGCTGGATGTTGGTGGCCACCGTCTCCTGCTCCGTCCGCGACAGCGACACCGTGCCGTGCGACAGCTCGTACAGCCGCTCGAACGTGATGAGCGTGGGCACCACCTTGGTGCCGTCCTTGGCGATGGCCTCGGCGTCCGCGACGGACAGCTCCGTGGAGTGCACGCCGTGCGCGAGCACGTCGACGCCGTTGTCGGCTGCGAGCCGCGCGTTCTTGGACGTGTCGATGTGCGCGAACACCTTCTTCCCCCGCGCGTGGGCCTCGGCCGTGATGGCGCGGACGGTGGCGGCGTCGAGGACGGCGGTGCCGTCGGGGGTGTCGGCGAGGCAGATCTTGATCTGATCGACGCCGTCGTCGACCAGCTCGTCGACCAGCTCCTTTCCGCTCGCCGGGGAGTCGACCACGCGCGTGTACCGGGGGAGGAACACCGGCGCGAGCAGCGGGAGCACGCGCTTGATGTAGCTCTCCGGGTAGCCGCCGTTGGCGGAGATGAGCGGGCCCGCCACCAGCATGCGCGGCCCGATCACGGAGCCGTCGGCCACCGCTCGCTTGAGCGCGATGACGTCGTCAACGGGGCCGCCCATGTCGTGGATGGTGGTGGTGCCCGCGTAGAGCGCCTCCTGCAGCACGTGCTCCGGCCTGGGCATCACCACGTACCACGGCGCGGCCCCGGTGACCTGCGTGTGCACGTGGGCGTCGACGAGGCCCGGCAGGAGCGTCTTGCCGCGCCCGTCGATGACGACCGCCCCAGGCGGCTGCGCGCCTTCGCCCGTGGGGCGCACGGCGGTGATGCGCTTTCCCGTGACGACGACGTCCCGGTGCTCGAGCACCCCGGTGCCCGTGGCGGGGAACACGGTGGTGTCCTCGATGACGATGGCGGGCGCTTCGGGCCCCCACGCCACCAGGTCGTGGACCTGCTGCGTGTGGACGCACCCGCTGCCGGCGCACGCGGCGGCGAGGGCGGCGGCGTGGGCGGCGAAGGCGCAGGCGGAGGCGGCGAAACGAATGCGGGCGATGGGGCGCATGACCGCGTCCCGTATAGCGTGCTCGTCGTCGCGCCGCCCGCTTCGACCCCCTTTCCTTGGCCCCCGCGTCGACTATGCGGCGTGCATGCACCCGCTCGCCGTCGTCCTCGCGCTCGCGTCGCAGACCCCTCCGCCCGACCCCGCGACAACCCCGCCCCCCCCGGCCGCCGCCCCCGTCATCGACGACGCCATGCGCGCCGAGATCGAGAGGATCGTGGACGCCCGCCTCAAGGCCGCGACGGACGAAAAGCTCGACGAGAAGGTGCAGGAGAAGGTCGACGAGAAGATGGCGTCGCTGCCGTCGGCGGAGCCGCCGCCGCCGCTGTCGCTCACGTGGAAGGGCGACTTCTTCACCAAGCTGCTGTTGCGCAACAACACCTCGGGCGGCTGCGTCAGCTACGGCAACCCCGCCGTCGAGGGAGACAACTTCTCCGGCGACAACGGCATCTGCAGCGAGCTCGGCCTCACCCTCGTCGGTCGCGTCTCCGATCGCGTCGAGGCCGGCGCGCGCATCCAGTCGCGCTTCGGCGCCGAGTGGGCCGAGTGGTACGAAAACGGTGACCTCGGGCCCGTCCCCGACGGCAGCGGCGAGAGCCTCGGCCAGAACCACGCGTCGTACCTGCAGCTCCGCGGCATCTACCTGCGCATCGCGCCGCCCATCCCCACGGTGAACTACGTCCACTTCGGCGCCACCGACCTCGGCATGTTCAACGCGTGGACCATCGGCAAGTCGCGCTACACCGAGCGCGACAACGCCCGCGGCGCCTTCCTCAACGGCAGCTTCGGCGACCCGCTCAGCTACACGCTCGGCATCGTGGCGCTGCCGAAGCTGTTCGCCGGGCCCGGGTACACCACGGGCATCGCCGACCCCCTCATCGAAAACCCGTTCTGGCAGCGCGACGTCGCGTACGGCCTCAAGCTGCAGAGCGCCTGGGACTGGGTGCAGCTCGAGCAGGTCACGAGCCTCATCGTCGACGAGGAGGCCGACCTCGACGACCCCGACGCCGTCGGCTCCACCAACGCCATCGACGCGCGCGACGGCGGCGTGGTGACCAACCTCCGCTACACCAACCTCGACGCCACGCTGCAGGCCAAGAGCAACGCCATCGACTGGCTCGGGCTCACCGCGCTCGTGGCGTACTCGTACTCCAAGACCAACAACAACCTCGTCTTCAACTCGGTGAGCGGCGCGCAGGGCTTCACGCCGGCGCCGATGGGCGAGCACAACGGCTACGCCATCACCGCGCGCGCGGAGCTCTTCGACCCGCTCGACGTGGGGCTCGAGCTCCAGCTCGAGTACTTCAACATCGGCACCGACTGGGTGAGCGTCTTCGGCGCGCGCCGCGAAGAGGATCTCCTGCTGACCGACGGCTTCATGGAGGGCGGCCAGGTGGCGACGCTCAACGTCGCCAACGAGTTCCAGGACTTCACCGAGCCGTTCTACGAGCCGTGCATCGGTTGGCACGGCGGCACCGCAGTGACGACGTGGAGCCCGGGTGCGCTCGAGCTGTCGGAGGAGGAGACGCTCATCGAGTACAACACCGACACGGGCAACGGGCGGCTCGACACCGCCAAGACCTATCCGGACTTCCTCTACACCGACGGCATGACGGACACGGACCTCTACACGTTCGCCAACACCAACGACCGCGGCCGCGATCCGCGCAGCGTGTACCACGAGCACCAGAACCGCCGGACCGTCATCTCCGTGCTCAAGGGCTCGTACACCTTCGACGTGCTGAACGGCCTCAAGCTGCGCGGCAAGTCCAAGTTCATCTACGACTCTGACCTGCGCGATCCGACCATCCAGGAGGCGGACAACTACCTCGGCCTGCTCTTCTTCAACCGCGCGAGCATCGAGGCGCCGGTCACCGACGAATTCTCGGCGTCGGTCGGCTACGAGCTCGACGCGTGGTTCGAGCGGCACCGCTCGGGCGAGGTCATCGCCGGCGTGGCGAACTACCCGGACTACCAGACGCTCAAGCACAAGGTGTTCACCGACCTGCGCTACGTCTTCGGCGGCGCCAACCTGCTCCTGCACGTCGAATACCTGAACAAGGACCTCGACGCCTCCGACGACCGCCTCGACCAGCGCGGGCTGCAGATCCTCCGCGCGCTCGCGATGCTGTCGGCCAGCTTCTGATGCCCCGCGGGGGACGCTCCGACGCGGGGGGCAAGCCCCCGCCCTACGATGCGCGGGGCGGCGCGGGCGATGCGCGGGGCGGCGCGGGCGATGCGCGGGGCGACGCGGGCGATGCGCGGGGCGGCGCGGGCGATGCGCGGGGCGGCGCGGGCGATGCGCGGGGCGGCGCGGGCGATGCGCGGGGCGGCGCGGGCGATGCGCGGGGCGGCGCGGGCGATGCGCGGGGCGGCGCGGGCGATGCGCGGGGCGGCGCGGGCGATGCGCGGGGCGGCGCGGGCGATGCGCGGGGCGGCGCGGGCGATGCGCGGGGCGGCGCGGGCGTGGCGCGCGGCGCCGGGCACAGCGCCGGCCTGGCGCGCGTCGCCGGGCAAAACGCCGGCGTCGCCGGCCGCGTGGCGCGCGTCGCCGCCGTCTGCGCGGTGGCGCTCGTGCTCGGGTGTAAGCGGGCGCCGGCGCCGCCCCCTTCGAAGCCGGCGCCGCGGGTGGAGGTGAAGGAGCCGCTGTTTGCCGGGACCGGGACGTGGACGCGGAAGATCGAAACGACGTCGGCGGACGCGCAGCGGTACTTCGATCAAGGCCTGCGCTTCTTGTACGGCTTCAACCACGACGAGGCCATCCGCTCCTTCGAGCAGGCCGCGGCCTTCGATCCGCGCTGCGCGATGTGCTTCGTCTTCATCGCCGTCAGTAACGGCCCGCACATCAACAACCCCGACCTCGACGAGCCGCACCGATCGGCCGGCCTCGCCGCCGCCGAGCGCGCCCTCACCCTCATCGGGCGGGGGAGCCCCGGCGCCGGCCCGCGGTCCGTGGAGCACGGCCTCGCCGCCTCGCTCGCCGCGCGCTTCCAGCCGCCCACGCAGGACGCGCCGCCGCTCGCGCTCACCACGGCGCACGCGCAGGCGCTTCGCGCCCTGTGGAAGGAGCACCCCGACGACGTCGACCTCGGCGCGCTCGCGGCCGAAGCGATGATGGACGTACGCCCGTGGGACCAGTGGACACCCGACGGAGAGCCGCAGCCGGGGACCGAGGACATCGCCGCCGTCATCGGCGACGTGCTGAAGAGGTCGCCGCTACAGCCGCTCGCCAACCACCTCGCCATCCACCTGTGGGAAGCGTCGAGCACGCCCGCCCACGCCGCCATGAGCGCCGAGCGGCTGCGCACCATGGCGCCGGCGCTCGCCCACCTCGTCCACATGCCCTCGCACCTCGACGTGCGCCTCGGCCGCTTCGCCGACGCCGTGAAGTCGAGCCAAGCCGCGCTCGCCGCCGACGCCGCGTACCTCGCGCGGGTGCCGCGCCAAGGCTTCTATCTGTTCTACGTCGCGCACAACGAGCACATGCTCGCGTACGCCGCGATGATGACGGGGCAAAAGCAGCTCGCGCTGCAGGCCATCGATCGCATGGTCAAGGACATCCCCGAGGACTGGCTGCGCGAAAACGCCGCCGTCGCCGACGGCATCGTCGCCCTGCCCCTCGAGGTGAAGATGCGCTTCGGCCTGTGGGACGACATCCTCGCCGCGCCCGACTTCGGCCCCGCGCTCCCCATCGCGCGCGCCATGCGCCTGGGGGCGCGCGCCGTCGCCTGGGCGGCCAAGCACGACGTCGCCCGCGCGCGGCAGGCGCTGGCCGCCCTCGACGACGCCGTCGCCGCCCTGCCCGCCGACGCGCGCTTCGGCAACAACGACGGGCGCGCGCTCCTCGCCGTCGCCCGGGCGCTCGCCGCGGGCGAGGTCGCCGTCGCCGCCGGAAAGACGAACGACGGGATCGCCGCGCTGCGCGAGGCCGTCGCCGCCGAGGACGCGCTTCGCTACGACGAGCCGCCGGACTGGCTCCAGCCCGCGCGGCACGCGCTCGGCGCGGTGCTCATGAACATGCGCCGCGACAAGGAGGCCGAGGCCGTCTATCGCGAGGACCTCCGGCGCGTGCCCGAAAACGGCTGGGCGCTCCTCGGGCTCGCCCAGGCGCTCGAGGCGCAAGGCAGGAGCGGCGAAGCCAAGCCCGTGCGCGCGCGCTTCGACGCCGTGTGGAAGGACGCGGACATCAAGCCCACGTCGTCGTGCCTCTGTCAGCCCCGCCGTTAGTTCTCGTCGTCGCGGCCGCGGAACGGGCCCCAGCTCGAGACGTCGACGACGTCGGTCCTCTCGTCGTCGGACTTGCGCGGGGGCTTGGGCGCGTGCGCCTTGCGGGTGGGCTCTTCATCGAACGGGCGGCGCGACGGATACGAGCCCGAGGCCTCGTCCGAGGCGGAGATGTCGATGTCGACCTCGTCCGTGATGACGGCGGCGCCGTCGGGGAGCGTGTCGATGTCTTGCGTCGGCGGCAGAGAGGTCATCCGCGCTCCCCCGGAACAGAGCCGTCCTCTATCTCGATCCGATCTGAGCGTCATCATGAATTCTGCGATCAACGATGACGGTTGATTCACGTTACGCGTCGACGCTCTGCGGCAACGCCGGCGCATGCGAGTAGGGGAACGCGTCCGTCGGATTGGTCGGCACCACGTCGTGGAAGCGGGTGACGTCGACGACGAGGCGCTCGCCGTCGGCGGCGACGGAGACCATGTCCGCGTGGCGCGCGCCGAAGACGATGGCGTCGTCCGTGTACCGCTTGCGCGCGTGCACCGGCTGCATCGACGTCTCGTCCACGCCGACCAGCGAGACGATGAGCTCCACCTCGTCCTTCTTCAGGGAATCCGGCGTCGCGCCGAACAGCGGCGAGCGCTCGTCGAGGTGGTGCAGCACGTTCCACGAGCGCGTCATGGCCGGCGAGCGATCGCGCGCGAGCGGGAGGTCGATCATGCGGTACCACAGCACGCCCTCGGCGGTGACCTCGGTGCGGATCATCGCCACGCGCACCATGGCCTCCACGATCAGGTCCCCGCGCTCGTTTCCGAGGCGAAAGCTCAGCGTCGGGACGCCGTTCATGGGCGAGATTGTCACCTTGGAGGAAAACACCACCAGCGCCGGTGACAACGTGAACTTGGCGAAGACGAGGCCGGTGGACACCGCGGTGGCCAGGAGCCCGACCACCGCCTCGCTCACGACGAGGAGGTGGGCCGCCACCGACTGCGGCGCCATGGCCCCGTACCCGATGGTGGCGAGGGTCTCCACGGAGAAGGCGAAGGCGTCGAAGAAGGAGCCCTTCCTCGCGTGGGCGATGCCGTCGGTGAGCATGTACAAGCCGCCGTAGACGACGTTGATGGCGAGGAACGCCACCACGATGCCCCCGAGGGCCTGCGCCCAGCTCGCCCGCAGGAACACGTGGTAGAGGTCCCGGAACAGCGGGACCCGGCGGGCCCCGATGACGATGGCCTCGTCGGTCTCGATGACGCGCGGCGCCGCCTTCTTCATCGGAGCACACCCTTGACCCAATCCGTCGTCGTCGCAATACAGGCGCATGGCGGCGATCTCCGCTTTCGGGTCTCGAGAAGCGCTACGGCGACGTGGTGGTGGTCAAGCGCGTCGACCTCGAGATCGCCGACGGCGAGTTCGTTGTCCTCGTGGGCCCCTCCGGCTGCGGCAAGTCCACCACGCTCCGCATGATCGCGGGCCTCGAGACCATCAGCGGGGGCGACCTGATCATCGACGGTGTGCGGAGCAACGATGTGCCCCCCGGCGACCGCGACCTCGCCATGGTGTTCCAGAGCTACGCGCTCTACCCGCACATGAGCGTGCGCGACAACATCGCCTTCGGCCTGCGCGTGCGCCACATGGCGTCGTCGGAGATCGCGGAGCGCATCAAGGAGGCGGCGTCCATGCTCGGCCTCGAGGGCCTCCTCGACAGAAAGCCCAAGGCGCTCTCCGGCGGCCAGCGCCAGCGCGTGGCCATGGCCCGCGCCATCGTGCGCCGGCCCAAGGCCTTCCTCTTCGACGAGCCGCTGTCCAACCTCGACGCCAAGCTGCGCATGGAGGTCCGCGCCGACATCGCCGCGCTCCAGCGCCGCTTCAAGACCACCATGGTGTACGTCACCCACGATCAGGTCGAGGCCATGACCCTCGCAGACCGCATCGTGGTCTTGAACGAGGGCGTCGTGCAGCAGGTGGGGCCGCCCCTCGAGCTCTACAAGAAGCCCGCCAACCGCTTCGTGGCCACCTTCCTCGGCACGCCCACCATGGGCATCATCGACGTCACCCCCGGCGCGCTCAAGGACGCGGTGCACCCGCCGGCGGCGGCGGCGGCGCTGGGAGCGCGACCGCACGACGTGCGCGCGGTCCCGGCCGGCGCCGGCGACGGGCACGACGGGGTCGTGACGCTCGGCGAGATCGAGGTCGACCTCGTCGAGCGCCTCGGCCAGGAGAGCTTCGCCTTCGGCAAGCTCGGCGACGCCCGCTTCGGCGCGCTCGTCGACGACGACGCCGGGGTGCGCCCGGGCGCGCGGGTCGCTCTGCACGTGCCGCGCGGCAAGCTCTCGTTCTTCGACGCCGCCGGCGCGCGGATTGAAGCGTGATTCACGCGGCGCTCGCGCTCTCCCTTGCCCTCGGTGCCGTGGCCGGCGACGACGCCGAAGACGCGCGGCCCGAGCTGGTGCTCTGGCACTCCTACCGCGGCAAGGAGCAGGAGGCGCTCGAGAAGATCATCGTCGACCTGAACAAGACGGAGACGCGCTTCAAGGTCACCGTCAGCGCGGTCCCCTACGACGCCTACCTCGACAAGATCACCGCGGCCATCCCGCGCGGCCGCGGACCCGACGTCTTCATCGCCGCCCACGACACCATCGGCGACTGGGCGGAGGCCAAGGTCATCCAGCCCGTCGACGACCTCCTCGATCCCGCGTCGGTGGCGCAACTGCAGGACGGCCTGGTGCCCGCCGTGCTCTACAAGGGCCACGCGTGGTCGTTCCCGCTCGCGTTCAAGTCGCTCGCGCTCTTTCGCAACACGCAGCTCGCGCCGGACGCGCCGCGCACCACGAGCGAGCTGGTGCGGATGGCCAAGGCCGCCACCCACGACGGCGTCTACGGCCTCGTCTACGAAAACCGGCTGCTCTACTTCCACGCGCCCATCCTGTTCGGCTTCGGCGGGCGCATCTTCGACGACGCCGGCGCCCCCGTCCTCGACGACCCCGCCAACATCGCCAGCGTTCGTTGGGCCATGAAGCTCGGTCGCGACGGCGGGGTGATGCCGCAGGAGGTGAACGGCGCCCTCGCCACCTCGCTGTTCAACGACGCCAAGGCCGCGTTCTTCGAAGCCGGTCCCTGGAGCCTCGGCGACGTCGATCCCAAGATCCCGCTCGCGGTGAGCGCGCTCCCCGTCGTCGACGATGCCGAGGCGCCGCACGCGGGGCCCATGCGCCCGTTCCTCTCCGTCGAGGGCGCGTTCATCTCGGGCCGTACAAAGGAGCGCGCGCTCGCCGTGGAGCTCGTGCGCGCCCTCGCGTCCGACCCGTCCGCCACCACGCGCCTGCTCGAGGGGCTCCAGCCGGTGGCGAAGAAGAGCGCGTGGAAGGCCCTCCGCGACGACGATCCCCACGCGCCGCTGTTGCGGGGCTTCCTCGCGCAGCTCCCGCACTCGGTGCCCACGCCCAACACGCCCGAGATGAAGAGCGTGTGGAGCCAGTTCGACCTCGCGCTGGGCTCCTCCATCGGCCAGGGCACCGATCCCGCAAAGACGCTCGCCGAGGCGCAAAAGACCGTGAAGGGCCTCGTCGCCACCATCCAGGGCGGCGTGAAGGAGGGCAGCCGCAGCAGCTTCGCCGTCTTCGTCGGCCTCGTCCTCGGGCTGCTCGCGCTGGTCGTCGGCGTCGGCGTGTTCCGCTACGGCCCGGTCAAGCTCGTGCGCCACGTCTGGGGGGCGCGCATCGCCTACGGCTACACCGCGCCCGCCGCCGTCGGCATGGCCCTCCTCGTGTTCGTGCCCTTCGGCCTCGGGGTGGGCATGGGCTTCTTCCATCACTCGTGGGGCAAGTACACCTTCGTCGGCCTCGAGAACTTCCGCGAGATCCTCGCCGGCGGCGACGGCCGCTTCTTCTTCACGCTGGGCATGACCGTCCTGTGGACCGTGTCCAACGTGGTGTTGCACCTCGTCATCGGCGTGTTCCTCGCGCTGGTGTTGAGCCAGGCCAAGCTGCGCTTCCGCGCGCTCTACCGGGTGCTGTTCATCATCCCGTGGGCCGTGCCCAACTACATCACGGCGCTCATCTGGAAGGGCATGTTCCACCCCGAGTTCGGCGCCATCAACCGTCTGCTGCACATCCAGGGCTTCAGTTGGATGAACGCCACCTGGAGCGCCTTCCTCGCCAACCTCGTCACCAACGTGTGGCTCGGCTTCCCCTTCATGATGGTCATCGCGCTCGGCGGGCTCACGGCCATCCCCAAGGACCTCTACGAGGCCGCCGCCCTCGACGGCGCCGGACCCGTACGACGCTTCTTCTCCATCACGCTGCCGCTCCTGATGCCCACGCTCGCGCCCGCCATCGTCCTCGGCACCGTGTGGACGTTCAACATGTTCAACGTCATCTACCTGGTGTCCGGCGGCGCCCCCAACAACACCACCGACATCCTCATCACCGAGGCGTTCCGCTGGGCCTTCGAGCGCGGCCAGGGCGGCGCCTTCGGCTACGCCGCCGCCTACTCCACGCTCGTGTTCCTCCTGCTCGTCGCCTACACCACCGCGGCCAACCGCGTGGCGCGCCGCGTGGCGGAGGCGCGATGAGCGCGCGCGACGAGACCGGCTTCGCCGGCGCGCGCTCGTCCACGGTGACGGGCCTGATGAGCCACGCGCTGCTCGTCGTCGTCACGGTGGTGGTGCTCTACCCGGTGATGTGGGTGGTGAGCATGGCGCTCACGCCGTCGCAGGCGTTCGCCACCGGCCTGGTGCCGCTGCCCAAGAACCCCTCGCTGCAGAACTTCGTCGACGTCGTCGGCCACCACGACCTCGCCGGTCACTGGTTGTTCGGCCGCCAGCTCTACAACTCGCTGGTGGTGTCGTCGGCGTCCGCGGTGATGGGCGTGCTGCTCGCCACCAGCGCCGCCTACGCGCTGTCGCGCTTCGTGTTCCCCGGGCGCCGGCTCGGTCTGGGCGCGCTGTTGGCCACGCAGATGTTCCCCGGGACCATGATGATGATCCCGCTGTACATCCTCCTCGACAAGCTCTCGCTCCTCGACACGCAGCTCGGCCTCATCCTCGTGTACGCCACCACCTCCATCCCGTTTTCGACGTGGCTGTTGAAGGGCTACTTCGACACCATCCCGCTGGAGCTCGAAGAGGCCGCGCGCATGGACGGCGCGTCAACGCTGCGCATCTTCCTGTCCATCATCCTGCCGCTCGCGCGCCCGGCCATCGCCATCACCGCGCTCTTCTCCTTCATGACGGCGTGGAACGAGTTCATCCTCGCCGCCAAGCTCATGAACGCCGACGCCAGCTACACGCTGCCGGTGGTGCTGCAGAGCTACGTGGGACAAAAGAGCACGGCCTGGGGACACTTCGCCGCCGGCGCCGTCATCGTCAGCACACCGGTGATGGCGTTGTTCTTCTTCCTGCAGCGCCACCTCGTCGAGGGGCTCACGGCGGGCAGCGTCAAGGGCTGAGCTCGTCGGCGCCGATGTCACGCACGCCGCCGCGGGCCTCGCCGTCGACGTCGCGCACCTCGTTCGACAAGAGCGCGGCGTCCACGCACGGCGAGCCCGCGCCGATGTGGAAGTCGCCGGCGGCGGCGTCGACGAAGAGCGGGTCGGCGTCGATGTTGCCGAAGCCGAGCGCGCCGCCTTCTACGTCGGACTCGACGAAGTCGCAGGGCGCGGTGGCGGGGGTGCCTTCGTTGCCGAACACGATGGTGTCGAGGACGCGCACGGGCGCGTTGCAGTCGATGCCGGCCGCGGGGCCGGTGGACGCGTTGCCGGCGACGGTGTTGTGCGCGAACACGGAGCCCTCGGGCGGGCTCGCCTTGAATTCGACGCCCGGCTGGGGCGACCCGCCGAGGCCGTTGTGGTCGACGACGACGTCTTCGATGTCGACCACGCCGACGCTGCTCTCGAGCCGGATGCCGCCCGAGGCGCTGTCGTGGAAGCGCGAGCGCCGCAGCGTGACGGCCCCGGTGCTGTGCGACCGCAGCGCGAAGTTCCCGCACGGCCCGACGGAGGCGCCCACGACCTCGAGGCCGCCGGAGTTGTCCAGGGCGATGCAGTCCGCGCTGTCCGTGGTGACGACGACGTTGAAGAGGGTCAGCGTCCCCTGCCGCTGGTGGAAGGCGACCTTCCCGTTCGCCGCCACCGCCGCCCCGCCGGCGGACACCACGGCGAAGCTCGCCTGCAGATCGGTGCTGGGCGCGGCCACGGTGACGCCGTCGCCGAGGATGATCATGGCGCCGCCCGGGCGCGCGACGACGGCATCGTCGATGGTGTCGGCGCCGCCGGGGACGTGGACGACGTCGCCGTCGGGGCGGCAGACGGGGCCGACGCAAGTGAAGCCGGCCTCGCGCGCACAGGACGCGTCGCAGCCGTCGCCGTCGGTGCGGTTGCCGTCGTCGCAGCCCTCGCCGTCGTCGACGACGCCGTCGCCGCAGGTGTCGACGGGGCGGATCTCGCAGACGAACGGAAATTCGAGCGAGCACGTCGCGTCGTTCCACGAGGCTTCCGCGCCGAGCTGGCCGCAGTCCTCGTCGCCGTCGAAGTCGTCGGGCTGGCCGGGCCCGAAGCGGTTGAAGCCGAGCGGCGCGCCGTCGCTCCACACGAACGCGCCCTCGTCGACGAGGTCGTTGACGCCGATCCACACCTCGCCGCCGGTGGCCGCGGCCGCCGACGTCGCGAGCGCCGCGCCCTCCGCGTCGTCGTCCACGGTGGCGAGGTTTCCGCCGCGGACGCGGCAGTCCGCGAGCGCGCCGAGCCACGCCAGGCGCCGGGAGATCACCACCTCGCAGGCGCCGCCGGCCTCCGCGATCTCGCGGTCGACGTCGGCGCCCTCGTAGCAGGAAGACGTGCAGTCGGGCTCGCAGCCGTCGCCGCTCACACCGTTTTGATCGTCGCACTGCTCGCCGGGATTGACGGTGCCGTCGCCGCAGAAGGGCTCTCCCTCTCCCTCTCCTTCGCCTTCGCCTTCGCCTTCGCCCTCACCCTCGCCCTCGCCCTCGCCCTCGCCCTCGCCCTCGCCCTCGCCCTCGCCTTCACCCTCGGCGGCGTCGAGGGGCACGCACTCCCCGAGCGAGCAGAAGGCGCTGCGCGGGCAGTCCTCGTCGGAGTTGCAGCCGCGATCGGGCGCGGCGGGGCAGCCGCCGAGCGCCAGGGCGAGCGCGACGGGCGCCGCGAGGCCGAGGACTGCGTGCAGGGGAGTGCCCACGGGCCCAGGATACCGTGGCCGCGGGCTCCGGCGCGCGACGTCCGCGCGCGCTGTCGGGCTTCAATGCGCGGGGCGACGGCGCGGCGACGACGTGACGGTGAGCTGGTAGAGCGCCGCGGCCGTGATCACGGCGCCGAGCGTGATGCTCGCCCAGACCGCGACGCCCGCGTAGCCGAACGCGAAGGGGATCATGACGGCGACGGCGCCGACGATGGCGACGGTCCACTCCTCCCAGCGGTGCGCGTCCTTCGCCAGCGCGCGGTAGCCGGCGACCACGAGGATCACCACGCCGAGCACCACGCTCGTCCACATGGCGAGGCGGTTGTCGCTGTAGCGAAGGATCCACGGCGCGGCGATCAGCACCAGGCCGGCGAAGCTGTTGAGGGCGTCCATGCAGACCTCCTTGCGCCGCCGGGGTGTGCATCGCTCGTGCCCCCGAGCGCCGACGCTCTCGGGGCCGGGCCGCCCGCGGCGACGTCTTCGCGCGCGGCGTCGATCCCGCCGCGCGCTCCAGGAGGCCCAGCGGGGTGGGCGAAGCACCGCAGGTGCACGCGCCGCGTCACGGCACGAGCGGGGGCTCAACCGAGCGCAGCCACCGCCGGCAGCAGGACGCCCGCGTTGCCCTCGAGCCACACGTCGGCGTCCCCGCGCTCGGGCCCGACGCCCACCAGGCGGGCGCCCGCCTCGGCGGCGACCTCCGTGAGCGACGCCGCGGGGTAGACGGCGCCCGAGGTGCCCACGACGAGCATGGCGTCGGCGCGGCGGCTGGCCTCGACGGCCTTGCTCCACGCGGGCTCGGGGAGCCCCTCACCGAAGAGCACCACGTTCGGCCGGTGGCGCACCGACAACAGCGGCGACAGCGCGGCGACGATGCGGCTGCGTTTCAACAGCCCGCGCTCGGCCTTGGCCAGGCGCTCTGCGATGCGGCTCAGGTCGGCGCGCTCGAGCCTGCCGCGGGGCAAGCCCTCGTCGTCGACGAGGTCGAAGAGGCTCCCGTGCACCTCGAGCACGGAGCGGCTCCCCGCGTCCTGATGCAGGCGATCGATGTTCTGCGTGACGACGACGGCGTCGCCGCCGCGCTCGCGCACGCGCTCCTCGATGACGGAGAGCGCCTCGTGCCCGGGGTTGGGGCGCGCGCGCGCGACGGGCTCGAGCACGTCCCGCAGGAAGCGCGCCACGCGCGCGGGGTCGGTGGCGAGCATCTTCAAGATGGCGCCGGGGGTGGCGAACTCCTCGGGCGGGTAGCGCTCCCACAGACCGCCGTCGGTGCGAAACGTGTCGATGCCGCTCTCCGCGGACACGCCCGCGCCCGTGAACACCACGAGCCGCTTCGCCTCGCGCAGGATGCGCGCCGCCTCGTCGATCTGCGCCGCGGTCGAGCTCATTTGGGGCGGCGGTGCCGCCACGGCACGTCACCCGCGCCGCTGCGGTGATTGCACAGGCGCGACCAGGCAAAGAGCGTGTCGCTCAAGCGGTTCAGGTACACGAGCACCTCGCGGCGCACCGCCACGCTGCGCGCGAGCGAGACCACCTCGCGCTCGGCGCGCCGCACCACGGCACGCGCGACGTGCAGGCGCGCCGCCGCGTCCGTGCCCGTCGGCAACACGAAGGTCGACAGCGGCGGCACCTCGGCGTCGACGGCGTCGATGCTCGCCTCCAACGCCCGCACCCGCGCGTCGTCGACGGCGGACGCGAGGCGCTCCCCGAGCTTCTCCCCGGCGGCCGGCGGCGTCGCCAGCTCGGCGCCGATGTCGAACAGATCGCTCATCACGTGCAGCAGCTCTTCGCGCATCTCCGGCGGGGTGTCGGGCGCGGCCGCGGCCACCCCCACCGCGGCGTTGGCTTCGTCGACCGCGCCGTACGCGCAGACGCGGGCGTCGTCCTTCTGCACGCGCTCACCACCGAACAGGCCCGTCTCACCGGCGTCGCCGGTGCGCGTGTAGATCTTCACTGCGCGGCCTCGTCGGGCTGGGCGGCGACGAAGGTCGCGATGGCCGCGACGCCGCCCGCGACGGCGACGGAGGACCCGACGATGATGCTGGTGATGGCGGCGGTCTCTCCCGCGCGCCAGCTCAGCTCGTTCTGCCGCGCCACCGCCGTCATCGCGAAGTGCGCAGGCTCGCTCACACCCCCGGCCGACGCCGGCCCGTACGTCGTCCACGCGCTCCCCTTGTCGCATGCGCCGGTCTTGGGACTGGGAGGGCACGCGGGGTCCTGATCGCCCTTGGGGAGGAAGCCGACGGTGTCGCGCGCGTGCAGTGACCACGCGTCGATGTTGTTGCCGACGTCGGCGTTGGCACGGACGCTGTACTCCTCGACGAGCGCGCCGATGACGGCGGTGGCGACGCCGGCGGCGAGGACGGCGTCGGCGACGAAGAACGGCCAGGTGGGCCGCGGGCCGGCGGCCTTGTCGCCGAGCGCGGGCACCGGCAGGCGCGTGTGCTGCTGGTAGGCGATGACGACGTCCTGTTGGAACGCGGTGCCGTCCGGTGACACGACGAGCACGTGGTGCTTCCCCACGCTCAGCACGGCCAGCGGCTCCGCGGCGAGACCGTCGACGAGGATCTCCGCCCGCGCCGGCGCCCCCTCGACGACGAGGCGGCCGGTGTAGCGCCCCGGATCAAAGACCTGGCGCACGATGCCCTTGGCCGCGTTGGTGGAGTCGACGTCGGGCACGTCCCCCTCGACTTTCAGCGCGGTCTTCTTCCAATCCTCGCTCCGCACCACGCGCAAGCTCATGTGCGTGGCGCCCGGCGCGCGGCGCTCGAGGACCACCACGGCCACCTCGTCGATGTCCTTGCGGTCGGGGCTCGCCGCCACCAGGGGCTCTATGCAGGGCGCCCTCTCGTCGGCGACGTCGCAGGCGTCACTGGCCCCGAGCGGGACCACCCGCGTCTTCACGGCCTGCTCGATGTTGCTCGCGACGCTCCTGGCCGCCGCGGGATCGAGGCCCTGTCCGACCAGCTTCACAACGACGCCGACGTCGGCCCACGCCGGGGAGGCGACGCCGGCGACGAGGGGCAGCGCGAGAGCGGCGACGGCGATGCGCATGCGGGCGTTGTATCACTCCTGGTTGACGCGCACGATGGGCGCGCCCTGCTGGAGCGTGGTGAAGAAGGTACGCATGGCGCTCTGCGCGTCGGGGTTGTCGAAGACGGCGAAGTGCCCGTCGTTCGGATACTGCAGGACGCCCGCGGTGACCTGGCCGCCGTCGACGGTCTCGAAGTTCCCCTCGATGGGCGGCTGTGCGGGCTCGATGCCGAGGACGTCGAGGACGTCGATGTCCTCGCTCACCGGCTCCACGAGGGGGAGGTGGAAGGCGGCCGCCAACGCGCCGTGGCAGCGCGGCGGCGTGAACGTGTCGAGCAGGCCCGACGTCATCACGAGGTGCGGCACACGCCCCTGGCGGCGGCTCCACAGATCGCCGTAGTTGATGGGATCGGCGGGATCCACCCACGACTGCAGCAGCGTGATGACCGGGTGGAACAGGTCGATGTCCTCGTCGCTGTCGGACGGGAAATCGAGCACCACCTTCAGGATGTCGGCGATGGACGTGGGATCGACCTTCTCGACGAGCGAGGCCTGGAAACCGGCGCCCGCGCCCGAGAGGAACGCGCCCGCGATGCGGTGCTCCACGGCGACGAACAACGCGCCGGTGATCCCGCCCTGGGAGTGGCCGAAGTACGCGATGTGGTCCGCGTCGAAGCGCACGGCGGCGCCGCCGGTGACCGACGGCGGGATGGTGAGGGCCTGCGCCAAAGACACGAGCTGCACCTTCTCGATGGCCGACTGCCGCCAGTTGTCGCGGCCGGCGACGGGGTTGAAGAAGTTGAAGGTGAGGACCTCTTCCTGTCCTTCGCGATACCCGGCGCGCGTGCGGTGCAGCGGCTCCGACATCGCGAACATGGCGCAACCGGCCTGCGCGATCTGGAAGGCCTCCGCGCTCGGCCCGCTGCCGAGCCCGCTCTCGAGGTCGCCGCCGGTGCCGTGGCCGTTGATGACGACGCAGTAGCCGCCGGGCGGCGGCGGCTGCGTCGGCACGGTGACGAGGAACGGCACCTCCTCGATGCGCTGCACCACGGGGCGCCCGTCGTCGCCGAGCACGAAGCCGCCGCTCACGTAGTTGGGGTCGAGCGTGTCATAGGGGGGGACCCCCGCCTGCAATTGGGCGATGCCGGCGACGCCGTCGTAGATCACGTAGCTCGACGACGGCGACGACGAGCGCCGGGACAAGCCCGTCGCCGCCGGCGGCCCGAGCTCGCGCACGACGTCGGCGGCGTCGACCAGGCCGCTGGAGCTGTCCTCCGGGGTGATCATCTGAACGAGCGCGATGCTCTCGGCGGGCAGCCCCAGGTCTGCGGCGAGCTTTTGATAGGGCGCGCAGTCCACCGCGCGCGCGTCCTTGGGCAGCGGCTGGCAGGTGAGGAGCGCGCGCAGGTCGGGCGACGCGCCGAGCGCGCTGCCGTCCTTGGCGCGCGCGTTGGACGTGACGACGAGCGCGAAGCGCCCGTGCGGCACCGCACCGAGCAGCGGCTGCGCCGCCACGGTGCCCGGCGGGAGGAACGAGGTGCCTTTCGCGAACTGCTTCCACACGAGCGGCACGCGTCGCAGCGTGTCGGTCTCGACGAGGAACATGGACGAGCCGTCGGTGAGCGAGGCGGCGGCATCGGGCGGCAACGAGCCCTCGTCCACGCCGCCGGCGACGCGGAAGTAGAGCGTGCCGGTGGCCGGGTACGCGGTGTTGGTGGCGAACAGCCGGATGACGTCCTCGAGCGACGACGACGAAAACGGGTTCGGCACCTCGTTGAGGTCGAGCCCGCCGTCGACGCGCATGACGTCCGAGGGCCACGGCATGTCGAGGAACTTCGCCGTGGGATCCCCCGTGGGCACGGTGAAGTCGACGACGGTCTTGTCCGGCGCGCAGGAGGCCGCGGCGACGGCGGCGACGACGAGGGCGATGCTTCTCACGGGCCGGATGCTACCGCGCCTCGCCGGCCGCGGGGACACGCGCGGCCGATCAGGGCTCGTAGGGCCGGTTGGGGTCGTACGGGCTCACCGCGTTCGAGGGCACGCTCGGCATCGGCGGCGCGCTCCCTGAAGCGCCCGGCGTCGACGGCGCGTACGACGGCGACGACGACGCGCCCGCCTGACCGAAGATCTGCTGCAGGAGCCCGCCGACGACGTTCAGGATTCCCGCGAGGAGGGCGCCCTTGTTGCCCCGAGCCGGGCGAGCATCCCCGAGAGGCCTTGAAAGAGGCTGCCGAGGATGCCGCCGAGGCCGCTTTGCCCCTGCGTCGCCGGGCGCACCGGCGCCGTGGGCCGCTGAAACGAGTCTTGCGGCGCCGTCGTCGTCGTCGAGCCCTGCCGGCGCACTTCGTCGACCTGGCTGTGCGCGTCGACGACGCCGGCGCGGGGGATGCGGTTCGCGGTGTTGATGCTGACCATTGTCTTCTCCTCGGGTGTCCTCCCCCGCGGAGCTCGCTCAGTGCGTGTCGGGACAGAAGTCCGGCGTGGGCCCGTAGATGGGCACGGGCTTGTTGATGGGGCAGTTGAGCGCGTCGAGGCCGAAGCGCGGGACGCACTGGGAAAACGCCGAGCACAACAGCGTCCCCGTCACGAAGCCCGCGTCGCACTCGTCGCCGGCCTGGAAGTACACGCTCGACTGCCCCGGCGCGTTGGCGACGCAGCCGCGGTCATCGCCGGGCGTGAAGAACACCGCGCAGCCCGTCGGAAACGGCGCCGAAGCGGGGCACGTGACGTCGAGGCAGTCGCCGAACAGGAGGATCGACTGGGCCACCTCGACGTCGGCGCACGACGCGTCGAAGCCGTCGCAGTCCTCATCGAAGCCGTCCTCGGGGACGTCGAAGCGGGGCGTGACCTCGCCGGTGCACGGGCCGAAGGTGCCGTCGTCGCCGCACCTCTGCGTGCCCGGGTGGCAGTCACCGACGAACACCGTGCCGACGGGGCCGGAGTAGCACTGGCGCACCACGCCCGGCGGGCAGGCCCCAGGTGTCGGGGGCGGATCATCGGCCGGCGCGCCGCTCGCCGGCGGATCGACCGGCGGATTGGCCGGCGGATTGGCCGGCGGATTGGCCGGGGGCGGCGCGCAGGCGAACGGCGTGGGCACCGGCGTCGACGCGCCGGGGCGCACGAGCGCGTCGACGTCGACGTCGACGGGGCCGCCGACGTGCAGCGTGACCGGGCCCGCCGGCAGCGGCGAGAGCGCGAACGCGCCGGTCTCGTCGGTGGTGGTCGACACGTCGAGCGCGCTCACCGTGGCGCCTGTGAGCGCGCCGCCGTCGGGACCGCAGAACACGCCCTCGAGCGCGCCCTGTTGCGGCACGGCGGGGTCGCAGCCCTCGACGGCGTCGACGGTGACGACGTCGCCTGCGACGACGTCGACGGGGTAGCCGTGGGAGAAGCCCGGTGCCTCGACGTCGACCACCTGCGCGCCGGGGGGCACGGCGTCGAACGAGAAGCGGCCATCGTCGTCGGTGAAGGTCTCCTGCGGCGCGAAGCCGTCGGGCGCGACGCGCACGAGGGCCGCGGCGAGCCATCCGCCGCGCGCGGTGTCGCAGACGCGGCCCTCGATGCGCCCGGTGACGAGCTCGGGGATCGCGCGGCAGGCGGGATTGTCGACGAGCGCCGGCTCCGCCGACGTGACGAAGACGTCGAAGCGGCGATCGTCGACGCGCGTGGTGACGCGCGCGGGGCCGACGGCGACGCCGTCGAACACGTAGCGGCCGTCGTCGCCGGTGGTGGCGGTCTGGCCGGCGAGCTCCATCACCGCGCCCGCGAGCGGCCGGCCCGTGAGGTCGTCGCAGAGGCGGCCGCGCACGACGCCGAGCAGTTGCTGCAACGGCTCTTCGCACTGACACGCATCGACCACGCCCGCGAGCGCCGTGACGCTTGCGACGACAACGACGAGCACGCGGCCTTGTCCGGCCGGCGTCGACGACGACTTGTCTGCCATCTTCCGCTCCGCAACCCGACGCGCGCGCCCGTCCATGCGCCGCACCGTGCTTGCAGCTCATGTCTTCGGCCCTCGAACGGCGCCGTTGTTCTCCTCGGACGATCAGCCGAGCCGCGCGCCGTGCGTCCCACATCGATTCGTCACGGCGCGGAAGAGCTGCGAAGGCGACGACGACGACGACGACGACGACGACGACGACGACGCACCTTCACCGCGGCCTGTCTCCGGCGAACGCGCGGCGGGCGAGCTTGCTGAGCTCGACCACGGTGACCGGGACGAGCCCGAGGCCGACGCTGAGCAAGCCGTCCTCGAGCGTCAGCGCGCGCAGATTGAACAATTGCGCGGTGAACGGCATGAAGTGCAGGCCGAGCTGCAAGAGCACGCTCACGAGCACGACGCCGAGGAGGAGCACGTTTCCGAACACGGGGGTCTCGAAGAACACCTTGTTCGTCGAGCGGGCGGCGAAGGCGCGCAGGAGCTCGCCGATGACGATGGTGGAGAACGCGAGGTTGCGCGCCGTGGCGACGTCGCGCGAGGACAGCGCCCAGAAGAACACGCCCAGCGCCACCGACGCCGTCACCATGCCCGTGAGGACGATGGCGGTCCACTGGGGCCGGCCGAGCATCTGCTCGTCGAAGCGCCGCGGGCGGCGTCCGAGCACGTCGGGGTCCGTCGGATTGAACACGAGCGCCAGCGCGGGCAGGCCGTCGGTGACGAGGTTGATCCACAGCAACTGCAGCGGCGTGAGCGGCAACGGCGCGCCGAGCGCCGACGCGAGCAACATGAAAGCGAGCTCGCCGATGTTCCCCGCGAGCAGGTAGACCAGCGCCTTCTGGATGTTGTCGTAGACGCCCCTGCCCTCGCGAACGGCGGCTACGATGCTCGCAAAGTTGTCGTCGACCAGGATCATGTCGGCGGCCTCGCGCGTCACCTCGGTGCCTTTGCCCATGGCGATGCCGATGTCCGCCTCCTTGAGCGCCGGGGCGTCGTTCACGCCGTCGCCGGTCATGGCCACCACCTGCCCCTTGGCCTTCTCCTCCCGCACGAGCGCGAGCTTCTCCGCGGGCGTAGCGCGGGCGTGGACGAGCTCCTTGACGTCGTCACCGTCGCGCACGATGCCCAGCTCGCGCGCGATGGCGGCGGCGGTGGCGGGGTGATCGCCCGTGATCATGATGGTCTTGATGCCGGCCTTGCGCGCGTGCGCCACGGCGTCCACCGCCTCGGTGCGCGGCGGGTCAGCGATGCCGACCAGGCCCACGAGCTCGAGGTCTCGCTCCTGATTGTCGTCGCCGACGGCGACGGCCAGCACGCGCAGCCCGCGCTCCGCCATGTCGGCGTTCGCCTCGACGGCCCCCGTGGTCCCCTCGCGACACAGCGGGAGGAGCAGCTCGAGCGCGCCCTTCACGTACAACCGCCCGGGGCCGGCCTCGACGCGGCGGAACACGCTCATGCGCTTGCGCTCGGCGTCGAAGGGGTGCGTCTCGATGCGCGGCTCCAGCCGCTCGACGTCCGCGCGCGCGGTGCCGTCCTCGGCCGCGGCGATGAGCAGCGCGACCTCGGTGGGGTCGCCGGTGCCGCCGTCGCCGTCGGCGGACAGCTCGGCGTCGGAGCAGGCGACGGCGACGCGCAGCGTCCGCTTTCGATCCTTGGCCCACACCTCGCGGACGCGCATCCTGCCCGTCGTCAGCGTGCCCGTCTTGTCGGTGCAGATGACCGTCGCGCAGCCGAGCGTCTCCACCGCCGGCAGCCGGCGGATGAGGACGTTTTGCGCGACCATCCGCTGCACGCCGACGGCGAGCGCGATGGTGACGATGGCGGCGAGCCCCTCGGGCACCGCCGCCACCGCCAACGACACCGAGGTCATCAAGAGCTCGAGCGGCGGCGTCCCGCGCCACAGCCCGACCGCCGCCACGAGCACCACGATCCCCGTGCACAGGACGAGCAACGTGCGCCCGACGCGCTCGAGGCGCTTTTGCAGCGGCGTCTCCTCGTCGTGGGTCTGGGTGAGCAGCGCGGCGATCTTGCCGAGCTCGGTCTTCATGCCGGTGGCGGCGACCACGGCGCGGCCGCTGCCGTCGGCGACGGCCGTGCCGGCGTAGACACGGCCGTGGCGCTCGGCGAGCGGCGCATCGACGGGCTCCTCGCCGACGCGCTTGTCCACCGGCACGCTCTCGCCGGTGAGGGCGGCCTCGTTGGTCTTGAGCCGGCTCGCGGACACCACCACGCCGTCGGCGGCGACCACGTCGCCGGCCTCGAGCACGAGCAGATTGCCGGGGACGACGGCGGCCGCGGCGACATCGACGACGGCGCCGTCGCGCACCACCCGCGCGTGCGGCGCGGCCATCCGCGACAACGCGAGGATTGCCTTCTCCGCGCGCAGCTCCTGGAAGAAGCCGATGGCGGCGTTGACGACGAGGATGACGGCGATGGCGACGGCGTCGCGCACCTCGCCGAGCGCGGCGGACAGCACGGTGGCGCCCACCAGCAACCAAACGAGCGCGCCCTTGAGCTGCCCGGCGAGCAGCCTGAGCGGCGACGTGCGCTTCTCGGCGGTGATGGCGTTTTCGCCGTGCACCTCGAGGAGCTGCGCAGCACGAGCGCTCGTGAGCCCCGCGTCTTCCCGCGGCGCCGGCGTCTGCGCGGGGGGCCGTCGCTGCGCGATCATGACGCGGCCCCGGCGAGGGACAGCACGGTGAACGGCGACGGCTCTGCTTTCTCCGACGGCATCGAGGGCTCCGCTGAACGGAAGGCATCAAGCAAGCCGCCGGCCATGCGCGGCGCGCCCCCGCCGTCAGGCGGACGCGGCACAGCCGTGGGGCATCCGGCACACGGCATGTGTGTTCGTCCCCACGGCGCCGCAGCGCGGGTGCCGCCCGCCGCGGATCAGCGGTGGCACGCTTCTCGAAACTGCCGGCGCGAAAAACCAGAGGAGACCGACATGTTCGACGCGGTGAGCAGCCCCACCCGGGTACGCCGGAGCCGGGGGATCGAGATTGAGTTCCTCGTCGAGCGCTACCACCGTGCCTTCGAGGACGAGGTCGCGGTGCTCCGGCTGCTCCTGCGCGCGCGCCGGGACTTCGAAGAGCTCGCGGACGCCGTCGCGCTCCTTGACGAGCGCTTGCAGGAGCACTGCGGCGTCCAGGAGGCTCACCTCTTCCCCGCCTTCGAGTCGGGCGCGCGCTGCCGGCCGCAGCAGTCCGAGGCGTGGGCCGTCGATGCGCTGAAGCTCGTCTCGGCCGTCGACGCCGTGAACGCCGCCTGCGGCGACGCCGACGACTGCCCGCTGGTGTCGCGCGTCGCGCACCTCGCGGCGGAGGTGCAGGAGCACATTGCGGCCGAGGCCAAGGTGCTCGCGCCGTGGCCCGGGTTCGAGGGAAGCTGACGGCGTCATGGACGTCGAGCTCCGGCGCAACGCGGCCGCGCGGGCGTTCGCCGTCTCCCTCCTGCTGGTCGCCGCCGCCGCCGTCGCCTCGCTCGGGGGAAACGCCTTCATCACCGCGCGCCACGCCGACCGGCCTGCACCGCGCGATACGCTGTTCGAGCTTTTGCCCTACGTGTCCGGCGCGCGCTACGCCGTCGCCGCGGCGCTCGTGGTCGGCCTCGTCGCGTTCCTCGCGTACACCATCCTCTCCGTCCCCGAGCAGTTGCCGCGCACGCTGTCGGTGTTCTCCGTGATGTACATCCTCCGCGCGGGGCTCATGGTGCTCACGCCGCTCGCCGACGCCCAGGGCGCGGGCGCGTTCGTCTTTCCCATCGTGCAACACGGCATGTTCCCGTCGGGGCACGTCGCGATGGCGCTGCTGTTCGTCCTGCTCACCGACGGCGCACGCGCCCCATGGCTGCGGCGCATGTTCATCGCGCTCGCCGTCGTCGTCGGCGCCGGGCTGCTGCTCGCGCACGGCCACTACTCCATCGACGTCGCCGGCGGCCTCCTGCTCGCGTACTTCTGCGAGCGCGAATGGAGCCGCGGCGCGCTGTTCAACCCGCTCAAGCGCGCCGTCGGCGATCCCATCGCGTGAGCCGCCGGCGCGCGCACAGGGCGAGCGCGAGCGCACACACCGACGGCGCCGCTCCGGGCACGGCAGCGCACCCGCCGCCGAGATCGGTGGGCGCGCCTTCCTTGAGGACCAGGTCGGCGCACTGGAAGTAGGTGGGGTCGCCGGTGGGGTCGGCGACGGCGTCGACGTCGTCGCCGTTCATGTCCTGGATGAGCTGAAGCGTGCAGTTGTCGCACGGCGTGGACGGCAGGGTCACCTCCGCGGACTTGTCGCCGGTGGTGTTGGCCGGGTCGGCGATGTCGGCGAGGATGTTGGCGTTGAAGTCGGCGAGGTCGGCGCCGTCGTCGTCGAAGGCGATGCGGAAGCGCCCGGTGTGATCGATGGTCTCCTTCCACTTCACCGTGATGGTGGAGCCCGGCGCGACGGCGGTGGCGCGCGACTCGTCGCGGTTGGGATCGCTGGTGACGCCGGCGGTGCAGGTCTGGCCGCCGCCGCCGCCGCCGCAGGGACAGTTCTTGTTCACCTCGCCGAGCGTGTTCGCGTAGCGCGGCTGCGGCTGCACGAGCTCGATGTGGGCGAGGGCGGCGCTGGAGCAGAGCGCGAGGACGACGGCGGCGAGCTTCACCATGCGCGCATTGTCGGGGGAGCCGGCGGCGGCGAGCAAGCGCGCGCGCAGCGTGGACACGCGCGGCCCAGGCCGCCGAGCCGGCGCCTTCGCGCCCGTCTCACCCCGGGTCCACGATCCAGTCGGCGACGCGGTTCAAGCGGCGCCACTCGCGCACGGCTTCGTCCTCGTGCGCGAGGAACGCGTCGACGTCGACCTCGTTGACCGCGCAGAAGTGCGCGATGACGTCCTCGAGCACGCGCTCCTCGAGCCTGCCGTCCTTGTACAGGCGGCGCAGGCGGCCGAAGTGCTCGACGGCGTGGCACCTCGCGCAGACCAGCTCCACCCGGCTGACCCGCGCCACCGCGGGGGTCTGCGTGGTGTCGTAGCTCCACTCCTCGTGGGCGTGGATCCTCTTCGCGCTCTCCTCGACGGCGCCGCAGATGGCGCAGGTGAGGCCGCGCTCGGCGATGAGCTTCTTGCGCAGCTTCTGCCAGGCGCCGGGCGACAGGAGCGCGCGCAGGTTCCGGCCCCACAGCGGCTCGGGGACGAGCTCGATGCGCAGGCGCAGCGTGCGCGACGTCACGGGCGTCGCTTACGCCCGCGTGTGCGCCGGCGAAAGACGGTCTATGTCAAGCCCCATGTCGGAGCGAACCGCGCGCGTTGTGCTCGCCGAAGCGTTGCAGGAGCGCGCGGACCTCGTCGACGCCGCCGTCTCCGTGTTCGACCTCGCGCAGTTCCTGCTCGACGACGACGCGCGCCTCACCAGGAGCGGCGCCCTCGACGGCGTCGGCCGGGCCCAGCTCCAGGCGCGGGCCCTCGAGCTGCTCGGGGGCCCGCCGGCCACCGACGACGACGACGACGACGGCGACGACGACGACGACGGCGACGAGGGCGAGGCGTGATCCGCCGGCTGCGCCTGTCCGACTTCTGCTTCTTCGAGGACAAAGGGGAGCTCGCGCCGCTGTTGGAGGCGCTGGCGGCGCTCGACCTGCGCTTCCTCGGCGCCGCCCACGGGCACCTCGACAAGGCCTCGGCGGCCCTCTTCGTCGACGCGCTCGGCGGCCAGATCTCCAAGCTCGCGTCCATCGCCAAGCTCCCCGACGTCCTCCTGCAGGCCCTCGCCTGGATCGGCGACGGCGCCGCGTAGCGTTCGGCCCCCCGCCGCCGCGCTCCGCCAAAGCGCCCGGCGTGGCGCTAGAGTGCGAGGGGCGCGCATGACCATCAGCACCGACACCCGCACCGCACTCACCCGCCTCGCGCGACGGGACCCGGACTCGCTCCGCGGCGCGCTCACCGCCGTGGCCAAGGGCGAGGCCGGCGCCGCCGAAGCGCTCAGCAAGAAGAGCGGCGTCGACGTCGGCCAGCTCCGCGCGGCCGCGGCGCTCGCCTTCGAGCACGGCCTCGACGCGCTCTTTGAGGCGAGCGGCGACAAGAAGACCGCGGCCACCACCGGCAGCGACCACGCCCCCGCCTTCCACGCCGCCGACGGCGGCCACGACGCGGCCGGCCTCTTCGGCCTGCGCGCGGGCAAGAACGATGACGTCGAGAGCCTCGGGGTGAAGGGGAACGGCCAGGACTTTACCGCGCACGCGCGATCCACGGCCCAGGTCTTCGGCGCCAGCGCCAGGGGCCCCCTCGAGTCCGTCCCCTCCGCGCGCGATCTGCTGCGCGTTCGCAGCGGTGACGTGCCGGCGGAGAAGGTGGCGGCGGCGCTCGTCGAGGCGCTCGTGTCGTCGAGCCCCGCCGCGGTGAAGAAGGCGGCCCGCACGCTGCAGGTCTACGAGTCCTATCGGCGCAAGGCCGATCAAGACGCAAAGAACTACGCGCACACGGGGTTCAGCGCGTTCAAGTTCCCCAAGCTCGACCTCCCGCTGGCCGCGGGGGACGCCAAGAAGCTCGCGGCGGCCGCCGCCGGCACCCATGACCCGGCCACCGCCGACATCGTCGTCATGCTGCTGCAGCGCGGCATCCTCAAGGCGTCGCCGGCGGACCGCGAGGCGCTCCTCGCGGACCCCGCGCTCAAGAAGCTGACAACGGGCGACAGCGGCCAGCTCAAAGCCAGCGACGGCGTCGAGCACCCTCGGGGCGGCTGCACCGGCTTCTTCGACGAGTGGAACCACGAGGTGCTGCCGGGGCTCGACAACATCCAGAAGGCCATCATCGAGACGGCGAAGAAGCGAGGCGCCACGTGCCCGTTCGCGCGCGGCAACCACGCCAAGGGCGTCGAATTCGGTGACGTCACGATGAAGACGGCGGACGCCGCACCGGACTGGGTCAAGGATCTGTTCGGCAAGGTGGTGAAGGGCGGGATGATTCGCGTCTCGGGCAGCCAGACCAACCCCGACGAGCCGGACTCCAAGCCGCACCAGCCCGGCGTGCGCATCGTGCTCCCCCTCGAGGGCAGCCTCGACAAGGGCACCGCCAGGCAGGTGCTCGACATCACGGCCAACGCCGGCCAGACCACGCACGCCAACACCGCGCGCAAGCACACGCTGTTCACCGAGCGCTTGACCACGGCGCCCGACGGAACGCTCGCCGACTCCACCCCAGGGCGGCTCGTGCGCTTCCTCGGCGAGGGCATCGCCAACGGCGAGCTGTTCGAACGCATCGGCGAGATCAAGTCCGCGCAGGACGCCTGCAGCGAAGCGAACAAGCAGGCCTTCCACGAGCACCAGCTCTACGGTCGCCACGCATACTTCATCGGCGGCCGCTACGTGCAGTTCCGTGTGAAGGTCGTCGAGCCCACGGACTTCCCGAACCCGTCGCACGACAAGGCGAAGAACGCAGCGCTCGACGCCGTCTCCGGCACGGTGGCCAGGGAGGGCATGAAGGTGGCCCTGTACGTCACGGAGATCCCCGAGGGGAAGCCGTGGCTGGCCGAGGAGGAGGGCTGGCAGGGACTGCGCGACACCGAGTACCTCGCGGGCACCTTCGAGGTGCCGCCGCAGCAGGCGACGAAGGACTCGGCCGCGCACGAGTGGATGCACGAAAACACCTTCGCGCAGTCCAAGGACCTGCTCGCGCAACCGGTGGGCCTCGGGCGCCACCGCATCCCCGCGTACCACGCGTCGTGGGAACAGCGGCTCAAGCACCGCCCCGGCACCTAGGAACACCGATCAAGGCGCTGTCACGGAAGCCGCGCGTGGTGGCGCAGAACGATGCCGCACGATGCGCAGAACACGCCAGGGCGCGGGCGTGTCCCGCGCGTCGCTTTTCAGAGGCCGAGGCATTGGCGCAACGTCGACGGCATCGTGTCGACGGCGAAGGCCGCGGCGCTCACGCTCATGAACGCGAAGCGCTCGATGGGCTCCCGCGGCGCGAACTTGATCTGGAAGCCGCCGCCCTGCGCAGAGACCGCGACGCCGGTGGGCCAGTCGTAGCGCACGTTGACGCCGAAGGCGGGGGTGACGCCGTCGTCCTGCTGGAACGCGCCGTCGCGGAACTCGACGCGGCCGCTGCCCGCTACGCTCTGCCAGGTGTCGCCGCCGTCGAAGGTCGCTTGCCAGCCGCCGTCGTCGCTGCAGACGAACTCGCCGTTGCCGAACGCGAGCTCGCGGCCGGCGGCGGTGCCTGGGTAGTCGATGCTCTGCCAGGCGCGCGCGTCGGAGGAGCGCATGGCGGTGCCGAAGCCGCCGCAGGAGAGCCAGGTGCCGACGCCGTCATAGCGGATGCCGCCGATCCACTGTCCCGTGGGGGTGCCGTTTCCGCCGAGCACGTCCTGCCAGGCCCAGCCGTTTTGCGACACGTACAGGTGGTCCCACCCGGCGGCGACGAACTGTCCGTCGCCGGTGGTGACCTCGCGCAACAGGCGCGGATCGTCGCCGCCGTTGGGATCGTCGATGGCGCTCTCGCACCAATGCTCGCCGTGATCGACGGAGAGGATGCGGATGCCGCCGTAGCCGACGCCGACGATGACGTCGACGGCCGGTCCGGCGTCGCCCTCGCCTTCGCCCTCACCTTCACCTTCACCTTCACCGGCGTCGCCCTCGCCTTCGCCTTCAGCGGCGTCGCCCTCGCCTTCGCCTTCAGCGGCGTCGCCTTCGCCTTCGCCGGCGTCGCCTTCGCCTTCGCCTTCGCCTTCGCCGGCGTCGCCTTCGCCTTCGCCTTCGCCTGCGTCGCCTTCGCCCTCGCCGTCCGCGTGCTGTGGAGGCGGCAGCGCACAGGAGGAGATCATGGCGGCGCCGGCGGAGAGCGCGGCGGCGACGGCGAAGAGGAGGACGTGGGAGCGGGCGGGCGATGCGATCACGGACACCTCGAGGGACGCGAGCATCCTAGGCGTGTCGATCGCCGGCGCGCACGGCTGCCTTCCTCGCGGCACGCGCGCAGGGTGCTTTCGCCCACCGCTTGACACGATCGCCATATTCATCCTAAAGGATGAATATGGCCGGCGCCGCCCAGAAGCTCGACTTCACGCTGCACGCGCTCGCGGATCCTACGCGGCGGGCGATCCTGCTTCGGCTCGGCAAGGGCGAGGCGCGCGTCACGGACCTCGCCGCGCCGTTCGACATCTCGCTGAACTCGGTGTCCAAGCACATCCGCATCCTCGAGCGCGCGCAGCTCGTGAGGCGCCGGCGCGCCGGCCGCGAGCATTGGCTGTCGCGAAACCCGAAGCCCCTCGAGGACGCGGCCACGTGGATCGACGTCCTGCGGAGGACGTGGAGCGATCGCCTCTCCCGCCTGGAGCGAGCATTGGAGGAAGACGAGTGAACAACGAGCACCCGATGAGAGGCGAGCTGATCGCCCTGGAGCGGGAGCTGCGCGCGGACGTCGCCCGCGTGTGGCCGATGTGGACGACGAAGGCCGGCCTCGAGAGGTGGTGGGGGCCCGACGGCTTTCGCTCCGAGGTCACACGCATCGAGGTGCGCGTCGGCGGCGGCTTCGAGATCGCGATGACCGCGGTGGAGCCGGAGATCATCGCCTACCTGAAGTCCACGGGCGTCGCCGTCACCACCCACGACCGCGGCGACTACGACGACGTCCAGGTGCACCGCCGCCTGGCGTGGCACGGCGCCGTCGACTTCGTCCCCGGCGTGGACCCGTACACGAACGAGACCACGGTCGACATGTGGCCGCTCGACGGCGGCGGCACGCGCGTGGTCGTGAACATCACGTCGATGCACGACGCGCACTGGACGAAGATGAAGACCATGGGCTGGGACGGGCAGCTCGACAAGCTCGTCGCGCTCGTGGCGCGGCGGCCTGGCGCTCCTGACGGCGCCTCGTGATCGGCACGCGCTGCCGTTCGGCTCCGGCGACACACCCGTGTCGATCGTCGCGGCCGCAGGCGCCGGATCCTTGACGCGCGGGCATGGAGAGAGCTGCTCAGAATGACGTCGCTCGCGTGGCGTGCGCCTCGATCCGCCGGCTGCGGATCCGGGTTCAGGACCGAGCCTCCTCGGCCGATCTCGGAGGTATGAGCGGCCTCGACTTCGCCATCGACGTCATCGACGTGCACAAGCGCCCTTCGGCGACCTTGTGCGCGCTCGGGGCCGGGCTCGCCCTGGCAGTGGTCGCGTTTGTGCTCTCGTCGCCGTTCGCGGCGCGCCGCTCCGCTGCCCCCGCTCGCGTCGCGCCGGCGGCGGCGCTCACACGCCCCGCGCTGAACGATGCGCCGCCCGTCGTCGCCGCGCAGGACGTCCCGGCGCTCGCAGCCGAGGCCCCCGCGCCCGAGGCCCCCGCGCCCGAGGCCCCTGCGCCCGAGGCCCCCGCGCCCGAGGCTGCTGCTGCCCCCGACGAGCCGGCGCCTGCCGCGGAAGCGCCCGCACCCGCGCCGCGGCCGGGCACGGCGCGCCCCCATCACCTGGGCCGCGCGGCGCTCCTCGCCGCCCTGAACAACGACGCGTTCCTCCAACGGCTCGATCGGGTCGGCGCGACGGCCCCCCTCGTTGCGCCGAAAACGGCGGTGCGGGTGAACGCGCCGATCGACGAGCGCCTCGACGGCGTGGTGGACACAGCCACCGTCGAGCGCGTCATGCGCCAGAGCGCGAACGCGCTCCGCTCCTGCTATGAGCGCGCCTCGAAGACGAACGCGACGCTGCGCGAGAGCCTCACCATCTCGTTCACCGTCGGCGTGCGCGGCGACGTCCGTCACGCGCGCGTCGTCCCCCAAGGCCGTGGCACGGCGTCCACGCACCTCGCCCGCTGCACCCGCAACGTGATTCGCGGGCTCCTGTTTCCCCCGGCGAAGCAGCCGCTCTCGGTGTCCCGCACCATCGGATTCCGCCCGCGCTGACGGTCTGTCCGGCGCGGTCGCCCCTCGCCGGGTCTAGGCGGCCAGCATGCCCCAGACGATGACGACCATCCCGCCGACGGAGACCGCCCAGGCGACCGTGCGCAGCACCTTCACGCCTGCTCGCGGTTGCCGAGCGACCACGCGGGGCTCGCGAGGAGGTTGGGCGTCGCCGCGACGATAATCAGAAGCCAGGTCAGCCCGACGGCCGCGACGAGCGTCCAGAGGTCGATTGTCATGGTCCGCGTCTCCCGCGCGCTCGTCATAGCCCGGCATCAGAGGCACACAAGCCCCGAGGCAGACTGGCCGACCGACGACGGTCATGTGCGCTCGACGGGTGCTGCCGCCGGATGAACCCCGAGCTTCTCGATGATGAAACGCCAGAACAAGGGCACGGCGTCGGCGACCGGACGCGCGATGACGTCGTTGTTCCCGGTGTGCGAGAGGTGCTCGACGATGACCTCGCCGGGCTTGGGCGCGCGAAGCGAGCCGGGCGCTCGAACCACCACGACTTCCAGGGGCGGCTCCGGGATCGGCATCGGTGCGACGACGAGGTCTTGCAGCGACGTACACCCCGCGATCAGAATCGGTGCTGCGCGAGTCGATGACGCTCTCCGCGACACGCGCCATGTGCAGAAGCTGAGGGTTCTCGACGGCGAGCTCCTCGAAGAGCTCCGCAATCGACGACCAGTCTCTCGGGTGGAATGGATGCGGCCAAGCGTTCGACAACACGCGCCCCTCACTCCGGCGCGATGGCCGTCGGTCCTACGAAGTCGGCGAGGCTTCCCCGGGGAGCTCGCTGCGCAGTCGCAGCATCTCGCGCGCGAGCGTGGCGGCGACGACGCGCGGCGGTGTCGTCCCCATGGCGCGGAGCACGACGCCGAGCTCTTCCGCCTCGGCGTCGTCGACGCGCTGCCCATGCCGATGTGCCACGAGGGTCAGCGCGGCGGCGTAGTAGCCGAGCGCGAGCACACGGAACAGCGCGCCACGCGCGCGCTCGTCCGCCGACGGCGCGTGGCCGAGGTACGCCTCCATGAGCAGCGCGCGGTGCGCGTCGCCGGGACACGCGAAGACCCCCGCGACGGCGAGGTCGAACCAGGGGTCCGCCGCGCCGGCCGACTCCCAATCCACGAAGACCACGCGGTCCTCGCCGAGCAGGATGTTCGTCGGGTTGAGATCGTTGTGGCACGACACGAGCGTCGCGCCTTCAGCGGCCCGAGGGGAAAGCAGCTTCATCGTCTCGGCGATCGAGGGGGCTACGCCCGCGCCCCCGGCCGCACGCACGACATCGTCCACCATCGCGACGAGGTCGCCGAGCGGCGGGAGCGCAGGAAACGGCGGCGTCACCGCATGCAGGGCTCTGAGCGCGCGGCCGAATCGCCGGATGGTCTCGTCGTCGCGCTTGAAGGGCGCGCCCTCGAAGCGCTCGAGCACGACGACACCCGCGTCCTCGTCGACGGCGATGACCGCCGGGGCGAGCGCCGCGCCGGCGGCTGCGCGCATGCAAGCGAGCTCGCGCGGCGCCTGGGCGCGACCGGCGCGCGTGTAGCCTGCGCTCACGCGGGCGACGAACGCGCGCCCGCCGGCGCGAAACGCGAAGACGTGAGCGCCTGAGCGGCCACCGCCGAGCCGCTCGACGTCTTCGACGGCGTCGCCTGGGAAGGCGCGCGCGACGGCGTCGCGGATGTCATCGGGCATGGAGTCCATCGGGCGCGAGCGTAGCGCGGCAGCAGGGCGGAGAGGGAAGTGGAGTCGCGCGCTGGTCCCCTTGGTGTTGCCGACTCCGGCGACTATGGTCGCGGCCCGGAGCGACGTAGATGCTGTTGCGAATCCTGCGGGAGTACCTCAGGCCCTATTGGCGGGAGATGCTCGCCGTCGTCGGCTTGCAGCTCGTCGGCACCATCGCGTCGCTCTACCTGCCGAGCTTGAACGCCGACATCATCGATCACGGCGTGTTGCTCGGCGACACGAGCTACATCCTGCGCACCGGCGGCGTGATGTTGGCCGTCTCGCTGCTCCAGGCCGCGTGCACCATCGTCGCCGTCTACTTCGGGGCGCGCACCGCCATGGCGTTCGGCCGGGACCTCCGCGCAGCAATCTTCAAGGGTGCGCTGGAGTTCTCGTCGCGGGAGGTGGCGGGCTTCGGCGCGCCGTCACTCCTCACGCGCAACACCAACGACGTCCAGCAGGTGCAGATGCTCGTGCTGATGACGTTCACCATGCTCATCTCGGCGCCCATCACGATGATCGGCGGGGTGGTCATGGCGCTGCGCGAGGACGTCGGCCTGTCATGGCTGTTCGCCGCCGTCGTCCCCATCATGGTGCTGATGATCGGGTTGATCATCACGCGCATGGTGCCGGGCTTCCGCTTGATGCAGAAGCGGCTTGACGTCGTGAACAAGGTGCTGCGCGAGCAGACGAGCGGCATCCGCGTCGTGCGCGCTTTCGTTCGCGAGCGCTTCGAGAGCGAGCGCTTCGCGGAGGCCAACACGGACCTCACCGCCGTCGCGATCGCCGTCGGACGCTGGATGGCGGCCATCTTCCCGGCGGTGATGCTGGTGATGAACGCGGCCACCGTGGCCGTGCTCTGGTTCGGCGGCGGGCGCGTCGACAGCGGCGCGATGCCCATCGGCTCCCTCACGGCGTTCCTCACCTATCTCATCCTGATCCTCATGGCCGTGATGATGTCGACGTTCATGCTCATGATGGTCCCGCGCGCCGCCGCGTCGAGCGAACGCATCCGCGAGGTCCTCGACACCCGGCCGTCGGTGCTGGCGCCGGCGGCAGGTGTCACCGAGCTGCCCGGCGGCACCTCGCTCGAGCTCGATCACGTCGGCTTCTCGTTCCCCGGGGCGGGCAAGCCCGTCCTCGAGGACATCTCGTTCAGCGTGCGGGCGGGGACGACTGTGGCGGTGGTGGGCTCGACAGGCACGGGCAAGACCACCCTCGTCAACCTCATCCCGCGGCTCGCCGACGCCACCAGCGGGCGCGTGCTCGTCAACGGCGTCGACGTGCGCGACATCGACCCCGACACTCTGTGGAGCAGGATCGGCGTCGTGCCGCAAAAGACCTACCTCTTCTCGGGAACGGTGGCGTCCAACCTGCGCTACGGCAAGCCCGACGCGAGTGAAGAGGAGATGTGGCAAGCGCTCGACATCGCGCAGGCCAAGGACTTCGTCGCCGCCATGCCGCAGGGCCTGGAGTCGGCCATCGCGCAAGGCGGGACCAACGTCTCCGGCGGCCAGCGGCAACGCCTCGCCATCGCGCGCGCGCTCATCCGTCGCCCGCAGGTGTACCTCTTCGATGACTCCTTCTCGGCGCTCGACGTCGCCACCGACGCCCGCTTGCGCCGCGCGCTCAAGGACGTCACGCGCGACGCCGTCGTGCTCATCATCGCCCAGCGCGTCGCCACCATCGTCGACGCGGATCAGATCGTGGTCCTCGAGCACGGCGCCGTCGTCGGCCGCGGCACGCACGACGAGCTGCGCGCGTCGTGCCCCACCTACGCGGAAATCGTGGCCTCCCAGCTCACGGCGGAGGCCGCGTGAGCGACAAGAGCAAGACCATGAAGGCGACCGAGCGCGTCGTCGGGCAGGGAGGCCCGGGCCGCGGCGGTCCCTTCGGCGGCGGCATGGTCGGCCAGAAGCCGCTGCAGCTCGGCCGCTCGCTCAGGCGGCTCGTGAAGCGCCTGCGGCCCGAACGCGTGAAGGTCGCGGCCGTCATCGGCGCCGGCGTCATCAGCGTCGCGCTCTCCGCCGTCGGTCCGAAGATCCTCGGGCGCGCCACCGATCTCATCTTCGCCGGCGTCCTCGGCAAGAACCTGCCCGCAGGGCTCTCCAAAGCGCAGGCCATCGAGGCCGTGCGCTCCCGCGGACAAGAGCGCGTCGCCGACATGATGAGCGGCGTCGACCTCGTCCCCGGCCACGGCATCGACTTCCACGCGCTCGCCGTGGTGCTCCTCGCCGCGCTCGGCCTGTACGTCGCATCGTCGTTGCTCGCGTTCTTCCAGGGGTACCTGCTCAACGACGTGGTGCAGCACACCGTGCGGCGCATGCGCGCCGAGGTCGAGGACAAGCTGAATCAGTTGCCGTTGCGCTACTTCGATCGCCAGCCGCGCGGCGAGCTGTTGAGCCGCGTCACCAACGACATCGACAACGTGTCCCAGAGCCTTCAGCAGACCATGAGCCAACTTTTGACGTCGGCGCTCACCGTGGTCTTCGTCATCGGGATGATGTTCTACGTCTCACCGGTCCTCGCGCTCATCGCGCTCGTGACCATCCCGGTGACCATGCTCGGCGCCGGCGTGGTCATGAAGCGTTCGCAAAAGAGCTTCATCACCCAGTGGCGTCGCACAGGCAGCTTGAACGGCGTCGTCGAAGAGGCCTTCACCGGTCACGCGCTCGTCAAGGTGTTCGGTCGTCAGCGTGAGGTGCGCGCCACGTTCCAACGCGAGAACGACGAGCTCTTCGCGGCGAGCTTCCGGGCGCAGTTCCTCTCGGGCCTGATCATGCCCAGCGCCATGTTCATCGGGAACCTCAACTACGTCGCCATCGCCGTCGTCGGCGCCCTCCGCGTGGCCCGCGGCACCATGACCCTGGGCGACGTCCAGGCGTTCATCCAGTACTCGCGGAACTTCACGAGGCCCGTCACGCAGCTCGCGTCCATGGTGAACCAACTGCAGTCGGGCGTGGCGTCGGCGGAGCGCGTGTTCGAGCTGCTCGACGCGGAGGAGGAGCCCGCCGAGGATGGGCTCGCCGCACGCTCCGCCGTCACCCAGGGCCGCGTCGCCTTCGAGCACGTCTCCTTCCGCTACAGCGAAGACGAGCCGCTGCTCGACGATGTGAGCTTTCACGTGGAGCCCGGTCACACGGTCGCCATCGTGGGGCCCACCGGCGCGGGCAAGACCACGCTCATCAACTTGATCATGCGCTTCTACGACGTCGACGGCGGGCGGATCACGCTCGACGGCGTCGACATCACCAAGCTACGCCGCGAGGACCTGCGCTCGCAGATCGGCATGGTGCTCCAGGACACCTGGCTCTTCCGCGGCACCATCCGGGAGAACATCGCCTACGGGCACCCCACCGCGGGCGAGGACGCCATCGTCGCCGCGGCCAAGGCGACCTTCGTCGATCGTTTCGTCAACACGCTCCCCGCGGGCTACGACACGGTGATCGACGACGAGAGCGGCAGCGTCAGCGCCGGGGAGAAGCAGCTCATCACCATCGCCCGCGCGTTCCTGGCGAACCCTGCGTTGCTGATCCTCGACGAGGCCACCAGCTCGGTCGACACGCGCACCGAGCTGCTCGTGCAGCACGCGATGTCGGCGCTTCGCGCCGAGCGGACCAGCTTCGTCATCGCCCATCGCCTCTCCACAATTCGCGACGCCGACCTCATCCTCGTCATGGAGCACGGCCGCATCGTCGAACAGGGGAACCACTCCCAATTGCTCGAGCGAGGCGGTGCATACGCCGCGCTCTACGCCGCGCAATTCAGCGGAGGCGTCGTGCCGGAAGCGCCGGTGGCGCTTGCGACGGCCACCCCGACGTCCGCGTTCGGGGACAGGCCCGGCCGGGTCTGAGCTCCGTCAGCACGGAGGCTCCGGCTTCTCGCTCGCCGCGGGCACGATGCGCGCGCTCAGCGCCGGCCGAGCGAGCCTTGGCGTCGGGCGACGGCGTGCATCTTCCCCATCACGCTGAACGGGTCGTAGGGCAGCAGGAGCAGCTCGTCGGCACCCTGGCGCAGGAGCTGCGCGCGTGCGTCCACGTCGGGGAGCCTCTCGACGGCGACCATGAGGCGCGCCTTGGGTGCGGCGGCGCGCAGGTGCGTGAGCGCCACGCCGGTGGCGACCTCGAGGAGGCGAAGCTCGACGAGGACGATGCGCACGCGCGGCGCCATCGACGCGAGCGCCACCTTGGGATCGACGGCGAACAGCGTCTCGATGCCGAAGAGCGAGAGCGCCTGCGCCATGGCGGGGCCCTGGCCGTTGGTGGGGCCGAGGATCACCGCGGAGAGCGCAGCGGGCGGCGCCGCCGCGGCCGGCGTCGCGGGGCTTTTGCGCACGGAGACGACGCGCTCGACGGTGTCGGCCGGTGGTGACCTGAGCTCGATGCCGTAGCCCGGCGTGCGACCGCTGTCGGCGCGGACGACCTGCGCGATGGTGCCGTCGACGACGAACGGCGTCTTCTCCTCGATGAAGCGCAATTGCACCGCGGTGCGCTCGGGGATGCTCGGCCGCGGAACGGCCACGAAGACGCCGGAGTCGGAGACGTCTTCGATCGAGACGAGGCCGACGGTCGCGGCGCCGACGAGGAGCTCGCAATAGGCACCGGGCACGAGGACCCGGAGATGCCGCCGTCGCTCGATGGTCATGCACCCAGGCTAGCGCGAGGAGCACCGGCGCGGCACGAAACGTACCAGGCGCTGCGCGCGCCGGCGGCGTTTCCGGCGGGCGACACACGATCTTCGTGGCCGCGAGCGTCGTCGCCGCGACGCCAGCGTTCGGGTCATGCGCCGCGCCGTGGTCGACCGCACCGCCGCGGAGAGCGCGGCCGTCGCGAAGGCACCGGCGCGACCGGGTTGCAATCTGCGCCGAAGCCCGCGAACGCGAAGCTGCGCGTCTTGCCGTCGGTGTCAGCGAGATAGACGCCGGGCTCGTCGGGCTGGCCGTCGGCGCCGAAGCACACACGGTAGACGAGGAGGTGCTCGCCGTCCGGTGACGCCTTCGGGACGCCTTCGATGCAGTCGGGGGCGGCGGCGAGCGAGAGGTCCGTCTCGACGCTCTGCGGGGACCATGCATCGCTCGAGAACGACACGAGCTTGCGCTCGGTGATTCCCACCCCCGCGGGCGCGTCGTTTGGCTCCGACGGGATGCCGCGTGACGTGTAGAGCGTCGTTCCGTCCGCGCTCCAGCACGGGTCCGCGTCACCCGACTGCTCGAAGCCCTGCGGCGTGCAGCTCGGGCCCCCGTCGCTGAGCTGCGTACGGTCGCTGCCATCGGATCGGATCTTGTCGGTGCGCACCTTGAAGCAGTCGTTCGTGTTCGTCTGGACCGTGAAGAGGATCCAATCGTCGGGCCCCACGATGTCCGGCGCGGCCGGACCGAGCCGCGGGACTCGCGCCGGCTCGCTTCGTGCAGCGCAGCGAACGAGCCATGGACCACCGAGGAGAGCGCGATGCACATCCAGGTCAACACGGACAGCAACGTCAGAGGCCGCGAAGAGCTCGCCGTCTACGTCAAGGGTGTGGTGGAGGGAGCCCTCAGCCGATTCAGCGATTGGATCACGCGGGTAGAGGTCCACCTCAGCGACCAGAACAGCGACAAGACCGGCCCGGACGACAAGCGCTGCATGATGGAGGTTCGCCTCGAGGGTCGCCAGCCCACCGCCGTCACCCACCAGGCCTCGAACCTGGGCGACGCCATCGATGGTGCGGCCGAGAAGTTGACGCGATCGCTCGAGAGCACGTTGGGGCGGCTGGACGACGTTCGGAGCACGTGATGCTCGTTCGCGTCGCGTGAGACCCGGCCGGACTCTGGTGCCGACTATCGTCGTCGAAGGGGGCGCCTCACGTCTTTGAGCCGTCCTGCGAGATCCCGTTCGTGCTGCCGTTGCAGAAGCTCGCCGCCGCGCACTTGTCATCGTCGGTGGTGGCGCCGAAGTTGACGAGGACGTGCGCGCTCTGGTCGCTGGGGTCGAAGCTCGGGTACGCCTCGGCGAAGACCTTCCAATGGCAGCCGCCGGCATCGAGCTCGTTCTCGCCACCGCAGGAGCGCAGGTCGTTGTCGCCGAGGAGGTGCGTGCACGCCATGGGGATGGAGGCGCCGTCCACGGTCACGCTGCCGTTGATGTCGACATGGGCGACGGCGCCGTCACCACCCACCACGGCCTTCGCGATCTCGGGTGCGCAATCGCCCTGTGCCGCGGGTAGAGACACGGTGTAGGGAGGGTAGTCGCTGCGCAGCACGCTGAAGCCGCACAGG
This sequence comes from uncultured delta proteobacterium, assembly GCA_963775425.1. Lineage (GTDB taxonomy): Bacteria > Myxococcota > UBA727 > UBA727 > VGSZ01 > CAVZJB01. The sequence goes on along the minus strand of CAVZJB010000003.1, from coordinate 35,265 downwards.
ACGCTCTGGTCCGAGAGGAGCGCCTCACACGTCGCGACCGCGTGGAAGTCGAGCGCCTCCACCTTGATGCCGCTCCGGTCCTCCGCCTGCGCGTCGCCTGCGTGGCCGCGCAGCTCGAAGGGATGTGCGCCGTCGCCCGTGAAGTGGATGGAGTCCACGTAGTAGCTGAAGGTGAGCGGCGCGATGGCCGTGCCCAGATGATCGAAGGAGAGAAGGCCGGGCACCAGGCCCACGCTCAACGTCGACGGCAACAGCGTCACGGTGGGTTGGTCGCTGTCGAGGATGTCGCTGTGGCCGTTGTAGGAATACGGCAGAGAGAGGCCGTCGCCGGTGGCGAGCGGCGTCATCGCGTCGCCGGTGAGGGGATCGGTGACGCCGAGGTCGAGCTCCTCGGTCTTGTCCCCCTTCGTGAGCTTGATGTGGGCGTCGCCGCCGCTGAAGCACGCGCCGACGGACGCGACAAGGGGCGACAGGGCCAGGAGCGCGAGCGCGGGACGAGCGATCGAGTGCATCCCGGCAGCCTACCGGCGGTTCGTCCGATGGCGCCGCCGGCCGAAAGGCTCGCCTCAAGCGGAGACAGTCATGGCGCTTCGGCGGACGTCGCCCGGCGGTCGCGCAACGACGCCGCGGCGAAGCGCGCGAGCCTCAGAACAACGTCGGTGCGACGCGCGCCTGGAACAGGTGCCAGCGCTCCGTCCCGCCGGGCTGCGCGAGCTTGCCGTCGAGCGAAAAAGACTGCGTGTGGTGCGCAGCGAGCGCCGCGCGCTTCTTCGCGGCGTCGACGTCGACCGTCACTTGACGACCGCCGCGTGATCCCGGCGGCACCACGGCCCACTGCTCCGCGACGCTCCACGGAGCGAGGCCCTGTTCGGGGAACGCGCGCGGGTCGGCGGCGAGGTGAACCGCGACCGCGGTCGCGAGGCCCATCGCGAGGTGGTGGCCGTGCAGGCCCCAGTCGGGATCGCGCGTGGGATCGAAGCCGAGGATCGCGCGCGGCCGTTGCTCACGGATCGCGCGCACGAGCTTCTCGAGCGCGGCGTCGACTCCCCACAGCGCGAGCGCGTCGGCGGCGGTGACGGGGACGGCGCGGTGATCGTCGGTGTACATGCCGGCGTCATCGAGCCCGAGCACGCTGATCGCGCCGATGCCCAGCGCCTGTGCCGCGCCATCGAGCTCGTGCAGGCGGGTCGCAGCGAGGTCGGCTCCGCTGCCGCCGAGGCCGCCGCCGCCATCGGTGGCCACGGCGTAGTGCACGCGCTTCCCCTGCGCAGTAATGCCCGCCAGCGCGCCGGCCGCGTACCCGCTCTCGTCGTCGGGATGGGCGAAGACGACGAGGCAGTCGACGCCGGGCGCGCCTTCAACGGCGCTCGCTGCGACGCGATCCGGGAAGACGAGATCCGCAGGATCGAGGGCGCCGGCAGCGAGGCCGTCGATGAGCGTATCGAGCTGCCGGCGCAGCGTCGGATCGGCGTCGTCGACGACGGTCATGCGCGCGGGCCCCTCGACGAGCGGTGCGTCGATCAACGCGGCGACGCGCGCACGATCGACGCAAGCCGTGCGATCGACCGGCAGCGGCGGTCGTGCGCCCGGCTTCTTCAACGCGAAGGTGAAGCCACCGTCAATGCGGACGGGCTTGCCGAGGACGAGGCCGTCGGCTTCGGCGGCGGCGACGAGCGCGCGCGGCAAGCGCTTGCCGGACGTTTGCACGACGAGGCTGCCACCGGGCGCGAGCGACGCCGTGAGCCGTGCAGCGTCGCCCGCGTGCGCGACGTCGACGGCGCGCGCGACGACGAGATTGAAGCGGCCGGCGTTCACGCCGAGAGCCCCGAGCTCCGCCCCCCCGCGCACCTCGACGTGGTGGTAAGCGGCCTTCGCGTCGAGCGCCGCGGCGTCGTCGGCACCGTCGACGAACGCGGTCACCTGCCCTCGCGCGCGCGCATAGGCTTCCGTCGATCCGCGGGGGCCGAGCTCGAGGACGGTGAGGTCCCGGCGCGGCGGCACCAGCGCCGCGAGGTGCTGCGCCAGCGTCGTCACCGACCCGCCCGCGCTCACGCGCAGCATCACCGCGGCGCCGCGCGAGGTGCCCCCCGAGGGCCGCTCGGCCACCAGCGACGACGTACCGGCGAACGCACCGCCGCTCTTGCCCCCGCTGGTGAGCTTTGGTGCGGCGGACTTCTTTGACGCCGCCGTCGATGTCGATCGCGCGACGCGCGTGCCCCCGAGCGGCTTCATGGGACGAGGCTACCACGGCCGCGAGGGTGTCCCTGGCCGAAACGAGGTCCTATCGCCCGGCGGCGCTGAGCGCAGCGGCCACCGCCTGCAGGAGCGCGGGCTCGTTGCCGTCGGCGACGATGTCGGTGCTCGCGTCCGTCGACGTCATCAGCTTGTAGAGCTGCGGGATCGTGAGCAGAAACGAGATGAACGCGGGGTTCGTACCCGGCGCCTCCACGCCGCGAAACAAGCGCGGCTTGTCGGCTTCGCAGCGGAGCGTGCGCGAGACGCGCTCGCCGCCAGCGTCGACGACGAAGTAGACGTGCGCGCCGACGAGCTTCTTCGGCCACGTCGCATAGCCCGCGAGGAGCTTCGCGAAAAACGCGGCCAGGACGGTGTCGACGAGGGCCTCGGCGTCGCTCACGAGCCGATGATCAGGCCGGCGCGGTGGTAGTCGCTCTCGCGCAGCACCCAGGTCGCAAGCGGGTCTGCCGTGGAGTCGAACGTCTCCCGCGCGCCCGGCAGCGGGATGGTGGCGCGCCACCCGAGCGGCCCCGTGTCGATGACGAGCGGCGTGCCCTTCTTCAACGCGGCGCCGCCCACCTCGGCGTCGGCGGGGATGAACCACGTGGCGCTTCGCTTGGTGGGCGTGAGCGCCGTCTTCGTCATGCAGCGGGCACTCACGAGCCTGCCGTCGACGTCGATCCACGGCTTGCACTTGAAGCCGACCGGGCCGAGCTTGTCGGCGTCGGGCAAGAGGCTCTCCACCGACACCTCCCAGCCCGCCGGCCGCTCCTCGCTCGCCGCTACTCGCTTCACCACCACCTTCGGTGGCTGTTTGAACTCGGCGCGCTCGACGGCCTCGTTGCCGGTGTAGATGGTGTCGGGGAGCGTGTCGTTGATGCGCTTGCCGTTTGCGAAGAAGTCCACGCGGTTCTTCTTCTCGCCGAGCTTGGCGCCGAGCTTGTCGCCGTCGAACCAATCGCTCTGCGTGTCCGCAAACGATCGCGTGAACGCAGCGAGGTCGAGGGTGCGCGGGCCCTCGTGAAGCTGCGGGAGCGTGCTCTCGGCCGACGCATAGCCGCGGATGCCGAGGCGCACGGGACAGCCCGGGTCCGCCTGCACGCCGTAGCTGCCGCCGGCGACGATGTGCTGCCGCGCCTCGGTCCCCTCGCCCGGACACGGCATCGACTCGAGCCCGAGCCCCGCGTTCTTTTCGCCGACGCCGGCGCCGTCGGTGAGCACCACGGTCGCCGTGAAGCCGTGGGTCTCACCCTCCTTGGGCGTGCCGGTGGCGTCGTTCTTCACGACGACGTCCCAGCCGCGCAGCACGCTCGGATCCTTTTCGTCCGCGACGGGGGCGATGGTCACGCTGCCCTTCACGACGTGCGGTGAGCGCTGCGCCAGCATGGCCTTCAGCGCGGGCGGCACGTGATTGCCGCTGCGCACCATGGGCTCCGGGTTGAACCCGAGGAACTGGTAGTAACTGGCCCACTGCGACCTCGCCATGGAGCTGTTGGTCTGCGGCTTCATCGACTCGTACGGGATCTCGACGATGCCTCCCGGCGGCGGGATGGGCAGCGCCGCGAACGCCCGCTGCCGGAAGCCTACGCGCAGCCACATGCCCGGCTGGATCGTCACCGGCCGCGGGATGCGCTGATGCCCGGTGAGATCCTCGGACTTGTACGTGCCGCCGATGGGGAACTGCATCGTCGCCGTCTGCGGGTTTTGGTCGGTGCCCGCGGGCGTCGGGTTGTTGTGGCCGTAGCTCTGATTGTCGTGCTGCGTGACGCCCGACTCGTTGAACGCTTCGACCTCGGTGGCGCGGATGTTGTGGGTCAGCGTGCCGGGCGACTCGCCGTGATTCACGGCGTGTACCTCGAGCTGCCGCGTGGCGGCGTTGTGATGGACGAAGATGGTGCCCTTGATCGCCACACGTCGACATTAGCACCGTGGGCGGGCGAGCGGCAGGGCCTCTCCACGTCGACACCATCGTGCTCCACGCGTGGCCTGTTCCTCGTGCCGCGTGCCCTCAGCGAATGCGCTGCACGTAGCTTTGGCGCAGCATGCGCTTGGACTCCTGATCTTCGCGGAGCCCCCACACGTCGTCGTTCTTGTCGGTGTCCACGGTGCCCTTCGACGGCAACGGCACCGACGCGAGCCAGCCGAGGCCTTTGGTGGCCACTTGCAGGTCGACGCCCGCTGCGACCTTCACGCCGCCGAAGTCGGTGCCGGTGGGCAGAAACCACGCGGCCTTGGCGCCGGGGTACTCGAGCTTCTTGGGTCGGAGCTGGCGCGCGGCGTCGGAGTCCACGTCGGCGCCCGCGAGGCGAATGGCGGCGACGAAGCCCGCGCGCTCGTCGTCGACGAATTCCGCGAGGCGGCTCTCGAGCTCCACGACGAATCCGCCGCCGGGCGTTTCTTTGCCGTCGGCGACCGCCTTCACGACGAGCTTCGGAGCGTCGAACGTGGACTTCTGCCGCGCTTGATCACCCTTCCACAGGGTGGGCTTGAGCTCTTTGTTGATCGCTTTTCCGCCCTCGAAGAACTGCACCTTTGCGACCTTCTCGTCGCGCTTGGCGATGACGGCGTCCTTGTCGAAGAACTCCGGCGACATCTGGCGTGCGTCGATCTTGAACTTGCTCAGCGGGATGTCGACCTGGCCGTCCTTGGGCAGCGGCACTTCAATCCACGCGTAGCCGCGCACGCCGAGCCGCAGCTTCGCGCCCGGCGTCGCATCGACGCCGTAGTTGCCGTGGGCCTCGATGCGTTGCATCGCCTGCGAGCCCTTGTTCGGGACACCCATCGCCTCGAGGCCGAGCCCGTCGTTCTTCTGCGCGCCCACGAAGGCGCACGTGCCGATGAACGCTTGATCGCTCTCGTTTTCGAACCGGACCTCCCAATGCGAGAGCGCACCGTCGTCGCCGCGCACGGCCACCACCGACGCGTTGCCTTCGCACTTCACGCCGTTGGTCTGCCCGCGCGCGATGAGCTCTTGCACGCGCTGGAGGAGCGCGGGGCCGTCGCTGGCGTTGGCCGCGCGCGGTCGCGAGCCGGCCCAATCGTTGTTCTGTGGGGTCGCGGTCGCGGCGTTGCCGCCGTACCACTGGAACTCCGCCAGATCGAGCTCGAGCGGCCCCTCGTCCATCGCAGGGAGCTTCACGGTCTTCTGTGCCAGGCCGCGCAAGCCGACGCGCAGGAAGCAGCTCTCGTCGACGGTGTGGGAGATGTTGTTGCCCTGGTGGGTGTACTTGTCGCCGGCAACGAACTTCTGCCAACTGACGGCGCCTGCGTTCACGCCGAGGCCGTGTCCGTACAGGACGTGGTCGTCGTGCGCCGCGAGATCGGGGTTGTTCGCGGGCAGGATGTTCTGCGTGACGCCGAACGCGCGATCACCCGTGTTGTGCACGATGAGCTGCCAGCTCTTCTCGTCGGGGATCGGGACGATATAGACCTTACCGGCGACGGGCATGGGCACTCCCGTGAGCTCGGAACGATGCGGCGGATGGTTCGGCGCGCAAGCGGATCGGGAAGAAGCGCACGAGGCTGGCGGGCGGCGTAGGCGCGGCAGTCTTCACGAGCACCGTGTGGTTGGCGTCGAAGCGCTCGACTTCATCGGCCGTCAACCGCACCTCGCGGCGCGACAGCTCGAGCAGCAGCGCCTGCACGCTCGCGGTCGGGTGCTCGTCGATGCGCACCACGAGCTTCTCGGCCGCGCGCCACCGGCGGCGCACCTCGTTGCGCACCATGACGTCGCTGGCGGGCAGATCGGTGGTGCGCAGGTCGAGGACGCCGGCGTCGTCGTCTTCCGGGCGCGCGGCGAAGAGCAACGCGGGCGCGGTGGCGGTGGCGAGGACGCGCGCGGCGGTGGTGGTGGTCGCGGCGCTCATGGTTCGGCGATCCTCCGCGCGGTGTCCTCGAGCATCTGCTGCTCTTCGGGCGTGCTCATCGGATACGACGCGCTCGCCGCCGCGACGAACGCGTCGATGGTGGACATCGCGCCGCCGAGCTGCGCCATGAGCTCGAGTGCGCTCTCGAGGTCGCGGAACGCGCTCATGTCGACGAGCGGGTGCAGCTCGCCGCGGTTCACCATGGCGTCGAGCTCGTTCTTCAAGTCGCTCATCCCGTCGGCGACGGCCTCGGGGACGCCGAGCTCGCGCGCGCGGAGCTGGAGGCGCTCGCTCTGATCATCGGCGCTCATCGGGCCCTCGCGCAGGACCACGCCGTCCGACGTCATCACGCCTGCGGCGTCGGCGGCGACGATGCGGACGCGCCCTTCGGCGGCGGCCGCCCACAGCGCCGCCTGCGTCTCCGGCGGCGCGGCGGTGAAGTCGTGCAGCACGGCGACGACGTCCTTGCCCGCCTCACCGAGCACGTCCTCGGGCTTGCTGTTGGCGTGGAGCAGGTGCACGTGCACGTCCCGGCCGGTGAGCGCGCCGTAGAGGGTGCCCACGCGCTCGGCGATGCCGGGATCCGCGACGACGGGCTCGCCGAGCTCGAGCGCGGTCGCGGCGGCGCGGAGCTCGTCCTTTTCGGCGCCGGTGAGCGCCGGCAGCGCCGATGCCTCGGCCGGCGTGCCAACCACCGCGAAGCGCGCGCCGGCGATCGTCGCGTTCTTGCCGCTGGCGCCGAACGCCTCGTCCGCGTCGACGCTCGGTCGCGCATGCGCCTGTATGACCTCGGTGACCGCGCCGCGCGCGTCACCGGAGACGCGGCGGGCGAGCACGTCGTCGAGCGCGCGGTAGAGGTCGCCCTCCTGCATCTCACCGCCGCCTTTCGTGAGGCGCGCGGCGATGCGGTCAAGGAGCGCGAGCGGGAACGCCGTCTCGTCGAGATCGCCCGCGCCGCCGCCGCGGGCGAGCGCGCGCACGTCGAGGAACGCGGCGGCGACGCCGGCGACGGCGGCCTCGTCGGCGACGCCGAGCGCGTGCAGGTGTGCGGCGACCGACGCCTCGTCGAGCGGCGCGAGCGTGAGCGCCGGGAATCCGGCGAGCGCCGGGCCGGTGGCGATCAACCGCGCCTTGGCGGCCGCGGACATCACCGCCTGGCCGAGCCCCGCGGGCCACGCGGCGCCCTCGAGGTGCATGTGCACGACGGCGCCCGCGTCCATCGCTTTCGTGATGGCGCCGCCGGCGCCGAACAGATCGTGCACGCTGGTGTCGGGCTTGATGACGACGTCGACGAGGGCTGCGCCCGTGGCGCGCGCGAGCGCCCGCACGGCGTCCGGGCCGTCGGCGCCCACCACGCTGACGGGCCGGCGCGCGAGCCACCGCGTGGCGAGCTGCTGCAGGTTCTTCTTGCCGGCGCCGTCGTCGGCCATGGGCAGCGCGAGCGGCTGCGCCTTGCCTTCCACCGGCAGGGCGATGCCCGCGATCTCGACGGTGGGGATCTTCTTCGCGAGCCGCGTCTGCCACGGCTTGCCCGCGATGCCGCCGGCGTCCACATCGACCTGCCCGAGCGGCGCAACGAAGCGCAGGTCGTGCTGCAGGGCGGCCTCGAGCGCGGCCTTGGCGATGACGTTGGGATCGTCGACCCACGACGCGGCGCCGAGCGCGGCCGAGAGCGCGGCCTTCGCGGCCGGCGCGTCCGCGGGGCTCGCGCCGAGGAAGGTCTGCACGGCGTCGGCCGCGGCCTTCACAGCGGTGGCGTCGAGGCCCGCCTTCACCTCGTCGGAGAGGTCCGCGAGGATCCGATCGCGCCCGACCTCGTCGGCGTCGATGGCCTTCTGGACGATGCCCATCAGCGACGCTTTTCGCTGCGGCGAGGTGGCCCCCGCGGCCGCGAGCTCGAGCAGCGCGACGCAGAACGCTTCCGGGTCGGTGTCGGCCGCGTGCAGGCGCTTGGTGATCGCCGCGGGAGCGGGGCCGCCTGCGGACGCGCCCTCGAGGAGCCACGCGCGCATCCCGAGCGTTTGGAGCTCGGGGGATCCTTGCCGGCGCCGATGGCCGCGAACGCGATGTCGGCGGCGGAGCGCTCCTGGAGCGACGCCGCCATCGCACCCATCTCCTTGGCGACGCTCGGCAGGTGGCCCTTTTCGAGGAGCAGCGCCTCGATGGCGCTCGCGTCCACATGGAAGAACACGCCCGCGAGCAGCGCGATGACGGCCGGGTGCTCGTCGCGCGCGAACGCGGTCTCGAGGAGCCGCGCGCGGTGTTTCTCGGGGACGCCGCGCAGATCCACGCGCTCGAGCTTGCCGTCGCTGAGCGCCTTCAATCCGGCGGCGAGGAGCTCATCGAGCCCGTGGATGATCTCGTGCTCGGGGTCGGTGACGCTCAGCAAACGCAACACGGCGCCCTCGCGCTCGGCGGCGTGGCGCTTGGCGCCGTCCTTGGAGCTTGCGTCGAGCATGGCGAGATCGGCTTTGAGCGCGGCCTCGCGCTCGGCGACGTCGGCGGCCGAGCCCTCGAGCAGCGGCGCGAGCGCGGGGTGTTCGAGGAGGGGCACCGGCTTGCCGCCGGAGAGCACGTTCACCGTGGCGGGATCGACGCCGGCGGCGCGCGCCGCGCGCAACACACGCGGGAGTGCGTCGGCGGTGCCGAAGATCTCGGGCACGGGCTGCTGCCCGAGCCACGCCTTCGTCGCCACCACCGACGCCGCGGCGGGGTTGCCGTCGTTGAGCTCCGCGATGCGCGCCACGAACGAGATCAAGCGCGGGTCGTTGTTCCAGTGGGGCAGCCACGAGTTGAAGTCGCCCCAGCCCATGAACTCGGCGCGCAGCGCATCATCGCTCGCGCTGAGGAACGCGACGTTCTTCTGGTTCCAGTACGTGGTGTGCGGCCCCGCCGTGTCGCCGAGCGGCCCGGCAGCGGCGAGGCCGCCGACCTCGTCGAGCTTCGCCGGCCTGCGCGCGGGCACGGCCGCGCTCGTCCCCTCGAGGATTCGGTCGAGCTTCTCGACGTGCGGCTTGGTGGTGGCGTGCGCGGCGAGCATCGTGCCGTTGCTGAGCGCGACCGCGCCGGCCGCCAACCCCGCACGGCACGCGAGCGTGGCCAATCGCTCGCAGACGACGTCGTCATCGAGGAGCTTGTAAGGGACCGCGCGGATGAGCTCCTGCGCCTGCGCGGGCGTGATGCCGTCGAACGCGAGGGAGCGCTCGGCGAGATTGAGCGCACCGAGCTGCCACGCGCGGTCGGCGTTCATCTGCTGGAAGGTCGCGAGGCCCGGGTGCTTCTCGAGGATCCGCTTCAACGTGGCGTCGTCGACGGTGAAGAGCTTGGGGTCGCCCTCGACGAACGCGCCCTCGAGCTGCGTCGCGGTGAACCTGTTGGCGCCGAGGACGGGCCGCGCCGGCAGCGTCAGCGCGGCAGCCGCGTAGCCGCGGCGCGGGTACGTCGACACCGGCGTGCGCCCGGCGAGCATCAGCTGCTCGGGGGAGAAGCCAAACGCGGCGCCGAGCCGTCGCAGCGCGTTGGCGGCGTCGGCGGTCTCCGGGAGCGTGTTCGCGTACTGCTGCATCGAGGCCGGGTTGCATGACCCCGGGAGCCCGATCTCCTTGGCGCGCGCCCACCAGAGCGCGAACGACACGCGGCTCTCGGGGTTGCCGGTGCCGTGGTACGCGGGGAGATCCTTGTTGGGGCCCCACGCGCCGAACCACTTCACGAGCGTGGCGTCGGTGATCGACCGCACCGACGCGGGCTGCTGCTGCGCCGCGGCGTAGAGCGCGTTGTAGTTGGGCTGGCCTTCCCACGTCGCCGTGGTGCCGAGCGCGCCCTTCCGTCCCGGCGGCGGTGCGCGCGACGCGCCGAGCCACTCCGCCACCGGCTTGCCACCGAGCGCGAGGTGGCCGGCGTCGAGGTGGACCGCGCGGCCCAGCCGCGTGATGGCGCGCGCGTTCTCCACGCTGCCGGGCGCGTGGGTGGCGAGGTTCGTGAGCACGTTGATGTCGACGGGCACGTTGAGCCCGAGCTCTTTCGCGCGCGCCACGAGGAGGAGGCCGCCGTTCTTCATCTGCGCCGGCGCGCCGTAGACGAAGGAGTGCGGGTCGCGCAGGAGGTTCGCGGCGACGATCACGCGCAGCGACGCGTCGTTGATCTTGAGCGTGCTCACGTCGCCGCGCGCGAACGCCTGCTGCCACTCCGCGGCCTTGTTCAGCCACTTCGCCTCGCGCCCGAGCGGAGAGCCGTGCACCGCGCGCGCGGCGCGACCGGCGCCGCTCCACCCCGACAGCGGCCGGTTGCCGAGGTTGATGGTGGCGGGGTCGATGCCGAACGCGCGCGCGAACCGGTGCAGCGTCTTGGCCGTGTCGTCGGTGGCGGGGAGCTGCGCGAGATATCCCGCGTAGTTGTTGGCGACGACGTTGATGCCGAGCTCCTTCGCGCGTGCGAAGAAGCGGAAGACGCCGACCTTGAAGTTGGGGTCCCCGTAGTTGAGGTACCCGTTCATATCGTTGCCGGCGCGCCACTGCGTGAACCACTTGCGCACGGTCTCGTCGGTGACGGTGTGCACGGCGGCGTCGCCGTGCTGCCAGCGCTGCCACATGGGGTTGGTGTTGGCGTCGTTCTCGTGCTGCTTGAGGGTGCCGAGCGCGGCCGGGATCTCATGCGAGTCGACCGCGAGCCCGAGCAGCGGCCGGATGTCCTCGGGGACGTCGAGGCCGTCCACGAATTCCGTGACCGCCGCGGTGGCGCCGCGCTCGGTGGCGACCTGGGCGACCTCGAGGGACCGCAGGTAGGCGCGCAGCGACGCGCCGACGTCGACGCCACCTTTGACCTTGCCGCCGAAGGCCCCGCCGCCGTCGACGCGCAGGGTCTCGAGGAGCACCCGCCCGCGCTCGGCCTTGGCCTTGGCGGAGAGCTCCTCGGCGCCGCGCGGGAACGTGAGGGCGCCGCCTTCGAGCCCGACGTCCCCGGTCTTGGAGATCTGGGTGCCGCCCCCCTCGGTGACCTCGCCCGGAGCGACCGCGGGCGTGCGCCCGAGCAGGCTGGTCGGCGGGAGGCCGAAGTGGCGCACCTTCATGCACCACTTCTAGCGCCGCGGGGCCGCGTTTGGCGACGGCTCAGCAGCCGCGCGCGTCGCGGGGAAACTCGCCCTTGAGCTCACCGACGACGGCGGCGCGCTGGTTGCGTGCGGTCACGCGGAAGGGCGCGTTGTACTCGACGCCGTTGCCGCAGCGCGGGATCTTGATGCTGGCGGTCTCGCCGGGGCACACCTTGAGGTCGCGGCACTCGGTGTCGAAGTCCTCCGCGGGGCCGTCGTGGCCGTGGGCGGCGTCGCCGCTCGCCATCGTGAGGAAGACCGGGAAGCACTCCCTGTTGGCGAACTGGACCGTCCATTCGCCGCGGCCGAGCTCGGTCTTGGTCGCGCGGATGCTGATGCCGACGTCGACCTTGGGGAGGTTGCAGCCGCAGTCGTCGGCCCTGTTCACGTGGCGGGGAGCGCGGTTCGCGGCGACGTTGTACGGCATGAGATCCTCCAAGGCGCGCGGGGGGTTGCGCCGTGAGTGATGTATCGGGCCGTTGCCGGAAGATGTGCGCGCGAGGGTGACATGTCGCATACCCGCGGATCCGGCCGATGCCGCAGCGCGTCAGTCGTCGTCGAGCCAGGACCGGCGCCGCGAAGGCTCGCGGCCCTCCCGGGCGGCGCGGATCGCGTCCCAGTTGCTCTGCTTCTCGGGCGTCAGGAACTCCTGCATCCCTGCCGTGGGCTCGTAGTAGACGCCGACGTCGTCGAGCTGGAGGCCGTCCACCTTGAGGCGCGTGGCGCCGGCGCCCCAGTGCTGCATCTCGATGGTCCGGGTCTTTTCGTCGTAGTCGTAGAAGACCGGGAAGTGGATGCCCACGAGCTGCCCGTTGTAGCCGAGCTTCATGTCCGACATCGCCAGCCCTTCCTTGCCCTGGCTCTGGACGGCTTTGACGAGGTCATCGCCGGTCTTGATCTTCATGGCGTAGCCGTAGAGCACCTCGCGGCCGCGGAGCTTCGCGAGCCCTTCGGCGACCGGCATGTTGGTGCGCTGGCCGAACGCGCGGTGGTCCGGCATCGAGCTCTTGGGCGGGCAGAGCACGTCGCGGACGATGCGGAGGATCGCGCGCTCGTACCCGAGCTCGGCGCCGGGGAGGCCGCCCATGTCGCTGTCGGTCTCGTCGACGCGCGAGAACGCGGCCTTGAGGTCACCCATGGGCCGCACGCGGGTCGCGGGATCGCCGGCGTAGAACGTGGGGAACTCGAGCGTCTCCCCCTCGCGCGACGCAGTGGTGAGGTTCAACACGATGCCGGGGTGGTTGAAGATCGTGTTCATCGTCGCGGTGACGGCGTTGGAGAAGCCGCCACGACGCCAGTCATAGCGGCGCTCCGCCATGCGATCGATGAACTCCGCGATCCCGCGCGACTCCTTGTCCGGGTTGAACACGCCCGACTTCACGAATGTGCGCAGTTGCTTCGCGAAGCTCACGCCCGTGATCTCGTCGACGCCGACGAAGACGCTCGGGCGGATCGTCGCCAACTTCGCGAGCGGGTTCGCGAGCTCCGGCACCTCGGCGATGGCGGCCTTCAGATCCGCCTGCACGTCGCCCGGGAGCTTCTCGATGGCGCCCGGCAGTGCGCGCACCGGCGGAGGTGTCGAGCCCATGATCGATCGGCGCCCGCGCTCGAGGCGCTCGCGCAGCTCGCCCACGCGGCCCTCGAGGCGCGAGACGCGCGCTTCGAGCACGTGCAGCGGCTTGCCCTTGAGGCCCGCGAGCTCGCGCTTGGCGTCGTCAATGCCGTCCTGCAGTTGCGCCAGCGGCCGGTACACGCTGCGCCGGCCCTCGGAGTAGCCGATGACCTCGCGCGATCGTTCGTCGTCGGTGAGCGAGGGGATCGCGCGCCCGATCGCGTCCATGCGCTTCGCGAGATCCTTCTCGAGCTTGTGGCGCGCGGCGTCCCGATCGACCTTCACCATGTCGGTGACGTCGACCACGTCTTTCAGCGCGACCTTGCCGGCCTTGCCGAAGGTCGTCTGGTGGAACGCGATCCACGACGGCAGCAGCGCCGCCCACGTGTCCCAGTTGTGCTTCTTGTCGGTGTCGCCACCGTAGATGTGCATCTCGAACGGGACCTTCTTGTCCGCGAGGGCGCGGCCGAAGGCGAGGTTGTCGTCGATGAAGTAGGGGTCGTCGGCGCCGATGTCCACGAGCACGCGCGGCGCCTTGCCGCCCGCGGCTCCGCGGCCGTTGAGCTTGCCGCTCTGAACGAGATCGAGCGGGTTCACCTGTGCCCAGATGGGATCGTTGACGGGGCCGAGGTGCTTGCTGATCTCGCCGCTCGCCACCTTGCCGAGCTCGCCGCCGGTGTGCTCGAGCGCGAGCACCGCCGAGTGCGCGCTGACGGCCTGGAACGTGCCGGGGTGTCGCGCCGCGAGAGACATCGCGCCGAAGCCGCCGCGCGAGATGCCGGCGATCGACATCTTGCTCGCGTCCGCGTTCAGCGTCTTCGTGACGAACGGGAGGATCTCGTCCATCAGCAAGCCTTCGTAGTTGCGCTTGCCCTTGTCGCCGACGGACGCGTCGCCGTTTTTGTCGTAGTCGTACCAGAGGCTGTCGGTCTTGTCGGGGATGACGACGATCATCTTCTGCGCGTCGCCGCCCATGAGCTCGTCGAGCTTGGGTGTGATGTTCCCCGCGCTCATCCACTGCTCGAGCGAGCCGCCCTTGCCCGGCAGCATCACGAGGACCGGCAGCTTCTCTGACGAGGACGGATCGTAGCCCGGCGGCAGATACACGCCGGCGCGGAAGGGCTTGTCCACCGCCTTGCTGTCGATGACGGGGACGAACATGGTGCCGTGATCCGCGGGCTGCTTCTGCATCTCGCGCGGGATGGCGCTGTCGCCCTTGACGCCCCAGCCGACGCGGGGGAACGAGCGCTCGTAGTCGAGGGTGGGCGCGGTCCGGACCCACGACCCTTCGGAGAACACCACGGGGCCGCCGGCGCTCTTGACCGCCGTGCGCGGCGCTTCCTGGATGCGGGCGGCCCACTTGCCCGGGTCGCTGCCGAGGGAGCGCGCGTCGTGGACGCGGCCGAGATCGATCGGGAGCTGATCCGACACCGTGGCCAGGAGCTCGTACTTCACGTGGTCCGCGAACGCGGTCGGGCCCTTCTTCGAAAAGCTCTTTGTATCGGCGACGATCACGATGCGATCACCGATGTCGAGCTGGGCGGCGCCGAGCTTGCGAACGACGTCCTTGAGGTTGGCGGAGCCCGCCTCCACGACGTCGACGGGGTACTTGCGCTTGGGATCGAAGCCCTTCGGCACGACCACCGCATACGGCACGACGTCGTCGGCGATCTTGGACGCGAGACCGGCGACCGCGACGCCGGCGGACGAGCGGTCCCGCAGCGGCGAGAAGAAGTCCGCGCCGGGCAGCTTGGAGGCGCGCACCTTGCCGTCCCACGACGACGCCTGCGTGACCTTCGGCCGGTCACCACCGCTGCTGGCGACGACGACCGCGCCGTCCCAGCTCGGCTTCTTCCAGAAGCTCCGCTCGGAATCGTCGCGACGAAACGAGTACGACGAGGAAGAGGACTCCTCGATGTCGCGGCTCCGCCTGGGCTCGTCGTCCATGAACAGCGACACCATGGAGCCGAGGAGGCCGCGTCGCGGCTTCGGATCCTCCTCACGGGTACGCTGATCGCTGATGAATGACGAGCGATCCTCCCTCCGAAGCGGCGGAGCGCCGTCATGCATGGGGGCGCGGTAGTCGGTGAGGTTCGGGAGCACGAGCGTGGCGTCGATCTTCGGCGACGCGCCGAAGGCCTTCACGAGGTAGGACTGCACGTCGGTGCCGAGGGCGGCCTTCCCGCGCGCGTTGATGCGATCCCGATCGCCGTAGCGTTCGATGCGCTCGCTGACGACGACGATCGCGTCCTCGAGCCCGCGCTCCCGCAGCTCGCGCGAAAGCTTTTCGTTGAGCTTCCCGTTCACGAGGTGCGACGCCATGGTCTTGTCGTCGGAGAGGACGTGCACCACCGGGTAGCTCTTCGCCTTCTTCGCGTCGAAGCTCGGCGGCAGCGACACGAGGAAGCGCATGTTGCGATCGAGGACCTGCGAATGCACCTCGGGCACGAACGCGCGACGCGACGCGATCGGCTTCAGCGCCGCGAGGAGCTCCGGCGCCGGCGCGATGACGTCGTCGGCGCGCTCTTTCTCGATGACGAAGCCGTCATCGACGTGGCGGTCCTTCAGCTCGAGGACACGGAAGCCCGTGGCGGTGTCGCGCGAGGGGACGAGCACGCCCTTGTCTGGGCTGGTGCGCAAGAGCTCGTCGACGGTGTCCTCGACCGCTTGCTTGAGGTGCCCCGCGAGATGCTTGGGTCCGCCGACGACGACTGATTGCGTGATGCGCATGGTGGGTCTCTCGGCTCCGTTAGAGCTTGGCGCGGTAGCCGTTGGTGAGCTCGTACTGGAGTGCGGTGTGTACGTATTTCTCGACGAACGCGGCGTCGGCGCCGTCGATCGTGAGGGGGTCGATGGGATCGTGGATCCGCAGGAACAGCTCGGAGCCGTCGAAGGGACGCGTGTCGAAGCTGTCTGACGTCGTCACGGGGACGATCACGGCGCCGCTCTCGATGGCCAGGCGCACCACGGACGACGCGGGGTAGCGCGACTCGCCGGCGATGGTGCCGGTGCCTTGCGGGTAGGTGAGCAGCACGCGCTTGCCGTGCGCGAACCCGTCCTTCGCGGACGCGATGAGCTCGGTGGCGCTCTCGGGCGCGAGGATGGGGTTGTCGGCCGGGGCGAAGCTCTTCTTCGCGATGACGTCGTAGGGGCTGTCCTTGCGCACGACGTACATGAGCTCGTCGTCTTTGCCGATGGGCAGTGAGCCCATCGTGACGAAGCGGTCGATGGCACCGGAGCGATGCGCCACCGCGAGGATGACGGGGCGGTCCTTCGGGAGCTTGTCGAACGGGAACCCCGCGAGCTGGACCTCGAGCCCGTTGTCGTCGAGGAATTCATGCGCGGCGCGACCCATGAACGCCGTCATGCTCTCGCCCGGCTTCGGGCCGGCGTTCGTGTAGTGCTGGTTGTCCCAGCCGTCGTTGTGGTGCCACAGCCGCGCGTGGAACCGGTGCGACGCCGGCAGCGCGCCGCCCGTGATCAACGCGCTGCGCACATCCTCGAACGCGCGCAGCGCCTTCCATGCGAACGACGCGATGTTGCGCTCGTTGCGGCTGGAGCGCGGCTTTTTGAGCGCTTCGGTGGCCGCGACGCCGAATTCGTGCGCGGCGGCGGTGGCGGCGTCGAGCGCCTTCGTCGCGGCCCGCCCCGGGGTCACGCCCGGCTTCGCGACGTCCGCGCGCAGCGCCGCGGCTTCGGCGGCGAGCGCGCGCGCGAGGCGATCGGCGTCGAGCACCTCGCGCGCCTCCGCGGCGGACCGCATGAGCGGCTCGAGCACGGCGGGGGACGCGTTGGCGCGCCGCAGGGCGCGCACCGCGCTGGTGGCCTGACGGAGGTAGAGCTCGACGAGGTCGACGCTGCCTTGCTGCGACGCGTCCGTCGGCAGCGTGCGGATGGCGCTCAAGCTGCGCATGAGCTCCGCGGTGATCTGGGTGGCGTGGCCGCCGTCGACGTCAGCGCCGCGGCCTTGCGACGCCTTCACCGCAGCCTGGCCGGCGGCAAGGCGCGCCTTCGCGACCTGCCCCGGTGACACCGAGATGTATTTGAGGCCGGCGGCCTGCACCGAGTCGATGGACGCGGGATTGCCCGCCTGGCCGCCGCAGATGCCGCCGTAGAGGTCGGGGTTCGCGTCCTTGCCGAGGAATTCCGCGACGCGCATGAGCTTCACGACGCCCTTGTCGTCGAGGCTCTCGGTGGGATCCGCCGTGAGCGCCTTCGACTTGATGAGCTCCGGGATGAACTTGGCGGCGACGTTGCGGCCGTAGCCGAGCGTGCCCTGCGTGAGGTCGTTGGTGCCGTACGAGAAGAAGTCGCTGATGGCGCCGATGGCGCCGGCCTCGAGCGCCGCGCGCGGCGTCTCGATCATGCTGCCGAGCTTCACCGGGATCTGGGTGCCGCTCTCCTTCTCGACCTCGGCGACGACGTCGAGGATGCGCTGCTTGGCCGCCACGATCTCGGCGGCGGCGCTGACCTGCGGCACGACGATGTGCAGCGGCGCGACCGGGCCCTCCTTGGACGCCTCGACGTACGCGCGCGCGAGGGCGCGGACCTGCATGGCCTCGATGTCCGGGCGCGTGAGCGCCAGGCGCACGCCGCGCATGCCGAGCATGGAGTCGACCTCCTGCGCGCCGCTGATGCGCTCCGCGAGCTGCTCCGGCGCCACGCCGAGCGAATGCGCGAGCTCCTTGATCTCAGCGGGCTTGGTGGGGAGGAACTCGTAGAGCGGCGGATCGAGCAGACGCACCGCGACCTTCTTGTCGCCGGCGGCCTTGAACAGCGCGGTGTAGTCGTCGGTCTGGGCCTTCTCCAGCGCTGCCAGCTCGGCGGGGCGCTTGCCGATGTCCGAGAGGATCACCGCGCGGAACGCGAGCAGCCGGTCGGCCTCGTAGAACATGTGCTCGCTGCGCACGAGGCCGACGCCGCTGGCGCCGCGCGCGAAAGCGGTCGCGGCCTCTTGCGGGGTGTCGGCGTTCGCGAGCACGTCGAGCGTGCGGTGCTGGTCCGCCCACTTCATCAGCGACGCGAACGCCGTCGACTTGGTGGGGTTCAGGAGCGGCACCTTGCCGGGGAGGATCTGGCCCTTGGTGCCGTCGATGGTGATCCAGTCGCCCTCTTTCACGCGGCTCTTGCCCACGCCGACGGTCTTGTTGTCGAGGTTGATCTGGACTTTCTCTTCCATCACACACGGGACTTCGGAGTTGCTCGCAATCATCGCCGCGTGGCTCGTCTTGCCGCCGCGCACCGATACGAGGCCCGCCGCCTTGCGCGTCGCCTCCACCTCGTCGGCGTGGACCTCGTTCACGATCAACACGTAGGGCTCGCCCGCGGCCGCGAATTCCGCCGCGGCCTCCTTGGACAGCGCGACGCGCCCCTGACCACATCCCGGGGACGCGGCGATGCCCTTCGAGAGCGGCGCCACCTGCGCCGCCGGATCCACGACGGGCTTGCTGAGCTGATCGACGATGTTCGGAGGCACGCTCAGGAGCGCGTCCGCGGTGCTGATGCTGCCGGCCTCGACCTGCTTTTGGAGACGCTCGACGTGCTCGAGCGCGGTGACGCCCTCGGGCACCTTCTGCGTGCCGCCCTTCTTCACGGTGTCGTTCCGCGAGACGAGCAGATCGAAGAGCTTGGTGGGCGTGTCGCGTAGCCCGGCTTTCGGGACCAGCACACCGGCCGTGGCCTTGAGCGCCGTCTGCACCCTGGCGTCGAGCATGCGCGCCAGCAGCGCGGACGACGACGGCACCACGATGTCGCGCACACCAGATTGCGCGGCGACGAACATGCCGTTGGCCGTCATCGCCTGCGGGCCCGAGAGGGACGCGGGGAACGCGTTGGGAGTCTCGCCCGCGAGGTACTGGCCCACGCGCACCATCTTGCCGAACGCGTCGACGTCGATGGCCGCGAACGGATCCGCGGGCAAGAGCCCGTCCTTCAGCATCTTCGGGAGGTACTGCTCGGCGTCGTCGCGGGAGATCGCGTAGAGCGTCTCCGTGAGCTCGGACGCGCCGTACGCTACCGCGCTGACGTGCTGCGAGATCTCATCGGTGGAGAGCGCGCCGCGCGCGGTGTCGATGCCGGCGGCGTAGCTCACGGGCAGCGCGATGCCGTACTCGTCCTCGACGATCTTGCGCTCCTGCTCGAGCCGCGCCTTCACGAGCGCCATCTCGCCGCCGAGCGCGACGTTGGGGATCTCGATGCGCAGCGGACCCGGCTGCCGCCCGCTCTCGGCCCCGTCGGCCCAGGCCTCGAAGATCGCGCGCGCCCAACCGGCGAAGAGGTCCGGGTCCTTCACGGCCCAGCGCGCGCCGCGCAGGCCGAGCTTGGAGTTGCCGGCGCCGAGCTCCGCGGTGCGTTCGGCGACGAGCTGCGGCGGGAGCCCGAGCTCTGCCGCGAGCTTGGCGAGGCCCTCGCGGCTCGACGGGAAGAACGACTGCGGCGATTGATCACCGAGGACGAACGTCGCGGGCAGCGCGCCGCTCGCCTCGAGCAGCTTCTTGGCCTCGGGCTTCGCGAGCGCGATGACGTTTTCGAGCGCCGCGCGCCGCGGGGCGGCCTCGGTCTCCAGCAGGTAGCGGCGCACGTTCGCGATGGGGCGCGTGCCGGCGAGGAGCGCGAAGCCGTCGATGCGCAGGCGATCGGCGCCGAAGAGCCGCGCCTCCTTCACTTTGTCCACGGTGCTCGCCTGCGCGGTGACCGTGAGCCCATGCTTGTGACGGAGCGCGTCGATCTGCGCCTGCACAGCGGGGTCCGCCTTCCCGGCGACGACCACGCTCGTCCCGGGAGCGATGCGGCCGCGTTGCCCGTCGACGATGACCTCACGGCCGAGCGGCTCCTCGAGCTTCGCCGTGCGCACCGCGGGCTTGCCGAGCGCCTTCACGATACGCGACGCGTCGCTCTTGCGCCCCACGACGATGAGGGCCTCCGCGCCGATCGCCGCTTCGAAGAGCGCGGGCGTGAGCTGCTTCACGACGAGGACGTAGGGCTTGCCGGCGGCGCGCGCCTTGTCGGCGCCGGCGGCGGTGTTGACGAGGACGCCGCGGCCGACCCCGCGGGACAGCGGCGTGGCGACGGCGCCGCCCTCGACGTGATCGGAGAGCACGCGCGCGTCCGTGGCGAGCTTGGCGAGCTCGGCGTCGACGGCGGCGGCGCCCTGCTTGTCCCACGCCGCGGCCGTGATCTGCAGGCGCTCGGCGATGCCGCCAAACACGTCCTTGTCGGTGTCGGGCGCCGCCGGCAGCTCCTCGGCGGTCGGCTTGGACGTCGTCGAAGGCTTGGCCGCGCCCTTCGAGGTGAGCGGCGGCGGTGTGAGGGTGCTCCTGGGCCCGCGGATGGTCATGCGCCCACCTTCACGAGGCGCACGAGGTGCTCCACGAGCGAGGCGTCGATGTGCAGATCGCTCGACTCGTTCAGGTGCTGCGGCAGCCGGCCCTCGCGGAAGTCTTTGCGCGAGGTGTTGATGATGTGGAGGCCCCCGAGCGCCTCGGCGAGGAACGGCACCACGCGCGCGCGCGCCGTGGCCTCGTCGGCTCCCTTGGCGATCTCCTCCTCGATCGCGCGGCGCACCACGGCGACCGCGAGCGCCGGGCGCTCCACGTGCGGCGACGACACGAGCGCCTTCTGGATGTCGGCCGCGGAGCCGCCGGGCACAGCGCCGTGAGCGGAGGGGTCGGGCTCGCCGGCGAGCACCTTGAATCCCTCGAAGTCGAGGACGTGCGAGCTCTTCTCGATGCTCGCTTCGTCGAGATCGAAGCCGCGCGCGCGCAGCACCTCGATGGCCGGCGGCAAGCCCTCAGGGAGCTTTCCCTTGAGCATGACGCCGTCGTCCTCGAGGCCGACGACGCGCCCGCGATCGACGGTGACGTAGCCGCTGCACGCGATGGGCAGGTTGTAGCTGAGGAGCTCGTGGTTCGGCGGGAAGCCGTACTTCTTCACGACCGCCTCGAAGTCGGCGTCGGACAGGACGATCATCTCCATCTCGCTCGAGATGAGGAAGCGCATCTTGAGGTTGTCGGCGTCGGCGTAGCGCTCCTTCATGACCTTGGCGTCGAGGAGCGTCTTGCTGCGCGGGAGGACACCGCCGTCCTTGCCCATCTCGGCCACGCTCTGCCCTGCGAGCCCCATGTTGATGAGCGCCGCGTGCGCGCGCTTGTGACGACGAGGAACACCGACGTACTTGTCGAGCTTGCCGCCGAGCGAGCGCTTGATGTCGTCGAGGCGCTTCTTGTCGGCCGCGCGTGCCGTCTCGGCGATCCCGTGGAGCTTGTCGAGAGTGCCGCTGTCGGTCATGGCCGCGAACAGGTCCGCGGTGGCGCGGACCGGGAGCTCCCAGAGCGCGGCCACGGCGGTGTCGCCGCCGTCCGTCGTCGAGAAGATCATGTCGAAGCGCTGATCGAGGAGCTTGCGCACGACCGGATCGTCGCTGAGGAGCGCCGCGTGCAGATCGTCGACGAACGCGGAGACGGTCTTTTCGTCGACGGCGCTGTCACCGGTGGTGGGATCGATGGACGACGCGAGCAGGCGCGCCTTGAGCTCCTCGCGCCCGTCGATGACGCCGTCGACGACGTATTCGAAGATCTGCGCGAGCCGCACCTCGTAGCGCCAGCTCCGATCGTTCTGCACCCACTTGTTGATGCCGAGGTCGAACTTGAGGCCCGCGGCCTTCCCCGGCTCCGCGTCGGCGGCGGGGGCGACGTCGAGGGTCACCGGCACCAGGCGCTCGGCGAGGAGGTGGCGCACCTCCTGGATGCTGGCGCCGGTGGCGAGCTTCTCGCGCAGGAACCCGCCGTACGACGGATCGAGGCTGCCGAGGATGTCGGCGAGCGCACGGCGCTCGGGCTCCGTCAGGTCCTTCGCCTTGTCGCCGCCGCCCTGGGCCAGGTCCGGGGACGACAGCAGGAGCGCGACGATGGCGCGGTGGCGGTCGGGGCGCGAGGACGCGAGCGCGCCCTGAAGGAGCGCGGCCACGCCGGCGTCGCCGCGCGTGCGCAGCGCCAGCGGGCCCTTCTGCTGAGCGGCGGCGCCGTCGACGAGGGCGGCCAGCCGGCGGGTGCCCATGACCTCGACGAGGAGGCGCAGCGCGTCCTGGCCGAGGACGCGGGTGGCGGCGGGCGAGGCGCGGCCGCCGGCCTCCTTGCGCAGGGCCCGGAGCGTGGACTCGAGGCGGCGCTCGAGGACCTCGGCCCGGTCGCGGAGCGCGTCGGCGGACGCCGGCGCCTGCGGGGGGATCGGGGCCTGGGCGGACTGCGCCGGCGCGGCCATGCCGGACCACACGTCCGGCTTGTCGAGGAGCCCTTCGAGGTCCTGGGCGGCGGCGGATGGAGACGTGGCCTCGACGGCGGTCTTGGTCACAAGACCGACGGAAATTCCCGGGAGCGGACCAAGGCGCGGCACGTTCTCCTTCTAGCCGGTCGACCGCGAGGTTGGCGCGGGCAAAACGGGGGGTGGGCCGTCGAGGGCGCCGGCGAGCACCGCCGCGATCTGGAGCCGCATCTGCACGTCGACCGGCGGGAATTTCAGCTCGAACCGCGCCCGGATCTCGTCCACCAGCGCGCTCAGGCGCTCCCCGGCCTCATCCGCCTGGGGACCGCCGTCGAGCCGGCGCACGATCCCCGCGAGCAGCGTGGCCTCGCGCCGCAGCAGGTTGAGGTCGTTCTCGACCAGGATCCCCTCGGTGGCCGGCTTGTCGCCGTAGCGCCCGAGGTCGGCCTTCTGCGCCTTCGCCGCGTTGCGCATCGACCGCAGCCGCTCCTGGATGTCGGGGAGGCCGACCGCGAAGGCGTCGAGGCGATCCGCCACGGCCAGGAGCCCGTCTGCCAGCGCTGCCTCGGCGGCGGCGCGCGTGACGCCGGTCACCTTCTGCGAGGAGATCCGCGGGTCGTAGACGAGGGGGATCTCGCTCACGAGCGAAAACGGGCAGCCGTCGTTCTGGGCGACGTACTGCATGGAGTTCAGCAGGAACGCCTGCGCCGTCTCCTGCCCCGCGAAGAAGGCCTTCATCGCCTCGGCGGTGGGCGCGGTCTGGAGCCCGGCCCCGAGGCGGAAGAAGCCCTTCTGGCCCATGCGGTCCTTGTCGTGGAGCGGCATGGCGACCGCGTCGGCCTCGTCGAGGAGGAAGCGCAGGGTGGGCGCGTGCGGCGAAGGCGTGTCGGGCTTGAGCTCGTCGGCGGTGACGAGGAAGAGCGCGCCGCCGCCGAGGAACATCGAGTGCAAGCTCGCGTGGTGGTCGACGTGGCCGATGCCGTCGAGCCACGTCGCGAGCGCGCGGTTCTCGGGCCGCACCTCGCCCGGTGCTCGGGACGGGCCGTCCGGGAAGCCGAACTCGACGTCGTCCTTCGGCAGGTCGCGGGCGACGTTCTTGAAGTAGCTCTCGAGGTCCGGCCACGACGAGAACCACGCCGCGTTGCGCGCGGAGCCGTCGGGGTTGGCCTGGGGCACGACGTGGAGCGTGATGCGCTCGAGCAGCGGCGCGAAGCGCGGATCGGTCCCGAGCTTCTCGAGGAGGTGAAGGCCGGTGAGCGTGCCTGTGGGCTCGTCCGGGTGCGCGCCGGCCATCACCGTGATGACGACGGGACCGTGCCCGACGGTGCCCGCGTGGATCGCGCGCCCCTCCCGCGAGCGACCAATCTCGTCGATGTGCACGCCCTGCCCCGCAAGAGCCGCGATGCGCGCGTCGACGGCGGCGGGCTCGAGGAACGGCTGCGGTCCGCGCGGCGCGAGCGCGGCGACCCACGCGCCCCAGCCCGCCAGCGAGAGCGCATGGGTGGCCTTCGGCGCGGGCGCGTCGACGACGCCGGGCGACTCCGTCGTCGTGGGCGGCGGGGTCTTCGGCTTCGTTGTCAGGGCGATCGGGGCCGGAGCCTTCTTCGCGTGGATGCGCACGCGGCCTACCGATACACGACGCGCTGGGCGATGAGCGCGGCGTTCTCCTGGTACTTGGCCTGCACGTAGGCGGCCTGGAGCATCTGCGGGTTGGGCGTGCCCGAGCGGTCGAAGGTGTCGGGCGCGACCTCGACGCTGCCGGTGCCCGCCGGCAGCTTCACGCGCACACCCATGCCCGCGCCGCGCACGCCGAGCCGGATGATGGCGGCGTCAGCGGCGCCGAATTCGCCCTTCTTGAGGTAGAGCGTGGCGGTCTTGTGCTGCATCGCGCTCGTGAACGGGATGGACGGCAGCGCCTCGGGCTTGGTGTGGCCGTCGACGGCGACGGTGCACACGCAGGGGCGCTGCTGCGGCTCGAACATGATGTGCCACCCGTTGCCGTCGCCGGTGATGGTGACCTTCGGCGCCTTGAACTCGAGCGCCTCCGCGGCCTTCCACTCGGACTCGGGGATGGCGAGCACGTCGACGCGGAAGCGCGCGCCGTTGGGCTTTTGCACCTCGACGGGCGCGTCGATCCGGGCGTCCTTCTCCTCGGTGACGTAGCTGCCGCCGTTGAGCCAGCGGAAGACGACCTTCATGTCGCCTTCGTCCGTCTTGTGGCGCACGCGCACGCGCTCCCAGTCGGCGCCGTAGCGGTGCTCGACGAGGCTGCGCTCGTCGTTGGTGGGGCCGTCGGTCAACTTCTTGTCGACGAGCACCGACCCGTTGCTGATGTCGGTGATGCGGACCTGGAAGGCGGGGATCTTCGGCACGTGGGTACGCTACCACTACCCGCGAGCGACGCACTTTGGCGCGGGTCACCAGGCGATCCCTATTGCTTGACAGACCGGACGCCCACCTCGACCATCAGGGCTGCATGCCGGTGCAACACAAGCTCCACGTCGTGACCTACGTATGGCGCAAAGGCGACGCCGACCCCGACGTCCTGGCGCACCAGATCCTCGAAAACGCCGCGGATCCCAAGGCCGGCGTCGAGGGCGACGCGACCAAGGTGGTGCTGTCGCAGGCGCAGAACTACCAGTGCCACGGCGAAGACGGCACCGACGGCTGTGAAAAGTGCCACGGGCACGCGGAGGAGCGCGTGATCGCGCGCCTCGTCGGCGAGGACAAGGTCGCGGTCGCCTGGCGCAAGTACCACCCGCTCGCTGCCAGGGGCACCGTGAAGCCGGGGCAGCCCTTCGAGGCCGAGCACGACGGGCTCAAGGTGCGTGTCGAGGCGCGCGTCATCTCGGACGACGCCGGCGACGTCATCACCAACAAGGCCGTCTCGATGATCGCGCTGCGCGCGCTCGAGGCGGACCTCGCGAAGAAGCACGCGGCGCACGAGCAGCGCGAGCAGTTGCGCACCGTCGTCACCGCGTTCAACGACGGGCCGCTCCAGCAGACGCGCCTTCAGCTCGCGCAGATCACCGATCGCGCCAAGGACGTGCCCGGTGCCAAGAAGGCGCTCGCCGCCGTGGACAAGGCGCTCGACGCCATCGGCGCCGCCGTCGACAAGGAGCTCGGGGCGCTCCTCAACAAGCCCGACGTGGGCCCCGCGGACCTGCAGGCCATCACGGCGCTGGTGCAGCAGGAGACCGCGAAGCTCGCCCCTGCCCTCCAGCCCGCGATCCAGCTCGAGGCGAACGCGCGCGACCTCGTCGCCGTGCAGGGCGAGATCCGCGCGGTGCTCGCCGACGCCGAGGCCGTCGACGCCAGGGTCGCCGAGGGCAAGGCGCTGCTCCCCGGCATCGACGACAAGGCGCTCCCCGGCGGCGACGTCCACGAGCTCTGCGAGGCGCTGCTCGATGAGACGCGCGAAAAAGAGGGTTTCGCCGCCGCCGATGCCCGCAAGCAGCTCCAGCCGCTCGCGCAGCTCGTGCAGCAGCGGAGCGCCGCGCTCGACGCCGCCGCGGCGGTCGAGCGGCCCAAGAAGGACGCGTTCGACGAGCGCGTGCAGCGCCTCGTGGACCTCAAGAGCGGCGCGCTCAAGGCCCAGCTCGTCGACTACGCGGAGGCGTGCGGCGCCGCGGCGGGCTTCAACGTGAAGCACTGGGCGCAGAAGATCGCCGCCGCCGTGGACGCCACCGCCAAGGGCGCGCCCAACGTCGGCAAGCTGTCGTACGACAAGCCGGCGGACAACAAGGCGCTCGACGCCGCCGAGCAAAAGGTCGCGCCGCTCACGGCCGCGCTCGCGGAGCTCGACGCCGACGTGAACAAGCGCATCGACCCCTACCCCGTGCACGCGGTGCGCAACATCCAGCTCACGCCGCCGTCGGTGTGGATCAAGGTCAAGAACGTGCGCGCCGACGGCAACGTCGACGTCGTCGTGAACGCGCGCAACAACGGCGCGCACGCGCTCCTGGTCGACATCAAGAACGAGGACGGCAGCGCCGTGCACCGCACCGTCTCGCTGTCGAAGAAGGGCGAGCGCGCCACCTTCACGCTCGACAACGTGCCCAAGCGCTTCAGCGTCACCATCACCGCCGTCGGGCCCGAGGTCGATCGCGCGGCGAACGCGAACGTCAACCTCGCACGGTGCGTCGTCAGCGCCGGGTCCGTGCTCGGCATCGAGGGCAAGGGCACCGTGCGGCACATGCCGCCGCTGTACTTCACACCGTCGCCGCAGCAACCCAATGACGCCGTCGCGCACGCGTTCGGCGCCGAGCTGCCCGAGCAGGCCGGCGTGGTCTATTCGCAGCAGCGCATCCCTGGGGGCGAGTGATGCCCATCCGCGGCAAGGTCTTCATCGTCCCCAACGAGAAGGAGCGCACGTACGAGATGCTCGTCGTCAACGAGGGCGATCGCGAGATCGGCGTGACGCACAACGTCCTGCAGAAGGGGCAGGAGAACCTCAGGGTCCACGACGACCACGTGAAGTACGGCCACGGGCTGCCCGTGAACCCGAACGACGGCAGCCGGCTCGCGTTCAAGTACGGCGACGTCTACACGCACCAGGGCAACGGCGGCTCGGTCACCATCCAGGAAGGTGCGCTCCTGCGCGTCGGTCTGCGCGGCGCGGCGGTGACCACCGTCGAGCTCCCGCCCCTCGACGGCGACATGATCGAGATCGATTTCAAGGACTTCCAGTGGTACGGCAACGAGGCCGCGCACAGCACGGCGTCGATGCGCAGCTATGCGGCGCAGGCGCAGAACAAGCTGCACCTCGATCAAGGCAAGGACGCCATCCGCGCGCGCGTGGAGCAGCTCCTCGCCGCCAAGAGGAAGGGCCCACCGTGCGCGGGCACGGTCAGCGTCACCGCCGTGCCGGGCAAGGGTGGCTCGCTGTCGCACTGGGAGGTGCGCTTCCAGAACAAGGGCGACACGCCGTGGATCGGGACGTGCGTCTTCGAGGGCGCGCAGAAGAATTCCGGCCTCGGCCTGGAGTCGATGGCCTGCCCCGACAAGGACTCGGCGGCGATGCAGCGCATCGAGGCCAGCGGCAACTACGGCGTCATCGCGCAAGCGGGCCGCGAGCTGCGCGCCGGCGTGCGCGGCTACGGGAGCGTGAACATCCCGTTGCCGGCCGAGGGCACCGTCGAGGTCGATCTCAAGAAGTTCAAGATCTCGTCGGACCAGGTGGCCGCGGACTTCTTCGACCACGCGAAGGTCGAGGAGAAGCGCGCGGAGAAGATGAACAAGGTCCAGTTCTTCGGGCCCGACGGCAAGGCGCTCAACGACGAGCTCAAGCCGGTGGTCTACCGCGGTGAAGAAGCGCGCTTGAAGACAGACTTCGATCCGCCGCACATCGTCGTCAGCCGCGTCGAGGACGGGCCCGACACGCCCGGCGGCGGTTGGGTCGTCGAGATGGAGAACAAGCTGCCGAAGAACGACGGCAAGGTCGACGGCAACCCCGAGATCGGGTTCGTGGCCACGCTGCGCGTCGGTGACGAGGGCGGTGAGCTTGGCTGGGACCCGCGCCAGCTCCCGCCGAAGAAGCTCGAGACGCCCGGCGAGAAGAAGAGCTGGTTCATCCCCGCCGGTGCCAACGTGAACGGCATCGAGGCGAACGTCGGGGAGAAGCTCGTCGTGGGTACCCGCGGGCTCGGGTGGTACTGCGCCATCAAGCTGCCCGCGAAGGGCAAGGTCGACACCGAGAAGAAGTTCGATCTGTGGTCGTTCCGTGAGGACCAGTTCGCCCGGCAGAACCTGCTGCGTGCGTTCACCTCGCGCTGCAGGAACTGAAGAAAAAAACTGAAGGGCACGCGAGCCGGCTCGGGCGCGTTGGCTAACGGGCCGCCTGCGCATCGTCGACGAGCGTCAGGTACCCCTGCACCTGCAGGTCGCGCGGGAACGCCTTGTGCGCGAGGCCGAGGCATTGGTTCTGCACGCGCTTGTACCGCGCCTTGTTCTTCACGAGGCTGATGCAACTCTTCGCCATCCCGTCGCTGTCGCCGATGTTCACGAGCAAGCGCGACGTGCGATCGACGCCGGGGTCGACCTTGCCCATCACCTCGTCGAGGCCGCCGCAGTGGGTGCCGACGGTGGGCACGCCGCACGCGCACGCCTCGAGCGCCGCGAGGCAGAAGCTCTCGTTCTCGCTGGTGACGAGGTTGATGTCCGCCGCGGCGACGTACTTGGGCAGCTTCTCGGGATCGATGCGCCCCATCGGGATGATGTACTCGTCGACGCCGAGCTCGGCCGCGCGCTCGTAGACGTCCTGAAGAAGCGGCCCGTCGCCGAGGAGCATGAGCTTCGCCGGGATCCCCGCGGCGCGCACCTTCGCGAGCGTGTCCACGGCGTCGAGGGGGCGCTTCACCGCGCGCAGGTTGGACACGTGGCAGAGGATGACCTCGCCGTCCTTCGCGATGCGCTTGCGGACGTCGGACCACTGCGTCGGGTTCCAGCGCGTGCGATCGATGGAGTTCCAGATGACCGTGGGCTCGAACGACAGCCCGAAGGCTTGCTTCGCCTGATCCGCGAGCACATGCGAGACCACCGACACCTGGTCGCACTTCTGCAACTGCGCCGCGAGCGCGGGCCCGTGCTTCGCGGAGCGCCCCCACGTCGTCACGTCGGTGCCGTGGAGCGTCGCCGCGACGCCGAGCTTGTGGCCCTCCTTCGCGAGGATCTCCTTCGCGGCGATCGCGGCCTCGAGCATACCCGTGCAGTAGTGCACGTTGATGACGTCGAGCTTGTTCTCGCGCGCATACGCGACGATCTGTTCCGTGAGCGGCCCCACCCACGACGCGTCCGGCTCCTTGGGCGACTCCGGCACGCCCATCTCGGCGAGCTTGATGCCGGGGTGCGCGGCGGCGTCATTCCAGAAGGCCCCGTGGCTCGTCATCATGTGCACGTGGTGCCCCGCCTTTTGCAGGCCCTCGGCCGCGGTCCGCGCGACGCTGGCGCTGCCCCCCATGCCCCCGAGCGAGAGGACGCCGATGTTCAACGGCGCAGCGACCGTGAACGCTTGCTCCTTGATCGCCGCCTTGGCCGCGGCCTTGTGGAACGCACGCGTGAGGGTGCTGCGGTCTTCGTCGATGCGCGCGAAAGCGAACTGATCGAGCGCAGCGACGGGCGCCCCTCCCGTGGTCCCCGTCGTCGTGGTCGTCGTCGCGAGGCCGAGCTTCGCCGGCAGGATCGCCGGCGGCGCGAGGCGCGGGTGAGACGCGAGCTTCGACATCGTTACCCGTCGACCGCCACGAGCGTGCGCCCGGGCTTGCCGACCTGCGCGAGCGACACGAAGGTGTCCGCAGCGTCGAGCCCGAGCTCGGCCACGAGCTGCACGATGGTCATCGTGCGCTCCTGCGGCTCGTTGCCCGGCCTCAGCTTGTGGAACGCGCCGATGAGGTCGGGGCGCGATTGGCGCCCGACCTTCACGGCTTGAGCGTCGAGGGACGCGAGCTCGCGGGCGACGCGCCCGAACGCGGCCGACGGCGGCGTGTAGCCCGGATTGCTCTTGGCCTTCTCGATGTCGGCCTCGATTCCCTCGAGCATCTTCCCGATCTTGTCGCGCCCGAACGTGACGCCCTTGTCGCAGCGCTCGAGGCCCGCCGTGCGCACGGCCGCGAGCACGCCGTCGAGCGCGGCGCCGACCTCCGCGGCGACCGACTTCTGCAGCGCGGCGAGGGACGGGAAGTCGTGTGCGTTCGCGAGCTTCTCCGCTTCGGCCGCTGCCGCGCCGGCCGCGGCGCGCGCGGCGTCGAGGGTGTCGTACGCGGCGCGGACCTCCGGCGTGAGACCGGCGCGCCCGAGGATCGCGAGCGGCGCGTCGTGCGCGAGGAGCGCGTCGATCCCGAGGCCGGTCGCGCTCTCGAGCGCAGCGATGTCCTTCTTGTTCGCGAACGCGAACGACGGCCGCGTCTGCACTTGCGGCATCGGCACGCCTGCCCAGTCGTAGACGCCGCCGATCTGCGCAAAGTACGAGACCTCCGACGGCCCGCCGACGTACGTCAGCGTGGGCAACACTTGATCCTCGACGACGGGCCGCAACAGCGCGCTCGGCGTGAAGCGCTCGGGCGTGGTCGTCAGCATCTTCTTCACGTCGTCGGCGCTCAGCTTGGCGGGCGTGCCGCCGGTGGTGAAGCCGCCGTCCTCGGCGCGGCTCAAGAACACGCGTTTGCCGACGTCGTCGACGAAGAAGACGTTGAGGCGGTCGGTGCCGCCGTGGACCTGGGGCTTGAGGCCGAGCGCGTCGAGCTGCTCGTTGGCGGTGTCGATCGCGGTCTTCGAGGTGGTGGGCGCGAAGAGCTCGCGCTCGAGCACCGGCCGCGCCAGCGACGAGAATTCGCGCGCGTTGGGGTCGAGGATCAACAGCCCTTGTTGTTTGGTGAGCTCGAAGATGAGCTTGGAGAAGCCCGCGGCGAACGTGGTGTCGGGCGTGAAGCACTCGTGCGCGAGCTTGAGCGCCGCGTCCATGTGCGGGGCGTGGGTCTCTTCGAGGACCGCCTTGAGCTCGTCGAGCATCTTGGTGACGCCGGGCCCGAGCTTCTCGTTGCCCACGGGCCGCTCGGTGATGCGATTGCCGAGGCTGAGCGTCTTCGGAATCCCCCGCGCCCACCGCCTTCATGTCCTGCACTTCCTTGAGGTCGGAGTCGTAGGACGCGAGCCAGAAGACGGGGACCGCGGGCACGCCGCGATCGCTGAGCGCCGACGCGTGGTTTACGGCGCCGAGGGCCTTGAACAGCGAGTAGAGCGGGCCGCCGAGGACGCCGGTCTGTTGGCCGGTGACGACGACGCCGGTGCCCTCGTCGAGGAGCCGCTCGAGGTTCTTCTTCTGCGGGCCGGTGAGCGGACCGAGCGCGGTCATCTGCTTGGTGATGAGCGCGGCGATCTCCTTGCGCGCGATGGGTCGCTTGGTGGTCTCTGCGTGAACCTGCTCGACGGGACGCGCGTGATAGAGCTTCTGCACAGCGGGGTCGCCGTCGCGGAGCCGCGTGGCGAGCGCCGGCTCTCCGGACGCCAGCGGTATCGTGGTGGTGCCTGCGTGCACCTTGACGTCGTCGAGGAGGTGCGTGGGCTCGCGCGACTGGAACGTGTGCCACGTCTCGGTGACGCCGGGATCCTTGATGGCGCGCTCGAGCGAGAAGCTCTGCGACGCGTGCGCGCGCAACGCTGTGCGCTTCGCCTGCGGATCGATCTGGACCGTGACCTGTCGCCCGCCCGGCGTTCCGCTCGGGATGACGACGTCATGCTCGAGCACGGCCCATGGCTTGAGGCCGCCCTTCAACTGATCGGGGAACGCGTTTGGGTCCGCGGCGAGCGCGACGGCGACCGCCGCTGCGCTCCCCACCGCCATGTGGTGGCCGTGCAGCGAGAAGTTCGGATCGCGCGTGGAGTCGAAGGTGAGCAGAGTGCCGGGCCGCTCGGTGCGGATCTGCTTCACGAGTTTCTCGACGAGCGCGTCGAAGCCCCACGTGCGCAGCGTGTCACCGCCCGTGAGCGGCTCGCTCCGGTGCATGTCCTTGTACTTGCCGATGTCGTTGAAGCCGAGGGTCGACAGCGACGTCACGCCCAGGGCCGACAGGGCGCTCTGCAGCTCGTCGCCGCGCTTCTTCTGCAGCTCGGCCGCGTTGCCGCCGCGGCCGCCGCCGCCGTCGGTGGCCACCGCGAGCGAGACGCTCTTGCCCGCGCTCGTGAGCGCCGCCACGGTGCCGCCGGTGTAGACGCTCTCGTCGTCCGGGTGCGCGAGCACCACGAGCGCGTCGACGCCGGGCGACCCCTGGCGGGCGCTCTCGGCGGTGACGCTGGGGAACGGGATCTTCGCGAGATCGACGTCGCCACCGGCCGCGAGCTGCGCGTGCATCGCGTCGAGGAGCGCCTTGGACTGCGCGGCGATGCGCGGATCGTTCGCGGGCACCCAGGTGGTGCTCGCGGGCCCGTCGACGAGCGGCGTGCCGATCAGGCGGGCGATGCGCGCACGATCGACGCTGGCGGTGCGGTCGAGCGACGCCGGCACCGCCGGTGTCTCGCCGGGCTTCTTGGCGACGACCAGCGCGTAGCGCACGGGATCATCGGCTTTGCCCTTGTCGTGGTACGCGACGAACTCCTCGTCGTGCACGAGCGTGAGCCCGAGCTTCTCGAGGTGCGCCTTCACGCCGTCGATGTCGTTGAGCGTGGTGTTGGCGCCGAACTTTCGATCCTGCGGTGGGATGAAGGTGAACGCGAGCGTGCCGCCGGGCGCGAGCGCGCGGTCGAGCTCGCCGAGGGTCTTCTTCAGATCCTTGCTGAAGTGCAGCACGCCGGACGAGAGCACGACGTCGAACGTGCCGGGCTTGAGCCCCGCGGTCTCGAGCGGGTCGTCGATGCTGTAGCGGTCGAGGTGGTGGAACTCGGGGTGCTTGTCCTTCGCTTCGGCGAGCATCTCCTGCGAGACGTCGACGCCGGTGACCTGCGAGCGCGCGTCCAGATACGGGACCGACGCGAGCCCGGTGCCGACGCCGACGTCGAGGACGCGTTGGCTGCTCGTGGGCGGGGCGGTGGCCGTGAGGCGCGACAGCAGCGTCTGCGGCGCGGACCAGCCGTAGGACGCGGTGTCGACGTCGTACTTCTTGGCCCAGTCGCTGTACTGCTGCTCGACTTGCTGCTCGCCCTTGGCCTCGACCTTGTGCTGCACCTGGAGCTGCGGGTGCATCGCGCGCTTGGACGGCGGCGCGGGCGGCACCGCGGCCTCCCCGTTGTTGCCGACGAAGCGGTCCCCGGGCGGCGCGGCCTTCCCGGCGTCGCCGACGGCCTTCACGGTCCCGACCGCGCCGACGTCCTCGACGTGGCGCACGTCGACCTTCTTTTCAACCTGCGCGACGACGAGCTTCTTGGGGATGGTGGGCATATGCGCCGCCGAGCTTGCCACCTCACCGGGCCCAGTTGAAGTGCGGGGCACACGGGATCCCGCAGGGGGACGCCATATCCGCGACCCCCGGACTTTGGCGCGAGACCGCGTTCATCCGGACCGAAAATCGGAGATTTCTGTCGGGCCCAGGGCGCAGCCCCACAGGGAGCGCGTGCCGGCCGCCGCCCGCGGAGCGGCCGGCGCCAGGGACGTCAGTGCCGGACAGAGCGCATCGTCGCTCCCGTGTCGTCGCTGTCGGCCGCCCGCAAGTGGGGCGAGGCGCGCGAGCGACAGCGGCTGCTCGCGGGTAGGGCCTCGACAGCAGAGGAGGTCATCGACAAGCCGCCGGCACCCCGCATCTCCGAGTTTCGCGAGCGGTACCTGGAAGAGCATTGCCGCGCCGAGCGGCAGAAGCCGAGCACCATCTGGAACAAAGAGCAGATCCTGCGCACGTACCACGTGCCGCTCCTCGGGGACCCGCGCCTCGACGACATCACGAACGCCGACGTGCAGAAGCTCAAGGCCAGGCTCGCGCACCTGTCGCCCAAGTCCGTGAACAACACGCTCACGGTCTTGAACGTCATGCTGAAGAAGGCCGTGGAGTGGGGCGTCATCGACACCCTGCCCTGCAGCATCAAGCTCTTGAATTGGCACGGCAGCGAGCGCCCGTTCTACGACGTCGACGACTACGAGCGCCTCCTCGCCGCCGCCAAGAAGGTCGGCGGGCGCGCGGAGCTGCTCGTGCTCCTCGGCGGCGACGCGGGCCTGCGCCTCGGCGAGATGCTCGCGCTCCGGTGGCACAACGTGGTATCCGGCCGGCCAAGTACGTCCTCGCGGCGCCACCTCGCCGCGGTAGTCGCGCGCGCGGAGGTGGTGCATGGCGAGGGAGTCGAGGGCCTCGTGGGCGCGTCGCGTCGCGCGGTGGCAGAAGAGTGGGCTGTCCTGCGCGGAGTTCGCGTCGCGTGAGGGCGTGAAGGCGAGGACGCTGTCGTGGTGGCGCTGGTTCCTCGGACGCTCGGATGGGCCGACGCGAGCGCTCGCTCGAGCGGAGCCGGCGTTCGTCGAGATCGAGCCGGTCCTGGTCGAGGCCGCCGGCGAGCGCATCGAAGTGGCGCTGACCAACGGCCGCGTCGTGCGCGTGCCGATGTCGTTCTGCGAGGACGCACTCATCCGCGTTCTCACCGCCGCGGAGCGCCGATGATCCCCGCCGGTCTTCGTATCGTCGTCGCGCTGGCGCCCATCGACATGCGCCGCTCGATTGACGGCTTGGTCGCGGCCGTGGCGGACAGGTTCCAGCAGGACGCAGCCGTCGGGCGCGTCGTCTACGCCTTCGCCAACGCGCGCAAGGATCGCGCGAAGCTACTCTGGCGCACAGAGCACCAGTGGTGCCTGCTCTACACGCGGCTCGACGCCGGCTATCGCGTGACGCTGCCCGTGGCGAAGGATGGGGTGGCGAGCGTGTCCGTCGACGCCCGCCAACTGGCGGCGATCCTCGACGGCGCGAAGAAGCGTGCGACGACGCGAGAGATCGTGCGCGAGGCGCGCGCGAAAGTGTCGATTTCTTCGCCAACCCCGACGCCACGGCGATAGATCATGACGTGGCCGAAGAGCTCGCCGTCGATCTCAACGCGTTGCGCGCACGCCACCTCGAAACGGTGGCGATGCTCGAGGCGCTGAAGAAGGCGTACGACAAGCTCTTGTTCGAACACGAGCTGTTGAAGCGGCAGGTGTTCGGTCCGAAGGCCGAGCGCATGAAGAACGCGCAGGCCCAGGCGGAGCTGCCGCTCATCGAGTTCCTCGCGGCGATCGGCCGGCTTCAGGCCGGCGACGAGACCGCCGCCGACGAAGCGCAGAAGGCGCTCGACGAGGCGAAGGCCGCGCTTGCGAAGAACGACGACGCGGACAAACCGTCGAAGCCCGCGCGCCAGGGGCGGCGCAAGCTCGAGCTCGAGGATCTGCCGCTTCGCCGCCTCGTGCTGCTTCCGCCGGAGCGGCTCGCCCCCGGCGGCGAGAAGCTGGAGAAGATCGGTGAGGAGGTCACGCAGCTCGTCGAGCGGCAGCCGGCGTCGATCGTGCGCATCGAGGTTGTGCGTGAGAAGTACGCCGCGCCCGCCGGGGTGGAGCCCGCACCGCCGGCGCCTGCGCCCGTTGATGCGCCGCTGGCGACGATCGCCGGCGCTCCGCCGCTCGGGCGCGCGCCACTCGCGCGCCGAGTGTTCATCGCCGACGTGCCGGAGCGTACGATCCCGAAGGCGATGGTCGAGCCGGGGTTCCTCGCGCACGTGTTGGTGTCGAAGCACGCCGACCACATCCCGCTTCATCGTCAGGCGGTCATCTACAA
>CAVZJB010000002.1:0-159823 GCA_963775425.1 uncultured delta proteobacterium | reverse complement strand
CGACGCCAGCAAGACTGAACGACTTGCGGCCCTGCCGTCTCCCAGCGGCGGGCGCGCAGTTCCTCATGCCCGCCTCGAGCATGCCTTCTCCACGGGCGGCGACAGCCGGCGCCTCTGGCCGGAGTGACGGAGCAGAGGCGGACGGCGGAGGGCCGATCGTAGGTGACGACGCCGCTGTTGCGGCGAGGGTGACGTCGCGGTCGGGGAGCGGCGGCGTTCACCGAGAAGGCCCGGAGCCGGGAGCCGTGCCGTCGACCGTGAAGTCACCTCGTCCCTGCCGCCGAGAGG
Source organism: uncultured delta proteobacterium (assembly GCA_963775425.1). Taxonomy (GTDB): domain Bacteria; phylum Myxococcota; class UBA727; order UBA727; family VGSZ01; genus CAVZJB01. The sequence goes on along the minus strand of CAVZJB010000002.1, from coordinate 159,535 downwards.
AGGCGGTGGGATGTCTTGCGCGCCGAGGGCCTGGCCGCCGCTGTCTGGCTGGGTCGCGTCGACGGCCGGGGAGCGGCGCAGGCCCGAAGGCCGCAAGGCATCCCCCGCCGACGGCTCGTTCGACATCGAGGTTGCGGCGGGGGCAGCTCACGCGCGACCCTACGCCCCCAACGAGGAGGCGGAGATGGCGGAGCTCGCGGTTCAGGACATCAAGGTCGGCGACGGCGACGAAGCCAAGACCGGCCAGGCGGTGAAGGTGCACTACACGGGCTGGCTGACGGACGGAAAGAAGTTCGACTCCTCCGTCGATCGAGGCACGCCCTTCGGTTTCACGCTCGGCAAGGGGATGGTCATCAAGGGCTGGGACCAGGGCGTGGTCGGCATGAAGGTCGGCGGCAAGCGCAAGCTCACCATCCCGCCGGAGCTCGGCTACGGCGACCGCGGCTTCCCCGGCGCCATCCCGCCCGGCGCCACGTTGATCTTCGACGTCGAGCTCGTCGCCGTCGGGTGAGCCCAGGGCGGCGGTGTGATCCGCGTGTGTGGCACAGGCGATGCTGAACGGAGCGGCATGAAGCGCTCGCTCCTCGCCCTCGCCGCCGTCGCCGCCACCGCCTGCGCCCCGTCGCTGAGCGCGTTCGACGGGGCCACGGTCGGCGTCGACGGCGACGGCGCCAGGCGGAGCCTGGTGGTCACCCTCCTCGGCGACGCCGCCGCCTGCCCCGGCCTCGACGACGGCGTGGCCGGCACCGCCGGAGACCACACGCTCGCCATCGACCAGGCCCACAAGACCGCGCCGGTCTTTCATCTCGACGGGCCCCTCCAGGCCCAGGGCTCGGAGTGCATCTATCCCACGTTGTCGACCACGCTCGACCGCGGCGACGCCGGCGACGCCGTCATCGACATCCAGGAGGGCGACGAGGCGCTCCACATCGAGGTCCCGCACCTGCTCGACAGGCGCCTCGACAGCACGTTCGACGCGCGCATCCGCGCCGGCGAGGCGCTCGACCTCGTGCCGCCCGGCGGCCTCGACAACTTCGCCCTCGCGTCCGTCGACGCCGACCCCGACGTCTCCGTGTACGACGACGGCGACGCCGGCGTGCTCGTCGTGGGCGCGCGCTCGACTGGTCCCCACACACTCACCGTCCACGCCCTCGCGCAGCCGGCGGCCCGCGCGTGCGACGGCCTGGTCGACTGCTACGTGGACGGCAGCGTCGAGCTCGTGTGGTCCGGCACCGTCGTCGTCACCCCGTAGCCGGCTGCGCCGACGGCGGATCCGCCGGACCTGCGCCGCAAGCCGGAGCGTTGTCATGATCCGACGTGTGAGGTCATGTCCGAGCCGCGCGATGCACCGCTGTTGTCGTGGTCCGCGTTCGTGCGACGCATGCTCCTCTTCGTGCTCGCCGGGCTCTGCCTCGATGCGCTCCTGGTGCTCGTCGGCGCCGTCGGCTTTCACGCCGTGGGCGTCCCCGGCTGGCTCGACGCCGCCGTCGACGCCGCGCTCGTCATCACCGGCAACGGCCCGCGCTCGCCGCTCGACACCGCGGCGGCCAAGGCCTTCCTCGGCGTGTTCGCGGTCGCCGGGAGCTCGGCGTACTTCGTGGTCGTCGCCCTCGTGCTGACGCCGGCGCTGCACCGCTTGCTCCATGCCCTGCAGTTGCGGGCCCGCGAGGACGCCGACGAGGCGGCCGCGGACGCGGAGCGCGAGGGGTGACTCGCGGCGCGGGGCCGGCGGCGGGCTCAGCGGCGCCAACGGTCGAGGAGCAGCGCGGCCTGCTTGCGCGCGCCCGCGGCCGAGAGCGCCCGGGCGCGGGCGCCGGCGACGGCCCGGCGCGGGGCCAGGAGGGCGGGAGCGCCGGGCGCGCGGCGGGGAGATCGCGGCGAGATCGCTGGGGGCGCGGGTCGTTCCGCCGGCGCGTGCGGCACACGGGGCCGCACGCGCAGGCTCCCTCGGGCCCGGCCGTCGTCCCACGCGGGAGCCGTACGGCGGCGCCCGGCTCGCTCGAGAGCGCTACTTGGTCGAGAGGAAGAGCTCGAAGGGGTTCTTCACGGAGCTCCAGTCGAACTCGTAGACGCGCTGGAAGGCTTCGTCGTCGTCGCCCTGGCTGCCCTTGACCACCACCGGGAGCGGCGGGAGGCCCGCGCGCTTGCACTGCTCGGCGATGAGCTCGAGGGACGTGTTCACGCTGCGCTGGACCACGCCGACGCGAGGGCCGAGCTCGCCCGGCGTGGACGTGCCCTTGGACTTGGCGATAGCGGTCAGGAGCGGCCAGAGCTTGCCGGCGTTCACGCGCTGATCAACGGGCACCGCGGCCTCCACGAATGAGATCGTTCGTCATCACGTAAATGATGCTGCCACCTCGGGAGCGCTCTGTCTCGCCCGGAAAAATTCCGAAGGGGGGTCACTGCAGGATGGTGAACTCCACCCGCCGGTTCGCGGCGCGCCCCTTGGCGGTGTCGTTGGTTTCGACCGGCTTCTCCTCACCATAGCCGACGGCGTCGAGCCGCGTCTCGGGCACCCCGGCTTTCACCAGGAAGGCTCGTACCGCCTCGGCCCGGCCCTGCGAGAGCTTCTTGTTGGCCTCGTCCTTGCCGACCGAGTCCGTGTGCCCCTCCACCCGCACCTTGGCGATGTCGGGGTGGGACTTCATCACGTCGGCGACGTTCTGGAGCAACGCGAAGGAGCGCTTCCTGATGGTGGTCTTGCCGGTGTCGAAATAGACCTTGTCGAGGATCTGCAGCTTCTCCTTGGTGATCACCACGAGCTGCTTCTTCTTGCAGCCGTGGTTGTCGGCGGAGCCCTTCTCGTCGGGGCAGTTGTCGAGGCGATCCACGACGCCGTCGCCGTCCTTGTCGCTGTCCGGGCAGCCGTGGTTCTCGACGACGCCGGGCTCGTTCGGGCACTTGTCGTGCTCATCGACGACGCCGTCTTTGTCGTTGTCGGTGTCGGGGCAGCCGTCGTCGTCCTCGAAGCCGTCCTTGTCCTCGGCCTGGGTGGGGCACTTGTCGTCCTTGTCGAGGATGCCGTCGCCGTCGCTGTCGGGCTCGTCGTCGGGGCACCCGTCGGTGTCCTGGTAGCCGTTCTTGGTCTCGGGGATGTTGGGGCAGCCATCGGCGCTGTCGGGGATGCCGTCGCCGTCGTTGTCGAGGTCGGGGCAGCCGTCGGCGTCCTGGTACCCGTCGGGGTCTTCCTTCTCGTCGGGGCACTTGTCGGCGCTGTCGGGCACGCCGTCGCCGTCGTTGTCGACGTCGGGGCAGCCGTCGTCGTCCTGGAAGCCGTCCTTGTCCTCGGCCGCGTCGGGGCACTTGTCGAGGGGGTCGTCGATGCCGTCGCCGTCCTTGTCCTTGGGCGGCCGCAGCGCCCAGGCCACGTTGGCGAAGACGCGGAAGTCCGGCGTGCCGATGCCCTTGGCCGGGTTGCCGCCGACGCCCACGGTGGCCGTGAGGTTGGCGGGCAGGAGCGCGCGAACGCCGCCCATCAATTCCGCGCGGAGCTGGCCCGGGTCCTCGAAGGGCCGGAACGCCTGGGTGGCGCCGTACGCCTCGCCGACGATGGAGAGCGTGGGGAAGACGTGCACCGACGCCGCGAGGCGCGCGCCGATCTCGTCGCGGATGCTGTACTGGTCGAGCGTGGTGTTGAAGCGGAACAGGTACGAGGCGTTGAGCGACGCGTCCACCCAGCGGGTCGACGTGCTCACGGCCACCGTGGGGACGAAGGTCGGCAGCGGATCGCCCATGTACTTGTCGAAGAAGCGCCCGGTGGAGAGGGTGACCTCGGGGAGCACGCTCACCGCGAGCAGGTTGTTCTCCATCTTGTACGCGCGCACCTTGGGCACGATGCGGATGTCGCCGACGCCGAAGAAGCCGGGCTTGGCCTGGCCGACGTCGCCGTCGCCGTCCTGGTAGACCACCGTGGGCACGGCGACGCCGAGGTTGAGCCAATCGAAGAACGCGTAGCTGCCGGTGAGCTCCGCCGTCATCTGGTTGCCCACCACCGTGCGCGAGATGGCGCCCGTGCTGTCACGGTAGACGAGCGGGTCGTGCTGGTAGTGGAGCCAGAGGCCCGCGTCGATGGAGCCCTTGTCGAGCGTGTCGCCGCTGTCGGTGACGAAGAAGCCGTTGCCGAACGCGCTCGGCTTGAAGGCCTGCAGGTCGACTTGATCCTCCGCCCGCGCCGCACCGCCGAGTCCGACGGTGAGAGCAGCGAAGACGGCGGGCACGACGACGAAACGCGATGATCTCATGCAAGCTCCCAGGTGGCGCGACTATACGACGGGTCCCCGGGGCGAACGCCAGAAGCCGGCCCCGTTCGTCGCACACGCCGGCGACGACTTCGAACGCAAGCGAACAAAGAGAACGCGCGCCGCCGACCCGAAGGTCGACGGCGCGCGCCTCACGGACGACGCCTGTTTCAGTCGCGGCGGCGGCGACGGCGGCGGAGGCCGCCGAGGGCCACCAGACCGAACAGCGCCAGGAGCGGCGTGGCGCCACTGTTGCCGTTCATGTCACAGCCGCAGCCACCGGTCGGGGCCACCGCAGCGCTGTCCTTGAAGAGCTTGAAGCTCCCCGTGGCCTCGACGCTGTTGGTGCCGTCGCTCGCGCTCACCTTCCAGAAGTAGGTGCTCCCGGCGGTGAGCTTGAGCGCCTCGGCGCCCGGCTCGAACGACGTGGTGCCCTTGCCCTCGGCCACGTCCTGCGTGAGGACGACGTCGGCGAGCTCCTTGTCGTTGGCGATGGTGAACGTGTAGGTGAGCGGGTCGCCCTCGGGGTCGATGGCGTTTTGCACCACGAACGCGGTCGGCGCCGTGTCGAGGAGCGCGCCGTCGGTGGGCGACAACAGGGCGAGCCCGGCCGGCGCGCCGTTTTCGGCGTTCACCACGAACACCGCGTTGACCCAATCCGAGAACAGCTCGCCGTCGAACGCGCGCGCGCGCCAGAAGACGGTGCTGTCCTCCTTCAGGTTGCTCACGTCGAAGGTGAGGCCGTCCTGCGGGCCGGAGGCCTGCGGGTTGGCGAACGCGGGGTTGTCGGCGGCCTCGAGCTCGTACTGCACCGCGTCGCCCTCGGGGTCGGTGGCGGCAGTGATGGTCAAGGTGGCGCTGGTGCTCGCCACCACGGTGTTGTTCGGCGAATCGATGCCGGGCTCGCCCGGCGCCGTGTTCACGACGAACTCGTCGATGACGAACGTGGTGGCCGTGCTGGCCGCGCCGCTCAGGACGCCGTCGGACGTGGTCACGTGCCAGTGGTACGTGCCCGGATCCAACGCGTCCGGCACCGTGAAGAACGGCACCGAGCGCGCCGCCGACGTCGACACGATGTTCGTGAAGGCGTCGTCGGTGGCGACCTCGAACGTGTAGCTCACGGCGTCGCCGTCGGGATCGACGACAGCGCGGCCTTCCAGCGTGGGCGGCACGCCCTGCAGGAAGTGCGAGGCGTCGGCCGGAGACAGGTTCTCCGACGCCGGCGGCGCCTCGTTGATCGCGTTGACGTTGAACGTGGCGTGCGCGCTCTCCGCGCCGTCGGCGATGCCGTCGTTGGCGGTGGCGAACCACTCGTACGGCCCGCCCTCGGCGAGGTCGGTGTCCACCGTGAACGCCGTGGTGGACGGTCCCTCGGCGATGCGCGGATCCGTGCAGGTCGGATCACCGCCGACGCGCGTGTCGACGATGCAGAACGTGTAGGTGAGCGCCAGGCCGCGCGGGCTCACGGCGTTGGCCACCGTGAGGGTCGGGCGGCTGGTGCCCACGTTCACCCCGTTGTCCGGCGAGATGATCGTCGGCGCCTGGGGCGCGTCGCTGGTGTTCGGGTCGGTCCCGGCCACGAGCTCCGCGAGGTCGTTCACGCCGTCGCCGTCCGTGTCGGTGGTGGCGAGCGCGTCGCACGACGCGGTGTCGGTGCAGAGCAGCTCACCGCCGTTGACCAGGCGCTCCTGGGTGTCGGAGACGCCGTTGGCGTTGGTGTCGATGATGGTCACCGTGACCGTGAACGACGTGTCGTTGGCGGCGCCGTCGCTGTCGGTCACGCGGACCGTGACGGGGTTGTCGCCCGCCTGGTTGAAGTCCGGCGTCCAGTCGATCTGCCCGGAGGCGGAGTCGATGGTCATGCCGTCGGGCGACGTCACGAGCGAGAACGCGAGCACATCCTCGGTGCCCGGGTCCGTGGCCGTGGCCGTCACCGTGAGCGCGGACTGCTCCTCGACGGTCTGGTCGGTGATGGCGTCGAGCGTCGGGGCGACGTTGTCCACCTCGACCGACGTGATCGCCGTGGAGACCGCGCCGCCGTTGCCGGTGTCGGTGACCTGCGCGAGCACGCGGAACGGCGCGTTGCCCGGGTTGTTGTTCGGGTACGTGGCGTTCACCGTGCAGGGGTCGTCGGCGCAGTCCACGTCCTTCTGGTCAACGGCGTCGTCGAAGTCGCCGTCGCCGTTGATGTCGTAGGACACCACGAACGGACCGGTGCCGGACGGGATGTTCACGGTGATGGCCGTCGGGCTGCCCTCGTTGACCGGGTTGGGATCGGCGAACGCCACCGCGGTGACGCTGATGTCGGTCACGACGAACGACGCCGACGAGCTCGCGCTGGGCACGCTGTCGGCCTGGCCATCGTTGGCGGTGACCGCGACGGTGTAGTTGCCCGCGTCCGAGAACGTGGCCGTGGCGACGGGGCCGGTGTTGGCGACGGTCGCCTTCACCACGCCACCGAGGCTGAACACGTACGTGAACGTGAGCGCGTCGTTGCCGGGGTCGGTGGCGGTGACCGCCACCGTCACCGGCGAGCCGGCGACCGCCGTGGTCGGGGCCGTCACCTTGGTGACGGTCGGGGCCACGTTGTTCACGGTGACACCCGTCTGCTGGGTGGCCGAGCAGGCGCCCTCCGCGTCGCATGCGCGCGCGGCGACGTCGCGGCTGCCACGCGGCAGCACGAAGCTCGTGGTGGCCGTGCCGCCGGTGACCGCCGCGGTGGCGTCGAAGACGCCGTCGACCTGGAAGTCGAACTGCACCGTGAGGGCGTCGCCGCCGGCGTCGCTGGCCGTGGCCGTGAACACCGTGGGCTGGCCCTGGTCGACCGTGGTGGCGGTGAACGAGTCGAGCGTGGGCGCGACGTTGTTCACGCGGATCACCGCGGTGCGATCGCTGCTCGCCGGGACGGGCGCGTCGTCGTCGGTGACGGTGACGCGGGTGACGAACACGCCGCTCTGCGCGAACGCCGCCGCGCAGTTGTGCGTGAGGAGCCCCAACGTCGCCGCCGTGGCCGGGCCGTCGGTGAAGTCCGGCGCGCCGTCGTCGTTGCAGTCGAACACCACCGTGAGCTGATCGTTGACGCCCGGATCGGAGACCCTGGCCGACACGTTGGCGGTGGCGCTCCCCTCGTCGATCGAGGACGGCGCCGTCAGCGTGGTCACCAGAGGCGCCGCGTTGGTCACGAAGAACGGGTTGATGGGCGAGGTGATGGTGGTGGTGCCGTCGCTGATCTCGATGGCCAGGTTCCAGTTGCCGTTCGACGGGATCGTGGCCGAAGCGACCGGCGGCGTCTGATCACCCGTGTCGGGGACGCGGATGGTGGTGGTGCCGTCGGAGAACGTGAACGCATAGCGCAGCGTGTCGTTGCCGGCGTCGGTGGCGGTCACCGACACCGTCACGCTCGAGCCCTCGACCACGCTGGCCGGGAGGTTCACGGCCTGGACGACCGGCGCGACGTTGTTCACCGTGGTGGTGAAGACCTGGATGGCCGAGCACAACGGCGCGGTGTCGAGGTCGCAGACGCGCGCCGCGACGGAGTGCGCGCCCTCGGCGAGGTTCGCCTGGGCCGTGCCGCTCGCGCTCGTCAGGTCCGCCGTGAACGACGCAGCGTTGGTGCTGTTGTTGTCGATGTCGAACTCGAAGCGCAGCGCGTCGTTGCCCGGGTCCGTGCCGTTGGCGGTGAAGACCGTGGGCGAGCCCTCGTTCACGTCGGCCGCGGCGGCCGCGGTGAGCGTGGGCGCCGCGTTGTTCACGGTCACCGAGAGGTCCACGCCGCCGCCGGCGACGTACGCGGCGCACGCGCCCTCGGCGTCGCACACGCGCGCGTTGACGTTGTGGGTGCCGCTCTGGGCGAACGGGAACGACGCGGTGGCCGTGCGGGTGCCGGTGCCGCCCGCGAACGCCGACGACAGCTCGAAGGTGCCGTCGCCGTTGGCGTCGATCTGCAACGTCATCTCGTCGTTGCCCGCGTCCGACGCCGTGGCCGTGAACACCGTGGGCTGACCCTCGGCGACCGTGCTCGACGCGAACGTGAGGGCCGCGGGGGCCACGTTGTTCACGCGGACCACCGCCGTGCGATCGCTGCTGGCGCCGCCGTCGTCGGTGACGCTCACGCGCACCACGAAGACGCCGCTCTGGCCGAAGGACGCCGCGCAGTTGTGCGTGAGCGTGCCGAGGCCGGCGCCGGTGTCGGGGCCGTCGGTGAAGTCGGCGGTACCGTCGTCGGCGCAGTCGAACGTCACGGTGAGGTTGTCACCCGCGCCGGCGTCGGACACCGTGGCGGAGACGTTCACCGTGGCCGTGCCCTCGCCCACCGCCGCGGGGGCGGTGAGGCTCGAGACCACGGGTGCGACGTTGGTGACCGTGATCGGGTTCACCGGCGAGGTCACCGTGGCAGCGCCGTCGTTGACGTCGACGGACACGTTCCACGCGCCGTCGAACGGCAGCACCGCCGAGGCGAGCGGGCTCGCCTGGTTGCCCGACGCGGGGACGCGGATGTTGGTGGCGCCGCTCGAGAACGTGAAGACGTAGTTGAGCGCGTCGTTGCCCGCGTCCGTCGCCGAGACGGCGGCCGTGACGCTCGCGCCCTCAGGCGACGTGGCGGGGACGTTCACGGACTGGATGACCGGCGCCGTGTTGTTGACGGTGGCGGTGATGACCGTGATGGCCGAGCACAGCGGCGTGACCGGGTCGAGGTCGCAGACGCGAACCGCGACCGGGTGCGCGCCCTCGGCGAGGGTGGCCGAGGCCGTGCCGCTCGTGCTCGAGAGGTCGGCCGTGAAGGCGCCCGCGCTGGTGCTGTTGTTGTCGAGGTCGAATTCGAACTCGAGCGGGTCGTTGCCCGGGTCCGTGCCGTTGGCGGTGAACACCGTGGGCGTGCCCTCGCTGACCGCGGCCGCGGCGGCCGTGACGAGCGTGGGCGCGGCGTTGTTCACGGTGACCGCGAGCGGGGCGTACGCCGTGCACGCGCCCTCGTTGTCACAGACGCGACCGTTGACGGTGCGGTCGCCGCTGGTGCCGAACGCGAACGACGCCGACGCCGCGCGCGAGCCGGTGCCCGCCGCGAACGCGGACTGCAGCTCGAAGGTGCCGTCGCCGTTGGTGTCGATCTGCAGGGTCAACGCATCGTCGCCCGGGTCGGACGCGGTGGCGCTGAACACCGTGGGCTGGCCCTCGGAGACCGTGCTGGCCGAGAGCGACAGCGCCGCGGGCGGCGCGTTGTTCACGTGCACGGTGAGCGTGCGCTCGGCGCTGCCGCCGTCGCCGTCGCTGACCGTGGCCCGCACCGTGAACGTGCCGCTGTCGGCGTACGCGCAGGTGGTGGAGAACGGCGAGGAGGTGTCGGCCGCGACGTCGCCGACACCGGTGTCGATCACACCGTCGTCGTTGCAGTCGAAGCGCACGCTGAGCGGGTCGGCCGCGCCGGCGGCGTCCGCGACGGTGGCCGTGATGGCGACCGTCCCCGACTCGGCGATGGTGGCGTTGGCCGGCACCGCCGCGAGGCTGATGGTGGGCGCGACGTTGTCGACGTGGACGGCGACGGAGCCGAAGTCACAGGAGTTGGGCGCGACGTCGTCGTCGCAGACGCGCACGCACATCAACGTGTCGAGCGGGCCGTCCGGGTAGACGTGGGTGAGGACCGCGCTGTTCGGGACGAAGCCGTCCGCGACGCCGTCACCGTTGCCGTCCACGGGCCGCGGGTCGGTCGGGAAGTCGGCGTCGGTGGGCGTGGCGTTGGCGCAGTCGAAGTTGAACGAGAAGTGCAGCGGGTCCGCGCCGCGGTTGTCGACGAGCGCGACGCCGTTGATGGTGGCGCCCTCCGCGACGGGCAGCGTGGTGAACACGTCGGTGATCTCGGGGGCGACGTTCACCACCTCGACCTGCACGTGCTGCGGGAAGCTGGCCCCGCCGTCCTTGTCGTGCTGGGTGATGGTGACGTCGAAGGTGCCGACGTTCGGGAAGATGTGCGCCGCGCGGCTCACGGCGTTGGCGCCGGCGATGGCGCCGCCCTGATCCTCGCTGGTGCCGTCACCCCAATCGAAGTGGGTGAGGAAGCCGGGCGGCTGCCGATCCGGCGGCGCCTCGTCGGTGGAGGCCACGACGAACACGGCGGCCTGGCCCTCCGACACGATCACGGGCGTGGGCACCGGCGTGACGTTGTCGACGTCGATGTTGTTGATGCTCACGATCTCGGGATCGAGGTTGTTCACCACGGCGTTCTGCGTGGCCACCGGGTTGCGGCCCGGGATGGCGGCGTTCACCACGCCTTCCTCGTCGATGATGGTGGCGGTGATGACGAAGTGCCCGCTGGGCTGGCCCTCGGAGGAGTCCGGGTACGGCGCGGGCTTCTCGATGGTGATGACGTCGCCTTCCTCGTTGAACTCGTCGGGCGCGGGGATGTCACCGCTCGCGACGGCGTTGAGGGTGCTCTGCGTACCGTCACCCCAGTCGATCACGAGCCGGGTGAGGAGGTCGTCCAGCGTCTCCGGCGAGACGGTCACCTGGATGGTGGGCGTGGCGAGCTCGTCGTCGTCCGCGATGATGATGCCGTTGCGGTTGGTGACGCCGGCGCGGACGTTGGCGAAGTCGAGCGAGTCGATGCTGACCACGGGGACGTCGTCGCGCACGCTCACGTTGCGCGAGACCGAGCCGCTGCCGAGGTCGTTGTCGGTGACCACGAGCGTGACGGGCACGGCGTTGGTGGTGCCGGCCGGCACCTGCGTGAAGAGCAGGCCGCCCGAGACGTCCGGGCCCGTGGCGCGGTCCACGAAGTCCGCCGGCGACGGGGTGCTGTGGCGCGTGGTGCCGAAGTCGTTCCAGCTCCAGTCGATGGCGTACTGCTCATCGAGGTCCGCGGCCGGATCGTCGAAGGATCCGTCGAGGCTCACGGGCACACCCTCGACGAGGAGCTGGTTGAGCGTGGGCGAGCTGTCGACCGACGGCGTCGGGGGCACGTTGGCGATGACGATGCTGAGCGGGAACGGCGCGCTGCACAGCGACGTGTCCGCCTCGCAGGTGGTGACCGTCACGCTGCACGTGTTGGTGAGGGCGCCGTTGGTCCCTCCGTCGCAGCTCGAGTTGTCGTGGTAGTGGTGGCCGAGGACGATGGAGGTGCCGGGCGCGGCGGTGCTCGCCGTGCTGTCCGCGGTGCCGTCGCCCCACACGACCGTGGTGGTGTAGCTGCCGTCGAGGGCGCCGGCGGGGTCGGTGAACGACGCGGTGACGGTGACGTTGTCGGCGGCCGCCAGCGTGGTCTCGTTCTGCGGTCCGGCGGTGATGGTGGTGGTGGCGTCGATGACGGGCTTGACGTTGTTGACCGCGACGTCGCGCTCGGGCGAGTTGCTGGTGCTGTCCTCGTCACCGCAGGTGGCGATCATCCCGTGGACGCGGGACACGTCTGCGTCGAGGTACTGGATGACGCAGGTGGCGGTGGCCGTGGCGTCGGAGGCCGCGGGAGCGGCGTCGGCGGTGCCGACGCAGCCGGAGACCACGGTGAAGCCGAGGCCGTCGCCGGGGGAGCCGGTGATGTCGTCGGTGTCGAGGCTCCAGCGGAAGCCTGTGGCGTTGACCGGGTCGAACACGGGGTCCTGGGCGCCGCTGGTGGCGACGGCGGTGTAGGTGACGATGTCACCCTCGTTGATGGGGCCGGGGGTGCTGACGGTGAGGCCGCAGCCGGGGTTGACGTCGACGACGTGGACGAAGTGGTTCTGCGTGTTGGTGCCGAGGTCGTCGTCGTTGACGCGCACGGCGACCTTGAGGTCGAGCGGGGTGGTGCCGGTGGGGTTGTCGAAGCGCGTCTTGAGAGCGCGGATGCCCGCGCTGTCGTCGATGAACTGCGTGGTCCCGGGGGTGTCGATGAAGCCGTTGTTGAGCACCGGCGTGGTGTCGCCGGCCGGATCGAAGTCCGGGTAGGAGGCCTTGGTGATGGCCGCGGTGCCGGTGATGTCCGCCGGGCTGAAGTTGGCCGCGTTGGCCGCCAGCGTGTCGACGTCATAGGCGATGTCGAGGTCGTCGCTGCCCTGCTCGGTGAAGGTCAGCGAGAGATTGACGAGGGAGCCCTCGTCGACGACGGTGGGCGTGCCGGAGCTCACGGAGAGCAAGGGGATGCGGACGTTCTGCGGCGGGACGTTCACGACGTTGGCGTTGAGCGACGCGTCGGTGGCGGTGGCGCCGTCGTGATCGGTGATGGTCACGGAGAAGTTGAGCGGGTTGCCGTCATCGTCGAGCAGCGAGGCGAGGACGTCGTCGTCGGTGTTGGCGGCGCCGGGGATCTGGCAGTGCGCGCTGACGAGGCCGGGGATCGGGAGGTCGGCGGGCTCCTCGGAGCAGACGTTCGACGCGCAGTCGCAGTGGATCTGCTCGGCGAGCAGCAGCCCGGTGTCGTGGCGGATGTCGCCGTCCGGCGCGAGCGCGCCGCCGCTGGTGAAGGCGTAGTCGACGCTCTCGATCTCGTCGGCGCGCAGGCCGGGATCGTTCACCGTGGACGAGTAGGTGCGGGTGACGCCCTCGGCGAGCTGACCGCTCGACGCGGTGCCGATGATGGAGGGCGCGACGTTGTGGACGGTGAGGGGCACGCCCTGCGAGACGCTGCTCGCGGCGCCCTGCTGGAAGGTGACGGTCACCGTGCGGGAGGCGTCGGCGGGGAGGTTGTCGGCGTAGCCGGCCGGCTTGGCGAAGTCGCAGACCATGCAGGTCTCGCCGGGGTCGCACACGCCGTCGTCGTTGCCGCCGGCGCCGAGGCGCTCGGCGGCGGGATCGCAGACGATGAAGCCGTCGCCGAGGCAGGCGCCGCCGAGCGCGATGGTGGGCGTGATGGTGGCGGCGGTGGGTGTGAGGTCGTCCGGGTCCGCCCAGTCCACGGTGGCGGTCACGTCGGTGGGCGCGTCGGCGCACACCTGGGTGGCGTGCATGACGTCGCCCTGGCCCTCGTTGATGCTCGTCTGGTCGAGCGATACGACGAGTGTGGCGCTGAGCGTGGCGCGAGCGGCGGTCCCGGGCGCGTCAGCGTCGAGGGACGCGGGCGCGCAACCAACGATCGTCGTGAATACCGCGGCGCTGACGCCGCCCAGCCATGTGAATCTCAGCATGTCATCTCCCCAGCTCCGAGCGAGCCTTTGCAAAGTGGCTCGCGCACCATCCTCGGAACCCGGAGAGGAATTCAACCTTGCTCCGCGCATTGTCCGCTTTTTCTCAATTCGACCGCGGGCGCCTGAGCAGTCCTACTCCCGGTGCGGGAGGATTTCCGCGGGTAGATCAGCGCGTCGATTCGCTTTTTCGGACCGGCGGCGTCAGTGGCGGCGGCCGATCGGGAGCGTCACGCGGTGGCCGCCGGCGAGCACGAAGTACCCGCGGCCGTCCGGGGTGCGCACCTCGCGGGTGCCGTCGCGGTAGGTCGTCGTCGTCGTGCCGGGCGCGCCGTCGAGGGGCCGCTGAAGGCTCTTGATCGGGCCGTCGCGGAATTCGAGCGTCTCTTTGCCGGTCTTTTCGTCGATCGCGGAGCGAGACAGCGGGCTCGAGTCCGGGTAGGCGATGGCCTGGCTCCCGTCGCGGGCGGTCGTCACCGTGGTGCCGTCGTCGTAGCGGGCGATCTCCTCGCCGTGCTTTCCCATCGAGACCTTCGGCTCCCCGTCCGGCGGCGCCGGGCTCGGCAGCTGCGCCGGCGCCGTCCCCGGCCACGCCTTCACGGGCAGCGCCGTCTTGTTGCCGTGCTTCTCCAGGTACCCGGAGCCGTCGGCCTCGCGCACCTCACGGGTGCCGTCCCTGTAGCCGATCTCCCTGTGCCCGGTCTTCGGGTCCACGACGCGCTCGGCGATGGGCCCGCGCGTGTAGCGCTCGGTGCGCTTGCCGTCCGGATCGAAGTGGACGGAGTCGCCGTGGGGCAATTTGACGTCGAAGGAGCCGTCGGGGTGCTGCGTCTCGGTGACGGTCCCGCCCTCCTGGATGAACGCCGTGGAGCCGTCGGGCAGGTCCTTCTTCTTGCCGTCGGAGCCCGTCTCCTCGACGGTCTTGAAGCCGCGGGCGATGCGCGGGCGGAAGCCCATCTCGCCCTGGATCTCCTTCTGCATCCGCTTGGCCGCGGCGTCGAGCCCATCGCGCTGGAGCGGTCCCGCGTGCGTCGCGTCCTTCAAGCCGTCGGAGGAGGTGTCGTGGTCGGCGCCGGCGTCCCTGGGCACGAGCGTGAGGTCGGGGTTGCCGCCGACGACGAGCTTCTGCTGGCGCTTCACCAGCGGCTGCCTCGGGCTCGGCTCCTCGCCCGGGTCGACGAAGCCGAGCCCCCCGTGGCTGGTGTTCCAGTGCTTGGCGAATTCCCCGATGGTGAGCTTGCCGTCGTGGTTGGCGTCCGCCGACGCGCGGTCCTTGGACGACCTCGCCATCGTCTTCGCGAACGCGATGGCGGCCTGCTCGATGCCCTGCTCTCCCGGGCCGAAGCTGTTCTGGTCACGCGTGCTCGACGCCACGAGGCCGACGTGGTTGTCGTCGCCGAACACCTCCTTGACGTCCTGCGCGGCCTCGCCCGAGCGGCACGACGACACGAACGCCGACACCTTCTGCTCGGCGCCGGTGGCGTCCTTGATGCCGTCGAACACCGGCTTCACGATGTCGCGCACGGTCTCCACCTGCCGGGCCCGGTGATCGGCCTCGCTGGCCGCGATCTGGTGGCGGTCCTGGCCCTTGTCGTTGGTCATGATGTCGCCGTGGCCACCGGTGAAGAGCACCGTGTTCTTGCCGGCGAACGCCTTGGGGTTCGCGCGCGCCACCGCCGCCACGTACTTCTTCAGGGCGTCGCCCGAGAGGTTCGACGCGTTCACGACCTGAAAGCCGTTGTCCTGCGCCTGCTTCTTCATATACGCGTCGGTGGACTTCACGATGCTGTCGCTCTCGGCGCCGCCCGACTGCGTCGCCACGATCATGACGGGCTTGTTCGGGTCGAGCTTGGGGATCGGCCGCGACGCGACCGGGTCGGCGCCCGGCACGCGCGCCGCAGCCGCGCGCTCCCGCTGCGCCTGCGCGTCGCGCGCGGCCTTCTGCGCCGCCGGCGACGCGGGCGTGCGCGCCACCGCCGGCGGCGACGCGGGCGCCGCGACAGGCGCCTCGCCGCCCTTGTCGACGCTCTGCGCGTCGAGGGCGCGCTGCCGCTTGGTCTGATCGATCTGGTTCGAAACGCCGTCGAGCATGGTTGTCTCCCCGAGAGAGTTTCGGCGCCGTGTGCGCGCACATGCCCGGGGCGGGCGTCGGTCGGTCGCACACCGGCCGGACGACCCTCGACCCATCGTCGGACCGGGAGGGCGGGTCGTTGTCGACGACGACGCGGTTTTTCAGGCGGCGTCGATGAGCCAGCGCACGCCGTCCCAGTACGCGGGCGCGAAGGACACGTCGTTGTGGCCGCGGCCGGCGACGCCGACGAAGCGCTTCACGGCGGCGCCGGCGCTCTCGAACGCGCGGCGCCCGTCGGCGACGGGGATGATGGTGTCTTGTTCACCATGGATGACGCACAGGGGGAGGCTGCCCCGCGCGAGCTTCGGCAACGGGTCGAACACGCGAGCGTCGTCGTCGTCGAAGGCGTCCGGGGGCTGCATCCCGCGGCGGCGGACGAGGTTCTTCAAGTCGGTGAAGCCGCTCTCGAAGATGACGCCCGCGGCCGCCACCGACCCATACAGCTCCGCCGCGCACGCGGACCCGAGCGAGCGGCCCATGACGATGAGCGGCTTGCCCGCGCGCGCGGCCGCGAAGGCGAAGACGGCGTGGGCGTCGGCGAGCGCCGCGCGGAGCGTGGGCGTGCCCGTGCTCCTGCCGTAGCCGCGGTAGTCGACGACGGCGAGCTCCGCGCCCGCGTCGCGAAACAGCGGCGCGAAGCCGTCATAGTCGGCGACCACCTCGCCGTTGCCGTGGAACAGCAACACCGCGGCCCGCGTGTCGGGCGCGGCGTGCCAGCGGAGGTGGAGCGCGGCGCCGCCGACGTCGACGGCATGGTCGGCGGCGCCGGCGGGCGCGGCAGAGGTGTCCGGCCGGGGAAAGAACATCGCGCGGTTGAAGCGATCGCTGTCGAAGAGGCTGGCCACGACGTGACGCTAGCGCGTTCATCGCGACCTGCTACGGTCCGCGCGTCATGACGCGCAAGTACATCGTTCGCCCCGAGACGGCCGTGCTCACCCGCGGCTTCGACCCGAGCCTCTCCGTGGGCTCCGCGCGGCCCGCAGTGTTCCGCAGCTCGACGTACGTGTTTTCGAGCCCGGAGTCGGCGGCGCGCGCGTTCGAGATCGCGCTCGGGAAGGCCAAGCCGGCGCCGGGAGAGAGCGTCGACCTGATCTACTCGCGCATCTCGCACCCGAACGCGCAGATCCTCGAGGACCAGATCGTGCCGCTCGAGCCCGGCGCCGTCGAAGCCGCGGTGTTCAACTCCGGCATGGCCGCCATCTCGTCGGTGTTTTTGACCTTCTGTCCGCCGGGCAGCGCCGTGGTGCACACGACGCCCCTGTACGGCGGCACGCAGCTCTTCCTCGATGCCATGCTCGCGCCCCTCGGCGTGCACGCCGTCGCCGTCGACGCTGGCGACACGGCGGGCCTCGAGCGCGCCATCGCGGAGACCAAGGACCTCAAGCTCGTCTTCGTGGAGACGCCGGCCAACCCGACGCTGCGCATGAGCGACATCGCCGCCGCCGCCAAGGCCGCCGCCGCCCGCGCCGACAAGCCGCTCGTCGTCGTCGACAACACCTTCCTCGGGCCGGTGTTCCAGCACCCGCTGCCGCTGGGCGCGGACCTCGTCGTGTACTCGGCCACCAAGTACATCTCGGGCTTCTCCGACCTGCTGGCGGGCGTGGTCCTCGCCGAGGACGTCGACCTCGTCACGCAGCTTCGCGGGACGCGCGCGGTGCTCGGCAACATCCTGCAGCCCGACGAGTGCTGGATGCTCAACGGGCAGCTCGTGACCGTGCCGCTCAGGATGAACAAGCAGAGCAAGAACGCCCAACGCATCGCCGAGGCGCTCGTCGATCACCCCGCGGTGGCGCGCGTCCGCTACCCCTCGCTCTTCGATGACCCCGAGCAGGTGCGCATCCGTGACGCGCAGTGCGACTACCCCGGCGCCGTCGTCACCCTCGAGCTCAAGGGCGGCCGCCCGGCGGCGTTCACGTTCCTGCGCTCTTTGACCATCGCGCGCAACGCGGTGAGCCTCGGCGGCGTCGAGAGCCTCGCGTGCCACCCACGCACCACGACGCACTCGGAGATGTCCGACGCGCAGCTCGACCGCGCCGGCATCGGCGACGGCATGGTGCGCCTCTCGGTCGGCATCGAGAGCTGGCACGATCTGCTGAAGGACACCCGCGCGGCGCTCGACGCTGCCGTCTGATCAGCGACCGGAGGGAGCGGCCGCGCGCTGAACCGGCGTCACACGGCGGGCCGGCGCGCGCGGCGTGGCGCCGCTAGACTCGGGGCATGGAAGTCGTCACCGTCCTCGCCTCCGTCGTCCTCGGCGTCGCGCTCGCCGCGAGCTGCGGCCTGCGCGCGTTTCTCCCGCTGTTCATGCTCGGCGTGGCGGCGCGGCTCGGCTTCGTCGACGTCGGCGAGCACTTCGCGTGGATCGCGGGGGCGCCGGCGCTGCTCGCCCTCGGCGTCGGCGTCGCGTTCGAGCTGCTGGCGGACAAGGTGCCGCTCATCCACCACCTGCTCGACGTGCTCGCCACTCCCGTGCGCACGGTGGCGGGCATGCTGGTGTTCGCCGCCGCCGTCGTCGAGATGCCGGTGTGGGTGGTGGCGCTCCTCGCGATCATCGTCGGCGGCGGCGTGGCGCTCGCGGTGCACGTGGCCCGGACCGGCGTGCGCGCGGCGTCGTCCGCGGCCACGGCGGGGACGAGCGCCCCCGCGCATTCGCTCGCGGAGGACGGCGTCTGCGCCGGCGCGGCCGCGCTCTCGATGGTGTTTTGGACCGTCGCGCTCCTCGTCGCCGCGGCCGCGCTCCTCCTGTTCGTCGTGAGCGCCCGCACCCTGCTCCACCGCCTGCGCCGCTAGAGAAGTGACAGTGCCGCCACGCGCCGTGGCGCGGCTCACCCGACGTCGAAGTAGGCGTAGGCGACCTCCTCGAGCCAGGCGCCGCCGACGCGCTCCCTGCGCCGGCGCACCGGGACGCCGCCGAGGGCCTCGTAGAAGCGGCGGGCGCCGGCGTTGTCCGCGAGCACCCAGACCACGACGGGCCCGTGCAGCCGGCGCAGCATCTCGAGGAGCAACATGGAGCCGATGCCGTGCCCTTGCGCCGCCGGGGACACGTAGAGGGTGAAGACCTCGCAGCGAAAGAAGGGATTGAGGAAGCGCTCGCGGCCCGCCGAGCTGAAGCCGACGACGCGCGCGCCCGACGACGCGACCATCACGGTCTCGCCCTCGGTGATGCCCTTCTTCCACACCTCCGTCAGCGTCGAGACCGACAGCCGCGACAGCGTCTTTTCGGGGACCATGCCGGGGTAGGTCGCGCGCCAGGTCTCGACGTAGACGTGCGCGATCCCGACGGCGTCGTCGACGGTGGCGCTGCGCAGCTCGACGTCGTCGAGGCCGTCCCGCATGACGCCAACGTAGCCGCCGCGGCGGTTTCTGGCGCAACTGATCCGCTTTCGCGCGCGCCGCCCGCCGATATCGCACCTTCGCCTACAGGACGGCGATAACCCCGGAGGCCCCGGTGGCGCGCGAGGAGGTGAGCGTGGCGAGGAAGCGTTTGGGTGAGTTGCTGCTCGAGCGGCACCTCATAGACGTGCCACAGCTCAACGCCGCGCTCGCGCACCAGCGGCAGTGGGGCATCCGGCTCGGCGCCGCGCTGGTGACGAAGGGCTTCATCGCCGAGGGCACGCTCACGCGGGTGCTCTCCGAGTTCCTCGGCATCCCGATGGTGGACCTCGCCAAGGTGCCTCCCGACGACAAGGCCATCAAGCTCGTCTCCGAGCGGGTCTGCGAGCAGTACGACGTGTTCCCCATCGCGGTGAAGGAGGCCAAGGGGCGCCCCATCCTGCTGCTCGCGATGGCGGACCCGCTGAACATGACCGCCATCGACGAGATCGCGTTCACCACCGGCTGCATCGTCAAGCCGGCCATCGCGCAGATCTCGAGCCTCGATCAGGCCCTGCAGAAGCACTACCAGGGCAAGAGCGTCGAGATCTCGCCGCTGCAATTCGAGACCGCCGCGCGCGCCGCGCCCGCGGGCCCTCCGGTGCTCAACCTCACCGAGGAGGTCAGCGGCCCCGTCGTCGTCGGCGCCGCCTTGGAGCCCAAGCACGCGCCGCCGCCGACGGGCGCGCCGCCGCCCGCCGCCGGCGACGCCTACGCGGGCTTGCCCACGGGCACCTTCTCGATGCCGCCCATCTCCGCCGAGGCCCCTGACCCGCAGGCCCCGGGCTCGTCGCCGCCGTCCCCCGCGGCGCCGAAGACCGCCGACCTCGAGGCGCTCGAAGCGCTCGAGAAGAAGTTCTGGGCCCTCATGCGCATCCTCGCCCGCCGCGGCCTCGTCACGAAGGAAGAGTTCTTGAACGAGCTCGCCTGGACCGAAGACCCGCGCTGATCTTTGAGCTCAACCGGCGGCGTCGACGAGCTCGGGCGTGAGGTCGTCGAACGCGAGCACGCGATCGTGCACGATGCCGAGCTCGCTCAGGTGCGGCAGCGAGAGGTCGGCGACGGAGCCCGGCGGCGCGCGGCCGGCGGCGGTGTCGACGACCTCGACGGTGGGCTTGCTGCCGAGCTCGACGTTGTTGGCCACCACCCGGCACAGCTCGCCCGTGGTGAGCCGCACCTCGTCGCCGGGCATGTACATGCCGCACATCAGGCAGAAGCGCTGCAGCAGATACGGGTTCAGGCGGTGCCGCATGCGCTTGAGCATGAAGCGCAACGCCGCGCGCAGCTGCGTCCTCTCGGAGAAGGGGCGGAGGCTGCGGATGCTGTCGAACACATCGGCGATGGCGACGAGCTGGCTCGCGATGTGCGGATCCTCCGTGTAGGCCATGTGGTGCTCGTTGGCCACGATGGCCTCGAGCCCCGTGCCGCCCGACGTGCGCAACAGGATGCGCGCGCCCTCGCCCGGGTGGTTGCGCATCATCTCCGCTTCGCTCGCCGACAGCGCGCCGCTCTTGAACACCACGGCGTCGGGCACCATGGTCTTGCCGACGTCGTGCACGAGCCCCGCGAGGCCGATGGCGCGCACCGCGGCCTCGTCGAGCCCCAGCGTAGAGGCCTGCGCGCCCGCGAGCAGGCTCACGTTCATCGAGTGGAGGAACGTGTAGTCGTCACGGCCGCGCAGCGCGAGCAGCGTGGTGATGGGGACGTCGGAGCGCACCACGAGGTCGAGCATGGTGCCCGCGAGCTCCTGGATGGCGCCGACCTCCAGCGTGCCCTTGTCCTTCAAGCGCGACAGCTCGCGGCCGAGGGTCTCGCGGCCCGTGGAGTACAGCTCGCGCATCGAGCGGACGGTCTTGCCCTCCTTGAGCTCGAGGTGCTTCACGCCCACCTTGGCGGCGCCGCGGTCCTTGAGCCACTGGCTGACGTCGACGGCGGTGAGCTGCGCGGCGTCCACGTTCAACAGCGAAAAGAGCGTCTCCAGCTCCGCGAGGCTCACGCCCCTCGAGATGGTGATGATCTCGATGCCGCGTTGGCGCATGTGCACGGCCATCTTCTGCACGCCCTCGACGGGGGACAAGAGCGGGACGCCCGCGACGCTCATGCCCTGCGACAGGAGCGCCACGCCCACGTCCTCGGCGCCGCCGGCGAAGGCGAGCGCGAGATTGGCGGAGAGCAACTCCAGCGTGCGTTGGAGCGCGGGGTTGCCGCTCGCATACAAGCGGCGGGCGGCGAAGGCGGCGGCGAGGCGAAACGAGAGGTCGCGCGCCTGGTCGGCGGTGAGGGCGCTCAACTGTGACCTCCGCAGGCGAGGCGGATCGCCCGGTTCTTGGAGCGCTTGCCCTCGTCGAGGACGGCGCGCGCGGCGGGGGTGCTGTTGACGGAGAGCGCGCGCGCCACGGGGCCGCGCATCTTGTCGAAGCCGGCGCCGCCGATGACGCGCGTGCGCAACAACAGCTCCTGGAGCACCGGCACCGCGCCCGGCGCGCGCGAGGCGCCCAGCGCGTCGACGGCGGTGCGCATCAGCTTGAGCACGAGGGTCTCCGGCAACTTCTGCGCGTGCAGCGCCTGCACCGCCTTGTCGTCGCCGTCGAGCCCGGTGAGGCGGCGCAGGAAGGCGAACGTGTCCTCCGCCGGGAACGCGGCGAGCACGCGCACCGCCGCCTCCTTCACGTCGGCGGAGGGCGAGCGCAGCGCCGCCTGCGTCAGCGCCACCGCCGCCACCGGCGAGTCGCGCCCCGCGCGCGCGATGAGCGTGGCCGCGCCGAGCGGCGAAAACTCGGCGACGCGGCGCTCGATGACGCGCAGCACCGAGCGGTCGAGGCCCTGGAGCCCATCGGCGAGCGCGCGGCGAAACGTCTCGCCCGTGTGGATGGAGAGCACCGCCTTGACGAAGTCGCCGAGGAGCGTCGCGTGGTCGGCGCCGCTCTTGCCGCGCAACTGGCGGAGCAATTCGACGCACCAATCGGGCCCGCTCCTCGACAGCGCGACCTCCATGAGCTGCTGCGCCGCCGCGCTGTTGGGCCCGTCGCGGATGGCGCGGCTCCACAACGCGAGGATGATGGCGCCGCCCGCGCTCTGCAGCGACGGGTCCACGGCGACGGCGTCCAACAAGCCGCGCACCGCCGCCAGCGTCGGCGCCGCCACCGCGCGCTCCTGCTGCAACATCCCGCACAACAGGCGCGCCGAGCGGAAGAACTTGTTCTCCGGGCGCAGCGTCGAAAACGTGCGCATCACGATCTCCGGCTGCCCGCCAGTGGTCTGGCGCAGCTTGGCGATCTGCGTGAGCCCGTCGCGCGTCTCGCGGATGGGCAGGTCCAGCGTGCCGAAGCTCTGCTGCTGCGACAGCTCGTTGAGCTCCTGCAGGAACAGCCCCTCGAGCGGGCGGCCCGCCTGGCGCGCGCTGTCGTCGAGCTGGTCGAGGAGCTGCTGGCGTTCGCGCTCCACCGGGCGCAGGCGCTCGAGGAGGTTGCCGATGGAGATGGCGAGCTGGCTGTCCCGCGCCTCGCCCATCACCGCCTGCGCCACCGCAGACAGCACGATCTCGTTCGGCACCGCGCGGCCCACGGCGGCCACGCCGTCGTCGTCGGTGCCGGGCGCCGCGAGCTTCTCGAGGAGCTTGAAGCGCGCCTTGGGCGACAGCCGCACCAGCGCCGACGACAACACGTTGGCGGCCTCCGCCAGCGCCTCGGGGTTCTTGTTCTCGCCGCCCGTGACCTTGCCGAACGCCTCCGTGCAGATCTCGGCGAGGTCATCGGCGGTCGCGCCCACGAGGCTGGTCTTCGACAGCGCCGTCTGCGCGCGCGACTTGATCGGTGGCTGATCGGCCACGCCGGGGGCGGCGCCGTCGATGAGCTCGTCGAGCAGCGAGCCGAGCGATGACGGCGACGTCACCTTCTCGAGCGTGAGCTCGATGGCGGCGCCGCGGCGGTTGTCGCGCTGCTTGAGGAGCAGGATCTCGCTGAGCGCCTTGGCCAGCAGGGGATCGAGCCCGGTGTTGTCGACGGGGCCGCCGGCCATGAGCTTGTCGAGGTCCATCTCGAAGATCTCGACGGACTTCACGTTCCGCTCGGCGAGCACCTTGGTGACGCCGCCGGCGGCGCGGACGCGCTTGTCGGACTCGCCGAGGCACGCCACCAGCTCGTCGAGGTCGTGGCGCGTGGTGGGCACCTTGAGCTTGATGCCGACGACGCTCCGGGTGATGAGCGCGTGGGCCAGGGCCTTGCAGGACTCGTCGGCGATGCCCTGGTCGAGGCCTGTCAACAACAGCCCGTCGCCGGCGGCGGCGATGAAGGTGTCGCCCCGCGCCTGCGCGTGCCACGCCTGCACCGCCAGCTCCAGCTCGCGGCGCTGGTGCACGGCCGCCGGGTGGTCGGCCTCGTAGAACGCGGCGCCGCGCTGGCAGCGGCCGAGGGCGGCGGCGACGTCCGACGCGAGCACGCGCAGGACGTCACCGGGCTTCGGCGATGGCGTCGACGAGGTCCCTGCCGAACCCTCGATCGACGAGGACGATTTCCCATACGTCAATTCCACCTGCGACCTCGAGTCCCCTGAAAATGGTTCGCCCGCTCTTCCTGAACAGCAAGACGGGATGGTTGGCGGCGTCGCTGCACAGCACGAGCTCCTCGACGGGGCGCGTGATCCAGTACCTCTGCAGGCGCGGGGGCAAAGACGCGCGCGGGATGGAGAGCGGCCGGAAGTGCAGGTCGCGCGCGGCGTCGCGGAAGGCGGCGAGCGCGGTGCCGCTCAAGGCGGCGCCGGCGTTGTGGAAGCCGCCCGTCGACGAGACGTCGTTCGGGTCCGGCGACGTGTGTACGCGGAACGGATTGGCGAGCGGGCGCCCCGCGGCCTTCTCGTCGGCCTCGCGCGCGCCGTTGCGCTCGGCCTGGAGCGCCGCGCTGCGGTTGGTGCCGCGCGCGGCGGCGTTGAGCGCCTCGGCGATGACCACGCGCCACATGCCGACGTCGACGCCGCCGACCTCGATGACCTTGGCCTCGGGGCCCCACGCGATGAACACCCCGGCCTCGAGGCCGGAGCCGATGGTCTTGGCGAGGCGCTGCGCGCGCCCCTCCTCGAGCTCCTTGTGCTGCGTCTCGAGCCACAGCCGCTCGGTGCCGTGCCCGGGGAGCGCGGCGAGCGCCTGCTCCACGCGCGACAGCTCGAGCGTGATCTCCGCGAGCTCGTGGTCGACGCCGGCGGTGGCCGCCTTGGCCGCCTGCGCGAGCTCGTCCGCGGCGTCCTCGAGGAGCCGGCGCACGTAGACCGCGAGCGCGACCATGGACCCGATGTCGCCGCGCGCGGCGACGGCGTCGCCGAGCAGGTTGACGACGGAGACGTGGGCGCCCGGGTTCCGCATCAGGTGCGCGCACGTCTTCAAGATGGGCTCGTAGAAGAGGCGCTTCAAGAAGTCGCCCATCGCCTCCTCGTGGATGGCGGCGGTGCGCTTGGTGAAGTCCTTCATGTCCGCGAAGAGGAACGCCTCCTCGCGGCGCCGGGGCAACAGGAAGAGCGGCTCGTCGTCGAGGCCGAACCAATAGGCGCGGCCGTCGTCGCGCGCCTTGCGCGCTTCGGCGGGCGGGACGGGGCGCACCATGGCGAGCGCCTGCTGCCCCTGATCGAGCGCTGTCTCGTCGAGGGCGAGCACGATGCCGCCGGCGGCGGCGAGGCTCGCGCGCTCCTCGACGGAGCCGATGCGCTTGAGGAGATCGAGGTCGCCTGCGAGGACGGCGCCGACGCTGTCGATGAGGACGAGCAGGCGCCCGAGCGGCTCCTCGCCGCGGCGCGGGTGCCGCTCGATCTGCCGCCTGAGCTTCTCGGGGCCGAGCGGCGTGAAGAGCGCGTCGGCGAGGACGGCGCTCTTGCCGGCGAGCTCCCGCAGCTCGCTGCCCTGCGTGAAGGTGGACAGGAGCGCGAGGTCGCGGACGGCGTCGGCGAGCATGGCGCGCACGAGGTCGCGGCGCCGGTCCGGGCTCGCGAGGAGCTCGGCGGCGAGGCGGGCGCGCAGGGCCTGGACGTCGAGGGCGCCGGGGCGATCGAGCTGCGTGCGCAGCGCTTCCTTGGCGCGCGTATAGGCGCTCGGGATGGTGCGGTAGGTGTTGCCCGGCCGGGAGGCGACGGCCATCGCCGAGCCCATCAACGACAGCGGCGAGTTGGCGGCGGCGAGGAGGAGGCCGAGGCGCGCAGAGAGGCCCTCGCCCTCCTTGTCGACGGTGGCGGACAAGGCGCGATCGGAGAGGTGCCCGAGGAGGGCGGCGAGTCCGAAGAAGCGCTCGCTGGCGCCGATGCGATGAAGGAGCGTGTTTCGCAGCGACGAAGAGGCGACGAGCTGAAAGAACGCGGCGGTCTCCTCGCCGCTGCCGGCGCCCCTGGCCTCGTCGAAGAAGCGGCCGTACATCGCGGCGAAGGTGTTCAGGAAGTCGTCGGCGGCGGCGTAGGAGGCGACGTCGTAGGCGTCGAGGTCGCCGTCGATCTGCGCGAGCGCGAGCCAGCGGCGGAGCGTGTCGCGGTCGGGCGACGGCGCCCCCGTCGACAGCGGGACGGCCGCTTTGGGCAGGAGCGCGCCGAGCCTGTCGGCGAGGTCGGGCGCGAAGATGATGGGCACCTGCGAGCGCATCAGCGACTCGCCGATGCGGATGCGCAGCTTCTCCGGGCGAAACGAGAGGAACCGCAGCGGCGCGACGCCGTTTTGCTTGCACGCCGCGCAGATCTGGTCGTACGCGTCGAGCCGCCACAGCATCCGTTCGACGGCGAGGGTCACGCGCCCCCCCGCGACGCCCGCGCGGCGCCGGCTCCGACACAAACGACGACGACGGCCCGCCCCCTCGAAGCCGGCACGGAGGTCGTCATCACTTGTGGCCGAGGAGCGCGCCGAGCGCGAAGGCGAGCGCGATGAGGGCCACGAGGGCGACGGCGCCGACGCCGACGAGGGCGGCCACGGGGATGCCCCGGCGCTCGGCCGGTTGCGCCGATGAGGCGACGGCTGCGGTCGGCGCCGATGGCGGCCGCCAGGCGCGCGACGCCACCGTGGCCTTCTCCGACGCCGGCATCTCCCCGAGGCGCGCCGGCATGCCGCGCACGGCCTCCACCTCGTCGGCGGGCAGCACGCGCGCGAGCGTCTCGAGGGCCGCTTCGTCGTTGCCGAACTGGGCCACGCAGCGGCGCAGGTGCACCGCGGCGAGCGCGGGGTTGTCCTCGGCGAGGTAGCCCGCGGCGATCTCCCGGTGCGCCTGCGCCTTGTCCGCGCCCTCGAGGGACTCCACGGTGGACTCGCGCGCGAAGATGGCCTGCGTCGTCGAGCGCGAGAAGCGCAACGCGCCCCCTCTGTTGAGCGCCGCGAGCACCGCCTTGGCGTCTTTGTGGTCGGGCAGCAACGTCGTCGCGCGAAACGCCGCCAGCCCCGCGCGCAGCCGCTCTCCTGCCTTCTGCTCCGCCTTGGCGACGTCGACCAACAGGGCGCACTCCTGCTGCATCGCCTCCTCGACGGCGCCCGCGCGCCGCGCGATCACCGGCGCGCGGTACGGCTCGAAGCGCCGCGCCCGCGGCAACAGCGGCGCGAGCGCGTCCAGCACCACCTGGGCCGTCGACAGGCGATCGTCGGGGCGATAGGGCAACAAGCGCGCGATGACGACGTCGACGAGGAACGGCACCGCCGGCTCCACCTCGCCGATGGGGCGCACCTTGCCCGTCATCACGTTGGCGAGCGTGGCCCCCACCGAGTCGCCCTCGAACGGGTTTCTCCCCGTCAACAGCTCGTAGAGGATGACGCCGGCGGAGTAGAGGTCGCTGCGGCCGTCGAGGGCGCTGCCGGTGGCCTGCTCCGGGCTCATGTACGCGGGCGTTCCCACCGTCCGCCCCGTCGCCGTGATCTGCGTCCCCTCCTGCACGCGCGCGATGCCGAAGTCGGCGATCTTGAGCGTGCCACCGGGATCGAGCAGCAGGTTGTCCGGCTTCAAGTCGCGGTGGACGATGCCGTTTTCGTGCGCGTGCCCGAGGCCCTCGAGGAGGTCCACGAAGAAAGACAGCGCCAGCGACGGCGGCAGCTTCCCCGTCTTCAACAACAAGGAGCTCAAGCTGCCGCCCGCCACGTACTCGGTGGCGAGGTACTCGGTGTCACCGACGCGGCCCGCGTCGAGACACGCGACGATGTTTTTGTGCTCGAGCTTCTTCATGGCCGCGGCTTCGCGCTGGAAGCGACGCCTGAGCTCGTCGCCCTGCCCCGAGCGCAGCAGGTGCTCATGCACCACCTTCACCGCCGCCGGCGCGCGCCCGTCGGACGCCAGATACACCGTGGCCATGCCGCCCTGCCCGAGCAGCTTGTCGAGGACGAACCGCCCGCACGCCGTGCCCGGCCCCACGCCCGACGCGGGCGCCGCGAACGCGTCCGGCTGCGCCGGCTGCAGCTCCGAGGGCATCGGCATCCGCGCCGACGCGCCGAGCACCGTCCCCGACGGCCCCAGCGCCGGCGCGGGCGCCGACGCCTGCAGCGGCGGCGACGACGACGGGCCCGACGGCGGCGACGACGACGACGACGGCGACGACGGCGGCGCGTGCACGCCGCGCCCGAGCACCGTGCCCGTCGGCCCTTGCGCCGGCGTGGGCACCGCCGCCATCGGTGACGATGACGGCTCCATCCCGAGCGACGCCTGCGAGACCGCGCCGGTGCCGAGGAGCGTCTTGTCCACGGCGCCGGTGCCGAGCAGCGTGCGGTCCATGACGGGCGGGCGCGTCGGCCGCGCCGCCACGGGCTGCGGCTGGTGGGTCAGCGGGCCGAACGGCGACCCCGCCGACGGCAGCGCCTGCGACACCGCCTCCGGCGGCGCCAAGAACGCCACCGCCGCGCGCGACGGCGTCGGCGCGATGGACAGCGCGTCGCGCACGTCGTGCTCGAGCGCGACGCAGGGCGCGTGATCGGGGAGGCCGAGCGCGGCGCTCGAGGCGATCTTGGCGACGTCGGCGAAGGCCACCAGCGGGCGCCCGTCGAACATGCCCACCGCGCACGCCAGCAGCTCACGCCACGTGGCCTCGTCGACGCCGATCTCCGCGCGCACGTCGATGATCCAGTGCGCCCGCGGCGGCGCCACCGGCACGCTCGCCACCGACGACAACGCGCGCAGCACCAGGTCGGGCGCGGCGCCCGCGGCGAGGAGCGCGGTCGACGGCAGCCGCCCCTGCTTCACCGCCTCGCGCGCCGCGTCCACCTTCTCGGGCGACAGCGCGCCGCGCGCCACCAGATCGGTGGCCATGGCTTCGAGCACGGCGAGGGGATCGACGCGGCCGAGCAGGAGCGTGGCAGCAGAGCGCACCCCCGTTCTGTAGCCGGCCGTGCGTCGGTCGCGAAGGGGGAGGCGTCACCCGCCGTGGATAATCGACGAAGATCCGGCGTAGCGGGCGGGATCGCGCAGGAACTTCTCCCGACACGTTTCGCTGCAAAAGACCACGGTCTCGCCCTCGTAGGTGACGGCGAGGGCGGCGTCGGGCTCGACCACCTCCATGCCGCAGACGGGGTCGATCACCGGCTCTTCCTCGAAGGTCTGGTCGTCCATGGCGGCCTCCTGCCTCGCGGGTGTAACGATCCGCCCCGCCGTCAGATCGGCGCGGCCGGCACCTCGAGCGCCGGCCCCGGGGGAAGCAAACAGCGGACCTGCTCGAGGTAGTCGCGGATCTTGAACGGCTTCTCGACGAACGCGTCCGCGCCGGCCTCCAGCGCCGCCGCCTCGTCCTGCATCTCGGTGCGACCCGTCAGCACCACGATCGGCACGTGGGCCGTCCGCACATGGCCCCGCAGGTGCTCACACACCCGCAAGCCGCCCATCCAAGGCAGGACCAGGTCGAGGCTCACGAGGTCGGGGGCGCGGTGGGCGTCGAGCCACGCCACGGCGGCTTCGCCGCTGCCGACGCCGTGGCCGAGCACCCCGACGTGAGCGAGGGCCTCGATGATCAGATCGCGCACCGAGGGCTCGTCCTCGACCACCAAAGCGATGAAGCGAGGACTGGCGTCGACGCGCGGACGGATGGAGGGAAGGGAAATCATCGCGCGACAACGCTGCAGCGCTCATGCCCAACGACGACGTCGCAAGGACGCCAACTGCGCGCACGCGCCCTGCGTCGGCCCGCGCAGCGACGGTGTGACTTCACGGAGGAGACCGCCGCGTCGTGCGGCGCGCCCGGGCGCGTGCGCCCCCGATGACCGGGTGTATCGTGCGCATCGACGGGAGGCGTCATGGCGGCGAAGAAGAAGGCGGCACCGAAGAAGAAGGGCGCAACGCCCACGCGCGGCAAGCGCAAGCCCGCCCCCGCGGGCAGCGCGGGCCTCGCCCCCGACGACGTCAAGGCCGTCGCCGACGCCGGCGCCGACACCCTCGCGGCCATCATCCACAAGGACGGTGGCGAGGTGCTGGCGCGCTACAAGGATCCGCTGTTCGGAAAGCCCGTCCTCTTCGCCGTGCTCCCCCTCGACAAGGTCGAGCGCACCGCGTTCCAGCGCGACGTCAGCCAGGCCCACGTCGACAAGATGGTCGACGCCATGAAGCGCACCGGCGCTTATCTCGACCCCGTGATCGCCGTGCACGACGACAAGGGCGGCGGCTACCGCTCGCCCAACGGCGGCCACCGCCTCGCCGCGCTCGCGCGCATGGGCGCCAGGAGCGTCACCGCGCTCGTCGTCCCCGACGACAAGATCGCGTTCAAGATCCTCGCGCTCAACACGGAGAAGGCCCACGCGCTGAAGGAGAAGGCGCTCGAGGCCATCCGCATGCTGCGCGCGCTCGCCCCCTTCGGCGGCTCCGAGTCGGCGTTCGCCGGCGAGCTCGAGGAGCCGTCGCTCGTCACCATCGGCGCGGCGTACGAGAAGCGGCCGCGCCTGTCGGGCTCGGCGTACAGCCCGCTCACCAAGCGCTGCGACGACTGGCTCGACGTCCCCGTCGACGAGGCGGTGACCGAGCGCGAGCGGCGCGCCGACAAGCTGCTCGCGTTCGACGACGAGGTGACGCCGCTCGTGAACGCGCTCAAGGCCAAGGGCATCGACTCGCCCGGGCTGCGCCAGGTGGTGCTGTCGCGCCTCGTGCACCTGCCGCCGCGCGGACAGCGCCTGTCGGGGAGCTTCGACGACGTCTTCGACGGCGCCATCGCCAAGGCCAAGGCCTTCGACATCGACAGCATCCACCTCGGCGGCGGCGGCGGCGGCGGCGGCGACGACGGCGCGGCCGAGGCGGACGAATGAAGCTGTACGTCCTCGGCGCGAGCGGCGGCGTCGGCAAGCAGCTCGTCGAGCAGGCGCTCAAGCGGGGGCACGAGGTCACGGCCCACGTGCGCGGCTCGTCGCGCCTGAGCGTGCCGGAGCGCGTGCAGGTGGTGCGCCGCGAGGTGTCCACCACCGGCGCGTTCGAGAAGCTCCCCGGCCACGACGCCGTCATCACCTGCGTCGGCAACCGCCGCGTGGGCCCGAGCCCGTGGGCCAAGCTCCGCTCGTCGCCGCGGGTGTGCGAGAGCATGGCGCACAGCGTCGTCTCCGCGATGCGCGAGTGCGAGATCAAGCGCGTGGTGGCGGTGAGCGCCGCCGGCGTCGGCGACAGCGCCGCCGGGGTGAACCTCGCGATGCGCTTCCTGCTGCTGACGTCGAAGATTGGCGTCGCCTACAAAGACCTCGACGCGATGGAGCAGGTGTTCGCCGCGTCGGGGCTCGATTGGTTCTGCGTGCGGCCGGTGCTCCTCGTCGACGGCCGCGCCACAGGCAACGTCGCCAAGGTCGACCGCTTCAGCGGCAGCGCCAAGATCACCCGCGCCGACGTCGCCACGTTCATGCTCGACCGCGTCGAGGAGCGCTGGCCGTTCATCGCGCACACGCAACAGATCGCGGGCGCCTGACGGGACGCGGGGGCGCGCCCCTGCCTACTTCGAGTCCGCCGACATGGGCGAGGCGATCTTCACGGAGCGCTTGATGGTCACGCTGTTGCCGTGGTCGTCGACGGCGACCACCTCGCACATGGTCTTGTCCGGGTCGACGGCGACGTCCTGCTCGAAGCCGCCGAACAGATCGCGCTTCACCTCGCGGCCGTCGACGGTGATCGTGGCCGCGTCGCCGGAGACCTTCCCCTTCACCACGGCCTTGTCGTACGAGAGGATGTCCACCTCGACCTGCAGCTCCGGCGGCGTGGTGTCCACGATGACCTGGAGCGTTTGCTCCCGCGCGTTGCCCGCCTGATCCACCGCCTTGATCAGAATCTCGTTGTCGCCTTCCTGCAGGTAGCCGATCTCGGCCGAGAACAGCTCGCCGGCGCGCTCGCCCTCTTCGTCGCCGATGTCGACGGTGGCGGTGTCGACGTCGGGCACCTTGACGACGACGTGCACCTGCTTCTTGGCGATGACCACGCCGTCCTTGGGCTCCTGCACCTCGATGCTCGGCGCCTTGTTGTCGAAGCCGCGGTAGCCGAGCTGCACGTCGGCCTTCAGCGCCTCGAGGCCCGGGTGCGGCAGCTCGGCGATGCGGTAGCGCAACAGGCCGAGCGCGCCGCGGTAGCCGAAGGTGATCTTGGCTTCCGGCGACGGCACCGCCTCCTTGCGCGGGCGCTTGGGCTTGTGGCGCCGCCCGCGCGCCGGCGTCTCCGGCGGCTCCGGCGCGGGGACGTCGACGAGCTGGCATTGGGTGACGCCGTCGATGGCGCACACGCGCTGCTTGAGCTCCGCCCGCTCGTCGGGGCGCAGGCCGGTGACCTGCATCTCCACGGCCATCGGCGGATCGTCGAGGTGCGGCGTGGCGCACCCGGCGGCGGCGAGCGCGGCGGCGAGCGAGAAGCGCGCGGACGTCGTCAATGCGCCCCCAGCTTGATCTGCGCGCGGTCGAGCATCATCTTGAAGCCGGTGCGGTCGACGGCCTTGTGGAAGGCCTCGTCGGGGGCGACGGCGCCGTCCTTCACCAGCGTGAAGAGCGCGTCGTT
The DNA here is from genome assembly GCA_963775425.1 of uncultured delta proteobacterium. Lineage (GTDB taxonomy): Bacteria > Myxococcota > UBA727 > UBA727 > VGSZ01 > CAVZJB01. The sequence continues at coordinate 127,782 of CAVZJB010000002.1, read as the reverse complement.
CAGCGTCTGCATCCCGATCTGCTTCTGCGTCTGCATCAAGCTCGGGATCTGAAACGTCTTTGCCTCGCGGATCAAGTTCGCGACCGCGGTGTTGCACACGAGGATCTCGAGTGCGGCGCAGCGGCCGCCGCCGACCTTCTTGCACAAGGTCTGCGCGACGACGCCGCGCAGGCTCTCCGAGAGCATCACGCGGATCTGCGACTGCCGGTCCGAGGGGAACTGGTCGATGATGCGGTCGATGGTGGACGGCGCCGTGGTGGTGTGCAGCGTGCCGAACACCAGGTGGCCGGTCTCCGCGGTCTCGATGGCGATGGCGACGGTCTCGAGGTCGCGCAGCTCGCCGACGAGGACGATGTCGGGGTCCTCGCGCAACGCCGCGCGCAACGCCGCCGCGTAGCTGACCGTGTCGACGTGCACCTCGCGCTGGTTCACCAGGCACCCCCGCGTGTGGTGCACGAACTCGACGGGGTCTTCGATGGTGATGATGTGGTCGTTGCGGGCGCCGTTGATGAGGTCGATCATCGCCGCGAGCGTGGTGGACTTGCCGGAGCCGGTGGGCCCGGTGACGAGCACGAGGCCCTTGTGCAGCGAGCACATCTCGCGCACCGCGCGCGGCAGGCCGAGCTCGTCGGCCGTCAAGATCTTCGACGGGATGACGCGCAAGACGCCGCTGACGCCGCGGCGATCCTTGAAGGCGTTCACGCGGAAGCGCGCGAGGCCTTCGATCTCGTACGCGAAGTCGGCGTCGTTGGTCTTTTCGAACTTCTCGCGTGACGGCGCGGTGGCGAGCTCCATCAACATGCTGCGGATGGTGTCCGGCGACAGCGGCTGCTCGAAGCCCGGCAGCAGCCCGATGTCGCCGTCCTTGCGCATGCGCGGCTGCATGTTGGCCGTGAGGTGCAGGTCGCTCGCCTTCTGCGCGACGAGCGCGTGCAAAAGCGGATCGATCTGCTTGCGCCCGGGCGCAAACGCCGGCACCGGCCGCGTGTCGCTGCGCGGCGGCCCCTGCTCGAGCTGGGATGGGGCGGCAGGCGCCTGCGCCGCCGGCGACGCGGGAGCCGCTTGCGGCGTCGACGACCACGACGGCGACGGCGAGCGCGCCACCGACGGCGGCGGCGGCGAGGACGACGGCGACGCCCCCAACGAGGAGGACGGCGCGGAGGACGGCGACGAGGACGCCGACGGCGCCGGCGCCGGCGGCGGCGACGGCGTCTCCGGGGCGGGGCGCAGCACGGCGTCGAGCCGCCCCTGGTGACGGCGCAGGTGCACCGTGACCGGGCCGCCGGGCGCGTCGAAGGTGAAGGTGGCGTCGCCGTCGAGGGTGAAGCCGCGGTCGATGCTGCGCGGCACCACCTCCTGCAGGATGCTCTGGATCTGGTCGGAGCGGACGGGCTGCGCGAGGAGCACGCGCACCTGCGCGCCGCTGCGCGCACGCACGGGCTGGCCCGTGGCGAAGATGATCTCCTCGCCCTCCCCGCGGCGAATGGCAGCGACGAAGCGGTCGATGGCGCGGAACATCAGCGTTTCTCCTCGAGCGGCGTCACCGACGAGACGCAGGTGGAGCTCACCAGGTAAAGCCAGTCGTCCGTCCTGAGCGGGAAGAACGACGGCAGCCGCTCGAGGTAGTCGCCCAGCCGCCGCATCGGGTGCGGCAGCGCGTAGCGCACGACGCCCTCGAGCTTGGCGCCGAAGTTGAGCTCGACGACGACGGTGGCGGTGCAACTGCTCTCGTCGTCCTCGGCCTCGGGATCGAGCTCGTCGATGGCCGCGAGCAGGTCGATGCGCGCCCACGCGATGTGGCGTGTTGCCACGAAGGTGAGCCGCTCCGGTGTCTTGAGCGGGACGAACCAGCGCTCGGCCAGGACGTCGAGCAGCCGCTCGCCGCGGTCGGTCCCCTCCTGGGGCGGCCGCAGGAACACCTCGCCGCGGGACTGCGCGCCGTGCGTGGAGCACAGCTCCACGCTGACGGTGTCCTTGTGAATGATCATCTCCCGCTCGTCCACGTGCCCTCCGGCCGTCTCTCTCTCTCGCGCGCCTTCCCTGCGGGAGGCCTCGCGCGCACGTTACCCCACGGACGTTGGGAGGATGGGCCATCCATCGCCGTTGCCCCGGAGCTATGCTCGTCACGTGCCGCGAGACCCCCACCTCCCCCGGCTCCCGCTCGTCGCGCTCGCGGCCGTCGCCGGCCTGGCGCTGCCGACGTGCTTCGCCACCGTCGTCGCCGCCGGCACCCCCTGCGACGCCAACGCCGACTGCGCCGGGACCATCTGCAAGGACGGCTTCTGCAGCCTCGACCCCGTCGGCGAGGGCGAGGGCGAGGGCGATCCCGGCGAGGGCGAGGGCGAGGGCGAGGGCGAGGGCGAAGGCGAAGGCGAGGGCGACCCCGGCGAGGGCGAGGGCGAGGGCGAAGGCGAAGGCGAGGGCGAAGGAGAGCCCGCGCCGCCCCCCGCGCGCACCTGCCTCGAGCTCCTCCAGCGCGATCCCGCCACCGTCACCGGCGACTACCCGCTCGACATCGACGGCGACGGCCTCGCCGACGACGTCGACCAAAACGGCGTCGTCGACGCCGCCGACGTCTTCCACTGCGACATGGACAGAGACGGCGGCGGCTGGACCCGCACCGCCCTCGTCGACGCCGACAGCCTCGCCGCCGCCGGCTGCCCCGGCACCTGGCAGCTCGAAGATCGCCGCGCCGACCTCGGCTTCATCGGCTGCGACAGGAAGCTCGCCGGCGCGGGCGCGGTCACCGCCGAGCTCGGCGCGCTGTTCCCCTACACCGATGTCATGGGCGAGGTGCAGGCCGTGGTGTTCGGCGACGACGACGCGTTCGCCCCGTCGTCCAACGTCAACAACGAGGACATCAACGACTTCTACGTCGACGGCGTCAGCCTCACGACCACGCTGCCGCGGCAACACGTGTGGACCTTCGCGTCGGGCCACCCGCTCGATCAGCAGGCCGCGCGCTGCCCCTGCGACGGCGGGCCCGCACAGTCGAGCTTCGTCGGCGACGACTACTTCTGCGACAAGCCGAGCACGGCCGCGCGCGCCAACAACGGGCGCTTCTTCGACCCGAGCGATCCGCAGTGGGACGGCCCCGACATGATCTGCGCGCCCGCCGCCCAGCCGCCCGGCGACCCCTTCTTCGTCCGCGACGCCTTGTTCGCCACGCCCACCCAGCAGGCCCTCGAGCTGCGGATCATGTCCGACCAGGGGTCCTCCGACGAGGACACCGCCGTCACCCACGTCGAGCTGTACGTTCGCTGACTGCGCGGAGCGGCGTTACCGACATCTTCACGGGACGCGGCGGCACGAAAAAGCGCCCCTCGTCGGGGCGCTCTTTCTTCACAGCGAGGACGCGGCTCAGAAGCGTCCGGGGCCGCGGCGGGGGCGATCCTCGCGCGGGCGCGCGACGTTCACCTGGAGGTTGCGCCCCTCGAACGGCTTGCCGTCGAGCGCGGAGATGGCCGCCTGCGCCTCGTCGGGGGTCCCCATCTCGACGAAGCCGAAGCCGCGCGAGCGGCCGGTCTCTCGGTCGGTCACCACCGAAGCGCGACCCACGGTGCCGAAGGAGCTGAAGAGACTCCCGAGGTCGTCATCGGTGGTCTTGAAGGGGAGGTTTCCGACGTAGAGACGGTTGTTGTCGTTGTTCGCCATGTCTTCTTTCCCAACTACGCGAGCGCGTGTACGGGCCCTGCGGCCCCCTAGGAACGCGAAAGATCCCGCGCGCCCCGGTGTTTGTCCAGTGGCGCCAAACACCCCGCGCGCGCGCTAGAACAACCCGTGATGCCCCGCCCCGTCGCCCCCGAGACCGCCTTCGCCACCTCCCTCAAGGCCGCGCGGCGGACGCGCTCCCAGGGCCGGGCGACCATCACCAAGACCGAAGCCGAAAAGGCCCTGAAGGAGCTCGGCGAGGCCGACGACGGCGCCGCCATCGTCCAGCGCTTCCTCGACGGCAAGGACGCCACCCACCTCTCGGAGAAGGCGCGCCAGGTCCTGGTCGATTTCGTCAAGGGCGCCGGGCGCAAATCGTCCGCCGGCACCCGCGCCCTCGAGGCCCGGCTGGCCGCACGCGAGGAGGCCGCCGACGCCGGCGACAAGCTCAAGCGCGCCCGGGCGCGGCTGCAGCAGCTCGTCCGCGGAGGAGGATCGCGCGCGGTGCGCGGGGGCCTCGCGCAGGTGCACGCGTGGCTGGACGCCGCCGCCGCCGACGTGCACCACGCCAAGGCCCAGGTCATTCGCCTCGCGGACCACGCCGCGAAGTCCGCGACCCGCGAGCTGCGCGCCGCCGAGCGCGAGCTGCACGACGCGTCGGCCGAGCTCGAGCGGCTCATCGCGCACGCCAGGACGATGCCGCTCAAGCGCGTCGAGCTCGAGGAGCTGCGCGCGTGGTTGGCGGCGCCGCTGCCGGAGATCGCCGGCGCCGCACACGCGCTCGGCATGTTCCCGCGGCTCACCATCAAGTACCCGTCCGACGAGGAAGACCCGGGGACGTCGTCGTCGCCGCCCGGTCACACCATGACCTCGATGAAGTACCCGTCCGACAACGAGGACGGCGGCGGTGCGGTCACCGGCGGGCGCAAGGAGCACCACGTGTCTGCCGCGCATGCGGGTGCCATCCGCAGGACCTTCGGGCGCGCGAACGACGGCTCGCTGTCGTGGAAGAAGGGCAGCGTCATCGAAGCCCACCGTGGCGAGCGCTTCGCCCGGCTGAGCCTCGGGCAGGACGCCACGTCCGGGTGGGCGTACACGGGCTTCATCCCCCTCGGTCCGCTCACGGTGAACGCGCCCGACGTCGATCCCAACCGTGTGCGCGAATTCTACGTCGAGCGCACAGGCGGGCCGGGCGCGATCACCGAGTCGATCGGGCCCCTCAAGCTCCGCTGAGGCGGTACAACTCCCCATGGCCAAGCACGCGGCAAAGTCGAGGGCGGTCGCGGCGGCGGAGCGGGTGTCACCCGTCCTGCGCGCGCCGAACGGCCCGGTCGACGGGCGTTGGACCAAGGCCATGGTCGGCCGCGCCGTGCTCGCGTTCCACGAGATCGACCGCGTGCCGCCCTACGACGACGACGGCATCCGCAAACACGTCCGCGACTTCCTGCGCTTCGTCCACCGCGTCGAGGGCGGCGGCGTCGAGGAAGACGCCATGCCCCTGGCGCGCACCTTCATCGCGCGCGGCTACCAATGGCTCGCGGAGCACCCGCAGTACGCGCCGCTGTCGACGAGGCCGTGGTCGCTCGACATGGTCGAGCAGCTCATCCTCTGGTTCAACGACAACACCTCCGGCCCCCTCGACCGCCGCCGCCTCTACGAGGTCACCGAGCGCGTGGCCACCTTCGAGCGCCTGGTGAAGAGCGGCGCCGTCGAGCACGGGGAAGCCGAGACCCTCGCCGAGGCGTTCGTCGACTACGCCCTGCGCTGGCTGCAGGCCCAGCCCGTCGCCCGCGCCCACTACGAGTCGCTGTAGCGCAACCGGAGCGACGACGCGGCGCGCGCACGCGGAGCAGCGCGCGGCCCCGTTCGTCCTCGGGCGACGCGCGGACCGGGCCTTCCACCGCGCGGGCTATGCTCGCGCGATGCGCGCGTCGCTCGCCCTGGTGCTCGCCGTCCCCCTGGCCTTCCCCCTCGCCGTCGCCGTCGTCACCGCGGCCGGGTGCCCCGGCACGCCCGCCGCCGGCGAGGGCGAAGGCGAAGGCGAGGGCGAGGGCGAAGGCGAAGGTGAAGGCGAGGGCGAGGGCGAGGGCGAGGGCGAGGGCGAGGGTGAAGGCGAGGGCGAAGGTGAAGGCGAGGGCGAAGGTGAAGGTGACCTTGGGGTGCCCTACGACGCGCTCATCCAGAAGTCGGCGCACAACGCGTTCCAGCGCGACGAGGCGCTGGTCGACATGCTCGGCTACCACGACGTCAGGAGCCTGGAGCTCGACATCCACCGGGACAAGAGCGGCTTCACGACGACGCCGGGCGAGTGGTTCGTGTTCCACGACAACAACGACACGGGGACCACCTGCCACCGCCTGTCGGACTGCCTCGGCAACCTGATGGCGTTTCATCGCGCGGCGCCGAACCACGAGCCGATCACCATCTTCGTCGACGTCAAGAGCGCCTTCACGGCCGCCGACGGCCACGGCACCGACGACCTCGACGCCGCGCTCGAGGGCGGGCTCGGCGACGCGCTGTTCCCGGCGCGCGCGCTCCTCGAGCGCTGCCCGGCGGCGACGTCCTTGAGGGACGCGGTGACGACGTCGTGCGGCTGGCCCACCGACGTCGAGCTGCGCGGGAAGTTCCTCGCCGTCCTCACCGGCGGCCGCGCCTGCGGCCTCGGCGGCGCCCTCGACGCCTACGTCGGCGACGACGACGGCGCCTCCCGCGACGCGTTCGTCGCCCCGCAGCTCGACACCACGTGCGGCCTGGCCGCGTACGACGCGCGGCCGGGCGTGGTGTTCCTGAACGTCGACGCCGGCGACCGCGCGCTCGCGAGCGGCGTGCACGCCGCCGGCCTCGTCGCGCGCGCGTTCGGCGTCAACGACGCGGGCACGTGGGACGGCGTCCTCGCCGACGACATCGCCATCCTCGCGACGGACAAGGTCAACCTGAACCGGGACCTGTTCGCGACGACGCACCAGGCGAACGGCTTTCCGTTTTCGTGCTTCACCGCCGCCGACTGCGCCGGCCGCGCGGAGGACCTGCGCGCGCTCGCGGTGGAGGTCGACTCCGGCGACATCGAGGGCACGAGCGACGACTTCGTGTTCCTCCACGACGACCTCGCCGACGGGACCCTCGCCGCCACATGGACGGCGCTGTTGTCGACGGAGAACAGCCACGTGCAGGAGTTCGCCAAGGTCTGCCTGATGGCGCGCGCGTCGACGGGGGCGGGCGCGCCGTACGTCGCCGTGTGCCGCCCGGCGGACAACGAGCCCTTGCGCGCACAGAGCCGCACGACGGCGGGCGGCGGGACGACGGTGACGCGCGCGGACCTCGCGCCCCCGAACACCGTCGACGAGGAGAGCGTGCCCTGGGGCCGCCTGGTCGTCGAGGACGGCGGCCTGTGCGCCACCGCCGAAGGCAGCGTCGACGGCGTCGACTTCCAACCCATCTCGCGCGTCTGTGCCGACGCCCCGCTCGCGCTCCAGGGTGTCGCGGCCTCGAGCCACGACGGCGGCGTCGTGCGCTTCGTGCTGTTGGCCCTCGACAAGGACGGCGCCGCGGTCGACACCGCCGCCCTGCCCGCGACCACGCCGATCGGCACCGTACGCGCCCACCGCGCCTACGACGGCGTCATCCCCTGAGGCAGCGACGATGCGGCCCACGTAAACGCGCCGCACCTCTCTGCGCGCGGTGGACGTTGTCGTGACCGACAAGCCCCAAAAAGAAGCGCGGCGGAGGCAGCCTCCGAAGTCGCCCTGGCAGCCGATCGAACACGGAGCGCGGCGCGCGCGACTTCGGACGCTGCCGACGCCGCCGCGCCCGGAGGGCGCCGCGCCGCCAGGCGCAAGTGGAGGCGCCGACAGGCGCCTTCACAGATGCGGCATGTAGGTTGCAGACGTGCACGGTCTGATCGCTTCACGCACGGAGGCACACGGCCATGCGCGCCCTCGCTCTCTCGCTCCCCCCGTTCGTCGCGGCCGGCGTCGCCCTCCTGGCGGCGCCCGCGCACGCGGCGGGCTTCGACGAGACCACCGGCAGGGTCGTCAACGACGACGCGGCCTTCTCGCTGTCCTTCGACGACGCGGCCGCCCTTGAGGGCCTCGGCATCCAGGGCTACGACGCCTTCACCAACCAGCAGTTCGACGAGGCCGGCGTCGCCGGCCGCATCACCCGCGACGACGGCGTGGCCCTCGAGGGCGACGGCGCGCTCGCCGCCGGCGGCGACCTCAACTACCTGAGCATCCCCGTCTCCGGCCTCACCGACCTCATCGGGCACCGGGTGCAGCTCACGCTCTGGGAGAAGCCGCAGGGCACGCGCATGATCCCGTCGATGACCTGGTACGGCGGCGACGTCACCGCGCCCATGTACCTCGGCGCCGTCACCTTCCAGCAGACGGGCAACGTCACCGACGACGGCTGGGAGGAGTGGACCTCGGGCCCCATCGACTTCGCGTGGGCCGAGTCCGTCCCCGCCACCAGCCTCGACCTCATCGACGAGGCCGTCTACGGCGCCTACGGCGGCCTCGCCGAAAACAGCGGCGCGCGCGCGCTCATCGACGGGCTGTACGCGGTCGACCTCGGCGACGCGCTCGTCCCCGCCGTCTCCTGCACGCTCCCCACCGAGAGCCAGGACTGCGGCGACGCCGGCCTGTGCAACCTCGGCCGCTGCGTCGACGCCGCCATCCACGTCGGCCAACCGCTCATCGACGATGACCTGCGCAACGACTACGTCGACCGCCGCATCTTCGAGGTCTCGCTGTTCGAAGGCGGGCGCGCCCCCGAGAGCCGCGCGTCGCTCGTCGCCGACGCGCTCACGCCGCTGAAGGACAACCCCAAGGCGTCGACGTTCTGGCCGACCTTCACCCAGGCGTACACGCTGCTCGTCGACGGGCACGCGAGCGCCCCCACCGTCGGCTACCCAGCGTTCCAGAACGCGGGCGTGTGCGTGCACCAGGGCGTCGCCGATCTGCTGCCGCCCGTGGACGGCGCGGCGCAAGAGGTGCCGCTCGTGTTCCAGACCGGCGCCAACGCGCTCGCCGCGGGGCTCGAGCCCGGCGACGCCCTCGTCGCCATCGACGGCATCCCCACCGCCGATTGGGCGGCGCAGGCCGGCCGGCTCGTCACGCACCCCGGCGACCCCGAGGGCCGCGCGGTGGTCACGGCGCCGCAGATCTTCGTCGCCGCGCTCGACACCGGCGCCGTCGCCACCTTCGCCCGCTGCGACCACACCGACGGCACGCCCTGCGCCGCCGGCGACGTGCAGCAGATCGACCTCGACCTCGGCGCGCTCGTCGGCGACGCCGTCCTCAACGGCGAGTCGCCCGTGCAGTACGAGGACGTCGCCGCCTGCGACTACCGCTTCGTGCGCCCGGTGCCCGACAACAGCACCGGCGCCAGCACCGACTACGCCTTCGCCGGCCACAAGGACGTCGACGGCGTGCGCTTCCTCGTGATCAACGGGGTGCCCCAACAGTACGGCCAGGGCGGCCAGGCGTGGTTCGATCAGGTCGACAGCGCCCTCGGCGACGACCCGAACGAGCTCGTGCTCGACGAGCGCACCGGCGACGGCGGCGGCATCGACGCCGTCGACTGGATTGGTGGAGAGCTGTCGAGCCCCGGCGACCTCTACGCCATGGACTTCCTGCCCGGGCTCGAGGGCGACGACCTCGCCGCCGCGCGCCAGGCGGTGGTCGACTGCTCGGCGAACAGCCAGGACTACTTCGGCTGCGGCAACGGCTTCCGCTGGCTGTTCGGCTCCGTCGCCACCAACCACCTCGGCGTCGCCGGGGACTCCAAGCTCGCCGTGCTCATCGGCCTCGACGTGTCGGGCAACGACTACCTCACGAAGATCCTGCGCGGCCGCACGGGCCAGACCCGCGTGTTCGGCGCGGGCTCGACGTGGGGCGCGTTCGGCGTCATCTGGTCCTTGCCGGCGCACATCGGCGAGCTCGCCGGCGGCAGCCTGCAGGTGCAGGACACGCTGTTCCTGACGAGCCAGGACGACGCCAACACCGACTTCCCCACGTCGACGGGCGAGCGCCCCGACACGAACGTCCTGCAGCGGCAGAGCGACGCCGTGCAGGGCAAGGACACCGTCATCGAGGCCGCCAAGGCCTGGCTCGCGGAGTGAAAACGATGCTGAACGTAAAGCCGCCCTCGCCGTCCGTCGCGCCCTCGCTGTGCGCCGCTCTCGCCTGCGCGCTCCTCGGCGCCACGGTCGTCACCGGCTGTCAGGGCCGCGACCCCCTCGTGGCGCGAAACGACGACGCCACGGTGACGCCGCCGCCGCCGCCGCACGTGCGCGCGCTGCAGCACAAGAAGCTCTTCGGGACCATGCCCGTCGACAACCGTTTCCAGGATCCGCTCGTCACCTTCACGGGCACCGGCTGGTACGGCTTCTCCAACGACTTCCGCAGCTACGGCGACATCGAGCGCGTCGTCGCGCCGAGCCCGACGCAGACGCCGTTCTTGCTGATGTCCAAGTCGGGCAACCCGCAGGGCGCGACGGTGATCGGGCAGCTCAAGAGCTCGACCAAGCCGCTGCACGTCGAGGTCTGGCTCGGCCGCGCCGGCGAGGACGGCAACTTCGACCACGCCGACGCCGAATTCGCCGGCCTCTTCGTGGAGGGCGGCGAGCAGACCGTGCCGCTGGCGGCGGACGAGTCGTCGCGCACGGTGATCGACGGCCGCACGTGGGAGCGCTTCACGGCCGACCTCGCCGAGGGCGCCGTCGGCTGGGCCGCGCTGCTCGTGACGGACAACGCGCCGTCGGCGGACACGCGCGAGTCGCTGTTCGTGGGCGGCCCCGTCGCCGTCGACGTCCCCGGAGACGCCGGCGCTGCGTTGGTGTCGTCGCCGAAGCGGGCGCTGACGGTCCACGAGAGGGCCCTGCTCGACGCCCTCCGCGAGCGCACCCGGACGCTCGCCGCGCCCAAGGCCCCCCGGCCGTCGCCGCTGCCCGCCGTCGCCCGCTGACCTCGTCGGGGGCGCGCCCCCGTCGTCGATGATGGCAGCGGCGCCGGCGATGACCGCGCGGAGTCCGCGCGCTACGCTCGAGCAATGCTGCTTTTCGCCCTTGCCCTCGCCGCGGGCCCGGTCTCCGTCGACGACAGCAAGCCGCCGCCCGCCGCCGCCGCGGTCGCTGGCGTCGTGCTGGGCGGGGTCGGCGGGGCGGCCGCCGGCGTCGCCGTCGCGTTCATCGGCGCGGCGATTGTCGGCGCGAATTCACCGTGCCGCCGGGCCGGCGTCGTGTGCACCGACGACCTCAACGGCCCGATGGCCGGCCTGCAAATCGGCACGTTCGCCGTGCCCCTCGGCGCAATCGCCGGCGCGGCCGTCGGCGGCTTCACGCTCTATCGACTGGCGGCCAACGACACCGTCGACGACCCGTAGGGCGGGGGCTCGTCCCCCGCGTCGGACAGATCCGGCCCGCGCCATTCGCGACGTCGGCACCGACGACCCCGTGACGCCCGTCCCCGCGCTCCGACGCGCCCGACAAGGGGGCGCCCCACGTGCTGAGCCTGGACGTTGCCGGCGCGCTCCGACGCGCCCGACAAGGGGCGCCCCACGGGCGGCTACGGAGCGGCGCAGCCCTGCACGGGGACGTCGCCGAGGCCGTTGAGCACGTGGTCGAAGTCCATGACGGCGCCGGTGTCGCTGCAGATGTCGCCGACGCTGCAGTCGGCCATGGCGTTGCACGCGGCGTAGCACTGCAGCGCGCCGCCGGCGCCGACGGGGGCGCACAGGCCGGTGGCGCACTCGGCGTCGCCCGAGCACGCCTGGCCGCCGGGGACGACGCCCTTGGCCGCGCTGCAGCCGAGGTCGGCGTGGGCGATCTTCAGGTAGCTCGGGCGCGGGGTGCACACGAGGCCGTCGACGCAGTCGCCGTCGTTGTCGCAGGCGGGACGCACGCGGACGCCGTCGCCGGTGATGGGCGTCGAGATGTCGTCGAAGGTCCCCGGGTTGTTCGGGTCGAACCAGCCGACCTGGTAGTCGTAGTCGGCGACGAGCTCGGTGGTGAGGTCCTGGTCCTTGTCGAGCAGCGCGAAGGTGCCGCTCGACTGCAGGCCCTGCACCGAGGGATCGGACGCGTCGAGCTGGAGGTCCTCGAGGCGCGTCTCGATCTCGGTGCCCGCCACCTGCATGGCGGTGCTGCACACGCCCGAGATGAACTGCGACGCCGTCGGGTCGCTGGTGAGCGAGGCGGCGATGTTGCTGCAGCCGACGAGGTTGTCGAGGAAGTCGCCGAAGTTGTCGCCGGGGCTGCCGCCGGGGAGGCTCGGGAACACCACCTGCTCGAGGATGGCCACGAGGAGCGCGCCGTAGCGCACGTTGAGCCCGTGCGGATCCGTGGTCACCGCGTAGCGCTCGGCGACGTCGGCGTCGGGCGCGTAGTCGTAGCCGGCGCCGTACGACGTGGTCACCGGCGCGAGGTTGAGGTCGTCGAGCGTGAGCGGGCGGCGGGCGCAGGCGAGGTCGCCGGCGGCGCACGGGAGCGGCCAGTACAGGACGATGTCCTTCCACTGCTCGTTGACGCCGAGCGTGCCGTCGTCGTTGTCGGTGACGCCGAAGCGGGCGCCGACCTCGAAGTCGGTGACGACGTCGCGGATGCCGGCGCCGACGTTGGTGACGTCGACGTAGGTCTGCCCCAGCGTGTTGACGAGGAGCTGGTCGAGCTGCTCACGCGCGAACGACCACGTGGGGTAGCTGCTCGGGTCGATGAGCGTGGCCTGCTCCACCTGCCGGTAGGTGGCCTCGACGCCGTTGTGCGTGACGAAGGTGGTGAAGCCCGTCTGCCGATCGATCTCGCGCAGCGCCATGTAGAGCGCGAAGCCGCCGGGGTCCGCGAGGAGCGCGGTGACGAATTCGATGTCGTCGTCGTAGGGGTGCGGGAGCGCGTCGCCGAGGGCCATGTGCATCAGCACGTCGTAGTCGCCGGCGAGCGTGGTGTTGCCCTGGCTGAGGAGGATGTTGACGTCGGCCTCGCCGCCGCCGGGGAGCGCGTCGGTCTCGCCGCAGCCGCGCGCGATGACGGCGCCGGCGGCGTTGAGGCCGTCGACGACGACGACGGCCCTGGCGCCCGTGGGCATGTCGGCGAAGGACTGCGTGGACGGGAAGTACGTGAACGTGGACGTCACCTGCGGCGACGGCTCGGGCGCGCCCGCGAGGAGGTCGGCGCACGACGGCGGCTGGGCGCCGACGATGACGCGCGCCGCGGCGTTTTCGACGAGGATGCGCGTGTCGCTGTCCACGGTGACGACGAGGGTGGCCGCGGGGTTCGGCACGACGTTGATGTGGACGACGGCCTCGTCGATGCTGCCGTCGAGGTCGGTGGCGCGCGCGACGACGGTGGCCTGCCCGTCCACCTGCCCCGCCGCGGCCGGCACGTCGACGCCGCCGCCGCTGTCGGTGACGAAGGTGTCGCCGGGGACGCTGACCGCGCTGCCGTGCACCTCGATGGTGATGTCATCGTTCTTCACCGGCGTGCCGTCGGCGTTCTTGCGGGTGAAGCGGAGGGTGGTGTTGTCCCCGTGGAACAGCGTGAGCGGCTCTTCACCGACGTACGTCAGCACGCGCCCCTGGTGCTGGTCGCCGACGGGCAGCTCCGAGCCCGGGACCTCGGTGAGCGGCTCCTGGCAGCCGTCGCAGCCGGCAGCGAGGACGATGGAAGCGAGGAGGGCGAGGGGAAGCGATCGGCGCAACATGGTAGGCGACCTCATACATCGGGCAAACGTCGGATGCTACATCCACCCACCGTATCGCACTCGGTCGAGATCTGTTGCGTCAAGCCGGCGTGATCAAAAACAAACTTCGCCGATCGGATCCGCGCCCGCCCCCGCGGAAAAGCCCTCCGCCCGGCGTTCCTCCCGCCACCGCACGATCGCTCGAATTGCGACCGGCGGGAGGGAGCGGCCGGTCGCAGAAAAGAGCGCGGCCCCCTCGGGGAGGGGGCCGCGCCGGGTCGGGTCATGGACGAGCGCCGCGGGTCAGCGGGCGACGCACTGGCCCTGGACGAGGCAGGGGGCGTCGCAGGCGGGGTCGCCGTTGGCGCAGGGCGGGCAGCTCGTCGTGAGCTCGCAGATCTCGCCGTCGCGGCAGTCGCTGTCCGCCTGGCACGGCGGCGGGGGCGGCGGGTCCTGGCAGAAGCCCCAGCAGATGTCCGTGCAGGCGACGATGCCGTTGGCGTCGGGCGCGCAGCTCGGGTCCGGCAGGCAGACCTCGTTGGCGTTGCAGGTGCCGCCGTTGCAGTCGGCGTCCGAGGTGCAGTTCGGGGGCGTCACGGGCACGCAGCCGAAGCTGCCGTCGGGGTTCACGACGCACTCACCGCCGGGGCCGCACAGCTCGGGGCAGGCGTCCTGCACGCACTGGCCCTCGAGGACGCAGACGTCGCAGTTCGGGCAATTCGGGTCCGCGCCGCAGAAGGTCTCGCAGTGGCTGCCGGGGCCGCAGTCGTCGTCGGTGGTGCAGCCGTCGCCGTCCGGGACGCACTGGGCGCCGAAGTCCGCCTCGACACAGTGGAAGCCGGGGCCGCAGTCGACGTCGAGGCACGACGGGGGCGGCGGGAGCTCGACGCACGTCCCGGTGTCGCACGGGGGAGGCGCGGGCTGGGCGCCGCCGCCGTTCGGATCGGTGGGATCGTTGGAGCCGCCGGAGCCGTCGGTGCCGCCGCCGGCCGCGCCGCACTGGGAGAAGTCGCAGAAGGCGTTCGGGCCGCAGTCGGAGTCGGTGCGGCAGTCGCCGGTGTTGACGGGCACGCACTGCGCCTGGCCGTTTTCGTCCTCGCAGATGAAGCCGGGGCCGCAGTCGACGTTCGAGCACGGGTCGGGCGTGATGTCGACGCAGCGGCCGTCGACGGTGCACGGGGCCTCGCAGGCGGGATCGCCGTTGGTGCAGGGCGGGCAGTTGGTCTCGAGGGCGCAGAACTGGTTGTCGCCGCAGTCGGCGTCGGTCTGGCAGGTCTCGCCTTCGCCTTCGCCCTCGCCCTCGCCGGGGTCGCCTTCGCCTTCGCCTTCGTCGCCCTCGCCCTCGCCCTCGCCGTTGTCGGTGACGATGTGGATGGTGCAGTCGCGTTGATCGGCGGCGCCGAGGAAGAGACAACAGAGGGGAAGGGCACGGAGGAGGACGTCTGCTTTCATGTGTTTGCTCTCCAGAAGGTGAGCGACCCCAAAGCGGGATCCGTGCCACCCGCTGCGACCGCGTCCGCATGCCGCGCGCGCCGCGCGCAGCCGCCGGAGCGCCCGCGAAGGGTGCGGGGTCGAGATCGCACGTGATGCTTCACCGGCGCAGCACCGGGCGAGCGGCGGATCACTCGCGCGAGAACAACACCGCGTCGGGTCGGGACAAGCCGCCACCCACGAACAGGTCGACGTCGCCGTCGCCGTCGATGTCGCGGGCGTCGACGCGCGTGGCGCCCAGCGGCGCCGGCAGCGGCGGCGAGAGCGCGAAGCCGTCCTTCGCCAACCGGAGCACGATCGTGTCCCGGTGGCTCGTGACGAGGTCGGCGGCGCCGTCGCCGTCGACGTCGCCCGTGGTGACGAAGTCCGCGCCCGCGGCGTCGTCGAGGAGCACCGCGTCTGCCGGGAGGCCGGCGCCGTCGAGCTTCAGCGCCAGGAGCTGATCGGGGGCGATGGTGAGGGCCACGAGGTCGTCGGCGCCGTCGCCGTCGACGTCGACCACGGCGAGGTCGAGGACCTGCGCGCCGAGCGCAGCGTCGCCGGCGGGGACGAGGGCGCCGCCGGCGACGACGAAGCCGCGCAGGTGCGAGCCGCTCGCGACCACCACGCCGGCGCCGTCTTCGAGCGGCGCCGCGACCACCCGCGTGGCCACCGCGTCGAGCGACACGCTCAGGAGCGTGACGCCGTCGAGGAAGACGCCGAGGAGCGCGCTTTGGGAGACCGCGGCGAGGTCCGTCCCGGGGTCGCCGCCGATCGCGCCCGCGGCGACGTCGACCACGCGGGCCGTCAGGAACATGCGCTGCGCGAGGCTCCCGGCCGCGCCGAGGATCCCCGCGCCGCCGTCGTTGCTGCCGGCGACGACGGCGAGCTCGCCGTCGAGGTCCACGCCACGCATCGCCGTGACGAAGCTGTTGCCGAAGGTGCCGTTCGAGAGCGCGCCGTCGACCAGGTCGTAGCGGAACAGCGGCGCGTTCGTGCCGGCGCCGAGGAACAGCACCGGGGCACCACCCGGCGGGCGCGTGGCCGCCGCCGACGTCGGCTGAACGCTCGGCTCCACCCGATCCACCGCGAAGCACAGCGGGCCCGCGCAGACGCGCAGCGGCGTGCAGGAGACGCAGTCCGCGCCGCCGTCGTCGCACATCTCGCCGAGCTGCGCCTCGCGGACGCCGTCGCCGCAGAATTCGGTGCGGCACGTGGACGAGCAGCCGTCGCCGCTCACGAGGTTTCCGTCGTCACACTGCTCGCCTGGGCCGGGGAGCGTGTCGCCGCAGCGGTCGACGTGGCACTGGCTGCAGCCGTCGCCGAAGACCTGGTTGCCGTCGTCGCAGCTCTCGCCGAATTCCGGCTCCACCACGCCGTTGCCGCAGTGCTGGATGATGCAATTGACGCTGCACAGCTCGCCCGGGGGCGTGCCGGCGACGCCGTCGCACTCCTCGCCGCGGCCGGCTTGCACGATGCCGTCGCCGCAGAATTCGACCTGGCACAGGTGCGAGCAGCCGTCGTCGTCGCGGGTGTTGCCGTCGTCGCAGCCCTCGCCGGGATCGAAGACGCCGTTGCCGCAGCCCGCGGGCACGGCCGACTCGATCAGGCAGCGGGAGGAGCAGCCGTCGCCGGACACGGCGTTTCCGTCGTCGCACTGCTCACCGGGATCGAAGCGCCCGTTGCCGCAGAAGGAGACGGTGCAGCGGAAGTCGCAGCCGTCGCCGGCGATGAGGTTGCCGTCGTCGCACTGCTCGCCGGGATCGACGACGCCGTTGCCGCACTTCTCGAGGACGCAGGTGGAGGAGCAGCCGTCGCCGTCCTTGCGGTTGCCGTCATCGCACGCCTCGGCGTCGTCAAGGACGCCGTCACCGCACGGCGAGCACGCGGGCGCGAGCAGGCAGTCGGAGTCGGCGCAGTCGACGGCGCCGTCGAGGTCGTTGTCCTGGTCGTCGTCGCACTGATCGCCGCTCTCGTGCAGCGCGCAACCGCTGAGGAGCACGGCGAGGACGACGAAGACGCAGGGGCGCGGCACCGTGGACGTATAGCCGCCGGCGCCGCGCGCGGGAACGGAGCGCCCCGCAGGAAGCGGCGCGCGCGGCGGGCGCGCGGCGGTCAGCGCTCGCTCACCGTCAGGGTGTACGTGGTGCGGCCGTCGGCGGTGCTCTGCTTGACGTCGACCTCGTACAGGACCGCCTCTGCGAGCCTGGCCCTCACCGCCTCGGCGACGTCCTTGGCCGTCGCGGTCTTCTTGAGCGGGATGGTCAGCGGGAAACCGTCGAAGTCGAGCGCCATCGTCGCCGGCTCGCCCAGCGTGGCGCCGGGCATGCCCGAGATGAGGATGCGATCGTGGTTCTGCCAGTCGACGTTCACGGACACGCCGCGTCCTTGCACCCAGGGGATGCTCCCCGCGAGGGTGAGGGGCCGCTTCTTCACGTACCCCCCGAGCTGCAGCGCCTGCGCAGCCTTCTGCCGCGCCGGCTTCACGCCCTTCGGGAAGAAGTGCGTGCGAAACGCCGTCACCGCCTGCGCGAGCTCCTGGTAGTTGTGCTCCTCGTAGAGCTTGGCGTTCTTCAGGTCTTCCCACGCGTGCGCCGTGGGCGGGCCGTTCATGCTCGCCTTGTCCGAGAGACCGGCGAGGAACTTGTCCTGGGTGGCGTCGTCGGAGAGCGTCTTCACCTCGCTCGGGTTCACGTACGCCGCCTGCACCGGGCCCACGGTGCGCGCCTGCACGTGGTCCATCTCCATCTCGACCTGCGGGAACTGCACGGCGGGGTGCTCGCTCGCGTGCTTCTTGCCTTTGTCGTCGAGCCAGAAGTTGGCCATCACCAGGTGGCCCTTGTCGTCCTTGAACACCACCGTGTTCAGCTCACCGCGGTCGGTCTTCCGCGGCCCCGAGGCGCACACCACGGCGGCGTCGGGCTTCTTCAAAAGCGCCGCGTAGTGGTCGTACTTCTTGGCGTCGCTCAAGCCCTTGGTGGCCTCGACGACCTTGTCCTCGAAGATGAAGCCCGCGTGCACGAAGTCGAGCGAGACCTCGATCTCCATGCCGGTCTCGTGCTCGAGCGTGAGCTTGTAGCGGTCGGCGAGGTTGTCGACGGCGCTCTTTTGCACGTTGGCGCCGTCGAGGTTGGCGTCGACCTTCCGCTGCTCGAGGAGCGGGTTGTACGGCGCCGGCGCGTTGTCGAGGAAGTCCCCGAGCTGTTTCATCGCCGCTTCGTTCTTGGAGATGCCCGGGATGGTGTCGAGCGACAGCTCGAGGCCCGTCTGGATGAGGCTGAACGGGTCCGCCACCCGCGGCGTCTTCATGTTGAGCTTGCCCATGCTGCCGACGACGGCGCCGTGGGCGATCTCGCCGTCCCTGAAGCGCACCGCCATGTTGCTCGACGCGAACGGGAACCTGTTGCCGGCGGAGGGGCTCGGATCGTCCTGATAGACGTCGAACATGGGCGCCACCACGGGCAGCCCGTCCTTGCCCACGACGACGGCGCCGTCCTCGTCGTGCTCGTAGTAGCGGTCCGTGGTGGAGATCTTCCAGCCGCTCACGGGGTAGCCGCGCGCCTTGGACAGGGCCTTGTCGGGCCCGAAGATGTCGAGCAGCGCTTTCTCGCGCGCCTTGTCGTCGCCGTCGCAGACGGCGAGGAGCTTCTTGGTGACGCTCTTGAGCTCCGTCATCGAGCGCGGGCAGAACTTGGTCTCGTGCTCGCGCCGCGACACGAGCTTGGCGCCCTTGTCGAGCACCAACGGGTACGCCTTGACCAGGTCGGGCGGCACCTTGTGCGTGATGTCGATGGGCTTTTGCACGTCGCTGACGCTCACCGGTGTCGGCGCTTGCCCGATGCGGCCGGCGCGCGCGTCGACGGCGTTGGCGCGGCCGATGGGCGCGGGCGCGTCGAACGAGCCCTCGCGCATGAAGCCGCCCCACTGGTGGCCCGTGCCCTTCCAGACGGCGTGCACGGCGAGCGGGTCACCGACCTTGAGCTCGAGGTGCGGCGCCTTCTTCTTGAGCCACTTGTTGACCGCGTCGTAGTCGACGTGAAAGCGGCGCACCGCCGACGAGGTGCCCTTGTCGTTGAAGACGCCGTCGAACATGGTGGCCAGCGTGACCACCCGCTCCTTGCCGCGGTCGCGCACGCGGGCCTGGAGGTACACGGCCATGTCGTCGCCCTTGTACTTCTTCGGGTCGGACGGCTTGCTGTGCCGGCTCTCCACCTCGACGTCGACGCCGCCCACGGCGGGGGTGTAGCGCACGTCGATGTAGCCGCGGCTGACCCAGCCGCCGCTCCCGATGTCGGCGTGCGCCTCGCGGCTGCCCACCTGCCCGGGCTGGGGGACGAGCGTGAGGTTCACCGTGGGGAACGGCTTGCCGCCGAAGCCGTTGATGACGACGGGGACGGCCTTGTCGCCGGCCTGCGACCCGCTGCGGCCGCGCCGGGGGGCCGTCACCGCGCGCGCCGTCGACGCGGTGGCGGCGGCGGCGGGCGCCGACCCGCTTGCGCCGCGGGTGGCGCGGGGAGAGGGGGTCGAGCGGCGGGTGACGACGGGCATGAGGCTTATTACCACCCGCCCTTCGTTTTGGCGGTGCAGGGCGCCCCCTCGGCACTTGCGTTTTCCGCGTCGTTGTCGCTATGGGGGGCGCATGCCCTACGTCGTCACGTCCAACTGCCAGAAGTGCCGTTTCACCGACTGCGTCACCGTCTGCCCCGTCGACTGCTTCCACGGCGACGACGAGATGCTCTACATCGATCCCGACGCCTGCATCGACTGCGGCGCCTGCGAGCCGCAGTGCCCGGTGCACGCGATCTACGAGGATCGCCAGGTGCCCGCCAAGGAGACGGAGTGGGTGGCGGTCAACGCGGAGCGCGCCGCGGGCCTGCCCGTGATCTCCTCCAAGGGCACGCCGCTGCCCACGGCCGAAGACCGCAAGAAAGAGCTCGGCTTCTAGCCGTACCCGCGCCGCCGCGTGCGCCACGAATTCGTGCCGCCCACGAATGTCGTGGGCCCGCGAACGTCGCGTGGCACAGAGCGAGGAGAGCCGGAGTCCCCAAGGCGTGCGCGGCGAGGTGCTTCGTGGAAGGAGCGCCGCCGGCGGGGACGGCGGCGGCGTTGCTTGCGCCGCCCCCTCTCGGCGCGAAGAGAACCTGGGCGCCCGGAGGGGGAAGGGCCTCGTCGCCGGACCAGGCGGCGCGGCCCGTACCTCTCGGGGTCAGCCCAGCAGGGCTTCGCGAAGGGACTTCTTGTTGAGGACCTTGAGGCCGCGCGCCGAGATCTTGACGCGCACCCAGCGGCCGCTCTCGACGTCGAACACCCGCTTGCTCTGGATGTTGGCGTGGGAGCGCTTGGGGGACTTGATGTTGGAGTGGGAGACCTTGCTCCCGTTCATCCAACGCTTACCGGTGATCGCGCAGACAGCCATCGTCGACTCCCGTCGAGGGTGAAGGACGAGGCTCGGGTAGCAGAGCCGGCGCGGCCTGGGAAGTCCCGGGTTTGCGCTCACTCCTTGGGCGTCGCCGAGGGCACCGCCGCGCTCGTGGGCGCGCCCGGAGGCGCCTCGGGCAGCTTCGCGGCGGCCGGCGGGGGCTTCGGCCGCGCCTTCGGGATCGCGCGCCACAGGCCGCCCTCGCAAAACGCCGCCCAGCCCGTGCGTAGCCAGCGCAAGAGCGAGAACGCCAGCCACAGCGCCCACGCGAGCATCGCGATGCGGTAGGCGAGCATCGGCGCCGTGAGCACCGTCGCCGACGGCAACAGCGCCTCGGTGTGGTCCGCGAACCAGCGCAGGTGAGACGCCGACGATCCGTTGCCCGCGATCTGCATGTCCGGCGCGCCGAGCAGGCCCTCGTGGATGGACGCCACCAGCCCCACGAGCGCCGCCAGCGTCCACAGCGCCAGGCCGATCTGGCGCAGGTCGAACAGCACCGGGTGCAGGTCCACCTGCCGCCGCCGCCAACCGAGCGCCAGCAACCACCCCGCGACCAGCGCGGCGACGACGAGCGGCACCTGCGTCAGCCCCAGCCCGAGCAGCACCCACTGGTGCGTCTTCAGCGTCGAAAACGGCACGCGCGACAGCCCGATGCCCGTGAGGATGAGGATGACGATGAAGCTCCAGAACAACACCGCCGGCCCGGCCCGCGGCCCCGTCGCGAACAGGATCCAGCGGTCCTGCGGCACGGAGACCAGGATCTCGGCGTTCACCGTCTTCTGCCCGAGGTCGAAGCGCGGCGTGTGGAACAAGAGCGACACCCCCGTCGGCACCCGCACGGACAACACCACCCGCTGCTTCCCGGGCACGAGCGGCACGGTCACCTTCCCGTCCGCCGGCCGCAGCGGCTGCTGCGCGCCGTTCACCGTCGCGCTCAGGAGCTCCGCGCCCGCCGGCAGCGCGACGACGTGCTCGCCGCCGCGCGAGGCGCGCATGTCCACGGTGAGCGTCACGTCCGTGGAGCGCAGCCCCGGCGCCACCGTCTGCGACGTGCGCTCGATGGTCACCGTCTGCCCCGGCACGCCCGCCGGCCGCGTCACCTTCAAAGACAGCTTCTCGCCCGGCCACGGCCGCCACGCGCGCGCGCCGCCCTCGCGCGGCGTCTCGTCGTGGAGCGGGGGGATGCCCGCCTCCTCCACGTGCCACACCGGGCTCGCCTGCAGGCTCCACACCTCGACGAAGGGCGCGTCCTTGGCGGCGACGAGGTCGATGGCGTCGGTGGGCGCGAGCACGCTCGACCACGTGGCCTCGACGTCGTTCGGCCCGAGCGACACGAGCGCCTTCTTGCCCTGCACGCGCACGCCCTCGGTGGTGACGTTCTCCCCCGGCAGGAGCGGCACCTCGAGCACCACCGCCGTCCCCGGCGGCGACAGCCGCGACACCCGCGTCTCCACCTCGTAGGAGAGCCCGAGGAGCAGCGAGCGCTCCACGGAGAGGAACGGCGGCAACACGGGCGCCTCCCCCGCGAGGTCCGCCGCGGCGCCCCCCACGGGCGCCTTCGCGCGGCGGGAGAGCTGAAGGTTGGCGTCCGGGACGCCGTCTTCGTGGACGCCGTCGAGGGTCCACGTCGACGACGAGAACGTCGCGTGGTGCGGCACGAGAGGGAAACGCGAGCTGCACGGTGTCGCGCCCGGGCAGCGGCCCCTCGAGGACGACGTCGTGGCGGCCGGGCGACAGCACCACCCACAAAGCGCCCTGGTCGCGCGACACGCCCGCGGCGGGCCTGCCGTCGACGACGACGGTGGCCGCGCTCCACTGCTTGTCCCCGCCCGGCAGCGGCACCACCACGGCGGCTTGCGCGTGCACCTCGGCGCGCAGCCGCAGCCGGACGTCGTCGGCCTCGAGCGCGACGCGGGCGATGGAGCCGCAGCCGGGCGCGCAGGTGGGCGCCTCGAGGAGCCGCGCCTTGAGGTCCGTGAGGACGGCGGCGGGCGGCGTCGCTTGCGCCCCCTGCGCGTGCGCCGGCGCGCTGCCGAGCGCAGCGACGAGGAGCGCCGCGCCGCCGGCGCCGAACAGCGCGCCCTTGCCGCGAAACGCCCTGAGGATGGCGCCGGGCCAGCTCCGGCCGGGGAAGCCGAACGCGACGACGACGAGGAACGCCACGAGCAACACGCGCAGGAACGCGAGCGCGAGGTTCACGCGCGGGCCGAGGAGCAAGAGCGAGATGCGCTGGTCCTTGGTGACGGGCCCGGTGAAGCGCAGGTGCACCGACTGGAAGTCCCACTGCGGCAGGCCCGGCCCCGTCTGCACCACCGCGTTCGGGTCGATCTGCTGCAGCTTCTGCTTCTTCAGGATGACCTTCTGCGCGTACGCCGACGAGCCGCGCGTGTCGTCGGCGCTCGAGAGCCAGCCCGCGCGCAGGCCGCCGCCGCCGCCGCCGCCATCGCCCTGGATCTGCAGCTCGTCCTCGACGGGCGACGCGTTGTCCTTGCCGTCGTTGTCGACCGCGCCGCCCTTGGGCATCGCCGGCGCGTTCATCTGGTTCATCTGGTTCGGCGGCGGAGGCGGCGGAGGCGGCGGAGGCGGCGGCTCCGCCTGCGGCGTGAGCGTGAGGATGCCGTTGCCGGCGCCGCCGACGTCACCATAGCCGGTGCTGCCGTCGCCGACGGCGCGGTACTCCTGCGCGAGCACGGGGTACATGCCCACGCGCACCTCCTGCACCGCGAACGCCACCGCCACGCACGCCACCGTGATGGCCACGCCGAGGCGCAGGAGCTTCAGGACGCGCGCCACCGCCCGCGTCTCCCACGACGGCGGCAACACCTTGTGCAGCGCCGCCAGCGCCACCACCGCCACCCACAGCCAGCGCGGCGCGCCCGGCTCCTGGAAGGTCAACACCAGCGTGACGAGCGACGCGCCGCCGACGAGCGGCCCCCACAGCCGCGCCATGGCCAGCGTGATGACGACGACGAGGAACAGCTCGAACAGCGTCCACGAGCGCACCCAGGTGCTGTCGACCTCGTCGACGCCCGAGGCGTGCAACAGGCGAAAGCCGGGCGGCAGGTGCAACAGCTCGGTGACGCTCTGGAAGTCGTGGGCCCACGACACCGCCGGGAACGAGCCGCCGCCCTCGATGCGGCTGTCGGCGCTCACGCGCAGGTTCGGCGAGCGCACCTCGACGCCGCTCTCCCCCTTGCTCGCCGTGGTGGTGATGAACGCGTCGCCGGGGCCGTCGCCGGTGGAGGCGCGGCCGAGGGTGGTGCCCTTGCCCATCACGAGGCGGTCGCCGGTGAAGCGCCCGCCGAGCTCGTCGTGGACGGTGTAGCCGCCGCCGTCGAAGTCGAGCCAGAGCGTGCGCCGCAGCACGAGCTGCGACGGCGGCGGGCTCTCGTCGCCGCGGCGCTGCTGCTCGAGGGTGACCTTCTCGCCGGGGAGCACGCGGTACGCGGGGAGCGCGCGCCACGCGGCGGGCAGGCGGGTCTGCTCGGCGACGATGGACGGGACGCCGGTGACGTTGGCGACGCGCACGGCGTGGTCGGCCTGGAACACCCAGACCTCCTCGTCGCCGTTCATCTTCGCGGGCGCGACGAGCGCGCGGTCGTCGACGGCGCGGCGGGCGACGACGTCGACGAGGTGGCGGCCGGGGCGCACCTGCACCTTGAGCGCGGCGCCGTCGAGGCGCGCGGGCAGCTCGCTGTCCAGCGAGAGCGGCTCGAAGCCGTCGAGGAGGACGCCGGGCAGCACCACCTCGCGGCCCTTGCCGCTCACCTCGAGGAGCACCTGGGTCTCGACGAGCAGCGGTACGCCGTCGGTGACCTTGCGGAACACGGTGACGTCGAGGCGGTCCTCCTCGCGGGCCTCGCCGCCGCTGTCGCGCTTGAGCCACACGCGGTCGCCTGCGTCGCCGCGGTCGACGAAGGGGACGTCCTTGCCGTCGACGACGAGGCGCACCGCCGCGGTGGCCGCGGGGATGACGACGGACTCGGGCTCGGCGTCCCACGAGAAGCGCCCGCGCACGGCGTGCTCGCCCTGCGGCAGCTCCACCGTGGGGACGCCGCCCTGCTCGACGACGACCGCGGGGTGGCCGTCGACGTCGACGTCGAGGGGCCAGTGCTTCTGACCGCCGGGCAGGTGCACGAGCGCCTTGGCGTCGACGCGCCAGGACTGGGTGAAGGAGCCGCCGGTCTTTTCGACGACGAGCTCGAGGCGCCCGGGGCTCTCGCACACGCGCGCGCCGTCGGTGCGCTCGGGGCAGCGATCGCGCTCGCTGCCGTGGAGCACCCACGGGATCCACGGCTTGAGCGCGTCGGGCACGCCGGTCGTGTCGAGGTCCGCGGCCCTCGCCGCGGACGCGCCGGCGAGGAGCGCGAGCGCGGCGGCGGCGACGGAGGAGCGGGCGGCGGATTGGAACGTGCGCATCTTGGTCCCCCGGTTGGGCGCGCGCAGGCTCGCACGACGGCGGCACCCCGGCCACCGGCGCCGGGTGAGGCGCCGACCCGTCGGGCGGGGGCTTGTCCCCCGCGTCGGAGAGACCCGGCCCCGGGCTTCGCGTCCCGCGGGCGCGGGCGCGGCGGCGCCGTCGACGACGACGAACAGGCGAGCGCGACGGCCGCCGGCAGGCGCGGAACATCTGGCACTCGCCCGCGGATCGTGCAACGCAGGGGCGGTGGCAGCTGTGACCTCCTACCAGGTGCTTGCGCGGAAATACCGGCCGCAGACCTTCGCCGACGTCGCCGGGCAGGAGGCGGTGGTCCAGACGCTGATGCGCGCGCTCGACAGCGGGCGCGTGGCGCACGCGTTCCTGTTCACCGGCAGCCGCGGCGTGGGCAAGACCACGCTCGCGCGCATCCTCGCCAAGTGCCTGGTGTGCCGGCAGGGCCCCACGTCCAAGCCGGACGACACGTGCGACATGTGCAAGGGCGTGGCCGCGGGCACGCTCACCGACGTCGTGGAGATCGACGGCGCGTCCAACAACAGCGTGGAGCAGGTGCGCGATCTGCAAGAGGTCGCGCGCTACATGCCGCAGACCGCGCGCTTCAAGATCTTCATCATCGACGAAGTGCACATGCTCTCGACCAGCGCCTTCAACGCGCTGTTGAAGATCCTCGAGGAGCCGCCGCCGCACGTGAAGTTCGTGTTCGCCACCACGGAGCCGCACAAGATCCCGGTGACCATCCTGTCGCGCTGCCAGCGCTACGACTTCCGCCGGCTGCCGATGCGCACGCTGGTCGCGCGGCTCAAAGACGTGCTCGCGCAAGAGCAGGCGAACATCGACGACGCGGGCCTCGACGTCATCGCGCGCGCGGCGGAAGGCGGCATGCGCGACGCGCTGTCGCTGGCGGATCAGGTGCTCTCGTTCGCCGGCAGCGGGGCGAACGCCGAGCAGGTCACCGAGGCGCTCGGCATCATCGACCGGCGCAGCATCGTGCAGGCGGTGGAGGCGTGCATCGTCGGGGACGCGAGGAGCGCGCTCGCCGTCGTGGAGAACGCGTTCAACCGCGGCCACGATCAGCGGCAGCTCCTCGCGGGCATCGCCGAGGAGCTGCGGCACCTGGCGGTGTCGGCGGCGACGGGATCGGTGAAGGGCTTCGCCGACCTCCCCGAGGAGGACGTGGCTCGCATCGACAAGCGCAGCAAGGAGATCGAGGGGCGCGACCTCACGCGGCTGCTGGCGCTCGCCCTCGACGGCATCGACCCGGTGGCCAAGGCCGAAGATCCGCGCGTCTTCGTCGAGCTCGCGCTGTTGAAGATGTGCGGCCGGCCCCCGCTCGGCGACGCCCTCGCCATCTCCGAGGCGCTCGTTCGCCTCGACGCCATCGCCAAGGGGAAGCCCGTCCCCCCTTTAGCGCCCCGCGCCCCTGAAGCCCGCGCGGCTTCGAAGGGGGCGCCACCGACGACGACGACCGCCCCGACGACGCCGCGAGAGACGCCGCCGCGGGCGACGACGGCACAGACGCCGCCCGAGACGACGCCGCGGGCGACGACGGCACAGACGACGCCGCCCGAGACGACGCCGCCGGACCTCATCGGCGAGGACCCACCGGAGATCGCCGAGCCCGACGACGCTCTCCCCGCGCGCGGCACGAGCCGTGCGAACGGTGCGAACGGTGCGAACGGTGCGAACGGTGCGAACCGTGCGAACGGTGCGAACGGTGCGAACCGTGCGAACGGTGCGAACGGTGCGAACGATGCGAACCGTGCGAACGATGCGAACGACGGCGACGACGGCGACGACGGCGACGACGGCGACCGCGACGACGGCGACCGGGACGACCGCGGCGGCGCCCATCACGACGTCGACGGTGGCGGCGCCCGTCACGACGTCGACGGCGGCGGCGCCCGGGACGACGTCGACGGCGGCGGCGCCCGGGACGACGGCGCCGCGATGTCGCCGGCCCCCGCGACCGACGACGAGGCCGCCGACGAGGGCGCCGACGACGCCGACGACGTCGACCCCGCCGCGGGCTTGCCGCTCGAAGGCGTCGACCTGCGCTTCGTCGACTTCGTCGACCGCGTGGCGCGCGCGCACCGGCCGATGGCGATGCACCTCGACCACGCGCACCTCGCGGCGGCACCCGCGGCCGGACAGCCCGGCGTCGTCGAGGTCTTCTTCCGCCGCGACATGCACACCACCGCCCTCAAGGGCGCCGTGGACGCGCCCATGATCAAGGACGCCCTGCTGCACGCGTTCGGCGACGGCGTGCGGCTCGCCATCGTGCCCCCGCCGACGGACGCGGCACAGGACACGCCCTCCCTCGCCGAGGCGCGCCAGCGCGCGCTCGAGGAGGCGCAGCGCCAGCTCGAGGCGCACGCGCGCAGCCACCCCGTCGTCGAGAAGGCCGTCGCGCTCTTCGGCGGCGAGGTGCGCGCGGTCCGCCGGCGACCCAGGTCCGCGTAGCGATCCGCTGGGCTCGTCTCCTCGGCATCGCTAGGCCCGAGGGAGGAGTCTTCGTGCCCCGCGCTCCGACGTCCCCCGAGCGCTCGCAGCGCCGCCAACGCGCCATGGAGGACCTCGCCGGCGTCGTCACGTCCGGCATGCCCATCGACCCGCTCCTCGACGCCGCCGTCTCCCTGCTCGCCACCGCCGTCCACGCCGATCGCTGCGCGGCGTTTCGCGGGCCGCCCATCCGGCCGGTCGCCGCGCACGGCCTCAGCCGCCGCTACCTCGAGTCCGTCGTCGCCGACTACCGCCGCGGACCGGGCGGCCTGGCCGAGGCCACGAAGCACACCATCGTCATCGACGACATCGAGGACGACGCGCAGCCGGACACCTGGCTGCGCGCGGCCGCGCGGCACGAGGGCTTCCACGGCATCGCGCTGGTCCCGCTCGTCTACGCGGGCGAGGTCGTCGGCGCGCTGACGCTCTACCACGACGCCCCCGCCCACTATGAAGACGACGACCGCGCGCTCGTCGACTGGTTCGCCGCCACCCTCGCGCTCGCGATCGAAAACGCGCGCCGCCAGGAGAGGATCGCCGAGCAGCGGCGCTTCATGGAGGAGGTCCTCGAGGAGCTCCCGGTCGGCGTGCTCGTCGGGGTGCCCGGCGAGGTGCCGGAGCTGGCCAACCGCTTCGCCCGCGTCGTGCTCGCCGACAACGAGGCGGCCAACGGCCTGCGCGCGCTGCTCGATCGCGAGGGCAAGCCCCTCGGCCCGGCGGACAGCCCCATCGACCGCGGGCTCGCCGGCGAGCCCGTCGACGCCACCGAGATCTCCATCCAGCGGCCGGGCACGGTGACCACGTACATCGTTCGCTCACGTCCGCTGTCGGAGCGCTCGGTGACCGTCTTTCAGGACGTCACAGGCGACCGCGAGGTCGAGGCGTACAAGACCGCCGTCATCGAGATCGCCTCGCACGCGCTGCGCACACCGGTGACGGCGCTGCGGCTCTCGGTGCACTCGCTGCTGCGGCGGCTCCACAACGAGGAGCGCGAGGCCCCCGCCGCGCGCAACGTCGCACGTCAGGTGGAGCGCCTCTCGGACCTCGTCGATCACTTCCTCGCCGCCGCCGCCTTGCAGTCCGAGCACGAGCTGCGCTTCGAGACCATCGACGTCGGAGACGCCGTCGTCGACGCCGTCGCCGCGGTGACGCAGCGGCATCGCTCGGGCCGGACCATCAACGTCGCCGGCGGCGCGCCGCCGATCTCCGGCGACCGCGCGCTCATCCAACAGGCCGTCGAGGAGCTCGTCGACAACGCCGTCGTGCACGGCGCCGGCGTCATCGACGTCGAGCTCCTCGACAGCGACGACGCAGACGTCGTCCGCGTCTCCGACCGAGGCCCCGGCGTGCCCGGCCACCGCACCGCGGACCTCTTCGAGCGCTTCAACCTCGCGCGCGCGGCGCTCCCCGGCGGCGGGTTGGGGCTCGGCCTGTTCGTCGCCGCCGCCGTCGCCCGACGCCACGGCGGCCGGCTCGCGTACGAGGCGCGCGAGCACGGCGGCGCCTCGTTCTCCCTGGTGCTGCCACGGCGCCGGCCGCGGGCCGCCGCGACCGGCCCGGGCGTGTGGTTCGGCGAGGCGTCGCCCTGAACGGACACCGGGGAGGGGCCGCGCTCATCAGGGCGCGAGCTGGCAGAACTGGCAGCCCGCGGGCGCGAACGGGTCGGCGTCGTCGCACTGCTCGTTGAGCGTGGGCTCGACGATGCCGTCGCCGCAGCCTTCGAACCTGCAGGCCGACGAGCAGCCGTCGCCGCTCGTGTTGTTGCCGTCGTCGCAGTCCTCGGTGGGGATGCCCGTCTGCGGGTCGAAGTCGAGGACGCCGTTGCCGCAGCCGGGGATGGGCTCGGCGCGACAGCTCGACGAGCAGCCGTCGCCGTCGTTGTGGTTGCCGTCCTCGCATTGCTCGGTGTCCCGTTGCAGCACGCGGTCGCCGCAGGTGTCGATGGTGCAGGCGGCGGAGCAGCCGTCGCCGGGGATGAGGTTGCCGTCGTCGCACTCCTCGCCGGGATCGAGGTGGCCGTTGGCGCACAGCTCGAGGGTGCAGCGCGAGGAGCAGCCGTCGCCGTCCACGCGGTTGCCGTCGTCGCAGGTCTCGGCGGAGTCGACCTTGCCGTTGCCGCACAAACCGCACGCCGGCGTGAGCTTGCAGTCCGGGTCGTCGCAGTCGATGAACCCGTCGCCGTCGTCGTCGAAGCCGTTTTGGCAGTCGTCCCCTTCTTCGAACGCGGGGGCGCAGCCGAGGATTCCCACCACGACACCGACGGCGAGCGCGGCGAGGAGCACCTGGCGCACCCGGTCGTTGTAGCACCGGTGCGGCGTGACATTCGATCCCGCCTTCGCTAACAACGGACGCCATGGCTTTCTCTTCGCGGCCCACCGGCGGCCCCATGGCCGAAATCAACGTGACGCCCATGGTCGACGTCATGCTCGTGCTGCTCGTCATCTTCATGGTGACGGCGCCGCTCTTGCAGCAGGGCGTGAAGGTGGATCTGCCCGACGCCAACGCCGAGCCGATGAAGACCTCAACCGAGGAGCGGATCGTTCTCACCCTCACCAAGGACGGGAAGGCGTACATCGGCAAGACCGAGGTCCCCATCGACAGGATCACGGAGCTCCTGTCGGCCAACGAGAAGCTGAAGCGCGACAAGGAGCTGTATCTGCACGCCGATCAGACACTCCCCTACGGCCTCGTGGTGAAGGTGATGGCCGCGGCCAAGGCCGGCGGCGCCGAGACGCTGGCGATGGTCACGGACCCGGAGAAGTCGCCGGAGCCCAAGAAGTGAGTGAGGTCCCGGGCACCCTGCCCCCGACGAGCGTCGCCTCCCTGGAGAGCCGGCGCGCGCGCCAGCGGCGGCTGCTCCTGGTGTTTTGCGGGCTGAGCCTGGGCCTGCACATCGGCCTGGTCGCCGGCTGGATCTTCGCGCCCTCGCGCGCCAAGCCCGCGGTCGACCTCGACCAGGCCATCGTGAAGACGCGCCTGGTCAAGCTCGGCAAAGAACGACCGCCCGATTGGCTCCCGCGCATCGACGCCGCGCCGCCGCCGCCGCCCAAGCACAAGCGGGCCAAGCCGCAGGACGAAAAGAAGAAGCCCGACCAGGAGAAGCCCGACGCCAAGGACAAGCCCACCGCGGCCGACATCCTCAAGGACTTCGAGAAGAAGAACGAAGAAAAGAGCGTCACCGACATCATCAAGGATCGCATCGGCGAGGCCACGGACGAGGGCAAGAAGGACGGCGACAAGGACGGCTCCGCCCTCGACGGCGAGATCAAGAAGACCTACTTCACCTCGCTCATCGCGCACATCCGCAGGCACATGGAAGTGAGCAACACCATCACCGACGAAGAGCGCATCCGCTTGAAGGCCACGCTCAGCATCAAGGTCGGCGCCGACGGCGAGGTCCTCGACGCCAAGATCGCCAAGTCGTCGGGCAACAGCATCTTCGACAACGACGTCATCACCGCGGCCAAGCGCAGCTCCCCGGTGCCGGCGCCGCCGCCCCCGGTGCGCGACCTCGTCGAGGCCGGCGTCGGCATCAATTTCTGTCCCGTCAGTTGTAATTGACGCGCGACCGCTCGCGCGGCCGTGCATCGAGGTCCCATGATCCGTCTCTCCGTTTTTGCCGCCCTCCTCTTGTCCGGTGCCGTGCACGCGCAGGGCGGTCCGATCATCGGTGACGTCGAAGGCGGCGAGTTCCGCCCGTTCCCCATCGCCGTGCCCGAGCTGCGCGTCGCGGCCGGCGCCGCCAAGGACAAGGCCGTCGCCGCCGAGATCACCAAGATCGTGCGCGACGACCTCACGTTATGCGGGGCGTTCCACGTGCTCGACCCCAAGAGCTTCATCGACACCGACGGCATCACGCAGTCTACGGTGAAATTCCCCGACTGGCTGAACGTCGGCGCGGCGGGGTTGGTGAAGGGCCAGGTGAAGAACGACGGCAAGCTCACCGTGGAGCTGCACGGCTTCGAGGTGGCGTCGGCCAAGGAGGGGCTCACCAAGAGCCTGGGCGGCACCAAGGAAGACGTGAGGCTGCTCGCGCACACCATCAGCGACGAGATCTTCCGTTACTTCACCGGCGAGCCGGGCGTGTTCCGCACCAAGATCGCCTACGTGCAGAAGGTGGGCGGCGAGAAGCAGGTCTTCGTGATGGACATGGACGGCCACGGCGCCGCGCAGGTCACGCACGGCGGCGGGCTCAACCTGCTCCCGTCGTTTTCGCCCGACGGGCGCAGCCTGCTGTTCACGTCGTACCGCATGGACAACCCGGACCTCTTCGAGATCTCGCTCAGCGATCACTCGCTGAAGCGCATCTCGTCGCGGCCCGGCCTGAACACCGGCGGCCGCATGTCTCCCGACGGCTCGCGCATCGCGCTGACGCTCTCGCAGGACGGCAACTCCGAGGTGTATCTGCTCGACCGCAGCGGCACCCCCATCAAGCGGTTGACGTCGTCGTGGGGCATCGACACGTCGCCGTCGTGGAGCCCCGACGGCAAGCAGATCGCGTTCGTCTCGTCGCGCGCCGGCAACCCGCAGCTCTACCTGATGAGCGCCACGGGTGGTGAGCCCAAGCGCCTGACGTTCCAGGGCACCTACAACCAGACGCCCTCGTACTCGCCGCGCGGCACGCACATCGCGTTCACCGCGCGCGACGAGCGCAACGTCTTCGACATCTTCGTCCTCGACCTGCGCAGCAACCAGATCAAGCGCGTGACGCAGGACCAGGGCAGCAACGAAGAGCCCTCGTTTTCGCCCAACGGCCGCATGCTGGTGTTCTCCACCACGCGCAACGGCTCGCGCCAGCTCGTCGTGAGCAACCTCGACGGCACCACGCAGACGGTGGTGACCGGCGCCGGCGAGCACTCGAGCCCGGCGTGGGGCCCCTTCGTCAAGTAGCCGCGCCGCTTGATCAGCGACCGGGGGGAGCGGCGGCGCTTGATCCGGACGCTTGTCCCCCGCCCCGCGCGACGTGATGTTTCCCATGGAGGTCTCCCATGGGAATCATCGCCTGGATCCTCTTCGGCTTCATCGTCGGGCTTGTCGCGCGAGCGGTCATCCCGGGGCCGCAGAAGCTCGGATTCATCCTCACCACGCTCGTCGGCATCGGCGGCTCCTTCGTCGGCGGGCTCCTCGGCAACCTCGTCTACGGCGTGCAACTGTTCTCGCTGCACACCGCCGGCTTCATCGGCAGCGTGATCGGCGCCGTGCTCTTGATGTTGGTCCTCGGGCTCGCCCGGCGCTCGTAGCGGCCGCCGGGAAACGGCGTTGAGATGCCGTTTCATTGATACTTGCCAATATTCCAATGGAGGAATAGAGTGGGGCCGTGGTCGCCGCCGCCGCCCCCCGCGTGGAGCTCTTTCGCCTGCTGGGCGACGTCGATCGCCTGCGGCTCCTCGCGCTGTGCGCCGAGGAGGAGCTGACCGTCGGCGAGCTCGCGGGGCTCCTCGACGAGAGCCAGCCGCAGGTCACCAAGAAGTCGCAGCCGCTGCGCGAGGCCGGGCTGCTGCACGCGCGCAAGGACGGCACGCGCACGCTCCTGTCCGCCGCCGTCGCCGCCGCCGACCCCGTCGTCGACGCCGCCCTCGCCGAGGGCCGCGCCCTGTGCGTCCGCGACGGCAGCCTCGCGCGCATCCCCGTGGTCGTGCGCCAGCGTGAGGAGCACGCGCGCCGCTTCTTCGACGACGCCGCCGGGGCCGACGGCGACGGCGCCGCGCGCCCCGCCGTGCCCGGAGGCGCGTTCGCGAGCGAGGCGCTCGCGCTCCTGCCCATGGTCGCGCCGCTCCTGCCCGGCCGCGCGCTCGCCGTCGACGTCGGCACCGGGGAGGGCGCGCTCGTGCCCCTGCTCGCGCCCCTCTACGAGCGCGTCGTCGCCGTCGACCGCAGCGCCGCGCGGCTCGCCCGATGCGCCGAGCGCGTCGCCACCCTCGGCCTGGCCAACGTGCGCCTCCTCGAGGGCGACGTCGACGACGCCGCCGTCTTCGAGGACGTCAAGCGCAAGGGCGGCGCCGACATCGTCACCATGGCGCGCGTGCTCCACCACGCGGCCCGCCCGCAGGACGCGCTCGCCGCGGCAGCAGCGCTGTTGAAGCGCGGCGGACACCTCGCCGTGCTCGATTACCTCCCGCACGACGACGAGAGCATGCGCGAGCAAGGCGACGTCTGGCTCGGCTTCGATCCCGCGCGCCTGAGGGCGCTCATCGAGGGTGCCGGCCTCGACGTCGTCGCACTCCACCCCGTTCCCGGTTCACACGACAAGCCGCTGCAGATCGCAGTCGGTCAGAGAGGATAGACACGATGGACATTCGCAATGAGTTCCCCGCGTACAAGGTGAAGGACATCTCGCTCGCCGAGCTCGGCCGCAAGAAGATCCGCATGGGCGAGAAGGAGATGCCCGGCCTCATGGCGCTCCGCGAGGAGTACAAGGGCAAGAACCCGCTGAAGGGCGCGCGCATCGCCGGCTGCCTTCACATGACCATCGAGACCGCGGTGCTCATCGAGACCCTGGTGTCGCTCGGCGCCGAGGTCACCTGGACGTCGTGCAACATCTACTCGACGCAGGACGAGGCCGCCGCCGCCATCGCCAAGACCGGCGTGCCCGTGTTCGCCTGGAAGGGCGAGAGCCTCGAGGAGTACTGGAAGAACATCGAGATGCAGCTCGCGGCCTTCAAGGGCGGCTTGGGCCCGAACCTCATCCTCGACGACGGCGGCGACCTCACGCTGCTCGTGCACAAGGGCGCCGAGGTCGAGAAGGCCGGCAAGGCCCCCGACCCGGCCACGGCCCCGAACGACGAGGCCAAGGTCATCTTCCAGACCCTCGTCGAGAGCCTGAAGCACAGCAAGGACCGTTTCACCAAGATCGCGGCCGAGGTGAAGGGCATCTCCGAGGAGACCACCACCGGCGTGCACCGCCTCTACGACATGCAGAAGACCGGCACGCTGCTGTTCCCCTGCATCAACGTCAACGACAGCGTCACCAAGAGCAAGTTCGACAACAAGTACGGCTGCCGCGAGTCGCTCTTCGACGGCATCAAGCGCGCCACCGACGTGATGGTGGCGGGCAAGGTGACGGTCGTCGCCGGCTTCGGTGACGTCGGCAAGGGCTGCGCGCAGGCCGCCCGCGGGCTCGGCGCGCGCGTGATGGTGACCGAGGCGGATCCCATCTGCGCGCTGCAGGCGGCGATGGAGGGCTTCGAGGTCGTGACCATGGAGGAGGCGGCCTCGATGGGCGACATCTTCGTCACGGCCACCGGCTGCGTCGACGTGATCACCAAGGAGCACATGAAGTCCATGAAGGACGGGGCCATCGTGTGCAACATCGGCCACTTCGACAGCGAGATCGAGGTCGCCTGGCTCGAGAACAACCCGGAGATCCGCGAGGAGAACGTCAAGCCGCAGGTGGACGAGTTCGTGTTCCCCGACGGCAAGCGCATCACCCTGCTCGCCCGCGGTCGCCTCGTGAACCTCGGCTGCGCCACCGGCCACCCGAGCTTCGTGATGTCGAACTCCTTCTCGAACCAGGTCCTCGCGCAGCTCGCGCTGTGGAACAACGCGCACAAGGGCACCGACACGCTCACCGGCATGAAGTTCGACAACGGCCAGGTGTACGTGCTGCCGAAGAAGCTCGACGAGAAGGTCGCGCGTCTTCACCTCGCCAAGGTCGGCGCCAAGCTGACGACGCTCTCGGCGAAGCAGGCGGAGTACCTCGGCATCCCCGCCGAGGGCCCCTTCAAGCCCGACCACTACCGCTACTGATCGCGACACCGTCGTCACACCGGCGGATTCTGGTGACGCGCACCGCTTGAGCGGTCTCCCTGCGGGGCGGACACTCAAGAGGTGCGCGTCGCCTTTTTCGCCTTCGCCTTCGCCGTCCCTTCTTCGCCGCGTGCCCTCCCGCACCGGCGCAAGGCGAAGCGGCCTCGTCGACCGCGCGGCGACCCCTCGTGGGCCACCGCGCGCCCCTGAGCCGTCACCACTCGTTGAAGCCCGTGGCCTGCTCCCACACCGACGCCGCCGGCGCCCCCGCGAACGCCGCCATCAGCGGCGCCATCTCGCGCGGGTCGGCGTAGGCCTCGACGAGGCCCTCGAGGCTCGACCACGTGTCGACGCCGATGACCTCGACGGGCTCGTCGGGCGCGCCGAGCTTCACGTACAGCTCGTGCGAGAGCTGGCCGCGGCGGCGGTTCGCCTGCAGCCCCTTTCCCTGCACCGCCGCGAAGGCCTCGATCGCCGCCTCCGGCGACTTCACCGGCGCGCGCAACAGACCCACGAACGCCGGGCGCTTCCCCGACGTCGGCGGCACGCGGAACGCGAAGGCGCCCCGCGCGGGCATCCACACCGCCGCGTCCTTGTCGGAGAAGAGCTTGGCGCCCTGCTCCACCACCTGCGGGTTCGAAAAGAAGCGCTGCAGCCCGGCGGGGTCCGTCCAGTAGTCGATGAACAGCATCTCCTCGGGCTTCGCCCCCGTGAGCTTCCCGGCGCCGGCGGCGGGGAGGAAGACGCAGTGGCTGATGTCGCTCAACGATCGTGCGCCCTCGATCCCCTGGGGGGAGCCGGCGGTGGTGTTGTGGAGCGCGCGGGCCTCCTCGACGGAGCGTGGGGTGCGGGTGCCGCGGACGGTGAGCATGACGGGCAGGTCCATGGGGTCTCTCCTTGTGCTGCGGCGCGTCGGTCGAAGCGCCGCGGGTGTCGGTCGTTCAGCGAGTCACCCATCGAGACCGATCCCGCGCGGAGAAATCATCGGTGTAGCCTCCGCGCCGTGGAGATCGCCCCTCGCAGCGCGCCTCTCGGGCCCGGAGAGCCGCGAACAAGCGCGGTCGGAGCGGCCTTGTCGATCGCGCGGATCCACATCGTGGCCATCGGCGCCATGGGCACGCTCACCTTCGCCTTCGCGCTCTGCGGCGCCCGCCCCACGTCCGCCGCCGCCCTGGCGCTCGCCGCGGTCTCCGCCTGCGACTGGTTCGTCGTCAACCTGCTGAACCGCGTGGTGGACCTCCAAGAGGACGCCGCCAACGCCATCGCCGGCACCGAGCTCGTGGCGCGCCACAAGCGCCTGGTGCTCGCCGTGGGCTTCGGCGCGCTCGCGGCGTCGTTCGCGGCCACGGCGGCGGTGGCGCCGGTGCTGCTGCCGTTCCGCGTCGCCTTTCACGCCCTCGGCTTCGCCTACAACTGGCCGCTCTTGCCCGGGCGGCGGCGCATCAAGCAGCTCGCGTTCTGGAAGAACAGCGCCAGCGCCACGGGCTTTCTCCTCACGGTGTTCTGCTACCCGCTCGCGGTGTTTTCGCGGCGCGCCGACGTCACCGTGGGTACTGTGGCGGCGGCGGCGCTGTTCTTCTTCTTGTTCGAGCTGTCGTACGAGGTGCTCTACGACCTCCGCGACGTCGAGGGCGATCGCCTCGCCGACGTGCACACGTGGCCGGTGCTCTTCGGCGTCGAAACCGGCTGGCGCGTCGCCGCCGGCTTGATGATCGCGTCGTTCGTCGTCGACGCGGGCGCGTACGTCGCGGGCGTCTTGCCGTGGCGCGTGGCGGTGATGGGCGCCGCGCCGCTCGTGCAGCTCGCGTTCCTGTGGCGCATCCGCCGCCGCCCGCCCATCACCACGCGCGACTGCATCGCGGTGACGTGGGCCGGGGTGCTGCTGCTCGCGGGCTACCACGTGTGGGAAGCGCTCGGGCTGCCCGGGAGCGGCGCGTGATCCCCGCGGCGCGGGGGCGGGCGTGAGCGCGCTGTCGAGCGGCGCGCTCGAGCCCGCGTGCGCCGTCATCGTGGCGACGTGGGTGGTGATGCGCGTCCGGCGCGAGGCCCCCGGCGCGCGCGCGGCGTTCGCGGCCCGGTTGGCGGCGGTGGCGGCGGCCGCGTGGATCGGCGAGGAGACGTCCATCCGGCTCTACGACTTCTACGGCTACGCGCCGGGGTGGTCGGCGTTCCTCGACCGCGTGCCGCTGGCCATCGTGTGCATCTGGCCCGTGGTGGTGCTGTCGGCGCTCGATCTCGCGCGCGCCCTCGTTCGTGCGCGCCCGCGCGCGAAGCGCGGGCCGGCCCTTACGGCGTTCACGGCGATGCTCCTCGTCATCGCCGACGCCTCGCTCATCGAGCCCATCGCCGTGAAGAGCGGCCTGTGGTCATGGACGGAGCCCGGGCCCTTCCACGTCCCGGTCGTCGGCGTGCTCGGCTGGGGCTTCTTCACGCTCGGCGCCGCGCTGCTCCTCGAGCGGACACGCGCCCAACCGCGCCGCGCCGTCGTCCGCGACCTCGGCGTCGTCGTCGCCGGCCCCCTCGCCGCGCACGCGCTCCTGCTCGCGTCGTGGTGGCTGGCGCTGCGCTGGTTGCCGCGCGGCGTCGACGCCACGCCCTTCGTCGTCGTCGCCTGGCTCCTGTCGGCCGGCCTCGCCGTCGCCGCCGCGCGCGGCCCCGTGCGGCTGCGCCTCGACGACCTGCTCCTGCGCGCGCCGGCGGCCGCGTTCTTCTTCGTCCTCCTCGCGCTGTACGCGCGCGACGACGTCAGGCTCTGCGCGTACGCGGTGGCGTTCGCGCCGCCGTATCTCGTGCTCACCGCGCGCGCGACGAAGATGTGGGAGACATCGCGCGCGTCTTGACGACGTGAACATTCGCGCCCGCGCGCCGATACAGACATCGTAGACCCCAACACGTGCCGACGGCGACATCACCGCACCGCGCGTGTGCATCGCGGGGACGAACGCGTCGGGCGACGCCGGCGCGTTCGTCCCCGGCGCCGCCGTGGTCTCTTCCGCCGCGACCGGCGCGGCCTGCGGCGTGGTCCCCGGCCCGTAGAACACCGATCCAGCGCTAGCGCTTCTCGAGCTTGGCGACCACGCCGCGGATGCGCGCCTGGGCGTCGTCGGAGAAGAACGCGTCGACGAAGGCGCGCCGGCTCGCGATGGCCTCGCGGCGCGCGCGCGACAGGCCGCCCGCGCGCAGCGAGAGCTTCACCGTGCCCACCGCGGCCGTGCCGCGCGCCAGGAATTCACGCGCGCGCGAGAGCGCTTCGTCGTCGCCGCCCTCGGCGTGCGCGATGCCGCGCGCGACGGCGTCGGCGGCGGAGAACGTGCGCCCGAGCAGCAGCGCGTCCGCGTGCGACGCCGGCGGCACGCCGAAGCGGGCGATCTCGAGGGCCATGGAGGGAAACGGCAGGCCGAGCTCCACCTCGTTGAGCCCGAGCACCGCGCCCGGCGCCATCACCCGCAGGTCGCAGGCGAGCGCGATGACCGCACCGCCGGCGATGGCCGCGCCGTTCACCGCCGCCACCATGGGCAGGCGGTACGAGAACACGCGCTCGAACAGCGCCTCGAACGCGTCGACGTAGCGCACCATCTCGGCACGATTGAAGCGCGCGCACGCGCGCAGGTCGAGGCCCGCCGAGAACACCTTGCCGCGCCCGGTGAGCATCACCGCGCGCGCGCCGCTTTGTTCGACGTCGTCGAGCGCGCGCGCGAGGGCCTCGATGGTCGACGACGACAGCGCGTTGCCGCGGCCCTCGTCGAGCCGAAGCACGGCGACGTCGCCGTCGCGCGTGATGGAAGTGCCGCTCATGTCGTGCCTCCGGATGCGCCGCCGGCGAGGAGCGCTTCGAGCCGCTCGACGAACGGAGCCTGGTCTGGGTGGATGAGCCGCAGCGCCTCCGCCGCGGAGAGGACCTCGGCCTTGTCGATCTCCCACTGCGCGCAGCGCGGGAGCTGCTCGGGCGGCAGCGGCGCCGCAAACGCGAAGACGCGCTTGCGCGACTTCTTGTAGTCGATGTGCCCGAGCGGCGAGACCGCCGCGGTGACGACGACGCCGGTCTCCTCGGCGACCTCGCGCCGCGCGCACGGCTCGAGCTCCTCGCCCGGGTTGGGCTCGCCCTTGGGGATGCTCCAAGGGGCCTTGCGGTTGTATGCGCCCGACGGATGCACGAGCAACACCTCGAGGCCGCCGCCGTCGCCGCGGCGCCACAGGAGGAGCCCGGCGCTCTGCTTCACCAGCTCACGCCCGCGAGGCGCGCGGCCTGCGAATGCGCGTCGAAGCCGTTGAACGCGGCGCCGCGCAGGTCCCACAGCCCGCCGAGCGTGACGTCGTTGGGGGCCATGTCGAGGTCGGCGGCGTCGCCGTCGTCGTAGTCGATGGCGAAGTTGATGTCCTCGGCGTTGTCACCGGACTGCGTGACGCCGACGATGCGCCCGCCCTCGTAGTCGTACGACGCCTTGGCGGAGCGGCCGTTTTGGCCCTCGACCTCGACCGTGTCGAGCACGCCGTCGACGTACGAGGCGCGCGCCGTCTGCGTGCTCTCGCCGTTGTCGCTGTCGAGCTTGTCGATGCGCCCGTCCTTGTACGTGATGTCCGTGGTGACCTTGCTGGTGGCGCCGCCCTGCCCCGCCGTAGAGAAGGTGCTCTTGGTGGTGAAGCTCTCGAGGCCGTTGTCGCCGTAGTCGAACGTGGTGGTGTCCACCGCCGCGCCGTCGCCGAAGTCGTTGGTGCGCTCCACCTGCGAGACGCGCCCGCTGTCGTCGTAGTCGACCGTGGTGGTGACGGTCTGGTCTGAGTTGCCGACGTCGGTGCTGGCCTTCACCAGGCGGCCGCCGTCGTACTCGAGCTTGGTCTTGTCGACGGTGGCGCCGCCGCCGGCCTGGTGCTTGTTGTCGAGCTTCACGAGCTGGCCGCCGTCGAAGGTGAGCGTGAGCGTCTCGGTGACGCCGCCGAAGTCGACCGACACCTCGCTCGGGTGCCCGCTGTCGTCGTAGCGAAACTGCGTGGTGGTTCGTTGCCCGCCCTGCTCGCGCACCATCTTCTGGATGCGGGGGTTGGCCCGCCCGAAGCAGCCCGCTCCGACGAGCGGAAACGCGAGCACGACGGCGACGGCGGCGACGAGAGGTGGGCGCATGGCCGGCCGATACCCGAAAAGAAAGAGGCCGGCCACCCGGGCCGGCCGCGATCCGCGGCGTCTCCGTCGACGCCGCGTGCGTCGCGTCACGTCGTCAGCCGCAGTTGTCCACCGTCTGCGACCCGTCGGCGTCGATGTGCACCTCACAGGTCTGGTCGCCGCCGTCGACGATGTGGTTGGTGACGGTGCCGTCGGCGCTGCCGTCGACGTTCCAGTGCATGGAGCCCTCCTGGTCGACGCTCTGCTCGGTGGCCACGTCGTCGAAGCTCCAGGACTCGTCGACGCTTCCGTCGGCGTTGATCACGTCGTGCACGTCGTCGGTGGAGCCGTCGTCGAAGAGCTGGCGGTAGCCGCCCTCGCCGGAGCCGTCCGCGGCGTAGTGATACGCGCCGTCGTAGTCGGGGTTGGCGTCGGTGTCCGTGAGGTCCGTGGCGAAGCTGTAGTCGGCGGCGCCGGCGGCGTCGACGGCGTAGGTGTAGTCGCTGACGAAGCCGTCGCCGGCGAAGTGCACGTCCTGCGAGAAGGTGCCGTCCGGGTTGGTGACCTCGTCGAGGCTCCAGTCGGGGCTCGCGTCGGTGGCGGGGTCATCGAAGGTCTCGGTGCCGTCGAAGGAGGTGCCGTCGTTGGAGACGAGGCCGTCGGTGACGTAGGTGCCCTCGTGGAGGTTCCACTCTTCGTGCATCTGCGACTGGTTCGGGTGGTCCGCCGAGTACGTGTACGTCCCGACGTAGCTCTCGGTGCCGTCGTCGCTGACGCCGGTGTACGTGGTGGAGAGGAAGTCGTCGGACGTGTCGAAGGTGAAGTGCCACACGTTGAGGGTGCCGTCCTCGAAGACGGTGGTCTGGTCGTAGTGGCCGTCGCCGGTGTTGGGGTCCGAGAAGCCGGCGTTGGAGATGCTGGCGATGCCGCCGCCGGGGGCGCAGTCCCACTCCGAGGTGAAGGTGCCGTCGGGATCGTTGGTGGACGGGCCCGCCTGCCCGTCGAGGCAGTAGGCTTGGGCGTCGTTGCCGGAGCCGGACTCGGTGTCGTCGGTGGACGGCGACGACAGCGCCTGCACCTGGCGCGTGGGCGAGCGATCGGGGATGACGAGGTTGTGGCCGCTGACGCGCGGCACGGCGCCGTTGCAGCCGGCGAACGCGCCGATGAGCGGCAGGGCGAGGGGGGCGAGAGCGAGGCGGATGAAGCGCGGGGTCATGGCGGTCGTCCTGTCTTGGTGGTTTCGCTGCGCCGGCGAAGCCCCGGCGATGCCCTCGCCTTCGCAACCCATGTGCCACGGGCCGCAACCGCGAGCGTACGCGCGCTGTGCCGTGGTTTCCACCTAGAGTCGGTGGCTGAGGTCAGCCACCTGGCTCAACTGCTCCACCCCTTCCTTCGCGCAGCGCCACCGGGCAGCGCCCCGGACGGACGGCCCGGCGCCGGGCGTCGGGCGGCGTGGAGGTTGCACGCGTGCGCGCGCATGCGCACCGTTGCCCTCGCCCTCGTGCTCTGTGCGATCACCGCGACGACGGCGCGCGCG
The DNA here is from genome assembly GCA_963775425.1 of uncultured delta proteobacterium. GTDB lineage: Bacteria > Myxococcota > UBA727 > UBA727 > VGSZ01 > CAVZJB01. Next base: position 86,253 of record CAVZJB010000002.1, on the reverse strand, counting down.
CAGGACGACGACCCTTTCGCCGCCGGGTCCTTCGCCGACGGGCCTTTCGCCGACGGCTCCTTCGCAGATGGGCCCTCCGCAGATGGGGAGGTCGCGGCCGTCCCCGTCCTCACCGACCTCTCACCGCGGGACACGCAGGTGCTCCTCGGCCAGGACCTCGTGCGCCAGGGCTACCGCACGCTCGGCGAGGCGCTCGCGCAGGTGGCGGGCTTTTCCCGTGAGCGCACGTCGCGCGGCTATCGCTACGCGCTGCGGGGCGTGCCCGCGGGCGTGCTCCTCGTCGTCGACGACGTGCCGCAGGTGGTGGACGGGCAGCGCGACGTCCTCGACGTCGACGACCTGGTGAGCCTCGTGGACGTCGACCGCGTCGAGATCGTGCGCGGCCCGGTGACGGCGCTGCACGGCGCGGGCGCGCTCGTCGGCGTGGTGCGCATCATCACGGTGAAGCCCGGGCTCACCGGCGGCTCTGCGCGCGCCGCGGGCTCGTGGCTCGCGAGCGGCCTGCCGCTGTTCGGCGAGCAGGACGTGTCCGGGGCGGCGACGGCGCGCGTCGGCGGCGCCGGCGTACGCGTGAGCGGCAGCGTGAGGCGCGGCGCGCCCGAGCTGTGGCGGCTGCGCGGGGTGCCGGTGCGCTACCAGACCGTGGGCGGCGCCACCTTGCCGGTGACCAAGGAGAACCTCGACGTCAGCGTCGACGAGGACAGCGAGACGGTGCGCGCGGTGGGCCAGTGGAGCGACTTCGTCGCCGACGCCTCGGTGGCCCACGGCGTCTCGCGGCAACCGGTGAGCGCCTTCAGCCACGGCCTCGTCGCCGACGACCCGCAGACCGCCACCCGCGACGTCGAGCGCGCGCGGCTCCTCTGGCAGCGCTGGCTCGGCCCGGTGCACCTCGAGGCGGCGGGTTGGGTGGCGCACGAGGAGCGCAGCGACGACGGCCCGCTGTACCCCACGCGCGGCATCTTCGAGGACGGCGGCGCGCTGAACGTCGACGAGCGCACCGACACGGCGGGGGCGCTCGTGCGCGTCGACGTGCCGCTGTCGCGCGACCACCGCCTGGTGGCCGCGGCCTTCGGCGACGGCACGGGGCTCACGGCCCACAGCGACTCGCGCGATCCGCGCAACGGCAGCGTGCTGCCCGACACCGTCAGCCTCGACGACACCACGGGCACCGCGGCCGCCGCCCTCGAGTGGCAGGGCGACTTCGGCCTCGGGCTGCACGCGACGGCCGGCGTGGCGGCGGAGCTGCGCACCGCGTTCCCGCTGTCGTTGTCGCCGCGCGCGGCGCTGTCGTGGACGCCCGGCGACGTCGCGCTGCGCGCGTCGTACGCGGAGGGGACGCGGGCGCCGGACCTCTACGACGTGACGGCGCTGGCGCAGACCGTCGTCGACGGGCGCGTCGCGGGCGCGGGGCCCGCCGACGACCTGCGCCCCGAGCACGTGCGCACGCTGGAGCTGTCGTCGTCGTGGTCGCCGTCGCCGCGGCTTCGGCTCGATGCGCGCGCGTACGGGTTGCGCCACGAGGACGCGCTGGCGGACGTGGTGAAGGGCGGGCTGCTCGTGCCGAAGAACCTGGCGGCGCGGATTGTCGTGGGCGGCGAGCTCACCGGCGCGGTGCAGCCGTTCGGCGACGCGTTGTCGCTCGAGGGAGCGTTGGCCGGCGCGCGCACCGTCTTTGGCCCGTCCGTCGACGAGGACCTGGCGCAGGCGGTGGCGGGCGTTCGCGTCTCGCCGTTTTCGGGCGTGAGCGCCGGCGTGCGCGGGCGGGCGGTGCTGCGCTCGGCCGGGCAGAGCGCGCTGGTGGACGCGTGGTGCGCGTTGTTTCCCTTCGGCGACACGCTCGGGCTCACCGCTTCCGTGCGCAACGTCCTCGACGGGGACGAGCCGTCCGTCGATCGCTTCGCGCCTCCGCAGGCGGACCCGCTGCTGCTGCCGTCGCCGGGCCGCGTGGTGACCCTCGCCGTGGAGGCGCACCTCTGACGCGCCCCCCATCCCCCAGCGCGGCGCGGCGGATCGTCCGCGGCCCCCGTGGAGCGTGGGTCGCGGCGCTGTTGTGCGCCGTCGCGTCGACGGCGGCGCCCGCGCGCGCGGCCGGGGAGCACGTCCTCGTCGTCGCCGACGCGCGGAGCAAGCTCCTCGACGACGCCCTCGCCGGCCTCGCGCACGACGGCCGCGCCGTCGACGTGCGCGTGCTGCCGGCGTCCGGTCTCGCGTCATCGACGGCAGCGTCGACGGCGGCAGCGTCGACGGCGGCAGCGTCGACGGCGGCAGCGGCGCCGTCGTCCTCGCCGCCGGCCCCCGCAGCGCGCGCGCGCTCGCCGCCTTCAAGCGCCCGACGCGCGCGGCGTTCCTCGTGAAGGCGCGCGACGCGCCCGCCGGCGTCCCCACCGTCACCCTCGACGCGCCGTTCGCCTCGCAGATGACGTGGCTGCGCACCGCGTTCCCCGGGCGCACGCGCGTCATCGTGCCGCGCGGCCGCCGCGACGACGACGTCGGCCTCGCCGCCGCCGCCCGCGCCGCCGGCCTCACGCTCGAGCTCGTCGACGTCGACAGCGCCGGCGAGTGCGTCCCCGCCGTCGACGCCGCCCTGAAGAAGCGCGGCCCGGCGATCATCCTGCTCGTGCCCGACCCCGTCGCCGTCACGCCCGACACCGTCGCCCCCCTCGTGCAGGACGCGCTCGCCGCCCGCGCCCCCGTCGCCGGCTTCTCCACGTACTTCCTCAAGGTCGGCGCCATCGCCGCCGTCGACGTCGACGCAGCCGCCATGGCGCGCCAGGCGCTGGCGCTCGCCGTCTCCGCCGGCGCGCGGGGCGACGGCGGCGCACGGCAGGCCGCGGTGGTGGCGCCCGCCAGCGGCCACCTCGTCGTCGACGGCCGCCTCGCGGAGCGCCTCGGCATCGCCGTCCGCAGCGGCCCCGGCGTGGAGGTGCGCCGATGACCCGCGCGCCGAACGAACGGGTCGGCCTCGGCCTGCGCGGGCGCGCCTCGCTCGCCGTGCTCGTGCTCGTGCTCGCGCTCACGCTCCTCGCCGTCGTCGTCGTCAAGCGCTCGGACAGCGCGCTCCACGACGTCGAGCGCGCGCGCTTTCGGGCCGCCGCCGCCCAGCTCGCCGACGCCGTCAGCTACGGCGTCCTCGCGCGCAGCGACGCGCTCGCCGCCCCCGCGCTCGACGCGTTCGCCAAGAACCCGGACCTGGTGCGTGTCGACGTCATCGTCGACGACAAGGTCCTCGCCACGCGGGCGGGCCCCGCCGGCGCGGCGCGCGCGGCCGGCGGCGTAGAGGTGCGCGCGCCCGTCACCACGCGCCCCGCGCCCCCCGGCGACGACGGCGAGCTCGCCGCGTTCGGCGTGGCCGCGCCCGCGGAGGCGCGCACCATCGGCGCCGTGCGCGCGCTGTTTTCGTCGACCGCCACCGAGGAGATCCAGCGCAGGACCCGGCGCGAGATCGTGCTCGCCGCGCTCGGGCTCGGCCTGCTCGGGCTCCTCGGCGCGGGGCTCTTGATGACCTCGGTGGTGCGTCGCGTGCGCACGGTGGCCGACGCCGCGGCCAAGGTGCGCGGCGGCGACCGCGACGTCACCGTCGACGTGCGCGGCAACGACGAGCTCGCGCGCCTCGCCGCCGACTTCAACGCCATGACCCGCGCCCTCGACGACGCCGCCACCGCGCTCGCGGAGAAGGAGTCGCTCGCGGCCATCGGCCGCGCCACCGCGGTCATCGCGCACGAGCTGAAGAACCCGCTCGGCATCGTGCTCGGCGCGGCGGAGATCGTGGGCAACGCGGACAAGCCCCTGGCCGCGCGGCAGCAGGCGGCGGCCATCGTCGAGGAGGAGGTGCGGAGGCTCTCGCGCACGCTCGAAGCGCTCCTGTCCTACGCGCGCCCGCGCGCGCCCGAGACGAAAGACGTCGACCTCAAGGCCGCGTGCGAGCAGGCGGCGGCGCGCGCGGCGCTCCCGGGGGGGCCACTCACCGGCGGCCGCGTCGTCGTCGAGGGGGACGCGGCGCGGGCTCGCGTCGACGAGGGGCACCTGCAGCAGGTGCTCTTGAACCTCGTGCAGAACGCGGCGCAGGCGGGCGCGCGCACGGTGACGCTCTCGGTGCGCGCGGCGGGCGCGGTGGGCGTCGAGGTCCACGTCGTCGACGACGGCCCCGGCGTCGCCGCCGCCATGCGCGCGCAGCTCTTCGTGCCGTTCGCGACGAACAAGCAGCGCGGCACCGGCCTCGGCCTCGCCGGGTCGCGGCGGCTCATGCGCGACAACGGCGGCGATCTCGAGTACGTCGAGCCCGTCGAGGCGGTCGAGGCCGCGGGGGCCCGCGGCGGCGCGCGCTTCGTCTTGCGACTGAGACAAGACCCAAAGGAGGTCGGGTGAGCCATCGCATCCTGATCGTCGAGGACGAGCCCAACTACCGGAAGGTGCTCGGCATGATGCTCGCCGACGCCGACGTCCAGCTCTTCGAGGCAGGCGACGGCGTCGAGGCGCTCGAGGTGCTCCAGCGCGAAGACGTCGACCTCGTCGTCACCGACATCAATATGCCGCGCCTGGACGGCCTCGAGCTGCTCCGCCGCCTGCGGGCGCAGAAGGGCGCGCCGCCCGTCGTCATCGTCACCGCGTACTCGAGCGTGGAGAGCGCGGTGCAGGCGATGCAAGCAGGCGCCATCGACTACCTGCAAAAGCCCTTCGACGAGCAGCGCATCAAGCTCACCCTCGAGCGCGCGCTGCGCGTCACCGATCTGATGGCGGAGAACGCGCGGCTGAAGGAGGGGATGCTCGCGCGCTTCGACTTCTCGTCGATCCTCGGGGAGAGCCCGGCGCTCGTCGCCGCGCTCAAGACGGCGGCGAAGATCGCGGGGTCCGACGGCACGGTGCTCCTGCGCGGCGAGAGCGGCACCGGCAAGGAGCTGTTCGCGCGGGCAATCCACGAAAACGGCCGGCGCGCGCAGGGACCGTTCGTGGCCGTGAACTGCGCGGCGCTGCCGGAGCACCTGCTCGAGGCGGAGCTGTTCGGGGCGGAGGCGGGCGCGTACACGGGCGCCACCAGGAGGAGGCGCGGGCGCGTGGAGCTCGCGCGCGGGGGGACGCTCTTCCTCGACGAGATCGGCGATATGCCGCCGGTGTTACAGGCCAAGCTCTTGCGGCTGTTGCAAGAGCGGACCTTCACGCCGCTCGGCGGCGAGCATGAGCTGAACGCCGACGTGCGCTTCGTGTTTGCCACGCATCGGGACCTCGCCGCGCTCGTCGCCGCCGGCGGCTTCCGCGAGGACCTCCTGTTCCGCGTGCGCGTGTTGCAGGTGGAGCTGCCGCCGCTGCGCGACCGCGGCGACGACGTCCTCAAGCTCGCCGACGCCTTCTGCGCCCGCGCCTGCGAGTCCATGGGTCGAAAGCCGGTGGCGTTTTCGGACGCGGCGAAGGCCGCGCTGCGGAGGCACGCGTGGCCCGGCAACGTGCGCGAGCTCGGCAACGTCATCGAGCGCGCCGTGATCATGATGGACGGCGACGCGCTCGACAAAGACGACCTCGACCTCGCCCCCGCCCCGCGCCCCCCGCCGCCCGCGGACATGGCCGCGGCGCCGCCCGGCTTCGTGCTGCCCGACGACGGCGTCCACCTCGAGCAGCTCGAGCGTGACCTCGTGCAGCAGGCCCTCGCGCGCACCGACGGCAACAAGAGCCGCGCCGCCCGGCTCCTCGGCCTCACCCGCGCGACGCTGCGCTACCGGATCGACAAGATGGGCCTCGAGTGATGTCGTCACGCCGCGACGACGGCGGCGACCGTCGCCGCGATGCGAGAGAGGCGCCGAAGGCGCGCGGCGTAGACATTCGCGGCGGGGCACGACGTCATCGTCAGCGAGCACGTCGCCCCGCCGAGAATCTCAGCTCGTCTGCTCGGCCGCGCGCCTTCCATGGTGCTCGCCGACGCGAAACCACTTCAACCGCCTCGGCCGCGCGGGGCCGGCGATCGCCGCAAGCACCAGAAGCCTGATCCACGGCTGGACCCGTACAGGGCGTGGATGAAGAGCGCCGCAGCGAAGGCGCGATACCGCACGCGCCTGGTCTCGCTTCAGCGCGACTTGTCGGGGTAGCTCGACAGCGCAACGCGGGTGCCGTCGGGGTCGCGGGTGTAGAGCGTGTAGTCCGTCTCGTCCTCGACGGGGTGGCCGTGGGCGATGAGCCTCTCCCGCCACAGCTCGCGCGCGCCGGGCTCCATCGAGAACGCGAGCGCCTTCAGCCCCGCGCGCGCCGCGCGGCCCTCTTCGCTCGGGCCGCCGCGCTCGAGCATCACGACGGTGCCCTCGGCGTCCACCCAGATCGAATGCGCCTGCCGCCGCAGCTCGGGCAGCCCGAGCAGGTCGACGTAGAACGCGCGCGCGCGCGCGAGGTCGTGCACCTGGACGGCGATGTGATGCACCCGCACGTCAGGCCTTCTTCTTGAGCGCCGCCAGCTCGTCCTCGAGCTTCTTCTGCTTGGCCGCGGCGGCGTCGACGACGGCCTTGTCGCGCTCCGCCGCCTCTTCCGCCTCGCGCGCCTCGGTCAGGCGCGCGGTGGCCCTCTCCTTCAGCGCGCGCAGCTTGGGCTTGGCGTAGAAGTAGCCGGCGCCGCCGATGCCGGCGACGACGAGCAGCCCGAGCGCGTACACCCAGAGCTTGGCGAGCACGCTCATCAACGACAGCAACAACACGACGCCGCCGACGCCGATGAGGCCGTACTTGACCAGCGTCTTTTTGCGCTTGGCCGCGCGCTCCTCGGAGCGCTTCTCCTTGTCCTCGTCGGAGAGCGTCAGAATCCTCGAGGGCCCGCTTGGCCATGTCCTTGCCGGCGGCCAGCGCCGCCTTGGTCGGCAACTCGCTCACGGTCCTCCTCCGCTGCCAATCGACGTCACGCGCGGGTCCGTAGGGTCGCCCCCCGACACCGCGAGGCGGCCGGCGAGGATGGCGCGGGCGAGCGCGTAGTTGTCGGGCTGGCTCCGATCGGGGTCTTTGGCGTCGTCGTGGGCGGGCTTCCCGTCCACCACGGCGAGGCCGCCGTCGTCGGCGTGGAACTCGGCGACGAACGAGCCGGATCCGCCCGACACGCCCATCGACAGCACCGCGTGCGGCCCGAGCTTGTCCATCAGCGCTTGTAACGACACCGGGCTGCCGTTGATGGCCGCGTCGCTCACCGGCAGCAGCGCGGCGTCGATGGTCACCGTGCGCGGCGCCCCCGTTTGCGGATCCAGGATCCGGTAACGCAACACCGTGCTCTCGCCCCCGCCCGACGAGCGCGGTCCGTCGACGACCGTGCCCTGCGGCGTCGTCAGCGCGGATCCGAACGCGGCCTTCATGGCGGCGTCGACGTTTTCGGTGTGCAGCACGAAGTCGCCGGTGGGGTTGTTCACCGTGCCGCCCCACGCGCCGTAGCCCGTGAGCAGCATCTTGAACGGCTTGTCGCCGATCTGGTCGCGGGCGCTCTCGAAGAAGCCGCGGATGGCGGCGCCCACCACCTCGGCGCGCTCCCGATGGCGCTCGGCCTGCACCGGGATCTGCGAGGCGTCGTATGTGTACGCGTCGCCCGGGCTGTGGAGGAAGCCGGTGAGCACCTCGCCCTGGGCGTCGCGCAGCACCGTGGATCCCGGGGCGCGCGCCACCTCCGTCGTCGTGAAGAACGCGTGCTCGCAGTAGAAGTCGCCCGGATCCGTGCCGTGCACGACGGTGGTGCCGCCCGACAGCGTCGCCAGCGTGTCCGGCAAGCCCTGGTGCGGCTTGCCCGGATCGACCTCGTGAGCCGGCGGCTTGGCCCGCACCGACACCTGCGTCTGACCCGCCTGCACCTCGTGCCACACCGGCACCAGCTCGGGCATCAGCCACCGGGGCGGGGGCGCGGGCGGCAGCACCAGCTCGTTGTGCTGTGTCTGGAGCGGGCGCTGGTCGTTCGGGTGCGCCTGCACCGGCTGGCCGCCGAGGAGGGAGAGCCCGAACAGCGCCGCCGTCACCGCGCGGCGGAGGCGACGCCGGTTCGGGCGCGTGGCGTGAAGGCCCGCGAGGGCGGCGCGGCTGCCGGCGGAGCTGCCTGCGCCGACGCGAACGGCGCCGTCATCGACGGCGCCGACGCTCCCCACGTTGTGGCCGCGGCGGACGGTGCCGACCATCCGCCGATGATGCCGCAGCTACCGGCGCGAAACCAGCCTGACGTCGACGTCGGGGTAGCTCGACGCCCGGAGCGCCTCGCGGCACGCCTGGCGCACGCGGCTCTCGTCGGCGCCGGCGCGGAGCACGCCGACGATCTGGAGGCCGCCGTCGCGCTTCTCGAGGCGCAGCTCCCGCACGCCCTGCGGGATGGCGCCGTCTTGCTGGTCGCCGTAGAGGACCTCGTTGAGCACGCGCAGCGCGGCCTTCACGCGCGGCGCCGACAGCTCCGGCCGCTCCATGGCGCCGATCTCGCGGAGGAACAGCCCGACGAGCTCGGCGGCCGTGCGGCCGGAGAGCGCGTCGTCGGTGAGCCAGCCGGCGAGGATGTCGTAGGACTCCGCGCTCGGCAGACCCTGCTGCAGCCCGCGATCCTCGCGGAGCATCTGCAGGATGCGCGACCGCACCAGATCCTGGGACGGGCGCTCGAGCGCGGTGAAGAGCTCCACGCGGGTGGCCTGGATGCGCTTGACGGTGCGCTTCTCGGGCGACGTCAAGCGGTGCCGCAGCAAGCGGTGCACGGGCGCGACCACGGGGGCGGCGGGCTGGGCGACCGGCGGCGGCCGGATCGCGGGGCCGTCCCCGCTGGTCTTGGCCAGGCGCCCGCCCGAGGGCGCGGCGGAGGGGGTCGCGGGGATGGGACGAACGAGCACCGGTCGCTCCCGCGGGCGGCTGGTCTCGGGTTCACCTTCGTGGGATGTGGAGTGCATGACAATGCACGTATCGGGTGGGGCTCTCCCCCCGTCCGCAACGCCACCGTCCGTCGGTAGGCCGAGGAGACGGCGTCAGGACGCAACCTACACGCGTTCCGACGGGCCCGGGGGGAGCCGCCCCCCCGGTCACGGTGACGACGACGAATCGCCTAGGTGGACGTGACGCAGATCAGGCCCTTGAGGTACTCGCCCTCGGGAAAGGCGAGGGGCACGGGGTGGTCCGGCGGATGACCGAGGTGCCCGAGCACGCGCACGTCTCGCCGGGCCTTCTGCGCCGCCTGCGCCGTGATCTGGCGGAACAGATCGCGGTCCACCGCGCCCGAGCAGGAGAAGGTGAACAAGATCCCGCCCGGCTCGAGCAGCAGGAGCGCGCTGTGGGCGAGCTCGCGATAGGCGCGCACGGCCTTGTCGACATGGGCCGCCTTGGGCGCGAGCTTGGGCGGGTCGAGCACGATGAGGCCGAAGCGCTCGCCGTCGTCCCGCATGCCGCGCAGCACGTCGAAGGCGTCGCCCTTGAGGCCGGTGTGGCGCGCCTCGTCGAGGCCGTTCGCGGCCACGTTCTTCTCGGCCATCTCGAGGGCCGGCAGCGAGCTGTCGACGGTGACGGCGCTGTCGGCGCCGCCGGCGAGGGCGGCGACGGCGAAGCCGCCGGTGTAGCCGAAGCAGTTGAGCACGCGGCGGCCGTGGGCCATGGCGCGCACGCGGGCGCGGGCGTCGCGCTGGTCGAGGTAGAAGCCGGTCTTGTGGCCGCGCTCGACGTCGACGAGGAAGCGCAGTCCGTTTTCGAGCACGGCGAGGGGGCCCTCGAGGGCGGGCCCGTGCAGGACGCCGGTGCGTGCCGGCAGGCCTTCGAGGCCGCGCACGTCGGCGTCGCTGCGCTCGACCACGCGAGCGGCGCCGGTCTCGGCGCGGAGGGCGGCCACGGCGGCGTCGCGGAAGCGCTCGGCGCCGGCGCTCTGGCACTGGATGACGGCCGTGTCGTCGTAGAGGTCGCAGACCAGGCCGGGGAGGAAGTCGCCCTCGGCGAACACGAGGCGGGCGCAGGTGGTGTCCTTGTCGAGGACGAGGTCCTTGCGGAGCTCGACGGCGCCGGCGACGCGGGCGGCGACGAGCGCGTCGTCGACGGGGGCGTCGTCGAAGGTCCACATGCGCACGCGGATCTGCGAGGACGGGCTGAAGGCGCCGCGGCCGAGGAGGGCGCCCTTGTCGTCGACGACGTCGACGGTGTCGCCGCTTTGCGGATCACCCTCGGTGCGGGCGATGGCCCCCGAGAAGATCCACGGGTGACGGCGGCGCACCGCACGGTCCTTGCCCGGTTTCAGCGCAACCAGCATGCGCCGGTCTAACATGGGCGGATGGACCTAGGTCCTGGCAGCAGGCTGTCGCGCTTCCTCCTCGAGGAGACCCTCGGGAAGGGTGCGTCGGGCGTGGTGTACCTCGCGCGCGACACGCTGTTGGACCAGGCGGTGGCGCTGAAGGTCCTCCACCCGTGGCTCGTCGACGACCCGGAGGTGCGCGAGCGCTTCAAGCGCGAGATCGTGCTCACCCGCCGCATCAACTCCGCGGGCGTCTCCCGGCTGCACGACCTCCACGAGGAGGACGGCCACACCTTCATCACCATGGAGTACGTCGCGGGGGAGACGTTGGCGGCGCTCATCCACCGCGAGGGGCGCCAGCCGCCGGCGCGGGTGCTCGAGATCCTGCGGGGGATCGTGCCGGCGCTGCAGGCGGCGCACGACGTGGGCGTGGTGCATCGCGACCTCAAGCCCGGCAACATCATGATCAAGCCGGACGGGAGCGTCTGCGTCCTCGACTTCGGCATGGCCACCGGCAACGACGTCACGCGCATCACGCAGGCGGGGCGCACGGTGGGCTCGCTGCGCTTCATCGCGCCGGAGGTCTGGCAGGGCGAGCAGGCCACCTCGCAGAGCGACCTCTACGCGCTCGGCGTCGTGTTGTACGCGTGCATGGCGGGGCGGCTGCCGTTCGAGGCGTCGACGCCGGCGGAGGCGTTCAAGGCGCAAAAGCAGGGGCCGCCGTCGCTGCTCGAGCACAACCCCGACGTCAGCCCCGCCGTCGACGCCGTGGTGCGGCGGGCGATGGCGCGCCGCCCGAGCGACCGCTACGCCAACGCCGACGCGCTGCTGAGTGCGTTTGCGCGCGCGGTGAACGGCGAGGAGCCGACGTCGTCGACGGGGACGGTGCTCGTGCGCGAGGCGTCGGCGGCGGCGTCCTCGCAGGAGGGGCCCGCCGTCGCGGTCGAGCCGGCGGTGCCGCGCGCGGCGCTGATCACGGCCGTCGTCGTCGTCACCGTCGTCGCCGTGGCCGTCGTCGCGGCGCTGATGGCCAAGCCCGCGCCGCCCCCGCCCACGCCCCCGCAGGAGGCCAAGCCCGCGAGCGCACCGCGCGCCGGGGACACCGAGGACGCCGGCAGCGCGGAGGCGGCCGGCGACGCGGCCGACGCCGGCGTCGCCGGCGCCGGGGGCACCGGCAGCCCGGACGCCGGCGTGACCAACAGCGGCTCGGCCCGCGTGCACGACAAGGTCAAGAGCGGGTCCGCCGGGAGCGTTCGCCTCGCCGCCGCCATGAAGCGGCGTGGCGTGCTCCCCGGCGACGTGCCCACGGTGGACGCGCTCGCCGCGCGCGCGCATCGCCTCGAAGCGCAGGGAAACAACGCCGACGCCCTCTGGTCCAAGGCGCGCAGCGTGGCCCTGCACACGCGCATCGACCGCGGCTTCATCAACGCCAAGGAAAAGCGGCTCACCTACGCGAGCGAGAGCGCCCCCGCGTCTCACCAGGCGAAGATCCTCTCGCTCCAGCGCGACGTCGCCCGCCTCGTGGTCCAGCGCCGCTACACCGCCGCCAACGACCGCCTCAACCGCGCCTTCGCCCTCACCCGCTGACCGACGGCTTGCAGGCGTACGCCCCGCGGCCGGCCGGGTTCGCGCGAGCGCCGAGTCTTCCCCGCAGGGCGCCCGCCACCGGCACCGTTCGGGCATTCTTGCGCGCACTCTCGGCGCGAAGAGAACCTGGGCGCCCGCAGGGGAAGGGCCTCGCCGCCGGACAGGCGGCGCGGCCCATCCCTCAAGCACGCTTTCGGCGACGCCGCAGCCCGAACAAGACGCCTGCGCCCGCGCCCAAAAGGACCGCGACACCGGCGCCCGCCGCCACACGAGGCCACAGCGGGCGGGCGATCTCGAGGGTGAAGCGAGGCGCCCGCTTGGAGAGCATCGCGAGCCTGGGCTTGTCGTAGGGCTGCTCGATCTTGGCGATGCTCACATGGTCGAGGCTGCTGCCGCGAAACAGGCCCCAGTCGACGATGAGCGCGCGCGGCAACGCCCCGCAGTCGGCGCGCGCGAAGATGCGCAGCGTTCCCCCGCGGGCGTCGCCGGGCGCAGGCTTGTCCTCGGTGCGCAGGAACACCACCGGACACGCCCGCTCGTCGCCGCGCACCCGCAGCACCTGCGGCATGTCCCGCGTCAGGCACGCCGCCAGCCGCCGGCGCATCTCGTCGGCCCGCGCCGGCTCCACCAGCAGGTCGGCGTTGCACAGCTCGGGGACGTCGAGGAAGCCGATCTCGATCTCGATCTCCACGAGGCCCGTGTCGTCGATGGAGAAGCTCGAGCGCCCCTCGGAGCGCATGTGCCCCCCGAACGACAACGCCGCCAGCAACGCCAGCGCCGCGGGCCCCATCAGTGGTCCCGCGCCGCCGCGAACGACGCCAACGCCCGCAGCGCCGGCGCCGCCAGCGCGTCCGCCGCCGCCACCGCCGCAGACGCCGACTCGCGCGCACGCGCCCGCGCGGCGTCCACGCCCAGGAGCGTCGCGAACGTCACGCGCTCGTTCTTCGCGTCGCGCCCGCGCCCGCCCGTGACGTCGAGGACGTCGTCGGCGATCTGAAACGCCAGGCCGAAGTGACGCCCGAAGTCCCGCAGCGACGTCACCACGTCGTCGCTCGCGCCCGCCGCCAGGCCGCCCAGCGCGCACGCGGCCACGAACAGGCGGCCCGTCTTTCGCGCGTGGACGTCCGCGAGCGTCTCCACGTCTCGGCCCGTGTGCGCGACGTCGTCGACCTGACCGCCGACCATGCCGGCGCTGCCCGCCGCGTACGCCAGCTCGCGCACCTGCGCCGCCGCGTTCCTCGGCGCGCCCGACAAGACCGCGAACGCGTCGGTGAGCAGCGCGTCGCCGGCGAGGATGGCGGTGGCCTCGTCGAAGGCCTTGTGCAGCGTGGGCCGGCCGCGGCGCATGTCGTCGTCGTCGAGGGCCGGCAGGTCGTCGTGGATGAGCGAGTAGGTGTGGACGTACTCCACCGCCACCGCCGCGGGGACGGCGTCGTCGACGGCGCCGCGGGCGGCGTCGGCGCAGGCGAGCGCCAACACCGGACGCAGGCGCTTGCCGCCGGCCAGGAGGCTGTAGCGCATGGCCTCGCGCAGCCGCTCGGGCGCGGCGCGCACCCCGTCGGCGGGGGCGTCGAGGGACGCGCGCAGCGCCTCCTCGGCGCGCGCGCGCAGGGCCCCGAGGAGCGCGTCGTCGAACACGCGCGCGCTCATCGCTCGTCGTCGGCGGGCGCGGCCATCGGAGCCGTGGCGCCGTTTTTCAGGAGCTGCTCGAGGCGCTTGTCCATGCCGTCGAGGCGCCCCTGCGCCGCGCGCACCAGGCCCACGCCCTCTTCGTACGCCTTGAGGCTCTCTTCGAGCGGGAGGTCGCCCTTCTCGAGGCGGACCACGACGTCTTCGAGCTTCTTCAAGACCTTCTCGAAGCTGTCTTCGCCGTCTTGCTTGCCGCCGCTTCCCTTTTCGGCCATGGCGTCGTCGTCGCCGAACGAGCCGTGCCCGTCAATGCCGGCGCGAACGCCCCGGCGCGGCCGCCCCTCCCGGAGGCGCCGGTCACGCGTCGAGGGCCGCGCGCACGCGGCGCAGGAGCTCGTCGAGATCGAAGGGCTTGGGCAGAGAGTGCCGCGCGATGCGCGCGTCGGCCTCGCTAGGCTCGAAGGCGTAGCCGCTGGCAAAGAGGTAGGGCACGTCGGGCTTCAGCTCCTGCATGCGCGTGAGCGTGGCGGGCCCGCCCAGGTCCGGCATGACGACGTCGAGGATCACGAGCTCGATGTCGTCGGCGTGCGCGACGAACAGCTCGAGGGCTTGCTCGCCGCTCGAGGCCACCAGCACGCGATAGCCCGCGTCCTCGAGGAGGCGCACCGTGATGCGGCGCGAGACCTCGTCGTCGTCGGCCACGAGCAACAGCTCGCAGCCGCGCGCCACCGGTCCGCGCGGCCGCTCGCGACGCACGGGCGCGGCCACGCCGCCGCTCGCCGGCAGCAACACCTCGAAGGCGCTGCCCTCGCCGGGCGCGCTCTTCACCAGGATGCGCCCGTCGTGCTGGTGCACGACGCCGTGCACGGTGGCGAGGCCGAGGCCGGTGCCGCGCCCGAGCTCCTTGGTGGTGAAGAACGGCTCGAACACGTGCGCGACCACCTCGGGGGACATGCCCATCCCGGTGTCGCTCACGCGAATGCACACGAGCTTCTCCGCGCGTCCGTCGCCGACGGCGCTCTGCTGCCGGCCCTCCTCGCGCGCCGCGACGTCGTCGGCGTCCACGAGGGACGTCTCGATGGTGAGCGTGCCACCGGCGGGCATGGCGTCGCTGGCGTTGACCGCGAGGTTCACCACCACCTGCTCGAGCTGGCTCCGGTCGGCGTAGACGGTGCCGACCTCGTCGGCTGTGACGAGCTCGATCTTGACGTTGGCGCGCGTCACCCGTCGCAACAGGCGCACCAGGCCGCGCAGCAGATCGTTGACGGGGACGTGCTCCCGCTTGAGCACCTGGCGCCGGGAGAACGCGAGGATCTGTCGCGTGAGCTCCGCCGCCTTCTCTCCCGCCACGCGGATCTGCTCGACGTCCTCGCGCTGGCGTGGATCGGTGACCGCGCCCGCCAGCAGCGACGCGTTGCCGAGGATGCCGGTGAGGAGGTTGTTGAAGTCGTGGGCGACGCCGGCGGCGAGGCGCCCGATGGCCTCGAGGCTGCGCGCGGTGCGCATGTGCTCCTCGGCCGCGATCCGCTCCGTGACGTCGCGCGGGTTGACGACGACGCCGGCCACGGCGTCGTCGTCGAGGAGGTTGGCGAGCGTGATGTCGTGCCAGCGCCAGGTGCCGTCGGCGTGGCGGACGCGAAAGTCGCCGCGGCGCGTGCCGCCAGGCTCCTTCACCACCGCGTCGAAGAGCGCGTGCGCCCGCGCGACGTCGTCGGGGTGGACGCGCCCGGCGAGGGGCCGGCCCACGCGCTCGTCCTCGCTCAAGTCGAGGAGCGACATGTGGGGGCTCGCGTAGCGGATGATCTTGTCCTCGCCGACGATCATCACGCTCGAGGCGCTCCTCTCGGTGAGAGCGCGGAAGCGCCGCTCGTTTCTCTCGAGCCGCTCCCGCATGGCGCGCTCTTCCGTGACGTCGCGGTAGGTGATGAGCAGCGCGGCCGCGTCGTTGCCGGGCGGGAGACGATCGGCGCGCCCTTCGACCACGCGCCAGGCGCCGTCCTTGCGGCGGATGCGCGCGTCGAACTGCGCCGACCCGTTGTCCATCGCGGCGGCGAACCGGCGCCTGGCGTTGTCCAGGTCGTCGGGGTGCATGACGTCGATCATGTGGCCGCCCACCCGCTCCTCGGGCGCGTAGCCCATGATGCGGGAGACGCCGGCGTTGATGTACAGGACGTTTCCGGCGGGATCGATGGTCAACAGCCCGTCCCGCATGCTCTCCGCGACGACGCGGAAGCGCAGCTCGCCCCGGGCCTGCGCCGCCTCGTCGGCGTTGGTGACGTCGCGGGAGAACGAGACGACGCCGCGCAGATCCGGATCGGAGAGCCCGTTGTAGGAGCGCGCCTCGAGCGTGCGCCACGTGCCGTCGGCGTGCCGGCATCGGTAGCGGAACTGGAACGCGGCGCCGCGGCTCGCGGTCACACCGCGCAGGCGCGTCGCGCGCACCTCGTCCTCGGCCGGGTCGAGCAAGCGCCGCATGCCGTTGCCGAGCAAGTCGCCCGGCG
This sequence comes from uncultured delta proteobacterium, assembly GCA_963775425.1. Taxonomy (GTDB): domain Bacteria; phylum Myxococcota; class UBA727; order UBA727; family VGSZ01; genus CAVZJB01. Next base: position 70,353 of record CAVZJB010000002.1, on the reverse strand, counting down.
CGCACCCGAGGAGCTGCCGGCAGGCGTCGTTCACGTAACGGATCGACCCCCGCTCATCGATGAGCGTGACCATGTCCGGGCAGCGCTCCAACATCGCGCGCATCCCGGCCGCGGGGATGGCGGCGTGCTCGGGATCGGCGTCCTGCGGATCGTCGGCCATGGGCCCGATGGTGCGTCAAAAACGCGTGGCGCGGAAGCCTCGGGCGTCGAGCGACGCGCGCACGCGCCGCAGAGCTCGTCGAGGTCGAAGGGCCTCGCGAGCGAGCGCTTCGCGTTACTCCGCGGCGGCGCGCTTGGCTGCCTTCGCCGCGGCGCGCCGGCGCCGCACCGCGTGCCACAGCGTCTCGTGCGTCAACGGCGACGGCACGACCACCTCGCCGCTACCACCAAACGCGGCGACGGCGTCGCGCAGCGCTTCGCGCACCGAGATGGCGAGCATCAAGGGTGGCTCGCCGACGGCCTTGCTGCCGTGCACGACGTTGTGCTGCGGAGCGTCCGGGAGGATGCGCACGCGAAACTCGGGCGGCGCGTCCCACATCGTCGGGATCTGGTACGTGGACGCCGAGTGCGACAGGAGCCGGCCGGCGTCGTCCCACTTGAGCTCCTCGGACGTCAACCAGCCCATGCCCTGCACGAAGCCGCCCTCGATCTGTCCCCGGTCGATGGCCGGGTTCAAGGAGTCGCCGACGTCGTGGAGGATGTCCACGCGCCGCACGCGCTTCATGCCGGTGTCGCCGTCGAGCTCGACCTCCGACACCGCCACGCCGTACGCGAAGTAGTGAAACGGCTTGCCGCGTCCTGCCTTGCGGTCGTAGCCGATGTCCGGCGTTCGGTAGAAGCCCGTGGCCGACAGCGGGGTCTGGCGCAGGTACGCCGCCTCCACCACGTCGGCGAGCGGGACGCTCACCCCCGCCGACGTCGTGGTCATCGCGTAGCCGTTCAGGAACAGCACGTCCCCGGGGACGATGGCGCCGCCGAGCTTCCTCTCGAGGAGCCCCGCCGCCACCGGCTGCAGCCGCGCGCGCAGCTCCTCGCACGCCGCCTTCACCGCCGCGCCGTTCAGGTCCGCCCCCGACGACGCCGCCGTCGCCGACGTGTTCGGCACCTTGTCCGTCTGCGTCCGCATCACGCGCACGCCCTCGGCGGGCACGCCGAGCTCGCGCATGACGACGCCGAGCACCTTGGCGTGCAGCCCCTGCCCCATCTCGGTGCCGCCGTGGTTCACCTGCACGGTGCCGTCGCGGTAGATGACGACGAGCGCGCCCGCCTGGTTCAAGAAGCTGGCGGTGAAGGAGATGCCGAACTTCACCGGCGTGACGGCGAGGCCGCGCTTCACGTGCGCCGAGCCCGCGTTGAACGCGTCCACCGCGCGGCGGCGCTCGTCGAAGCTCGCGTCCTCGAGCAGCTCGCTCCACATCCGCGGCACGCGGTTGTCGTCGACGGCCTGGCCGTAGGGCGTGTGCTGCCCGGAGGGCGCGTAGAAGTTGCGCGCGCGCACCACCTCCGCCGGCAGGCCCAGGCGACCGGCCACGCGCGCGAGCGCGTCCTCGACCACGAGCATCCCCTGCGGCCCGCCGAAGCCGCGAAACGCCGTGTGCGACACGACGTTGGTCTTGGCCACCCGGCCCTCGAAGCGCGCGTTGTCGAAGGAGTAGGCGTTGTCGAGGTGGAACAGCGCGCGGTCGAGGATGGACTCGCTCAGGTCGAGCGCCCAGCCGCCGTCCGACACCACGACGGCGTCGAACGCGGTGATCCTGCCGTCGTCGTCGAAGCCGACGGAGTAGCGGCCGAGGAACGGGTGGCGCTTGCCGGTGACCTCCATGTCGACGTCGCGGTCGAGCTGCACCCGCACGGGCCGCCGGGTGCGCCACGCCGCGAGCGCCGCCAGCGCCGCCCACGTGTTCCCCTGGGTCTCCTTGCCGCCGAAGCCGCCGCCCATGCGCGGAGACGTGACGACGATGCGGTGGCGCGGGAGGGCGAGCACGTGGCTCACCACCGCCTGGATCTCGCTCGGGTGCTGCGTGGAGGACCAGACCTGCACCTCGTCCTCGACGACGTCCGCGAAGGCGGCCTGCGTCTCCAGGTAGAAGTGCTCCTGGCCCCCGATGTCGAGCTCGCCGTCGATGCGGTGCTTGGCGGCCGCGAGCGCCTTGTCGACGTCGCCGCAGCGGATGACGTGGGGCTCGTTGTGGTAGCTGTCCGCGTCCACCGCCGCGCGAACGCCGAGGAGCGCCGGCAGCGGCTGCGCCTCGACGACGACCGCGGCGGCGGCGCGCCGCGCCTGCTCGACGGTGTCGGCCACCACCAGCGCCACGGGGTGGCCGTGGAAGTAGACGTCCTCGGTGGCGAGCAGGATCTCGTCGGGCTTGACGGCGCCGACGTCGTTTCTGCCCGGGATGTCCTCGCCGAAGAGCACCGCGTGCACGCCGGGCATGGCGCGCGCGGCGGCGGCGTCGCGCCTCGTGATGCGCGCGCGCGCGTGCGGCACGGTCACGGGCCACACCTCGAGCATGTCGCGCCGCTGGGCGGCGTCGTCGACGTAGAGCGCCTCGCCGGTGACGTGGCCGCGGGCGCTGTCGTGGCTGAGCGCCCGCGACTTCGACGGCGCGGGCCACACGCCGACCTCGACGAAGCCGCCGTCCTCGAACGCCTCGCTTCGTTGTCCGCGCACGAAGCGCGCGAACAGCGAAGCGACGAGGCCCTTGCGGTACGCCTTGCCCGCGCGCACGTCGTCGATGGGCGTGAACTCGTTGTCGAGGGCCTCGAGCACGTCGGCGACGGCGCCCGCCTCGAGCTTTCGTCCGACGAGCAGCGCCTCGGCCTTGTGCGCGCGCGCCGGGGTGGGCGCGACGCCGCCGTAGGCGAGGCGGGCGGCGGTGACGGCGCCCTGTTCATCGAGCTCGACGCGGAAGGCGGCGGCGACGATGGCGATGTCGAGGTCGCGGCGCTTGCTGACCTTGATGGTGTCGAAGCGCAGCGCCGCTCCACTCGGCGTGGCGTGCTTGGGGATCACCACCGCCCGCACGATCTCGTCGGCGGCGAGGGCGGTCTTGCGGTAGCCCGTGAAGAAGCGGTCGATGGGCACGCGGCGCTCGCCGGCGGCGGACGCGCACACCACCTCGGCGTCGAGCGCGAGGAGCACCGGCGCCATGTCGCCGATGGGCGACGCGGTGACGATGTTGCCCGCGAGCGTGGCGCGGTTGCGGATGGGCCGCGACGCGAACACGCGCAGCATGCGCCGCACGCCCTGCGCCACCGGCGAAGGCGCGGAGGAGGCCGCGAGGAGCTCGTCGAGGGCGGTGAGGGTGGCCGCCCCGCCCACCACCCACGCGTCGGCCGTGTCTTCGACGCGGCGGAGCTCCGCGACGCCGTCGGTGGCGATGAGGAACGGCAGCGGCGCGAGCTTCTTTCGGAGCTCCACGCCGATCTCGGTGGCGCCTCCGACAAGGCGCGCCTCGGGATGCGCGGCGCGCAGCGCGAGCAGCTCCGCGAGCGTCGTCGGCCGCACGAAGCGATTGCCGCGGCGGTCGCCCCCGGGCGCGGGACCGGTGACGTCGACAGGCGCCGCGGCGGGCGCCGGCGGCGGGCGCCGGGCGCGGCCGCCGATGCCGACGAGGTCGCAGGCGCCGCCGTCGCGGCAGCGCAGGGCCTCGAGCATGGCGTCGCGGATGGGGCGGTAGCCGGTGCAGCGACACAGGTTGCCGTCGAGGGCGGCGCACAGCGTCTCGGGCGCGGCCGCGCTGTCCGGGCGCTCGTAGAGCTCGGCCATGCTCATCACGAAGCCCGGTGTGCAGTAGCCGCACTGGTCGCCGCCGTGCTTGATCATCGCGGCCTGCACCGGGTGCAAGCCGTCGGCGGGGGCGACGCCCTCGACGGTGATGATGTGGCGGCCGTGAAAGGACGGCAGCAGCGCGATGCACGCGTTGACGGCGCGCCACGCGGGCTCCCCGCTCGCGTCCTCATCGCCGACGAGCACGGTGCAGGCGCCGCAGTCGCCCTCGGCGCAGCCCTCCTTGGTGCCGGTACGACCGTGTCTGCGCAGCCACTGCGACAGCGTCGAGGCGGGATCGACGTCGTCGAGCTGCACCGGCGTCCCGTTGAGCGTGAACGCGAGCATGGGTCAAAGCTACTCCATCCGGGCCCTCGATCCATCTCGGGCGCGGCACGCGTAGGGGCAGGGAGGCGTCGACGAGCGAGATGCTTGTCCTGACCGAACCGTCAGCGAAGCAGCCGGGAGGAGGCGGCGACATCCGGATCGGCTTGCGAGCAAAGACGCTTGTTCCTCTACCGAGGTGATTTCGCGCGGAGGCGAGAGGCGCGGGTTCACTTCGTTCACGGGGCTCGGGCCGACCAAGTCGCAACTAGGAGTCCGAAGGTTCCTGTTCTTTTTGTCTTTTTTAGAGATTCAGGTTATCGAGCGGATGGTTCGTATGGCGCACGTGAAGAAGCAGCTTCGGGTTCTCCCTTCGGAGCCGATCGAAAAGAGGATTGCTGACGGCCTCGCGCGCCTCGTCGACGCAGGCCGGGTTGCGGCGTGGCACCAGGCCAACGCGCGCGGCCTGTCCGCGACGCAGGCGCAGGTGATCGCCGAGCTCGCGCGCGGTCCGCTGCGCTTGTCCGACGTCGCCGCCGTGCTCGGCGTGAGCACCGCCACCACCAGCGACGCCGTGCGCGTCCTGGTCACCAAGGGCCTCGTGGAGAAGGGCCGCGACCCGACCGACGGGCGCGCCGTGCGCCTCGACCTCACCGGCGACGGCCGCAGGGAAGCGCCCTACGCCGAGCGTTGGCGCGACGTCTTCATCCAAGCCATCGCCGCGGTCGAGCAGCGCAAGCACGAGCACCTGTTGAGGTGCGTCGCCGAGATGCTGCGCGCCCTCGACGACAACGACGTGCTCGGCGTGACGCGCACCTGCCTCACCTGCACGCACTTCCTCCCGGACACCACCGGCGACGACCGCCTGCCCCACGCCTGCAGCGCGTACGATGCGGCCTTCGCGGACCACGAGCTGCGCACCAACTGTCTCAAGCACAATTCGCGCTAATTTCTTGTATATATTCTATGCACGCCTTTTGCCCGCCAGCAATGATATGTGCCGGCGCCGGGGCGGCGCCGCGCGCGCCCCCCCTACGCACGCGCGGGGACCGGCACTACACGACCCCCATGGTGGATGAGCAGAAGCTGCCTGTGCGGCTGATCGCGCGCGACGAGGCGATCGAGCGGCTTCAGGACCACTACGCGCGCAACGACCTCGACGTCGAGGAATTCGAGCAATTGGTCGAGCGCGCCGAGCGCGCCACCAACGACCAGGAGCTGGTGCGGCTGTTCGACGGGCTGCCGTCGCTCGAGCCGCCGGCGCCGCCGCCCGGCCGGGTGACCGCCACGGTGCGCGCCACGCTCGGCTCGGCCACGCGCCGCGGGCGGTGGCGCGTGCCTTCGCTCGTGAAGGTGCGCGCGGTGCTCGGGTCCGTGGAGCTCGACCTGAGCGACGCGGAGCTGTCGGCGGGCGAGACCGTCCTCGAGGTGCGCGCGCTGCTCGGCAGCGTGACGCTGACGGTGCCGGAGGGCCTCTCGGTGGAGTCCGAGGGCGACGCGCTCCTCGGCAGCTTCGATCACCTGGCGCAGGAGCCGGCGTCGCGCCGGGACACACGGCGCCTGCGCGTCGTGGGCAAGGCCACGCTCGGCAGCGTCGAGATCGTGGTGAAGAAGCGCGCCGGCGTCATCGACGACCTCAAGCGCACGGTGCGCGGCCTGCTCGGCGGCTAGCGTCTGATCACTTCGCGACCAGCACCGACGGGCGCGCGCGCAACACCTGCGGCGGCGCGCGCACGGTGACGCCGAGCGCTTCGGCGGCGTGCCAGCCGAAGCGCGGGTCCCAGAGCATGCCGCGGGCGAGGGCGACGAGGTCGGCGGCGCCGGACGCGATGACGTCGTCGGCCTGCTTCGGCTCGGTGATCATGCCGACGGCGACGGTGACGGCGCCCGCCTCCTCCCGCACGCGTCTGGCGAACGGCACCTGGAAGCCGGGCTTGGCCTCGATCTTCTGTCGAGGGGACGCGCCGCCCGACGAACAATCGACGAAGTCGCAGCCGCGCTCGACGAGCGCCTTGGAAAACGCGACGGTGTCGTCGACGTCCCAGCCGCCCTCGACCCAATCGGTGGCCGACACCCGCACGCCGAGGGGCTTGTCCGCCGGCCACACGGCGCGCACGGCCTCGAACACCTCCAGCGGAAAGCGCATGCGGTTCTCCCGCGCGCCGCCGTAGCCGTCGTTGCGCGTGTTGGACAGCGGCGAGAGGAACGAGTGCAGCAGGTAGCCGTGGGCGCAGTGCAGCTCGACGACGTCGAAGCCGATGCGCGCGGCGCGAACGGCGGCGGCGGCGAAGGCGCGCTTGATCCGCTCGCGGCCGTCCGCGTCGAGCTCGGCCACGCGATCGCCCTCGACAAACGGCTCCGCCGACGGCGCAAACGGCGTCCACCCGCCTGCCTCGAGCGCGAGCTGCCGGCCGCCGTCCCAGGGGACGGCGCAGCTCGCCTTGCGGCCGGCGTGCGCGAGCTGGACGCCGACGTGCGCGGTGCCGACGCGACGAACGACGTCGACGACGCGGGCGAACGCGGCCTCGCACGCGTCGTCGTACAGGCCCGTGTCGCCCGGGGTGATGCGGCCCTCGGGCTCGACGGCGGTGGCCTCGACGAAGAGCAGGGCGGCGCCGGACATCGAGAGGTTTCCGAGGTGCACGAGGTGCCAGTCGCCGGGGACGCCGGCGGCGGCCGCGTATTGGCACATGGGCGAGACCACGATGCGGTTTTCGAGCGCGAGACCGCGCAGGTGAAGCGGGGAGAACAGGGGAGCGGTCACGGATCCTCCATCACGAAACGACGAACGGTGGCGGCGGTGCGCACGACCGTAGACGGCGAAGATGCGGCCAACGACGACGACACTACGATGACTGTGAGAGAAGTCATGGCGCGCACCGCGAGCGCGCCGTTCGGAAGTGGATCATGCGCACGCGTCTGTGCACTCCCGCGGCACACGCACTCCGATGCGTGGCTGGGTGCGTCACTGTCATCGCGGTCACCGGCTGTCAAAAGCCGGTGCATCCGCGCGTGTCGGTCGTCGCGCCGGTCGACGCAGGATCGTCGTCGTCGTCATCGTCGTCATCGTCGTCATCGTCGTCATCGTCGTCATCGTCGTGGTCGTCGGCGGCGGCGGCGGCGGGCGTGCTGTGGGCCAGCGTCGGCTGCGGCACCTGCCCTGCGGTGTGCAGGCGCGACGTCGAGCTGTGCCGCGCGTCGCGCGACGAAGCGCCGGGCCTGTGTGCGCTCGCGGTCGGCTGCATGTGCCAATGCCGGCTCAACGCCGGCGGCTGCGGCTTTTCGCGCGCCTACCTCTCCCGCTGCGTCGCCGCGAGCGCGCTCGACGCGCGGCGCGCGCTCTTCGCGCCGGGCACGCCGTGCGTCCCGGGTCAGATCACCTGCGCGATGCCCTCGGGCGTGCCGGTGTGCGTCGAGGCCGGCCAGGTCTGCCCCGGGCGGTGAGCGAGCGCGGTGATGAGGGCCGCAACGTCGCCGAAGGGGACCTCGACGGCGCCGGGCACGCCGCAGGCGCGCGTGGCGATCACGGGGACGCCGCGGGCGACGGCTTCGAGCAAGCGCCGCGGTCGATCCTCGACGAGCGCGGGCTGCACCACCGCCCGCACCGCGCGACGAAACGCGCGGCCAAACGACATGCGCTCGACCTCGACGCCGTCCCAGAACGACGGGCCCTCGAGGTCGCTGCCGCAGAGCACCACGACCAGGCCGAGCGCGCGCGCGGCGGCCCGCACCGCGTGCGCGCCCTTCCTGGCCGCGGCGGGCCCGGGGAACACGATGCGCCGGCCGCCGATGCGCGCCGGCGACGACGGCGGCGGCGGCGACCACGGCACGAGCGTGGCGCGCGGAAGCACACGCGCGATCTCGGGGTGCGGCGTGAAGAGCTTCGCCGCCGCCGCGAGGGCGTCGCGTTCGGCCTCGACGAGCTCGCTCGGCGCTCGATAGGCGCGCAACAGCGGGTCGTCGGGGAACCGCGCCGCGGCCTCGTCGAGGCGCGCCTGCAGCGCGAACAGCGGCAGGCGCGTGAGGAACGCGTCGAAGGTGCGGCCGGCGAGGTCGCCGCTGCGCCACAGGTGCGGCAGGAGCGAGTGCGCCACCACGAGGTGCTCGACGGAGGCGCCGAAGAAGCGCGCGTAGGCGGCGGCGAGAGCGGCGTCGCAGTCGAGCTGCGCGCGCACGCGGGCGGCGCCCTCGCTCGCGAGCGCGCGCATCCTCCGCGAACGCGCGAGCGCCACGAGCGGCGCCGCGACGACGTCGAAGCCGCGCGTGTCCCACGCGTACTGCGGCATGCCGACGAGCGCCCCCGGCACAGGCAGCGCGAGCACGTCCGCGTCGTCGTCCTCCGCGTCGTCGCTCGTGTGCTTGAGGCGCGCGCGCGCCGCGACGAACGCCGCCAGCTCGGGCGTCAGCTCGTCGACGGCGAAGGCGGTGCGCGCGCGGTGCGGCCGGATGCGGGCGCGCGCGTCCTCGCCGACCTCGCAGTCCGCGCGAGCGCAGGCGTCGCACGCGTGCTCGTCGACGCGGAGCAGCGGCCGCGCCGTCGACCGCCGCGGTGACGCCGGAGACCGGCGCGGCGCTGGCGGGACGCGCGGCTGTCGCGTGCGCAGGCGCACCTCGAGGCGGTCGCGCACCAGGCGCGCTTCGACGAGGACGTCGACCTCGGCACGGAAGCGCAGGTCGACGTAGGGATGAAAGACCGTCGCGTCGCGGTCGGTGGCGGCGGCGCCGCCGACCTTCGCAGTGTGCGCGTGGCGCTCGAGGATCTCGAGGCCCGCGTCGAGCGCGCACGCGTACAGCGCGTTCGAGAGCTGACACAGGCCGCCGCCCACCGACGGCACCAGGCACCCCTCGCGCAGCTCGCGCCCGTCGACGTAACCGAACAGCGCCCACGGCGGGCCCACCTCCGCCCAGAACGACCACACCGCGCCCGCCTTCACGAGCGCGCCGTCGAGGCGGCGCGCGGCGAGCCGCAGGTTGTGGATCTTGCCCGCCACCAGCGGGCGCTCGCGCGGATCGTCGTGGGTCCACAGCGGCGACGACGACGACGACGCCACCGAACGAAAGCCGTCTGCCGCGGCCCGCGGCGAGCGGGCGACTCCCTCGCGCCGATCGCGCAGGAGACGCGAGACCTTGTGACGCGTCGCGCGCACGCGGAACCACAGATTGTCGAGGCGCGTGGGCTGCGCCGGGGCCTCTGCCGGTGGTGCCGCGACGGCGTCGACGATGGGCAACGCGCGAGCGGCGCGCGGGCGGCGCACCGGCGAGGACGCGCGGGGGCTCGCCCGCGGCTTCACCGGGTCAGACCCTCGGAGCGTCGAGCTTCACGGGCACCCCCCGGGAATGCAGGAACGAGAAGTGGTCCTGCCAGCACTGCCTGGCGTTCTTGGTGAGCACGAACGCATGAAAGGCGTGGATCTCTCCCGGGTACACCTTGGAGACGACGTCGCCGCCGTGGGCCTTCAGCGCGCGCTCCATGCGCTCGTGGTCGTCGCGGAGGTGATCGAGGCCCCCGACCGGCAGGAAGAACGGTGGCAGCGGACGCCGCGGCGCCTCCCGCTCGAGCAGCAGGAGCGGGTTCATCAGGTCGTGGCCGACGGGGGCGCCGTCGCGCCAGACCGGGTAGCTCTCCTCGAGCTCCAGGTAGCGATCTTCGAGGAACCAGTTGAGCGCGAACTTCTCGGGGAAGCGCCTGGCGTTGGTGACCTCGAAGACGCCGCACGCGGCGAGCACCGCCTCGGGGTAGACGCCGAGCGAGCGGACCAGGCGCGCGTACGGCTCGTCGCGCTCGTAGGCCAGGCAGAGCGCGAGCGACGTCGCGAGGTTCGCGCCCGCGCTCTCCCCGGCGAAGATGATCCGCCCGGGATCGCCGCCCCACGACGCGGCGTTTTCCACGACGAAGCGCAGCGCCTCCGCCGTGTCCTCGAGCGCGGCGGGGAAGCGGTGCGCCGGCGCCAGCCGGTAGTTGGGCATGGCCACGACCATGCCGCGGCGGGCGAAGGCGAGGCCCATCACCCAGTGCGTCTCCTTGGACAACGAGCGGAACGCGCCGCCGTGCACGTAGAAGACGACGGGGAGGCCGGCGGGGGCGTCCTTCGGGCGGTAGACGTCGAGCGTGTGCTCGGGCAGCCCGCTGCCGAGGTAGGGGACGTCGCGCACGAGCTCGAGGCCGTGGGCCTCGGGCTGCGCGCGCTTCGCCTTTCGGCCGAGCTGCGCCGCCCGCTCGAACGCGCGGGCCACCAGCTTGGCGCCGACGTTGCGGCGCACCTGGATCAAGCGGTTGGCGACGTCCGGGGCGGCGAACGTCGAGGAGGTGCGGGAACGATCCATGCCCGACCATAACGTCCCGTCCCCCGCGCGAGGCGTGCCCGCGGCACGCCTACCCGGGGAAACGTCGCTAAGATGGGCGCGGATGCCGCAGCGCTTGGGCCGGTACCTGCTTGTCGGAAAGATCGGCCAGGGCGGAATGGCGGAGGTGTTCGCGGCCCGGCCCGACGGGCCGGAGGGCGCGGCGCGGGCCTGCGTCGTGAAGCGGCTGCGCCCGGAGCTCGCGCGCATCCCGCAGCAGGTGCAGCTCTTCCTGGAGGAGGCGCGGCTGTCGGCGATGCTGCAGCACCCGTGTTGCGTGCAGGTGTTCGACGTCGGCGCGGGCGACAACGGTGAAGTGTTCTTCGCCATGGAGCGCATCGACGGCCCCGCGTTGGCCAGCGTGCTCACGGTGCTCGGGCGCGCGCGCGCGTTTTTGCCCGTCGAGGTCGCGGTGTGGATCGCCGCGCGCGCCGCCGAGGGCCTTCACTTCGCGCACGAGCTCGTCGACACGGACTCGGGCAAGCCGCTGCACATCGCCCATCGCGACGTCAGCCCGCACAACATCCTGCTCGGCATGAGCGGCGACGTGAAGGTCGCGGACTTCGGCATCGCCAAGACCGACGTCGACCACCGACCGCAGACGCGCATCGGCGTCACCAAGGGAAAGATCGCGTACATGTCGCCGGAGCAGGCGCGCGGCGACCGCGTCGACCGCCGCACCGACGTGTACGCGCTCGGCGTCGTGCTGTGGGAGATGTTGGCCGGGCAGCCGCTCGTCGAGCACCGCGGGCAGCGCCGCAAGCTCGAGCTCGGCACCGTGCCGCCGCCGTCGTCGCTGCGGCCCGGGCTCGACCCCGCGCTCGACGACGTCGTCGGCCGGGCGTTGATGCCGCAAGCGCGCGACCGCACCCCTTCGTGCCGGCTCGTCGAGGAGGAGCTCGACCGCTGGCTCGCGGACCACGGCGGGCCGGGCGCCGCGCGTGCGGCGCTGCAGGCGCTGTTGGTGGAGCGGCAGGCGGAGCTCGTCGCGCCGCCGGAGATCACGCAGCCGCTCGTGCTCGCGCCGCCCGCGAGCCCCACGGCACGCACCGCCATCAGCCCGAGCGCGAAGACGCTGGTGAAGCCGTTGCCTGAGAGCGCGGAGGGGTCCTTCGACGAGCCCACGCGCCCGCAACTGTTCAGGGACGGCGCGGCGTGGCCGCCCCAGCAGACGGAGCCGGAGGTGCCCGCGGCGGGCGACGACGACGACGACGACGACGCGCGCCCCGCGAGCAACGGGCGCGTCGCCGTCCAGGCGGGTCGCGCCGCGGTGCCGCTGCCCACCATCCCCGAGGCGGGCTCGCTCATCCCGCGCGCGTCGACGAGCTTCGTCGGTCGCGACGCCGAGCTCGCGCGCATCGACGCGCTCTTCGACGAGGGCGCGCGGCTCATCACGCTGCTGGCGCCCGGCGGCACGGGCAAGACGCGGCTCGCGCTGCGCACCGCGGAGAGCGCCGCCGCGCGCGGCGGCCGCTTCCCCGGCGGCGTGTGGTTCGTGGACCTCACCGACGCGCGCGACGCCGTCGCCGCCCACGCCGCAGTCGCCCGCGCCCTCGGCGTGCCCCTGCGCGCGTTGCGCACCGCCGACGAGGGGGCGGTGATGCTCGGCCACGCGCTCGCCGCCCTCGGCCGCTGCCTCGTCGTCCTCGACAACTGCGACCACCTCGCCCGCCGCCACGCCGACGTCGTCGCCGACCTCCTGCGGCGGTGCCCGCGCGTCCGCGTGATCGCGACGTCGCAGCAGGTGCTCGGGGTGGCCGGCGAGGTGGTCTTCGACGTGCCGCCGCTGCCGCTCGGCGAGGACGGCGGCGCGGTCGAGCTGTTCTTCGAGCGCGCGCGCGCCGCCCGCGGGCACGGGCTGTCGGACGCGGCCCGCGGCGTCGTCGCCGACATCGTCAAGAAGCTCGACGGCGTCCCGCTCGCCATCGAGCTGGCGGCGGCGCGCGCGGCCACCGACACGCCCGGCGAGATCTTCGAGCGGCTCGGCAGCGGCAGCGACGCGCGCACGCTCACGGCGGCCATCGAGGAGACGTACGCGCAGCTCGCCGACGACGACAAGCGCGCCTTTCGCCAGGCCAGCGTCTTTCGCGGCGGCTTCACCCTCGAGGCCGCCGACGCCGTGCTCGAGATAGGCGACGACACCACCGCGCAGGACGCGCTCGAGCGGCTCAAGGGGCGCTCGCTCGTGGTCGTGCGCGACGACCGCTTCACCATGCTCGAGGCGCTGCGCGCGTTCGCCGCCGAGCGCCTCGACGAGGCGGGCGAGCGCGGGGCGACGGAGGCGCGCCACGCGGGCTACACGGTCTCCGTCGCGCGAAAGCTCGCCGCCGCCGTCGACGCCCCCGCCGCCACCGACGTGGGCGCCGCCGAGCGCCTCTTCGCCGAGGTCGACAACCTCAGCGCCGTCGTCGAGCGCGCGGCGCAGAGCGCGCGGCCGTCGTCCGCTGCGGCGGCGCTGGCGCTGGAGGCGGCGCTGGCGCTGGAGCCGGTGCTGTCGCAGCGGGCGTCGGCCGCGGCGCAGCTCGGGCTCCTCGAAAAGGCCCTCGCGCTCGCCGACGGCCGCGACCTCGACGAGCGCCTGCTCCTGCGCGCCCACCTCGCGCGCGGCGAGGCGCGCCGGCTGTTGGGCGCGTTCGATCAGGCGCGCGCGGACCTGCACGCCGCCGCCGACATCGCCGCGCAGCGCGGCGACGGCGCCGCCGAGGGACGCGCGCTCGCGAGCCTCGGCGCGCTCGCGTTGAGCCAGGGGAAGCTCCAGCTCTCCGAGGACACGCTCCTGCGCGCGCTCGCGCAGAGCGAGGCGGGCGGCGACGACAGGAGCGCCGGCCGCGTGCTCGCGCAGCTTGGCAAGGTGAGCCGGCTGCGCCGCCGCCTCGACGACGCCGAGGTCCGCTGCCGACGCGCCGTCGCCCTCTCCGCGCGCGCGGGCGACGACCGCGCCGCCGGGCGCGCCTTCGTCGAGCTCTCGAGCGCGCTCCTCGCCGCGCAGAAGCTCGACGGCGCCAGCGACGCCGCGCGCGAGGCGGTCCGCATCCTCTCGCGGCTCAACGACCGGCGCTCGCTGGTGCACGCGTGGGGCACGCTCGCCATCGTCGAGCTCGACCGCGGGCGCTTCGAGGAGGCGGAGGGCGCCGCCACCCGCGCCGTCGACCTCGCCGTGCGCGTCGGCGAGCGCCGCGCCGAGGGCCTCTACCTCGGCATCCGCGGCGCCGCGCTCCACGGCCGCGGCGCGCTCCTCGACGCGCGCGAGCTGTACGCGCCCGCGGCGCGCACCTTGTTCGAAGCCGGCGCCGACGCCCACGGCGCCTTCTTCTCGGGCGCGCTCGGCGCCGTGCACGCCGCGCTCGACGACGTCGAGGGCGCCGCGCGCGCGTTCGCCGTCGCCGAGCGGCGGCTGATGATCGCCGAGCGCCCGCTGATCGCGCAGGCGGTGGCGCTGCTGCACGCCATGCTCGACCTCGCGCGCTCCGGGGACGCGCCCACCCGCGACGCCGCGCGAGCGGCCTTGCGCGCGCGCCTCGACGACGTCGCCCGCGGGTCACCGTCGCCGCTGTCACAGAGCGAGGAGCTGCGCTTCGCCGCGCGCGTCGCCCGCGCCGCCCTCGATTGACCGGAGCTCGCCCTACGGCAGGAGGTTGCCGAGACAGAGGAGCGCCGGCAGGCAGAAGCCGACGTCGACGGCGGGAAGGCGGTCGGAGCTACAGCAGGCCTGGCCGCCGAGGAGGTCGCAGTCCCGCAGGGTCGACGTGCAGACCGGGACGCCCTGGTCGAGCGTGGTCTGCAGGCCGTCGACGAGGCTGCCGGCGTCGGGGACGGGGCCGGGCGGTCCCGGCACGGGGTCGTCGACGAAGCCGCCGTCGACGGTGGGGTCGCCGCCGTCGACGGGCGTGGACACGAAGCCGCCGTCGAAGAAGCCGCCGTCGACGACGCCGGCGTCGGGCAAGCGGATGCCGCCGTCGCCGAGGAACTGCTGCAGGGTCCCGCCCACGTCGAAGTTGCAGTCGCTCTCCGGGCGGCACTCGGTGCCCGAGAGCGTGAAGCAGCAGATGTCCGAGCCCGAGCAGTCCTCGTTGCCGTCGCACGAGTACGTCTGCGTGAACGGCGGGCAGGCCGAGACGCGGCCGCCGTCGGTGGGGGCGGCGCAACCGGCGGCGCCGCAGAGCACGCAGCAGGGGACGCCCTCGTCGCAGGTGACGCGCGGGTCGATGCCGCAGACCACGCCCGTCTCGCTGTGGCCCGTGTAGAGGTTGAGCCCGAGCGCGTCGAGCGCGCCGCTGACGCTGAGCTGCGGCAGCGACGTGGGCAGGCACTGCAGGCCGTCGATGCCGCCGTCGAGGAGGGAGCCGAGGTCGAAGCCGTTGCCGGCGTCGCGCGTGTCGACGCCGGCGTCGGTCGGGCCGGCGTCGGCGACGCCGCCGTCGACGGACACCTCGCCTTCACCTTCACCTTCACCGACGTCGCCTTCGCCTTCGCCGAAGTCGCCTTCGCCCTCGCTGCCGGCGTCGTCGACGGCGCTCACGGGTCCGGTGCAGCCGTCGCACGCCGACAGCGACGAAGCCACGGCGGCCGCGAGGGCGCAAAGAGCGAGGCGCGCGTGCACGTGCCCACGGTGCTGCCCCACGCGCGGTCCCGCAAGTGGGCGCCCGACACCCGATCCACGACGCGTCGGAGGCGCGGGGCTTGTCCCGGCCTCGAGGATCAGCGCGCGACGTCGGGGGCTTTTGCCCCTTGGGTCAGGCGGAAGCGGTAGCCGGCGACGACGTGGAACGTCTCGGTGGTGAGCGCGGCGTCGGGCCAGCGCACGGTGACGTCGGCTTCGCAGGCGTCGCCGAGGCCGAAGTGGAGGGCGAGGTCGTTCTCGGCGCCGAAGTGGCCGAAGCCGCCGCCCACCTCCTGCACCTGCGAGACGTCGGCGCCGCCGTCGATGGCCGCCGTCACGGTCACGCGCGCGCCCACGGCGCTGCGGTTGCTCCCGTGCGTCCCCTCGAGGACGAGGTCCACGAAGTTGCCGGCGTTGCCCACGGTGTTTTCGAAGTAGCGCACGTTGGCCGTGGCGTAGCAGTTGTTGGGGCCGGTGGGGTCGCAGCGCGCGAGCGAGTGACCCACGACGACGTCGAGGTCGCCGTCACCGTCGAAGTCCGCCACCGCGATGCCGTGGCTGCGGTTGTGCTCGAAGAAGTCGGCGGTGTCGACGGGCGTGAAGTGGAGGCCGCCGCCTGCGTCGTGGTGAAAGAGCATGCCGCGGTTGCCGGCATAGTCGGAGCCGCCGAGGTAGATGTCCTTTTGGCCGTCGTTGTCGAAGTCGAACACGGCGCCCGTCATGATGCCCTCGTCCCAGTCGACGCGGCCGTGGTGGTCGACGGTGATGCCCGTGGCGTCGCGGCCGGGCCGCGTGAACGTCGGCGCGCCTCCGGCGTCGCTCACGTTTTCCAGGATCTCGCTCGCGTCGGCGCCGCTGCCGGCCCACCAGTGCTTGATCGTCGTCGTCACGACGTCCATGTCGCCGTCGTTGTCGAGGTCGGCGCACAGCGCGGCGGCGTCGTTGCCGCCGAGGCGGAAGGGCTGCTCGTCGGTGGTCGGGTCCCAGCCTGCGCCGTCGCACGAGATGAGCGGGCTCTGCGCGTCCGCGCAGCTCGCGTCGTTGGGCGAGCCCTGGCAGAAGCAGTCGAACATCTGGTTGTCGACGAAGCCGAGGTCGCCGTCGTAGGCGTAGCCCGACGCCACCGAGGCGTTGTCGAAGGTCCCGCGGTGGTTCCACCACAGGTGGTTCGGGGCGCGGCCGTAGCTGCCCACAAGGAGCTCGTCGTCGCCGTCGTTGTTGAGGTCGCAGGCGGTGCCCGACCACGAACGCGTGAACGCCAGGCCGTCGTTGAGGTCCTCGAGGCTCTGCCACGGGCGCGACACCAGGCCGTCCTGCTGCATGACGTCGGTGAACACGCCGGTGCCGTCGCCCTTGTAGAGGCGGTCGCCGACGAACTCGAGGGAGCTCGAGCCGTACGACGCCTCGGGCACGAACAGGTCCAGCAGGCCGTCGCGGTCGACGTCGACGAACACGGCGCTCGCGGGCAGATCGGGCTGACCCTCGCGGCGCACGTCGCCGCCGTCGGCGAGCTCGAAGCGCAAGACGCCCTCCTCGACGACGCGGTTCAACAGGATCTCGCTGGTCTCGCCGAAGCCCTGGCCGTCGGCGGTGTCGACGCCGGCGAAGGCGTCGAGGTCGCCGTCGTTGTCGACGTCGGCGAAGGCGATGACCTCGCCGGGGCGCCCCGCGACGCCGCCGCTTCGCGGGGTGAAGAAGCCGGAGCTGTCGCTCACGTCCACGAAGCCGCGGCCCTCCGCGATCTCGTTGTGGAGGATCCACGCCGTCCGCGCCGTGGGGTCCGCCGCCGGGTCGTTCGGGCCCGCGCCCACCTTGCGCACGATGAGGTCCGGGGCGCCGTCGTTGTCGAGGTCGACGGCGCTCACGCGCTGCCCTTCGACGCCGATGAGGCCGAGCGCCTCGGTGCGCTCCGCGAACGCCTGCGTCCCCGGCTGCCAGCGCGGCCCATCCACGCAGCGCGGCTCGAGCGGCAGATCCGGCGCCGGCCCAGCGCAAGCCACCAGCCCGGCGACCGCCACGACCACGGCCGGCACGAGCCCGCCCGCCGCCGTGTGCAAGCAGCCGCGCCGAGCCCCGCCGACCGTCCCCCTCGAAGCCTGCACCGCGTCCATACGGCCTCCTGTGGGCCCATGGATTGAATCAAATGTTCGATTCGTCAATGCCGTCGCCGCTGACTGCGATCCGCATCCGAACGCCGTCCTACGCAACTCGTGTGATGTAGGTCCGAAACTGCCCATGTCGCACCAAGGAGCACATATGCCGGCGCCCGCCTTCAACCCGTTCAACCCCTGGTCCTACCTGTCTTTGTGGTCGAGCCCGCGGGCCGTCTACCCGAGCCAGCCGCGCATCGCCGAGGGCACGCCCATCGAGATCAAGCCGCGCAACAGCGACCCCGGCCTGCAGATCGCGAAGGGCCCGAACAGCGTCACCCTGCGCGGCACCACCGAGGGCCCTGAGCTCGTGCGCTACCACGACGGCGACATCAAGTACGAGGTCGCGCGCGGCGTGAGCTTCACGCTCGACATCGACCGCGCGCCCACCGTCGACGTCTTCGGCAAAGAGAACTTCACCGAGAAGAACAGCCGCATCTTCACGCTCGACACCTCGGCGGGCATGAGCGCCGCCGCCTGCGCGCGCGCCCTCGCCGACAAGGTCAACGACGGCGACGACTTCCGCGCCGCCGTGAAGACCCACCGCGACGGCTCCGCCACCATCGACTTCCGCCGGCTCTGATCGAGCGAGCGCGCGTGGCGCCGGTCAACGGGACCCGCGGACCACCCGCCGGGCGCCGCTGTCTTCCAAGAACGCGGCGGCGCGGTCGACGAGGTCGCCCTGGAGCACCACCGCGCCGTCGTCGACGCGGGCGCCGCAGCCGAGCGCCTTCTTCATCTCGGCGCACAGCGCGTCGACGAAGGCGGGCGCCACGCCGGCGACGACGGTGACGGTCTTGCCTCCGTGGCCCTTCCTCTCCTTGCGCACGACGACCTTGTCCCCGAAGCGCCGCGGGCCCTCCCCGTCCCCTTCGCGCCGCGCGTCGACGGCGGGGCGGGGCGCGTCCTCGGCGGCGCCCGCGGGGAGCGCGTCGCGCAGCGCCGCGAGCTTGGCGAACGGCGACGACGCGTCCTGCGCCTGCGCGGGGCCGGTCGACGACGGGCCGCTCGAGGACGGGCCGCTCGACGACGTCGTGGCCACCGGGGCGCCCGCGGCCGCGCGCCGCTCGCGCTCCCGTTTGCTCACCGGCGCCATCCGGGCTCTTCGTCCTCCTCGGCCTCCTCGTCGACGACGTCGGCGGCGCTCCACGACGGCTCCTCCTCGACGGCGTCGGCGCGCAGCGCGGCGTCGTCGACGTCGAGCTCCACGCCCACCGGGCAGTGGTCGCTGCCCATGATCTGCGGCCAGATCCACGCGTCGCGCTGCTTCTCCTCGAGGTCCTTGCTGATGAAGAAGTAGTCGATGCGCCAGCCGAGGTTGTCCTTGCGCGCGTCGACCCGCGTCTCCCAGAAGGTGTACTGCCGCGGGATGGGCCCCTTCTCGGCGCGGAAGGTGTCGATGAAGCCCGCGGCGAGGAGGCGATCGATCCACGCGCGCTCCTGCGGGAGGAAGCCGCTGTCGGCGCCCCACTTCTCGGGGCGCGCGACGTCGATCTCCTTGTGGCCGATGTTCACGTCGCCGCACACGACCACGCTGCGCTCCTCGGCGAGCCGGGTGACGCGCTCGAGGAACGCCTCGTGGTACGCGGTCTTGAACGCGAGCCGCTCATCGCTGCTGGCGCCGTTGGGGAAGTAGAGGTTCAACAGGACGAAGGCGCCGAGGTCGAGCGCCACCAGGCGCCCCTCGCCGTCGAGCTCCGGATGCGCGGCGCCGCCGACCTGGAAGGGGTGCGGCTCCGCGCGGAATTTCTCGCGTACGTAGACGGCGGTGCCGGAGTAGCCCTTCTTCTTGCCGTGGCTCCACAACGAGCGCCAGCCCGGCGGCGAGCGCATCTCGTCGGTGACGGCGTCGGGTTGGATCTTGGTCTCCTGCAGACACAAGACGTCGACGTCGCCGTCGAAGGCCCAGGAGAGATCGCCGCGGCCGTGCACCGCGCGCAGGCCGTTTACGTTCCAGCTCACGAGACGCATGCCGGGCTTTTACGGGATGAGCGTCCCCTTGACCACGGGTGCGGCGGCGGGCTCCTGGCGGCCGTGCGGCACCCAGTCGTCGTCGTCGACGGGGAGGTCGAAGGCGCGGGCGTGCTGGCGCACGTAGAGGCCGCACAGCGCCCACGCAAAGAGCACGACGGCGCCCTTCACGAACAGGATGGGCGGCGAGACGAAGAACGGCAGCGCCGTGGTGAGCGCGTCGGCGCCTACCCGCAGGGCGAGCACGGGCAGGACGAAGAAGCAGAGCGCCAGGTAGCCGCTCGGATCGTGCTGGACGGTGCGCAGCCCGCCGGGCAGGAAGAACATCGCCAGCGTCGACGACGTCCGCAGGTAGAGCACCAGCGCCATCGGCGCCCACAAAAACAGGAAGAGCGCGGCGGCGCCGGCGACCGCGCGCGGCGCGTCGATGTGCCCGTGCGCGCGACGGTGCGGAACCGGCGCCGCGGGCGCGGCGAGGCCGACGCCCCCCGCGCCGCCGAGCATCTTCTGGAGGGACGCGGAGTCGAGCTTGGTGTCGGCGGGGAGCCCGGCTTGCTCGAGGGCGGCGGCGACGGTGGGGTTGACGGTGCCGTTTTTGCCCATCAGGTCGCCCATGCCGCCGGTGAGGTCCTTTTGGGGCATGCCGTCAGCGGCCGCGCCCTCTTCACCCTTTGCGCCCTTGGCGCCGTCGACGGCCGTGGCCGCGGTGTGGCCCTTGCTGAAGAGCGACGGGCCGTCGTCGTCGTCCCCGGTGAGCGAGAAGATGCCCGACGCGGCGTACCCGGCGAGCAGCGGCGGCGCCCAGACGAAGAAGATCACGAAGACGATGGCGGGGATGAGCGCGTGGTAGTCGAAGAGCTCCTCGGCCGACACCTCGGGGAATTCAATCCGCCCCGACGTCATGGTCATCGTCTTGATGCCGAGCTTCAGCGAGCCGAGGAACAGCATGATGATGGCGGCGCTCGCGCTGATGCCGATGGGGAACATGCCGAGGAAGCTGAAGAAGCCGAGGAAGAAGATGCCGCGGAGCGAGAAGATGGCGCGGAGCACTTTGGGGAAGTGCGTGGCCGGCCGCGGCGTCGACGGCCGCTTGCGATACACGCCGGCCCCGCAGGAGGGGCATTGCTCGTTGGGGCGCAGCGGGCGGCCGAGCTCTTCGTGATGCAGACAGCGCTTGCAGTAAACCTCGGCCACGTCGCGATGCTACACCGCGCGTCCGCGGCGCGCGCGTGTGCTCCCGGGTGGGTGAGGCGCGGCGCCCCTCGCCTCAGCGCGTCGTCGTCACGCGCGCGGCGCGCTCGTCGTCCTCGGGGGGCTCGTAGAAGCGCTCCGCCCACTCGAACATGGCGTCGCTGACCTCGACGCTGAACGTCTCGCTGCCGCGGTTGCGCTCGCGCACGCGCTCCCGTCGCACCCCGGCAGGCGCGTCGACGAGGACGAGGCGCACCGGCGACGACGTCAGCGCGCGGAAGCGATCGCGCTGTTCGCGGCGGAGGAAGCCGAGGTCGAGGACGACGTCGATGCCGAGCGCGAGCAGCGGCGCCGCGGTGTTCCAGATCTGCCGCTCGCAACGCGCGACCCGCTCGAGGCCCCAGTCGAGCGACGGCGGCGACGGCGCGTCCATGTGAAAGAGCGTCGCCATCCACTCGTCGATGGAGAACAGCGCCGCGCGCCGCTCCACCGCGAGCGCGCGCGCGTGCGTGGTCTTGCCCGCGCCTACGGGGCCGCAGATGAGGTGCACCGTCGCCATCGCGCGATGATTGCCGTCCGCGCGGGCGGCGCGCAACGGTGCTACGGCCACACGGCGGAGCAGAAAGGAGCTCCGAGCTCGGCGACAAAGACGCGCGCCGAGTTGAGCGCCGGGGCGCCGAGCTCTCCGCTCCTCGTGGACGACCTCATCGGCCCCGAGCACCCGGCTCGCCTGATCGACCGTGTGCTCGGTGGGCTCGACCTCGACGGGTTCACAGCGAGCGCCAAGGCCGTGCAGTTTGGCGGTGGGCGCCCGATGACGAGCCCGCGGATGCTCCTGACGCTGTGGCTGTACGCGATAGGCCAAGGGATCGGGAGCGCCCGGGAGATCGCGCGGCTGACGACGAACGACGACGCCTTCCGTTTTACCGTCGGCGATCTGCGCCCGAGTCACGACGTCATCGCTCACAACCTGCAGCGGTTCTTGCGCGCCGACGTGCCTCGCCACGTACTCCGCGCGGCGAGCCACCTTGTGGGCGGCTTCGCCGAGTGCTGCTACGAGCCCTGTTTTTCGTCAGCCTTTCAGTGCGCCTCGCCCCAGCTCCTGCCGATGCCGACGTCGACGGTGAGCGGCACCTTGAGGTCGACGACGTGCTCCATCTGTTTGCGCGCGAGCGCGGCGACGTCGTCCGCTTCGTTCTCCGCGCACTCGAACAAGAGCTCGTCGTGCACCTGGAGGATCATCCGCGAGCGCGGCGCCACCTCCGGCAGCCGCGCGGCGATCTTGAGCATGGCCAGCTTGCAGATGTCGGCGGCCGAGCCCTGGATGGGCGTGTTCGCGGCGACGCGCTCGCCGAAGCCGCGGTCCATCGGCGAGCGGCTCCTCAGCTCCGGGATGATGCGCTTGCGCCCGAACAGCGTTACCGCGTAGCCGCGCTCGTCGGCGAGGGCGACGGTCTCGTCGAGCCACGTGCGTACACCCGCGTACGCCTCGAAGTACCTTGCGATGTAGGCGTCCGCCTCCCGCTTGGGCACGCCCAGCATCTGCGCCAGCGCCAGCGCCCCCTGCCCGTAGATGGTCGCGAAGTTCACCGTCTTTCCCACCTCGCGCTCGCGCTTGTCGATCTGCTCCTCGGGCTTGCCGAAGATCTGCGACGCCGTCCGCCTGTGAACGTCGGCGCCGTGCGCGAACGAGTCGACGAGCAGCGGGTCGCCGGAGAAGTGCGCCAGCAGCCGCAGCTCGATCTGGCTCCAGTCGGCGTCGACGATCTTCGTCCGGGTCCCGTCCTTCAACGGCTGCGCCACGAACGCCTCGCGGATGCGGCGGCCCTCCTGCGTCTTCACCGGCGTGCGTTGCAGGTCCGGGTCCATGGTGATGAGGCGGCCCGTGACGCCCACCGTCTGCTGGAACGTGGTGTGGATGCGGTGCGTCCGCGGGCTCACCTCGCGCTGCAGGACGTCGGTGTACGTGTTGATCAGCTTGTCGATGCGCCGGTACTCGAGGATCTCCACGGCGATCTCGTGCTTGCTCTTCAAGCGCTCGAGCACCTCGGCGTCCGTCGAGTAGCCGGACTTGGTGCGCTTGATGACGGGCAGCTTGAGGACGTCGAACAAGATCTCGCCGAGCTGCTTGGGGGAGCCGATGTTGAACTCCTTGCCGGCGAGCGCGTGGATCTTCTTCTCGGCGGCGAGGAGCCGCTCGGCCAGCTCGGCGCCGATCTTCTTGAGCTCGTCGACGTCGACGGCGATGCCGTCGATCTCCATCTGCCCGAGCACCCACGACAGCGGCAGCTCCACCTCCTGCAGGACCCCGTCCTGCCCGCGGTCCTTGAGGATGTCCGAGAGCGGGGCGTGCAGGTCGAGCACCGCGTGCACGAGCTCGGCGCCGTAGCGCGCGGTGACCATGACGTCGTCGCTCTGCACCTGTGCGAGGGTCTTTTCGGCCTTGCCGCCGCCGGTGAGGTCCTTGCGCGCGGGCAGAGTGCGGTGGAGGTACTCCTTGGTGACGACGTCGAGGTGGTGGTGCCGCGCGATGAGCTTGTTCGGGTCGACGAGGAAGCTCGCGAGGCGCGTATCGAAGATCACCCCGCGCAGGGCGACGCCGCGGCGGCGCAGGAGCACCCACAGCGCCTTGGCGTCGTGAACCACCTTCGCGTGCTTCGGGTCCTGCAACAGCGGCAAGAGCGCCGCGAGGCGGCCGTCGTCGACGGGGACGTAGACGGCGACGCCGGGGCGCGCGGAGAGCGCGAGGCCGACGAGCGGACCGTGGATGTAGCGACCGTCGACGACCGGGAGGATCGCGGTCGTCCCTTCGAGGCCGGGGAGCGCCGCGCGCACCTCGTCGGGCGTCATGCACACGACGAGGTCGCCGCCGACGGCGCTCTCCGCCTTGTGCGCGACGGTCTCCTCGCGCGACAGCAGCGAGTAGAACTCGAGCGACTTGAACAGCTCGTTGAGCTCGGCCGGGTCGGGCGGGGGGACGGCGAGCTCGACGAGGCCGACCGGCAGCTTGGCGTGGGTGTCGATGGTGGCGAGGTCCTTCGAGAGGTACGCGCTGTCCTTGCCGGCGGCGAGCGCCTTCTTCGCGCGGCCCTTGAAGGACTCGGGGTCGGCCTCGTAGCGGGCGTAGATGGCGTCGAGGGAGCCGTGCTCCTCGAGGAGCTGCTGCGCGCCCTTCTGCCCGATGCCGGCGACGCCGGGGATGTTGTCGGAGGAGTCGCCCATGAGCGCCAGGTAGTCGACGATCTGATCGGGGCGCACGCCCCACTTCTTCTTGGTGAGCTCGGCGTCGTAGACGACGTCGCGGATGGTGTCGTGCATGCGCACGCGCGCCCCGTCATCGTCGGAGATGAGCTGCGCGAAGTCCTTGTCCGACGACACGATGACCACCTCGTGTCCCGCGTCGAGCGCCTGCTGCGTGAGCGTGCCGATGACGTCGTCGGCCTCGAGGCCGGGCACGCGCAGGTGCGGGAAGTGGTAGGCCTTGACCACCCTGTCGATGAGCGCGAGCTGCTCGATGAGCTCCTCGGGCATCGGGGCGCGCTGGGCTTTGTACTGCGGGTACTTCTCGTCGCGCGTGGTCTTGCCGGGCGGGTCGAAGACGACGGCGCCGTACGCGGGCCGCTTGGCCGCGAACAGCTTCTTGAACATGGTGGCGAAGCCGAACACCGCGTTGGTGTGCAAGCCGTCCTTGGTGGTAAGGTGCGGCGGCAGCGCGAAGAACGCGCGGTAGACCATCGCGCTGCCGTCGACGAGGACCACGCGCTCGCTCATGACGCCGCCCTCCCGCGCCGGGCGGCGTCGAGGCGCTTGGCGATGGCGCCCGCGAGCGCGTCCGCGGCCGGCGGGTGGTGCGCGAGGTAGAGGCTCGGCTCCACGAGCTCGAGCTCCATCAGCCAGGGCGCGCCGTCGTCGCCGCGCACGAGGTCGGCGCGGGCGTACAGGAGGTTGCCGCCGGCGGCGGCGAGGACGGCGTCGGCCGCGCGCCGCTGCTCGCGCGTGGGCTCGACGCGGGTGACGACGGACCCGAACTCGGGCTGCGAGCGGAAGTCACCCTCGCGCGGGACCTTGTTGACGGCGTGGGTGAAGGCGCCGTCGACGTAGATGAGCGAGATCTCGCCGTCGGTGACGCCCTCGACCCAGGGCTGGACCATCATGTCGCGCGTGGGGAGGAGCGCGTCGAGGAGCGCCTGGCCCTCGTCGACGTCGAGCCCCCGCACGCGCACGGTGTCCTTGGAGCCGGCGGAGACCGCGGGCTTGACGATGGCGCCGCGCGTCCAGCCGCGCGCCTCGAGCAACGCCCGCAGCCCCGTTTCCCTCGCCGTCGCCGTCGCCGTCGCCGTCGCCGTCCCCGACAGGTGCGCCGTGGGGACCACGGCGATGCCTTCGCCGGCGAGATCGGCGAGGTAGCGCTTGTGCGTGTTCCAGCGGACCACGCTCGCCTTGTTCTCGATGCGCGCGCCCGCCTCGACGCGCGCGGCCCAGGCGACGAAATCGTCGACGCGCGCGGTGTAGTCCCACGTGGAGCGGATGACGGTGAGGTCTGCGTCGAGAAACGGCGCGTCGCCCGCGTCCCACACGGCGACCGCGGGCTCGAGCCCGCGCGCCTGAAGAGCGCGCACGAGGTGCTCCTCGTCGGCGTCGAGGTGCGGCAGCTCCCGGCACGTGGCGAGCACGAGGCGCATGCCCGGCCATACACCGCCCGCGCCCCCCGCGCACCCACGACGCCGCGTGCCCCTCCCCTGTGGCGCGCCCTGACCCCGCGCCCGCCCCGATGACCGATGCCGGCGGATCATTGTTGACACTGGAGTCAATGATGTTGATTCTCGAATCAACGAGGAGGTCCCATGCGCGCGCTCGCCGTCGCCGTCGTCGTCGCCCTCGCCGCGCTGGCCGGCGCGTGCGCGCCCGACGCGCCCGCCCCGCTGTGGTCCCCGGACGCGGCGGCGGACAACCCGCTCCCCGACGAGCGCAGCCAGGACGCGCGCGGCGTCGTCGTCACACCCGACGTGCTGCGCCGCTTCCTCCCCAAGGGCATCGACACCACGGCCACCGACACGCTCCTGGTCGGTTGGTCGGCGCAGCTGCACGACGCCGGCGGCTGGGGCGTCTTCGCGCCCGTGCTGCTCCGCTTCGACGCGCCCCTCGACGGTATGACGCTCGACGAGCACGCGCTCGCGTTCATCGCCCTCGACGGCGCCGGCGCCCCCGTCCGCGCGCGCGCCACGTGGCACGCAAACCCCGGCGTCCTCGAGGTGCAGCCGACGGCGCCGCTGCCGCAGGGCGCGCGCGTCGCCCTCGTGGTCTTGCGCTCCCTCGTCGGCGGCATGCGCGTCCCGCGCCCCGCCGGTTTCGACGGCGACGTGGACGCCGCGGCCGCCGCCCTCGGCGTCGCCGGCGACCACGTCGCCCTCGTCGTCCCCTACCGCACCGCGCGCAGCGTCGACGGCCTCGTGCGCGCGCGCGATCTTCTCCGCGACGTCGTCCCCGCGTTCCGCTTCGACGACGAGGGCGACGGACGCCACGGCGTCTTCACGCCCGCCACCGCCCCGCTGTCGCTCACCCAGCACCCGGACGAGATCGCCGCCCGCCTCGCCGGCGCCGGCGTCGTCGCCGTCGGCCGCTTCACGTCCAGGGACATGCGCGACCCCGACACCGGCGTCTTCGATCCCGCCGTCCTCGACGGCACCGTCCCGCCGCACGACGACGAGATCGAGCTCGTGCTCGTCGAGCCCGACCCCGCCGCGTTCCCGCCGCCCTGGCCCGCGGTCATCCTCCAGCACGGCTTTCAAGGCAGCGACGCCTTCGTCGTCGACAACGCCGCGCCGTTTCTCGCCCGCGGCCTCGCCGTCCTCGGCATCGACGCCGTCAGCCACGGCCAGCGCGGCAACATCACCGGCTTCTTCACGCTCGACGACCCGCGCGCCATCCGCGACAACCTGCGCCAGACCGTCGTCGACCAGCTCGTGCTCTCGAGCCTCGCCGTGCGCGGCCACATCGACGTCGACGGCGTCCCCGGCGACGACCTCGACGGCTCCCTCGCCTACTACGGCCACTCCATGGGCGCCGTGCTCGGCGCCACCTTCGCCATGGTCAGCGAGGACGCCGACGTCGTCGCCGTCAACGCACCCGGCGGCGGCCTCTGCGACGTGTTTCGCTCGCCCGGCCTGCGCGGCAGCCTGCAGTACCTGATCCGGCCGCTCCTCGGCATCGGCCTCGACGACCCCGTCTACGACGACGCCTACCCGCTCGTCACCGCCATGCTCCAGCCGCTCCTCGAGGGCGCCGACCCCATCGCCTACGCGCGCAAGGACGCGCGACCGCACCTGCTCATGCAGCTCGACGTCGACGACGAGCTCGTGCCCAACGGCTCCACGCGCGACCTCGCCGCCGCCCTCGGCGTCCCCGAGCGCGAGAGCGCGCACGACGACGGCGGCCTCGACGCGCTCGTCGCGCTTCATGGCGACGACTACGGCTTCCCCGCCGATCAGGACCCGCACGACCTCTTCGAGATGCCGCCGGCGCAGGCGCAGGCCGCGCAGTTCGTGGCCACGCGCGGCGCCGACCTGCCCGACCCTCGCTGAGGCCGCTCAGGGATCTTCGTCGACGCGCTCGATGGTGAAGCCGCCGAGCTGGACGATGTCACCCTTGTTGAGGACGCGCGGGGCCTGGATGCGCTGGCCGTTCACGCTGGTGCCGTTGGTGGCCTTCAGGTCGACGACGATCAGCTTGCCGTCGCGGCAGCAGAAGCGCGTGTGTCGCTTGGAGATGCCCCCCGACGCGAGCACGATGTCGTTGCCCGGCACGCGCCCGACGGTGAGCTCGTGGGCGACGGGCACGCGATCGATCACGTTGCCCGCGCTGTCGCGCACCACGAGCGCGCCGGGCAAGGCCGGGCCCGTGGCCGCCGCCATGATGGCCGCGGAGCGCGGCGACGCACCCTTGAAGTCCTGCGCGTGCACCGAGCCCTGCGACACCTCCACGCCGAGCTGCGTGGCGCGGAACGCCCGGTAGCGCTCGAGGCTCGGGCGCTGCTCGTACTCGACCGCCTCGTCGACGAGCTGCTCGACGCACTCCGACAGCGGGGAGCCATCGGCGGCGACGTAGCCGGGCGCCCCCTCGAGCGCGCCGATCATCTTGCGCAGGATGGCCGCGGCCTGGTCGAAGTTGTTCCGGTCCGCGGCGCCGCGCGCCTGCGCGCGCACCATCTCGGCGCGCGCCATCAACGCCGCGTGGTGCGCCTCGACGACGAGCGACGGCTCGCGGTCCACGACGTCCACGACCACGCGCGCCTGCACCTCGTGTTTTTCGGCGCTGCCGGCGGCGCGGTAGCGCACGGTGGCCGTGGCGACGTCGAGCGGCCCCGGCTCGCGCGGCGCGGTGACGTCGAGCGCGGCGACGACGAGGCGCTTTTGGCCGTCGCGCAGATCGGGGAGCGCCGTGACGGGCCCGCTCTTTCCGAAGCGCACGCGCTGGCCGAGCAGCTCTTTGACCTCGCAGGCGTCGGCGGGCGACAGCACGAGCTCGATGTTGTCGGCGACGATGTCGCCCTGGGCGCCGAGGGCGCGCGCGAACTCGAGGCTCGCCTCCTGGGGGTCGGGGACGAACCAGTACTGGCCGCCGCCGGCGTGGGCGACGGCGTGGAGGACGTCGGCGTTGTGGCCGGCGCCGTAGCCGAGGGTGGAGACGCTGACGTCGGCGCGCATCTCCTCGGCGACGCGGGCGAGGGCGTCGGGGGTGGCGGCGCCGGCGTTGGGCGCGCCGTCGGAGAGCAGGAGGATCACCTGGCGCTCGTGAGGGGTACGCGCGCCGAGCATGGCGCGCGCCTTCCTGAGGCCGGCCTCGATGTTGGTGGCCTCGAGGGCGCGGATGGAGGCGGTGCGCTTCTTGACGACCCTCCTGGCCTCGGGGGTGAGCGGCTGGAGCGCGCAGACCTCGGCGGCCTGGGTGGAGAACGACACCACGCCGACCTTGTCCTCGGGGGCGAGCAGGTCGACGAGCATGCTCACGGAGGCGACGACCTGCGCGAGCGGTTCGCCGCCCATGGAGCCGGAGGCGTCGAGGACGAAGACGACGGAGAGCGCGGGGCGCACGGCGTCGACGGGCGCGCCGGTGGCGGTGACGTCGACGAGGAGGTGGACCTCGCCGCGGGTCCCCGGCCGCAAAGAGGAACGCTCGAGCAGCGCGCGGAGCGCCAGCGTGTCTGCCATGTTGTTCTCCCGTGTCGCGCCCAAGGCCCGCGCGTGCTTCGATGGTAGCGAGCGGCGCCCGCGGCACGGCGTGACGGCGCGCGCACAGACACGTCGAGACAGGTCCGCGGGTGTGGTATGGCGCGCCATGCCCAAGGCCCGACCTCACCGCTCGCGCGCGCCCGTGGTCGGGATCATCATGGGCAGCGCCAGCGACGGCCCGACGATGAAGCGCGCGGCCGAGGTGCTCGACGCGCTCGGCGTCGCGTACGAGATGAAGGTGGTGTCGGCGCACCGCACGCCGGATCGCATGTTCGAGTACGCGGACGCCGCCGCCGGCCGGGGGCTGAAGGTGATCATCGCGGGCGCCGGCGGCGCGGCGCACCTGCCCGGGATGGTGGCGGCCAAGACGCACCTGCCGGTGCTCGGCGTGCCGGTGCAGTCGCGTGCGCTGTCTGGGCTCGACTCGCTGTTGTCGATCGTGCAGATGCCGGGCGGCGTCCCCGTCGGCACGCTGGCCATCGGCGAGAGCGGCGCGAAGAACGCGGGGCTGCTCGCAGCGTCCATCCTGGCGCTCGAGGACGACAAGCTGCGCGCGCGCCTCATCGCGTGGCGCGACAAGCAGACGCGCGCGGCGCTCGCGAGCAAGCCGGCGGACCCATGAGCAGACCCCGCGACGACGTCATCATCCCCGGAAAGACCATCGGCATCCTCGGCGGCGGTCAGCTCGGGCGCATGTTCGCCATCGCCGCGCGTCGCATGGGCTACCGCGTGCACGCGCTCGATCCCGCGCCCGACTGCCCGACGGGACAGGTGGCCGACGTCGAGTGGAGCGCGCCCTACGACGACATCGCCACCGCGCTGCGCTTCGCCGAGGCCGTCGACGTCGTCACCTTCGAGTTCGAGAACATCCCCTACGAGACGCTGCAGAAGGTGGCGGAGGTGGCGCCGGTGTACCCCGCGCCGCTGGTGCTCGACACCACGCGCCACCGGCTGCGAGAAAAGACGTTCCTGCAGACGCACGGCTTCCCGACGGCGCCGTTTCGTCCGGTGCAGTCCGTCGACGACCTGAAGAGCGCGGTGGCGCAACTGAAGACGCCGTGCATCCTGAAGACCGCCACGTTCGGCTACGACGGCAAGGGCCAGACGCGCATCGATTCATCGGCAGCGTCACCGTCACCGTCACCGTCACCGGGAGACGACGACGCCGGCGGCGCGCTGCCGGCGCAGGCGCTCCAGGCGGCGTGGGAGGCGTTGGCGCAACCCATGGGCGTGCTCGAGGGGTTCGTGCCGTTCACGCTCGAGTTGAGCGTCATCGTGGCGCGGGCGCGCACGGGCGAGGTGGTGACCTTCCCGGTGGCGGAGAACCACCACGTGCACCACATCCTCGACGTCACCGTGGTGCCGGCGTCGGTGCCCGAGGCCACCAAGAAGGCGGCGGTGGACCTGGCGGTGTCGGTTGCCAAGAGCCTCGACCTGGTCGGCGTCCTAGCGGTGGAGCTGTTCTGGATCGACGACGGCAGCAACACCGGCAAGCTCATCGTCAACGAGCTCGCGCCGCGCCCGCACAACTCGGGGCACTTCTCGTTCGACGCGTGCGTCACCTCGCAGTTCGAACAGCAGTTGCGCGCGGTGTGCGGCCTCCCCCTCGGCGACGTGGATCTGCTTCGGCCGGTGGCCATGGCCAACCTGCTCGGCGACCTGTGGCAGGGCGGCGAGCCGCGCTGGAGCGCCGCGCTCGCGTTCCCCGACGTGAAGCTCCACCTCTACGGCAAGAGCGAGGCGCGCCCGGGCAGAAAGATGGGCCACCTCATCGCCATGGCGGCCGACCCCGCCGCCGCCCGCGCTCGCGTGCTGGCCGCGCGCGACGCCCTGCGCCCCTGATCGCGGGCGCGGTGACCCGCGCCACACCGTCGGAATCCTTTCGGCGCCGGGGCCGTTCGCACGTCGACATGAGCTCCGCCGCCGCCGCCTCACGCTTGCCCCTGCGCACCCCTCGCTCGCCGCGACCGCTGTCGCTGCGGGGGTGGTGGCACCGGCTGTCGATCCTCGGGACGTTGGCGGTGTTGCTCGTGTTCCCCTGGGTGACGACGACGGGCTGCGAAGGGACGAGCCCGCCCGTCACCTGGACCGGTTACGGGCTGCTGGCGGACGGCCTTCGACAAAAGCCCGTCCTGTGGCTTGGCCCCGTCCTGCTCCTCGCGTCTGCGGCGCTGGTCGCCGCCGCCGCGCGGGCAGCGGCGCGAGAGAAGCCGCGCTTCTTCGCGCACCTCGCCGCCGCGCTGTGCGCCGTCATCGGCGTCGGCGGAACGGTCGTGGCGCTCTTGCTGCCGACCGTCGCCGACGTCGCGACACCGCACGCGGCCTACGCGCTCGGTGTGGCCGCGCTGCTCACGTTCTTCGCCGACGCGCTCGTGCGCTGCGGCGTGGGCGCGCGAGAGTGGTGGGTCGTGCGTCACAAGCCGCGGCGCGCGGCGCTCCGCGCGCGCAATTGAGCGCCGCGGCGTCCGCAGCTCACTCCCGCCCGAACGGGATGGCCGACGACGTCGACGACCCGCCGACCCCGGACTCGAGCTCCGGACCGCGGGCGTCACGCACGGCGCGCCGCAGGCGCGCGCGCACGGCGACGCGCGCGAGCTGCCTGGTGAGGAAGGCGAACACCGGGCACCCGAACAGCGCGACGGCGAGGATGGGCTTGAGCCAGATGGCGTTTTCCTCGGTGAGGCACGCGCTGCCGACGGCGGGCGCGCCGAGCATGCCTCCGAGGGCGACGGCGAGGAAGGCGATGCCGCCGCCGACGTTTATCAGCGCGATCTGCGCATGGACGCGGAGCGCGTCCGCGGCGAGCACTTCGGCGTCGACCTGTGCGCGCAGCTCCCGAATGTCGTCGACGAGCGCCATGCCCGCAGTTTAGCTCACTCGGTTCTGACGAGACGCCCGGTGTCGTAGCCGAGCGCTTGCGCACGCGCGATGAGGCCCGCGTACGTCTGCGCGTCGAGCGTGGGCGTGCGGCTCAAGATCCACAGGTAGTCGCGGCTCGGGTGGCCGACCACGGCGGTGCTGTAGTCGCCGGCGAGATTGATGATCCAATAGGGCGCCCAGAACGGGCCGAAGAAGCTCACCTCGAGCTTGGACGACGACTCCGCTACGCGCGCGCGGCCGCGGGCCACCTTCTCCTTGCCGTCCACGATGCAGCGGTTCACGACGTCGACGGTGCCGTCCTTGCGCAGCGAGTAGGTCGCTGTGGTCTTGGTGCAGCCCCGCTGGAACGACTGCGGGATGCTCGCGATCTCGTACCAGGTGCCCATGTAGCGCTGCAGGTCCACCTGCGGCACGGCCTCGAGCGGCGGCAGGTCATGCGCCTGCGTGTACGTCGTCGCGCACGACGACAGCGCGGCGGCGGCGGCGGCGGCGATGGCGGCGACGCCGGACGATCGGCTCCTGGCGGAGACGTTCCTGGCGGCGGCGGCGGCTTTGTCGACAAGCTTCGGCATGGCTCTTCGATGAAGGCTAGCGACGCTGCGTTGCGCGACAGAGATTTGACGCCGGATCTCCGCGGGCCGCCGTGGCGCGCGCCGAAGTCCGGCCGCGCGGAAGGTCGACGAGCGCCCGCGGCGACGGACGCGTCGCCGCACCTACGAGTGGCCTCCCACGCACTGGTAGACGCCGGCGGCGACCTGCCAGCAGTGGAGCCAGAACGCGACATAGAGGCGCACGGCCGCATCGAGAAGGAGAGGAACGAGCGTCACGTGCGCCTCCGCGAAGAGGCACCGCAACCTTCATACCCGCTCGGCGGCGCTCGGCGGCGCGCTCGAGGTGGAGCGCGCTGTGTCGCGCGACCCTCAGGCGGGCGATCCCACACGAGGAGCGGGCAACCGGGTCGGTTTGCGAATGCCTTCGTGGCAGCGCCGGCGGCGGCGTGGTCGTCCCGCCGCGGCGCTACGGGACCGGGTGCAGGACGACGTCCCCGAGATCGAGCTTGTCCTGGGCGTCGATGTCGTCCAGCGACACGTCAATCGATTCCGACACGAACAGGGGTCGCGAATTGGGGAAGTCGTCGAAGGGGCCGTCGAGGCCGATGATCTGGAGCGACCCGGGAAAGAAGGTCTTCTGAATCCCGACTTCGTGCACCGGGTCGGAGCACGCGCCGGCGCTGGTGGTGCTCGCGCCGGGCACGCCGCTGGCGGTGAGGGTGAGCTCGACGACGCCGGCGGCCGCGCAGTCCTGGCCACCGTCGAGCTCAGCGGTGAAGGACACGGTGACGCTGATGTCCGCGAAAGGGTCGTCGCAGCGGCCGTCGACGATGCCGTCGCACGTCGCCGCATCGGGGCCGGGCTGGGGGAAGCCGTCGACGCAGGCCAGCGTGTCGGCCTGGCACTGGAAGAAGCTCGCGCAGAGCGGATCCCGGGTGTTCAGGCGATCGGGGCAGAATTCGTAGCCGCGCTGCTCCGGGGGGATGACCGCGGTGCCGCTGCAGTCGGCGAACACCTGCGCCTCGGCGTCCTTCAGCGCGCGGCACGCGGTCGCGTTGTCCACCTGCTGGAAGTCCGGCACGTGAAAGAACGCGTTCGACAGGCCGCAGCCCGACAGGAGCCACGCCGTCACGACGAGGGGCACCGGCCTCATCCGCCCTCCGAGGGCTCGTCGATCCACATCCAGACGCCGACGCCACCGAGGAGGAGGCCGCCGCCGACGAGGCCGGCGCCGATGAGGTCCTCGGGGTCGAAGTGCTCGTTGTTGCTCGTCGGCGCGAGATAATCGTAGACGCCGCCGGCGACGGCGAGGGCGCCGCCGGCGCCGAGGGTGAGCATCCAGAAGTGCACGACCCCTCCGGCGCTCGGCGCGGGCGCGGGCTTGCTCGCGGGCGGCGCGGGGGGGTGGATGTCGAGGACGAGCACGCGCCGCTTCTTGTCCGGTGACAGGCCGAACACCGCGGGACCCACCAGCTCGCGCGTCGCGCCCGGCGCCGCGTCGAGGAGCTCGGCGGCGCTCTTGGCGCGGCGCACCACGCGGCTCGCCGCGCGCCCCTGTTCGGAGTCGTAGAGGGTCGCCGAAAAGACGTACGTCCCCTCGATGCGCGCGAGCTCACCGAAGACGACGAAGCGCGCGCCGAGCGCGTTGGCGATCTCCGCGAGGCACGACTCCGCCGCGCAGCCCATCGCCGCCTTGTCTCCCTCGAGCTCGACGACCCGCCGGATGTCTGCGCTCGACAGCACCTCGAGCGCGGGGCTCTTCGCGAGCTCGCCGGCGATCACGCCGGTGAGTCCCTTCGCAAGCTCCGCGTCGTCGGCCCACGCCGGCGCCGCGACGACGAGCAGGAGCCACATCACGCGCACGCGGCACCGTAACACGACAGCGGCGGACCCGAGGGCCCAGGTCTCCGGCCGGCCTCGCATGCCAACTTCGGTTTCGGCGTTTTGTCGACGAGGAACTGGCGGAGAGAGAGGGATTCGAACCCTCGAGACGGTTTCCCGCCTACGCGATTTCCAGTCGCGTGCCTTCAGCCACTCGGCCATCTCTCCAGAGCCACGCGGGTTCCTAGCGCGCTTTCGGGACGGCGTCGACGGTCTCGTGCGGGCGTCGCACCGTCGGTGCGCCCGGCCGGGGAGGCCCGCCGGGCCGCCCGCTGCCGGGGCGGCGTTCACCGCGGCTTTCCCCATCGGAGGGCTCGAGCCCAGCCGGTTCCGCCGGCCGGTGACGCCACGCGGCACCTCGAGCGCGCCTCCGAGCGGCGCCGCTCCGCCCTCGCGTTCCTCGTCTGGGTGCCGCTCGTCCCGCTCACCCCGCTCCTGGGCCTGCTGCCGGAGGCGGCGAAAGCGAAGCTGCAGGCCTGTTCTCCGTCGCAGGCCTCGGCGTCGGCGCCCTCGAGCTCCTCCTCATGCTCGACATCGCCTACCGCATCTCCGCCGACTACCACGGCCGCGCGCCGGCTTCCTCGGCGTCGGCGGCGCCCTCGGCACGTGGCTGCGCGAGGCCTTCCGCGCCGCGCGCGACCGCCCGCGCGCGAGGCGGCCATCGCGCTGTGGCGTGAGGTGGTCGACGGCGCCCCCGACCTCGTCGGCGGTCTCGGCATCGCCCTCGCGCGCGCATAGCGCGGCCCGGCGGCTTGTCGGTCAGGCGGCGTCGAGGCGAGCGAGGACCTCGGCGGTGACGTCGACGGCGTCGGCGGCTGCGAGCGTGAGCGCGCGGTCGACGACGACGGCGGCGTCTCGCTCCCGGCGCACCTCCTCGATCACGGCGCGTGCGCGCGCGAGCAACGCTTCGCGCAGGCGCGCGCGCTCGCCTTCGAGCGTAGCGACGGCTTCGGCCTCGAAGCGCCGGACGTCCTCGCCTTCGTCGAGGGCGTCGCGCTTGTGCTTGTGCTCGTGGAACGATGCCTCGAGCGCCGCGGCCGCGCGCTTGCCCTCGGCGCTCTCGTCGAGGAGCGTACGCACGTCGACGACGAGCACGCCCGCCGGTTGTCCGCCTTTCGCTGCCATGACCTTCCACCTCGCTGCGCGGCGATTCGCAGGCTATCGTTCGGACGGCAGCGGCGTCGAACCCGCGCGCGAGGTGTTCCGTGGCTGACTTCTCCATTCCCAAGGGCTCGCGCGCGCGCATCTCGGGGGGCGGCGACGCTCCCGCGAAGGTCGGCGACGGCTCCGGGGTCGTCGGCAACAAGGGCAGCGACGAGGGCAGCGGCGAGGCGGTCGCCGGCGACGGCGCCACCCGCGCGGTGAAGAAGGTCGTCGGCGACGTCGCACCGGCGCTGTCGGGCAGGAAGGCGGGCGCGCGCGCGGCGCTGGCGGGCCTCGCTGCGACGCAGAAGCCCAAGCGGAGCTGGAAGACGGGCGCGGCGACGGCGTTCCTGGCGCTCACGCTGTTCACGAGCACGCCCCAGCTCGCGTTCGCCGGGACGCCCCTCGACCTCACGCCGCACAGCGCGGTCATCGATCAGCTCCCCGACGGCACGGGGCCGCCCCGCAGCGTCTTGATGACGCAGATCTCGGCGAAGACGAACCCCGCCACCGACGCCGCCGCGCGCGCCGCCTTCGACCGCTTCAACGCCGCCGTCGACCACGTCCTGCGCCGCGACGCGCAGGGGCTCGCCTCTCTCCAGGGCCCGCTCGACGTCAATTCACCGCTGAGCGCGGACGAGCAGAAGCAGCTCGAGCACGCGCTCAGGGACCTGGTGCGGGAGCTGCCCATCGCGTCGCTGTGGCCGGAGCTCGCGGCCGACGTCACGCAGCTCGCCGCCGACCGCGGCGTCGTCGTGAACCCGGCCACGGCGCGGGTGAAGGACCTCGGCCCCATCGCCGGCGACGTCGCCAAGCGCTTCATCGACGAGCTTCGCCACGAAAAGCCCGCGGTGTTCTGGGGGACCGCGGGCGCCGTCGTCGTCGGCGTCGGCGCGGGCGCATACCTCGAGGGCTCGCATGTGTTGCGGGCGATCGGGGTGAAGCCCGAAGTGAAGCTGAAGCTCCTCGACGGGAAGCTGACGGCCAAGATCGGCGCCGACTGGGACAAGCGCTTCACGAACCCCCTCGTGCACGTCGGCCTGACCACGCCGGTGCAGCTCGGCGGGCTCACCGGCGAGGTGGGCGCGCAGGTCGACGGGAAGGGGCCGACGTTGTCGGACCTTCAGGTGTCGGGCTTCGCCCTCTCGGGCTCGCTCGGCGGCGTGCTCGACGACGGCACCCGGGTGTCGGGCGCGACCACGCTCACGTTCGACGCGGGCGCCACGCTCGACAAGGCGACGGTCGACCTCTCGGCGACCAACGGCCCGTGGAGCGGCTCGGCTGGGCTCACCTCCTGGCCGCAGGACGGGCGCTTCGCGGCGTCGCTCGGGGTCGGCTACAGGCCCTCGAAGGACGTCGACCTCTACCTCCAGGGGATGCACGACAACGCCGGCACCACCGCCGTCGGGGTCGGCTTGCGCGTCCGCTTCTGATCCGCTCGGCCCGCACGCGTCGCGACGCCCGGATCTCGAGGATCGGCCCCCACACAGCCTCGTTGACGCCGTTTTCGCCCCTCGTTACGGTGACGTCGGCGTGGACAGCTGGCCGAGTGGCTGAAGGCACCTGACTCGAAATCAGGAGTACCCGCAAGGGTATCGGGGGTTCGAATCCCTCGCTGTCCGCCAGTCCTCCTCGAGGACGTCTCGTCGACAAACCGCTTCGGAGCACGCAGGGGCACGGCCCTTGGGTGCCGGGGCGGTTTCGTCGACGGCGTCGGGAGGGTTCACGGCCCGCGCCGTGCCCCGCTCCGTCTCACGGCACGTATCTGGGCACCACGGCGATCCGGCTCTCGGACTTGTCGACCTCCAGGCGCGGGAGGTTGACGAGCTCGAACGTCGTTGACGCGAGGCGGATTCGACCTTCCGAGCTGTCGACTTCCTCGAGGACACGCGTGAACAGCAGGTCTTTGACGGCGCGCCGCTTGCGGTAGTCGACGACGTACCTGAGCGTGAGCTCGAGCCAGTTGTCGTTCGCCACCATCGTGACCTCCGGCTCCACCGGCGCGTCTTCGAGGCGATACTTCACGACGGCCGCGCGCCACGCATCCTTGGAGCGCTTCGCATAGTCGCCGCAGATCTCCTCGCCGACACCGACGAGCGTCGCCTTCGCCGCCTTCCAGTCGGAGCCGTACCGGATGGGCACCGTGATTTCATCCCACAGGAAGGGAAAGTCGGCGGAGTAATTGAACACGGGCTCCTTGAACACGAAGCTGTTGGCCACCTTCACGATGCGCCCGTTGTAGAGATCCGCCTTCACCCACTCGCCGACCTCCATGATGGTGGTGCGCAACACGCCGATGTCGATGACGTCACCCTTGATGCCGCCGACCTGCACGCGATCACCGGTCTGGTAGAAGCCGCCTGACGAGATGGCCATCCACCCGGCGATGCTGACAATCACCTCTTGAAGGGCAAAGGCGACGCCGGCGCCGGCGACGCCGAACACCACCGTGATCCCCGCCAAGCGCTCCGTGAAGATGAGGGCGAGCGCGACGCCGGACGCCGCGTAGCGAAAGAACGAGACGGCCTTTCGCGCGCGGTAGCGAGCGTCGTTGTCCTTCACGTAGTGCTCGGCGGATCGAAGCAACAGCCGTGCGACGACGAATACGATGAGCAGCGCGAGCGCCGCGCTCGCCAGCCTCCCGGTCATCGGGTCGGACAGAACGGCTCTGACCTTCTCTTCCATCATGCTTCCCGTCTTGCGTCCGCGCGCCCGCGCGAGGCGCGGATCCGCGGGGGACGAGCATACGCGCTTTGGGTCCGTGCTTCGCGTGGAAGCACGGTCGAGCCGCCTGCCATGCTGCGGGGCGGATCGGGCGCGCGTGCGTCCAGAGCCGCGCGTGTCGTCGTTATCGATCTCGGGTGAGCGCGGCGCTCAGCATCGCCGCCGCGCAAGAGAGGTCGCGCATGTCCCGCACAACCAAGCCCTCGCGCATCCAGCGGATCGCCCTGCTCTCCGGCTCGCTCGTCGCGCTGTCCGCGTGTCCGAGCTGGTTTCCGGACACCGTGGCCGAAGGCGTCTCGCGCCTCGCCGTGCGCGACGTCGGCGCGATGATCTTCTTCATCGGACAGGACGCGACGTGCGGCTTCGAGAGCCCCGACGTCCTCCAAAGCCCCACCATCGACGGCGACGTCGGCTCCCACGGCAGCGTGACCTGGCACGTCGAGGGCTGCAGGTTCCACGGGGCGGCCGAGACCGGCACCGTCGTCTACACGGACTGCAACGGCGTGAGCACCACGGCGTTCGGCGACGCCACCATCACCGCCGACAAGACCATCACCGGCACGCTCACCGGCGACCCACGAAACCCCGTGATCCCCGACAGCCCGGACGCGCTCACCTTCGACATCACCTCCGCGCGGGTCAACGGCTTCACGGCGGTGCAGTCCAACAGCAAGGACAAGCTCGGGCTCATGTCGGGCACCGTCTCCGCCGTCGTGAAGCCGCGCCTCGCGAGCGCGGCGGACACGGGGGTGTGCTCCGTCCCGACACTCAACACCGTCTTCGACCACGTCGTTCTCGACAAGGTGCACGTGCGCGTCGCGGGCTCGAACAGGTTCGAGACCGACGTCGCCACGAGCGACATCCACGCGGTCTACGGCAAGAGCGTCGACGCAGAGAACTCCATCTCGGGAACCATCAACGTCTACGACGCCTCGCGCGACGCCGCCGGCGACGGCGTGCTCGACCCCGAGTACACGGCGAGCTCCTTTGTCGCGAGCAACGCCTGTCTCGCGGGGATGCAGGACCCGGAGAGCTACGTCTGCGTCGACCTCACTCCGGCGCTCGCCGACGGCGTCGCGCGCCTCACGGTGCGCACGCTCGGCACCCTCGCCGGCCTCCTCGACGCGGACACGCGCTGCGGCCTGTCGTCACCGTCCGTGCTCGCCGCCGCCGTGGTGAGCGGCGCGCCCGGCGGTCCGGGCACGCTGACCCTCCGGGCGACGGACTGCGCCTTCGCGTTCGCGGGACCCACGCCTCTGCCGGCGGACTGCAAAGGCGACTCGGCGGTGCTCGACGGCGCATTCACGATCACCGGGCAAAAGACCATCGCCGGCATCGTCACCGGAGACCCGACGGCGCCCATCGTGCCCGTCACCAACCTGCCGGCGACCATCTCCCTCGAGGTGACCCCCGCGGGCGCCGGCGGCTACGGCGTGGGCGTGACCTCCGGACCCGAGGCGCTGCACGTCGACGCCGGCACGCTCAGCGGCAGCGTCACGCCGAAGACCTTCGCTGACGCGGCCCACGGCTTCTGCTCTGTGGCCTCGCCGAACGCCGACTTCAACGACGTCACCTGGACGAGCGCCGACCTGCTGCTGACGACGTCGCTCGGCTCGTTCCGCGTCCCCGTCGACGGCGCGGTCATGACCGCGGTCAACGGCACCACCATCGCCGGGAAGAACGAGCTCACCGGCA
This sequence comes from uncultured delta proteobacterium, assembly GCA_963775425.1. Taxonomy (GTDB): domain Bacteria; phylum Myxococcota; class UBA727; order UBA727; family VGSZ01; genus CAVZJB01. The sequence goes on along the minus strand of CAVZJB010000002.1, from coordinate 30,904 downwards.
GCGTCACCATCGGCGGCAGCGACCTCGCCGTGCCGAGCGACGGGGCGGGCCTCGACCCGTCGTTTGACGCCGCGACGTTCTCGGACAGTTGGGACTGCAACCCCGCGCTCGCCACGCCGCTCAGCGACGTGTGCGCGACGCCCTGAGGCGGGCGTCGCGCCGTCGAGACGACGTCGCGCGCGCAGGCGACGGGCTCACCTGAGGTCGAAGCGATCGAGGTTCATCACCTTGGCCCACGCCGCCACGAAGTCGTCCACGAGCTTTTCCTGGGCGTCCGCGCTCCCGTAGACCTCGGCCAGCGCACGGAGCTGTGAGCTCGAGCCGAAGATGAGATCGACGCGGGTGGCCGTCCACGTCACCGCGCCGGTCTTGCGGTCGCGCCCTTCGAAGACGTCGTTCGCGTCCGACGTCGGCTTCCACTCCGTGCCCATGTCGAGCAGGTTCACGAAGAAGTCGTTGGTGAGCGCCTCCGGCCGCTTCGTGAAGACGCCGTGCTTGGAGCGCCCGACGTTGGCACCGAGCACGCGCAGGCCGCCGACGAGCACCGTCATCTCGGGCGCGCTCAGCGTCAGCCGCTGCGCCTTGTCAACGAGCAGCTCCTCGGACGACACGACGTAGGTGTCCCGCTGGTAGTTGCGAAAGCCGTCGGCGAACGGCTCGAGCACCGCGAACGACTCGACGTCGGTCTGCTCCTGCGACGCGTCCATGCGTCCCGGCGCGAAGGGCACCTTCACGTCGTAACCGGCGTTCTTGGCCGCCTTCTCGACGGCGGCACAGCCGGCGAGGACGATCAGATCGGCCAGCGACACCTTCTTGCCGCCCGACGCCGAGGCGTTGAAGTCGCGCTGGATGCCTTCGAGCGTGGTCAGCACGTTCGCGAGCTGTTGGGGCTCGTTGACGGCCCAGCCCTTCTGCGGCGCGAGGCGGATGCGCGCGCCGTTGGCGCCGCCGCGCTTGTCGCCGCCGCGAAAGGTGGAGGCCGAGGCCCAGGCCGTGGAGACGAGCTGCGCGATCGAGAGGCCCGACGCGAGGAGCTTGGCCTTGAGCGCGGCGGTGTCCTTGTCGTCGACGAGCGGGTGGTTCACGGCGGGAATGGGGTCCTGCCAGATCAGCTCCTCGGCGGGGACCTCCGGGCCGAGGTAGCGCGCGCGCGGTCCCATGTCCCGGTGCGTGAGCTTGAACCAGGCGCGGGCGAAGGCGTCGGCGAGCTGCTCGGGGTGCTCGAGGAAGCGCCGCGAGATCTTCTCGTAGGCAGGGTCGAAGCGCAGCGAGAGGTCCGTGGTCAGCATCGTCGGCGGGTGCTTCTTCGACGGGTCATGCGCGTCGGGGACGGTGGCGGCGGCGCCCTTCGCGACCCACTGGTGCGCGCCGGCGGGGCTCTTCATGAGCTCCCACTCGTTGTGGAACAGGTTGTCGAGGAACGCGTTGCTCCATTGGGTCGGCGTCTGCGTCCAGGTCACCTCGAGGCCGCTCGTGATGGCGTCGCCGCCCTTGCCCGTGCCGAAGCTGCTCTTCCAACCGAGGCCCTGCTCTTCGATGGGCGCGGCCTCGGGCTCGGGCCCGAGGTGCGAGGCCGGGCCGGCGCCGTGCGTCTTGCCGAAGCTGTGACCGCCGGCGATGAGCGCGACGGTCTCCTCGTCGTTCATCGCCATGCGCGCGAAGGTCTCGCGAATGTCGTGGGCCGCGGCGAGCGGATTGGGCTTGCCATCCGGGCCCTCGGGGTTGACGTAGATGAGACCCATCTGCACCGCCGCCAGCGGGTCCTCGAGCTCGCGCGCGCCGGTGTAGCGCGTGTCGCCGCCGAGCCACTTCTTCTCGGCGCCCCAGTAGACGTCCTGCTCCGGCTCCCAGACGTCCGCGCGCCCGCCGCCGAAGCCGAAGGTCTTCAGGCCCATGGACTCGAGCGCCACGTTGCCCGCGAGGATGATCAGGTCGGCCCACGAGATGTTCCGACCGAACTTCTGCTTGATCGGCCACAGGAGACGGCGGGCCTTGTCGAGGCTGACGTTGTCCGGCCAACTGTTGAGAGGCGCGAAGCGCTGCTGGCCACCGCCGCCGCCGCCGCGGCCGTCGCCGGTGCGATACGTCCCGGCGCTGTGCCACGCCATGCGGATGAACAGCGGCCCGTAGTGGCCGAAGTCCGCGGGCCACCACGGCTGCGAGTCGGTCATCAGCGCCGTGAGGTCCTTCTTCAGCGCCGCGAGGTCGAGGCTCTTGAACGCTTCTTTGTAGTCGAAGGCTCCGCCCATCGGGTTCGACCGGGGCGAATGTTGGTGCAACACATCGAGGTGCAATTGATTCGGCCACCAATCGCGGTTCGACGTGCCGCCGGCGGCGGTGTGGGGGAACGGGCACTTCGCTTCGGTCATCAGATCCTCCTGTGCGGCCGGCGCGGAGCCTAGCGTTCGTCCGGCAAGCGTGCCGGCTCCGCTTTTCCACGTCTCGACGTACGCACGGGCGGCCTGGAGCCGCAGCGGTCGCGCTACGCTTTGCGCATATACGCGCGCACCGTGAGGGGCGCGAACACGGCGACGACGACGGCGGCACCGAGCAGCGAGAGCCAGAGGTCGCTGCCCACGGTCGCGTGCTGCGTGAGGTCGCGCGCCGCGCTCACCAGGTGCGAGACCGGGTTGAGCTTCACGAAGGTCTGGAGCCACGACGGCATCGTCTTCGCCGGCACGTAGGCGTTCGAGAGGAACGTCAAGGGGAAGAGCACCATCATCGAGATACCCTGCACGCTCGACGCCGAACGCGCGATGACGCCGAGGAACGCGAAGATCCAGCTCAGCGCCCACGCGCACACGATGACGAGAACGCTGGCGGCGGCGACGGCGACGATGCCTCCCTCGGGGCGGTAGCCCATCAGGTAGCCGACGATGAAGGTGATGGTGGTGCCGAGCGCGTAGCGCAAGGTGTCCGCGAGGAGCGCGCCGCTCAGCGGCGCGATGCGCGCGATGGGCAAGGAGCGCACGCGGTCGAACACGCCGGAGTCCATGTCTTCGCGGAGCTGGACGCCGGTGACGATGCTCATCGTGATCACGGACTGGACGAGGATGCCCGGCAGGAAGAACGGCAGATACTTCTGCGGGTCGCCTGCGATGGCGCCGCCGAAGATGTACGTGAACATCAGCGTGAACAGCACGGGCTGCAACGTGACGTCGAACAGTTGCTCCGGCGTCCGCTTGACGCGCAGCAGGCCCCGATAGGCCATGGTCAAGGTCTGGCTCATCGCCTGGCCGAGGCTCGCGTGGCGCCGCAGCGCGCGCCCGGGCGCCATCATCTCGTCGAGTTGCGCAGTCATGCCGCCATGCCTCCCTCGGCCGCGCCGCCGGCGTCGCCGTTTGCCGCGTCCCCGTTGGAGGCGTGGTGGCCGGTGATGGTCAAAAAGACCTCGTCGAGCGTGGGCTTCTGCACGCTCAGCTCGGCGACGGCGACGCCGCCTTCGCGCAGCGCGACGAGCAGGTCCGTCACGCGGTCCGCGTCGCGCATGGGTGCGCGCAAGCGGCCGTGCTCGGGCGTGGCGCTGACGGCGGCGTCGAGCACGCGCGCGGCGATGGCGCGGGCGCGCTCGAGGTTGTCCGGATCCCGCACGCGCAACAGCAGCGCCGACTCACCGACCGACGCCTTGAGGTCGTCGGCGGTGCCCTCCGCGACCACGCGCCCGCGGTCGATGACGGCGATGCGATCGGCGAGCTGGTCGGCCTCGTCGAGGTACTGCGTGGTGAGCAGCACCGTGGAGCCGCTCGCCACCAGGCTCCGGATGGTCTCCCACATCCGGGCGCGCGTGCGCGGGTCGAGGCCGGTGGTGGGCTCGTCGAGGAAGATCAGCGGCGGCCGCGCGATGAGGCTCGCCGCGAGGTCGAGCCGGCGGCGCATGCCGCCCGAGAACTTCTTGAGCGGACGCGACGCCGCCTCGGTCAGGCCGAACTCCTGGAGGAGCGACGCCGCCTTGCGCCGTGACTCCGCCCACGACAGGCCCAGGAGCCGCGCGAAGATGACGAGGTTCTCCGTGGCGGAGAGCTTCTCGTCGACGCTGGCGGACTGGCCCGTCACGCCGATGAGCTGACGGACGATGTGCGGGTCGCGCCGGACGTCGTGCCCGAAGATGCTGGCGTGGCCGGCGTCCGGGACGAGCAGCGTGGCCAGCATCGCCAGCGTCGTCGACTTGCCCGCGCCGTTGGGGCCGAGCACGCCGTAGACGGTGCCCGCGCGCACCTGGAGATCGACGCCGTCGACCGCCTTGGTGGTCCCGAAGTGTTTGACGAGGCCGTGCGCCTCGATGGCCCATGCGGTTTGCGTTTTCATTTCAGCGACTGTAATCTTATGGTCGGTGCAGGTCAAGGAGAGCGAATGCGCAAGCTGGATCCGGACTCGCTGCGCGAGCGCAAGAAGCTGCGCACGCGAGAAGCCATCGCCGACGCCGCGCTCGAGCTCTTCGCCGAGCGCGGCTTCGACAACGTCACCGTCGCCGAGGTCGCGGCGGCCGCCGAGGTCTCGGAGAAGACGGTGTTCAACCACTTCTCCTGCAAGGAGGAGCTGCTCTTCGACCTCGACCCCGCCTTGGAGGACGAGCTCATCTCGCGCGTGAGGACCCGCGCGCCCGGCGTCCCCGTCCTCGACGCGCTGCGCGGCGGCGGCAACGCCGATCTCCGCGCGGAGTGGGAGCGCTTCATGCGCGCCCACGGGCACCCGAACCCGCCCTGGGACGCCCGCGCCGAGCACCGCGCCCGCCACATCAAAGCGAGGCTCGAGCAACAGCGCCGCCTTCGCGAGACCATCCTCGACAAGGTCGCCCAGCTCGAGCTCCGCGGCGCGCCCGGGGCGGCCACCGAGAAGCTCCGCGCGCTGCTCGCGGAGGAGCCCGACGTGCCCGCGGCCGAGCAGGCGACGCAGGAGCAGATGGAGCGCTTCAAGAAGATCGTGCGCGAGAGCCCCGCGCTCATCGCGTACCAGCGCGCGATGTACGCCCGCTACGAAGAGAAGCTCCTCGACGTGCTCCTCGAGGAGGTCAAGCCCGGCGACCTCCGCGCCAGGGTCGAGGCCCACGTCTTCGCCGCCGGCGTCGTCGCCGTGCTTCGGGTGCAATTCGAGATGACCGAGAGCCTCGACCGCCACGGCCCGCGCATCCTCGAGCGCGGCCTCCGCGTCCTCGAGCGCGGCTTTTCGGGCTGGCTCCCGAAGAAGAAGACCTCGTAGGGAGGGCGCCCAGCGCGTCGCTGGGGCGCCCGCGCCGCGGCGGCCGCGCGGCACCGCCTCCCGCGGTGAGCGCGGATCAGGGCGTGTACACGAGGGTGCTCGCGAGGGGGGCGGTGCCGTCGGTGCCGCCCACCACGAGCACGGTGTTGTCCGGCAGGAGGAGCGCTCGGTGGCGCGTGCGCGGCTCCGGCAGCGTGGGCCCGGCGACGCTGGTGCCGGCGATGCCGTCGTAGATCTCCACGGAGTCGGTGGGCGCGCCGCCGGCGTCGTCGCCACCGACGACGAGGACGCGCCCGTCGGGCAACGGGGTCGCCGTGTGGTGGGCGCGCGGCGTGGTGAGCGGATCGGCGAGCGTGGTCCACGCGTCGCCGACGGGGTCGTAGCGCTCCACCGGAGCCACCGCGTCGCCCGACAGGTCCAGGCCACCGAGGACGAGGACGCTGCCGTCGGCGAGCACGGTGGCCGTGTGCGCGTTGCGTTCCACGCCCATCGGCGACTTGCGCACCCACTGGCCCGACGCGCGGTCGTAGAGGACGGCGTCGGGCGCGGACTCGCCGCCGTCGAAGCCGCCGGTGACGAGGAGGACGCCGTTGGCGGCGTCGAGGACGACGACGGCCGGCTGTGTGCGCGACCCCGGGAGCGTCGCCGGGGACGTGAAGGAGCCGCCGATGATCTCGGCGTTGTTGCTCGGGCTGCCGCCGCTCTCGCCGCCCGCGAACAGCACGCTCTGGCCACTGTCGACGAGCCCGGCGACGTGGTCGAAACGCGCGAGGGCCAACGGCGTCGCCGCGGTGAGCTGGAATTGGAACGGCGTAGACACGAGCGCCGCGAGCGTGAACGTCGTCGCCAGCGCCTGGCCGCTCGGGCCCCGGCCGCCGGCGATGAGGACGCTGCTCCCGCGCTGCCCGCCGATGATCTCTTCGGTGGCCGTGTGAAGCGAGCGCTCGTCGCCCGACGGCAGCGACGGCCCCGCCGCCCACGACGGCGCGCCGCCCGTGGGTGACGGCACCTCGAGGATCTCGATGCTGCCGAGCGGAACCTCCTGCGCGTCGACGTCGACGCCGGTGCCACCGACGGCCTCCACCGCGAACCGCCCGAGGTCCGGCCGATCGAAGATCGTGAGGCTGTGATCGAAGCGGGCGTCGGTGAGCGAGGGCCCCGCGGCCCAGCCGACGTCGCCTTCACCTTCGCCTTCGCCCTCGCCTTCGCCTTCTCCTTCGCCTTCGCCTTCGCCTTCTCCTTCTCCTTCTCCTTCGCCTTCGGCGCCGTAGAGCGACGGCGGCGGCGTGAACGGGTGCTCGTCCGCGCTGCACGCGTCGGCGGCGGCGTCGTTGGCGGCGCACTGGGGGAAGGGATTGCTGCCGGAGCAGACGCCGTCGCCGTCGAGGTCGGTGCCGCTGCAGAGGGAGACGCAGGCGAAGGGCTCTGTGACGTCGGGCTGCCCGTCGTCGTCGTCGTCGCAGTCGAAGCTCGCGCCGTCCACGCTGCACGACGCGGGCTCCACGCCGCCGAAGCCGAAGGCGCCTGCGCACGCGCCTGCGCACTGCTCCCACTGCGCGCGCGCGGCGGCGCTGCTCGCAGGATCCGGGAGCGCGGCGAGGCCGTCGCCGTCGCGGTCCGCGGGGGCGCCGCAGGGGTCGCCGGCCACGAGCTCGACGTCGCCCCACACGATGGTCCCCGCGCCGCGCGGCACCATCCGCCCGATCATCGCGCCGCTCCGGCGCAGCGCGCCGTCGCTGCCGACGTCGGAGACGTAGAGGTCGACCACGGTGGTGGGGACCTCGAAGCCCGCGACGCTCCTCGCACCGGCGGCGCCCACGGCGACCTCGTGGTGGACCAGCACATCGGTGGCCACCGCGCGATCGCCGCCGTGCTTGACGACGTCCACGACCACGCTGCCGTCGACGGGTGGGTCGGCCACGTCCACCTGGCCGGGGCGCGTCTCTCCCGGCGCGAGCACGATGTCGCTCACGGCGATCTCGATCTCCCGCCGTCACGTGGATCACGGTGACGTCGCTGGCGAGCGCGCCGTCGTCGGCGACGGCGGCCACGCGCACCGTGCCGCTGGTGATGCCGGCGAGGCGGAAGGCGCCGCTGGCGTCGGTGGCGGTCTCGTCCTCCGCGGCAAAGTCCACGTCGAAGCCGCTCACGCCCGCGTCCTGGTCGTCGCCCAGGTCGGCGCCGGTCCGGAAGGCGACGACGCGGGCGCCGGGGGCAGGCGTGACGCCGTCAGGCGCGAGGACGCGGCCGAGGAGCACCGCGGTTCCGTCGAGCGTGACGTCGCCGAGGAGCACCGCCGACAGCACCTTGTTGCCGTCGAGGTCCTGCACGGTCGCGATCTGCACGCCGCGGATGGCGCTGCGCTCGGCCACGCCGTCGCCGTCCCTGTCCGCGGCCATGCGAAACAGCCACGGGCCGGCCGTGAGCCCCTGGACACGGAAGGTGCCGTCGTCGAGGGCGCGCACGATGCGCGGGGTGCTGTCGAGGCCGATGCGGGAAAACGAGATCGCCACCGTGTCCGTGTCGACGGTGCGGCCGGTGACGCTCCCGGGCGGGGCGTCGTCGAGCCGTGGGAACGTGAAGGTGCACGCGGCGCCGACGACGCAGAAGATCGCAAGCGCGGCGAGGCGGAAGGGTGGGTGGGACAAGATTGAGCCTCGGAGCCGACGCAGGACCCCGCAGCGTGTCGGCGATCGACGACGATAGTGGAAAACACGGGACCTTGGTCGTGCGGGCGCCGTACGGCGCGTTTCGCCCCGCTCCGACAAGGATCACGCCGTCACATGTGGGCGAACGAGAGAGCCCGGCCTTCCGAATCACGCGTCGAGGCTGCAGGCCGCCGCCTTCGGCATCAATGTGCTCCGCTCGATCCGCACGACGCCGACGGTCTCGAGCACGCGGCAGACCGCGTAGCCGAGGTCGACCTCAGGCCAGCGATACGAGAAGCGCGCCGACGCCGGGTAGCGGTGGTGGTTGTTCTGGTAGCCCTCGCCGAGCACCGCCCAGGCGGCGAAGGTGTTGTTCCGCGAGTTGTCCGCGAGCTCGAAGTTGCGCTTGCCGATCGCGTGCCCGAGCGAGTTGATGACGCCGCCTTGCACCACGTGGCTCATGAGCCCCGCGAACAGCGCGACCCCCATGGGCCACCCCCACACCGCGCCCACCGCCACCGCGACGACGACGTGGAGCAGGTACGGCAGGTACCAGAAGGCGCGCCGGTTGGGCCACGCGAGGCCGAGGCCGGAGCTCAACGACGCATAGGGCTCGGCGTTGCTCCTCAAGCCCTCGAGCGCGCGGTTGTAGCCACGCAACTGCGCGCCGAACATGCCGAGGAACCCCACGTTCACCGGGGAGTGCGGATTCTTGCGGCGTGTCGGAGTGCAGGTGATGGAGCTTGTGCATGCACACCCACGCGGCGGGATCGATGCCCGTGAGCCACGTGCCTGAGCCGATGAGGAGGGAGCGCGCCCGCGGATGCAGGGTGAGCGCGCCGTGGGTGAGGCCGCGGTGGTAGCCGACGCTCGTCGTCACGATGGTGATGAGGTAGCCGACGAGAAACACGAGGAGGCACGCTGCCAGGTACATGGCCATCTCCGAGGGAAGCTGCGGCGATGGAGTACGGCGCAGGAAGCGACCCGCTCTTTGTGAACGGATGGCTGCACCCTAGCGACTTGCGACGCGGCGGTGTCATCGGCCGGTCACCATTTTATGGTCCGCGGGCACCGGCGTGCTTTGCTCTTCGTGCGCGCCGAAAGCGCGGCACGTCCCTTGCGGGGATTCGGACCGTGTCGAACGAGGAAGCGAGCCGAGCAAACGGTGCAGCGGCGCCACCGAGAGGACGAAGATGAAGATCCATACGGACGACTTTCGTGTCGCAGAAGGCACCGAGGTCAATCTCAAGAGGTGGCCGACGGAGGTAGACGCCGTCTACAAGTCGAAGCCCCACTACAAGAGGCTCCTCGAGGAACATGTCGAGAAGCTGAGCGAGCAGCAGCAGCTCCTCTATGCCGACAACCGCCACGCAATCCTGCTGATCTTTCAAGCCATGGATGCCGCGGGGAAGGACGGTGCCATCCGGCACGTGATGTCCGGCGTCAACCCGCAAGGATGCCAGGTGTTCAGCTTCAAGCATCCGAGCGCCGAAGAGCTGGAGCACGACTTTCTCTGGCGCACCACGCGCGCGCTGCCGGAGCGCGGGAGGATCGGCATCTTCAACCGGTCCTACTACGAAGAGGTGCTCATCGTTCGTGTGCATCCCGAGATGTTGCGCAGCGAAGCGCTCCCGGACGCGCAGCTCGAGGACGAAGAGATCTGGCACCGTCGGCATCGCTCCATCGTGGATCTGGAGCGGCACCTTCACGAAAGCGGCACGCATATCGTCAAGTTCTTCCTGCACCTGTCGAGCGAGGAACAGCGCAGGCGCTTTCTGGCCCGGATCGATGACCCGGAGAAGAACTGGAAATTCAGCGCCGCCGACATCGAGGAGCGCAAGTTCTGGGGCCACTACATGGACGTGTATGGCGCGTGCCTCGGCGCAACGAGCACCGATCGCGCGCCCTGGTACGTCGTCCCCGCCGACGACAAGAAGAACGCTCGACTGATCGTCTCCCAGGTCGTCCTCGATACTCTCGAAGCTCTCAAGATGAGCTACCCAAAGGTGAGCGCAGCACGCAAGCGGGAGCTGGCCGCGATCCGCAAGCGGCTCTCGAAGTAGGCCCCGTCGACATCGCTCCCGCCGCCGCCGGCGACCCCCTCGCGCTCAGCGAACCTCGATCGTGAGGGTGTAGTCGGTGTCGAGCATGTTGCCGGGCCCGCTCACGCCCACGACGAGGTTCTCGGGGCGCGCCCCCGTCTCGAGCTGGATCCGGCTCCGCGCGGGGCCGTTGGGCGACCAGGCGGCCACCGAGCACGAGCGCGGCGTTGCTCGCGACGACGGCAGATCGAAGCGGTTGTCGTCCACGGTGTACGCGAACACGGCGAGGTGCTTGTTGGAGCGTGTCGGCGCCACGTTCACCGTGACCTTCGCCTGCGGCGGCAGCGCGGCGGCGTAGAGCACCGTGTGGCCACGGAACAACGCGCGGCGCGAGGCCGGCATGCACGTCACCATCGAGAGGTCCTGCGCGAGCACGCCGCGGCGCACCACGCCCTTGTCCTCCACGCCTTCGCCTTTGTGGACCTGCAAGACGGTGACGGTCGCAGGCCAGGGGTTCGAGGCAGCCGGCGCCGGCGCGGGGGTGGGCACCGGCGGTGCCGCCGGCGTTTGCTCCTGGGCGAAGGCAGCCGTCGCGGCGAGGGCCGCGAACAGCCCTGTGGTCGTGAGCACGTGAGATGTCTTCATGGGGTTTCCGATCGGCGTCGTCGTGCGCCGGGTGTCGAGGGTTTCCGTCAGGAACCTGTGGCGCCCGCCGCGAGCTCGGCGGCGGAGCGCTGGTGATCGAGCTGAACGCGCAGGAGCTGCTCCCGCAGGACGACCGGGGTGTGCTCGGCCACGCAGACGCAGACGCGCGCCGCGTTGACGGCCACGAGCTCGTTCAGGTTCCCGGTGACGTCCATGACACAGCCTCCTTCTTTGAAGGTAGCGACCCGCCTCGCCGCGGCAGACCCGCGACGCACGGTCGCGCGCGTCCCCGGGCCGTTGTTGCGCGCTTTGTCTTGCGACATCCCGTCGCCATGAAGACCGTTCGAACGAGACCGAAGCGCTCGGTCATCGAGGACGTCGCGCAGCGCCTCGAGGCCATCCGCAGCGCCGCAGGGCTCGGCATCGAGCTCGACGTCGAAGAGACATACTTCGAGAAGCGCTGGGACTCGCTCGCGACCGAGAAGGAGATCCTCGCATCGCACCGACGCTTGTGCGATGTCGGCTGGGCCGTGGTCGACGCGCTCGCCAACCTGATCGGGGAGGCGACACCACGTTCTTCGCGCGGTTCCTCCGAGCCCACAGGCGCCCGCGACGATGCGCTCCCGAGGCAGGGCTACGTCGAGATCCTCTCGTCGCTCCCCGGGTGACGGAGGTCCGGCGGCGGATGGATCGCCGCGGGCGCCGCGGTATGGTCGGGGCATGGGGAAGACGGACGCGCTCAGCCGCAGCCGCAGCCGCAGCCCGGTCGACCCCCACCGGGCACCACACACCGACAAGCGCGTCGAGGCCGAAGAGCCCGCCGGGAAGAGAGCCGAAGGGCTCGGCGCGCAGACCCACGCTCCGAACACCGGCGAGGCGTGGCGTCGCTTCGGCGACGACGCCGTCCCCAAGACGCGCGGGCCCGGGACGCGCGGGCGATCGCACGGCGGCGTGTCGTCGGCGTCGGTGCGCACCGGCGGCCTCGGCGTGCTCTCCGTCGACAAGAAGCGAAAGACGCTCACGTCCGAGGAGCCCGGCCGGCTCTACACCGGCGGGAGGTTTCCCGACAACGCCCAGGCCATCGAGAGCCTCTTCGACGCCGGCGCCGCGGTCTCGCCCAAGCTGCGCGCCCGCTGGGCGCCGCTCAAAGACATCACCAACGCCGCCGACGTCAAGCGCGTGCGCGCGCTGTTCGAGCAGTTCGACCCCGGCCGCGCCGACGAGCACTTCGTCCGCTTCTGGAACGCGGTGCAGCACGCGCGCGCCGCGCAGTCGCCGGAGATCAAGGAGCTCCTCGACAAGGTCCCCGACGACTGGCTGCAGAAGGCGGCGCCCTACGAGATGTACGTCGACAGCTTCGGCGTGCCCGAGGGCAAGGACCAGGCGACCTTCAAAGACACCAAGGACATGTTCGGCTACCTGAAGTGGCTCGGCGTCGACACGCTCTCGCTGCGCCCGGTGTTCGAGTCGCCCGGCTGGGACGGCGGCTACGACATCGCGAAGTTCACCCCCGCGGAGTCCCTCGGCGGCGCCGCCGGCTACGAGGACATGGTCAAGGCGGGGCTCCAAAAGGGCGTGCACACGGTCTGGGACCTCGTCATCAACCACGTGTCCATCGAGCACCCCTGGTACCAGAAGCTCGTCGCCGGCGACGAGTCCATGCTAGATCGCTTCGTCAACTACGACGGCGTCGAGGTCACCGGCTCCGAGGTGCGCGACGGCGACAAGTGGATTCAATACGAGTGGCCCGACGGCACGCCCGAAGAGCAGTTGCTGATCTTCCCGGAGACCACCGACAGCCACCTCGCCAAGGTCACGGTGAACGGCAAGGAGCACCAGCTCTTCCGCACCTTCAACAAGTTCCAGTTCGACATCAACCCGCGAAACCCCGACGTCATGGAGTGGATCCTCCAGCTCGTCGGCAACCACCTCGACGCGGGCACCCTCGGGCTGCGCCTCGACGCCCTCCGCCACGTGATGAAGCGCAAGGGCGTGCCCGCCCACGACCTGCCCGAGACGCTCGAGCTGCAGGAGATCATGAAGATCTTCGTGAAGAGCGTGTCACCGAAGGCGGTGATCCTGCCCGAGGTCGTCGCCGGCGCCAGCAAGGCCGTCGACTACTTCGGCCACGACACCGAGATCGGCGGCAAGGAGACCACCTCGGGCGCCGACGCCATGTACGCCTTCGACCGCAGAGGCGTCCTGCAGCACATGCTCTACTTCCAGAAGACCAGCGACTACTGGAACAGGATCCACACCTACCCGGTGCCGCCCGACGGCGCGGTGGAGATGCTGCCGCTCGGCACCCACGACGAGGTGTTCGTCGGGTTCGTCCCCGACCGCGACGACTGGGACGACATCGACGAATACGCCAGGAGCCGCGGCGGCCTCGTGTTCAAGAAGGGCATGAGCGTCACCGGGAGGAACGCCGAGCTCCTCGACAACGATCCGGCGCGCATCGCCAACGGCTTCTTCGTGCAGTCGACGTTCTTCCCGGGCACCAACCCCACCATCTACGCCGGCGACGAGATCGGCTGGAAGAACGACTGGGGCTACGCCAACAAGAAGCACGAGCAGCAATTCAAGGCGCTCAAGGAGGAGGCCCACCTCGACGTCACCTTCGAAAACACCTTCGACGCGCGCTGGATCCACCGGGGGAACATCCCGAAGAGCGCGTTCGTCGCCGCCGAGCGCGACGGCTACCCCGGCGCCGTCATGGTCAAGCGCATGAACGAGCTGCGCCGCGATCGGGTGGCCCTGCGCCGGGGCGGGCTCGAGGACGTGCCAAACGGCAACGTCGAGGTGCTGTCGGCGGTGCGCACGGCGCCGGGCGAAAAGCCGCTGCTGGCGCTGTCGAACCTCGCGTTCGAGGACAAGCGCCTCGAGATGCCCGTGGCCGAGCTGCGCGCGAAGATGGGCGTGCCCGCCGACGTCGCCGACGACGCGCTCCGCCTCGTCGACGTGCTCGGCAACACGCCCGGCGGCGTCGGCGCGGCCGAGCCCCTGGTGATCGAGGACGGCAAGGCGGTGCTCGAGCTCGGTCGCTATACACCGCGTCTGTTCGAGCTCGCCTCTTAGGCCGGCGCCCCGGCGTCGTCGCCGGCAGGCGCGTGCAGGCCGGGCGTGGAGGATCGATGTCGCGTGACAGGAAGATCGAGCGGCGCGCCGTCGACGCGTCGGCGCTGCGCTCACTGGAGCCGGCGGCGCTGGCGGCCGTCGTCGAGGAGGTCGGCCTCGAGGACGCGGGCGAGATCGCCGCGCTGATGTCGCCGGCGCAGCTCGCGGGCGTCCTCGATCATGACCTGTGGAAGAGCGCGCGGCCCGGCGACGAGGAGCGCTTCGACGCCGCCCGCTTCGGGCTGTGGCTCGAGGTGCTCCTCGAGATGGGCGCGGACAAGGCGGCGGCGCGGCTCCTCGAGCTGGACGCGCACAACGAGGACGTCGTCGCCCTGGGCCTGTCGCGCATCTTCCTCGTGTTCGAGACCGACACCATCGCGCTCTCGCTGCGCGGCGACGACGACGAGGGCGCGCAGGTGGACAAGCTCCTCGAGTCGAGCGCCACCACCGAGCTCGACGGCTGGTTCCTCGTCGCGCGCGGCGCCGCGCACACCGACGCCGCGCTCGCGGTGGTGGTGGAGCTCGACGCGCACCACCGCGAAGATCTCGACCGCGTCCTCCACCGCATCGCCGCCCTCACCGACGTCGCCGCCGACGACGCCGGCGGCCTGTTGGCGCTCCTCACCGCCGACGAGCAGCTCGAGAGCGACGCCGCCGGCGCCCGGCTCGACCGCCGCGAGGCACAGGGGTTCGTGTCGCCGCCGGACGCGCGCGCGTTCCTGCGGCTGTGCGACGCTGGCGCCGTCACCGGCGACGACGCCGTCTCGCGCGCGTACCTCGGGCCCGTCCACGCGCGCACGCGCGCCGCCGAGCTGGCGTTCCTCGCCAACGTCCTCGTCGTCCACGAGGGGCTCGCGCCCGCCGACGCCGCCCGTCGCGCGCTGGCTCTCTGCATGCGCGGCCTGCGCGCGCTGCCGGCCGCGATGGGCGAGGGCGCCGCGGAGCGCTCGCTGCTCCCCGCGTTCGCGCGCGGCCGCGCCGGCGGCTGACCGCACGCCCGTCGCCCGCGCGGCCAGCGTCCCCCGGCGCGGGGGCGGTTGGAACCCTTCGGCGCGGCGGACCGTTGGTATGCTCTCGCGATCCTCGCGCAGGAGACGGAGAGACCTTGTCCCAGAGCCCAGCACCGGCCACGCCCTCCGCGCGACGCGAGCCGCGGAACCTCGTCCTCACCGCCGTCACCGCCGTCGTCGCGCTCGTCGGCGGCGTCTTCACGGCCGTCGCCGTGGGCGCGCTCCTGTCGTTCCTCCCGCCCCTCGCGGGCGTCGCCGTCGGCCTCATCGTCGGCATCGGCTTCCCGGTCTTCCTCGCTCTGCGCGCCGCGGCGGCCCTGAAGCGGCGGCGGCTCGTCGCGGTGATCCGGCGCGTGATCGTGCTGTTCCTCATCGAGGCCACCCAGCTCGCCATCACCGGCGCCATCCTGCAGTACTCGCCCCGCGGCACCGCCGACCTCGCGTACACCTCGTGGGCCGTGCTCGACATCGTCGGCGGCGTCCCGTGGCTGAGCGATCACCTCTACAACTACGCCAAGGACAACCACGCCGTCCCCGTCGAGGTCCTCAAGGCCAAGAAGGCCGGCATCAAGCGCGTGGTCGGCCCCGACGGCGGCGTCGTCCTCGTCGGCCCCGACGGCGGCGTCATCCTCGACGCCGGCCCCGTTGACTTCGACGACGACGGCGGCCCCCCCGGCGCCGGCGGGCCCGACGGCGGACCCGCGGCGGCCGACGGCGGCCCCGCCCTCGCCGCCGACGCAGGTCCCGCGCCCCTCGACGGCGGCGTCGCCGACGCGTTCACCGCCCCCGTGCCGCCCACGCCCAAGCCGGAGGCGGGCCTGTCGCCGCGCACGGAGGGCAGAGCCGCGCGCACGTTCGCCGCGGGGCTTCATACGAACACCGGCGACTCCCTCATCCTCGTCGGCACCGTCGCCGCCGGCGGCGCGTTTTCGTCGCGCGTCATCGACCTCGCGGCCACCGCCAAGCTCGGCGACCCCACCATCATCGAGTGCGCCGACGACGGCACCGTCGCCGCCGTGCTCGGCGGCGGGCACCTCGTGACGGCCAAGGGTGGCCGCACCACCGCGCAAGTCGTCAAGCAGCTCGAGCCGGGGCAGAAGCTCGGCGACCTCGAGATCGAGGGCGTCAAGGACGTCGTCGTCGGCCCCGGCGGGAGCGGCCTCGCCATCGTCAGCGTGCTCGCGGGCCAAAACGGCGAGGTCGCGCAGGACCTGGTGGCGCTGCCGAAGGGCGCGGGCGCGCCGCTCGTGTTGCGAAAGAGCGGCGACAAGGTGCCCGGCTCGGCCACCGACGCCACGGTGGTCAAGGGGTTCTCCTTCAAGAAGAGCTCCGGCGGGCCGTCGGTGCTGGTGGCGGAGACGTATCTCGACGGCGGCGATGACGTCGGCACGCGCATGAGCGGTGACACCTGGCTGTTGAACCCGCAGCGCCTCCTCGCGGTGAAGCTCGACGCGCCCAAGGGCCTCGTCGAGCTCGCGCGCTCGGGCACCGAGACGTCGGGCATCGACGGGCGCGAGCTGCAGATCTTCGGCGACGCCTGGCTCATGCCCGACGGGCGCGCGCTGTTCGACGCCAACTTCATCGAGAAGGGCCCCGAGGGCTGGCTGTTCCTCACCAAGGCGGGCGGCCTGTTCGCGCTCGCGCCCGATCGCTTCGGCAAGGGCGCGCCGTGGAGCCTGGCGCCGCCGCGCGCGCGCTACCTGGAGGCCGCCAGCGACGGCACCTTCATCTTCCGGCGCGACGACGGCGCCGTGGTGCGCAGCTCCGTCGATCGCCCCGCGGAGGCGACCGCCGCGCTGCTCGGCGCCGACGCCCTCGGCCACGACGGGAAGAAGATCGGCGTGGTCAAGTCCGTAGACGTCCCCATCCTCGCGAGCGGCGGCGAGTGGATCGTCGCCACGGCGCAGATCCAGGCGGCCACCGCGCACGACGCGCTCCTGCTCGCCTCCCGCGCCGACGCGCAAAACGGCAACGCCGAGGTGCTCCTCGAGGTGGGCGCGCCCGTGCCCGAGGGGCGCCACGGCAAGCACCCGGCGCGCACCATCCAATCCATCCGCTTCGACAAGGGGCGCGACGAGCTGCTCTGGCAGCGCTGAGAGGCCGTGACCACGCGCTCCCGCCTCCTGGCGCTCGCGGCGGCGCTCGTCCTGACGGCCGGCATCGGCGCCGCGGACTTCGCCACGGGGACGGAGCTGCGCGTGTTCCCGCTGTACTTCGTGCCGGTGAGCATCGCCGCGTGGCGGCTCGGGGCCGGCGGCGGGCTCGCCTTCGGCGCGCTCGCCACGGCGGTGTGGCTCGGCGCCAACTTCGAGGCCGGCCGCACCTACTCCGACCCCTGGCTGCTCGGCGCCAACATCGTCACGCAGAGCGCCGCGTTCATCTTCGTCGGCGTGCTCATCGCGCGGCTGCGCGCCGCCAACGAGCGCGAGCACGCGCTGAGCCGCGTGGACGCGCTCACCGCGCTATTGAACCGGCGCGCGTTCTACGACGAGGCCGCGGTGGTGCTCGCGCGCGCGCAACGCTCCGGGCTACCGCTCGCCGTCGCGTACATCGACCTCGACCACTTCAAGCGTGTCAACGACAGGGGCGGCCACGCCGCCGGCGACCAGGTGCTGCAGCGGGTGGCCGCCGTGCTCAAGAAGAGCCTCCGCACCGGTGACGTCGTCGCGCGCATCGGCGGTGACGAGCTCGCCGTGCTGCTCCCCGACACCACCGCCGACGGCGCGAGCGTGTTGCTCGAGCGCCTGCGCGCCGCCGTCGCCGAAGCCGAGCGCGAAAGCGGCGTCACCGCGAGCATCGGCGGCGTCTCGTGCGTGAGCGCGACGGCGGACATCGAGGAGCTCCTGCGGCGCGCCGACGCCGCCATGTACGAGGCCAAGGCGCGCGGCCGCAACAACGTGCACCTCGCCGGCTGACCAACCCATCGCGCGCAAGATCATTTGACGCGCGGCCGCTCCCTCCAGTCGCCGTCGGCGCCGGCCGTCGCCCCGACGCGAGAGAGGCGCCGAAGGCGCGCGGCGTAGACATTCGCGGCGGGGCACGACGTCGTCGTCAACGACAAACGCCGTCCCGCCGAGAATGTCGTGACGCCGCTCAGCTCCTTCAGCGGCGCGCGACGATGCCCGCGGAGCGGGCCGCCGGGTGCAGGGCGAAGTACGTGCGCAGCGCCTCCTTGGCCGCCACCGGCGCGCGCACGTGCCACAGCGCGGTGTTGACGACGACGACGGCGACCGCGACCTCGGGGTGGTCCGCGGGGGCGTAGCCGACGAACCAGGTGGCCTCGAGGCCCGTCTTGTAGTCGGTGAGCGATCCCGTCTTCCCCGCCGCCGTCTCCTTCAACCGCGGCGCCGACGTGAACGAGCGGCGCGCCGTGCCCGACACGACGGTGTCGCGCATCATGTGCTGGAGCTGCGCCGCGACCTTCTTGCCGATCACGCGCCGGGGCGGCGCCGACGCCGGCGCGTCGCCGCCCTCGACGTCGTCGACGAGCTGCGGCGCCACGAGCACGCCGCCGTTGGCGACCACCGAGGCGAGCAACGCGCCGTGCAGCGCCGACATCTTCACGTCGCCGAAGCCGGCGGCGGCGTTGGCGAAGCCGAAGGGATCTTCGGGGATGGACGCGTGGCTCGGCTGCGGCGTGGACGGCAGCGCCAGCGGCACGTCGAGGGGCAACGGCGCGCCGAAGCCGAAGCGCCGGGCCTCGGCGCGGAGCACGGACGGCTCGAGGTGCTTGAGCGCGAGCTTGGCCACCGCGACGTTCTGCGAGTGCGGCAGCGCCTGCCCGAGGGTGGTGCAGAGGTTGTCGCGGCGGCGGTCGTCGACGAGGAGCGCCGGCTTCATGCGCGTGCGCCCGCCGTGGATGCAGACGCTGCTCTGCGGGGACACGCCGGCCTCGAGGAGCGCCGCCGTCGTGACGACCTTGAACACGCTGGCCGCGCGCGCGATGGGCTTGAACGCGAGGCCGTCGGCGTCGCCGCGCGTCGAGCTCTCGGCCACCGCGATCACGCGGCCGGTGTCGGGCTCGAGCAGCACCGTGGCGGCGTAGGGCGCCTTCGCGTCGTCGAGGAAGCGCTGCAGCTTGTGCTCGAGCGCGGGCTCGCGGGTGAGCACCGCCGTGGCGCCGTCGAGCGGCGCGACCATCTTGTCGCCGTCGACGCGCGCGGCGGCCCACGCGAGCCCCTTGTGCGCCGGCGCGGCCCCGTCTTGCGGGAGCGCAGCCGTCGCAGCGGCGCGCACAGCGGCGGGCACGATCTCCGGGACCCCGACGCGCACCCGGGGGATGCGGGTGGGCGATGCCCCACCGGCGTCGGGTGCGGTGGGTGATGAGGCGCCCGCCGCCGGCTCCACCCACGCGGCGCGCGGCGCGCCGGGGCCCACGCACGCGTGATCGATCGCGACGGCGCCGGCGAAGCCGAGCGCCAACGGTACGAGAGCAAGGGGAGGAGGTCGCAGCGGTGACGACGAACGGCGACGGCGGTGCGAAGCAAGAGCACGGTGGCGCATCGTGGCTCCAGCTTCCGGGCCACAAGGCGCTGCGTCAAAAAATCGACCGGGATTTGTGGGCCCTCGCCGCCGCGGCCTTCGCAGGCACGGGTGTCCACCTGCGGTGCGGAGCACACATCGAGCGCCCTTTGTCCCTCGGTCACCCTGAGGAGAATTCAAACGCGCACCCCGCGGAAAGCTGTGGCAAGCTTGACCCGTTGGCGTCGTCGAACCTCTACCGGGGCGTGGTCGCCCTCGCCGCAGCGTGCACCCTTGCCGCAGCGGGAGCGGGGACCGGTCTGCTCTTGCTCAGCGTCCGCACGACGCCGGCGCGCGCCGCGGAGCTGCCGCTCGCGGACGTCGCCTCCGACGCGCCCACGCTCGCGGACACGCGCGCCGACAGCCCCGCGGACGCGCCGGCGGTGAAGTGTCCCCACCTCACGCCCGTGGACCCGCCCTGGCTCGTCGTCGGGCCGCCGCCGCCGCCGACGGCGGAGCTGCCGGTGGCGCCCCGCTCCCTGGAGCGCCGCATCTCCTTCTGGCGGACCGTGTGGGGCGAGCGCGGCGACCACCAGCACCTGCTCGTCGACGAGCGCCGCCCGTGGGTCGTCCACGCCGACATCGACTGCCGTGATCTCTTCCAGAGCGACGCCGACAACGACGACGGCGCGCGCGACACCTGCAGCAAGCGCGTGGCCAAGGCGCGCCATGACGTGCTCGTGCGGCTGAAGAAGCATTGGTCGCGGCCGGCGACGCTGCGGCTCTTCGACGGCAACCGGAGCCTTGCCCGGACGGCGTGGAAGAACCTCTATCACGTGCAGGGCCGCAAGGACGCGCTCGAGCGCGCCACGACGCGCGCGGATGCCGGGCTCGGCATCGCCGAGGGCACCTTCGCCAACGCCGACGTCCCGCGCGTCTACGCGCGCGCCGCCATCGTCGAGTCGCTGTGGCGGCCCGAGGCGCTGTCGCGCTCCGGCGCCGGCGGCGTCTACCAGTTCATGCCCAAGACCGGCCGCCAGTTCCTCACCGTCGAGGACGGCGTCGTCGACGAGCGCCTCGACCCGCTGCGCGCCGCGTGGGCGGCGGCGACGTACATGGCCAAGATGGCCAAGACGTTCAATCACGACTGGCCGCTGGTGCTCACGGCGTACAACACGGGCCCGTCCCGGCTGCAGCACGTCATCAAGGCGCGCCGCACGCACGACCTCGGCAAGATCGCGGACGCGGGCGACTGGCACGAGTTCGGCTTCGACGGCGAGAACTACTACGCGCAGATCGCCGCCATCGGTCGCCTCACCGCCGACGATCGGTTCGAGGTCAAGCCGTTTACGGGCCACGCGGTGCGCGTGGAGACCGCGCTGCCCTTCGCCACGCTCGCCGCCTGTGTGGACGCGCCCAAGGACGTCCTTGCCGACGCCAACCCCGCGCTCGCCGAGCCGGTCGTGGACGGACAGTTGCCCGTGCCGGCGGGCTACGTCGCGCACGTGCCGACGATCCCCGTGACCACCGCGTCCCGCTGAACTTCCGCAGGGAAAGTTGCCATGCTCGTGGCGTGGGACGCGCCATCGGTGTCTTCTCTCTCGATGTCCTCCAGCTCCCCGACGGGCGCGTGGAGCTCACGCGCAAATTCGTCGACGGCATGGGGGCCCTCAAGAAGGGTTGGCCCGGCGAGGTGGTGGCGATGATGGCGCCGCGCACGCGCCCCGACACCAACCTCGACCAGCAGCCGTACGCGCTGAGCGAGCTGCCCTTCTCCCTGGTCGTCAAGGACCCGCGCGAGGCCGGCGTCGCCGAGGTGGTGCGCGGCGCGTCGGTGGTGCTCATCGGCGTCGACTACCGCCACGGCCCGGTCGCGCGCGTGTGCCGCGCGCTCGGCGTGCCGTACGTCGTCATCGCCGAGTACAACTACAAGACGCGCGTCCAGATCGCCGTGGCCGAGGAACCCCGCGTCAGGAAGCTCGCCAAGCGCGTGGTCTGGGAGACGATGCAGGAGCGCAAGGTGCGCGCGCTCGTCGCCGGCGCCGCCGGCCTGCAGTGCAACGGCACGCCCACGTTCGAGGCGTGGGCGCACCTCAACCGCGACCCCATCCTCTACTTCGACACGCGCGTCACGCCCCCGATGCTCGCGTCCCCCGCCGACGTCGAGCGCCGCGGCCGAGGCGACGTCCTGCACCTCGCGTTCTCCGGCCGCCTGATCCCGATGAAGGGCGTCCTGCACCTCGTCGAGGTCGCGCGCCACCTGCGCAGCCTCGGCGTCCGCTTCGTCATGCACGTCTGGGGCGGCGGCCCGCAGGAGCAGGCGCTGAGCGATCGCATCGCCGCCGCGGGCCTCGAGGAGCAGGTGCGCCTCGAGGGCGTGGTGCCGTTCGAGGCGCTGATGGCCAAGGTGCGCGAGGGCATCGACGTGTTCGTCTGCCCGCACATCCAGGGGGACCCTTCGTGCACCTACCTCGAGACGCTCTCGTGCGGCGTCCCCATCGTCGGCTTCGACAACGACGCGTGGCGCGGCCTGCGCCGCCGCTGCGAGGTGGGCTGGGGGGTGCCGCTCGGCGACACCCGCGCCATGGCGGAGATCATCGCGCGCCTCGATCGATCACGCGACGAGATCCGCGCGCACGCCGCGCGCGCCGTCCGCTTCGCCTCCGGCCACACGTTCGACGCCACCTTC
Organism: uncultured delta proteobacterium; assembly: GCA_963775425.1. GTDB lineage: Bacteria > Myxococcota > UBA727 > UBA727 > VGSZ01 > CAVZJB01. The sequence goes on along the minus strand of CAVZJB010000002.1, from coordinate 9,096 downwards.
GCGCGCCGCGTGGAGCACCTGCGCCGCGCCGCTCGGTTGTGAGCGGCACCAGGCGAGGAACGCCCGGAAGGTGAGGTCGGGGTCGTCGACGAGCGGGGCGCGGCCGGCGAGCGCGTCGTCGACGGCCGCGAGCAGCTCCTCGTGGTACCCCTCGAACACGCAGAGGTCGCGCAGGTAGCGCGCGCGCGGATGGACACCGTCGACGACGGCGGCGGCCAGCGCGCGCAGGCGCGTCAGCGCCCCGGGGAAGAGCGCGAGGAGCTCGAGGTCGTACAGGAGCTGCGGGCCGTCGTGGTGCGCGGCGAGGAGGTGGCGCGTGATGCGCTCGGGCGTGGACGCGAGCCCGGTGGGATTGAACGGCGCCACCGCGCCCTCGAGGAGCAGCACGGGCAGGCGCACCGCGCGGAGCGCGAGCACGCGGGCGCGCCACGTGCGGCGCACCGGCGCGCGCGACGTGCCGAGGCTCTCGCTGCGAAACAGGATGCGCCGCCACATGCGCGCGGCGCCGGCGCAGATCTGCCGGAGCGTGGGCGCGTCCGGGATGCGCGCGAGCGTGTCCTCGATGCGCTCGGGGTGGACGAGCAGCCAGCGCATCCACCACGGCGCCGTGCGGTCGCGCGTGCGTGCGTGGGCGGCGCGCAGCGCGAGGACGACCATCAAGATCGTGGTGCCGCCGTCGAGGACGAACACCGCGGCGAACGCGGGCATCCGGTGCGCCCCCGCGATGCAGAGCGCGTAGAGCGCCGAGAAGGCCTTGAGGAACGCGAGGGCCGGCAGCGCGGGGAGGAAGCGCACGACGTCCTTGCGGATGAGCAGGCAGAGGAAGCCGAGCGTCATCACGTTGCCGACGGCGAGCATGTGCCACAACTGCGCGCCCTCGGGCGACAGCGCGCCGAGCGCCACGGCGTGCGAGAGGGGCGGCGGCCCCGCGCCGAGGGCGGCGTCGATCCTCTCGAGCACGGCGACGGCGCCCGCGGGGTCGACGATATAGCCGACCGCCGGGATGATGAACTGCAGGGCGATGACGAGCAGGCCGACGTCCATCTGCCGCACGGCGCGGGGCCGCGGGACGTCGACGGCGAACGCGCGGGTCATCTCTTCCTCCAGTGCTCGAGCCGCGCGAGCGTCTCTTCGTCGTGGGCGGCGAGGACGTCGACCATCATCCCGGCGATCGCCGTCGACGGCTGCTCGAGCGCGCCGAGCAGCGCCTGGTAGCCGGCGAGCGAGGCCTCGGGCGCGGCGAACATCGCCTCGCAGAGCTGCGGGAGCGACGCGAGGACGCCGGCGACGGGGTTCAGGCAGAGCTGCAGCACGGGGCTGCCGGACTCGGCGACGATGGCGCGCATCACCGCGAGGTCCGCGGCGGCGACGGCGCTCACGGCCGGGCGCTCGTCGACGACGCGGGCGAAGGACTGCACCGCGCTCTTGATGCGGCCGCGGCCGGCGTCGTCGATGCGGTCGACCACGCGCTCCATGACGATGCGCGCGAGCGCGCGGCGCACGGCGAGGAGATCCGCGACCGCCGCGCGGGCCTTGGCGCCGGCGGCGAGCGCGACCACCTGCGCGATCAGCCCGGGCCCGCCGCTCTCGAGGAAATCGGCGACCACGGCGCCGCTGCCCTGGCGGATCTGGACGAGCTTCTCGGCGGCCAGCGTCGACAGCGCCGCGCGCACGGTGACGCGGTTGACGCCGAAGTCTGCGGCGAGCGTGCGCTCGGGCGGGAGCTTGGCGCCGGCGGGGAACGCGCCCCGCAAGATCCGCTCGCGGAGCTCTTGCGTGCACGCTTCGGCGGCGGTGGCGCGGGCGATGGGTGCGATCGAGGTGGTCATGTGGTCGTGTGGTACGACCAATCCTGGCGCCTGTCAAGCCGAGCGCGGCGCGTGCCTCGAGCGGGGCGCGAACCCGTGGGTCGCTGCGCGCCCGCGTCGAGAGGACCCGCGCGCGTGAGCGGCGCGCACGAGCGGCTCAGAGGCCCTGGTCGACGACGACGAGCGAGGCGCCCACCAGGAAGAGGCCGGTGGAGGCGCCGACGCCGACGAGCCAGAGCTGGCCGTCGTCGAGGGCCTTGTCGCCGAGCGCGGCGACGCCGATGCCGGACACCACGATGCCGACGAGGCCGGCGCCGAGCGCGGTGGCGCCGAGCGTGGTGAGCACCGTGGGCGCGGGGCCCGCCGTCGCCGGCGGCGGCGTGATCACGTGCTCGGGCTCCGTGGCCACGTCGACGTGGGCGACGCGGTTTCCGTACCTGTCGAGCAGGAACGCCGACAGCGGCCCGGCGCCGAGGCCCGTCACGCGGTGCTTGGCGGCGTCGGCGCTGAGCGGGAAGCGCGCGAGCTCCTCCCCGCCGCGCACGAGGACCGCGTTCGCGGCGAGGCGCAGGTCGTCTCCGAGGATCTCGACCTCCACCGTGTCCGCCGGCTCCGGCACCCGCGCGGCGCGGAAGGCGAACGCCTGCGCCGGCAGCTCGTGCTTGGCCGCGCGAAAGGCGTCGTCGTCGACCGCGGCCATGTCCGGCTTCACCCGCAGCGCCACCGCGTAGCAGCGCCGCGCCTTGTCGCCGGCGCCGGCGAGCGCGAGGCACGCCCCGCGCAACGCCCACGCGCGCGCCGCCTGCTCCACGTCGAGCGCACCCGTGTGCAGCGCGGCCGCCGCCTGCTCTTCGCAACGCCCGGCGTCCTTTTGCGCGCGCGCGTCCGCCGCCTGGTTCAACAGCGCGAGCGGATCGGGCGCCGGGTCCGACAGCGGCTCGAGCGGCGGCTCCGGCGCCTGGGCGGCGAGCGCGATGAGGAGGGCGCACGGGTGGAGCACGCGCCGAGGAACGCACAGGGGCCCCGCGCCGGCAACACGGGCACGGCGCACGCGACGGCCGATCGCCCCGGATCGCCCCGGACCGCCCGGGCATCACCGGCATGCCGGCTTGGCAACATGCCGCGCGCGTCCCTACGCTTCGGCGTGCCCGACCTCAGCGCGCTCGGCCCCGTCGTCAGCTCCTTCCTCCTCGTCGCCGCCGGCGAGCTCGGCGACAAGACGCAGCTCCTCGCGTTCTCCCTCGCGGTGCGCTTCCGCAAGCCCTGGCCCGTCTTCGCCGGCGTCTTCGTCGGCACCGTCTTGAACCACGGCCTCGCCACCAGCCTCGGCGCCCTCGTCGCCGCCCACGTCGACCCCCGCGTCCTCGGCACCGTCGCGGGCGTCGCGTTCCTCGCGTTCGGCGCGTGGACGCTCAAGCCCGACGGCGACGACGACGACGACCACGCGGACAAGCCCCCGCGCTTCGGTCCCTTCCTCACCACGGCCGCGCTCTTCTTCCTCGCCGAGATGGGAGACAAGACGCAGCTCGCCGCCGCCGCCCTCGCCGCCCGCTTCCACTCCGTCCTGCTCGTGATGGCCGGCACGGTGACGGCCATGCTCGTCGTCGACGGCATCGCGGTGTTCGTCGGCGACCGCCTCGCCCACAAGGTGCAGGGCAAGTGGGTGCGCTACGTCTCCGCCGCCTTGTTCTTCGCCTTCGGCGGCTTCACCTTGTGGGCAGCCTGGTCTTCATGATCTCCGCGAGCAGCTCGATGCGGTTCGGCCGCGACAAAAGCGGGATCAGGTTCGGCAGCGAGTAGTAGTCGCCCTTGAACGTGAACACCTGCGACGCCACGCCCACCGCCGCCAGCGCGCGCTCGACGGTGCTCGCCGTGGAGCCCACGCGCACGATGATGACGTCGGGCCGGAGCATGAGGTCGTCGGCGTAGCGCAGGTAGGCGTCGTGAAAGAGCGGCGCGGTGTTGTCGCCCTCGTCGGTGACGATGACGATCTGCTCGGCGCGCTCGCCGCCCTGCCGCATCAACTCCAGCGGCGCCCCGATGCTCGTCGAGCCGTCGGCGCGGATGAGCGCGAAGGCCTTCTCCCAGTGCGACAGCTCCCTGCCCTTGGCCTTGATGGCGAAGGCCGCGGAGTCGAAGGCGTAGACGAAGAGGTCGCCGGTGGTGACGCCGGAGATCATCGCGGCGATGCGCTTGCCGATCTCGATGGCCTGGGTCATCGAGCTCGACTTGTCGACGAGCACCGCGGTGCTGCGCGTGATGGCGCCCTTCTTCTTCACCTGGGCGTCGGTGACGGCGTCGAAACGGGCGGCGGTGTCCTCGTCGACGTCGACGGCGTCGAGCGCGGCCTTGGCCTTGAAGGCGCTCACGCGCCCGTCGGTCTCGGCGGCCTTGAGCTTGTCGTCGATGAGCTTTTTCGTGGCCTTGTGCCCGAACGCGCCGCGCTCCTTGAGGGCGCCGAGGTTGTTCACCACCTCCGCCGGGCTCATCACCTCGATCAGCGCGCGCAGCGTGGGCGGCTCCACCTTGGAGAGCGCGCCGATGGCGACCGGATAGGGGATGCGGTTTTCGGTGATGAGCCGCGCCTGCTCGTCGGGGTCGCGCGCCCTGGCGAGGGTCTTCACCGCGAGCGCGAGGCTGCCCTCGGGCGGGTCGTCCTTGAACAAGATGGCGTCGGCGCGCGCGCCGGGCTTGAGGTGCAGCGTGGCGTACAGGTGCTTGAGCGCCTTTTTCTGGCGGACCGCCGCGCGATTGAAGCGCTCCCAGCTCTTCTCGAGGGCGTCGAGCACCTGCTTGGTGGCCGAGCGCGTGCTGCGCGGCACCTTGCCGAGGTGCTTCTTCATGAAGTCGACGACGCGCGCGATCTGGTACGGCGGCAGGCGCGTCAAGAGCGCCGCGCCCGCCGCGCGATGCTCCTCGATGGACGACGCCAACAGCGACGCCACGAACACCTCTTTGTGGTCGCGCACGTCGCCGTGGTCGAAGTACCAGGCGGCGAGGTGGCCGTAGAAGAGCGGGTCGCGCTTGACCATGCCGTCGTGCAGCGACGCCACGGCGGTCAGCTCGCGGTGCGGCGTGGTGAGCAGGCTGTTCAAGAGCGAGAGGCGGACGTCCCGTTCGTGGCTGGTCATGAGGGCGAAGGCTCGTTGATGAGGACGGCGTGGCGCAAGTCTCGGCTGCAGAGCTGCCGGCCCTTGTCCGCGGCGTAGCGGTCGGCGCGGCCGTAGGCGGCGCGGGCGACGGCGGCGGCGGTCTTGTCGACGGACGCACGCAGCACGACGTCGAAGGGGCCCTCGCCGGAGCCGAGGCGATAGGCACCGAAGGGGCTCGGCACGGGCTCCATGCGCGGCGCGAACCAGAGGCCGCCGAAGCGGGCGAAGACGCGGCCGCCGTCGAGGTGCACGTCCACCGGCAGTGCCGCGCGCGGGCGCGCGCGCGGCGGCCGCGGCGGCGCGGCGAGGAGGAGGCCGGTGTCGGGGTGGACGTAGAAGCGGTTCACCGGCGAGCCGGAGGTGAGCGGGAAGGGGCCGCCCAAGCCGAGCGTCCACGGGCGGCCGCGCGCGTCGAGGCGCGGGTGCAGCTCGACGTAACCGGCGACGTGTTGCAGCACGTGGCGCTGCGTCGTCGACGTCGAGCGGAGGCGCGCGCAGATCTCCGACCACACGTCGTTCCACGGCGTGCCGCGGCGGGAGGCGAGGAAGCGGCGCAGCGGGCCGAGGTGCTCGTTGAAGGTCTTGCGCGAGGCGTACGGCGTCATCGAGCCGCGGCGCGGGGCGTCGTCGAAGCCGCGCGCGTCGTTGTTCTTGCGCCGCACGCTGCGCGCCGCGCGCTTTGCGTGCTCGCGCCCGAAGCGCGGGCGCTCGACGACGACCTTGGCCATGTCTTCGCGCATGACGACCTCCCGACGCCTGCGGGGACTCCGGCGCGTCGGTGCGAGGCGCGCCGGTGCTGGATCGGCGCGCGCTGGTGGCGGGATCGACCGGCCAACCCGCGACGGTCGTCGTCGGGCTGTCTCACCTCAGCGGCGCGGCGATCCGAGCGCCGCGGGCTGGCCGGTGGAGAGGGGGCCCCGGAGGGCCAAGAGAAATTCGCGCGCAAGTCCGGAAAGCAAGTTCCCCCGAAGGGGCCGCGCTCTACCGCTGAGCTACGGCTGCATGTGGAGCAGCCGGCGGGATTCGAACCCGCGACCTCGAGATTAGGAGTCTGTGTATGCTTTTCGTGTGGGGGCGCGCGAAACCTGAGAAGCGGTTCGACGTCGTCGCTACGCGCAGGCGGAGGCCTCGCGGTGCGTGTTCGTCGGTGCGTTCATCGAGTCCTCCTTCCGTTCAGCGTGGACCCCATGGACGCCGCCGGCGCCGCCGGCATTCACGCGGATCCGGACCGCCCCTCATGCACAGACCACCACAGCGTGTTGTCGATCCAGAAGCGCTTCATGTTCTTCCTCCGAGCGCCCCGACCGCGTCGCCGGCTTCGTGCTCGGTTCGACACGTGCGGCCGGTGTGCCGATCTTCGCGCGCACGAGGGCAAGGCGCGCTCCCCCATAGCCTCGACGGGCGCAGCGCGCGAGGGCGGGGTCGCATGTCGACGTCGACGCCTGAACTATCCGGACGCGAGCGACGCCGACGGCGACGCGCAGCGGGGGAGTGAGGGGCCCGCGTCCCGTGTGACGATTTGCGAAGCGCGCTCCGAACGACGACGGCACGCGCTGCATCGCGTAGGGCGCCCCCTTGTGGGGCGCGTCGGAGGGCACCGGCACCGTTCACGGCGCCGGGTCTTTCCGACGCGGGGGACAAGCCCCCGCCCTACAGAATCGTCGACGTAGCCGACGTCGACGAATGGGTTCGAAACGCGCGCCCGGTGTGACGATTTCCGAAGCGCCGGGTCACTCCGATGCGGGGGCAAGCCCCCGCCCTACGGGTCGTCGACGTAGCCGAGGACGCGAACGGGTTCGAAACGCGCGCCCGGTGTGACGACTTTCAAACGGCCCCGCGGAGGATCAGCGACGGGTGATGGGCGACGCGAGAGAGATTGAGGAGACGAGGAACGAGGAACGAAGAACACGAGGTGCGCTGAAGCGACATCGACTCGGACGCTCGGCCGGCGGCCAGCGGATCGCGGACGGCGGAGATCGGACCTCGACGCGCGGCGAGGCCGAGCCCCGCCGCGCGCGCCGAGCCTCAGCGAAACTTGTAGAGCATGGCGCAGAAGTGCACGGCGGCCTTCAGAGCCTGCGTGGCCGCCGCGCGCAGGCCGAGAAGGAGGACGAACATGGCCTCGGGGTCACTCGCCGTTTCAGGAAAATGCTGTCGCTCGTAGGCCGGTTCTCGACGAGAGAGTGCTCGCGCTTCATGGCCTGGCCCGTGTGGTCTTCGCGAACCCCGACGTGGGGCCCTCAAGCGCTTCGCGCTTTTGACGAGGGCCCCACGTCGGGGATCCGCAAGGAGACCAGGCCATGAAGCACGAGCACTCCCGCATCTACCTCACCTCGCGCGCGCTCAACCGCGAGGCTGCCGCGCTCGCCAACCGGCTGCCGCGTGGCTTCAGCAACCTGAAGGACCAGCTTCGCCGCGCGTCGGCCTCGGTGACGTTGAACTTCTGCGAGGGGAGCCGGCACGAGTCGCTCGCGGAGCGTGGGCGCTACTTCCGGATCGCGTCCGGGAGCGCCGCCGAGGTGAGCGCCATCGCGGATGTCGCGGAGGACTTCGGCGTCATCGCTCCCGAGCAGCACGCGGCCATCAAGGACTACTGCAATCACCTGTGCGCGATGCTGCGGCTGTACCGGTGATGGCCGCTCGGCGGCGGAGCTCTGCGGAGCTTCGCCGCTCTCTCGATCGGGAAGGGCGACGCGAGAGATGCGGGAGAGGTCGAGGGCCCGACAGAACGAGCACACGAGGACACGAGGGACACGAGGGCGGCCCGGATCGGATCCGCGGCCGGCGGCAAGCGGATCGGAGCGAGATTGCCCCCAGGCTCAACGGGTTCGAGACGCGCGCCCGGTGTGACGATTTGCGAACCGCGGTGCGTAGGGCGGGGGCTTGTCCCCCGCATCCCCACGCGCACCCGCCGACGGAAAAGGCGGGGGACGAGCCCCCGCCCTACGGGTCGTCGACGTAGCCGACGTATGCGGCCGGCGAACCACGTCTGGACGCGAGCTGCGGCGACTGCCAGCGTGGGCGGGGGCGGCGTGGGCGCGTATCGGGGCCGCTGCCCCGGGGGCGGCGGGCCGCCCACCGCGGCTACCGCGACTTGGCCGGTGGGCGGGGCCCCGCCGGCGTCGGCGAACGCGACGCAGATCCTACAGGTCGACGGCAGCGATCGCGTCGGTCGGGTGCACCGGCGTGGCGCGGTCGATGAGTCGGAGCTCGGCGAGGCGCTCCTGCACTTCGAGCGTGGCGAGCGTGGCGCGCCAGTTCTTCGGCGCGAGCTCGAGCACGCGCTGCTGCGGCCATGAGGGCAGCAGCGTCAGCACGTCGCGCAGGTACGCCCAGGGCTCGATGTCGTGCATCTGACAGCTCGCAATGAGCGAAACCGTGATCGTGTTCCACTTTGCGCTGTCGTCGCTGCCGAGGAAGAGCCAGTTCTTCCTGCCGACGGCTTCGCGCCGCAGAGCGAGCTCGGCTGGGTTGGTGTCGAGCCGTATTCGCCCGTCGTCGAGGAAGCGAAGCAACGCGCGTCTCTGGCGCACGAGATAGCCGAGGGCGAGGTGGATTGGCGTGCCGTCGTCGACCGCGCGAAATTCACGGCGCGCCCACCACAACAGCTTCGCGAGGATCGGCCGAGCAAGCTTGGCGCGCTTCTCCGTGTCGGCGACGCCGTCCTCATCAAGCGTCGCGCGGTGGGCGTCGTAGAGATGGCTGATGTATCCGATGCCGACGAGCGCGCGCTCCCGGTCGGACGACAGGGCATCGAAGAACTTCCGCCGCGTGTGGCACCAACAGCCGACCTCGGTGAGCTGCTCGAGCTCGCGGCGATAAAGCTCGTGGTACACGGTCGCCGCGTCAGCGTGGATGAAGCCCTTGAAGCCTTCGAGCAGCGTCGCGACCGTCGGCCCGTCGTTTTTCTCGGTGAAGCGAAAGAGCACGTGCTCCTTCGGCACGACGACGACGTAGAAGTGACAGCGTTTGCACGCGCCCTTCGCCTGCACGAGCACGCCAGTGGCGTCGACGATGGAGTACGACGCGTTGTGCTTTGCGTTTTTCCACATCGCGTCGAAGATGTGGCCGAGCAGGTTGGTCGATGCGTCCACCCACTCGCCGAGCGTTGAGCGCGCGACCTTGAACCCCTCGCG
>CAVZJB010000001.1:0-85926 GCA_963775425.1 uncultured delta proteobacterium | reverse complement strand
GAGAGATTCGAACTCCCGACCCTCAGGTTCGAAGCCTGATGCTCTATCCAGCTGAGCTACGAGCGCGTGCGTCCCACCCTTGGCATGTCCGCCGTCGACGGAAAAGAGCAAAGCGTGGCGTGCTCACAGGACGTCGGCGTGGCCGCGTGCCACGTGGATGAGGTCCCAGAGCACGTGCAGCAGAAGCGTGTGCGCCTCCTGGATGCGGTGGATCGAGAAGCTCGGAACCACGAAGCACGTGGCGCACAGGGCCGGCATGCGCCCGCCGTCCTTGCCGCAGAAGCCGACGGTGAGCATGCCGAGGTCACGCGCGGCCGACAGACCACGGAGCACGTTGGCGCTCTGTCCGCTCGTGGAGATGCCGAGGGCGACGTCGGCGGGCGTGCCGAGCAGACGGATCTGCGACGAGAACACCGTGGTGAAGTCCTGATCGTTGCCGATGGCCGTGAGCAACACCGGGTCCGCGCTCAAGGATTGCGCCGGCAGGCTCGGCCGCTTCTCGAGCACGGGGTGCAGGAACTCCACGGCGAGGTGCTGCGCGTCGCACGCGCTGCCGCCGTTGCCGAACGCGAGGAGCTTCCCGCCCTGGTCGAAGCGCGCGGCGATCGCGTCGGCGCACGCGGCGATGTTGTCGGCTTCGGCGTCAACGAAGCGCACCAGGTTGTCGGCGCTCTCCTGCGCCTTCCTGCGCGCGGCGTCCGCGAGGCTGGTCATCGCTCCCTCGCGGCGGCCACGGCGAGCTGGCCGAGGGCGATGCCGCCGTCGTTGGTGGGCACCCCCCGGTGAATCAACGCGCGCCGCCCGCGCGCGCGCAGGCGCGCGAGGGTGCGCTCGACGAGCACTGCGTTCATGAAGACCCCACCGCTCAGGACCACGACCTCGAGATCGATGGTGGCACACACCGCGTCGACGATCTCGGCCAGCGTCTCGTGAAAGCGCGCGCTCACCGCGCTCGCGTCGACGCCCGCCACGACGTCGGCCGCGACGGCGCGCACGAGCGGCCGCACGTCGACGACGCCGTCCCTCACGTCGAACGCGTACGGAGCCATCGCGCCGGCGCCGGCGGCTGAAGCGAGGTCCTCGAGCGCCACGGCCGCCTGGCCCTCGTAGCTCACGGCGTCGTGCAGCCCGAGCATCGCCGCCACGGCGTCGAAGAGCCGGCCGGCGCTCGACGTCAGCGGCGCGTGGCTCCCGCCCCTCACCAGGGCCAGAGCGTTTTCGCGGCGCCCGGCGTCGATGCGCGACAGGACGGCGTCGACGTCCGCCCCGGCCGCGTCGAGGTGGGCGAGCGCCATGCGCCAGGGCTCCCGCGCCGCGCGCCCGCCGCCGGGCATGCGCACGCACGAGAGGTGCGCGACGCGCTCGACGCGTGCGAGGTCGCCCGCCAGGAATTCGCCGCCCCACACGGTGCCGTCCACGCCGAGGCCCGCGCCGTCGAAGACGACGCCGACGGCGGGCCCGGTGAGCCCGTGCTCGGCGAGGCACGCGGCGAAGTGCGCGTGGTGGTGCTGCACCGTGACGACGTCGAGGCCGTCGGCGCGCGCGCGGGCGAGGGCGTAGGACGTCGACGCGTAGTCGGGGTGGAGGTCGTGCACGACGACCTCGGGGCGCACGGCGAAGAAGCGCTCGTGGTGCGCGACGGCTTCGGCGTAGGCGTCGACGGCGCGCTTCGTGTCGAGGTTGCCGAGGTGCTGGCTCACGACGGCGCGGTCGCCGTCACCGAGGGCGAACGTGCTCTTTTCGTGCGCGCCCACGGCGAGGGCGGGCCGGCGCAAGGCGAGCGGCAACGCGAGGGGCGCGGGGGCGTAGCCGCGGGCGCGGCGCACGATCGCGGGCGCGCCGTCGAGGACGTGGGCGACGGAGTCGTCGGCGCGCATGGCGATGGCGCGGTCGTGGCCCAGGAAGACGTCGGCCACGCCGGCGAGGGAGGCGTGGGCGTCGTCGTCGTCGACGGCGATGGGGTCCTCGGCGCGGTTTCCGCTGGTCATCACGAGCGGGGCGCCGTCGACGGCGCAAAAGAGCAGCGCGTGCAGCGGGCTCGAGGGCAGCATGATCCCCACCCGCGCCCCCGCCGCCACCGAGGGCGCGAGGGACGGCGCGAGCGAGGCCGCGCGGGAGGGAGACGCCGCGCACAACACGATGGGGCGCGCGTCGCTCGACAAGAGCGCGCGCTCGACGTCGTCGAGGACGCACAAGCGCGCGGCGGCGTCGAGGTCGCCGACCATGACCGCGAGCGGCTTGTCCGGCCGGCGCTTGCGCGCGCGCAGGCGGGCGACCACGTCCTCGCGGCGGGCGTCGCACACGAGCTGGTAGCCGCCGACGCCCTTGAGCGCGCCGATCTTTCCGGCGAGGAGCGCGCGCGAAAACGACGCCAGCGCCGCCGCGTCGTCGGCGCGGTCGCCATCGACGAACCGCAGCGAAGGGCCGCAGCGCGGGCACGCGACGGCTTCGGCGTGAAACCGGCGCGACGACGGGCAGGCGTACTCGCGCGCGCACGCGTCGCACATCGGGAAGCGAGCCATGGTGGTCCGCTCGCGGTCCCAGGGGAGGGCGCGCGCGACCGTGAAGCGAGGGCCGCACGCGGTGCAGGTGATGAACGCGTGGCCGAAGCGGCGGTCGGCGGGATCGAAAAGCTCGCGGGTGCACGCGGCGCAGGGCGCGCGATCGGGGCACAGCTCCCGCGGGCCACCGCCGGGGAGCTCTACGCTCGGCGCGACGACGAACCCGGCGCCGGCGCGCGCGCCTGCGCCGTCGCCGAGCAGCGCGTCGACGACCACCACGGCATCGACACGGGAAGGCGCCCGCGCCTCGTCGACGAGCGCGCGCAGGAAGGCGTCGAGGACGCCGGAGGGCCCGGTCACGTCGACCAGGACGGCGCCGCCCACGTTCCGCACCGAGCCGTCGACGCCGAGGCGTTGCGCGACCGAGAACACGTGCGGCCGAAAGCCCACGCCCTGCACGCGCCCCTCGATGCGCACGCGGCGGCGCTCGGCCGCGTCCGCGCCTGCGCTCATCAGCAGATCCTCGGCAGTTGTTCGCCGGACAACAGCGACAGCATGCGCTCGCCGCCGATGACGGAGCGCACCGTGACCGCGCGCTCCTCGACGACGCGGCCGACGACGGCGGCGTCCCGGCCGAGCGGGTGCGCCCGCAGGGCGGCGAGCGCGTCCGGCGCGCGGTCTTCGGCGACGACGGCGACGAGCTTCCCCTCGTTGGCGACGTAGAGCGCGTCGAGGCCGAGCAGCTCGCACGCGCCGCGCACCGCCGGCTTCACCGGCACCGCCGCCTCGTCCACCTGCACGCCCACGCCCGACGCCGCCGCGAGCTCGTGCAGCACCGACGTGAGGCCGCCGCGCGTGGCGTCGCGCATGCAGCGAAGCCCCTCGGCGCACGCCTCGATCAACGCGCGGCACAGCGGCGAGAGGTCGGCGCAGTCGCTCTCGAGCGTGGTCTCGAACGACAGCCCCTCGCGCACCGACGTCACCGCGATGCCATGGTCGCCGAGCGTCCCCGACACGAGCACCAGGTCGCCGGGACGCGCGTTGTGGATGGAGAGCGGCGCCACGCGGGCGGGCCGCGCCGGCTGCTGCGCGTATGTGCCGATGCCCGTCGTGGCGATGAAGCAGCCGTCGCCCTTGCCGCGCTCGACCACCTTCGTGTCGCCGCACACGATGCGGACGCCGGCGGCGTGGGCGGCCGCGCGCATCGACGCCACGATGCGCACCAAATCCGTGATCGGCAGCCCCTCCTCGAGGATGAACGCCGCCGACAGGTACCGCGGCGTCGCGCCCATGACGGCGAGGTCGTTCACGGTGCCGCACACCGCGAGCTTGCCGACGTCGCCGCCGGGGAAGAACAGCGGCCGCACCACGAAGGCGTCGGTGGTGAACGCCGCCGCGCCGTCGACAAAGACGCGCGCGGCGTCCTCGAGCGCGCCGATGTCGAACGCGCGCGCGAACAGCTCGATGAGCTCGTGCGACAAACGCCCGCCGCTGCCGTGCCCGAGCACGATGTGCTCGTAGCGCGACAAAGGCGCGGGACACGAAAAACCCGAGGGCGCGTCGCCCGCGCTCCGCTCAGCCATCGCCGCCCCCGAGCGCGGGGCGCGCCCGGCCTCGCGCGATCCGGTAGAGGAAGTACGCGGCGCACGCGCCCTCGTCGGACACCATGGTGGCGCCGAGCGGGGTGTCCGGCGTGCACGCGCTGCCGAAGGCCGGGCACTCGTGCGGCTTCTTCAAGCCCTTCAGCACCTGACCGGAGATGCACGCGCTCGACTCCTCGGCGACGACGTCGTCCACCTCGAACACGCGCTCGGCGTCGAAGGCGCGGTACTCGTGACGCAGGCGAAAGCCGCTCTTTGGCAGGGTGCCCACGCCGCGCCACTTGCGGTCGACGACGTCGAACACCTCGTCGAGCACCGCGCGCGCCGCCGCGTTCCCGTCGTCCCGCACCACGCGCGCGTAGGCGTTGTCCACCCGCGCCTCGCCCCGCTCGACCTGCGTCACCGCGCGCAACACGCCGTCGAGCAGGTCCACGGGCTCGAAGCCGCTGACGACGACGGGCACGGCGTAGCGCGCGCTCACCGCCCGCAGCTCGGCCGTGCCCATGATGGCGCAGACGTGTCCCGGCCCGAGGAACGCCTGCACGCGGTTCCCCGGCGTCTGCATGATGTGGGCGAGCGCCGGCGGCACCAGCACGTGCGACACGAGCATCGAGAAGTTGGCGAGGCCGCGCCTCCTGGCCGCCACCACCGCGGTGGCGTTCGCCGGCGCCGTGGTCTCGAAGCCGACGGCGAAGAACACCACGCGCTTGTGCGGGTTGTCGGCGGCGAGCTTCACGGCGTCGAGCGGCGAATAGACGATGCGGACGTCGCGGCCGCGAGCCTTCAAGGACAGGAGGTCGCCGTGGCTGCCGGGCACGCGCAGCATGTCGCCGAAGGAGCACAGGATGACGTCGTCGAAGCCGGCCACCGCGTGCGCGCGATCGATCATCTCGACGGGCGTGACGCACACCGGGCAGCCCGGCCCGTGCAGGAGCTCCACGGTGTCGGGCAGGAGCGCCTCGAGGCCATAGCGCACGATGGCGTGCGTCTGCCCGCCGCACACCTCCATCACCGCGACCGGCCGCCGCGCGACGCGATGGATCTCGTCGAGCAGGCGGCGCACCGCGTCGCGGTCGCGGTATTCGTCGAGGAACTTCACGCCAGCTCCGCGAGGAGCGCGAAGATGCGCCCCGCCTCCTCCTCGTCGATCCGGGAGATGGCGAAGCCCACATGGACGAGCACGAAGTCGCCGGGCTGCACCTCGGGCACGTGCTCGATGCAGACGCTCTTCTTGATGCCCGACAGCTCGACGGTGGCCATGCGGGGCTCACCGCCGTCGATGCGCACCACGCGCGAGGGGATGCCCAGGCACATGGGCGTCCTATAGCGCAGCGCCGTGCGCCGCCGAAGTCAATCGCGCCGGCGCGCGCGGCGGCGCGTGCGGCCCCGCCGCGACGCCAAAAGCGCGAGCGGCAGCGCGAAGAGCGGTGCCGGCGGCGCCGCCTGGCAGCCTCCGTCGACGCCGCCGTCGCCGGCCGGTTGTGCGGCGTCGCCGTCTCCCTCTCCCTCTCCCTCTCCCTCGCCCTCTCCCTCCGCGGCGTCGCCCTCGCCTTCGCCCTCGGCGGCGTCGCCCTCGCCTTCGCCCTCGGCGGCGTCGCCCTCGCCCTCGCCCTCGGCGGCGTCTCCCTCTCCCTCGCCCTCTCCCTCGCCGGCGTCGCACACGCCGCCGTCGTCGACGACGCCGTTGCAGTCGTCGTCGCGGCCGTCACACACCTCGGGCGAGGCCAGGCAGCCATGCGAGCCGGACATCATGAAGGTGCCGCTGTATTGCAGGTGGAGCCAGCCGAGGGCGTTGGACCAGCGGGGCCCGTCGACGCGCGTGGGGAAGCCGGCGCCGTCGGAGAGGAAGCAACTGAAGCCGTCGGCGTCGCGGCCGCAGAGGTCGGCGCGGGCGTCGCCGTCGACGTCGGCGAGGCGGATGGTGCGGTACTCCTCGGGCGCGGTGAAGCCGCCGGCGTCGGCGAAGAAGGCGGGGCCCTCGATGCGCGCGCCGAAGGTGCCGTTGGCTCGGAACGGCCAGCACAGGGCGCCGGCGTTGGCGCGCGCGCACAGGTCGGCGCGGCCGTCGCCGGTGACGTCGCCGAGGCGGATGGTGGCGTAGTTGTCGTCGTCGGCCCAGCCGGAGCTGTCGGCGAGGACGGGCCCGGCGATGTCGGTGTCGCTGAAGGCGTCGCCGAGCGACAGCCGGCAATGCACGCGGTCCGACGCGCGCACGCACACGTCGTCCTTGCCGTCGCCGTCGAGGTCGGCGAAGCGCAGCGTGCTCCAGTACTGCACGCCGTCGAAGCCGTGGGCGTCGCTCCAGGCGGGGCCAGTGATTGCGGGGCCCCACGACGCGCCGAGGAAGCGGTGGCACTCGACGCCGCCGGCGGCGCGGGCGCACACGTCGAGGCGGCCGTCGCCGTCGATGTCGGTCATGCGGATGGTCCCGTACTTGTCGGGCGCGGTGAAGCCGTCGTCGTCGCGGAAGAACGCGGGGTCGCCGGCGACGCCGGTGGGAAAGCCCGCGCCGTCGGACAGGTAGCAGCGAAAGCCGGCGGCGGCGCGCGCGCACACGTCGGCCTTGCCGTCGCCGTCGACGTCGACGACGCGCAGCGTGCTGTAATACTGCGGCTTGTCCCAGCCGAGGGCGTCGGAGAGCTCGGGGCCGGTGACGGCGCCGCCGGAGAAGTCGGCGCCGGTGGAGAGCTTGCAGCGGATGCCGGCGTTGGCGCGGGCGCAGAGGTCGGCGAGGCCGTCGCCGTCGATGTCGCCGAGGCGGAGGGTGGCGAAGTTGGTGCGATCGCTCCAGCCGCCGTCGTTGGTGAAGAAGGCCGTGGAAAACGGCGTCGACAAAGGCCCGGCCGTCGACAGCGAGCACACGACGCCGGCGGCGGCGCGCGCGCACACGTCGGCGGCGCCGTCGCCGTCGACGTCGGTGTCCCCGGCCGCGTCGAGCTGGGCGGCGCCGAAGATGGCCTCGTCGCGCGGGGTGCAGGCGTCGCCGTCGTCGACGACGCCGTTGCAGTCGTCATCGACGCCGTTGCAGATCTCGGGGGACGGCGTGCATGGGTCGGCGCCGAGCCCGCGCAGCTGCGTGAGGGTGCCGTTGAAGCGGTCGACGTCGACGTTGCCGGAGATGCCCGAGACCGATCCCGACGAGGAGTACTGCCAGATGGTCCAGCGCGGCCAGAAGTTGGACACGGTGCTCGGGCAGGTGCCGCCGGTGTAGCCCGCGTGCCACAAGGGATAGGTGTGGAAGTCCTGGCCGACGTGGTCGTCCCAGAAGTAGCCGCCGCTGTAGATGATTGGCTTGACCCCGGTGACGGCCTCGACGCGGTCGAGCCACTGGTGGAGCTTCTGCGCGCGGGTGGCGTTGCTGACGCCGTCGGTGCTCTCGACGTCGACAACGGGGGGCAGATCGCCGGGCTGGAGCGGGCCCATGGTGTTGAGCAGCAGGTTCGCCTGCGCCACCGGGTCCTGGTTGCTGCGGAAGAACTGGTAGGCGCCGCGCAGGACGCCGTGGGCCTTGGCGCCGCTCCAGTTCGAGGCGAATTTCTCGTCGTGGTAGGTGGTGCCGTCGCTGACGCGGATGAAGGCGTACTTCACCCCGGCGTTCGCCACCGACCCCCAGTTGATGGTCCCCTGCCACTTGCTCACGTCGATGCCGAAGACGGTGCTGCCGCTGCCGCAGACCGCGTGCACCGCCTGCTCCTGGCTGCCCGGAGCCCGGGCGAAGAGATCGCCCTGGCCCATGGCCAGGTCGTCGCCGCCGCCGCAGCCGGCCGCGCCGCACAGCAGCGCGAGGAGCGCGAGGGGGAGGGCCGCGATCGCAGGGCGGGGCAGGGCAAAGGAGGTGGGCTGGCTCATGGGCGGACTATGGATTGACCCCGGTGTCAATCGCGTCCGCCGTCGGCCGGAGGCCATCCGCCCGACCGGCGGGCCGCCGCGAAGAGGGGCTCGACGACCCCGGGGAATTCCGCTAGTCGCACCGGGACTTGGAGGTCTTCATGCGGTCGTGGTGGTGGCTGGTGGTCTCGGCGCTCGTTCTGCCGTCGTCGGCGTACGCGAACGAGGCCGACATCGTGCTGCCGAAATTCTCGGAGGTGATGGTTCACGGCATCCCCGGCTCCACGCTCCTCGGCGCCGGCGTCGGCATCGCCATCCTCGGCCTGGTCATCGGCTTCATCCTGTTCATGCAGGTGAAGAACCTGCCGGCGCACAAGGCGATGCTCGAGATCTCGGAGCTCATCTACGCCACGTGCTTCACCTACGTCGTCACGCAGGCGAAGTTCATCGCCAAGCTCTGGATCATGATCGCCGCGGTGGTGGTCGCTTACTTCGGCTTCCTCGCGCCGGTGGGCGTCGTCAACGTCATCATCATCCTCGCGTACTCGTTGGTGGGCATCGCGGGCTCCGTGAGCATCGCGGCGTTCGGCATGCGCATGAACAACTACGCCAACTCGCGCTCCGCGTTCGCGTCGTTGATGGGCAAGCCCTACCCGACCTACGCCATCCCGCTCAAGGCGGGCATGGGCATCGGCCTCGTGCTCGTGTCCATGGCGCTGCTCGTCATGCTGCTCACGCTGCTCGTCATCCCGGCCGACATCTCGGGCAAGTGCTTCATCGGCTTCGCCGTGGGCACGTCGCTCGGGGCCTCGGCGCTGCGCATCGCCGGCGGCATCTTCACCAAGATCGCGGACGTCGGCAGCGACCTCATGAAGATCGTCTTCAAGATCAAGGAAGACGACGCGAGAAACCCCGGCGTCATCGCCGACTGCGCCGGCGACAACGCGGGCGACAGCGTGGGCCCCACCGCTGACGGCTTCGAGACCTACGGCGTCACCGCCGTCGCCCTCATCACGTTCATCATGCTGGCGGTCTCCGAGCACCTGCGCGGCCCGCTGGTGGTGTGGCTCTTCACCGTCTCCGCGATCATGATCCTCACGTCCACGGTGAGCTACTTCATCTCGTGGGGCCTCGATCAGTCCAAGAAGAACGCGCAGAAGATGAACTTCGAGGCGCACCTCACGCGGCTCATCTGGATCACCTGCATCGTCTCCATCGCCACCACCTTCGCGGTCTCCAGCTACCTCATCTCCGACCTCGGCGACGGCACGCTGTGGTGGAAGCTCGCCACCATCATCTCCTGCGGCACGCTCGCGGGCGGGCTCATCCCCGAGGTGGTCAAGTGGTTCACGTCCATGAATTCGCGCCACGTGCGCGAGATCGTGGACGCCAGCAAGCAGGGCGCGTCGCTCAACGTGCTCTCGGGCATCATCTCGGGCAACTACGCCGCCTACTACCTCGGCATCGCCATCATGCTCCTGATGAGCGTGAGCTACCTCGTGGCCAAGGACATCCCGGCCGACGTCATGCTGGCGCCCGGCGTGTTCGCCTTCGGCCTGCTGGCCTTCGGCTTCCTCTCCATGGGGCCGGTCACCATCGCCGTCGACTCCTACGGCCCCGTGTCCGACAACGCGCAGTCCGTCTACGAGCTGTCGCTCATCGAGAGCCTCCCGAACATCAAAGACGAGGTGAAGAAGGACTTCGGCTTCGACATCGACTTCGACAAAGCCAAGCTCTACCTCGAGGACAACGACGCCGCGGGCAACACGTTCAAGGCCACCGCCAAGCCCGTGCTCATCGGCACCGCGGTGGTCGGCGCCACCACCCTCATCTTCTCGGTGATCGTCTCCCTGGCCAAGGACCGCGGCCTCGACGTCAGCGCCGCCGGGTCGTACGTGTCGCTCTTGAACCCGCCGTTCCTCCTCGGGCTCATCCTGGGCGGCGCCATCATCTACTGGTTCTCCGGCGCGGCCACCCAGGGCGTGGCCACCGGCGCCTTCCGCGCCGTCGAGTTCATCAAGACCAACATCAAGCTCGACACGGGCGCCGCCAAGGCCTCCATCGAGGACAGCAAGAAGGTCGTCGAGATCTGCACCCGCTACGCGCAGGCCGGCACGTTCAACATCTTCCTCGCCGTGTTCTTCGCGGCGCTGTCGTTCGCGTTCCTCAACGAGTGGCTGTTCATCGGCTACCTGATGGCCATCGCGCTGTTCGGGCTCTTCCAGGCCAACTACATGGCCAACGCCGGCGGCGCCTGGGACAACGCCAAGAAGTTCGTCGAGGTGGAGCTGCGCGAGAAGGGCACCCCGCTGCACGACGCCACCGTCGTCGGTGACACCGTCGGCGACCCCTACAAGGACACGTCGTCGGTGGCGATGAACCCGGTCATCAAGTTCACCTCGCTGTTCGGCCTGCTCGCGGTGCAGCTCGCCGTGGGCCTCACCAACGACGTGCTGCGCTTCAGCCTGGCCGCGGTGTTCTTCGCCGTGGCGAGCGTCTTCATCTACCGCAGCTTCTACGGCATGCGCATCGGCGGCGGCGTCGGCGCCACCGACACCGCGGTGCCGGCGGCCACGCCTGAAAAGAAGCCCGCCGAGGCGGCGTAGCTCCGGCCGTAGCCCCGGCCTACTCGATGGCGACGCGGATGACGGCGCCGGTGCAGCGGTCGGCGAGGAGGACGTCGTCGTCGACGACGGCGAGGCCGCCGCCCGCGCAAAAGAAGCTCCGGGCCGGGTCGCCCGAAAACGGCAGCAGCGGATCGCCGACCTGCAGGAGCGTGCGCTTGCCCCCGTCGGGAAACACCTCGACGAGCCCCTTGGTGGTGGCGAGGTAGAGGTTGCCGAAGGTGTCGCGCGCGATGCCCGCGCCCGTGCCGTCCACGTCGAAGTCGAGCCTGAACGAGCTGACGGCCGGCGCCTCGCCCGGATCGAGGTCGAAAGCGACGAAGCCGCTCTCGGTGCCGACGAACACCACGTGCTCCACGTCGTCATAGGCGAGGCCGAAGGACGCGTCGCCGATGGGGCTCACCTCGGTGACGCCGTCGGCGTCGGAGAGCTTCAGGTCGTTGCCGTCGACGAACAGCACCCGCGCGCCGCCGTCGATGCCAAGGACCGACGACGGCGCGCCCGCGTCGGCGTGCGGCACCACCGTGACGACGGCGCCGTCCGGGAGCGCCCCGCGCGACACCGCCGCCCCGTCGCTGAACAGCGCGGCGCCGGCGTCGACGAGCGACGCGAAGGTGAGGCCCTCGAGGCGCGCGCCGTCGGCGCCGAGCACGCGCTCGAGGCGGCCGCCGTCGAGGTCGAGCCGCCGCAGCGTCGCTGTGGCCCCGTCCGCGGCGAGGCACGTGTGGCCGACGCACGACAGCGATCGCGGCTCGATGAGCCGCGCCTGCGAAAACGGCCCGTCCTCGCTGAGCTGGTCGGAGCCGACGAGCGTGGACACCGCGCCGCCCTTCACGAGGCGGATGGACTCGCCCTCGAGCACGCCCACCGCGCCGTCGGCGAGGCCGAACACGGCGCTCACGTTCTGGTCGGGGAAGCGCGCGTCCGCCGCGGGGCCGTCGAGGAAGCCGCCGGCGGCGTCTCCGCCCGCCAGGGTCGTCGTCACCGCGCCCGATCCGTCGACGACCTTCACCGCGTGGTCGGCGGGGTCGTAGCCCACGGACGCGCCGGTGCCCGCGCCCACCGCGATGCCGATCTGCCCGGGGAACGCGTCGACGTTGTTGAGCGCGTTCGCGGGCGGCGGCCCGATCAACACCCGGGCGTCGCCGAGCTTGAGCACCTGCGCCTCCTCGCCGGCCGCGGCCACGGCGCGGAACGTGCCGGCGCCCTGCGACGCCAACAGCCGCACCGCCGTGGAGCCGTCGAGCGGAACGGTGAACACGCCGTCGTCGCAGGCCGCGATGAGGTCGGCGCTGCGCGCGGCGATGGGCCCGGGCGCGTTCAACGCGTCGTTGACGACGGCGACGGCGCCCGTGGCGACGTCGAGGCTGCAGACGCGGTCGTCGCGCTGTTGCGAGAAGAACACCGTGGCGCCGTCGGCGCCGGCGGCGAGGCCGCTGAAGAACTGGAATTCCGTGGCGTCGCTGCACGGGCCGAGGGCGGCGGCGCCGGCCAGGTGGCTGAGCGCGCCGCTGTCCTCGTCGACGGACCACAGATCGAACAGCGTGGCGAAGAACACGGTGCCGCCGCCCGCCGCCGCGGAGACGATGGGGAAGAGCGTGCGGTCCGTGCCCCGCCCAGGGGTGGGCAGCGACACCGACTCCTGCGTGCCGTCGAGGTGGACGAGCGTCATCTCGCTGCTGAGCCCGCTCACCGCCGCGAGGACGTCGGGCTCCACGAGCGCGAGGTGGCGCGCGAAGCCCGTCTCGCCGATGGGCAGGATGGTGGTCACGGTGGCGCTTGGCGCGGGCCCGTCCACGTGGAACACGCCCGCCTCGTTCACCTGCGTCGCGACGGCCACCGCGTAGAAGCCGGCGGCCCCGTCGCTCGTGATGGCGCGCACGCCCAGCGTGCAGCCCGACAGGGGCGCGCCGTCGCAGGCGCTGCCGCTGCCGCCGAGGAACTCGACCGCGCCGTCGGCGAGGGACACGTGCGCCGCCGCCGTCGACCCGTGGAACGCGACCAGCCACAGCCCGACGGCGGCGCCGTCCGCGTCGGTCTCGATGCCGACGTCGTCGACCTCGCTGAACGACGCGAGCTGCGCCGCCGTGCCGCCGCTGGTGGCGCCGTCGACGGTGCCGGCCACCACGCGCGTAACGTGCGTGACGGGGTCGAACGCGATGACGCGGTCGTCCCCGGCGAGGTAGACGACGCCGTCGGCGTCGACGTCGAGGGCGCGGGTGTTGCCCACCTGGATGGTCGTGGGGCCGCCGGGGAACACGAAGCCCTGCGGGTCGTGCGGCGTGCCGGTGGTGGAGCCGTTGCCGACGAGGACGACGGCTGCGCCGCCGGCGGGGTCGAGGCGTTTGACGACGTGGGTCCTGGTGTCGAGGAAGACGATGCTGCCGTCGGGGGCGGCGGCGGCGGGCCCGACGGTGGCCTGGCCGTCGAGCGTGTCGGCGCGGGACGCGGGCGCGTCGCCGTCGACGCGGAAGAACAGCGCGCCGCCGGGCGGCTCGAAGTAGACGGCGCCGGTGAGCTCGGTGACGACGACGCCGCGGCCGGGCGCGCTCCACACGGCGCCGGGGAATTGCAGCGGCAGCGCGCGCAACGGCTGCGCGCCGAGGACGGGCGAGGCGGTGACGGCGGTCTCGGTGCAGGCGTTGGAGCACAGGTCGTTGTCGTCGGCGTTGCCGTCGTCGCAGGCCTCCCCATCGTCGAGGACGCCGTTGCCGCAGGGATCGCCTTCGCCCTCGCCCTCGCCCTCGCCTTCTCCTTCTTCTCCCTCGCCCTCGCCCTCTCCTTCGCCTTCGCCTTCGCCCTCGCCCTCGCCTTCCGCGACGACGGGGACGAGGTCGCAGGCGCCGGCGCCGTCGGGGCCGAAGATGCAGACCTGGCCCGCGAGGCAGTCGCCCGAGCTGGCGCAGGGGCGCGCGGCACCGCAGTCGCAGCCGGGGGCCGTCGCTCCGAGCGCGCCCGCGATGATGACGAACGCGAGCCGCGCGGGCCCGAGCGCGCCGGGGCGCCCGGCCGAGGCGACGGCGCGACCGGGGGGTGTCGTCGACGTGGAAGGCGCATCGGGTTCCATGCCTCGAGCATACGGCAACGCTGTGCCAACCTGGCGTTCATGCCGGCCCGCGATGTCATCTGCGCCGACGCCGTCGCGTGGCTCAAGGAGCGCGGGCCCCTCGAGGGCTGCGCGGCGGTGACGTCGCTGCCGGACGTGTCGGAGCTCGGCCTCGACCTGTCGAGCTGGCGCGCGTGGTTCCTCGACGCCGTTCGCCTCGTCATCGACGTCGTCCCCGCCGCCAGCGCCGCGGTGTTCTTCCAGACCGACATCAAGCGCGAGGGCCGCCTCGTGGACAAGGGCGCGCTCGTGGTGCGCGCGGCCGAGGACGCGGGCGCGCAGGTGCTGTTCCACAAGGTGGTGTGCCGCCGGCCGCCGGGCACGCTGACCTACGGCCGCCCGGCCTACACCCACCTCGTGGCGGTGTCGCGCGAGGCGCGGGCGCCGGCGGTGCTGCCGTTCCCCGACGTCATCGTCGACGCCGGACGGCTCGCGTGGACCCGCGCGATGGGGATGCGCGGCTGCGCCGAGGCCGTCCGCTTCGTGCATGAGCACGCGGGCGCCCGCGTGGTGCTCGACCCGTTCTGCGGCGTCGGCACCGTCCTGGCCGTCGCCAACGCCCTCGGCCTCGACGCCGTCGGCGTGGAGCGCTCCCGCCGCCGCTGCGCCCGCGCCCGCGCCCTCACCGTGAGCCCCGCGGACATCGCCCGCGCGTCGTCGTAGGGCGCGGCTCGCGCGTGTGCCGCAGGAGCGCCACGGCGGCGCGGCCGTGCGCGTGCGCCGCAGGAGCGCCACAGCGGCGCGGCCGTGCGCGTGCGCCGCAGGAGCCACAGCGGCTCGGCCGTGCGCGAGCGCCGCAGGAGCCACAGCGGCGCGGCCGTGCGCGTGCGCCGCAGGAGCGCCACAGCGGCGCGGCCGTGCGCGTGCGCCGCAGGAGCCACAGCGGCTCGGCCGTGCGCGACCGGGCGCGCGCTGCGGCGCCGGCGACGCCTGCCGTATGATTGCGGCATGCGCTTCGCCGCCCTCGCGGTCCGCCTCGTCGACCGCCTCGTCGACCTCCGCGGCGGCCTCCGCGTCGACCTCCTCGTCGACCTCCTCGGGAGCGTCGTGGCCCGCCGCGTCCCGCTCGCGGTGGCCCTGCGCGCCCTCGTCGCCGCCGCCGTGGCCACCGGCACCGCCGCGGTCTTCACGGACGGCGGCCTCGTCCACGGGCGCGCCGCGCCGACGGTGGTGGGCCACCGGGGCGCGCCGGCGCACCGCCCGGAGAACACGCTCGCGGGCTTCTCGCTCGCCGCCGCCCACAACGCCGCCGTCGAGCTCGACCTGCGCGTCACCCGCGACGACGCGCTCGTGGTCATCCACGACGCCGTGGTCCCCGCGCGCTGCACCGTCGAAGAGGGCGCCGCGCCGCCGCCGACGCGCCGCGTGCGCGCGCTCAGCCTCGCCGAGCTGCGGCGCTTCGATTGCGGCGCCGCCGACCCCGCGTTCCCCCGGCAGCGCCCCGCCGGCGGCGCCCGCATCCCCACCCTCGACGAGGTGCTCGCGCTCCACGCGCCGCTGTTCCTCGTCGAGGTGAAGGCCGACGACGCCCCGCCGCCGATGCGCCTCGCCCACCTCCTCGCGCGCGCGGTGCCGCGCGGCGGCCGCGTCGCCGCCCGCGTCGTCGTCGAGTCCTTCAGCGATCCCGTCGTCGCCGCCGTCGCCGCCCACGCCCCCTGGCTCGCGCGCGGCCTGCTCGTCGAAGACGGCGAAGACGCCGTCGGGCGCGCCGAGCGCGTCGCCGCCCTCCTCGTGTCCCCACCCGCCGCGCGCACCGACGCCGCCCTCGTCGCCGCCGCCCACAAGGCGGGCCTCGCCGTCGTCCCCTGGACCGTCAACGACGACGCGGGCTGGAGGAGGCTCGCCGGCCTCGGCGTCGACGCCATCGTCACCGACGACCCCCTGAGGCCCCGATGAGCTCGTGCCCCGCGAGCCGGCGATTGTCGTGGGCCGCCCCCCCGTGGCGCGCGCTCGCCGTCTTCATCGCGCTCGCCGGCTGCGCCACCCCGCAGCGCATCGACCCCGGCACCGGCCTCGTCGTCGCCGACGGCGCCTCGCACGCGCGCGCGTTCGCCGGGCCGGCCACGTTCACCGTGCGCGCCGTCAGCGCCGGCGTCGCCCAACGCGTCGTGGGCGTGCCCGGCGTCGGCGAGATCCACGTCGGCCTCGGCGGCGACGAAGAGGCGTGCCGCCTGGTCTGGTCCCGGGGCGGCCTCGACAAGCTCGTCCTGTACACCGCCCGCGGCTGCGCCACCCGCAGCGACGGCAGGCTGTGCTTCGAGGACGCCGCCTTCGTGCGCCCCACCGACGCCCCGGACGCCGGCGCGCCCGCGTCCCTCGTCGTCGCCGGCTGCGCCGACGAAAACGACCTGCTGTGGAGCAAGGTGGACGGCGCCCAGCCCGCCACCGTCGGCCCCGGCGCGTTCCGCCAGCGCTGCGCGCGCATCCCGCGCGAGCACGGCTGCGCGCTCACGTACCTGCGCAAGGACGCCGTCTCGGTGGAGAGCAACCCCGCGCCGGGCGAGGGCTTCGCGTTCCTGTGGGACGGAGAGGGCTGGCGCGCGTGCTTCCTCGAGAAGGAGACCGGCGCCTACCGCGTCGTCATAGACGTCGAGGACGCCTGCGGCCACGCCCGTCCCGTGGAGCTCGCGGGCACCTCTACGGACCTCGACGACTGATGGCCCTCGCCGCCGCCCTCCCCGTCGCTCTGCTCGCGTCCGCGACGCCGGTGCTCTGGGCCGGCTTCTCCGAGGACGTCGACGTGCGCGGCCTGCGTCCGGCGCGCGAGGTGAAGCGGGTGCTGCACCAGGCGGCGCCGTCGCTGCAGGCGTGCGCGCGCGCGGACGGGACCGTCGTCGCCGACGTCGAGATCCTCGCCGCCGGCTTCGTCGACCACGTCGCGATCTTCGGCGACGACGCCGTGGCGGCGCCTTGCTTCACCGACGCCCTGCACAGGCTCCCCTTCGCCGATCGCGGCAAGGAGCCGCCCACCCACGCCGTCATCCGCTTCGTCGTCGGTCCGGCGCCGCCCCCGGGGACGTCGCCCGCCGACCTCGCGCTCGTCGTCGACGCGCTGCAGGACGACCTCGACCGCTGCGTCGCCGCCGCTCGCAAGCGCAACCCCGGGCTCACCGGCACCGTCGTCGCGCACCTGCTCCTTCGCCCCGACGGCGCCGTCGCGCGCGTCGAGGCCGACGCCGGCACCATGCCCAACCAGCGCGCGCGCACCTGCGTCGCCCACGTCCTCTCAGGGGCCCGCTTCGCCGGCGGCCGCACCGTCGAGGCGCGCGTGGTCATCCCGCTCGCGTTCGGCGAGCCGCGCCGCGCGTCGCGGCCCGCGAAGCCGGTGAGCCTCCTCGAGGCGCCCACGCTCTTCGACGGCCTCGGCTGCGGTGGCGTGTTTTGAGCCGTGCGCCCGGTCAGCGGGCGCGCGCGGCGGCGAGCACCTGCACGACCGCGGCGCCGTCGGCGAACGTGGCGGCGCCGTCGACGCCGCCTTCGCCCGCGGCGACGGCCTCGACGATCGCACGCATGAACAGCGGCTCGCTGCGGGCGAAGGCGCTGTCGTTGCAGGCGTCGACCTCGTCCACGGCGGCCAGGCGCACGTCGACGCGCTCGAGCGGGCCGTCATGGCGCCCGACGTACAGCGCCTCCTCGTCGACGAGGCGCACCACGCCGCGGCTGCCGATGACCTCGAGCAGCGCGCGGCGCCCGTGGACCTGGGCGGTGGTGCACAGCATCGTCGAGCGCGCGCCGGAGCTGTGGGTGAGCCAGAGCTCGGCGTGATTGTCGGCGGTGACACGGCGCGGGGCGCCGTCGTCGTCGAGGCGCTCCTTGACGCACGTGCTGAGGCGGGCCTGCACGTCGACGACGGGACCGAGGATGAAGCACAGGCCGTCGACGAGGTGGGAGCCGATGGCCTGCAGCGCGCCGCCGCCGCGGGACGCGTCGTCCCACCAGGAGGCCTTGCGCGTGAGGCGGGCGACGGAGCCGAAGCACATCTCGGCGCGCGCGACCCACGGCGTGCCGGCGGCGCCCTCGTCGACGAGCCGCTTGAAGCGCCGCCGCGGCGCGGAGAAGCGCAATTGGTGATCGACGAGCGCGAGGCGGCCCTGCGCCAGGCGCGTCAAGCGTCGCGCCTCGTCGACGGTGAGGGTGAAGGGCTTCTCACAGAGGACCGCGGCGCGGGTGGTCTCGAGCACCTGCTCGACCATGGGCGCATGCAGCGCGACGGGCGTGGACACGAGGACGAGGTCGGGCCTTTGCGCGAGCGCCTCGTCGAGCGACGTGGTGGCGAGGGGGATGGCGAACCGCTCCGCGGTGGCCCTCGCCTTGCCGCGGTCCCGGCCGCACAGCGCCACGACCTCGGCGCCGCCGGCCCAGCGCAGCGCGGGGAGCTGACAGTAGGCGGCGTAGCTGTTGCCGACGACGACGACGCGGACGCTCATGGCCGGGACCATAGCGCGCGCGCGAAGCCTGATTCTGTGTTCTCCAAGCGCATCGCGCCGCCGGCTGCCGACGGGCGCCACCCGGCGCGTGACGCCGCGAGAAACAGTGACTCCGATCGCGTCAGCGCGGGAAGAAAAAGCTCCCTTTTCACGACGCGACGCTAGGCTTCCCCCATGCCGGTCGTGCCCGCCAAGACGGTGCGTGCGCGGGCGCGCGCGATCGCGCACCGCTACGGGGCGGTGTGTGCCTTGTCGCCGACCGAGCAGGCGGTCCTCGGCATCCGCTACGACGAAGAGGACGACGCCGTCGCCGAGACCTTCCTCGTGAGGCTCGGGCCGGGCGCCGCCACCGCCGTCGACCAGATGCTGGGCGTCGCCCGCGGCATCGCGGCGTCGGCGTCAGGAGCGCTCTTCGTCCTCGACGAAAAGGGCATCGTCCACGTCGGCGGCCGCCGCCACAAGCTCGCCGCTCCGCGGGCCATCGTGGCCTTCGGCGACAGCGTCGTCCTCGCCGGCGACGATCGCCTCTGGCGCTTCTCCGACGACGGCGGCCAGGTCAGGGAGGGCCCCGCGGTGCGCGCGCGCAAGCTCGCCGCTTCGAAGAAGGGCATCGTGGCCGCCGCCGACGACGGCCAGCTCCTGTTCCTCGACGAGGGCGGCGTCCGCGACGTGCCGCTCGAGGTGGGCGGGCACATGGCCGCCCTCGCCGTCGACGACGAGGGGCGGATTGCCGCCGCCTCCGGCCGCACGGTCCTCGGCGGCGACGTCAACGGCGTCGCGCCCCTCGCCACCGCGCCCTTCGACGTGCACTGCGTCGCGGTCCACCAGGGGCGCACGCTGCTGTCGTCGCGCGCGCACGGGATGTTCTTCGTAGAGGAGACGTCGTCGGGCGGCCGCATCCAGCCGCTCAAGCCGTCGCTGCGCGCGCACACGCTCGTGGTGAAGGACGGGCAGCTCGTGGCGTCGAGCGACCTCTTCGTGGCGACGTACGACGGCGAGGACTTCGTCACGCGGGACCTCGCGCCCTTCGTGCGCCTCGCCGACCAGCGGCTGCCGCGCTTCCTCCAGACGGGGGATCCCGCGTCGGTCTGACGGCGCTAGCCTGCGTCGATGATGTCCCTCGCCGCCTTCGTCTTCGCCGCCGCCTCGGGCGTGACGGCGCAGGCGCCCATCGTCATGGACGGCCCCTGTCCCGACACCGGCGACGACGACTACTTCGACCTGCCCTTCGAGGTGCCCGACGGCACGCAGGAGATCGAGGTCGCGCACGCGCCCAGGCACGACAACGACGTCCTCGACTGGGGCGTGTACGGCCCCTCCGGCGAGTACCGCGGCTGGGGCGGCGGCAAGCTCGGCGACGCCATCATCGGCGTGGAGGCGTCGTCGACGAGCTACCTGCCCGGGCCCATCCCGCCGGGCACGTGGACGGTGAACGTCGGCAAGGCGCGCATCCACAGCGGCGACTGCGGCTACCACGTGGAGATCACCCTGCGCACCACGCCGACGCTCACCCCGCTCGGCGACCGCTCGCCGTACGTGGAGGCGCCGGCGTTCGTCGACAAGCCCGGCTTCTACGCCGGCGACTTCCACGTGCACTCCGAGGACTCCGGCGACGCGCGGCCGCCGCTCGACGAGATCGCGCAGCTCGCCATCAGCAAGGGCCTCGACTTCGTGGTGATCACCGATCACAACACCACGGCGCAGGTGGATCGCCTCGTCGCCGCGCAGGTGCGAAACCCCGAGCTCTTGATGCTGCCCGGCGTGGAATTCACCACGTACGGCGGGCACGCCACCGGCTTCGGCGCGACCCGGTACGTCGACCACCGCATCGGCCACAACGGGCGCACGGTGCAGCAGGCCATCGACGAGTTTGCTGCGCAGGGCGCGCTGTTTTCCATCAACCACCCCGCGCTCGACCTCGGCGACGTGTGCATCGGCTGCGCGTGGACCCACGGCGACCCCGACGTCGGCACGTTCCAGGGCGTCGAGATCGAGACGCAGGGCTACGACGAGGCGGGCGGCCTGTTCACCGACAAGGCGCTGCTGTTCTGGGAGGACCTCCTCGACAAGGGCAACCACCTCGCGGCGCTCGGCGGCTCCGACGATCACCAGGCGGGGCAGGGGAACACCAGGGGCGTCGGCACCCCGTGCACGCTGGTGTTCGCGCAGAGCCTGTCGCAGGAGGGCATCAAGCAGGCGATCCTCGACAGCCGCACGGTGGTGAAGCTCCAGGACTGCGACGCACCGATGATCGCCCTCGACACCGACCCGCCGCGCACCGGCGACACGGCCATCGGGGAGAGCGTGACGGTGACCGCGACCGTCACCGGGGGCGTCGGCGACAAATTCCACTTCATCGAAAACGGGCTCGGCACCGAGCAGCCCGTCACCATCGACAAAGATCCGCAGGTCTTCACGTTGACGCGCGCGCCCGATGACTCCGGCACCGACCGCGTCCGCGGCGAGGTCGTCGCCGCGGATGATCACCCGCTCACAGAGACCTCCTACGTCTGGCTCAAGGCGGGCCCGCCCGCGGGGTGTGGATGCCGGGAAGGCTCTACGCTCCCCGCTTGGTTCGCGCTGTTCTTCCTGGGGGCGCTCGGGTTCCGGCGTCGCTCCATCGCCCGCGTCGATCGCGCCGATCTCGCGTCCTGAGGGCGCGCCAGGCGCGTGCGTCGGGGCAGGTTCCCCCGGCGCCGTTGGGGCTGCTAGCGTTCCGCGTGTGAGCGATGGCCTCGGAGGGCAACGCCTCGGCCCGTACACTTTGCAGCGCGAGCTCGGCCGCGGCTCGACGGGCGTCGCCTATTTTGCCGTCGACACGCGCAACAACGCGCCTTTGTGCGTGAAGCTCCTGCACCCGGGGGTGGTGGCGCACCCCGAGCTCCTCGAGCGCGCGCGCCGCGAGATCACGCTCACGAGCCGCATCTCACATCCGGGCGTGTGCCGCCTGTACGCCCTCGAGCGCGCAGGGACGAGCGTGTTCATCACGATGGAGTACGCCGAGGGCGCCCCGCTGCACGAGCTCCTCAAGAACCACACGCAGCTCCCGCTGCCGCAGCTCCTCGCCATCGGTCGCGCGATGTGCGCCGCGCTCACGGCGGCCCACGACGTCGGCGTCATCCACCGTGACCTCAAGCCCGGCAACGTCATCGTCAACGCGCAAGACGAGGTGAAGCTCCTCGACTTCGGCCTCGCCAAGGCCACCGATCTGCAGTCGTCGCTGACGACGCCGGGGATGCTGATCGGCACGCGCTCGTTCATCGCCCCCGAGGTCTGGCTCGGGAACCCCGCCACCGCGAAGAGCGATCAGTACGCGCTCGGCGTCGTCCTCTACAAGGCGGCCACGGGCCAGCTCCCCTACCCGCAGAAGGACGCGTTCCTCCTGAACGCCATGTTGAACACCGCGCCGCCCGCGCCGCGCTCCCTCCGCCCCGACATCCCGGCGCTCCTCGAAGCGATGATCATGCGCATCCTCTCGCCCGACCCCGAGCGGCGCTTCGAGGACGTGCGCGCCCTCGGCCTCGTCCTCGGCCGCGTCGCGGCGGCTCCCGCCCCGCCGTCGCCGTCGCCGTCGCCGTCGCTGCCGCCGCCGGCGCGGCCGTTCCCGCCGCCACCCGGGTCGTCATCGCCGTCGCTGCCGGCGCCGCCGCCGTCGGTCGAGGACGTCGTCGGCGCGCTCTTGTCCGACGCCCCCGTGGCGCCGGCGGCCGTGGCCCCGCTCGCGCCCGGCGCTCCCGTCGACGACCCGCGCCTGTGGAGCAGCGACGTCGTCGAGAGCGGATTGTGGGTGGTGAACGGCCAGGCCGTCGGCGGGCCGATCAAGGCGAAGGTGATGGAGGTCCCCCTGCCTTCGCTGTCGGCCACGCTCGAGCCCGAGGAGCTGCCCTTGTGGGACGCCGACGCCGCGCGCGGCTCCCGCCTGCTGCCCATCCTCGGCGCCCTCGTGGCGCTCTTCGTCGCCGTCGCCACCGCCTACTACGTGCTGCGCGGCTCGTGAGCGTCGCCCCCGGCGGGCGCGGGGTCGCCCCACCCCGCGCCCCGCGATCGAGGGCTGCCGCCCCAGGGTTACACCGCGGCCGGACGCGGCGGCCTCCCGGGCACGGCGCGTGAAAAAGGAGGGAGCCCACGGAGGTCCCCCGATGCGCATTCTCCTCGCCGCCACCGCCGCCCTCTCCCTGTCCGCCTGCTTCGGCGGCGCCTACGACCCGGTGTCGTCGGTGAGCGGCAAGCCGGTGGACGACGCGGCGACGCAGCCGAGCCAGGACGTGCACGCGGCCCTCGTGGGCAACATCCGCGCGGCGGCGTCGCAGGCGTACCTCGCCGCACAGGCGGGCACCGTGCGCGACCGGGCGCAGGCCCAGGAGCTCGCCATCCAGCTCGCCGGCATCGCGACCCAGGTGCAGCAGGACGCCCAGTCGCTCGACCCCAATGACCCCGACGTCGCCGACGCCGTGCGCGTCTCGGCGCTCGCCGCCGAGGCGGGCTCGGAGATCAGCGACGACCTCAGCCCGCCCGACCAGCAGCAGTGCTCGCAGCAGTGCGGCTGCGAAGGCTGCTCGCAGGTCTGCCAGAACGTCCCCGGCGACGTCGACCAGAGCGCGCTCTCCCAGCACATCGCCGACGCCAACGCCGCCGGCGACGGCTGCTCCCACGCCGGCGACAGCCTCGACGGCGCCACCCAGCCCATCGGCTGATTCGAATCGATCTCTCGATCGACGTCCCCTCCCCCCGTCGATCCGCGCGCGGCCCTCCGAGGCCGCGCGTGTCTTTTCGGGGCTGGCCCGTACTCCGCGCGGCGAGCCACCTTGTGGGCGGCTTCGCCGAGTGCTGCTACGAGCCTTGTCTTTCGTCAGCCTTCAGCGCACGGCGGGTTGGTTGCCGGCGAAGCGGCCGCCCTCGAAGATCTGCTCGAGGAGCACGTCGATCTGCTTGATCATGCGCTGGGCGGTGTCGCCGCCGTGGGCCGAGAAGGCCGAGCGCAGGTCGTTCAAGTTGCGCAGCTGCGTGAAGAGCTGGATGTCCGACAGCTCGCCGCCCTGGGTGAGCATGCGGTGCACGAGGTTCAGCTCGCTCACCAGCCGGTCGATGTCCGCCGCGACCTGGTGGGGGCGGTCGTCGGGGTGCTCGGCGTAGTACTGGGCGATCACGGGCTCGACGACGTCGTCGAGGATCTCGCGCTGGTCGAGGTTGTTCCACACGTGGCGCAGGATGAAGAGGTCGCCCTCGTGCACCCGCGTCCGCCCCTCGATGAACGCCGACGCCGCGAAGAGCTTCAACAGCCGGACGACGCGGCGGTCCGAGAGCGTGATGCCCTCGCCGCGGAGCTGGAAGCACAGGCCCTTGTAGGTGGCGAGGAATTCCTCGGGGAACTCGACGCGATCCAGCAGCGTGCGCCGGCAGGTGTGCAGATCGGCGGCAGACAGCAGCGTCGACCCGCGCGCGCCGGGCGCGGCGGGGTTGGCCTTGCCGTACTCGCCCGAGGCCTCCTTGAACGGCGGGAGCGGCGGCGGCGCAGGCACCGCGCCGGTCTCGTCGCGGGTGGAGGCGCGCTCGAGGGCCAGGCCCTTCGTCATCAATTCGTGGAAGTGGTAGCTGTCGAGGTTGTCGCTGTGCACGCGCAGCAGGAAGCGGTCGAAGATGGCGTCGAGGTTGTCGCTCGACGGCACCTCGTTGGACGCCGCGTACAGGGAGATGAGCGGCACCTTCACGAGCTGGCTGCCGTTGTTGAAGCGGCGCTCGTTCAGGAGCGTGAGCAGCGAGTTGAGGATGGCGGAGTTGGCCTTGAAGGCCTCGTCGAGGAAGACGATCTCCGCCTCGGGGAGCATGTTGGTGACGACGCGGCGGTAGGCGCCCGAGCGGAAGCTCTGGATGTCCACGGGGCCGAACAGCTCGTTGGGCTCCGAGAAGCGCGTGAGCAGGTACTCGAAGTAGCGCGCGTCCATCAGCCGCGCGAAGGCGCGGATCAGCGCGGACTTGGCGGTGCCGGGCGGCCCGATGAGCACCATGTGCTCGCCGGCCACGGCCGCCACGAGCATGAGGCGGATGATCTCCTCCTTGGCGAGGAACTTCTGCTCCAGCTCACGGCGGACAGCATCAAAGCGTGGCTTCAGCGGATGACTCATCGAGACCGGTCATGCCCTACTTGGGCGTGAGCTTCAACGATACCGTCATCTTGCCGCCGGCGGGATTCACGAGCTCGATCTGGGCGCGCCGGGTGCCGAGCGGGAGGCCGCGCTGGGGCGTGCGCCCCTTGCCGAGGCCGTTCACGCGCACGATGGCCCAGGGCTCGCTGTCGACGTCGAAGGAGTCCGCCCGCACCTTGAAGCGCACGGTGAAGGGCGCCCCGTCGTCGTGGTTGATGGACAGCGTGGTGGCCTCGCCCTCGTAGATCTTCCGCCCGCCCCGCACGGCGTAGCCCTCGGACGTCACCGACACCGAGGCCACCACGGGCTTCGCCGGCGGCTTCTTGTCGGGCTCCACGTGCTTGTGCCGCGTCGATGACGCCTCGGCGTGGCGCACGTGGTGCCGCGGCTTGGCGACGACGTCGTCGCGGGCCTCGCCGCCGGGATCGCCCGTCGCGCCCGTGTCGCCCGTGTCGGGGCTGCCCGTGTCGGGGGCGCCCGTGTCGGGGCTGCCCGTGTCGGCGGCGCCCGTGTCGGGGCTGCCCGTGTCTGGGCTGCCCGTGTCTGGGCTGCCCGTGTCTGGGCTGCCCGTGTCTGGGCTGCCCGTGTCGGGGGTGCCGGCGGGGTCGGCGCCGCCCGTGGCGGGCGGGTCCTTGCCCGGGTCCGCGGGCGCGGTGGTCAGCTCCGGGGGCTGGCCCGGGGTCGGCAGCGCGGTCGGCAGCGCGGGGATCGGCGGCGGCGCGCTCCGGTCCACGGAGTCGACGGCGGCGGCGAGCAGGGCGCCGGCGGCCTCGGGCTCCACGGCGAACGCGACGGCGACGCCGACGCCGAGCCCGAGCACGACGATGAGGAACGCGGCGGCGGCGACGATGGGCACGCGGGAGCGCGGCTTTTGCGCCACCACCGACATCGAGGAGACGTCGTAGGACTCCGCGGGGGTCTGCGACGTCAGCTCCACGGGCGCGGCCTCAAGGGGCTCGGGCGCGGCGACGGTGAGCTCGGCGGGCGACGGCAGGTCGAGGCGCGCCGCGGTGGGGTCGTTGGGCCCGACCCGGCCGTCCGACGGCAGCGACGGGCGCCGCCGGGGCAAGGACGCATCGGAGCCGCGGGTGACGAGGGCGCCGGTGGAGCCGGTCTGCTCGAGGATGTGCAGGTGCTCGGCGATGGCGTCGGTGAAGCGCTCGCGCAGCCAGGCGCCGAGCGACTGCGCCGCCGGCGGGATCACGCCGTCGTGCAGCAGGGCCTCGAGGGCGACGGCGACCTCGCCGGCGTCGTCGAAGCGATCCTCGCGGTCCTTGGCGAGGCAACGGTCGACGACGGACTGCAGCACCGCCGCGTCCTTGCGCTTCTTTGCGAGGGGCGCCGGCGTCTCGCGCTGGATGGCCTCGAGCGAGAGCACGACGTTGCCCTTGCGGAACGGGTTTTCGAGCGTGATGAGCTCGTACAGACAGATGCCGAGGGTGAAGATGTCGCTGCGCGCGTCGAGGGGCAGCGCCGCGCTCTGCTCCGGGGACATGTACGAGAACTTGCCCTTGATGGTGCCCGTCTCGGTGTTGCCGTCCGCGAGCTCGCTCTTGGCGATGCCGAAGTCGATGAGCTTCACCTCGCCGTCGTAGGTGACGAGGATGTTGTGCGGGTTGATGTCCCGGTGGACGATGCGCAGCGGCGAGCCCGTGACGTCGACGAGGTTGTGCGCGTAGGAGAGCCCGCGCGCCGCCTGCGCCATCATCGCGCAGACATGCGCGAGCGGGATGTGCTCGCGGTTCTTGCGGCAGCGATCGATGAGCGCACGCCACGAGGGGCCGTGCACGTGCTCCATGGCGAGGTAGACGTGGCCGTTCTCCTCCCCCATGTCGTGGATCTGCACGATGTGGGGGTTGTTCAGGAGCGCCTGGAGCCGCGCCTCGTCGAGGAACATGCGGCGGTGCTTCTCGTCCCGCTTCATGTGCCCGAGGATCCGCTTGATGACGACGAGCTTCTCGACGGTGGCGAGCGAGCCCACGCCGCCCTGGCGCGCGAGGAAGATCTCGCCCATGCCGCCGTAAGCGAGCCGGCGGAGCAGGTGGTAGCGGCCGAAGGGCCGCTCGCTCGCCGGCAGCGGCTCCGTCGCCGGCCGGCGGTGATCGTCGGCGCTGAGGGTCTCCTCCTCGATCTCGTCGTCGGCGAGCAGGGAGGCGCCCGCGCCCCCGCTGCCGCTCGCGCTCGCGCGCCCGCGCCCGCGCCCCGTCCCCGACGCGGACGACGACGCCGACGCCACGCGGGGCGCAGGGCCGCGCTCGGCGCGCGTGGGTTCCCCCGGGGAGGACACGCCGGATCGGGATCGGACCATACGGACACAAGACTAGCAGCCCCCGGTGACCTACATTGGCGACGTGGACTTTCGCGGCGGCAAGAAGGCCAGGCGGATGCAGATCGAGCTCAACGTCACGAGCTTCGTCGACATCATCTTCAACCTGCTGGTCTTCTTCATCCTGTCGACGAGCTTCACCACCGGGGCCACCAGCAGCGGGCTGGTGGTGGAGCTGCCGGCGGCGGCGGCGGCGGACAAGAAGATCCAGGAGCACGACCTGGTCATCGCCCTCACCAAGGAGGGCCTGCTCGTGGTCCGCGGGAAGTCCGTGGGCACCGACGATCTGCCCCCGATCCTCGACGATTGGCGCAAGGACCACCCGACCGGGATGGTGATCATCCAGGCCGACGCCGAGGTCCTCCACGGCCGCGTCGTCGAGGTCATGGACAAGGTGAAGGAGGAGGGCATCGGCCGCGTCGTCATCGCCGCCCAGGGAGAGTGACCGGAGAGTGACGTGGCCGCACGGTTGAGATAGACGAACGCGCGTCGGAGGACTCCCATGCGCGCCCCCCTGTTGTCGCTCCCGCTGTTCGCCCTGGCCGGTGCCCTGTCCAGCGCCACGGCCGCGCTCGCCGAGGGCGAAGCCCCGTCGGCCCCCGCCCCCGCCCCCGCGGACAAGCCGGCCGACAAGCCCGCGCCCGCGGCGGACGCGCCCGCCGACAAGCCCGCGGCCGACGCGCCGGCCGACAAGCCCGCGGCCGGCACACCCGCGGCCGGCACACCCGCGGCCGGCACGCCCGCGGCCGACAAGCCCGCGGCCGACGAGCCGGCCGCGACGGCCGCGCAGCCGGCCGCGGAGGCGACGAGGAGCGCGTTTCCGCCGTGGGCGGAGCCCGAGCTCGGCTGCCCCGACGGCACGCTCCTGTGCTTCAAGAACGACGTCGTCGCGATCTGGCCCAAGGTGCGCATCCGCCCGGGCTTCAAGTTCGTGGAGCCCGACAGCCAGATCCTCTACATCGGCGAGAACGACGGCTTCTTCCTCGACTCCGCGCGCATCGGCGCCGAGGGCAACGTGGAAAACCGCGTGCGCTTCAAGCTCACCGTCGAGACCGCGAGCCTCCTGCCGGGCGGCCACCCCAACGACCCGATCACCCCGCTGCTGGCGGCGGCCACCGACGCGTGGGTGGCGTGGACGCCGTCGCGCTGGATCATCGTGCAGGCCGGGCAGCAGATCATGCCGTCCGAGTACGAGGGCGGCGACGTCGCCGCCGAGATCCCCTTCACGCACCCGTCCGTCATGGCCGGCGGCGTGCGCAACGGCGAGGGCAACGCCGTCGCCGGCCTGTCCCCCGGGCGGCAGATCGGCATCGTCGTCGGCAGCGCCGAGGGCCTGCGCCTCAACGCGGACATCCCGCTCGAGTACCGGCTCGGCATCAGCAACGGCAACGGCCAGAACCTGCTCGGCAACGACAACAAGCTGCCCGCGGCCTACCTGCGCCTCGGCAGCGGCTGGGGCGACATCCTCAAGGTCGGCGTCGGCGGCCGCTTCAACCCGCGCACCGTGGGCACGCTGCCGAACCTCTACACGGAGACCGACGCCGTGCTCTTCGTCGACAGCGAGGTCGACGTCGCGGGCTTCGAGGCGGTGGTGGAGCTCGAGGGGCGCCAGACGGCGCTCACCACGCTGGTGCCCGATCCGCAAAACCCCGCGGGCCAGGAGACGGCGTCGGGCGCCGCCTTGTGGCTCGGCTACAAGCTCGACCTCGTCGACGACTTCGGCGTGAGCGTCACGCCCGCGTACCGCGTGTCCTTCTACGATCCCTCGAGCTCGTTCCAGACCGATCAGCTCCTCGAAAACACCATCGGCGTCCGCGTCGACGGCGACGCGCGGAAGCTGCCGCTGTCGTTCCTCGTCGACTACACCGTGCTC
Organism: uncultured delta proteobacterium; assembly: GCA_963775425.1. Taxonomy (GTDB): domain Bacteria; phylum Myxococcota; class UBA727; order UBA727; family VGSZ01; genus CAVZJB01. The sequence goes on along the minus strand of CAVZJB010000001.1, from coordinate 57,497 downwards.
ACCGAGCTCGGGGACCTCGCTCACAACGTCCAGGCGCGCGACATCGCCGACAACCGCCTCACGGCGCTGTTCCAGATCGAGCTGTGACGGCCACCGAACGCGCGACCGCCCCCCTCGACGCGCGCGAGTTCGAGAGGGCCCTGGCCGAGCTCAAGGGCGCCTACACGCGCGGCGCCGACAACCCGCTCGGGTTCCAGCTCAAGGACTGCCGCTCCTGCTCCGCGTGCATGTTCTGCTCGTCGTGCATCGACTGCTATCGCTGCACGCACTGCGAGCGCTCCACCCAGTGCTCCAACTGCACGCACTGCAAGGACTGCGAGTCCTGCCACCAGAGCGCCTATTGCTCGTCGAGCCAGCGCTGCGTGGGCAGCAAGTACCTCGAGAAGTGCGAGGCCTGCGCGGACTGCACCTACTGCTTCGGGTGCGTGGGGTTGTCCAAGAAGGACTTCCACATCCTGAACGAGCCGTACGACAAGAAGACCTACTTCGAGCTCGTCGCCAAGCTGCGCCGCGTCCTGCGGTGACCCGCACGCGCCCCCGCAGGCGCATATCCGGAGGGGGGCAAGCCCTGCCTACGGCGGGCAGGCGCCGTTGTTGCTCGCGTTGGTGACGGTGCCGTCGAACGCGTCGAGCTGCGCGGCGAGCGCGTCGACGGCGGCGCCGCACAGGTGAGCGTTGTTCTCGACGTCGACGTCGGCGCCCACCGAGCGGAGCGCGGGCGCGTCGATGGCCGTCAGGTTGCCGTTGTCGGTGACCCGGAGCGCCCCGCCGATCTGCGTGAGGTTTGTGAGGTGGAGCCGGAACACCTGGCTCTGCTCGACGACGACGTCGCCGCTCACGCTGATGAGCCCCGCGAGCCCGGAGGTGTTGGCGGCGCCGAGGTTGTGGATGTGGAGGTCGCCGTCGATGAGCTGGACCCCGGAGAGCGCGTCGAGGTCGTTGACGTTGCCGGTGACCTCGATGCTGCTGGTGGCGTGCACGCACGGGGACACGCCGTTGTAGGGGTGATCGCCGTTGCTGTTGAGGAGCGTCCCCGGCCGCTGCGCACAGTTGTCGACGGGCTCGCCCTCGCCCTCGCCTTCGCCCTCGCCCTCGCCTTCGCCCTCGCCCTCGCCCTCGCCCTCGCCCTCGCCCTCGCCCTCGCCCTCGCCCTCGCCAGCGGCGGGGCCGGACACGCAGACGGCGTCGACGCAGACGTCGTCGAAGGGGCAGTTGGTGTCGTCGAGGCACGCCTCGGCGCCGCTGAACAGCGCGCAGCCACCCGCGAGCAGGCCGAGCGCCAGGCAGGCGCCCGCCGCCGCGACGACCCGCGCGGCCGGCATCAGCAGCCTTCCTTGTTGCCGCTCTGCGTCTCCCCGCCGGTGGAGCTCACCCGGGAGAAGAACGCGTCGATCACGCTCGTGCACAGCGCGGTGTTGCCCGTGACCGTGGTGCTGCCGGCGACGTTGGTGAGCGCGGGCAGGGCGATCGCCGTGGCCTGCGTGTTGTCCACGACGCTGAGGTCGCCGGTGATGAGTCGGACGGTGCCGAGCGAGACCGCGCCGTAGCCGGCCCCGAAGTTCTCGATGGTGACGTCGCCGTCGATGGTGTCGAGCTGCGTGAGCGCGTCGAAGGCGGCGCTGCCGAGGTTGGGGCTGTTGACGGTGAACGAGCCGTTGACGTTGTGCAGCCGCGGGAGCTGGTCGCCGAGGTCGTTCAGGTTGCCCGACAGCGTGACGCTGCCGATGAGGTCGATGCACTCGGTGCTGCCGGGGAAGTTGGGCCGGCCGCCGTTGTTGGTCGCGTTGACGTCGCCGGCGACGAGGATGCAGCCGTCGCCTTCTCCTTCGCCCTCTCCTTCTCCCTCACCCTCACCCTCGCCTTCACCCTCTCCTTCTCCTTCGCCCTCGCCCTCGCCCTCTCCTTCTCCTTCTCCTTCGCCTTCGCCCTCGCCCTCGCCCTCTCCTTCGCCCTCGCCTTCTCCTTCGCCCTCTCCTTCTCCTTCGCCTTCGCCCTCGCCTTCGCCTTCTTCTCCTTCGCCTTCTCCTTCGCCGGCCTGGCAGACGCCGGCGACGCACGTGTCTGCGGCGGGGCAGTTCTCCGACCCGTCGCATGCGTATCCGCCGGAAATCAGGGCGCAGGCAGCGACGAGGGAGACGGCACACAGGCTCAGGGCGACGACGAAGGCGCGCATGTCTCGTATGCTACCAGGCCCCCCGGCGGCCGAGCGAAAAGGGGGATTCCGGGGCCACAAACGAATTGGGCTTGCCCCAAAAGACGTGCGTGGAACGGAGCCGCTCTAAGATGGAGTCGCGCATGTGGCAGGTGGGAGACAAGCTCGGCAGGTTCCAGCTCGATCGAGAGATCGGGCAGGGCAGCCACGGGGTCGTGTGGATCGCGACCGACACCGCGCTCGACGCGCAGGTGGCGGTGAAGATCCTCCACCCGTGGCTGACGCAGGACACCGCCGTGCGCGACCGCTTCAAGCGCGAGCTCTTGCTCGCGCGGCGCATCGCGCACCCGGGCGTGTGTCGCCTCTTCGATCTGCATGAGGAGGGCGACGCCTTCTTCATCACGATGGACTACGTCGAGGGCCAGACCCTCCTCAAGATCTTGAAGAACGAGGGGCGCCTCGACCCCTTGCGCGCCACGCGCATCCTGCGCGGCGTGTGTCCGGCGCTCGCCGCGGCGCACGCCGCCGGCGTCATCCACCGCGACCTCAAGCCGGCGAACATCATCGTGCGCGCCGGCGACGACCCGATGATCCTCGACTTCGGCACCGCCACCGCGCAGGACGTCTCGCGGGTGACGCGGCCGGGCACCGCCGTCGGCTCCATGCGCTTCATCGCGCCGGAGATCTTCACGGGCGTGTCGCCGTCGGTGCGCACGGACATCTACTCGCTCGGCGTCGTGGCCTACGTCACGCTCGCAGGCAAGCTGCCCTACAACGCCGCCGCGGGCGCCATCGAGATGCTCGAGATGATCCGCAGCCAGCCCCCGCAGCGGATCGACATCATCCAGCCCGACGTGCCCGCGCGCCTCGCCGACGTCGTCGCTCGCTCGATGGAGAAGGACCCCGAGGCGCGCTTCGCCTCCGCCCAGGCCTTCGAGGAGGCGCTCGGCGAGGTGGAGCGCCTGTTCGAGAGCAGCGCCCAGCCGCCGACCCGGGGCGCCACCGGCGACTTCGCCCGCTGGGCGCCGTCGGGCGTCATCCGCGATGCCGCCTCGGACGGAAAGGCCGCGCCGTCGCCGTCGTCACCGTCGTCGTCGTCGCCCGCCGACCACACCCACGAGACGCCCCTGCCGCCGGGTGACAACAGCGCGCTGCCCGACCCGCCCATCACGGTGACGAACCAGGGCCAGGCAGGCCAGACCGTCGTCGACGCGCGCATGCCGGATCTGTCGCTCGGCACCCACGTGGGCGACGGGCCCTCCGGGGAGCTGCCGCTCGTCACCGGCGCCGTCGTCGATCAGCACCCCGAGGGAGCGGCCGCGCCCGATCCGTTGGCCGAGCAGAAGACGGACGCGTCGACGAGGCCCGCCTCCATCCCCACCGACCGCTCGGCGGAGGCGGACGCGGAGCCGGGCGACACCGTCGAGGCGCCGGCGGTGCCCGACGAGCCGCTGCGGCCGCTCGAGCCCACGGTGCGCATCGCCAAGTTCGACCTCGAGCGCGACGAGCGCGCCGCCATCAGCAAGGGCTTCGACAAGCGGCTCATCGCCGCGGGCGCCGCCGTGGTCGCCGTCATCGTCATCGTCGCCGGCGTCGCCATCGGCGGCGGCGGCGGCGGCGCGGACGCGGGCGTGTCCGGCGTCGCGACGGACGTCCCCGACGTCGACCACGCCGCCGCGGACCCCGCGCACACCGGCGGCGAGGGCGAGGTCGCGCCCGGCGATCACCACGAGGACGATCACCCGGCCGCCGTCGTCGACGCCGGCGCCGCGGCCGAGGGCGAGGGCGAGGGCGAGGGCGAGGGCGAGGGCGACGCCAGCGGCTTCAACTTCGACAACACGCCGCAGCCCGTGGAGACGCCGCCGCCAAACGGGACGCACCGGCCGCACGCGGACCCGCGGGTGGAGCAGGGCGTCGGCCGGGTGCGCGCCGCCATGAGGAGCAAGGGCATCCTCACGTTCGATATGCCACAGGCCGCGCGGCAGCTCGAGCGCGCGCACATCCTGAACGCGCGCGGCAAGCGCGGCGAAGCCGAGCGCCTCGTGCAGAGCGCGCGCGCGGCCGTCGATGCGCAAAAGGTCGATCGCGCCTTCGTCCTCACCAAGATCAACCGCTTCAACAAGGTCTACGACCGCGCGCGGCGCCCCGACATCGCCGACAAGGTCGAGCCCCTCGCACGCGACGCCGCCGCGGGCTTCGCCGCCGGCCAATACGAGACCGCCAACCAGAAGCTGAACCGGGCTTTTGGGTTGATGGCGAAACGGAAGTAGCCTCGCCGCCATGCTCGCGATCTTCGCGCTCTCCCTCCTCGCTCCCGCCGCCGGCCCCACCGTCGGGCTCGCGCTGCAGCCGAGCGTCGGCTTCAGCGACAAGGAGGTGGGCGAGGTGAGCGTCGAGCTCGAAAAGGAGCTCGCCGCGCTCGGCGCCGTCGTCGTCGCCGCGCCCGCCGTGGACCCGCCCTGCGGGCCGGACGCGGGCTGCGTGGAGCGCGCCCGCGTCGTGCTCACGGACCCGCCCGCGGCGCTCCTCGTCGTCGACCTCGTGCGCGTCGGCACCGTCATGCAGCTCACCGCCACGGGCGCGGGCGGTGACAAGGAGGTCTCCGCCAACATCGGCTTCGGCGACAAGGAGATGAAGGAGGGGCCGCTCCTCCCCGACGACGTGCGCACCTGGGTGAAGGCCGTGGCCCCCGTCCACGTCGAGGTCGACCACGGCGCCGCGCACGAGGGTGACAAAGTGCCCGCGGCCGGCGGCGTCGAGCTCACGCCCATGCAAAGCGGCGCGCTCTTCGCCGGCGGCATCGGCCTCCTCGCGCTCGCCGCCGGCGGCATCCTCGTCGGCACCTCCGAGCCCGTCCTCGAGGACAAGACCAGCACCGGCCCCGACAAGGAGCAGGCAGTCACGCTCGGCTGGGTAGGCGTCGGCTCCACCGCCGCCGGCGTCGTCGGCCTCGCCGCCGGCGCCGTGCTCTACTTCGTCCTCGGCGAGTGACGGCGGGCTACGCGCGGACGGCCCACACGCTCGCCAGGAAGCGGCGATCGGGGTCCGTGTCCAGCAACCTCAGCTCGCTCGTGACCGCGTCCATCACCTGTGAGGCGTAGGTGCGCGTGCGCGCCTCGACGTCGCCGGCGCCGGGCGCCCCCGGCAGCGGCGCGAACGCCCGCGCGCTCGCGGCCACGGCGTCGACGGCGCGCGTGCGGCGCTCCCCGTCGTCCACGGCCTTGCGGAGCGCGACGAGCTGATCGTCGTCGAGGGGGGCCACGGCCGGGTCCGCGCCGAGCATCACGCGCGCGAGCAAGGCGCCGAGGAGCGCGCCGTGGCTCGGCTGCTCCGCGGCGTCGGCGGCGCCGTGGGACGCGAGCACGGCGTCGGTGGCGCCGAAGCCGCGGGGGCCGAGCAGCGCCCCGCGAAAGCCGATCTCGAGCACCGCCCGCGACAGCGCCGCCAGCTCCACCAACGACGACGGCGGCCGGTAGTCCACGCGCCGCGGATCGAGCAGGCCGCAGAACAGGAGCGGCCGCGCGCGCAACAGGCCCGCGGCGGCCTCGCGCAGCGGGGAGTCCAGGCGGAGCACGCCGTTTCCCTGAAGGCCGGAGTCGCGCGCGTCGATGCGCGCCTTGAGCTCGGTCTGCAGCTTGAGCGACAGCGAGTGTCCGACGCGAAACAGCGTCTTCACCGACGTCGACAACAGGACGGCCGGGAGCTGCTGCGGGTCGCCCGCGCAGCGGTAGCTGAGGGCGACGCCGACCGTGTCCACCACCTGCTGCGCCGTCGCCCGCAAGGCCTCCGGGTCGCCGGTGTCGCCGCCGTCGGCGCAGTGGACCTCGTTGGCGACGAGCATCGTCTGGTGCGCGACGCGCTCCTTCACGGCCTCGGGCAGATCGCGCGTGGCCTGGGCGAACGCGGCGGCGCCCTCCTTGAGCGCGTCCCACGGAAACAGCACCGACGTCGACAGGTCGGTGGACGGCGCCTCGGGGTCGTCGGCGGCCGCGGGCGGCCCCGGCGGGGGCGGCGGCTCCAGCGGCGCGTCGGGGTCGCGCCAGGCGAACACCTCGAGCGCCTCGTGGCGCGGGGAGAAGCCGAGGTCGGCCAGGCGCGCGTTGCGCCAGCGGAAGGCGTCCTCCTCGAGCGACGACGGCAGATCCCAGCGCGCGGCCTCGCACAGGCGGAGCACGAAGAGCAGGTCGCGGGTCATCAGGCGATCGATGGCGGCCTTCATCACGCGCTGCATGTCCTCGTCGTCGCCGATGCCGCCGTAGACGATGAGGTAGCGCCGGTCGGGCGTCATCGAGTGCAGCCCCACCTCCTCCTCGGGCTCCTCCTCCTGCGACAGGTCGTAGATGCGGCAGTGGAGCTTCACGAGGAGCGTGAGCAGCTCGATGTCGAGCCCGCGCAACTGGCCGACGGCGCGGTCGGCGTTGGCGGCGAAGAGCGCGCGAAGCCACAAGGCCATGGAGCCGCTGTCGATGCGGTCGCCGCGCCAGCCGTCGAGATCGAGGAAGCCCTGCACCTGTCGTGGCGCGCACAGCTCGAGGAGCTCGAGGGAGTCCTCGAGGCCGACCTCGCGGAGCGTGGCGTACACGTCCTCGGTGGGCAGCGCCCGCACCACCTTGAGCGCGTCCTTGCGCTCGAGGATGCGGTCCAGCCGCTTCTTCGCGGGGAGCGCGCGCAGGTCCCGCCGCAGCGCGAGGAAGGTCTCCGTCATCGCAGAGTTGTAGCATCGACCCGCAAACGAGGGGCGCTCCGTCAGTGCGCGCGCTGTCGCGCTCCCCGCCATCCCCGGCGGGCACGACGCCGACGCCGCAGCCGCAGCCGGATCGCCGCCAAGCACGCAAGCGCGAGGGAAATGCCGGGGACGTCGTCGACCGAGCCGCAGTGGCAGCCGGTGCCGCCCACGATCTCCACCGTGCGCGACGGGCCCTCCTCGCCGTCGACGGTGACGGTCACGGTGGCCGTGCCGCCCTTGCGCTGCGCCTGGAGCACCTGCGTGTACGTGCCGTTCAGGAGGTCGCGCTCGACCGTGCCGTTCAAGACCCCGAGCGTGGTGCTGAGCGAGACGTCGTGCGGATCGCTGTTTTCGTCGAGCGGGTTGTTGAAGGTGTCGACGAGGCGGACGCGCAACTCGCTCGAGGAGAAGCCGTCGGCGGGGATGGTGTCGGGGTCCGCCTCGATGACGGTGCGCGACACGTCGATGCCGGCGGGGTGCACGACGATGCGGACCGACGCGCGCGCGACGCCGAAGTGATCGTCGCCGGAGTACTCGGCCTGGATGCCGCTGTCGTAGGTGCCCGCCCGGATGAACTGCGGGTCGAGCGTGAAGTCCGTGGACGCCACCCCGGCCGCGTTGGTGGGGGCGGTGCCGATGGCCTCGTCGGCGCTGGCGTGGCCGTTGTTGTCGACGTCGTAAAAGAAGGTGACGTCGACGCCCACGAGGTTCTTCGGCCCCGGGCCGTCGACGTCGCTGCCGTCGCTGTCGCCGTTGGGGTCGAAGACGTTGGCGGACAGGGTGAGGGTGTCGCCGAGGTTGGCCTCGAGGCCCTCGCCGAGGACGACGCTCGAGGTCTCCGAAAACAGCGAGACGTCGACGGTGGCCTCGCTCGGGCACAGGCCGGCCCCGCCGGTCTCCGCGGCGTCGGGCGCGCAGTCGGGGTTGCCGGCGGCGGCGCCGGCGCCGGCCCCGAGGAAGCGCGCCCGGATGACGTAGGGCGCGCCGTCGGTGGCGGCGGCGTAGTGCGTGGCCTGGTCGGGGACGCCGTCGACGAACAGGACGTGGGCGCCGCTGGTGGCTCCTTCGGTGTCCGTGACGAACCCCTGCGCGTTGACGACGACGGCGGCGCCCGGGTCGTCGGCGGGGGCGACGCTGATGATGACGCTGCAGGGGGCGCCACCGAAGGCCTGGCAGTCGGCGCCGGCCACGGCGGACCCGTCGCTCTCCCTGGCGAGGTGGGCCACCACCGAGATGGACTGGGAGTACCGCGGCTCCGGGGGCACGGGGGCGTCCAGGACGAGGGTGGTGCGCTCGGCCGCCGGGGCCAGCAACAGGAGGGCGAGCAGCGGGGGCATCCCCGTCGGTTTAACCCCGGCCCTTTCCTTTGTCGACGCGCCCTGGTTAGGGTGCCGCGCCATGGCGTCAACGACTGCGACAGCGGACTGGGAAGCGATTCGTCAGAACCAGCGCGAGAGGCTCGCCAGGATCACGGAGGTCGCCTTCAGCGGCGGCGGCACCGACCGTGTCGAGAAGCAGCACCGGGCGGGCAAGCTGACGGCGCGGGAGCGCCTCGAGCTCCTGCTCGACCGCGGCTCCTTCGTGGAGGTCGACCGCCTGCGCGTGCACCGCAGCCGCGAGTTCGGCATCGACGCGACGCACCCGCCCGGCGACGGCATGGTCACCGGCTACGGCCAGGTGGACGGCCGCCACGTCTTCGTGTTCGCCCAGGACTTCACGGTCTTCGGCGGCTCCATGTCCGAGGTGGCGGCGCAGAAGATCTGCAAGCTCTACGGCATGGCCATGAAGGTCGGCGCCCCGGTGGTCGGCCTCAACGACTCGGGCGGCGCGCGCATCCAGGAGGGCGTCGCCTCCCTCGCCGGCTACGCCGACATCTTCTGCGCCAACACGCTCGCCTCCGGCGTCATCCCGCAGCTCTCCGTCATCATGGGGCCGTGCGCGGGCGGGGCGGTGTACTCGCCGGCGCTCACCGACTTCATCGTCATGGTCAAGGACACCTCCTTCATGTTCCTCACGGGCCCCGACGTCATCAAGCAGGTGACGCACGAGGACGTGACCATGGAGCAGTTGGGCGGCGCCATGACGCACTCGCAGAAGTCGGGCGTGGCCCACTTCGCCGTCGACGACGACACGCGCGCCATCATGACCGTGCGCGAGCTGTTGAGCTACGTGCCGTCCAACAACTCCGAAGAGCCGCCCATGGCGAAGCTCAACGACGACCCGGAGCGCAAGGACGACGCCCTCAAGACCATCATCCCGCCGAACCCCAACAGGCCCTACGACGTCCGCGAGGTCATCAAGGCCGTCGTCGACGACCGGCACTTCTTCGAGGTGCAGCCGCACTTCGCCGGCAACATGGTCATCGGCTTCGCGCGTCTGATGGGGCAGTCCATCGGCGTGGTCGCCAACCAGCCGCAGGTGATGGCGGGCGCCATCGACATCGACGCGTCCGACAAGGCCGCGCGCTTCGTCCGCTTCTGCGACTCCTTCAACATCCCCCTGCTCACCCTGGTGGACGTGCCGGGCTTCTTGCCGGGCACCCAGCAGGAGTACGGCGGCGTCATCCGCCACGGCGCCAAGCTCCTGTACGCGTACGCCGAGGCCACGGTCCCCAAGATGACCGTCATCCTGCGCAAGGCGTACGGCGGCGCCTACTGCGTGATGGCGCCCAAGCACCTGCGCGCCGACATCAACCTCGCGCTGCCCACGGCGGAGATCGCCGTGATGGGAGCGGCCGGCGCCGTGGCCATCATCCAGCGCGATCAGCTCGGCAAGGCCACGGACAAGGAAGCCAAGCTCAAGGAGCTCACCACCGACTACGCCGACAAGTTCCAGAACCCGTACAAGGCGGCGGAGCTCGGCTACATCGACGAGGTCATCCTCCCCGAGGACATGCGCCCGCGCCTGTGCCAGGCCCTGATGATGCTCCGCAACAAGCGCGACGAATTGCCGCCCAAGAAGCACGGCAACCTCCCCCTGTGACGCTCCCGCTCGTGGTGGTCGTGGCGCGGGGGACGGTCCCCCGCACGAGCCGCGCGAGCCACACACGCCGCGCGATCGCCGCCGCCGCCGCCTCTCGTCGCCGCCGCCGTCGTCGTCGTCGCCGGCTGCGCGACGGAGAAGTCCGCGCCGCCGCCTGCGCGCGTGGACGTCCAGGCCGCGCTCGCCGGCTTCGGCGACGCCCTCGCGCGCGCGGGCATGAGCGTGGCCGTGGCGCCGCGCGCCTGTACCCCCGGCGTCGACGAGGTCACGGCGCCGCCGTCGTGCGCGCCGCGGTGGGACGACGACGTCGCCTGCGTCGTCCTTCCGCCGGCGGCGGCCGGGTGCGACCGGGACGGGGTCGCGCGCGCCGCGCTCGTCACGTACGCGCGCGCGCTGGTGAAGGCGCACCTGCCGGGGGCGCCCGCCGCGCGCGCCGCCGCCCTCGTCGAGGCGTACTCCGCGCACGACGACGCAAAGCTCGCCGCGCTCGCCCGCGCCGTCGAGGCCGACTTCGACGCGCTGCGCTCGACGGCGCCGGTGAAGGTCGCCCGTCACGAGCACCACGCGCGGCACAAGCCCGCGCCGGCGAAGGCCCCGGTGGACGCGGGCCCTCCCGCGGACGGCGCCGGCGCCCCCCACGCCGACACCGCGGCCCCCGCGGGTGACGAGGACGAGGGCGACGGCGACGGCGAGGAGGAGGAACAGGGACCGGGGGCGCCCTCGCTCCACGACCGGCTCGTCGGCACCTGGACGTACGACGAGGGCCCGCTGCGAAACGTCAACGCCCTCTGCGACGACGGCGCCTACGCCGTGCGCTACGAGGCCGCGGGCGCGGGCGACGGCGACTTCGACCCCGACGACATGCCCACCGTCCACGGCACCTGGAAAGCCGAGGAAGACCCGCCGCGCGTCGCCTTCTCCGCGTTCGGCGAGCACGTCGACGCCCCCGTCCGCGGCCTCACCGACGACACCCTCGACCTCGACTTCGACGGCGAGGCCATCCACCTCGAGCGCCGCTCGAAGACCGCCACCTGCGAGTGAGCCTGCCCCGCGCCACGGCGACGCCGCCGCCCGCGCAGCGGCTCAGGTGACGTCCTTTTTGCGCACCGACCAGATGAAGCCGTCGTACCAGAAGTGCAGGAGCGCGACGGTGTTGGTGAGCGCGAGGACGCCGCTGCGCGCCCATGGGCTCCGCGCCCAGAAGTCCGACGCCGAGCCGAACCAGAAGCCGTAGGCGAGGCCGGCGATGACGAGGCCGACGGCGGCGATCACCCGCGCCTTGGGGAAGTTGTGGGTGCCGAAGAGCTTGCCGAGGTTGTCCTTCTCGCTCCACCACACGATGGCGAAGTACTGCACCGCGTGGAAGGTGTTCACGACGAGGAGCGCCTGACCGAAGGAGTTGAAGCCCCACGCCCACACCGAGGCTACCGCCGTGGTCGCGAACAGCGCGTACTTCTGCCACGAGAGCTTCTCGCCGCTGCGGACGCGCTTGACGACGTGCCAGACGTACAACGCCAGGAACACGGGCGCCGTCAGCACCACCAGCCAGAACAGCGGCCGCTGCGCCGCCGCCACGACGCGCGCGAGGGGCTCGGCGTAGGCGAAGCCGCCGCTCTTGAGCGTCTCGAAGATCTGCAGGATGGCGAGCCACAGGGGCCCGCAGAAGAACGGGCCGAGGTAGATGTAGTGGTTGAGCCACACGTCGAGCTGACGGCCCTTGAAGACGTCGGCGCCGGCCTTGGCGTCGTAGATGCGGCCGATGCCGAAGGTCTGCAGGCTCGAGTGCACCGCGTCCCAGTACGTGGACACGATGATGGCGACGGCGAGGACGTTCAACGAGAAGAACATCCCGAGGAACAACAGCGCGGGCACCACGAAGAAGCGCACCGGATGGCGCCGCTTCACCTTGGGGTTTCCGTGGCTGCGGAAGAAGACGATGACGAGGTGGCTGTGGATGACCGTCTTCAGCGCCATCGAGGTGATGAGCGTGGGCTGATCGAGGAAGAAGATGCGGTTGCTGTCGTCGGGCACCCGCGAAAACGCGAAGCCGAGCAGCAGCGACAACAGCGGCATGCCGATCAACAGGATGCCGTCGAACGGCGCGCTCTGAAGAAAGCCCGTCTTCGAGCCGCTCATCGGCTCCGGTCTACCACGTGGCGTCCATCCACATCGCCTGCGCCACGCCCTGGTTCTCGGTGGCGCCGGCGTTGCCGTCGAACGTGATGGTGGCGTTGTTCTTCCCGACGATGTCGCCGCCGGCGCGGATCTGGCCGGCCGCGACGGGGTTGTTCTTCCAGCCGATGCTGCCGAGCGTCTGGATGACGCCGCCGTGCATGTCGAGGTTGTTCTTCATGCAGATGTTGCCGGCGCAGGAGAGGTCTCCGACCAGGTCGAAGTTGTTCTTCACGCAGAAGTTGGCCTTGTCCTCGCAGATGGAGTTGGTCTTGCTCGCGCCGGGGAGCTTGCAGTCGAGCGTGCCGCCGCCGGCGGTGACCGGGTCGGTGACCGGGTCTCCGAGGCCGATGAGCCCGCCGACGCTGCAGTTGTTGTTGCTGTTCCCGAGGTCGAGCTCGCGGCACATGATCTGGCCGATGATGCCGAACGTCGACGTGTCGGCGCAGTCGCGGTCGGTGCGGATGGCGAGCGCGGGACCGTTGGTCGTCGCCGTCATGGTGGTGCCGGAGCTGCAGTTCTGCGTGCAGGAGCAGGTGGCGCAGCACTGGTGGCTGCCCGCGATCTCGATGTTGTTGTTGCTGAACACCGAGATCTTGGAGCCCGTGCGCGACAGCGAGCCCACCGTCGTGGTGCTCGCGGACGCGCTGTCGATGACGATGATCATGTGGGGGACGTCGGCGAGCGTGTTGGACGACGACACCGCGTAGTCCGTGCCCGACGTCGTGATGAACGCCGCGCTGGCCGTGCAGGACGTGCAGGACGGGCCGTCGTTGCCGCCGCTCCCGGTCCCCGGCGCGACGTCGCGCCAGCGCGCGGTGTTGGCGCCGGTGTTCTTGAAGTTCGGCAGGTTGCCGCTGCGCGCCAGAAAGCCGGTGCCGGCCGCGTCGGCTTGCTCGGTGACGGCGGTGCCCGTGATGTCGATGTCGGCGGCGGCGCCGTCGCCGAGCCGCGCGACGAGCTTCCAGCACTGGCTCTGCGCCGTGGAGCAGGTGAGGGCCTTGCCCGCGAGGTCCCAGCCGCAGGGATCGGGGATGGGATCGAGGCCGCTCGTGTCCGTGCAGTCCTTGGTGGCGTTGCCGGTGCCGTTCACGGCCGCGCCGCCCGCGGTGAGCGTCGCATTCGTGTCGGCGTCGAAGCGATCCCAGGCGAAGACGTCGGTGGTGCCGGCCGCTCCGTCGCTGCCGGCGGGGGCGTTGACCTTGTTCCTGAGGTAGACCACCGCCGCGCCGAACGTGGCGGACGCGATGTTGTTGCTGGCGGTGAAGGAGCCGTCCGAGGTGACGGTGCCGAACCCTTTGTTGGACAAGAGCGTCCCGAAGGCCGGCACGTCGATGGTCGGATCGGCGCGGGGGCCCGACGTGGTGGTGGAGCCGGTCGACGGCGCGCACTTCGGACAGCCGCAATCGCCGTCGGTGGTGCCCTGGCTGCCGCTCACCAACTGCGCGTCGAGCTTGCCGCACACGCAGACGCCGCCCTTGACCTCGTCGGCCAGCAGGCCGGCGGTCCTGCCGCAGATGGCGCCGTCGAAGTCCACGGTGCCCCCGGCCTGGATGGCGGCGCCTCCCGCGACCGCGGAGGGCATGGCGCGGACGCGGCGCACCGTGGCACGCGCGTGGGCCTGCACGTAGGCGGTGGATTGGTCGCTGCGCGCGGGCACCACGCCGACGACCGTGGTGATGATGGTGCGGTCGCGATCGCGCTCGGCGACGTCGGCGCCGTTGTTGGGGGCGCTCGGGCCCTCCGCGACGCCGTTGGTGTTGCCGGTGACCGACGAGTCCGGGAAGCTGTTGTCGTCGTCGCTGTTGTCGTCGTAGCGGATGAAGCAGGTGCCGATGGGGTCGCCGCCGCTGCTCGGTGAGACGGCGAACGCGCGGAAGCGGAAGTGCGACGTGGTCTGCGCCGGCGGGATGGCGACGATGCTGGTGGCGCCGGACAGAAGCGTAGCGGGTGGGAGGAAGTCGTCGCCGGCGCCGTCGGCCTCGATGACGCCGTTGGGGTCGAGCAGCGTGTCGAAGTCGACCTGGGAGTTGCCGACGGCGACGGCGTAGGCGTCGGCGACCTCGAGGCAATACTCGGCGACGTCGCGCGCCTTCACCTCTTCGTTGGTGCGGATCTTGGCGCCGTTTTGCCCCGACACGCTGCTGAGCTGCGTGGCGAGGATGACGCTCGACGTCGCGATGACGGCCAGGATGATGAGGATGATGAACCCGCGCGGGTTCTTCTTGACTGCGCTCATGAGAGGTTCCTGATCTTCGCGGTGCCGACGACGTCTTGATCCACCTGGCGCCCGTCGACGACGGTGCGCAGCTTGATGGTCCAGTCGATGCGCGTGACCGCGGCCTTGCCGGCGGCCGTGGCGCCCGTGTTGTCGAAGTAGTCGAGCTGCACGGTCTCCACGTGCTGCGCGACGACCTCGGGCCCGACGCACGTGTTCTGCGAGCCGCCGTTGGGCGTCACCTCGAGCGAGCTGATGGACGGCAGCGTGTTGTTGGCGAGGTTGGGCCAGTTTGTGTCCTGCGGCGCGGGATCGCCGAAGCACTGGATGCGCGAGATGGTGTGGGCGCTCGAGTCGAAGAAATAGAAGACGCGGTCGATGCTGGTGACGAAGCCCTCGCCGGTGACCGCCGTGGGCGCGGCGCTGTTGCTGTCGTTGGGCCAGACGGCGGAGCTCCAGGCCGTCGACAGGTGCAACGACAACAAGCCGTTGGTGCCGAAGGTGCTCATGGTCAGCGGGTTGCTCGCGTGCGCGTGCGTCCAGCGCATGGCGCCGCTCACCACCTGGATGGACTCGCCGTCGCTCACGCGCCGCATGCCCCACGGACAGGTGCGGTCGTCGACGGCGCCGCCGGTGTTGCAGCCGGACTCGCCGGGGAAGAACAAGCTGGTGCTCGCCGTGCTGCAGCTCCCGCTGCCGGTCTGCGGCGCGCACGAGCCGTTGTTCTCCGTGTGCCACATGACGTCGCTGGGCCCGCCGGCGGCGTGGCCGTCGAGGGTGCCGAGCGTGTTGTACTGCCGCGTGGGCCGCGGGAAGTCGCCGACGATGCCGACGGAGGTCGAGGTGGCGAGGATGACGTCGGTGTCGAAGGTGGTGTCGCCGGCGCCGGCGTAGGCGTCGTCGATGTGCGTGCCGGACGCCGCCGGGACGCCGAGGCCGGCCATGCGCAGCTCGTTGGACAGGAGCGTGTTGAGGTACTGGCCCTGGCGCGCGAGCCCGGCGCGGGCGCGGGCGCGGGCGCCGCTCTGTGCGGCGCCGACGATGACGCCGATGGTGACGGCGAGCACCACGGCCATCAGCGACAGCGAGACCATCAGCTCGATGAGCGTGGCGCCGCGCGGGTGGAGCTGAGCGCGCGTCACGGGCTGTTGCCCGCCTGGTAGATGCGGGTCTCCATCTTCACGGTCTTGGTGATGCCTTCGCTGGTCGGGAAGGTGACGGTGACCTGCACGTCCTTGAAGACGACGGGGAGCGCGCCGACGGTGTCGGTGCCCGAGGTGATGGTGCGCGTCCGGGCGTAGGTGCCCGTGAGCCCGCCAGGCACGCCGATGTCGACGTTGTTGCCGTCGGCGAGGCTGGTGACGGGGTTTTGCACCGCGCGCGCCTGCTCGATGCCCTGCTGGCAGAGCATGCCTGCGGTGAGCTCGCGGCCGACGACGACGGTGCGGCGCATGGAGTCGCCGACGTTGGCCAGGAGCGAGGCGAGGACCACCGAGGCCATGACGCCGCCGACGCCGACCTCGACCATCAGCCAGCCGCCCGGCGCGCGCTTGCGGCGCCTGCCGCGGCTGCTCGCTGGTGCTTCGGTTTCGACGGGCATGGGCACCTTCAGGGACACGAGAGGTTGTTGCCGGAGCCGGTGGGGTCGACGCCGCGCGGGAGCACGCAGACGAGGCCCTGGGCCTCGACGAGGATCTTCTTGCTGTTGTGCACGAAGTTCTCGGCCATGCGCGTGTGGGTGATCTTGATGACGCCGTCGTCGTTTTCGGGATCGTCGTCGCGACTGAACAGGCGCCCCGAGGGACGAAAGCGGATCTGGTCGACGCCCTCGTCGTTGTTGGCGCCGGTGCTCGACGCGCTGGTCCCGGCGGGCACCGGATCGAACGTGGCGGTCATCAGCGATCCGTCGAGGCGGAAGCGCGCGACCTCGATCCAACGCGCCGCCGTGGTGTCGATGAGCGGCGCCGTCGCCGGCGAGACGTCGCAGTCGTAGGCGTTGAGCCGCTCCGCGACGATCTCGGTGCCTTCGATGCGCACGCGCACGCAGCGCTTGGTGGCCATCGCCTCCGCCTGCGCGCGCCACAGGAGCGCGGCGACGCCGTCGGCGGTGCCGGACAGCTCGGCCTCGTCGATGCGCGGGCTCATCGCCGGGACCGCGAGCGCCGCGAGCACCGCGAGGATCGCGATGACCAGCATCATCTCTATGAGGGAGAAACCCCTGGATCTCACCGATGACCTCACGATCAGCTTTCCACCCATCGGCAGATCCGCCTAAACTTTGAGCCCCGACGTCCCACAGCGGTGGATGTGGTAGGCAAAAGCGACTCATGTCCGCGCACCTCGACCGCCTCATCGACCTCGCCTTCGACGAAGACCTCGGCCCCTCCGGCGACGTCACCACCCTCGCGTGCGTGCGCCCGGACGCGCAGGCCGAGGCGTTCGTGCGCGCGAAGGAAACGCTGGTTCTGTTCGGGGTCGACGTCTTTCGCCGCGTGTTCGCCCGCCTCGATCCGGAGGTCGTCATCGAGGCCCATCAGCGCGACGGCGACGAGGTCGACAGTGGCACCGTCGTCATCACCGCGCGCGGCCGCGCCCGGAGCCTGCTCGTCGGCGAGCGCCCCGCGTTGAACTTCCTCATGCGGCTGTCGGGCATCGCCACCCAGGCGCGGGCCGTGAGCAAGGTTCTCCAAGGCACCGCCACGCGCGTGGTGGACACCCGCAAGACCACGCCGGGCTGGCGGGCGCTCGAGAAGGCCGCGGTGCAGGCGGGCGGCGCCGGCAGCCACCGCATGGGGCTCTTCGACGGAGTCCTCATCAAGGACAACCACATCGAGGCCGCGGGCGGCATCGCCGCCGCCGCGTCGCGCGCGCGAGCGCACGTGCACCACCTGTTGAAGATCGAGATCGAGGCCGGCTCGCTCGCGCAGGTGGACGAGTGCCTCGCCGCCGGCGCCGACGCCGTCCTCCTCGACAACATGGACGACGCGCTGCTCGCGCAGAGCGTCGCCCGCATCCGCGCGCACGAAAAGAGCACGGGGCGCCGCGTCATCGTCGAGGCCTCGGGCAACATGACGGTGGAGCGCCTGCCGCGCGTGGCGGCGGCGGGCGTCGACCTCGTGTCCATGGGCGCGCTGACGCACCAGGCCAAGAGCGTGGACCTCTCGATGAAGCTCAAGCTCCTCGGGTGACGTCGTGCGCTCCTCGCCGCCGCCCCGCACCGACTCGTGGGAGGGAGCGCCCGTCGTTCGGCTCGACGAGGTGGACTCCACGCAGATCGCCGCGCGCGAGATGGCCGAGCGCGTGCCCGACGGCACCTGCGTCGTCGCCGCGCGCCAGACGGCGGGGCACGGCCGCCTCGGACGCGCGTGGTTGGCGCCCGCCGAAGGGCTCGCGCTCTCGGTGGTGCTTCACCCACGCTGCGCCGCGCGCCACGCGCCGCGCCTGACGCTCGGCGCCGCCGCCGGCGCGCTCGACGCGCTGTCGGCGCTCGGCGTCGAGGCGCTCGTCAAGTGGCCGAACGACCTCGTCATCCGCGCGCCTGCCGGCGCCGCCGCCGGGCGGCTCGGCCCGTTTCGCAAGGTCGGCGGCGTCTTGATCGAGGTGGTGCGCATGGGCGCGTTGCTCGACACGTGCGTGCTCGGCGTCGGCGTCAACGTGAAGGCGCCGGCGGAGGGTTGGCCGGAGGACATCGCCAACACCGCGGGGGCCCTCGCCGACGCAGGCTTCTCCGGGGGCGCTGGCGACGTGCTCGCCGCGGTGCGCGCGCGCATGCCGGACGCCCTCGCGGGCGCGCGCGACGACTTCGGCGCCACGCTCGCGAAGCTGCGCGCACGCAGCGCCACGCTCGGGCGCCGCGTGACCGTCGACGGCGTCACCGGCCTGGCCCACGCCATCGACGAAGAAGGAGCGCTCGTCCTCGTCGACGACGCCGGCGCGTCGCACACCGTTCGCGCCGGCGATGTCTGGATGGCATAGACTCTCGCGGCGGAGAACGGCGATGGGAACCGGAGACGACGACCTCTTCGACGGCGAGAGCAAGGAGACGCGGGTCGGGCGCACGCGCAGACCCACCGCGGCGGAGCGCGCCTCGTCCGAGACGCTCTTTCGCGCGGACTCCGTCCTGGCGCTGACCGAGGCGCTGCCGGCGGACGTGAGCGCCGTCGAGAGCCACGTCGCCGGCACCATCGACGGCTTTCGCCCCGTGGCGCGGCTGCGCAAGAAGAGCGGCCTGTCCTCGGAGGACCTGCGCGTCGCGCTCGGCATGCTGCACACCCGCGGCCTGCTGGAGCTGGTCGGCGTGGTGGAGCAGGCGTTCATCCCCTGGGGCACCGATCGCGCCGAGTACCCCACGGACGCGACGGTGCCCAAGGGCGCCGGCGACGTCATCCCGCCGCACGTCATGGACGAGATCCAGTCGATGATCGACGAGGAGGAGCGCAAGCGCGCCGACGAGGAGGGCGCCGCCGACGCCTTCGACGACGAGATCACCACCGAGACGGCCCTCCCGGACGACGCCGACCCGTAGGGCGCGGCCGGCCCGGCTCCGCGTCAGCGCTCGTGCGCGCTGCGCCAGGCGGCGTCGTAGGTGCGCAGGAGCTTGTCGAGGCCCTCGAAGAACAACGGCGCCGTGCCGTCGACGTCGCGGCGCAGCCAGAAGGCCGCGGCGGCGCTTTGGAGGTTCGGGTCGTAGCCGCCCCAGTCGTGGCCGGCGTCGCCGAGCAGCTCCGAGTACTTGTCGTAGAACGAGCCCCAGTCCGGGTTCTTCTCGTCCATGGTCTTCAGGTAGAGCGCGCGCTCGCGCTTCTTCCACGCGGGCCGCGCCTCGATGTGCCGGTAGACGACGAAGTAGACGCGCGCGAGCTTCTTGACGTCGGCGTCGTACAGCGGCTGCGTCTCCTCGCGGAGCTCGGCGTCGCCGGCGGCGGGCACGGCGTTGTCGACGAGCCAGCGCACGAAGGCGGGGTTGTAGCGGCCGAAGTCGTGGCGATCGTGGAGCGCGAGCTTGCCCTCCTTCCACCGCCCGTGGGGGCCCCGCAGCCACGGCTTCATCGGGGCGAGCTTCAGGAGCGCGCGCCACGACATGACGCTGAGCGCGTGGCAGTAGAAGTTGCGGATGCCGCCGTCGGGCCAGTAGTCGTAGCCGAGGTCTCTGTCGTCGCACGCGTTGTGGGTGCGTCCGAGGGCGCGCCACGCCGCGGCGAAGCTCCCCTCGGGGGTGCCGGCGACGAAGCCGGCGGGCTCCTTGTGCGCGCCGGGGGGGATCTGAAGGACGACGATGCATGCGAGGGCGAGCGCGACCACGGTGACCTCGTGCCGGCGGTTGGCGCGCGGGATCGCGCGGCGGCGCCTCGAGCGTAGATCGTCATGATGAAGCAAGGGGCACGGGTCACGGGGCGCATCCGGCCGGCGACGCTCGAGGAGGCCGCGCGGCGCGAGGAGCTGTTCCGCCCCGACGCGGTGCTCGCGGTGTCGGCGGAGCTGCCGGCCGACCTGCCACCGTTCGAGCGGCACGTCGCCGGCCTCATCGACGGGGTGCGACCCGTGGCGCGGGTGCGCAAGAAGTGCGGCTTGAGCGCCGCCGACCTCGTCATCGCCGTGGGGTCTCTGTGGGACCGCGGGCTCGTCCGGCTCGCCGGCATCGTCGAGGTGACGCGGGAGCCGGTGCCGCCGTCGATGTGGGAGCCGCCCGCGCCCGGGGAGCCGACCATCTCGGGCACCGCCGCCGACCTCATCCCGCCGCACGTGATGGCCGAGATCCAGGCGATGCTCGACGAGGTCGACGTCCTCGACGAGATGGAGGGCCTCGATGGCATCGACGACGACACCGAGGTCCTCACCCGCAAGTGACGCGCGCCCGCGCCGATCAGCCCATCATGCGAGCGGAGGAGCGGCCGCGCCGATCAAAGCTGCGCGACGCGCTTTTCCAAGGACGCCTCGAGCTCGACGATGGCCTTGCTGAAGCCCTCGATGCCTTCCTTCAGCTTGTCGTTGGCCATCTTGTCCTCGGCGTGCATCTTGTCGAAGGTGGCCTTGTCGACGTGGATCTTGTCCCCGGCCCGCTCGGCCGACATCTTGGGATCGAGCTTGCGCGTCAGGTCCTCGGTCATGCCGTCGAGCTCGGCGAGGAGCTTGGGCGCGATGGTGAGGAGGTCGCAGCCCGCGAGCTCGGTGATCTCGCCGACGTTCCGGAAGCTCGCGCCCATGACCTCGGTCTTGTAGCCGTGCTTCTTGTAGTAGTTGTAGATCTTGGTCACCGACAGCACGCCGGGATCTTCGGGCGCCGGGAACGAGTCCTTGCCCGTCGACTTCTTGTACCAGTCGAGGATGCGGCCCACGAACGGCGAGATGAGCGTGACGCCGGCCTCGGCGCAGGCGACGGCCTGGTGGAAGCCGAACAGCAGCGTGAGGTTGCAGTGGATGCCTTCCTTCTCGAGGACCTCCGCGGCGCGGATGCCCTCCCAGGTGGAGGCGAGCTTGATGAGGATGCGGTCGCGCTTGATGCCGCCCTTCTCGTACATGCCGATGAGGAAGCGCGCCTTCTCGATGGACTTGTCGGTGTCGTAGCTGATGCGCGCGTCCACCTCGGTGGAGACGCGGCCGGGGACCACCTTCAAGATCTCGGTGCCGAACTCGACGGCGAGGCGATCGAGCGCGAGGCCGGTGACGGCCTTGGCCGACTTGTCCTTGGACTCGGCCTTGGCCCACTTGAGCGCGTTGTCGACGACGCTCTGGTACTGGGGCAGGTCCGCGGCGGCCTTGATGAGCGACGGGTTGGTGGTGGCGTCGCGGGGACGGAACTTCTTGATGGACTCGAAGTCGCCGGTGTCGGCCACGACGACGGTGAATGCCTTGAGCTGCTCGAGCACGGTTGCCATGTCGCTCTCCTCGGATGATCTGGGGCGGACCGTACCATGGCCATGGCCTTCGTCCACCCTGCCGCCGTCGTGCCGCTCGCGCGCGTGCGCCGCCTCGACGGGGCTGCGCTCGTGTGCGGCACCGTCGGCGCGGACTTCGAATACTTCGCGACGCTGTCCGCGACCGAGCGCCTCCACCCGCACCCCGGCGCCGTGTTCCTGGCCGGCGTCGTCGCGGGCTTCGCGCTCGTCGCCCTCCTCGACGTCGCCGGCCCCGGCCTCGCGCGCGCGCTCCCGCCGTGGTTCGGCGCGCGCTTCGCCCCCGCCTTGACCCGCAGGCTGCGGGCGCGGGGGCTCGTCGACGTCGTCGCCGCCCTCGTCGTCGGCGCCGCGCTGCACGTCTTGTGGGACGCGCTCGCCGAGCACGACGGCGCGCTGCACGCCCTCGTCCCGTGGCGCGCAATCAACCGCTTCGGCACGCCGGTGGGGGTCGCCGTCGTCGTCGCCGGCGTCGCCCTCGCCCCACCCGTGTCACGCCGGGCCGCTCCTGCGCCGCCCTTTCACGTGCGCGCGCTCGTCGCCGTCGTCGTCGGCGCCGTCGTCGGTGCCGGCGCGTGCGCCGCGCTGCGCGCGTACGGGCTCGGCGGAACGACCCGCGACGTCATGGCCGCCGCGAGCGGCGGCGCCCTCCTCGGCGTCGCCGTCGCCGCTTGCGCGCTGCGCTAGCTCACAGGCTCGCTCGCACGGCGGGCAGGCGCATCTTCCACAGGAACCCGTCGAAGTAGAAGTGCGCCAGCGACTGCCAGATGGCGAACGAGAACAGCCACGCCGACACCTTCACGCCGAACACCGAGAAGCCCCCGTGCTCGACGAAGCCGAGCTTGGGCCCGTACTGCGTGACGAAGAACGTGAGGCCGATGGTGAGCGTGAACACGCCGTACGCGAGCCACGGCCGCCGAAGCGCCTTCTGCAAAAGCGGCTCGTGCGCCAGCGGTCTGGCGTAGCGGCGACGCAGGAACGCCCAGACGAACACCATGTACTCGACGGCGTGCGAGAAGCCGTACGCGATGTAGACCTTGAGCGGGCTCAACACGAGGAAGCTCGCGTTCAACAAGGTGAGCGCGAGCGCCATGGACACGCGCGGCCAACCTGTGAAGCCGTCGGCGCGGCGCTCGTACCAGACGAACAAGCCGAGGGACGCCGCGGACAACAGGCCGAAGGGCACGAGCAGGTAGGGCTGCGCGACCGCGAAACCGTCGACGAGCGGCATCAGGTACTGCGTCACCGACCGGGACTGGTGCAGGAGCGTCTCCCTTTGCGATGGCCCGATCCACACCGCGAGCAGCGGGAAGGAGCCGAAGATCAAGAGGCGATCCACCCACGGCGGCGTGCGCTTCTCGACGGGGACCGGCGACTTGGCCGCGTACACGCGCATGATGCCGAACTTCTGCATGAGCGTGTGCCAGACGTTCCACGTGGCGGCGACGACGCCGACGATGCCGACGATGGCGCTGCCCTTCACGCGCCCCTCGGCGAGCGTGGGTGCGTGCAAAAGCACCGTGACGACGGCCGCGCCGGCGGCGACGGCGGGCGCGGCGGCGAGGAGGAAGCGCGGGCGGTCTTCGAGGGCGACGACGACGCCCGCGGCGGCGAACAGCACGCTGACGACGACGGCGACGGCCTCGTGGTGCGCGGTGAACACCCCGCCGAGCCCGAGCGCCACCGCCAGCGTGAACGGCGCGGCCACCGCGACGAGCGCGCGCACCGAGAAGCGGTGGCCGCGGCGATCGGCGACGACGCACTGGATGACGAGGGTGAGGCCGGCGAGGGCCATGGCGACGTCGACGGGCAGGTAGAAGCCCTTGGGCGCCCGGAACTTGAAGAAGAAGGCCGAGGCGACGCCGCCGAGGTTCAACAGGTAGAAGAACAGCGTGAAGCGGGTGACGTGCTGCTGAAAGACCTGCTTGTCGAGGAAGACGTACGGCAGGGTGTAGTAGCGGTGGCAGAGCGACAGCGTCATGCCGAACGCGAAGATGCCGAGGTAGTCCTTGGGGTGGCGGTCGCCGCTCAAGGCGAGCGGCACCAGGATGAACAGCCAACTGTAGTGGTACGCGGCGAGGTCGACGAGGGGCGACACGTGCCAGCGCGGCGCGGGCGTGTCCGCCGGCGGCACCACGCGCGCGAAGAAGCCAGTCTCCGATGAGGCCATGGCGACGGGTTAGCCGACGGATCCTGCCTCGACAACGAGGCTTGTCCGGCGCCGATCAAGCGCGGCCGCTGCCTCCGGCGCCGCTGATCCGGCCGCGTGAAGGATCCGCGCGGGTCGCGTGTAGGAAGGGGTCGAAGCCCGAACCCACGGAGACCCCATGACCCGCTCGCCCCACTTTGCCCTCGCCCCCGTCGCCCTCGTCCTCGCCGCCGCCGCCCTCCTGTCGGCCTGCCCCGCCGCGCCCGCGGCCGCGGCCGTCGCCGGCGCCGAGCCGTTGGTGCTCAAGGCCTACGACGTGCCCGCGGAGCAAGCCGCGGAATTCCAGGGCATCATCCAGGGCCTGCTGTCGGTCGGGAAGGACCAGCCGCGGAGGGGGACGGCGGCGTTGACGCCGTCGGGGCAGCTCCTGGTCTCGGCGCCCGCGGGCTTTCAACCGGGCATCGCCGAGGCCATCGCCAAGCTGAGCAGCAGCCCCGCGGTGCGCGCGCCGACGGTGACGCTCGACTATTGGATCGTCGCCGGCGCCCGCGCGGCGGAGGGGACGCCGGGCAAGGACGTGGCGCCGGAGGTCGCCGGCGTCATCGACGCCATCGAGAAGAGCCAGGGGCCGATGAAGCTCGCGCTCCTCGAGCGGCTGACGCTGTCGTCGCAGAGCGGCTCCAGCGGCAGCGTCGAGGGCTCGTTGGCGTACGCGAGCCAGACGGCGTCGCTCCACGGCGACAAGGTCGTGGCCCAGATCGACGTGCGCGGCACGCGCATGAAGGGCGCGCTCAACGCGCGCGTCGAGATCCCCGTCGGCAAGAGCCTCGTCCTCGGCCAGGCGGGCGTGATGCTCGGCGGCGCGTCGTCGGTGGCGCTCAGCGACGAGGCGCTCGCGCAGGCGGGGGACAAGGGCACGCTCACGGCGTTCTACATCGTGCGCGCCACGGTGGACGGCGAGTGACGACGCGGACCACCATGCCACGGCGAGGGGGCCGCGATGACGACGAGCGAATCGCGACCGGACGACGACGCCGCGCCCCCGAGCGCGGCCCTCGCGCCGCCTGCGCCCGACACGAGCGCGGCGGCGTCGAGCGCGCCGTTCGACCAGGCGCAGCTCGAGGCGCTGTACGTGAGGCTCGAGCCGCGCGTCTTCAACGTGGTGTACCGCTGGTTGTGGAACCGCGAGGACGCCGCCGACGTCGTGCAGGACGCGTTCGCGAAGCTGTGGTCGATGCGCGATCGCGTGCGCGCGCAGACGGTGGAGGCGCTCGTGTACCGCATCGCCGTGAACCTCGCGGCCAATCGACGTCGACAGCGCCGCGTGTGGGGCTGGGTGACGCTGGACGGCCTGCGCGCGGCGGGGCGGGCGCTCGACGACGACGCCGCCGACGAGGCCCGCCGGGTGCGCGCCGCGGTGGACGCGCTGCCCGAGCGCCTGCGGCGCGTGGTGGTGCTCGGGGAATTCTCCGGGATGACCGCGAAGGAGATCGGCGCGGTGCTCGGCGTCCCCGAGGGCACCGTGGCGTCGCGCCGCCACCAGGCGCTCGGCGTGTTGCGCGCCGCCCTCGGTGGCCTGATGGACGCCGACGGCGCGGGGCCCGACGCCCGCGCGGGGACCGCGAGCTCGCGCGCGCCCGCGAGCACGTACGATGAGCCGCTCCGCCCAGGCGGGCCGACGAGCGACGAAGGAGGTGCGCGATGAGGGCCAGGCACGAAGACCACGGCGGCGCGCCCGTGACCCGGCACAGCCGCGCGTTCCCCGCGCTCGAGCCGCCGCCGGGCGGGCTCTTCCGGCTGCGCGCGCGGCTGCGGCGCCCGTCGCGCGCCGCGCGGCTGGCGGCGCTCGCCTTCGTGCCGTCGCTGGCCGCGGCCGCGGTGGTGCTCGCCCTCGTGGCGCGCGCGCCGGCGCCGCCGCTGCCGGACCACCCGTCGCTGGTGGAGGCCGCCGCCCCCGTCGTCGTCGATGGCGCCCGCGCCGTCGCCGTCCCCCTCGAGGGCGGCACGACGCTGTACTGGGTGCCGTGACGCTCCCGCAAAGCCGCGATCCCTCGGATTTCCGCGGGGGTGAGGCGCGGTCCCACTTCGCAAGGGCATGGAATGGTACGCTTTTCCCGGGCCTGCTCGTGGCCCGCCGCTTGCGAGATCCACCGCCGTGCCCCGCCTCGCGCTCCTGCCGGTCGCCGCCGCCGCCCTCCTCGGGGCCGGCCTCACGGCCCCCCCCGCGCGCGCCCTGCCGGCGCCCGAGCTCGCCGCGTCCATCGCCGGCGCCGGCCGCGTCACCGCCGCGGAGCTGAAGGGCGCGCAGGCCGCCGTCGACCACGCGCTCAAGACCCGCAAGCAGCGCCTCGAGAGCTGGCAGCGCGCGCAGAACAAGCGCGACGCCGCGGCCGCCGACGTCGAGAAGAAGAAGAAGGCGGGCGTGCGCGGCGCCGCCCTCGAGGACGCCCTCAAGGGCGCGCTCTCCCTCGACGAGGCCGCCGCCCACGCGCGCTCGCAGCTCCTCGCGTCGGAGTCCGCGGTGTCCACGCAGGGCGCCGCGCTTTTGCGCCTGTACGACGCGCTGCTCGTCGAGCGCCGCCGCGGCGTGGAGGCGCTGCCCGCGGAGTCGAGCGCGCGCGCGCAGGCGGTGACCGCCTACCGCGCGCTCGCGGCCCAACGAGACGCCGTCCGCCAGGCGCTGTTGCCCGTGCTCGGCAACGACATCGACGTCGCCCTGCCCGACGGCGTGGACCTCGAGGCCCACCCCGACGACGACGTCGAGACGCTCCTCGACAAGGCCGACCTCGCGCGCGACCTCGAGGCGCGCTTCCTGCGCCAGGCGCACGCGGTGCGGCAGCGCATCCGCGAGCTCGAAGAGGAGGAGGCCGTCGCCAAGGACGTCAGCGGCATGGTCGGCCGCAGCCGCCTGTTCGACGAGGAGGACCGCCGGCTCTTCGTGGTGCACCCGGAGCAGACGCAGACGCAGTCGACGTCGTCGGGCACCACGCGCAGCACCACCGGCAACGACGCGCGCGACCCGAGCGCCACCGTCGGCGCCGGCAACGGCGACTTCGGCGACGTCCCGCAGGACGCGCAGTCCCCCGCGCCGCCCGAGAGCGGCGGGAGCACGGCGTCGCCGCCGCCGTCGGCGTTCGCCTCGGTGACGCCGCCGCCCGCGCCGGTGCGCGCGGAGCAGGTGACGGCGCCGCAGACGGACCCGGCCATCGCCGGCCTGTTGTCGTCGTCGACGGTGAGCGTGGACTCGCTGAAGGCGCTCGAGAAGAAGCTCGAGGCCCAGGCCGCCGCGCTCAAGGGCAAGAGCAAGGCGCTCCGCTCGCAGGCGCAATCCACGCGCTGATCGCCCGCGGTGGGGCACGCCGATCAGCGACCGGAGGGAGCGGCCGCGCCGATCGCGCACGCGCCGGCGGCGCGCCCGCCGCGAGCGCACGTTCCACCTGAGGCGTGGTAGACGCGAGGGATGCTCAAGGTCCGCGTGCTCGAGGTCGAAGAGCCCGAGCTGCTCTGCGTGCTCTGCCACGGCTACGGCGCCCCCGGCGACGACCTCGTCGGCCTCGTCCCCGAGGTGCTGAGGGCGCAGCCGGCGCTGTCGGGGCGCGTGGCGTTCGCGTTCCCCGAGGCGCCGCTCGAGATCCCCGGGGTGCCGTTCGGCCGCGCCTGGTGGCCCATCGACGTCACGCACTTCGAGCGCGCGCTCGTCAGCGGGAAGCTCGAGGAGCTGTTCGAAGAGGTGCCCGAGGGGATGGCGGAGGCCCGCGGGCTCTTGCGCGAGTCGGTGACCGCGCTCGCCCGGGACGTCGTCGGGCTGCCGATGTCCAAGGTGGTCCTCGGCGGCTTCTCCCAGGGCGCCATGCTCGCCACCGACCTCGCCCTCCGCCTCGACGACGCCCCCGCCGCGCTCGCCGTCCTCTCGGGCACGCTCCTGTGCCGCGGCGACTGGAAGGCCCTCGCGCCCAGGCGCAAGGGGCTCCCGGTCCTCCAGAGCCACGGCACCGCCGATCCCCTGCTGCCGTTTGCGGCGGCCAAGGAGCTCGAGCGCCTCTTGAGGGACGCCGGCCTCGACGTCACCTTCGTGTCCTTCGCCGGCGGCCACGGCATCGACCACGGTGTCCTCGACGCGCTGGCGGCGCTCGTCGCCGCGAGGCTCCCGTGACGGCCCGCGGCAGGCCCGTGCGCCCCGCGCTCGTGGGCTCCCCCGCGGCGGCGGCGCTCGCGGCGGCGGCGCTCGCGGCGGCGGCGGCGAGCGCGCGGACGCCGGGCGTCGACGCGTGGCCCCTCGTCGACAAGGGCGCGCGCATCGCCGCCGCCGTCGCCCCTTCGCCGCTGCTCGCGCGCGTGCGCTCGATGCACCGGGGTGCGCTCGGACTCGACGACGAGGACGTCGCCGAGTCGCTCGACGCCGCGCGCGCCTACGGGCCCGCCCTCGACGCCCTCGACGCTGCCGGCGTCGCGCCGGCCTGTACGCTGCCCAAGGCGCTCGACGGCGCCGGCGTCGAGGCGCTCGCCGACGGCGCCCTCGTCGTCGCCCTCGCCGACGCCGCCGACAAGAAGCCCGCGCGCGCCGCCGCCGGCGTCGGCCGCGCCGCCGACCTCGCCGGGCTCGTCGCCGCCTGCGGCAAGCCCTCGCTGTCGTCGGCGGCGCTGGCGGTGCACATCGGCGCGCGCGCGCGAGCCGTCGCATGGTTCCTCGCCGAGCAGCGCCTCGTCGACGCGGGCCGCCTGCAACGGATGGCCGCGGCGCTCGAGCGCTCTGCGCAGCCGGCGCTGATGGTGCGCGCCCTCGACGGCGAGCGCGTGCGCACCGGGCGCCCCGCCGCCGGCAAGGCCGTCGAGGACACGGGCAAGGAGCTCGACGCCGCCGCGCGGGACCAGACGGCGCTGCGCGAGGCCGCCGCCGACTTCGAGCACATCCCCCGCGTCGCGCGCGCCGTCCGCGTCAAGTGCGACGCCACCGGCGACGACGCGCGCTTCACCGTCACCCGCGCGGTGGCTCACACCCTCGAGCACCGCGGCGCCGACGCCCTCGCCGCGGACTCGGTCGTGGGCCCGTCGCTCGACGGCGCCGGCGTCATCATCGTCAGCGCCGGCCCCATCGCGCGCTCCTGCGGCTTTCACGACGGCGACATCGTCGTCGAGGTGAACGGCCTCTCCGTCGGCCGCGTCGACGAGGCCGCGGTGCAGGCCCCCGCCCGGGTGGCCAAGGACGGCTACGCCGCCTTCCGCGTCCTCCGCTTCGGCTCCGCCGTGAGCTGGCGCGTGGAAGTGGAGAAGCTCGCGCCCTAGGAACAGCCGCACGCGCGGGACTGCCGGCTCGGACGCGAGGGCCGGCGCCGAGAGGAGCCGCACCGTTGGGGACGGTGCTACGGCCACACGGCGGAGCGGAAAGGAGCTCCGAGCTCGGCGACGAAGACGCGCGCCGAGTTGAGCGCCGGGGCGCCGAGCTCTCCGCTCCTCTTCGCTCCGGCCACGTACTCCGCGCGGCGAGCCACCTTGTGGGCGGCTTCGCCGAGTGCTGCTACGAGCGTCGTCTTTCGTCAGCCTTTCAGTCCGCGCGCTCGAGGTTGTTGTGGAGCCGGTTGCACTTGGTGCCCGAGACGCAGTTGTCGGCCGGGCAGGGGAACGCGCAGAAGCCCTCGCCCCCGCTCTTCTTCACGCAGGTGAGGCCCTCGCCGCAGCCGATCTGCGCGGCGCCGCCGCACGGTGAGCAGAGCTGGCCGGTGATGGTGCTCGTATCGCAAAAGCCGTTCACGCACTCGCGCGCGCCACCGAAGCACTGGCTCTTGTCGCTGCACGACTTGCCGCAGGTGACGGCGGGGACGCAGAACGACACGGGGAATTCCGCCGGGCATTGCGCGCCGAAGCCGCCGCAGCCGAAGCAGGTGTCGGCGTTGTCCTCGCCGCAGGCGAAGGAGCAGTCGCGGCAATCGACGACGACGCGGACGATGGGGCTCGGCCCCGCGCCGCCGTCGGGAGCATCGAACGTGCGCAGGTCGACGACGCCGGACTCCCCCCAGAACAGCCAGCGCTCCTTCTTGAACGCGTCGTGGCAGGGGTCCTGCTCGGGCTCTGCGAGGCTGTTGTGCAGGCCGCGCACCTCGAAGATGACGCTCGTGTTGGTGGACAGCCCGGTGATGTCGATGATGGGCTCGCCGAGGATGTCCCCGAGCGTGTTCTTGTTGCTCACGGGCCGGCACACCTCCTTGCCGGGGACGGGCAACAGCGTGGCGGCGTCGCGCACGACGACATCGAGGGCGGCGGCGCAGGAGGTGTCGTAGTCGAGGCCGGACAGCGCGCCGCAGCTCTGGCGCGTGGCGATCTGCACCGACAGCGTCACCGGCCCGCGATCCCCCGTGCCCGGCGGCGTGCACGACGCGAGCAGGGGCAGGAGGGCCCCCATCCACGCTGTCGACGAGCCCGGCGCCATCCTCCAACGTTCGCGCACGCCGTCAGTCCCCGCAACACTTCACGTGCACGATCCGCGGCGGGTCCGGCTGCGACGACGCCGGCAGCAACGCCCACAGGCCCACGCCGACGATGCCCGCGACGACGACGGCGCCGACGGATCCGGCGACGGCGAGGGTGGCGAGGTCGGGGCCTTCGTCTTTGGGGGCGTCGTCCTTGCGGGCCGGCGCCTGCAGCGCGAGCAGCGTGGCGCGCCCGAGGGCGGCGCCGCCCGCCTTCGACGACACGGACAGCTCCTGGAGGCCGCGGGCCGACCACAGCATCGCCCGCGGCCCGTCGAGGAAGAGCACCGCGCGGGCGGCGCACAGGTCGGCGAGGCGGGCGAGGGCATGGGCCTCGTCGACGCTCGTGGCGGCCTTGCGTGCGCGCGCGACCAGCGCCGCGCGGCGGGAGGCGGCGCCGGCCGGGGCGAGGAACGGCGCGAGCACCGTGGGCTCGGCGGGGTCGAGGACGACGACGCGGGAAAACGGCACCGCGTCCCGCGCGCGCGCGGTGACGACGTGGGGGCCGGCGCGCACGGGGGACGAGCCGAAGGGGCGGCCGTCGACGAGGACGTCCACGCGCGAAAAGCCCGCGGCGCGCGGGCGCACCACGAGGCTGGCGGCGGGCTCGGCCTCCTCGGCGGCGCGCGCGGCGGCGTAGGCGTCGCACAGGCTCGGCGGGTACAGGCCCGGGTGGAGCGCGGCGCGGCCGGGGTCGAGGCGGGAGACGAGCGCGAGCGACGCGCGCGCGTCCTCGTCGACGCCCGCCTGCAGGGCGACGTCGGCTTTGAGCAGGAGCGCGTCGATGAGGACGTCGCGGGCGTCCTCCGGGTGCTCGAGGCGCAGGACCTCGTCGACGGCTTCGTCGGCGGCGGCGCGCGTCGCGTCGAGGTCGAGCTCGCGAAAGCGCGCCTTGGCCTCCTCGACGTGGGCGCGCGCGGCGTCGCGCGTCCCCGGCCGCGGGGGCGCCGGCGCGGGCCGGTCGACGCCCGCGCGCTCTTCGAGCTCGACGGGGAGCAGGCCCGCCGCCCGCAGGCCTGCGTAGGCGCGCTCGACGTCCGTCCCCTTGCGCGGCACGACGAGGATGCGTGACGGATCGAGCGCCGGCGGCGCCTCGGCCGCCGGGCGCGCGACGGGCGGTGCCGCAGCCGGGGGCGGCGCGTCGAGGGCGAGGAGCAAAGCCGCGAGCGCGATCACGGGGACGAACCCACGCGGCACACTACACCGGCGCCGCGCGGAGCAGGCGTGCACGGGCCTCGGCGCGCATCCGTCGACGCGAGGGGCCCCGCCCCGCGATGCCGCGCACGGCGCGGGGTGCTAAGGGCCCTCGCATGAACAGGTCGGTCGATGATCGCGGTCGAGGCGCGCCGATGGCGAGGCGCGAGGAGGGAGCGTGGCCGTCGCCACGTGACCGACGGATCGGCCGCGAGGGCGATCGAGTTGTTCATTCGGGGGCCCTGAAGGGGCGCCCGTGAGGCCTTCGCCGCGCGCCGCCGCCGTCGTCATCGTCGTCGCCGTCGCGGCGTGCGGGCCGTCGGAGGTCTGCAAGCGCTACGTCGCCTGCCAGAAGGCGGTGGATCCGTCGGTGGACACCGCGCCCTGGGAGGACGGCAGCGCCTGCTGGACCACGCTGCAAAACGCCAACGCGTGCAGCGAGCAATGCCGCGTCGCCCTCGACGCCCTCGCGGCGCTGGACGACGCGCCCGCGGCGTGCGCCTCCGAAGGAGCTGAAACCGACGCCGGGCCGGGGTAGGCTCGCGCCCGTGCGCCGCCTGGCCGTCCTCCTCTTGATCCCCGCCGCGGTCGGCGCGGTCACCTGCGCCCAGGTCGAAAACCACAAGCAGCCCGAGGCCTGCAAGGTCGCGCTGGAGTGTTACTTCGGCACGTCCAGGACCACCGACCTGTCGCAGATCGACGCCGGGCCCGGTGACTCCTTCGAGGGCCTCAAGGACCACCAGCTCTTCAAGGCCGCGTACGGCGAAAACGGCAGTTGCTGGAACGCCGACCTCGACCTCGCCCACGCCTGCGAGGAGCGCTGCCGCGCTCTCCTCGCCCAGGACTGCGCCGCGCCCTACACGGGGACGGACACGCCCTTCTGCGCCGACCGCGCCTGCGACTTCAGCGTCGCGTGCATCCAGCAAGGCAACAGCTTCTCCTCTTGCCCCGCGAGCGAGACCTTCCCCAAGGGCAAGTGCCTGTTGTTCGACGCCGGCCCCGACGACGCCGTCTCCATCGGCTGTTGCGCCGACGAGCGCGGCAACCCGCCCGCCGACAATTGCAGGTACCGCTACCAGGAGAGCCCCGACGGCACCTTCACAGAGAGCGACGTCCGGTGAGCGACACGTCGTCTCGCGGCAACGTGTGGCTCGGGGGCGCCCTCCTCCTCGTCGCCGCAGGCATCGCCGCCGCAACGCTGTTGAAGAGCGGGGGCGACGCCGGCGAGGCCGTGCGCGTCGCGTCCGTCGAGCGCCGCAGCATCACGCAGAAGGTGCTCGCGCAGGGCAAGGTGCGCGCGCGCACGCAGGTGGAGGTGGCGAGCGAGATCGGCGGGCGCGTCCGTGAGGTCGAGGCCAAGGTCGGTGACGTCGTCAAACAGGGCGACCTGTTGTTCGCCCTCGACGACGAGCAACTGAAAAACGCCGTCGAACAATTGCGCGTCGGGCTCGCCGGCGCCGAGGCCGCCCAGAAGCGCGCGACGCTCGCGGTCGAGGAGGCGCAGCGCGGGCTCGAGCGCGACAAGCTGCTCAAGCAAAAGGGCGTCGTCGCCGACGAACAGCTGAAGGTCGACGAGTCGCGGCTCGCGCTCTCGCGCGCCGACGTCGACCAATCCAACGCCGCCATCGAGCGCACCCGGCTCGACTTGCAGCGCGCGCGTGACGCGCTCCGCCGCGCGCGCGTGGCCGCGCCCATCGCGGGCACCGTCGTCGCCGTCGGCGTCGACGTCGGACAGGTGGTGAGCGCCGTGCAGGGCCTCTCCATGGGCGACACGTCGTCGCTCGGGCTCGGCTCCGTGTCGAACGGGCCCACCGCGCCCGTCGTCATCGCCGACCTCAGCGAGCTCATCGTCAAGCTCGACGTCGACGAGCTCGACGTCGGCGAGGTCAAGGCGGGCCAGCACGCGGTGGTGCGTGCGCAGGGCATCAAGGACGAGACCTTCAACGGCGAGGTCGAGCGCGTGGGCCTCATGGGGCGCGACCAGGGCGGCGCCGTGCTGTTCACCGTGGAGGTCGGCATCCACGACGACAAGGCCAGCGAGCTCAAGCCCGGCATGAGCGCGCAGGCGGACATCGAGGTGCAGACGCTCAAGGACGCGCTCGCCGTCCCCGTGGCCGCGGTCCTCGAGGGCGACGGCGCCGAAAAGCCCGACCGGATCTTCGTGTTCGACGGCGACGCCGCCGGCGGCCACGTCAAAGAGCAGACGGTCAAGCTCGGCCCCGCCGAGGGTGACGCCATCGCCGTCGTCGACGGCGTCAAAGAGGGCGACAAGGTGGTCGAGGGCCCCTTCCGCGCGCTCAAGTCGCTGTCCGACGGCGACCGCGTGAGCGTGGAGAAGAAGAAGGACGACGACAAGGACAAGCACGCCGGCGACAAAGACGGCGCCGGGAAGAAATCGTGACCGCCCTCGTCGAGGTGCACAAGCTCGCCAAGCAGTACGTGATGGGCACCGAGGTCGTGCGCGCGCTCGACGGCATCGATCTCGAGATCGAGCGCGGCGAGCTGTGCGCCGTGGTCGGCCAGTCGGGCTCGGGGAAGAGCACGCTCATGAACCTGCTCGGGTGCCTCGATACGCCGAGCGAAGGCACCTACAAGCTCGCGGGCATCCCCGTCGACGAGCTCGACGACGACGAGCTCGCCGAGGTGAGGAACCGCCACATCGGCTTCGTCTTCCAGAGCTTCCACCTGCTGCCGCGGCAGAGCGCGCTCGACAACGTGCTGCTGCCGCTCGTGTATCGCCGCGGCGACGGCGTCGACGCCGCCGCGCGCAAGGAGCGCGCGCGCGCGGCGCTCGAGCAGGTCGGCCTCGGCGAGCGCGTGCACCACAAGCCGAGCGAGCTGTCGGGCGGCCAACGCCAACGCGTGGCCATCGCGCGCGCCCTCATCAACGACGCCGACATCGTCCTCGCCGACGAGCCCACCGGCAACCTCGACAGCAAGACCAGCGAGGAGATCCTCGGGCTGCTCGTGAAGCTCAACCGTGAGCAGGGCCGCACCGTCATCGTCGTCACCCACGAGCCCGAGGTCGCCGCGCGCTGCGACCGCACGGTGCAACTGCGGGACGGGCGCGTGGTCTCCGACACCCGCCACGCCGCGGTGGCGTCATGATCCGCGAGACCATCGTCCTCGCGCTGCAGTCCATCGGCGAGAACCGCATGCGCGCGTTTCTCACCACGCTCGGCATCATCTTCGGCGTCATGGCGGTCATCGCCGTGGTCTCCATCGTCCAGGGCGTCTTCTACGTCTACACGAGCCAGCTCGAGGGCCTCGGCGCCGGCTTCATGTTCGCCGTCTCCGGCAACCCGCAGGCCGACGAGAAGATCCGCCAAAACGCCCTGGTCACCCCCGACGACGCCAAGGAGATCGAGCGCGACGTCGACGACGTCCTCGCCGTCTCGCCCTACTTCGTCGATCGCAGGAAGCTCCAGATGCGCGGCCAGAGCGCCGACGCCGTCATCATGGCGACCAACGAGCGCTACCAGGAGATCCAGAACCACTACGTCGAGGAGGGCCGCTTCTTCTCCTCGTGGGAGATGCGCAACCGCGCGCGCGTGGTGGTCCTCGGCCCCGACCTCGCCGAGAAGCTCGGCCTCGGCCGCGCCATCGGAGAGAAGGTGCGCATCTTCGGCGTGCCCTTCGAGGTCATCGGCGTGATGGAGCAGAAGAACGGCATCAACGTCCTCGGCCAGCCCTACGACCAGGCCGCCATCATCCCCCACGCCACCGCGGTCCAATTCACGAGCCCGCTGCGTGGCGGCATGCTGCTCATCAAGCTCAAGAGCGTCGACGACGTCGATCGCGTCAAGGAAGAGATCCGCCGCGCCATCCGCCGCTCCCACCGCCTGGCGCCCGGCGAGGCAGACGACTTCCAGCTCATCACGCAGAGCGAGATCTTGAAGAGCGTGGGGAACATCACGGGCATCGCCACGTGGGTCGTCGTCGCCATCGTCGGCGTCGCGCTCCTCGTGGGCGGCATCGGCATCATGAACATCATGCTGGTGAGCGTCACCGAGCGCACGCGCGAGATCGGCATCCGCATGGCGGTGGGCGCGCGCCGCCAGGACATCATGGCGCAGTTCCTCGTCGAGGCCGCGCTGCTCGGGCTCATCGGCGGCGTCGTCGGCATCGGGCTCGGCTACGGGGTGAGCTGGGGGGTCACCGCGGTGGTCCCGGAGTTCCCGCCGCCGCACGTGCCGGTGTGGGCGGTGGTGCTCGCGTTCGTGTTCTCTGCGTCCATCGGCGTGTTCTTCGGCCTGTACCCGGCGGCGAAGGCCGCGCGCCTCGATCCCATCGAGGCCCTCCGCTACGAGTAGCGCCGCCGGTCGGGCGCCGCCGTCAGCCGGGCTCGGCCCGCGCGGCCGCCTGCCACTCCTGGAACGCGGGCAACGCCTGGATGGCGTCCATGTACGCGCTGCCGACGTCGTCGGCGGGGATGCCGTAGGTGACGAAGCGGGTGACGACGGGGGCGAACATGGCGTCGGCGATGGTGAACGCGCCGAAGAGGAAGGGGCCGCCCTTGCCGAACTGCTCGCGGCAGGAGCGCCAGAGCTTTCCGACGCGGTGGACGTCGGCGCCGGCCTCGGGGGTGACGGTCTCGCCCTTGTGATCGTGCTTGAGGTCCATGGCGCAGATCTTCCGCAGCGCCGCGAACCCGCTGTGCATCTCCGCCGACACCGAGCGCGCCATCGCCCGCGCCTTCTTGTCCTTGGGCCACAGCGACGGCGCCCACGTCTCGGCCGCGTATTCGCAGATGGCGAGCGACTCCCAGACGGTGACGTCGTCGTGGACGAGCACGGGCACCCTGCCGGTGGGCGAGTAGAGCTTGGCCGCCGCCCGGAAGCCGGGGGTGTCGAGCAGCAACACCTTCTCCTCGAAGTCCACGCCGGCGACCTTCATCGCGAGCCAGGGCCGCAGCGACCACGACGACTTGTACTTGGTGCCGACGACGAGGAGGGGCTTGGCCATGCGCCGTCGCTATCCCAAGGCCGGCGCGGGAGCAACGCGCCGCGCGGACGTGTCAGGGATGAGGCTCAAAACTGCCAGCCGAGCTCGACGTCGACGCTCGAGGCCCAGACGTTTTCGAAGCCGATCGACGAGAAGCGGTTGCCGTGGGCGTCGACTTGTTTTGCGAGGTCGTCGTTGTCGAAGCCGACGCGGAAGGAGCGCTCCGCCGCGGCGTTGATGAACAGGAACGGGAGCAGCTCGATGCGCCCGCCCATGTAGAGGATCTCGTTGTCCGTGGAGAACGAAAACAGCCCCTTGAAGTCGTCGAAGTTCCGGTAGTGGTACGTGGCGAACAACTGCAGGAAGCCGAGCCCCGTGGTCTCCGCGTGCAGCGCGAAGTTCCGCGCGGTCACCGGCAGCGTCGCCTGCCCCGCGGCGTATGCGTCTTCGTACACCGCGGTGATGCCGACGACGTCGACCCAGTCGTAGCTGGCCTCGACGTAGTAGCCGAGGCGCAGCGGTTGCCCCTTCTGCGCGGCGAGGAACGCGATCTTGGTCGGCAGCTCGCCGCGCGCGTTGCCCTCGGCGAAGCCGTATTGAAGCCGGTCGATCTCGTACATCGTGTTGAAGTAGCTCGGGAGATACTGCGCATCGAACGCGCGCCCCTCGACGCGCACGCGCAGCGCGTGCGCCGCCTTCATCTCCCGAGGCTTGCGCCCGGCGCGCACTTCGTCGCTCTCGTCCTCGATGGGCCGCACGGGGGTCCTGCCGAAGCTCATGCGCAACAGCGTCCCCACCGTGGCGCCGCCGCCCGAGAACGCCGGGAACGCCTGGGCCGCCGAGCTGTCGGCAGGGAAGAAGAGCTGCGAGTAGTCGACGTACGTCTTGACGTCGAGGAATTCGTTCTTGAACACCTTGAGCTCGGTGTCGAGGCCCGCGCCCTGCACCATGTCGCCGACGGGGTTTTCGCGCCCGCGCCACACGAGCTGGTTCGACGGGTCCACCGCGAGCTGCACGCGGCCGTCGGCGGGGCTCAACCGCTTCTCCAGCGCGGTGGGCGCGTTCAGGTCGGTGACGTAGGTGGCGCCGATGGACCAGCTCTTCTGCAGCGTGTCGTCGTCGCCGACGAACGCCCCGAGCGGCTTCACGAACACCAGGCCGCCGACGACGCGCGGCACCGGGAACGGCCCCGCCATGAGCTCCACGCCGCCGACGTCGGTGTAGCCGTCCACCTCCGCGATGAGCTTGTCCTCGTCGATGTCGATGTTCGGTTGATACCGGCGCACCAACTGCCCGTGGCCGATGGTGACGGCGTGGACACGGTTGACGTCGACGAAGAGCCGGTCCTCCTTCTTGCCGTAGGTGATGAAGCGCAGCGGCCGCAGGAAGTCCTCGATCTGATCCCAGTCCTCCGTCCGGAAGCGGCCGGCGTTCGCGAACACCGTGCCCGTCGTCGACGGGTCGGCAAGGTTGAGCTGCGTGAGGTCCGCGATCTCGAAGCGCAGCGGCGCCCCCAGGCCGAGCGAGAAGTCGCCGTAGTGCAGGTTCAGGTTGGGCTCCGCCTGCGCGAAGTAGACGTTGTCGATGACGGCGACGCCGAGGCGCACGCCCACCGAGCTCTTGGGGTTGGTGAGCTGCACGTCGCCGAAGTGAGTGAGCTCGCCTTTCAAAAACGGCACCCCGCGGTCGCTCGCCATCTCCTTGCACGGCAGCTCGCCCGCCGGCATCTGGTCCGCGGGGAGCGGCTCTTCCCCCTGCGCGCACGGCCGCGGCACGAGCTCGACGCACGCGACCTCGCCCTCCTTGAGCTGCGCGGCGTCCTTCGGCTTCTCCCCGGGCTTGCAGCGGGGACGCCCGAGCTCTTCGTTCACCGGGCTCGACGAGCCGTCGAAGCCGAAGGCGTAGTCGACGGGGACGCCGGCGGCGACCGCGTGCTTGGGGAAGTCCCACGTCTGGATCTCGGCGACGACGCACCTGGCGATGGCGTCGCTCTTGAGCGTGCCCGCGCGCACCGCGATGTCGACGGGCCTCCCGGTCGGGTCGATCGACCAATGCAGGTTCAACAGCCCGCGGCCGGCGGGGTCGCGCCGCTGGCACTCGGCCACGGCCTTGTCGTGGGACTCGATGGCCTGTTGCACGTCGGAGTCGCGCAAAGGCCTCGGGCTCGTGTCGGCCATCAAGCGAACGCGGGGCGGGCCGGCGACGAGCGCGCCGCCGTCGTCCTTCACGCAGGGCACGGCGTACACCGCGCGCTTGAGGTCGGCGCCGGCGGCGTGCACCGAGCCCGCGCGCTCGACGATGACGTCCTGCTCCCAGCCGCACGCGCCCTGCGTCGGCCTCCCGTCGGGCAGGTGCGGCTCCCCGGAGACGCTCACGACGTGCCAGCCGTCGGCGTCGGCGAGCCCCGTCGCCGCCGTCGCGCCCTCCGTCGTCGTCGTCGCCGTCGCCGGGCCGCTGTCCGTCGCCGCGTCGCCGTCCGCCGTCGCCGGGGCGGTCGCGGGCGGCGCAGGCGGGGGAGCGTCAGGCGCGGGGCTCTGGGCGAGGAGCAGCAGGGCGAAGGCGATCATCGTCGAACGTTCCGACGAACCTCCCCTGCGGCGCAACCCGCCCGCCTCCGCAGCAGCGACAGCAACGCGACGAGCCCGAGCGCGGGCGCCGGCGCCGCGGGGCTGCCCCCGCAGCCTGCGTCCTCGGCGCGCGCCCTCGGGGAGCCGCCGGCCCCACCGCCCGCCGTCCC
The DNA here is from genome assembly GCA_963775425.1 of uncultured delta proteobacterium. Taxonomy (GTDB): domain Bacteria; phylum Myxococcota; class UBA727; order UBA727; family VGSZ01; genus CAVZJB01. Next base: position 18,866 of record CAVZJB010000001.1, on the reverse strand, counting down.
CGCGTCGTCGCCCGCCGTCCCCGCGTCGTCGCCCGCCGCCCCGGCGTCGTCGCCCGCCGTCCCCGCGTCGCCCTCGCTCGCGCCGGCGTCGTTGGCCCCCGCGTCGTCCTCGGGGCCGGCGTCGACGTCGCCGCAGCGCGCGTCGCCCACGGGGTCCGGGGTCTGATCGGCGCGCCACTCGTCCCAGCCGACGTCGACGACGCCGGCGAGCACGCGCGCGTCGCCGTCGCCGTCATCGGTGAGGAACCCGGGGACGAAGGCGTTGTCGCCGTGGTCGATCGCGGGGGAGCCCTCGGCGAGGTGATAGTCGCCGGCGGCCGCGAACAACGGGTCGACGCCGACCAGGTTCGAGGCGTCCCCGGCGAGGGCCCCGTCGACGTCGTCGCGGTTGCCGAAGACGACGCTGTTTTCGACGGTGGTCCCGTCGGCGAGCAGCCCGGTGCCGCAGTTGTCCGCGATCGTCGTGTTCACGACGTCGACGAAGCTCGTCGCGTGCAGGCCCCCGGCCCGGTTGGCCACCACGAGGTTCCCCGCGAGCGTGACGGGCCAGCCGTCGACGGCCACGGCCGCGCCCGACGGATTGGCCGAGGAATTGTCGAACACGCGGTTGCCGAAGACGCTCCCGTTGCCGACGTCGTACAAGGTCAGCCCCGCGCCGTCGGTCGCACCGACGTTGTCGTGCACGTCGTTGAACGCCACCGTGACGTCGTCGGTCTCGAGGAACGCCGCGCCGCCCGCGCCGTTGAAGGCGATCTCGGTGCGTTGCACGTTCGCCGCCACGCAGCAGTCGAGCCACAGCCCCCAGCCGGCGTTGTCGTGGATGTGCGAGTCGAAGACCTCGACGAGGTCGCCGTAGTTGTCGATGAAGACGCCCGCGCGGCCGGCGTTGCCCGTGACCTCGACGTCCGACAAAGAGACGTGGCCGCGGCCCGCGAGGTCGACGCCGCCGCCCTGGTCGGAGCCGACACCGCCGCCGTCGACGGTCAAGGCCTCGAGCGACACCGTCCCCGCGAAGGTGAAGCGCCCGGGCGGGTCGACCTTCACGACGTAGCCGTCGGCCGTCGCCGGCTCCCCGGGTCCGTCGATGAACGTGCTGCCGCTGCCCGCGCCGCGCAGGCTGACGTCTCGCACGGCGAAGCCGCCCGCGTAGTGCCCCGCCTCGAGGACGAGGGTGTCGCCCGGGCACGCGGCCGCGACGGCGGCGGCGAGGTCGCCGCCCGCGGGGACGGTGACGTCGGGCCGCGGGGCGACCGCGACCTCCTGCGTGAGCTCGCCGAGCTGGCCGGCGTTGTCCTCCACGACGAGGTGCACGTTCACGGCGGGCGCGCAGACCTTCAAGGTCACCGCGTGGGCTTCGACGGTATTTCCGTCGTCGAACTGCCAATACGCGTAGGCGACGCCGTCGTCATCCAAGGAGGTGTCCGTGAACGTGGCGAGCTCGCGCGTCCCCGGCGCGGCGGGGGAGACGCTGAACGAGGCCGTCGGAGGCTGGTTCAGCCCGATGGTGATGTCGTGGCCCACCGTGTCGGCGCGGCCGTCGCTGTTGGTGACCGTGAGCTGTACGGTGTACGTCCCCGCGCCGGTGAAGACGTGCGTCGGGTCCGCCGCGGCGCTGGCGGCGCCGTCACCGAAGGTCCAACGATACGCCGTGATCTGCCCCGACCCCGGCGCGCTCTCGTCCGTGAACGGCACCGAGACGCCCGTGACAGACGCGCTCGGCGCGCTGAAGGCGGCGGTGGGGGGCACGGCGGAGGCGCCGCCGCACGTGTCGCCGGCGACGTTCGCCGCGAGCTCCACCTGCGTGAAGGCGTGCTGCACGATGTGGCTCGCGGCGGTGTCGCGGAAGAAGTCGTCGTCGGTGATCGGATAGCTCGTGAAAGCGAGGCCCGCGAAGTCGAGCGTGGCGAACAGGCGCGCCTCCTTCAGGTGCGTGTCGGTGTTGGCGTCGACGACGTCGAGGACGTCGCCGCAGGGGCTGAAGCCCCAGGTGAAGCCGTAGTTGGACACCGTGTGCCACGCGGTCGGGCCCTCGAGGTCGACGAGGCTCCAGTTGCTCTGCAGCAGCCCGTTCCCCGAGACGTACGCGTAGACCAACGATCGATCCCGCGCGTCCGGACCAAAGCCCACCACGACGGAGCCGAGCTCCTCCGCGCCGGCCGGCAGCGCGTCGGCCGGGGGCGGGGCGAACGCGAAGCGCGCGTCGTGGACGCGCGCACCGCTCGCCGCGTCGCGCACGTCGAGGACGAATTCGTCGGGCTGCGTGCCGAGCGACATGGCGAGCGCGTAGCCCCCGCCGGGGCTGAAGGCGAGGAGCCCGCCGCCAGCGAGGCTCGGGGTCTCGTAGATCGCGGTGCTCGGGCTCGCACCGGCGAGGTCGTACAGCGTGGCGGTGGGGATCCCGCCGGAGAAGCGGAGGATGACGAAGCGGTCGTCGTCGGGGCTGAAGCCCCACTGCACACCGGGCAGGTCGACGAGCAGCGACGCCGGCGGCGACACGCGGGCCACCGAGACCAAAAAGCCGCTCCCGCCGTCGCCGCCGGCGGAGACGACGTACTTGCCGCCCGGAGACAGCCCCGTGGTGCCGTCCGCGGCGGCCATCTCCACCGGCGCCTGCGGCAAGAGGTACGCGCCCGTCGCCGCGCACGCGCAGTCGACGCCCGCCGCGGGCGACGCGAGCGCCGGCGCGCACCAGACCACCCACGCCAGCAAGCCGAGAGCGCTCTTCATGAAGACCCCCTCGGCCCGCGCCGAATGAAGCTGCGGAGGCTTGAACGAGCAAGGACTGTGCGCGATGACGACGTGCGTGCCGTCGCCACGGGCGTCGCGCCCGGGCCTGCGATCGGGCGCAAACGCACCCGCGGCGGCGCCAACAGACACGCAAGCACCGGCCGCTCCGCGGCGACGGCGTCACGCCGCAGCGTTCAAAACATGCTGACCCGGTCCGCGAGCGCGGCCAGCACCCAGCGGCCGCCGAGCTCGGCGGCGAAGTCGCGCGCCGTCTGGAGCGAGGGGAACGTGTACGCGACGAAGAACGTCCCCGACGCGCCGCGGGCGACGGCGCCGAAGCCGTCGACGTCGAGGTCGCGCGCGACGGCGTGGTCGCGGGTCCACGCGTTCAGCCTGCCCCACATGGCCGCGTCGTCGGCCTCGGCGAGCGCGCCGTCGCCGGCGATCTCGAGCCGCTCCCACACGGGGATGGCGTAGCGGCCGTTTTCGTAGTGGAAGTAGGTCCACTCGCTGCAGCCGTCGGGGGTCGAAAACAACCCGCTCGATGTCGCCCCGCGCGCGGTGAACCAGGTGCCCCGCATCGCGTGCCGCCCGGAGAAGATGTCCGCCTCAACGGGCTCCGCGGTGCTCGCCATGCCTCGAGCATAGCGCGAGCCGCCCGGGTGTCACCGGCGGCGTTGGCAGACGCCGCAGATGCGGCTAGGCGCGGCGGCATGCGTGCCGTCATCGTTGTCATCGCCGCCACCGCCGCAGTCTCCTTCGCCGCCGTCCCGTTCGCGGGGTGCGCCAGCCAGGAGCCCCACGAGCGCAAGCGCCGGGTGCAGCGCTACGACGGGCCCGTCATCGACGTCCACGCGCACCTCGCCGTCACCGGCGCCGCCGACGAGGAGGAGCGCTTCCGAAAGAACGCCGCCGATCCGCACATCACGCGCATCGGCGCGGTCGTCGTCGCGGCCGCCCCGGCCGACGCGCGCCCCTTGAACGATCGGGTGCTCGCGCTCGCCCGCGAGCTCCCCAAGCTGTTCGCGGTGGCGTCGGTGCACCCGGCGCAGCCCGACGCCGTGGCCGAGATCGATCGGGTCGCCGACGCCGGCGCGCGCATGATCGCCCTCGACCCCGTGCGGCAGCACATCGACCTCGCGGACCCCCGCGTCGGCGCCATCGTCGAGCGCTGCGGCCAGCGGGCGCTGCCGGTGCTCATCGAGGCCGACGGCGCGCTGTCGCCGGGCGTGCTCGGCAAGATCCTCGCGCTCGCGATGGACCACCCGCAGGCGCGCCTCATCGCCGCGCACATGGGGCTGACCTCGTTCTCGCAGGCGACGATGTTCGCGATGGCGAAGAAGAACCCCGCCTACCCCGACAACGTCTTCTTCGACGTCTCGTCGACGGCCACCCTCTATGCGCGCTCGCCGTACGCCGAGCACCTCGTGTGGGTCATCCGCCGGTTCGAAAAGAACGTGCTCTTCGGCTCCGACTACCCGCTCGACACCTCCGCCCAGGCCGTCGACGCCGTGCAGAACCTCGGGCTCGAGGAGGACGAGCAGGCCGACGTCCTCTACGGAAACGCCGCGCGCCTGCTGCAGCTTTAGGGGCGGCGCCGGCGGCTCGCGCAAAAAAATGCGCGAAGCCGGGCTTCGCGCATTCGAAGAGAGCAGGGTGGGGGGAGGACGGGGTGGGCGCTCTCTCCGACGCAGGAGGTATTGCAGCAGCGGTGCCAGCAACTGCGTCGCGTCCGGGCGAGGCGGCGGCGCCCGGCGCTGGGCGAACGGTGCGCAAGTTGCGCATCCTCCGGTGCGCAAGTGGTACATCGGATCCATGTCCGAGACGCTGCGTGCGCTCCTGGATCCGCGCGCGCGGCCGTCGGGCACGATGCGATTGCCTGCGCGCGTCGCGCGCACGTGGCGGTTGACGCTCGACCGGCTCCTCCCCCTCGGCGGCAGCAGCGAGGGCAACCAGGTCACGTTCTTCTTCGACGGCGACGACAGCTACGAGGCGATGCTCGCCGCCATCCACAGCGCCACCCGGCGCGTGTGGATCGAGACGTACATCTTCGAGCCCGACCGCGTCGGCCGCGCGTTCCTCGACGCGCTGCTCGCGGCGCGCCGGCGGGGCGTCGACGTCGTCCTCCTCTTCGACGTCATCGGGTCCTCCGGCCTCAAGACCGAGGACCTCCTCCCCCTTCGCGAGTCCGGCGCGCGCGTGGTGCCGTTCAACCCGCCGCGCTTGTTCTTCGCGCGCCTGCCGATGTTCTTGCGTGACCACCGCAAGATCCTCATCATCGACGACGTCGGCTTCTGCGGCGGCATGAACGTCAGCGAGGACTACGCCGGCACCCGCCTCGGCAACGGCCGCTTCCGCGACACGCACGCGTGCATCGAGGGGCCGGGCGTGCGCGACCTCGCCGCCATCTTCATCTCGTCGTACCTCACCGCCACCGGCAAGAAGCTCCAACCGGCGGCGCCGCTCATGCCCCTCGCCGACGGCGTCTTCGCGCAGATCCTCGGCAGCGACGTGCGCCGCCGCAAGCGCCACATCCAGCGCGCGCTGTACTACACGGTCGGGCGAAGCGTGCGGACGTGCCTGCTCACCACGCCGTACTTCGTCCCGCCGCCGCGGCTGCTGCGCGCTTTGGTGCGCGCCGCCCGGCGCGGTGTCGACGTGCGCGTGCTGACGGCGGGGCTGTCGGACGTCCCCATCGCCGCCGTCGCCGCGCGCCACCTCTACGGCTCCTTGCTCCGGGGCGGCGTGCGCATCTTCGAGATGATGGGGCGCACCCTTCACGCCAAGACCGCGAGCATCGACGGCATCTACGCGTCGGTCGGCTCGTTCAACCTCGACCGCTGGAGCTTCACGCGCAACCTCGAGGTCAGCCTCACCGTCGTCGACCCCGGCCTCGCCGACCTCCTCGCGTCGCAGTTCGAGACGGACGCCACGCTGTGCCGTGAGGTCCGCCAGGAGGATTACGACGCGCGCAGCCTCATCGACCGCGCCCTCGGTTGGTTCGCCTTTCAGCTCATGCGCCTGTAGGAGCGCGGCCGTGTACGGTGGAGACGTGACCTTTCGCGACGAGCTGGATCCGGTGCCCGGGCCCTTGCGAGACGCCTGGGTGAACACGCGCCTCGGCTTCTGCGAGGTGCCCGACGACGGCGCTGATCTTCCGCCGGACGCGATGATGAGCTTTCCGAGCTCGGTCGAAGAGATCTTCACGATGGTGCAGGAGCTCCCGCTGCGCGCGCACGACGAGCTCGTCGACATCGGGAGCGGCGCGGGGCGCGCGGTGATCCTGGCTCACCTCCTCTCGGGCGCGCGCTCACGGGGCATCGAAGTGCAGGCACCGTTGGTTGCGTTCGCCCGTGAGCGCGCGGCGGCGCTGCGACTGACCGACGTGTCCTTCATCCACGCCAACGCGGCGGACATCGAGCTCGAGGGCAACGTGTTCTTTCTGTACGCCCCGGCACGCGGTGAGCTGCTCACGCGCGTGATCAACCGGCTGAGGGACGCGGCGAGGCTTCGACGGATCGCGGTGTGCACCGTCGCGATCGATCTGCGCCGGGCCACATGGCTCACGCCGCGCCGCACGTCGTGCGAGACGTTGACGATCTACGAGTCGATCGAAGGCGGTCCGTAGCTCGCGCGGGGGCGCCGGCCGTCAGGGGTTCAGGTTCACGTACTTCTTCACGTCCCCGTCCGGGGCGACGTCGACGACGACCGTCTTGGACAGGTGGAACACCGGGTTCTCGAGCACGACAATGTGCTTCCCCGCGGCCACCGTGTACGCCCGCAGCGGCGTCTCCGGCGAGGCGAGCTTGCCGTCGACGGTGACGCGCGCCCAGGGCTCCGACGTGATCGTGAGCTTGCCGAAGCCCGCCACCGCCGCGACCACGGGGTCGCGCGCGTGGACCTCCGCAGCGCCCTTGCGCGCGCCGCTCGCCTCGTGCCCCGCGGTCGCGCGCCTCGCCGTCGCCGCGCGCGCCTCTCTCGCCGCGGCCACGTCGTGCGCCGCCACGTCGTGCGCCGCCGCGTCGTGCGCCGCCGCGTCGTGCGCCGCCGCGTCCCGCTCCGCCGCGTTGTTCATCGCCGCTTGCGTCTCCGCCGCGTGCTTCTCCGCCGCGTGCTTCTCCGCCGCGTCCGCCGCGCCCTTGTCCGCCGCGTGTTTCTCCGCCTCCTTCTCCGCCGCCGCCGGCAGACCGACCCCGGCCTGGACGGCGCCGGGGGGCGCGGGAGGCGCGGGTGACGTCGACGGCAGCGCCTCGACCTTCTCCTCGAGCGGCGGCGGTCGCAGCGCCCAGGCCCCCACGACGCCGGCGAGCACGACGACGCCGAGGCCGGCCCCCCAAAGCGGCAGCGGCGAGCGGCGCCGGCGCACCACCATCGCCGCGCCGTCGGCGCCGAGCACCCTCTGGGTGCGGCGGCGTCCCTCGTCGCGCACCTGCAGCTCGCGCCGCGGCGCCATTCGCGCCAGGCGCGCGGCGTGGCGCGAGAGGCCCTCGTCGAAGCCGAGCTCGAGCGCGATGTCCGCGAGCGCCTTGCCCACGGCGCGCGCGCTCTCGGGCCGGTCGCGGGCGTCCTTTTCCAGGAGCGACGCCACCAACGCCGCCAGCGCCGGGGGCGCGCCCGACAGCGGCGGCGCCGGCGTCTCGCGCACCGCGGCGACGACGTCGGCGTCGGTGGGCCCGTCGAACAGCCGCTTGCCGGCGAGGCACTCCCACAGGACGACGCCGGCGGCGAAGAGGTCGGCGCGCGGCCCCGCCTTCTCGCCCCGCGTCTGCTCCGGGGCCATGTAGGCGAACTTGCCCTTCATCTCGCCCGCGACGGTGGCCTCCGTCTTGAGCGAGAACGACGCCACGCCGAAGTCCACGAGCTTCACCGCGCCGTCGTTGCCGATGAGGATGTTCCCCGGCGACACGTCCCGGTGCACCACCGACAGCGGGCACTCGTGCACGAAGGCCAGTGCGCGGAACAGGGGCACCGCGACGGCCAGCACGCACTCGACGTCGAGCGGCGTCCCCGAGGCCCACGCGTCCTCGAGGACGGCGGCGAGATCGGTGCCGTCGACGTGCTCGAACACAAGGTACGGGCCGGCCTCGTCCTCGCCCTTGTCGAGCAGGTGCACGATGTTTTCGTGGTCGAGGGCGGCGTGGACGGCGCCCTCGTCGGCGAACAGGCGCAGGAACACCGGGTCGAAGCAGAACGGCGGGCGCACGCGCTTCACGACGACGACGCTGCCGTCGTCGCGCTCGGCCTGGGCGATGAGGGCCATCCCGCCTTCGGCGATCAGCCCGACCTCGCGGTAGCGCATGGGCGCAGTCTACAGCGCCCTACTCGCCCTCGCCTTCGCCCTCACCCTCGCCGGCGGCGGCCCCGCCGCAGGCGTCGACGACGGCCTGGTCGCCGTCGCCCTGGGCGATGGCGGCCTGCTCCTTCACGAAGTCCTTGCAGGCCTGGATGCACGGCTTGGCCGTGTCCGCGTTCTGCCAGCAGGTGCCGACGTCGCCGAACTGGCCGGCGGTGCCGTCGGCGTTGAGGTCGTCGCCGAAGACGGGGTCGTTCGCGACGAAGTCCCCGGAGGGCTCCTCGAGCGCGTTGTCGCACTTTTCGGCGAGCACGCACGCGGGGTCGCGCTCGATGGCCGAGCAGCCGGCGAGGGCGGACAGGAGCCCGATGACGAGGAGGGGCGCGCGGAGGAATTTCATGGCGGCGAGGAGACTACCCCTGGCACGACGGCACGTCGAGGTTGGCATTGGCGGCGGCGTCGCGGACGGCGGCGATGCCCTCCGTGCACTGCTGATCGCAGGTGGCGGCGTTGTCGGCGCTGTCCCAACAGGCGCCGTCGGCCTCATATTGGCTGACGTCGACGGGGCCCGTCCCGGAGGCCGCGTCGTACTCTTGTTGGCAGGCGATGTACTGCTTGCAGCCGTCGCTTTGCGGCGGCGCACAGGCGCCGCCCACGGCAACGGCTGCGAGGGCGAGGACGACGAGGCGGGTCATGCGCACGGCGCAACGAAAGAGGCGGACCGTCGGCCCGCCTCTTCGCTTCACGACAACGTGAAGAGCGCGATCACTCGCCCTCGCCTTCGCCCTCACCCTCGCCTTCGCAGGCAGCCTGGGTCAGCGCGACGCCACCGAGCACGGCGGCGAGCGAAAGGACGGCGACGATCTGCACCACAATCTTCTTCATTGCAGGGTCTCCTTACGGGCCAAGTGGCCATTGAATAACGGTCGAACCCAGGCCACTCCGGCCGGGTGGGCGAACCGTATGTCACAGCCCGACAAAAAATCCAGAAAAGTTTGGGACAGCCCCTTTTCGAAGCCCCGTCGGATCGCCGATGCATTTGATCGGAGCGGGGACAGGGCGGGAGGCGCGGCGCGTGAGCGGAGACGGTTCGGAATTTCCCGTGGTCGATGACGTCGTCGTCGCCCGCCTGCTGACGCTGCGCGATCAGGTCGCCAGGCCCGGCGAGGACGTGCTGGGCGAGCTGTTGACGCTGTTCGAGCGGGACAGCGTCGTGCGCATCGCCGCCATACGCGCGGCGCTCGCCGCCGGCGACGTCGAGGAGCGGCGAAACGCCGCACATGCGCTCAAGGGGAGCGCCGGGAACGTCGGCGCGCGCCGGGTGGCCGCCCTGGCGGCCCGCATCGAGGGCAACGTGGCGGCGGACGCGGACGCGGATCGCCTGGAATCCGAGGTGGCGGCGGCCCTCGTGGCCCTCAAGGCCCGGCTGGAGTAGATCCATCGGCATGGACCCGGTCGAGGAGCCGCTCAGCGAGCGCGAGCGCCAGGTGCTGCAGGCGTTGGTGGACGCCCATATCCAGACGGCGGAGCCCGTGGGCAGCAAGGCGCTGTCGCAGATGACCGAGATCGGCGTGTCGTCGGCGACCATCCGCAACGTGCTCGCCGCGCTCCACGAAAAGGGGCTCATCGAGCAGCCGCACACCTCCGCCGGCCGCGTCCCCACGGACCGCGGGCTGCGCTACTACGTCGACAGCCTCCTGCGCCTGCAGCAGCCCGGCGACGACGTGCGCGGGGAGATCGCCGGGCGCATCGCCGAGGCCGGCGCCGCCGACGTCGCGTTGCGCGAGGCCAGCAAGGTGCTGATGCGCCTGTCGCGCCACACCACGCTCATCGTCTCTTCCCGTCCGGAGCACAGCCGGCTGCGCCACGTCGAGCTCGTCCGGCTGCGTGACGACGCGGTGCTCCTGATCCTCGTCACCGCCGAGGGCAAGGTGCAAAACCGGCTCCTCGAGTGGCGCGGCGACCTCATCGAGCGCGCCCCCGACGCGCCGTCGCTCGAGCGGTCCGCCCGGCGCCTCACCGAGCTCGTTCAGGGGCGCACCCTCGAGGAGGCCGGCGACGTCCTGGTGCGGGACCTCGACGCGCTCGAAAAGCGGGTGGTGCGGGCCATGGCCGCGCAGCAGGAGCCCGAGGTCCACGTGGAGGGCGCGGCGCACCTGCTCGAGGACGCCAACGTCGAGCGCACGCGGGAGCTGCTGGCGCTCCTGGAGGAGGGCGCCCGCGTCAAGGCCATCCTCGAGCAGGCCGCGCGTGCGCCGGGCATCCGCATCTTCATCGGGGAGGAGAACCCCGCCGCGGCCCTGTACGAACGGGGCCTCGTCACGGCGTCCCTCGGCCAGGGGGGCGCCCTCGGCGTCCTGGGGGTCATCGGCCCGCGGCACCTCGACTACGCCCGCATCGTCCCCCTCGTCGACTTGACGGCGCAGGTGGTTACAAAGACTCTTCAGGGGTAGTTTGGAACCCGGATCGGAGAGGGCGATGACGGAGCAGAACGAGAGCGCCGCCGACCGCGCCATCCGCGAGGCGCTCGAGAGCGTCGAGCGGCTCGAGCGCGAGCACGCGGGCAATGCGGGCAACGCGGGTGCACGGGCCGAGGAAGACGTGCCCATCCTCGACGACTCGAGCGAGACCGCCAAGCCGGCGCCCGCGAAGAAGTCGCCCTCCGACGTGCTGCTGGAGGCCACGCTGAAAGCGAAGCAGGAGATGCAGGAGGTCCTCGCGCAGACGCAAAAGGAGGCGAAGGACCTCTACGACCGCCTCGCGCGCGTCTCCGCCGACTTCGACAACTTCAAAAAGCGCGTCAACCGGGAGAAGGCGGACGCCATCAAGTTCGCCAACGAGGGCGTCTTCAAGGAGATGCTCCCCGTCCTCGACAACATGCAGCGGGCGATCGCCGCCGGCGCCGACGAGGGGGTGCGCCTGGTCGCCAAGCAATTCGAGGACGTCCTCGCCAAGCTGGGGGCCGTCGGCTTCGCCTCTCTCGGGGAGCCCTTCGACCCGAGCAGGCACGAGGCCGTCGGCTCGCGCCCGGACGACACCGTGCCGGCGCAGATCGTCGCCGAGGAGTACCAGCGCGGCTACATGCTCCACGACCGGCTGCTGCGGCCGGCGCTCGTGATCGTGTCGTCGGGACCGCCCGCGGAATCAGGGAACTGAGGTAGAAAGACGCGATGGGCAAGATCATCGGAATCGACCTGGGCACGACGAATTCCTGCGTCTCCTTCATGGAAGGCCAGGAGGCCGTCGTCATCCCGAACTCGGAGGGCGCGCGCACCACGCCGTCGGTCGTGGCCCTGACCGAGGGAGGGGAGCGCTTGGTGGGTCAAATCGCGCGACGCCAGGCGATCACCAATCCCGAGCACACCATCGTGACAATCAAGCGCCTCATCGGGCGCAAATACGACACGCCGGAGGTCGAGCGCGCCCGGGGCGGCGTCTCCTACAAGGTCGTGAAGCACGAAAACGGCGACTCCTGGGCGGAGGTCCGCGGCAAGGCCATGAGCCCGCAGGAGATCTCCGCCATCATCCTCGGCAAGATGAAGCAGACCGCCGAGGACTACCTCGGTGAAGAGGTCACCGAAGCCGTCATCACCGTCCCCGCCTACTTCAACGACTCGCAGCGCCAGGCCACCAAGGACGCCGGCCGCATCGCCGGCCTCGACGTCAAGCGCATCATCAACGAGCCCACGGCCGCGGCCCTCGCCTACGGCCTCGACAAGAAGGCCAAGGGCAAGGCCGACCTCATCGCCGTCTACGATCTCGGCGGCGGAACGTTCGATATCTCCATCCTCGAGCTCAACGAGGGCGTCTTCGAGGTCAAGGCCACCAACGGCGACACGTACCTCGGCGGCGAAGACTTCGACCAGCGCGTCATCAACTTCCTCGCCGACGAATTCAACGCACAAAACGCCATCGACCTGCGCAAGGACAAGATGGCGCTGCAGCGCCTGCGCGAGGCGGCGGAGAAGGCCAAGCACGAGCTGTCCTCGTCGCAGGAGACGGACATCAACCTGCCGTTCATCTGCGCCGACCAGAGCGGCCCCAAGCACCTCACGTACACGCTCACGCGCGGCAAGCTCGAGGAGCTCACCGACGAATTGATCGAGCGCTCGCTCAAGCCGTGCGAGCAGTGCATGAAGGACGCGGGCATCACCAAGGAACAGATCGGCGACGTGCTGCTCGTCGGCGGCATGACCCGCATGCCGCGCGTGCAGCAGCGGGTGGCGGAGTTCTTCGCGCGCGAGCCCAACAAGGAGATCAACCCCGACGAGGTGGTGGCCATCGGCGCCGCCGTGCAGGGCGGCGTGCTCACCGGCCAGGTGAAGAACGTCCTCCTCCTCGACGTCACGCCGCTCACCCTGGGCGTGGAGACCGCCGGCGGCGTCGCCACCCCGATCATCGAGCGCAACACCACCATCCCCGCCAAGAAGTCGATGGTGTTCTCCACGGCGGCGGACAACCAGCCCATGGTGTCCGTGCACGTCATCCAGGGCGAGCGCCCCATGGCCGGGGACAACAAGACCCTCGCGCGCTTCGAGCTCGTCGGCATCCCTCCGGCCCCGCGCGGCGTGCCGCAGATCGAGGTCACCTTCGACATCGACGCCAACGGCATCGTGCACGTCACCGCGCGCGACCTCGGCACCGGCAAGCAGCAGAGTGTGCGCATCACGTCGTCGTCGGGCCTGACCGAGGACGAGATCCAGCGCATGATCAACGAGGCCGAAGCGGCCAAGGACACCGACCGCGAGAAGCGCGACATCGCCGACGCCAAGGGCAACGCCGAGGGCCTCATCTACACCACCGAGAAGTCCCTCGAGGAGTACGGCCACGTCCTCACCGAGGAAGACGCCAACGACATCCGCGCCTACCTCACCGAGCTGAAGGGCGTCCTCGAAGGCGACGACATCGAGGTCATCAAAGAGTCCATCAAGAAGCTCGAGACCGCGTCGCACCGGATGGCGGAGGCGATGTACGCGGAGGCCGCGGACTCGCTCGGCGGCGACGAGGCCTGAAAGCTGACGAAAAACGAGGCTCGTAGCAGCACTCGGCGAAGCCGCCCACAAGGTGGCTCGCCGCGCGGAGTACGTGGCGAGGCACGTCGGCGCGCAAGAACCGCTGCAGGTTGTGAGGAAACGGCGGGTCCGAGCGGTGTTGTGATCCCGCTATCAGCGCACGTGGCGGGTTCGTGCGGGTCGTGTGCGCGCCGACGTGCCTCGATGCGACGTCGGCGCGGCCTGGGTCTTCAGCTTGGGCGCTCGGAATCAGCGAATGCTAGACAACGTCGCCACCGCCGGGGCGGAAAGGAGCGGAGAGCTCGGCGCCCCGGCTCAACTCGGCGCGCGTCTTTGTCGCCGAGCTCGGAGCTCCTTTCCGCTCCGCCGTGTGGCCGTAGCACCGTCCCCTTCCGGGTGGCTCGGATCAACGGTCCATCGGGCCAGCCCTCGTCGCGGATCCCGATGGATCACGTTGCGCGTCAGCCTCTGATGAGCCCCGCGGCGTGACGACAACCTCGCGTCCGCGCCGGTGAGCTTCACGGGGGCGCGGGCTTCAGCCATTCGGCGACGGACTCTTTGAGCTCGCGGCGGACGAAGGGCACGCGGTCGACGAGGTGCGCGAGCGGCGCGGCCCACGGGCAGTGACCGGTCTCGGGCGCGCCTGCCGCGAGGACGTCGAGCCAGGCGCGGGCGTCGACGGCGGCGTCGGGCTCGTCGAGCAACACCTCGGTGAGCGCCACAAGCGCCGCGGCCGTGGTCCAGTCCGGCGGCCCCAGCACCAGGCGGCGCAGGCTCTCGCGGCGCGTCGACGCCGGCCACGGCTGCTGCCGCTGGTGCGCCGCGAGCAGCAGCGCCGCCGCGCGCTGGCGCCCGAACACGTGCGCGTCGGGCGGCAGCCCCGGCGGCACCGGCGGCGGGTGCAGCATGGCGGCCAGCAGGTGCTCGGGGTCGACGTCGTCGACGGCGGCGCTCCGGGCGCGCGCCCACAAGACGGACATGGCCGGCGACGCGCTGTGCAGGCCGGGCGCCGGACCGCCCGCGTGCCCGGCGAGCGCGGCGACCTCGTCGACGAGCGCCTGCACCGCGGCGGGCGGCGGCGGCAGCGCCGGCTCGGCGAGGGTGGCGCCGGTCTTCCACAGCGCCGCGCCGTCGTCGGCGAGCGGCAGCGACGGATCCCGCGCGGGTCGCGCGTCGAACGCGTACTCGAGCGCGGCGATGGGTCGCGCCAGCGCGCACGCGAGCATCACCGGCACCGACGGGCTCTCGAGGCAAGTCACCCGCAACGACAGCGTTGTCCCCGCGAGCCCGCTCGACGACGCGCCGAGCTTCTCGAGGGCGCTGCGGACGACGTTGGAGGACGCGTCGCGCATCTCGATCTCGCTGCCGTCGCCGCAGAGCACGCGGCGGATGTCGTCGAAAGAGGGCGCGCCGTCGGGAAAGAGGACGTCGAGCGTGGCCACCCCGACCCGGCCCTCGTCGGCGTCGACGTCGCGCGCGCCCGCGGCCCTTCGGCACGCCGCCCGCGCCAGCGCGATCTCGGGATCGCGCGCGTCTCCCTCCTCGAACAGCGCCAGCGCCTCGTCGAAGCGCCCCTGGTCGTAGCGCGCCCGCGCCGCCTCCATTCGGTGGCGCACGTCGTCGTGCGCCATCGCCAGCTCCAAAAACAGCGCCGCGGAGTCGTCGAACGCCCCCTGCGCGCGCAGCGCCAGGCCGAGCTGGATGCCCGCGTTCTCGCCGGCGCCGAGCTCGAGCCCAAGCCGGGCCGTCTTCGCCGCGTCCTCGTACCGCCCGGCGCGGCGGCAAAAGCCCGACGTCACCAAAGCGAGCACCGGCGCGTACGCGGTCTCGGCGTCGACGTGGGTCGACAACAAGCGCAGGCACGCGTCCGCCCACGGGGCGAAGAACGCGCGCTCGCCGGCGCGCAGGTGCAGCAGCCCGATGAACGGACCGCCGAGCGTGCTGAACGCGGTGAAGACGAAGCTCGGGTCGAGCGCGTCGCCGGCGCGGGCGGCGTCGTCGACGATGTCCGCGAGCCAGCCGTGGTAGCGCACGTGCGGCACCGCCACCGCGAGCTGCGCGACGTGCGACAGCGCGCCGCCGAGGTCGCCGCGCTTGTAGAGCGCACGCGCGCGTACGGCGACGTGGCCGTACCAGCCGTCGTCGGGAAACAGCGGCGCCAGCGGCGGCGCCTTGTTCAACAGGCGCGAGACGAAGCCGGGCTTTTCGTCGAGGAGCTTGTCCACGAACGCGAGCGCGCGCTCGTCGTCGGGGTCGAGCGCGAGGGCGGCCGCGGCGTGCCGTGCCGCGTGCTTCTTGTCGCCGCCGGCGAGGGCCTCGTCGGCGACGGCGAGCTCGCGCGCGACCTCGACCGGTCGGGGGCCCCAGGGCGCGTCGCGGGCGTCCATTCAGTACGTCGCCTGGAGGCCGAGGGCGGCGGTCTCGCGCGAGAAGCGCGCGCCCTCGACCGCCAGCTCGTTGCCGGTGAACGCCACGCGGGCGACGGCGGAGAGCGGGCCGATGAGCGGGCGCGAGAGCGTGACCTCGAGGATGTTCTGGCTCTCCTCGTCGTCGCCGAGGAAGTAGATCTGGCCGACGGAGACGCCGTCGTCGTACTGCGTGATCTGCAGCGTGCCCTGCGCGGTGCACGTGAGCTGCGCGGGCAGGCGAAAGCCCACCACCGCCGAGAGCCGGTGGCGCAAGAAGCTCTCGCCGCGCGCGTTGCTCGCGTTGCGCCACAGCGTGTAGCCCGCGGACAAAAAGAGCCGGCGGGCGCTCGTGGCCTGGAGCGTGGCGACGACGACACCGTCGGTGCGCCGCTCGGGATCCCCGGGGTCTTCGAGGTTCTTGGAGGCGAACGGAAAGCCGCGGCCGCCCGCGTCGACGAGGAGATCGAGGCTCTCCGGCCCCGCGCGCGCCTCCGCGCCGGCGAGCACGCCGCCGCCCGCCGACGAAAACAGCGGCACGTCGAACGAGTGAAACGCCTGGCCGTCGACGCCGGCGCGCACGGAGAGCCAGCGGAGCAGGGGCTTTTGCACGAGCGCGGCGCCGTCGACGACGCCGTAGGTGCGCACGCCCGAGAGCTGCGCGCGCCCCTTGCCGAAGAGCGAGAGCGAGAGCACGGCGTCGGACCAGACGGGCGCCGACACCGTGTCCCGCGACTGCACCACGAGCATGTCCTCGCTCGACTGCGTGAAGAAGCCCTTGAAGCCGAGGGCGTCGTCGGAGCGCACGAGCACCGAGCCGCGCTTGACCGACGCCGACACCGCGCCCTCGGCGCGCACGAGGCCGTCGGGCGACGGCTCTTCGGCGGGCGGCCCGAGCGGGGGCTCGAGGTGGCCGTCGTCGCCGCCGATGGCGCCGGAGGGCAGGCGCTTGGCGTTGGTGTCGAGCTCGAGCCAGGCGGCGGCGGTGCCGTCGACGTGGGTCTCGCCCTCGTCGCTCGTCGTCGCACCGGCGCTCGCGTCGTCGGGGTCGCTGGTGCTCGCGGCGCCGGCGGTCGCGAGCGGCGCGGGACCGAGCGGCGGGGGCTCGCCGCAGAGGGCGAGGGCGGCGACGAGGAAGATCATGCGAGCGGCAGGAGGTGCTCTTCGAGCAGCTCGAGCGCGTCGGTGAGCGCGCCGACGACGACCCGGGCGGCGTGCGCCTCGTCGTCGCGGGCGCTCCGCGTCTTGGGGTAGTAGCGGCGGGAGAGCTCCTGGTAGCGCGCGCGCACTTCGGCGAGCGTGGGCGTGCCCGACAGCTCGAGGACCCGCAGGGCGCCGTCGACGTCGACGACAGCGGGACGGTGGGGGGCGGTGGCGCGGCCGGGGCCGCCGCCGCCGTCGCGCGCGGGGGCGGGGGCCTCGCCGTTCTTCTTGCCGAAGCGGTGGCTCCACTCCGACTTCACCACCTGCGAGAAGCGATCGAGCACGCTCACGCCCCGAGCATGGCCGAAAACTGGAGAGGTCGCCACGCGTCCCCTAGCGTCTCGGGTATGGCCCGTGCGGGACACGCAGACTCCGGGGGCGCGGCGCTCGTCGCTGCGCGGCGGAGGCCAAAGCCCAGGTCGCTGTCGCGCGACGACGCGCGCGACAAGGCCGCGCGCTCGTCGCGAGGCGGCGGCAAGGGCGGGCGTGCTTCGAGCGGCCGCGCTTGTTCGGGAGGCCGCGCCTCGGGAGGCCGCGCTTCGGCCGGCAAGGGGCGCGGCGCTCCGGCGGCGGGGGCGCTCAAGCGCGCCGCCAAGCTCGTGCTGCTGGCGGGCGCCATGGTGTGCATCGGCTTCTTCGCCGTGCTCGTCGTCGACGTCGCCGCGTCGCTGGTGGGCAACGTCAAGCTCGGCGAGGTCACCGTCGTCGACGTCTGGCACAAGATGGTCGACCGCGTCCTCGACCGCGACGTGCCGCGCGTGGATCCGCCGTCCAAGCCTGCCGCCCGGCCCGCGCCCCCGGCGCCCAAGGCGACGGCGCGCGCGCCGGTGGAGGCCACCGCGCCCGAGGACGACGCCCGCCACGTCGTGGAGCCGCGCGTGGCCGGCGCCGCAGATCTGCAGGTGCAGCGGGCCAAGGAGCGCCTCGACGCGCTGCTCGGGCGGTTGTAGCACCGCGGGCATGCCGACCGACCCCGCGGAACCCCCGGCCCCTGCACAGACCCCCACGACGCAACCGGCCGCGCCGGCGAGCCCTGCGAGCCCGTCGTCGGCCGCGCCGCCCGCGAGCCCGCCGCAGAGCGCGCTCGCGTCGGGGACGCTGCGCCGCACGGGGCAGCCGGCGCCGGCGCCGCGCCTCCTCGTGTTCTTGAAGCCGCGGGCCGCGTTTCAGAGCGTTGCGCGAAAGCCCATGGCGGCGTTGATGCTCGGGGTGATGCTCGCGTTTTCGCTGCTGCCGCCGCTCACGTACCTCGCGCGCGGCGACGTCGCCGCCGTCGTCGAGCGCGAGATGAAGCGGTCCGGCAAGATGGACCAGGTGCCCGCCGACAAGCGCGCGGAGATCATCTCGATGGGCGCGAAGGCGATGAAGGTGGCGCTCCCGGTGGGCGCGGTGGTGAAGCGCGGCGCGTGGATCATCCTGGCGGCGGCGCTGTGCTTCGGGCTTCTGCGTGGGACGCGACCGGAATTGAAGCTCGCGCCCGTCGTCGGTGCGGTGGCGTTGGCCATGGCGCCGTCGGCGGTGCACGACGTGCTCGCGGCGCTGACCTACCTCGTGAAGGACGTGTCGACGATCGACGCGCAGAACCCGGTGCTGTCGAACCCTGCCGCCTGGCTCGGCATACAGACGGCGCACTCCGTCACCGGCGCGGCGCTGCACGGCCTCGACTTTTTCGAGCTGTGGTCGTGCGTGCTCATCGCCGTGGGCGCCAACGCCGTCGCGGGGACGCGCTCGACGATGCCGTGGATCGTGTCCTTCGGCGGCCATGCCCTCGCCATGGCCGCCGCCGTCGCGGGCGCGGCGGCCTCGTCGTAGTTCCCGGGAGGGGCGGGCCGCGCCGCCTGGTCCGGCGGCGAGGCCCTTCCCCTCCGGGCGCCCAGGTTCTCTTCGCGCCGAAATTGGGCGCGAGCAATGCCGCCAAGGTGCCGGTGGCGGGCGCCCTACGGGGAAGGACCTCGCCGCCGTCCCCGCCGGCGGCGCTCCTTCCGCGAAAGACCCTCGGTCTCGGCGTCCCCCTCTTCTCCACGGACCGCGCACGCCTTGGCCGGCGACTCCGGCTCTCCTCGCGCCACGCGTACAAGGGGCACTCCGCGGAATTCCTCGACCGGTCCACAGCGCGAGGCGCTGCGGGAGCCTCCGCCGCCGTCCTGCGGCGCCCGCTCCCCGGCGTCGCATCGTTGGGCCGACCCCGTTCGACGACACCTTCGGGTTCGAATCTCTCCGGGCGCG